>NZ_CP175698.1:0-3620763 GCF_046097095.1 Natrinema sp. 74
TGGTCGTATGACACACGACTGTTCGTTCCTCGAGGACCTCGACCTCGCGGACGATCAGGTCTCATTCGCGGACGGCCGCCTGGAATCGCACGCGACCGACTACAGTTTGGAACGCACTGACGACGACGGTGTGCTTCCCGATGCCATCGTCTGGCCCGACACCACCGACGACGTATCGGCGGTGCTCGCCGCAGCGACCGAGCACGGCGTTCCCGTCACGCCCTACGCGGCCGGCACGGGACTCGAGGGCAACGCCGTCCCGGCCCACGGCGGGATCAGCCTCGATCTCATGCACATGGACGACGTGGTCGACTATCGGCCCGACGACTTCCAGATCGACGTCGGGCCCGGCATCATCGGCTCGGCCGTCGACGAACACGTCGCTGCGGATGGGCTCTTCTTCCCGCCACTGCCCTCCTCGGGCGACATCTCGACGATCGGTGGGATGATCGCGACCGACGCCAGCGGGATGCAGACGGTCCGCTACGGCGAGGTCGCCGACTGGGTGCTCGGTCTCGAGGCGGTGCTCGCCGACGGCACCGTCGTCCAGACCGGGTCGCGAGCGAGCAAGACCTCGAGCGGCTACAACTTGACCGACCTCATCGTCGGCAGCGAGGGGACGCTGGCCGTCGTCACCGAGGCCACGCTGGAACTCGCGGGCCGGCCCGAGCAGATCCGCGGCGGGCGGGCGATCTTCGAGACGCTCGAGGACGCGGCCGAGGCCGTCTTCGACGCGATCCGAACCGAGATCGCCGTCGCCCGGATCGAGCTCCTCGACGGTCTGAGCGCGACGATGGCCAACGACTATTTGGGCAGCGACCTGCCCGACGCGCCGATGGTCTTCCTCGAGTTCCACGCAAACCACGGCGTCGACGAGGAGATCGACCTCTGCCGGGCGATCTTCGAGGACCACGACGTCGCTCGCTTCGAGATGAGCGACGACGACGCCGAGATGGACGCACTCTGGAAAGCGCGCCGGGAGCTGGCATACGCCGTCTCGACGTACGACCCGGACCTCCAGCCGCTCCACCCCGGCGACGTGACGGTGCCGATCAGCGACTACCCCGAGGTCGTCCGCGAGGCGAAGCGACTGGCCGACGAGTACGATCTCCTGGTTCCCTGCTTCGGCCACGCGGGCGACGGCAACCTCCACTACAGCGTCATGGTCGACCCGAGCGATCCGGACCAGCTCGAGCGCGGCGAGCGCCTCTACCGGGAGGTCGTCGAACTCGCGATCGACCGCGGCGGCACGGCCACCGGCGAACACGGCGTCGGCGAGGGGAAACAGAAGTACCTCGAGCCGGAACACGGGGCCGGCGCGGTCGAGACCATGCGGACGATCAAGCGGGCGCTCGACCCGACCGATACGCTCAACCCGGGGAAGATCTTCCCCGAGACGGCCGACGGCGAACGCGTGCGCGACCCGGACCGCTGAGCCGGCTCGAGTCCCCGTTTCAGGATCGGCACTACCCTCTCGAAGTCGAGACGCCCACAACCGTTATCACCCCGCCGTCGAATCACGTCGCCAATGAACCGCCGGACGTTTCTCGCGAACGCGTCCCTTGTTACCGCCGGGACCGTCGGCCTGGCGGGGACCGTCACGGCCGCCGGCGGCGAAGGCCACCTCACGATAGAGGTCGTTCCCCACGCGTCGGTCAGCCCGACCGACGGCGCGATCGGGTCCGTACTCGCGGGCGTACGCCTGTTCGCGGAGACGTGGACGGACGCGACGCCGGGGTCGGCCGAGGTGCGACCCGATCCGACGACGGTCGCCGATTTCGACATCAGTCCGTCCTACCGCGAGACCCTCGACGCGCTCGCAGCCGACGACGCCCTCGAGTCCGATCGGACGGCAGAAACGGTGACGCTATGTATCATCGACGGATCGACTACGGCGGGTGCGATGCGGTCGTACGCAGGACACGACGGGACGAAGACGACCGAGCCGGGCGCGTACGGCTACGTCAACACCGCGCTCGGCGGCCTGTTCGGGGTGCGCATCGGAATGCCGCCCGACTTGATACGGAACTTCGCCGCCCACGAATGCGGCCACGCGGTGCTCGGCTGGGCAGACTTCCCCCACTACCCGGCCGACGAGACCCACCGCGACCCGTCACCGGGGCTGCGTGCCCACAGTTGCGGCGCACAGGACCACCCCGCGGCGAGCGGTCTGTTCGTCCGCCACGGAATCACGCCGATGGCGACGGGCTATTCGGCGCGCGAGAGCCGAAACACCCCGCGAGACCACCGATTCGCGACGGAACAGGGGAGACTCGGCGAGGCCGTCGAGCCGGTCGACGAAGCCCGGTCGTATTTTAATATGGACTACATCCCCCGGTTCTCACAGACGGCTCGAGCGGCGATGGCCGCACACTACCGGCAGTTCTTTTCGTAGTCCTCGAGAGCGCGCGACCGAGATATCGTCCGCCGACGGCACACGTGCCAATGTCGACCCACGACCGATGGACATCGGTTCGGGGGCAGTTTTTAACATCGAATCTATCGGAGATAGTGTCAGTTCGGTCAGCGGCCGACCGACTCGCGGTCCGGGTCGCGAATGACCATGAGAGGCAGGATTCACGTCGACGTTCGAGCCAGTTGCAGCCTCCTCGGTACGGTGGTGAAATACCTCTCGTTGACGCTGCTGTTCCCAACGCTGATCGCGCTGTACTACCGGGAGTCCCCGCTGCCGTTTCTCGTCACGCTGGTCGTCGCCGTCGCGCTCGGCGCGGGGCTGGAGCGCCTCGCGGCCGAACCCGTTCTCGAGCACCGCGAGGCCTTCCTGCTCGTCTCCCTGACGTGGCTCGTCGTCCCGCTGGTCGGAACGCTCCCCTATCTCGTCGCCGGAACGGGGACGATCGCGGCTCCCGTCAACGCCATTTTCGAAAGCATGAGCGGCTTTACGACGACCGGCGCGACGGTCATGGGCGATATCTCCGTCGAGACGCACTCTCGGTCGATCATGCTGTGGCGACAGTTTACCCAGTGGCTCGGCGGCATGGGAATTCTCGTGCTCATGGTCGCGATCCTCTCGGAGCTCTCCGTCGGCGGGACCCAGATCATCCAGGAGGAAGCGCCCGGTCTACAAGTAGAGAAGCTGACGCCCCGCATTCGGGAGACGGCGCGAGCGCTCTGGCTGATCTACACCGCGTTCACGCTCGTCGCCGTGGTCGTCTACTACGGTCTCCACCTCGCGGGGCTGGCTCCGGAGATGACGTTCTACAACGCCGTCGCCCACGCGCTCACGTCGCTGCCGACCGGCGGCTTCTCCCCGGAGGGGCGCAGCGTCGAGGCTTTCGAGCCAATCGTCCAGTGGGCGGTCATGGGCTTCATGGTCGTCGCCGGGACGAACTTCGCGCTCTACTGGTACGCCTGGCGGGGCCGCCCCGATCGGCTGAGCGAGAACGCCGAGTTCCGGACGTACCTCCTCGCGATGGGATTCGTCGGCGGGCTCCTCTCGGTCCTGCTGTTCCTCGGGGCCGGCCTCGCGGCGGTCCCCGACGGCGTCGCTCCAATTCCGGGCAGCCTCGAGCGCTCGCTGCGCCACGGGCTCTTTCAGGCGATCGCGATCGTGACGACGACCGGCTACGCCAGCATGGACTTCAACACGTGGAGCGAGTCGGCCCAGGTGATCCTCATCTTCGCGATGTTTCTGGGTGGCTCGGCCGGTTCGGCGGCCGGCTCGATCAAGATCGTCCGCTGGTACGTCGTCCGGACGTCCATACGTCGCGAACTCTTTCGGCTCGTCCACCCGCAGGCGGTGCGTCCGATCCGACTGGGCGGCACCGGTGAGGTCATCGACGAGGAGACGATCCACGGCATCTTCGTCTTCGTAGCGCTGTTCCTGACGCTATTTGCGGTCTCGACCGTCGTCCTCCTCGTCGACGCCCATCGCACGCCGGGGCTCTCGCTGTCGGCGCTCGAGGCGGCAAGCGCCGTGATCGCGACGCTTGGCAACGTCGGCCCGGGCGTCGGCGCGGTCGGCCCGATGAACAGCTACGAACCGTTCTCCGACGCCGCGAAGCTGTACATGGTCTTCCTGATGTGGATCGGCCGGCTCGAGATCCTCTCCGTGCTGGTCGTCCTGACGCCGGCGTACTGGCGGTCGTAATGACGACTCCGACGGAGACGGGTGGCTCCGACGGCTCATACGGGCTGGTGTCACTGGGTACCGGCATCCCCCGGATGGGTCCCTGAACGCCGGAACTGCCGTCCAGTGGATCGTCTCAGTCGTGGACCAGCACGTCGAGCACGTCGGTCCCGTCGCGGGTCAGCGCGTCCTCGAGTGCGCCTTCGATCCCGTCGGGGGTTTCGACACGTTCGGCGCGCGCACCGTGGCTCTCGGCGTTTTTCACGAGGTCGACCGCGGGCTCGAAGTCCATACCGACGAAGTCGTAGTCCTCCTCCTCGCCGCCCATGAGGTGGAGCGTGTTGTCCTTGAGGATGCGGTAGTTGCGGTTGTCGGAGACGACGACCGTCAGATCGAGATCGTAGCGGGCGGCGCTGTAGATCGAGTGCGGGTAGTACTGATAGGACCCGTCGCCGATGAAGCCGACCACGTCGCGGGGCTCCTCGAGTTGCGCTTCGGCGACGGCGGCACCCACGGCGGCCGGTAGCCCGTAGCCGAGGCCGCCGCCCTTGTTCGACATGTACTGCTCGGGGCCGAGGTCCCACCGGGTCAACATGGCGTACTTCGAGGTGACACCCTCGTCGACGATGGCGGCGTCGCCGGCCACGCGCTCCATCGCGTCGACGAGTTCGGCCTTCGAGGCGCGAGGATCGCCGTTCTCGTCGCCCTCGCCGTAGCCGGCCATCTTCTCGTCGACCATCGCTTTCACGTCGGCGACGTCCTCGAGCCGGTCGGCGACGACGTCGTCGGAGAGGCGCTCCCGGACGTGCTCGGTGAGTCCCTGTAGGACGAGGCCGGGATCGCCGACGATGGCCGCGTCGGCGGGCTGATTCTTGCCGACCTGCCAGGCGTCGTCGCTGAGATGGATGCAGGTCGTGTCGGCGTCGACCAGCGCCTCCTCGTGGCGGGTCAGCGTCGTGTTCGTCGAACAGCCCGCGAAGACGAGCGTGTCCGTGTCCATGAGCATCGAGGTGAGCCCCTCGTTCGTCGGCAGATACGAGACCCACTGCTCATGATCCGTCGGGAAGTCGACCTCCGAAGAGAGGATCTCCCCGTGGACGCGAGCGCCGGTCGCCTCCGCGAGGTCGACCGCCGCGGCGACGGCGTCAGCGCCGGATCGGGCGACGTGGTCGCCGACGACCAGCACCGGGTTCTCGGCCTCGGCCAGCAGGTCGGCGGCGCGCTCGAGTTGCACCGGATCGCCGCTGCCGGCGTTGGGAATTTCGCCGAGCCGTTCGGGTTCGGCGTCGGTTTCAGCCATCGTCACGTCGAGTGGCAATCCGAGGAAGACGGGCCCCGTCGGGGGCGTCATCGCGACGCGAAACGCCCGGCGGAGCATGGTCGGCAGCGTCGAGACATTGAGCACTTCATCGGACCACTTACAGAACTGCCGAGCCATGTCCGCGAGCCGACCTGAGAGGATCGGCTCTTCGTGGCGGAAGTCGGTGCTATGATTGCCCGCCGTCACGACCAGCGGCGCGCCGGCGATCTTGGCCGCATAGAGGTTGCCTAGCCCGTGGGCCAGCCCGGGCGCGATGTGGAGATTCGCGACGCCGACCGGCGTGACCGAGTCGTCGTGATGGGAGTGATACCGCCGGCGCTGGGCGTAGCCCGAGGCCATCCCCACCGCGATGTCCTCGTGGAGCCCGAGCCGGTACTCGAGGTCGCTGTCGCCGATCGCGTCCACGATCGGCAGTTCGGTCGTCCCCGGGTTTCCGAAAACGTAGTCGACGCCGTAGGACTCGAGAGCGTCAGTGAAGAGATCCGCACCGGTGTAGTCATCCGTCATGCTCCCTCGTGGCACGCCACCTCACATCAAACTGTGTGTTTCGGAACCCGGAATCGAGCGTCTGCGGCGCCGGCCCGGGTATTATACATCGGTTCGTTGTCGCTCGAACATGGCCCTCGCGAGAAACGAGACGGGCATCGACGCGACGGTTCGAGCGTTCCGGTCGCAGGTCCATCCCGTGTTTATGACCCCGCCCCTCGCCGCGTCGCTGTTCGGTGCGATCCTCGCCGGGAACATCGATCCATCGGTCGCGGCGGTCCACGTCATCGCGATATTCGCGGCGGTCTACACGGCCCACGTCAAGGACGGCTACGTCGATTTCCACGTCCGCGGCGAGGACGACGACCACCCGCTGACCGCGACCGGCTGTCGGGTCGCACTCGCCCTGTCGACGGGGACGTTCGCACTGTGCTGTATCGCCCTTGGCATCCTCGTTGGTCCGTTCGCCGTCGTGTTAGTGCTCCCGACGTGGCTGATCGCCTACTGTCACGCGCCACAGCTCGATATGAACCCCGTGACGGCGACGACGGGCTACCCGCTCGGAATCGCCCTCTCGGTGGTCGGGGGCTACTACGTGCAGGCGGTGACGCTCACCGCGGCTCCGATCGCGTTCGCGCTCGTCTTCTTGCTCCTTCTCTCGGGGATCAAGGTGATCGACGACGCCCAGGATTACGCGTACGATCGCTCGATCGAAAAGCGGACCGTCGCCGTGACGGTCGGCCCCGATCGCGCCTACGGCGTCGCCTACGGCCTGATAACCCTCGCACTGATCGCCGTCGCCGCCCTCGTGTTCGCGCACGTCTTCCCGGTCACGTCGCTGCTTGCGGCCGTCGCGTTCGCCGCCGTCGCACTCGTCGCACGCCGGGCCGACCCCGAACTCGCGACCATGTTACTCATCCGCGGCTCCTACGTCTTCCTCGCCGTGCTCGTCGCCGCAGTGCGGTTCGATCCGATCGGCAGCCTCGTCTGAGAACGCTGCTCGAGCGTGGCTGCGAACCCGACTCGACCGGTCACAGCGAGCGTCGGTGGCCACACCGCGGGCAGTACATGTAGCCGTCCGCGATGAGCGTGTGACTCTCGGCACACCGGCTACACGGGGCACCGACCGACACCCCGACTTCGCGACCCAGGGCCGCGACGGTGTTGTGCAGTTGGCGATGGCGTTGCTCGCTCTCCTCGAGTCGCTCGCCGAGCGCGGCCAGTTGCGCCCGAATCGCGCGGTCGCGTTTCGATCCGGCACTGGATGAAGAACGTGGAATCATGCGACGGGTAGGTCGCCGCGAGCGAAAAGGCTATCTCTACCCGCTTCCGGGCGTGAAAATCCGCGGAACCGTCGGTTTCGACCGTCGTTACGTCGTGCGGTCGCCTCATCTAGACGGTGCCGTGCTGCGCGGGAACCACTCTGTGCGGGACTCGCTCACCCGAACACTGCCGGCCAGCGATAGTAACGACAATCGACATGATCGATCCTGTCAGCAATAGCTATTATGGTGGGTATGGATAGCGGTAGCGCATAGCAATGTTCGTGATCCAGCATGAGTGATGTCGGCGACGGATCGCCCGGCGACGAACCGGGCGACAGGTTCGCACAGCCGGATCGTGAGAGCGGACCGACCGTCGAGTTCTACGGCGGTCGGGGGATGAGCGCGGTTCCGATCGCATTCTTCATCGTCTGGGCCATCGTACAGACCGCCCTCTGGCGGATCGGCGACACTGGCGGGCTCATCGTTGGAATCCTGATCGGGCTCATCCTCGGGATGTTCTTCGTCCGGGGGACCTGGCGGACCTACGCCAATACGATCTTCGAGGGGATGACCCAGCCCGTCGCCGTGACGGCGATCGTCGCGTGGATCTGGGCCGGGATGTTCGCGCAACTGCTTCAGGACGGCGGTTTCGTCGGCGGCCTCGTCTGGCTGGCCGACACCGCCGGCGTCGGTGCGGCGCTGTTCCCGGCGATCACGTTCGTCCTCGCAGCCGTCTTCACGACCGGGATCGGTACCGGCTACGGCGCGACTGTCGCCTTCGTCGGCCTCTTTTTCCCGGCCGGGGTCTTGCTCGGTGCCAACCCCGTCTTGCTGTTCGGCGCGATCCTCTCGGGCGCGATCTTCGGCGATAACTTAGCGCCCGTCAGCGACACGACGATCGTCAGTGCCGTCACGCAAGACGCCGACATCGGCGGCGTCGTCGCCTCCCGATTCAAGTACGTGATCATCGCCGCCGCGATCGCGTTCGTCGGCTACGTCGTCGCCGGCGGCGCGATGGACGGCCTCGAGGTCGGTGCCCAAGCCCAGGCAATCTTCCTCTCCGGGAGCGAGGCGATTGGCCTCATCCACGTCGTCTCGATGCTCGCCGTCATCGGCGCGGCGGTCGCCGGCCGTCACATCGTCGAGGCGATCTCATGGGGCATCGTCATCGCCGTCGTCTTCAACCTCTCCTTCGGCCTCGCGGGCGTCGGCGACATCGTCATGTTCAACGCGCCGCCGGACGCACCGCTTTCCGAGCCCCTCGCTGGACTCCCCTTCCTCACGATCGTCGACAACCCCGACGCGGTCGGCGTCACCGGGAGCCTCATGACCGGCGTCGCCGGCTTCCTCGAGCTCTCGATCCTCGTCTTGCTGATCATCGGCGCGGCCCAGATCATGATCCGCGGCGGCGCGTTCGAGGTGCTGCTCGAGTGGTCGATCGAGAACCTCGCGACGAGCGTTCGCAACGCCGAGCTCACGATGGTCGGCTCCGCGGCGCTGATCAACGCGATCATCACGATCAACACCGCCGCCGAGGTGGCGATCGGCCCCTATATCTCGAAGATCGGCGAGCGGTTCAACTTAAACGGCTACCGGCGCGCGAACATCTTGGACGGTCAGACCGCGGCGCTTGGCTACATCTTCCCGTGGTCGGGCGGCGTGCTGGCTGGCTACAGCGCGATGCAGGAACTCCCCGACGACTACGAGTGGTTCGATCAGTCGATGGTCGTCACGCCGATCGATGTCGTTCCGTTCGTCTTTCAGGGCTGGTTGCTCGTCGCGGTGTTCGTCGTCGCCGCACTGACCGGCTTCGGCCGCGAATACGTCATCGACCGCGAGAGCGAGGAGGTGGCACGCGTATGAGCCTCCTCAGCAAATACCTCAAGGGGTGGCGGTTCCGGGCGAACCACCCCTCGCTCGAGGAAGGCGCTGAAATCGACGTCTTCGTTGCGGAGACCAACGGCACTAGCGGTCGAGCGTTCATCGGCGACACGGAACTGGTCGTCGACGGTGCCGGCCCGGATGCCGTCGAGAAACAGGTTCGCGTCCGTGTGACCGACTTCGACGAGACGACCGCGTCTGGCCGCGGCGAACTCCTCGAGATCGTCGGCGAGAGCTCCTATAGCGGCTGACTGCTTTTAGGGATCGATCGTCACCGCCTCGTCGGCCGCGTTCCGTAGCGCGTCCGAGCGGCCGTACGAGCCCGGCGCGATGGCGATCGTCTCGACGCCGACGGTCCCCGCGTGTTCGAGGACCGGTTTGAAGTCCGTGTCTCGAGAGGCGATCGCGAGTCGATCGATGGTGGCATCGCCGGCGAGTGCGGTCGCGTCGACGGCGAGTTTCACGTCGACATCGCCGCTGGTGACGACGACCTCGAAGCCGCGGGCTTCGGCGGCCTGAATGAGCCCCGGCGTGGCGTGTTCGTCGAGGTAGAGTCTGATGACGCCGACTCGGCCGAGGTCGCGGGCCGCGTCGCGGAGGTCGTCTAAGTCGACGTCGAACTCGTCGCGGAGGACGTTCGGCCCGTCGACGAACAGCCCCACCGACGGCTCCGCGGGAGGCTGTGAATCGTCGAGACGGCCGAGACGGGCGCGAACGCGGTCGAACATGCGCGGGGATTTCCGCGGCCGGGGGATAGGTGTGACGAAACGGAGCGCCGATCGCGTCGCCCCCGCTGACGCTCGAGCGCGGCGTCTGCCGTCGAAAACGCTCCCGCCGTTTGTCCCGTTCGGTGCCGCCCCTTCATCCGACGGCTGCACAGATTCTCAGGTTAAGTCGTTCTGAATTTCGTACTCTCTCCCCCATTCTGAAATATTCGTGAATAAACAACTCAGTGTTCGATAAGAGTTTACTACTTTCATCGGAGTGTGACCGTCGTCCCATGACACAGAACAGTCCCCCCGACGACAGCGCCGATCGGACGTACCATCGGCGGACGATGCTAACCGGTGCTGGCTCGATCGCCCTCGGCGGACTGATCGGCTCGAGCGGCGTCACGAGCGCGACGCCCGGCCGCGACCCGGGTCCGAAGAAAGACGAAATTATCGTCGGCATCGATCCAGACGCCGACGACGTGGCCGCGAAAGCGCGGGCCGCCGTCCCCGGTGACGCCGAGGTCGTCCACAGCAACGAGACGATTCGCTACGCCGTCGTCTCCTTCCCGTCGGCGGCCTCCGACCACGCCCGCGAGGAGTTCATCGAAGCGATCACGCGCTCGCCGGCAGTCGAGTACGCAGAGCCCAACGTCACGGTCCAGTCGCTGCTCACGCCCGACGATCCCTACTACGACTCCCAACACGCACCCCAGCAGATCGGCTGTGAACGGGCGTGGGAGACGACGCGTGGCAGTTCGGATGTCGTTATCTCCGTCATCGACCAGGGGATCCAATACGACCACCCCGCGCTCGAGTCGGTCGTCGACGATCGAATCGGCGAGGACTTCGCCGACGACGACGGCGATCCGTACCCCGCGACCGACGAGGACCACGGCACACACGTCGGCGGCATCGCCGCCGGCGGCACCGACGACGGTACCGGCCACGCGGGAATCAGCGACTGCTCGCTGCTCTCCGCGCGCGCCCTGGACGAGACCGGACAGGGGTCGCTCTCGGACATCGTCGACGCGATTCAGTGGTCTGCCGACGCCGGCGCGGATATCGTCAACCTCTCGCTGGGCGTCGACGGCTCCTACGAGACCATGCGCTCGGCCTGCGAATACGCGGCCGACCGGGGCGTCCTGCTCGTCGCCGCGGCCGGCAACTCCGGAACCGACCGGGTCTTCTCGCCCGCCTCCGAGGACACCGTCGTCGCCGTTTCGGCGCTCGCGGACGACGACTCGATCGCCTCCTTTTCGAATACCGGCCCGGAGATCGAACTCGCCGCGCCGGGGAACCGCCTCGTCTCGAGCGTCACCGGCGACGGCTACGCGCGGATGTCGGGCACCTCGATGGCGTCGCCGGTCGTCGCCGGCGTCGCCGGACTCGCGCTCTCGGCGTACCCCGACCTCACGCGGTCGGAACTCCGCCACCATCTCCGCGAGACCGCCGTCGACGTGGGTCTCGGCGAGACCGAACAGGGGGACGGCCGCGTCGACGCGGCCCGGGCGGTCGAGACGGACCCGTTCGGCGACGGCGAGACCGGCAGCGGCGAGTCCGGTGCGGACTCGACGAGTCAGTGCGGCGACGAGACCGTCACCGCGAGCGCCGACGGCTCGCTCGACGGCAGCGGCTGGTGGGGCGAGAGCGACCGGTACGATTACGCGCTGCAGACGGCCGACCCCTGCTCGATCACGGTCTCGCTCGAGGGGCCCTCGAGCGGCGACTTCAACCTCTACGTGACCACCGACGGCCGCTCGCCCGGCCGGTGGGACCACGACGAGGCCTCGACCGGGTCGGGCACGACCGAGTCGGTCACGTTCGCGCTCGAGGGCGGAGAGGACCTCGGGCTGCAGGTCCACGCGAAAAGCGGGTCCGGTGAGTACACGCTGCGGCTCGAGGAACGCGGGCGGTAATTGACGGCTCGAGCGCGGATGGGGCGGCGGCCGTCTGCCCGATCGACCACCGCGTTACTCGAAGATGAAGTAGTCGCGCTCCTCGCCTTGCACCGAGATCCACTTGGGCTCGGTCAGTTCCTGGACGATCCACTCGCCGTGGTAGCGGCCGAGGCCCGAGCTTTTGACGCCGCCGAAGGGCGCGTTGTGGTCCTCGTTGATCGGCTGGTCGTTGATGTGGACCATGCCGGCCTCGACCCGGTCGGCGAGGTCCCGAGCGCGCTCCTCGTCCTCGCAGAAGACCGCCGCCGAGAGGCCGTACTCGGTGTCGTTTGCCAGTTCGATGGCTTCGTCGTCGTCCGAGAACGGGATTACGGGCGCGACGGGGCCGAAGTGCTCGTTACAGGCCGTCGGCATGTCGTTGGTGCAGTCCGAGAGGATAGTTGGCTCGACGAACAGGCCGTCCGCCTCGCCGCCCGTCTCGAGGGTCGCGCCCGCCTCGATCGTCTCCTCGATGAACGAGACCAGATCGTCGCGCTGGGTCTCGTTCTGGACCGGGCCGAAGGTGACATCCTCGTTCTCCGAGGGGTCGCCCATCACGAGCGATTCGGCGTGGTCGACCAGCAGATCGACGTACTCGTCGTACAGCGACTCATGGACGAGGTGGCGATTGATCGAGATACAGACCTGCCCCTGATGGAAAAAGGAGCCGAACGCGCCGGCGCGGGCGGCCCGCTCGAGGTCGGCCTCGTCGGTGACGATGAAGGGTGCGTTCCCGCCGAGTTCGAGGGCCGGCAGCGCGAGGTTTCCGGCGGCGTTTTCGGCGACGCCCTTGCCGACGGCCGTCGAGCCGGTAAAGGAGACGACCCGCGGCGTCGGGTGGCTGGTCATCCGATCGCCGATGTCCGATCCGCGGCCGGTGACGACGTTGACGACGCCGTCGGGGACGCCCGCGGCCTCGCAGAGCTTCGCGATGAGCAGCCCGCCGGTAATCGGGGTGTCCGTCGCCGGCTTCAGGACGACGGTGTTGCCCAGTGCGATCGCCGGCGCGACGGCGCGCAAGGAGAGGTGGAGCGGGAAGTTCCACGGCGAGATGACGCCGACGACGCCGACCGGCTCGTAGACGATGTGGTTGTCCTTGTCGTCGATCGACGACGAGGGCCGGACTTCTTCCTCCGGTGGCTCGAGTTCCAGCGCCATCTCGACGTCGCCGGTCGCAGTGGCAAACTCGCCCATCGCGCGGTAGCCGGGGGTTCCGGCCTCGGTGGCGAGCAGGCCCGCGATCTCCTCGAAGCGGGCGTTGAGTTCGTCCAGCAGATTCTGGACGATCTCGTTGCGCTCCTCGCGGGGTGTGTCCTCCCAGTCGGGCTGGGCGGCCTCGGCCGCCTCGTAGGCCGCGTCGACGTCCTCCTCGGTCGCCGCCGGCACTTCGGTAAACGCTTCTTGTTTCGCCGGGTTATCGACGGAGAGCGTCTCGCCGCTCGCGGCCGCACGCCACTCGCCGTCGATGTAAATCCGATCCCACGCCGCCTGTGGCTCGAGTTTCGGGGCGCTCATACGCACACGGTTACGGTAGGTTTTGGGATATACTTTCGGCAACCGGAGACGCCGGGTCGATCAGTTGTAACCACACACGGTTACGCTAGCCGCGAAGCGACCCGATCGCGGAGACGGAGGCCCGTGCGGTTCGAGGGCCGCCGGACGATTCGCGACTGCGGCCGATTGGGGCGACGAAAAGACATTACTACTCCGCGGATGACGTTCCGGATATGCCGCTTCAGACGCCGCCGTTACGTGGGATTCATGACGAGCGCGGGGCGAAGTTCACGGAGTTTGGCGGCTGGGACATGCCGGTCGAGTTCGATTCGATCCGGACCGAGCACGCGGCCGTCAGGGGTGACGCGGGCATCTTCGACGTCTCGCACATGGGCCAGATTCACGTCTCCGGTCCGGACGCGACGGAACTGATGCAGCGGCTCACGTCGAACGACGTCTCCCGGCTCGCGGTGGGCGACTCCCAGTACGCCGCCATCACCGACGAGGACGGGATCATCCTCGACGACACCGTCGTCTATCGGCTGCCCGGCGAGGACGGCGAAACGACTACAGCGTCTCGAGGTGACGGCGACGGCGCGACCTATCTGTTCGTTCCTAACGCCGGCACCGACGAGGCGACCCACGAGCGGTGGCTCGAGTACCGCAACGAGTGGGGGCTCGAGGCGACCGTCGACAACCGGACCGACGAGTACGCCATGTTCGCCGTTCAGGGGCCGAACGCGGTCGGTCTGGTCGAGGACGCGACCGACGAATCGGTCGCCGATCTCGAGCGCTTCGAGGCCCGCTACGCGACGATCGACGGCGTCGAGTGCTGGACGGCCCGCACGGGCTACACCGGCGAGGACGGCTTCGAACTGATCGTCCCGTGGGCCACAGCCGAAGAGATCTGGGCCACCTTCGACTGTCAGCCCTGCGGGCTCGGCGCTCGCGATACGCTCCGCATTGAGGCCGGCCTCCTGTTGGCCGGGCAGGACTTCGACCCCGAGGTCGACCCGCGGACGCCCTACGAGGCCGGGATCGGCTTTACCGTCGCACTCGAGACCGAGTTCGTCGGCCGAGACACCTTGACCGAGGTCGAGGCGGCGGGCGTCGCGGAGCGACTCGTCGGCTTCGAGCTAATCGACCGCGGCGTCCCCCGACACGGCTACGACATCACGAACGCCGAGGGCCGAGTCGTCGGCACCGTCACCAGCGGCACGATGAGCCCGACCCTCGAGCGGCCGATCGGCCTCGGCTACGTCCCCGTCGAGTACGCCGAACCGGGGACGACGCTGCAGATCGTCGTCCGCGGCCAGTCCAAAAAGGCAAGAGTCGAAACAACACCATTCATCGACACAGTATAACATGAGCTTCGACGTTCCCGACGACAGACGGTACCTGGAATCACACGAGTGGGCACTCGAGACGGACGACGACACCGTTCGAGTCGGCATCTCCGACTTCGCACAGGACGAACTCGGCGACGTGGTCTTCGTCGAACTCCCCGACGTGGGCGACGACCTCTCTCAGGAGGGCGAGTTCGGCGTCGTCGAGTCGATCAAAGCCGTCTCTGACCTCTACGCACCCGTCGGCGGCGAGGTCATCGCGATCAACGACGACCTCTTCGACGCGCCCGAACTCGTCAACGACGACCCCTTCGGCGAGGGCTGGATGCTCGAGATCGAGCCCGACAACCTCGACGAACTCGAGGCGCTGCTTTCTGCGAACGAGTACGAGGAGCAGATCGCGTGATGCGAATTGGTTAAGACGGAACTAGAACACCACTCAACAAGCGAATCCCATGTAAGTCTCTCTATCTTGATTGTCTTCAATCGCGATGGGGTTACTTCGTGTTCCGAAGTGCGCGTCCCCAGTGAATTCGGTGACCGTTACTGCTATCTCAGTTACAACCTCATAGACGAATTCCAGTTTCTGGTGAATCATTTGATTTGTCATCTTTTCTGGGGTCTAGCGTATACCGAGTCGTAAATATGGATTCTCATTCCTTGTTTAGGAAAGACACGTCTAACATGATCTGTTAATCGTCGCCATTTTGCACTGTCATCCCGTCCCTACTTCGTCAGTTATGCCTCTTGATCGCACTCTGTACTGAGTGCACTACACAGTACTGTGCCGAGTAATACGCCTACCATGAAAATACTCTATATTTATGCTACTGATATTCCGGCACTGTCTAGATAAGGGAAACCGTAAGACGTGGAACCGGTGAAGACGTGATGGCTCCTGTGACATCGTCATCTAGTCTCTGACACAAGTAGAGACTCGAGCGACGAGCAGCGAACATTCAGCACCTTCAGCACACTTCTCACAAAGAGTGAGTATCTCATCCTTTAGCAGTAGTGCTACGACAGCCGCTGAAGCGTCGATTCGACGCCAGAAATACCTAACTAGACAGTGCCGATATTCCCCATTCATACCCTAATTCTGACTTTGGCCATTATATTATAACTAATATAGTCCAGTAGTTAACTTTATATAGGTTGGAACACTAATTCTTAATATGGTTAGAAAACCAGAGTTCCGATCTCGACGGAACGTACTGAAGGCGATTGGAACGGGCACAGCTCTTACTGGACTCTCAACAGTTGGTTCTGCTCGAACCTCTGAAATAGAGAAGTTTAAGGAAAGAATACAAACCGCAACAAAAATACGGAGAGAAAGTGGAGTAGCGACCTACAAAAAATACCTCAAAGAAAATGGCATAAAAACGACTAGTAGTAAAGGAAGGTATCCTTTCAGGAATACAAAGGAATCAAATGTAACTGATGGTATCTCAACTCAAAATATAGATAATATCGACACCTCTGGGATTGATATTGTGATGTCGCTAAGTAGTCCTTCGATAAATGTCCCAGCATATTATGTTGAACTATATTGGAGATATTACTTGAAACAGGGAACGTCATCTGATAGTTATGGTGAAGATCCGCTTGATACCATTGGGTTTGCATGGAAAGACACTTGCTGGGAGCGGGCATGGAGTGGCTTATCTGAAACATCGACATCTAGTGAGTATGTTGACTACGATGATGATGCAGCAGGTTTTGGCTCATTTGGATTTACAGTTAATGATCTAGATATTTCACGAAATACTGGATATGGTGATAATGGCTCATGCGCGGGATATTCGTGTGAAACATACTCTGATTATTACTGGGGCGGTGTGTATCTGAATGCACGAAATCATCCAGATTGCTATGACGATAGCGATACAAGGGTTCTAGGTATATATGATCATACGTGGAGTGGTACCTATTCGAAATTTGGTGTCACTGCCTCTTTCCCAAAATCAATTGGGATTACCTACACAACAAGTAGTTATGTAGATAGTGAATCCACGACAACTGAGGATGATGGATCCAGTAGTTTGGTGGTTTCAAAATAATATTAGGTCTAAGAATATTTGATCATATTCTGATTATTAGTAATACTAACGAATTTTCGAGGCTATACTAGTGTCATGCAAATACTGTCTGTATCGGTGCTAGATCCTGAATCCTTATATCTATCGTCTGATCTCGGCTTGAGGACATCCTCAGTCCGGCCGAGCGGCCGGTACTCCGCCGGGCCGTGTTGACGGTGATCCCAGCGCGGTCGATACGGGGTCGCGCGTAGAACGTGTACTAGGCCGCAGGGAGCATCGTGATGACGGCCGCGCGCGAGGCAAGTATTCATCTGTGCGAGTAAGATACGAGGAACAGATCGCCTGAGAGTCGATTCTCGACCGCTCTTTCGCCCCTGCACCCTCACTCGAGGGTGACGAGGTGCTCGAGTACGTCGTCAAGCGGTGCCGACGTGACGGCCAGCGAGTAGCCGTCGATACGCGCCAGTTCCTCTGCGTGATCCCAGAGGTCCTCCTCCTCGATCCCGTGGAGGATCACGGCGTTCGGCGTCGGATTCACCATCCGGAGGGCGATGCCGACGCCCTCACCCTGCGTGACGTTTGTAAACACGAGGACGCGGTTCGTGCTCTGCCCGTAGAGGCGGAAGAACTCCTCGCTCGAGAGCCGTGTAATCGCTTCGATGCTGTCGATAACCGTGTGGCCGCTGACCTGCTCGGTGCCGCTCGAGGCCACCTCGGTCGCCTCGATATCGTCGTAGAGCCGCGTGAGGGGAAGCGAGGTGGCGTACTCCCGGAGGTCGTACACGACATCGCTCTCAAAGCCCGCCGAGAGGACCCGGCCGTACTGCCGAATGCGCTCACCGCCGCGGCGTTCGTCGATCACGAGCAGTCCCTCGACGAGCCGGCCGACGACGCCGATGCCGGGACTCTCCCGGCGACCGCTCTCGTAGTCCGAGATGACCGACGACGAGACGTCGAGTTCGGCCGCGAGATCGGTCTGCGAGACGTCGAAGTCGGTGCGCCACTTCCGCAGCGTCGCCCCGGGGTCGTCGCTCAGCGTGATCTCTCCGGCGATCTTCTCCGCGAGTTCCCGTTTCGGTCCGCGCCCGCCCATATCCGTCGGTCGCCCGGTCGACTCAAGTACCTACCGGAGACGGACCGCTGTGACGAGTCGGAAGAGCCCACCCGAGCGCCCCAACAGTCAAGCCCTCGCGGTTCGAGTCGGCGGAACGTGCCATCGACCGTCGTCCACGTCGCGTTCGCGGGTCTGCTCGGCGTCGCGCTGCTCGGCGACGAGTTCGACACGCGAGCGATCCTGATCGTAATGGGGTGTGTCGCCGTCCTCGACCTCGATACGCTGATCGGCATCGTCGTCCCCGGTACCCACCGCGCGGCGTTGCACAACCTCTGGATCGTCCTCGTCCCCGCCGCCGTCCTCCGCTGGGACGGCGCGATTCGCGAGGAATCGATCGTTCGACGGCGGTGGGGCGATCGCGCTCCTCGAGTCGCGTGGACGACGCTGGCGGCGTTGCTGTTCGCGCATATTCTGTTCGACGCCTTCTTCAACGGCGTCAACCTCTTCTGGCCGCTTCACGACCGGTTTTACGACCTCTCTGGCTCGCTACTGGTCAGCGACCAGCGCGGGCTCGTCCAGACGTTCGTCGAACTCGAGGGGAGCGGACTCGCCGAGTCGACGGCCCGCGGGACGACCGAGAACACCCACTACAGAACCGGCTTCGACCCCACCCGCGGCGAACCCGCGACGGGCGTCGAGCGCATCTTCCCCGTCGCGGCGACCGGCGAGCGATTCGTACTCACCGTCGCCGGGCTGACCGCGGTGGGCGTGCGGATTCTCGAGGATCGGCACGCCGAGTAACGCGTCGACTCGCCGCTACGTCGACTCGTCACCGGCATCGCTCGCAGAGGGCGGTTCGGTCGTCTCGACGCGCTCTCGGAGCCAGTCGATCGCCGCGTCGACCGTCTCGAGATCCGTACTCGAGACCCGAATCCGACCCGGTCGGTGCTCACTGCGGGGATAGCTGCCGACCGAAACGTCGAACTGCTGGCTCACCTCCTCGAGCGTCTCGTGGAGCGACCCCTCGGGGGCCGGCGTGTAGATCGTCCGAGCGACCGCGTCGCCCCGGAACTCGTCGGCGACCGACTCGAACATGGCCTGCATCTCGTCGGGGATGCCGGCGAAGACGTAGACGTTCTCGACGACGCAGCCGGGAGCCCACCCTTCGTCGACGACGATGGGCGTTGCGCCCTCGGGGATCGAGGCCGCGGCGTCGATATCGAGTTGGAGGTCGTACTCCTCGACCATCTCGGGGTTCTCGTCGCGGAAGGCGGCGGCCTTCTCGCCCAGCCGCTCGCGGATCTCGCCGTGGACGACGAATTCGCGCTCGAGGCCGTCGGCGACGGCCTCGACGGTCACGTCGTCGGGCGTGCCGCCGATGCCGCCGGTGACGATGACGGCGTCGAAGTCGTCGCTCCAGCGGGCGACGTAGTCGGCGATGAGGTCGCGGTCGTCGGGGATCGTCAGAATTCGGCCGACGGTGCTGCCGCGTGCGGTGATCTGCTCGGCCAGCCACGCCGCGTTGGTGTTGGTCGTCGATCCCGCGAGGATCTCGTCGCCGACGGTGACGATCGCGACGTTCATGATCGCCGTTGGAGTCACGGACAGTTATCGGCTCCGGACCCGACCGTCGTCGAGTGACCCGTCATCGGTGTCGCCGTCGGTATCGGCCGACGGTGGCTTCGGACGAGTGGCCGCCCGTACCGCGGCCGCTCACCAGCGCTACGGTTTTGTAAGTCGTGTGCCAAGTGACCGTATGGTCGCGTTTACCGGCGGCGGGATCGGTACTCCGTTACCGTCGCCGAGCATCGTCGGTCGGCCCGACGGCTCGAGTGGGCGGACCCGTCGAATCGCTCGACGAGCGTGGGGTGGTACCGTCGTGATAGTGTCGCTAGCGGTTGGGTCTCGTTCGAGGTGGGACCGATGGTAGACCTCGCGTTCTCGCTCGGACGGCTCCTCTTTGCCCTCTTTTTAGTCCTTCTAAACGGGTTCTTCGTCGCGGCGGAGTTCGCCTACGTCCGGATCCGCGCGACCAAGATCGAGACGCTCGTCGAGGAGGGACGGTCGTCGGCACGGCTCGTCCAGGAGGCCACCGACAACTTAGACGACTACCTCGCAGTCAGCCAGTTGGGTATCACCATCGCCTCGCTGGGACTGGGCTGGGTCGGCGAACCGGCCGTCGCGTCGCTGCTCGAGCCCGCGCTGGGGTCGGTGCTCCCCGAGGGATCGATCCACATCGTGTCCGTGGCGGTCGGTTTCGGCGTCATCACCTTCCTGCACGTCGTCTTCGGCGAACTCGCGCCGAAGACGCTCGCGATCGCCGAGGCCGAGCGGATCGCCCTGCTGGTCGCCGCGCCGATGAAGGGGTTCTACTACGTCTTCATCCCCGGTATCATCGTCTTCAACGGGACGGCGAACTTCTTCACCCGGCTGGTCGGCGTCGAGCCGGCCTCCGAGCGCGACGAGAGCCACGGTCCGGAGGAGATCAAGCGCATCGTCTCCCAGTCCGGCGAGCAGGGAGCCGTCGACACGGACGAAGCCGAGATGATCGAGGCCGTCTTCGAGCTGGGTGATACGAACGCCCGCGAGGTCATGGTCCCCCGCCCGGACGTGGTCACCGTCCGCGCCGACATGCCCCTCTCTGAACTCCGGAGCGTCGCCGCGAGCGGGAGCTACACCCGCTTCCCGGTCGTCGACAAGGACGCCGACGAGCCTGTCGTCGGCTTCGTCCACGCCAAAGACGTCCTCAACGCGATCGAGACGACGGATCGGACCGCTGAGCCGCCGGCCGAGGAGCCGACCGCACGCGACCTCGCTCGAGACGTGCTCATCGTGCCCGAAACCCGCCGGATCGACGAGATCCTCGCGGAATTTCGAGGGCAAAACGTCCAGTTGGCCATCGTCATCGACGAGTGGGGCGCGTTCGAGGGTATCCTCACGATCGAGGACGTCATCGAGGTCGTCGTCGGCGAGATCCAAGACGAGTTCGACATCGCCGACATGGAGCCCTCGATCGACGAACTCAGCGACGGCCGCTACGCCATGGACGGTGGCGTCTCGCTCGGGGCAGCCAACGACGCCCTCGAGACGGCGTTCGAAAGCGACGCGTTCGACACCGTCGGCGGGCTGGTCCTGAGCCGGCTGGGTCGCCCGCCCGAGGTCGGCGACGCGATCGAGGCCGGCGGCTACGAGATGACCGTCGAGGCGGTAGAGGGGTCGCGGGTCTCGCGGGTGATCGTCAGCGAGGCCGTCCCGGAGGCCGAAGCCGAAGAGACGTCCGATTAACGGCCCCGACCGGTGTCGAGATAACCGAACCCGAACGGATCGGTTCAGGACCACGTTGCGATCGGCTCGTCGCACGCCGACCGATCGAGATACTCGCGTTGCATCTCGTGGACCGCATCCGCAAACGAGTTGCCCGCCTCGAGGCCGTCGGCGACCCGATCGAGTTTCCACCGGCTCGGCGTCGTCCGCTCGGCCCAGCGCGCCTCGAGCGGCCCGAGGTGCTCCTCGATCGTCGTCGGTCCGACGCCCTGTTCGCGGAGGCCGCGGCGGGCGAACGCGAAGACCTCGTCGTAGATCACGCTCGAGTCGGTCGTCCGGTCGCCATCGGCGGTGACCCATGCGAGGTCGGCCTCGAGTCCGTTCGCGACCGCCGCGTAGAAGCTCCGTTCGGCCGCCTCGTGCTCGAGATCCGCGAGCGGGTGGTCGGCCACGTCCAGTCCGCGGAGGAGGCCGGCGACGAGACACTGGAAGCCGATGGCCTCCGCGACCGTGGGCTGGGTCGGGAGCGGGCGGTACTCGATGCGAATCGACCAGCGGTCCCCTCGCCCGACCGGTTGGCCGCCGGCGACGGCCCGAAGCCACCGCCAGTAGGTCCCGCGCTTGTGGTCGAGTTCCCAGAACCGCTCCGAAAACGACTCGCGGTCGCCGCCCTCGAGCCACTCGCGCAGAAACGGGGCACACGTCGGATCGGCGGCGAGTCGCTCGAGGGTATCGGCCGCACCGTCGATATCGCCGGGGAAGCGGACCTTCTCCCACGCCCGGTTGATCGACTGTTCGAACACCGGAACCCGCAGTTCGTGGGGGGTCTCCTCGAGCAGTCGGAACGGCTCGTCGATATCGTACAGATCCGGGGGCAACAGCGGCGAGTTCGTCGCCAGCGCGAGCACCGGCCCGAGCGTTCGAATCGCGGCATTGTAGTAGCGCGGAAACGATTCGGCGTCGGGGATCTGGACGTGGGGCTGGATCGAACTCGCCAGCGACTCGAACAGGATCGACGGGAATTGCCGCTCGACGCCCGGTACCTCGAGCGCGACCGTCCCGCCCGTTCGCGCCAGCACGTCGTTATCGATCGCGCAGTACCGCGCCGACGGCGTCATGTTTTCGGCGATCGAAACACCCTCGCGTTCGGTGATGTCGGCGAGGTACTGGTAGCTGCCTTCCGCGGGCGGAATCGTCCACATCGCGTCGAGGGCGATCGACGCGCCTTCCCCGTCGGCCACCTGTTGGACGCGCCGATAGCGCCGCCGGAGCGCCGCCGCCTGCTCGGCGATGCCGTTCTCGTCGAACGACGACGGGTCGGTGTGAAACTCGACGTTCTGTTTCCCAAGTTCCGCCTCGCAGTCGCTCTCGAGGACGGTCTCCGGCACCCTGATGAGCCTCCCATCCTCGTCGACCGCGTAGGCCTCGAGTTCGATCCCCAGCCCGAAACCGGGGCTGTCGAGTCGGCCTGCGCGGAGGGCGTCCGCTAATCGCGCGGCCTGCTCGTCGACGCGGCGGTCGAACTCGCGTCGCGTCTCGTCGCGAAGTGATCGATGGACGAGTTCGACGAGGTCCGCCATTACCGGATCGACGCGAACCAGTCGCATAGAAGTGGGGTGTGAGGCGTCTCGAGCGACGACACGTATGCGGACGTTACGTCCCGTCTCGATCTGAAGTCGGTCACCGAGGAGTGACGCTCCGCAACCACTAAACGCGACTCACCCCTACCACTGTTCAATGACCGACTGGACGGAGAAGTACCGCCCAACGACGCTGTCGGAGGTGCGTGGCAACAACAAGGCCCGCGATCAACTCGAGGAGTGGGCCGAGAGCTGGGACGAGCACCGAAAGTCGGTGATCGTCCACGGCAGCCCCGGCGTCGGGAAGACCTCCGCCGCCCACGCGCTGGCCGAGGACATGGGCTGGCCGGTGATGGAACTCAACGCCAGCGACAGCCGCGGTGCCGACGTGATCGAACGCGTCGCCGGCGAGGCTTCGAAAAGCGGGACGCTCACCGCCGGCGGCGCGGGTCGCAGGCTGGTCATCCTGGACGAGGCGGACAACTTCCACGGCAACGCCGATTACGGCGGCTCGCGGGAGGTCACCCGCGTCGTCAAGGACGCCAACCAGCCGATCGTCCTCGTGGCAAACGAGTTCTACGACATGAGCCAGTCGCTGCGCAACGCCTGCGAGACGATCGAGTTCCGCGACGTCTCGAAGCGCTCGATCGTCCCCGTCCTCCGAGATATCTGCCGCCGCGAGGGCGTCGAATTCGAGGAGGACGCTTTAGAGAAGATCGCCGAGGCGACCAGCGGCGACCTGCGGTCGGCGGTCAACGACCTGCAGGCGGTCGCCGAGGAGACGGAGCGCCTGACCGTCGAGGACGTGGTGACCGGCCAGCGCGACACCACCGAGGGGATCTTCGACTTTCTCGACGCGCTCATCAAGGAGGAAGACGCCGAAGGCGCGTTGCGGGCCTCCTACGACGTCGACGAGACGCCGGACGACCTGCTCAACTGGATCGAGGACAACGTCCCGAAGGACTACGCGGGCGCGGAGTTGGCCGACGCCTACGAGTTCCTCTCGAATGCCGACCGCTGGCTCGGTCGCGTGCGGGCCACGCAGGACTACTCGTTCTGGCGGTACGCGACGGACAACATGACCGCCGGCGTCGCCGCCTCCCGGCGAGGGGACAAAGGCGGCTGGACCCGCTACGGCCCGCCAAGCTACTGGTCGAAACTCGGCCGCACGAAGGGAACCCGGAACACCCGCGATTCGATCGCCGAGCGCATCGCCGAACGCGAGGGCGCGAGCGTCGCCACGGCTCGCCGCGAAATTCTCCCGTTCCTCTCGGCGATGACCCACCACTGCAAGAACCGCGACCTGACCGTTCGTATGGCCGCCACCTACGACCTCGACGAATCCGAGGTCTCGTTTGTCACCGGCAGCGGGAAAACCACCAACAAAGTCCAGTCGATCGTCGAAGACGCAGAGGAACGAAAAGCCGAGGAAGCGGTCGAGCACTCCGGTAACGCCTTTTTCGAGGCCGAGCGCTCGAGCGAGAGCGACGGCCACGAGCCGACTCCCGACGACAATTCGGACGACCAACAAACGCTCATGGCAGCGGACGCAGACGCCGACAGCGCCTCGGACCCGGCGGCGGCCGACGACGAGTCGTCGGCCGACGAACCCGACGACGACCAGTCGGGGCTGAGCGACTTCATGTGACGGATAGACGGACGGTTCGTTTCCGGCCGATTCCTGATCTGTGTGCTATCGCGATATATTCACGTATTGAATAATCGACACTATTACGTCGGTGAATGGTGTGAGCTTCACGTGGTGTCCGGCCGAATGACGTACCCACATAGCTGCCCGCTTTGCACCGAAACGTACGACGACCGCAACGAGCTTCGGGTCCACCTCGAGGTGGAACACCGGAAATCCGAAGTCGTCTCCTGCCTCGTCGACCGCGACGCCGAGGTAACGCCCGTTTCGCCGAAGCGCGACCAGCCAACGGACGAAGAAGAGCGACCGGCACCGTCGGCCTGAGCGCCGATACCGACGATTAGACGCCTTCTAGCGGAATCACGTCGCGAAACGCCGGCGATACCGCGTCACCGACGCCGGCAGCCAGTTTGCGTGGGTCAGTTTCGTCGTCTGCCTCGCCCAGCGGTGGCACCGTCTCGACCGCGTACCCGGTCATCCGCTCGAGTTCGTCGGGGTTCGTCCGCTCGGCGATGGTCTCGTCGGCGTACTCGTTGACGACGATCCCGCAGACGTCGATACCGCGGGCCTCGAGTGCGTCGATCGAGAGCGCGGTGTGGTTGAGCGTTCCCAGTCCCGAGCGCGTGACGACGATCGCCGCGGCGTCGAGATCGGCCACGAGGTCGATCACCTCGCGGTCGCCGGCCAGTGGCACACGTAGCCCGCCGATCCCCTCGACGATCGGGACCGGCGTCGATTCGATCTCGCGCTCGCAGGCTGTGCGGATCGACTCGTACGAGAGTGCTTCGTTCGCGACCTCGGCCGCGACGCGGGGAGCCAGCGCTGGCTCGAGATAGCGTGGACAGGTCGCGGCGTCGGGGTCGTCACAGGCGGCAGCGACGAATCCGGCGTCGTCGTCGGGCGGATGCCCCGTCTGTGCGGGTTTGATCGCCCGCGCGTCGTAACCGGCCGCGCGGAGCAGCCGCGTGAGCCCGGCCGTCACGACGGTCTTCCCGACGCCCGTGCCGGTGCCGACGACGGCGATCGGCCGGCTCACAGCAGGCCAACCTCCTCGCCGGCCGCGCGAAACGCCTCGAGACAGGAGACGATATCGCCCTGCTCGTGGGTGGCCAGCGGGACGACGCGGAGGCGACTGGTGCCCTCGGGGACCGTCGGCGGCCGGATCGCCGGCGCGACGACGTCGCGCTCACGGATCCCGTCCGCGAGTGCGATTGCGTCTCGACGGTCGCCGACGACGACGGGCAGGATCTGCGAGTCGCCCCAGACCTCGAACCCCATCGACTCGAGGCCGTCGCGGAGGTGAGCGACGTTCTCCCAGAGTCGCTCACGCGCATCGCCGTGGCGGGCGACGTGCAACGCCTCGCTGGCGGCCGCGGCGGCCGGCGGCGCAAGCCCGGTCGAAAAGACGAACGAGCGGGCGTCGTTGCACAAGCACTCGATCAGTTCCGAACTGCCGGCGACGTAGCCGCCCTGGCTGGCCAGCGCCTTCGAGAGCGTCCCCAACTGGATCTGGATCCGATCCTCGAGCCCCTCTGCTTGCACGACGCCGCCGCCGTTCGCGTAGAGGCCCGTCGCGTGGGCCTCGTCGACCATCACCCACGCGCCGAACTCCTCGGCGGCGTCACAGATCTCCTCGAGCGGCGCGACGGTGCCATCCATGCTGAACACCGAATCAGTGACGATCAGCCAGGACTCGTCGGCCGGCTCCCGTCCCGCTCGGCTTGCACGCTCGGCATGCTCCTCGAGTGTCGCCCACAGGCTCGCCGCGTCGCAGTGGTCGTAGACGGCGGTCTCGGTGTCTGCGAGCCGACAGCCGTCGATGATGCTGGCGTGGTTGAGTTCGTCGGAGAACACGACGTCCGGCTCGAGGGCCGTGATCGTCCCGACGTTAGCGGCGTACCCCGAGGAAAAGGCCAGCGCGCGCTCGGTACCCTTCGTCTCCGCGAGCAAGCGCTCGAGGTCTTGATGGACCATCGTATCGCCGGTGACGAGGCGACTCGCGCCCGCCCCAGTGCCGACGGTCGCGGCCGCCTGTCGGGCCGCGTCTTGGACCCGCTGGTCGTCGGTCAACCCCAGATAGTTGTTCGAGGCGAAGACCAGCGCCTCCGCCGAATCGAGAACGGGCAACTCGCCGCCTGAGGGGTCGGCGAAGTAACCGCGCTCTGCGACCCGGTCGACGGGCGATAACACGCGTTTCAAGTCGTTCTCCTCGAGCGTCCGGAGTCGGTCCTCGAGGTCGAACCCGCGGTCGGCCATTCGGCTAGACGGACTCAACGCCACGGTTTCACTCTCACGGTTCGGCTCTCTCGGTCGGTTCGGCTCTGTGGAGGCTCGAGGAGGGGATCTGTGGCAGTATTGACTTCATCAATGTTCACGATAATTGAAAAGACGAGGGGGCGTCGCGGTCAGAAGCCGGGCATCAGATCGGCGGGGCCGAAGACGCCGTATTCGGCGGCGCGGTTCCGACGGACGCCGGCTTTCAGGTAGCCCAGCGCGGGACCGTTGACGTTGGCCTCCATGCTCGTCTCATCGCCGAGTCGGAACGTGTTCGTCGCGGTCTCGCCGTCGAAGGTCCGCCCGGTCACGCGGACCGTGGTCGTCGTCGGCTTCTCGTCGTTGCGCACGTCGAGAATCCCGCCGACGGAGACGTCCTCGGCGTCACAGACGCCCGCGCGCTCGAGCAAGACGTCGTCGGCGTGTTCCATGTCTTCGAACTCGATGACGCCGTTGTGATCGTCGATAATCGCCTCGATCTCGGCCTCGGAGAGGTCGCGAGCGGCCTCGATGTCGTACTCAGGGAGGTGAGCGATGTCCTCGCGGACGGTGCCGCGGTTGTCCTCGTAGCCCGATTTGAGACCGACGCCCCAGTGGATGTCGACGTCCGTGACCTCGACGAACGACTGGGCGGCCAGCGCCGCCGCGCCGGTTAGCAGACCGGGCGTCGCGCCCGCGCCACAGATGAAGGTGATACCGGTCTCGGCGAACTCGTCGCGGCGATCGTCGAGCATGTCGATCACGCGCGAGCGCTTAAGCACGTCGATCATGACTCCCGAGTAGTCTCCTTCGACGAAGCGGTCGGCGGTCCGCGGAATGAAGTCGTGTTCGTAGTTCGGCAAGGCGAGCAAGACCGCGTCGATCCGGTCGCCGCGGTCGATAATCTCTTGGATCGGGTCCTCGCTGGGTCGGGCCTGACTCGAGGCGACGACGCCCCTGTCTTCGCCGTGCTGTTTGACGCCGTTTTCGGCGGCCGTCGCGCCGGTTCCACCATCAGTCGCGACTTCGTTATCGATATTGCCCTCCGTGGCCGCCAGCAGTTCGTCGACGTCGAGGCCGTCGATGTCGAACGCGACGCCGTGGCGGTCACAGGCCGCGACGGGCGTCAGGGCGTCCTTGTGCTGGCTCACTTCGAGCGCTCGTCGGCCGATGCCTCCGGTTCCGAGTACCGCAAACGTGATGTCGTCCATAGTTCGGTGGTGAATCGCGTATCGTCAGTCGTCGCTCGGTTCCGCGCCCGTACTCGCCGTCTCGGTCGACGACTCCGCGGCCCCGCCGTGGCGGGCCTTGACCTCCTCGGGATCGAAGTCGTTGGTCTCCCGATTGGGCTCGAGTCCGGCGCGCTCGATGATTTCGATGTCCTCGCCGGGCGACTGGCCCTCGGTCGTGAGGTAGTCGCCGGTGAGGATACCGTCCGCGCCGGCCTCGAGGGGGAGGTGCTGCTCGTCAGGAGCAAGGTTGACCTCGCGGCCGCCGGTGAGTCGCACCCGCGATTCCGGGTGGAGCAGCTTGTACACCGCGACCGTCTTGACGATCTCCTCAGTCGTGATGTCGACGCCCTGCTCGGCCAGCGGCGTTCCCGCGACCGGATTGAGGACGTTGACCGGCAGCGAGGAGATCCCGATGTCCTGTAAGGCGATCGCGGCCTCAACGCGGTCGGTCGGCGTCTCGCCCATTCCGAGGATGACGCCGGCACAGAGATCCATCCCGGCCGCCTTGGCCACCTCGAGGGTCTCTACGCGGTCCGCGAAGCTGTGGGAGTCGACGATCTCGGGGAAGTAGTTCGGGGAAGTCTCGATGTTGTGATTGTAGTGGTTGATCCCCTCCGCGGCGAGGATCGCGGCCTCCTCCTCGGTCAGGATGCCAAGCGAGGCGTCGACCTCGAGGTCGCACTCGTCGCGGACGAGTCGGATCGACTCGAGGACTTCTTCCCACTCCTCCGGCCGCCGTTCCTTCGAGACGCCCTTCTCGGCGACGACGATGCCGAAACGCTGCGCGCCGTCGCGTTCGGCTCGCTTGGCGGCCTCGAGGATCTTCTTGGGGCCGAGGAAGCCGTAGGTGTCGATGCCGGTGTCGAAGTGGACCGACTGCGCACAGAAGCCACAGTCCTCGGCGCAGTTGCCCGCCTTCGCGTTGACGATCGAGCAGGCGTCGACCGTGCCGTCGCCGAAGCGATCGCGCACGGCCGCGCCGGCCGCCGCGAGCGCGTCGACCGGTTGGGCGATCAGCGCCAGCCCGTCGGTCCGGTCGAGGCGCTCGCCGGCCAGTATCCGCTCGAGTGCGTCGTCGACCGTCTCGTTTCCAGTCTCGTAAACCACGGACCTAGAACTGGTTGACGAGAATATAACGTTTTTGGATAGTCGCGATAGGTGGAAGGCACACCGAATCGGTCGACGGTCGCGTCATGCATCGTCGATCCAGACCCGTTCACGGCCGGAGTTCCGGCCTCGAGCAACGCTCGACGGGTTCACGTCGGTTCCCAAATCTTTGAATAGTGGTATACGGTATCACGGCATATGGTTCTTAGCGTCTCGGTGGAGCGATTCGAGGACGTGCCGGAGTTTGACTACGAACCGCAGTACGTCGACGTCGGCGAGTTGGACATGGCGTACGTAGAAACCGGCGGGAACGAGGACGGCGAAGCCGAGGAGACGTTCCTCTGTCTGCACGGCGAGCCGACGTGGTCGTTCCTCTATCGGAAGATGATGCCCACGCTGGCCGAGCGCGGCCGCGTCGTCGTCCCCGATCTGATCGGCTGTGGGCGCTCGGATCGGTACGAGGACCGCGACGAGTACACGGTCGAGATGCACTACGACGCACTCGAGACGTTCGTCGAAGAACTCGACCTGACGAATATCACGCTCATCTGTCAGGACTGGGGCGGCTTGCTCGGGCTCTCGCTGGCGGCCGAACAGCCCGAGCGCTTCGCCCGCCTCGTGCCGATGAACACCGGCCTTCCTGACGGGACACAAGAAATGACAGAGACGTGGCACGCGTTCGCCGAGATGGTCGCAACCGCCGAAGACCTCGATATCGGTGAACTGGTCGCGAACGGCTGCTATCGCGACCTCTCCGAAGAGGTGGTCGACGCCTACCGCGCGCCCTTCCCGGACGAGCGACACATGGCCGGAGCGCGAACGTTCCCCGGCCTCATTCCGCAGTCGCCCGACGACCCGGGCGCGGATCGCTTCGCCGACGCGCAGGATCGCCTCGCCGAGTGGGAAAAGCCGGCGTTCGTCCTGTTCGCCAGCGAAGATCCGATCACCGCCGACAACCGCGATCCGCTACGCGGGCTCATCCCGACCGCGAGCGACCAGCCCGACGTCTGGATCGACGAGGCCGCACACTTCCTCCAGGAAGACGCCGGCGAGGAGATCGCCGAGCGCATCGTCGACTTCGTGGATCGAACGTCGCCGTCCGAGTAACGACAGGCGACTCGAGACCGAAACCGCCCGTCGCGGACCGCGAGTCAGCGCCGTTCGTCGAAGAACGACCGGAGCAGCGGATACCACGCCCCGAAGACGGCCCCGAACAGCAACAGGGCGTAGAAACTCTCCCGATGGTGGACAGGGACGGGATACGCGTTCCCGGTGATGAACCCGAACGCGAACGGAGCCCCGTAGGCGACGACGGTTACCCAAAGCAGCGCACCGTAGGAAAGCCCCACACAGGCACAGAGGAACGAGCTTCGATGACTCTCCGCGAGCGGCCGCGGGACGCGTTGCCCTCGCGAGAACCCCGTGACGATCGCGACGAACGGCGCGCCCGCAAGGAGGCTGTGACAGAAGACCAACGTCCACTCGTTTACCACTCCCCCGAGTCCGTACACGTCGGCCACAATCCGGAGGTTTCCGGTCGCGTATAATACGCCACCGAGGGCCGCCCCGGCGATCAGGGCGGCCGTCACCGTAGTGAGAACGGTCACCGGCGACGGACTGTCCCTTCGGCGTGACTGTCCATATGCCATTATCGAATACTTCAACTACATTTATAAATATCTATCTAACTTCTAGACGAATGTCTATTTTTTCTAGACTAGCGCCGCTGATCGGTCGTGCTGACGTGTGAGAGATGATGAACCTCACGTCACCGCGGCGTCTCCGCATCCCACGTCTCGAGCGCCGTCGCCGGCTCCGGGTGATCGGACGGTCGGTACTGAGCGCCTCGAGCAACCGACCGGTCACGCCAGTTCGTCCCAACATCGGTCTGACATCCCACGCACTGAGGCGGTTGTTGGACCGGTCTCGAACCGTAATTTTGCCGACCACCGTCCGATACGGTGAGGAAGTGGTCATTTGTCAACCTCCGTGACCGTCATCGCCCCCGGACGGCCATCACACTAATACGTCATCGATATCATCTATCCTGACTGAAAAAATTCCAAAAATTAAAGTCATGTGATTATCCACTAGGAGTGAACGGGGCATGACAGACAGTACGACAGACAGCGGTTCGGGCGACGGCGCGTTCGACGTGGGCTCGAGCGTCGACGAACTCTTCGGAGACCTCGAGACCGGCGGCGAATGGGGAGACGAGCGCCGGACTGCGGCGGCCGACGACACGGTGACGACGAGGCAATCGGACACCGACGGTGTCGAGGATCAGACGGCTGCCGCTGTCTTCGAACAGCTCCGCAGCGACTCCGATGACGAGGCGGGAGCCGACGACCTCTTGGCCGACGAGAGCCCGGCGGACATCATCGCCAGCGCGGACGAACCGGATCCCGAACCAGACACGCCGGTCGACGACGAGTTACTGGCCGACAAGGACGAACTCGCGGACCTCCTGCTCACTGGCCGCACGAAAGACCGGGAGTTCCTCTGGGTCGAAACGGACGACTCGAGCGACGCCGCCGATACAGGTACTATCGACGAACCCACCGACGCCGACGATGCGGGCGACATCGACGAGACCGGTGAGGCGAACGTCGAGACCGAGTCGCCGACCACCGACACTGACTCCGACGGCGATCGCGACGGTGCTGCCGACGAATACGACGAACTCGTCGACCGACTCTTCGGAGACGAGGACGACCCGGATCTCGATCGCGCCGCGGCTTCGGAAGCCGATGTTGACACCGAGACCGATTCGCCGTCGAACTCGAGCATCGCCGTCTCGACCCGGAACGGCGAGGGAGACGCGACCGTCGACGCCGACAACGGACCCGCGACCGGGGGCGCAGAGAGTGGAGGCACGATCGAGGCGACGGACGCGGCGGACGGGTCCGAACCGACCGACAAGCCGTCGTCAGGATTCGTCGGTCGGCTCCTCTCGATCATCGGCGGTCTCTTCTGACGGCACCGGCGCAGATTTCTATCAGTGACTCGACCGTAATCGACCGTCGCGTCGGCGGCGTCTGACTCGACACGGTTTGAACGCCGTCGGTCAGCCTCGAGCGGGTCACGGATCGGGATGCCACGCGAGTCCGCGTCGCCGAACCGTGTACGGGAACTCACCACAGGACGGGCAGACCGTGCCGCCGCCGGGTTCGTCGGCCCGTTCCGGAATCGTGTGTTCGGCCCCGCAGTTGTCGCACTCGAGCCAAGCGGGCATACGATACCTACGAGCGACGCCCGTATGATGCCACTGCGAGAGAGCGACGGGTCGGGCAGGAACTGAGTGATCGTGACGAATCCGTGGCTCGAGGCCCGAATTCGAGAGCCGTCACTTCGAGCAACAGATGAAAATCGTCGGCCCGCGGCTCAGATCACGGGGCCGACGCGAGTATGAGACGTGGCGTTAGCCGAGGAACTCTTCGATGTGGTCGGCGACTTCCTCGGGGGTGTCGCCGACGGGGACACCGGCGTCGTTCAACGCCGAAATCTTGCTCTCGGCGGTCCCCGTCCCGGAGCCGGAGACGATCGCGCCGGCGTGACCCATCCGCTTGCCCGGCGGCGCGGTACGGCCGGCGATGAAGCCGGCGACCGGCGTGTCGACGTGTTCGTCGATGAATGCCGCCGCTTCCTCCTCGTCTTCGCCGCCGATCTCGCCGCACATGACGATGGCGTCGGTCTCGGGGTCGTTCTCGAAGAGTTCGAGGGCGTCGACGAAGTCGGTGCCGATGATCGGGTCGCCGCCGATGCCGATCGCGGTGGTCTGGCCGATGCCGCGGTTGGTCAGGTTATCGACGACCTGGTAGGTCAGGGTGCCCGAGCGCGAGACCAGCCCGACGTTCCCCTCCGCGAAGATGTTGCCAGGGAGAATGCCCAGTTTGGCCTCGCCGGGGGTGATGAGGCCGGGACAGTTCGGGCCGATGAGTCGCGTGTCGGTCTCGGTCAGGCGCTTGTTGACTCGCGCCATATCCTGGGTCGGGATGCCCTCCGTGATCGCGACCGCGAGGTCGAGATCGGAGTCGAGCGATTCGAAGATCGCGTCGCCGGCGAAGGCCGGCGGGACGAAGATGACCGAGGTGTCAGCGTTCTCCTCGTCGACGGCCTCGTGGACCGTGTCGTAGACGGGGACGCCGCTGACTTCCTGACCGCCCTTACCGGGGACCGCGCCGGCCACGACGTTGGTGCCGTACTCCATCATCTGTTCGGCGTGGAACTTGCCTTCCCCGCCGGTGATGCCCTGTACCACGACGCGCGTGTCGTCGTCGACTAGTACGCTCATTATTCGTTCACCTCCCCAGCGTACTCGACGGCACGCTGAACCGCATCCTCTACGGTCTGTTCGACCGTCACGAGGTCCTCGTTGAGAATGTCCATGCCTTCCTCCCAGTTGGTGCCGGCCAGTCGGACGACGACCGGCTTGGGGATCTCGTCGAACTGCTCGAGCGCTTCGTTGATCCCACGGGCAACCTCGTCACCGCGGGTGATACCGCCGAAGATGTTGAAGACGACCGAGTCGACGTTGTCGTCGGAGAACACCATGTCGAGTGCGTTCGCGATGCGAGCGGCTTTCGCGCCGCCGCCGACGTCGAGGAAGTTGGCTGGTTCGCCGCCGTAGTGGTCGACCAGGTCGAGCGTCGTCATCACGAGTCCGGCACCGTTGCCGATGATGCCGACGTTGCCCTCGAGCCGGACGTAGTCGAAGCCGTACTCGTCGGCCTTCTGCTCGAGTTCGTCGCCGCCGGCGGCCTCCTCTTCCATCTCAGCGAGTTCGGGCTGGCGGAACAGCGCGTCCTCGTCGATGTTCATCACGGCGTCGGCCGCGATGACCTCGTCGTCGCTGGTGACCATCAGCGGGTTGATCTCGGCGTCAGCGCCGTCCTTCTCGTCCCAGAGCTGGTAGAGCGTGGTGAGCACGCTCGAGACGTCGCGCGCGACCGACTGGTCGACGCCGGCGTCGTAGACGGCCTTGCGGGCCTGATAGGGATGCATTCCGAAGGAGGGATCGATGTGTTCGCGGGCGATCGCCTCGGGGTCCTCCTCGGCGACCGCCTCGATGTCGACCCCGCCCTTGGTCGAGACCATCGCGACGGGCTTGCCCTCGCCGCGGTCCATCGTGATTCCGACGTAGAGTTCGTTGACGAAGTCGACCGCTTCCTCGACGAGGACCCGATCCACATGGTACCCCTTCAGGTCCATCCCGAGGATGGAGTCGGCCGCGTCTCGAGCCTCGTCTGCGTCCTCGGCGAGCTCGATCCCGCCGGCCTTCCCGCGGCCGCCGACCTGTACCTGCGCCTTGACCGCTACCGGATACCCAATCTCCTCGGCCGCGGTGACGACGCCGTCGACGTCGTCCGCGAGCTGGGAATCCGGCGTCGGCACCCCGGCATCAGCGAAGACCTGCTTCGCCTGGTACTCGTGTAATTTCATACCATTCGAACGGCCGTTCCGCCCTTGCTTAAATCCTGCCAGTTTCCACTCGCCACGGGACTTCCGTCGACGTGTATCGACGTCATCGGGTTCGCAGCCGCCACACCGTTTCGGCTTCGCCTTTATTTGTGTGAACCGTCAACTGAAGCGGGTTGGGACATAATCGCGACGTCGGACCGGTCGGCTCGTTGCGGCCAACACAGCATTCAAACCCCGCCTGTCCCTACCTCACACGAGGCCATCCTCGTGACGAACCAAGCTACGACGCACCGAACGCCGCCGTGGGTGTCGTCGATAGCGACCGTCCTCCGGTTTCTGGTCCACAGCAACCTCTTCATCTCGGCGGCGACGGTTAGCGTCGCCGTCACGACGGTCCGTCTCGCCGAACTCCCGCTCGAGCCCCTGCCGCTGTTCATCGTTTTCGCGGCGACGATGTTCGTCTACACGGTCAACCGGTTCACCGATCTCGAGGAAGACGAGCAAAACGTCCCCCGTCGCGCGGCGTTTACCAAGCGCTACGGCCGGCTCTGGCTGGCGGCGGGCGTGGCGCTTTACGTCGCTGCGACTGGGATCGCCGTCGCACTGGGATTGCCGGGCGCGATATACATGCTTCTCCCGCTCGTGGTGGTCCTGCTGTACTCCGTCGGCGGGGTCAAGCAAGTGTTCCTCGTGAAGAACCTCGTCGTCGGCTTCGCCTGGGGTGCGATCCCGCTGGGTGTCGGCTACTACTATGATCGGCTCGGCTCCGTCGAGATCCTGTTTCTGTTTGCGTACGTGACGGTCATGATCACCATCGCTGCGGTGATCTTCGACGTCAAAGACATCGAGGGCGATCGCGCAGAGAACATCCCGACGGTTCCCAACCTGTTCGGCCCGCGAGCGACCCGGATCGCCTCGCTGGTCGCCACCGCCGCGGTCGCCGCCGCGGTCATCGCGCTCGTCGCGAGCGCCGTCGTCCCGACCGAGTTCCTCGTCGTCCTCGCAATGAACGCCTACGTCCTCGCGTACATTCCCTTCGCGACCCCCGACCGCGGGCCGCTGTACTACGGGTTCGTCGTCGACGGCGAACACGTCTTTTTGGCCGCTGTCGTTCTCGCGCTCGAGTGGCTGACGTGGCTGTGACGAACCCAGCGTCTTTAAGTATAGCAAGTTGACAGTAATACTGAGTCGTCGATCCGGCGGCTCCTGATCACCATGGAACTTGAAGACTTCACGGAATCCAACGCGCCGACCGACGGAGGAGAGGGCTTTCAAAAAGAGAACAAGCGGCTGCTCGATATCCCAATCAACGGGACGGTCATGATCAAGGCCGGTTCGATGGTCGCCTACACCGGCGATATGACGTTCACGGGCAAGTCGTCGGCCGAGGGTGGGCTCACCGGCTTCGTCAAGGAGGCGGTAAGCAGCGAGGGGACGCCGATCATGGAAGCCGAGGGCCAGGGCCACCTCTACGTCGCCGAGCGGGGCAAGAAGGTCCAGGTGCTCGAGCTCGATGCGGACGAATCGATCTCGGTCAGCGGCGACGATGTGCTCGCGTTCGAGTCCGCCGTCGACTACGAAATCAACACGATCGACAGTCTCTCGGGAGCGGCCGCTGGGGGGCTAACGAACGTCTACCTCTCCGGTCCCGGCGAAATCGCGATCACGACCCACGGCGATCCGCTGGTGATGACGCCACCCGTCTTCACCGACCCGGACGCGACCGTCGCGTGGAGCACCAACCTCTCGCCGTCGGTCGCCACAAACAAGACCTTCGAGATCGGCCAGACCTCCGGCGAAGCGATACAGATGGAGTTCACCGGTTCGGAGGGCTTCGTCGTCATCCAGCCCCACGAGGAAGGGGGCCAAGGGCAGTGACGTCGACGTCCAACGGCGTCTGCCCGGTCGGCACTGGAGTGAGACTTGTCCCGTATAAGAGACGACAGGTGACCCAGACCCGCCGAAGAGTGCAACTGCTATAGGTCGGCTACAATCAGTCGAGTACGGGCGCGGTCAGTCTCGGTCGGCGTCGCTCCAGTCGCAGTCCTGGCACTTCCAGCCGGTGACGAGTTCGGTGACCGACGGCATGTAGGTCACTTTCAGAACGTTCCCACCACACTCCGGACACGCCTCGTCGGCCTCCTCGATCGAGTCGACTTCCATCACCGAGTCGCCCTCGACCAGTTCGGCGAGCTTTTTGGCCGTGACCATTCGCCCCTGAACGACGCGATTCTCGCTCACACTCGCAGTATCGGGCGCCACCCCCTAAGCGTTTCCCGAATCGAATGCCCCGCTTCCGGCCTCGCAATACCGGCGTCGTCGATGACGAGATCCCCGTCTCGGCTCGAGTCGGCACCGAAAGCGGGCGTCACGCCGTGGACGCGTCGTGATCCGCGCGGGACCACCTCCCCCATCCGTCAGCCGTCTGCGCCACAGCGCCGTGCGGTTACTGTTGCACCACCTACCGCATTGGCACTGCGGCCGCGAGACGATATCAGTGTATCCCGCACACGGTGTGCACGGTATGCACGCCGAACGACGGTCGCCCGTCACTCCCGGCCGTCGACCGGCGTCGCTCGTCGCTTCGCCGCCTCGAACCGGTCGATCGCCCACTCCCTGACGCGGTCGTCGGTCGTCTCGAGGAGCGCCGTCGGCAGCGCGCTGTCGTCGTGAACGCCGATCTGGACGGCGTCGTCGACGACCCCCAGGTAGAAGGGAAGGTCGTCATCGATGACCGACAGGGAGACGCCGTCGTAATCGGCGATCGCCGCGAACTCGTCTGCGACCGGTGGCTCCGTTTGCAGGGTCTCGGCGACCGATTCGGTGACAACGAGCTCGAACGTCGCTCCCGATTCGATCGCACTTCGAGACGAGCTAAGCGGCTCAGCCCCCGTCGCCGGCAACAACAGCCTGGCGTGGTCCATGTTCGTCAGGCTGTCTACGTGGTAGTCGACCGGCGCGTACGGGTTAGCCGTCGTCGCTTCGACCACTGTCGCGTCGAGCAGTCGCTCGATACCGAACTCGAGTTCGCTCGCCGGCACGCGTTCGAGAACGGGACGCAGTCGGTCCGCCGCGCCGACTCGTTCGAGGGCCATCGATACCCCGTCGACGGCGAGCGATCCCGCCGGCGTGATCTCGTAGCAGCGATTCCGTTCGCGGATCAGCCCGCGATCTGCCAGTCCCGTCAGGTTTCGTTGCAGCGTCGTTCGGACGACATCGACCTCGGCCTGCAACGAGTCCCGCGAAACGAGTTCCCCACCGCGGAGCGTCTCGAGGAGTCGCACTCGACACGGCGATCGCGCCACGAACTCGAGCGTCTCGATCGCGTTCGGTCCCCAATCACTCATCCGAATCGATACGTTCGGATACCGCCACTTTATCTCATCGGCCCTATGCACGTCGTGACACTGCTCGGCTGCCGCGTTTCCCGTCGGCGGGCCGGTCGCGGCCGGCGACCCGTCACCGCGTATCGACCGCGACCTGACCGGCCTGTGTCTGCGGGCACAACCGTATAACCGGTTAGCCACGAACGACCGCCCATGGAGACGCGATGGGCGACCGTCGACGGCGTCACCCTCGAGCTACCCGCCGACTGTACCGTCTGTGAACTGAGAGACGCACTCTACAAACCCGACGATGCGGCGCTGATCGCGGTCACGGGGGACCTCGTCTCGGTCGTCCACGACGAAGATCAACCGCTCTCGGAGCTAGTCGCCGGCTGTGCGGATACCTACTACTTCCGGCGGCCCGACGAGCCCGAGCGAAACGAGATCCTGGCCGCACCGGAACTCGAGTCAGTGCTTTCGGAGCCAGCCGACGAGCGAGGCAGTGCCGAGACCACGTTCCAGCGACCGGGTATCGATCACTGAAAATCAGGGGTCGACGACTTCGACCGAATCGCCGACGGAGAGCGCCTTGCCGCGGTCACGCTCGGCGATGCGCGTGATGACCATTACCGTGTAGTAGTGGTCGAACGCGTCCGCGTCGGCCCACTCCGGGAACGTTTCCTCGCGCTTCGTGATGAACCGGTTCCGGAACTCCGGCGTCGGTTCGCCGGTGTCAGGATCACGTTGGGGAACGACGCAGCGACCGCAGGGCGTCACCCCTTCGAGTCGAACGTCGCCAAGTTCGAACGCCGGCGCGTCGGTGCCGACGAACCGATCCTCCCAGAAGGGGTCGACGCCGCTTACTTCGATGTTCGCTCGCAACCGTCGCCGCGCGCCGTCGACGGTCAGGTCGTCGAACCAGTCGGCGACGGTCTCGAGCGTCGCCGTGCTGATCACCGACGGCCCCATCTCGCGTCTGTCGACGAAGCCGAGCGTGGTATCGCGCTCGAGCGAGAGGTCCGCATCGAAAACCTCGCTGAACCACTCCGCGGCCGCTTCGCGCTCGCGCTCGAGCGCGAACTGCCGACGTTCGCCGTCGGCGGTCTCGACCGTGAGATCGCCGGTGTCGGGATCAAAATCGGTGTTCAGATCGTGGACGCGGTCGGTCCGTTTGCCGTTTACGACCTCGCCGTCGGCGTCGAACAGGGCGAACTCCCTGTCGCGGGCGATCGTCCCGCCCTCGCGTATCGCGGCCGTCTCGAGATCGATACCGTCGAGTCCCTTGACCGGATACGCACGGAGTCGGCTGAGTCGTGCCATTGGCGCTACCTCTCGACCGTCAAGCTAGTAGTTTTCGCTCGAACGGGAGTAGATTGCAACGACGGTCGTACGGTCGACGCCGCGCTCACTCGATCGTTACGACCGGTTCATCGTCCTCGTCGAACTCCACCGTCACCCGGTGATCCGCGTACGTAAACGCGACGTTGCCGCTCCGGGATCCGCCGGATTCCGTCGTCGCGAAGATCGCAGTCAGTGCATCGGGATCGATCGCTTCGAACAGCGGCGGTAACTCCATCGGATCGGTTCCCTCGAGCGCTGCTACCCCTGTGACGATTCGCTCTGACACCTCGTCGGTGTCGACCGCGAGGGTCTGTTCCATCGCTATTTACCGCCACACTACTATATTAATAACTTTCGAAACGGTCGTATGCATGGCTGTTGCGATCGGCCATCGCGGGCTCGAGTCGGTGACGCGAGGACGGGGACGTGACGACGGAGCCAATGCTCTCGCCCACATCTATGGGGGAGCCGTCGGCGGTCGCCTCGCTACCGTTGGAACGGTCGCCGAGGGAGGCGGGACTGCGGCCAAGCGGTCGGAACGGAGATCGACCGACCGACGGCGATCCGATTCGGGAAGCCATCGGTGGTCTGCCAGCCGGCGGTTAATCGTCGGCGGGTTGGGGGACGTAACCGCGTGTGCCGACATCGATCCGCGCGAGACTCGGCTCGGCGGCCCCCGGCTCCTGGAGGAAAGTCCCGTACGCGAAGTTGGCGATGTAGAGCCTCGTCGCCGTCTCCTCGGTCGTTCCGAAGTGCACGTCGGCGGGGAAATCGAGGGGCGATCCGCTGACGACCGTCTCGATCTCCTCATCGCTCGTGACGAGGGAAATCTTGTTCTGCGCGTTCACCGCGAGATAGATCCCGCCGTCTTGATCGATCGTCATCCCGTCCACGCCGACGAGTCCCTGATCCTGAACGACCTGCTCTACCTGCCCGGCGCTTCCGTCGTCGGCGACCGGTACTCGCATGACCGAGCCCGCGTTGAGGTTGTCGACGTACACGTCGCCGTCCGGATGAACGGCCAGCCCGTCCGCGCCGACCGGCGTCTGTGCCTCCGCGTTCGGGTCCAGTAACGGATCTTCGACCCAGACCTCGGCCTGGCCGTCGGTCGTCACCCGCCAGATCGCGCCGGCCAGATGATCGGAGACGAGCAACGCGTCCGACGTGGTCGGATCCGGTATAATTCCGTTCGGCATCGATTCCTGAGGCGGCAGCGGTGTGATCCGCTCGGGCTCGCCGCCGTCCAGTTCGACACGCCAGATGCCGTGTGTCTCCTGCTGGCCCGAGCCGTTCGCGGCGTAGATGGCGCCACCGAGGATCGTTATCCCGAGCAAGAGCCCTTGGTCGCCGGTATGGATCGTCGCGACGGTCGACTGGCTCCCCTGCGGGTCGACGGCCAGAATCTGCCCCGACGGTCCCATACTCCCGTAGACCGTCCCCTGATCGGCGATCGCGAGGTTTTCTGGCAATGCCGGCGGTTCGAACTCGGTCACGATCTCGAGGTTCTTCACTGCCGCCTCGTCTTGCCGGCCGACGACGCCGGTCGGAACTCCAGCGAGTGCGCCAACCGCGGCGACGCTTCCCAGAAACGAGCGTCTGGACGGGAGTGCTTGAGTGCTCCGTTCGGATCTCGAACCGTTCGTGCTATTACGTGTCATAAATTCGACGGCTGACGACACCACCCGGCATCGGGTAAAGAACGCGCATCGTTTCCCGACAAATCGGACTGTTACCAACCGTTACACGGGCGGAAATTCGTGTTGGGTATGACTCACGAAGGATTATCGCCGCCCGTGACGGCGTCGGCTCGAGCCGGGGTCGCCGGTCAGACGGTGGGTCCGCCGACGGGACCGAACGGCCGAGAGCGAAGCGAGGCCACCGCTGGTTTATGGCGCTCGGTGCGGTACTACGCTCCGATGGACGTCCGGACGTTTCCGGTCCTGACCGACGAGGACGAGGCGCTCGTCGAACGGCTGTCGGTCGGGCTCGGCGAGAACGCGGCCCGCGTCCTCGCGTATCTGCTGTGCCGGCTGGGCGATCCTGACCTGGCCGACGTAGCCACTCGAACGGCCGTCCACATCGGCGCGGGAGTGAGCAAGAACGCGGCGGCGGCAGCGCTCGAGGAACTGGTCGCCGCGGAGTTGGTCGCCGAGACGACGGCGTCGACCGCCGACCCCGGTCGGCCGCCGAAAGCCTGGCACGCCGTCGCTCCACTGTCCGAGACCGTCCGCCGGACGTACGTGTACCACGCTGATCGCTTGATCGAGCAGGGCGAGCGCACCGCGGCGGCCCTCGAGACGGATCCGTCCGCGTCGCCGGAGGCCGGCGACCGTGAGTCGACTCCCGAAACCGACGACTCGGGTGGCGAGCGAGCAGGACCCGAGTGCGTCTCCGTCGGCCTGAACTGGCGTTCGAACGCGCTTCATCTGCCGCTGTTCGCCGCGCGGTCGGCCGACGAGAGCGACATTTCGCTCGCGTTCGCGGAGTACGACGGCTCCCGAGCGGCCGCGGCCGCCGTCGCGTCGGGAGACTGCGATGTCGGCGTCGCCGGCGCGGCAACGATCCTCCGAGAGCGAACTCGCGGCCGACCGATCGTCCCGATCGCGGTCTGTTTCCAGCGCTCGATGGTCGTCCTCTACACGACGCGGGCGGCCTTCGGCGGTCCGTTCGAGCGACTCGAGCAACTCGCAGGCCGGCGCATCGGGTTGCGGCCGGGCACCGAAACGGGCCTGCTCGGGCGACTCCTCCTCGAGCAGGCCGATCTCAGCGAGCGCGTCGACCTCGTCGACGTCGGCGGTGAGGAACGCGCGGCGCTGGAGTCCGGTGAGGTCGACGCCGTGACGGGAATGGTTCCAGACCCGGATCGGCTCGAGGTCGCAGAGCGGCAGGTGGAGGTCGTCGCCGTCTCGGACGCCTATCCCGCGTACGGTCCGGCGCTGATCGCGGCCGAGGAGACGCTGCAACGGCGACGCGCTCGCGTCGAGGCGGTCCTCGTTGCGACGATTGCCGGCCGGGCAAACGCGGCCCGTGAGACCGCAGCGGCCGCGAGCGAGTTCGCGAGCGAGACGGACGACTCCCCCGAGCGGATCGCACGGACGTTCGAAGCGGCGGTCGACCGGTTCGGCGGCGACGCGGTCCGCCGGCGCGGGTGGGGGTGGCACTCGCCGGACGACTGGCGGAACCTCCGCGACGCGCTCGCGCAGGGCGGCATCGTCGCCGACTGATGCGGCTGCCGTAACTGGGTACCGGCGTCCCCCGGAAAGCGGGTCCCAGGGTTGCCGTAACTGCAGTCTAGTGGCTCGTATGCCTATCCCTCGCGGACCGACAGCTCGTCGCCGCCGCTTGGCTCCGTAAACTCGAGTTCGATCTCGAGTTCGCGCTCGCGTTGCTGAGAGAACTCGATCTCGACCTCGACGGGATCGCGGTAGTCGAAGGGAATCTCCCACTCCGAGGCGGAGACGGTAAACGACGACCCCGATTCGAGTTGGTCGGCGAGATCGTGGAGGAAGGCCGCCGTCTCCTCGCTCGAGAGGTAGACCTCCCGTTCGAAGAAGCCGCTCGTGATCGTCCGGCGGTCACCGATCCGGTCGTCGGGAACGTTGACGCGGTCACCCATGCGTGATTGTGCCACGGCGACGCCGATAAAACTGCGTTCACGGGACGCGATACGTGACTCGATCGCCGAGTGCGACGGTCTCGTGAACGTGCGGCGGCGATCGTCGGACGGCGATCGTCGCTCACCGACCGGGGCGGCCATCGGCGAAACGCTTCTTGATCCGGATCGCGAAATCGACGGTCATGAGCCTCATCGACGCCCTGGGAAACGGAAACCGCCTGGAAATTCTCAGGGAGCTTTCGCGGGGACCGAGGTACGTCTCGGAACTCGCGGAGACGGTCGGTATGGACGGCAAGACCGCCGTCTACCACCTCTCAACGCTGGAATCGGAGGGGCTGGTTACCCATTACAGGCGGGGGAACCGGAAGTACTACGAACTCGACGCGGCGATCGAGTTGCGCATCGCCCCGCCGCCGGAGCGAACGTTCGTGTTGCAGGCCGCCGACCTCGACGATTCCGGTGACGGATAGCCACAGATTGCGTTCGAGTTCGTTTCTCGAGGCGTCCGTGTAGACGTCTCCCGCAAAACGCGTGTATGGATCTCCCGTGAACGTCTCTCTTCGGACTGTTAGATATATGCCAGTGGTTCCCATGAATTATCCACATGTTTCGATCCCGCATCGAGACCGTCGTTCATCGACCGACACGGTGGCTCCTTCCCCTCGTGGTGGTCGCGCTACTCGTCGTCTCGATTCCGGCCGCGCCCGCTCTCGCTCAGAGTGACGGCAATGGCGCTGCGACGGGTGACGACGCCGAAAGCGAGGGCGGTCTCGAGGGGGTCATCGAGAGTTTCGTCGAGGGTCGGGGACTGGTCGGTGCGATAGTCGTCCTCGCGCTGGGTGGGATCGTGCTGACGGTCTGTGTCGAGAAGCTGATCGGCTATCTCACTCGCGCGGCGTTCGGACTGCAGGTGTCGCTGTTCGCGCTCGCGATCGTGTTCACGGGGTTCGAATTTGACGATACGGTGCTCGCGCTCGTGCTGTCGGCCGGCGGTCTGGAGGGGGCCGCGCTCGGGACGGCGCTCGGAACCGGCCTGGCGATCATCGGCGCGACGCTCGCGCTCGCCGCGATCGTCAGCCCGTTCCCGGTCGATCTGCCGACCGATTACGTCGCCCTGTTCGCGCTGGCCCCGTTCCTGTTGCTCCCGTTCGTCCTCGCCGGAACGCTGACGTTCGGTCACGGGCTCTTATTGCTCGGTTCGTTCGTCCTGCTGTTTGGATACATCGTCGTTCGCGAGTCCCAGCGCGAGACGCCGGTGTTTCGGAACACCGAACTCGGCGAAGAGATACAGGCCGACGGTGGGATGGCAGACGGCGGGGTGGCCGTCCCGGCCTCGCTCTCCGACATTCCCGAGGACCGCTTCGCCGACGGGCGCGCCGGGTGGCTCTGGCTCGGCCTCTCCGTTCTCGCACTGGCCGGCATCGTCCTCGCCTCGATGCTACTCGAGACAGGTTCGGAGGCCGCCATCGACGGCTTCGGCATCGACGAAACCGTCTTCGGCGCGACCGTCCTCACGGTGATCCTCACCTTCGAGGACGTAATGTTGACGATCGAGCCGGTCCGACGGGGTGTCCCCGAAATCGGCGTCGGAAACGTCATCGGGAGCGTCCTCTTCTCGGTCACCGGCAACGTCGGCGTCGTCATGCTCCTGAGCGAACTCGAGGTCTCCCGGTCCGTGCTGGTGTTTCACCTCCCGTCAGTGATCGTCGTGACGGCACTCGCCGCGTACTTCCTCTCTACGGGTGAACTAAAGCGGTGGCACGGCTACCTGCTCGGGGGCTGTTATGTCGTCTACTGGCTGGTCGCGATCGCCATGTTCGGCGGCGTCCCGATCGGCGGTTAACGCCCGCTCGACGCGACAGCGGTCGGGATCTAAGTACGTTGCCGAGGTAGGTCGCGGACATGGTCGCCCCGAGTTCGCCGGTGGTGCTCGCCGGCGTGTTTCTCGTCGGCGTCGCGCTGGTGATCTGGTGCGTCGAGGTGTTCATCGAGGCGGTCGCGCAGAGCGCCGTCTCGCTCGGGATTTCGGGCTTCTTCCTCGCGGTCGTACTGGCCGGTGTCGACCTCGAGAACGCCGTACTCGGGGTGACAGCGGCGGTCGTCTCCCTGCCGGGGCTCGCACTCGGGACCGTCTTCGGGGAGTCGCTGTTCGTCCTCACCGTCGCGGTCGGGCTCGCGGGGCTCCTCGTGCCGTTCCGGATGGACGTTCCTCGCGCATACCTGCTCGTACTCGTGCTCGCGCCCGTTCCGGCGTTCGCGCTGTCGATCGGCAGGACGATCAGCACCCTCGAGGGCGGTGCCCTCGTCGCCCTGTTCGTCCCGTTGCTGGCCTTCATTTTTTGGTATGAGCGCCGCACCGAGACGCGGTATCTGCTCTCCGAGGAAGTACAGGAGGTCGTCGACCTCGAGCCCGAACCGAGCACGGAAGCCGCCGACGGGGGCGGCAGGGCGAGCCGGCAGACGCGGGAGCGCGGCCCGGATCTCGACCTCGATCTCGACGAGTTCGTTCCCTCGCTCGAGGGCCAGAGCGGGTATGTCACGCTCGGCGTGGCCGTGCTCGCGGCGGTCGGGATGACGATCGGTTCGGGGCTGACGGTGTACAGCGCCGAGGGGATTTTCGTGGCGCTTGGCATCTCGGGGCTGGCCTTCGGCGCGACCGTGTTGAGTTTCATCGCCTCGCTCGAGGAACTGGCGCTCACCGTCGAACCGGTCCGGCAGGGGCGACCGGAACTCGCCGTGGGGAACGTCGTCGGGAGCACGGTCTTCTATATGACCGCCAACGTCGGCCTCATCGCGGTGCTTCACCCCGTCGCCACGGGCGGCGACGTGCTGGCGCTCCACTGGCCGTTTTTCGCCGGCAGCCTGCTCGTCGTGACGGTCCTGCTCGAGCGGGGCCGCGTCAGCCGGATCGGCGGTGTCATCCTGCTCGGCTGGTACGTCGCCTACTGGGTCGCGAACTACCTGTGACGGTCACGCCCGTTTCCGTCCGGGGTCTAAGACGTGGGGACGGTCGACGACGTGTGACCTGTCTATCGAAACACAGCGTTGAGATGCGATAAATGCGCGTTGGGGAGACGGAGTGCTGACAAGTCGATCTTGAGCGGGGAACGATCGAGTCGGTTTATTGCCCGATATGGACACTACGATATCCGGTACGCGGGGTGATCCGGACCGCTGTCCGGTGTGGCGTACTGTAATACTATGACACGAAACGACGGCGACAAATCGGCGATTTCGAGGCGAAACGTTCTCCGCTCGTCCGTGGCGCTCTCCGTTGCGGGCCTGGCGTTGCCGGGAGCGGCCCAAGAGGAGGGGCTTCCCAGCGAGATTCGGCTTGGCGGCCGGATCAGCGGGTGGATCGGCATCGAACCGGAGGCGATCGCTGACGAGCGAAATCCGACCCTCACCCTCGTACAAGGTGAGACGTACACGCTCACGTGGGAGAATCTCGACGGTGCGGGGCATAACTTCAACATCGAGAGCGAGGGCGGCGACGAACAGTTCGTCTCGACCGAGATCGTCGCGGGAGCCGGCACGACCCAGACGGTCGAGTTCACCGCCCAGGAGGGGATGGCCCAGTACTACTGCGGCCCGCACCCGGTCTCGATGCGCGGCGACATCGTCTTCGCCGACAAGGCGGGCGGCGGCGGGGCGGCCGAACAGCCGAGGCAATACATCGGCGCGGGACCGACCGTCGGCATCGAGACGGTCGCCGAGGGGCTGACCGCGCCGACGAGCCTGACCGTTCCCAACGACGATTCCGACCGGCGGTTCATCACCGATCAGACGGGACAGATCTACGTTCACGGCCCGGACGGCCTTCAGGAGGAGCCGTTCCTCGACGTCTCGGACCGGCTCATCGAGTTCATGGACTTCGACGAGCGCGGCCTACTTGGGCTGGCGTTCCATCCAGATTTCGCGGAGAACGGCCGCTTCTACATCCGGTACAGCGCGCCGTTACAGGACGACATGCCTGACGACTACGACCACACGTTCGTCCTTGCGGAGTACCAGACCGCGAGCGACGACAACGCGACGGCCGACCCGGATTCGGAGCGTCGGCTGCTCGAGCTCCCCGAGCCCCAGTTTAACCACAACTCCGGGTCGCTCGCGTTCGGCCCCGACGGCTACCTCTACGTCGGAACCGGTGACGGCGGTGCGGCGAACGACGTCGGCCTCGGCCACGTCTCCGACTGGTATGAAGATAACGAGGGCGGTAACGGCCAGGACACCGAAGAGAATCTCCTCGGTGGTATTCTGCGGCTCGACGTCGACGGGGAATCGGAGGGACAACCGTACGCCATCCCCGATGACAACCCACTCGTCGATATGGACGGCCACAGCGACGAATACTTCGCCTGGGGATTCCGGAACCCCTGGGGGATGTCCTTTACCTCCGGCGGGGAACTCCTCGCGGCGGACGTCGGTCAGAACCTGATCGAGAGCGTCAACTACGTCGAGTCGGGCGGCAACTACAGCTGGAACGTCAAAGAGGGAACCTACTGCTTCAGCACGGAAACCCCGAACACGCCGCCTGACGAGTGTCCGGAGACCACTCCCGACGATGTCCGAGGCGGCGAAGACCTTCGCGATCCGGTGCTCGAGTACCCCCACGAGCTCGGGATCATCCAGTCCCCGCCCGACGCCGGCAGCAACGGCGGCAACGGCGGCAACACCACTGCCAACGCGACTGACGACGGCGGCAATATGACCGTGAACACGACCGATACCGGCGGCAACACCACCGGTAACGCGACCGAGAACGGCGACACCACCGGCGAATCGGCGGCCAGCGGCACGCGACAAAATGGTGGCGTCGTCGGCGATCAGATCGGCGTCTCAGTCACCGGCGGCTACCTCTATGAGGGCGGTGCGATCAGCGAACTTGAGGGGACCTACGTCTTCGGCGACTGGAGCTTAGACGGGGAGAGCCCCGGGACGGTCTTCCTCGCCCGGCCGGCGGAGGACTGGCAGGACGCCGGCAGCGACGACCTTGAGGACCTGTTTCTCGAGCCGCCGACCGAAAACGGTGACGACGAGACGGCTGACAACGAGACGGCTGACAACGAGACGGCTGACAACGAGACGGCTGACAACGAGACGGCCGACAACGAGACGGCTGACAACGAGACGGCCGGTAACGAGACGGCTGACGACGAAATGGGAGGTAACGAGACGGCCGGCGACGACCTCCACGAAGCGCGCGACGACGGCGGCGACGGTGGCGGAGCGCAGGAATCGGCCCAGGCCGGCCTGTGGCCCATCGAACAGATCCAGCTTCAGGGCGAGGCCGCCCAGGACGGTCGCCCGAGCGGCTTCGTGTACGCCTTCGGGGAGGGTGCCGACGGCGAGATCTACGTCCTCACGACCACCACGGCGACGGTCGAAGGTGACGGCGCGGTCCACCGGCTCGTCCCCGCCGACGGCGAGGAATCGGACAACGGTGATGGTACGACAGACGGCGACGCTGGTGGCAACGAGACGGAAGCAAGTGGCAACGAGACGGAAACCGGCGGCAACGAGACGGACGAGTAACTCGACTTCGGTTCGAGTCGTTCTCGAGCCGTCGCATTCCGACGCGACGGTCGCCGTTTGCGGGCCTCGATTTCGACGGGAAAAATAACGCCGGTGATTGCGATTCCGCGGCGCTACTCCTGTAGCGAGTAGACGGCGATCGTGTTGCCTTCTTCCTCGACCTGATTGCCACCACCGCCGGTGATCGCGACGTACTGCTTGCCTTCGTTCGGGTCGTACCAGCTAATCGGCGCGCCGTCGACGCCGTGGTTGCCGACCACCTTGGTCGTCAAGCGCTCGCCGGACTCGGTGTCGAACGCGTGGAGGTAGCCGCCGGGGCCGCCGGCGAAGGTCACGCCCGTCGCGGTCGTCAGCGAGCCGCCCCACGGCGGGCCGAGCCGCCAGCTGAACCAGTTTTGCCACTTCACGTCGCCGGTGAGCGGATCGATGCCGGCGATCACGCCGGCGTTCTGGTTCCACTCCTCGACCGGTTCCTCGTTGAACTGCGGGATCGGTTGCTCTTCGTCCTCCTCTTCGCCGCCGTCCCCGTCACCGCCGTCGTCGCGCGCTTCGTGGAGGTCGTCGCCGGCCGTCTCGTTGCCGGCCGTCTCGTTTGCCGTTTCGTTGACGGCGGTCGTCTCGTTTGTCGTTTCGTCGCCCTCCCGCTGGGCACCCGGTTCCACCGTCTCGTTGCCGGCTCCGGTTTCGTTACCGATGGTCTCCGTCTCGTTACCGACCGCGCCGCCCTCGCGCTGTTCGCCGATCTCCGCCTCGGGTTCGTCTGCCACTTCGGGGGCGTCTTGCTGCTGGGGCTGTACCGGTTCCGTCCGCCGGACGGTGTCCATCCCGATGAAGGTCTCGCCCGCCTGGTACTCCACTTCGAACCAGGAGAACTTGATCGGGTAGTTCGTCCCCTTAACGACCAGCGTCTGCGTGGTGGGATCGTACGCGCTCGGCTGGGGATTCGTCCCGCCGATGAGGTCCGGCATGATCCAGGGCGCGCTCTCGAGGTCGTCGTAGGGCGGCAGGTTGAACGTGTTCAAGTGCTGGACGTACTCGTCGCTGCGCTGGTGCAGCTGGCCGGTCTCCATGTCGACCGTGTACACCCAGCCGGTCTTGCCCGGCCACGTCGCGAACGTCCGCGTCTCGCCCTCGACGTCCGCCTCGAAGACGACCGGCGGGCTCGGCGAGTCGTAGTCCCACCAGTCGTGGGGCGAGTCCTGGTGGTGCCACTGGTACTCGCCGTCTTCGGCGTTGACGGCGACCTTCCCGCAGGAGTAGGGGTTGTACCCCGGCCTGACGGTGCCGTACCACGGGCCCGGGTTAGCCGACGGGATGACGACCGTCCCCGATTCCGGCTCGAGCGCCCCCGACGCCCAGGCGGTCGCGCCGCCGTGTTGCCAGGATTCGCCGACCCACTCGTGGGGCGGCGTCATGTTGACGCGCCACTGTGGGCTCCCGTCCTCGAGGCTGATGCCGTCGAAGAAGCCGCTAACGCCGAATTCGCCGCCGAAGCTGCCCTTCATCAGCATTCCGTCGTAGATCAGCGGCGGGAACGAGGACGTGGTCCCGCGGGAACGTTCCCACATCAGTTCCTCGTGCATCGGGCCGTCCTCGGCGACTTCGCCGCGGTATGCGGCCGCTCCGTTGTAATACCACTGCTCCTCGCCGGTGTAACGGTCGATCGCGATGACCCCTAGATCGAGCGTGCTCTTGTAGACCGTATCGCCGAGGACGGCGGGTCCCCGCTCGGCGGGCGGCGTCGAGTCGGACGCACCAACGAGCGGTCGATAGAAGTGTCGCCACAGGACTTCGCCCGTGCGCGCGTTGATCGCGTACAGCAGGTCCGGACCGACCGTCGCGTACATGATCGGCGGATCGCCGTCGACGAGGACCGGCGACCCCTGGAAGTCATTCGGGTGGTCCGCGACCTCGAGTCGATACTCGGTCTCGAGTTGGTCGACGTTCTCCGGCGTGATGACGTCGGCGGTCGTGTGGCGCTGTGCCTGATACGAGCCGCCAGCGACGAGCCAGTTCGTCGGATCCTCGCCCGTCCCGCCGAGGTCCTGTTCGGTGACGTCTACGTCGGGGATCTGGCTGATGTCCCCCTGTCTGACGATCGATTCGCCCGGCTTTTCGTGCCACGGTGCATCTTCCGGCAGTTCGATGAGGTGAGATTCGTAGGTCATTGCTGGTCACCCTCGTCAGTCGCCCGCAGGGCTTCGCGGCGCGCGTTTGTCGTCGGTGATCCGGACGACATCGCCGATCAGGAATTCCTGACCGATGATCGTGAGCGCGGTACTGGCGGTCGTCAGCGTCGTGAGATGGTCGTCGGCGATATCACCGGCCGCGAGGTCGCGTGCGGCCGAGGCCAGCAGGTAGTAGCCGCCGAGCATCGACTTGACGTCCCAGAGCCCGCGATCGATCATCTCGTCGGTGACCAGCGGTTTCCGCTGCCACAGGAAGTGATCGAGCCCGTCGATCCATAGCAACGACCCTTCGGCCGCCCGCTGGTGTAGCGGCGCGACGTACTCGTGGACGACGCCGTCGTCGACGGCGTCCGCCGGCGGATAATCCGGCGTCTTCATCCACCACGAGAGCTGCTCGCGTGCGTTGACGATATTAACGACCAGCGCCGTCTGTTCTTGCTCCGAGAAGCCGACCTCCGACAGCGTCGCCGGCAAAGCGTTGATGTGCAACAGCTGTCGCGTCGTCTCCTCGATGTGATCGGCCGTGAACGCCGGCAGATTCGCCTCCGCGCTCGCGAAGAACCCCACCTCTGACAGATGGTCGTTGATCGCCCACGCCGCCGTCGTCAGCTCCTGATACGCCGACGCGTCCCGTTCGGGCACGCCCATCGCCTCGAGGTCCGAGAGCATGCCGAAGCTCCCCTCGAGCGCCGCCAATTGCTCGGCCAACAGCGCCTCGTCGAGCGTCCCGGTCAGTCCGTCCTGGACCGCCTGTCCCATCTCGGCGAGCCCCTCGGCCGCGCTGCTCGAGACCTCCGTGCGGAGGTCGTCTAACGTCGCACCGGCGACGGCACCGCCGGCGACGACGCCGAGCGCCTTCAGGAACTCGCGACGGTTCTCGTCGCTAACTTCCCCGTAGCTGTATCGCTCTTCCGGATTGGTACCATATACCATGGCGCTTGCTGAACAACGCGAGTCCCCTCATTATCGGTTTCCATTGTTTTACCGTTGGAATATATTTCTTCGGACGGAACGACCGCCTGCATTTGGGCAATATAGGTACACGATTAGATAGGTACGCACAATACGCACTTAGAATCGCAGTCGGGCGCACAAGTGACCGTTTCTCACGGACCTACGTCGGTAATCAGTCGTGCATAGATCGGACAATCGGATCCACGACCGGATTCGTGGTCGTCGGCGTGTCCGTCCGAGATCGACCCGCGTCCGGCCGTCGTCGCTGTGTCTCACGCGGCTGCGTTCCGGTTGCGTTCTTTAGCGTACGCTCTCTCGGTCGCGTTATTCGCTCAGAAATGTGCTTTGGCTGGGATTTGAACGGTGCAAATCTTCACGTCGGTCGAAGTTCCGTGTCAAATCTTATCCGTGCGCTTCGCTCACTGCGTTCGCTGTCGTTCGAAAGACGCCGAAGGCACCTCTCGAACCATAGTGCTCCGTCTGGGATTTGAACCCAGGTCATCGGCTCGAAAGGCCGAAATGATTGGCCGGACTACACCAACGGAGCTAACGTCTGCGACGTTATCAGCCTCCGTCGCCGCGCAATTGCTACTAATTCGACGCTCGGACATGAACCCATCGAAATCAACCGACTGTGCGTAGTAACAACACCCGAAACTCACCGTTTCTGAATGTTTGGAAGTTCTTCGGATATCTTACACTGCCGATTCATCCTAAATTCTCTATCTTGTATTAGATCAAGAGTTTGTTCATTATGAAGTTCTACCTTATCGTCGCCCCAACGAATTCGACTTAACTAACTCTGTGTGCGCTCAAGAGAATTTTTCCTGCTCCTGTAGCCTTCATTATTAATACATAGTGGTGTCGTATTCCACACACTAATATTAATGCCGACATATCGCATTTCTAAAACGAGAGATCGAAACACAGCGGCTGAGATCCTCGGTCGCGTCGAACAGGATATTGAGTGGAAACAACACCAGCAGATCGAATCCAAAGACGAGAACCGGATTACCCTCGAGTTGCTCAATGCTGAATCGTACCCGGTCAAGCTCAAGTCTGGTATGCGTGTGGCGCAGTTGATGTTTCCCAAACACCGGACGGCACCGGAAGTGGCATACAGTGAGTATAACGGAAGCAAGTACAACGGTCAGTCCAGCCCAACGCCGCTGCAGCTGTACGAGGATTTCGAATAACGCAGTCACTTACGGCTACACTCCTCACCCTGATGAGGCTCACGAACTGAGTAACGACGATAAGCTGTATTTGAAGTTCATCCTTGAAGCTCGTTAGATGAAACAGCCCCCGGACACACTCAACATCCCTAAGATTGAGGAGGTAGTAGAGTTCTAAGAGAGGTGAGAAAAGTTCATACGCACCATATATCATTCAAGAAACCCCTCTATTACAATTTTAAGTTATAAGCTATGCGATTGCTACACTTGACTCAACTTTACCGTCTTTTGTGACAGTTAAATAATGTGTGCTTGTAGTGCTAATATTAGCACTATACGATTCTTCGCCATCAATAAGAAGGCGGATAGGACATGACCGATCATCCTCTTTTCGCGTGAGTGCGTAAGTTTCCCCAGAGTCAATCGTAAAACCTTTATTTCGACAATCGGTTTTGAAAATAATGCTTTTATTGAATTCTTGGTGGACAGTTACTTCCACTATATCTGATCCTACTGCCGTAACTTTTCTATTACTTCCACTTTTGCCCGAATTAGATTTATTTTTCTCTTTACTGTCGTTAGAACCATTGTTACCTATACATCCCGAAACACCCAGAAGGGAAATTGCCGAGAGTAATTTCCGTCGTTTCATTATTAAATGGGACAAGGGATAGATATAAATACTTTCTGTATGGACCTACTTTATATTTGGTATATTTTATATTCTCACTTATTAGTAGCCTGGCTTATTAAACTTCAGAGAGAATGAATTATATTTGTTATTATGATGGTTGTCCGTCACGGCGAACATCTTCTGGGGGTTGGTCGTACTGCATGGTGGTGTATTGACTTTGGTGCCGGAGGTGGCTCTGTGCAGCTTTGAGGTCTTTTTGTACGGTCATGGAGGTTCCAACCGCCATCTTACCGCCAGCGACCGCAGACCACTGTGCGCGACGTTCTCCACTCGAGCGCTCACTCTGGACCGTTTCGGAGTGGCCTGCCGTCGAACGCCATCGAGAGTTGCCCCTCGAGCCCCAGCAGGTCCACCAGCGTCGGCGTTACGTCGGTCGCGTCGACTGGCCCGTCGCCTTCAAGGGCGGGTGCCGCCGGGCCGCCGAGGCCGAAACAGCCGAAGGCCGACTCGTCGACGCGGCCGTGAGAGCCGCTGATCTTCGAGGGATCGAGCGAGACGAGTCCCTCGTCGCCGAAGAACAGCTCGCAGGGGTCGAAGCCGGGTTTGGCGTGGATGTCCATCTCGGTCGCGTACGGCGGCGCATCAGCGCGGTCGGCCCACCAGTAGTACTGGAACCAGGCGTCGGACTCCGCGACGAGGACGAGGTCGCCCGCGTTCGGGTGGTCGACGCCGTAGTCGGCCTTCCCCGAGTCGTCGAGTACGGCGTCGATCCCCTCGAGTCCCGCGAGCGCGTCGCGGGCAGCGTCGATTGCCCCCTCGTCGGCGTAGACGTGTGCGATCTGGTGGTCGACCATCGCGAACGCGTCCGAGCCGGCGATGTCGGCGTCGCCGTCCGCGTCCGTCTCGAGCAAGCCTGCCTCATGAAGCGCGCGGTTCGGAAACAGCGGCCGATCGACCTCGTGAAAGCCGTACTCGCTGACGAGAGCGAGCAGCGTCTCGTCCCAGCGGTCCGTTTCGGCGAGATGCGAGAGGAACGTCTCGAGCAGGTCGTCGACCACGGCCAGCTCTTCGCCGAAGGCGTCGCTCTCGGGGCCGTCGCTCTGGCCGACGTAGTCCAGATGCGGGATGTAGATCCAGAGCAGGTCGGGATCGAACCGGTCGACCGCCTCGCGAGCGGCCGCGAGGATCCAGCGGGTGCCCTCCTCGTTCGCGCCGGGCCCCCAGTAGTTGTGCAGCGGAAAGTGGCCGAGATCCTCGTAGAGGTCGTCGTAGAAGCCGTCGGGGTTCGTCCAGCAGTTCATTTCGATCAAATCGTTGTTCTCGTCCTCGATCGGCGAGGGAGTGACCGCCACGTCGGCGCTGGTCCCGATCAGATGCTGGAAGTTGAACGCGCCGGTGGTCAACCCCGCCTCGTCGCTGGCGGCCTCCCAGATTCGCTGACGGCCGTCGCGGTCGCGCTCCCAGAATTCCGCAGTCTGACGGTCTCGGTCGTACTCGCCGCTCGAGACGTCGCCGTGCGTCGACGGGCGCTGCCCCGTTGCGAGCGTCGTCTGGGCGGGGACCGTCACGGCGGGAAACGGCGGCCGGAGGTCGGTCAGGGAGTCGGTCGAGAAGTGCGACGCGAGCGTCGGGGTTCGTTCGGGGTCAACGTGGTCGGGCTGGAGGCCGACGACGTCGAGGACGATCGTTCGGCCGGGGTCGGTCGACTCGGAAATCGTGGGTTCGCTCATTGGATTACGGGGACGCGTGGAAGCGGACAGTCGTCGTCAGCGGTGCTGCTCGGCGTACTCGGACAGGCGATTCAGTTGCTGGGAGAGATCGTGCTCGTCGACCTCGAGCGGGGCCTTGAAGAACGACGCGAGCTGGGGCTGGAGTCCACCGTCGCCGCGCTCGTCGGCGTGGGCGATCAGGCGCACTAGATCGAGGACCAGCGGCGCGGCCAGCGCCGAATCTGAGCCCTCCCAGGTGAACTGCATCGTCATCTCGGTCTCGAGGAAGCCCTCGAAGTGGATGTAATCCCAGGCGGTCTTCCAGTCGGCCAGCGACGGCGTGTAGTCGATCCGCACGCGGTTGTGCTCGATCTCGGGCAGGATCGAATCGAGCACGTCGCCCTTGCTCGCGAGCTTGCCGGCGGCGTTTGCCTCGTCCTCGAGTACGAGCCCGTCCTTGTTGCCGAGGATGTTGTGGCCCTCCCAGCTCATGACTCGCAGGTTTCGGCCGGCGAACATCGGCGCGAGCGCGGACTTGACGAGCGTCTCGCCGGTCTTGGCGTCGCGGCCCATGTGCGGCACGTCGTTTTCGGCCGCGAGTTCCCGGACGCCGCCCAGCGCGTTCGCCGTGCTCGGCGTGAAGTTGACGAACGGGTGGCCCGCCGAAATCGCGGCGTAGGCGTAGAGCACGCTTGCAGGCAGATCGCGGTCGTCTTCGTCGATCGCCCGCTCGAGCGCGTCGCGGCGCTCGTACCGTTCCGGCTCGGCCAGTTCGGGCTCCGTCGAGGCGACGTTGACGACGACCAGTCGCTCCACGTTCTGGCGGTCGCGAAACGCCTCGTAGTCGTCGCGGATCTGGTCGACAACGTCACGGACGGCGAGGTTCTCGTCGATCTGCTCGCTCTCCTCGGAGACGGCGGCCCCGCAGTTGACCGCCGTGCCGACCTCGATTCGGTCATCGATCGCGGCCAAATCGTCGCGGACCGCCGCGAGCGTCTCGCCGTCGGGGACGCCGTTGCGGTCGCGCTGGCGTTCTGCCTGGGCGACGAGCGGCTCGGATTCGATGTCGTGGCCGCCGAAGACGAGTCCCTCGACGGGCGGGAGCTCGAGGTGCGAAACCGGTTCGCGCTCGGTGACCATGCCAGTCGTGTCGGTCGCCCCTCGGGCGATGGCGCGAGCGCCGACGATCGACATCGTCGCGACGTTCCCGCGTGCTCCCACCAGCCAGACACCAGTCCGCTCGTCGGCCGCGAGTTCGGCCCCCTCGCTCATCGGGCATCGATCTCTCTTGCCGTACGGTCGGGGTGTGTCGCCGACGCGCTTTGACCTAGCCGGCCGCGGCCGTGAGGGCCGACGGCACGCGAGCGTATCACTGCCGTCGCTCGTTCGATGCGGTGCATCGCTCGAGGGTCGGGACCAGACGGCTTTCGTTATGACTTCCGTAGCGGAAGTAACTCCAGATTAGTCCCACACAACGCCGTATTCCGCCGTCAGGATCGGTCAATCTCGTATCATCAACCGCGGGTTTGCCGATCGAACGACCGGTACCACCAAACTGTTTCGTCCGTGGACTGCCCGTATGCGGATTATCGATCCCCACATGCACATGGTATCGCGCTCAGCCGAGGACTACCGGCGAGCGCGGCGAGCGGGCGTCGAGTGCTGCATCGAGCCCGCGTTCTGGAGCGGACAGGATAAGCACAACGCGGGTGCCTTCTTCGACTACTTCGAGCAGATCATCGACCACGAGACCGATCGCGCCGAGCGGGCCGCTAACGTTGACCACTACGTGACGATCGGCCTCGAGCCAAAGGAGGCCAACTACCGCGAGATGGCCGAGGAGGTCGTCGACCGACTTCCAGAGTATCTCGACCGCGACCCCGTCGTCGGCGTCGGCGAGATCGGCTTCGATCAGGTCACCGACGACGAGGAGTGGGCGTTCCGCCGCCAACTCGAGCTCGCCGAGGATCGCGAACTGCCGGTTATCATCCACACGCCCCACACCGACAAGCCGTCGGGCACCGAGCGTATCGTCGAGATCATCGAGGAGATGGGCGTCACGCAGGACCGGATTATCATCGATCACAACACCGAGAACACGATCGATATCTCGACGCGGACGGACTGCTGGATCGGCTTCACCCTCTACCCCGGCAAGATCGAGGCCGAGTCGGCGATCGACCTCCTGGCGGAGTACGGCACCGACAACATGATCTTCAACAGCGCCGCCGACTGGGACCCGTCGGATCCGCTCGCGGTCCCGAAAGCCCGCGACGCGATGATCGACCGGGGCTGGGACCGCGAGAAGGTCCGCAAGGTGGTCTTCGAGAACCCCTACGAGTTCTTCGATCAGTCGCCGAACTTCGATTACGAGGCCTGAAATGCAGGTTGGCTTTTCCACCAACGCCTTTCGCGAGTACCAACTCGAGGACGCCATCGAGGCCATCGCAGACGCGGGCTACGACGGCGTCGAACTGCTGCTCGACGAGCCACATCTCTACCCGCCGAACGCGACCGGTTCGGAGCGCGACCGCGTCGCGGAGGTCCTCGAGCGACACGACATCGCGGTCAGTAACGGCAACGCGTTCATGCTGACCGCGATCGAGGGCTTTCATCACCCCTCCTATATCGAGCCGGACGCGGACGACCGCCAGAAACGGGTCGACTACACCCTCGCGGCACTCGAGACCGCCGCCGACCTCGGACTGCCTCACATCTCGATCGAGCCCGGCGGGCCGATCCCCGAGGGAAAATCCCGCGAGTGGGCGATGGACGTCTTCGTCGACAGCCTTGAGCAGATCGTTCCCGCGGCCGAGGAACGCGGCGTCGACCTCCTCATCGAGCCCGAGCCCGATCTGCTGATCGAGACAAGCGACCAGTTTCTCGCCCTGCTCGAGCGCGTCGACTCTGACCGTATCGGGTGCAACTTCGACGCCGGCCACTTCTATTGCGTCGGCGAGGACCCCGCCGAACTGGTCGACCCGCTCTGGGAGCATACGAGCCACTACCACCTTGAGGACATCCCGGCCGACCGCACCCACGAGCACACCCGACTCGGCGATGGCGCGATGGATATCGACGCCTTCCTCGGCGAACTCGAGGAGCGGGGCTACGACGGCTTCGTCACCGTCGAACTCTACCCCTACGAGGAGACGCCGATCGAGACCGCGCGGGAGGCGATGGCTTTCCTCGAGGAACGCGGGTGGGCGTAGGGTGGCCGGCGGCGCGTCGTCGGATCACAGCGACACCGAGGGCGCGGGCGCGGCTACCCCCGGGTCGGCGGACGGGCTGCGGACCACGGCCGGCGCGTACGCCGAGCTGGTCCGCGTCCCGAACCTCTTTACCGCGCCGCCGGACGTGATCCTCGGCGCGTCGCTGGCGGCCGTCGCCGATATCGGTGTCGAGTCGTCGCTTCTCCGCGTCGGCGGCCTGGCGGTCGCCTCCGCCCTCCTCTATGCCGGTGGCACGACGCTCAACGACGCCTTCGACGCGCCCGCCGACGCTCGAGAGCGACCGGAGCGCCCGATCCCCTCGGGCCGCGTCTCCCGGCGCGCGGCGTTCGGGCTCGGAACCGGATTCCTGCTCGCCGCCGTCGGACTCGCGTTCGTCGTCGCGGGAGTCCCCGCCGCCGTCGCCGCCGGCCTCATCGCCGCCGCGATCGTCGCCTACGACGGGCTCCTGAAGGGCTCCGCGGGCGGCTTCCTCGCGATGGGCGCGACCCGCGGGCTGAACGTCGTGCTCGGGACGACCGCGGCCGGCGGCGTCGTCCTCGAGTTCCCCCTCCGATCGCTCGCCGTTCCAGTAGTCGTCACCGGCTACGTCGCCGCGGTCACGTTCATGGCGGCTCGAGAAACCGAGGGCGAGAATCGGGGTGCCGTCGCAGTCGCCGCTGGGGGTGCGATCGCGGCGGCCTTCGTCGTCGGCTGGTACCTCATGGTGGTCGAGCCGCCGAGGCTCGAGGCGGCGCTCGCGCTCGCGTTCGCCGCCGCGTTCGGCTGGTGGGTCGGGCGACCCCTGCGAGCGGCGTACGCCGATCCGGTGCCGGAAACCGTCGGGCCGGCCGTCGGCGCGTGCGTCCTCGGACTCGCGTTGCTCGACGCGGCGTTCGCCTCGGCCGTCGGGGTCGGCTGGGGGTTCACGGCGGGGGCCTTCCTCCTTCCGGCGGTCGGGCTCGCTCGCGTCTTCGACGTGACGTGATTTCCGCGCGCGCCACCGCACGAATCCAACTGAGCGATGGGCGACCGTTACCGATGACGGGCGAACGAATTAGTGGTGCTTCGGTGTACGACGTACAGATCGATGGTCGACCTCGCTTTCTCGACGAATGCCTACACGGACTACGACCTACCGGAGGCGGTGCGCCGGATCGCCGACCACAGCTACGCCGGCGTCGAGCTCTTAGGCGACGAGCCCCACGCGTACTTCCCCGAGTTCGGCGACGAGGACCGTGACGCCGTGCTCGAGGCCCTCTCCGACACGGGCCTCGCCGTCTCGAATATCAACGCCAACACGGCGATGGGGTACTACGACGACGCGCCACCCTCCGCCTTCTTCGAGCCGAGCGTGATCCGCGCCGAGGAGGCGGCCCGCGGGTGGCGCGTCGAGTACACGAAGCGGGCGATCGACCTCGCCGAGGCGGTCGACTCGCCGGCGGTGTGTCTGGCGACCGGCCGCCCGCTGCCGGGGACGCCGCCCGAAGAGGCCCGCGACTATCTCCGCGAGTCGCTGGGCGAGATCCTCGACTACGCCGAGCCCCGCGGGGTCGAGGTAGGCATCGAGTTCGAGCCCGAACTGCTGGTCGAGAACACCGACGAAGTACTCGCGCTGATCGACGACGTCGGTCGGGACTCGCTGGGCGTCAATCTCGATATCGGCCACGCGGCCGTCTACGGCGAGGACGTCGCCGAGAGCGTCCGCCGCTGTGCGGGCTCGATCACGGGCGTCCACGTCGAGGACATCGTCGGCGGCCGGCGCGGCAAGCACTACCACCGGATTCCCGGCGAGGGCGACCTCGAGTTCGGCCCGATCTTCGACGCGCTCGCGGAGATCGGCTACGACGGCTTCGCCACGCTCGAGCTATACACCTACCCCGACGAGCCAGATTGGGCGGCCCGGAAAGCCGCCGACGCGCTCGAGCCCTACATGTAAGCCATGAATTCGCACGGATCCCTTCGCGCTCACCGGCTTCTCAATCCTTTTTATCCCCTGCGTCCATTCAATCGAGCATGAAATACGTCCGCTTTCGCGACCCGGCCGGCGCGGTCCGCCGCGGCGAGTACGACGACGGCACGGTCCAGTTCGCCAACGAGCGCTACGATCTCGAGAGCGACGAGATCGACGTTCTGCCTCCTGCCGAGCCGTCGAAGATCGTCTGTATCGGACGCAACTACGCCGACCACGCCGACGAGATGGGGTCGGACCTCCCCGATCGGCCGATGCTCTTCTTGAAGCCGCCGAACACGCTGGCCGCCCACGGCGACACCGTCACGCTGCCGGCGGGGAAAGAACGGCTCGACCACGAGGCTGAACTCGGCGTCGTCATCGGCGAGCAGTGTCGCCACGTCTCCGAGGACGACGCGATGGACGCGGTTGCCGGGTTCACCTGCGTCAACGACCTCTCTAACCGCGACGACCAGCGACAGGAGCAAAACTGGGTCCGCGGAAAGGCCTTCGACGGCGCTGCGCCGATGGGCCCGGTCGTGGCGACTCCCGACGAGGTCCCGGCGGACGCGTCCGTCCAGACCCGCGTCAACGGCGAGACGAAACAGGACGGCTCCCGCGAACAACTCATCTTCTCGATCCCCGAACTGATCGCAGAGATCACGACCTATCTCACCCTCGAGCCGGGCGACGTGATCGCGACCGGCACGCCCGAGGGCGTCGGCCCGCTCTCGGACGGCGACGACGTCGAAATCGAGGTCGAGGGTGTGGGCACGCTCGAGCACTCAGTTCGGATTCCCTGATCGCCACGACGCGGCGACGCTGGCCGCGCGCCTCGAGTACGATCCGATCGCGCAGGTCCGCCGGAGACGTGCGGCGCGATCGAGAACGGGCTGGACGCGTTCGTCGCCGGTGTCACACGCCGGCGTCCGGTCGTTCTCGACGAGTCGGTTCGTCCCTTGCTCGTCGACCGTCCTCAGACGCCGACGCGCGTCCAGGCGAACGCCCCGAGGACGACGAGCACCAGAACGGCAAACGCGGCCCACTGGAGGAGGCCGCCCGCCGCGAACGGCGCGAGGATGTTGACGAGGCCGGACGCCTGTAACAGCCCCAACGCGAGGACGAGGACGGCGATGATGGAAATGAGGCCGACCGCGACCCCCTCTTTCATCATCCAGGCGGTCTCGTCGGCCTCCTGCGCCCCGGAAGTCGTCGGCTCGTCGATCGCCTCCTGGTCCGGATCGCTGTGCATCGGCCGTTTGTCATCGGTATCGTCAGCCATGTCACTATTCTAGCCGGAGGGAATCGGTGCAGACGGGAACCGGTTGCACCTGCAGACACAGGGCGACGGGGTGCTCGCTCGGTGGACGACTGCTGACGCCCTCGAGCGAGTCGATGGCCACCGGTTCCAGCAGTATGGCAAAAATAAAATGTTTGCCAGCGATCATCCGGTGGTGCGTAATTCGTACAGTATAAGTGATCGGTGGCGGATTCTCTGCTATCGATGATGCGCACTGTTATCACAGGACTGTCAACAGCACGGCCCGCGTCGTTCGCCGGGCCGATAGCGACACGATCCGTCGGTGATGCCGATGGGCGGTGAGCGGACGACGGTCACCGAACCGGACCTCGAGTACCCCGAGCGGGGCTGGCTCGGGTTCTTCAAGGAGCACTTCGGGCCGTCGATGCTGTGGGCGTTGATCAGTATCGGCGGCAGCCACATCGTGCTGGCACCGACCCTCGGCGGGACCTTCGGGCTCGTCGCGATCTGGATGTTCGGGCTCATCTACGCCGCGAAGTACGGGGCCTGGGAGCTGGGGATCCGGTACAACTACGGTGCCGGCGCGAACCCGATCGAGGCGTACGATCAACTCCCCGGGCCGAAGAACTGGGCGCTGTGGGTGACCGTCCTCGTGTTTACGGGAATGTACACGTTCATCACCGCCAGCGTCGGCATGAGCACCGCGGCGTTCGTCGCCGCATTAACCCCCGGCTGGTTCACCGCCACCACGGCGTACGTCACGTTCATCGGCGGGGCGGGGCTGCTCGTCATCGTCTCGCGCTACAGCCTGCTCGAGACGATCTTAGTCGGCTTCACCGTGGCGCTGGGCGTGCTCGTCCTTCTAGGTGTAATCGTCGGCCCGCCGTCGGGCGAGGTCGTCGCCGGGACGCTGTTTGCGGTGCCGGATCTGACCGGCCCAGCGTTCATCGGCCTGTTCGCCGCGGCCGCGGGCTTCGCCCCGACCGGCTTCAGCACGAGCATCCTGATCGGGAGCTGGAGCATGGCGAAAGGCGAGGGCGCGAGCGAACTCGAGGAGCGGGGGCTCGACCCGGACGACCCGAAACACCACGAGTACATCCGCGCGTGGATCCGAACCGGTCGCCGCGACTTCAACATCGGCTACGTCTTCAGCTTCCTGCTGATCGTCGCGATGGTGGTACTCGCCTCGAACGTGCTCTATCCGAACCCGCCGACGAACGCGAATCTCGCTGTCGCGATCGGATCGATCCTGAGCGAGTCGTTCGGCGACTGGTCGTACTATGCCATGCTGCTCGGTGGCTTCGCAGCGCTGTACTCCACTGTCATCACGCTGCTCGACGGTGCCGCGCGAGCCACCGGTGACATCCTGCCGATGGCGCTCGAGAACGACGACATCGACAGCGAGCGGATACGGAAGCTGGTCGTCCTCGGCGTCGTCGCGGTCAGCAGCGCGATGGTCGTCGCGCTCGGCGAAGTGCCGGTGACGCTGTTGCTCTTCGTCGCTGCGGTACTCGCCGTCACCGAGATCTTCTTCTATCCGGCCAACTGGTACGTCGTCGAGAAGAATCTGCCCGAACCGTTCCGCCCGTCGCGGGCCTGGCACGCCTACTACGTCGTCAGCCTCGCGCTCGTGTTGCTGTTCGGCGCAATGGGGGCGGCCGTCCGGCTCGGCGTAATCGGCTAACCTCTCGGTTTGGTCCAATTTACGTCTAACGCGGGCGTTCGCGGCCGTGGCGGTTCCGACGGCCGTCTCGAGGCGGGGCAACTCGTTCCGACCGGGTTAGAGGACGCCCATCTCACTGAGTCGTTCGGGGAGGTAGGTGTCCGTCACGAAATCGAGGCCGTGAGACGCCAGCGACTGCTGTTCGGACTTCTTTTCGATATCGAGTTGCAGTTCGATCTGTTCCTCCCAGTAGTCGGTCTGGAAGCGCGGGTCCTCGAGTTCACTCTCTAAGGCGTTGGTGTCCGAGTCCGAGAGCGGGTCTGTCGGCAGTTCGTACTCGACGATGTCGGCGGGCTGGATGCCGATGAACTGCGCTTCGGGCGTCGCGAGGTACTCCGAAAGGTGGGCGGACTTGATCGAGCCGTAGGCGACGGAGCCGAAGATGCGGTACGACCACGGGTCGCCGTCCGTAAAGACGGTCACCGGAAGGTCGAGTTCGTCGTGCAGCCGTTTGGTGATCCGTCGGGTCGCCCGCGCAGGCTGGCCCTTGAGGTGGACGATCAGGGCGTTGTACTCGTCGTCGAAGCCGTTCTCGACTAACCGGTCGCGCATCCCACCGGTCTCCACCGCGAGGATGAAGTCGGCGTCGCAGTCCAGAAAGTCGATCGTATCGGGGTTGTTCGGGATCTGGTAGCCGCCCTCGCCGACATCCTCCTGACAGTGGATCTCGCGCTCGCCGCGGCGGGTCTGTTCTCGCAGATGTAGCGGCCCCATGATTGTCGCGCCGGACTCCTCCGGGCGCATGTGGAAGTCCTCGCGGGTGACCCCCGAGACGATCTCCAAGTCTTCGACCATGCTGTTGGACTCGTCCTGATCCGAAAACTGGGCCTCGTCGTTGTCCCAGCTCTCCGAGAGGTAGTAGAGTTCACGAAGGGTCGACGAGCGATCCTCCTCGAGTTGGTCGGCGAGGAACTCGATGGTGTAGACCGCCTTCAGGAGCTTGCGCGCCCCGCGGACGGAGTTGGCAGACCGGGTCGACTCGCGGTCGCCGTAGACCCAGACGTCTTTTTCCTCGTCGTACTCGATGTTGTTCTTCGTCCGCGTCGGCACGGACATGTGGGGGATCTCGCCCAGTTCGAACTGGTCGTAGAACTGCGCCGCGAGATCGAGCAACTGCTCTCTGGCCTGTTGGGTATCGTCTGCGCTCATTGGTCAGTCACCGTGATTTCGCTTCGCTCATCACGAGCAATCATTCGCACGCTCATGATGACACCGTAAGTTTCTCGCCCTCGACGCCTTTGACGTCCAGATCGAACGTCGCGTCGTCCGGTACCTCATACTCGAGGGTCGCCTCGCCGTCGCTCCCGATCTCGGGTTCCCACTTGACGAACCACTCGCCGTCCATCTCGACGACGGTCGCGCCGTCCGAGAGACCGGTCGGTTCGGCAGAGACGATGTCGGTAATCTCGAGGGACTCGTTCGTACTCGAGTTGTTCTCGACGACGAGCGAGACGGCCGTCCCGTCGCCGTTTGCCTCGACCTGGCGTTCGACGAGGATGTTGTTCATGATACGGGCGATCGCGTCGTCGATGTCGGGCTCGTCGCGGCCGGTAACCTCGGCGACCTTCGTGGCCATCTCCGGGAGGATCTTCCCGAGGACGTTCTGTTTCTTCCGGCGCTGTTGCATCGACCGGCGCTTGTTGAGATAGCTCTTGAGGTCGCGGGCGGCCTCCCGGATGGCGAGTTCGATCTCGTCTTCGATCTCCGGGACGTTCGCGATGGCGTCTTTCGATTCGCTGGTGAAGGGGACGTTCGTCGAGGCGACGTGGACCATGATCACGACCGGCCCGTTCGGCAGGCCGGAGCCGCCGGGCTGGTCGAGCCCGTAGTTGCGCCAGCCGATCGTCTTGACCACGTCCGTCGTCGCACAGGCTCCGCGCTGGTAGACGAGTGGAACGCGGTTCGCAAAGCGCATGACTTCGCCGGTCCCCTCCGCCTCGAGGTCACCGCCGTAGGCGATGCCGGCCTCGACGATGAACGGATCGCCGCCGGAAACGTCGGCGTCGCGGGTCGCGGAGGCGTAGAAGTCGGCGTCGAACTCCTTCTCGAGACCGGCGGTGATGAGGTCCTCCGAGATGGGGGAGAGACACCGCGTCGGCGGTGCCATGATGTCGGTCGCGCGCATGGCGTCGACGAGATCGCTGGTGGCGTCGCGGTCGCCGTTGAGTTCGCGGACGAGCGGCGGGTCGTCGGGGACGGTCGCCATCACGTTCCAGACGGCCTCGAGGACGTTCTCGCGGGCCGTCTCGCCGAAGGAGACGTCGTCGTACTCCTCGGTGAGGTCGGCCGCCCGGTCGACGAACTCCCGAAGCCGGGCGCGCGTGAGTCGGTGGCGGACGTTCTCGGCCGCGCGTTCGTCCTCGAACTTGGCCGCGAGCCGGTCGGCGAAGGCGTGGATGGTCTCGTCGTCCTTGCGGGTGCTCGTCGCGTCGTCGGCGAGGTCGTAGAGGTCGGTGGTGAGCCGCGAGTCGGCGTCCTCGCCGGTCTCGTCGGTTGCGTCCACGGCGGCCTCGAGTTCCGCGTCGGCGGCATCGATCAACTCGAGCCAGACGGCTTCGACGGCGTTCTCGCGGACGGTGTCGCCGAACGTCGTTCCGTGGTCGGCTTCGACCTCGTCGGCGGCCGCGTCGACGGCCGCGAGCAGTTCGTGGTGGGCGATGCGGTCGTAGTCGTCGACCGCGTCGGCGATGGCCTCGGCGAAGGCGCTGGTCGCGTCGGCTCCCTTGTTCGCCGTGGCGGCCTCGGCCGCGGCCTCGACATCCGCGCTCTCGTGGCTCGCAGGCGGTCGCCAGCGCATCTCGCGGCCGTAGTGGCGGTCGCGGAACGCGTCGATGATCGAATCTGCCGTCTTCTTTCCGACGCGAGTGAACTCCTCCTGAACGAACCCGGAGACGGTCTGTGAGTCCGTCGCCGTGAGCATCTTCATCACTGTGCCGAGTTCCACGCCGTGGGGGTGGGGCCGGATCTCCTCGGTCTCCTCCGGGAGCTGGTCGGTCGCGCGCTCGAACTTGAAGTGCTCGTTTGGCTCGCGCAACTCGAGGCGGGCGTGGGGGTTGACGACCGCCGTGTGCTTGATGTAGTCGTGGAGTTGCTGGCGGGCACGCATGTTCGCCTCCATCTCGAGTTCGATGCGCGTCCCGTGGGGGCGGTCCCAGGTGGTCGTCTCCTCGACGCTGATCTCGGGCTCGTTCTCGTCGGTGTCGACGATGAGCTCGAAGTACTCCGCCTCGCTCGAGCCCTGGGTACGGCTGGTGATCTTGGCGGGTTTGCCGCTCGTCAGTTGCGAGTAGAGAACGGCGGCGGAGATGCCGATCCCCTGTTGGCCGCGGGACTGTTCGCGCGCGTGGAAGCGAGAGCCATAGAGCAGCTTCCCGAAGACTTTCGGCAGCGATTCCTTCGTCAACCCGGGTCCGTTGTCCTCGACGATCAGCCGGTAGTAGTCGCCGGCCTCCTGAATCTCGACATAGATATCCGGGAGAATGCCCGCCTCCTCGGCGGCGTCTAAGGCGTTGTCGACGGCCTCCTTGACGGCCGTGACGAGGCCTCGAGCGCCGCTGTCGAAGCCGAGCATGTGCTTGTTCTTCTCGAAGAACTCGGCGATGGAGATCGACTGCTGGCTTTCGGCCAGCTCCTCGGCGATCCCCGGCTCGTCACCGAGTGTCGACTGGAACGACGTCATCGTCACCCTGTACTAACGGCGGGGCTAAAAGGTGTGCGCTACCAAAGTGAAAGTGAATAAAGTGGCCGTCGCTAAGCGGCCCGACGCCGACGGCCGGCGACCGCGACGCAACCGTCGCGTCAGAACGTGATGATCTCGTAGTCGTCGTCGACCAGCGAGCGGATGCTCGGATGGCCGTCGTTCTCGTCGACGGTGACCACGCCGGCGTCGCCGACGGCGTCGCTGACCCCGAACGCGTTCGAGCAGTGCTCACAGGCGGCCGCGTCATCGCTGACCGACTGGTAGAGCTCGTGGTAATCGTGCTCTTCGTCCTCGAGTTCTGGGATCCACTGCGTGCCCGCGCCGTCGAAGATCAGTTCCAGTTCGTCGTCGGGGTTCTCGTCGAACTCCGCGCCGCCTCGAGGCCGTTGACGAGCCGGCCGAGGTCGCTGTGCGATTCGGTGCCTGCCAAAATAACGACTGCTGCGTTTACCATTGCGACCGGAAATGAGGGTCAGGGCCGCAAAAGGCGACGGCGGTCGTGTGCGGTGTGTGCGGATCCGGCGAACGAGACAGCGCGACGAGGTCGGGCGGCGCTCAGTGGTCGTGATCGTGATCATGGTTATGACTGTGATCGTGGTCGTGATCACGACCGTCGCCGTGGCTGTGGTCGTGCGTATGGCCGTGTTCGTGCCCGTGGCCACCGCCGCGCGTGAACTGTCCGGTGAACGCGCGCTGGACGACCTCCGAGAGCGCGGGGTGGATGTGGACCGAGTCCCGGATGTCGTGGACCGTCCCGGTGCCGGCCGTCATCGCGACGACCACCTCTTCGATCAGATTCGACGCCTCCGGACCGATGATGTGACAGCCGAGGAGTTCACCCTCGAGGTCGATGAGCGGTTTGACGAATCCCTCCGCGTGCATCGCGCTGCCGCGGGCCGTCTCCTCGTACCGGTAGGTGCGTTTGGCGTACTCGCGATCCATCGCGCGCAATTCCTGCTCGGTCAGTCCGACGCCGGCAACCTCCGGGGAGCCGAAGACGGCGAAGGGCATCGCCGAGTAATCGACCGGCTCGAGGGCTTCGCCGAAGAGATTCCGGGCGACGGTCTGTGCCTCGTGGTTGGCGTTGTGCTTCAGCAGGTACTCGCCGACGATATCGCCGAGGGCCCAGACGCCTTCGGCGGTCGTTCGCAGATACTCGTCGGTCTCGACGAATCCGTCCGCGTCCGTCTCGATACCTGCGGCCTCGACGTTCAGTGCGTCGGTGTTCGGAACGCGGCCGACCGCGACGAGCAGTTCGTCGCCGGTGACGGTAACGGGCGCTTCGGCCGCGGTCGCCTCACCGCCGTCGGTGTTCGCCTCGCTCCCCTCTCCGTACATGAAGGGGCGTGCTTCGACGGTGAGCGACCCGTCCGCGACCGAGACGCTGGCGGCCTCGTATCCGGTGTAGACGTCGAACCGGTCGGCGTACCGCTCCGTGAACGCCGCGGCCACCTCCTCGTCGGCGTCGGGCAGTAGCCTCGGTCGGCGGCCGACGATCGAAACCTCGCTGCCGAACGCGCCGAAGAACTGCGCCAGTTCGGCGGCGATGTAGCCACCGCCGACGATGAGCAGGTGATCCGGCCGCGTCTCGAGCTGTAATGCCTCTTTGCTGGTGAGGTACTCGACGGTCTCGAGCCCGTCAATCGGGGGAATCGCCGGTCGCGTCCCCGCCGCGACGAGGACGGTTTCCCCGCGCAACTGCTCGCCGTCGGCCGCGCTGTCGGAGAGCTCGAGCGTCCGGTCGTCGACGAACCGGGCCTCGGCCTCGTACAGGTCGATGGCGTCCGACGTGCGGAGGCCGCGTTGGATCGAGTCCGAGCTCCCGTGGACGTCGTCGTTCACCTCGCGGACGATGTCGGCGAACGCCACGTCGTTGACCGACGCGTCGATTCCGAACTCGTCGGCGTGCTCGACCGTCTCCATGACGTGGGCGTGATAGAGGAGGTCTTTCGAGGGAATACAGCCGCGGTTGAGGCAGGTGCCGCCAAGTCGCCCTTTCTCGACGACTGCGACCGAGAGCCCCTGATTCGCCGCCACGTTCGCCACGTCGAGCCCGGAGCCGGAACCGATCACGATGAAGTCGTACTCCTCCATAGGGGGATTCCCGTTGCGAAGCGCCATGAATAGCAGGCCGGCTCACTCCTCGAGCGGCGGCCACTCCCACGCGTCGGCTTCGACCACGCCGAGCAGGCGACGGCGGCGATCGGTCTCCTCGGCGAGGGCCTCGGCGAACTCCCGGTCGGAGACGGTCGGGATGTCGTCCTCGCGGAGTCGCTCGAGATTCGGCGACCGGGGGACCGCGGGCTCGGGCTCGATGAACGACTCGTCGAGCGTCTCGAGGAAGCTCTCGCTGCTCGCGCGGACGGTCTCGACGATCGCGGGATCGGGGGCGTGCTCGTCCGGCACGGCGTGTCGAAAGAGCAAGATCGATTCGTCGAGGATGGGCACGGCCACGGCCGACGCCCGTTCACCCTGCTCGCTGTGGTAGTAGTGCAAGATTGGGTAGGACTTGTGCTGTTCGGCGAGCAGACTGAGATCGGAGCCGAGGGACTCGAGCGTCCGCTCGAGGCCGTCGAAGTTCTCGCCGTTCCAGCCGGCTCGGACGAACGCCTCGCTCCGACGGCCCAGTCCCGTGACGGAACTGGCGAAGGCGCGTTTGTCGGAGACGGCCCCGAGAACGGTCAGCACGTACGAGACGCCGAGGGTGACGAAGGCCATGCCCGAGGCCGTCGTGAACCCGCTGATGACTTCCCAGACATCGCCACCGTACAGCGGGGTGTAGTCGCCGTTGCCGTCGGTGAACATGGTGTAGGCGACGTAGTAGAATCGGCCCCACCAGTCCGCCGGGCCGCCGGTTCGCGTATTGACGACGGCGTTCGGAACGCTCGAGAAAATGAGCGTCCAGCCGACCCAGATGAACGCGATCCACATCGCAAGCGTCAGCGTGAGGGTGAGCGGGCCGGCGAGACTGAGCGACTTGTTGTGATCCCGGGTCGCCTTCCGGAGCCCTTTCCAGACGGCGGTGGTGAGTCGGCCCGAGAACGGCCCCGAGCCGCCGTCGACCCAGAGCGTCGTCCAGAGGATGTCGACGACCCCGCCGACCAGCAGCGCGATGCCGACGACGAGGTAGAGCAGCTTCATCGCGCGACCGCTCGCGCCTCGATGACATCCGCCAACACGTCCGCGATCGCCGCGTTGGTCTCGGGGCTGTAGTGGCCGCCCTCACCGCGCTCGACGTACAGCGACTCGACGTCGCCGTCGTCGGGAGAGAGGTGTCGCGCCATGTCGACCGTCGTCAGGTCGTCGTACCGATCGTCCAGTCGGTCGATCAGGTCGCCGTAAATCGGGCCGTGTTCGGACTCGTATTTCGCGTACCGGAGCTGTTGGACCATCACGAACACCGGCTCGAAGTCCTGCTCGTCGGCGTAGTCGACGAACTCCTGGATGAGCGCATCGAAGAGGGGTTCGTGCGTCTCGAACAACCGCTCGTGGTACCGCACACGGGGCTGTTCCAGCCGCAACGCAGACCGCGTCTGGGCCTGATCGAAGTCGATCCCCGGAATCGACCGTCCCATCCGGCGCTCGAGTTCCTTTCCGGCCGTGTACCCGGCGTACCGGAGGTGTTCGTTCTTCTCGAGGAAGTCCGCCGTGTACGGCCGTGTCGCGAAGTGGGGCGTGAACCAGTGCTCGTAGTGGAAGTCGTACGTCCGGAGGAAGTCGGCCTTCGACTCAAGGTCGAGCAATTCGTCCTTCTCGTCGACGGGGCTCTCGACGCGTTCGAGTTCGCCATCCTCGAGGACGTAGCGGGGTTTGACCGCCAAGATGTTGCCGAACTCCTGGTAGTGTTTCCAGACGCTCAAGATGCGTGCGATCGAGGAAGCGGTGACGACCATGAAGACGTGATCGGTCGGGTCCTCGGGGTACGTACGCTTGAGTCGCATGAGCGCCTGATCGAGGCCATAGTTGCCGCCGCCGTAGTTGGCGACGTGGGTGTCGAGGTCCTTCGCGAGGTAGTTTTGGAACGTCTCGTCGTCGTCGACCTCCCGGCAGAAACAGTAGGAGTCGCCGTACGTCGAGACCGTGACGTCGGCGCTCTCGGCCCGCTCCTTCGCGGGACAGACCCGGCTCGCGTACTCGTCAGTCGAGTACGTGACCGTGGTTCGGACCTCTTCGCCCGGCAGGTGGTCGCCCGTATCCTTCTGTTTCTCCCGGTTCGGCTGGGGCACCCAGCCGAGCTCGGGATCGAAGCTGCTGAACTTCCCCAGTAACTCTCGATCGATCTCGGGGAACTCCTCGGTCGCCACGGAGGGGATCCGTTCGAGCGCTCGATGGGACCCATACTCGAGTACCACCACACCACCGGCAACAGCGAGCGCCATCATGACGAGCGGAAGCATCGCTTCACCCTATCGGGACGCGCACAATGGGGGTTCTGCCGGAAGCTGCCATCTCGAGAACGACGGGAGGATACCCGGCCGCTCCGAGCGCCGGGCGGCTCAGACCGCCGTGTCCCGAACGCTCGCGTCCCGGCGACGACTGCGGATCCTGACGGCGCTGTCGGTCCCCAGACCGAGCGCGAGCAGTCCGGCGATGATTTCGGTCCAGAAACCGAGGCCAGTCGCCGCTCCGACGCCGGCGTCCTCGCCGAACAGGAACGGCGACGCGACCAGCCAGAGCCCCAGGAGGGCGACGAGGATCGCGACGCCGAGGCTCCCGAGTTCCGCGTTCGACCGCCGGTCGTAGTTGTACGCACCCGCGGTGACCAGGGTCACGCCGATCAGCACGTCGTTCCAGAACTGGCTCGCGACCGGATCGAAGACGACGGCCGCGGCGAGCAACGCGAGCCCGAGCAGTCCCACGGCCGCCGAACGCCGCTTGCCGCGCTCGCCCGGGTTCGGCTCGAACGCGATCCTGTCGCGGCCGGTCATCGCCTCGTCGCCGCGGTTGTCTTCCTCGCTCGTGCCGTCTTCCCGCCAGGGGGTATCGGGGTTGTCGGTCCCGTCGTACTCGCTCATCGTCTCTCGTCTCGAGGTCAGCCCCTTGAGCGCAAGAGTTCCCTGCCCGTCAGTGCAGGGTGTGGTCTCGACTGTTCGCTGCCGGCGGCTCGGTCCGCGGGCTGGTACCAGACCGCGGTGACTGAGATCAGGGCGAGCGCCGACGGGGACCTCCGCTCGCGATGTCGAGAACGACCGCGATCGTGTGGTTCTCGCCGGTGGTCGCCTCGCCGGAAACGGTAGCGAATGCAGCGCGATTGGCACGGAGATTCCGCCGAGGTCGATAGGAGCGAGCGAGTGCTCGAGCCGTCAGAGGATGTTCAGGATCGTCTCATACAGCGACCGGACGGTCAGGAGACTGCCGACGAGCAGGACGATCCCCGCGGCGACGAACGCGACGTTCTCGTACCAGTCGACGTCGCGGAACCGGTTGACCGCGCCGATGAGCGCGAAGACGGTGACCGGCAGGCCGACCGCGCCGTTGACGGCCGGCATGACGATCGCCATCTCGACGGGGCCAAAGCCGGTGTATCTGAGCATCGGGAGTGCGGTGACCGCCGCGAGGACGATCAGCGCCACGACGGTTCGCCGGAAGGCGGTGTCGCCGAAGACCGTGTCCCGCCCGAGCGCCTGCGGGATCATGAAACCGGCCCCGAACAGCGTCCCGGTGGCCGAGGAGATCGAGGCGAGGAAGGCCGCGAGGATGAACACGACGAGCGCGTACTCGCCGAGGATCGTCGCGAGCGGTTCGCCGGGGGTCGTCAGCGACATCTCGCCGCCGGAGAGCGTGACCGCGGAGACGATCATCACGAAACTGCCGATGACGAGCGTCGTGGCAATCCCGGCCGCATTGTCTCGGCGGTATTCCCAGATGTCGGTCCACTCCTTCGTCGGTTGGATGCTCGACTGGATGAAGAAGTTCGGCCAGTAGACCGTCGTTCCGAGCAGGGCGATGACCGCGGTGAGGTAGCCGATTTCGGTCTGCAAGACCGGCTGCAGACCGGCGGCGACCGACTGCCAGGGCACGTCGAGGCCGAGCAGCAACAGGCCGTAGGAACTGAACACGGCGAATACCATCGCAGCGATCGCCGCTTCGATCCGGTCGTAGACCTTCATCTGAACGATCGCGATGCCGATTCCCGCCGCAAGGACGATCCCGACGAGGACGTTGTCGAGGCCGGGGATCAACCAGGCCAGTGCCGCGCCCGCGACCGCGTAGTTCGAGACGGCCCAGAGCCCGGACATCAATGAGATACCGATCAACAGCGTCGAGCCACCGATCGGGAGCGCGTCGGCGATGTAGTCCGCCAGGGGCTCGTCGGCGACGGCGAGGCGCGCGCTCATATCGTGGAGCGCGATGTCGACGAGGAATGCGAGCGGCAACACCCACAGCAGGGAGAACGCGAAGTTTGCCCCCGTATCTGCGAGGATGTAGACCGATCCCGCTCCGAAGACGTTCGCGGCGAATAGCACGCCCAGCCCGTATCTGTAGAGCGCCCCGTGGATCGCCTCACCGCCGGGTACCGCGTCGACGACCGCCGACGTGGACGTCGACGCCGACGCCGATTGTCTGCTCATGCGCTCTCACCACGTGGACCTCTCTGAGTGGCCGTATCAGGGCGAAGACCCGAACGCACGGCGAAATCGGTGCTGGAACCGTTCGCTACGAGGAGGGCATCGGATCCACCCTGACTAACTGAGTCACTTGCCAATTCAACACGACCGGCCGTCGAAATACTGTAGTCGTCCATATGCTGGTAGCTCCCACAGCCACGGATGGTTCGCCCCTCGAGACTGCGGCCGGCGCGTCACTCGAGGGGGGTTCGTTCGACGCGAACACATCCGTATACTGGAGTTCGGAATGCCGTACCAGAACGAACGGCGGCGACTCGGTTGAGCGGAAAGCTTGAGATGGCAGACGGCGTTTCACTACCAGCAGCGACACGCCGAGACTGTCCGACGACGTTGCCTTCAGAAGAAGGCCTATATATTTCTATCCCTTACCCGAGGTGAAGGCTGAAATCAATGCAAGGACAATCCCAACAGCAGGCCTACGACCGGGGGATCACCATCTTCTCCCCGGACGGACGCCTCTATCAGGTCGAGTACGCCCGCGAGGCCGTCAAGCGCGGAACCGCGAGCGTCGGTCTCCGCACGCCCGACGGCGTCGTTCTCGCCGCGAATCGGCAGGTCAGTTCGCCGCTCATGGAGCGCTCGAGCGTCGAGAAGATTCACAAAGCCGACGATCACGTCGGCATCGCCAGTGCCGGCCACGTCGCCGACGCGCGCCAGCTAATCGATCTCGCCCGCCGTCGTGCACAGGGCGAGCAGCTCCGCTACGGCCAGGAGATTGGCGTCGAGACGCTGACGCGTTCGGTCACCGATCACATTCAGGAGTACACCCAGACCGGCGGCGCACGCCCGTTCGGCGTCGCCCTCCTCGTCGGTGGCGTCGAGAACGGCGAACCCCGTCTCTTCGAGACCGACCCCTCGGGGACGGACTACGAGTGGCAGGCGGCCGCCGTCGGCGGCGACCGCGACACCATCCAGGGGTACCTCGAGGAGCACTACCGCGAGGACCTCGATATCGACGGCGGGATCGAACTCGCCGTCCGCGCGCTCAGCGAGCCCGAAGACGGCGTCGTCGCCGCCGAAGACATCGACGTCGCGACGATCACGACCGACGACGAGTCGTTCCGTTCGGTCGACGAGGACCGCCTCGAGTCGATCATCGGCGACCTCGACGCGGAGGAGACCGATGAGTAACTGGAACCCGTCGGCCCCGCAGGGCGACGGCGGCCCGTCGCCGTACGAGCCTGAGTTGGGCTCGCTTCCCGACAACGGCCAGCACGCCGGCGAACACGACGATACCGTGAACAAGACCGGGACGACCACCGTCGGTATCACGACCGACGAGGGCGTCGTCATCGCGACGGACATGCGCGCCAGCCTCGGCGGGCGGTTCGTCTCGAACAAGAACGTCCAGAAGGTCGAGCAGATCCACCCCACCGGCGCGCTCACGCTCGTCGGCTCGGTCGGCGGCGCACAGTCGTTCATCCAGACGCTGCGCGCCGAGGTCAACCTCTACGAGTCTCGACGCGACGAGACCATGAACATTGACGCGCTCGCGACGCTTGCCGGCAACTTCGCCCGCGGCGGTCCGTTCCGGGCGATCAACCCGATTCTCGGCGGCGTTGACGAGGAAGGAAGCCACGTCTACAGCATCGACCCCGCCGGCGGCGTCATGGCGGACGACTACACCGTCACCGGCTCCGGGATGCAACTCGCCTACGGCGTCCTCGAGAACGAGTACGAGGAGGGTCTCACGCTGTCCGACGCGCGGTCGGCGGCGGCCCGCGCGGTCAAGAGCGCCGTCGAGCGCGACACCGGCTCCGGTAACGGCGTCTTTCTCGCCGAGGTCACAGGGGAAGGCGTCGAGATTCAGGGCCACGAGTCGTTCGACGACCTCTTGTAAACGCGGGTCGTCTCTGCGATCCAGCAACTCGGTCTGGACCGAGTCAGCTCGCGCTCGCGCGCGTACACGTGACTTTTATTAGTGGTGGACTGCTAGCCGAAAGCAGGTTTTACATGTCCCAGGAAAGCGAGTACGGCGCCGGACAAATTCAGGTCCTCGAGGGCCTGGAGGCTGTGCGAAAGCGGCCGGCGATGTACATCGGCTCTACCGATTCTCGAGGTCTCCACCATCTGGTCTACGAAGTGGTGGACAACTCGATCGACGAGGCACTGGCTGGCTACTGTGACGAGATCACCGTCTCGATCAACGACGACGGGTCGATCACCGTCGCGGACGACGGCCGTGGCATCCCCGTCGATACACACGAGGAGTACGACCGCCCCGCGCTCGAGGTCATCCTCACGGTCCTCCACGCCGGCGGCAAGTTCGACAACAAGTCGTATCAGGTCTCCGGCGGCCTCCACGGCGTCGGCGTCTCCGTCGTCAACGCCCTCTCCGAGCGGCTCGAGGCGGAGGTCAAACGCGACGACGGCGTCTTCCGCCACGCCTTCGAGGGGGGCGAACCTGTCGGCGACATGGAGCGGGTCCGCGACATGGAGCCCGACGAGGAGACGGGCACCGAGGTCAGGTTCTGGCCCGACACCGGCATCTTCGAGACCGGCGAGTTCTCGTTCTCGACGCTCGCGAACCGGCTCCGCGAACTGGCCTTCCTCAACTCCGGCGTCCGCATCACGCTCCGCGACGAGCGCCAGGACGCGGGCGACGAGGAGGGTCCCGTCACCGACACCTACGCGTACGAAGGCGGCATCCGCGAGTTCGTCACGTATCTCAACGAGACGCGCTCGGCAATGCACGAGGAGGTGATCTACTTCGAGGACGAAGAGCAAAACATCCAGGTCGAGGTCGCAATGCAGGCCACCGAGGAACTGCAGGGCTCGATCCACGCCTTCGCGAACAACATCAACACCCGCGAGGGCGGGACCCATCTCACCGGGTTCAAGACCGCACTCACTCGGACGGTCAACGACTACGCCAACGAAAACGACCTGCTCTCGGACCTCGAGGACAACCTCAAGGGCGAGGACATCCGTGAGGGGCTGACGGCAGTCATCTCTGTCAAACACCCCGACCCGCAGTTCGAGGGCCAGACGAAGACGAAACTCGGCAACTCCGAAGTACGAGGCATCGTCGAGAGCGCCATGCACGAGGGGCTCGGAACGTACTTCGAGGAACACCCAGATACCGCGCAGGCGATCGTGATGAAGGCCGTCGAGGCCGCGAAGGCCCGCATGGCCGCCCAGAAAGCCGAGGAACTCACCCGCCGGAAGTCCGCCCTCGAGTCGACCTCGCTCCCCGGGAAACTGGCCGACTGCCAGACCAAAGACCCCGAGAAAGCCGAACTGTTCATCGCGGAGGGTGACTCTGCAGGCGGCAGCGCCAAACAGGCCCGCAATCCCGAGTTCCAGGCCGTCCTCCCGATCAAGGGGAAGATCCTCAACGTCGAGAAACACCGGCTCGATCGCATCTTGGAGAACGACGAGATCCGGAACATGATCACCGCCATCGGCGCGGGGATCGGCGACGAGTTCGACGTCGACGACGTCCGCTACAAGAAGATCATCATGGCGACCGACGCCGACGTCGACGGCGCGCACATCCGGACGCTGCTGTTGACGTTCTTCTACCGCCACATGCGCCCGCTGCTCGAGGGCGGCTACGTCTACGCGACCCAGCCCCCGCTCTATCGCATCCGCTATCGCGGCGAGACCTACGACGCGATGACCGACGCCGAGCGCGACGAGATCGTCCGGGAGACCTGCGACGGGAACCCGACGCAGGTCCAGCGATTCAAGGGCTTAGGCGAGATGAACCCCGAACAGCTCTGGGAGACGACGATGAACCCCGACAACCGCATCTTGAAACAGATCACCATCGAGGATGCGGCCGCGGCGGATAAGATGTTCTCCGTCCTGATGGGCGACGCCGTCGAACCCCGCAAGCAGTTCATCAAGGACCACGCGCCCGAAGCCGAATGGATCGATATCTAACGAAATTTTGCTCTGCGGACGTGGCTCTGCCGCGCCCTCGGCAAAATTTCGATCAAAAGCACTCCTCCCTCCCCTGCGGGTCAGTCGTCGGCCTGCTCGCGAGTTCGCGTCGCGAACTCGCTCACGGATGCAGTGCTTGTCAACCGAACCGCGACAACTAACTTACCAAACGAAATGAACGAATGAGTTCAGACGTACCAGATCCGACGGACGTAGAGGCCAGATCGGTCGAAAACGTCCGTATCGAAGACGAGATGGAGCAAAGCTACATCGACTACGCAATGAGTGTCATCGCCGGGCGCGCGCTCCCGCGCGTCGAAGACGGGCTCAAGCCCGTCCACCGACGCATCCTCTATGCGATGCACGAAATGGGCGTCTCCTCCGGGAGTAGCCACCGCAAGTCCTCCTCGATCGTCGGGGAGACGATGGGTGACTACCACCCCCACGGCGACAGCGCGATCTACGACACCCTGGTCCGGATGGCCCAGGACTTCTCGATGCGGTATCCCCTCGTAGACGGGCAGGGGAACTTCGGCTCGATGGACGGCGATCCGGCCGCCGCACAGCGGTACACGGAGGCGCGGATGTCCCCCATCTCCGAGGAACTGCTCGAGGACATCGAGAAGGACACGGTCGACTTCTCCTCGAACTACGACGACCGCCTGCAGGAACCCGACGTGCTGCCCGCGGCGTTCCCGAACCTGCTGGTGAACGGCTCCTCGGGGATCGCGGTCGGGATGTCGACGAACATCCCGCCGCACAACCTCGGCGAGGTGATCGACGCGACGATCGAACTGATCGACGATCCCGACGCGACCGTCGACGATCTGATGGAACACGTCAAGGGTCCCGATTTCCCCACCGGCGCGAACATCGTCGGTCGCGACGCCATCTACTCGGCGTACAAGACCGGCCGCGGCCGCATCCGCGTCCGCGCCGAGTTCGAGGTCGAAGCGTGGAAAAACAGCCGCGAGCGGATCGTCATCACCGAACTCCCTTACCAGGCCAACAAGGCCCGCCTCGTCGAACGCATCGCCGAGGACGTCAACGATGGCGAAATCGAAGGCATCTCAGATCTGCGCGACGAGTCCGACCGCGACGGCGTCCGCATCGTCATCGAACTCAAACGCGGCGCGAACGCCGAGGTCGTCAAAAACAAACTGCTCGAGAATCACTTAGAGCGCACCTTCGGCGTCATCAACCTCGCGCTGGTCGACGGCCAGCCCCAAGTACTCTCGCTCAAGGAGACCTTAGAGGAGTACGTCTCTCATCGCCGCGAGGTCGTCCGGCGGCGCAGCGAGTACGACCTCGCCGAGGCAGAAGACCGGGCCCACATCCTCGAGGGACGGCTGACGGCCGTCGAGAACGCCGACGACGTCGTCGAACTGATCCGCGACAGCGAGGACCGGTCGGCCGCAAAGGAAGCGCTACGGGAGGCCTACGACTTCTCACAGGATCAGGCAGATCACATCGTCCGGATGCAACTCGGCAGCCTCACCTCGATGGAAGCCGCCGAGATCGAAGACGAGTACGAAGAGGTCCAGGCCGAGATCGAGCGGCTCACGGAGATCTTAGAGAGCGAAGAAGAGCTACTCTCGGTCATCAAGGAGGAACTCCGCGAGATCAAAGCCGAGTACGACGACGAGCGCCGGACCTCGATCATCGAGGATCAGGGGACGGTCACCCACGAGGACCTCATCCCCGAGGAGGAGGTGTTCGTCGTCATGACCGAGGACGACTACGTCAAGCGGATGCCGATCGACGCGTTCGATCCCCAGGGTCGCGGCGGCAAGGGCATCATCGGCGCGGACGTCAAGGAAGACGACCGCGTCGCGACGGTGTTTCGCGCTAACACCCACGACTACCTGCTCTGTTTCACGAATCAGGGCGAGGTCTACCGCCTCAAGACCTACGAGATCCCGGAGATGGGCCGCACTGCACGGGGCAAATCCGCGGTCAACATCCTCGATCTCGAGCCCGGCGAGGACATCACGGCCATCGTCGACACCGACGCCTTCGGTGACGACGAGTTCGTGACGATGGCCACTCGCCACGGCTACGTCAAGCGCACCGCCGGCGAGGAGTTCGACAATATCCTCTCGACGGGGATCATCGCCGCCGACCTAGAGGAGGGCGACGAACTGGTCGACGTCGAGGTCACCGACGGCTCGCAGGATCTCGTCGTCGCGACCGAGGGCGGCATGACGATCCGCTTCGACGAAGATGAGGTCCGGCCGATGGGCCGCAACGCCCGCGGTGTCAACGGGATCAAACTCGAGGGCGACGACGCGGTCGCCGGGCTGGTCGCGACCGACGAGGCCGACGACCGTGCGCTGCTGACGGTTACGGAGAACGGCTACGGGAAGCGAACGTTGCTCTCCGAATACCGCACGCAGTCCCGGTACGGAAAGGGGCTGATCGACATCAAGACGGGCGATCGAAACGGGCCGGTAACGGCCGTCAAGGCGGTCGCCGCGGACGACCAGCTCGTACTGATGAGCGAGCGTGGGCAGATCGTCCGCACCCGAGTCGACGAGATCTCGACCGTCGGCCGGAACACGATGGGCGTGATCGCGATGGCCGTCGACGACGGCGACGCGGTCGCGAGCGTCGACGTCATTCCGGCAGCGGCGGCCGACGCCGCCGAGGGCGACGACGCGGCCGAGTAAGACCTGCGTTCGACGTTCGAAAAGCGACGGACTCGAGGAGTGTTTCGGCCGAAAGCGAGAACAGAGCGCAGAGCGTCCGAGAGCAGTGCGCGACGGCCGTCAGTGAGCCGGTTTTTCGGCCGGTGCGGTCATGTCGTCGATCCGTAGGATGAGGATGTTGTTCGTGTCGTCTTTGCCGTCGACGGTGCCCTCGATAACGAGTTTCGAGAGCGGCGTTGGGCCGACGGTGACGTCATCGTCCTCGTGGATGTCGCTTAGGGTGCCCTGAATATGGATCTCCGCGCGACAGAGCTCGGGGTGGTGGACGCTCGAGAGATCGATCTCTTCGATGATAGTATCGTCGACGGGTTCGCCCTCGTGTTGCATGGGCACGGCCGCGGGCTCGTCCATCTGCTGGATCTCGAGGGCCTCGTAGGCGGAGGCCGTGGGTTTGTAGCCGCCTTTCGGCCCCGGTACTCCCTCTACCAGCTGAAGGGCTTTGAGACTCTGCATCTGGTTGCGAATTGTTCCCGGATTACGGTCGACCTGCTCGGCGATGTCTTCGCCTTTGATGGCGTCTTCGGACTCCTTGTGGAGATTCGTCAGTGCGCGAAGGATTTTCTTCTGGCTGGGGGTGAGTTCGATGGATGACATAGTGATATATTCGTAGTTGCGTTCCTTAAACCCGGCGGGTGAGCCGGACGTTCCCTCGAGAATGTGTCGCTTGGTGGGAGAACGAGACGGCGGTTCGCGTCGTTCACCCGAGAACCCTTCGCGTCCGTTGGATATCGGCGGGGTATGTGGGCGACCGACTCGTCGGAACGTAGCCGCGGTTCACGTTTCGGTCGCCGCTACGGTTTCGCTTCCGCGGGCGAGGCGACCCGGACGTGGTGGGCGACGGACTCGGGCAGCGACACCGGCTCGTCGGCCTCGCTCGAGCGCGCCGTCACCATGCCGAAGGGAGCGATTTCGAGGATCTCGAGTTCGACGCCGGGTTCGACGCCGTGTTCGGCGAGATAGGAGAGCACCTCGGGGTCGCGGTCGGCGACCTCGGCGACGGTGACGACGGTTCCCTCTTCGAACTCGGTGATGGCCTCGCCGGCGGGTCGCTCCGGCGGCTCGAGGTCGGCACTGGGGATCGGCGAGCCGTGGGGATCGACCGTCGGCTCGCTGAGAGCGTCGGCGACGCGGGCTTCGAAGTTCTCGCTGATGTGGTGTTCGAGCCGGTCGGCCTCGGCGTGGACCTCCGACCAGTCGTAGTCTAAGTGTTCGGTGAGGTAGGCCTCGAGCAGCCGGTGGTGGCGAACGATTTCGAGGGCGACGGTCTCGCCCTCGTCGGTCAGGGTCACCCCGCGGTACTTCTCGCGGTCGACGAGTTCGCGCTCCTCGAGCTTGTCGAGCATACTGGTGACCGTCGGCGACGTGACGTCCAGCTCGGCGGCGATCTCGGAGGTCTTGATCCGATCGTCGGTCCCGCGCTGGAGCTGATAGATGGCTTTGAGGTAGTCTTCCATCACGTCGCTCAGCATCATTCTGTGACGGGTTTAGAGTCGTCTAACCCTAAACCTATCGCCGCGTCGGAGCGGCCGATCGCCACGACCAAACGGGTCGGCGGCGTACCTCGGGTATGGGACGGACCGTCAGAATCATCGGTGCCCCGATGGACTACGGAGCGAACCGTCGTGGCGTCGATATGGGACCGTCGGCGATCCGATACGCCGATCTGGCCGACGGCCTCGAGCGAGCGGGCGTCGAGCCGATCGACGACGGCGATCTCTCGATGCCGCGAGCGGAAGAGCGTGACCCGGACGCCGAGCAGCCGATCGGTGGCAGCGCGAAGTTCCTCCGAGAGATCGAGGGCGTCTGCACTCGGGTGAGCGATCGGGTTGCGACGACGCTCGCCGACGGGGAGTTCCCGCTCGTGCTGGGCGGTGACCACTCGGTCGCGATCGGATCGCTCAACGGCTCGGCGCGCGAGGCCGACCTCGGTGTAATCTGGTTCGACGCCCACGCCGACTGCAACACGCCGGCGACCTCACCCAGCGGCAACGTCCACGGGATGCCCCTGGCCGCGGCCCTGGGTCGCGGTGCGTTCGGCGACCTGTCGTGGGCACCCGCGCCGGGCCTTCGGGAGTCGTCGATCGCCTACATCGGCCTCCGGAGCATCGACGAGCGCGAACGCGAACTGATTCGCGACAGCGATATGACCGCCTTCACCATGTCCGACATCGATCGACGGGGAATCTCCGCGGTCGTCGAAGACGCGCTCGCGGTCGCGACCGACGGCACCGACGGTGTCCACGTCAGCCTCGATCTGGACTGGCTCGACCCCAAGGCAGCACCTGGTGTCGGCACCCCCGTCCGCGGCGGTGTCACGTACCGCGAGGCCCACGCCGCGCTCGAGGCGCTCTCTAAGCGCAACGAGTCCGCTGAGTTTCTTCGTTCGATGGACGTGGTCGAGGTGAATCCGATTTTGGACGAGGCAAACGAAACGGCGACGCTGGCGGCGGAACTGACCGCGAGCGCGTTCGGCAAGCGCATCCTCTGAGACGGTCTACTGTAACTGGGCACCGGCATCCCCCGAAAAGCGGGTCGTTGGAACGCTGGAACTGCCTTCTAGTGGACTGTATGAACGAACGAGCGAGTTGAGTCGACTCGCCGGGAGCTGTGAACGCAGTGGAAATAGAGGTATGACAACATCGAGCATACAGATACTCGTTTCAACACCTTTGTATCATAGTGTTTCTCACTGTGGCGTATGACTGAGAACGTCGTCGTGCTCGGTGCTGGATACGCCGGTACCGGTGCGATCACCAAACTCCAGTCGGAACTGGGGGGTAACGCCCGGCTAACCTGGATCGCCGACGTCGACTATCACCTCGTGCTCCACGAGTCCCACCGCGTCATCCGGAACCCGGACGTTCGCTCGGATATCACCTTCCCGGTCGACCGGATCGCAGACCCCTCGACCCGGTTCATCCGGGACGAGGTCACCGACCTCGATACCGACGATCAGACCGTCGAACTCGCCGAGGGCGACGACGTCGACTACGATTACGTCCTTGTCGGTCTGGGCAGCCAGACCGCCTATTACGGCATCCCCGGCCTCGAGGAGCACTCGCTGACGCTCAAGAGCTTAGACGATGCTCTCGAGATCCACGAGGCCGTTACCGAGGCTGGGCAGGAGGCGACCCGCGGCGATCCCGCACAGGTCGTCATCGGTGGTGCCGGTCTCTCGGGCATCCAGACCGCCGGCGAGATCGCCGAATTCCGCGACAACCACCGCGCGCCCATCGAGATCCACCTCGTCGAGGCGCTCGAGGAGATCTTCCCCGGCAACGACCCCGAGATTCAGCAGGCGCTTCGCGACCTCCTCGAGGAGGCCGGCGTTCGCATCCACACGGACGACCCGATCACCGAAGCCACCGAGGATCACATCGAGTTCGACGAGGGCGAGCCCCTCGACCACGACGTGCTCGTCTGGACCGGCGGCATCACGGGTCGGGACGCCTTCGACGGCACCGACCTCGAGAACGAGCACAACCGGCTCACCGCCGAGGCGAACTTCCAGACCTCCGACGAGCGCGTGTTCGCGATCGGTGACTCCGCGATCATCGATCAGGGCGACCAGCCCGCGCCGCCGACGGCCCAGGCCGCCTGGCAGGCCGCGGACGTGGCCGGCGAGAACATCGCCCGTGCGATCGAGAACCGGCCGCTGAAGACCTGGGAGCACGAGGACAAAGGAACCGTCATCTCCGTCGGCGAGAAGGCCGTCGCCCACGACGTCAAGCCCGCCTTTGGCATCTCGCTGCCCGTCGACACCTTCGGCGGCTTCCCGGCCCAGAACCTAAAGAAGATGATCGCCGCCCGCTGGATCGCCGACATCACCTCCTGGAACGACGCCCGGAAGTCCTGGTCGTCGCTGTAGTCGGTTTCGTGGTCGGTTCGGTTTTCGTCGGTTCGATCGCCCTCGAGCGGCGGCGCTTTGACGTGTCGGCCACGCTCTCTTCACGATGGCGTCGCCGTCCTACGTCGGTGCTCAGTCTCCGCCGTCGTCGCTGGACTCGCTATCGTTCGGATCGTCGGCCGTTTCGCCCATCGGTTCCGCCGGCACGCCGGCGACGGTCGTTTCGGGGGGAACGTCGCGAGTGACGAGCGAGTTCGCCGCGATACGAGCATTCTCGCCGATCTCGACGCCGGGCAAGACGATCGCGCCCGCGCCGATCATCGCCCGCTCGCCGACGACAACCTCGCCGGTCCGGTACTCGTCTTGCAGGAACTCGTGGCAGAGGATCGTCGCGTCGTAGCCGACGATCGCGTCCGCTCGCACGGTGATCAGGTCGGGCCAGAAGACGTCCGGCGTGGCCTCGAGTCCCCAGGAGACGCCCTCGCCGACCGTGACGCCGATTCGTCGGAGGAGCCAGCGCTTAAGCCGGAGGCTGGGCGAGAGTCGGACGAGCCAGACAACGACGTAGTTGATCGCGACCCGCAGGGGGCGGCGGGCGGTCGTCCAGTGAGCCAGCGAGTTACGCGGCCCGGGCGTCGCGTGTCGTTCGACGCGGTCGTGGCGCGGCGTCGGATCGTCGGAATCCGTCACTGACACTCCCTTTGACGTATCGACATATGAAACCGCTCGAAGCGGAACCGCCGGATCGCACTCGGCTACGGGACCGTCAGTCGGACCGTCGTCCCTCGCGGCTCGTTGTCCTCGATCGTAATCGATCCATCGAGTTGGACGACGATCGTCTGTGTGATCCAGAGCCCGACGCCCTCCGAGTGCGACAGCGGCGTTTCGATCCCCTTCTCGAAGACGGTGCGCTCGATGTCGGGCAGTCCCGGTCCCGTGTCGCTAACTCCGATCGTCGCGGGTCCGTCCGGCTCTGCATCCATTGTCACTTCGACGACCGGCTCGGGCGTGTCGTCGTGTTCGATCGCGTTCTCGAGGAGTTCGTCGACGGCCGTCTCGAGGCGCGGGTCGGTTTCGCGGACGATCGCATCGGGCACGTCGGTGCGTATCGTCGCGGACGGGTACCGGTTTCGCGCCGCCTCGACGCGGAGCTCGAGGAGCCGGGAGAGATCGAGCCGCTGGACGACGTGTGAGTCGTCGAGAACGACGTCCCGAAGCAGATGGGTCTTCTCGCTCAGTTCCACGAGCCGTTCCGTCTGCTGCGTGATCGTCTCGACGCGCTTGTCGCGGTCACCGGCGGCGTTATCGGCGAGCAGTTCGGCGTTGCCGCGGATGATGTTACACGTGTTACGAAGGTTATGACGGATGATCCGCTGGAGGATGCTCGTCTGTTGGAGCGCCCGATCGAGCCGGTCGTTCGTCCGCTCTATATCCTGTTGGCCGTACGACAGCAGCCCGTAGAGGACGAACGACGTGCCGGCGACGAACAGACAGCCTTTGAGAATTTCGACGGAGACGGCCAGTCCCAGGGTTTCGATAGCTGCGTAGACGAACGCATCTGACCCGAGGACCCAGACCATTCCGATCACCGCGTAGCTCGCGGCGACGGCGGCCGGTGATCGCCTGATCACCGATCTGTCGACCATAGTGGTTACTAACTTGACGCTCGAATTCGGAACGTATCAACTTTCGGGCCGAAACGCCGATAACTGACGGGGGTGGCTTCGGTTGCCGGGCGAGGTAGCGATCGAACGCGGCGGACGGGATCGCCCAACTAGTTAGGCGTAATGTCCGTGTCGGTCGGCGATCGACGAAGGGACATGTCACGGCACCGGTTGGAGACTCTCGAGTTCGAGACGATCGCGTCCCTCCTCGCGAGCGAGACGCGGCGAACAGTGCTCGCTCGTCTTCGAACGGTCGACCGAACGACCGCGCACGACCTGAGTCGCTATCTCACGGCGGCCGATCGCGAAACCGATCTCGATGATGCCGCCGGGACGCGCACAGCCGCGATCGCGTTACACCACAATCACCTCCCCCGACTCGCCGAGCACGGCGTCGTTGACTACGACGAATCCGAAGCCGAAGTCACACCCGGCCCTAACTTCGACGACCTCGAGCCGATCATTGACTGCCTCGAGCGGGTAGACGACTAACGGTCACAGAACGCACGCATCGTCCGCTGATCGCTCGCCCGGAACGCCGACCGAGTCCCGAAACTCGGCGTCCGAGAGGTCACAGCGGTAGGCCGGTTTAAACATCATGTTCGCACCGCCGGCCCGAACGTTCCACGCCGACCGAATCTCGTCGCGCAAGTAGTACTGCGGCCGCTCGTTGCCCGCCTTGACGTAGTAATCGCTGAGCCGAATCGGATCGCGCTCGAACAGCCCGCCGGGTTCGCGACCGTCGACGATCACGACTTGCTTCTCGAGATAGAGCCCACCCTCTCGGGCGCGTTTTGCGTGGGCGTTGTTCGGGTGTGAAGCGAGGACCGCGTCCAACTCGTCGGGAGGCGTCTTGGGACCGACGACGACCACGTCGTCGACGGTGAAGTAGCCGATCAGATAGCGGTGGGCGCGTTCCCCGCCGGGTCGACGCAGGCCGGCGTAGAAGCCGACGATGTCTCCCGGCTCGAGCGCGCACAGCCGTGAGACGTAGCCGCTCGTTCGGTGTTCGCCGTAGGTCAGCGCCTCGAAGTTCGGGTCGCGATGGAGGGGCCAGGATGCGAGAGCGTCGCCGGTGACGGTTTCGGTCCCGTCGTGAACGGGTTGGGGAGTGATCCGCGTCGTCAGCTCCGCGGCAACGCCGTCGCCGGCCCGCAACTCCCACGAGCCGAGCGTTTCGGCCTCGGTCGTTTCCCGGGTCTTCTCGGGAATGGGCACGTACTCGAACCGTCCGTTGTCGTACAGCGGTGCCAGCGCGCCGAGATTGGTGCTGTCAGCGCCGATGCCGGCGAGAACGACCGTCATGCGTTTGCTCGCCGGTCAGTTCGGTGGCGCGATAAATCCGCCGATCCGTTCGCCATCCTCGTGTTACCCCGAAAGACGAGATGGAGGGTCGATGTCCGTCGCGCGGATTCCGATTCGCGGAAGCTGGGCGTTCAGCGCGGCTCCGAGACGGAGACGTCGCCATCGCCGCTGACGGTGACCTCGTATCCACAGTACGTAAACGACACTCGCCCCGCCGACCGCTGCGTTCCGACGGTCGGTCGGTGACAGAGCGAATCGAGCGCGTCCGGATCGACGGCGGTGTACAGCGGCGGCGTTAGCGCCGCCGGGTCCGTGTCCTCGAGTTCGGCGACGCGTTCGACGACCTCGAGACTCGGTTTCATCGCAGGCGGTGAACCGGTAACTGAGGCGGTCACGTCTTCCATCAGTGGGTCGTCCGCCGGGACGCCCTCAAGTCTACCGTCGTATTCTTCGGCCGTTTATATCGGGTGTGGCGTTTCATCGGCGGCGATACCGGTTACCGCATCACTCTCCGAACGTCTCTCGGAAGAGTTTCGCCGCGATCCGGCGGAGATGCGTCGACAGCGTCGAGCGCGAAATGTCGAGTTCGGTGGCGACCGCTTTGGCGCTCGCGCCGTCGGACTCGTAGTACCCCATTCGAGTCGCGGTGCGGGCGACTTCTCGCTGGCGATCGGTGAGCCGCGCCTCGATGCGACGATCCTCGGCGGGTCGCGCTTGCGCCCGACTGCTGTACAGCTTCTCGAGGGTGAACTGGATGTCCTCGTCGCGGCAGTACCGCCAGTACGCACCGAGGCTCTCCTTGTCCGGCGCTTGCAGTCGGAGTCGCCAGTCATCCGCGGCGTTTCGAATCGAGAGAATTCGGACGCCGAGCCCCGTTATCTTCGGCGACGTGACTTTCGCGTTCTGGCCGAGCCGAATCTTGTAGGTTCGACAGTCCGCCAGCTCGAGGACGACTGTCCAGTCGTCTACCGTGCGATCGCGAGACAGTGCCGATTCGAAGTCCCGGTCGCAGCGCTCGGCCGCGTCCATCAGGGTGAAAAAGATCGTCGGCCTGTCCTCGTCGGTCGTCGCCGTCAGCGGCTGCGCTTCCACTTCGATCGTCACGCTCGGAACCGCTCGAATGGTCGGGGCTAACGGAAGGTCGGGATGGGAGATGAGCAGTTCGGCGATGAAGCTCCGCGCCATACGATTCGCTATAGCGAAACGGGAGCCGACGCCGAAAGCCTTCCGACACGTGTGACCGAGATTACGGGACGTACTCGCCGTCTCCCGAACGCGAGCGCTCACCGTTCGGTCGATCGAGCGGCGTAGTAAAGTGGGAACGACAGGACGAGGAAGATCGACCCCATCGCGGCGATTCCGATCCAGGCCGTCGACAGCCAGCGACTGGGGAACACGCCGGCGATCTCAAGCACCCACAGGAGACTGTAGACGCCGAGAATCGCCAATCCGGCGACGTACGCCCGCAGCAGCCAGCCGGCGATGCGGTATAGCGTCGTCTTCGTGACCGCCGGCGGGAACGAGTCCTCGAGGCAGCCGAGCATGCGGTCACCGGCGGCCAGTTGGACGGAGACCTATCGGAGTCACGGCGGCCGGATCGACGCCGCCGTGCCGGTGGCGGACTCCCCCGAGAGCGATTAGATGCGATGCCATCGAAACGATACTCTACGGTGGAGTGTCCACCTGCTTGAAAGTTTCCGCCGCTACACGGCGCTCGAGGCGGGTGCGTCCGACTGTCGGTGTTGGTGCGACCGGCGACGGATGGACGGACCGCTCCCCGGCAAACGAGAGGTATCCTTATCGGGGCGGGCGTTCCACATCTGCGTATGCGAGTGACGTTTCTGGGGACGGGCAGCGCCATGCCCACTGGAGAGCGGTTTCAGGCGGGGATTCTCGTCCGAGACGGCGGACGGACGCTGCTGGTCGACTGCGGAGCCGGCGCACTCCAGCGGCTTCAGCAGTCCGGCGTCGGATACGAGCACGTCTCGACGGTCCTCCTGACTCACCACCACCTCGATCACGTGGCCGATCTACTTCCGCTCATGAAGGCCCGGTGGCTCGCTGGCGAAGACCACCTCGAGATCGTCGGTCCGCAAGGGACCAAGGCGCTGGTCGACGACCTGCTCGATGTCTACGAGTACATGCGAGAGAAACTCGAACTGCAGGTCCGGGAGGTGGTCCCCGGCGAATTCTCCGTCGCGGGGTTTGACGTCTCGGCGTACGAGACCCGTCACTCGGTACCCTGTCTGGCCTACCGCTTCGACGATCGCTTTACCTTCAGTGGCGACAGTGAGGCCTTCGCGGGGCTGGCGAACTTCGCCGAGGGCTCGGCGATTCTCGCTCACGACTGTTCGTTCCCCGACGACGTCGATGTCTCGAACCACCCGACGCCCGACGCGCTCGGTCGTGAACTCGCCGGCCGAGAGATCGGCCGGGTCTACCTCACCCACCTCTATCCCCACACTGAGGGCCGCCACGACGAGATGCTCGAGTCGATCGGGGCCCACTACGACGGCGACGTTCGATTCGCCGCGGACCTCCAGACCGTTTCGATCGAATAGCGTCCTGAGTCGCGACCTGGTCAAGTCCTGCCGACGCCGCGGTTCGGTTTCGACGAACATCCGAGCGCTCGAGGACCGAAATCTACCTCTCGAGCCGTCAGTACGCCTATCTCGTAGTTTCGATGGTTCGACATAAATACCGAACACGTTTATACCACCGAGTTTGTAGGATCGTAACAACAGAATGGTTTCGAGCGAATCCTCTCCAGCTATCCGTGAGGTGATCGGATGAGTATTCCGGACCGACTCGCCGACGGAATCACGACGCACACGCGAATCGTTCTCGTCGTTCTTCTGCTCTCGACGGTGGTCGTCGGGGCCGGAATGCCCAACGTCGATAACGACTCTTCGCTCTCCCAGTTCGAGAGCGAATCGTCGGAAGCGAAGGCCTTGGACCGAATCAACGGGAACTTCACGAGCGAACAACAGGAGAACACGACCAGCGTACAGCTGATCACGCGCGGCGACAACGTGCTCACGAAGGAATCGCTGATTTCCTCGCTCGAGTTCCAACAGGAGCTACGAGCGAACGAGACGATCAATTCGACGTTGGTCGAGAACCAGTCGATCACCGGCGTCGAAAATATCATCGCGATTTCGGCGATTAGAAGCGAACAGGCCGCCGAACTGAACGAAACTCGATCGGATCTCAGCGACGGCCTCAATCGGACGGTCGGGCTCCAGCGCCGGTACGCGCAGTTAAACGCGTCCTCCGACAACGGCTCGGTGAGCGAGTCCGAATACCGACAGCGCTCGGCCGCGCTCGAGGCTCGGTTCGACGCGGTCGTCGAGAACGCGACGGCCGACCTCACCGCCAACCAGACCGCACAGTACCGCACGGCGGTCCAGCAAGCGCGAACGATCGAATCACAGCGATACGAGATTCGCTCGCAGTCCGACAACCCCCGAGCGGAGCCAGAGTATCAGGAACTCTCCTCGCAGCTACAGGGCGTGTACAGGGCCGGAACGTACGGTGTCCTCGAGTCAGAGTACGCGGCACTGCAGAGCGCGGAGCGACCGCCGCTCAAGGACCAGATCGCCGCACTCGAGAACTTGAACACAACGGAGTACGAGCGAACGCTCACGCAGACGTTGTCGGGGAACAGCTCCGACGATAACTTCGCGATCGCGCTGATGCCATCCTCGTACGAACCCGGCAATACGACGGCCGATGCGCGGATGACGTCGATCGTCCAATCGACCACCACCGACGGGATGGGTGGGATGGGCGGGGCCGTCAGCGACACCATCGTCGAGAGCCAACTCGCCATCGAGGAGCTCGCGAACGATCAGGATCAGGAGTATCTCGTCTTCGGCGGCGGCGTCATCACCGACGAGATCCAGCGGTCGATGGGCGACAGCCTCGCTATCGTCGGCCCGCTCGCGCTGTTGTTCGTTATCGTCGCGCTGATCGTCGCCTACCGCGATCTGCTCGACATCGTCCTCGGGGTCGTCGGCATCGTCGCCGTCCTCGTCTGGACGTTCGGCTTCATGGGGTGGGCAGGGATCGCGTTCAATCAGATGTTCGTCGCGGTCCCGGTCTTGTTGATCGGACTCTCGATCGACTACGCGATCCACGTCTTCATGCGCCACCGCGAACAGCGCGAGGAAGACGGAACGACCGACAGCGTCCGCGGCTCGATGACGACCGCGCTCGCCGGCGTCGGCGTCGCACTCGTCTGGGTGACGGCCACGACCGTCATCGGCTTCCTCTCGAACCTCGTTAGCCCGATCGGCCCGATTCGACAGTTCGGGATCGTCAGCTCCGTCGGCATCGTCGCCGCGCTGATCGTCTTCGGCGCGTTGATCCCCGCCGCCAAGATCGAGGTCGACGAGTTCCTCGAGTCCCACGGCTTCGATCGGCAGAAGCGCGCGTTCGGGACCGGCGACGGTCGCTTTAGCGACGTGCTCGCGGTCGGTTCGGTCGCCGCCCGGAAGGCCCCGATCGTCGTCCTCATCGGCGCACTGCTCCTCTCGGCAGGCGGCGTGTACGGCGCGACGCAGGTCGACACCAGCTTCCAGCAGAAGGACTTCATCGCCGACAGCCCGCCCGAATGGACGCAGAGTCTTCCCGAGCCCTTCCAGCCCGGCGAATACACGATGAAGCAAAACCTCGAGTACGTCAACGAGAATTTCCAACGCGAGGACAGTCAGGCGCAGATCCTCATCGACGGGAACGTCTCGAACCCCGAGTTACTCGAGCGGATCGATACCGCACAGGCCGAGGCGACGAACAGCAGTATCGCCTACCCGCTCGCGACTGGCGAGGCCGACGTACAGGACCCGCTGTCGACGATGCGGACGGTCGCCGCGCAAAACGAGTCCTTCAACGAGTCGTTCACCGCGGCCGACACCGACGACGACGGCGTTCCGGAACAGAACGTCTCGGCGCTGTACGATCAGTTGTTCGACGTCAACAGAGAGGCCGCGAGCCAGGTGATCCACCGGACCGAGGACGGTTCCTATGACTCCGCACGACTGGTCCTCGCCGTGAAGGGTGACGTCTCGAACAGCGAGACGACCGAGGAGATGCGCGCGATCGCGAGCACGATCGAGGACGGCAGCGGCGACCAATGGAGCGCCATCGCAACCGGACAGCCGATTGTCAGCCACATCGTCGAGCAGGACCTGCTCGATACGGTCATCGAGAGCCTGCTGATCACGCTCGTGGCCGTCTTCCTCTTCCTCACACTCGCCTACCGGCTAACGGGAAGTAGCGCGACGTTGGGCGTCGTGACCCTGCTACCGGTCGCGTTCGCGGTTAGCTGGATCTTGGGAACGATGTACCTCATCGACATGCCCTTTAACGTGCTCACGGGGATGATCACGAGCCTCACCGTCGGGCTCGGCGTCGCCTACAGCATCCACATCAGCGACCGCTACTCGCTCGAGTTAGAGCGTCAGGGCAACGTCTGGTCGGCGCTGCGGACCACGGTGACCGGCACCGGCGGGGCGCTACTGGGCAGCGCGGCGACGACTATTGGCGGCTTCGGCGTCCTCGCCTTCGCGATCCTGCCGGCGCTCCAGCAGTTCGGCATCATCACCGCGCTGACGATCACGTACGCGTTCTTCGCGAGCGTCGTCGTCTTGCCGGCGCTGCTGGTGCTGTGGACCCGGTACTTCGGCCCGGACGTTTCCTTCGATCCGTCGGGGCTGGGCCAGCCTACGCCGACCGCCAGCGACGGCGGCACACCGGCGACGGCCGGCGACGACTCCTCGCAGGGTGGTGACGAAGAGTGACCGACGACGAGAACGCGGCCGTCGACGCCTTCGAGGGGCTCGGGCTCACTAGCTACGAGGCCAAGGTGTTCATCGCGCTCCACCGCCTCGGCGCGGGGACGGCCCGCGACGTCGCCGACGTCACCGACGTGCCCCGCTCGCAGGTTTACAGCGTCGCCGAGAGCCTCGAGGAGCACGGCCTGCTCGAGGTCCAGCAGTCGAACCCGATCCGGTACCGGCCGGTCAGCGTCGACGAGGCGCGCGAGACGCTTCGAGACCGGTTCGAGCGTGAACAGGACCGGGCGTTCGACTACGTCGAAACAGTCAAAAACGAACCCGCGGGCGAGGAAACGCGGGAAGACATCTGGACGGTTCGCGGCCGCGACCGCGTCGACGATCGCGCTGTCGACATTCTCTCGCAGGCCGAAGAGCGAATCGTCTTCGGAACACGGCTCCCGGAACTCGTCTCGGACTCGGTCGAACGGGTTCTCGCGGAACGCGCGGCGGCCGGCGTCTCGGTGATCGTCGTCAGCAGAACGGACGCGATCCGCGACCGGCTCGCCGACGTCGAGGACGTCAGCGTCGTGAGTCCGCCGGGAGACCGAACGGACGATCAGCGACCGGGACGGATCGTCCTCGTAGACGACGCCACCATCCTCCTAAGCGTTCTCGGCGGTGAAGACGGTGAGACCGCGATCTGGAGCGCGGGCTCGGTGTTCGCCTCCGTCCTGATCCAGCTCATCGAGGCCAGCGACGAGCTACGAGTCGAGGTCGACTGACCCGCGCTCGCGGCTCACTCGAGGCGGTATCGCAACAGCGCCGCGATGCCGCCGAGATTGGCGAGTTGCTGGCCGGGCGGAAACTCGCTCGAGAAGACCGTCACCTCGCCGCCTTTCTGTTCGGTCGTACGGACGATCCCGTCGACGTCGATCGCCCATTCGCCGTCGGGACCGCGCTCCTGTCGGAGCCGGTCGTCGAGGACGAGCAACCGCTCGATCGCACCGAACTCGGCGGCCTGCTGGACCTGTTCGGGCCCGTAGGCCGCCTTGGCACCCTCGGCGATGCGGCGGGTGAGTTCGTCGATGTACTCGGCCTCGCTCTCGATTCGCGTCTCTTCTTGGACGTCCGCGACGGCACCGCGTTTGAGCACTTCGTGGACACCACGGTCGCCGACGGCCGCCGTGTCGACCATCGTGATCAGGTCGGCGACCTCGGGCTCGTTCTGCTCGAGGTGTTTGTAGGCGTCTTGCTTCGTGAATCCGGGGCCGGCGAGAATGATCGCATCGACCTCGAGGCGTTTGAGCACGTCGCCGAGTTCCGAGAACAGTTCCGATCGCTCGCGGGCGTACTCGCCCTTGCCCGTCGGGCCGGTGATCGTCGCCCGCTCCTCGGTGCCGTACTGAGCGACCGTGTGGACGTGGGCTTCCCCTTCCTCGACCGTCGCGATCGCCACGTCCGGGTTCTCTGTCGCTTCTTCGGCCTCCTCGAGGCGGGCCTCCTGATCGGGCTTGAACCGCTTCTCGATCGAGATCTCGTCGCGGGCCTCGACGTTTAACGTGTGGTGAAAGTCGAGTTGATCCTCGCGCGAGCAGGCGACGATCTCGCCGCCGACTCGCAGCCGGTTGGCGAACTTGTGAAACTCGATATCGTCGACGGCGATCGCGACCCACATGTGCTCGCGCTCGCCGCCGGTGTCGCGCATCTGGTCGTCGTTGCGCTGGATCCGCCGGGTCGTATCGCCCGCGACGCGGTCGCCGGGCTCGAGGACGTACTGCAGGTGCCAGAGGTCGTCGACGCTCTCGGGGACGACGGTCACCCGTTCGCGGCCGCCCTCGACCTGCTCCCGGTCTTTGATCTGCATGGCCGGCGGTTCGCGGGGCGGCGGTAAGTGGACTGCGATCGGTAGCGGCGACCAGTCGGCCGACCGTCTCACCGTCGCGGAACGCGATCCGCGGCGATCGAGACGACCGTCAGCGGGGAGTAAACGTCTGCCAATAGCTCACGCGCAACATAGTTAGGGACGATGCGGATTACCGGTCCTGCCCTACTAACGGTATGGAACAGAACTATACTACCCGCTTCGAAGACTTCGGCGTCCGTTCGCTGGTGACGCACGCCATCATGGCGATTACGTTCGCGGGTGCGCTCTTGACAGGACTGTTCGTCGACGGGCAGATCGGCCTGCTCTCGTTCGTCGCGCTCCTCAATTTCACGGCCGGCGCGTGGATCACGCAATCGATCCACTCGCTTGGGAACGCGCGAACCGATGACTCGTACAACGGAATCATCCCGGTGTTGCTGGACACCACCGGTGAGAAGACGTTCCACGGGTTCGACGCCGGTCGGTTGGGCAGGCTCCTCGCGCTGATCGCGGCCGTGACGGCGGTTTCGCTGTTGACCGCCGGCGAAGTCCTCTCAGGGACGGTGGCCGCAATCGGGAGCGTCGCGATCGGAAGCGTCGCCCTCGTGACCGCGATGGTCGGGTTCCTGATCGCGCTCGGCTCCTCCTACGACACCGCCGAGCGCAGTACGACCACAACGGGATACGACGGCGGCGATACCGACGCATCGGCGGGCTCTCGCCGACGGAGTGGTCCGGACACGACCCCCGCCGACGAGTGACGGACCGCATTCGGAGCCGGCCGCGACACGCGGTCGGCTAACAGCACTCGATTCCCGCGCCCGAAGCGAGACGACCGTCCCGCTTGAGCGAGAGTCGAGACCGCTTACACGGTGCTAGTTTTATGAGAGTGAGAGTGGCCGCGACGAGTACGGTTGCGCGCGGAGACGCATCCGTCCGCTACGTACAATGACGGACTCAGCCACCGACTCACCGCAAACGGTCCGGGTAGAAGTCTTTCTTCGACAGTGCGCGTCACCGGACGTGGTCGATACCCTCGGCGAGACCGTCGCGCGATCGCGCCGTCTCGAGCAGCGGGACGGCCATACCGACGTGCGAATCAAAACGTGGGGGTCGGTGTGTCCCGCGATCGAGTCCCTCAGCGACTCCGGCCGGTCGGTTTCGGTCACGGTCGACGCGTTCCAGTCCTGGGCCGACCGCGAGGGGTACACCCTTCGCCCGGCGTTCGAACGCCGCGAGACGGCCTCGAGGTTCGGTCGCGGCGCAACGGCGGAGGAGATTCGGGTCCCGGTCGTCTGTGTCGCCGTCTACGAGGACGACGACCTCGAGTGCGTCGCGCCCTGCACGGACGGCGACCGGACGTATACCGTCGAACAATGTCTCGACGCGCTCGAGGACGGCCAGTCCGTGCCGTTCGGCAATCGGGACGACTCGCCCGGTCTCTCGAGCGGGTGGCCGGGCGAGTCCGTAGAGGCCGAGGAATCGGAGTGAGGACGCGGCGCTCGTGCAAATGGGGGCCGCCGTTGTGACGATACTCCATCCCGGTCACCCCCGGATATCGTCGAGCTTGTCTTTCGCCTTCTCGAGGCCGGACTCGAACGTCTCCTCGATCGCTTCGACGGACCGTTCGACGTAGTGGACGCGCTCTTTCGGGACCCGTCGAACGACGTCGTTACCGTCGTCGTCGGTCCCGTAGGCAAACAGCCAGTGGTCCTGAAAATACGCGAGTCGATCGTTATCGACGGTAACGCGCTCGTCGTTCTCGCCGGGCGTCTCGTAGACGATGGTCGCAGTGCCGAGTTCCGGTTCCGAGTCGGTGTCTGTATCGATGTCTGCCATAGTCGTCGCGTCCACGGTCGACCGCGTAGTCGTGGGGCCGGCGAGTGCAGCCTCCGCTCGAGGGCGGAGCGGCCGCTCGTAAGACTCGTGGTGACCGCAGTGGGCCGGCTTACCCCGTTTCGGATCGCGATCCGGATCGGGCCTCGCTTTCGGATCCGGTGTCCGTCTCGGTCGGTTCGCGTTCCGACTCCGTCTCGTCCGTCTCAGTCGGTTCGCTCGAGAACGGCTTGGTCCCTTCTACCGGAGCCGGTTGCGTGCCGGGGCTAAACGCCAGGAACGCGATGAAGCCGATGATGAGAGCGAGTGCGACGACGATGACCGCGGCGACGATGCCCGGCCCCGTCGACGGGACGCCGAGCGCGGCCGGCGCGAGTGTCGCGAATAGTGACATCGGGGCCTCTAGACCGCTCCCGAGGGTTGGGCGTTGGCCCGGATATGGCGTGTCGGAACCGCCGGACCGGGTCGCCTCAGTCCCCTTTGATTCGGCTCCCGCCCGGCGGCATGAAGTGCTGGATCCGGTCTGGGCTGGCGATTTTGCGGACGAATGTCTCGTCTGCGAACCGTTCGCGGAACTGTCGGTAGAGCCGCTTGGCCGCGTCGGCCTGGGCGTACCGGCCCGGCTCGAGTGCGATCGTCGTCTCGGCGCGGTCTTCGATGGCCGACGGCGGGCCGCCGATCACCCGCGTGTACGGCTCACACTGGATGCCGACGGCCGCGCCGACTGGCGTATCGCGGTAGTAGGTCCGGTCGCCCCGGATTGCGAACCCGCCCTTCTCCAAGTACTCGCCGCTCTCGGGGGTCTTCGTGACCTGGTCCGAGTCGACAGCGTAGACGTCGCCCGCGTAGCGGCCGTCCTTCCAGACCGACGAGTAGGAGACGGCGAACTGGGCGGCCTCCTCGATGCTCGAGTCGGGGAGTTCGATGTCGCTCGAGGAGGCCTCGCTGGGATCGGTCGCCTTCAACACGGTGACGGGGCCGCCGTGGGCCTGCGTGTGGAGGACTTTGTCGCCAGGCTCGAGGTATTTCTTGACCAGTTCCTCGTTCTGGTCGGCGTTGCGTCCGCCGATCACGAGGTAGCCGTCGCTGGTGTGGAACCAGCGGAAGCGGTCGAACCAGGGCTCGTTCTCGCGGATGGGGATCGAGGGGTCGGCGAGCCAGTCGCGCTGCGTCTCTTCCTCGTCACCCTCGTCGTCAGCCGACTCGTTGTCGCCGGCTTCCCACTCGTCGCGGCGGCGCTTGGCGTCCGCTAAGTCCTCGCGAGTGTCCTCGATTGCCGCCAGTGCGCCCTCTTTCTTCTCTTCGACGCGCTTGGCCTCGGTGTAGAGCCGGTCGGCGTTCTGCTCGACGCCCTGCCGGGCGACGAGATCGATCCGTTCGCCGTCGATCTCGACGGTGACCGTCCCCTCGCTGCCGTCGACGTCGACGACCGCCTGGGCGGCCTCGATCCCCCGGTCGGCACCCTCTTCGAAGCGCTCCTCGATCTCGTCCCAGGAGCGGTCCTCCTCGCGGGCCCCCTGAATCGTCGAGATGATCTCGTCGACTAGCCCGTACTCGGCGTACAGCGACTCGGCCTGCTCGCGCAACGAGTCGGCCTCCTGCTCGAATCCCTCGATCGCCCCCTGCTGTTGCTCGATGATGCGCTCGTGTTTGGCGATCTCCGACTCGAAGTCGGGTCGCTGCTCCGCGGGGTCGACTTCTTCCTCGTCCTCGAGTTCCAGTCGAAAGAAGTAGTCGTCCAGCGCGGCCAGGAAGGCGTCGTAGGGCTCGCCGTCGAAGTCGGCGTGTTCCTCGAGCGGGAACGGGGTCACGTCGACGACGCGGCCCTCTCCGGCGTCGGCCCCGTCTGCCCCGTCGCTTGACTCGCTCTCGTTGCCGTCCGAATCGTCGCGCTCGAAGTAAAGCCGCGGCTCGAAGTTCCCGTTCCGGATGTCGAGTGCGAGCCGTTCGATGGCCTCGTAGATGCGATCGTAGACAGACTCGTCGGCGTCGGCGATATCTAGGCCCTTCTCGACGCCGGCGCGGGTACACAGCTCCTCGGCGTAGAGGCCACCGAAGTTGAGCTGTGTCGCCAACGTTCGGACGACGTCGGTGTCGGAATCGTCCATCTCGCGGTCGAACGCCTCGCGGGAGATCGAAAGCGGATTCGTCCGGGTGTCGGGGAACTCGTAACGCGACCCCGGAACGACCGTTCTGGACTTCAACCGGACGGTCTCAAGGCAGTCGATTACCTCGTACTCGCCGTCGGTGACGGCGACGTTGCCCTGACCGAACAGTTCGACGATGATCCGGGTCGTCCCGTCCTCGCGTTCGAAAACGAACTCGAGGATGCGGTCGAACTCGTACTGGGAGACGCCGGCGAAGTCCGCGCCGGAGAGCCGGTTGCGAAGCATCATCGCGAACTGCGGCGGCCGGCCGGGAGCGTCCGGGACTCGCTCGGGGGCGACCGTGTGCGCTCGCTTGATCTCGCCGACCTCGAGAACAAGTTCGATGCGTCCCCGGTCGAAGTCCCGCATCTTGAGCCGGACGAGATCGTCGCCGTAGAGGTAGGCTTTGTCGACTTTCGCCCCCTCGTAGGCCCCGAGTTCCCCGACGAGGGCGGCGAGGTCGACGCTGGTGAGTTCCCGCTTTGGATCCATACCGGAACTGGCCGGTCCGGTCAAAAAGGCGTGTCGCTCCGCCGCCACCGCCGTCTCCGCGCTGGGAGACGATGGCAAGCACTCCAGCCCGTCGGCCGAGTCGGAAGGCCTAATCCGCGTCGGCACCCACCGTCACACATGCACGACGTTGTCGGTGGACCCACTCGAGAGCGGGGTGATCGAGACGCATGAGCGCCGGTGATGGACCGACGTGGACGGACGTCACGAAGTTCCCGGACTTCCTCGAGCACCTCCGGGACGAGGGCGGGGCGACCGTCCGAAGCATCGTGGACCGGATCGACGCCGATATCGACCTCGACGGCGTCGTCTACCACGATCGGGGGATCCGCGTCCCGGGCTACGACGTGGCTTTCGTCCCGGAGCAAGAGGGATCGGCGGTCGTCCCCACCTTTAGCGCCGAGGTCAACACCATCGGCCCGCGCAGTACCTGGGCGGTGTTCGACGCGACGCTGTCCTGGGACTTCTACCTCCTTCAGGCCGAGGGCATCGCGGCCGTCGCCTGGGTGAGCGACGAGGAGTTCAACGCCGAAGAGGCAGGAGCGTTCCTCAAAAAGCACGATGCGCTCGCCGCGGGCCGGTTCTCCTTTGGCACCTTCATCTACGCCGACGAGGAGTGGGAAGACCAACTCGAGTTCATCGAGGGAACGAACGCGCCCGCGTTTCTCAAACGCGACGACGGCAACGTTCTGGTGCCGAACGACCAGGCCGAGTTCTACGAGGTTATCGGCTCGACACCCCAAGAGTTCCGCACGAACGGCGGCCGCGCGCCCTCCCACCTCGGACTGCTCGAGCTTGAGGTCACGATCGACTGACGCGAACGGCTCGTTCGCGACAGTACCGTTCTGCTGAGTTCGATCACTGTCACCGGTACCGGCCGCGAGCGACTGATCGTCAAGGTGCTCATCCTCGGACTGTTTGTCGCGCTTCTTGCGTACGAACTCGTCGGCGGCTACCGAAGTCGAGCCGCCGGTCAGTGAGAACCGTCATGCCGCATCGACTACCGAATCCGAGTCCAGATAAACACGGACCTATCGCTATCGCGACGGCGATCGGCTCGCAAAAGGGGTCCGGCACCGAGCGCACCGTGATCGCCCCAGGGGAACGGGCGAGCGGGAATCGGCGCGCTCGAGCGGTGGTGCGGTCTGCCGCTGTCGTGGTGGGGAACGTGACAACGGTGCCGACGTTCGTCGGCACACGGAATTACCGTTGCCAATGATATAAATTTTTGCAATTGTGCCAGAATATTACTCGCCGTCCGCCGAACGGGGCAGAAGAACCGCCGCTAAGAGGGTGACCGATCGAACAACGCACGCCGACGGCGCGCTCACAGCCGCTTGCTGACGTAGGGACCGTCCTGGTGGTACCCGAGCTTGGTCCGGTAATACTCTCGAGCGCCGATTCCCGAAATGACGCTCAGCTTGTCGTAGCCGGCGTCGGCGGCGAGGTCCTCGGCGCGGTCCATCAGGCGACGGCCGTAGCCCTGATGCTGATGCTGGTCCGTCTCACCCTCACCGCCGACTGCGACCTCTGAGCCGTAGACGTGGAGTTCGCGAACCAGCGCCGCGTTCTCGAGTTCCGGTCGGACGGGATCGTTCGGGAACCGGAGTCGGCAGAAGCCGACGAGCAGGTCCCGATCGAAGTCCTCGAACGAGATGAAGTGTTCGGTGCCGCCGCAGGCGTCGTAGGTCATCACGTCGAGTTCGATGTTCTCGGGCTCCTCGTCGTTCATGCCGGCCTCACGACAGCGGATGCAGTCACACGACCAGCCGTGCTCGTCCATCCGCTGACGAGCGAGCTGGCGTAGGTTCGACTTCCAGACGCCGGCGTCGATAAAGTCCGCCGGGATGTCACGCTGGACGCGCTGGAGCCGCGTATAGCGGGGGATCATGTCCTTGATCTCGGCAATCAACTCGGCGGCCTCGTCGTTGCTCAGCGGTTCGTACTCATCTTTATGCCACCAGTCGTAGGTCGCGGTCCCCCGCACAACGAGCGTCGGGTAGATCTTCAGGTAGTCGGGTTTCCACTGCTCCTGCTCGAAGAGCCGCCGGAAGTCCTCGAGACACATCTCCGCCGACATGCCCGGCTGACCCGGCATCATGTGGAAGCCGACCTTGAACGCCGAATCCCGCAGTCGCTGGTTCGCCTCGATTGACTCATGGACGCCGTGGCCGCGGTGCATCTCGCGGTTGATGCGCTCGTAGGTGGTCTGGACGCCGACCTCGACTTTCGTCCCGCCGAGGTCGAGCATCCGGTCGATTTGTTCAGGGTCACACCAGTCGGGCTTGGTCTCGAAGGTCGTCCCGATGTTGCGGACGTCCGCGGTCTCGTTTTCCGCGATAACGTCCTCGAGGTACTTCCAGTCGTACTCGTCGGGATCCTGCGCGAAGCTCACTCCCTCGGCCGGCTCGGGCTCTTTGTCGACGTCGAAGTCGTTCATCGCCTCGAGGGCGCGCTTGACGAACCACTCCTGATAGTCGTGGCTGCGGGCGGTCATCGTCCCACCCATCAGGATGAGTTCGACCTTGTCGACCGGGTGGCCGATCTGGCGCAATTGCTCGAGCCGGAGCGTCACCTGCCCGTACGGGTCGTAATCGTTCTGGACGCCGCGGGCGGCGGCGGGCTCTTCGCCCGTGTAGCTCTGTGACGACGAGAACTCAGAGTCGGGGCCGCCGGGACAGTAGAGACACTTCCCGTGGGGACACCGCTCGGGCGAGGTCATGATCGCGACCGGCGAGACGCCGGAGGCCGTCCGAACCGGTTTGCGCCGAAGCACCGTCTCGAGAGTCTCGCGGTGCTCTTCGGGCGCATAATCCAGCAGCTCGGAGTTCTTCGGCACCTTGGGCGCTGAGTGTTCCGAACAGGCCTCGAGCTTGGCTTTCTCGACCTCGTCGCGCTCGATCTCACCGGCGAGGATCCGGTCGACGAGCGTCTCGCAGACCCGCTCGAACGCTTCGGTTTCGGTCGGTTCGGGCGTCTCGGTACTCACTGTGCGTGATTCGTCGCCGTTCGCGAATAAGCGTGTCGGACTCGCGGACGACCGTCGCGTCCCCGTCGTGCGAGCGACCGATCCCGCCGCATTCCACACGTTTCTGCCATCCGAAAGGTAATCGTTTAAGGGTGGTCTCGCCCTACCCTCGGCGTACTAAATGTCTCCCGACCAGGCGATGGTTGTCGCCGCGGTCGCGCTCCCGTTCGTCGTCGCAGCGTTCACGCCGCTTATCTTTCGCGTCCTCGGCGAGGAGACCGGGTTCGCTGGATCCGTCGTCGCGCTGGCGTCGTTCGGCCTACTCGCGACCCAGTACGGAGCCGAGGGGACCGTCGCGCTCCAGTGGGTCCCCTCGCTCGACATCGCGCTCCGGTTCTACGTGGACGGCTGGGCGCTGCTGTTCGCGCTGCTCGCCTGTGGGATCGGCGCGCTCGTTTTTGCCTACTCGCCCGCGTACATGTACGGCCAATCTGGTCTCGTCAGGTACTACGCCGCTTTGCTCGCATTTATGGGCTCGATCGTCGGCGTTGCACTCGCCGCCGACCTGATCGCGATCTTCCTCTTCTGGGAGCTCACGAGCCTCTGTTCGTTCGTCCTGATCGGTCACTACACCGCCGACGACTCTTCGCAGTACGCCGCCCGAATGGCCATGCTCGTCACCGTCGGCGGCGGTCTCTTCTTGCTCGTCGGGCTCCTCTTGTTGTCGGTCGTCGCCGGTGACGTCCTCGGTCCGGCCGCTGCTTTCGACCTCGCCGCGATGCTCGAGCATCCCGAGGCGATGCAGGCGGTCTTGCGCGACCGGGGGCTGTTCCTCCCGGTGCTCGGATTGCTCGCGGTCGGTGCGGCGACCAAGTCGGCGCAGGTGCCGCTGCATTTCTGGTTGCCCAACGCGATGGCGGCCCCGACGCCGGTTTCGGCGTTTCTCCACTCCGCGACGATGGTCAAGGTCGGCGTTTACTTCGTCGGGCGCGTCCGTCCGATGCTCGGCGGCGAAGAGTGGCTCCTCCTCTTTGCGACGCTCGGACTGGCCACGATGACGATCTGTGCGATGCTCGCCGTCGCGGCGACGGACATCAAGGAACTGCTCGCGTACTCGACGGCGAGTCACCTCGGGCTGATGATCGCCGGCTTCGGCTTTACCTCGGTTTACGGCGCGGAGACCGGCGTCTTTCACCTCCTCAATCACGCGCTGTTCAAGGCCGCGCTCTTCCTCGTCGCGGGGATCATCGCCCACGAGGCGGGCACCCGCGAGATTGCGAAACTCGGCGGGCTCCGACGCGACCTGCCCGTGACCGCGGCGATCACGACGGTCGTCGCGCTCAGCATGGCCGGCATCCCGCCCTTCAACGGCTTCTACTCGAAGGAACTCCTCTACGAGGCCGCCGTCGAGGCGAGCCACCACCACGAGATCGGTGCCCTCGGCTGGCTCTACCCCGCCGTCGCCGTCTTCGGCAGCATCTTCACCGTCCTCTACTCGCTGCGCTTTCTCGCCCTGTTCTTCGGCGATCGGCCCGACGAACTCGGCCACGTCCACAGCCCGCCCGTCACCCTGCTCGTTCCGCCGGCCCTGCTGGCACTGCTGGCCGCGGCCGTCAGCGTCAGCCCCCAGTTCGCCGTCGACCTCGTCGTCCAGCCCGGCCTCGAGGCGACGGCGGTCGACCCCCACGAGATGCACGTCGGCCTCCCGACGTCGTACTCGACGCCGGTGGGAATGAGTGCGGTGACAATCGTCGCCGGGGTCGCCGCGTTCCCGTTCTACGAGCGGCTCCACGATGCCATTGGCGCGATTCCGCGGCGAGCGCCGCCGATCGGCGCGAACTGGTGGTACGACGCCCTCGTCAGCAGTCTCTCTATCGAAGGACGGTGGGTCGCCGGTCGCGTCCACAACGGGCTGCTCCGGACGTACGCGACGTGGACGCTCGGCGCGACCTGTGCGCTCGCACTGGTCGGCTTCCTCGCCGCCGGAGCCCTCGAGCCGGTCGAACTGGGGCTCGAAGCCACGCCGTCGATCGCGCTCGTGTTGCTCGTCGCGGTCGTGGGCGCACTCGCCGTCGTCCTGGCTGATTCCCACGTCGCGGGCGTGCTCACGCTTTCGATTCTCGGGTTCATGATCGCCATCTTTTACATCCTCGCGAGCGCGCCCGACCTCGCGTTGACCCAGCTGGTCGTCGAGACGCTGGTGCTCGTGATCTTCCTGCTGGTAATCGAGGAAATTCCCGACGGGGCCGCGATCGGGCTCAGACGGAGCGTCCGCGACGTCGTCCTCTCGCTGGCCGTCGGCGCGACGGCGTTCGTCACGGTGCTGGTTACGACCAGTGCACGGCCTACCGGTCCGACCGACATCGCACGGTATTTCGCCGAGCGGGCGGTCCCCGAGGGCGGCGGGACAAACATCGTCAACGTGACCCTCGTCGACTTCCGGGGTTTCGACACGCTAGGCGAACTCGTCGTGATCGCGCTGGCCGCGATTTCGATTCTGACGCTGATCGTCATGCGCGGCCGCGGCGACAGCGACCTGATCGATACCCGGGCCGGCGACGAACTGCTCGACGACGAGGTGACCAAGGATGAGTCGATCGGCACGCACGCCGACGGCGGAAACGCGGAAGGCACCGACAACGACCGAGGTGATGAGCAGTGACGACGGTCATCATGCGCACGACCGCGCGGGCGATCGTTCCAATTATTCTGGTCGTCGCGATCTCGCTGTTCATCGAGGGCCACAACCTCCCCGGCGGCGGCTTCATCGGCGGCGTCCTCACGACGACGGCCTTTGCGATCGTCTACATGGCCTACGGACTCGACTTCCTCGAGCGCGGGATTCTCGGTCGGGACGTCGATCCTGGGAAGGAGCCCTCGCGGGACCGCGTCGTCGTCGCCTACCGCCGGCTGTTCGCCTACGGCTTCGCGATCGCGGTCGCGAGCGGACTCGCACCGCTCGTCTTCGGGCAGGCGTTCCTCGCACAGACCCACGAGACGCTCGAGGGAATTCCGATCTATCACCACCTCGAGGTGGCCAGCGCGCTTGCGTTTGACTTCGGCGTCTACTGCGTCGTGGTCGGCGGCGTCCTCACGATTCTCTCGGTGGTGGGTGCCGAATGACGGCGGTCGTCCTCGCAGCGACGGTCGGCGCGCTGTTTGCTCTCGGCACCTTCCTGTTGTTGCGACGGGACCTGATCCGCGTCGTCTGGGGGCTGGCGATCGTCAGCCAGGCCGCGAACCTCTACCTGCTGGCGATGGGGGGCATCGCCCCGGCGACGGCGGAGTCGGTGCCAATCCTGGCCGGCCACGGTGAGCACGTCCCGACGACGGCCGATCCGGTTGTACAGGCGCTGGTGTTGACCGCCATCGTCATCGGTTTCGGCATGACCGCGTTCGCGCTCGTGCTGTCGTACCGAGTCTACGAAGAACACGACACGCTCGACGTGTCGGCGTTAGGTGACCGAGAATGACAACGAAGCCACGGCGACGGACCACAACGGTGGAAACGGCGGGTGATCGACGGTGACGGCCGGGCCGTCACCACCGCTGGGCACGGGCTCGCAACTGGTGATCGCGCCGATGCTGGTCATCATCGTGACGGCCGTCGCGACGCTGCTGCTCGGCCGCCGCCCCCGCGCTCGAGCGGCGGTGAGCCTCGGAGGCGGCGCGGCCTACGCGGTCGCGGTGGCGGCCATCGACTGGTACGTCGTTCTCGCACCGGACGCGCCGGGGATCGCAACCTACCAGGTGGGCGGCTGGCCGGCTCCCTTCGGCATCACGCTCGTCGCCGACGGCCTCTCGGCGTTCATGCTGACCATGATCGCCGTCTTGGGAGTGGCGTCACTGGTCTTCTCGACCAGACACCTCCCCGGCGGCGAGGGGCGTAGCTACTACTTCCCGCTCTTTCATTTCCTCGTGCTGGGCGTCACCGGCGCGTTCCTCACCGGCGACCTATTCAACCTCTTCGTCTGGTTCGAGGTGATGCTGATGGCCAGCTACGTCTTCGTCGCCTACAGCGGCGGTCCCCAGCACACTCGCGCCGCGTTCTGGTACGTCTCGCTCAATCTGCTGGCAAGCGCCGTCTTCCTGCTCGGCGTCGGCGGCATCTACGCGACGACCGGGACGCTCAACATGGCCGATCTCGCACAGCGGCTGGCCGAACCGGCCGCGTACGGTCTCGATCCAGCCCCGGTGATCGGTCTGTTCGGCCTGCTCCTCTCGGTGTTCGCGATCAAGGCCGGGCTCGTTCCCTTCCAATTCTGGATTCCGACCGCCTACCGGGCCGCACCGCCCCAGATCGCCGCGCTGCTCGCTGGCGCGACCAAGAAGGTCGGCATCTATGCGATCATCCGGCTCTCATTTACCGTCTTCGCGGGCGCGGAGGTCGCGGTCGAGCTGGCGATCCCGGCCACCGGCATCGTTATCGACTCGCCGCTTGCCTTCGTCGGCGCGGCGCTGTTCGTCATGGCCGGAGCCAGCATCCTCCTTGGCGGGATCGGAGCCGTCGGGCGCGACTCGCTCGAGGGCGTGTTCGCCTACTCGAGCATCGGGCAGGTCGGCTTCATCGCCGTCCCCGTCGCGATCGGCGCGACGGTCACCGGCCCGGACCTGCGCCAGCTCGCCATCGTCGCCGCGCTGGTGTACGCGCTCAACCACACGCTGGCGAAGGGACTGCTCTTCCTCGCGGTCGGCACGGTCCGGTCGGCGACGGGGACGAGCAGCTTCGACGACCTCGGCGGGCTCGCAAAGCGGTCGCCACCGTTGGCGATCACGGTGTTCGTCGCCTCGCTCGCACTCGTCGGCATCCCGCCGCTGTCGGGCTTTTTCGGCAAACTGCTCGTCTTCGACGCCGCGGCTCGAGCGGAGGCCGGCCCCGTGATCGTCCTCCTGCTCGTCGGCTCGCTGCTGACGATCGCCTACGCGACTCGGCTGTGGAACCGAAGCTTCTGGGGTGCTCAGACGCCCGCCGTGGAAGCGGCGGCGATCGACCGCGTGCAGGTTGGAGTCCTCGTCGTCCTCGCAGCGACGATCCTCGCCGTCGGCGTCGGCTTCGACCCCGTCTACGAGTTCGCGACGGCCGCCGCCGAGGCCGCGCTCGACACTGAGGCGTACGTCGAGGCCGTCGATCCAATCGAACCGGGCGAGGTGGCCGACGCCGGCACGAGCGGAGGTGGCCACTGATGGAGGTGAAAACGTGGCCGGTCGTCGGCGTCGTCTTCGCGACGCTGTGGGTGTTCGTCCGCGGGTTACCGCTCACTGTGTCGTCACTCGTCGGCGGCTTCCTCGCGGGGCTGCTCGTGGGCCTGCCGGTCGCGTTCATCTTCCGGCGGCTCTACGCCGAACGCATCGACCTCGGGCGCGGAGTTCGGTCGTTGCCCTACGCCGGGCTCTACCTCCGAGCCTTCGCGTGGGAGCTCCTGCGGGCGAACATCGACGTCGCCTACCGGGTGCTCTCGCCCGGGATGCCGATCGAGCCCGAAGTCATTCTGGTGCCGCTCCGGGTCGAGTCCGACGTGGCGATCACCGTTATCGCCAACAGCATCACGATCACGCCCGGGACGGTGACGCTGGACTACGACTCAGAGACCAACGCGCTGTACGTCCACGGCGTCAACGGCCGCGATCCCGAGGCGATCGCCGAACCCATCCGCACCTGGGAGGACTACGCCCTCGGGCTGTTCGACGAGGACGCCTCGCCGTCCGATCCGCCGCCGGAGATCGTCGTCTCCGGCGGAGAAAGAGACAGTACTACCAACCGTCGGGACGGAGGGAAGGACGATGACTGAGGCGACCCCGGCGTTTCTCGAGACGACGATCCGCGCGGCGCTGGTCCTCGTCAGCGGACTCTGTGTCCTCTGTAGCTACCGCGTGATCCGCGGCCCGACCAACCCCGACCGGGTGGTCGCACTCGACGCCATTGCGACGAACGTCGTTGCGATCGCCGTGCTGTTCGCACTGCTGACCGGCCGCGGGCTGTTCGTCACCGTGAGCCTCGTGCTCGCGATTATCGGCTTCATCGCGACGGTCGCGGTCGCCAAGTTCGTCACCGAAGGCGAGGTGATCGAATGATCCACGATATCGTCATCGTCGCGCTCATCGCCGTCGGCGCGTTCTTCCTGACAGTCGGGACGATCGGCCTGCTTCGCCTGCCGAACGTCTACAACCGGATGCACGCCACGAGCAAGCCGACGACGCTTGGCACCGCCGCGATCTTCTTGGCCGGCTTCGTCGAGTTCGGTCCCGGATCCGAGGGACTGACAGCACTCATCGGGATCGTCTTCCTCTTCCTGACGGTGCCGACCGGCTCGCACATGATCGCCCGGGCCGCCGAGCAGATCGGCATCCCTTTCCTCGGGAGCGTCACCTGGCCGGACGCGTCGGCGGTCGAGCGATCAGACCGGTCGGAGGAGACCAAGCCGACCGACGACTGAATCGGCTCACCCGCTCTCGAGTGGCCACGAGCGGGCTCACCGTTCGTATTCGTGCTCGCGGTCCGTCTCCCGGTCTCGTTCGGCCCGCTTCCCGCGTTGAGTCCGCGCTTCAGCATCCTCGAGCGTCTCTGTGTCGAGCAGGCGCTCGAGTTTTCGCTCGAACTGCTCGTCGGTCAGTTCGCCCGCAGCATAGCGTTCACGGAGCGTCTCGAGGGCGTCGCGGGCGTCACGGTCGGCGTCCCTCCCGGTGGGCTCGGCGTCTGTGTCTCTGTCCGAGACCGTCTCGCCGGGCGTGTAGTCGTCGACCCACTCACGGCGATCCTCCTCGTCGCCGAACAGGAGCGCAACCAGCGGCACGACGGCGATGTAGCCGACGAGCAGCGCTGCAAGCCACCACTCCTGTCCCGTGAACATCGCGCCGAGCCAGATCGCCGTCACGAGCATCGATGCGATCCCGGTCGCGTTCTCACGGAGTCTCGTCAACGGATCGTCTCCCGGCTGCTCGCGATCGCTCCCCTCGATCCCGTTCATACGTCGCTATTCTATCGGGGCAGGAAATACGTTGGTGGCTCGAGGGGCCATAGCTCGGGTACGACCGGGAAAACGAATTCGGCTGGCAACGGAACCGCGATCCCGTATGTTGGGAACGTGGATAGTGCGACCGAACGATACTTACCGCGATAGTGTGAAAAGAATAACCAGTAATGGGAGCGGCGCTCAGAGCGCTTGCGGTCACGCTTGCAGTGCTCGTCCTCCTGATAGTCGGCACGATGGCTGCGCAACTCCCGCAGCCGTATCCCGCGTGGCCGACGATCGGGCCGATGCCGGTCGATCCCGAACTCGTCGTTCCGGGGGTGCTCGGACTCGTGGCGCTTCTCGGCGTAGTCCGTAACGGGGTCACCATCGGTTCGATACTCGTCGGGCTGTTTGGCGCGCTAACACTATGGATCGCAACGGCGAGTCTACACTCGCTGTACGCGGGTACGGCGGGCTGTGTCTTCGGCGGCGGACTCCTCACGCTCACGACCGGAACCGTTCTCGCCGTCGCAGTTCTCCTCGAAACGGCCGTTCATCGGTACGTTGACCGAGGAATCACTCGACGGCTCAGCGATCGACTCGCGACGCGGTAACGATATATTATCACAAACTCTTTTTAGTATTCATCCAAATCAGGTCGTAATGACCGATGAAGCGATACTGCTTCGTCTCAACATCATTATCGGGCTCCTGACTGTCGGCGTTGCGATACTCGCTCTCGCTGTTCTCCCGGCATGGATCCCGGTTTTCGGCGCGCTTTTCTTCCTCCTCGTGTGCCCGATTGTCATTTTGGCGCTGCTTCGGGTTCTCTCGTAAACTCCCTCGAGCCCCAATCCGAAACCCTGTGTGGACCGATTGCACGCCTGCGATCGTTTGAACACGCTTTTAAGGGGGGCAGCGTTATTCGGGTGTACACCCTACGCGGGGTTGATGATGCTCCTAGCCTCACAGGACTTCCGCCGGAACGACCCGGCCCGGGTTCCAGCGCCCGGACGGCAGGGGAGCGCGAGCCCACGCGTAGGAGAGGTGAACAACCAATGTCAGTATACGTCACAACCGACATCCCAGCCGACCTCGCCGACGACGCCCTCGAGGCGCTCGAGGTCGCACGAGACACCGGACGCGTAAAGAAAGGAACCAACGAAACGACGAAAGCCATCGAGCGCGGCAACGCCGAACTCGTCTACGTCGCTGAAGACGTCTCGCCCGAGGAGATCGTGATGCATCTCCCGGAGCTCGCCGACGAGAAGGGCATTCCTGTCGTTTTCATCGAGACCCAGGACGATGTCGGCCACGCCGCCGGCCTCGAGGTCGGCTCGGCCGCCGCGGCGATCGTCGACGCCGGCGAGGCGGGAGACGACATCGAGGACATCGCCGACAAGGTCGAGGACCTCGACTGAGGTGATCAGAGATGAGTGCTGAAGAGGAAGAAACTGGATCCACGCCCGCCGAGGTCATCGAGATCGTCGGCAAGACCGGCATGCACGGCGAAGCCATGCAGGTCAAGTGTCGAATTCAGGAGGGCGAGAACCAGGGACGCATCATCACCCGGAACTGCCTCGGGCCGGTCCGCGAAGGGGACGTCCTCCAACTTCGCGAGACCGCCCGCGAGGCCGACTCCATCGGTGGACAATAATGGTCGAGAAACGAACCTGCGACTACACGGGCGAAGAGATCGAGCCCGGTACGGGCATCATGTACGTCCAGAACGACGGCACCGTACTCCACTTCGTCGACTCGAAGGCGGAGAAAAACTTCAAACTCGGGCGCGAACCGCGCGACCTCGAGTGGACCGAAGAAGGTCGTCGCGGGAAAGGTCCCGCACAGGCCGACACGGCCGCCACCGAGGAGGGCGACCAGGCCGACGCCGTCGATGAGGACGAGGAAGACGTGCCCGCCGGGGACGAAACCGTCGACGAGACCGAGGAAACCGAGGCCGAGGAAGCATGAGCGATCACGAACGCACCTTCGTGATGGTCAAGCCCGACGCCTTCGCGCGCGGACTCGTGGGCGAGGTCGTCTCCCGACTCGAAGACCGCGGGCTCAAGCTCGTCGGCATCAAGGTCGAGAACATGCCCCGCGAGCGGGCAGAGGAACACTACAGCGAGCACGAGGATAAGCCGTTCTACGACGACCTCGTCGACTTCATCACCTCGGGACCGGTCGTCCCGATGGTCTGGGAGGGCCAGGACGCGACCCGACAGGTCCGCCAGATGATCGGCGAGACCGATCCGCTCGAGGCCGCGCCCGGAACGATTCGGGGCGATTACGCACTCGACCTCGGTCGGAACGTGGTTCACGCCGCCGACCACGAGGACGAGGGCGCAAACGAACGCGAGATCGCGATCCACTTTGACGAGGACGAGCTCATCGACTACGAGCAACACGACGCCAAGTGGCTCTACGAGTAACGTTCGGACCGGCTCGACGGTTCACGTAGCGTCATTGGCAGCTCTGTACTGCTTTCTTCGAGCGAATTTCGTTTTTCGGTTAACAGCCGTTGCTCTCGCCCATCGAGAACACATCGCTTCGGTCTGCCGAGAGAGGGTCAAACGACGGTCACGAGCGGTATCGATCGACCGTGCGACGGTCTAACGAGGGGGAGGTAGCGATTTCGCATGATGAAATATTCACTCAGACAGAGCTGATGAAAAGTCTGCATTTCGATTTCCGGGCGTAGCGTTAGTGATCGCAGCGTGTTACAACGTCGTTATCCTCGTTCATATCTGGTGACAGTAGTTAGTAGCACTATTCGTTTTCGGCCCCGTACCGTCGTAAAACGCGCTATTTCTGCCTTATACTCTCGATAAATAATCACGAATATAACACAGGTTCGTTTCCCGGTAGACGTAACATCTAATGTGTCGGCTGTAGAATGGAGTGATGGTGGTTTCGAATGGTAACACACGGTAGGTGGTTCGCGGATGCGTGAAACGAAGGGAGAGACGACAGCGCTGACAGCGGAGGTGACGCCGTCGCTGGATCTCGTTTTCGAACTGCTTTCGAACAGTCGTCGACGGTACGCGCTTTACTATCTCAACGAGCAATCCGACGGCGTCGCATCGATCGAGAACCTCACCGAAAACGTGCTCGCCCTCGAGCGAACGGCCGACACGACGGAGGCGAACGAGACGACGACTCTCGGCTCGGACGGCGACCGAGACCCAGCAGAGCGGGAGTCGGAGGTGCAGACGGAACTCCAGCACATTCACCTGCCGAAACTCGAGGATGCGGGACTGCTGGAACACGACCGGCGAAGCGAGACGGTGCGATACTGGAGCCAGCCGTCGCTTGAGGAGTGGCTCGAGCACGCCTATCACAAGGAGATCGCGTAATTCGGCGAATCCGCGACCACCGGGAGTAGGACGGGAGGTATTGAGCGTGCTGAAAGGTTTAACACGCAGTTCGTGGTTAGGTCCACTGACGTGTCGGTAAACCGCACGAAAGGACGATATCAAATTTGTGAGGTGTGATATCGTCTCACTCCTCAAAACTTAACAAGCGAGATACCGATACACACAGTGAGGTGCATACTATGGCTGACCACGAACTTCCACCACTCCCGTACGATTACGACGCGCTCGAACCGTCGATTTCCGAGCAGGTACTGACCTGGCACCACGACACCCACCATCAAGGGTACGTCAACGGCCTCAACGCCGCCGAGGAGACCCTCGCGGAGAACCGCGAGAATGGAGACTTCGGCTCGACGCCGGGTGCCCTCAACAACGTCACCCACAACGGCTGTGGCCACTATCTCCACACGCTGTTCTGGGAGAACATGTCCCCCAACGGCGGCGGCGAACCCGAGGGCGACCTCGCCGACCGCATCGAGGAGGACTTCGGCTCCTACGAGGGCTGGAAGGGCGAGTTCGAGGCCGCTGCCGGTGCCGCCGGCGGTTGGGCACTACTGGTATACGACCCGGTCGCAAAGCAACTACGCAACCTCGCGGTCGACAAGCACGACCAGGGCGCGCTCTGGGGGGCTCATCCCGTCCTCGCGCTTGACGTCTGGGAGCACTCCTACTACTACGACTACGGTCCGGACCGCGGCGAGTTCATCGACGCCTTCTTCGACGTCGTCAACTGGGAGACGGCCGAAGAGGAATACCAGAAGTGCCTCGGCCACTTCGAGTAACGCCACACGCCGTCTAAGCGACGAGCTGTCAATCTCGGCTTTTTATCGACGGTCGCCTGGTTAGGGAGCAGTCGCACACTCGAGCGACGGCAGTCGCGGCTCCGTGTTCGCTCACCCGCTCGGTCTCGCGTATACTGTGGGTGACTGTCACCGTTTAACTGTGTGTGGGACGATTCAACATCCCATATGGCTGCCGATACCAGCGGCGTTGACGCGAGGGCCGAGGACCAAGACCGACAGCCGCAACAATCGTCCGACGGGACCGACCGAGAGGAGGACAGCGAGGCGCTCGCGGCCGATCTCCGCGCCGCGTGCGACGGTGACGTTCGCTTCGACGAGTACACTCGAGTCCTCTATGCGACGGACGGCAGCGTCTACGGTGCACAGCCGGCCGGCGTCGTCTTCCCGCGAGAGACGAATGACGTGCGGGCGGCGGTCCGCGTCGCGGCCGACCACGGCGCGCCGGTCTTGCCCCGCGGGGCAGGCTCCTCGCTGGCCGGTCAGGCGGTCGGCCCGGGCTGTGTCGTCCTCGATCTATCGCGTCACATGGACGCGATCCGCGATATCGATCGCGACGCGCAGCGAGCCGTCGTCCAGCCGGGCGTCGTGCAGGACGACCTGGACGCCGCGCTCGAGCCCCACGGCCTCCGGTTCGCGCCCGATCCGGCCTCCTCGAACCGGGCGACGATCGGTGGCGGGATCGGGAACAATTCGACGGGTGCTCACTCGGTGCGCTACGGGATCACCGACGCCTACGTCGAGGAGTGCGAGGTCGTCCTCGCAGACGGGTCGCTGATTCGCACGCGAGACGTCGTCCTCGACGGCCCCGAGTGGGAACGGATCGTCTCGAAAGACGACCGCGAGGCCGCGATCTACCGGACGGTACGAGCGCTCGTCGAGGACAACGCCGCGGAGATCGAGGAGCGCTATCCGGAACTCAAGCGCAGCGTCAGCGGGTACAACCTGCAGAAAGTCGTCCGGACGACGGACGGCGGGGATCGGGTGATGAATCTCTCGAAACTGCTCGTCGGCGCGGAGGGAACCCTCGGCGTCGTCGTCGAGGCCACGCTCTCGCTCGTGACCCGGCCCGACGAGACCGCCCTCACCGTGTGCTGTTACGACGACTTGCTCGAGGCCCTCGCGGCCGTCCCCGACGCCCTCGCGTGCGAGGCCAGCGCGGTCGAACTCATGGACGAGGAAGTGTTCCGGCTGGCCGCGGAGTCGACGGAGTACGCCGAGTACGCGGAGCCGATTCCCGACGGCACGGCGGCGGCGCTGATGCTCGAGTTCGACTCCGAGGTCGTCGACGATCTCCCGGGCGCGATCGCGGCGGCGACCGGCCGGCTCGTCGACGACGGGGACGCGTTCGAGGCGCTCGAGGCGTTCTCGCCGGCGAGACAGGAAGCGCTCTGGAAGCTCCGGAAAGCCGCGATCCCGCTGTTGATGAGCATGGACGGCGATCCGAAGCCGTATCCGTTCGTCGAGGACGCCTCCGTTCCGCCCGACGAACTCGCCGAGTACGTCGCAGGCTTTCAGGAGATCCTCGAAAAGCACGACACCACGGCTGCCTACTTCGCGCACGCGGGCGTCGGGACGCTCCACATTCGGCCGGTGTTGAACCTCAAAGAGGGGGACGACATCGAGAAAATGCGCGCGATCGCCGACGACGTGACCGACCTCGTCGTCGAACACAACGGTTCCTTTTCGGGCGAGCACGGCGACGGCCTCGCGCGGACGGCGTTCAACCCGAAGCTGTACGGCCCGGCCCTCTGGGCGGCCTTTCAGGACCTCAAGTCGGCGTTCGACCCGGACTGGCGAATGAATCCGGGGAAGGTCGTCTACCGCGAGGACGACCCGACCGACATCCGCGAGCACCTCCGGTACGGACCGGACTACGCCTCGCTCGAGCCGCGGACCGCGCTCGACTTCGACGACGACGGCGGCTTCTCGCAGCTCGTGGAACTCTGTAACGGCTGTGGCACCTGCCGGCAGACCGACGGCGATGTGATGTGTCCGACCTACCGGGCGACCGAAGAGGAGATCGCGACCACGCGGGGGCGAGCCAACCTGCTCCGGGCGGCGATCAGCGGCGAGATCGAGCCCGAGGAACTCTACGACGAGCGGTTCCAGACGGAGGTGCTCGACCTCTGTATCGGCTGCAAGGGCTGTCAAAGCGACTGTCCGACGGGGGTCGACCTCGCGAAGATAAAGACGGAGGTCAAACACCAGTACCACGAGCGCGAGGGGGCGAGCCGCCGGGAGCGGCTATTCGCCAACGTCGACCGGCTGGCGTCACTGGGGAGTGCGTTCGCGCCGCTGGCGAACCGCGCCACGGAGCTACCGGGTGCGCGGACCCTCCTCGAGAAGACCGTCGGGATCGCATCCGATCGGACTCTGCCGACGTTCCGACGGGAGACGCTGGTCGACTGGTACGACGACCGGGGCTCCCGCGTCGATCCCGAGACTGCGGCCGCGGGTGTGGTCCTCTACCCCGACACGGACACCAACTACTCGAATCCGGCGGTCGGGAAGGCGGCCGTCGAGGTCCTCGAGGCAGCGGAAATCCGCGTCGCAATTCCGAATCTCGGGCCGACCGGGCGCGCGGCCTACTCCCAGGGGCTGCTCGAGGTCGCGGCCGATCAGGGCCGAGCGCTGCTCGATGACCTCGAACCGTACCTCGAGCGCGGTTGGTCGGTCCTGTTCGTCGAGCCCTCGGACGCAGCGATGGTTGTCGACGAGTATCGCTCGCTGCTCGAGGACGACCGCGTCAAGACGCTCGCGGCCAACGCCTACGGGGTCTGTGAGTATCTAGACCGGAACCGTCTGGACGAAGACCTCGCGTTCGACGAGTCCGAAACGGCGGCCACCGCGGTGACCGTCCACGGCCACTGCCACCAGAAGGCTCGCGGTGCGGACCACCACGCCGTCGGCGTCCTCCGGCGGGCTGGCTACGCCGTCGACCCCGTCGACTCGGGCTGCTGTGGCATGGCCGGCAGCTTCGGCTACGAGGCCGAACACCACGACCTCTCGAAGGCGATTGGATCGCTACTGCGGGAGCAACTCGAGGAGAGTGCCGCTCGCATAGCCGCGGACGGGGAGACCGGTGCGAACGACCGGCCGACCGTCGTTGCACCGGGCACCTCCTGTCGGACGCAGATCGACGATTTCGACGGCTACGAGCGGCCTGCACACCCGATCGAGGTGCTCGCGCGGGGACTCGAGGGGGAGCGATAACACCCACATACCTGGCGAAAAGTGCCAGCGAGCGGTTACTCCTCGTCCTCGAGCCCGGTCGCTCGCAGGTATTCCTCAAGCAGCGTCGGGAACTGCCCTCCGCGGACGTATCGGAGGCCGAACTCGTCGGCCCAGGAGATGATGCCCCGGTCTTCGGTGACCACGCCGGCGTCCAGTTCTCGAGCGAGGATCAGCAGATCGAAGTCCTCTCGAGAGTCGAGGACGCCCTGCCGGAGGGCGCGCCGATACTTGTCTCGCAGATCCGAGAGGATCTTGTCGGCGTCGGTCATGTACTCCTCCCGGCCGTCGGTGTCCGTTCCGGCGGTGAGTTCGTCCGGGTTGAGTTGCTCGACCTCACGGATCGCCTTCTCCGAGACGCGGAGGCCGCGGTCGACCCGATCGCTCATCTCGTCGATGAAGTTGTAGACGACGTTCGCCGGGATCGTGACGCCGTACCGATCTGGACTCTTGCGGACGACCCACGTATTGAGCCGCGAGAACACGGCCTCGTCGACGTCGCGCTCGCGTAGCATCGTCGCGAGCTCGTCGTGGATCGACGGCGGCACGTAACAGGAGATGTTGAGCTCGAGACGCGCGGTCGCGATCAGGTCGAGCAGGCGGGTGACGGCGTCCTCGAGCGATTCGTCGTCCGCGCGGATCTCCTCGGTAATGAACAGCGACGTATCGAGGACGAACCGTTGGCGCGGCAGTTCCCCGGGCATGGTCGTGGATTAGACGAGACGCCATATAGGTGTCATCCCGCGCGGGCCGTCGCGGCGGTCGCCGACCGGCCGCCGGAATCAGCGACCGACCCGGTGTTTTTCACCGCGAGCGTCGTCCGACGACGTATGGACCGGGACGCCTACCTCGAGCGCCTCGACGCCACCACCGGAGACGCCGACGATCTCTTCGAGCACTTCGAGCGGCGGTCGGTGGCCGGCCGGACCCACCACGTCCTCACCGCCGCGCGCCACGGCCTCGAGCGCGGGACCGTCATCGTCGAGGAGGCCGACGCCGTCGTCCGCGGCTATCCGAGCGTTCCCCGAATCCTCGTGCTCGACCCCGGCGTCCCATCGTTCTTCGAGGAGGACGAGCGCGTCGCGATCGAGGAGAAACTCGATGGGTTCAACGTCCGGATCGCAGACGTGGGGGAGCCGCTGGCGTTTACTAGAAGCGGCTACGTCTGTCCGTACACCACGGCGCGGGCGCACGAACTGCTGGCGCTCGAGGAGTTCTTCGCGGACTACCCGGAGAAGACGATCTGTGCCGAACTGATCGGGCCGGAGACGCCGTATACGACCCACGACTACGCGGACGTCGACACTCACGATTTCCGGGTGTTCGACGTCCGTGATCGCGAGTCCGGCGAGGCGCTTCCGGTGACCGACCGGCGCGAGCTGTGTGCGGCGTACGACTTCGGCCAGCCGCGGCTGTTCGGGCTGGTCGAGCCGTCGGTCGACGCCGTCGTGGCGATCAGAAACGCCATCGAGGAGCTCAACGCGGCGGGCCGGGAGGGTGTCGTCCTCAAATCGGCGGACGGGACGGCGCTGGTCAAGTACACGACGGAGTCACAGCACCACGACGAACTTGCGTACGCGTTCTCACTGCCGTTCGATCACGGCCGCGACTTCGTCTTCTCGCGGATCGTTCGCGATGCGTTCCAGGCCGCGGAGTTCGACGAAGACGACGACCGACTACGGGAACGCGCGGGGGACCTCGGCGAATCGATCCTTCGTCCGATGGTGGCGACCATCCGTGACGTAGCCGACGGCGAACCCGTCGGCGAACGGCACACGGTCCGCGGCGATCCGGACGCGATCGACGCGCTGTTCGACCACCTGCACGGCCAGTCGATGACGATCGACCTCGAGGACGACCGCCGCGAGGACGGCAAGCGCGTCGTCACGTTCGTGAAAGTGGCCGAATCGAGTCGGGATCGGATTCGGTACTATCTGGACGGCGGCACGCGAGACGAATGAGGAGTAGCGCTCACGTTCGGATCGACCGCCGAGTAGATGGGCGGCTCAGGACTGAGACGAGTCGGCCCCGAGAGCCGACTCGCCAGGTTCCGAATCGGTATCCGAGGGATTCGCAGCGGCGGCCGGTTCGACGCCGCGGAACTCGAATCTGGCGCCGCCGGACTCGCTCTCTGCGACGGTGCTGGACCAGCCGTGGGCCGTCGCGATCTCGTCGACGATCGAGAGGCCGAATCCCGTTCCATCTACGTCGGTCGTGTAGCCGCCCTCGAAGACCCGATCGCGCTGGGACGGCGGGATTCCGACGCCGTCGTCCGCGACGTAAAATCCCGCGCCGGATCCGTCGTGGGCGCCACTGAGCGTTCCCACCGAAATCTCGAGTTCGGCGCCGTCAGCACGGTCGGTCCCGTGCTCGAGGGAATTGCGAAACAAGTTCTCGAGCAGTCGCCGAAGCCTGTCAGAATCGGCCAATATCTGCGCGCTCGAGTCGATCGCGAGAGTCGCGTCGCCGGTGTCGACGCTCGCCCACGCGTGGTCCGCGAGCGCCACGAGGTCGACGGGTTCGGCATCCGTTACATCCCGTCCCTCGCGGGCGAGCGCGAGGACGTCCTCGATGATCGTCTCCATCCGCTCGTGGGAGCGCTCGATCTCGTTGAGGTGTGGGTCGGGATCGTCGGCCTCGCGGGCCAGTTGCAGGTGGCCGCCGGCGACCGTCAGCGGATTTCTGAGGTCGTGGGAAACGATGTTCGCGAACTCCGCTAAGCGCTCGTTTTGTCGCTCGAGTCGCGTCTCTCGGCGTTTCCGGTCGGTAATCTCGCGAGCGACGAACAGCCGGCCGGCGTGGCGATCGCGGCCGTCCTCGATAGGCGTCGTTCGCACGAGGTAGTAGTCGTCGCCGACCGCGAGTTCGCGTTCCGCGGAGTCGTGAGTCGCGGTCAGTGCGCGGACCTCCTCGCGCAACGCGGGCCGGTCGGCGAGTAGGGAGTCGACGCCGGTCCCGATCGGCGAGCCGTCGACGCACGTGAGCAGGCGGCGACCGACGGGATTGGCGTCGATCAGCCGGTCCTCGTCGTCGACGACGAAGACCGCGTCAGTGACGGTGTCGAGCACCCGATCGCGGGCGATCGGGACGACGTCAACCAGTTGGTAGCGAAGGATCGCGACCGCGTACAGGATCCCGGCGGCGGCGAACCCGATCGGCGTCGTATCGACTTCGATCAATCCGAAGACGTAGGCGGCGTTCCCGACCCAGGTAGCGAGCGTGCCGGCGAGCAGCGCCGTACTCTGCCCGCGGTACAGCGACCGTGAGCGAACCAGAAACTCGACGATCAGCGCCGTCACGACGGCGAGGACGGCGTAGGAGTATGCCGTGTGGATCCAGAACGCGGGCCCCCACTCGACCGTTCCGTCTCTCAGGGCGTAGAAGAGGTTCCCCGGATTCGCGAGCACGGTGAAGACGACCAGCACCGGTTCGATCGACAGCGCGGCCAGGATCGGCGGCCTGGTCAGCTCCTCTCGACCGGTATACTCGAGCGTGAAGACGAGCAGCGCCATCGTTCCGCCCCCCACGCCGAGGAACAGGAGTGCGAGGAATGCGAGGGCGAGGGGGCCCGGATCGATCCGCATGAGAGCGAGCCCGCAGACGGTCCACAGTCCTGACCCGAGGACGTTCCCGAGCAGTGGCCGCGCGCCCGGCCGATCGCGATGGCGCCACAGCACGCCGGCGAGGGCGATGCTGTTGAGGACCGTGATCGCGTACATCGCCTGCACGATCGGGCTTCCGGGGGCCGCGGACATCGTCATCACTCGAGCGTCGAGTACGTAAAGTGCACTGGCCGTTCGGTCGGCGGGCAAAACGGCGCCGAGTACGGCGATCAACTATCTGTCGACAGTCGGGTTCCGCTCTCGAAAGCCGTCAGATCGAATCGGCGTCTCGACGGGTGAATCCGGAACCGGAACTGGAACTGAGAGCCGGGATCGGTGCGGTCTTGTGGCACGCGCGTCTACGGTCGCCCATGCCCGTGCCGAAGGACGAGTTCGACTCGCTCCCGCCGTGTGACTTCTACACGCCCGCAGAGCTGCTGGCGGACGACCAGATGTACACCGTCTACGAGATCGCACGACTCCTGCAGGGCCTAGAGCCCGACGCCGACATCGACCGTGAGACGGAGGACATCCTGCTCGACTGGGCGATTCCCTGGATCATGACCAACGCCGACGAGCTCGTCGTCGCCGAGCCACGCGACGAGGACGAACCCGGCTACTACGGACTGAAAGAATGAACCTCCTCGTCGTCGGTGCCGACCGGGTCGACGCCGGCAAGACCACCTTTTCGGCCGGCCTGCTCGAGCGGACCGGCGCGGTCGGCTACAAGCCCCGTGCCGGCAACGACTTCTGGTTCGACCACGACGACTGCCAGAAGGCGCTCGCCGACGGCCGACTCTACGGCAAGGACGCGGCGCGGCTCTCGACGGCCGACGGCCGCGGCCGGCCGCCAGAGCGACTGAACCCCGTCCACCGACTGTGGCGGCCCGCGCCCGGCGGCGGTAGCGGGCTCCTCGGCCGGACGGACCGCGAGTTCGTCGTCGACCGGATCGGGCGCGGAGCCGACGAGCCGCTGTTCGTTCGCAACGCCACCGCGGACGTACCGGACGCAGTCGCCGAGGCGCTCCCGCTCGCGGAGGCGATCCCCGTCGAGACCATCGCCGAGTTCAATGACCTCGCCGAGCGCGAGTACGTCCCCGCGTTCGAGCGCCTGGCCGACGAGATCGAGGCGACCGACATCGCTGTCATCGAGTCCTATAGCGATATCGCGCTCCCGCTCTCGTCGCTGGATCCAGCGTCGATCGCCGCCGTTGCGGCTGTCGAACCCGGCCGCACCCGAATCTACTCCGGCGAGCGCTACTGTCGCGCCTGCGAGATCGCCAGCTCGAGCCCCAAAGACGGTGCGATCGAAAAGCGCGTCCCGGACGTCCTCGATTACCTCGACCCGCTCGAACGGGTTCGGCTGCCGGCGCTCGGCGGCGACGAGCGAGACGATCCTGCGCGGATCGCTCGCGCCTACGCGAACGCCTACGACGCGCTGCTCGACGCCGCCGGACGAGTATAGCTCGCGCCCCGGTCGCTACATCTGGCGCGCCATCTGGGCCGCGAGTTCGACGTGCTCGTACGGGTCTTCCGTCACGCTCGGTCCGTGGCCGGTATGCATCGCCTCGAGGGTGGGATCGATCCGCTCGAGCACGCGGTCGACGCTCTCGATCAGCGTGTCTCGGTCGCCCTCCGCTAAGTCGGTACGACCGAAGCTCCCGTTCTGGAAGACGAGGTCGCCCGCAAACAGCACGCCCGCCTCTTCGGCGTAAAAGCAGAGATGGTCGTTCTTGTGGCCGGGCGTGTGGAGCGCGACGTACTCGTGGTCACCTAGCCGGACCGTCTCTTCGTCTTCGATCGCGTGGTCGACGCCGTCGATTGCGGTATCGTAGCCCCATGTGTCGACGCCGAAGGCATCTGTGACCCCCTCGAGGTTGCCGACGTGATCGCGATGGGTGTGCGTGAGGACGACCGCGTCGAGGTCGTCGACGTGTGAGCGGACGGCGTCAACGACATCGAAGTTCGCACCCGTATCGACGACGACTGGTCGGTCGCCGTCGATAAGAAAGACGTTGCTCGTAAACGCCTGTACGCCCTGTGCGAGGTTAGTGATCATGGCGACCGCTACGTAGGCGATCGATTTGTGAGTGTCGGCACGGCTGCACAGCGCTCGATCACTCACTGGCACCCTGAAACGGCCGCGAGCGGCCTCGGAAGCCCGTGACGAGACCCCGTGTCGGTACCGTCTCTGTATTCACAAGCATTTTTAGCTCCGGCACGTAGTGGGTAGACGAATGAATCGGCCGGTCTCCGTCGGTCTCGTCGTTTTCGTCATCCTCGCGGTCGCTGCGGGCGTCAGCGGATCGGCCGTTCTCGCACCGCCAGACCAGACCGCACCCACGGCGATGGGAACGGCTCCCGAGGAAACGGGGACCGCAACGAGCCATCTCGAGGACTCACGGTTTGCCGTCCGGGGAACGCAGGATTTCACTTCGACCGTCGATACGACGACGTTCGAAATCACCGTTCACGAAAACGGGAGCGCGACGTGGACGATCCGACACGAACAGCGGTTCGCGAACGACGAGAACGAGACCAAAGCGCGCCGGAACTTCAAAGCATTCGCCGAGGAGTTCGAGACAAACGAGACGGCACTCTACGATGGGTTTCGCAACCAGTCACAGCTGCTGACCCAAGCCGGCGCCCAAGAGTCCGGTCGGGAGATGGAAGCGACGAACCATCACCGATCCGCCCGGATCGAAGAACGAATCAACCCGACCGGCGTCGTCGAGATGTCGTTCCTCTGGAAAAACTTCGCCGCCGTCGAGGGAGACCGAATCATCGTCGGCGATGTCTTCAAAGACCTCTATATCGGCCCCGATCAGCAGATCGTCATCGAGGCCGGTGGGGATCTCACGTTCCGCACTGTCGAACCCAACAGCGAGTACGCCGGGGCCTCGCTCGAGGACACGGACTCGGTCAGTTGGAACGGTGCACAGGAGTTCGTCGAGGGCCGTCCGCGCGCGGTATTCGACCGCCCCGGCTCTGTCGTCGGAAGCGGCAGTGAACCGAACGGAACGTCGTCCGTCGCCGGTTCCGCCCCGTATCTCGCCGGCGGTCTCGTCATCGCCATCCTCGCAGCCGCGGCCATCGTCTGGTATCGGCGGAACGAGTCCGGACCCACCGACGAGACCGACGGAACGACCGAACCGGACGCGGCGTCGACGGACGCCGGCGAGCCACCGAGCGCGGACGAGCAGCCTTCCTCGGCAGCGGCGACGACCGCCGCGCCAGATCAGAACGGCGGCGTCGCCGACCCGCTGTCGGAAGAAGAGTTGATGACGGACGAAGACCGCGTCGTCAAACTCATCCGCGAAAACGGCGGTCGAATGAAACAGGTCAACATCGTCGAGGAGACCGGCTGGTCGAAGTCCAAGGTTAGTATGCTCCTCTCAGACATGGAAGACGATGGCACCATCAGCAAACTCCGGGTCGGTCGCGAGAACATCATCAGCCTCGAGGGGTTCGAACCCGAGGCGACGAAATCACCGTTCGACGAATAGTGCCGTCTCCCGCTAACGCGTGGGAGGGCACGTCACCCTCGAATCGAAACGGAATCCTTAAACATCGTACCGCGTAACGAATGAGTGTAGACGACGCCCGCTCCGATGGTGTAGTCCGGCCAATCATATTGCCCTCTCACGGCAATGACCAGGGTTCGAATCCCTGTCGGAGCACTCCTAACCCGATTCCTTCTTGCGGTTTTGGCCTGCGGAGGTCACCAATGTTCGACTCAACGCTCAGGCCAAGTAGATTCGAAGGATTTACACACAGCTACGCCGTCTTGCGGTTTCCCGGTTTTGCCGGGCTATGCGATTCACAGGACTCTCACGACATCCCGGTTCCGTCGGGTGAGTCCGGAATTTGCCCACTATTAGCGGATTCGCAGGGCTACGCCCAAAACCGCACGACGGAGGGACGACAATGATTGATCTCGATGACTACCCAGTCACCACTGAAGATTCGGAATCATACCTGAACAAACGGCAGTTGCTCGACTACCGCTCTGAGCGGAGGAGTGTTTGGAGTGGCTGCTGACGTTCGGGAAGAAACCAGCCGAAGCGGTTGGGTACGTGCCGGGGACCGTGAAACCTCGTTGCTACCGCATGGATCGCTTCTATCGGTATGTCTGGGAGCTCGAAGGCGGTTATACAGCGAATCTCACACACAAGCATGCGGACTCCTGGATGAACCACCTCACACGTCGTGACGTCAGCGCGACGCACAAGCGGAACTGCATGAAGTCGCTCATGATGCTGTACAAATGGCTGCATCACGAGCGCGGGCGCAGCGAGTGGGAACCAGAGTTCAGGTTCTCCGCAGACAACAGCACGCAGCCACGCGATTACCTGACGAAAGACGAGCGGCGAGCAATCCGTGATGCGGCGCTTGAGTATGGATCCGTTCCCAGTTACAACAACCTTACACCAACCGAGCGCGATCGCTGGAAGCAGTACCTAGCACAACGGTTCGAGAAACCGAAATCAGAAGTCACACCAGAGGACTGGACCGAGCGAACGGCTGGATGATTCCATCGCTCGTGTGGACGAGCCTGGATGCTGGGCTTCGCCCTATTGAAGTCGAACGCGCAACGATCTCGTGGGTTGACGCTGACAACAGCGTACTGCGGATTCCGAAAGAAGAGAGCGCGAAAAACGAGGAACACTGGGTCGTCGGGCTGCGGGATCGAACTGCGGAGATCCTCTGGGGGTAGTGTCAGAAGCGGCGAACGTACCCGCAGTACGACGGAACCGATACGCTGTGGTTAACCCGGAAGCGGAACCCGTACGGGAAATCAGCACTTCGTGATGTACTCCACCGGCTGTGCGACATCGCTGGCATCGATACAAAACACCTTCCACTAATTGACGCTACTCGGAATCCCCGTGATGCAGCCCTCATTGCTGTCGGATAGGATGCAGGGCCGCGCTCAGGTGAGCTACAGAACCTCACAATCGGGGATGTCACTAACTACGAACACGGCTATCAGATCACTGTCCAAGGGAAAACAGGGCAGCGAACAGTTCCACTCATTCCCATTGTTCCGTTTCTCCAGCGATGGCTTGCGGCTCACCCGAGCGATGATCCCCAGACACCTCTGGAGTAAATTGAGCGAGCCAGAGGCACCGAGCTACAACGCTCTTCGAACAGCTGTGAAGGACGCCGCAGACCGAGCAGGAGTGAGTAAGCCAGTGACGTTTACGAACTTCCGTAAGTCCAGCGCGTCCCACTTAGCACTATCTCAAGCTACTCCGATCATATCCCGAACTGCACTAGCGTCAAAGTAGCCCAAGAAGAACCGTACTAATCCCCGTCAAATCACTCCTTCTGCCATTACAAGGAGCTTCGAATTCTACCCTCTCTGTACTCGGGAGTTGCTATCGGGAGTGACCAGATCAGATAGCTCGACGAGAAGGACGTCGTCACGCGCATCGGCAGCTCGTTCGAGGTCGTCGGTGTATCCGGAGCGACTGAACAAGACGTACAGCGTCTCCCCGTCTGCTGGCTCTTCTGACCATCGTACTTCCGACGAAGTTCGTTCGAGATCGGCGAGGATACCTTCGCTCACGGGTCGAGAAGTGAACTTGCATTCGCCAGCGACGAGCCCCTCATCGGTGAGGCCGAGGACGTCCAGTTCGTGCTCCTTGAACCACCACTGCCCGACATCACGGAACCGTCGATCGATGAGGTCCGGAAGCTCGCGTTGGCAGAGGCGTTCAAACAATGGGCTCACGTAATCCGCTAGCTCGGGTGCGACGAGTTCGTCGTACGCGTCGTCGCCGAGTATACGAAGTTGGTCCTGGGTTCCGTACACGAACCGGAACCAGAACCGGAACAGCGGAGCTGCGATGCGATATCGGCCGCGTTTTGAAGACGTCGGCGATTCCGTTACAGGGATGTGGCGTTCGACGAGGCGGAGCCGGCGGAGTTTCTGGAGGTACGTGCTGAGCGATCCGGAGTCCGCGCCGGCCATGCCCGCGATCTCGTTCGGGGTGCGACGCCCGTGGGCGAGCGCACGAAGGATACTGAAATACGTATTCAGCTGTCGGAGTTCGGTGCGGAGCAGGAACTCGGGCTCGGAGTACAGGAGGCCACGCTCCGACAGAATTGACTGCTGGACGTTCGCTCCTAACGGTTGGTCGGGATCAATGGTCTGGAGGTAGTACGGTGTGCCCCCGTAGATCGACCACGCGGTGATGGCGGTCTCGGGGTCGTACTTCGGGAAGAACTGGCGTGCATCGGCTACGTCGAGTGGTTTGAGATCGATCGTCGCTGTCCGCCGACCGTACAGCGGTGCGCTTCCAGAAAGCACCTTGTCCTCCATGACACTGATCGACGAGCCGACGAGCACGAGCGTCATCCCCGTCTCCTGTAACTCCGTATCCCAAACGCGTTGAATTCGGGAAGGCAACGACTCGTCCTCCTCGATAAGGAACGGAAACTCGTCGATGACGACGATCGCGTCTTCCTCGCCGAGTACTTCAAGGAGTGCTTCCCAGTCACGGCGGACGTTCCGTAGCGACGGGAACTGTGCGGTGGCGGCGTCAACGAACTGTTCGAGCTGGTTCTGTGCCGTGGATTCGACTGCTTGGTAGTAGATAGCGTTGTCCCGCTCAGCGATAGACTGGCGAACGAGCTCACTCTTACCGAGGCGACGGCGGCCGTAGATCACAACGAAATCCCCCGTCTCGGACTCATAGCAGTCCGTGAGTTGATCGAGTTCGATGTCTCGATCAACGAATTGCTCCATACAGCCAGTAGCATCTCCGACTAAATAGAATTTCTGATTTCGGAAATCGCGATTTCCAAACTTGTGGTTTCCTTTCGGAGTGAGAGGAGCTGAAGGTGAATGTCACAGACACTTGAAAACGAGTCCCAATCCTTTGCATGCCGTGGGATTCTCCGTCTCTATACCCCCTGGATTGATCCAGCGAACGGCACAGGCGACGGTACGGCATCACGGTACTGGTACCCGTCACGGTCCCATTGAAACCGCACTCAATAGGGATCTTAACTACTGCTGAGCAGGATTCAATCCTGCGAATCTAACTTGCCGAGGTGGCAATTCTCTGCGTGTTTTATTAGGGAGGGCATCCAATATGTGCTCTGTAGCAGGTCAAAGCCCGATATAGGAGGAAGTCAACTCGAGAGAATGATCAAATCACAGTACAGTGGATGCCGGCCTCTCACGGCAATGACCAGAGTCCGAATCCCTGTCGGAGAATCCTCCTGTTTTCACGCGTTACGAGAGCCATTGGTTGCTCATAGTCTGGTTCGATTAGCCCGGCACGCGGCTGGTCGCATTTGTCGTTCCGAAGCGTAACGGCGGTGACCGTGTTCGTTCACGGACGAACGGAAACGGTCTTTAGAAGAACAGCACGGGAACGGTGTTCCGGAAGATGTTGAGCGAGATGAGAAAGAGGAGCCCGACGACGAATCGGTTGAACAGGGCCTCGTCGACCTCGAGCCGGCGGAGGGACGTGCCGAGTACGAGGCCGATGATTGTGACCACGGCGATCACCGAGCCGAGCCACAGTCGGTACGTCGTCAGCAGGTCGGTGAACAGCGCCATCTGGACGATACGGATCGTAAACACCGTCCCGAGCACCATCGAGAGTCCGCCAATGTATCGCTCGGCGTCGCGTTCGAAGGTGTGAAAATAGACGGGGAGGAGCGGGCCGAGGTTCGCCACGGCGAGCAAGAAGCCCTCGAGAAACCCGGCCGTACTGAGCGCGAACGGGTGGTGGGCTTCCTCGACGGTCACGAAGTTCTGGACGAGTTGGAAGACGACGTAGCCGAAGATGATCAGGCCGATGACGAAGGGGACGATGGGGCCGGTACTGAACTCGGCGAGGAAGGCGACGCCGAGGACGGTCCCGCCGGCGGCCAGCGCCATGAGGGGCCACTCCTCTCGGACGAAGGCGAGTCCGGTGTCAGTCTCGCCGATCTGGAACATGTTGATCATCCACGGCGGAATCGTCAGGACGACGACCGCAAAGGTCGGGTCGATCACCGACGCGAAGATCGGCGTCGTGATCAGCGCGTATCCAAACCCGAGCATTCCCTTGACGATGCCGGCGACGATCGCGACGAGGACGAACGCCGCGAGCAGGCCGAGCGAGATGTCGGACTGGATGCCGGCACTTACGTTGCCGGCCCCGGGGAAGAAGACGATCGATCCCGCGATCACGCTGAGCGTCGCGAGGGTCATCATCACCTCGCGATACCTGAACGAGCGGAGATTCGAAGCGAATCTGTCAACGCGTATCGTAGACTCCGGTGAACTCATAGATTGACGAATTTTCGGCGCGGTCGACACGGTCCCGCCGATGTAGAGTCACAGGGTCGGACCCCTATTCCCCTGTTCGATTCGGCGATATGTACTGCCTGAGGCGTCGGGGCTGGACTCGCGTTTCGGTCGGTGGCGGCCGCAGTAACGTCGGTATCGCCCCAGCCGCCGGTTGGTGACCGTCATAGATAGCGGCAATCCATTCTCGAGTCAGTCCGCGAGCCGTCGCCGAAAACGGACGCTACGCCCGGACGGATCGATAGAATGCGGCGACTGCGAGCGCTCCGTAAACGGCGAGGATCGCGAGGCTCCAGGCGAGGGGTTCGAGGGAGACGTGGCCACTGAAACCGGCGTCCATCGCGAGCCGAAGCGGGTAGTGGCCGGGCGCGACCCGCGCGACGGCGGGCGTCTCCGTGGCCATCGGATTCTGGAAGAGGAAAAGATCGATCATCGAGCCGAAGAGCACCAGGTAGACGCCGGGAAGCCGGTCCAACAGCGTACCGACGAGGACGCCGATCGTGCCATAGATCAGGGCCGTCAGGAGAACCGCGACGGCGAACCAGCCGAGGCGGTCGGGCGCGAAGGCGACGCGCAGTACGCTCACGGCGACCAGCGTGGCGATCGCGCTCACGCCGGCCAGCAGCGCGAGTCTGGCGAGAACGACCTCGAGAGGGCGGTAGCCGGCGGTCACGAGCCGCGCGTCGGCATCGGCGGTCGACTGGATCAGGAACAGGCCGGCGATGCCCGCGAGCAGCGCCGCGACCATCGGCGTCGTGAACGCGGGGAACACCTCCGTCAGGGTCACGCGGACCGTCTCGCCCCCCTCGAGTTCGAAGGCGACCCGCGAGTCCGGTGCGACGATGGTGAAGACGCCGACGAGGTAAGCCGGCAGGGCGACGAGTAGGCCGATCAAAACGGGGGTCCGTTTGATCTGGCGCGCCCCCATCGCGGCCGATCGCAGCGTCCGACTCATGTCAGCACCCCCTTCTCGCCGGTGACGGTGGCGTACGCGACGAACGCGGCCGCGAGCAGGACGGCCAGATACGCAAGCGCCGGGACGAGGTGGCCGTCGGCGAGTGTCCCCTCGAGGACGGCGGCCTCGAAGAGGGCGTGGGGATGGTACAGCGGGGCGAACTCGGCGACTCGGCCGATGTCGAACAAGTCACTCGAGAGGACGTTATCGAGATCGGCGAGGAAAACAAGGACGAGCGACCCCTCGAGGTCCCGCGGGAGCAGCGTTCCCACGATCACGCCGAAGAGTCCGTAGAGCAGGCCGGCGAGTACCAACACGCCGAACGCGAGTGCGGGCGCGGCGACGTCGATCCGCCACGTGAAGACGCCGAAGGCGACGACGGCACCGAAACCTGAGACGACGAGCATCGTCACGAGCCGCGTCACGAGGAGGGTGTGACGGGGGAAGCCACAGAGCGCGAGGCGCTCATCGCCGCTTCTGGCGCTGATCACCTGGAAGAGGCCGATGAGGCCAGCGAGGAAGGCGACCGCGAACAGGGTCCCCGTCATTCGCCCGACCGTGGCGGGGTCGGCCCCGAGGCCGGGGAGCGCCGGGAACGACTCGAGTGCGGTGCCGTAGACCTCGATCGCGACCGGAGGCAGGAAGACGAGCAGCGCGAGCGTTGTCGGCTGACGGGCGAACTCTGCGAGGCGTGCTCTGGTGCCGGTCACCGCGCGCATCTCAGGCCACCTCGTCGGGATGGAGTCGTCCGTCGCGGAGTTCGTAGATGCGGTCGAAGCGCTCGCGCTCGTTGATGAGGTGGCTGATGACCGCGATCGCGGTCCCGCGCTCGACGAGGTCCTCGGTGAGGTCCCAGAACGCGAGGTAGGTGTCCCAGTCGAACCCCGTGTAGGGTTCGTCGAGCAAGAGCACATCGGGGTCGTGCATCAGCGCGACGCCGAGGTTGACTTTCTGGCGGTTGCCCCCCGAGAGGTGGTCGATTCGGTAGTCGAGGAACCGCTCGAAGTCGAGTTTCGCGGCGAGCCTGTCGCGGGCCGCTACGATCTCCTCGTCGGTCATCTCGTAGGCCGCTCCGAAGAGTCGGAACGTTTCTCGGATCGTGAGTCGGTCGTACAACAGCCCCTCCTGAGGACACCACCCCACCCGGCCGCCGGTCTCGACCGTTCCGGCGTCCGCCTCGAGCGCACCGACGAGAATCTTCATGAGCGTGGACTTGCCCGAGCCGTTTGCGCCCACGATACCCACGATTTCGCTCGACCGGACCTCGATGGTCGCTCCCTCGAGGACGTCGACGGTCCGCGTAAACGGAAGCTGAGAGCCGTAGGTCTTGTGCAGTTCGTCTCCGCGAAGCGCCACTTCGGGTTCCGTTTCGTCCGCCTTTCCGTGATTCGTTCTCTCGGTCGTAGCGTCCACCATATTCGGTCCATTCCGAATATGCAGAAGCAAACCGTTTAGTATTTTCGGCAGATAGCGAATTTCATGAACGAAGACGGCGACCCCGTGGCCGCTGCCCGCGAGGAGGTCATCGAGGCGCTGGAACGCAGCGCCGAGCTCTATGGTCTAAATCGGAGCTACGGCCGACTGTACGGGATTCTCTTCTTCGAGAACGAGCCGGTGTCCCTCGACGAACTGGTCGACCAGAGCAGCTACGCCAAGTCCACGGTGAGCACCGCGATGAAAGCGATGGAACGGCTCCACCTCGTCCACCGTCGTTCAATCCCCGGCGAGGGAAAAAAGGCGTTCTACGAGGCCGAGACCGATTTCTGGCACGTCGTTCAGGAGTTCCTGCGGCGGGAAGTTCAACGCGAGATCGACCTGATGTCCCGGGCGCTCGAGTCCGCCGAAACGAAACTCGAGGACGCCGACTCCGAGCAGGCCGAAGAGGATCTCGAGCGAATCCGCTCGCTGAAAACGACCTACGACCGGAGCCAGACGCTAGTGACCCTGCTTACGAGCAAGTCGACCGAGCGCCTCGCTGACCTGATCGATCGACTGCGCTGATCGGAACGGGGCCGTCGAGATCCGTCGGTCAAAATCTGTCGGTCGGAACCCGTCGTTACTCGACCGGGGCGCGCCCGCACGAGCGACAGTCACGGTGGTGTCTCAGACGAGGAGCTGGACGTCGGACTCGGCCATATGCTGCAGCGCGGTCGCCGCGCCGACGCCGGTGGTGACGCCGTCGTAGAAGTCATCTTCCTCGTAGTCCATCAGATCGATCGTCATCTGACAGGCCTGTAGGTCGACCCCGCTCTCGAGCGAGAGGTCGATCAGCTCCTCGATGGTGGCCGTGCCGTTGTCGTCGATGCGCTTTTGCATCATTTTCGTCGCCATCGCGTCCATACCGGGCAACGCGGCGAGCGCGTTCGGAACTGGCATGTTCGGATTGCCAACGGCGCTCAGCTTGAGGTCCTGGGACTTCTCCTCGTGGAGGATATCGAGTCCCCAGAAGGTGTGGAAGACGACGACCTCCCAACCGAACGCGGCCGCTGTGCTTGCGAGGATCAGCGGCGGGTACGCCATATCGAACGTGCCCTGTGTCGCGACGATCGTCATCTTCCCTTGGTCGTCGGCGTCGTCGATCTCGGCGATCGATTCCTCTAACTCGTCGACGCGCTCGCGAAGTGCCTGCAACTCCGCAGCGTCGAACTCGCCGTCGACGTCGTCTACCGGGGCGGTGGGGTTGTCGGTGCTCATCTTACGCCGTCTTCTTCACGTAGTGGGTGTACAGGTCATCGTCCTCAACCTGATCGAGCAGTTCGACGCCGTCGGTGCCGTCGGCCCACCCTCGAACGTCGCTCATGCTGCCCGCGTCCGTCGCGACGACCTCGAGTACGTCGCCGGCCTCGAGGTCGTCGATCGCGCCTTTGGTCTTCACGATGGGCATCGGGCAGGACTGTCCTTTCACGTCGAGCGTCTCCGTGGTAGTGTATTCCGAGCTCATGGTAGTTGTGTGCTCTGTCTTGGAGCTACCACACAATATAGGTCGCGGCCATAAAAGGATATCGGCGATTGCACAGTATTCGAACAGCTATGGCGAGCGTAGAAGTAGAGAATGCACGAATCATCGCACCTATACACGCTATCGAGCGTAGTCCGAGCGTGATCGGACCAGATACTATATTGTGCAATTGTCGAAATACCATCCGAACCCTTATGTGGACGCGGCCGATACTAAACGGTGTACACGATGGACGACACGGACTTCCCAACGCCAGACGTTCCGGTCGAATCGATCGCTCCCGAGGAGTTGAAGCGGCGAATCGACGCCGGCGAGAACGTGACGATCCTCGATGCGCGCATGGAATCGGAGTACGACGAGTGGCACGTTGACGGTGAGACCGTCGACTCGATCAACATTCCCTACTTCGAGTTCCTTGACGAGGAGATCGGCGACGACGTTCTTGCACAGATTCCCAACGACCGCGAAATTATCGTGCTTTGTGCGAAAGGCGGCTCGAGCGAGTACGTCGCCGGGGCGTTGAACGAGCGCGGTTACGACACGGCACACCTCGAGGAGGGGATGAACGGCTGGGCGCGCATCTACGAGGGCGTCGAAGTCGAGCGCTACGACGGCGCGGGGACGGTGCGCCAGTACCAGCGTCCCTCCTCGGGCTGTCTCGGCTACCTCGTCTACGACGACGGCGAAGCGGCCGTGATCGATCCGCTTCGCGCGTTCACCGACCGGTACCTCGAAGACGCCGCGGAGTTAGGCGTCGAGCTGAAATATGCGATTGATACCCACGTCCACGCCGATCACATCTCCGGTGTCCGCGCGCTCGACGCGGCCGACGTCGAGGGTGTCGTCCCCGCGGCCGCGGCCGATCGCGGCATCACCTACGCCGACGAGCTAACGACGGCCGCCGACGGCGATACTTTCGCGGTCGGCGATGCCACCATCGAGGCAGTCCACACGCCCGGCCACACGACCGGGATGACCTCGTATCTCGTCGACGAGCGCCTACTCGCGACCGGCGACGGGCTGTTCGTCGAGAGCGTCGCCCGCCCCGACTTAGAGGAAGGCGACGAGGGCGCTGAAGACGCCGCCAGACAGCTCTACGAGTCGCTTCAAGAGCGCGTGCTCACCCTGCCCGACGACACGCTGATCGGCGGCGCACACGCAAGCGACTCCGCCGTACCCGCTGACGACGGAACCTACACCGCACCGATCGGCCGACTCGAGGACGAGATGGCCGCGCTGACGATGGACGAGGACGCGTTCGTCGAGTTGGCCCTCGCCGACATGCCGCCGCGGCCGGCCAACTACGAGGACATCATCGCGACGAACCTCGGCCAGCAGGACATCGACGACGACGAGGCGTTCGAACTCGAGCTCGGGCCGAACAACTGCGCGGCGAGTCAGGACTCGCTTGCGGGTGACTAACTCGACCGATGGTAGTCGATCCGATACCGCTCCAGTCGGCCGCCGAATTGTTTCCCAACGGGATCAGTCGCTACGCCATCGGTGGGCTGCTCGTCGGCCTCGGCGCGGTCGTGATCTACGTCGGGACCGGCATCCCCGCGGGCGCGAGCACCTTCCTCGAGTCGACGCTGTCGTACGCCTCCGAACAGTCGCGCTTCCAGCAGTACGTCTCCTCGCGCGATTGGCGGGTCGTGTTCACGCTGGGGATCATCCTGGGCGCGCTGGCGTTCGCGGCGACGGTCCAGTCGGGGGTGATCACGACCGCGCTCTACGAACCCGGAACGACTGGCGAACTGTACGAGGTCGCCGGCGTGACGCTCTGGTCGACCGACGTGCAGGCCTGGCGGCTGCTGGTCGGCGGCGTGTTCGTCGGCATCGGCACCCGCATCGGCAAAGGGTGTACGTCCGGTCACGGCGTCTGCGGCGTCGGCTCGGCGTCGAAGACCTCGATCATCGGCGTGCTGACGTTCCTGACCGTCGCGATCGTGACTGCCCAAGCCGTCGCGGCACTGGGGGTGTCACCATGAGCGAGCTGGTCGCGTCTCGAGGCGGCAAACGGGGAGGTGACGACCGATGAGCGGGGACCGCCATCCGCTGTTCATGCCGCTGATCTTCGTCGGCGGCCTGATCTTCGGTTTCGGACTCGGATTCAGCCAGATGGCGCGTCCGGAGGTCGTGTTGAACTTCCTGCAGTTCGAGGACTTCGGACTGCTGTTCGTCATGTTCGGCGCGGCGATCGTCTCCGGGATCGCCTTCGCGGTCATGCCCCGACTCCGCGATAGCGCGCCGCTGACCGGCGACCGGTACGAACGCCGGTTGAAATCCTTCGATCGGAACGTCCTGATCGGCGGGGCGATCTTCGGCGTCGGCTGGGGCCTCTCGGGGATCTGCCCCGGCGCGGCCTACGCCAGCCTCGGCGTCGGTAACGTCGCCATCCTGTGGGCCATCGGCGGCATGTTCATCGGCGCGTACCTGCAAGGTGCCTGGCGAAGCAGACGGGCGACGGCCGAGCGCCCCGCCTCGAGCGCCGACTAACGCGTCGGTCGCACCCACGACCGCGGCGAAACCGACCGCGAGACCGCTTTCTCACCTGTCGTCGCGCTCATCTGGTACGTCTTTGGAAGTCGGACGGAAGACGGATGCAATGGCCGAGTCGCCGTTGCGAGCGTCAACGTCGCGCTGACCGAAACCGATCGGGACGTCCAGAACCTCAAGGAGACCCTCGAGGGCGACGACGGACTCACCGTGGTCACCATCGGACTGGGAGCCGCCGTCGGCCTCGGGACGTCCGGCGTCTGGACCGTCTAGGAAATCGAGCGCGCCGAGAAGTAGACCGAACTACTGCGGATCGAACGGGCCATGCTGACCGACTTGCAGGACACGACGCTCCAGCAGCGACGGGCAGACACCCGCAAGAACAACGCCGTCGCGAGCGGTATCAGCCTGCTAGTCGGTGTTATTCTTCTGTTACTTCCGTTTCTCGCCCACGGCGTCCGCTTCTCGCTGCTCGAGGCGACGCTGGCCGCGGTCGCCATCGGTGTGGCCGTCCGCTTTACGTTCAGGGCGTATCTCGGCTTGATCTCGCGGTAAAACTGGATCGTCGCCGGCGTTCGAATGGGGCTCGCTGGCGTCGTGGTCGCTGTGCTCACCCTGTTTTTGCCCGGATAAGCGGAAATTAAGGACGGTCGATCCCATTAGAGCGTCGCGGCGATCGGTCTCGAGCGCACCAGCCGGCCGACGATTCGAACGATGTAGTAGCCCCAGACGCCGAGCAACACGGCATAGCCGGGGCCATGAAGGAGCACCGACCACGACCGACCCTGGTAGACGAAGCCGACGCCGACGGCCAGCACCGCCGCATTCCAGAGCAGGACGGTCGATGGGCCGACGACCGACGGAACGGAGTCGCCGGCGAGGAGCGCTGCGGAGCGGTCCGACGCTCCCGGCTTCAGCTCGGCGTTTGACGGTCGCTCGAGGGGATGAACGGCGAGTAGCGAGCCGGCCAGCGCGACGGGGAGCGCCCAGCCCGTAAAGAGGAAGTGAAGCGCGCCGGCCTCGATCCACGCGCGAGGAACACCGAGCGGGACGCCGAACAGGATGAACGGCGCGACGCTCGCCGGCGCGAGGACCCAGAGCTGTGCGGCGAGGATCGAGCGGGCGATCCCGTCGGGCGTACCCGCCAGATAGGTCCGCGCGAGCGTGTAGATGTACAGCAGATAGCCGCCGGCGTACAGCGCGAGGCCGACGCCGGTGACCGCCCAGCCCACGGCGAGGACCGGACCGAAGACGAGCGGACCGATCCCGAGTGCAAACAGGACGAAAGAGGAGCGCTGCAGACGGTCGCTGTACAGTTCGGTGTCGACGAGCCGGGGAAACAGGTCGTACAGCGTCCCGATCGCCGCGAGCCCGAAGAAGCCCCACGCGTTGGCGTGGACGTGCGCCTCTCGAAGCCCGGCCCAACCGCCAGGAACGGGGACGCTGTGGCTGAACAACCCGAACGCGAACGAGAGCCCGCACAGATAGACGAGCGGCGAGAGCAGGTAGAAGCCGACGGTCGGGTTCCGAACCCGACGCCCGTCGCTGTGCCGGACCATGCCGAGTACGACGGCGAACAGCCACAGCGCGAGCAGCCAGACCGCGGCGAGTCCGACGTCGAACGCGAGTGGCGAACCGACGGCGCGGCCGTACCAGGCAAGGAAGAGCGCGCCGTTTAGCCCGAGAAAGCGCGCTCGAGTCGCACCTCTCGACGGAACCGGCTGCTCGAGTTTCCGGGCGGCCAGTGTGGGGAGCGTGCCGAATAGTAACTGGGTGAACGCGCCGATCGTGACGAAGTGGATGTGCGTCCACGTGAGCCACGACACCCGGGGCACGAGCGCGAACTGCTGGAGCCCCTGATAGAGCGCGAGCGCGAACCCGGCGATCAGAAAGAGGAGGGCTGCAAAGTGAAACGGGGTCGGCGATAGCGCGGTCTCGTCGCCCGTTCGGCGGCCGACGGGACGTTCGGAAGCGGACCCGCGCGGTTCGGGCGGCGCGTCTTCTGTCATACGCGTTCGAACGAGCGGCGAGGGTTTCTCCGTTGTCGCGAACATCTTGGAGGATGCGAACGTGTTCGGCGGAGCCGCTCTCGCGGGTCGCCGTCGCCGAACTGGCGACGATGAACTCCGCCTCGATCGCCGCGAGCATCGACGAGCGACGACGGGAGCCGGTTAGCCGACGTATCTCAGACGTATCAGTCGTCTCGAGTGTCACCCTAACTGCCGATAGCGGTTATGTCGCTCGTCGTGGGATATCCACGCAGCCATGCCAGTCGAAAACCTCGCCCGGAGCGACGTGATCACGGCCCCGCCCGACGAGTCGATTCGCGACCTCGCGGCGACGATGCAGGACGAAGCCGTCGGCAGCGTGGTCATCACCGACGACGGGACGCCGGCGGGCATCGTCACCGACCGAGATCTGGTGACGCAGGTGCTCGCTGCCGGAACAGATCCGGACGACGTCGTCGCCGAGGACGTGATGGCCGATGACCCGCATACCATCGACCACGACGCTGGTTTCTACCAGGCGACGGAGTTGATGAGCGAACGCGGCGTTCGACGACTTCCGGTCACGGGACCGGACGGCGAACTGGCGGGCATCATCACGGTCGACGACCTGAACGAACTGCTCGCCGACGAACATCAGGAACTGGCGGAGATCATCCGAAAACAGCGACCGCCGTACTGAACACTCGTCGTCGATGCGACCGTCGGCGGTGCTCGTCACGATACGGAGCGGCCGGGTCGACCTGCCGGTCGAACGAACACAGCGGTGTGTACATCGATCGGCGAATTCCACTCGAGCAGTTCCTAGCCACCGCGTCTGGATCGATCGGCGCGGCGTCTGTCGCACGCTGGTGCCAGTGCGTTCGATCGGCGGTCGAGTAATCCTGTACGCGACAGTTGTATTGTTTGAAATAGGCACTACTGACTGCAGTAGGAAAACAACCACACGCCGATGTTGCTCGAAAGAAGATCGATAGCTGACGTTGTGGAACCCGTTCGGTTGTCTCCGCCCTCACCCTCTCCCCATTGTATTGTATAGTGTTTGCAAAACCTTTAAACGCCGCCGGTTCGTACGGAGGGTAATGGCAACTGAGACGAACCACGACGCAGCCGGAGAGTCGACCGACGACCCCGTCTTCATCGAGGGCGAGGGCCACCTCGAGACGGTCGTCGACGAACACGACGTCGTCCTTGCGGACTTCTATGCCGACTGGTGTGGCCCCTGTCAGATGCTCGAGCCGGTCCTCGAACGACTGGCGGATGAGACCGAAGCGGTGATCGCCAAGATCGACGTCGACGCGAACCAGCAACTCGCCGGCGCGTACGGCGTTCGGGGCGTCCCGACGCTCGCGCTGTTCGCGGACGGCGAGCAGGTCGAACAACACACCGGCGCGCTGCCGGCGGACCGCCTGCGAAGTCTGATCGAGGGATACACGGCCGAATGAACGGCTCGAACGGCGACACCGAGACCGTCCGCGACGTGGTCATCGTCGGCTCGGGCGTGGCCGGCCTCTCGGCCGCAGTCTATGCCGCGCGGGCCGACCTCGAGCCGCTGGTGCTCGAAGGGCCGGAGCCGGGTGGCCAGCTGACGCTGACGACCGACGTGGAGAACTACCTCGGCTTCCCCGAGGGCGTCGGCGGCATGGAGCTAATCCAGCGCGGCAAAGAGCAGGCCGAGCGGTTCGGGGCCGAGTTCAGCCACGGCACCGTCGAACGGACGACGCTCGACGAGCGGCCGTTCGAACTCGAGCTCTCGAGTGGCGATGTCCTGCGGACGCGGGCGCTGATCGTCGCGACCGGCGCGAGCGCCCGCTTGGTCGGTGCCGAGAACGAAGACGAACTGATGGGCTATGGCCTCTCGACGTGTGCGACCTGTGACGGCGCGTTCCACCGCGGCGACGACGTGCTCGTGATCGGCGGCGGCGACAGCGCGATGGAGGAGGCGCTCTTCCTCACGAAGTTCGCCGACAGCGTAACGGTCGTCCACCGCCGCGACGAACTGCGCGCCTCCGAGGTCATGGCCCGACGTGCCCGCGACAACGAGACGATCGACTTTCGCTGGAACACGGAACTGCTCGAGATCCACGGCTCACAGGAGGCGGGCGTCACCGGCGCGACGCTGGTGTCCCATCCCGACGGACACCCGACCGAGAAACTCGAAGTAGGCGACGAGGTCGAGCGCGAGGGGGTCGCCGTCGGCGGGATCTTCTACGGCGTCGGCCACGTCCCGAACACGGACTTTCTCGCGGACACCGCCGTCAAACTCGATGCGTCGGACCACCTGCGGACGCTCGAGGGGCGGACAACCGAGACCGCGGTCCCGGGTGTCTTCGGTGCCGGCGACGTGGCGGACCCCGAGTACCGGCAGGCCATCACGGCCGCGGGAACCGGTAGCATGGCCGCCCTCGACGCCGAGGCGTGGCTCGACGAGCGAGCGGCGGACGGCCGATCAGCGGACACCGCCGAGGCCCTGGCGGACGACTAGCGCGGCCAGACGAGCGAGCGCGTCGGTCTCGGCGGCTCCCGCTCACTGTTCTCGCGGACCTGGTACTTACATGTCGCGGCCAGTGGTGAATGGGTCTGCCCATGTACGAGACGATCCTCATCGCGACGGACGGGAGTGCTCCCGCGGAGCGGGCGGCGGATCACGCACTCGACCTCGCGTCGACGTTCGACGCCGACCTCCACGCGCTGTCCGTCGTCGACACGCGACGGTACGGCGGATCGATGGTGTCGGACGCGGACGCGGTCACCGCGGACTTAGCAGAGCGCAGCCGCGAACTGCTCGACAACATCGCGGCTCGAGCCGACGTGAACGTGACGACCGAACTCCGCAGCGGCCGTCCCTCCCAACTGATCGGCGAGTACGCCGACGAGATCGACGCCGATCTGGTCGTCATCGGCAATCGCGGCCTCGGCTCCGGCGGCGAGATCGGCAGCACCGCCGAACGGGTCGTCAGATACGTCAACCGACCGGTGATCACGGCCTGAGGGGATGTGCAAGCGGCCCCTCGAGTGACTCGCCTTCGTCAGGGCCGTCGAGTACGGCGAGGCGCTCACTCGACCGCGGCGAGTACGTCCGAGACGAGTTCGCACTCGTAGTAGCGGATCGTCTCGCTGTGGGCATCGTACTCGATGAGTCCGCGTTCCTCGAGCAGCGGGAGGTGGACGTGAGCGAGGTCCAGCGCCCAGTCCTCGGCGGTCATCGATCCGGTCGCCGATACGGACTCGAGCAGCGACTCGCGGTCTAACCAGTCTCGCTCCGCTGTGTCGAGGGTCCGAACGACGGTCCGGCGATCGGAATCGGCGAGCAACGACAGGATCTTGTCAACGTCACACGTACAGCGGACGGTGCCGTCCGAATCGACAATCTGGCACTCGCTCATGGTTCGGTCGACGTGTCGGGACTGTCGAATAAAGCCACACAGCGAGTTCCCACGCGATGAAAGCACCAGTCCGGCCGGACTGTTCGTCCAGATAACCGAACGGCCGGCATTAGTCGATCGTTACCCGCCCGGTAACCGACGCCGGCTCGAGTTCGTAGAGCGCAAACTCGACGTCTTCGACTGCCTCGTCGAACAGGCGAAACGGCGGGAACCACTCGTTGAGCGTCGTCTCGTCGACGTCGCGGTCCGACCGGCAGACGGGGCCGCGGACGTGAACGCTCCAGGAATCGTCAGCCGTCGTCTCGTGGCAGATGAACGTGGCGGTGTCGGTAGTCTCTAAATACCGGCGCTTCTCGGCGTCGCCGTCGTGATCGCTCATGCGAAGCAGGAACCGGTCTCCGTCGTAGTGGTAGTGCAGCGACACCGCGTACGCGTCGTCGCCGTCAGCCAGCGCGAGGACACCGTGACTGCCGGTTCGCAGACGATCCTCGAGCTCAGCGTCGTTCATCCCCGTCGTGTAGACGTAGTTGGCATGTTCCATATCGAACGAAACGGGACGAAACGCCAAGTACGCTTAGCAGGCGCGCTCGAGAGCAGCGGCCTCGAGTGTCACGTCCTCGAGTCGGCCCGGCCGATGGGTGCTCACTCCTCGCGGTATCGTGTCGGCACGTACGCGAGGGCGGGGTTCGGGAGCTTCGAGACGACGTCCCTATTGAACAGTGTCTCGGCGATCCGCGGGAGGAGCCGACGGACGGCGGTGTAGACGACCGCCACGGCCAGCGAAGCGACGACGAGCCACTGGAGACTCCCCTCGAGCGTGTACAACAGCGGGACGGCGAGCGTCACCGAGAGCAGGAGGTCCTCGGGTGCGCCGTCGTAGCGGACCCACCGGTACGGTGCGATCCACCGCTCGCGGTAGTGGTCGTAGACGCCGCGATCCGAGGTCCCCTCCCACGGACGCAATTCGAGGCCGCCGCCGAAGACGTCCGTGACGCTGTGGACGGCCGCGGCGAGCAGGAATACGGCCGCTGCGACCGTTGCCGCCGTCGGCAAGAGGAGAGCAAGCGTCGCGACCGCCACGGCGAGCGTCGAGAAGTACACCGGGTAGTGCAGCGTCTTCCGGTGGCCGACGTACATATCGAAGTCCGGGAAGACGCCGCCGAGAAAGCCCGCGACGAGTGCCGCGGTGCCGACCTCCGGCATCGCGAGCGCGACCGGGAGCGCGAGCACCAGCCCGGTGAACGCGTGGGTAGGGAGCATCATCGTGTCCCATTGCAGGGGTCGGGACCGTTTCAACGCATCGGTGACTCGAGTGCCGTCCGCCGGCGGATCACGATCCCGATGCCGACCGACCGACGACCAGCATCGGCACGTCGACCGTCCGCAGCAGGGTCGAGGTCACGCTGCCGAGGAGTTGCCGGCCGAGGTTCGAGCGGCCGTGAGACCCCATCACGATCAGATCGATATCGCGGTCGGCGACGTATTCGCGGATACCCGCGGCGGCACCCTCACCCGCGGTCGTCCGGACGACGTCGGTCGTGACCGTCAGTTCGGGTGCCGTCTCGCCGATCGCGTTCGCGGCCGCGTCGACGGCCTCGGTCCCCTGGGCCTCGAGGCGCTCGACGAAGTCGGTCTCGAGGCCGCCGGCGCTGAACACGCCGCCCGCGCTCTGGAGGTCGACGACGTTCAGCACGTGGACAGCCGTGTCGCAGTGACTGGCGATCGTCGTTCCGTGTTCGACGGCCCGTTCGGCGTTCTCGCTCCCATCGGTCAGGACGAGGACGCGTTCGTAGTCGGCGGCCGGTGTCGCCGCCGCGTCGCCGGCCGGGACGACGAAGACGGGCACCTCGCTACTGTGGAGGACGTGTTCCGTGACGCCGCCGAGCAGTCGTTTGCCGAGCCCCGTCAGCCCCTGTCGTCCGATGACAAGCAGCGTCGCGTCCGCCTCGTCCGCGTACTCGCAGATCCGAGCACCGGGCCGTCCCTCCCGCAGTTCCGTCGTCACCGGTTGGTCGAGAGCCGAAGCGAGGTCCTCGATCTCCGCGAGGACCGACTCGCCGCGCTCTCGAAGCCGTGTTTCTTCGTCGGCCGACGCCGCGAGCCGGAGCGATTTCCGTTCGACGACGTAGAGCACGTCCACGGTCGCGTCGACGACGGTCGCCAGTTCGAGACCCCGCTGTGCGGCTCGCGTGGCCTCCTCGCTCCCGTCGACGGCGATCACGATATGGTCGGTCATTCGTGGAACGACTTCGACCTCCGCACCCTTCACTATTGGCGGCGGTCTCGAACAGTGGGAGTGTCGCGACTACCGGCACAGATGGTCTTCCGGTGGACCCACCAGAAGGCAGTTCCGGCGTTCCCGGATCCGCTGCCGGGGGCGTCGGTAACTAGTTCCAAGGGATCGTCTCAGTCGACGATCAGCACTTTCGCCGTCGCCTCCTCAGCGACCTGCTTCGAGACGCTCCCGCGGACGAGGTGGTCGAGTTCCCTGTGTCTCCCCATCACGATCAGATCGATATCGTGATCGGCCGCGTATCCAAGGATTGCCTTGCCCCTGAGGCCGTGGGTTACGCACTCTTCGACGCGGTCGACGCCGGCCTCGAGCGCCCGTTCGCGGACGTAGTCGACCGCCTGCCGGCCGATCGTCTCGAGGTCCGCGAAGGCGATTCCCGGGGCGATCGCGGCGGAATTGATCACGTAGAGCGCGTGAAGCGTCGCGTCGGTTTCGGCCGCGAGTTCGATCGCTTCGTCGATCGCCCGTTCGGTGCTCTCGCGGCCGTCGGTCGGGATGAGTACGTCGTGATACATGCGACGCAGTCCACCGAGGAGCCAGATAAGGGCTGGTCCCGCGCGACTGCACGCGCCGGTTACGCGGTCAACACCGGCCGATCGGCCGAGCGGACGACCCGTTCTGCGGTGCTGCCGATTTTCCCGTCGCGGCTGTGGCTCTGGCCCTGATAGCCGATCGCGATGAGATCGGCGTCGACGGCGTCGGCCCGCTTTCGGATCTCCTCCCAGGGGCGACCGTGACAGAGACACGTCGACGCGTCGATCCCGTAGTTGTCGGCGCGGTCGGCGAGCTCCGAAAGCAGGTCCTGACCGCGATCCTCGAGGTCGTTGAGCACGATCTCGGCGCTGCTTAGCGCCGGTTCGCCGTAGCGGTGTGTCTCGACGCAGTAGAGGAACTCCAGCTGCGAGCCGTACTCGTCGGCCAGCGCCAGCGTGTGTTCGACGGCGCGGTTCGCCGGGTCGCTGCCGTCCGCGGAAACGAGGATCGTTTCATACATCACTGGGTCAACACTTCTGACGCGAGGTCGAGGGAAATAGCTTTCACCACATCCGCTGACAGGTCCGTCAGATGACCGTCGGCGAGTCCGGATCGCCGGTTACGTCGTCCAGCCGACGAACGGCTCCGCGATCGGAGAACTCGCCGAACCGGTCGTGGTCGCCGGCGCGCGGCTCACCCAGCGCCCACACCGCGCTGTGTCACTCCGCCCCCGGCTCGCGTCGCGCGACCATACCCAGGCTAATCCAGGAGACGACGACGTCACCGTCCTGGGTGATTCCCTCGAGTCGACTGTCGACGTACCCTCGCTGGGGGTCGCTTTCGGAGACGCGCTTGTCGATCACTTCGGTCCTGATCGAGAGCGTATCGCCCGGTTTCACGGGTTGTTTCCACCGGAGTTCGTCGACGCCGCGAGCGCCCATGCTCGCTTGATCCTGGATCGGACCGTCGACGAGCAGTCGCATACACATCGCGGCGGTGTGCCAGCCAGAGGCGACGAGTTCCCCGAACGCGGAGTCCTCGGCTGCGTCTTCGTCGACGTGAAATGGTTGTGGATCGTACATTTCGGCGAAGTCGATGATTTCCTCTTTCGTGACGTGATACTCGCCGAATTCGTTGGTGTCCCCGATCTCGATGTCCTCGTAATAGCGCATCGCCGAGTGGTGTGGGACGGACCAGCAAGAACTTGTGGGCCGAGGCAGAGTCGCCCGCTGTCGTGGACTCTTGCATCGAGGTGGGGACCGTCAGCGTTCGGTGCCCCGACCGGCGTCAACTCGTCGACCGCTCGACGTCGCAAGCCGACTCGAGCGGTCGTTGGTCCTGCATCCGCAGGTGGAGGGCGACCGCGCAGGCCGCGGCGATCAGCCCGGCGACCGTTGCGATGGCGAACGCGACCCGGTAGCCGAACTCCGTGTAGGTCCGAGTGCCGTTGACGGTCTGACCGGTCCAATAGACATCGAGCGCGGCTCCGAGAACGACGGGGAAAACGGCCGCGCCGATCCAGCCCATCGTGTTGATCAGGCCGATGACGGTGCCGCTCGCCCCCTCCGGATGGCGCTCCTTGATAACCGCAAAGGCAAGCGGCAGCCCGCCGCGCAGGACCCGCGAGAAGAGGAAGATCACGCCGACGAATAGCAGAGGGAGGGTCCCGAAGAAGGCGAAGACGCCCCAGGTGAGCCCGAAGACGACCGTCGAGAGGACGATGAGCCCGGTGCGTCTGCCCGATCGATCGGAGAGCCAGCCGAACAGCGTCGGGCCGATCATGCCGCCGACGTTGCCTACGAGAAGGTAGACCGACGCCTCGGTCACGGTCACGTTGTCGTGGGTCTGGACCAAATACGGGATCCCCCACAGGCCGAAGATGGTGATCCCGATACCGGTCATGAAAAAGAGCATCGTCCCGAGCAGCCAGGTCTCGGGTTCTCGAACCGCGTCCGCGACGTACCGCTTGAGCGTCGCGGCCGAGGTCACGTCCGGCCGATCGGGCACGTTCTCGAGTGGCGGTAGGCCCGCGTCTGACGGTGAATCGTGAGCGAAGAGGGCGATGCCGACGGCGACCGCGAGTCCGATCACACCGAGACCGAGCATCGAGTTCCGCCAGCCGACGGTCGTGACGGCGACCGCCAGCGGCGTCGTCGCGGCCAGTCCGCCCAGAATGCCGACGCTGAATGTCACGCCGGTCATCGTCCCAAACTCGTCCGGCCGGAACCAGTTCGCACAGAACCGCAACACCGCGACGAACAGCACGCTGGCCCCGAGTCCGATACACAGTCGCCCGACGAACGCCAGCGCGTACGTCGGTGCGACGCCGAACGCTATCGCCCCGGCGCTCATCAGGACCGTCCCCGCCGCTGCGATCACACGTGCCCCGTAGCGGTCCGTCAGCAGTCCGGCTGGCACCTGGAAGACCGCGTAGAGGTAGAAAAACGACGAGTGGAGCAGCCCCAGACTCGTCGCCGTCGTATCGAACGACCGCATCAACTGTTCGGACAGGACCGCGGTCGATGTGCGATAGAGGCTTACGAGGAAGAACGCCCCGACGAGCAACCCCCACCCGAACCACCGTCGCCGATACGGATCCGAGAGTGGATTCACCTGCGGACCTTTGCTATCGGTTATACTAAATCTAGGTCCGAATCCGGAGCGTCAGAGCTTCTATAGCGTTAAACTAACTCGAGACGCCACGAATGATGAGTGTTCACTCTCCTCACGGAAGGTAGACCACCCAGATTCGTCGTCCTCGGATTCAGACGCGTTCGGCGTTCCAAGGCGGCACCGTTGAACTGGTCTCCGTGCTCCGGTCTCTGCGCTCGCTACTACCGTACCGGCTTTCACAACACCTATGCGTCGCCGCACGGGGGATTTCTGTATGCACCTCGAGGATCGATCCGTTCTCGTTACCGGCGGGGCGGGGTTCATCGGTTCGAATCTGGCGAACCACCTGGCCGAGGAAAACGACGTGACCGTCATTGACGACTGCTATCTGGGGACGCCGGAGAACCTCTCCGACAGCGTCGAATTCGTCGATGCGAGCGTGCTCGACGACGACCTGCCGACCGACGTAGACGTCGTCTTCCATCTGGCGGCGCTGTCGTCGTACGCGATGCACGAAGAGGATCCTACGACGGGGGCGCGGGTCAACGTCGAGGGATTCGTCAACGTCGTCGAACAGGCCCGACAGGACGGCTGTGAGACGGTCGTCTACGCGTCGACCTCGTCGATCTACGGCAGCCGGACCGAGCCCTCGCCGGAGGACATGCCGGTGGCGGTCAACACCGGCTACGAGGCCTCGAAGCTCGCCCGCGAGCGCTACGGCGAGTACTTCGCCAACCATTACGATATGACTGCGGCCGGCATGCGCTTTTTCTCCGTCTATCAGGGCTACGGCGGAGCCGAGGAACACAAAGGCGAGTACGCCAACGTGATCGCCCAGTTCGCCGACGATATCGCCAACGGCGAGCCGCCTGTCCTCTACGGCGACGGGACCCAGACCCGCGATTTCACACACGTCTCCGATATCGTCCGCGGCCTCGAGTTAGCCGCCGCGCACGAACTCGACGGGATCTACAACCTTGGAACCGGCGAGGCCTACGACTTCAACACCGTCGTCGAGATGCTAACCGACGAACTCGGGACCGACATCGAGCCCGAATACGTCGAGAACCCGATCCCCGAGTCGGTGTACGTCCACGACACGTGCGCCGATTCCTCGAAGATCCGGGACGAAACCGGCTGGGAGCCCGAAATCGACTTCGAAGAGGGGATTCGGCGGGTCTGTGCGCAGTATACGGACGACTAACAGGAACGGCAGGAAACGGCGGCCGTAACCGGCCCGCTCGAGACGGGTCTCGCGCGACGGCGTACGTAGCAGAGCACCTCGAGCGAGAGACACCCACGTGAAACCGGATGGCAACGCGGGCCGCCAGACGCCCGACGGGAGTCAGTCGACCGGCTCGAGTCGGGAGCGTGGATAGGCCACGAGCGACGGGGCGTCCGCCGCTCGATCGGCGCGTACGCGCTCGCCGACATCCCACGGGTCCAGGTCGCGGATCTCGTCGCCGTAACGCAGTTCGAGCCCGAGGTCGTTGACCGTGACGACGATTTCGTCGTCCCACTCGTCGTTCCGCGGCGTATCGCCGCTCGGCCGTCGATACGCGGTGGCAATGGTCTCTGCCGCTCCGGTGGCCCACTCCGCAGCCGTCAGTCCGGTATAGCAGACGACGAAAAGGAGACCGGAGCGGTCGTCAGCGCGAACGCGGTCTCCCGGACGGATCGCCCGGCCGTCGTTGCTCGAGGACGTCATGGCCGTCACTGTCGAGTGTCGACGGCAGACGGCTTGAAACTCACGCCGGAACCCGACGGCAGTCGTTAGTGCGGCAGTCGTCGATGGGGGATGTTATCAATCGAAATTCCTGCACGAATCTCCGGAAACGCCGGGAGGTCGTGTCTACACCGACCGTTATTATCGAGGGCCAACTGACGACATCGACGAATGTCGAACGCGACGGACCAGACGGTAGCCAGTCGACGATGCGATAAGAAAGATCGTCCAGCCGCGATTCGGGCCCGGACGGGAGCCTTTCCACGATCCGTACGGCCGTGCTGGCGGAACCAGGTTCACGAAACTCGATTACTCGAGTTCCGATACTTGGCCTTCGCACGCCACCGTTGTGGCGACGTTCCGGATCGCTACGGGTCTCCTTCGAGGCGTTCATCTCGTGTCCGTGTTATCGGACCTTCGGTTATGCCTCGAGCAGCCGTCGGTTCGATCGGGTTATCAGACCGACGGGAGCCGTCCGGTTGGCCCTCGCGACTGGACTACATTACATGGTACGTCACCACATGACATAAGCGTTTTTCCGTGCTCTCTGACCGGTCCGGAAAACGGCCGCTCGAAGATCGCACCGCTCGACGCCGATGCGACCGGAACGGTCCACGTCGAAGATTAGACGGTGGCCGTCTTTGAAGTCGACGATTCTACGTCCGTTCGTAAGCGACGCGGTCGATTACGCTCTGCACTACGTCGCGCTTCAACCGGGCATGACCGTCGCGCCGTTCGTCCGAAAACGTTAGAGTTCGACCGTTCCGATCCAGCGATCGCTCCCATGCACAGGGCAGAACGTCCGGTGGTTGCGGTCACAGGTAGGGTCCATACACCACCCACACGCGCACCACCGCTGGAGGGATCGGTCCGGAATCGTGTGCCGACACAGCGTACAGGTAGCTTTCATAGTGTATGGTACTACCTAGCACAGCATAGCTGTTTCTACGTTCCCCCTCAGCTCTCGTCGCCGAGTACGGAGTCCACTCCCGATTCCGCCAAGGTACTGTTAAGGACACTCGCGGTGAACGATATCATATGGCATACGAACTGCAATGCGATCGGTGTGCGTTCGATCAAGAATTCACCGACTGGGCCGACGCGAATCGGGCCGCCAGTACCCACGAGGCCGACAACCCGACTCACTGGGTGACCATCGTCGAGAGTCGATCCGCCTGAGCCGAGCGATTCGGGCAAGCGACGAAGAGGCGTCTCGAACCGACACGAACATGATCGCCCCACGGCCACACGGCCGCCGGTCAACCGTTCTAGTACGCGTCACGGACCGCCATAGATGTCTCGTGCTCGAGACAGAGACCATCATCCAAAACTATTACATAGCGATAGCGGGACCGAAAAACGAGGAGGACGAGGGCAGCTTCACGACACACGTCCCTCCGACTATCATGGCAGACGACCCTCGTCCTTCTCGGTATTTCGGTCACCTAACGAGCGGACACGGCCGAGTTACGCGGCTGACGGTACGAGCGGGAAATGCCGGCCGTCTCGTAACTTGCTACTCGAGTACTACGGGCCCACGGACCACCTCTCTGGTCGGATCCGCGTGCGCATCGTCGGCAGCCACCGCGACGTGAGACGCACAGTATCGTTCGCCCCGGTGGGCCGCCCGACCCGGCTTAAGGACGACGAGATGAGTCGCGTCGGCAGAACAATATGTGATTTCGCAGGTCTCGGGTGACTTGCTCGTATCGGTGCCGCTACAGACCGTGCAGTAGGTCGACTCGTCGTCGATGATGTGTCGGGTATGCGTTCCACAGCCACTACACTCGCGCGTTTCGGTTTCCATCGGTGCGTCTAAGACGTGATCGTCCAACCAAATAAATCGTGGTATGTTACAACATACCAATCAAGACTTGTTCGACCGGCTACGAAATCCCATGTGTCGGTTCCGCTGTGACACGGTCGCCGCAGTGAACCGCTTACCGCGCCGCGGATCGACGAACATCGCTTCTCGAGTGGTGACTGACGCCGCCGATAGTCTGCGGAGATGGTCGACAAAGAGGCCGGAAAAAGTATCAGCGGTTTGCTCACCGCGAGCCGTCGAAAGCCGGGATGAGGACGCGCGAACGGCCGCACTGTACAAGGAGTTTTGACGCGGCGTGTCTATGCACATGACATGCGACTCCATAACAGAGACGTTCGCCAGGACGTCCGCGAACTCGGCGCGCTGCTGGGCGACGTCCTCGAGAAGCAGACGTCTCGACAGGGGTTCGAGACGGTCGAATCGTCTCGGCGGGCCGCGATCGAATACCGCTCCGGTGAGCGCGACTCGCGCGACTCGCTGGTCGCCGACCTCGAGGGGCTCTCGCCCCATCACCAACGAGTCGTCTCGCGCGCATTCACGACCTACTTCGAGTTGATCAATCTCGCCGAGGAGCGCGAGCGCGTACGAACGATTCGCACCGACTCTCACGAGGGCACTCTCGCGGATAGCCTCGAGACCGCGGCCGACGAGCTCGGCGAGGCCGACGTCGAGACCGTCCAGCGGATCTTAGACGACGTCCTCATCGAACCGACGTTCACCGCTCACCCGACCGAGGCTCGGCGGAAAACGGTCAAAGCCAAACTCAGAGATATCTCGACCTCTCTCGAGACGCTGGACGAGCGGCTGTTGACCGAGAAGGAAGAAGAGCAAGTCTGGCGGGACATCGACGCCGAAGTCACTAGCCTCTGGCAGACCCCGCAGGTACGCAACCGCCAGCCCGAACCCGAAGACGAAGCGCGCAACGTCCAGTGGTACTTAGAGAACACGCTGTTCGATGTCGTCGGCGAAGTCTACGACGAACTCGACGACGCCATCGACGCCGAAGTGCCGGCCGATATCGAGATTCCGAAGCTCTTCGAGTTCCGCTCGTGGGCCGGCAGCGACCGCGACGGCAACCCCTACGTCACCCCTGAGGTGACCGCCAATACGCTTGAGCGCCAGCGGTCGGTCATCCTCGAGAAGTATCGGGAACAGCTTAAACGCCTCTCGGGTGTCCTCAGTCAGGACGGCAGCCGGATCGACCCCGGTTCAGCCTTTCAGGCCGCCCTCGAGCGCGACCGCGAGCGCCTCCCCGGCAGTGCTCGCACGGCCGAGGAACGCTATCCCGACGAACCCTACCGCCAGAAGCTCAAACTCATGCGCGAGCGCCTCGACCGCGTCGGTGACGTCCGCCCGGGCGGCTACGACGACGTCGACGATCTTCTCTCCGATCTCGAGGGGATCGCACAGAGTCTGCGGGACAACGGGGCCGAGAGCGTCGTCGAGGCCCACGTCGACCCGATCCGCCGGCAGATCGCCACCTTCGGCTTCTCGCTGGCCAGTCTCGATCTGCGCGACCACCAGCAGAAACACACTGACGCCATCGCCGAAGCCCTCGAGCGCGAGGGGATCGACTATACGTCGCTGAGCGAGGACGAGCGCGTCGAATTTCTGACCGACGCCGTGTTGCAGGACGAGCCTGTGGTTGACCTGAGCGAGACCGAGGGGCTCTCCGAGGACTCAGCTCGTGTCCTCGAACTCTTCGACAGCCTCGCCGACTGGCAGACCGAGTATGGCGTCGAGGCTATCGACACCTACGCCATCTCCATGACCGAGGAACCCAGCCACGTCCTCGAGGTGCTGTTTCTGGCTGATCAGGCCGGCGTCGTTTCCCTCCCCGAACACTCCGGGATCGACATCGTCCCGCTGCTCGAAACCGAGTATGCGCTCTCGGGAGCCCGTCGGATCATGGGCACCCTCTTCGAGAACGAAGCCTACAGCCAGGCACTTGAAGCCCGCGGCAAGACCCAGGAGATCATGCTGGGCTACTCGGACTCGAACAAGGAGAACGGCTTTCTGGCGGCCAACTGGTCGCTGTACAAAAACCAGCGCCGACTCGGGGAGATCTGCGACGATCACGACGTGACGATGCGGCTGTTCCACGGCCGCGGCGGCTCGATCTCGCGAGGCGGCGGCCCGATGAACGAGGCGCTGCTAGCGCTGCCGAACTCGACCGTGACGGGACAGGTCAAGTTCACCGAACAGGGCGAGGCCATCGCCGAAAAGTACGGCAACCCCCGCATCGCCGAGCGCAACATCGAGCAGATGCTCAACGCCCAACTCCGCGCGCGCAAACAGGCGATCGACCAACCCGAGGAAGCGGTCCGCGAGGAGTGGCTCGAGGCCATGGAGACGATGGCCGACGCTGCCCGACAAGAGTATCGCGACCTCCTCGAGAGCGAGGGGTTCGTGCGGTACTTCGAGCAGGCGACGCCGATTACGGTCATCGAAGACCTCGATCTGGGCTCGCGGCCGGCCTCTCGTAGCGGTGAGCGGACGGTCGAGGATCTCCGGGCGATCCCGTGGGTGTTTTCCTGGACCCAGTCGCGGTGCATCTTGCCGGGCTGGTACGCGATCGCGACCGGTGTCGACGCGTTCTTGCAAGCGGGCGGCTCGATGGAGACCCTCCAGGAGATGTACGACGAGTGGCCGTTCTTCCAAACGACGCTCGACAACGCCGCGCTCTCGCTGTCCCGCACCGAACTCGAGATCGCCGACCGCTACGCTGACATGGCCGACACGGAGCTTCGCGAACGGTTCTTCCCGCGGCTGACCGACGAGTACGAGCGGGCGGCCGCCCTCATCCAAGAGATCGGTCGACGCGACCGCCTCCACACTCGCGATTGGCTCGGCGAAAACTTAGAGCGGCGTAATCCCTACGTCGACCCGCTGAACATGCTGCAAGTCTATCTGCTCGGGCGGACTCATCGAACCGACATCGAAGAGCGGACGCTGCGGCTGACGGTCAAAGGTATCGCCGCCGGAATGAAAAACACCGGCTGAGAGATGACCAGCTGGAAGATGCTGACTACCGCCGGTTCGCCTTCGCTGCGGTCGGCCGACACCGTCGACCGCGCTCGGACGAGAGTCAGTCGCAGGGACGTGAAAAATCGAAACGGGTAAAAACGTCTCTCGAGTAAGGGAGAGTGAGCCGAGATAGCCTAGCCCGGCCAAGGCGGCAGATTCGAAATCTGCTGTCCTCACGGACTCGGGAGTTCAAATCTCCCTCTCGGCGCTTTTCCCGATGTAATACGACTGACGAGCGTTCCGTCTGCGAAACGCGGGCAGCGAAGCCACACGCCGTCGTATTGCGTCTCAGCGCCCCACCGACGCACACCACCTATACTGTCGATTTCATACTGTTCGTCCCCTGAATAGAAGCGGTAGTCTCGACCCGTCACTCGCAGGGCGGACGCCTACGGCCGTCCTCGCGGTAGCGTTCGTGTTACTAGAAAGCAATGTACGTAACCCGAGATTCGTCAGCGAGAACGTGGGGAGGACGATGAGTTCCGAGGATTCCGACGAGGGAGCGGACGAGGAACCGTTCCACCCGCTCGGTGAGGCGTGGCAAGACGACCTTGAGGACATGCTCGACGACACCGAGTACGACACCGAACTCGGAATGGAGATGGGGAAAGACGCGATGCGGGTCACGAAAGGGGACCTCTCCGAGGAGGAGTTCCACGAGCGCTATCACGAAGACGTGATGGCGGAGTTCGGAGAGGACGAGCGTCCGATTGCCAGTCCGGACGACGTCGACGAGGTGGAGTCGGAATCGTTGCTCTCGTCGCTCACCGGCGACGAGTCCCGACGCGAGGTGCTCAAGAAGGGGGCCGCCGGCGCTGGCTTCGCCAGCCTCGGCTGGGGGGCCATCGACCAACAGGAGCCGGAGCAGGAAACCGTCGAAGAGACGAGCGACGTCAAACACGAGGAGGACGCGACGCAGTGGGGGATGACGATCGACCTCGAGAACTGCGACGGCTGCCTCTCCTGCGTCGTCGCCTGTAACGAAGAGCACAACTGGGATAAGGGTGCCAACTGGATGTACGTTCTCGCCTACGAGGACAACCAGGTCGAATCGCCCGATCCCGGGCAACTCGAGGATTCGGGCGTGAGCGTTCACGACTTCAACTACCTGGTCCGGCCGTGCCAGCACTGCACGGACGCGCCCTGCGAGAAGGTCTGTCCGACGACGGCGCGTCACACGCGCGATCAGGGCGGGCTGGTGTTGACCGACTACGATGTCTGTATCGGCTGTCGGTACTGTCAGGTCGCCTGCCCGTACGGCGTCAACTACTTCCAGTGGGACGAACCGAACGTGGACGTCGAGGAGATCGATCCGGAGATGATGTATGACCAGCGCGACCGCTGGGTCAGCAGCCGCGCACCCCGCGGTACCATGTCGAAGTGCGTCTTCGATCCGCCCCGACAGGACGGGAACATGGGCGACGAACTGGTCGGTACCACCGCCTGCGAGATGGCCTGTCCGCCGAACGTAATCCAGTTTGGCGACAAGAACAACCCCGCGAGCGACCCGGAGCGATACAACGACAATCCCGCCAGGGCACGGACCATCATTAATCTGTACGCGGCACTCCCGTCGCCGGACGCGGCCAGATCGTCGCTTCAGGGCGTCGATGGGAACTTAGATGCCGTTATCAACGCCGTCGACGAACTCAACAGGGGGCGCATCGCGCTTGCAACGGCGATCCAGCTTACGCAGGAAAACTACGAGGAGGAAGCGCCGCCGGGAGATACCCTCCCGGACAAAGAACAGAGCATCCTCGAGGTCGTGAGCGCGATCGAAAGTACCGGGCTGACCCTCGACAGCCAGCAGACGCTCCAACAGCTCGGACTGACGGTCGAGCAGTTCCAAGGGCCGAGTCAGGACATCCAGGTTTCCGACCGGGAGGACGTCGCACAGCAGCTGTTCGACGATTACGTCGATGCGCCCGAAAACCAGTTCGAGTTACTCGCGGAAATGGGAACGAACCCGAACGTCGATTACCTCGGACACCAGCCCGGCCCCGAAGCCCATCAGGTTCCCGGTCCGACCTCTTACGAGGACGTCGGGATGCTCAACGTTCGACAGAAGGCCCTCGAGGACGAAACCGTTGGCCCCCTCGGGCGAGACGTGGACCTGGGCGTGGGCGAGACGTCGGAGTCCGGCCACTAACGCCGCTGGCCTTCGCCATGGGCCTGTGCGTTCACACGTCGAAGCCGAAGTTGAAGTCGCCCTGCCAGCCGTCCCGTTCACCGCCGAAGTTGGTCTCTCCGTTGTGGCGGTTGCCGATCCAGAGCACCGACGAGAGCGTCGTTCCCGTATCGCTCATCACGAGCCCCTCGAAGAACGAGCTCTCGACGGTGTGTCCCTCGCCGCTCTCGGCAAACCGGAGGCTCGCGTCGGCGTCGATCGTACAGCCGTCGAGCGCGAGTCGATCGATCCCGTCGCCGCCGTTGGTGACGAAGACGCCGTATCGGTCCGTCGACGACTGAGAACTGATGTCGAACTCACAGTTATCGAAGGTGACGTCCGACGACTGCACGTAGACCGCGTAGTCGGCCACCGTCGGACTCGAGCGATCGGTGATCGTACAGCCGTCGAAAATCGTCGGTTTGACGTCGTCGTCGTTGACACGGATCGCACGGCCGTCGGTTCCTTCGTCGGTGATGTGAACGTCAGTTAGGCGGGCCGGTCCGTCCTGTGTGAGGCGGACGATTTCGGTTTCCGTCTCGATCTGGCTGTCGATCAGTAGCTGTGAGACGAGTTGGCCGCCGCCGTTCTCGAGCCAGAGACCGGACCACGGATAGCCGGGGTGGTCGGTCATCGTGATCTGGCAGTCCTGGACGTAGTCGTTGGGACCGATTCGGATACCGGCACCGGCGCAGTTCCGGACGTAACAGCCGGTGACGACGTTCCGGCCGTCGTCGCCGGAGACGTAGATCCCGTTGTCGATGTAGTCCGCGACCTGACACCCCTCCCAGAAGTTCGTCCCGTGATTGTAGATGTCCGAACTGAAGGGAATCGCGTGGCCGACGTGCGTCGATCGGTCGTACCGCGTGTCTCCGTTAGTGAGGGTGCAGCCGCAGATCACGTTGGTCGTCGTGTGCTTGACGCCGTCGACCATGATCGTGTAGCGGTCGCCACCGTACGTCGGGTTCAGTTTGTCCCGCCGGCCGCGCATCGAGACGTTCTCCATGTGACCGTACGTGTACGTGTACCAGCGCGCGATACCGGTATCGTACTCGCCGCGAATATCGACTTGGATGTTGCGCATGACGGTCCGCTGTGCGTGCGGGAGCGACGTGTCTAACGTGCCGACGGTCATCAGCCGGTCGACGTCCTGGTCGGTCACCTTGAGAACGGCAAACGGCGCGCCGACGATCCCGAGGGACTCGTGGGCCTCGAAGTGGACGTTGTCTGTCTCGACGTGCCACGTTCCGGCCGGTATCTTGTAACAGTGGTTCCGTTCGGTCGGTTCGAACGAGTGATAGTGGTCCTCGATTGCACCCCAGAGATCGTCATCCTCGGGGGTGACGCCGAGATCGTCGCGTACGTCGACGACGTTCGGGTTCGTCTCGCCCCGAACGGTAACTTCGTTCTCCCCGGATTGGGTCGCAGAGAGGTTCTCCGCGAAGTCCAACCCCGTCACCCCGTCGCCGACGGTCGTCCCCGAGTCACTGACGCTGAGCCCGTCTGCGGCTCCGCCAGATTGGGCCGCAGCAATACCGTTCCCTCGTTGCCCCGTCGCGGCGACGGCACCGCCGAGGCCCATAGCGGCGAGCAGCCCGACGTACGAACGGCGCGTGGTCGTCCCGGACGTGCGAGTCGATCGATCTGTCTGATGGTCGTCTTCCATCGCGAGCGAACAGTCTCGAATCCGTTAGTTCGTTATGGACAAGCTACTGACAATTATAGCATTGCGAACACTCTTCGGCCCGTTGTTCCCCTGCAACGGTCTCGATTGCGATCGGTAAGCACCCCCACATCGGCCCGCTTCCGTCCCGGAGAAATCACCGCCTATTTCGAGTCAGACATTCCGATCGCCGCCGATATCGGTCGCCCATCGCTCGTCGGGAGACGTATAGAAAATCCAACTGTAGTGTGCCTTCGCGTCGATCGATCGCCCGCCGACGGGCGGCGACGGATCGAGCGGCGGTCGCCGACGCTTGGCAGTCGTCGTGGTCGTGCTCGCCGCGTTAATCGTCGGCCGGCGTCAGCGGCTGCTGGTCGGCCGCGAGCAGTCGGTCGAGCGCGTCGACCATCGCTGTGACGCTCGCGCGGGTGATGTCGGCCTCGCTGCGAGCGACCGTCACCGAGCGATCGTTATTGACCATGGTCACTTCGACGGTGACGACGGCGTCCGTCCCGCCCGTCACCGCGTCGACGTGGTAGGACTCGAGTTCGGCGTCAGCCATCGATCCCAGCGCCTCGCGAACGGCAGAGACGGCGGCGTCGACGGGGCCGGAGCCGGTGCCGCTGGCGACGCGTTCCTCGCCGTCGACGTCGAGGCGGACGCTGGCGGTCGGGACGGCCCCGCCGCTGGTGGCAGTGACATCAAGCAGGTCGACGGCGCGATCGCGGTCGTCGCCGGTGACGTCCTCGGCGATAGCCAGTAGGTCGGCGTCGGTCACGCGGCGGCCGCGGTCGCCGAGTTCGGTCACCAGCTGGGCGATCTCCGCGATATCGTCGTCGTCGGCCTGTACGCCATGTTCCTCGAGTGCGGCATCGACGCCCGCGCGGCCGGTGTGTTTGCCAAGCGCGAGTCGGCGTTCGCGCCCGACGGTCTCGGGCGCGTAGGGCTCGTACATCTTGTCGTCCTTGAGCGTCCCGTCGGTGTGGATTCCGCTCTCGTGGGTGAAGGCGTTCTCGCCGATGACGGCCTTGTTCGGCGGGAGCTGAATCCCCGTCGCCCGGGAGACGACCTGCGCGAGGTCGTACAGTTCCTCGAGGTCGAGCGTCTCGACGTCGTAGACGTGGTCGAGTGCGATGGCGACCTCCTCTAAGGCGACGTTGCCGGCGCGCTCGCCGAGTCCGTCGACGGTACAGTGAACGAGGTCGGCACCGGCCGAAACGGCCGCGAGCGCGTTGGTCACGCCCAGCCCGAGGTCGTCGTGGGTGTGGGCGCTGACGGGCCCGAGTTCGGCGAGTCGGGAGACCGCTTCGTGGGTGTGCTCCGGGCCGGTGTGGCCGACCGTGTCGGCAAAGCAGAATCGGTCTGCACCCGCCTCGAGAGAGGCCGCGGCTAGTTCCTCGAGATAGTCGAGGTCGGCCCGCGAGCCGTCCTCGCCGATGACCTCGACCCAGAGGTCGTGGTCTTTGGCGTAGGCGACGAGCTCGGCCGTTTTCTCGAGGTTGTCCTCGCGGGAGGTGCCGACTTTGCCCTCGACGTGGCGGTCGCTGGCGGGAACGACGATGTGGACGCCGTCGACGTCGCAGTCGAGAGCGAGGTCGATGTCGGCTCGCATCCCGCGACAGAAACTGGTGACGCGGGCGTCGAGATCGAGGTCGGTCACCCGTGAGATGGCCTGTCGCTCACCCGCGCCCGTACAGGCACTGCCGGCCTCGATGACCGAGACGCCGGCGCGCTCGAGCGAGCGGGCGATCTCGACTTTCTCGTCGGGAGACAGCGAGACGCCCGGCGCTTGCTCGCCATCGCGAAGCGTCGTGTCGAGAAGGCGCACTGTACGGTCCGATGCGATCGTCTGTTCGGGGGAGTGAGTTACAGGCAAGAGTGGTGAATTACGGGAACTGCGGTTATCTTCGTCGGAGAATTTCACGCCCAGCCGGGTCGCCCCGACTTCCTCTATCCTCGTCAGATGGCGTATGGCGTGCCATTGTACTGCAGGCTAACGTATCATTGTGACTTAAATCCGCCGGTCGCGGCTCGCGGTATCGGTTGTCACCCCGCGGTCAGGAGCCCTCGAGGAGCACCCATTCAGGGGTCGTCCTCGAGCGTCAGCCGATCGCCGGGTTCGACCTCGGCCGCAGCGCCCGCTGGCAGTTCGACGATCAGGTCGGCTCGCGCGCGAGCGAAACTTCGCCACGGTCGCAGCCGCTCGACGCGCCGGACGATATCGTCGACGACCCAGACGGCGTCGATGGGGAAGAAGACGAACAGCATGTGAAGGTCGCGGACTTTCGCGGGGCCAAACCGGAAGACGAGCGCGTAGTCGTCCGGAATCGATCGGCGGAACATGAGGCCGCGGGTCTGACTCACCAGCGAATCCGCGAGATCGACGTTCGTCGCCAGCGACTCCGTCCGCTGTTCGAAGACATCGTCGTCAGCGTCGGTGACGGGCTCGTGGACGAGTCGCACAGCGTGGGGTGCGAACGGCGACGAGAAAAAGCTCTCGGCCGGAGCACGCTACGCGGCAGTGCTAAAGGTCCTGAACCGCTTGCGCGGCGTCGAACAGCGCCAGCACGCCCTCCTCGAGCAATAGACGACCGAATTCGGTCAGTTCGTACTCGGTTCCCTCGACCGACGGATCGACGAGGCAGGGCATCCGCTCGGCGAGCACGCCGCCCGCGACGAGCGCGTCGACGCGGGCCGCGACCGCCGCTTCGCTTCCCGCGACCTCGGCGGCGATCTCGGTCACCGTGAGGCCGTCTGCTGGGTGAGCGTACACCGCGTACGCGACCTCGAGCCGGCCGCGGTCGCCGATCGCCGTGACAGCCTCGAGTACGTCCGCGGTCGACAGGATCGTATCGCGGTCGTCGGTCGGAAGCACGATCGATGGCGACGGAGGCGGACTACAAAACCCCATCGACGACGGCGATCTGGGACGACGATCGGGCGCACGATTGAACACCCCTCGCTCCCTACGCCATGCCGACGATGGAGAAAACGCCGCAGGGGACACCAGTCGGCGTCGACGACCCCTACGAGTTCGCGGGCGTCTGCGACTACCTGACCGGCGAGGGGACGTGTCGGTATGCCGTCGATCACTACGGGCACGATCCCGAGTTCGCCCGCAAGCGCGCCGCGGACGACTACGAGTGTCCCGTGATCGACCCCGAATCGGACTGGTCGTGGGCCGACTGCCCGCACTTTCGCTCGCGCAACCGCGACCGCGAGTGTGTCCGCTGTGGGCTCGCGGAAAAACGAATGGCCCACGACGACGAGCGCCCGCTGCTCGAGGAACACCATCTTTCGTATGCCCACACTGGCGAGACCCTCTCCCACGAGATCACGATCTACCTCTGTCGGTGGTGTCACGCCAAGGTCCACGACTCGTGGGCGCGGATCACCGACGACGCCGCGCCGGACGCGGCGGCGATCGCGGCGCTCGAGGGCCGCCGTAGCCGCGAACAGTCGGAACTCGGCTTCGAGTCGGCCGCGGAGCGTTACGAGACGGGCGACGAATAGGAGCTACGCGAGTTTTCGCAGGAGACCGAACACCGCGTCGCGCAGCCGGTCCGGCAGATACCGCGCGTAGAGCCCGTACTGGGCCAGCGAACCGACCGGGTACCGCGCCGGCGGGTCGGGACTGGTCGCGGCCTCGAGAACCGCCTCCGCGACGTCTTCGGGGTCGGACGCGAAGGGGCCGCCAGCTCCGCCGCCGCCGATCAGTTCGAGCTCGTCGTAGAGTTCGTACAGCGACTCGTAGGCCGGCGTCCGCTCATCCTCGGGGAGTTCGTCGCTCGCGCGCTCGGTGAAGTTCGTCTCGACCGGCCCAGGTTCGACTACGACGACGTCGATACCGAACTCCTCGACCTCGCCGCGCAGGGAGTCGCTCATCGCCTCGAGAGCGTGTTTCGAGCCGGCGTAGGAACCCGCGCCGGGGAACGAGATCCGGCCGATGACGCTCGAGATGTTGACGATTCGGCCCTCGCCTTGGGCGCGCATGTGCGGCAACGCGGCGCGCGTGAGCCGGTGTGGGCCGTAGACGTTGACGTCGAACTGTCGGTGGAGATCGACCGTCGAGACGTCCTCGAGTGGCCCCATCTGGGCGTAGCCGGCGTTGTTGACGACGCAGTCGATCGAGCCCGCGATGTCGACGGTCTCCTCGACGGCCGTCGCGACCTGCTCCGGGTCGGTCACGTCGAGCGCCATGGTCTCGCAGCCGGCCTCCTCGAGATCGTCGATATCGTCGACGTTGCGCGCCGTGGCGAACACCTGCCAGTCTTCGGCGAGGAAGGCGCGGGCGGTCGCGCGGCCGATCCCCGACGAGCAGCCGGTGATCAGCACCGACTTCTTGCGCGCGTAGCGGTTGGTGTCGCTCCCCGCCGTCTCGCGATTTCGGTCGCGGTCGTCCTCGACGGCGGTGCCGTCCGGCTCGTCATCGGCTGTCCTCTCGACGTCCTCAGCGGTGGCCATGTGTGACCGGTTCGGGAGACGATACCTAAGTATCGACGGTTTGTCGCGCCATCCGTAATTTCAAGACGCGAGTAGGATGGTGAGACTCGAATGGTCAGCGCGGGATGGCAACCACGCCGAAAGCCCCTAAGTAGCCCCTTGCAGTCCCACCCGCCGCGAACGGGTGGTCGGCCGGCTGTCGTCGGCGGCCGAGTAGCAGGTTTAGTCGAGCGATTTCTTGGCCTCGTCGGCGTACTGATCCGCGAGACGGACCGGCTCTGGGAGTTTGTACGACGAGGCCAACTCGAGGACGACCTCGGCCGCCGTCTCGGGGCCGACGCGGTGACCGGCGCTGACGTACAGCGGGTTGATGTGCCGGTTCGGCGAGTCGTACTGGCGCGTCTGGACCGCGTAGCCGATGAGCGTCCCGTCGGGGGCGTCGACTCTCGAGTTCGCGTCGATGGGGACCCTTGAGCCCGCGGGCAGGCCGTCGGTGTCCTCGCGCGGCGTCCCACAGAGGAGGCTCTTTGCGACCCCGATGCTCGGCACGTCGCGGACGACGCCCATGTGGGTCGCGATGCCGGCCTGCCGAAAGTGGATGCGGCCGCTGCCGTCGAACAGGACGAGATCGGGGTCGACGGAAAGCTCCTCGAGCGCCGCGATGATTGGCCCGCCCTCGCGAAAGGAGAGGAGGCCGGGGATATAGGGGATCTCGAGGCCGGTCACCGCATGGACGCGTTCGATGACCTCGCCGCCGCGCATGGCGACGACGGCGGACAGCGCGCGGTCTTGGTCGCCGGCCTCGTTCGTGAGAAACGACTGATCGACGCCGACGACGACCGGCGGTGAGCCGCCGGTGGCGGTCGCCTCGAGCGGACTCGAGAGCGCATCAGTTTCGAACGGGAAGTCGTCCTCGAAGACGGCGACCGAGGCGATTTCGCGCTGGAGGTCCTCCATCTCCTGACGCGAGAGACTGGGATCGGGTGCGAGATCTGGTCGGGGCTGACTCATCGGTTTGGCGGTGATAGACACCCTGTGAAAATCAGTTGCGGGGTTGCGGCGGGGCGAGCGTGGGAACCAACGTGATCAGAACCGGCGACGACCGCCGGGACCGCCCGGACCGCCCGGGCCACCGGGGCCGCCACCGCCGAACTCGAGTTGGTTGGGCGCGCTGACGTTACGGTTTTGCTTGACGTACTGGCCGTAGGCGAGGCCGATCGCGAGACCGACGAGGTGTGCCATATTGGCGATGCCTTCGCCACCGCCGACAGCGCCGGAGAGGAAGGTGATGCTGAGGACGGCGTACCCGGCAGTGAGTACCCAGATCGGCACTGGAAGGATGAAGTAGATGTACACCTTGAGACTAGGGTTCAAGACCGTCAGGACGCCGAGGATGGCGAGTGCGGCACCGCTCGCTCCGAGGACGGCGGTCGGGGCACCTTGTGCAATCGAAATCCCGACCTGACTGAGTCCGGCGACGACGCCGCTGACGATAAAGAGGATCGCGAAGTTCCGCGACCCGACGTAGCGCTCGACGAGCGGGCCGAAGAAGAATATCACGATACTGTTCCCAACGATGTGCATGAAGGAACCCCCCGGAAGGATGAATAGCGAATGCGCAAAGATCGACATCACCCATGTCCAGACGTACCCGAGGTGATCGGTCGTGAGGAGAAAGAGCGAGCTGTAAAGTGACGGAGCGACAAGCGCCGTCACTAACTGTGCTACGTACGTCACCCAGATCAGCAAGAGGAACGTATAGGTCGCGTTCCCGCGGAAGTACGCCAGCGGCCCGCCAGCGCCGGTGTTTATCGGTATCTTGTCAGCGGCGCGCGAGACGCGAGACCTACTTTTGCCGGCGCTGACGCTGTCGTCGAACCCGCTGTCGAAAACGCCCTGCGGGTCGTTCCAGTTCTGGAGGCCCGAGCAGTCGTGGTTCTCGGGAAGCCGATGGTCGGCACAGTAGGTGCCACCGCAGTGCCGACAGTTGTACGGCATGTTTTCGTCTTTCCCACACACGTCGCACTTGGCCATTGACCGGGGGTATGTGGGGAGCCGCTAAGGGATTTGGGGTTTTCACCGCCTTTTTTCGGGTCGAACGGGTGACGTATCTTGATGTCTGACGGCCGAGAACCGTCACGAGACAGAGCCGGAGCACTGGTCGACAGATAGTTGTCATCTTCCGACAAACGCAGTGGACGATGCGGGACAACACAGCGGTCGATCTCGTCGACTACCGGCGGGGCGGACTGGCGCTCGGACTCGCGCTCCTCTCGCTACTCTTCAACTACGGAGACGCCGTCGTAACTCCTCTGGACGCGGTACTCTGGGTCTGTACCGGTGTCGTCGTAGGGTATCCGGTCCTCACCGTCCTCTCGATCGTCGGTGCGCGGATCTGGGAGCCGTGAGAGTCGGTAACTCGGAAACGATTACGGGGCCAGCCTTGGCGGACTGTACATTTTTGCCTCCCGAGCACCCACATTCGACCGTGCAAGAGTACGAGCGAAAGCAACTGCTCGAGCGCGTCGAGCGCGAGGGCGCGACCGTCGGCGCTGACATCCCGGAGACGATCACGGTCCAGGGCGAGGAGATCGACCTCCAGACGTTCGTCTTCGAGATCAAGCGCCGCGAGACGGTGCCCACGGGAGAGCGCGAGCGCGTCGAGCAGGCCAAGAAGAATCTCCGCCGTGAGCGCCTCGAGCGCCTCGAGCAGATCGAGGAGGGCGAAATTTCCCACGAAAGAGGCGAGGAGCTCGCCCGGAGCATCATCGGCATCGACCGGGCGCTAAACGCCCTCGAGAGTCTGGGGCCGACGGACCTCGAGCGCGAACAGAAACTCCAGCAGGCACAGGATCGCAAACGCTGGATGTCCTTCCTCAAGAAGGCGCTGGGCCAGGACAACGATCAGGCTACGCGGAGGGGCCGATGACAACCAACGCCGAGATCGCCGGTCGGCTCGACGAGTTCGCCGACCTGCTCGAGGCCGACGACGTCGAGTATAAACCCCGCGCGTATCGCCGAGCGGCCGAGAACGTCCGCTCATTTCCGTCGCCGATCGCCGATCGCATCGAGGCCGGCGACCGCGAGGCGGTCGAGAACATCGACGGTGTCGGCGACGCGATCGCCTCGAAGATCGTCGAATACGTCGAGACCGGCGAAATCGAGGAACTCGAGGAACTCCGCGTGGAGCTGCCGATCGACATCGCCGATTTGACCCGCATCGAGGGCGTCGGCCCGAAAACAGCCGGAAAGCTCTACCGCGAACTCGGGGTGCAGACGTTAGACGACCTCGAGGAGGCCGCCGAGGCCGGCGAGGTCAAAGCGGTCAAGGGGTTCGGGGAGAAGACGGAACAGAATATTCTTGACAACCTCGAGTTCGCTCGCAGCGTCGGCCAGCGTCACCTCGTCGGCGAGGCGCGCCCGCTGGCCGACGACGTCCTCGACTTTCTCGAGTCGCTCGAGGCGGTCGAGCGCTACGAGGTGGCGGGCTCGATTCGCCGGTGGCGCGAGACGATCGGCGACGTGGACGCCCTCGCGGCGACCGAGGCGGGCGAGGACGTGGTCGAACGGTTCGTCGGCTGGGACTCGGTCGACAACGAGATCGAGTCCGGCCCGGAGAAGGCTAGCGTCCGCGTCGGCGAGATCAGGGTCGACTTGCGCGTGGTCGTCCCCGACGAGTTCGGCTCCGCCTTACAGTATTTCACGGGGAGCAAGGATCACAACCTTCGCCTGCGCAACTACGCGATCGACCGCGGAATGAAGCTAAACGAGTACGGCGCGTTCGATATCAGCGAGATCGACGACCCCGACGCGGGACAGCGCGTCGGCGAGCGCGTTGCCGGCGAGACGGAAGAAGGGATGTACGAGGCCCTCGGACTGCCGTGGATCCCATCGGAACTGCGGGAGGACCGCGGCGAGATCGCCGCCGCCGAGAACGGCGAATTGCCGGACCTCGTCACTCGCGACGATATGCGGGGCGATCTGCACAGCCACACGGAGTGGTCCGACGGCAACAACACCATTGCGGAGATGGTCGAGGCCGCCGCCGAGCGGGAGTACGACTACTTCGGGATCGCCGACCACGCCGAAGGCCCCGGGATCGTCGGCGGGATGGGCCTGTCGGACGACGAAATCCTCGAGGAGATCGCGGAGATCCGCGCGGTCGGTGACGACGCGGAGATCGAGGTCTTCGCCGGGATCGAGGCCAACGTCGACGCCGACGGCGAGATCGGCCTCTCTGATGACGTGATCGATGCACTCGACGTGATCGTCGCCTCGACCCACAGCGCGCTCGACCAAGACGCCGAGACCGCGACGGAGCGACTCGTCACCGCCGTCGAGAGCCCGGCGATCGACGTGCTGGGTCATCCCAGCGGCCGCCTGCTCAACCAGCGCTCCGGGCTCGACTACGACGTGACGGCGGTCGCACAGGCCGCCGCCGACCACGGCACCGCACTCGAGGTCAACAGCGATCCCCGACGGCTCGACCTCTGGGGCAGCGCCGTCCAGGCCGCCCTCGAGGAGGGCGCGCGGATCGCAATCGATACCGACTCCCACCAGCCCTCGACGCTCGAGTTCATGCGCTGGGGCGTCCACACCGCGCGACGGGGCTGGGCCGAACCGGACGACGTGATCAACACCTGGGACGTAGAGCGGATTCGGGAGTTCCTCCACTGACCGACCCGTCCCCTCCATCGCCCTCTCCACCCACCATCCCATGCACTTGCTCGTCGACGTCATGTGCGGCGGTCTCGTCTCGTACCTGCGGATGTGCAACCACAACACCGTCTACGCCGGCGATCGGGACCTCGAGGAAGACGACGACGCCCTCGCCGTCGCCGGGGACGAGGGTCGGACGATCGTCACCCGCGATACGGCACTCGCGGACCGCGCTGACGAGGCGATCCTTCTCGAGTCCCGCGAGGTCGAGGCCCAACTCGCCGAACTCGCCGCGGCGGGCGTCGATATCACGCTCACGGACGAACCGGCGTTCTGCGGACGGTGTAACGGCCCGCTCAAGCGCGTTGATCCGACGGCCTCGACACCGGAGTACGCGCCCGACCCGGCCGAGTTCGAGACGTGGGTCTGTATGGACTGTGGCCAGCACTTCTGGCGGGGCAGCCACTGGGAGCGGGTCGAAGAGACGCTCGCTCGAGTCTGCGAGTCGGCCGACGGACAGCAATAGACGGTTGTACGATTGCTTGAAACTAGCTAACCGCCGGTATCAGTCGGCTACCGCCAGCTGGAAGCCACTCTCTATCGGGACCCGTCAGTAGACCGCAACGTCGTCGAACCGACCGTCGTAGGCGATGTGCTTGGGATGTGTCGGCTCCGTCCCGGAGAGAAAGAGCCGGTCGACTTTCTCCCAAGTGTTTTCGTAAAGAAGGTGAGCGAGTTCCGTCGTGGTCGTCCGCCAGCGCTCGAGACCGTTGTCGTAGCTGACTCGGCGGGCAACGCCGTCGGCGAGCGTCGTTAAGAGGTCGGCCTCGCTCTCGATCGCCGTTTTAAACGCGGTGTGGGCGATGCCGACCGATCGTGAGAGGTGAGCGTACGAGGAGGTAAACGGCGGTATCGAAAGCGTCTCGGCGAGTTCTCGAGCGCGGCGGTTGTGAGTGGGGAAGTGTTTCGGATTGAAAATCTCGAGCGCGTCGATGGTGTCGGCGTGCCGTCGTAGGTCGGCCTCGCCGAGGCTCACCGTCGCGAACTCCGGATGCGGGACGAGGACGGTCGCGTCCTGACGGTCGAACTCGGCCATCGCCGCCTCGAGCGGGATGAAATCGGGTACGGGCTCGTCGAGACCGAGCGCGAGGACGTGCTTGCGGTTTCGCCACGAGCCGGTGAACACCTCTCGAGCGGGGATCACCAGCAGGTCATCGGTGGAGTAGGCTGCGGCCCGCTCGCGAATTTCCGGCAGACGGGTGAAATGGGGTGCGTAGACGATCGCGTCGAGGCCGGCCCGTCTGGCTCGCTCGACCACCTGATCGTCGAGCACCTTCACGTGGCAGTCGACTCGGTACGGCGCTCCGTCGATCACGACGCTCACTTTCGGGACAGCCGAGTTATGAATTCTGATTCGGCGGCCACTCGATCGCGTCCTTGATCGCGTCGACGATGGGGACGACGGGTTCGTCGGGATCGACCGAGACGAACAACCCGGTCTCGCCGACGTAGACGCGAACGATTTTCATGACGTCCATCGCCGTCGTGATGTACTCGACGCGTTCCGCGTCCGGGAACAGCGTGTTCCGAAACAGTTTGATCTGCATGAAATCCATGTGGACGTTCGTGTGGATCGTCTCGAAGTGCTCGAGCATCGCGTCTCGGCTGTCATACATCGAGACGGTCTCGTCGCTGAGATAGAGCGGTCGAAACGACTCCGTGTCGTACTCACAGAACGCATACAGCGGGCCCGAAACGGTCTTCTGGACGGCTCGACGTACCAGATCGGCGTCGAACGCCGCCAGTTCCGACTCATTAGTCGCCGGCATACGGAAACGGCGGGTCTCGAAGAGGGAAGGTCTACCGGACGTTCCGCTCGAGGGGACCCCTGCGAAACAATCATTAGTGCGGCCCGTAGAGTTGCAGTATCGAATGGCCTGGGAATGCGGAATCGACGGCTGTGGATCGGTGTTCGAGGACGTCGAGTCGGCCGTCGTCCATCAGGCGACGGAACACCAGCGCCGCGAGTGTGCGGTCTGTGGCACCGTCGTCCCCGACGGCTACCTCGCGATTCGCCACGCCTTCACCGAACACAGCCGCGCCGAGTACGTCCGCGCCTACGGGGCGAGCTCTGCGGACGTTCGCGAGCGCGAGGAGTTGCTCGAGGAGATCGAATCCGTCGCGGACATGCAGGCGATCGCGACGGAACTGAAACGGTAGGTGCATCGACTCGGCACTCGCGTTCTCGCACCACGCCCCGAGAAAACCGGAGTCGCGTTCTCGTAGTTGCCGATATCGGCTGCCGTCGGCCCCACCGCGTTTGGCCCCGTACTGACTGTCTGACGAACGCTAGCGCTCGTCGCTGTCTGCGAGCGGCCACTTCGTGGCCGCTCGCGTCGTCCGACGAACTATCGTTCGTCGGAATCGAGAACGCGAATCTGATCGCCGCGCACCGTGACCGGAATGGGAACGGTCGCCTCGTACAGTTCGACCGTCACCTGATCCTTTCCTTCGTCGATCCGCTGTACCTGTGCCTTCTCGCCTTTGAACGGGCCGGCGATGAGTTCGACGATATCGCCCTCGGCGATCCCCTCGACGTCCGGCTTCGGCGAGAGGAAGTGTTCGACTTCCGAAATATCCGATTCGCCGGGGACGATGCTCCGGGCGTGGGGAATGTCCTCGAGTACGCGATTGAGGACCGCGTCACCGTCGGCCTCGACCATCACGTAGGAGGTCAGCGAGTCGGGCGCGAGTGCAGCGTGGATCTCCGCCTCCTCGCGGTTGATGATCATGTCGGCGACGGTGCGCTCTTGACTCGCCGTCGTTTTGACAGCGTAGATGCCCATTAGATGCCACCACCGGTCAACAACAGCATGACCGCGCCGATGAGGAAGCCGAGGAGACCGATCAAGAGGACCCCCGCGCCGGCGATCTTCGACACCTGAAGGAACTCCTCGCTCGTGGGCGTCGTCGCCATCTTCAACACCCGAACGTACGAGGTGAGGTCGTACGGAACGTCCATATCTGTCTATTCACAACGCGGGGTCTTTTATCTGTCTTTCGTGTCCCACGACCGACCCGTATTCGCCCGTTGCACCGCGATGACCCTATCGAACGGATCAGAGTGTCGACGCTACCTCGCGGACTCGAGGGTGTCCACCTGTCATCGGCTTCGACCGCGATGCATCGGAGGACGGGATTCTGGCGCAACACCCGTTCGCTCGGGGTCAAAGAGGGAGTTGCTCCGTCCACTACACTGGACGCTACGTCGAGCTACCGGGCGTTTGCGAGCGAGCACGTTAGGCGGTGCCGACGTTGCATTCGACGGCCCCGCGTCCAAACCGCTCGGTCACTAACGCCGTTTTATGGCCGAAGACGATTCCAATAAAGCGAACGAGTACGAAGCGGAACGGGACGCCGAAATCGACGAGGAACTCGAGCGAATCGACCGCGATCCCGACGAGGTCGACGACGGCGACGACGATCTTGGCACGCAGAACGCGCCTCGAGAGGAGGCGGACGATCTCGAGGACCTCGAGGAGGAAGACACTGAAACGGCTGAGGAATCGGCGACGGACGACCGCTAAAACGACGACGGCAACCGACGGGCGGTGCCGAGAGCCGTGACACGGCGAGTGGACAACACCCTCGGAGCGCTGCGGTAGACTACTCGCTTCGTGCTGCCTCGACTGCGTCGACGAACGACGCAGCCGTTTTCCGGACGCGATCCATGTCACCGTCGGCGACGGCCTCGTCGTCGACGAGAGCGCCGCCGGCACCAACGGCCACAGCGCCGGCGTCGAAGAACGCGTCGACGTTGCTGTCCGACACGCCGCCCGTCGGAATGATGTCGACATCGCCCAGGGGTCCTGCGAGCGCGCCGATGTGATCCGGACCGACCGTCGATGCGGGGAACATTTTGAGAAGATCCGCACCGGCCGCCATCGCTGTCACCGCCTCCGTCGGCGTCATGACTCCGGGGGCGACGAGAACGTCGTGTCGGTTGCAGGTCCGAACCACGTCCGGATCGGTATGCGGCGAGACGACGAACGATGCCCCGGCGTCGATCACGGACTGTGCGGTCGGTGCGTCGAGAACAGTCCCCGCACCGACGACCGCATCGGTGTCAGCGAGTTCTCGGTCGACCGCGGCGATCTTCTCGGCTGCGCGTGTTCCGTCCGCTGTGATCTCGAGTGCGTCGACGCCAGCCTCATGAATCGCGCGAGCGACCGGGACGATCCGTTCCCCGTCGATACCGCGCAGGACCGCGATGACGCCACTCTCGACGATTCGCTCCCGAACCGCGTATTTCTCTGTCATCGGTTGAGACCTCCAGCGCCCCAGCGCTGTACGCCGGCCGGCACTCGACATCTATGCGCTACCTGTACGGTCGGTCTCGGTGGACGTTCCATCAGGCTGTGATTCGGATCCGATACTAAAGAGATTTACTCACAACCGAAACAAGGTCGACGGATCGATCACTCCTCGAGTGCGCTGATGGTGACCGACTCTGCCTCGAAGTCCTCGAGGAACGCACCCGTGCCGCCGATGGTGTATTGGTCGCCGTCGACCTCGAGTTCGAACGCGTTTTCGATCGGAAGCGTCGAGGTGACGGGTCGGACGAGACTCTGTCGGACGTCGACGACTTCCCCAGAGAGCGACGACGGGAGGTCCCGTTCGCCGACCGGCGAGCCGGTGACCGACGCTTCGATGCGCGTGTCCGTCGCCCGGTGGAGGGCGATCTGGAAGACCGCGCTTCGGAACCCCTCGTAGGTACAGGGAAGCTCGGCGGGCGTGGTGACGTATCGTTCTTCGGCGGTCGGCCAGTAGTTCGCCAGAAACGAGCCGGCGAGGACCGGTACCAGCTGGTCCTGAGAGAGGGCGATCGCCCGCGTATCGCTCGTGGACGTCGTGAGTATCTGACTGGGTGCGAGCAGGCCGTGGCGGCCGTCGACCGTCAACATCGTCGGGACGAGCGCGTCCCACGTGCGGACCGTACTGGCCGTGCCGGCCAGCGATGCGATGTCCTGTTCCCCCTCGGTCGCGCCGAGCAACAGGAGGACGAGCACGCCCCGATCGACCGTCGCTTCGAGCGTCGACCGTATTTGCGGGAGGACCGCCGCCGGCAAGGAGAGGGTCACTTCCGTTTCGGCCTCGGTCAGCAAGCTCTCGATTCGTTTGAGTACCGTCTGTCGTGACTTGATCACCTCGAACTGCTCGCCGGAACGCTCGGTCGTCGTGTACCTCGATTGGAGCGCCGGCTCGATCTCCTCGACGCTTTCCGTGAGTTGGGCGACGACGGTGTCGGGCTGGACGGGCCGGATCACCGTCGGCACCGAGTGATCGTCGACCTCGACGAAGCCGCGCTTCTCGAGTTCCTCGCTGATGCTGTAGACGTACCGTTTGGACACGTCGGCGGCGTCGGCGATCGTACTCGCTTTCGAGTCCCCGTGTTCGAGGATCGCGAGGTAGGTGTCTGTCTCCTTTTCCGAGAGGCCGAATCGCTCGAGTAGCCCGGCGAGCTCGTCGTCATCCATGTGTATTCAGTACCTCACAGATTAGGCGGTCGGTGTAAAATATGTACGGTCCGCCACCTCGAATACGCTGCTCGTCGGTCGGTTCGTCGGATATCCATCAACAATCTATAAAACGCACGAACGTCCTTTCGGAAAAGTGGGAATAGATTTTTCAACAAAGTTTATTGCTCCAGGAGTAATCTGAGAGAACGATGGAACTACACGGTGCCCTTAACGATTTTAAACGGTTGCAGGGTGATCCACAGCGGTTTCCTGGCGAACGTCGATCGACAACGGGGCTCTTTTCCGGACTCGACGAACGGCTCGTTCACGTCGCCCTCGACGGGTCGCTCAGAGATTATTCCTATCCGCTCTCCGGACTTGCCGGCATCGAACGCTCCCGATTCGGACTCGAACGAGACGGCGACGTCCACTGGTTCGACGCCGACGGCAGCGAACAGCGCTACGTCGATGATACTGCGGTCGTCGAGACGACTCACACCGTCGGTGAAGCGACCTGCATCCAATACGACATCACGATCGGTCCGCTCCACCTGACTCACTTCGAATTCGACGAGGAAGTGGTGGCCGCTGACGACGTGCGTCTCCAGGCGTGCTTCGGGTTCGCTCCGGAGGGTCGGACGGGACGGACCGGCCAACTTTGGCACGGTGACGCCGCCGAGGTACACCACAACGCCGAGCACGACTTCCTCGCGACCTCGACCGACCTCTCCGTAAGCGGCCAGGTCCCAGAACGGTTCGCGGAGTTGCTCGCGGCGGAATCGGTCGATTTCCCCCGCTCACCGACTGACGACCGTTACGAGGAGGGACGACTTAGCCCGATCGTAATGAGCGAAATAGCGGTCACCGGGTCGTCGCCGAGCACGACCGTTGCGACGCTTCTGACGGATGACGGCGACCGAACGGATGCGCTCGAGCGCGTCCGGGCCGCCGCGGCCGATCACGCCGACCGCGAGGCGGTGCTCGAGGCGGGCCGCGAACAGGCTCGCGACCGGCTACCCGACTCCGGCCACGGCATCGAGGGCGCGGTTTCTGATATCCGCGCTCTCTCGCTTTTGCGGGCATCGACGGGTGCGCGGATAGCCGGACCCGAGTTCGACCCGTTCTATCGGTACTCCGGCGGGTACGGTTACACCTGGTTCCGCGACGACGCCGAGATCGCCACGTTCCTGCTCGATGCCGATCTACGACTCGGGCTCGGACTCGAAGAGTGGCACGCGAAGAGCGCCCGCTTTTACCGCGAGACGCAGCTCCCCGACGGGACCTGGCCCCACCGAGTCTGGCCACACAACGGTGATCTCGCCCCCGGATGGGCACACGGCCGACTGGAAGACAGCGAGTCGGACGAGTACCAGGCTGACCAGACGGCGAGCGTGGCGGCGTTTCTCGCGACGTACCTTCGGTACGTCGATCCCGCCGACGAAGCGGTACAGGAGACGCTCGCGGCCGCCCTCGACGGGTTGGACGATTCGCTCGACGCCGACGGCCTCCCCGGACGCGTCCAGAACGCGTGGGAAAACATGACCGGGCGCTTTGCACACACGGCCGCGACGTTCCTCGAGGCGTACGCGGCAATCGCTCGAGCGCCGGTCGACGACTCGCTCGCGGCGCGCGCACAGGAGCGCGCCCGAACGATCTACGAGGCGATCGATGACCTGTGGGTTCCCGATCGCGGGATCTACGCCATGCGGAAAGACGACGGCATCCGTGACGATAGACTCGACGGGAGCACGCTCGCACTGGTCACGGCCCATCAGGAGTACGACGCACTCGAGAGCGTCGACGACGAGCGGCTTGATCGACTCGGCTCCCACGTCGAGACGACGCTCGACGGGCTCTACCGGGATCCGGACGGGCCGGTCGAAGGACTCGTGCGCTTCGAGGGTGACCCCTGGCGCGTCCGCGAACAGGACGCCGAAAAGATCTGGACGGTGACGACGGCGTGGGGTGCCCACGCCGCCGTCAGCCTCGGTGAATTACTGGCGGCGAACGGCCGGAAGGAGGCCGAACTGTTCGAAGAGCGCGGCCGTGCCTTGCTGGCACTCGTTGGTCCCGGCGGGGCTCTCCGTCGACCCGGCGGCTATCTCCCCGAGCAGGTGTTCGACGACGGTACGCCCGACAGTGCGACGCCGCTGGGCTGGCCCCACGCGATCCGGCTCGCGACGGCGAGCGCACTCGAGGCGTCCGTCTCGTCGACACTCGCCGATACCGTGGATCGCGCACCGCTTCACGACTGAGTCGAGACGCCGATCTGGTAGTCCGACACGTATTTTCGGGCTCGCGGTACCGTCTGGAGAACGGGATCGAGTTCGTCCGATTCAGGACGCGATAGTCGGGACGTTGCGTTCCCGAACGAAGACGTTGCGACCGGTTTCGGCATCGAACAGATGAATGTCCGATTCGTCGAACGTGATAGTTACGCGATCGCCCGGTTCGAGGTCGATGTCGGAGTCGACGCGGGCGATAAATTCACTACTCACGTCGAGGTGGAGGAAGTTGTCGGAGCCGACGGGTTCGACCACGTCGATCGCCGCTGTAATCGAATTTGGCGTGCTCTTCTCCGTGACGGAGACGTTCTCGGGCCGGATACCGAGTGTGTACCGACTCGACTCGAGCTCGTCCTCGTTTCCGGAGACGTATGCAGCTGAGAGGTCGAACTCGAACTCACCGTCGGGTCCGGTCAAGTGCAGTTGGTCACCGTCGGGTTCGACGGTAACATCGATAAAGTTCATCGACGGTGAACCGATGAATCCGCCGACGAACTTGTTGACGGGGTTCTCGTAGACCTCGGTCGGGTTCCCCTGCTGTTGAAGTTTGCCGCCGTTGAGGATCACGATTCGGTCGCCCATCGTCATCGCCTCGTGCTGGTCGTGCGTGACGTAGACGGCCGTGATCCCGAGTTCGTTCTGAAGTCGTTGGATCTCCGCGCGCATGCTCGTTCGAAGTTTGGCGTCGAGGTTACTGAGCGGCTCGTCGAACAGGAACAGGTCGGGTTCCCTGACGATCGCACGACCGAGCGCGACGCGCTGTTTCTGGCCGCCGGAGAGCTCGTCCGGTTTGTCGTCGAGGAGGTCCTCGATATCCATCATTTCGGCCGTTTCGACGACTCTCTCTTCGCGCTCGTCCTTACTCAAGTCGGTGCTCATCCGGAGCCCGAATTCCATGTTCTCGGAGACGGTTTTGTGGGGATAGAGCGCGTAGTTCTGGAACACCATCGCGACGTCTCGGTTTTTCGCGTGGACATCGGTGACGTCCTCGTCGCCGATCTCAATTCGCCCGGAGGTCGGTTGTTCGAGGCCGGAGAGCATCCGCAGCGTCGTCGTCTTTCCACAGCCCGACGGGCCGACCACGGTGACGAACTCGCCGTCCTCGATCTCGAGGTCGAGATCGTTGACGGCAACGACCGACCCGGCATCGTATTCTTTTCGTAGTGCGTCGACTGTGACCCGTGACATATCACCTCAATTATCGAGGGACGGTAAAACCCTTTCCACAACGAGCTATCTTTGAAGTAATATCTCAGCCTAAATTCTCTGAACGGACGTCTACCCGCGAGAATGTAATCCATTTCGATTAATTTCGAACAGTTCTCACTAGTAGTCAGCTCCTACTCGAGGTGAGATGGCCAGTTCGCATATATTCTCCCACCCGAAACGGTTCCTCGGGAGAACTGTGTTCCATATTGTCACACGGTCCGTGTCGTAGAACCCAAACGACTAAACAAGTGAAGATATTATTCATCATCGATTGCATCATGACAATGCGACGCAGACCGGTGCTCAAAGGGATCGGTGGAGCAGTGGCGGGAACCGCGCTTGCAGGCTGTATGGGGTATTTCAGCAGCAGCGGGAACAGTGCGGAGCTGTGGCACGATTTTACGGACTCGGAAAAAGAGACGTTCGACAGCCATCTGAAGAGTTTTAACGAGGAAACCGATCACAGCCTCGATGCGTCCAGCGTCTCCAATCTGCAGAAGCAATTGGAGACCGCCCTTCCCGCGGGCGATGGGCCGATGGGGTTCGTCTGGGCACACGACTGGATCGGTACCCAGCACGAAAACGGGACCCTCTACGATGCGTCTGATTCGATCGGGGTCGACATCGGTTCAACGTATTCGGAGGCGGCTGCCAATGCGGTCCAGTGGAAGGGCAACGTGTACGGCCTTCCCTACGCCGCAGAAACGGTGACGCTGATGTACAACAAGGACATGGTCGAGACACCGCCGGAGACGATCCCTGAGATGGTCGAGATCATGCAAGAGTACAACGGTGACGGCCAGTACGGCATCGGTGTGCCAGGTGATACCTATCACCTCAGTGCCTACCTACAAGGGTTTGGCGGTGTTCTCTACGACGAAGAATCCGACACGCTGGGCGTCGACGACGATTCGGTCGTCGAGGGACTCAAGCTCATCAAAGAGAGCATCTACAAGTACAGTCCGAGCGACTTGAACAAAAGCGCAAACCTCGCCGTGTTCGAGGATGAGAATGCGCCGTTCGTCATCACTGGTCCGTGGAACCTCGGCGGGTTCCGCGATAAAGGACTCAACGTCGGCGTCGCACCGTTGCCAAAGCCCGAGGGTGGCGAACCGACGCCGCTGACGGGTGTCAAGATGTGGTATCTCACGTCCCGCCTCGAGAATGCAGACGAGAGCGTCCGCGACGCGGTGATCAAGTGGGCAGAGTGGTACACCACAAACAAGGACGTCGTCGAGACCAACGCGCAGAAACACGCGATGATTCCCGTTCTCAGTGAGGTCGTCGATAGCGGAAATCTCGGCGCAGATGTCGATGCGTTCAGTAAGAGCGTGGCGATGGGGATGCCGATGCCTGCTAGCAAGAAGATGGACGCCGTCTGGGACCCGGTTCAGTCCGCGCTCGACGTGGTCCTCGGTTCGTCGGGCGATCCGCAGAAGCAACTCGAGAAAGCAGCCGAAAAGATCCGGTCCTCTTGGGAATAACTCCGTTATCAAATTTATAAAAAGATGTCTTTGGAAACATCCGAAGGTCCACTGGAACGGGTCCGTCGCAGCATCCCCTCCGACGCAAAGGACATCGGCGTGATGCTCGTCTTGCCGGGGTTGCTCCTGTTTATGCTGTTTATGATCTATCCGATTGCGTATCTCGCTTATCTATCGCTAACCGATGCGGGCAGTGCGGCGGACGTTATCGGCGGTGAGCTGTCGGTAATCGGGTTCGGAAACTATATCCAAATCTTTACCGACCCGTCGTTTTGGAACTCCCTCGGGATAACCTGGCTCTACGTCGGGACGAGTCTCGGGCTCAAACTCCTGCTTACGATCGGGTTAGCCACGCTTCTCACGCACGATCGAGTGGCTGGGAAGCGGTACATGCGAGCGCTCATTATCGTTCCGATGGGGTTCCCGCCGATCTTCACGATCTCGGTCTGGCGAGCCATGTTCAGTCCGGCTCAGTTCGGGCCGTTCAACACCTTCATTTCGATGTATAACGATATTGTGACTGGGATAGTCGGGTTTATCGACAATATCGTTTTCTTCGTGACCATCAACGCTCCCGAGCTATTTCTCATCAACGTCCCGATAAATTGGACGGGGAGCAGATGGGCCGCGTTCTCCGCATATATCGTCACCGAGACGTGGCTCGCGTATCCGTTTATGGTGATTATCATCGTCAGCGCGCTCCAAGACGTTCCGATGGAACTCCACGACGCCGCGAAAGTCGACGGCGCAGGCTATCTCACTCGGTTCCGTCACGTGACGCTCCCTGCGATCAAGGGCCCGCTAGTGTTCGCCGCGATTCTCACCGCTGCCACGTCATTCCAGAATTTCTTGATTCCGTGGGTGTTCAACGAAGGTGGACCCGGACGAAGCAACGAACTGCTCTTAGTCTACGGCTACCGAGAAGCGCTCACGTTCGATAATTACGCACTGTCATCGGCGATCATGATCGTCGCGATCGGATTTATTGGGATGTTCATGTGGTTGGCCGTCAGAAAATCGAATCTCGCAGAGGGGGTGTGAACAATGGGGAAAATATCCGACACGATAGCTGACGTCAAAGCGGGTCGACGGAGTCCGATGGATGTCGGCATCTCGGCCCTCACGACCTCGTTCGCCATCGGCGTACTCCTCGTCTTGATGTTCCCGGTCTACTGGATCATCACCGTCTCTCTGTCCGACGGGACGACGTTGATCTCCTCCAACGGGATGTTCGCCGATCCGTCCACGTACAACCTGGATTCGTTCAGGTGGGTCCTCGAGAACGAGAACTTCCGGCGGGGACTGATAAACAGCTTGTTCGTCGTTACCGTGACGGTCACCGTCACGCTAATGTTTTCGATTCCCGGGGCCTACGCGCTCTCGCGGCGCGAGTTCTTCGGGCGGCGCAAGCTCCTCTACGGCTACATCCTGTTCACCCAGATGGGTGCCGGTCTCTCGATTGCCGTGCTCATCGCGCTCTATGCGTTATTCTCGGACTTCGGACTGACTAACAACCTCCTGGTTCTCGGCCTCTTCTACGGGGCCGGTGCGATACCGTTCAACACGTGGTTGTTGAAGACCTTTATGGACAACATTCCGATCTCCTACGAGGAAGCGGCCATCGTTGACGGTGCAAGCCAGTGGCAAGTCGTCCGTGAAGTCATCCTGCCGCTCTCGAAGCCCGGGATCGCCGCTGTGTTAGTATTCGCGTGGACTGCCGGCTGGAACGAGTTCATCGTCGCACAGACGCTGATCCACGATCCCGATCTCTACCCGCTCTCGGTAGAGTTGTACGGTATTATCAGCGACCGGCGGGGAACGCCGTGGTCGCAGTTCGCCGCGTTCGCGCTCCTGTTCGCGTTACCGGTCGCGATCATCTACTTTATCGCCCAGAAGCAGGTCGAGAGCGGACTCTCCTTCGGAGGCATGGAAGGCTAAGCGTATTCGCTTTCCTCCTGTTTCGTTCGCAGTCGATCCGTCCCCGTCACCGCGCCCGTGAACGCACGGACGAGGCACCGTCGCACGACGACAACCCGACAGCGCTCAGATCGACGAGACACTACGGGGAAAGCATATACCGACGCGCTCGGATTTCACAACAGTCAGTGAAAATGTCAGAGCAGGGGGAGTCCGAACGAGCGTCCGAACGCGTCCTCTGCCCGAACTGTCCGGCAGATTATCCGACCCCGTTTTCGAGCCGCCAGATCACGTGTCGACGCTGTGGAGCCGAGTTCGTCGCGCCGGATGACGCTCGAGCACCGTGGACTGCGACGGCCGCGGACTGGAGCACCACCACCGACGGGCACAGCGCGGAAACGACATCGGAATTGCTGCGCAGTGTGGTCGTCGATCAGTTTCCGAGTATCGCGCTCGGCCTCAACACCCTCATCGTCTTGCTGTGGGCCTGCGAGATCGTCTCGTTCGAAGTGGCCGTGATGACAGTGCTGCTGGTCACGAGTGCGATCGTCTCCGAGCCTCGGTAAGGACGACACCGACGACCGTGCTCGCCACGACCTCGGCGCTGTCGTCGGGACACGAAGGAACTGGACCGGCGGTCCCGATCGCGTCGCTCGAACTGTCGCTGTCGCTGTCAGCGCCGGACTTCGAGAACGACTGCCGTTTCGACGGCGACCGACGGACGCACCTCGCCGCCGGCTTCGTCGAGTACGTCCGTCCCGGTCAGGAGGTCGGCCCCATCGACGAGTTCGTCGAGCGCTACCGTCGCCGTCCCATCGCCGAAGTGAAGCGCCACGACGACGCGGCGACCGCTCGCCGGGTCCGTACGAGCGAACGCGACCGCGGCGTCGGTATCGGCCTCGTACGGGATGCGCTCGAGCCGTGCAGCGGACTGGAGGGCCGGATGTGACTTTCGAAGCTCGATCAGTCGCCGATAGTACTCGAGCAGGGCATCGTCGAACGAACCCCAGTTCATCGGATCGCGCCGTCCTGTCAGGCCGGTCTCCTGCCCGTAGTAGAGCATCGGCGAGCCGGGAAGGGTACACGTCGCAGCGCCGGCTGCCAGTTGTGCGTCGCGACCGTATTCGGTGAGATACCGATCGGTGTCGTGGTTTTCGACGTACAGCAACCACTCGGAGTCCGGATGGGCTCCGCGCCGGGTTCGCTGCTCGACCGCCTCGAGAATCGCATCGGCGGTCGTCGTGTCCAGATCGGCCGCCGAATCCGTAAACTCGTCCGCAACCGCATCGACCTCTTCGTCGGTCGTTGCCGTCTCGACGCCCGATGCGTCCCCGTCGTCGCCCGTAATCGACTCGCCCAACCGCTCAAGCGTGTCGTGGAGGACGTCGTCGTGGTGCATGTGGAACCGACCGCCACCCATCTCGACGTCGGAGGGGAGGGTTTCGTCTAACAGGAAGAAGTCGCTGTTCGCGCCGCACACGCGATCGTACACTTCGGTCCAGAAGCTCAGGGGGACGCCCCAGGCGACGTCTGCTCGAAAGCCGTCGACCTTGTCCGCCCAGAAGTCGACGACCTCGAGCAGATACTCCCGAACCGCTGGATTGCCGTAATTCAGATTCGGGATCCCGTCCCAGCCGAAGTAGGTGTCCGCGTCCCGCTCATCGAACTCCTCCCAGCGATACCAGTCGCGGAATCGATCGTGGTCGGGGTGTGTCTCGTCGACGGCGGCCTCGTAGAACGGATGCGTGTCCGCGGTGTGGTTGATCACGAGGTCGAAGACGACCCTGATATCCCGCTCGTGGCATGCGTGGACGAGCGCTTCGACGTCGGCTATCGTCCCGAGGTCCGGATCGACGCTGAAGTAGTCCGTCGTGTTGTACCCGTGTGGTCCGCCGAGCTCCATCGGCGTCCCGAATCCGCTCTCGGCCTCGAGAAACGGCGTCAGCCAGAGGACGTCGATCCCGAGGCCCTCGAGGTGGTCGAGTCGGTCCGCAATCGTCTCGAACGTGGGATCGTCCTGGTCGGGGAACCGCCGCGTGAAGATTTCGTATACGACCGCGTCGACGGCCCACTCCGGCGGTTCGAACGGTCGTTCGACGCGGACGGATGGGTTCCCCGTCCGATCGTCGGGAACGAGGTCGATCGCGTCCGGGACCGAGTGGCGGTCGTCCACGGCGACGGCGTAGACGCGGATCGGTTCGTCGATCGCATCGAGCGGAATGGTGTCGTCCTCGAGCACGTCCTCGTTTCGATCGTCGACGTAGAACTCGACGCCGGGATCGCCGTCGCCGACGACGGTCGCGGTCGCCGAGAGGTGAACCGTCTGCTCGTCGACCGTCGCGTCGAGTTCGACCTGCGGTCGTGGCGCGTCGTCGTCCGCCTCGGGAAACGCGCGGACCGTCACTTCGTGCGTTCCATCGGGCGCCTCGAGCGCGAGGGTGTGCTCGCCCGGAACGTCGGGTTCGAACGCGGCGACCGGCCCGTCGGTCGGTGTCGCGGTCGAGCCGTCGGGTGCCTCGCGCACGTCCCAGGTGTACGCGGCATCGCCGTCCGGGTTCCACGGCGCGAGATCGTCGCGCGTCTCCATCTCGTTCCCGTTCGGGTCGACGATCCCTTCGCCGACCGTGACGAACCGCGGTGGGCCGGGATGGTGCGAGCCGTCTCCGCTCTCGAACGGGCGATCGGAGTCGGTTCCGCTGTCGTCCGCGGATACCCGTCGCCGATTTCCTCCCGCTCCCCCGTCAGGAGCGAGTAGTCGATGGGGTCGTCGGTCCATATCACCCCTTTTCGCTCCTGAAAGTAAATCTGTGGTGTACTAGTTCATCACGACTGGGCGTAGTCGTCGACGGACGGCTTCGGTAAACTGCGGAAGTGCGCCGACTCGATGCCTTACGCTTCGTCGAAGAGCTCCTCGCCCTCGACCATGTGTTCCTCGACGGCGTCCATGTCCAGCGTAACCCCGAGCCCGGGCTCCTCGGGAACCTCGATGTAGCCGTCTTCGATGACGTCTTCCTCGACCAGCTCCGCCCACCAGCCGAGTTCGTAGGAGTGGTACTCCACGGCGAGTGCGTTCGAGAGTGACGCGCCGACGTGGGCGCTGGCGACCGTCGCGACCGGCGATGCGACGTTGTGCATCGCGACCGGCACGTAGTACATGTCGGCGAGGTTGGCGATCTTGGCCGTCTCGCGCATTCCGCCGACCTTGGGCATGTCCGGCGCGATGATGTCGACGGCCTGCTCCTCGAGCAGGCGACGCTGCCCGTGTTTCCGGTAGACGTTCTCGCCGACGGTGATCGGCGTCGACGTCGACTGCGTGATCGTCCGCTGGACATCGTGGTTCTCCGGCGGAACGGGATCTTCGAGCCACCAGACGTCGTATTCCTCGAGTCGTTTCGCGAGCCGTTTCGCGCTGCCTCCCGAGAAGGTCCAGTGGCAGTCGAAGGCGACGTCGGCCCGCGAGCCGACGCGTTCGGTGACCGCCTCGACGATGTCGGCCTTGTGCTCGATTTCGGGCTCGCGGAGGTGGCGGTTCGCGCGGTCTTTCTCGTGGCCGCTTGGCACGTCGAGGTCGAACTTCAGCGCGTCGTAGCCCAGATCCTCGACGACGCGTTCGGCCTCGTCCGCACAGGCGTCTGGGTCTGCCTCCGCTTCGGTGTGGCAATCGCAGTAGACCCGCACCTCGTCGCGGTACTTCCCGCCGAGGAGCTGATAGGCCGGTACCTCGAGTATCTTCCCGGCCAGATCGTGCAGCGCGACCTCGATGCCGGAGATCGCGGTGACGGTGACACCGCCGATCGAGCCCTCGCCGGACATCTTCTGGACGAGGTGTTCGGTCAGTCGGTCGATATCGAGCGGGTTCTCTCCCTGGAGGAAGGGTGTCATCCGCTCGATCAGTTCGGGCGTGCCGGCCCCCCAGTAGGCCTCACCGGTGCCGGTGATCCCCGCGTCGGTGTAGATCCGCACGAGCGTCCACGGGAAGTTGCCGTCGACCATCGTCGTCTGGATGTCGGTGATCTCGACGTCCCGGCCCTGTCCGCGATCGCGCGTGACCCCCATCGTCTCCGCAGAGAGGTCTCGCATCGTGTACTCGGCGTTCGGGTCGTGCAACTGCGAGTAGTCGACTCCCATAGATTGAAATTCACTCCAGAGATAGTAATAGTTTCCACCTTCCGCTGGCAAGGTGACGACGTCGATTCCGATCGACGAGTCGAGACTGAGCGCAATGAACCCGCTGCTTGCAAGCGACGCCGTCGCCTTGCGAGCGAGCACCGTCGACCGCGGGGCTCTCAGACCCGCTCGAGTTCGTCGCCGACCTCCTCGAGACCGACGTCCAGCGCTGCCGTCGCGGCGAACGCGGCCCGCTTTTCCGCAGTCCGCCGGGCGATCGCCTGCGGGCCGACGGCGAACTCGATCCGAGTCACGCCTTCGGCGGGGCTCGAGCGGCCGAGCACCGTCACGGGACCGATTTCGCGCGTGTTCCGGACGTGGGTGCCGGCACAGGCCCTGGTGTCCCACGGCTCCGTTTTCCCGTTCGTTCCAGGGAGGCGATTTCCGTTTCCGCTATCGTTCTCGGCCTCGATGGAAACGAGACGAACGCGGCCCTTCTCGACGGCGGCCTCGTTGGCGTCCGGCTCGAAGCGAACGTCGTCGCGCTCGCGCGCCTCGGCGACCGGCACGTCGTCCCACGAGACCGGTCGGGACTCCCAGACCACGCGGTTGACCGTCTCGTCCAGTTCGATCAGCGTCTCGTCGTCGATCGGAGCATCCGTCTCGAGGTCGACGCGGACCGTCTTCGGGCCGATCTCGAGGCCAGTGCTGGACGAGTCCTCGAGCACCTGGCTCGCGGCCCCGGCGAGGACGTGACTGGCGGTGTGGGCTCGCATGCAGTGCATGCGAAACGACCAGTCGACGGCACACAGCGCGCGATGGCCCACCTTGAACGACGGTTCGTCGGCCAGGACGTGGACTCCCTCGCCGTCGACCAGTTCGACGTCAGCCACCTCAATATCGGCGATCGTCCCGCGATCGGCCGGCTGACCACCGCTTGCACCGAAGAAGTGACTGCGCTCGAGCCAGACCCGTCGGCCGTCGATCGACGTCACTTCGGTCTCGAACCGCGTCGCGTACGGCTCAGCCGCTGCCCGTTGCCCGGTCATCGGTTGGTCTCTGTCGTGCGCCAATAAAAGTCTGCCCGCCGAGATAGTCACGAAATCCGAAGACTGATCGAGAGCGCGTTACTCCGCGAGGGTCACGTCGAGGCGCTCCTCGAGCGCCGCGATCAGTCCACCGCCGACACCGGCCTGCGTGGCACGGCCCTGTTCGACTGCGAGAATGTCCTTCTCGGGCACGCCGAGTTCGTCGGCGAGTTCCTCGCGCTGGAGGCCGGCCTCCCGTCGGGCTTCGACGAGCGCCTCGCCGTAGTCAGAGACGAGATACGGGAGCGGATCGTCGTCGTAGTTCGTCCCCTCGCTCTCCCAGTGCTCGGAGTCGCCGTCCCAGACCGGGTTCGCCTTCGCGACGTTCTGGGCCGCCTTCTGTGTGCGGCTCGGCTCGTCGTCTGTCCCGCCGCTCGAGTTCGAGCCCTGTCCGCTCCCCCCGCTCCGATTGCGGTCTCGGCCGTGAGTCTGAGAATCGTCGTGTGGCGCACAGTCCGGACAGACCTCGAGTTCCGCGCCGGCGACCGACGCGAGCCTGAGCGAGTCGCTCTCGGCACCGCAGAGTTCGCAGTTCGTCCCGCCGCCGCCGCCGGACGAACCGGTCGAGTATTTGGCCATGCGACACGTTGGCCGCTGGCGCATTTTAACCGTTCGGTACGGCGAGTTTCGGACGCTGTAGCCGGCAGCGGCCGCTCGAGGATGAAAACGTGTCTCCGGACTTAGCGGCCGAAGTGCTTTCGGATCGTCGTCCGCAGCGGGAGCGCCAGCCCGCCGATCAGTGGGACGATCACGAACGCGGCGATGTCGACGGGCAGCGAGGCCGCGCCGGCCGCGGCAGCACCGAAGCCGGCCGCCGGCGCAAGGACCGGTACCACGTACAGGTACGACGGCTGCCAGCCGGGCAGCCGCCGCGTGTGGCGGACGATCACGCCGAACAGGAACGGCATGAGGACCGTCCCCGCGAGCAGCGGACCGCCGACCAGCGTCGTCGTCGCCCCCAGTGCGAGCGCGACGACGATCGTCTCGTTGATCGTTACGGCCCCCCACGTGTCCTCTCGGCGGACGGCGCGGGCGACGAGCAGGGCACCCGACGCGAGCGCGACGACGCCCGCCAACGCGGCGTACCACAGCGTCGGCTCGAGCGGCGGCGTCACGAACTCGACGCCGCTTACGAACGCCGTGGTCGTCTCGATCCCGTGGCGGCCCTCCGTCAGCAGCGTCGGGACCTCCGAGCCACCCGCCGCACGGACGGCGGCCCAGAGCGAGCCGAGCGCGCCCCGATTTGCGAGCGCGAAGTGGCCGAGGCCGGCGGCGTAGACGACCACCGACAGCCAGATTAACGGGGGCGAGAAGTTCTGTCGTCGCCACCAGCGAACGAGGGGGTTGTCGGCCGTCCGCGAGCGAGACCGGGAGCTAGATCGCGTTCCGGTTCCGCGGCTCCTGGTGTCGGTCGAACCCGACCTCGTCGAATCGCTCGCACCGGCGGTCCCGGTCCCCGTTCCGGCCGCGCTCGAGGCACCGGCGGCCCCGGTCGACGCGCCACCGGTACCCGATGCCGTTCCGCTCGCGCCGGCCGTCGTTGACGAGCGGCTCGCGGTCGTCCCGCCCGCGCCGGCCGTCGCTCCGGCCGAGCTAGCGGTCGCGGAGCCGGCCGTCGCCGACGCGGTCGCCGAGGCTGCGTCGGACTCCGAGTAACTCAGTTCCGTTCCGTCCTGTTTCTCGTCGTCATCGTCGCTCTTCCAGACGTCGGGCGAGGGCAGGCCGCTGGTCCGCTTGGCGACGTACTCCTCGTGGCCGAGCCGGTCGTAGGCCTGGCGCTCGACCGGATCGCCGAGGATATCGTAGGCCGTCTTGACCGCGGTGAACTGGGCCTGCGCGCGGTCGTCGTCGTTCAGATCCGGGTGGTAGACCCGGACCTGTTCGCGGTAGGCGTCTTTGATCTCGTCCTGAGAGGCGTCGGAGGGAATCTCGAGAAGGTCGTAAAAATCCTCTGTCATATGAGCGTGAGACGGTGTAGTCTGTGACGGGATTGTCGGGGAGGGGTTATAATTTCAGTGTTCTTTCCGGTCGGTTCGATTACCCTCGTGACTCGAGGTACGAGTACGTTGTGGCCGTCGCCGACCGCTGCGGGCGGTTACGAGAAATCGGCAAGCGAGGACTGGCCGGCCGACGGCCCGCCGCGAGTCGGGTCCGCGTCGGCATCGCCCGACTCCGGTTCCAGGTCGGTGTCCGACTCGGTTGCGGCCGTCCCATCCTCGAGTCCGGAATCGGAATCATGGCCGCTCTCGTCGGTCCCCCAGCCCTCGAGACTTGCCTGATCGGCGGCCGCGAACTCGAGGTTGGCGACGCGGACGCCGAGTTTGCGGACGGGTTCGGTCTCGAACTCGGCGAACAGATCGCGAGCGATCCGGTCGACCAACTCAGGGTCGTCGACCGGGCCGGACAGCGACCGTTCGCGCGTATTGACGTCGTAGGGCGGCGTGACCGCCTTGACGCCGATGGTCCGATACAGCGCGCCCTCGCGCCGTGCGCGATCCGCGACGGCCGCCGCGAGCGTCTCGATCAACTCGTACTTCGGATCAGGCGCTTCGACGGGCTTGGCGAACGCCGACTCCCGGGAGAAGCTCTTGGGGTCGCCCTTCGGCTCGACCCGGCGGTCGTCCTCGCCGCGTGCGCGAGAGTACAACTCCCGGCCGCGCTCGCCGAAGCGCTCGACCAGCGGTTCGGGATCGGCCGCCGCCACGTCGCCTGCAGTCTTGAGGCCCATCTCCCGGAGTTCGCGGGCTGTCACGGGGCCGACGCCGTGGAGCAGATCGACCTCGAGCGGGGCCAGAAAGTCGCGGAGTTCGCCGGGTTCGACGACGGTCAGTCCGTCGGGTTTGTCGAAGTCGCTGGCGATCTTCGCGGCGCTCATCGTCGGCGCGACGCCGACGCTGACGGTCACGCCGACCTCCCGGCGGATGCGGTCCTTGATGTGGCGGGCGAAGCCGTCGGCGACCTCCCAGGCGGTCCGCTCGGTCACGTCGAGGTAGGCCTCGTCGATGCTCACCTCGCGGACCACGTCCGCGCAGTCGTGGAGGATCTCGCGGACGTCGGCCGCGACCGACTCGTAGTAGTCCATGTCGACGGGCCGGTAGTAGCCGGTCGCAGCGCGCTCGAGGTCCGTATCGGCGATCTCGCCGTTCTCGTCGGCCGCACGTCTCGGGAGGCGCTCGAGGGCCGTCGAGATGGCCTGTGCGCTCTCGACGCCGAACTCGCGGGCCTCGTAGCTGGCGGTGGCGACCGCGCCGATCGTTTCGCCTTCTTCGTAGCCCATGCCGACGACGAGGGGCTCACCGCGGAGGTCGGGCTCGCGAAGCCGCTCGCAGGAGGCGTAGAAGCAGTCGGCGTCGACGTGGCAGACGATCCGGTCCTCGTCGTCCTCGCCTTCGACGCCCGGTAGCCGCGGCCCGTCGGACATTCGTCTATCGGTCGATTCGTCCGAACCGACGTGAACGTTGCGCCCCTGTGCGGTGTCCGATCGGTGACGGCTCTCCGGGCGGCGACCGGCCGACGCCGCTTTCGACGGCGACGACTACAGTTCGTACGCCATCATCACTTCGTCGACGTACTCGCCGTCGATCGTGTAGTGGTCCTTGCGGATCGCCTCGGTGTTCCACCCGTGTGTGGTCAGGAACTCGAGCGCGGTATCGTTGACCACGGGGACGCTGTTGTACAGTTTCCGGTAGCCGTTCGCTTCGGCCCACTCGATCCCGCGCTGTAAGAGCGTGCTCCCGATTCCGTGGCCCCGATAGGCCTCGCGGACGCCGACCGTCTGCCGGGCGACCTCTCGCACCGGATCGAGCTGGTGAAGATCGAGGTGGGTCCAGCCAACGACTTCGCCGTCGACGGTCGCGACGAAAAATCGACGCGATTCCACCGCGTTATGTCTGGTGACCGCGTTTTCGTACAGTAGTTGCTCGGCGATCGTCTCGGCGACGACGTAGGTCTCTTCGGACGTAACGTCCCGGATCGTCTCGACGAGCCCGTCGAAGTCACGCTGGCGAGCGGGACGAACGGTCAGGGTGAATTCGTCCAACTCGTGCTTTTCGATAGCCCCGAACTCGAGCGCCACTCGGAGCGTCCCGCCGTCCTCCTCGAGGTAGCCGTCCGATTTGAGTTCCTCGAGACGCGTTCGAAACTCCTCGGTGGGCAGGGAGACGACGTCCAAGAGCTTGTGGCGTTCGGCGGTTCCGTGTCGCTCGACGTACTCGTACATGCGTTTGTTGACGTCCGAGGAAAACGCTGGCCGTTCTCTCGCGTCCATACTGACGGTATGGACTACGTTCGCTTATCCTTGTCCATCGTTGGCATGACACGTATGGTGGTTCGACGCCGTCGCTGTCGCTGGCCTCACGTGAAACTCGAGGGGGAGTTGCGCCGACCGGGTCGCGGCTCGAGCCGAACTCGAGCGGTATTCGGTCAGTTGTACCCTCGCCATTTCTTACCGCACTGCGTACATTTGAAGAACCGCGTCGGTGGCTCGTCGGCCGAGGCGGTCTGCTTGAGCGTGTACCACGCCTCCTGATTGCCACAGTCGTCGCAGACGACGTCGGTGGCCTTCGGTTTGCCCTCGAAGTTGGCGTTCTCGTCGGATTCGATCACGTCGTTGTCGGTCTGGGACTCCGTCGTGACGAACGCGTCCTCCTGTTCGCGGTCTCGCTCGCTCGAGGCCCCGCAGTCGTCGTTCGTACAGACCATGCGGTCGTCTCGCGCTTTCATCATCGAACCGCAATCATCGCAAAACTGCATCGAAATCAGGTACGAACTCGAGACGCAAAAGTACTCCACTCGCCCGGCCGCGCGACGCTCACCGTCAGTACGCGTCCTCGAGCGCCTCGTCCTCGCGGACGATGGGACAGTCGGCGACCCGAAACGTGGTGGTCGTCGGCACGGAGAGGATATCGGTCCCGTCGCGGGTACACGCGGTCTCCGGCGGTTCGGCAAAGTGCTCACAGTCGTGACAGTAGGGCTGCTTCTCGACTTCGCGAACGGTCCGATCGGTCGATTGCTCGGCGTCGGCCGGATCGGCCGCATCGTCGGCCTCGAGCCGTTCCCAGAGCCGATCGATGTCGATGTCGGCGTCGTCCTGTCGATCGAAGAGGTCGTCGAACGCCGGCTCGCTCGCGTCCGTGCGGTCCGCGTCCGACCGATTCGCGACCGTCGTCGCGAGGTCGCCGAGCGGCTCGGCCTCGGTTCGCGCTCCGTCGTCCTGCTCATCACGCTCGTTTCGCTCGGTCATCGCTCGTCACCGTCGTCGTCGGCCGCTCGAGTCGATCGAGCCTGCGCCACACTCGCCTCGCGATCGGCGGCCGCCTCGAGTGCCTCGAAGACCTCGTCGGTCGGCGGGTCGCCGGCGTCGTCGGCTCCCTCGATCGCGGGCGGATCGCCGGTCACCAGCCGATGTGAGCCGAAGATCGAGGACCGTTCGGCCACGTCCGCGAACTGACTCGCACAGCGGGGACATTCGGGAGCGGTCAGCAGCGCGATATCGACGCTCGAGCCGCAGTCCTCGCAGGTCGCCGTCCGGATTCCGAGCCGGTTCGCCGCGAGCTGGAGTCGCTCGGCTGCGACACGGCGACGCCGCCGCTCGGCAAGGGCGTCTCGCTGTTCTCGAAGCTCGAGGACGGTCTGTGCGAGGACCGTCGACCGCTCTGCGAGCGCGTCTGTTTCGTCGAGTAGCTCCTCGAGGACGGTCTCAAAGTTGTCGAACCCGCGATCGACGCGGTCGGCGAGGGCCGCACGGTCCTCGTCGAGCGTCTCGAACGCCGCTGCACTCGCGAGATCGTGGTGGTCGTGCTCGGCCGGTGCCTTCGCGTCGGTCTCGCGTTTGACCTGAACGACCCGATCGCGGACGTCCTCGATGAGGTCCGTGAACTCCTCGCGCTGGGCCTCGAGCTGGCCCCGTAGTTCGGCGAGCTCGGTGCGGTCGGCCGGCTCGAAGTCGTCGGTTGCAACGGCGTGTGCCGCAGAGACGAGCCGACGACAGACGTCGTCGCGGCTCTCGTCTCGCCGAGTCGCCTCCTCGGCGAGCCAGTCGTCGACCTCGGGGGGAAGATAGAAAGAGACACCGCCGTCGTCGTCCTGGCTCGACATCTGCCGGAGAAAAGGAGTGTAGTCGCATAAGGATTCGTTCCGACTCAGTCGCTGAGTTCGGCCGCTCGAGTCGGTTACCGGATCTTGCGCACGTTACTGATGTCGAACCCGCTGTCGCGGATCTCCGTCTCGAACCGAACGATGTCCTCGTCCTCGAGTCGCGAGAGGACGCCGCGGAACTGCTCGACGACGAGCGTTCGGGCGCGCTCGGAGCCGCCACTTTCCCACTCGAACAGCAGCGTGCCGTCGGTGGCTTCCTTGAGCCGGCCGAGATCGGTCGGCTCGAGGATGTCGGCGTTGACGAGCAGCAGGATCACGCCGCCCCAGCGGTGTGACGCCCGTTTGAGCCCCTTCAGGAGAACCGTTAGATCCGCCCAGCCGAGCCGGTCGTCGGCCGCCGCGACGAGGTCGGTCAGCGAGTCGATCACAACGAGATTGCCGGTGGCGTGATCGGTCAGATAGTCGCCCAGCGCTTCGAGGACGTCGGTTCGTTCGTTGTGAGTGCCGAGCTCGGTGATGTCGGCCATCCCCTCGGCGTACCAGTCGGTCGGGACCGGCGTCAGCTGGAAGTACTCTTCGGCGAGTTCGACGAACGAGACGTCCGTCATCCCCGTGTCGACGAGGTCGTCGTCCATGACGAACGCCATCTCGCTGACGACGGCCTCCCGTTCGTCGGTAAACGAGACGTAGTGGACCGCCTCGGGGACCGTCACCCCCGGCTCGAGGTCGCCGTAGTAGAGGTCGAACAGCTCGGGATCGGCCTCGCGGAGGCCGTTCATCGCGGCGCTCGTGTAGCAGAACTCCCGTGCGCCGGCACCGGACTCGCCGGCCAGTAAGACGACGCTGCCGGCCGGCGCGCCGCCGCCGATCATTCGGTCGAGCCGCGAGATTCCAAGCGGCATCCGGTTCATACGTGTCCGTTCCGACGGACCGACAAACGCATTACGGCCGACCGTTCGCTGGGCTCTGCTGCGCTGCTTGCTCCTCGGTAACCGGTCGATCGAACATCCTCCCGCCGCTCGTATCACTCGTTCGGGTCAGTCGTCGGCCCGCTCGCTTACGTCGGTTACTCGCGGTGATCGTCGTTCGTCTCGATGCGAGCCCCGCCATCGGCCGGCTCCGCGAGAATAACCCGTCCCTCGAGTCCGCGGTCGGCGAGCGCGGCTTCGGCCGCCGCCTCGGCCTCGTCGGCGTGGCAGACGTCGGTGACGCCGTAGACGACCGGTCCCCACGACGACTGGCCGATCCCGGAGAGGACGGGACAGTCCTCGAGCGCCTCGACGAGTTCGCCGGCGGGCGGTCGGAAAACGCCACCCTGTGCGTCGGCGTACCATGCCCCGTTCTTGCGGCCGATCTCGCCGATGGCCTCGCCGAAGGCCTCGAGCCGGCCCGCTGCGGCGGCCGGGAGCAGTTTCCGGGTGACGACGCCGGCGATCTCGTCGGCGACCGCGGGATCGGCCCGCTCGACGACCGCACGCATGCTCGCATCCTCGTCGTCTCCGCTGCGCCCGGAGGCGGCGTCGGGGACGACGACGAGGAACCGCCAGTCGGCGGGGAGGTCGTGGCGGGCGACGACCGGCGGCACTGTCCAGTCGCCTTCCGACGGCGGCTCGGTGGTAAAGCGGGTCGTCGGGTGGCCGGCGTCGACGACGAAGCCGCCGCCTTCGAAGGTCGCGACGCCGACGCCGCTACGACCGCCTCGCCCCATCGCCGGCGCATGCTCGCGAACGTGGGGCTCGAGACCGTACGCCCGCGCGGTCGCCGTCAGGACGGCCAGCGCGATCTGGGTGCCGCTACCGAGGCCGACGTGGCGGGGCAGGGACTCCTCGAGTGCGATCGAGACGCCGGGGACCGCGAGGAGGTCGGCCGCACGGCGGGCGTACGCCCGGACCAGCGGATCGTCGGTCGTGACGGTCTCGGCCGGTTCGGCGGTGACGGTGACTCGCGGCTCTGCGAGGCCGACGCCGATGCCGCCGTAGAGTCGCTCGCGGGCGAGCGAGAGGTTCTGAAAGCCGACGTGGAGGCGCGCCCCCGCGCTGACGATCGCCATATCGCGGCTTACGGGGAGCGCCGTCAAGGGGATTTCGACGGTGGCAACGAGCGGTTACAACGCTCTCGCGGTCCGCCGACGTTACCGGTATACTGGTAGGCCGTGGCGACGAATCGCCGGCGAGCGGTCCGATCACCGCTCGTGAGATCAATACGGTGCGTAGAACACCCACCCCTCGGGCGGAACCGAGACCTCGACCCAGCCGTCTCCGTTGACGTCGATATCGTCGGCGCTGCCGCTGTAGTCCTTGAGCGTCTCGTTGCGCCAGGTCGTGTACACCCACTTATTTCGCCAGTCGTCAGTATTGTTGTTGAGACCGACGAGCAGGGTGTTTTTCCGTTCGTAGACTGCAAGGTCGGAATCGGTGTGTCGCCAGTAGGTCTCTCCGCCGGCGAGGTTCGTCTTGACCCACACCATGTTGTTGATCGCATCGTCGGTGAGGATCTCGTTCGGGGAGAGATCGTAGACCATCGGCGTCCCCTCGATCGTGAGAACGAAGGCGTGTGCGAGGTGGAACTGCGGCGGCGCACCCTTGTCGTGGTTCTGGACGAACGGCCAGGAGTGGAACGGGTCCTGGGCGACGACTCCCGCACCTTCGAGTGTGCGCATGTCTCCGTGGTCGAAGACCCTCTTTACGACGAAGTACAGTGGATAGTCGAAGGCGTTCATGCCGGTGTCGATGTACTTTTGCACGTAGTCGACGCCGCCGTCGAGCACCTCACCGATTCGATCCATGTCGAGTTCGTCGGCCCACGGATTGGCATACTGCTCCCAGTATCTGGAATCGATGTGTTTGACCGCGTCGTACCGGTAGCCGTCGGCGCCGGTGTCCGCGATCTTTTTCATGTAGTCGTGTAGTTGCTCGCGAACGTACGGCGCAGTGTCCCCGTGTCCGTGTTCCTCGAGTTGTGCGAGGTCTTTTAAGCCGAGGAGGTTGCCGTGCTCGACTTGCTGTTCGTCGTTCCAGTCATCGATCGACCCGACATCGGTGTGGAAGTGTTTCTTCTCGAACTGCGGGAAGTCGTAACCGCGCTGTGCGGCCATATGATTCATCACACAGTCGACGTACACCTCGAGGTCGTGTTCGTGCGCGGTCTCGACGAGTCGGGTGAGTTCCGATTCGGTCCCGAACTCGCTGTCGAAGGACCGGAAGTCGACCGGCTGATAGCCCAGCGGCGGATCATTCCGGCCGTTCTGGTCGCCCCACGTCAACTCGCTTTTCTGGGGTGCTTGGATCCAGATACCGTCGTATCCGCAATCCGCGACCGTCGAGAGGTCGTCCGTGATCGTCGGCCACGTCTCGTGGAAGTACTGGAAAAACACCTGCTCGCCGCCGGCCGCGCTTACTGAGGTGGAGCCGACGCCGGCAAGGGAAAGCCCAGCCATCGCGGCGGTACCGACGAGGGTTCGTCTGCTCATCGCGTCATCGCTTCGATCACCGGACCATTGGTTGGTATTGTCTGACATTCAATTGCGAGATATTACTCAGTTGTAGATAAATTTAAGTAAATATAGCTATTTTTATTAATTATAATAATCATTTGCTGTCGGGGTGGCGTAGAACGCCCAGAAACGGCCGCGACAATCGGTGACGGTGGCAGCAGTTGGGAGGAACGGAATCGGACCGTGGACACAGCGGTTATGTCGCTCGCACCGACAGTCCCCGACGATGCCGGACACCGACGCCTCGGTCGTTGTCCCCGCCCGCGACGAGGGCCGCCGTCTCGAGCGAACGCTGGATTCGCTCGCGGCCCAGCGGTTCGCCGGCCGTCTCGAGGTGGTCGTCGTCACGAGCGGCGAGACGACGGAATCGGTAGCACGCGGGCACTCAATCGTCGACCAAGTGCTGGTCGACGAGCAGCGGGCCGGTCCCGGCCCCGCGCGAAACTGGGGTGCGACAGTGGCCGACGGCGACGTGGTGCTCTTTACCGACGCCGATACGGTCGTCCCGCCGACGTGGGTCCGGCGGCACTGTCGCCATTACGTCACCCCCGACGTCGTCGGCGTCGGCGGCCCTCTTCGGCCGCTCGAGAGTGGGCTCCGACACCGCGCGTGTTTTCGCGTCCTCTCCGATTGGTGGTATCGGGCGTGCTGGCCGGTCGGCTTCGTCCAGCAGCCCGGCCCCAACTGCAGCGTGCGCCGGACGGCGTTCGAATCAGTCGGGGGATTTGACGCATCGCTGCGCTATCTCGAGGACACCGATCTCTCGCTTCGGCTCTCTCGCGAGGGAACAGTCGTCTACGACCACACCTGTCCCGTCGAGACGTCCGCGCGGCGACAGGACCGGATCGGCTACGCGCGGCTCTTTCTGTGGTATCTCGTTGGCTACCTCGAGTACGCCGTACCCGGGTTGTCGCCGACGCGGAACCACTTCCGGTGAGACCGAGTTCGGACGGCGATCCCCACCGACCGGGCGAACGGATTCGGCCGAATTCGGGAGAGTCGAACGGGTAACCGAGAAAGGGGAACTTATACTCGTTCAAATCAAGATAGGAGCATGAGCAGCGACGACGAGTTCGACTACGGGAAAGACGAGTCCCTCCGGAGTCGCGAGGTGACAGAGGGTCCCGACAAAGCCCCGCACCGCGCGATGTTCCGCGCGATGGGGTTCGACGACGAGGACTTTGGCTCGCCGATGATCGGCGTGCCGAACCCGGCGGCCGACATCACGCCGTGTAACGTGCACTTAGACGACGTGGCCGAGGCCGCGCTCGAGGGCGTCGACGAGTCCGGCGGGATGCCCATCGAATTCGGGACGATCACCATCTCCGACGCGATTTCGATGGGGACCGAGGGGATGAAGGCCTCGCTGATCTCCCGGGAACTGATCGCCGACTCCGTCGAACTGGTCTCGTTCGGCGAGCGCATGGACGGGCTGGTCACCATCGGCGGCTGCGACAAGAACATGCCCGGCATGATGATGGCCGCGATCCGGACGGATCTCCCCTCCGTGTTCTGCTACGGCGGCTCGATCATGCCCGGCGAGCACGAGGGTCGCGAGATCACCGTCCAGAACCTCTTCGAGGGCGTTGGTGCCGTGGCCGACGGGGAGATGGCGAGCGAGGAACTCGACGAAATGGAGCGCAACGCCTGCCCCGGAGCCGGCTCCTGTGGCGGCATGTTCACCGCGAATACGATGGCCTCGATCTCCGAAGCGATCGGCTTCGCACCGCTTGGCAGCGCCAGTCCGCCCGCGGAAGCCGAGTCGCGCTACGACGTCGCCCGCGAGGCCGGCGAGATCGCCGTCGAGGCCGTCGAAGCGGGGCGCACGCCCTCGGACTTCCTGAGCAAGGAGTCGTTCGAGAACGCCATCGCGTTGCAGGTCGCCGTCGGCGGCTCGACGAACGCCGTCCTCCACTTACTCGCAATGGCCGCCGAGGCCGGCGTCGACCTCTCGATCGAGGAATTCGACGAGATCAGCCGCCGCACCCCGAAGATCGCCGATCTCCAGCCCGGCGGCACGCGCGTGATGCGGGACCTCCACGAGGTCGGCGGCGTTCCGGTCGTCCTGAACGCCCTCTACGAGGCCGACCTGCTCCACGGCGACGCGCTGACGGTCACGGGCAACACGATCGGTGAGGAACTCGAGCGGCTCGATCCGCCGTCGATCGAAGCACTCGACGCCGACTTCCTCTACACCGTCGACGAGCCGAAAGACGAGCAGGGTGCGATCCGCATCCTGACGGGCAACCTCGCGCCCGGCGGGGCCGTCCTCAAGGTGACCGGCGACGACGACCTCCACCACGAAGGTCCCGTCCGCGTCTTCGAGGAGGAGGCCGAGGCCATGCAGTACGTCCAGAAAGGGAACGTCGAGACGGGAGACGTCATCATCATTCGCAACGAGGGACCACAGGGCGGCCCCGGCATGCGCGAGATGTTGGGCGTCACGAGCGCAGTCGCCGGACAGGGCCACGCCGAAGACGTCGCGCTCATCACCGACGGTCGCTTCTCCGGTGCCACGCGTGGATTCTCGATCGGCCACGTCGCCCCCGAGGCGTTTGCCGGCGGCCCCATCGGGCTCATCGAGGACGGCGACGTGGTCACCATCGACATCGAAGAGCGCACCCTCGAGGTCGACCTCTCCGACGAGGAACTCGCGGAACGACGCGAGGAGTGGGATCAGCCCGAGCCCAACTACACGAACGGCGTGCTGGCGAAGTTCGGCCGCGCCTTCGGCTCGGCGGCCAACGGTGCGGTGACCAACCCCGGCGTCAGAGAGGACTGATCGACCGATTCGGCCCGGTTGCCACTCGTCGGCGCTCGCCCGAGACGCTGGTCGCGGCTCCGGGCGCTCCCTTCGATTTCCTGCACGAATCTTTCCCGCCCTTGCGACCGAATACCAGATAGACCGACGTATGTGCAAATACTGTCTCGAGTGCGACTGGCAGGTCAGCACGGCCGACGGATACACCGAACAAGAGGTGTCGGAGCTAGCGATCGAGCACTTCGTCGAGACGGGCCACACGGTCGACTCGTTGCGCCTGCCGCCGCCGGTGATCCTCGAGAACTAATCCCGATGCGCCATCGAACGGGCTCGAATCGCGACGTTCAGCGGCTGGTTCCGAACTGCCCGGCTCGAGATATCGCACACCGACGTCTAGCCCCGTCGCTCGAGGATTCGATCGATAATCAGCCGCGTCGACAGGATCTCCTCGTCGTCCGTCGGTTCCCGAGCGCTCGCGCGTCGGACCTCGCAATCGATCCCGCGGCGCTCGAGTTCGGCCTCGATAGCCGCGTCGTCGTGGTGTTGGTCGTGGCCCAGCGCGATCACGTCGGGGTCGATCTCCTCGATCGGAACGAAGATGTCCGCTTCGTGGCCCAGCAGCGCCTCATCGACGGCCGCGAGCGCGCCGACAACGTCGCGGCGCTGGGTCGCGGGACAGATCGGCTTCTCCTTGTGATCGACGTTCGCCTTGCGCGCGACGATTACGTACAGCTCGTCGCCCATCGTAGCGGCCTCCTCGAGGTAGTGGACGTGGCCGGGGTGGAGGATATCGAAGGTCCCTTGAGCGATGACCGTCCGCGTCATGGCTGATCCACCGAATCGGTCCGTCGTTTCCCCGTCGATTCCGCCGTTCGTCGTCCGGTAGTCACTGATAGCATCGTCTCGAGCGTCGGCAGTCTCATCGTCGCAGTTCCTCGTCGATGTCCGCTTGCGTGAAATCGAAGAAGTCCTCGGTGTCGGGCAGGTCGACGTCGATCACGTTCAGTTGCGTCGGCTTCCCCTGGGAGTCAAATGCCTTCCAGTCCGTTCGGCGGTAGGGCGCGCCGATGATGACGTGGACGCTTCCCCGCCCGAAGGTGTCCAGATCCGCGTCGCTCGGTCGAATGACGCCGTTGGGGTGGGAGTGGATGCTACCCAGCGCCTTCACGTCGTTTGGGATCTGGTGTGTCTTGACCGTCGCGCTGACGCTGTTGGTCTCGGTGCCCGGCACCACCAGCACGTCCGTGATGACCAGACCGTCCCGGTCTACTCCCAGCCGGTCGGCCTCGGTCCCCCGAAGAAACCCCATGTACTCGTTCGGGTGGGTCTCCTGAGAGGATTCGAGGGCGAACTCGAGGGTTTCCTCGGCGATGCCGAGGATCTCGCTCGAGCGAAACAGCGCGTCGAACAGCCCCATACACCCATCTGAGGCTTTGCGGTTGCTAAACGTTCCGATGCATCGGTTCGCTTCGGCCCGCGGACCCTACGTCTCGCCCGGGACCGCGTCTTTCGGCACGATACCGTCGATCTCAGCTCGCAACACGTCTTCGCCGTCCTCGTTCGTACAGACCGCGGAACTCTCGACCTCGTAGCGATCGTCACGTTCGGTCACCGCCTCGAGTCGACACGTACAGGAGATCCGCTCGCCGGTGTAGACCGGCTGGAGAAACTCGAACGCCATGTTGCGAGCGATGTAGTTGAGTTTTCCGCCGATTTCCGTCGGTAGCGTCGCGGTGAGCAACCCCTGAGCGATCAGACGGCCACCCTCGTCCAGTTCGGTGTGGATCGGCTGCTGGTCGCCGGAGAGTTCGCCGAACGCGCGGACATCCTCGTGATCGAACGTCCGCGCGACGGTGTACTCGTCCCCTTCTTCGGGCGGATGTGAGACGTTCACAGGCGGATGGTCGAGCGGACATCCTTTGTAGCTATTGGACGACTGAAGGCGGCTCGCGTTCGACCGGTCACCGCCCGTTCGAGGATGCAGACAAGCCGATCAAGTGTTATCGCCCGGGATATGATAGTTCAAAAGATATATCTATATTTCTCGCTCACTAGTGAGCTATGCCCTCCCGCCGTTCGATCCTCGCTGCTGGCGTCGGCGTTCTCCCCGCCGTTGCCGCCGGCTGTGTATCGGTTTCTTGGTTCCGTAAGCCGGCCGGAACTGACTGGTCGGCCTCGGTTTCGAAATCGGGAATTCTCGAGTCCCCAGTTGCTACCGAGGGAGTCGTTGCCGCTGGCGGCCGCCGTGACGAAGCGTTAGAAAAGGGTCGGCTGGTCGCGTTCGATACCGAGACGGGGAACCAGCAGTGGGAATACGCGCTTGGACGAATGACCGGCCTCGCCGCCGCCGACGGCACTGTGTATGTCGGCGAAAAACGGGCCTCAAACCGATCTCGAGTCCTCGCGTTCGACGCTCGCACGGGGGAGCGCCGGTGGACGCGAACGGTCGACAACCGCTCGTCAGCAATGGCCGTGGCGAACGAAACGCTGTATACTGCAAACGGCGGCCTCGCCGCGCTCGAAACCGCCGACGGGTCGATTCGATGGGAACGGTCCCGCGTTGCCGAAACGAGCTTTACCGTCGTCGCCGCCCCGGACGATCAGTTGGCGGCCGACGATCACGCGGTCTATTTCGGCGACGCAGACGGAGTGGTTGCGCTCTCACCCACCGACGGCACTCCCTCGTGGAGTTGGCGACCGGCGCAGTGGGAAACGACCGCCGTCGGCCCGACCCCGACCGGCGACGCGGTCTACGTCGGCGGTGGCGGTGACGTCGCCGCACTCGACGCGGCGGATGGATCCGCTCGGTGGCGGATTTCGTTCGGTCGAGGTGCCGAGATCACGGGATTCCACGCGACCGACTCGTCACTGCTCGTCGCAGAGGCGACGGACGACGCGCCGTCGGACACCTTCGGTACGGTGTACGAACTCTCGTTGGAAGACGGCAGCGAACGGTACGAAATGCGGTTCGACGCGCCCGTCACTCAAGCAGCATCGACGGCGGCGACGTTCGTCGTCGGAACGGACGATGGAACCGTCACGTGGACCGACGGCGCGTCGTTTTCCGGCCGGTTCGAGACGACGCTCCCCGCCGACAACTTCGTACTCGGAGCCGCCGGCGAGCGGGCGTTCGCTCAGACCGGCGAAGGAACGCTCTGGGCACTCTCCCCGCCAGCATGAGGCCGCCTCGCGTCCGACACATCGAGCAGCAGGAGCCGGCTGTGCGAACCGCTGATCGACTCCCCTCGAGTCGGCACCGCTTCTTGACAAGGGTTATACGCAACGGCCCCTAAACGCCGATTCAAGATGACGCGTGACTCCGCCGGGGAACCCGGCGCAGACGACGGGGATTCCGTCGTCTACGATCTCGCTTCCGATTGTACCGCCGAGGATATAGAGCAAGGCCGCCCCTATCTCGCCGAAATCAACGGCATCGTCGACTACGGCGTCTTCGTCGATCTCTCCGATTCCGTCTCCGGACTCGTCCACGAATCCGTTCTCGAGGGCACCTACGCCGTCGGCGACGAGCTCGTCGTCGAACTCGAGAGCGTCCGCGACAACGGCGACATGGCCTTCGAGCCGGTTGACGTCGACGACTACACGCTCGCTGAAGTCTCCCACGACTACGCCCTGACCGGCACCGACCGCCTCGAGGCGAACGTCGGCGAACAGATCCACCTCGAGGGCGAGGTCACGCAGGTCAAACAGACCGCCGGGCCGACGGTCTTCCATATCGCCGACGAACACGGCGTCGTCCCCTGTGCGGCCTTCGAAGAGGCTGGCGTCCGCGCCTATCCCGCCATCGAGGTCGGCGACGTCGTCCGCGTGACCGGCATGCCGGAACACCGCGAAGGTTCGGTCCAGATCGAGGTCGACGACCTCTCGAAACTCGAGGACGAGGACGCCGACGAGGCCCGCGAACGGCTCGATACCGCACTCGAGGCCCGCGCCGACCCCCACGATGTCGAACCGCTGATCGACTGGCCGGCCTTCGAGAAGCTCCGGTCTGACCTAGAGGAGGTCGCCCGGCTGCTCCGACGGACGGTGCTCGAGGGGCGTCCTATCCGCGTGCGCCACCACGCCGACGGTGACGGAATGTGCGCCGCGGTGCCGGTCCAGATCGCCCTAGAGCGGTTCATCGCCGAGGTCCACGAGGACGAAAACGCGCCGCGTCACCTCATCAAGCGGCTGCCCGCGAAGGCCCCCTTCTACGAGATGGAAGACGCCACGCGGGACCTGAACTTCGCGCTCGAAGACCGCGAGAAACACGGCCAGCAGCTTCCCCTGTTGCTCATGCTCGACAACGGTTCGACGGCCGAGGACGTGCCGGCCTACGAGACGCTGGCCCACTACGACATCCCGATCGTCGCGGTCGACCACCACCACCCCGACCCCGACGCGGTTGGCGACCTGCTCGACGCCCACGTTAATCCGTACCTCCACGACGAGGACTACCGGATCACGACGGGAATGCTCTGTGTCGAACTCGCGCGGATGATCTACCCCGACATGACCGACGAGCTCCGGCACATCCCGGCCGTCGCCGGCCTCTCGGACCGCTCAAAGGCCGATGCGATGGACGATTATCTCACGCTCGCTGCCGAGGAGGGCTACGATGAAAACCGCCTACAAGACGTCAGCGAGGCGCTCGATTACGCCGCCTTCTGGCTGCGCTACAACTCCGGCGACCGGCTGATTCAGGACCTGCTCCAGATCGATAACGACGACGAACAGCGCCACCGCGATCTCGTCGACTTCTTCGCTGAGCGCGGCCGCGAAGAGGTCGACGACCAGCTCGAGGCCGCGATGGCCCACTTAGAGCACGAGACCCTCGAGAACGGCGCACACCTCTACCGGATCGATGTCGAGAACTACGCCCACCGATTTACTTACCCCGCGCCGGGGAAGACCACCGGCGAGATTCACGACCGCAAAATCGAGGAGACCGGTGACCCGGTCATCACGGTCGGCTACGGCCCGGACTTCGCCGTCCTCCGCAGTGACGGCGTCCGACTGGACATCCCGAACATGGTCTCGGAACTCGAGGCCGAGATCGCAGGCGGCGGCGTCTCCGGCGGTGGCCACCTCGTCGTCGGCTCGATCAAGTTCGTCACCGGCAAGCGCGAAGAAGTGATCGACGCCTTAGTCGAGAAGATGGCCGAGGCCGACATCGACGAGGCGCTCTCGAGCGCCGCACCGATCGACGACTGACGGCTTAACGCGAGCGGACGACATCGCTATTTTGAATCGCTGCGTTCACGAGGCAGTCACCGGCCGATTCTGGTCACCGTCGCGAACGAACTCGAGCACGTTGGCCGAGAGGTAGCGCGACGAAAAAGTGGGAGATGATATCGGCCGACCGGCTCGAGATGGCAACGGCTTAATCAGCGCCGTGGCGCGGCGTATACCCGCAATCGTCGCAGACGAGCGATTCGTATCGAGTTGCGATCGACCCCGAACACTCGGGACAGCAGTACGTGCCGTCGATGGGTGCTTGACTGATTGCCATGTGCGACTCGAGGGAACGAGTACGGATAAGCTCGCCTATTATGTAGCCGTGACAATAATAACGACATTAATTGTATATTAGAGTCGCGAAGGCCGGACACGCCAGGCGGCGGACGAGTGGATCGGCGACCGACGGTCGGTCAGAACTGATAGCGGCGCTCGTCGTCCATCGACGGGTACTGGTCTGCGCCGGTCATCTCTTCGAAGGTCATCCCCGAGAGGTACTCGTCGTAGGTCACGTCGTAGCTCGACCGGAGGTGAAAGTCGAGTTTTCCCGTATCGATGGTCGACTGAAAGAGCATGTGGATCGCCCGACGGACGAGTTCGTCCGTCGCTTCGGGTTCTAAGGCGGTCTCGAGCAGGGCCAACTCGTTGCGTGTCTCGCGATCGAGCGAGACGGTGAGGTCGTCGCCGATGTCCGTATACGAGTCCGTTACGTCCTCGGTGAGATCGTCGAGGCTCATAGGGGAGGGGACTCGAGCGGGCCGGATAGGCCTTTCTGGTCGCGACGACTGCCCGACGCTGTCACATGAGTCCCGACAGCGCGGCGATGAACGGCGAGTTCGATCGGTCAAGACGGCGTTGCGAGCGGTTCGAATATCGAGACGATCGCGCCGAGGAGTACGCAACTGCCACCGATGATCAGCCACCAAGCGGGGCCGAGAGAAAACAACACGGAGAGCGCCGCCGGAAGACAGATGATTACGACACCGAGGGCCATCAGTGCCGGGCCGAGTGATCTCGAACGCATATTGTCGAGCTGTCATTCCAGTATAAAAAAGCGACCGGGCGGTCGGCCGTCGACCACCACCCCTAAATCGCCCCTTCCCTAACCCCCGCCGATGACAGCAGAGGCCGAGGAGTGGGCGTTGCCGGACGACCGCGGGGCCGTTCGCGAAGCGCTGATCGCGTGGTACGAAGAGGACCACCGCGACTTTCCGTGGCGACGGACCGACGACCCTTACGAGATCCTCGTCAGCGAGGTGATGAGCCAACAGACCCAACTCGGCCGCGTCGTCGAGGCCTGGGAGGGATTCCTCGAACGCTGGCCGACGACCGCCGCGCTGGCCGACGCCGATCGCGCGGACGTGGTGGGGTTCTGGACCGATCACAGTCTGGGGTACAACAACCGAGCGAAGTACCTCCACGAGGCGGCCCGGCAGGTCGAGGAGGAGTACGGCGGTGACTTCCCGGAAACGCCCGACGAACTCCAGGAGCTGATGGGCGTCGGCCCATATACGGCCAACGCGGTGGCGAGTTTCGCGTTCAACAACGGCGACGCGGTCGTCGACACGAACGTCAAGCGAGTACTCTACCGCGCCTTCGGTGTGCCGGACGACGACGCGGCCTTCGAGAACGCGGCGCAGGCTCTCATGCCCGCGAACCGCTCTCGAGTCTGGAACAACGCGATCATGGAACTCGGCGGCGTCGCCTGCGAGCAGACGCCCGCGTGCGACGAAGCTGGCTGCCCGTGGCGCGAGTGGTGTGACGCCTACGCCACCGGCGATTTCACCGCCCCCGACGTCCCGACCCAGCCGAGCTTCGAGGGCAGCCGCCGGCAGTTCCGCGGCCGCGTAATCGCCACACTCCGTGAATACGACGAACTGGAGCTCGATACACTGGGTCACCGCATCCGCGTCGACTACGCGCCCGACGGTGAGTACGGTCGCGAGTGGCTCGAGGGCCTGCTCACCGATCTCGAGTCCGACGAACTGATCGAACTCGAGCGAACCGGCGACGGCCTCGTCGCGCGGCTCCAGCGCTAATCCTCAATAACCCGCCGGCCCGATCGGCAGCGGCTTCCCTCGAGCGTGTCCGCGGTCGGCGAGTGAAAACGGACGGCAGATGCCGTACATTCCCTGTCGGCCACGTTCCGGTAGTTGGCCAAGTAAAACGATGGTACAGCGACACTTGTACTTACGTAGCGGTTGCAGGGACTGAGAACGGTCGTGGCGATGGCCCCGCAATCTGGCACGCCCATTTCAGCGGACGAGATCGTGATATAAAACCTATATGATCGAATCGAGGGCTGCGAGGCGCTGCGAACGCCACGGAGGGCGTTCACCGTCGAATTGTCGACGCGACCGATCCTCATCCCGAGATTACAGTCACCGCGAGTGGGTGGCGGGAAAGGCTACCGGTAACAAAATCCGTCTATACGTCTCTGTGGTGCTGTCCGGTAATGACTACAGTCGTCGAACTCGAGATACCGGCTGATCGGCTCGGTTTCGACCGGACGTTCGATCGAGTGTCGGCGTTCGAATTCCAGGTCGGGGGGATGATCGGTGGGTCGTCACCGCTGGTCTGGACGAGTGGATCAAATCGGGAGACCGTTCGCGAGGCGCTCGAGTCGGACCCGTCGGTCGAGCCGATCGGGATCGTCGCCGACGATAGCGGTGATTCCCCGGCGGACGACGGAGGCGGGGCCACTGTCAGCCCGGACGATCGCTGGCTGTTTCGACTCGAGTTCGGAGACGACGTGAAACTGTTCGAGGAGATCGTGACCGAAAACGACGGGGTGATTTTGACGGCGCGGGGATACGAGGGGCGTTGGCTGCTGAAGCTACTGTTTCACGATCGCGAGTCGGTATCGACCTGTCACGAACGCTTCGAGCAGTACGAGTTCCGGGCGAACGTCACCCGGATCAGCGGCGTCGACGGTCTCGCTACGGCGCGGACACCGCTGACCGACACGCAGTACGAGACGATTCACAAAGCCCACGAGCTGGGCTATTTCGACGTCCCGCGAGGCGTCACGCTCAAGGAGTTGGCGTCGGAGCTGGGCATCTCCCATCAGGCGCTCTCCGAGCGGCTCCGTCGCAGCCACGACGCCCTCGTCAGCGCCGAACTCTCCGATCGAACGACACCGATGGAGATCGATCTCTGACCGACTTGGCTCGCTCTCCCCTCGAGACCGACAGCCTACTCTCGTCGCCGCTCCTCAATCCCTTTCCTTCCTTCCCTCACCCTTTTCCTCCACCTTCTCTTCACTCCCCCCCCTCTTCTGAGGGTGTCGAGTGTAGTACGTGTATTTGTAGCCCATATGTGTCCTACTCTCCCGAATATAGAGACAATTGTACCAATAGGTAGCTTTATTGTTGAACATGACAACAGTACAGTGTCGGTGTGGTACTGACTGCCCGCCGAACTGAGAATCGCTGGAATCACCGGTGGCTCGCCCGTGCTCAATCACCGATACGCGGTCGTTCGTGGCTGTGTGACCGCGGTGCTACCGGACGCAGTCGGGTCGTCTCACGACCCATCTCCCTGTTTTCGATCTACTCGGTCACTATCACCCAAAACCGGTCCGTAGATTTATCTGTTCGTCAGGACTACAGTCTGTCGGGACCGAGCGTGATCGGGCGCAGTCAAACGAATCCGGTAGACGGGTCAACTCGAGCGTCCGATTCGGACGCACTCTCATCGGATTTGGATCTCGACGATATCTACCACCTCCTACAGACGAAGCGTCGTCGCGACGTGCTCCGCTATCTGCAGGATGCGGAGGGACAGGTACGACTGCGCGAACTCGCCGAACAGATCGCTGCCTGGGAACAGGAAACCACCGTCGACAATCTGCAATCGGACGAACGCCAGCGGGTCTACATTTCGTTATATCAGTCCCATTTACCGAAACTCGACAATCACGGGATCGTCGATTACGATAAGGATCGCGGCCGAGTCGAGGCGACGCCGCTCGCGAGCCAGTTCGGTCCGTATCTTCAGTCGCCCGACGAGACCGAGGCGATCGATCGATGGCCGTTGCGGTACGCAGGAACTGTCGGCTTCTGTGGTCTCTTTCTCGCCGCGGTCGCAGCGGGACTCGTCCCGATCGGCGGCCTCGCCAGCGGAGCGGTCGTCCTCTCCCTGTTTGCAATCGTGACCGGCGTCCACGCGTGGTCGGCCGGTCGCTTCGCGTAGTCTCGAACCCGGCGGCGAACGGAGCACAGCTAGTGACGACCGTCAGTCGGCACGGGATGGTGCTGACGCGCTCCGTTCGCGGGACCGCTCGAGCAGCCGACGGGCGTGGAACGCAACCGAAAAATCCTGCGGGCTAGGGAGTGCACAGGCCAGCCAGCCGATGGCCGCCGCGGCGACGACCGGCGTGTCGGTCGTCACGTAGCCGGCGGCGGCGAGCCCGAAGACAGGGAACGCGAGGACGACTGGTGCGAGGGCCGCGAGTCGAAGGGCCCACGCGGGCTCGCGGCCGGTCGGCCGGGGGTGGACGGCGGCCCAGGGGCGAGTCGTCAGGAGCGCGGCGATCCCATCGGGCCGGCCGGGGAAATAGGAAACGGAGTACTCGACGCGAGCGAGTCGGAGGGCCGTCGCGTGCGCCCACTCGTGGGCTACCAGCCCGACCGCTACCGCGAGCGCGAGTGCGCAACCAGCGACTGCCACGGTCGGTCCGATCATGGGGAACGCACGAGACACCGATCGGCTATCGGGTGCCCCGGCGAACCGGGGGGTCACTCGCGCACTCGAGTACAGGAGCTAGCGGTGGAAGGCCGTCCGGCTGTACCAGTTGCCGTCTTAAGTCGATCGTCGATCAGATCGACTCGAACGTCCAGCGCTGGTTGGCTCTCCCGCTGTCGGGCCACTGGATGACGTTCGCCCCGTCGGCCGTCGACGAGTCTTCGACATCGGCGACCTTGCCGCTATGGACGGCCTCGAGTACGTACTGGCCACCGTCATCGACGATGCGCCAGCGCTGGCAGTCGCTGCCGGTCGCGGCGTATTGCCGGACGTTCGCGCTGTCGTTCGTACTGGCGTTTGCTACCTCGAGGAGCTTCCCGCTGTTTTCGTTTCGGATGTGGTACTCGCCGTTGCCCAGATCCTCGACGGACCACTGCTGGGTCGGGTTGCCGTTCGCGGACCACTGCTGGACGTTTGCCCCGTCGGCCGTCGAGGCGTTGGCTACTTCGAGCAGTTTCCCGCTGTGGGCGTTGGCGATCTCGTAGGTGCCTGTCGCGATGGGGCCGCTTGTACTGCCGTCATCGCCGCTGCTGCCGCCGGAGTCGGGCGACGAGCCGCCGCTTTCGACGGCGGTTGCCCACTGGGCGAGCCAGTCACGGCGTCCGCTGTCGGGGACCGACAGTGAGTGCGTGTTGACCGGCAGTTGCGGGTAGCCGCCGACTTCGTCGTGGTGGCCGACCCAGTAGTCATACGGCGAATCGAGCCGATCGTTGCCGGCACGGTCGCGAATCTCCTGTACGATGCGCTGGTCGTTGCCAGTTCGGTCTGCCGGGCGCGCGCCCGCGTTCGCGAGGTTGTGACTCTCGACATCGCCCGTGGGCATCTCGGAGAGGCCGCTTGGCCACAGCGGCGGCGAACTCGTACTCGAGACTTCCGCGAACGACTGGCCCTCGAGTGCCGGGTCGGCCGTCACGTTGTCCCGGTGGTAGGCCGTGGGCGTCCCCTCGAGGATCGGATCTTCGGTGTCGGTCAGTCCGGTGTAGACGTTACCGACGAAGCTCGTGGTGACGGAGCTGTCGGCGTTAGCCGACTCGTCGAAGAAGTACGTGAGGTTGTTGACGATGACCGTTTCGGTGTTAGCTTTGAGCCGCGGCAGTCGAGCGCGACACTTCGCCCAGACGTTGCCCGCGAGCGTGACGTTCGACGCGCCGTCGCCGATGAGCGAGCCGTAGTTGTGGTCGGCCTCGTCACCGTAGGGGTTCCATAGCCCCTCGTAGATCAACGAGTTGATGACCGTCGTGTTCTGCGTGTCGTAGCCGACGGAGAGACACTCGTCGACGGCCCACGTGGCCGTCACGTGGTCGACGACGTTGTTCCGGGTCCCGTCTTGCGTGTTGAACGCGTCGTTACCTTGAATCGAGCCGTCGCCGGGACCGATCCGCGACCGAATGTGCTGGACGACGCAGTCGTTGGCATCGATCTGAACGGCTCCCTTGATGAACGTGATTCCGGGCGAGGGGGCCGTCTGTCCGGCTACCCAGCACTTGTCCTCCGTGATCGCCAGACTATCGTTCTCGAGATCTATCGTTCCGCTGGTCTCGAAGACGACGAGGCGCGGCCCGCTCGTCTGGAACGCGTCTTTGACCGCGCTCCGCGTCGGTTCCGTGACCGTGATTACCTGTACGTCCTCGTTCTCGAGCCACGAGGTGTCCGCAAAGCCGTCGTCGAGCCCGTAGTATGCGCTGCCGGACTGGGCAGCCACCGACCCGAGAAACGAGCCCGTCGATCCTGCGCCAATCATCGCCGATGCCGCCGCCGCTTTCAGATACCGCCGTCGTGAGTGGTTCATAAAACCAACTAACTGCTCAACACTAAACTAAATATGCATTTTTATTATTTGATTTACATCCGCTAGCGGATACAGTGATCCAGTCGTCGGAAAACGGACTCCTCAGAACCGCTTGCGGCTTCGATATGGCGAACCGGTCGAGTCGACCGGGCTCATCGGTCGGCCAAAGGTTAAGTGGCGATCCGTGGTATAATGACACATGAAAACAACTGGCATGCTCGAGTTCGGCCACGAGGATCGCAAGCGGATCTACGAGCACGTCGAGCGTCACGGGGCCGTCGATCCCGACGAGACTCGCGACCGACTCGACCTCGATCCCGGCGGCTTCCGCCACCACGTCGCGATTTTGAAGCGTGACGGCCGAATCGACGAAGAAGACGGGACGCTTCGGGTAACGATCGACGCGGGCGCCGAAGAGGAGTACGTCTCCGAGGATCTCGAGTTCCACATCCGACCGGCGCGCCAAGAGGACCTGACGGGGATCGTCGGCGCAATCCGGCGGGTCGTCGAGGAGAAGACCTACATCGAGGCCGAGAGCGTCGCCGACGAGATCGACCACGAGAACGCCTTACTCCGGCACAACGAACTCGAGTCACGGATGTTCTTCGTCGCGACCGTCGAGGACGACGTGGTCGGCTGGGTCCACCTCTATGCACCGGAGCTGGAGAAACTGGCCCATACCGCCGAACTCACCGTCGGCGTTTTAGAGGAGTATCGCGGCCACGGCGTCGGCTCGCACCTCCTCTCGCGAGGCCTCGAGTGGGCCGGGTCGAACGGCTACGAGAAGGTCTACCAAAGCGTCCCCTCAACCAACGAGGAGGCGATCGCGTTCCTCGAGGCCCACGAGTGGGAGACCGAAGCCATCCGGGAGGATCACTACAAGCTCAACGGTCACTACGTCGACGAGGTGATGATGGCTGTCGAACTCTGAGTTGACAATTCGATTTATGTGACCATCGCTGAAACCGGTGGGTATGCGCTCCGCTACCCCCACGTGGTTCGAACGAGCGGGACGGGGGGAGTCGACCATCGTGATCGTCGCGATGGGGCTTGCACTCGCGATCGGGGGAATCGTCCGAACGCTCGAGACGCCGGCCTCGCAGCCGGTCGTCGCGTTCGAACTGTTCGTCTCGCTACTCGTGCCGACCGGCCTGGCCACCGGCGGCTACTGGCTGGCCAGCCGAAACGTCTCCTCGGACGTGCGCTGGCGGGCCGTGACACAGGTGTCGATCGGGATCGTCGTCGCCTGCGCGCTCGCCGTCTGGCTGACGGGGTACGTCACCCTCGAGGGCGGCGCGATTCGCGATCCCCTGTCGCTGACGACGACGCTTGCCCCCGTCGGCGGCGCGGCCGGCTTCGTCACCGCCGTGCGAGAGCGACCGGACGTCGCTTCGGCCGAATCGACCGACCCGACAGCGGGCGACGGGACGGCGCTGCCCAATACGCAGACCCCCGCGGCGGCATCCGACACGACGGACACGTCGGACCCCGCAGCAACGGCGAAGGGGTCGGCTGCCGTCTGGAACGACACCGATCCCGTGGGTCGGACCGCTGCCCCCGTGTGTCCCCTGCAGCCGTCCGACGGTACCGTGACCGACGATTCCGACTTCGATGCGTTCGATGCGTCCGCCCGTGACGCGTCCGCGGATAGCGTCGATCCGCGTGACTCGCTGACGGAGACACGGGATCCCGGCGTCGACGCCGTCGCGACCGTTCCGTCGACGGCCGAGACGGTCCTCGAGGTGTGCCGAAACGAGCACGCTCGACTTGCGCTCGCCGTGCTCTACCACGAGTGGAACGGCGAGGCGCGATCTGTCGACGCGCTCGCCCGCGCCGTCTCGTCTCATACGGACGACTCCACCGATACCGTCGCGGTCGGCCTTCGACACACGACGCTGCCTGAACTGCGCGAGATCCGAGCCGTCGACTGGGACCCACACACCGACCGCGTCTCGGCGTCGGACCACGCCGTCTTCGAAGAAGGCGTCCGCGAGGCGTCGGTCGTCCTCGAGTCGTTCGAACCGGGCACTAGATAGCGGCCGCCGAACTCCGATCGAGGCAGCGCAGTTCCGTCGGACGCCGGTATAGGGAATCGAAAGGTAGTTTTCCCGGACCCTGCTACCCTGAGCCATGCTTTCGATCGCGCTTGCCGGAAAGCCAAACGCCGGCAAGTCCACGTTCTACACGGCGGCGACGATGGCGGAGGTAGACGTCGCCAACTACCCGTTTACTACGATCGACGCCAATCGGGGGGTGAGCTACGTCCGGACCGAGTGTCCCTGCCTCGAGCGCGACGAGCGCTGTAACGCCGATAACTGCGAAGACGGCAAGCGCTACGTTCCGATCGAACTCATCGACGTGGCCGGGCTGGTACCGGGTGCCCACGAGGGAAAGGGACTGGGCAATCAATTTCTGGACGAACTGACGAACGCGGACGTGATCGTCAACGTCGTCGACGCCTCCGGCGGGACCAACGAAAAGGGCGAACCCGTCGATATCGGCGAGCACGATCCGCTCGCGGACATCGACTTCATCGAGGAAGAGATGGACCTCTGGCTCGCCGGCATCGTCGAGCGCAACTGGGAGTCCGTCGAACGGAAGTCTCGCTCCCCCGACTTCGACATCGACGACGCTCTCTCGGAAATGCTCTCCGGCTTCGGTGCCTCGCCGAAACAGATCGCGGTCGTCCTCCGCGATCTCGACTACCCCGACGACCCCATCCAATGGGAGGACGACCACCGCGAGGCACTCGCCCGCGACGTTCGCCGACGGACGAAACCGATCGTCGTCGCCGCGAACAAGATCGACGTCGCTCCCGAGGAGAACGTCGAGCGCCTGCTCGATCTGGACAAACCCGTGATCCCCACCACCGCGGAAGGCGAACTCGCGCTCCGCCGGGCGGCCGACAACGGCCTCGTCGACTACGATCCAGGCGACGAGACGATCGCCATCGGTGACGGCGTCAGCGACGCCCAGCGAGGCGCACTCGAGGACCTCGCCGAGACGATGGCCGAATATGGCGGCACTGGCGTCCAGGGCGCGCTCGATCACGCGGTCTACGACCTGCTTGACCACCTCACCGCCTACCCCGTCGAAGACGCCGCCAAGTGGTCCGACGGCAGTGGCAATATTCTCCCCGACGCCTTCCTGCTGCCTCGCGGCTCGACGCCGGTCGATCTGGCCTACAGCGTCCACTCCGACATTGGCGACGGCTATCTCCACGCCGTCAACGCCGAGACGAACCGAGAAATCGGCGAGGACTACGAGCTCGAGGAAGGCGACGTGATCAAGATCGTAAGCACTAACTGACGCATTTTCAACTAGTCGGCTCTTCGTTTGAGGGGAGTACAGCGGTCAGTACAGGAAAAGAATGTGTCATGAACCATTATTTTCGATTGTTATAGTTACAGCGTCAACGACGGTATCAGCGGTTTCGTTCACAACACGGATTTCATAGACTCTCTCCTCACCAGCGTCCCATGGCGGAGCAACGTCTTTCTCGAACTTAACTCCAAGAATCCCGCTGTTCTTGAAAACGAGGATCTCCGCGGAGAAACGTGCTGTGGAAGGCATAGATAACAATATTTATAGGCGATTAACCTTTTCCAACTTCCGGATTTACAGATCAACTGCTCGGCTAATTCAGCACAGATTACACGGAGCAAACGAAGTTGACTTGTTGAATCGGCCTTATTGAAACCCTCTCCCGGTGATAGAATGTCATAGTAATTACTTCAGATCACAATTTGGTGTGGCTCTAAGCAGGGACTTGTTCTCTGAAAATGTTGCTACCTGACGTCCACCGGTAATATCCAGAACTTCGTGGGACCGGAGCCCGTAGCGGGCCCGAACGCGAAGGCGATTCGTTGCTGGGTATCGGTGGCAGCCTCGAGGAAATCTTCGACTTCGCTCTGGCTGAGCCAGCCTTCATGTCCTCGCGGTTCTTGTGTTGCCGAAGATTCATGGTGTCCGGAATGCGCGTATCCCGGTCAATTCTGGGCAGAATACTAGTCTTTTCGGTGGGGTTGAGGCCTCGATCGGGGTGGATTCCGTCCGACTTTGGAGAAGGAATTGGACGTCGATAACTCCGCACCCAAGTTCTTCAGTTGCGGGATTCAACAGTCTCCCAGACGCGTTTCCCTTCCTCAGTAGCCTCATAGATACGCCCCTTCTGCTGATCCTCTGGAACTAAAAGTTCAACGAGATCCTTCTCTTTCAGTTCCCCAAGTGTCCGTGAGACATGTGAAAGTTCGATCGGAGTCTCATTACTGAGTTCCTTAGGAGTTAACCGCGACTCAACTAGATGGCTTAGTACTTCTGTCCGATACGTCGATGAATCCACGAATCCTACCTTACCCCAGTCGATATCGTCTGATTCTCCCATACATGTGTGATATATATATGGATTCAAGAATGTGTTGGCTTGGTAGATATCGTGCCACCAATCGGTCGGCAGCTAGAGTTAATTTCTGAGTCTGTTACAGAAGACAAGAGAGTCCGACACTGGAGGAATTCTCGAACAACTACTACTGTTCAGTACAGGTCAAAGAGATATCGAGTCGGTGGCGAACACGAAACGGAAAATCTGTTTGTGACGTAGTTGCACAATCCTGTAAAGGGCATTTACGCTCAGGGCATCACAGATTGGATGATGGCTACAGAGGCTTCCTTTACGGTTCCATCGGACCAGTTCCCGCTGGGGACGGTGTTCGAACAATTGCCAGATGTGTCAGTCGAACTGGAGCGGATCATCCCTGCTCAAGACGTGGTTATCCCCTACTTCTGGGTCCGGGGAACCAGAGTTGACGATGTCGAAGATGCGTTCTCGGAGCATCCTGGCGTGAAGCGAATCCAGTTCATCGACTCCGTCGAAGATGAGCATCTGTTGCGCGTTGAGTGGGCGGTGGATTACGACGACGTGTTAACCACGCTAACAGAGACGCAGGTCGCGCTCATCGAAGCTGTCGGGACGAACAAGCAGTGGACGTTCGATATTCGTGGTGATGCCCGTAGCGATATTGCTGATTTTCAATCCCGTTGTCGGGAGTTGGATATCCCAATCACGCTCACGGAGCTGCACGCGCTCACGACGGTTGAGACGGCTACCGAGGCAGCGCTGACTGGTACCCAGCAAGAGGCACTGGTGCTGGCCTACGAGCGCGGCTACTTCGAATCCCCGCGCGAGACAACGATGGAAGGAATCGGCAACGAACTCGGCATCTCACAGCAGGCCGTTGCATCCCGACTCCGGCGCGGAATCAAGCACATCCTCGGTGAGACACTATCCGATATATCGGCTCCATCTTGACAGGGTACTTAAAAGCGTGTTGGATACTAAAAAGCGGTGGTAATCCGGGCAGGTCGTCTAAAAATGATGTAATGAGCGAAAAACCCCTTGCGTTCGACACGGTGCTTGACCTGTGTGCGGATCAACACCGTCGCATCGCTCTCGCAGCACTCGCAAACGAGCAGCGCTCCCTGACAGTGAACGATCTTACAAAGGCCATCGCCAAATACAACCACCACGTACCCGTGACGGAGATGCCTAAGGGAAGCCTCACAGAGTTGCAGATCTCGCTTCACCACGCACACCTCCCGAAGATGGAGGCATCTGGACTCATTGACTACAATCAGGAGCGGGGGCTGGTGGAGCCGACCGAGCAGTTCAAGCAGATGCAGCCACAGCTCTCAGCGATCATAGAAGCAGATCATGATCTCGAATCGCCTGTAGAGCTATAATCGTTGTCGCCCTGGTCAGCGATGACGAGATACATCAATTCAACTCACTTCTCTGGACCTGACGGTAAGTTCGCACTTGTACTTAGCGCAATATCCAGAAAATTCTCTTTTGAAAGAAGTATTCGACTTTGGGAAGATTCTCGGACATAGCTCTTTGTGTCACGATAAACTCGTAACCAAGGCCTATCGAACTTGACGGGAATAGAATCTGGAAGAGGTGCTCCTCTCATCTCGGTACCTTTCAAACATAATTCGGAAAAGTTCGCCTGCGATGGATCCGATACTACTCGATACGATGCCTATCGCTATTTCTTCGTTCATCTATTTATAATGTAATGACGAGTAATCGGCTCGTAGGCCAAATCTATCCGTGAAGGTCAAAGAGTTCGATGATACTCTACTTCTCGGACGCAGCGCTGGCGGTAACTACAGATGCGGACCTATTGACTCAGTGTCGGTTACTCGGCGGAATGGCCTCGATATTTTGAACTGGCCGCCTGCCTTCTCCCCGATATGATGACCAACGAACTCGACTCCTTGCTCGAATGGTTCGACCTGAAGGACGAACTTCGGACGGGATGGGTGCTCCGGAATATCGACTCGCCTGAATCGGTCGCAGCCCACACGTGGGGGACAGCGGTTCTTTGTCTGCTCCATGCCGAGCAGGAAGATGTTGACTGCCAGAAAGCAGTGACAATGGCGCTCATTCACGACCTCGGTGAAGCTCGCACGGGCGATATCGCAACCCGCGCGGAGGACGGACGCCAGACCATCCCCACGTCCGAGAAGGAGGCGGCTGAACGGAGCGCGGTAACCGATCTCGTCGGACCATTCAAGGACACCGAACTGCTGCCGCTCTGGGAAGAGTATGAAGCCCGTGACATCCCCACGGCACAGTTCGTCAAGGACATGGATCTGGTCGATAATTGTCTCCAAGCGCTCAAGTACGAGCGCCAAGATCGGTACGACGAAGCCGAGACGAATGACCACTTTGCCGAGTTCGAGAATCTGGACGAGTTCTTTGCTACCGCCGCGCCACGCTTTCGGACAGAGCTCGGCCAAGACTTGTTTGAGCGAATTAAATCGGAGTACGAACGAGAACTCGGACGACCCTGCCAACTCTGAACACGTCTTTGTCACTCGCAACTTTCCCGGTCAGTGTACACTCTGTACTTACCGCTGATTCACGATCTCCTGTCCAATGCTCCCCCAATTCCCGGATCTACAAGAGACGACAGAAGAGTCCGATATTGGGAGATTTCTCGGACACGGCCCTCATGGTAAGTATACGTGTAAACTATTAAATAATTCATGGCTGCCAAACTGCGATAGAAGTCTGTTGTCAGTGGAATACGGCCGCATAGACGTTTAAGCCCCAATCGATCAGAAGGAATCAAAGACGATTTTGTCGATATTCTCCTACACTGTTCTGGCCCCCTAACGCAAAGCAACCCATACCAGAGAAAACACTGCAAGTAGCCCAGCCGCTCCCCCAGTGAAGAATACGAGCGTATCCCAAAAATAGTCCACTCTTATTACACCACCAATGCCTTGGGTCTGGACCGTCGTAGCCATGGCATAGATCGAAACTACAAGCAGCAACACGGCCAATTTTGGCTCTTCCGTGAGTCCTGTTTCAGGAACCATTGGTTATTTTAAATGCAAATAAACCTAAGTATTTTGCGATGTGATAGTCTGGCAGTCTCAGTCGATTACTGAGGTTCGATTCCTCCGCCTCTGAGATTCCCCATAATGCTCGTAGTGATGTAGATTATGATGCCATCACCCTCATCGTTATTAGTTACTGGAGAGACCTGCTGTTGATCGGATGACGTTTTGCCTGGATAGCCGATTGCTATTATCTTTCTCTACATCCATATGATATAGTGGAAGGTGAGTAAAGAATTCGAGAATATTCTGAGTCAGAACAAGACACAAAGACCTTAGTCTATCCATCTTTAGACGGCGTACTTCCGAATCCGCTACCACAAGCAGAGCTTCTTTCTGTGAACCGCCTCGGGGCCAAGGGCCAAGGCACTCGGCCTGCTCTGCCTGTAGAGGCAGCTGGATCTTCTCGTCACAAACGCGACACAGGACCAAGTCTTCCTGAGGGAAGAGATCCCTAATCTTAACGAACCGCTTTCTCTCGCTATGTCGAGCATCAGAAATCAACTACCCTCTTGATCTGAGGATTCAATGTATGTCACAACTCAATAATGAGTGCCGATGACCCGTATTCTGATCCAGTAAAACAGGCAGCGGAGTATGCGCGTGACGAATTGGACAACAACTTCATCTCAAACTCCATTCTCAGCCAAGCTTATCGTTTGACTATAATGGTTATTGATAATTCTGTAAGGGTCAAGTAATTACTCAGCCACATCAGAATGACAATAGAGTATGGGAGTCTGGCTCTACATGGAGTGTCCCCGCTGCGGCGATCGTATCCCTGTCGCGACGGACCACGAGAGTATGACCGAAGCTCCCGAGACACAAAGCGAGCCCTCCACCCAGACGCGGAGGCTGGCCTCTAAAATTTCGCGCCGTCCGAAGGGCAGGGTACGTTTCATTTGGATCAACTGGAACTGCTAGCCGACCAGCCGCCGCGGTTTTTTAGATTTTGTACCGTTAGGTACACGCCCTAAGGGGGGCTGCCCAAAAGACGGGAAATGATACCTAAATGATATAGTGGTGGCGACGGAGATGGATCCCTCTCGAGGCGCTGGAGTAAAATTAGGTTGTATAATTCAGTTCAGAACGAAAGTAAGGTTTCAGAAAATAAGGTCCCCAACAGCGTTGCCACTAACCAGTCATCGCTCAGCGCGGTTCCCGAGACAGAACACGCGATCACCGACGTAGTGGAACGGCTCCTGATTCTCTCTCCGGCTGCCGTTCATGCGGTAGGAGAAGGTCCCGCCGATGAACCGTGCAGCAGTCTTCTTGCCTGTCTTCCGCGCCGCCTTGAGGCCACGGCGGAGGAGCTTCTGGAGTTCGTACTTCGAGTAGCTGCCGGTCAGTTCGACCTCGAGGTCGTCGTAGTGTTCGTCCAGGACGGCGCCGTGGCGTCGCGCCCACTTCATGAGCGGGGAGTCTTCGGAGATCTCCTCGTTGCCCTCAACGATCGCGTCGATGCCCTGCTCGACCCACTCGGTGACGTCCTCGAGGGCGGCGAAGACGTCCTCGATCTTCTCGCGGACGACCTCGTCGGCGAGGTCGTAGGTGCCACGGCCGACCTTCTCGACGAGATCACCCCACTTCCCGATCGCGCGGTACACACTGCTGCTCGAGGAGTCGGTCTTCTCGACGAGTTCCTCGTAGTGCTGCTGTCCGCCGTCGGACAGCGCCTGGACGACAGCGCGATCGGTCGGCGTTAGATCCTCGCGAGCCAGCTGGGCTCGAGTCAGATCTTCCTCTGCTTCGCGTAACTCCTCGGTCGGATCACTGTGGACGGCGACATCGCGTTCGGATTCGGTGACGTCCCAGTACTCGTCCGCCACGTAGACGGTCGGATCAGCACGCAGCGGTAAGTCTGCAGCGTTCAGCGCGAACATGAGATGCGTATCGAGTTCGTCGCGAAGGTCCCCGAAATCGTAGCCGTTCGGATCCTTCCAGGGGACGGCGTTGCCATCGAAGAAATCGCTGTACTCCTTATTCCACTGGACCTCGATCTTCGGCTCAGTCGTTGCACCTCCCTGCTTCTCGGGATTCTTCATCAGGTAGCTCTTCAACAGCTTCCCGACATCGTGGCTGTCGTACAACTTCTTGAGCGAGGTCTCGTTCATCGCGACGGCGTGGCGGTGACCGATGATCTCCTCGTTGTTCCAGGCGTACTCCCCGCGCCCGCGACGCACGCTCGAGAACTGGGCGAGGCGATCGAACAGCGCTCCCTTCTCAACGACCTGCTGCTCGACGATCTCGCGAACCGCGCGCACGTACAACTCGAGACCAGTTACGCGGGAATGCTCGTGGAGGTTCTCGACTTTGAAGTACGCCGGGTCGACGTCGATCGCGTCCATCAGGTCCTGAAGGACTTCGAAGATCTCCTCAGGCTCGACGTTCGCGCTTTCGACCTGGACTCGGACCCCTTTGGGAAGATCCTCGGGCATCGACTGAATGCGCTCACCGTTCTCGGAGTTCGTGGCGTTCGGAAGCGACGGGCGGAACTGGAAGTTGATGCGCTTTCGACCAACTGCATCAGCAGCCACAACACCGATCTGGTACTCGTAATACGCGTCACCGGTATCCTGCGGTCGGGTTTCGATCTGTCCCTGCCAGTACTTGACCTTGTCCTCGTCGTGGTTGAGCTGCCAGGTGTCGCTGGCACTCTCGAATGTACCGACGTCGTCCTCGCCGCCCTCCTGAAGGCAACGATCGAACTGCGAGACGATCCCGAAGTACGGAGCCATCCCGTCCTGGGTCCCGCGGAGATCGCCGAGGCCAGGCGCGAAGAGGAAGTGACCGCCGAACTTGTGCAGTTGTGGATCGATCAGCGGCCGACCGTCGGGCCGGAACTTCGGCGAGCCTTCCTCACAGTGATCCTCCGAGTGGTGTCGGCGTTCGGCCACGCACGTATGGAACTCCTGCTGGCAGAACCGACACGCTGCTCGAGGCTCATCGTCGACGTCCTCGTCTTCGTCGAACGCGAGCTCGGTACCGCCGTCGACTTCGTCACCGCCGGCGGTCGGGACGTCCTTGTTCTCGATCGAGGCCTCGATCTCGTCATCGGCTTCGGGAACGTCCATCGCTTTGTCGAGCAGATCGAACGCTTCGTCGGCGGCCTCCTCGAGATCGTCCCGATCGGGCTTACGCGTCATCACCATCACCGGCGTTGGCCTCGGTCACCGTGGTAACATCGTCGACCGATTTGCCCTCGGAAACCGAAATCGACGACCCCGCCCAGACCCGTCCGGTGAGCTGAGAACCTATGGGTTCGCTCACAGTAACTCACCCCGAACACGGCGGATCTCACGAAAACAGTCGGGGCACAGCGGCCGGGTCGCGGGGACGGTCGCCTCGCACTGAGGACACTCGTCCCGTTCGGCGAACCGGGTCACGCTGGATCACCTCCAGTGGCCTCGATCACCTCACTGGCGTCGTCGGTCAACTGGGCCGCTGGGTGATCTATTGACGTCCGACTCTCGACGTCGTATAGCCGACTCGCTCGGACGGACCCCGTCATCGCTGCACCTCCTCGCCATCGACCAGTTCCGGACGGACCCGGTTCGAGCCCGTCCGCTCGAGTCGACGAGAACACCCTCGCTTGTGACCGGCTTCCGACTGGCCGTCGAGAAGTACGGTACACCGCGCACCGCACTCAGAACAGCGAAACTCGCGGCTTTTCGTCGGCAGGGGTATGATCCCCAGATTGGTTCGGAGACGCTTCACTTCCGCATCAGAAAGCGTCACGCCGACCACCCCGTCAGGTGTAGATACTTTCTGACAGGTTTATTCCGTACGAAACCGCAATAATTAAGGTGAGAGTGGGGTCGGAGGGATTTGAACCCCCGATCTACTGATATCTCCGGTGCGCCTCGGAACTCCAGAGGGTCATCACACGGACACTGATCAGGTGTCCGATCAGTATATCAGTCTGGAGTGTCGTCCCGGGCGCGTTGCCTCTGGAGTCAGCCGCCATGCCTGGCTTGGCCACGACCCCTCGAGTCTCAGTTGGGGCATCCACCCTAAAGTGGTTTCGATTCGGTATAGAACTGCGCTACAGCCACGGAGCTCGACCCGCCGTGTCCGTGCTATCGTCGCCCGAATACGCACTCGAGTCATCTTTGGCATTACGCTCGCTCGAGTTATCGGCGTCTCCACCATCGGTCACTGCACCCATTTCGACGGCCGGGTCGCCCGCGTCGGTATCGGGACGCGAGTCGTCGCGGCCGCCGATCGGGAGGTCGATCGCGAACAGGGCGGCGACGATCAGCGCGGCCAGCGGGGCCTGTCCGAAGGCCATTCCGAGCAGGGACAGCGGGAGAAGCCCCAGGGCAACCGCGCTGCCGAAGCGGAAGCGGTCGATGTCCATGTACTCTCGCAGATAGGGGCTGGTCAGTGCGATCGTCAGTGCGAAGGCGACCCCGACGGCCGCCGCCAGCGTCGCGTGGGCGACGAGGATGGGATCGGTCATCAGCCGGATCGTCAGGCCGGAGGGGTCGATGCTGGCGACCAGTCCGAGTCCGATGACGACAACGGGGTTGGGGAGGTAGTCGCCGATGGTCGCGCTGGCGGTCTGGGCCGCGATCGTCGCGATGACCAGCGCCGCGAAGCGCTCGAAGATGCTGATATTGAGGACGCTCTCGATCGTCGGCGCGAGCGCGGCCTCGAGGGCCGCAAGCAAGAGCAGTGGCAGGCCGATGAGCAAGACGACCGCTGCCTGCTCGCCGGGCGTGCCGTCCATGTCCGCGAGGATGACGGCGACCGTCGCGCTCCCGCCGAAGATCAGCAGACCGACCTGAATTGCGCCGAGCGGTTCGCTGAGCGCACCCGCGAGGATCAAAGCGGGGAAGACGCCGTCGACTAACGGAAGCAACATCACCAGCGCGAGCAGCCTAACGTCACCGCCGACGAGGCGCTCCATGCGGAGCGCGACCGGGTGCCGTGACGTACTCATCGGTCAGGGCCGATGGCCGTGACCCGAGGCCTGTGGGCGATATAACGGGCGTTCCCGTACCGACCGGTCTGCATACCGGGCGATCGCATTGGGTTTAGGGCCTCGCGCTGTGAGTTTCTGTGTAAAATTCCCGAACGCAAAGCTGGCGACGGAGTCGGAACTCGTCCGGCCAACGGTTCGGGCTTTGGCTGCACTCACAGCGTACATACCCAGATAAACGGATGGCCGATCAATAAACGTTGCGTGGGACGACCTTTCACGATCCGACGGCGTTTTGGCGAGAACGAATAGAGTCGTACAGAAATGCACAGGTCTGGTCGAAAAGTGGGCATCCATCACCGCGGCCGCCGGGTGTCTCCGGCGGCCAACTAGAACGTCGATCGGCCGACGAGGCGACCAGAAGCGCGTGCTGTGCGAGTCCGAATCGTCGGCATCGGCCGTTGACGGCCTCGTCAACAGTTCGCACCCGTATTCATCTCGCAACGCTTTTTGCTCGGGGGTCCGGACGGTTTACATGGCGAACGACGTTCCCGAGCACGAGCCCTATTCTTCGAAACTGCAGGTACCGGAAGCGCTAACCTTCGACGATGTCCTTCTCCGCCCGAAGGAGAGCCGCGTCGAACCTGACGACGCCGACCTCACGTCGAACGTCTCGAGAAACGTCGAGGTCTCGGTCCCCATCCTCTCGGCGGCGATGGACACCGTCACCGAGAGCGGGATGGCGATCGCGATGGCCCGCCACGGCGGTCTGGGCGTCCTCCACCGGAATATGAACGTCGACGAGATGGTCGAAGAGATCGAACGCGTCAAAAGCGCCGACGAACTCATTATTCCGCTGGACGAGGTCGTCACCGCCGATCCGGAGATGTCCGTCCGCGAGGTCGACGAGTTGATGGCCCGCCAGGGCGTCGGCGGCGCACCCGTCGTCAACACCAACGGCGAAGTGCTGGGCATCATCTCGAGTACGGACATCCGTCCCCACCTCGAGGTCAACGAGGACGATCCGGTCACCGAGGCGATGACCGACGAGGTCATCACCGCACCGGAGGACATCGACGCTCGCGACGCGTTCGACCTGATGTACGACCACAAGATCGAGCGCGTCCCCGTCGTCGACGACGAGAACCTGCTTGTCGGCCTCGTCACGATGCAGGGCATCCTCCAGCGCCGCGAGTACAAGGAGGCGGTCCGCGACGCGGACGGCCGCCTGCGCTGTGGCGTCGCCGTCAGCCCGTTCGAGCAGGACCGCGCTGAAGCCGCCGACGAGGCCGGCGCAGACGTGCTGTTTATCGACACTGCACACGCGCATAATCGAAACGTCATCGAGGGCGCTCGAGAGATCAAGGAGTCCGTCGAGGCCGACGTCGTCGTCGGGAACATCGGCACTCGCGAGGCGGCCGCGGACTTAGTCGAGTTCGCGGACGGCCTGAAGGTCGGCATCGGTCCAGGGTCGATCTGTACCACCCGCGTCGTCTCCGGATCCGGCATGCCCCAGATCACGGCCGTCGCACAGGTCGCGGACGTGGCCGCCGAACACGACGTGCCCGTGATCGCCGACGGCGGGATCCGGTACTCCGGCGACGCGATCAAAGCGGTCGCCGCCGGCGCGGACGCGGTCATGCTCGGTTCTTACTTCGCCGGTACCGACGAGGCACCGGGACGGGTCGTCACGATGAACGGCAAGAAGTACAAGCAGTACCGCGGCATGGGATCGGTCGGCGCGATGAAATCCGGCGACGGCGACCGCTACCTGAAAGAGGAACCCGACGAGGAAGACGAGTACGTCCCCGAGGGCGTCGAGGCGGCGACGCCGTACAAGGGCTCGCTACAGTCCGAACTCCACCAGCTCGCGGGCGGCATGCAGTCGGGCATGGGCTACGTCGGCGCGGAGACGATCCCTGCGTTCAAAGAGCGCTCGGAGTTCGTCCGCGTCTCCTCGGCCGGCCAGGCCGAGAGCCACGCCCACGACGTCGTCATCACCGACGAAGCGCCGAACTACTCGCCCGACAGCGAGTAACGCCCGATTCGGCGCGGTACCCGCTCGTGATGATGAGCACGACGACGTGCCAGAGAACCGGCCGGGCGCGACGCGCTCGGCTCAGAGGCGGGGAAACCGCGGGGTCTCGACGGTCACGTCGACATCGGCGAGCCGCGAATCCGACTCGAGTGCGGTCACGGCCATCCGCTGCGGAGCGGCGGTTCGCGCCCGGTAGAGCGTCCGATCGTCGCGTTCGGTGGCGTCGCTCGTTTGCCACCTGACGACAAGTCGCGCTCGGCGGAGCCGAGTTCCGGTGACGAGTCGGAGTTCGTCGAGGGCCTCGAGCGAGACGGCGAAGTTCCGGTCGTCGAACGCGATGATGTCGTCGGGCGAGAGCTCCGCGACCGCGGCCCGATCGCGCTCTCCCACGTCCGCCCGCAGAAGCAACGATCGGAAGGATTCTCCGACGAAACACCATAAGAGCCGTTCGTCGGTGAGGACCAGCTCCCAGAACTCGAGCGAGTTCGGTCGTTGGCGAACCCAGTGTGTCAATCGGGCGATCGTCGTCTCGGCCGTTATCGCGGGGTCGGCGGTCATGCGATCAGCGCTCGAGCAGTGCGTGGAGATCCGCGGGGAGTTCGGTGCCGTCCTGAGTCGTCAGCGAGACGCCAACGAACAGGACGACCGCGACCAAGAGCGCGACGGTGCCGACCGGGAACACGTCCGGGTACGGATAGAGCGCCGTCATGCCGCCGGCGATCCCGTCGTAGCCGGCCGCCTCCGCGGCCATCGGAACGGCGCTGTAGAAGACGTTGACGGTGAGCCCACCGACAATCGCCGCGATCGCACCCTCTTTCGTCGCCCCTTTCCAGTTCATCCCGAAGACGACGACGGGAACGAACGCGGCGGCGAAGAAGCCCCACCCGATCGTTCCGAGAATGCCGACCAGCGCGTCGGAGAAGTAGACGACGCCCGTCGCGAGTACCGTCAGTCCGGCCAGCGCCGCTTGCGTGACTCGGAGTTCCGTCCGATCGTCCTCGATCGACCGCCCCATCGCTCTCGGAATATCTCGTGAGACGGCCGCGGCACCGATATTGAGAAACGAATCGCTCGTCGACATGATCGCCGCGAGCAGCGCCGCGAGAATGAGCCCGGCGACGAGACTCGGCGTGTGCTCGAGGACGAAGACCGGCCCGACCTCGCTCGCGCTGAACGTCTCCCCGATCTCACCGGCTTCGACCATCGCCCGCATCGAGAGCCCCGCCGAGAAGGCGATCAGGCTCGAGATCGCATAGGAGAGGGCGGCGATCGGTGCACCCCATTTCAGGATCTCCAGGTTACGGCTCATGTAGAATTTCGTGATCAGGTGAGGTTGGCCGGCGGCACCGACCGAGAAGAGGATCCACCATGCGACGCCGACGAGGACGGCCGTCGTCGCCCCGCCCATCGCTCCGAACGGCGAGACGAGGGCTGGATCTGCGGTCGCGAGATTCCTCGAGATCGTCTCCATACCGCCGCCGAACGACATCGCGTAGGCGAAGACGAACACCGCGCCGGTTATCATCGTCAGCGCCTGCAAGAAGTCGGTCCAGACGCCGGCGATCATGCCGCCGAGCATACTGTACAGCAGCAGGATGAAGGCACCGCCGAACAGTCCCCAGACGACCGGAACGCCGAATATCGCGCGCATGACGAACTGTAGTGCCGCGAGGTTCGTCGCCAGATAGGCGATGACGCCGACGATGACGGCCAGTCCGGTGAGCCCGCGCACCCAGTCGCTCTCGTAGCGGACGTACATGCCGTCGGCCAGCGTGAGGACGTTTCGGATGTCCGCGAGCAGTCGGAGCCGTTTGGCAAGGACGACCCAGGTCAGGAGAAACCCAAGCGGTGCGGTAAAGAAAATCCAGAGCGGCGTCGTTCCGAACGCGTAGACGAGTTCGGGACCACCGACGAAGCCGAATCCGGACTGGATGACAGAGAAGGCGGTCATCGCGAGAACCCAGGTTCCGACGCTCTTGCCCGTGATGAGGAAGTCGCCGGTCGTCTGAGTGCGCACGTATCCCCACGCGCCGATCAGGACGACAATCAGCAGGTATACCGCCCCGAAGGCGAGGATGATCGGATCGTCCGCAACCGGAATCCCCTCGGCCTGAAGCGGGACGACGGCCGCGTCAGTCATCGTCTCCCTCCACGTCGGTCGTTCGGTCGCTCCGCTGGGGAGCCAGCGGAAGCGCTGCTCGCTGCTGGTGGTCTCGAGCGTCGGCGATAATTTCGTCGACGATCTCCTCGCTGCCGATCCGATCGAAAACCAGCGAGTAATAGATCGACGCGAGCGCGGGAGCGAGCCACAGAAGCGCGAAGTAGACGAGCGTCGGCCTCGGCACGCCCAGGACGTACGCGTAGTTCGTCACGCCCGGACTCCATAGCAGCCAGATGCCCGTGAGCCCGACGACGAACGTCCCGGCGAGCCCGGCGACGAGACCGGTGTACGGTTCGAGCGACGAGCCGCGGTGTTCGATCGACGCGGACGCGACTACGGCGAGGATGAACGCCGCCGCGACGTACGAGAACACCCGATACAGCCCGATACTCGGGGCGACGAGGGCTGCCGCCGCGAGGAGCCCGATGGCCCCCATCAACGCGTTTCGCGGCATCCACACCCTCCATGTATCGAGCTCCCCTCGAGATCGTACCGTTCGGCCCCGGCCCCCCGAGCGATCGCACGAAACGGACTGAGAGCGGCTGCTGTCCGATCGAAGCGGCCCGGATTATTGACACCGCCCACCATCATCGGGTAGTACAACCGAAATCAGGTTCGCCTACTTCAGTAGTTCGCCGATAGCGTTGCGAGACCGCTGTAAACGACGGCCTACACTGCTTTCGGTACCGTTGTGCAGCGGAGACACACGGGACCGCTCAGGGGTCGAGGGTCGGTGTCGAGAACGCACCTTCGTCGAGTTCGGGATCGTACTCCTCGATCGCAGCTTTGACGAGAGTGAACACGCCCCGTTTGCTCCAACGGGCGGTGTTGATATAGAGGTCGTAGAACGTCTGGTCGTCGATATCGATCTCGTAGTAAGACTGATAGCGGCCGGCCTCGCTGACTTCGCGGACGCGCATCTCGGCCTCGGTTTCGACCCGGTCGTCGATGCGCTCGAGGCGGACGTCTTCGGGGGCATCGAGCCAGATCCGCAGGTCCGCGCGGTCGCCGGCCAGCCAGCCCGCGAGCCGGGACTCGAGGATGAACGGTTTGTTGGCCATGCCCCACTTCTCGGCGATCTGCTGGAGGCGCTGATCTAACGCGCGGTCGATTTCGTCGGACTCGTCGGCCTTCGCGGTGAGCTGGTTTAAGCTCATATCGCGGTCCTCGGCGAGTTCCCGGAAGATGTCGCCACCGGAGACGTACGGACAGCCCATCGCGTCGGCGAGGCGTTCACACAGCGTCGTCGCCCCACAACCCGGCGGGCCGGAGACGGTGATGAAAAGCGTTGTGTCGATCCCCTCGGTCGAACTGTCTTGCGTGCCCATACGTTTTCCCACTCGGTCCCCCGTGAAAAGGTTCCGGCTCAAATTCGGTGGGAGTCGGGATAGCGTTCGCCAACGGGCCGCACGGACGAGGATTCGAATCGGGATCAGGGGACGAACGAGCGACCGCACTCGGTACACGTCATCCGGAAGTTCCCCTCGTCGGTGAGCTCGAGGCCGTGTCCGATTTCGGCCTCGCAGTTCCGACAGTAGAGCATCGATTCGATCTGCCCCCAGTCGTGTTTGGACTCGGGTGCGCCGAATGCGAAGCCGACGACCCGCTCGTCGGTGTCGTTGTAGCCGTGCTGGAAGTCGCCGGGCGCGAATCGAACGACCTCGCCCTCGTCGACCGAAACGTCGCCGTCTTTCGTCTCGAACGTCGCGGTTCCCTCTTGGACGTAGAAAACTTCTTCCTGATCGTGGTGCGTGTGGAGTCCGCCGGAAAAGGACTCGTCGGGCTCGAGTTCGAAGTAGTTCATCGCGAAGTCGGAAAAGCCGAGCGCGTCCGAAATCGGTCGTCTGACCGAGTGGACGTTCATCGGGTTAACTTCGATATCGACGTTGTCGATCGCGACTTTCTCCATACGTTGGCGTTCATCTCCCGACGCAAAAATTCCGTGGGTGTGGCTCTCACCCAATGGGAGCCGATCGAAGAGTAACGCCTACGGTCGTGCGACACCGAGCACCGAATGTGAACCGTCGTACGGTACTCCAATCTGTCGGGGTCACAGCCGTCGTCAGTCTCTCGGGCTGCCTCGAGGCGCTGCAGGAGCACTATCAGGGGAGTTTTCGAGGGCTGGTACCGGTCGAACTCTACAACGAGGCCGATCAGCACTACGACCTCCGACTCGAGGCCTACGCCGCAAGCGGGGGCCGGCAGACGTACAAGGAGAGCTACACCATCACGTCGGACCAGCGGGCCACAGCACCACATCTCGATGCGACCAAACAGCACTTCCGCGCGACGAAGTTCGGACGGGAAGGCGAGCGGCTCGCGGTCAAGGAGGGAATGATCACGTCGAATACGAGCCGCGTGGTCGTCCGAATTACGAACGACGGTCTGATACTGAATATCGAACGCGGGAACGGTGAGGAGACGGGTCCGACCGCCGGACCTGAGCCGAGCGACACTGAAACGGGCGGAATCGGCCAGAACGATACTGATGCGGACGGCACCGAGCCGAACGGCACCGAATCGAACGACGGCGCCTGAGCGCTACTTTTCGTGACCGATCAGGGATAGGGATGGAACGGCCGCTCGAGCCGCGGCTCAAAGCCGAGATCGTCCGGGACCGTCCGCGCCCGCTCACCGAAGAACGGCTCGCCGGTGAACAGCGGTTGCGCGCCCGGAACGATGACCCGCACGGCCTCGAAACCGATCCGTTCGACGTCACGCGTCGTCAGTCGCGCCGCGTACGGCGTCAGCCCCGCGTCGATCGTTCGTTCACACAGCGCCTCGAGCCGATCGACGCCCGTCGGGACGGGGTCGGGGCCGACGCTCGCCGCGGGCACCGTCCGATCGGCGGCGACGAAGTCCCGAGCACGTTCAGGGAAGGCGGCGTAGTCGCCGATCGCACCCCCCGCGTCGCCGGCCTCGTCAGGGCCGAGGCTTCGAAGCTCCGTCCAGTTCTGGAGCGCCTCCTCGAGCGCCGACGTCGCCGCGGCCGCGGCGTCGAGGCCGGCCGCAGAGCCGACCGCGAACGCAGGCCACGCGTCGTCGGTCGGCGAAATCTCTCCACCGGCGAGCGCGTCCGAGTCGCGGTGGACGGCCACGGCGACGACCGGCACGTCGATATCCTGCGTGACGAGCAGCGGCGTCACCGACAGCCCTTCGCTTCCGGCACGGCGCTCGAGTCGGTCGAACGCGTCGGTCTCGACTGACAGACCGAGCGGTTCGAACGTCGAGTACCACGCGAGCATCGTCGCGTCGCGCTCGATCGTCTCGGTCAGCCCCGATACGAGGGCGTCGACCGTCGACGAGCCGAGCCCGAGTCCGGTCGTGATCGCCGGGACCAGTTCCGCGCCGGGCTGGGGGAACTGGACCGCGGCGGCCGGCAGATAGGTCGACTCGCCGGTCGCGAGGTCCTCGCCGGGCACCCAGCGGTGTTCGTCGCTCGAGTCGTAGGCGAGTGCATCGTCCGGCCGGACGAGAGCCGTCGGCGCGACGGCGTTCTCGAGGTCAGCCTCGCTCGCATGAACGAACTCGTCCTCGCGGTAGACGCCGGCGCAGTAGCGCTCGAGGCCCTCTCCGACGGCTTTCATCAGCGCGGCGTTCCAGTCGTCTGCGACGCCGGCGGCCTGTCGTGGCGCGGTCGCGTCGCTGTAGGCGGTCGTGTCCGCCACGGTCGCCAGATAGTACGGTGCCGGGAACGACTCCACCTCGGCGATGCTCGAAATCGGGCCGACGCGGTCGTCGATCGCTTGCTCTGCGTGCTCGACCGCCGTCTCGAGGGCGAGTGTCTCGGCGTCACGCTCGAGCGTCCAATCACGGCCCGCGTCGGCACACGCACAGCCCGGAACGGGGACGAGCGGCCGCCGAGCGTGGGGTACTTCGCGCACCGTTCCGATGATCGACCGCTCGTCGCCCGAGAGGACGCGCACGCACTCCCGGCCGGCGACCGCGCCGGCGAGCCTGGCCGCGCTACGGTCGGCCTGCGGGGCGTCACCTTGCTCCTCGAGATTCGACGCGACGCGGGCGCGCAGACAGTCGAAACAACCGGCGGCGGGCGCAAAGCCAGTCACGGCCGCGTCGACGTCGGGGATCGGATAACCGCCGACGCCGCCGATCTCGACGGCGATCCACGGCGTTCCGCCCTCGAGTGCGGCCTCGTTCGCCCGGTCGAACGTCGCCGAGCCGGCGATGGCACCGACGACGGCAAAGCGCGCGTCGGCGAGTTCCGCCGGTTGGGCGTCACGAACGTCGATATCGACATCGTCGAACGCGGCGACGACCGCCTCGCGGACCGGACCGTCGGCCACGACGGATACGTACATACCACAGTCCTCCGGGGCGGGAGGCAAAAACGCCCCGCTCGAGTCGCGATCGCCGGTGGCTCGAGTGCCGTGTCGAGCGGCCGGTCAGTCGTCGGTGCTCGGCTCGATATCGTCGCCAAGTCCGGGGGCCGCCGGCCCCTCGGTCACGTCGACATCGCGCCAGGTGCCTCTGCGATACCAGCCGTACGCGAGGGCGGCACCGACTGCGTTCGAGGCGGCGAAGGCGAGCCAGATGCCGCGGTACTCGAGTGTCGTCTGTGAGAGGCTGTAGGCGATCGGGAGTCGGACGAGACCGTAGATGACGAGGACGATCGCGGCCGCGGTGAGCGTCTTCCCGGTTCCGCGGAAGCTGCCGTTGTAGGCCCGCATCACGCCGATGAAGCCGAACGACGGTGCGACGTACCGGAGGAACGTGACGCCGACGTCGACGACCTCGGGATTGTCGGTGAACACCGCAGTGATCGGCCGTGCGCCGATCCATGCGATGACGCCCAGTGCCCCGAGGACGACGAACGTGGTTCGGGCGGCGAAGTCGGCGGCGGCCTTCGCACGGTCGGGGTTACCAGCGCCGATGTTCTGGCCGGTCATCGTCTCGACGCCGCGGGCGACGGCGATCGCCGGGAGGAAGATCACCGAGAACACGCGCGTGCCGATCGAGTAGGCGGCGACGACCGTGTCCGGGAAGAAGGCGACGATCACCAACAGCAGGTTGATCGACAGCGCGCGACCCATTCCCTCGATCGATGCCGGAAACCCGATGCTGACGAGCTTCTTCGCGAACGAGAGATCGGGACGCATCTGTCCGAGACGGATGTGGACGCCCCGCGTTCCACGGAACATGATCGCGAGGCCCACGACGAGCGCGAGCGCACGGGAGAAGACGGTCGCGATCGCCGCCCCCTGAATCCCGAGTTCGGGGAACGGTCCCCAGCCGAAGATCAAGAACGGGTCGAGGACGACGTTGAGCAACACCGAGCCGAACATGACGAGCATCGGTGTGATCGTATCGCCGTAGCCCCGCATCAGCGCGATAAAGACGAAAAAGCCGAACATGAAGGGCATTCCGAGCGTGATGACCTGCATGTAGGCGGTCGCCAGCGGTAGGACGTCCTGTGACGCTCCAAGGAGGCCGAGCAACTCGTTTACGAGGCCGTAACCGACCAGCCCTAGAAGTAACGCGCCGAGCAGCGACAGCGCCACTGTCTGTGAGGCGGCGTACTCCGCTTCCTCCTCTTCGTCTGCGCCGATGTGCTGGGCGACGAGGACGCTCCCGGCGACCGACAGCCCCATTCCGACCGAGATGAGCAGAAACACCATCGGGAATCCGAAGCCGATCGCCGCCAGCGCCTCGGTACTGTACTGTCCGAGCCAGAACGTGTCGATGAGATTGTAGGCCGTCTGCAGCAGGTTCGTCACGATGATCGGCAACGAGAGATAGAACAGCGGCTTTGCGATGTCGCCGTCCGTCAGATCGAACTCCTCTGGGCCCTTGAACGCCCCGGAGAGCCGGCCGAAGCGACGCGTAACCCACGCGATGAGTCGGCCTAGCAGGCTCATCTGTCGGCCTCCGTCTCGCGGTCCGGGCGCGTCGACCCCGCACCGCTCGAGTCGTCAGCCCGAAGCGCGTCGTCGATATACCCGTGAACGTACTGCTTCGTCCGTTCGGGTGACCGATCGACCGCGGCCGCTCGCGTTTGCGCGCCGTGGAACAGCGTCACGAGGAAGTCCGCCGTTTCGTCGGGCTCGATAGCGTCGTGTAACTCACCCGCCTCGATGCCGTCCGCGATGAGGCCGGCGATCCGCTCGTGCAACGCGGTATCGAACTCGCTCAACTGCTCCCGATAGGCCTCATTGTACGGCGATTGGGCCTTGATTTCGAGCATCGCCGTTCGGAACTCCTCGGCCGAGTCCTCGTCGGACGGCGTCAGCAGTTCGTCGAGGAACTCGTGGAGTTTCTCGGTCGGCGTTTCGCCGGGCACGGTTTCGGTCCGCTCCTCGAATTGGGTCAGAAGATACTCCAGAAACGACTCGAGGAGGTCCTGCTTGCTCTCGAAGTGGTAGTGGAGCGTTCCTTTGCTCTTCGTCGATTCGGCGGCGATATCCTGCATCGTCAACTCCGCGTAGCCGTGTTTGCAGAGCGCGCGATACGTCGCCTCCATGAGATCGTCGGTCGTCTCGTCCGTCATACAAGAAGGATCTACGAGTTCTTACTGACCGGTCAGTCAAAAGCACTTCGCAACCGGACGATCGCGTTCGGCCAGCTCATGCGAGTCGGAACTGGACGCGAAAAACGGTGTTCTCGAGCGCGAGTGCGGTCAGTTTCGATCGCGTAACCGCTCGAGGACGTCCTCGGCGTTCGCGACGGCCTGCTCCTTTTTCGCCGGGTACGCTTCGACTTTCCCGCGGAAGGTGATGCCGTCACCGAGGCGCACATCGCCCTCGAAGGCGGCCTGTTTGTCGAGGCGCAAGAACAGTTCGGTGTTCTCGGTGACCCGCTCGTCGAGTTCATCGATCAGGTCGTCGAAGGACTCGAGGTCGGCCAGCCGCGAGAGGACGTGGCGAACGTCGTCGGCCTTCTCGACGCGAGCCGAGAGGACGAGGATGCGATCGCCGTAGTGGCCCTCGCTCTCGGCGCGGTCGATTTCGAACGGCTCGTCGTCGCCGTCGGGGAGGAAGGTTCGCAGCGCCTCCTCGACGCGCTTTTCGTCCTCGGTGGCGTAGCAAAACGTCCGTAAGTCGACGTAGTGAAGCGGAATCTGTGGCATCTGCGGGTCGAATATCGGTGTACGATCGGCCCGGTGGTGACGGACCGGCTGTCGGCTCGAGCGAGCGCGGCCGGCCCGGGCGGGGCGGTGGTTACTCCTCGTCTGCGTCGGCCGCCTCGAGGTCGTCTTCGGGAACGCCGGCCTCCTGGCCGTCGTCGAAGCTGACGGTGTAGGTGACGTCGCCGAACATCGACTCCATCGTCTGAGAGACGGTGCCGGTCTCGCCGTCGAACTCGCTGTGCTCGTCGTGGAGGACCACGCGGTCGTCTTCCTCGAAGCTCATAACTGGTGATTCCCCGGCGGCGTGTAAAAAGGGACTGATTCGGTTGTCCGGTTCTCGAACGTAGGGCCGATCTCGAGAGGGAGCGCGGCGGCTCGAAGCCGATCAGGCCTCGAGTTCGACGCCGAGTTCCTCGAGCAAGGTCTCGGCCGCGGCGTGTGAGGAACCCGGACCGCGGGCGGTGATCAGGTCGCCGTCGACGGTGACGCTGGTCTCGGAATCAAGTTCGGCGTCCCAGTTACCGCCGGCCGTTTCCACCTCGTCTTCGACCCAGTAAGGTAGCTTGCGGCCGTCGGGCATCCGATCCTGTTCGTCGACGATGCCCTCCTCCCATTCGTTGGGGAAGCCGGTCACGTCGCGGCCGTTGACGATGAACGCGCCGTGGCTGTCGCGGGCGAAGCCGAGTATGCCGACGGCGTGGCAGACGACCAGCGCCTTGCCGTCGCCCTCGACGCTGTCTCGCAGGAGTTCGCGGGCGTGTTTGTCCTGATTGATGTCCCATGCGGTGCCGTGGCCGCCGGGGAAGACGACGGCGTCGTACCCGTCGGCGTCGGCCTGTGCGACTGGGATCGGATCGTTTAGCCGTTCGTCGTTCTCGGCGACGTCGCGGACGTGTTCGGCGGTCTCCTCGCCGACCTCGTCGGGGTCTATCGAGCGCTCGTCGACGACCGGCGGGTCGCCCGACGGCGTCGCGACCGTGACCTCGATACCCGCATCCGAGAGCGTCTCGAGGGGGTCGACGCATTCCTCTCCCCAGTAACCTTCCTCGCTGACGACGAACAGTGCTTCCGTCATATTTGGACCGACGGTCGGCAGCCTAAAAACGACCAGCCCACCCGTCGGTTCTGCCGCAAGTCTGTACACGAACATATCGAGGAGGGCGACCGTCGTCGCACACGGGAGTAGCTTTTTTCGCCGTCGACCGCCTACTCACGAGAGGTGATCGCATGTCACGACGACCAGGTCCGTTCGACGGCATCGACGAACTGCTCGACCGGCTAAACCGCCAGCTCGAGACGGCGGCGCGGTCGTGGGAAACGCAGATGGACAACCGGAGCCAACTCGACCTCTCGGTTGGGGGCACGGCGACGAGCATCGACCTCGCGGATGAGGGCGACGAGTTCGTCGTCACCGCCGACGTACCGGGCTACGAGAGCGACGACCTTGAGTTGCGTCTCACGGGGGAGAGCCTCGCCATCTCGGGCGATCGCGAGCACACCGAGGAAGTCGGCGGCGAGGAGGAAAACTACATCCGGCGCGAGCGAAAGACCCAATCGTTCAGCCGACAGGTCCGGCTGCCGGAGCCGGTCGACGCCGACGAGATCCGAGCCAGCGTCAACAACGGCGTGTTGACCGTTCGGCTACCGAAGATCGAACCGAGCGATGAATCGCGCTCGATCGATATCGAGTGAATCCCGGCTCGAGTGGCCGGGTTGCTGCCCTCACTCGTCGAGATTTAACGCGTCGAAGAACCGATGAGTGAGCCGGCTGCCGACGAACGCGAGCAGTTCCTCGGCGTCGCCTTCGTCGTCTGCGAACAGGCCGAGTTCGATCCGGCCGCCGCCCATGTCGTGGTGCCCGCCGACCGCGCCGAGTTCGTCGAACGCCGATTCGAGCGTTGTTCCCATGTTGACTCGTGGATCGATCGAGCGACCGCTCAGGCGGATCGCATCGCCGATAATGCCGTACGCCAGAACCGTATCGACGCCCTCGAGGTTAAGCAGGTAATCCGCCGCCTGGGGCAACGCGTCGGTCTCGCTGGTTTTCCCGACGCTCGCGACGAGCGCCGAGCCGCGACGTTCGCGGCTGGCGATCGCCCGGCCGATGGCGTCGAGCGTGCCCGGCGTGAACGCGCTGCCGTACAATTGTTCGAGGATCTCGAGATCCGCGTCGGGGTAGACCGCTAGCGCGGCCTCGTACTCGCGTCGCGTGGGTTCGCGAACGAAATCGAGCCGTTCGCGGTGGAGCGCAAACAGCAACGCGGAGGCGAGCCGTGTCGTGGGTTCGACCTCGAGGTCCCGAAGATACTCAACGAAAATCGTCGCCGTCGCACCGTAGTCGGTGCGCACGTCTTCGAAGGTGGCACCGCTCGAGTCGCCAGGATGGTGGTCGACGACGATATCAGGGATGACGCTCTCCGGAGCCTCGGTGTTCGCTCCCGGTCGGGTGTGATCGACGAATCCGATATGGTCGTACTCGTCGATGTCGGTCCCCGCAAGCGTTCGGAGGTCGATATCGAGCATGTTGACGAACGCGCGGTTCTGCTGGTGTGAAATGTCGCCGCCGTACGTGATCGTCACGTCCCCGACGTCGTGATCGAGCGCGATCGCCTCGAGTGCGAGCGCGCTGGCGAGACAGTCCGGGTCGGGGTTGTCGTGACAGACGATCGCCAGCGACTCGGTCGCCTCGAGGACAGACACGAGCTCGTCCGCGCGGGACATACCGGTGATACGGCGACGAGACGCTTGAATCCCGCGTCGCGTCTCACCACGGTCGCCGAATTTCGACGAGAAGCCCACGCAGCATGGTCCGGTCGGCGTTGGTTTTGCCCCACACTGGTTCGAAGATGAACAGGACGGACGCTGCCGTTTTCAGCCATTTGAGACGTGTCGCGACCGGAGAACGCACACTTATTTCATCTGGACACCCAAACGGCGGGTATGCGCGACGCATATCTCGTCGGTGCGGGGCAGTCAGACTACGGGGCGTTCCCCTCGGAGAGCTACCGGTCGCTGTTCCGGACCGCGTTCGACGCGGCGACCGACAGCGTCCCAAAGGGACTCGAGGCCGAAGACGTCGACGAGGCGTTCGTCGGCAACCTCGGCGTCGGCGGCCGCCAGCTCGGGCTTTCCGGGCCGGCGGTGACCGAGCACGTCGGCCTCGACGGCGTCCCGACGACGCGAGTCGAGAACGCCTGCGCGGCCAGCGGCTTTGCGGTTCGGCAGGCCGTTCAGGCCGTTAAATCGGGGATGGCCGATGTTGTCCTCGCGGGCGGGTTCGAGATCATGTCCGACATGAGCTCGGACGCGACGAAATACTGGCTCGGCGTCTCCGGCGAAACCGAGTGGGAGCGGCTCTCGGGAACCACCTTCTCCGGCGTCTACGCCCAGATGGCCAGCGTCCACATGGAACAGTACGGCACTACGCGCGAACACCTCTCGCAGGTCGCCGTCAAGAACCACGCCAACGGCGCGAAAAATCCCCACGCCCAGTTGGGCTTCGAGTGCTCGCTCGAGGACGCTCAGTCCGCGCCGGTCGTCGCGGACCCGCTGAACCTCTATCACTGCTGTCCGACGTCCGACGGCGCAGCCTGTGCCCTGATCGTCAGCGAGGACGTCGTCGACGAGTACACGGACGACCCGATCCGCGTGGCCGGCGTCGGCGCGGGCAGCGACACCGTCGGGCTCTTCCAGCGCGACACCTACACCGGCGTCCCGGCGAGCCAGCGGGCCGGCGAACAGGCCTACGAGATGGCCGACGTGACGCCCGACGACCTGGACTTCGCGGAGGTCCACGACTGCTTCGCCATCGCCGAACTCCTGGCCTACGAGGATCTCGGCTTCTGTGAGAGGGGCGAAGCCGGCCAGCTCATCGACTCCGGCGCGACCGAGATCGGCGGCGAACTCCCGGTCAACACCTCCGGCGGCCTCAAGTCGAAGGGCCACCCCATCGGCGCGACGGGTGCCGGACAGGTCGTCGAGGCATACAAACAGCTCACCGGGAAGGCCGGCGAGCGACAGGTCGAGAACCCCACACGCGGGCTGACCCACAACGTCGGCGGGAGCGGTGGTGCCGCCGTCGTTCACGTGTTTGAGAAAGAGCAGGAGGTGAACGCATGAGCGCGATCACCGGCGTTGGCGCGTACGCGCCGCGGTTCCGCATCAGCGCGGAAGCGTTCGAGGAGGCCTGGGGCCAGTTCCACGCCGCCGGCGTGACCGAGAAGGCCGTCCCCTCGGCCGACGAGGACGCCCTGACGATGGCCTACGAGGCCGCAACGCGGGCGCTCGAGGCGACCGAGACCGACCCTACCTCGATCGACTGGCTCGGGTTCGCCGCCTCGCGGCCACCGGAAGCCGAAGCGGACTTGACCGCGCGACTGGGCGCGATGCTCGCCCTCTCGGCGTCGACGACCAGACAGACCTTCACCGGCAGCACGCGGGCCGGGACGCGCGCGCTCTGGGCCGGTCAGGACGCGCTCGAGGCCGACGCGACGACCGCGCTCATCGTCGCTGCCGACGCGCTGAAGGGCGATCCCGACGACGGCGTGGACCACGCCGCCGGCGCGGGGGCCGCGGCGTTCGTCATAGAGCGCGACGGCCCGAGCGAAATCGTCGACCGCGCGGAGTACGCCGCACCGTACCCCGGAACGCGGTTCCGTAACACCGGCGAGGACGAGACCCAGGGACTCGGCATCACGCAGTACGACCGCAGCGCGTTCACCGAGACGATCGGCGGCGCTGTCTCCGGCCTCGAGGTCGACCCCGAACCCGAAGCGGCCGCGATCCAGGCCCCCGACGGCAAGCTCCCCTACCGCGCCGCGGGCGCGGCCGGCGTCGGCACCGACGAGATCCAGGCCGCCGCGACGGTCCACGAACTGGGCGACCTCGGCGCTGCGAGCGTTCCGGTTTCGCTCGCTCGAGCCCTCGCAGACGGCTACGAGTCCATCCTCGCCGTCTCCCAGGGCAGCGGCGCGGGCGCGGACGCCTTCGTCGTTGAGGCCGACGGCGACGTGCCGACCAAAACTGCGCTCGAGGGTGACGACCCGCTTTCCTATGCCGAGTACCTGCGCCAGCGCGGCGTCGTGACCTCCGGCCCGCCGTCGGGCGGCGGAGCCTACGTCAGCGTCCCATCCTGGCGGCGCTCGATTCCACAGCGCTACCGGCTCGAGGCCGGCCGGTGTTCGGAGTGTGGCGCGCTCTCGTTCCCGCCGGAAGGGGCCTGCGACGACTGCGGCGCACTCGCCGAGTACGAACCCGTCGAACTCGCCGGCGAGGGGTCGATCGAGGCCGTCACGACGATCTCGCAGGGCGGCGCGCCGCCGGAGTTCGCCGAACAGCAGGCCAAATCGGGCGACTACGCGGCCGCGATCGTCGCGCTCGAGACGAGCGGTGCGTCGGAGACGCAACGAGCAAACGGCGATGAGACCGTCAGTGCCCCCGCGATGGGCACCGACGCGGACCCCGCCGATTTCGAGGTCGGCGACCGAATCGAGACGACGATCCGCCGCATCTACACGCAGGAAGGCGTCACCCGGTACGGGTTCAAGATTCGACCTACGAACGAGTAGGTGACTGCGGCCGCGTCTCCGAATCTCGTCGCGTCTCGATCTAACTCACTGGTTGCGTCTTCCGACGGCGATTATCACGTCGAAACAAAAAGTACTTACAGCCATTCATATGGATATTCAAATGTGATAATCGGGGGTGTCGTCGGTCTCTCGCTCGGATTCGAGCTTCTGCCACGCGTCTTCGAGAGCGCACACGTCGTCATCAACGGTGCGACAGGATGGCCCGGGCTAAGCATCGTCTTCGTCTACTCATTCCTGATCGCGTTCGTGCTTCCCGGTCCGAGCGAAATCGTCCTCGCAACCCCTCTCGATCTCGGAATCCCGATCTGGGTTCACTTCGGACTTATCATGGGCGTCAGCGCGACGGGGAAAACCCTCGGCAGTCTCTTTGCGTTCCATCTCGGACAGGAGGCGAAACAGGCGGGGCCGATCGTCCGCCGGCTCCGCCGCTCCCGGTTCGATATCATCGCGTGGTCGGAGCGACACACGGTGTCGCTCGCCCAGCGGTATGGATACGCCGGCCTGGCGGTCGCACTGTGCGTTCCCTTCTTCCCCGATACGCTCTCGATCTACGCCTTCGCCGTTCTCGAGGAAGATTTGCCGAAATTCGCCGCCGCCACGTTCATCGGGAGCCTCGGACGACTCGTGGTGACGATGGGACTGCTGGGCGGGGCGACCACGGTCGCGTGAGCGACTCCGAAGCGCCAGCGCGTCGCGCTCGAGGATTCAGTCTCCGGTAAGCGCTTCGCTTGCCGGCGCGAACTCGATCGTCTGCCCGCGTCCCGCCTCCGTTGCGCGCTCATAGAGCAGGTACCCAGCCGCGACCGTCTCGATCCCGGTCCCGCCGCTGTCGAAGACCGTGATCTCGTCGTCACTCGTCCGTCCGGGCGCGTTCCCGGCGACGATCTCGCCCAGTTCAGCGTGGACGTGATCCTCGTCGATCGCGCCCTCCTCGAGCGCCTGAATGAACGACCCGGCGTCGAACGTCGCCCGCTCGCGCAGGTCGGGGACGTAGGTCGCGTTCGCGATCGTCTTCGCGTCCAGTTCGCGTTTGTCCGGGGAATACTGGCCCATCGCGGTGACGTGGGTGCCGGGCGCTAAGTCGTCGCCGTCAAAGACCGGCTCGCTGGCTCGCGTCGCGGTGATCACCACGTCCGCGTCCGAGAGGGCGGCCGCACTCGAGTCGACGGCACGGACCGAGGCCTCGAGCGACTCGTCGAAGTCGGCGGCGAAGGACTCGCGGTTTTCGGGCGTCGGCGAATAGACGCGGACCTCGGCGAAGTCCCGGACCGTCGCGGTCGCGCGCAGTTGGCCGCGTGCCTGCGCGCCGCTGCCGATGACAGCGAGGGTGTCGGCGTCGGCGCGGGCGAGTTCGTCGACCGCGACGGCACCGGCGGCACCGGTTTTGTGCGGATTCATGCTCGCACCGTCGAGCAGGGCAAGCGGTGCGCCGCTCTCGGCGTCGAACAGTGGTGCCATGAACCAGGCGTCTGTGGCACCGAACCCGGCGCTGTACATGTAGCCGCCCATCGCACCGGTCTCGGGAAGGACGGCGGCGTAGGTCGTGAGCATTCCCTCGGGATCGTCGCGGAAGAACTTCGATCGCGGCTGTGCCGGCGCGCCGTTGCCGCGCTGGCGATACCCCTCGCGGACGGCATCGACGTACTCGGCCGGCGTTGCGAGGTCTGCGACGTCCGCACTCGTCACGAACAGGGTGTCGGTCATGGAAGACACCACGGAGCGAAACGGGGAAAAGGAATCGAAAGCGGGGAAAGAGACGGGAAAGAGCAGATTAGTCCGCGTTCAGCGGGGGGCGCGCGGACCGGGCCTCGTCGGAGACGTCTGCAGGCGTGTTGACGAACATCGCGTGCCCGATGATCGCTATCGCGACCAGCGAACCGAGCGGCACCGCCGCAGTCAGCGACAGTCCGACGACTGTGAGGGCTGCAGTGATACCGAGCAGTGCGACTGGGATGAGGCCGAGAACAATGTCGTAGTATCCAGTCATAATCTATCCTATAGTATGATGAATAGGTATATAAGTGTTTCCCATAATTGTCCCGTTGGAGATACATTTTGAATGGGAATTCACCTGCTATAATTCTCATAACTTATGGGTTGGTTATCCACCTCTCGGTACAAAGTCATGTTAGCGTTCACCCGTGACTGTTGTACGGACTGCCGGTCCAATATCGCTTCTCTGAACCCTGTGAAGACGGCTACCCGATCATCTCTCGATCCGGTGGTATAATAACAGATCGATCACGTTCGGCTGTCTCTGCGGGAACGTCGAGCAGCGATGACTTACGTTGTCGCCGACCGAAACAGAGCGTAGCCGACGCGCCAGCCGAACAAAACGAGCAGTCCAAAACCGGTGATCACGAGCGGGAACGGCCAGTTCGCGCTGCCCTCGAACAACGACGATGCGCGCAGCATAAGTCCGACGTTCGCCGCCGCGATCCAGGTGACGGCCAGCCATCGGTAGCCAACCACCGGCTCGAGTTCCTCGCGCGTATACAACCCCGCGAGCAACGCGACGGCGATCCAACCGATCGCGAAGGGCGCGACGGTCTCGAGCGATGCCAGCGGTTCGGTGAGCGGATTTCCGCCGTGCTCGACGGTCCCGAGGAGAACCAATCCGATGACGAGGACGGTGTCGACGATCGCGGTCACGAACCGCTCTCGACCGACCGAGCCGTCGCGGGTGCCGGTCCGTACTGCCGTGTCCATACGCGACCCTCACGGCCGAGAGACCATTGATGTCCCGGTTCGGACCCACCATCTGAAATCTGACAGGAGAGGAGGAACTCGGCGACGGATGCCGCCGAGTGCCGTCCAACGGACAGCGCATCTACGTGCGAGGATCGCCTCGCACGACCGCTCGGTCGTCGGGCGGGCACTTTGTTATCGGCCCCGTTCGCGAATCGATCCTCGCGGAACGCCGGCACCTCCGACCAGTAAGACGATCCTAATCACCGACCATGCGCTCGGCACTGCCGATCGGTCGATCACGGCGCGACCTGTCCGTCGACGCGACTGTCAGCGGAAGAACTAATACGGAACGACCCCGAACCGACGGACGATGGCTGTAGTCGGTGATCGCCGGCCCGGCTGTGACGGGTGCGGCCGAACGGTTGCGCTCGAGGACGCGGCGACGATACGCATGCCGGACGGCGAACGGATCGTTTGCTGTCCGGACTGCGAACCGCACGCCAGAGCGGCCGCCCGAAAGGGTGGCTCGCTCGATCAGCGCCGTGACACATGCGACGGCTGTACGACCACCGTCCCCGTAGCCGACCTCGAGGACGTGGTGCTCGACGACGGGACCGTCGTGAGTTGCTGTCCGTCGTGTGCGGCCGAGGCACCGGGCCGCGACTCGGCCGACGGTAGCGGCGCTGAAACCGACGACTCGGATGTGACCGACGGGTCCGGCAGTGCGCCCAAAGACGACGCGAACGAGCAGGGCCGCTGTACGCAGTGTCGCAACAGGGTTTCCGAGGAACTGTATCACGTTACCACGATCGACGAGCGCACCGAGCGACTGTGCTCAGACTGTAAAGCGGACGCCGAAGAGCGAGGCATCGTCGCCGCGGTCGCCATGCGAAAACAGCGGGCTCGCGAGGTGCTCGGCGTCGATGCCAACGCGACCGACGACGAGCTCCGCACGGCGTATCACGAACAGGTGAAACGCGCCCACCCGGACCGCAAGAGCGGTAGCCAATCGGCGTTCGCACTCGTCACCGAGGCCTACGACCGACTCCGGGACGCCGATTGACGACCGGCATCGTCCTCGCGGCGGACGAAACCGATCGTCCCCGGATGGAAGTAATACGTCGATTCGCAGACCTCACATGACGTCGAAAGCAGTTTGCCGTGACTGTGGAGTTTCCAGAGCTTCGTCTGTCCTTGCTCGAGTTCGAGCGTCACCGGATGGCCGCAGTCGGGGACGGTACAGGGAAAGCGGATATACCAGTTCGGTACCGACAGCGCCCCCAGCGGCGCGAGTTCGCTTCGCAGCCGACAGAGGAGATTGAAGATCGTAAACGAGAGGTTGTGCCGATCGATCGTCACACCCTCGACGTCGCTGACGAACCCGCGGTGGGTGATCCCCTCCTCGCGCAACGGTAGGACGGGAATTCCCTTGGCCACCGCGTATCCGATCTCCTGGTTGATCCACGTGTTCTCGACCGCTGCCTCCGTCAGCACCGCGACAACGACGTCGCTGTTGGCGAGTCGCCCCTCGAGTCGCTTGCGCGAACGTCCGGATTCGATCTCCTCGAGCGCGATATGAACGCCAAACGGGAAGTTCTTGACCGTCGAGAACAGATCCTGTGCGAGATCGAGATCACCTGGCGCGTGGGAAACGTACACCTGTTCTCCGGTCATGAAGACATCTATGCGAACGAGGTGATCGCACCATTATTAATCTACCTCTCGGACGTATTTAATCTGTGTCAGGTTTGGACGGACGATCAGAGATCGTCCGCAACACGCGCTCGGAAACGTCGAGCTCCGAGAGGTCCGCCCCGAGTCGGTCGAACCAGTCGCGTTTGACGTACCAGCGACCGCGTACCGCCCCGTCGGTCGACAGCGACGTGGCCTCGAGTCGGCCGGGCGTCCACGCCCGCTCGTCCGCGATCGACCGAAGCGTCCGGAGGACGGCACCAACCTCGTCGTTCGAGACCCGCGGCGAGTCGGCGATGACTTCGTACGCGAGTTCGATGCCGGCCCCGTCTTCGATCGACGTCTCGCCGGCTCTGTCACCGGCCGTCGCGTTCGCTTTTGGTTCGTCGGCCGCCGAGCCGTCCGTCCATCGGAACTCGGTCACGTAGACGCCGTGGCCCATCAGCCGATTCTCGAGCGCGACGGGGACGGGCGGCTCGCCGGACCCGGGTTCGGCGTCGCCGGAGCCATCATCGACCATACGCACAGTTCAAGGCGAACCGAGAAAAGACGGTCGGCAAACACACCGCGTGTGTCTGCCGGTGGGGACAGCGTCGCCGAGTCGCGTCAGAGGGGAGCGACGAGATCCTCAAGCGCGGCTGTCGGATCGTCTGCCTTCGCGACGCCACTCGCGAGCAACACGCCTTCGGCACCGAGGTCGCCCGCAGCGACGACGTCATCGCCGCTACTGATACCCGCACCACAGAGGACCGAGACGTCGGAATCGACGCGCTCGGCGGCGGTGACGGCGTCCTCGACGATATCGGGGTCGGCCTGACTGACCGGCGTTCCCGTCCCGATGAGTTCAGGCGGTTCGACGGCGACCGCGTCCGGCCCTAGCGCCGCTGCCGCGCCAATCTGGGCTGGATTGTTTGCACAGACGACCGTCTCGAGGTCGGCTCGGTCGGCCGCTCGGACGGCACCGTCGATGTCGGCCAGTTTCAGCCGTCGCTCGGAGTGGTTGATCAGCGTCCCGTCTGCACCCGCCTCGGCGACGGTCTCCGCCAGTGTCTGTCCGGTATTGCTCCCGTGCTCGATCGGACCGACGTGCTGGGCCCACGTTTCTGCACCCGTCTCGGCGACGCGCTCGAGATGAGACGCCTGCGGTGCGACGACCAGGCGAGCGTCGGTTGTCTCGTCGACGTCGCGGACGGCTTCCGCGACGGCGACCGGATCGCACGGATAGGTCTTCAGGTTAACGAGGACGAACATATCGACATCCGCACCCGCACGAAAGAAATAGTTTGCGAGTCCGTGACGGCGACTGCGGGGCGGCCGTCAGTCCTTTCGCTTGACCACGTCGCCCAGCGTGTAGCTCCCCGTCGAGGAGCCGCCGGACCACTCGGAGTCACCGTCGGAACTGCCTTCCGCACTCAGGTCGATTTCGAGGAAATTCTCGAGTTTGGACTGAACGCGGTCGCTCGGGAGGGTATCACCGCGCTCGATCTTGCGGATCAGGCTCGCCTTCTCGTTGAGCTCGTTTGCCAGATCGGACTGGCTCAGGCCCGTACTCTCGCGGGCGTTGCGGACCCGGTCGTCATAATCGGTCGCCAACTCCTCCATGTCGTCGAACATGTCGGAACGCCGGCGTTGACTCGAGCCGCCCGAACTCGCAGAGCCCGTGCTCGAGCCGGACGACTGGCCGCCGCTCGAGGACGAGGAACTCGAGTCGGTCGAGTACTTCGTCGAAGTGCTCGAGCTCGAGGTCTGTGTGACCTCCGTACCGAAGTCGGTACAGTTCGAACACACGTCGAGCTTGGCGCCCTCGACTTTGATGGTATTCGGGGACGACGTCTCGGCGCCACACATCTCGCACTGAACCATGTACAGTCCTATATCCCGGCGAGGGATAAAGCATGCGGCGCGCTCCCGACCGGCAAAAACCGTCGGAGAGCGGGCGAACCGTCGTTCACTCGAGGGCAGCCCAAGAGTAGTAGAAGCGCTGGAGCGCGGTCAGATGGCCGACGACCGCGAGGAAGACCAGGAGCCAGCCGACGAGCGTGAATCCGGCGAGGATCTCTCCCGGGAAGGGGTAGGCCAGAACGCCGACGATTCCGATGATCGCCAGCCGGTCTGCGCGACCGACGAGCCCGCCGTAGACTCGGTCGAGGCCGACGGCCTGGGCCTGCGTCCCGAGATAGGAGGTCATTACGACCCCGGTCACCGCGGCGAAGCCAAGCAGATAGTCCTCGAGGCCCGCGGCCAGCCCGGCGATGACGACGATGTCGGCGTACCGGTCGAGGACGTGGTCTAACAGGTCGCCGCCGGCCGAGGCGACCTCCTGTTCGCGCGCGAGCGCGCCGTCGACGATGTCGAGCCAGCCGTTCAGGAAGACGAGTGCGGCCGCCACGGCGTACCACACTGGGTCCTCGAGCCCGCCCAGCGCGAACGCCACCGCGGCCAGGATCGCCATTCCGAACGCGATCACGCTCACGCCGTTGGGCGTCATTCCGGCGCGGTCGAACCCGGTGACGAACGGGTCGAGGAACCGCGAGACGTAGGGACGGAATTTATCGAGCGTCACGCGAGATACCCCATGAAGTCGACCTCGCCGGCGCTCGGTTCGCGCTCGCCTGCCGCGACCGCCGCGAGTTCGTCGGCCACGGCCGCCGGCTCGCGATTGGTCGTGTCGATCTCGTAGACCGACTCGAGGCCGTGTTCCTCGACGGCTTCCGAGAGGATCACGTCCAGCGCCTCGCTTTCGGCGTTTTCCCTCGCTTTGGCCTCAGTCTCGCCGCGCTCGCGCAGTCGCCGCTCGAGGTCGTCGGGTCGACAGCGCAACACGGCGACCCGGTCGGCGTCGACGTGGTGGGCGAGGTGCGATTCGATCACCGCGTCGTCGCGGCCGTCGAGCCACTCGTCCAAGGCGTCGAGGTCCGCAATCTTGCTCTCTCGGTCCGTGTCGACCGCGGTGTACAGTTCCTCGTCCTCGAGGACACGATTGAGGTGGATCACCTCGAGGGCGGCCGGTAGATCGTCCCCCTCGGCGTCGGCCGCTCGGTCGGCCAGCCGCGATGCGAGCAGTTCCGTCGCGGTCGTCTTTCCCGTGCCGGGGGTGCCGGTGACGGCGATTCTCACGGGTCGGCCACCTCCGCGTCGGGATCGTCGGCCTCGTCCGTCGGTTCGGACTCGAGGCCGAGATCGGCGAGCACCGCGTTGAGCGTCTCGACGGCGCGCTCGGTCTCAGCCTCGGTACCGCAAGTGATGCGGAGACAGCCCGGGAGGCCGAAACTCGAGCAGTCGCGGACGATGACGCCCCGTTCTTGCATCTCCTCGGCGACGGCCGTTGCGTCGCCGACGGCGACGAGGACGAAGTTCCCCTCGCTGTCCCAGACGTGCGCATCGATATGCTCGCGCATGTATGCGCGTGACTCACGGGCCGTCTCGACGGTGCGTGCGACGTGTTCGTCGTCCTCGATGGCGGCCAGCCCCGCACGGCAGGCGAGCTCGCTCGCCGCGAACGGCGTGTTCACACGGGTGTAGGCGTCGGCCCACTCCTCGGGGACGACAGCGTAGCCGAGCCGGATCCCGGCCAGCCCGTAGGCCTTCGAGAAGGTCCGCAGGACGGCCACGTCGTCGCGGGCCGCGAAGCCGTTCCGGCCCTCGATCAGGGCGACGGCGCTGTCGCGGTCGGCGAACTCACCGTAGGCCTCGTCGACGACAAGCAGCGTCTCCTCGTCGGTCGCCTCGGCGAGTCGTTCGATTTCCTCGAGGGGCATCGTCGAGCCGGTCGGGTTGTGCGGGCTCGTGATCCAGATCACCCGCTCGCCGTCGTCGGCCTCGAGGACGGTGTCGGCCGTCTGGGCGAAGTCGTCGGCTCGCGAGAGGTCGTACTCGCGAACGTCGCCGTGGTGGAAACGGGAGCTCATTCCGTAGTAGGCAAAGCCTGGTGTCGGAACGAGCACGTCGTCGCCCGGCTCGAGGGTCGCCCGGTGGAGGTAGTCGATAGCCCCGTCGCCGCCGTTTGCCAGCCAGACCTGCGCGTCGCTTACCTCCCAGCGGTCGGCGACGGCGCTCGTCAGATCGGCGTGGGCGGCCTTCGGGTAGGAGCTCACGCTCGCGGCCGTCTCCCGGATGGCCACGGCGGCGGCCGGCGAAGGCCCGTGCGGGTTCTCGTTCGAGGCGAGCTTGACGAATTCGGAGGGGTCCCGGTCGAGTTCGCGGGCGACCTCCTCGATGCCTCGACCCGCCTCGTAGGCGACGTGGTCAGACAGGTCGCGCGGTTGCATACGCGAATCCTATTTCCCGTGGCTCTTAAGGGTGCTTACATATGGTCAGTCGCTCGCGCCCGACTGTCCACCGCGCTGTGGCGCGCGCTGGGTCGCGGTGAGTGACTAACGAACCGCGGCACGACATCGTGCGAGGGATAAGCGAGGGAACGGCGTGACCGAGCGAATCGGCTGGGGTGGACGTGGAAATTCCCTGTGTCCACGCTAGCAGAAAACCCGTCTGCGTCGTTCTCGAGTCGAAATCAGCTGCTCTTCGGTTTTCGACGTTCGTTACCCTCGTAATCGCTCGAGTCGTTCCAGCGTGTCCGCGTCCTCGGGGCCCTTGTCCGGCCGAACGGCCTGGAACCGCGGGAATCGGAGCGCGTAGCCCGATGAGTACGTCGGCGAGGATTGGATCTCCTCGTAACCGACCTCGAAGACGACCGCGGGCTCGAGGTCGACCGCCTGCCCCTCCTCGGCGGCAATGTGGGGCTCGAGCAACTCGGTCAGCTCCGCGAGTTTCTCGTCGGTGATCCCGGTCGCGACCTTGCCGACCGTTTCCAACTCGCCGTCGCCGGCCCGTATTGACAGCTCGAACGTCCCGAGGAACGTCGCGCGCCGGCCCTCACCCCACTCCGCGCCGGTCACGACGCAGTCTATCGTCTCCACGTCCGGTTTGCGCTTGCGCCAGTGTTTCCCGCGCCGGCCGGGCGAGTACGTCGAGTCGGGATCCTTGAGCATGATCCCCTCGTGGCCCGCCTCGAGAGCGTCGGCGTCGATCGACTCGATCTCGTCCGGATCATCGGTCCGCCAGAGCAGCGAGAGGCCCTCGATATCTTCATCGTCTCTCGCGTCCGAATCCGATCCAACAAGCACCGACCGCAGCCGATCGTGACGCGCCGTCAGCGGCTCCTCGAGCAGGTCCGCTCCGCCCGCGTGGAGGCAGTCGAAGAAAACCGGCCGCACCGTCACGTCCTCGCGAGCCTTCGCCACGTCGTGTTTCCGCCGGAACCGTTTGAGAACCTCCTGAAACGGGAGCGGGGTTCCGTCGTCGTCGACCGCGACGACCTCGCCGTCGAGAATCGCGGGCTCCTCGAGCGTCCGCTCTGCGAATTCGACCACTTCGGGGAGCGCCTCGGTCACGTCCTCCATGTTTCTCGAGAAGACGCGCGTCTCTGCCGTCGACTCGCCGGTCGCGCCCGAACCACCGGGGACGTGGTGCAGCTGTACTCGCGCCCCGTCGTACTTCCACTCGACGCCGACTTCCTCCCACTCCTCGAGCGCGTCGGTGACCGTCCCCGCCTGCGCGAGCATCGCCTGGACGGGCCGGCCGATCTCGAGGTCCATCGCGTCGAGTCCGTCGACCCCGTCCTCTTGTGCGATCCGGGCGACCTGCCCGTAGTCGTTCGAAACCTGAAGGGCGCGTTCGACCCGGTCTCCGGGCACATCGAACGCCTCGGCGATCGCATCGCGGACGGTCCCCTCGCCGACGCCGATGCGCATCTCCGAGAGAACGAGCCGAGCGAGATAGCGGGCTTCCTCGCTCGCACAGCGATTGAACAGGCCGAACAGCAGATCGACCTTGCGGTCCTGGCTGCCCGAACCCTCGGCGGCCGCCAGTTCCTCGAGCGTGTCGTAGACCTCGCGGACGGTGAGATCGCCGCCATTTCCACCGCTGCCGGCGCTGGCGTCCCCACCGCCGGTGAATGCGCCGAGCCCCTGTTGCCCGCCGAACTCGTAGCTCGCCGCCACGTCGCCGATCTCACCCATCTCCGCGAGGCGCTCCTCGACGTCGTCGGCGTCGACGTTCGTCCCCGCCGCGCGGGCGATCCCCTCGTAACACGCACTCGGCCCGATATCGAGCGTCCTCGAGTCCCAGGCCGGAAACACCCGTCCCTGAACGAACCGCGCGACGACCTCGAGGGTCTGCGGTTCCACCGCAGCCTCCGGGGCCCGTCGGCCCTCGCTGTCGCTCCCGGCGTCGGCGAGCAGGTCCCGAACGTGGGCGACGATCTCGAGGTCGGCGGGCTCGGCTTCGATCGTCCCGGCGCGGTCGGCGAACGTGGCGAACTCCATCGGGTCGGAGTATCGCCGCGGGGGGTAAAACGATTCTGAGTCCGATCGCGTCACCGGGCTCGAGGGACGTGCTTTAAAGACAATCGGCCACTCACTCGGAGGTATGCCAGAGGAGGAACTCGCCGCGCGGATCGCGGACGTGTTGGCGGTCGACGCCGTCGACTTTCGCGAACGGGCCGAGGCGGACGCCGAGGTGATCAAAGACGCCGTCGAGGAGGGAGTCTTCGACAACCCGCAGGCGATCGTCGGCCTCGAGTACGAGTTCTACGCCGTCAAGGCCGACGACTGTACGCTCCGGCGGGTTCCGCGTCGGCTACTCGAACTGATCGGCTTCGAGAAGGAACTCGGACTGCACAACGCGGAGATGGTGACCAGCCCGCAGCCGCTGAACGCTCCCGGGCTGGCCGCCCAGGAGTCGGAGGTCAAAGCGCGCCTGCAGACGGCACTGGACGTGACCCAGTCCGAGCGGATGCGGCTGGTGAGCGATGGGCTCTGGACGATCCCGCCCGAGGGCGAGGCGGCGAGTACGTACCTCACTGACAGCGTCGAGCGGACGACGGTCACGCCGGACGGGACCGATCGCACGGTCCGCATCGCGACGAACATGAGCGACTCCGCGCGTTACCACGCGATGGCTAACACCGATCAGGCCGAATCCGCGGCGATGCGTATCGACGCGCCCCACGTCTCGCTTTCGGCCGACACGGTCATGCCCGAGAGCCTCATCACGTCGATTCAGCCCCACTATCAGGTTCCCCACGCGCCCGACCTTCCCGACTATTTCAACTACGCGCTGCGCATCGCGGGGCCGCTGCTCGCGCTCGGCGTCAACTCCCCGTTTTTCCCCGCGGACCTCTACGACGAGGACGCGAGTGCCGAGGAAATCCTCCGCGACGGCTGGATGGAGCACCGAATTAGCATCTTCGAGACCGTGCTCAACGACCCGACCACGGGGGAGGGAAAGGTTCGGTTCCCGCGCGACCTCGAGACCGTCGAGGAGGCGATCGATCGGATCGCAGCCGACAATACGATCGTCCCGATGCCGGTCGGCTCCGGCGAGCGCTTCGACGATCAGTTCCCACACTTCAGCCGCAAACACGGCACCTACTGGCGGTGGGTCCGTCCGGTCTTCGGCGGCCCAACTCGCTCGGCCGCCAACGCCCGCATCGAGTTTCGCCCGATCCCCGCCCAACCGACGGTCCGCGACTCGATCTCCTTCCTCGCCGCCGTCGCCGGCCTGATGGAGAGTCTTACCCGCCTCGAGCACCCCGTCCTCGAACTCGACTGGCAGCTCGCTCGCGAGAACTTCTACGCCGCGATGGTCGACGGGCTCGCAGCCGACCTGACGTGGATCACCAACGACGGCAAGGAGACGACCGACGGGCTCGCGCTCTACGAGGACCTGCTGGCCCACGCCGAGGACGGGCTGACCAACCGCGGGCTAAGCGAGGAAGACGCCGCGAAGTACCTCTATCCGCTCCGTCGGCGCGTCCGTCAGGAGGTAACGCCGGCGAGCTGGAAACGCGAGCAGGTCCGAGCGGCCCTCGAGGACGGCGCAGACTTCGCCGACGCGATCGAGCGGATGCAACAGACGTACGTGGCCCGGCAGTCGGAGACCTTGCTCGAGGGGAGTTTCGCGGACTGGATCGGCGATTAGCGGTCCGGCGACGCTCGTCATCGCGGTGAGCGAAAGACGGATTACCGAGCCGGAGCCGGCGTGACGTTCTGGTTCATCCGGAACAGGTTCTCCGGATCGTACCGCGCTTTGAGATCGGCCAATCGACCGTAGTTATCGCCGTAGGCGATGGTCTCCTCGCCCTCGCGCTCGCTGACGAAGTTCACGTAGACACCGCCGGTCGCGTACGGTGCCATCGCGTCGAAGAACTCCCGCGCCCAGCCGACGCACTCGTCGTCCATCGCAGGGTCTTCCCACCGCGTGTGGACGTTCATCGCATATTCGGCGTCGCGGTGCGGGTACGCCGTCGCGTCCGACGGAACGCGCGCCATCGCACCGCCGACCTGTCCAAAGAAGATCTCGGACAGCGGCGACGGGAGGGTCCGCGCGTATTCGATTGCGGTGTCGATGGCCTCGTCGGAGAGATCGCCGAAGTTGTGCGACTTCCAGTAGTTCCGAGCGCCCTCGGTGAGGAGGGGGTCGAACGACTGCTGGAACGCCGCGTACCGGTGTGGGCCCACGGCATCGGCAATGGGATCGCCGAACTCCCGAATCGGTGCCAGCACCGCTTCCCCGTCCGCCACGTCGCCCGCGTAGAACGCGACGACGATGACGACGCCGGTGCCGTGGACCGCCGCCGGGAGAAACGGGAGCGGCGGCGCGTTACGGAGAACGACCCAGACGGCCGACTCGTCGGGCGCGTCCTCGTTGAAGTCGCGAACGTGTCGGAGAACGGCCGGTGCGTCCGCGTCGCTGTAGACGACCGGACCAGCGAGCACCTCGGGTCCAACCTCGTGGAGGGCGAACTCGAAGGCCGTGACGACGCCGAAGTTGCCCCCGCCACCGCGGACACCCCAGAACAGATCGGGGTTCTCCGCCTCGCTCGCGCGGCGCAGTTCGCCGTCCGCGGTGACGATGTCGACGGAGCGTAGATTGTCCACCGTCATGCCGTACTTCCGGGTCAGCCAACCGAACCCGCCGCCGAGCGTGAGCCCCGCGATGCCGGTCGTCGAGTTGATCCCGAGCGGCGTCGCCAGTCCGAACGCCTGCGTCTCGTGATCGACGTCCGCGAGCGTCGCGCCCGGCTCGACGCGAGCCGTCCGCTCCTCCGGATCGACCTGAACCGACCGCATCGCCGAGAGGTCGAGCATCAGTCCGTCGTCACAGACCGCGTTCCCCGCGATGTTGTGCCCGCCGCCCCGCACCGCGAGCGGCAGGTCGTGGTCGCGAGCGAAATTCACCGCGTCGATCACGTCCGAAACGCCCCTCGATCGAACGATGAGCGCCGGATATCGGTCGATCATCCCGTTCCAGATGGACCGAGCCTCGTCGTAGTTCGGATCCGCCGGCCGAAGCAACTCCCCGCGAAGCCCTTCGCTGAATCCGTCTATTGCACCGCCGTCTACGGGTGTGGTAGTCACCGACATTGTCCCTCGATATCTCTACGTTTCGCTCGAGCATATAGGTGTACTCAAGTACCAAGTAGAGTCGCTCCGAAAGACGAGAGAGACTCGAGAGCTGGCACGTCAGTGCGCGGCTCATAGCGGTCTCCGGAACCGTCTGTCGGTTACTCGTCCACCCATAATGTGAGCGACCGACGCGGAATCGGACATATCTACCCGACTGAGCGTCGTGTTAGATATACAACTATTTTATCTCTGCCGGCCGCCTACCGTGTGCCATGGGGACAGCACACAATGTAGACGGGGAAGCGGCGTTCCACGACCTTCCCAGCGACGACGTTCGGTCCTTCCGCAGGGGATTTCGCGGCGACGTAGTGATCCCGACCGACGAGGAGTACGACGAGGTTCGGTCTATCTGGAACGGAATGATCGACAAGTATCCGGCGCTCGTCGCGCGCTGTCACGGCACCGCCGACGTCGTCGCGGCTGTGACCTTCGCCCGCGAGCACGACCTGCCGCTCGCGGTGCGTGGCGGCGGGCATAACGTCGCCGGGACGGCCGTCTGCGACGGCGGACTCGTCGTCGATCTCGCGGAGATGAACGGCGTCCGGGTCGACCGCGAGTCAGGGACCGTCCGCGCCGAAGGCGGCGCGACGCTTGGTGACGTCGACCGCGAAACACAGCTGTTCGGACTCGCGACGGCTCTCGGCGCAGTGTCACAAACGGGGATCGCCGGACTGACGCTCAACGGCGGCTACGGCCATCTGAGCCGCGAGTACGGACTGGCGCTGGACAATCTAGTCAGCGTCGACATCGTGACGGCAGACGGCCAGGTGCACACTGCCAGCGAAAACCGAAACGAAGACCTGTTCTGGGCGGTCCGCGGCGGCGGGGGCAACCTCGGCGTCGTCACGGCCTTCGAGTACGCCCTCCACGAGGTCGGGCCAGAGGTGTACGCGTTCTTCGTCTGGTTCCACGGCGACGACGCCGACGCGGCGCTTTCGGCCTTCCGCGAGTGGACCGAGACCGCACCGCGAGACGCGGGCGTCCTCGCCTTTACCGCCCACGTTCCCGAACTCGAGGAGTTCCCCGAGGAGACGTGGGGCGAACCGGCGGTCGCGTTCCTCGGCTCCGCCCGCGGCGAGTCGGCTACCGACGGCGAGGTCTTCGAACCGCTTCGCGAAGTCGCGACGCCCATCGCGGACATGAGCGGGCCGATGGCCTACGTCGACCTCCAGTCGATGCTCGACGAAGACTACCCGGACGGACTGCGCTACTACTGGAAGTCGGTCTTCCTCGAGGAGCTCACCGACGAGGTCTTCGATCTCATTGTCCGGTACAACGAGTCGGCCCCGTCGGCGCTGTCGACGGTCGACTGCTGGCACCTCGGTGACGCGGTCGCGGACGTGGCGCGAGACGCGACCGCGTTCTGGCACCGGGACAAGCCGTACATGCTCACCGTCGAAGCGAACTGGGAAGACGCCGACGACGACGATGCGAACGTCGACTGGGGCCGCGAAGTGTTCGCCGACGTGCAGGCGCTTCCGGTTGCCGCTGGCCGCTACGGCAACTTCCCAGGGCTGAACGAGGATCCCGTGAAACTGCTCTACGGCGATAACTACGACCGGCTGGTCGAGATCAAGACGAGATACGACCCGGAGAACCTGTTCCGGATGACCCAGAACGTCCCGCCGCGAACGACCGATGCCTGAAGGGGCCGGTCGCCTCGCGCGGCCGAAAGCGATTAAGTAGCCTCGCTCGAGAGTTGTGCGTATGGTAACCTTCCTCTCCGGGGGCACCGGAACGCCGAAGCTGTTAGATGGGGCAGCGGCCGCGTTCTCACCGGAGGAGACCACAGTCGTGGCCAACACGGGCGACGACGTCGAACTCGGCGGACTCTTCGTCTCGCCGGATATCGATACGCTGCTGTTTCAGGGTGGTGGGATCCTCGACCGAGAGACGTGGTGGGGTATCGAGGGCGACACGCATCGAACGAACTCGGCACTGGAGGACATCGCCTCGGCCGCGGGACTTCCCGAGGGGCCACAGTACCTGCCCGAGGAGCGCCAGACCGAGGGGCGGCGACTCGCCGACTGGCGGCGCTTCTCCGGGATCGCCGAGTTCATGACGATCGGCGACCGCGACCGCGCCGTCCACATCACGCGGACGAGCCTCCTCGACGAAGGGCACACGTTGAGCGAGGCGACCCAGCGACTGGCCAGCGCGTTCGGGCTGACCATCGACCTGCTCCCGATGAGCGACGACCCCGTCGCCAGCCTCGTCCACACGGAGCAGGGGCTCATGCACTTTCAAGAGTACTGGGTCGCCCACCGCGGCGAGCCGACCGTCAACACCGTCGAGTTCCGCGGCTCCTCGAAGGCCGAACCGGCACCGGGCGTCCTCGAAGCGCTGTCCGACACCGTCGTCATCGGCCCCTCGAACCCGGTCACGAGCATCGGGCCGATGCTCTCGCTGCCCGGCGTCGCAGACGCGCTGGCCCAGACGACTGTGGTCGCCGTTTCGCCGTTCCTCGGCGACGACGCCTTCTCCGGCCCCGCCGGCGACCTCATGAAGGCCGTCAACGCCGACCCCAGCACCGAGGGGCTGGCCACCGCCTATCCGTTCGCCGACGCCTTCGTGATCGACGAGAACGACGACGCCGACTTCGACCGGCCGACGGCCCGGACGGACATCGAGATCGACTCCCGCGAGGACGCCGCGCGCGTGATCCGCGCGATCGACGCCGTGATCGATCACCTGCGCTAATATGGCTTCGAACACACCGTTTGCGCCGCCGCTCGCCCTCGCCAGCCTCAGCGGTGAGGCCGACGCCGACTGGGCGCGGGCCGGCGCTGACTACGCCGGGGCGGCGTTCCTTGGCGGCATCGCCCTCGACGCCGACTCGAGAGCGGCCGCGCGCGATCTCGTCGCGCGCGATCGGACCGAGTTCCTCCCCGACGACCCGATCGCCTTCGTCGATCGCGAACTTACAGCGCTCACAGACGTGCCTCTCCAGCCGGCGTTCAACGTCCGAAGCGCCACCGTCGAGCCGATCGCCGAGGCCGCACGCGTCTGCCGGGATCGCGACGCCTTCCTCGAGATCAACGCCCACTGCCGTCAGGACGAACTCTGCGCCGTCGGCTGCGGCGAGACGCTCCTGAAAGACCACGAACGACTCACGAACTACGTCGAACGGGCAGCCGAGACGGGCGTCACCGTCGGCGCGAAGGTCCGCGCCGAAGTCACCGGCGTCGACCTTCCGGAACTAGCTCGCGATCTCGAGGCCGCCGGCGCGGCCTTCGTTCACATCGATGCGATGGACTCCGAGCCCGTGATCGCCGACGTGGCCGACGCCACCGATCTGTTCGTGATCGCCAACAACGGCGTCCGCGACGCCGAGACCGTCCGCGAATACGTCGACTACGGGGCCGACGCGGTCAGCGTCGGTCGGCCCAGCGACAACCCCGTAGTGCTCGAGCGAGTTCGCGACGCGGTCGAACGAGAGTTCGGGCTCGAGGCGACGCGATAGCGCGAGCCGTGCGAGCGCCTCGCAGATGCGGACGGCGAAGCCGTGAGCACACGACGAACCGCAGCGCGACGTCGTGCGAGGCTGTCGCTGAGACCGTGAGCGAATGGCTCGGAAGACGCAAATCGCTTACAACGGTGCGCCGACCAGTACGAGTTTCGCGCGCTCGTCGCCGCGGTTGAAAATCTGACGCGTCTCGTCGGAATCGAGTCGGATCGCCTCGTCCGTCTCGAGGCGCACCGTCTCGTCGGCGTCGGGCAGTTCGATCTCGACCGCCCCGGCGACCACGTAGTAGACCTCCTCTTGGCCAGTGTTCGTCTCGTCGTGTTCCTTGCCCTTGCCGTCGGGCTCGAGTTCGAGCACCGAGATACCGAGCTCGTCCGTCTCGAGTGTCTCCCTCAGAAACCACATGCCGCCCCACTCCTCGGGGACGACGGAGTCAACGTCGGCCTTGGTCGCGGTATCGTAGCCCATACCACATGGTTTCCGGATTGCGTCTTAAATCGACTGGACAGCGAACGCCTTGCCGACGGCCGACGGGCGGGATCCGGCCGAACCGCGCGAACGCGGCGACCGACAATCCCTACCCCTAAGCCGTCGCGGCACGCAACGATCGATATGCGATCGCCGGACGCGAACGCGGAACTGGCGCTGCTGCTCGAGGTCGCCGGCACTCCCAAACCGGGAAACGTCGACCGCCATCGTGACCTGTCTGACCTGCGGTTCGAACACTTCCTCGTCGGTGCAGTGGGTGCCCGCGAGGGGCTCGAACTGGCGGGCGACGGATCCCCGGTCGGCCCCGCCTTCGAGCGAGCAGTCGAAGGAATGGCCGCCCAGGAGGGCGGCAACACCCAGTTCGGGGCGCTGCTGTTGCTCGTCCCGCTCGTCCGGGCCGCCCGAGAGGATCTTTCACAAGCCGTCGCCGAGAGCGTCGTCCGCGAGACGACCGTCGACGACGCGGCGGCGTTCTACCGCGCGTTCGACCACGTCGACGTCGGCGTCGGCGATCCGCCCGAAGACATGGCGGCGCTGGACGTGCGCCGCGGCTCAGACGCGGTTTCGGCCGTCGAGGAACGCGGCCTGACGCTGCTCGAGATCATGGAGCGGAGCGTCCCGGGCGACGACGTCGCCCGCGAGTGGGTACAGGGGTTCGAACGGTCGTTTACGGCGGCCGAGCGGCTCGCCGACGCCGACGGGCCAATATCGGAACGGACCGCGGCGGTCTTTCTCTCCCTGCTCGCGGAGCGACCCGACACGCTCGTCGCGACGCGCCACGACGATGATGTCGCCCGCGAGGTGACCGAACGCGCTGCGGCGCTGGTCGCGGACGACGTCCTCGAGACAAATCGAGAGGCCGTCGAGGCCTTCGCGGACGACCTCGTCGCTCGCGGGATCAACCCGGGAACGACGGCCGACATCACCGCGGCCGGACTGTTCATCGCGCTCGAGCACGAGGCGATCGAGCGATGACCGACGATCGACAGACGGACGAAACGCGACGTGACGGACCCGCCGAATGGCCCGTCTCGGTGTCCGGTGTCACCGAATCGATCGTGACGACACTGGGTCCCAACGACCTGTGGAACGCCGCCGCGCTGGGCCTGCACGCCGGCGATCCCGTCACCGCGCGGACGTGGGGAAACACCCGAACCCGACGGAATTTCCACCGGCAGGGAGAGGGTTACGTTCAGTTCGTCGACGATCCGGTCGCCGTCGCCGACGCCGCGCTTTCCATCGTCGAGAGCGAAGAGCCGATCCTCGAGTCGGCGGCCGCCTGGGCGCGCGTGACCGTCGAGCGAATCGACGCGGGAACCGAGGGCGAGACCGACTGGGAAGCGTGGGCACTCCGCCCCGTCGAGTCGTCTGTCGTGCGAGAGACGATCCCGACGATCGACCGCGGATTCGGAGCCGTCGTCGAGGCGACCGTCGCCGCCTCGCGACTCGAGGTGGCCGATTACGACGAGGCCGACCTCCGCGACCGACTGGCGGACTGCGCCGCGGTCGTCGAGCGCGCCGGCGGACCACGCGAACGCGAGGCGCTCGAGCGCGTCCGCGAACACTCGACGTGGTGAACGCAGGACGTGGAAAGTGCCCGAGGCCGCCGGTGGCGGTCGTCAACGCGACGGGTCGCCGCGGCAGAACGAATGGCTTTAGGGCGCGCTCGGAGAACGGACCGACATGGCAATCAAGCCGGCCTACGTCAAGAAGACCGGGAATCTCCTCCTGGAGCGGTATCCGGAGGCGTTCACGACCGATTTCGAACAGAACAAAGAGAGCGTCGAGAAACTCACCAACGTCGACTCGAAGGGCGTCCGCAACCGCATTGCGGGCTACGTCACTCGGAAGAAAGGCGCTGAAGTTCCCGCGTAACTCGGAGTTCTATTCCTCGCCAACCGTCGGCCGACGGTGAGCCGTAGCTCTCGACAGTATCGAGCGGCCAACTACCATCGCATCGATCGCGGACAGTCGACGGGCGATAGCAGGAGAAAACCGTTACTCGCCGAAGCCGGGCTCCATGTAGGTCGCGGCAACGAACGCGACGAGTGCGATACCCCATCCGAACAGCATGCCGATCATTCCCGTCAAGATGTTCAACTGGTAGCCGACTACCGGCAACACGCCGTCGGTGTAGCCCAACCAGGCGAAGGCGACGGCCAACAACACCGCGACGACCGCCAGAGCCGTCGCACCGATACTGAATCGCGTCTCGAGCAGTCCCCGGTTGCTCGTACTCGTGGTCGAACTCGTCATTGGGTCCACCTCCGGCCGGCGGCCTCGCGTCGGTCCTGTCGGTAGTGCATCGGTCGCTAGGTGCCGCTCCCGTTTCTTAATAGCTTCTATCCGGGCGCTGTCCCTGCGCCGACGCGGTGCATCCGCTCAGTGACACGCGCTACCGAAAACCCAAACGGTTTTGCGGACACGACTCGGAGTGGCGAAAAATGGCAGTACGAGTAGGCGTGCTCGGTGCGACCGGCGCAGTCGGACAGCGACTAATTCAGCTGCTCGATCCCCATCCGGACTTCGAGATTGCTGCACTGACCGCCAGCGAGGCAAGCGCCGGCAAGACGTATCGACAGGCCGCAAAGTGGCGCGTCGACAGCCCCATCCCGGACGACGTCGCCGACACCACCGTCACGGCGACCGACCCCGACGAGGTCCCCGACGATGTCGACCTCCTGTTCTCGTCGCTCCCCTCGAGCGTCGGCGCGGAGGTCGAGCCGCCGTTTTGCGAGGCGGGCTACGTCGTCTCCTCAAACTCCTCGAACGGCCGCATGGACGACGACATCCCGCTCGTCATCCCGGAGGTCAACGCCGACCACCTCGACCTGCTCGAGGTCCAGCGCGACGAACGCGGCTGGGACGGCGCGATGATCAAGAATCCCAACTGCTCGACGATCACCTTCGTCCCCACGCTCGCGGCGCTGGCAGAGTACGGCCTCGAGAAGGTCCACGTCTCGACGCTGCAGGCCGTCTCGGGCGCAGGCTACGACGGCGTCTCCTCGATGGAAATTATCGACAACGCCATCCCCTACATCGGCAGCGAGGAAGACAAACTCGAGACCGAATCCCGGAAACTGCTCGGTGACTTCGACGGCGCGGAACTGTCGCACAACGGCATGGCCGTCTCGGCCTCCTGTAACCGCATCCCGACGATCGACGGCCACCTCGAGAACGTCTGGGTCGAGACCGAGGAGGAGCCCAGCCCCGAAGAGGCCGCCGAGACCATGCGCGAGTACTCCTCGCTGGATCTGCGCTCCTCACCTGACCCGCTCATTCACGTCTTCGAGGACCCCGACCGCCCGCAGCCGCGGATGGACCGCACGCTCGGCGACGGGATGGCCATCGCCGCGGGCGGACTACAGGAGACTCCCTTCGGCCTACAGTACAACTGCCTCGCTCATAACACGATCCGCGGTGCCGCGGGCGCGAGCGTGCTAAACGGCGAACTGCTGCTCGAAAACGGCTATCTCTAACGGACGATGACCGCCCGATGCCGGTAGGGTAGGCGAATTCGGCGGAACGCGATCGGTAAACGCACCCCGTCTTAAGTCGTTGGGTCTCCAATGGGGATCATTTCCCCGCTCGAACCGGTAATAGGGGTATGGAAACCGAAACGCTGGCCGAGGAGTCTCGACCGCGAGGCGGAGAATCGGCCTATCAAGCCGAACCGGAGCAGTCGCTCACCGAAGCGGTCATCGAAGCGATCGCGGCCGAGTCGGATCTGGATGCACTCGAAATCGCCGACGAGTTTGGACCGCTGTACGACGTGATCGATCCGTCGGCGCTGGACTCGCTATTTCAGTCCGCCGGGGGAGCGGGCCAACCCGTTGGAAACGTCACGTTCGACTACGGCGACTATCGAGTCACGGTCGATCAGACGGGACGCGTCGAACTCGCAGACGGAGAGTAACGACCGTTCGAGGATTCGGCGGCAGATTCGACGGGAACGTCACCGACCAGACGGATCGACGATGTCAGTCGATTCGAAGACGGGCGGGAGGACGCGCCGGAGAACCAGTGCGAACAGAACGACGAGCATCGCGATGCCAACTGCGAGCGGTATCGGGTTGGTACCGACTAACCAGGCTCCAAATGGCGTCCCGACGAGGACCGATATCGGAGCCATGCCGCCGAGAATGACCGCCAGCAGACCGACGAGCCCCTGTAGCACGTGTTCGTCCTCGGGTACGTATCGGTAGAGCCCGAACGCAATCCAGAGACAACCGAGCGCCAGTGCGACCGCTCCGCTGTGGGCAGCGTACGCAAACAGCGCCAGTCCTGTCCCGGCGATAATCGACAGATCGTATCCTCGACAGTCGGTAGAGGGCGTCATACGCGCTAGTCGTCATTATACTGATGTAAATTCACTGGTTTTAGTGACGGTGTCACCGGTTGCGGCCAATATCGGCGTTCCGACGACGGACGACTGCGGTCTTACTCCTCGCGAGGGAGCGCGACGACCGGCACCGACGCCCGCGTGACCAGTCGCCGAGCCACGTCACCTGAGAGCAGTTCCGCGAACCGGTTGCCCCCGCGTGGCTCGAAGACGACCGCGTCGACGCCTCGCTCTTTTGCCGCGTTCGTGATCGCCTCGACGACGTCCGTGCCGAACAAGATCGCCGTCTCGACCGAGGCCGCGCGTTCCTCGAGTGGCCCGCGGGCGCGCTCGAAGATCTCCCGGGCGTACTCCTCGCGCTGTTCGACCGAGGCCTTGTCGGGCGCGCCGCCGGCCTTCTCGATCACGTTGACGACGAGCACCGCACTCGAGGGTTCGAGATGCGGCGCGAGCGCCACCGCCGTTCGCTCCCCGTCGTCCGGATCGGCGACGGGGACGAGAATCGTTCCGCCGAACGAAAGTGTCATACGCGCAGTTCGATGCAGGGGATGAAAAAGGTGCGTTAGACGGCTCGAGGCGACGGGCAGACGGCGACGGCGTCGGTCGGAGAACGGCCGATCAGGGCAACACCTGGTTCCGCAGAGTCACGTCGGTCCCCTCGTCGTCGACCCGGCGGCGGTTCTCGGTGACGATGTCTGCCAGCCGGTCGTAGTACTTCGGCGTGTGGCCGGCGTTGTGGGGCGTGATCTGGACGTTCTCGAGCGTCCAGAGCGGGTTGTCCTCGGGCAGCGGTTCGGGATCAGTCACGTCCAGCGACGCGCCGCGAATCCAGTTCGAGCGCAGCGCGGCGATGAGCGCGTCGGTGTCGACGACCGGCCCGCGGGCGACGTTGATCAGCACCGCCTCGGGGTCCATCGTAACGAACGCATCGCGGTCGATCAGCCCTCGCGTCGTCTCCGTGAGCGGACAGGCGAGCACGAGGTAGTCCGTCCGCGCGAGCGCGTCGTCGAACGCCTCGTCCTCGAAGCCGACCACCTCGTCCGTCGGCCCGCCCTTTGCGGGAGTGTAGCGCACGCCGATCGTCTCGACGCCGAACGGCTCAAGGCGCTCACAGACCGCCTCGCCGATCGCGCCCAGTCCGACGACGGTCACCGTCGACCCCTGTAGCTCGTGGGCCTTGTAATGTCGCCACTCGCGGCGGCGCTGGCGGCGCGCGCCGACGTGGAACCGGCGAGTGAACCGCAGGATCGCGCCCAGCACGTGCTCGCCGATATTCGGCCCGTGGACGCCCGAAGCGTTGGTCACCGCGACGCCGCGTTCCTCGAGTTCCGCAAGCGGGAGGTGACCGGTCCCCGCGTAGGCACATGCAAAGACCGAGAGGTTCTCGGCGTTCTCGAGGAGTTCTTCCTCGAGGGTCATCCCCGTGACGAACGTCGCATCTCGGATCACCTCGCGCTCCTCGGCGGGCGTCCGCGCGAGGGCGACGGTGTGATCGGGGAGGCGATCGCGGATCGCGTCGACATACCGTTCGATCGACGTTCCGTGAGTTCCTTTCCGGAGGACGAGCACGTCCGGCGCGTCGGCGTCGGTCATGTCAGTGGCGTCGTCCAGTGCGCTCAAAAGCGTTCGTCTCGCGGCACTCGGTCGGTTGCCCAGCGACCGACCGCCGGCGGACTTCGCCGAGGCGACCAGAAACCCGCCTCGCAGTTTTTATAACTTCCCAATGAGTCTCAACGGCGTATGGAACGCGTAGACGTCGCGATCGTCGGCGGCGGCCCCGCCGGTGCGTCCGCGGCCGAACAGGCCGCCGCACACGGCGCCGAGACGGTCCTCTTCGAGCAGGGGGTACCCCGAGAGGACCGCGAGGAGCTGGGACCGGACTCGACCGACGCGGCAGGGATGCTCGACTACTGGATCGATATCATGGGGTTCGACTATCGGGAGATCCCCGACGATGTCATCCTCCGAGAACTCGAGGGGACAGAGTTCGTCGGCCCGAATAGCGCCGTCGAGTTGCGGACGACCGGGATCGAATCAACCTATCCGAAGTTCGGTTACACCTTCCACCGCGCGCGCATGGACGACTGGCTCTACGAACGCGCCGCCGAAGCGGGCGCTGACTTGCGCGTCGGCACCGGCGTCAAAACCCTCGAGACCGACCTCCGCGCGTCGAGTTCAAAAGGGCCGACACACACCGTGACGCTCGCAAACGGCGATCACGTCGAGGCCCAGTACGTCGTCCTCGCCGACGGCCCGCAGCGCCGGGTCACGCTCGAGGCGCTCGACCAGTTCACCGCACCCGGCCGGAGCGTCTCCGACTACCTCTCGCCGCCGGAAGCCAACCACATCGCCTATCAGGAGTATCGGGAGTTCCCCGAAGAGCTGTTCGCCGAGTTCGAGGACACCCTCACGTTCTGGTGGGGGTACATGCCCGGCGAGACCGCCTATCCGTGGGTCTTCCCGAACGACGGCACGGTCGCCCGCGTCGGACTGACGATGCCGATCGGGATGGACCTCGAAGACGTCGAGAATCCCGGCGGCTACAAGCTTCTGCGGCCCGACGACGAGAAGATCCCCTCCGGGGCGGAATACATCCGTCGTCTGCTCGAGCAAGAGTACGGCGACGAGTACGATATCGAAACGGACATCCCGCGCGTCGAGGACCGCGGGAAGTCCAAGGGGACGGAAACCTACCCGATCTCCTCGACGCGGCCGATCGACTCACCGGTCGGCGCGAACATCGCCGTCGCCGGCGGCGCGATGGGGACCACCTCGGCCTTCCACGAAGGCGGCTACCACGTCGCCGTCCGCACCGGGAAGATCGCCGGCCGCCTCGCCGGCACGGACTCGCTCGAGAACTACAACGACATCTGGAAGGACGCGATCGGCGACGAGATCCTGCGCAACGTCTCCTTTGCGGACATCGTCGACGAGTACGGCCCCGACGATTGGGACTGGGCGTTCGACACCGTCAACGACATGCAGGGCAACAGTGCCGACAACGTCCTGATCGACCGGCGCTACACCGCCGGCATCGACGCCGCGAAAATCCTCGCGCTGTACAAACGCAAGAAGTACACGTACCGCGACGATCGCTACGTCCAACTCTCGGAAGACGAGTACTTCTACTGATCCGGGGTGTAGCGGCTCCATAACGGCGCTCGAGCGGCGATCCTTTTTCCGGCTCGACGTGGGATCGAGAGTATGGACGCTGGCGCATCCGGGGAGCCGTCCAGCGAGCGCGAACGCGCGGGGGACGGCGCGAGCCGCCGGGTTCCCGAAGGGCAGGCACCCGAAGAGTACGGTGACCACCGCGGACGAGGCGATCACGACGACCACGACCACCACCGGAGTCGCTGGCCGCTGATCGCCGCCGTCGGAGCCGGCGGGCTCTACATCGGGTTCGGCGGCTACATCTTCGGGCGAGTGACGGACATCGTCCCGCCGGTGATCGGGGTTGCCCTCGCCGTCGTCGGGACGATCGTCCTGCTGACCGGGATCGCGGGCTGGGTCGAGCAGGCGTTTCTAGCACCCGCTCGCGACGCGCAGGGCGCCCCCAAATCACGGCAGTCGTACGTCTCGACGACGCTGCTCTTTCTCGCCACCGACGTCTCGACGTTCGGCGCGCTGTTTGTCTACTACTTCTTCGTCAGAGTCGGGACGTGGCCGCCCGAAGAATTGCCGCCGCTGCTCGGTTCGCTCGTCGCGATCAACACCGCGCTACTGGTCACCAGCAGCGTCACCTTCCACTTCGCACACGAGGCCCTCGAGTCCGACGACCGGCGGCGCTTCCTCGGACTGCTCGGGACGACCCTCGCGCTCGGGGCCGTCTTCCTCGCCGGGCAGGCCTACGAGTACTACGAGTTCGTCACCGCGGAGGGGTTCACCCTCACGAGCGGTATCTTCGGCAGCGCCTTCTTCGGGCTGACCGGCCTCCACGGCCTCCATGTCACGCTTGGCGTCGGCGGGATTGCCGTCCTCTGCTGGCGAGCGATTCAGGGACAGTACGGCCCGGAACGGGACACGTCCGTCGCGACCGTCTCGCTGTACTGGCACTTCGTCGACGCCGTGTGGCTCTTCCTCGTGGCCGTCCTCTACGTCGGCGCGACGGTGACGGTATGAGAGCGGCCATGGGGCCTAACCGCGTTCCCGATGGCTCGTCCGGATCGGGATCGGTCTCAAGCATCCGGGGCGTCGGCGACTCGCAGTCACAAGCGCGTCAACCGAGCGGCGTCCGAGGCGAGTTCTTCGATTTCATAGAGAGAGTCATGACCGACAATTACCAGCCCGTGAAACGTTCAAATCCGGTCGTAACAGTGGTTTATACCGCTGGCTACCGGCAGGAATCCGTAGATGTTCTTCCAAGAACCAGCGCTTCAATACGAGGTCACCGTCGAAGAGCCGGATCCGCACTTCGCGAAACTCCTGCAACAAGCGATCGGCGGCCAAGAGGGAGAAATGCGCGTCGCCCTCCAGTACATGTTTCAGGCCTGGGCGGTGCCGGAACAGCACACGGAGTACCGAAATCTACTGATGGAAACCGCAGCCGAGGAACTCGGCCACATCGAAATGCTCGCGTCGGCCGTCACGAAAAATCTCCGCGGCTCGTCCAAGAGCATGCGCGACGAAGTCCAAGAGACCACGGAGACGGCCGAGGCGATGACCGCACAAGGGCCGCGGCAGTTCCTCTCGTCCGGCCAGTCGGCGATGCCAGTCGACAGCAACGGGGTCCCCTTCACCGGTAACTACATCGTCGCGTCGGGCAACCTCGCCGGCGACCTCTATGCGAACGTGATGGCCGAATCGACTGGGCGCACCCTCGCGACTCGCCTCTGGGAGTACACCGACGACCCCGGTATGAAGGACATGCTCTCCTACCTGATCGCCCGCGACACGATGCACCAAAACCAGTGGCTTCAGGCGCTGGAAACCCTCGACGATCCGGTCCCTGTCCCCGCGAGCTTCCCCCAAAAGGAGGAAAACCAAGAGTACAACTACACGTTCATGTCGACCCGGCGCGAGGAGCAGCCCGATCCCGAGATGCCGTGGACGCAGGGCGACTCCCCTGACGGCAAGGGCCAGTTCTCCTACGCCGCCCAACAGCCAGGCGACGGCGAAGTCGTCGCACCCGACCCGGACGAGATGACCCACGACGAGCCGAACGCCGGCGGCGACTAGCGTCGGCACCGAATCAACGCACCGGCGGACTACTCCCGATCACCTCGCATCCGCTCTTCGAAACCGGCCATCTTCCGATAGATCGGCGGCGTCAACACGCCGGCGATCCCCACGAGAATCGCAATCCCGCCGATCGGGAACAGCAATGGCTCGGCCGCGAGACAGGAGTTCCGTGACGTGATCTGGACATAGTAGCGTTGCCCCTCGTACGGGATGACGACACCGTCGAACAGCGCCTCCCCGTTCTCGATATCGCCGTCGATCGTCCCCTCCCGAAGCGGGCTCTCGATCGCTTCCTCGAGCGCTCGCCGTTCGGCGGCCGTAAGCTCCTCGGCGGGGAGTTCCCCGACGGTCGCTGGAACGTCGTCGTACTCGTCGACCGGCGTCGCCGTGATCGCCGGGTCGCCACAGAGCCCGACGCTGTTCTGGACGACGACGTACCCACCGATGATCGAGAGTGGCAGTCCGGCGGCGATCAGGAGGACGCCGAGAAACGGCGCGGCGTAGGTCAACACCAGCGATTCCGACTCGGCCGTCGGCTCGGTCGGCCCCGTCTCGTCCGTCGCTGGCGGATCGGCCGGCTCCGGAGGCGCATCGTCGTCGCTCATCGTTACTCGGTCTCCCCCGTCGACGGACGGCGCTGGCGGCCGCCGAGATACGTGATCGTTCCCGCGAGGCCAAGCCCGTAGAGCCAGTGTGCGATCAGGACGAAAACGAGGTACGCGACCAGCTCGAGGCCGGACTGACCACTGTAGAACGCGATCGCGAATCCAGAGGCGATCACGGTCGCGTACCACAGCCCCGTAACGAGCGTGAGCTCGCCCGGCAGATATTCGCCCAGCGAGAGGAACAACAGCGACCAGACCGTCATCCCGCCGACGAGAAAGAGCGCGTAGCCGAGAGCGACGCTCTCGGGCAGCCCGAGGAGCGTCGCGAGGTTCGCGAACGACTCGAGGTCGAACACGCCCAACACCACCGCCGCGAAGAACACGCCCGACATGAGCATCGTTCCGACGAACCCGCCGGTCGCGCCCGCGCCCGCGTCGTTCGCGACGGTGCGGGCGACCGGTTCAATTCGACCGTAGAGCGACGGCGGCCGCTCCTCGCGTGCGGGAACGTACGATGCCCGGACCTCGTCCGGTTCGCTCGGTGGGATTCCGCGTTCGCGCTCGAGTCGATCCTCGAACCACTGCCATTCCGGTGTGAACTGCTCGGTCGCTTTCAGGCTCCAGGGGTCGGCGGTCTCGACCGGCGTTCCCTGGAAATACGACCAAAGCATGTTATACAGCCACATCAAGACGCTGAGACCGATAATGAACGCGCCGACGGTCGCGATGACGTGCAGCGTCGAATACCGCGGCGGATACGTCGCCCACCGGCGGGGGTGCTCGAGGAAGCCAAGCGCCATCAGCGTCATGAACGTCAACGCGGAGCCAGAGACCAGCAGCGACGACTGGAAGAGCGCGAGCCGACGGTCGTACATTCGACCGGTAAGAAGGGGATACCAGTAGTAACTCGCCGCGAACATCATCAGTGGAATGATTCCCATGAGGATGAGGTGGAAGTGACCGACGACGTAATAGGTGCCGTGGTACATGATGTCGACGGGGATCACCGCGAGGAAGATACCAGTGACGCCGCCGACGATGAACAGGCCGATCGAGCCGACACAGAGGATCGTCGGTGCGGCGAGCCTGACGTCACCGTTCCACATCGTGGTGATCCAGTTGAACACCTTGATCGCGCTTGGGACAGCGATCGCGACCGATGTCGCCATGAAACTCACTCGAACGCGCGGATCGACGCCGGTCACGAACATGTGATGGGCCCAGACGCTAAAGGAGAGGACACCGATCGCGATCGTCGAGTAGACGATAAACTTGAACCCGAACAGCTTGCGACCGACGAACTTCGGCAAAATAAGACTCATCAGTCCCGTCGCGGGCAAGAAGATGATGTATACCTCCGGATGGCCCCAGAACCAAAAGAGGTGCTGCCAGAGGATCGGCCCACCGCCCTCCACCGCAAAGAACGTCGTGCCGAAGTTCCGGTCGAACAACAGCATGAGCACGGCGGTTCCGAGCAACGGAAACGCGAAGATGACGATCGCGCTGGTGATCAGCATGTTCCACGAGAAAATGTCGAGATTCGCCCAGCCGATCGACTCGTCGCGCTCGTAAATCACCGTCGTGACGAAGTTGATCGCACCGATCGTGGTAGCGATGCCACTCAGGTGGAGCCCGAGCAGTAAAAAGTTCGTCTGCGGGTTCGGTGCCAGCGACAAGGGTGGATACAGATACCAGCCGATCGCTGGCTCGCGTAACGCGAACAACGCCGTCAGCCAGTCGGCAGGCACCACCAGCGCGAGGACCTTCGCCGTCACCTCGGCGACGATTCCCAATCGGGCGAGCAACAGAGACGGCGGCAACATCCAGAATCCGACGGCGTTAAGCCGCGGAAACGCCATGTCGTCGGCCCCAATTAACAGCGGGAGGAAATAGTTTCCGACCCCGAAAAACACCGGCGTGACGAAGAAGATCAGCATCGTCAGCCCATGCATCGTGAACAGTTCGTTGTACGTCTGCTCCGTCCAGAGGTTCGCCTCCGGCGTCAGCAGATGCGTCCGCATCATCATCGCGTCGATCCCACCCCAAAGCGCCGCGACAGTTCCGAACGCGATGTAGAGCAGGCCGATCTCTCGGTGGTTCGTCGTTGTCGTCCACCGAACAGCGGCCGCCTTCGCATCGGCGAGACCGAACCGCCGGTCGCGGCCCGCGGCATAGCCGCCGTCCGGCGACGGATCGGCACGCAACCGTCGCGCAATCGCTACCGTCACCAGACAGCTGATGGTCACGAGAACGAAAAGCGTGACCTCGACGAGTGCGCGGTTCATCGCTTTTTCCCACCTCCTTTCGATCGACCGCACCGCTCATCGCCGTGCATAGCGATGGTCTCACCACCAGCCCCAATAAAGATCAACTGACGACGCGCTGATTGTCATCCGTTCTAATACGTCTTCTACGGGAATGCGGTCCCTAAAACCGGTACGAACGCGTGACACTTCAACGATCCGTGGCTGCCGTATATCAACACGGCCCTCGAATCCCTGCTAATGGGTCACCGTCGGCGCACAATCGAGACGCTCTCCGTTGTAGTCCTTTTGAGCCTCCTCGCGCTCCCCGGCTCGGTCGCGGCACAGTCGGCGAACCGCGAACTCATCGACGGCCTCGAGTACCAGTTGCTCTACGTCGCTCTTCCGCTTACCCTGTTCGTCCTACTCATCTTGGTCTACGCGGCCGTCAAGTTCCACAACAATGACGATCCACAGCCGACCACGGAGGACCCCGCCCTCGAGATTACCTGGACAGCGGCAACGGCAATCATCCTGCTATTCGTCGGCCTCTCTGGCTACAACGTCCTCATCAACCCCTACGTTTCACCGTCACAGTCGGCCGATATCGACCACGGCCAGCAGGAACTCGACTCGTTCGCAGACCTTCCCGAAACCGACGACCGGGAAGTACACGTTACCGGGTACCAGTGGGAGTGGCAGGCATCATACCCCGGGGCAAACATCACGACCGAAGACGAGATCGTCATCCCCGCTAACGAGAGCGTGACCATCTGGCTCACGAGCGAAGACGTCATCCACTCGCTCTTCGTGCCCGCTCTCGGCGTCAAACAGGACGCCTTCCCCGGCCGCTACACTCGCGCCCGGACCATCGTCTACGAACCGGGGCGCTACAATGTCGTCTGTGCTGAATTCTGCGGCGCCGGCCACTCGTGGATGGAGGGCGAAATCGTCGTCCTCGAGCCCGACACCTACGAGCAGTGGCTCTCGGAGAACGAAGGCACCGTCACCGAGACGCCACAACCCAGTTGAACCGCACTGACGGAGAGAGTAGAAGAGTTAAACGACCGACGACCGTAGACGAACTGCGTGCCTTTAGTCCCCGTCCGAGCCTACCCGTTTGGGTGCGATGACAGCACGGCGAACCCGGGCACGCGACAGTAGCCTCTGGGGACCGTTCGTTCCCCCGCCCGGCACGAGGGTTAGCCAACCGACGCGGCACGCCGCCACAGGATGAGGTTGGACGTTAGTGTTCCGGGCGATATCACCTCCTCGAGAGCCCGTGGGCTGCCGGTCTACTCCCAATCTCGTATCATCGTCGAGAACTACACTCCTCGCTCCGAGCTATAGTAGCAACTGAACGTCATTGCACGCCTGATCGCACGACAGCGTCACGATCAGTATGAATCGTTTCAGTTCTACTAAGACTTCCCTGAGCTGTCGGCGACTAGTGATCGTTGTTCGTCGATTCCGCTAACGGATTGCTGTAAAGGAACGACTCGGTTGCGTTACCGACGATGGAATCCGTTTCTTCGACCTCTCGCGCATGTTCGACGGTCGGGCGGACGACGTGAAAATTAGTCCCGACGACAACGTCGCCGCTTCGTTGGTCGAACGTAACAAACCCGTGTTCCGCTAACTGAGGGAGATGCTTATGAAGGAGCGCTAACGTAATTGCTTCTTTCTCGTCTTCCAAGACGGACTTAAGCGCTTTGTCGTGTTTCCACGCGGCGAGTTGCAAAGCCAACGTGTCGATATTAGCGCGTTCGTTCTCGAGAAAATAGTACAGAACGTACCTCCGATGTGAATCGGACAGTACTCCGTAAATAGCATCGAGATCGGACACGTCTACCCCTGTATCCATAGCTCAGCTTTCCAGAGGTAACAGGATAAGCCCCGTTCCAAAAATATTTGGTGCGGTAGTGAAGGGGTGTTGTGTATACGGACATTTCTCGAGCGGTGTATTGTCAGCGCACAAATGCAGAAAACCCCCATAACACCGGGCAGCGGTGCTATGGGGGTAATGTGGAATGAAGTATGAGTGGATGGCGGCGAAACGGGGTTCCCAGAGGCTCGCGCACTCCAGTACTGGCCGTAACGCAGACAGGCTTATCTTCCGTGTTCGGGATGGGTACGGGAGGAACCCTGCCGCTATGGCCGCCTTAACGCCGATTCACGGAATCGAACCGCGATCATGCCAATATCGGTGGTGTGTTGACCGTAGTGTATGTGTAGTCCAGTTTGCGTCCGGACCCGTTCTCGCGTCACGGATCCAATGCGATGTAGTGTATGAGTGTGTGGCTCGATCGGTTAGTGCTCGCGGGCTCAACGCCTCGTTGCCTTGGCGCGTACACCCCGAGTCTATTGAACTCGTCTTCTACGAGTGATCTCGATGGTATCTCTTTTTCAGGTGGGTTTCGAGCTTAGATGCGTTCAGCTCTTACCCCGTGGTGCGTGGCTGCCCAGCACGTGCTCTCTCGAACAGCTGGTACACCAGTGGCACCCATTCGTAGTTCCTCTCGTACTATACGAACGTTCCCGTCAGATACCGTTACACCCCCAATAGATAGCAGCCGACCTGTCTCACGACGGTCTAAACCCAGCTCACGACCTCCTTTAATAGGCGAACAACCTCACCCTTGCCCGCTTCTGCACGGGCAGGATGGAGGGAACCGACATCGAGGTAGCAAGCCACTCGGTCGATATGTGCTCTTGCGAGTGACGACTCTGTTATCCCTAAGGTAGCTTTTCTGTCAGCAATCGCCCGCATCAAGCAGGCTGATTGGTTCGCTAGACCACGCTTTCGCGTCAGCGTCCGTCGTTGTGCCGGACACTGTCAGACTTCCTTATGCTCTTGCGCTCTTTCCCGCGTCTCCGACACGGGTGAGGAAATCTTGGGGCGCGCCCGATATCTTTTCAGGCGCGTACCGCCCCAGTCAAACTGCCCGGCTACCAGTGTCCTCCGCCAGGAGTGAGAGTCGCAGTCACCATCGGGTAGTATTTCAATGCTGCCTCGGTGGCCCGCTAGCGCGGGTACCTGTGTAACGGCTCCTACCTATGCTGCACAATGGCGACCACGTCTCAGTGACAGCCTGCAGTAAAGCTCTATAGGGTCTTCGCTTCCCCTTGGGGGTCTCCAGACTCCGCACTGGAACGTACAGTTCACCGGGCCCAACGTTGGGACAGTGACGCTCTCGTTGATCCATTCATGCAAGCCGCTACTGAAGCGGCAAGGTACTACGCTACCTTAAGAGGGTCATAGTTACCCCCGCCGTTAACAGGTCCTTCGTCCCCTTGTACGGGGTGTTCAGATACCTGCACTGGGCAGGATTCAGTGACCGTACGAGTCCTTGCGGATTTGCGGTCACCTATGTTGTTACTAGACAGTCGGAGCGTCCGAGTCACTGCGACCTGCCTCTTCGCGAGGCAGGCATCCCTTATTGCGAACGTACGGGACTAACTTGCCGAATTCCCTAACGTCGGTTACTCCCGACAGACCTTGGCTTTCGCCGCCACGAGTACCTGTGTCGGATCTCGGTACGGACAGTGTGCTTGCCTTTTCACGGGCTCTAGGTTGACCTCTCTTGCGCTATCCAGCCATTCGATCGCTTCGTGCCATTACGGCTTCCACGAGCTTCGACTGTTCGACCGGGCGAAAGCCCGGTAGAGGCGGCCCCAAAGCGTCGGCTTTGAGTGCACACTGGCATAGGAATATTAACCTATTTCCCTGTTGTCTGCTTCGACTTACGGGCAGACTTAGGACCGGCTAACCCTCAGCTGATCAGCATTGCTGAGGAACCCTTACTCGTTCGGCCGTCGGGGTTCTAACCCGACTAACGCTGCTACTATGACCAGGATTTTCGTTACTGAACGGTCCACACGAGCTCTCGCCCGTGCTTCCATCCGAACAGAACGCCAACCTACAGGATCATCCTTTGACGGATGCCGCTAGGTCTCGGTGGTGGATTTGAGCCCCGATCATTTTGGGCGCCTCAAACCTCGGCCGGTAAGCTGTTACGCTTTTCTTAGAGGGTAGCTGCTTCTAAGCTCACCTCCCGGCTGTCTAGGGCTTGAGACCACCTTCGATCGCACTTAATCCACACTTGGGGACCTTAACCCAGCTCTGGGTTGTCTCCCTCACGGTACACAGGCTTACCCCGCGCACCGAACTCCCTGCGTCAAACGGCGTTCGTAAGTTTGGAGTTGGACAGGGGGGCGCACTCCTCTCGGAGTGCGGTCCCCCAATCCGTCGCTCTACCTCACGAACTACCTCGGCAGAGGTGATGCTTCGACATCTTTCGGTTGGAACCAGCTGTTTCCGGACTCGATGGGCCTTTCACCCCTACACAAAGGTCACGAGAGGGTATTGTAGGACACCAACTCTAACAGGCCTCCACGTGCCTTTCGGCACGCTTCACCTTGCCCTTGCGTAGATCGTCCGGTTTCGGGTTGTACCCGTTTGACTCCCCGCGCTTGAACACGGCGGCCCTCATGCAAAGCACTGCGGCCATGTCGGTTTCCCTACGCCTTCCTCGATGATCGAGTTAGACTCGTCAAACAGGCACACTCCCTGGTTCGTTTTTCAAAACGTACGACGGAACTTCGGCTTCCTCACCGTTCTACTAGTAGCTCGCGCTACGGTCGTTTTGGAGAGGACCTTGTAAGCCCCGTCGCTCAATCGCCAACTGATTTCACGCCCTATTGCACCTCCCTTCGTGGGGTGCTTTTCAGCGTTCGCTCACGCTACTTGTTCGCTATCGGTCTTGAGGAGTGTTTAGTCTTCGCGGTCGATGCCCGCGAGATTCACGAGGGATATCCAACCCCCGCTACTCTGGAGCTGACGCACAACGTACTTGGGTACGGTACGGGACTATCACCCTGTTTCGTGCTCCGTTCCAGGAGACTTCGCGTAACCGTTCTGTTGCTGAGAGTCAGTCCGAACACCACATTGCCCGTGAAGGCTTCGGTTTGGACTGTATCGCGTTCTTTCGCCAATACTAACGACATCGCGTTTGCTTTCTTTTCCTGTCGGTACTAAGATGTTTCAATTCCCGACGTTCCCCATTGCGCGAAGCAATTGCGGTGGGGATTCCCATTCGGAGATCCTATGTTCTTCGCCTCCGTGCGGCTCCCATAGGCTTATCGCAGCTTGGCACGTCCTTCTTCAGCTCTCAAGCCGAGCGATCCACCAGCTGGCACAGTAGCCACGTTCATCGGATCGGCAGTTGCACGAGGTGCAACTACGTAGTGACCCGGGAACGGGTCCAGTGGACGCCTGGACTACACGTACACACGGTCTCATTTGCAGCGCTTGGAGACTGCCAAGCGTGCATTAACCCTTCCCACCCACGTTTGCACGGGGTGGTGCATCGGTTTTCGTTCGGATTCAATCCTCGGACCCTGACCCACTTAAGGGGCACGATCCGTGATTTCCTCCGAGTGATGGACCCACAGGGATTCGAACCCTGGGCATCCTCCTTGCAAAGGAGGCACTCTACCACTGAGCTATGGGCCCACGCCCGCCGGATGGCGGGCAGGGAGTGAAGTGTTAGCCTTGGTAGTTCAAAGGTGCCCGATCGGCCGGTCGGACGAGTGCGGTCGACCGAACGTGGACGGTGGTGGGCTGGGGCGTCGCCCCAGTCCCGGTCTGTGGAGGTGATCCAGCCGCAGATTCCCCTACGGCTACCTTGTTACGACTTAAGCCCCCTTGCGGAGCCCAGATTCGACCGACGTTGCGCCGGCCTCATCCGGACCCCACTCGGGTGCTTTGACGGGCGGTGTGTGCAAGGAGCAGGGACGTATTCACCGCCGTCTTCTGAACGGCGATTACTACCGAATCCAGCTTCATGAGGACGGGTTTCAGTCCTCAATCCGAACTACGACCAAGTTTCGGAGATTAGCGTCCCCTTTCGGGGTTGCATCCCACTGTCTTGGCCATTGTAGCCCGCGTGTCGCCCAGCACATTCGGGGCATACTGACCTACCGTTGCCCGTTCCTTCCTCCAGTTTGGCACTGGCAGTCCTCCTAATGTACCCAACCACCACAAGGGTGTTGCTGGCAATTAGGAGTGCGGGTCTCGCTCGTTGCCTGACTTAACAGGACGCCTCACGGTACGAGCTGACGGCGGCCATGCACCTCCTCTCAATGGCTCCAGTAAGGTCATCAACCTGACCTTCACAGCACATTGTCGATGCTGGTGAGATGTCCGGCGTTGAGTCCAATTAAACCGCAGGCTCCTCCGGTTGTAGTGCTCCCCCGCCAATTCCTTTAAGTTTCATCCTTGCGGACGTACTTCCCAGGCGGTCTGCTTCACGGCTTCCCTACGGCACAGCACTGGCTCGTAGCCAGTGCCACACCTAGCAGACATCGTTTACAGCTCGGACTACCCGGGTATCTAATCCGGTTCGTGACCCGAGCTTTCGTCCCTCACCGTCGGATCCGTCTTTCCAGAGCGCTTTCGCCACCGGTGGTCCGTCCAGGATTACGGGATTTCACTCCTACCCCGGACGTACCCTCTGGATCTTCCGGTCCCAAGCCACGCAGTTTCTACCGGACGCCCGCGCGTTGAGCGCGCGGATTTCCCGATGGACTTGCGTGGCCAGCTACGGACGCTTTAGGCCCAATAAGAGCGGTCATCACTTGTGCTGCCGGTATTACCGCGGCGGCTGGCACCGGTCTTGCCCAGCACTTATTCTACGACCACCTTACGGTCGTGAAAAGCGAGGACTATATGCCCTCGCACTTGGAGTCCCCTTATCGCACTCGCGTGCAGTGTAAAGGTTTCGCGCCTGCTGCGCCCCGTAGGGCCCGGAATCTTGTCTCAGATTCCGTCTCCGGGCTCTTGCTCTCACAACCCGTACCGATTATGGGCACGGTGGGCCGTTACCCCACCGTCTACCTAATCGGCCGCAGCCACATCCTATGGCGCCGGAGCGTTTCGCGTTCACGCCAGTTCCAGGCTGTGAACGGTATTCCGAATTAGCCTCAGTTTCCCGAGGTTATTCGGATCCATAGGGTAGTTTGGCCACGTGTTACTGAGCTATCTGCTACGAGTCTAAGCTCGTGCAACTAGCATGGCTAAATCGGACTCCAATAGCAATGACCTCCGGCAGGATCAACCGGAATGCTCTTCCCCGGCAGAGCCGGGGAGGTTGGCGGTGAATGTAGGTACACACTCACACTTTGCTATGGTCCACGTTCGGTGACACGCAGTCGGTCGCGATGACCGGTCGGGCGTCACCGAACTACCAAGGCTAACATCAGATCCCATCTGTACGGCGGACCGCAGGGGTGAGATCCTCATTTCCTTCGGACGTGTTTGTAGGCCATCGGGAGTATATAACCCCTTCGAACCTCACACCGTCCGAGATGGCGGCTCGCAGTGAGCGAGTCGCCGTCACGTTCCTATCCGAATGTCCTCGTACACTTAAGGGCATCGGATCGTTCCTTTGCTGGAAATCGCATCCAGCGAGGACTTTCGCGTGTTCTGAAGTACGCGCCCAGAGTATATAAGGGCATCGTACTGAGACACCGATATTTGGCGTCAGACGCGATCGATCCGAACACCCCTCGAGACGATCCACGGACGAACCGGGATCGTGACGAGGGAACGGATAGTTTCCTACCTCCGTGCCGGGGAACGGCCGGAGGGAACGTGGCGGCGTGCGCCACGTCGTTCGCATTAGTATCGAAGCCCCGGTCCATACATAAGGGCGTCGTCTCGACCCTGCATTGGCCACCGTTGGCATTCAACTGTGCGAGGGGTCTGCGACCGGAAAAGAAGTATTACTCTCCGCCAAAGAGTGGTAGTGACACAGCCGTTCGTTCACTATCAGGATCTGGAGGGCCAGATTCCGGCTCTGCCCTCGAGGCGCGCGACCGCTTTAGTCTCGAGCGATACGTCCCTCGATATGAATCACCGGGGCCGATCCCGGAGACAGTCATCACTTGGCGTAATCGGGTAGCGGCTGGAATATCTCGAAGACGATCGAGCGCGCTCACGTTACGCGTACCGTTGCTTACTGGCGGTACTGGTCGCGAGCGAAGTCGGTCCGGGCGGTGAACGGATCGTTCTTGCCGCCGGTTGCCGAGATCGTAACGGCAATCGGTTTTGAGGTGGGGACGGCAGGTCAGAAACGCGACGCCGGCGAGTCCCCGACCGAGGATCGATACGAGCCAACGGCTGCTCAAGTCGCTCTCGGACTCGAGGTCGAGATGGGTCATCGATTCGATCGCGAGCCGTTCAGTTCCGAGAGGAGCCGTTTACCGCCGAGCAGGCACTGTCGGAGCACCGGCGCGCCGTCATAGAGCCAGAGCGAGAAGGCGAACGCCGCTAGCCCGAACTGAGTCCAGACGTATGTCGAGACATCTCCTGCGAGGAGCGTCGATAGATAGCGTCCGAACAGCGTTTCGAACGACTCGAGGAACCCTCGGCTGGGCGGGCGTCCCGCGACGGTCTCGACCGGCCAGAGCATGAGCTCGAACTGGACGATACCCTGGCTAACGTAGGAGTAGAGGAGATCGGCGGGGGGATGCAGCAACGAGCCGACGGTGAAGGCGAGACCGGTCCGCGGACGGCCGGCCATGGCCGTGACGGTTCCGACAGTGATCGAGAGCGGGACGAGGAAAAACACCGAGTGGCCGATGGCGTACCCCGCGTCGAAGACACCGAACTCCCATGCGAGGGGTTTGTCGATCAGGTCCGGAAGGGTCGACGCCAGCACGACGGTGAACGCCTCGAGTCCGCTGGGTGAGTCGCGAAAGACGAGGTGACAGCACACCGAATAGGCAAGGTAGCCGACAATCGCGTGTTCCCATGGCCACATGAGTCGGAGGTGCGGTGGACGCGGAATAGTTATACAGCGCCTGCCGTGCCGGACGAGCGCGACCGCGTATTCTCGCAGAGCGGAACGAACCGAAACGTCATCGATAGCCGGTTCGGGCCCGAGAAAGGGATGGTACGAGTCGCGTACATCGATCGGTTCCGACAGACGACGGCCAAGCTGTGGGAGTATCGCGAACGAGCGTGCGTGACGACGGTGTGTTCGCGTTCGAACGCCGGCCGATCCGGGAGACTGTGTGAGTACTCCGCGACCGTCTCGAGTACGAACCGATCGGGCCGGAGCCGGCTCCGTTCCGGGACCACTTGTACACACGGGCCAGACGCGACCGCAGATCGGTCGAGGAGGGACGAGCACCGATGATTCGAATCGCGAAAGAATGAATCTGGTTTGAACTCGCAGCTATATCCCGCTGGTCGCCTAAAGACGACTGTGACCGACTACGCAATCGAGGCCCGGAACGTGGCGGTGACGTACGCGGACGGGACCGAAGCGGTTCGCGGCGTCGACCTGCTCGTCGACGAGGGGGAGTTCTTCGGTTTCCTCGGCCCGAACGGCGCGGGGAAGACGACGGTGATCAAGACGCTGGTGACGCTGTTGCGACCGACGGGTGGCTCGGTGGAGGTCAACGGGATCGACGCGATCGCCGACCCACACAGCGTACGCGCGACGGTCGGTTACATGGCCCAGGAGACGAGTATCGATCCTGAGCTGACGGCCCACGAGAACCTCCGGTTCGCCTGTGACGCCTACGGAGTGCCGAAAGCGGATCGGACCGACCGGATCGACGAATTGCTCGAGCTCGTCGAACTGACCGACGTGGCGGACAAGGTCGCCGACGATTTCTCGGGCGGGATGAAAAAGCGCCTCGACGCGGCGACCGCGCTGGTCCACCGGCCGCAACTGGTGTTCCTCGATGAGCCGACGACCGGGCTCGATCCGGCCGCGCGAAATCGCCTCTGGGAGTACTTCCGTCGAATCAACGACGAGGGAACGACCGTCTTGCTGACGACACAGTACTTGGAGGAGGCAGATCAGCTGTGCGACCGGCTATCCGTGATCCAGCGCGGGCGGGTCGTCGCCGAAGGGTCGCCCGCCGGGTTGAAACGCCGCGTCGGCGGCGAGATTCTCGGCGTCGAATTGGCCGATCCCGACGCGAGTGATCGGGCGGCGACGGTCGCTCGCGACGAGGAACTGTTCGCGGAAGGCGCGACGGTTGAGCGGACGGAGTCGGGAATCGAAGTGACCGCTCGCGACGCGCGGACGCGCGGAACAGATCTATTGGTGGCGCTCCGTGACGCCGGCATCGACGTGGTCGGGTTCGACGTTCGGGCGCCGACGCTCGACGACGTATTCCTCGCCGTGACCGACGAGACCCCAGACATGACGGGAGGTGCCGAAGGAGAGCCGACGGCGGCCGACACCACGCGGTCGGAGCCGATCGGCGACGGTGGTGACACCGATGGCGACGGAAACGAAACCGGCCGAACGGGGAGAGACCGATGAGTACGCCGAACGTTGACCGCCACGGCGGTGGATTCGCGAGCGACGTGCGAGTCACGTTCGTCCGGTGGACGATCAAATCCGTCCGAAACCCGTTCGTCCTCGTCGTCTCGCTGGTTCAGCCGATCATCTTCCTCGTGTTGTTCACGCAGGTGTTCGGCGGCGTAGCGACGGGTGCATTGCCGGGAATCACCTACGAAACGTACCTCGTCCCGGCGATCGTGATCCAGGTGGCGCTGGTCGCGGCCGCGACCTCGGGTATCGGACTGGTCAACGACATCGAGACTGGCATGTTCGAGAAGATTCTGGTCAGCCCGATGAACCGGACCGCCGTTTTCCTGGGGAAGACGCTGGCCGAGGTCGTCCGCATCGTCGCTCAGGTGACGATCGTGCTAGGACTTGGTGTCCTGCTCGGCGCCGAGATCGAGACGGGACTGGCGGGCGCTGTTGCGATCGCGGGCATCTGCGTCATCTTCTCGGTCTGGTTCACCGCGTTCTCGAATGTGTTAGCGGTCGTGACTCGAGACGAGGAGTCGACGATCATCGGGGCAAACCTGTTGCAACTGCCCCTGCTATTCGTCTCGAGTGCGTTCCTGCCGCTGCCGGCGCTGCCGGAGTGGATCCAGACGGTCGCGACGTTTAACCCGATCACCTACGGCGTCGATGCTGCTCGCGCGGTGATGCTCGGGGAGGATACGATGACGGTCATCGAGATCACGCGGTTCGAGGGGATGTGGAACACGCTCGTCCCCGCGCTGGCCGTCCTCGTCGGACTCGCGCTGACGTTCGGGTCGGTGGCCGTCTACGCCATCGGCCGCGCCGCAAGCGCCGACGTACAGTGACGGCACTCGAGAGAGACGCGGAACTCGAGCCGTCGACGCAGACGCGGGAAGCGATGGGAACAACCGACATCGTTTAGCGATAGTGCCCGTAGGAGGAGATATGGACCGATCGGGATTCGTCAAACTCGCGCTCATCGCGTTCGGACTGGTGATCGTGAGCTTCGTCGTTCGCGGGCTCAGTCGGATCTTCCTCGAGGTCGGGATTTCGAACCTCCTGCAGGCACCGTTCGCGCTCGTCGGTTTCGGCCTCCTCGTCTATCTGTTCGTCAGGGCGACGCTCGACGCAGTGGGGATCTGGAACGTGGAGAACCCGGACGCCTGAACCCACCTGGAAGGAAACCGTTTTTCGCCCGCCGCTCGAATCCGAAGTCATGACAATCGACGTGCAGGCGATCGCCGACCTTGGGCCGACCGACCGCACGGCCTTCTTCGAACGCGACGCCGGCATCGAGGCCGTCGAGGATGACGTTCGCGGGATCGTCGACCGGGTCCGCGAGGAGGGCGACGTCGCCGTCCGCGACTTTACGAGCGACTTCGACGGCGTCGAACTCGGCAACATAGAAATTACCGACGCCTGCGAACGGGCCTCCGACGAGATAGACGACGAGATCCGGGAAGCAATCGAGACCGCTGTGGCGAACGTCCGCGAGTTCCACGAGGCTCAACGTCCGGAGGACTGGCGGCGTGAGTTCGGCGACGGGCGCACGTTGGGGCGGCGCTTTCGGCCCCTCGAGCGCGTCGGCGTCTACGTCCCCGGCGGCTCGGCGGCCTACCCCTCGAGTGCGATCATGGGGATCGTCCCGGCGGTCGTCGCCGGCGTCGAGCACGTCGCGGTCGTCACGCCGCCGGCCGAGGAGTTAAATCCCGTCACGCTGGCGGCCATCGACGCCGCGGGCGCGGACGTCGTCTACAGCGTCGGCGGCGCGCAGGCGATCGCGGGGCTGGCCTACGGGACGGAGACGATCGACCGCGTCCAGAAGATCGTCGGCCCGGGGAACAAGTGGGTGACCGCGGCCAAGGCCGCGGTCCGCGGCGACGTCGAAATCGACTTCCTCGCGGGGCCGAGCGAGGTCGTCGTGGTCGCCGACGGGAGCGCAGCCCCCGAACTGGTCGCCGCCGAACTCGTCGCACAGGCCGAACACGACCCCAACGCCTCGGTCGTCGCCGTCACCGACGACGAAGCGACCGCCGACGCCGTGGCCGACGCGGTCGACGAGCAGGCGAGCGAACGCGAGCGCGAAGACGTGATCCGCGATGCGCTTGCAAACGACGCAAGCGGGGTCCTGCTTGCCCGCTCGATGAGCGAGGCCATCCTCTTTACGGAGGAGTACGCCCCCGAGCACCTCTCGGTCATCGCCGGTGACGACGAATCGATCGTCGACCGAATCGACAGCGCGGGCAGCGTCTTCCTCGGGCCGAACACCCCCGTCGCGGCCGGGGACTACGCCAGCGGTACCAACCACGTCCTGCCGACCAACGGCGGCGCGCGTGTAACCGGCGGACTCTCCGTCGAGACGTTCCTCCGGTCGACGACGGTCCAGCGCCTCTCGAGCAAAGGATTGGCCGACTTAGGCGAGACGATCACAACCCTCGCCGACGCCGAGGGACTCGAGGCCCACGCCGAGAGCGTTCGCTGCCGACTCGACGAGGAGGATGATCCATAGCGGACGGTAATATCATATTGTTCGGCGGCGGTCATACGTTATCGAACCGTAAACTGGTTTTACGTAGCTGGAGGACGGAAGGAGAGACGAGATGGAACCGCGTGTCGATCCGACGGACGGGCGTGTCCTCGAGCGCAACTACGACTACGCACAGAAGAACGTGCGGCTCCTCTCGATGTGGTACGGCTGTGAGTTAGAACGGATGCTCGAGTTGCTGGCGGAACACGACATCGAGCTCTCGCGAAACGACGAGCGACAGTTCGGGACCTACTACCGATCGTTCCGGCGGCGATCGAACTGCTAACGACCGGGATCGGCTACCGAAACGGAACGTCCCGACTTCGGCTGACCCGTCCGTGTTCGAATGGCGTCACAGTTAACACCGTCGCGCCGAAAGGTGCTCGTATGAGCACGGACAGTATGGACGGCGGATCGGCCGACGCACGACCGGAGATTGAGGTGACCGAGGACGCGGCCGAACAGGCACTCTCCTTGCTCGAGGGCGAGGGTCTCGACGCGGGGGAAGCCGGTCTCCGCCTGTTCGTCCAGCAGGGCGGCTGTGCCGGCCTCTCCTATGGCATGCGATTCGACGATGCGCCGGACGAGGACGACACGATCTACGAACACCACGAGCTGCGCGTGTTCGTCGATCCGGCGAGCCTGAAATACATCGAGGGGAGCGTCCTCGACTACGAGAACGGGCTGCAGTCCGAAGGGTTCCACGTGGACAACCCGAACGTCGTCAGCGAGTGCGGCTGTGGCGAATCGTTCCGAACGTAACCACCGTCCGGTCGTCCGGCACCGTCTCGTACCGCGCTTGCGTTCTCCTGCTTTCGCGCCGATAGCGGGGCTATTCGACGGTCCGATCGGAAAAGCGAGACGGCCGTGAGAGCCGCGGGCGTCGCGGTCAGCTTACTCCTCGAGTTCGAATGCGACGGTGACTTCGGCCTGGTACTCGCGATCCTCGGCGCTGGCGATCTCGACGCCGAGTTCGTCGACCTCGATCCAGTGGACGTTCTCGAGGGTCGCTTCGGCGCGGTCGATGGCGTCGTCGGCGGCGGCATCGAAGCTCTCGGGGCTGGTACCGATGAGCGTGATTTTCTTGAAGACCATGGCCGGATGCACTACGCCACACGGCGACGTAAAACTGGCCGTCGGTTGCACCGACAGCGGCCGGCTATCCGTCGCGTTCGAGTGCCGCCAGCGATTCGATTCGGTCCACCGTCGGCGGGTGCGTGTCGAAGAGATACCGCTTGAGGCGGTGGAACCGTGTCCTGAGCCACCAGTAGGAAGGCTCGATATCGCCCTCGGGTCCGAGCATGATCTTCTCGAGTGCCTTCGGTTCGAGCGGGAGTACCGACAGCGAAGAGACCCCCGACGCTTCGCGAAGATCGCGAGTCGGCGTGTCGGCGATTTCCCGATCGAGTTGCTCGAGCGCGCTGGCGAGGGCGGCGGGCGAACCGGTCACCGCCGCGGCCGCTCGATCGGCCGCTCGTTCTCTGGCGCGAGAGAAGCGGGCGGTGAGCGTTCGCCCGACAACCCATACCACGCTCGACAAGATGCCGAGTGGGAGGGTAACGATCCCAAGCGGTCCCGGATCGTCCAGCCGTTCGATCCGCGATCGGAGCCCATCAGCGAGGACGACCGGCAGTGAAACGATCGTCACGACCATCGCATCCCGGTTTTTCACGTGGGCGAGTTCGTGTGCGATCACCGACTCGAGTTCGCGATCGTCGAGCGCGTTGATCGTGCCAAGCGAGAGGATGAGGGAAACCGAATCAGGGTGGAATCCGACGGCCAGGGCTTCGGGCGCATCGCGCTCCGAGACGGCGATCGTCGGTACGGGCACGTCGAGTTGCGCGGCGACGCGCGTCGTCGTCCGGTAGAGCTCCGGGGCCGTCTCTCGGTCGACCGGGTGGGCGTCAGCGAGTCGCCCGATCGTCTCGAGCTGTCTGTACTCGAGCCAGCCGATAGCCAGCAGCGTGACGGCGGTACTCACGATCGCGATCCGGGTGGCGAATCCGATTCCGAAAAGCGAAAGCACGCCGTAGAAGACGGCCCAGACGCCGACGAGTAACATGGCCGTGACGAACAAGAGTCCGAAGAGGACAGCGACCATTCGTAGCTGAAGCGTGGTCGGTCTGGCGGCCATAGGGGGACCGAACATCTGATACATGAAATTTGTTACTGTATTGACCCGACTGGCACTGGTCCGCTGAACGCGGCAAATCAGTCGGCCCGCGACTCGAGGCGTCTGCGGATCGCTCCCGAGACGTCGGTGAGATAAGCTCCGCCCCATATCGCGACGACGATCGCACCGATGGAATTGAAGATGAAGTCGAGCATCGTATCGCCGAGGCCATACTGCGTGAGGACGGGCCGCGTTCCCAGCGCCTCGGCCGACAGCGAGATGGCGAACTCGAGGATTTCCCAGAGGACGCCGAAGGCGATGACGAACAGCAGGATAAACACCGAGATGAATTTCGGCGGGAGGTGGACCCCCTCGGCGTGTTCATCGAACGCGCGGACGGTGGCGTACCCCACACCGGCGACCAGCGATGCCGACAGCGCGTGGGTCATGTGGTCCCACCACCAGATATCGGTGTAGAGAGTGCGTGTCGACCCCGGCAGTCCAACGGTACCGAACGCGTGGAGGAAGACGGCGGTGGTGATCCACAGCGTGAGTCGCGGGTCCATCGGAATCTCGTAGTCGCGCTCGAGGAGCGGGGGAAGCTGGGTGACGGCCAGCGCAACGCCGGTGTTGATCACGATTCCGCCGTTACCGCGGTCGACACCGACGAACAGCATGCCGACCAGACCGAGCTCCATGAGATAGGTGAGCTGACGCTGGCGCTGCGGGGAGGCGAGCTGGCTATCGCGACCGCGCATCGTCCACCTCCGCGGTCAGTGTGACCTCCTCGGGCAGCCGCTGGCCGGGCGATGCGAGGCGTCTGAAGTAGAGTTCGAAGATGGTCCCTGCACCGATGCCGGCAACGGCGGAGTAGACGAACTCCCACATCACCGCATCGTGGTCGGCCGTGAACGGCACGCCGAGCGTTTTCCACGCGCTCCACCGGAGTACCGCCCATAGTCCCGCCGCGGCCATCGTTCCGACGACGACGAGGACGACGGCGAAGCCGGCCGTCATCCGCACGGGCGTGAACGACTGGAGTTCGACGGCGAGGACGAGCGCGATGGCCGCGACCGACAGGTACGCGGCGAAGTGGCCGGTCAATCGGTCGGCACCGATCGCCATCCCCAGGACCGGGAGCGCGGCCAATAGCAGCACCTCCCAGGGAAGCATCGCCTGCGGCGAGCGGAAGGTGACCGGCGGAAGCACCGCCAACGCCACGAGCGTCGTCGCGAACGTCGCCCACAGAACGCCGCCCGTTAGCAGTTCGACGAGGCCGATCATGCCGATCGCGGTGGTCAGCACCCACGCGACCACCGCGTTAGTGCGGCCGTCGGTAATCAGCCCCTCGAGCGTAGTCTCTGACACAGTGGTTCGTACTAACTGTTCTCACAAAAACGTATGTCGTCGCTGGTTGAAACGTCGCTGCGATGGCCCACGATGGCCCTCGATGTCCCCGTCGAGGCCGTTTACGTGGGAACGACGAGCAGTAGGTAGATGGCCGCGTACGCGGCGAGTGCGACCGTCACCGCGGTCACGGCCGTCACCGCAGCCTCGAGAACCGCGTCGGCCGACGGCGTCGCGTACCAGAGACGGCCGAACCCCGACGATGGCGCGCCGCGAACGGCCCCGCAGACGAGCCCGACGCCGAGGATGGAGAAGACGAAGTGGTAGGAGACCTCGAGCGTCGGCGGCGTCACGGCGAGCGCGGCGATCCCGTAGGCCGCACCGACGGCGGCCCGCCGGTCGACGGAGCCGAGGATCGATCGATCGGTGAGTCGGCAGATCGCCACGAGCGCGAACGCGATGGCGGCGAGTTCGATCGCGAACGCGCCGAGCAAGTGCAGCGTCGGATCCGGGTGGAGGACAATGCGCGACTCGAGGACCGGCGGGCCGATGGGAAAGAGCAGATCGGGTGGTGAGCCGGTGACGAGGTCGCCCCACGGGTGCGACCAGAGACCCCAGAGCGCCGCGATGCCGACCGTCGACGCTGGGAGGGTCGTCCACTTGGCAGTCACGCGTGCGACGGCGACGCCGCTGCCGACGAACAACACCGTGACGAGCGCAGCCAGCGACCCACCGGCGACGAACGCGACGACCACGAGCGCTGCAAGGAGTCCGCCGGCGAGTCCTCGAGCGAGCTGTGCACGCTCGTTACGGGCGCGGACGGCCGCCAGTCCGAACGCCGGCGCTGCGACCGCGCCGACGACCAGCGAGTGCGTGACCGAACGGTGGACGGCGCGGCTCGCGTTCCAGAACGCCGTCGGTGCGCCGACCGATCCGCTCGCGGCGTCCGCGAGACCGACAACGGCGTACGCCACGTCGATATCAGGAATCGCGGCGAACAGGCCCGCGATGACGCCGACGAGGAGCGCCCGATGGGCGTTCCAGCCGCGTCGCTCGGCGACCAGCGCCGCGACGGCGAACGCGAAGAGGGCGTGACCGATGAACACGACAGGTCGAGTACGAGAGTCGGCGTCTTAAGCTACTCGCAGGTGTGTGAGCAGGTAGCAACGACCACCACTAGTCCCACAGCCGTCGTTCGAATCCGAGACGATCGGCCGCCGAGCCCGATGGGCCGTGGGTGGTTCGCCGCTGTCGGTACATCTTTGCGGGTGGCAAGTGAGCACACGCCCATGGCTCAGGAACCGCCGACCGAGACGGCTCGAGCGCCGGACGTTGGCGAACTCACACCGCCGGATCGAACGCTGATGGGACCGGGACCGAGCGACGTGAACCCGCGCGTCCTCCGGGCGATGAGTACGCCCCTCGTCGGCCACCTCGATCCGTCGTTCATCGAGATCATGGACGACGTCCAAGAACTGTTGCGGTACACGTTCCGGACGGACAACCAGTGGACCATCCCGGTCTCGGGGACCGGTTCCGCCGCGATGGAGGCCGCGATCGGCAACGTCGTCGAGCCCGGTGACACGATGCTCGTCCCGACGAACGGCTACTTCGGCGGCCGGATGGCCTCGATGGCGGAACGTGCAGGCGGCGAGGTCGTCGAAGTCGACGCACCGTGGGGCGAGCCCCTCGAGCCCGATGATGTCGCGGACGCGCTGGCCGAACACGATCCCGACGTCTTCGGGTTCGTTCACGCCGAGACGAGCACCGGCGTCCGACAGCCCGACGTGCCCGAACTCACCGCCGCGGCCCACGACCACGACGCGCTCGTGATCGCCGACAGCGTCACCTCGCTGGGCGGCGTCGAACTCCGCGTCGACGAGTGGGACATCGACGTCGCGTACTCGGGGCCGCAGAAGTGTCTCTCCTGTCCACCGGGTGCGAGCCCGCTGACGCTTTCGGACGAGGCCATGGACAAGGTCCTCTCGCGCGAAGCAGAACCGCGCTCGTGGTACCTCGATCTCTCCCTGCTCGAGGGCTACTGGGGCGACGACCGCTCGTACCACCACACCGCGCCGATCACGAACGTCTATGCGCTCCGGGAGGCCCTGCGCCTGGTCGCCGAGGAGGGCATCGAAGAACGGTGGGACCGCCACGAGCGGCTGGCCGGCGCGCTGAAAGCCGGCGTCGAGGCGATGGGCCTCGAGATGAACGCCCCTGATGAGTACTGGCTGCCGAGTCTGAACGCCGTCCGCGTCCCCGACGGGATCGACGACGGCGAGGTCTGTGACGCCCTGATCGAGCAATACGACCTCGAGATCGCCGGCGGCCTCGGCGATCTGGCCGGCGAGATCTTCCGGATCGGCTGCATGGGTCACTCCGCGCGACCCGAGAACGTGATCTACGTCGTGACGGCGCTGGGCGACGTCCTCGAGTCGATGGGTGCGGCCGTCGATCCCGGCGCGGGCGTGACTGCGACGCGCAACGCGCTCGAAAAATAACCCGATACCGCTTTTTGCCACTCCGTTACGCCGTTGCTCGCGGTCCTGGAGGTGCTCGCTCGACCTGATAGTCTTCCCCGTCGACGACGATGATCGCCCACTCGTAGTTTGGCTCGGCGTTCTCGAGTCGGCGCTCGAGTTCGTCCGCGTCGTCGGGTTCAGCAACGAAGCAGTGGAACTGACCCGACGACGGTGACGGAAGCTCGCCCGTCTCGAGTACGGTGTTCACGTGGACGACTTTCCACGCCCGCTCGGCGCGAAACTCGGGGCCGTTGCCTTCGACGGTGTACCCCAACTCTGCGAAGATCGACCTGGCCTGCTCGACGAGTCGCATGTTAACAGGACCCATTCACTACCACCTATGTCGGCATCCACCATAAACGTTAGTACGTACCCAGAAAAAGCGGCCACGGCCCGCTAGTCCGTGACTGATTCCATGACTCGGTGTAGCCGCGTCCTACCGAGAGAACGTTTCGATCGGTAAACCGCTATTACCCGTTTGTAGCCTCCGCTAGCCGTCTTATCGCGTGCCGGCCGATCCAACACGGCTCACTCGTGGGCGGCGTCCCACTCGGTCGGCTTGCGAAAGTTCCCACACCGGTTGCACTTGATCCGGCCCATCGCGTCCATTGCGTTATCGAGGCTCTCACAGTTCGTACAGAACCAGCCGTACCGTCGCTCTCGGTCGGGCGATTCGTAGGAGACCAGAAACGGTCCCTTCGATCCCGTGTCGCCGTCCGTCTCCGAAATGTAGACGGTGTCGCCGTCGTCGGTCGACCAGGTTTGCATGTCCATCCCTACCGGTGCTCGCGGTAAATGACTGTCTTTCCGCGTCGGTTTCGCCGCCGCGAGCGACCGATCGACCGTCGGCGGCACCGAGGGCCGTCGGCACCTGTATGAGATAGGTTCGCAATGAGGACTGTCCGTACTGAAAGGTTTACCCGGGCGGAAATCGTTCGGTCGTCTAATGTCGCTGGTCGTGGTTCCCGTTCGTTATCCGTTGTCAAAACACTCGAGACGAACGCTCGAGCAGGCGATCGAGGTCGCCCGCGAGCGGGACGCGTCGCTGACCGTCTTGCACGTCGACCTCTATCAAAACGGGAAGAAAGTGACCCGAATCGATCTGAAAAACGCCGTCGAGCGCGCGTTCGGACCGCTCGAGAGCGCCCGGTACGTCGTCCGAACGGGGTTTCTGGTCGAGGAGTCGATCCTGGACGAAGTCGCCGCAGAGGGAGCCGACGCGGTCGTCATCGGAAGCAAACAGGCGAGTCGGCTTCGACGAATCTTCCAGCGGTTTACCGACAATCCGGACATCGACCGCTACCTGCGGAGCCACCTCGACTGCGAGGTCATCACCGTCGAAGGCGCACAGGTGTAGTCTGACGGACCGACGCATGAGAACGGACCGCTCGACCAGCGGCGCTGATCGGTCCCGACGGTCACCGGTACTGGGCGTCGTTACTCGGCCTCGCCCGCGTTGCGGACGACAAGTACGGGGATCGAAGCATTGTCTACCACCCGTTCCGAGACGCTGCCCAGCGACGTCACCTTCTCTCGCGGACTCTTGCCTCGCGTCCCGATAACGATCAGGTCGATCCCCTGCTCGTCCGCGTACTCGAGGATCGTCTTGGCCGGTGTCCCCGTCTGCACCTCACCGACGGTCTCGAGGCCGTCGGCCGTCGCTCGCTCTTCGACGTCGGCGACCGCCTGCTGGCCTTCGTCTCGGAGCGATCGCTCGAGGTCGGTGCTGGTCCCCTCGCCGGCAGCGGCGGTGACGCGGCTGTCGACGACGTACAGCGTGTGGACCGTCGCGTCGTCGTTCGCGGCGATCGGCAGCCCGTGGGCGAGGGTCTCGGAGATCGTGTCGCTTCCGTCGGTGGGAATGAGGATGTCGTCGTACATCTGTCGACTGAGTTTCGAATTAGACCGGGGCTGGTATAAATCACCCTGCTGATCCGGCCGACGAGAACGGAACGAGTACTCACCGTACAACGGTCTGCAAGCGAGTCGTCTGTGAGCCGCGTAGCCGACCGACGCGAGTCGTCACTGATCCGCCGGATCGGCGGGACTTTCGCCCGGCTCGCTCGGTTCCGCGGGATCGGACGGGTCGGCAGCGGCGTCCGCGGTCGTCCGTTCGAAGCCGGAATCGTCGACGGCCAGTCGCGCGACGCCACTGGTCTCGTCGAAGACGTGGTGGTGGTGTGGGTAGGCGAACTCCACGTCGAGGTCCGCGAAGCGCTCGCCGATCGCTCGCTGGACCGCCGATCGGACGACGGCCTGCTTGTATGGGTGTTTCATCCAGAAGTAGAGATCGAGGATGATACCGTGATCGCCGTACTCCCGGATGATGCAGTTCGGTGCCGCGGCGTATCGGGCGCTGCCAATTCGGATGTCCGGGCCGCCGGAAATGACGTCGTCGACGCCTCGAGCGGCCCGTTCTGCGGCCTGGCAAGCCGCCTCAAGATCGCACTCGTAGGTGATCCCGAAGCCGACCGAGATGCGCGTGCGCTCGTCCTCCGCGGAGTAATTGATGACGTCGCGCGCGTGAATCTCGGAGTTCGGGATGACGATAAAGGAGTTCTGGAGGGTGAAGATCTTGGTGTAGCGGATCGTGATGTCCTCGACGAAGCCGCGGTGGCCGGCGTCGGTAACTTCGATCATATCGCCGATCTCGTAGGGACGGTCGGCGAGCACGTAGAGACCGTTGATCAGGCTACCGACCAGCGGTGCGAGGACGATCGCGATCACGGCCGAGATGACGGTCACCGACAGGAGGATCTGGGTGTCACCGACGCCGACGATGCCGGCGGCGACGGTGGCCGCCCAGAGGAGCACGGTGAGCCTGACACCGCGTAGCACGGTCCGGGTGACGCTCGGCCGCTCGATCCGACGTGCCACCGCCCGCCCGACGAGCCGGACGACGAGTTGCGAGAGGTACCAGCCGGCGGCGAGGACGATGAGCGCGAGCGCAGCTTTGACCACGTCGAGCGGTACGTTTCCGGGGAATCTCTGCTGAATCCACTCGGCCGCAGTGCGCTCGAGCAGTACATCTCTGGAGGGCATGTCCTGAATCCACTCGGCCGCAACGCGCTGAGTAGCGCTCTTGTCGGCCTGCGAGACCCCGCGCATGCCAACACACTCCGGCCCACTGTGGTTAAGCGTTCTGACCCCCGCTCCGTGGAGCGACCGGCTACTAACCCGATTTCGAAAATGCGTGCTACTCGATGTATAATAAATCATTTAGTCGCTGGGATCGTAGGGCAGTGTATGGCACCAGACGAACTGCGCTCGACGGTCGAGCGCGTCGGTGAGCGATTCAATCTCGGCGAATACGAGATCGACGCCTACCTCACCGTCCTCGAGCAGGGCCAGCTCACGGCGAGCGAGATCGCGGACCGAACTGAGATTCCCCAGCCGCGGGTATACGACACCGTTCGCAGCCTCAGCGACCGAAATCTGGTCGAGTTGCGCGAATCTCGTCCGATGAAGGTCGTCGCGATCGATCCCTCGGAGGCCTTCGGCGACGTCCAGAGCTCGTTCGAACAGATGATCCAGGAACTCGAGGCTCGTTACACCGCGCCGGCCCGCGATACCGAGGCCGTCTCCCTCGTGAAATCGCGGTCGACAATCCTGCGCTACTTAGAGGAGGTCATCGACGATGCGGAGTTCGAACTCTCGCTCTCGCTGACGCCTGATCTGCTGACCCGGTTCGAAGCGGAACTCCGCGCGGCCGTCGAGGCCGGCGTGAGCGTCGACCTGATCGTGACTCCGGCGAGTGAAGCCCCCGATCCTGCCGAGTTCGCCTACGGGGAGATCGCCTCGACTGCCCGCGCCCGGCGGGGGATCACGACGCCGGTCATCGCCGTCGCCGACGGCAACTACTCGGTCTACGCGACGCAGGACGCCCTGCGCGACGATCAGGACCGATACGGCGTCATCTTCAATCGATCGTCACTTGGTTTTCTCATCTCCGGGTTCTTCGGGACCGTCCTCTGGACGACCGCCGAGCGAGTTCTCGGTGAGGACGATACCGCACAGTCGTACCCCCGGAAATACGCCTCTATCCGCCGCTGCGTGAAAGATCTTCTCGACGAGGGCGGCGAGTTCTACGCCACCATCGAGGGCCGGGACGTCGAGGTCGGGGGCCAGCGGGTCGTCCGCGGGCGCATCCTCGACGTCTCCTTCGAGGTCAGCGAAGAGGTCGCCAGCCTCACGATCGAAACCGCGGAGGGAGAAGAGCTCTCCGTCGGCGGCCGCGTCGCCGCTCTGGAGGACGTCGAGGCCCACGAGATCCACATCGGTCGGAACGAACCGCCGGTGCTCGAGGACGACTGAACGATCGAACGCTCGGTCGTCGATGCCATGGTGGAGCTGGTGAGCACGTGCCGTCCGAACCCCGTTCCGCCGTTGGCCGCGGGTCGTTAGCTGGCACCTGTCGCTGGGCGGTCGCAATAGGCGGTTATGACTCGACATCGCCGACCGCGACATCGACGGCGGCGACCAGCGATCGTTCGCCCGATCACAATCCCACCGTAACTGACACGGAATCTCGACAGTCATCCTTTATTACAATATTTATTACTAACAACTAAGTCCCATACCGTGGACCGATCACTGGTCATGGGACGTGCTACCGCCGGTCATCTGGACCGATCCCGCCTACGGCGTCGATCGTTCCTGAAGACCGCATCAGTGTCGGCCGCCGCCGGAGCCGTCGCCGTCACCGGCTGTCTCGGTCGAGGTCGGAAACCGGGAACGGTGGTGATGACCGCCGCCTCCGACGTCGCGGGGATCATGCACAGCGAGGGCGACGGCCCGTCGATCCAGCAGGCGCTCTGGGACGCCGGCCTCGACGAAGACATTCGCGTCGAGGTCCAGACCGTCGTCAGTAACTCCGCCCAGCGGATGCAGACCACCCAATCGGCGCTCGAGGCGGGACGCGCCCCGCCGGACATCCACATGATGGACAGCGGCTGGACGGTCCCGTTCATCCTCCGGAAGCAGACGGTCAACCTGACCGAACGGTTCCCGGAAGACACCCTCCGGTACGTCAACGACAACTACCTCGAGGCGATCCTCGAGACGGCGCGTCATCCACAAACCGGAGATCTCCACGCCCTGCCCCTGTTTCCGGACCTCGGCTTTACCCTCTACCGACGGGACTTCATCGAGGACGCCGGTTACGACACGAGCGGCTGGGGGACGAATCCGCCGCGCTGGGAGACGTTCGCGAACGCGGTCCGCGACGCGCGAGAGCAGGCGGGGCTCTCCTACGGACTCACGACGCAGGCGGCCGCCTACGAGGGGCTCTCCTGTTGTACGTTCAACGAGGTAATGACGACCTGGGGCGGGGCGTACTTCGGCGGAGTAAACAACCTGTTTACCGCCGGCGACCGGCCGATCACCGTCGACGGCAAGCGAGTCATCGACGCGATCCGGATGATGCGCTCGTTCATCGAGGGCGAGACGGAAAACACCATGGACGGCTACCCCCAGATCTGTCCGTCGGCGATCGTCCAGTGGACCGAACAGCAGTCGCTCGCTCCGTTCGCCGACGGAGACGCGGTCTCGAATCGCAACTGGTCGTACGCCATCGCAGAGACGGGCACCGAAGAGGCATTCGGCGAGAGCCTCGGCGTGATGACCCGGCCGTACGCGGTCTCCAGACAGGAGGCCCAGTATCAGGATGTCGGCGGCACCGCCGCGGCGCTTGGCGGCTGGAACCTCGCCGTGAGCCCGTTCTCGAACCGCCAGGAGGAGGCGCTGCAGGTCCTCGAGGCGTTCGCCAACAGGGAGGTCATGCTCACCGTCTTCCGACTCGGCGGCTTTCTCCCGCCGAACCTCGATCTAGTCGCGGAGGCCAGTCCCGACGACGTCGGTCCCGTCGCTCGTTACGCCGACGTGGTCCAGTCGGCCAGCGAGAACGCGATCCCGCGGCCGGCGACCGACCTCTGGCCGGAACAGTCCGCGCTCATCTTCCAGGCCGTGAACGCGGCGTATCGCGGCGCGCAACCGCCCGAAGCGGCGATGAACGATCTCGCGAACGAACTCGAGCAGAGCGAATCGGAGGTGCGAAATGGTAACTAAAACCGGCGACGAGACGGCGACCGGCGACGGGACGGCAACGGACAGTGAACCGACGGCCGCCGACGGCGCGCTGACCGACGGCGGGACGGTGACCGGCGGCGAGACCGGACGCGGTCGGGACCGCGAGCGGACCGGCAACGCCGTGATGAACTGGATGGAGAACCTGAGCGAAGCGGCCTACGCGTACCTGCTGTTGGTGCCGGCTTTCGCCTTGCTGACGCTGATCGCGTTCTACCCGATGATCCGGACGTTCGTTATGTCGCTACGAGCCAACCAGACGCGAGGATTGGATCCACTGGGGCAGTTCGTCGGCCTCGGGAACTACGTCGATATCCTCACCGGGAACGCGCGGTTGGCCCGCCAGTTCCTCGACGTGGGGCTGTCATCGTCGTTCCCATTCGTCGAACTCGGCACGCCGTTCTTCCAGCAGGCGCTGTTCGTCACGCTCGCGTTCGCGATCGTCAGCGTCACCCTCGAGACGGTGATCGGCTTCGGCCAGGCCTACGTGCTCGACCAGGAGTTCACGGGGCGGCGCTGGGTCCGCGTGGCGATCATCCTCCCGTGGGCCGTGCCGATCGTCATCCAGGGGATGATCTTCTTCCTGCTGTTCCAGCCGACGGTCGGTTTCGGCTCGGACCTGATGCAGAGTCTGGGGATCTTCAGCGGGACGCCGCTGGCCAACAGCCAGGACGCCTTCATCATCATCCTCGTGGCCGACATCTGGAAGTCGTCGGCGTTCATGGCCTTGCTGATCCTCGCGGGGCTCCAGAGCGTCGATCGGAGCCTGTACGACGTCGCGCGCGTGGCCGGCGCGTCGCCGTGGCAGCGGTTCAAGCTGATCACGCTGCCGCTCGTGATGCCGGCGTTGCTGGTCGCGATGCTGTTCCGAACCATGGACGCGATGCGGGTCTTCGGGCTGATCGAGTCGACCGCCGGCTGTACGACCGTTCCGTCGCTGAGCTGTCTCGTCGTCGAGGCGATGTTCGGCGGGACCCGCATCTACGCGACCGCGGCCGCGGTCGCCTTCTCGACGGCGCTCGTGATCGGCCTGATCATCGCGCTGTACCTCGTTCTCTTCCGCGATACCGAAGGAGGTGTCACCTGATGACCGACGATACCGACCCCACGGAGACCGAAGCCGAACCGACGAGCGACCGAACCGAACGCGCGGCCCCACGCGGCAAGACAACCGCGCCTCAGCCGACCGCCCACCGGCCGGACGGCGGTGCGGTCCTCACCGACGACCAAGAAGCGGAACTCGACCGGGGACCGCTCCAGCAGTGGGTTTCGGACTCGATCTCCAACCCCGGCCGAGTCTACCGCGCGCTGTTCTACGTCGCCGCGATCTTCTTTCTCTTTACCACGCTGTTTCCCTTCTACTGGCTCTTGATGGTCGCGCTGACGCCGGAGGGACAACTCGAGAACATCGTCTTCACGCCCAACGGCTTCAATCCGGGCGCGTTCATCGAGGTGTTTCAGGTCATTCCCTTCCACGTCTACATGTTCAACAGCTTCGTGATCGCGCTCGCCTCGACGGTCGTCGTGCTGGTCGTCGCCAGCCTCGCCGGCTATGCCTTCGGCCGCCTCGAGTTCCCCGGCCGGACGCCGCTGATGCTACTGGTGCTGATCATCTCGTTTTTCCCGCCGGCGGCCTTTTTCATCCCGCTGAACGATCTCTTTAACACCTCCTTTGCGATCCTACGGCCGATCACGGGCGACGGCACTCTCTACAATACGCCCTTCGCGCTGGTGACGCCGCTGTCGGCGATCTTCATGCCGCTGGCGATCTTCATCCTCACGACGTTCTACGCCCAGATCCCCGACGGACTCGAAGACGCGGCTCGAGTCGAGGGGACGACCCGGCTGGGCGCGCTGTTCCGGGTCATCATCCCGCTATCGGCTCCCGGCGTCGCGACCGCGGGCGTGTTGACCTTCATCGCGGTCTACAACGAATTCTTCTTCTCGTTTCTGATGACGGACGGCCAGCCCGAGAACTGGGCCCCGCTCCTCGACGGCATCCTCGCCTATCAGGGACAGTATCAGGTGTTGTACAACCTCATGGCCGCGGCGAGCATCATCGGGGTGATCCCCGTCACGATCCTCGTGGTCATCGCACAGGAAAAGATCGTCAGCGGACTCACCGCGGGCGCGCTCAAGGAGTGAAACAATGGCACGAGTACGACTCGAGAACGTGACGAAACGCTACGAAAACATCACTGCGGTCGACGACGTGAGCATGGTAATCGAAGACGGCGAGTTCGTCACCTTCGTCGGCCCCTCCGGCTGTGGAAAGTCGACAACGATGGAGACCGTCGCCGGATTGACCCAGCCCACCGAGGGCCGCATCTACATCGGCGACGACGACGTGACGAACCTCGCCCCTAAAGACCGGGGCGTCGCGATGGTCTTCCAGAACATCGCGCTGTTTCCTCACATGGACGTCTACGAGAACATCTCGTTCGGGTTGCGCCTCCGGAAGTACGACGACGAGGAGATCCGCCGCCGCGTCGAGGAGGCCGCCAGCGTCGTGCAACTCGAGGGGATGTTAGATCGGATGCCCGACGAGTTATCGGGCGGCCAGCGACAGCGGGTCGCGATCGCTCGGGCGATCGTGCGCAACCCGGACGTCTTCCTGATGGACGAGCCGCTGGCGAACTTAGACGCGAAACTGCGCGTCCACATGCGGACGGAACTCCAGCGGCTGCACCGCGAACTGGACACGACGATCATCTACGTCACCCACGATCAGGCCGAAGCGATGACGATGTCGAATCGGATCGCCGTCCTGAACGCCGGTCGGCTCCAGCAGCTCGCGCCGCCGCTCGTCTGTTATAATGAGCCCGCGAACCTGTTCGTCGCCGGCTTCATCGGCTCGCCCTCGATGAACTTCGCCGAGGGCGAACTCACGGAGAACGGCCTCGAGACGGCGAACTTCACCGTTGACCTCGATCCGGCACGCATGCCGGAGAGAGGGGTCGGCGACGCGGTGACTCTCGGCGTCAGACCGGAGGACGTCCACCTTGCCACGTCGGCCGAGACCCTCGCCGCTCCGACGGATCGGATCGGCGCGCGTACCGACGTCCTCGAGCCGATGGGCGACGAGGTGTTCGTCTATCTGTTGCTCTCCGAGGCCGCGGGCGGGTCGATGGAGCAAGACCCTGCTACCTCGTCCGATCAGTTGCTGATGAGCGTCACGCCCGACACGGAGATCGCGGCGAACCAGGACGTCGACGTCGTCCTCGACCGGTCGAAGATTCACCTCTTCGATACGGCCACCGGCGAGGCGCTCGTCCACGGCGTGACCGATCTCTCGGGGCCGGAACCCGGAACGACGCCGACGGAAGCGGAATGAACCACATCGTCGGCACTCGAGCCCGCCGTCTCGCGTTCTCACGTAACGAAGATGGTCCGTCTCGACGAACAGTCATCACGGTTTGGCGACGGAGCAAAGTTGCTCGAGCCGAAGGATTAGATATAGCGTCTATGAGTGTATCGGACTGAAACGAGACGAACGCGCACGGGTCTGGAATTACAGGGAAATGACAATCGATCACTCCGACATCGAAACTGGCATCGTTGGTCTGGGAAACATCGGCCAGTATCACGCCGAGCGCCTCGTCGATCTCGGCGTGGCGCTCGTTGGCGGGATGGACGTCGCCGCCGAGGCGCGGACACGCTTCGCCAGACGGTACGATGTTGACGTCTACGACGACCACCGCGAACTGTACGACACCGTCGACGCCGTCATCATCACGACGCCTAACAAGTACCACGAGGAGTACGCAGTCGACGCCTTCGAGCGGGACCTCGACGTCTTACTCGAGAAGCCACTGGGCCACTCGATCGATAGCGCCGAACGGATCGCCGAGGCAGCGGCGGCGTCGGACGGATACGCCATGGTGGGGTTCAACAACCGATTCGCCAATACCGTCCGAATCGTGAAAAACCGGATCGATCAGGGGACTCTCGGCACCATCTCACACATCGAAGCGAACTACGTCCGACGACGCGGCATTCCGGGGCGGGGCTCGTGGTTTACGCGCCAGCACATCGCCGGCGGCGGCGCGCTCATCGACCTCGGTGTCCACGCGATCGACCTCGCGCTGTACCTCCTCGGCTACCCCGAAGTGACGGAGGTAAACGGCGTCGCTCGCAGCGAGTTCGGCTCCAGCGACGAGTACGCCTACCTCGACATGTGGGCCGATGATGCGGGGCCGGAGGGGTTCGACGTCGACGACTCCGCCAGCGCCTTCATCCGCTGTGCCGGCAATCGGACGATCTCTCTCGAGGTTGCGTGGGCGACCAACCGCCCAGCGACCCACGAGTTCGTCGCCCGCGGCACCGACGCGGCCGCCCGGTTCGACCTCCTCGAGGGGGATCTGTCCGTCTACTCGGCGAGCAAGGTCGGTCCCGACCACCTCGAGGATACGACCATCGAGACGCGCCAGAACGACACCCACACGGACGAACAGCGGGCATTTTTCGACCGCATCCTCGGAACGAAAGACGGCGGAAGCACCGTCGAAGAGGCACTCACGGTCCAGCGCGTGATCGACGCGATCTATCGCTCGAGCGAGGAGGGCGGAACGATCGAGATCGACGGATGAACGCGCTCGCGGCCGCTGCGCCCGACGGGGCAGTGTCGTGCACGACGTTTACAGTGGGGAGCCACCTAGCCTCGCGCATGGAAACGCCACCCGAACTGCGAGACGTTGCCGGCGATCAAAACGACATCACGATCAGCAACCGAGAGTACGAAGACGAGAGCGTCATCGCCGTCGACTTCGGTCCGATCGCCGGCGAGCCCTCGGTCGACGTCGTCGGAGAAACGGCGATCGTCGCCGTCGACGGGCGGCAATACGAGTTCGACGTCCCGGCCGATGCGACGGACGTAACCGTTAACGACGGCGTGCTGACGATCAGGGACTAACCGGCCACGCGCCGCGGCGGCGTCGAGCGGCGGCCGCCACGGTCCCGCCACCCGTTGCCGGCACCCATTTTATTTTCCCGCCCGTGGTCGCTGCCCGCATGGATATCGGCGTTCACACCCCGCCGCTGGCCGACGAACCGCTCGAGAGCGCGCTCCCCTACCTCGACGATCTCGGCGTCGGTGCGATCGAACCTGGCGTCGGCGGCCATCCGGGACAGGACCATCTCACTCGATCCGAGTATATAGACGACGAGAGCGAACAGGCCGATCTCCGCGACCTGCTCGAGGAGTACGACATGCGGATCAGCGCGCTCGCGACCCACAACAACCCCCTGCATCCCGACGACGAGCGCGCCGCGGAGGCCGACACCGAACTCCGCGAAGCGATCCGGCTGGCCGGCCAGCTCGAGGTCGACGCCGTCACCTGCTTCTCGGGGCTCCCCGCGGGGAGTCCGAACGACGAGACGCCGAACTGGATCACCGCTCCCTGGCCGCCCCAACACGCCGAGGCCCTCGAATACCAGTGGGAGCAGGCGGTCGAGTACTGGGGCGAGATCGCCGACCACGCCGCCGAACACGAGGTCGACGTGGCGATCGAGATGCACCCGAACATGCTCGTCTACGAGCCCCACGGGATGGCACGGCTGCGCGAGGAGACCGGCGACAGAATCGGCGCGAACGTCGACCCGTCGCACCTCTACTGGCAGGGGATCACGATCGCCGACGCGATTCGGTACCTGGGCGAGCGCGACGCGATCCACCACGTCCACGCCAAGGATACCCGGATCTACGACGCGCAGGCTCGCGAGAAGGGCGTACTGGACACGACGCCGTACAGCGACGAGCCCAACCGCTCGTGGCTCTTTCGCTCCGTGGGGTACGGCCACGGCGAGGCACACTGGAAAGACATCGTCTCGACGCTCCGGATGGTCGACTACGACGGCGCGTTGAGCATCGAGCACGAGGACTCGCTGACCAGCTCTCGAGAGGGCCTCGAGAAGGCGATCGACCTGCTCGAGCGGGCGGTCTTCGAGACCCAGCCCGGTGAGGCGTACTGGGCCGAGTGAGCCCCGACGCGGCTACTCCTCGATAGGGTCGGGTCCGTCGACGGAGTCGTCGCGGGACCGCTCGCGGACGACCACGTTGCCGCCCGCCCGAACGACGACCTCGTACCCCTCGTACTCGAGCCGAACCACCGTGTCGCTGGTCGTGCTGGCGGTGGTCCGAAACAGTTTATCGAGCGCTTCCGGATTGACGACGGTAAACAGCGGGTCATACGCCGGGGGCTCGACCTCGGTAACGTCGACGCCCTCGTGTGCGGCGATCGCCTCGATGATGGCTTGAGTCGGCGGTACCTCGCCATCGGGCGACGACAGTTTGTCCGGGGAGGACATACTAGTGTATTGGAGAGTCCGGCAGATAAGGGTGATGGCAACTATTGGAGGCTGATGAACGGCCGTAATACGGTCTCCGAAGCCTAATTACTGGTGTTTTTGATACCGTCGAAACACGTTCACTCACGCTGACTCGCCGCGCGCTCGCTCGAACGTCTCGATCACGCTCCTGTGCGAGGCCGCTGTAATCGTCGTTCCAGCCGACCCACTCGGCGTCGTCGGCCGCGGCGACTCAGGGACGATACTGCTTGCTTCCCCCTCAGCGATCACGAGGTCGCTCCCCAGGTCTCGGTACCTCGTCCGGAGGTCCCGGCGGTGCCAGTCAACGATTACGGTCGAGAGACGGGTTCGAACGCCGAAAGGGTGGGAGACGTCAGCAATCCGCGCGGATCGAACGCCGGTGTTACGCGTCGGACGACTCGATCAGCCGTTCGATTGCAGCCCGGAAGCCGGCGCTCTCGCGGTACCACAGCCAGCAGCCGCCGGCGGCGGTCAACAGCGAACCCGCGATCAGTCCACCCGTCGCGGTCAGGTACGCGGTCGCGCCGTCGCCGGCGACCGCGAACACGTTCCCCGGGTTATCGTGGATGAAAAAGAAGTACGTGACGAACCAGGCGGTCGTGAGCATCGTCGAAACCAGCACTGGAGAGCCGTAGGCGTAGTTTCGCGCCCAGATCAGTCCGATGCCGACCAACGGGCCGAGGAGGCCGACGACGGCGAGAAACGCCGGCTGGCCCTGCGTCAGCGGGGCACCCACCGTCGACTGGGCGAGCCCGAACAGTCCGCAAAGCGCCAGATAGACGAAAAACGGGGTCGTGACGATGATCCGTTGATCCACGTCCTACCGTGGTGATCTGTTCGCCTTAACTGTTGTTCCGAATTCGGCGAGTGAGTCGCGCGCTGACGGGACATCGCCGGACGGAACGGAACTCACAGACACCAGTTACCGCGCCACGAACTGGTCTTGCTTCGGAGTAGTCGGCTTAAAAAGCGTTCTCGGCGGTCTTGGATCGGGGTGGCGAGGCGACGAGACCGGTCGGCTGCTACCCGAGCGGGAGCGCGTCGGCCTCGATCGCATCCCGGCGGCCGTCGAGCACGGCGAAGTGCTCGTCGCGGCGCGACTCGAGCCAGGCGAGGAGCCGCTCGGCCCACTCGAGTTTGCGGGCTTTTGCCGGCCCGACCGACGAATCATCAAAGTCCCAGCCGACGAACGCGAGTCGGCCTGCGCCGAAGTGGTCTGCCAGGAACGCGGCCCGATCGCCGTCGGTGAAGCCGCCGAAATTGCGGACCCGTTCCGTCGGTTCAGCTTGCGTCGTCGGCAGGACGTACCGGTGGTCGCAGTTCGGAACGACCGCGCGGATCGCTTCGAGGTTGTCGCCGTGGGCGTGAACTGCGACCGGAACGCCCGCCGCAGTGAGGTCCTCGACGGTCTCGGGGTTCTTATCGAGGTCCGTCACCATGCAGTCGACGGCGATATCGTGCGCTGCCAGGGTGTCGACGGCAGTCGATGCGGCGATGACGAGGTCGGCGTCGCGCGCTCGCTCGAGTTCGGATGCGGTCTCTAACGACGGGCCGGCACCCGCCACGGCGACGGTCGCGTCACGGATGGCCGAGCAATCGGCTGGATCGAACGACGACTCGAGGAGCGCAGCGAGGCGGTCACGCCCCCGCTCGTCGCCGGCACGGTCGTAGCCGAAGTCACGCAGAATCGCTTCATAAACTGGCTCCCACTCGTCGAACTCCATGCTCCGGACTCGGCGTGGGAGTCGCTTGTGCCTTCGGTCTCGGTTCGACGGGCGCTTCGATTCGACAGGTGCTCCGGTTCGATGGAGGCGCTCGTGTAGGGCCTCGGTCTCGAGCGGAGCGGTCGGACCCGTCAGACGGCTTTCGAACCGAGTCGTCACTGGGCAACGTAGTGCCACAATAATTCCGTGTTGTGGGCCGGGGGTCGCCTCCAAAGTACCCCTACCCGGGAGGCCGCCCGGCGTCCACTCCCTCCTTTCGAAGCATCCGGTATAAGTTTTCTCTTAACGCAGTACCCCTGACAGCTTTGCTCCGAAATTACTGAGGACGCCGTCTTCTTCGGAAAGACGGTCTGAAACGTCGGAAACGGCCGTCGTCGACCCCATCAATAGAAGCCGCCCGTTGGACGCGCGTTGGACGACCGCGCCGTGTTCGGCCGCAAGCGACGTCAGCCGCTCGCTCGCGTCACCGTCGAGGCCCTCGATCTCGAGCAGTTGGGCCTGCCAGTCGTCGGCGAACGCGGGGTCGATGCCACGCTCTCGAAGCTGGGCGCGGAACTCGCGACTCGAGGTGACGTCGAGTTGCGAGATCGTGACGCCGTCCGCGCTCGCGCTCGCGCGCTCGGTGAACGCCGATCCGATCAGGGCCGCGTCGCGCGTCTCGGCTACGTCGTGGGTTCGGATAACGTGTGCGCCGCGCTCGACTGCCATCGAGGTCGCTGCGAGGCTGACCGGCAGCCGCTTGTCGGTCTCGCGGTCCGCGATCGCGCCGAGGAAGTTCTTGCGATTGATCGAGACCAGCATCGGCCGGCCGAGCGCGCGGAACTCCCGAAGCCGTCGGAACGTCTCGCGGTCGTCCGCGAGCGTCTGGGCCTCGCTCCAGCCGCCAAAGGCGGGATCGACGATCGTCTTGTCGGTCAGTCCGTTCTGTTTCAGCGCCTCGTAGACCTGCTCGACGTAGTCCGCACGTTCGGCCCACGCCGGCGATTTCTGGCTCGCCCAGTCGGTCTCCTCGACGGCACCCGGCCGCTCGAGGTCGGGCGGGCTCGCCATCTTCGCGACCGCGGCGTCGTGATCCTCGCAGACGGTCGGCATCGCCGGGTCGGCGAAGCCGCAAATGTCGTTGACCATGTCGAATCCCCGTGAAAGCGCCTCGTCGGCGACGGTCGCATACCGCGTTTCAATGGAAAAGATCGCGTCGCCGGAGACGCTCTCGATGGTCTCGAGCGCCACGTGGAGTCGGTCGAGTTCCTCCTCTGCCGAGAGCACGTCGAAGCGCTTGTTGGCCGACTCGAGGCCGATATCGACGATGTCGGCCCCCTCGCCGATCAGTTCCTCGTCGACGTAGCGGGCCGCCTCGCCGGGGTCGTCGTAGACGCTCGGATCGTAGGGCGATTCCTCGCTGACGTTTAGCACGCCCATGATTCGGGGCGGGTAGTCGTCACCGATCCCCAGACCGGCGGCGTCGACGCTGTTCATACGCCGTCTGAGGAACCGAAGCAAAAAGGCATCGTGGTTCCGGCGAGCCCGAGCGGCGCGAGTCGGCAAACGATGTCGGCCGAGCGAGCGCAACGGTGCCGGCTGAGCGAGCGCGTTACTCGTCGTCTTCGAGCACTGCCAGCCGCGAGTCTCGCAGGAGCACCTTCTTGACGATCGAGGGGTTCTCGAGCAGGCGGTGTTTCGCGTGTGCGCCGCGGCCGCGTCCTCGTCCCTCGCGCTCGGACTGGATCACGTTGAGGAAGTTCTGTTCCTGGAGGATCTCTTGGACCCGGCGCTCGGAGAGCACGTCGAAGTCGAGCCGGCGGGCGACTTCCTTGTACTGGTTGTAGATGATCTTCGTCGGAAACTCCTTTTCCGAACTGTTCTCGGTCAGCAGCGTCAGCGAGTAGAGGATCGCTTTGGCCTGCTGGGGCGAGCCCTCGATCAGTTCGTTGAAGCGGTCGGCCTCGGTCTTCTCTTTGGCGTCGCGGACGTGATCTGCAGTGACCCGAGTGTCGTTTCGCTTCTTGGCGATGCGCCCGGCGTTCCGGAGGATGTCGATCGCCTTGCGCGCGTCACCGTGTTCCTGGGCGGCGAGCGCGGCCGTCAGCGGGATCACGTCGTCTGAGAGCACCCCGTCGTGGAAGGCGTCGCGACGTTTCTCCAAAATCTCGACGAGCTGGTTGGCGTCGTACGGCGAGAAGACGAGTTCGTCACGCGAGAGACTCGACTTGACGCGCTCGGAGAGGTGGTCGGGGAAGTCGATCTTGTTCGAGATGCCGATGATGCCGATACTCGAGTCGGAAATACGGCGGTTCTCGCCCGCGCGCGACAACTTCCGGAGGACCTCGTCGTCCTCGAGCATATCGATCTCGTCTAAGATGACGATGGTGACGTCGGTGCAGTGGTCGACGGCCTGCCAGAGACGTTTGTAGTAGTCGCCGGTGCCGAGGCCGCGGTCGGGGACGGTGACGCCGCTCATGTCGGGTTCGTTGACGATCTGAGCGATCGTCTTGACGATCGACGCCTCCGTGTTCTGTTCGCCGCAGTCGATAAAGGCGTACTTGACGGTGACGTCGTCGTGTTGCGCTTCGGTGATCACGCGCTGCGTGACCGACCGCGAGATGAGCGATTTACCGGTGCCGGTCTTTCCGAAGATGAACAGGTGGTTGGGCTCGCTCCCGAAGATCGCCGGATTCAGGGCGTCCGCAACCCGTTGCATCTGCTCGTCACGACCGACGATCCGGTCCGGGCCGGGCAGGTGCGTGATCTCGAGCAGGCGCTCATCGGCGAAGACCGGATCGTCGTACCGAAAGAGCGGGTCTCGATCGTCGTTGGCGGACATTGCGGTACTCCGTCCCTTCCAACCGGACTGAAATAAACCTGTGGAGATCGATCGCGGATGTAAATGTGACGCCAGAGACGCTCGAGTCCGGAGTCACGGCATCATAGCCGAGTAGTCGCCGTACCGCCGCCCTCGCGCTTCTAACTACGACGGACGGTGGAATCGGGACGGACACCCCCATCGCGGATGTAAATCACTTCCGTCTTGTCCCGAACGAGGCATCGATGTGGACGGTCCGGAATCGCCGGGACGCTATCGCGTCCGGACTCGAGGCACACTCGACGATCGAAGCCGTGAATTTCGGGTGTATAGGGGTCGAGAGGCGAGAGATCGCGATTCGAAGAAAGCGAGTCGGGACACACACCCCCCTCGCGTTTGTAACGGCGAAACGGGGGTGGTGGGTGAGTCCGATCGGCGAATTTCGGAGAACAGCCTCGATTACTCGCCATATTTTCATCCGCGATACTGGTGTGTTCCCAAACAGTACCCCCACCCGCATTCGGGCTTACAAACGCGAAGGGGGTGTGTCCCTCTCACACGAGTTTCGCAGGTAACCGACATCCGACGAAATCGGACCGTATCGATCGTCAAGCGGTCGACGAACCGCCTGCACCTCCTCGAATCTGGGATTTTCCGCACTTCGAGACTCGCCGCGATTCGACCACGTTCGCACTCGGCGTTCTCCTCGAAGGTACGTCGTCGCGATCGAGAATCCTCGTTTTAGACTTCGTTCTAGAATCTAGTTCTAGAACTAGAAAATACTAGAATAGTCTAAGAGAGAAGGAGAGAGAACGAGAGCGGATGAGAAAGTGGATGAAAACGAGAACGGATGAGAACGTAGACTCACTTCCATCGAAGCATCGCATCGGCGAACGTGCTTCTTTTTGCGTTCCCGTTCGGTACTTCGGCCATGAACGCACGTATCGTCACGGTGTCCGTCACACCGCCGATCACCACTACTACTGAGACCGTCCGAATCGACACGAGACTCCCCTCCACCGCGTCTCCCCTACCCGAGTACCGATGACCGACTCCGATACCGCCGACGGTTCGTCCGAGGCCGACTCCGCAAGCGGCCGGACGCCGCCGGCCGTCGCCGTCGTCGATGCTCAGTCGCCGGGTAACGTCGGCACGATCGCTCGAGCGATGAAGAACTTCGGCTTCGAGGACCTGTTGCTCGTCGATCCGCCGGCACTCGATCCAGACGGCGAGGCGTACGGCTTCGCCGGCCACGCTCGAGAGGACGTGCTGCCAAACGCCGAGGAGATCGAGTTCGATCATCTCGTCGAAACCTATCACACGATCGGCTGTACGGCCGTGACGAACGAGGACGACCGCAGCCACATGCGCTTTCCGTATTCGACGCCCGCCGACCTGGCCGACCGGCTGCCGACCGTCGAGGCACCGACCGCGCTCGTGTTCGGCCGCGAGCGCGTGGGACTGACGAACGAGGAACTCGCTCGGATCGACGAGATCTGCTCGATTCCGGCCAGCGCCGACTATCCCGTCCTCAACCTCGGACAGGCCGCCACCGTCACCCTCTACGAACTCCGTGACCTCACGCTCGGCGGTGAGACGCAGTTACCCGATCTCCAGCGCGTTCGCGCCCCCGAACCCACGATCGACCGGCTCTACGATCAGTGGGCTGCCCTTCTCACGGAGCTCAACCACCCCGACGAGAAACGCGAGAAGACGATGCGGATGCTCCGACGGGTGTTCGGCCGGGCTGATTTAACCGAACGGGAGGCGAACACGCTGCTGGGACTGCTCCGGCGCGCAACCGAGCGGCCGGCCGAGAAGTAAGGTGCTACCCGTCCCGCCCACCGACCTCCGTCGCCGGCTCGAGGCTCGGTTCGGATTGTGTGCCTAGACCCCACGCCGTGATGTCGGCGGTCGCGACGGGGACGGGGTGTCGGCGACCCATCACGAGGCCGCCACGATCATATGGCCGCAGTCTCCAGCACCACGAGATGACCGACTTTCGCCGACGGACAGCGCTGGGGATGCTGGGAGCGAGCATGGCGTTTCTAGCCGGCTGTTCGGACACGTCCGACGGAACCGACGACGGCAACGGCACCGATGGCGGTGACGACGCGAGCGGTTCAGACTCCTCGCTCGAGGGCGACCTCCCGTCGTACGCCTCGATACTGCCGACGACCGATGGCTCGTCGTATTTCTACGGCGCGATCGGTGTTGAGACGATGTACACGCTGTTGCAAGACGAGGGCGCGGAATCGGGTCAGGAGCCGACGGACCCGCTCGTGGGCAACCCGGTCGTCGTCGCACTGCTCGCTGCGTTCGGACTTCGGCTGCTCGGCTCTTCGGCCGGGTTCGACGCGTACAACGGCAACAACGAGACGGCGGACGGTGAGGAGCAGTTCGTCTATGCGGACGGCGTCTACGCGCTCGTCGGCTCGTACGACCGCGACGCGCTCGCGGCCGACCTCGAGGACGCGGGCTACACCCTCGAGTCCGAGGGGGACGCCTACGCGGTCTACGCCGACGACGGTAGCGACGAGATCGTCGGCGTGACGGACAACGTGTTCGCGTACTCCTACCCGAACGGAAGCGATTCGTCGTTCGATCCGGTCGCCGCAGTCGAGCGGACGGTCGCGACGGCGGCCGGCGACCGACAGCCGAAACACGAGGCCGACGACGACTTCGAGCGCCTCCTTCGCGCCGGCAAGAACGGCGGGATCGCCTGTTGTCTGTACACCGCCAACGAGCAGTTTGCATCGGAGACCCTTTCGAACGATCAGGCGAGCGATAGTGAGGGGCTCCAGTTCGCCTTCGGCGCGTTCGAGGGCGCACGCGGTGTCCACCAGCATCTTGGGGTTTCGGGGGGTACCGCGACGGCACAGGCCGTCGTTACCTACAATACCGCGGACCTTGTCGATCGCGCTCGCCTCAAGTCCTCGCTGGGGGGAGACGCGGACGCCGACACGGTGGCGTTCGCACGCGACGGGTCGACAATCAGCGTCGACGCAAAGTACGGCGGAAGTTTCGCCACGGAGTAGCTCCTCGACCGGACGCCGAACGGGTTCGACAGACGCAGGCGAGTACTCGCCGGAGACGGTTACTGCGTGTTCGTCCGCGACGCTTCGGGCTCGTCGACCGTCGTTTCCGAACGAGACCGGTACTGGCCGGCGTTGGACACCGTCCCGAGCCAACCGCAGTCACCACAGGCGAACAGCCCCTGGCCATCGACCAGCGCGCCGCCGCAGTCCGGACAGGTGTTCGGCGTCGACGATTCGTCGACGTCGGCGGTCGTGCTGGGCGACCCGAGCGGGGCCGGTACCTCGCCGGTGCGGAGCGTGGCGATCGCGTCGTCGGTCGTGTACGTCTCGTCGGTCGCCTCGTTCGTATGGGGAAAGACGCCGAGCAGTTCGTCGTCGGCGTAGAGCTCGAGACATAGCAACGGTGTCACGAGCCGTTCTCGGGTCGTCCCGGTCACCTGCGACGTCGTCGAGCGCTCGCGGAACGGCGGGCGAACGCTCACGTCGCGCTCGTTGGCCCACGCCTCGAACCGCTCGTACTGCTCGATGACCTCCTGGTAGGGACTTTCCTCGGAGAGCGCGACCTCCTTGGGCCAACTCCGTAACAGCAGCTCGTCGACCGCACCCTCGTCCTCGCAGACCTGCAGAGTCTCGATTTGCTCGTCGACGGGCTCGAGCAAGAGCGGTGCGCGAACGTGGCAAACCGCTGTAAGCGCCGCTGTGTCGGTGTCGGTCGTTTCGGTCATTGGTCACGTGACCGGGCAACGCTCGTGGTGATAAAGGTTTTCGACGGCGCAGATAGCCGTATCTACCCGCGCTGAGTGACTGTCCGCCGCGGAAGACGAACGGTCCTCAGGCGATTCGAATCACGACCGGCAATCGAGGACGGCTCTCGACTGCGACGATCAGGCTCGTTTCTGGATCTCCTCGCGGAGGAGTTCGCTCACGAGGTCGCCGTCGGCCTTCCCACGTAGCGCGCCCATGCACTCGCCCATGAGCCCCGAGAAGGCCTGCATGCCCTCGTCTTCGACTTGCGCTTCGTTGCGCTCGACGACCTCGACGACGGCCTCGCGGACCTCCTCCTCGTCGGCCCCGCCGAGGCCGGCCTCCTCGGCCGCCTCCTCGGCGGTTCGATCAGGGTCCGTCGCGAGGGCCGTCAGGAGATCCGGCACGCCCTCGTTCGGTACGTCGCCGTCCTCGACCAGCTCGAGGACATCCATCAGGTGCTCGTCGGTCAGCGTATCGACCGGCACGTCGTCGCGCCGGAGTTCGGTCAGCGTCGACTCGAGCGTCGTCGCCGCGAGCGTCGGATCGACGCCGCCGGACGGGTCCGACGAGCCTCCGCTCGCGTCGCTCGCAGAGACGCCGTCGGCGACCACGTCCTCGAATAGTGGCATGTATTCGCCGTAGGCGACCTGCTCGGCCAGTCCCTCGCCGAGGTCGTACTCGTCCTGATAGCGCTCGACCTTCTCGGTCAGCAACTCGGGTTCGGGGACCTCGCTCGGATCCGGTTCGACGGGCGGCACGTCCGTCTCGGGGTACATCCGCGCCGCACCGGGTAGCGGCCGCAGATAGCGGGTCGTCCCGTCGTCGTTCGCGCCGCGGGTCTCTTCGGGGACGCCCTCGAGCGCGGTTCCCGCGCGCTCGGCCACGGCGTCGATCGCCGTCTCCGCGATGTCGGTGTCGGCGGCGACGATGGCGACGGCGTCCTCGGACTCCGCACCGACTGCATCTCGCAACTCCGCAACTTCCGCCTCCGTGACCCCGTAGGCCGGCAGTTCGTCGGTGTGGAAGATCCCGCCCGCGCCGTGGCGTTTCGCGTGATCGGAAAACTCGGTTCCCAGCCGGCGATCGGGGGCAATCTCTCGACCCACGAGGCCGTCGAAGCCGTACAGCGGAACGGCCATCACGGAGCCGCCCGAACTGAGCGCGCCGCCGATGACGCCGCTGTCGGTGTCCGCGAAGACCTCGGTCACGTCCCGTACCTCGCCGACCGAGGCCTCGCGCTCGACGAGTTCGTCTCGAATCTCGACGAGTTCGACCTGCCGGGCCACCTCGTTGCGGACGATGTCGTCGATGTCGTCGAGACTCTGGACGCCCTTGATCTCGACGCGTGCGCCCTCTTCGATGGAGACGTTGACGTCCTGGCGGATCGTCCCCAGGCCGCGCTTGACCTTGCCCGTCGAGCGAAGCAGCATCCCGATCCGCTCGGCCGCCTCGAGGGCCTGTTCGGGCGTCGAGATGTCGGGACTGGTGCCGATTTCGACCAGCGGAATCCCCAGTCGATCGAGGCTGTAACGGACCCCGTCGTCTGTCTCCTCGACGCGCTGGGCGCTCTCCTCCTCCAAGAGCAGATCCTCGATCCCGACCGGGCCGTCGGCCGTCTCGATCTCGCCGTCGGTGGCGATCAGCGACGAGCGCTGGAAGCCCGTCGTGTTCGAGCCGTCGACGACGATTTTGCGCATCACGTGGGCCTGATCGACGGGGCTCATATCCATCAACTGGGCGACCTCGAGAGCCGTCTCGAGCGCCTCGTCGTCCAACTCGTGGGGTGGCTCGTCGTCCTCCTCGACGAGACAGGTCGTATCGTAGGCGAGGTACTCGAACTCGCGTTCGACCATGCTCTCTTCGACGGCGGCGTCGTCGAGTTCGCCCAGTTCGCTCCGGGTAGGGTGGAGATACCGGGTGAACGAGCGCACCGACTCCTCGGGCTCGCGGAGTTCGGTCGGACACTGACAGAACAGCTTCGTCGCCGTATCGAGTTGCTGGTGGATCTCCAGCCCGGCGACGAGTCCGAGGGCCTCGTAATCGTACTCGGTCATTGGCGGCCACTCGGAGGCGGAGGGGTAAAAAACCGTCCAGTCCGGGTCGCCCGCGGCGGATGCGGTGCCCGGGGTTCTCGCCACCTCGAGCGCGGTCAGTCGTCGGCGTCGACCGACTCGGTCGCCGACCGTGACCGCGAGCGGTTCGCATCCGCCGCGGCGACCGCTTCGAGTACCGTTTCCGGCGTCGCCTCTACCGCTCGCGTTCGACACGCGTCGTAGCGCGTTCGAGCGGCCGATCCAGCGAAGTTGCGCTCCGCCAACGGCCGCGTCTCGACGACGGCCAGCGCGTCCATCGCCTCGAGCGCGTCCAGCATGGGCTGGTCGTCCGCACCGAGGACGAGATCGGCCAGCACGGTCACGTCGGCCTCGCGAATCAGCCGCGCTCCCTCGGCTCGATCCTCGGCGGAACGCCGCGCAAACGGGTCGACTTCGATCGCCTCGACGCCGAGCGACCGGGCCGTCTCGGCCGCGGCGTCGCCGCTCGAGACCGGGCCGAGCGTCACCTCGACCCCCGCGGCCTCGAGTCTGGCGACGACGCCGGCAGCGGCGGCTCCGGTTCCCAGCACGTGAACCCGCTCTGGCAGCGACTCCCGCTCGTGCCCGCGGGCGTCCGCCAGCGCGGTCACCGTCTCGGCACCGGTCACCGGGTTCGGCGTGACCACCGCGTTCGCGTCGAAGGAGGCGGCGAGCGTCTCGCTGGTCAACACCGTCGACGGCGCGCCGTCCTCGGCGACCCGCCCGCCGGAAAGCATCACCAGCCGATCGCAGTACCGCGCCGCCAGATCGAGGTCGTGGATCGCCGCGACCACGGTCCGGCCCTCGTCGACCAGCTCGCGGACCAACTCGAGCGTTTCGACCTGATGGTTCACGTCGAGGCTCGCCGTCGGCTCGTCGAGCAGCATGACCGGCGTCTCCTGAGCGATCGCCCGCGCGAGGACGACCCGCTGGCGCTGGCCGCCGCTGACCTCGTCGATCGGCCGGTCAGCCAGTTCGGCGGTGCGAGTCCGTTCTACGGCGCGCTCGACCGCGTTCCGGTCCTCGGACGTCGGCGACGAGAACCGCGAGCGGTGGGGGTGTCGCCCCATCTCGACCACGTCCCGAACCGGGAACGAAAACGACAGCGTCGTGTCCTGGGGGACGACCGAGACGAGCCGGCTCGAGCGTTTCGAGGAGACGTCGTGTACGTCGACCCCGTCGATCGTCACCATCCCCGAATCGGGCTCGAGCGCCCCGCTGATAAGCCGAAGCAGAGTCGTCTTCCCGGCCCCGTTGGGGCCGACGATCCCGACGAACTCGCCGGGATCGACGGTGAGCGAAATTCCCTCGAGCACCTCGAGATCGCCGAACGCGAGCGAGCAGTCGGTGACGGTGATCGTCGCCGGATCGGGGCTCGATCGATCCTCGGTATCGGCACTGTCGTCGGTTCGGTCGCCGTCTCGGTCGAACTCGGTCATACGGCGTGTACCTCCCGACGGGTCAGCAGGAACAGGAAGAACGGTGCGCCGAGCGCCGCGGTGACGATGCCGACGGGAACTTCGGTCGGCCCGGCCGGCCACCGCGCGAGCGTGTCGGTGACGACCAGAAAGGAGGCACCTGCGAGGGCGCTCGTCGGAAACAGAACGCGGTGGTCCGGGCCGACCAGCAGCCGCATGATATGGGGGACGACGAGGCCAACGAAGCCGATAACGCCGGTGACGGCGACGCCGGCGGCGGTGACGATGCTCGCCAACGCGAGCAACAGCAGCTTGGTTCGCTCGACTTCGACGCCGAGGTGGCGTGCGTCCTCCTCGCCGAGCAAGAGCACGTTGAGTTCGCGTGCGTATGCACCCAACACGAGCACGCCGAGGAGAGCGACGGGAAGCGCGAACTCAACGTCGCTCCATCCCTTATCTCGCAGACTCCCCATCAGCCAGACGATCGCCGCTCTCAGTCCGTCGCCGCTATGGATGAGCATGTACGAGATCATGGCACCGAGAAACGCCTGGATAGCGACTCCCGCGAGTAACAGCGTCGCAACCGGAGTGTGGCCGCCCTCGGTGGCGATCGCGTAGACGAAAAACGCGGTCACAAGTGCGCCGACGAACGCGGCGAGGTGGAGGCTATCGAATGGGACGAGCGCGGGAAAGGCGATCGCCGCGACTGCGCCGGCCGCGGCACCGGACGAGACGCCGATGATCGAGGGATCGGCGAGCGGATTCCGGAAGAATCCCTGCATCACCGTCCCCGCGGCGGCGAGCGCGAAGCCAACCGTCGCCGCGAGGACGATACGAGGAAGTCGCATCTGCGTTACGATGTACTGGTGTGTCTGTGGAACCTCAAACGAGAAGACGGACGCGTACTCAAGGCCGGGAACCGGAACGGACCAGCCGAGTACCGGCAGGGTCCTGGTTCCGAGCTCGAGGCCCGACGGGACGGCGATCGCGTTCAGGATCGCCATCGCGACCGTCAGGGGTTCGATTCGGACCGGTCCGAGCGCGGCGCTTCCCACGACGACGGTGACGAGCAGTACCCCGAGGCCCGTCGACCACACCGCTGTCCGGACCGGTCGGTCCATATCCTCAACCTCGCTTGTAGTAGCCAAGTATTTGTTGAAGTAGGGTGCACGTCGCCATACAATGCGAACGCAATTGACCGTTTTGTTAGCCGTTTTACTGGCCGTTTCTGCGATCGGTCCCGCAGCAGTCACCGCGGGCGCTGCGACGGGGACCACTGTACAGGAGTCGGCCGCCCAGTGTGAGTATCCGCTTACGATCTCTGACGCGACCGGTGAGAACGTCACGATCGAGAGCGAACCCCAGTCCGTCGTGACGCTCTATCCGGGCGATGCACAACTCGCCTATTCGATCGGTGCCGAGGGGAAAGTCGTCGGGATGCCAGTCAGCAAGTACACCGAGTCGCTCGAGGCCGGTGACCGAACCGACATCACCACGGACGACGGCGTTACGCCCGTCGCCGAGAAGATCGTCTCGCTGAATCCGGATGTCGTCCTCGCCGCGAACATCGCCATGTACAATCAGGATCTCCTCGACACGCTCGAGAACGCCGGCATCACGGTCGTCGTCCTCGATACCGCGAACTCGTTCGACGACGTTCGCGAAAATGTCCGCGTGACCGGCGAGGTGATGGGCCACTGCGCGGGGGCCGAAGAGACGATCCAGTGGATGAACGAGCGACTCGAGGTCTTCGAGAACGCGCTCGAAAATGAGTCGAAACCGCTTGCGTACTACGCGAGCGGTCCGGGCGGTTCGACCTTCGGATCGAAGACGTTCCAGCACGACGTGCTCACCACGGCGGGACTCACGAACCTCGCCGCGTCGACTGGCCAAACCAGCTGGGTACAGATGAATACGGAAGTCATCGTCAACGAAGATCCGAAATGGATCATCTACCCCGATAAGGAACAGTGGACCTCGCCACCGATGGCGGACAGCCTACAGGCGACGACGGCCATGCAGGAAGGTAACACGGTCGCCGTCAATGACAACGCGATGAGCCAGCCTGGACCGAACGTGGTCTACGCAATCGAGGAAATTGTCAAGCAGGTTCACCCCGAGGTGTACGCCGAGATCGAAGCCGACCTCGAGGCCGTCGACGAGACGTACAGCGACGAGGGTAATTCGACGAGCAACGAATCGGCCGATGACAGCAGCACCGAGAACGCCATCCCCGGATTCAGTGTTCCCGCGGCTACCGTCGCCTTGCTGGCCGCCACCGGTTTCGTCGCCCGCCGACGATAGCCTCAAGCCGAACTTTCGCTAGCCGCCATTTCGTTCGAGCCACCGTCTCGCTTTGAAAAGCGTTTACTCGCATGACCACTCAGGAAAACGCATGGTCGAGAACGTCATCTGGCCCGCCTATCTCGATGCGACCCTCTCGAGGGCCGAGGGCCGACGCGTGTCGGAGGACCTGGCGGTCGAGGAACCGACGGTCGACGAGATCGCGAAGGCCGTCCAGCAGATCGGGTACGACGCCACGATCGAGCGGGACAAGGCCTACTCGCGAGAGCACTGGGCCGACCGCGGCCGAGTCGTCGTTCGCGGGGCCGACGACTCGTCGAAAAACGACCTCGTACAAGCCGTCGCGGCGTACGTCGTCGCGATGCGCGAGTGAGATGCGCCGGGTCGGCGCGGTCGTACGTACCGCACAGGGACTCGCCGTCTTACGCGCGGACGAGGCGGACGGCGATAGCGCGGGTGACGACGGCGGCGCGGACGCTATCGACGTCCACCGCGACGAGATCGGGACGCCGGTCCTCGACGACTCCCTTGAGGAGGTGGGCCGCGTCGTCGACGTCTTCGGGCCCGTTTCGCGGCCGTATCTGGCGGTGACGCCGGACGACGGCGTGCATCTGCCGTCGCTGGTCGGGTCGACGCTGTACGCGCGATAGCGCTCCCGTCATCTGCGATGCCTCGGCGCGAAACGGCCGAAATCTTCGCTTTCAGGTCGGAGTGGAAAAACCAATAGGAGCGGGGTGCAAACGCCGCGTTATGAACGACCGGACTCGGGTCCTTGCCGCCGTGGGATTGACGGTACTGCTGTTTCTCGGCGTCCAGCTCGGTTCACTGGCGCTGGTCGAACCCTTCGACGAATCCGGCCGACAGGCCGTCGAGAACCCACAGAATCCGGCTAACAGTTTCCTCTACGTCGGGCTCATGCTCGTCGCGACCGGGCTCATGCTCGCGGCGTTCAAATACGACCTCGATTCGCTCATCAGACTCCTCCTCGTCGGCGTCAGCGTGATGATATCGTGGTACGTCTTCGCCGAACTCGTGCCGCCGCTGGTCTCGCCGTTCGTCTCGGACGGCGTTGCGAGCGGCCTCACGATCGCCGCTTCGCTGGCCGTCGGAGCCGCGCTGTTGCTCTATCCCGAGTGGTACGTCATCGACAGTGCCGGGGTGTTGATGGGTGCCGGTGCGGCCGCCATGTTCGGGATCAGCTTCGGCCTCCTGCCGGCCCTGCTGTTGCTCTCGGTGTTGGCCGTCTACGACGCCATCAGCGTCTATGGCACCGAACACATGCTCGACCTCGCGGAAGGCGTGATGGACCTCAAGATCCCCGTCGTCTTCGTCATTCCGACGACGCTCTCCTACTCCTACCTCGCAGCCGGCAGCACCGAGGACGTACTCGAGAACGACGGCGGCCGGCCGGCCGGCGAAACCGACGGTAGTACCGACGCGAGCGCCGCTGCGAACGCGGAGACCGCCGCAGATAGCGACGAGGACGACTCGAGTTCTGACGCGTTCGACCGGGATGCCCTGTTCGTCGGCCTGGGCGACGCCGTTATTCCGACGGTGCTCGTCGCTAGCGCGGCCTCGTTCCTCGACGTCGGAACGATCGCGGTCCCGATGCTCGCGTTGAACCTGCCCGCGCTCGGCGCGTTGCTCGGGACGATCGTCGGCCTCCTTGTCCTGATGCGCATGGTCCTCGAGGGTCGCGCACACGCCGGGTTGCCGTTACTCAACGGGGGCGCGATCGGTGGGTATCTGCTCGGCGCACTCGCCAGCGGGCTCTCGGTCGCCAGCGCGATCGGGCTCTGAGCCCGGTCGATCGACGCTCCGTTGTGTTCCGTCTCGATCCGTTCTGTCTCAACCCGTTCTCTGGTCCTCCGATACTCGGAGCCGGCCGTCACGGCCGTGACCACGGAGACGCGCGACGGCGTTCGCTCGCCGCTCACTCGCTCGACGGCAGCCGATAGGTCGCCCCGTCGTCCGTGTCTTGCACTTCGATGCCGAGCGCCGCGAGCTCGTCGCGCAACTCGTCGGCGCGCTCGTAGTTGCCCGCCGCTCGCTCGCGCTCGCGCACCTCGAGAAGGAGATCGACTACGTCGCCCGCAAGCGCCGCGGTGCCGGTCGTGTCGCCCGTAAAGGAGAGACCGAGTACGCCGCCCAATTCCTCGAGGGTCTCGACGGCCCGTCGGAGGCCCCGATAATCGTAGCTCGCCGGGCTATCGTCGCTCCCCTCGTCGGCGTCGCCCTCGGTGTTGGCGTCGACCGACTCGAGGTGGCGGTTGACCGCCGTGACGACCGACAGCAGCGCGGACTGCGCTTCTCGGGTATTGAAGTCGTCGTTCATCGCGGTCGCGAACGCCTCGCGCGCGCCGTCGACTTCGTCGCGGAGCCTCCCGTCGTCGGCCTTCGAACTCGCGGCGGGCGAGTCGAGCGCCTCGACGGCCGCCTCGTAGCCCCGTTCTAAGCGATCCCAGCGCTCCTCGGCCTCGGCGATCGTCTCGTCGGAGTAGAGCTGTTTGCTGTTGTACGAGCCGGCCGTGAGGAACGTCCGCACGATATTCGTCCCCCAGCGATCGACCGCTTCGTCGACCGTGACGAAGTTGCCCAGACTCGAGGACATCTTCTCGTCGTCCATCTGGAACAGTTCGCAGTGGAGCCAGTACGTCGCGAACTCGTGGTCCGTCGCGGCTTCGGACTGGGCGATCTCGTTTTCGTGGTGGGGAAAGACCAGATCGCGGCCGCCGACGTGGATGTCGAGGGTCTCGCCGAGGTGGGTCATGCTCATCGCCGAGCACTCGATGTGCCAGCCGGGCCGGCCCTCGCCCCACGGCGAGTCCCACGTGAGGGCCGTCTCGCAGGCCTCATCGGCGGGCACAGCGCCCTCGTGGCGGTGCTCTTCGATGGCCTCGGGATCGACGCCGCCGGCCTTCCAGAGTGCGAAGTCGGCCGAGTTGCGCTTCTCGGAGCGCTCGTCGGGGTCGCCCTGTGATTCGATCTCGTCGAGTTCCTGATTCGAGAGTTTGCCGTAGTCGTCGAAGCCGGTCACGTCGAAGTAGACCGAGCCGTTCGACTCGTAGGCGTAGCCTTTCTCGAGTAAGGTCTCCACGAGGTCGATGATCTCCGGAACGTGCTCGGAGACGCGGGGGTAGACCTCCGCCCGGCGGAGGTTCAGCGAGCGCATGTCCTCGATCGTCCGCTGAACGTAGCTCTCGGCGACCTCGCTCTCGCTGTCGCCGAGGTCGTCTTCGCCGACGCGGGCGACGATCTTCTCGTTGACGTCGGTGAAGTTCTCGACGTGACGCACGTCGTAGCCGAGGTGCTCGAGCCAGCGGTGCATGACGTCGACGTGAACCCACGACCGCGCGTGGCCCAGATGGGGCGGGTCAGAGACCGTCAGGCCGCAGTAGTACAGGAGAACGTTCTCGGGGTCCTGCGGCTCGAACGGCTCTTTCTCGCCCGTCAACGTGTTCGTCACGTGCAGGGTCATTATGAGTACGCTCGCTTCGCCCGGACGAAAGTTAAACGATGTGATGGCGCTCGAGCGCCGCGTTCGCCCGCGTACTGCGAGTCGGACGGGTTCGTCAGAACCTCTTTTCCGTCCTTGCCGACGGATCGAGTACGTGCCAACCCGCGACGCCGTCTGGCTCGGCGGTGAACGAGACCGTCGGTCGCCTGACCCGGACGGTATCGGCTGATCGGTTCGGTGGACGAAACTGAACTAATCGGCTGGTCCCTAGCAATTAAGTGCGCGATTCCGGAACAGACCCGTATGGACTCCCACGAGGACCGGGTGATCCGTCTCATCGCCGAGCGTCGAAATCGGGCCATTCTGTCGATCCTCAACGACGCTGCGCGATCGCTCGCCGTCACTGAACTCGCCGAACGACTCGCCGAGAGCGATGCGTTCGGGACCGCCGACATCGACCGCCAGCGAGTGACGCTGTCGCTGCACCACAAGGAATTACCGCGACTCGACGAGGTCGGGCTCATCAACTACGACCCCGAGACGAACGTCGTGTCGTACGAAACGTATCCGTCGGTCAGCGCCGAATGGCTGGAACTCGAGATGATCGACGAACTGCTCTCGTGTTTCGAAGCCGGAACGGCCGCGACCGACGACACCGTCGGCATACTCGAGGACCGCGAAGACGTGGTCGAATACGGCCGGTATCTCGTCGACGAGGCCGACGAGGAACTGTTCTGTATGTACGTCAGTCCCGATCTCTTCGAAGAAGCGTGCATTCAAAGTGTCCGCGACGCGATCGGACGCGGCGTCGCAGTGTCGATGGGGACCCACGATTCGACGGTCCGCGAACTCGCGCGAACCCAGTTGCCGGAGGCGACGGTCTGGGAGCCACAACTCGACTGGCTGAACGATACCGGCCAACGACCGACCGTCGGCCGGCTCGTGTTCACGGACCGCGAGAAGCTTATGATCGCTCTACTCGACGAGACGGCTGCCGACGGAATGATAGAGCGAGCGATCGTCTGTGACGGTGCGGACAACCCCCTGGTCGTTTTCGTTCGCGAGCTACTGGGGCCCCGCCTCGACCACCTCGATTACCAGAACGAAGACCTACTGGACGCGCTGCCGTTCGAGCCGTGACGTGTCCCGTCAGCCGTCCCGTGTGCCGACGCACTCGAGCGCTGCCTCGATCAGCCGAAGTGCGTTCGCCCCCTCGCGTCGGTCGACCACGACCACCATCGTCCCGTCTGCAACAGCCGCTGCGTTCGGCGAAAGCCCCTCGATCGAGAGTCGCGCGAGCACGTCGGCGAGCGCAGCCGTTTCCACGTCGCCGGTCGCGACGATTGCCGTCCGGTCGCCACTGTCGGGACCGAACGCTGCGCCGCCGACGGTGACGAGCGCGTCTTCGGTCGCGCCTCTAACGTCCGCCCCGTCCTCGCTGCCCTCGAGCGGGCCGATCCCGCTTTCCATTCGAATTCGAACCGCTCGAGAGTCGGTCTCGTAGGCCGGTAACTCGTCTGCATACCGGCGCAGCGCCGTCGCGACCGCGTCGGGCTCACCGTCGATATCGAGATAGCGAGCGGCGGCGGTATAGTTGACGACGCCGGCCCGCAGCGCGGTCCGGAGGAACGAGTGCCGGTCGACCGCTCGGCGCGTCTCGGCTGCCAGTGACATAGCCAAAGCGCGCGTCTCGAGCCGGCATAAAGTCGCCGTCATCCGGTCGGCACTGATGCGGGACGGCTCGAAACGTCGGCGACGGCTCGCGGCGAAATCCGTTCGCGCCGCCTCGAGGCGGAACCGGCTCGACCGACAGTATATACCGTTCCAGATCCTGGTCCCTGGTATGAGCGAGTCCGAGTCCGAGCAGTCCCCCGAAGACGCCGTCCGCGATGCGGTATCGCTGTTCCTCCGGCGAAACTTCCCGCAGATCGAACTGCACGGCGGCGACTCCTCGATCACCGATCTCGACCTCGAGGAGCGCCGCGTCGCGATCAACCTGAGCGGTGCGTGCAACGGCTGTGGCGTCAGTTCGATGACGACCCAGGCGATCCGCCAGCGCCTGCCGGCCGAGATCGACGCGATCGACCACGTGTCCGTCAGCACCGGCTTCGACGGGCTGGCCGAGGAGAGCGCGTCGGGACCGGACGTGCCGGACGACGTTCCGTTCTGAACGGGCACCGTCGTTCCCAGTAGCGACGCTTCGACAACCCCTGCCGAGACCGCGGTGCTTTTGCCGCGAGCGGCGTATTCCTCGCATATGAAGCCAGCAGCCGTCGAGGAACTCATCGAGTCGAACCTCGAAGACGCCGAGGCAACGGTCACGCACGCCCGAGACGAACACGACGAGGACCATCTCGCCGCCACGGTCGTCTCGCCAGTCTTCGAGGACCTGCCGCTGGTCCAGCAACACCAGCAGGTGTACGACAGCCTCGGCGAGCACATGACGACCGACATCCACGCCCTCGAGCTGTCGACGTACACGCCCGCGGAGTACGACGACCTCGAGGCCGATCAGTAGCTCACTGGTCCGGCCACTCGTCGGCCGCGAGGGGATCGCCCTCGAGGAAGGCCGCGATGCCCTCGTTCGCGTCGTCGGTCACACAGAGGGCCGCGAACCGTCCGTTCGAATAGTCGAGCGCCTCGTCGTACTCCATCTCGACCATCTCGTAGAACGTTTCCTTGCCCGATTGGATCGCCATCGGGCTCTTCGATGCGATCGTTTCGGCGAGGGTCTCGGCCGCCTCGAGGTGCTCGCCCTCGGGGACGACGCGGTTGAGCAGCCCCCACTCAAGGGCCGTCTCAGCGTCGATCAGGTCTCCGGTCAGAAGCAATTCGAGACACCGCTTTCTGGTGAGGGTCGTCGTCAGCGGTACGGCCGGTCCCATACAGAATAGGCCGACTTTAGGTGCCGTCGCGCCGAACTGGGTCCCCTCCGCGGCCACGGCGAGGTCACAGGCCGCGACGAGCCCGATTCCGTTGGCGGCCGCGTGGCCGTGAGCCGCGGTGATCACGGGGGTTCGTATCTCAGTCAGGGTGTGAAACGGCTCCTCCATCCGCATCACCCACTCCTCGTATTCCGCCTCGGTCCCGTAATCGCCGTGTTCGGAGAGGTCGATCCCGGCCGAGAAGGTCTCGCCCGCCCCGTGGACGACGATCGCTCGGACCTCGGACGCCTCGTCAAACGCGTGGAGTGCGTCGTCGAGATCTCGTGCGAGGCCGGTGCTGAACGTATTCATCGCCTCGGGTCTGGAGAGCGCAATCTGGCCGACGTGACCGTCGCGACTGATTTCGACGTGCTCCCACTGGTCGGTACTAGGGTGGTCAGATGTCATCCCTGAGCGATTCGTCCGAGAGTGTGTTAAATGTCACCAATGGACGGTAGCCTCGTCTCGAGCGAGCCATCCTCACCGAACCGTAGCTTTATCCATCAGTATTGACACGTTATGCGTATGGAGTCCCTCCATCCACGCATCAGGCTGCTCTGGATCGCGCGCGGGGCGCTCGCCGCGATCGTCCTCGGCGTCGTCCTCGCCGCCGTCGACCAGTGGCAGGTAGCTGTTCCGATGCCGGTAATCGTCGGCGTCGTCGCACTTGGATTGCTCCTCGGTGCCGGCTACGCCGTTCGGCTGTATCGGGTCTGGCGGTTCGAACTGCAGGACGACGCCCTCTATCTGGAGCGCGGCGTCGTCACCTTCGTCGAGACCGCCGTCCCGTTCGTCCGCGTCCAGCACGTCGACACCCAGTTCGGCCCGATCGAGCGGGTGCTCGGCCTCTCGAGCGTCGTGGTTTACACGGCCGGTTCCCGGAACGCCGACGTTCGCATTCCGGGCCTGACGCCCGACCGGGCGCGGAGCCTGCAGGACACGCTTCGCGAACTGGCCGTCGAGAGCGAAGCCGAGGACGCCGTCTAGCATGAACCGCTTACACCCGTTTAGCGCGGTAACGCTCGCTCTCCAGCGCGGCGTCACCGGGTTTTCGATGCCGGTCTTCCTCACAGGAATCGCAAGTATCGTTGGCGTTGGAACCGACTCTGCCGTCGACATATTGTTCGTGCTGGCCCCGATCGGCCTCGTCGTCGGCGTCGCCTACGGTGTCGCGTACTACTACCGGTTTACGTACGAGGCCACTTCGAGCACCTTCGACGTGACCTCGGGCGTCTTCTCCCGGCGTTCCCGCGAGATCCCCTATCGGCGCATCCAGAACGTTGACGTCTCCCAGAGCGTCTTCCAGCGGCTCCTCGGGCTCGCCGTCGTCTCGATCGAGACCGCCGGCGGCGGCCAGACCGAGGCCACGCTGAACTACGTCAGCGAGGACGAAGCCGAGCGCCTTCGATCGGAGATCCGACGGCTAACGGCGAAGAGAGACGCCGAGACAGAGGGCGACGAACGGACGTCCACCACCGCGTCCGACTCGGCCGCCGACGCCGGCGAGACGGCGCGACGAGAGGCCTCTCGAGACGAGGCCGCCCCGATCCGCCTATTCGAACTCGAGGTCCGCGAACTGCTCGTCTACGCCCTGACTTCGTTCCGGTGGGGAGCAGCGGTGTTTCCGATCGCACTGTTGTTCTTCGTCGGCGGAGCCGACACGGGCTCGGGAGCGGTTCCCGAGTTCCTCCTAGTGGCCGCCGAGCCCTTCGGCGGCCCGGAGGCGATCGACGGTGCCGCCGTCGGCCAACTCCTCGTTTTAGCCGCGACCACCGCCGTTCAGTGGACGGCCGCCACCTACGTCGCGAGTGCGATCTACACCGTCGCGAACTACTACGGCTTCCAGCTCGGCCGAGCGGGCGACGACTTCGTCTACGAACGCGGGCTGGTCCAGCGCTTCAGCGGCTCGATCCCCGCCGAGAAGGTCCAGTCGGTCTCGGTCACCGAGAACCCGCTCCAGCGGCTGGCCGGCTACGCCGGTCTCTGGGTCGAGACCGCGGGTTACGGCCCCGACAACGGTAGCGGCAGCCAGTCGGCCGTCCCGATGGCCGGGGCCGACCGCGTCTACCGGTTCGCCGAGAACGTGACCGGCGTCGAGACGCCCCAGTTTCGCAGTCCGCCGGCACCGGCCCGCCGCCGGTATCTCGGCCGGTACACGATCATCGCGGCCGTGATCGTCGCCGCCGCGTTCGCCCTCGCACAGGTGTCGACGTTCGACCGCTGGTATCTCACCGCCGTCGCCTTCGTTGCGGTCCCGCCCGCGGCCCAGCTGAAGTACGCCAATCTCGGCTACTTCGTCGGCGACGACCACCTCGTGATTCGGAGCGGCTTCTGGAAGCGCCGGACGACCGTCATCCCCTACTACCGAATTCAGACGGTCTCGACGCGACGATCGATCTTTCAGCGCCGGCTCGGACTCGCCTCTCTGGCCGTCGACACCGCCAGTTCGCGCACCTTCGCGTGGGGGTCGCCGACGATCTACGACGTCGACCTCGAGACGGCCCGCGAGATCCACGGCACCGGTCGAGAACGGCTTCAGTCGAGCCTGCGTGAGCGCGCTCGAGCGGACGATATCGGGCTTTCGGTGGATTTTACCTGACCGGTCCCGACGCTCCGCGTATGGCAGACGACGACTACCGAATCGAGGAGGACAGCTTAGGCGAGATGCAGGTGCCCGCGGATGCCTACTGGGGTGCCCAGACCCAGCGCGCAATCCAGAACTTCCCGATCTCGGGAATTACGTTCAGTCGTCGCTTCATTCGCGGGCTGGGCGTCGTCAAGAAGGCCGCTGCACAGGCCAACCGCGACCTCGAACTCGTCGACGAGGACGTCGCCGAGGCGATCATCGAGGCCGCCGACGAGGTCATCGCCGGCGAGCACGACGACCAGTTCCCCGTCGACATCTTCCAGACCGGCTCCGGTACGTCGTCGAATATGAACGCAAACGAGGTCATCGCCAACCGCGCCGCCGAACTCATGGGCAGCGAGATCGGTGACCGCGTCGTCCACCCCAACGACCACGTCAACTACGGCCAGTCCTCGAACGACGTGATTCCGACCGCGATGCACGTCGCCTCGCTCGAGGCCGTCGAGAAGGACGTCATCCCGGCACTCGATACCCTCCGCGAAGCCTTAGAGGAGAAAGAGGAGGAGTTCGACGACGTCGTCAAGACCGGCCGTACCCACCTTCAGGACGCGACGCCGGTCACGCTCGGTCAGGAGTTCGGCGGCTACCGCACGCAAGTCGAGAAGGGACTGGCCCGCGTCGACACGGTCCGGAACCACCTCGGCGAACTCGCGCTGGGTGGCACTGCGACCGGGACTGGGCTGAACACTCACGAGGAGTTCCCCGGCCGCGCCGCGGAGTACATCACGAAAGAGACCGGGGTCCAGTTCCGCGAGGCCGACAACCACTTCGAGGCCCAGGCCGCCCATGACGCGATGTCCGAAGCGCACGGCGCGCTTCGCACGGTGGCCGGCTCGCTGAACAAGATCGCCAACGACCTCCGCCTGCTCGCCTCCGGCCCCCGTAACGGCCTCGGCGAGATCGAACAGCCCGAGAACCAGCCCGGCTCCTCGATCATGCCCGGTAAGATCAACCCGGTCGTCGCCGAGGCGGTCAACCAGGTCCACAAGCAGGTCGTCGGCAACGACGCCGCCGTCTCCGCCGGCGCGGCCGAGGGCCAGATCGACCTCAACCTCTACAAGCCCGTCCTGGCCCACAACTTCCTCGAGTCGGCCCAACTCATCGCGAACGCCAGCCAGGTCTTCGGCGAGCGGTTCGTCCGCAAACTCGAGGCCAACGAGGAGTACTGCGAAGCGCGCGTCGAGCAGTCGATGGCGATGGCCACCTCGCTGAACGTCCACATCGGCTACGACAAGGCCAGCGAGGTCGCCAAGACCGCGCTCAAGGAGGACAAGACCGTCCGCGAAGTCGTCCTCGAGAAGGGCTACTTAGACGAGGACGAGGCCGACGAGGTGCTCGATCCCCGGAAGATGACCGAGCGCGGCATCCTCGGGCAGGACGACTGAGTCGCCGACGGCTCTCACAACGGTAGCCAGTGGTACTGTTTCGGTATTCGGTCACGGTCTCGAGTCTGAGTTGCCCAAATCGGTACGTGGAACACGCCTATTGATCACCAGACGCTCCATCGTTTCTAATATATTTTGTTAACTGTGTGAGATACACAGCGCGTAGATCGATTATGAACTCCGGGTGAACCTCATCAACTGTGGGTTTCGATGTGCCGCCCGACCCGCTCGAGACCCTCCACAAGTTCGTTGGTATGGAGACCGAACCCGATTCGGAACCGGTTCGGATATCCGAAGACATCGCCGGGTGCGAGGACGACGCTCTCGGCCTCGAACAGCGACCGACAGAACTCCGTTCCGTCCTCAAACCCGTCAGGAACCGTCGGAAAGCCGTTTACGCCTGTCGGCTCGAACCAGTCGAGATCGTGGCGCTCAACGAACTCGGCGACGCGGTCTCGGTTCGACTTCGCATGAGCACGGTTTGCCGCAAGTATATCGGTCTCTTGCTCGCCGAGCGCCTGTCGAGCAATGTGCTGACCGAGAATCGGTGGTGAAATCGTCGTGTAGTCTTTCCATTTCCGCACTGTGTCTGCGAGTTCCTTGTCTGCGACAACCCAGCCGAGACGCGCACCGGCAAGACCGTACGACTTCGAGACGCCAGCGGTCGAAATCGCTCGCTGCCCGAGCGACGCAGCCGAGGCGTGCGGGTCGTCGGCCAGCATTCGATACACCTCGTCAACGAGGAGGTACGCGTCGTTTTCTTCTACGAGGTCGTACAGCGCTTGTATCGTCCCAGGCTCGAGATATTTACCCGTCGGATTGCTCGGATTCGTAAGGACGACTACCCGAGTCTCTGGACGCATCGCCTCCGCTACAGCATCGACGGAAAGTTCCCATTCCGGGGGTTCGGTTCGGACTTCGGTCACGTCGCCGATAGCGGCGGGCACGCTCGCAAGTGACTGATAGGTCGGTGAGACAACGACGCTGTGATCCCCCTCGTTCAGGAGTGCCATGAACGTGAGGTAGTCGGCCTCTTGCGTTCCACATGTGAGAACCACCTCTTCGGAGTCACGGTCGTAGCGCTCGGCGATCTCAGTGCGAAACGCTGGAGAGCCATCGGTCGGAATGACGTAGCCGAGTTCACCTACGTCGAAATCGAATCGGTCGGCGGGAAGACTTCGAACGCCACTTTCAGCGAGCATCAGGTCAGCGTCCGATTCGTATTCGTCGAGCCACCGTTCTAATTCAAAAGGAGGCAACTCCATATTAGGACATTCCCAGGGCCGAGTCATATGCCCTCCGCATTCAGCAGCTCACTCTTGACAACAGCCAGCGGAACAGAATCTTGCCCCGATAACTGTATTCCCTATACTGAACACCGCTTCAGGGCCAGTGTTGACTACAGCGACGCTCTAATAGTGCCGGTATGCAGTCAGAGAGCCGACTTGCTCAGGGCCGCGCGATCAACACGGAGGGTCCGTTTTCGCGGCCCTGTGGTTGGTTCGTGGCCCGATCCCGTTACCGATCGGCCATCTCGACCTGCTCCTGATCGAGCGGATCCTCGATGTCGCCCATCACGGCCTCGAGCAGGTCTGTCACGGTGACGAGGCCGACGACCTCGCCGTCTTCGATCACGAGCGCGAGTTCCTGATTCTCGGCTTGGAACTGATCGACCGCGTCGCTGACGTCCGCGTCGGGCGAGAGCGTCATCGGCGGGGCCGCGAGTTCCTCGAAGTCGATATCGCCCTCGGCCAATTCTTCGCGGTGACGGACGAAGATCGGGGTATAGACGATCCCACGAAAATCGGTCAGTTCGTCACCGACGAGCGGATACCGCGTCTGCGGTCGGTCCTCCATCTTCCGAAAGTTCTCCTCGGGGCCGTCTTCGGTCGACAGCGTGACGATCTCCTCGGGTGGCACCATCAGTTCGCTGATGGACTGCTCGCCGATCTGGAACGCGTTCATGATCTCTTCGCGCCGTTCCTCCGGTAACTCTCCCTCCTCGAGCACCGATCCAAGCTTGTTCCGGAGGTCGGCGCGGGACTCGATGACGTCCTCTTCGGTCTCGAGCCACGCGCCGGTCATCTCGATCCCGAACAGTTTGAGCGTCCACTTCGCGACGCCGTCGCCGATCCAGATGAGCGGAGAGATGAGCCGGTTGAACCAGTACAGCGGCGCCGCGCCGTACCGACAGACCATCCGCGATCGCTCGACGCCGAGGTACGTCGGCGTCTGCTCGCCGTGCGTCAGGTGGACGAGGTTGATGATCAGAAACGCGAGGACGGCTCCGCCGCCGATCGTCGCCAACACCGTGTTCGCGAAGAACGGCTCAAAGATGGCAGCCAGCGCCGGCTCGGCGACGATTCCGACGGCGATACTCGAGGCCGTGATCCCGACTTGGCACGTGGTGAGATAGATCTCGAGCTCGTCGGTCATCATCCAGGCCCGCTCGAGGGCGGGGTCGCCGCCGACGAACTCCTCTTCGGTGAACTGCCGCGCCCGGGTCAACCCGAACTCGATGGCGACGAAGAAGCCGTTCGCCAGAATAAGCAGAACGCCTGCGATCAGTCGACCGGCGATGACGAGCGTATCCATTACCCCATCCGTTCGCTCTGCGGACACAAATTAGTGGGGAAACCAATGGACGGACGGCGATATCCGACCATTACGGAACCGTCACACAGCGGTGAAGCGAATTCGGGCGATAGTATACCGGACACCGCTGTCTGTGCGATCTACCAACACACGGAATACACGAGTCCGAGTAAACACGGATTCCGCCCATTCTTTTTTGCCGGCCGGTCGCCAGTAAATCGGGGTAGTGACGCCGAACCGGATGCGAATCCGGCGGAATAAAAGAACCCAAGCAGTTTTGATGGAGGCTCGCGTCAGACGAAACATGCACACCTGTCGTAACTGCAACCAGTCGTTCCAGACCGAGCTCGCCCTCGAGTTACACCGAGACACGTGCAAAAAGGGACAACTCTTCTGTCAGGTATGCGGGGAGCGATTCCGAGAGGGGACGGCGACCCAAGACGGCTGGCACTACGAGTGTCCGAACGCGGACTGCGACGGTGACGGTCTCAAAGAGGACCTCTATCGCGTCGAAGACGTCCGCGCCACGACCCACTGACGACTCGCCCCGCTTTTCGCTTCCCGACTCGTCTCGATATCGACGGCCTTGCTTCTCCGGCTCTCGACCGGCCGTCGTCGAGAGTCCCGACCGTTCACTCGGGAATGTACGCCGCCGATTTCGGCTCAGGAACGGCGTTCGAACCGTGTTCGGTGTTTGCGCCGACGAGGTCGGCCGCTGCCATGGCCGTCACTACCCGTGTGATCCGTCTGGATTCGCGCGGTCGAAACGACCGACACCGCTCGACACCGCGTGCGACCGTCCTCTCACTGTCACGACCGGCCCCGCTTTCCAACCCTTTAATCTCGTTTGTTCCGTCACGATCTGTATGGAACGGCTCACTCCGCGAGTGCGGATCGTCTGGCTCCTCCTCGCGATCGTCCGAGCCGCGATCCTCGGCGGGATCATCGTGGGCGCGGCGATCGCAATCACCAGAACCGAACTCCCCAATCCCGCTCCGGGGAGGCTCATCCCGGCCGCGGTTGCACTCGCCGTCTCGGTCGCAGTCCTTCGCGTCTTCGTCGCCTGGCGGCGCTACGGCGTCTGGCGGTTTGCTCTCCGCGACGACGACCTCTACATCAAACGCGGCGTCTTCACCCGGGTCCGGACGGTCGTCCCCTACGTTCGGGTTCAACACGTCGACTCCCGGCGTTCGCCACTCGAGCGGACCGTCGGCCTCTCGACGGTGGTCGTCTACACGGCCGGCTCCCGGAGTTCGGACGTGGCGATCCCCGGGCTGACGCCGACGCGCGCAGAGGATCTTCAGGAGTCGCTGCGCCGACTCGCGATCGAGAGCGCGGGTGAAGACGCGGTATGAAGCAACTCCACCCTGCCTCGGTCGCCGTCCGATCGCTCTCGCGCAGTCTCAACACCGGGTTCGTATTCTTCGTCATCGGCGTCGTCGTCTCACCCGGCGGTAACGGGATGAACCTGCTCTCGGTGTTCGGCCTCGTCGCCGTCGGAATTGTCACGGGCATCGTCTACGAGTTCGCCTACTACCAGCGGTTCCGGTACGAACTCACTGCGGACACGTTCGACGTCACCTCCGGCGTGATATCACGCCGTGACCGCGAACTCCCCCTCGGACGGATCCAGAACGTCGACGTTAGACAGAACGTCGTCGAACGGGTCCTCGGCATTGCCGCAGTCCACATCGAAACCGCCGGCGGCGGTGAGACCGAAGTCAGCCTCCGATACGTCGGTGAGGACGAGGCCCGCCGCCTCAGACGGCAACTGCGACGCGGTGCAACCGCCGAGAGGGACGACGAGGAACGTACCGCCGACGCGCTCGAGGCCGGACGCGCGGATCACCCTACTGAACGCGAACCGAGGACCGTCGAGGACGAGGAGGTCCTGTTCGAGATACAGCCCCGGGAGCTCGCGATCCTGAGCGTCTTCACCATCGATCCGGGGGCCAGCGTATTAGGCGGGATCGCGCTCTCCTTTGCCAGCGGCCTCGATCCAACGATGCTGGTTCCCGCCGACCGTCTCGAGGCCCTCCCGGGGCCCGAAACGGGGGTGGTCGCGCTCGTCTGGGGACTCTTGCTCTTCGCGCTCGCCGCCTGGGTGCTAAGCGCCGCCCTGACGTTCTCGCGGTACTACGGCTTCCGGCTCACCCGCGCCGACGACGAACTCTACTACGAGCGCGGCCTCCTGCAGCGCTACAGCGGGACGATCCCTCTCGAGAAGGTCCAGGTGCTGACTATCTCCGAATCGATCCCCTACCGCTGGTTCGGCTACGCTGCCCTGAGCGTCGAGACGGCCGGCTACGCACCCGGCCAGTCCGGCTCCCGCGGGACGGAGTCCGCCATTCCGCTCGCCGCTGCCGATCGGGTGGCCGCACTTGCACGGGCGATCGAACCGTTCGGACCGGTCGACCTCGAGTCGCCGCCCCGTCGCGCCCGAGAACGCTACGCAGTCCGCTACCTGCTGGTCGTCACCGCCCTCGTCGCCGTCGCGTACCTGATCGCGCGGTACGTGCCGTTCGTCCGGCGGTGGTACGTCGTCGCCGCCCTCGCGGTCTTCGCCCCCATCGCTGCACACCTCAAGTGGACGAACCGGGGGTTTCGCGTCGGCGATCGGTACTTCCTCACTCGAATGGGATTCTGGCGGCGAACGACGAAGGTCGTTCCGCACTACCGGGTGCAGGCCGTCCTCCACGAGGCGACGATCTTCCAGCGCCGCCGAAGCCTCGCCAGCGTGACGGCCGACACCGCCAGTTCCGCCTCGTTTTTCGGTCGGGCCGCGACAGCGTACGATATCGACGCTGAACGGGGGCTCGAGCTACAGGCCGAAATCGAAGCACGACTGCAGGAACGGCTTCGCGTGCGAAAGCGACAGGGAACGAGCGGTCAGTGGGTGGAGGATTCGAACGAGACGGCCGACGATGGAACGGCCGACGACAGCGAACCCTGACTCGGAACTGGTGTTTTCGATCGCTCTGTCCGACACCTCTGTATATCGAAATGAAGTTTATTAGTTCGGTAGCCGACGTCGATACTGCGTTCGGCTTGCAGGGTAGTTACCGCAGATCGGTCACGATCGACAGCTGTAGAAGGTATGACGAATTCTTCAGACTGGTTCGCAGACGATGTTACCGGCCTCACGGCACCCTCGGATTAATACAGCACGAATATTCTCTCAGACTATCTGTAAGGCCTTTGAACCAGTCTGTCGGAATAGACTATCACCTGTATAGAGGACCAGACCGTGAGCATGCACGACGGTTGTTCTCGCTCTCACTGAATCGGAACCGACGGCAGTAGTCGGCCCCAACATGGGAGCCGCTAGTGTCGACAGCGGTCGGCGTAGCGCCGGACGGATCAATCCCGAGATCGGCCGCCGTGGCACGACGGCCACTCGAGAGAGTGGCTCAACAACGTGCGAGAAACGCGACCACGTGGGTGACGTTCGTCATTCGGATACTCGCTAGGACGACGATGTCGCACTCAACCCTACTGCGACGGTCTCCCTAACCGACCGACATTGAAAGGTAATAACCGACGCCGATACGCTCACCCCCAGCCGTGTTCGCTGAACGAGTCAGTGAGCGAAGGATACCGAGTGCGTTCGAACCCGCGTTACTTCGATCGAAGCGGCTCCCTCTCCCGGACAGATATCCCAAACAGTAGGCCCATACTGGTAAATCTAATATCCGGAACTATGTCCCAGTAACTGGCTTAATCTAAATTCAAGACACCGTCTTGCGCGCCAATTTTGGTACACTAGATAAGATAAATATACTTAGATCGAATGATGGAAAGACTGAAGATCATCGCGTCTTATGAACGAGACATGGGTGACTCGGCGGACACATCTCGAAAATCTGTTAAAACGTACGTGCCGGCCTACCAGAAGTCCGAGTGGCAATCTCACGCCGATGACCTCGAGATGAGCCAGAGCGAGTTCGTCCGGACGATGGTGCAAGCCGGTCGAAAAGGATTCGAACCCGACACGACGGAACCCGATTCTTCGGACCCAGACCCCGGGGGTAACGACCTCGAGACACGGGTCCTCAAGCTATTGTCGGCTGACACCTACTCGTGGGACGAACTCCTCGAGACGGTCTCGGACGACATCGAGTCGCGACTGGACGCGACCCTCGAGCGACTACAGGCGGATAACCGAATTCGATACAGCGGTCGCCACGGCGGGTACACCACGGTCGACGGAGGCGGCGATGGCGACTGAGCCCGGAGCCGCCACGCCGGCGGACGTCGACGATCCAATCGCGTACTTTCTCGACGACCAGCGGTATCACGGCAAGAGCGAACGAACGCTCGAGGCCTACGAGCGCGTCCTCCGTCAATTCGAGGCGTTCGTCGCCGAGCGCTTCGGGGTCGACGCCGTCGGAACCGCCGAGCGTCGCGAGTGTATGGCCTGGATTCACTCGCTACGCGGCGAGTTCGAGGACAGCACGATCGCCTCCTACGCGTCGTATCTCAACCGATTCTACGACTACATGACCCGCGTCGGCGTCTTCGACGACAATCCCATGGCGCTGGTCATGGAGGAGATGTCCGAATCGATCGATACGAATCCGACCAGACGCGACATCTCGGTCGGCGAGATGCGGTCGTTCGTCGCCGATATCGGCCATCCCCTCGAGCGAGCCGTCGTCGTCACCCTGTTGAAGACGGGGATGCGCGTCGGCGAACTTTGTAATCTCGATCTGCGCGACCTCCACCTCGAGACGCCCGAGATCGACCTGAAGTGGACGCCCCGCGTCGGGCTCGAGCGCCGACCCTCGTCGCTGTTCGTCTCGTCCGAGCCAGCTCGCGGGACGACCGTCAACGGCGAGGAGCGGACGGCCTCAAACAAGCGAAAACGCGACACCGTCGTCCCGGTCGATGGGGAGCTTCGGCAGGTGTTGCTCGAGTGGCTGGCGATCCGTCCGGACGCGGTATCGTCGGCACGGCCGCTCTTTCTCGACACCGGCGATTCGTGGGGCGAGCGGCTGACGCCGTCGGACGTGCGCTATATCGTCGAAAAACACGCTCGGGACCGTGGCTGGTACCGGACCGGCGGCGGGACCCAGGAGAACGTCACGCCCCACTACTTCCGGCACTTCTTCACCACGCATCTCCGAGATCGGACGGGCGATCGAGGGATCGTGCAGTACCTCCGCGGTGATGTCGCCGGCGACGTGATCGATACGTACACGCACAACTGGGGCGACCGCGTCCGGGAGACCTATCTCGACTGTATCTACACCGTTACCGAATAAGCGCCACTATCGACCTCTGGACCGTTCAAACGCCAGAATATGCCGGATAGACTAGTAGTCGCTTCTTTGTTTCCTTCTCTAACAGAGGAATTTTTGGCCATTGTTCTTACTACGGGTGTCGAGAACCTACCTTCTAAATCATATATCGCTATATTAACTCACCGTTCCTCGAGCGCTCGCTCGCGGCTGCGACGTGACGTCCGACCGTCCTTTAGTACGAGGGCTGTTATCGATCGACTGCGAGTGCCGTCTCGAGATCGCCGCCGTTCAACAGCGAACGAACGAGATCGACGGTCGCGGTCGTCTCGGCGGCGTTCTCGAGCAACACCGTCTCGCTGGGGAACAGCCGTTCGCCGAGCAAGAGGCCGTGATCGCGGGCGGTCGAGCCGGTGACGGTCAGATAGACGCCCAGCCCTGCGTCGGCGATGGCTGCCTCTTCTTCGCGGCCCTCTTTGGGGTACCGGAAATCGATCCCGTCGAGCGTCCGCGTTCCCAGCACTGCCTGCACGAGTCGCTCGTATCTCGGTTCGATACAGAGCGAGCCCTCGTAGTTTTCGAGGAAGTCACGATCGATCGATTCCGCCGACGGAGTGACCTCAGGCGTGGCCAGCAACGTGTGGTAGACGGTGTCGCCGAGGCCGGTGACAACCTGCACGTCGGTGTCGGACGGATCGATCCGCGCGTTCACGTCGGCGATCCGCCCGAGTGGCTCCGGTCGCAACTCGACGACTTCCTCTAAGACCAGGTCGGCGCTGTCGAAGCCGAGCGCGAACTCGTGGGTGCGAAGCGCGCGGAAGGGTTCCTCGCGGCCGACGAGTTGCACCGCAGCATCGTTCGGTGTGGCCTCGACACCGTCGAGTGGAACCGTGACGCTGTCGAAAACGATCCGTCGCGGTTTTCCGGCGCGGTCATCGCGAAGCAGCGTGTATTCGGGCTCGGTCGGGTCGTCGACGGTGCTGTAGTCTGCGAGACGATGGTAGACGTCCGCCTCGTCGGCGTCGATCGTTCCTTTCGTGAGCGCCTTCTCGTGGCGGAGTGTCGACGTAATGTCGTCCGCGAGGTCGGGAACGTCGAGGCGCTCTGCAAGCCGGTCGAGCACCGACTCGAGCGGCCGCCCCTTCCGTGGTACAGCGATCGGTATCGTCTCGCCCATCGCTCGGTTCTCGACTGGCGGCGGATAAACGAGTTGTGTTTCAGGAACGGTCGTCGTGGTCGAAACCGTCTCGCCATCGAGAACGGTGGCCGCCCTATTCGGAGAACATCGACCCGAGCTGGTCGCGCCACTGCTGAATCTCTGTCACGTCGCTGCGAACGTTCGCTAAGTCGTCCTCGACGTCCTCGATGTCGTCTTCGAGGCCTGCAACGTCGTCCTCGACCGCTTCAACATCGTCTTCGACGTTCTCGATGTCGCCTTCGAGACCTGCAACGTCATCCTCGACCGCTCCGACGTCGTCTTCGAGGCCTGCCACATCGTCCTCGACGCCCTCGAGATCGCCCGCAACCCCTTCGACATCCTCGTCGACGGCGTCGATATCGGCCTCGAGGTCGGCGTTCCAGTCGCTGAGGTCGTCGACGTCACTCTCGAGATCGTCGACTCGCGAGTCCGTCTCGTCGAGTCGGTCGTCTACGGACGCGAGTTCGTCCTCGAGGGTGCCGAGTTCGTCTTGTAACTCTTCGAGGAGCTGTGCGCCGGTGCCGTTCTCCTCAAGGAACGTCTCGATGGCGTCGGTGTAGGCAGCGAGTTCCTCGACGCGAGACTGGAGGTGTTCGACTTTCGCGATGTCGGGACTGGACGGCTCGAGGTCGAGTTCGGCTCGGACGGCCTCGAGGTCCTCGTCGTCGACGGTTCCGTCTCGGATCTCGGTCGCGAGACGGGCTGCGATCGAGCCGTCAAACGCGGGAGCGGTGCTCGTCGCTGCCGCTGCGGTCGGCTCGACACCGGCCGTGTCGGACGCCGCGTCCGCCTCGTCCGGGTCGGGCTCTGCGCTGGTCTCGTCGGTCGCGCCGTCGGCAGCGGGTTCAGTCGGCTCGGAAGCCGTTTCGTCCTGTCCCGTCTCATCGGCCGGCGCGTCGGCGGCTGCCGCGGTGGTCGGCTCCGCCGACGGCGATTCCGGTTCCGTTCCTGACTCGTCGAGTCCCGTCTCTGCTCCGGATTCGTCGGACTCCGCTACGCTCGGTTCGCTGTCAGCGTCGCCGGTAGTCCCTTCGGTCTCGGCCGTATCGGTATCGACGGTCAGATCGCCGTCAGCGTCGGCGGCCGACTCGTCGAGACCGAGGTCGATCTCGGGTCCGGACTCGGTCGCCGTATCGTCGGTCGCAGTCGCTTCGTCGTCGAGGTCGTCAGCTGCTGTCTCTGCGCCGGCCGCCGAATCGGCTGCGCCAGTATCGAGATCAAGTTCGACGCTTGGCTCGTCGTCGGCCCCCTCGTCGGCCGTGTCGATCGAACTCTCGTCCGTCTCGGACCCCGGAATTTCCTCTTCCTCAAAACCCAGATCAATGTCCGGCGCGCCGTCCTCGCCGTCATCGGCCGCCGCGTCGGCCGCGTCAGCCGCGTCGTCGACCGGATCGGGATCGATATCGCCGAGGTCGAGATCGAGTCCGCCGGAATCGTCCGGCGTGTCGGCGGCCGCGGTCGGTGCCTCCTCGGATTCGTCGCGCTGAGATGAGTCTGTGCCGTCGGCCGATTCCCCGTCCTCGAGTCCGGGGACCGAGTCGGACTCGCCGGAAATCATGTCCTTGACGGGGCGATTGCGGTCCTCGGAGACGATACTGCCGATGACCTCGTCGTCGACCTCGTCGGCTTCCGACTCGCCGTCGTCGCCAGCGCCGTGCTCGACGATCGTCGGTTCGGTGAGGAACTCCGCGGCTCGGCTTTCGTCGTCGAGTTGGATGCCGTAGACCGTTTCGAGGCGCTCGTTGGGTTCGAGCGTGGCGGTGAACTCGACGTGGTTGTCTTGAAACGCCGTCCAGTCGTCGCTGTGATAGTCCGGGTGAAACCCGACTTTGTCCATCGGGAACGAGGCAGGGATATCTTCCGAGAGCTGAAACGTGACCGGGGCGTCGCGGTCCGATTCGATCTCGAATCGGATCGCAGGGACGGGAAACTCGTCCGCTGCGAACGATTTTCTGACGGCGATCCCGTCGATACTGACCTCGACCACGTCGTCCGTGTCGGCGGTGCTACTCATATGAGACCAACGTTACCATACCATTACTATAAATCGTGCGGACGGACTTATATCCGAACGACGACCGGTTTACAGCTCGACTCGATCGCCAATCTCGACGAGTTCGAGCCGCTGCGGATGCTCGAAGCTCGTGGCGTGGTGGTGTAACACTGTCGGGTCGGCGGTGAGCCCCTTCCACATGTCCCAGTGGCTCGGCAGGAGCCGCTCGCACTCGAGGGCGGCGGCGCACTCGACGATCTGGTTCTCGTCGTTGTACCAGCGCGTTCGTTTTGGCTCACGGGTCTGCTTGTCGGGAATCTGCCCGACGGTCCCGAACGCCAGCGCCGCGAGGTCGATCTCGTACTCGTCGCCGAGCCGCTCGAATTCGTCGCTCGGTTTCGTGTCTCCGCCGTGGAAGAACGTGCCGGCTTCGTGTTCGAACACGTAGCTCACGGGGTGGGTCGCGTCGGGGTCGTTCGCCGGCTCGACGTGGACCGTGAACTCACCGATCTCGAGGGTGTCGCCCTCGGTGACCTCGCGGAGTTGATCTCCGGTCACGTCCCACTTTTCGGTCCACGTCTCTTCGTCGCGAGCGACCGCGATGCTGGCGTCCGGCCCGTAGAACGTCGCACCCGTGTTCTCGAGGATCGGAGCCTGACTCGGCCCGTGGACGTGGTCTGTGTGTTCGTGTGTCACGAAGACGGCGTCGGCCTCGTCGACGTCGGCGGGATCGAACGGCACGGGAATCATCCGGATCGTCCGCGGCGGATCGCCCAGGCCGAGGTACGGATCGATGTGGATCGTCGTTCCGTCGTTGCCCTTGACGATGAAGCCGTTACAGCCGAGATACCAGACCGCCACGCCGTCCGGATTCGCGTCCGCGACATCGTTGACGAGCCAGTCGTCCCAGTCGCTGTGAATCATGTGCGTGGATGCGCGGACCGGCCGTGTAAGTGTTATCGTCTTCGCTGACGGGTCGAAGTGCCGATCGCAGGACAGCGAGGCGACGACGAGGCGCGTTCAGTCCGAGAGAGAAGGAGACAGCATACAGGGAACGGCCACGATCAGAGCGGGAACGGCACGTGCGTGTCTTCTCGCCGACGCTCGGGGTGCTCGAGGCGCTCGAGGCGCGAGCCGAGTAGCTGTCGCATCAGCACGACGAGTCCGTTCTGTGAGCCGGTCCCCGCGACGGCCGTTTCGACGGGCCCGTCGTCGTTCGACGACGGCTGCCCGATGGTGCCGAGCATGACCGCTTCCCGGTCGGCGAACACGAGCCGTCCCACGGACTCGCCGGCCGGCGGCAGGTCGAGCCAGTCTCGCTGGGGCTCCCAGACGACGGCGCCGGGAACGCGATCGCGAACGAGGTCCCGAACGCGCGGATCGCGCGATCCGAGATAGACATCGACGCCGCGATCGACCGCGTCCTCCAGTCGACGGAAACAACCCTCCTCGAGCAGGCCGGTCGTCGTAAACAGCAAGAACAGTTCGTCGTCCGCCCGCTCACAGAGCGACCGACCGGTCGCGATGATCGGCTCACGGCCCTCGAGCGTGCGAACGGCCGCTCCGTCCTCGATCTCTGCGGCCGTTTCGGCGTCAGTCACCGTCGCCCCGTCGATGGGCTGGAGCCACTCCGTGCGAACGGCGGGATGACCCTCATAGGAGGCCTGACCCGTCGTCGCGTCGTAACTAACGAGCGTGGCCTCGTTTAACATCGGCAGGTGGACGTGCACGAGCGAGGCCTGTACCTCCTCGACGCGGTCGTCCGAGACCTCGCGTTCGGTCGTATCGCCCTCTTGGGCGGCGACATCGCGAGCGAGCGTTTCCGTCGCGATCGGATGATATTGATTCTCGAGCACCGAGAGGACCGTCCGGCGGCGCTCGTCGGCCAGCGCCTCGAAGAGGCGGTCGAGGTCGTCCGCTTCCTCGACCTGGCCGGCCGAGACGGCGGTTTCGAGTCCGGGGATATCGAACGCCCGGTGAGCGGCCAGCGAAATCTCTCCGTCGTCCGTCTGCTCGAGCAGCCCCACATCCGTCAAGTACGGGAGCTGTCGGTGGTGGAGGTCGACGAGCGCCCGCTGCCGGTCGTCCTCGGTCACCGCGGCGAGTCGTTTATCAGATATTACCGCCGCATATTGGAACGCAAGATCCGCTTTCTCGACGGCGCGCGGGGACCGGTCGTGAACGAGTCGAAGGACGGCGCGCCGGTGTGCGTCGCCGAGAGCGCGGAAGAACTCGTCGCGAACATCGGCCGTGAATTCGCTCGTGCCTGAGTTAGTCATCGAATACTGGTCGGGGGCTATCAGCCAAAAGGACTGCTCCAAACAGGTTTGGTTTCAGTGCTCTGTTACGGTTATTTACCACCAAATTCGCCAATATATACCAAAGATATGTTGAACGTAGTATCGATCTCACCCTCTTAGAGCCCATTCGTGAAATTCACTGTGACGTTCTCGGAGGCCGATCGATGTCCTCCGTTACGTGAAGCGAGGGAACCGCTCCGTTCTCACGTGTCAGTCGGTCACCCCGTCGTTCGAATTCGGTGTGGAAAACTCACAACAGAATTTTTCGGCCATCAGACACCAACTATGCCGGTGGTACCCCCCGTTCGTTCGGCAAGACGGGGCGAGGTTGCGCCTCGTGTCTATACCGCACCGTGTAGAATCCGATGGCAAGACACCGAGACCGTCACCGGATTGCAGCGTCTCGCGCTACCACGTTCCGTGGAACGTGTCGAACGAGAGACTGTCGAGCGGTTCGTCGCCGACGGCGATCCGGTACTCGCCGGGCGTGAGCATTGGCTTGTGGAACTGCGGCCCGTCGTCGGTCGTGATCCGCGGACAGCCGGTGTTGACGAACGCGTCCATATCGAAGTTCCGCAGACGGTCCGGCGTCACCTCGTCCATCGTGATGAGATAGGCATCGTCGTTATCGTCGAGGATCTTCTGGGCAGTCTCCCAGCGCCCCTGTCCGATCTTGGTACAGAAGATGACGCCCCACTTCTCGGCGTCCATCGCGCGGTGGATCGCACCGTAGCGCTGCTTCATGAACTTCTCCGTGTCCGCGACGGTGACGACGTTGTTGACCGGGTCCGCGATGACGACGTGTTTGTCGGGGTGTTCCATCGCCAGCCCGAGCGGGTGGAACTTCCCACCGCCGACGTAGAGCACCTGCTCTGCGGGCACGTCTGCGCTCGCGTAGTTGCAGCCGAGGACCTGTCCCTCGTGAGTCAGCCGGTCGTCGCCGCGGCGGCTATGGACCTCGTATCCTCGCTCCTCTAGGTACTCGGTCATCTCCTCGTAGCGATTCATGTGTTGGGCCGTCGTGACGAGGCCGACACCCTCGGTCTCCTCGGGCGGCTCGAGGGTCTCGAGGGCTTCCTCCATGATTGGCGTGACTTCGACGTTCGAGAACAGCGGGACGTAGATCACCTTGTCCGTGTCCTTCATCGGCGAATGGCCGAAGTGGACGAACACGTCGGTGCGTTTCATCAGGTACGTATCGAGGTCGCAGGCTCCATAGCAGGGTTGGCCCGACAGCATGAACGTCACGTCATCGTCGGCCAACTCCCGCAGGTCGTCGGCGACGGACGGACCGCGTCGCTTCAACCCCTCGGGAAACTGCAGTCCGACCTTCGTCGCGTCACGTTCTTCGATCGCCTCGACGATCTGCTCGAGTTCGTAATCCCATTCGCGATCGTGTTTGAGACGCATTCCGGTGTTCCTAAGGTCGCCCTCGCTGTACTCCGGCTCCTGGCTCATTAGCCTCTGTTACGGCCACGCACGTATAACGGCGGCGCTTCTCGAACCGTCGTCAAGAGAACCGTTCGACCTGCTGTGTCCCGGTGCCGGCGGCGAAGTTACACGCGGTAAATGCCGCCCGAAAGTCATCGCCGTCGAACGTCGCCACCACCTCGTCTAGCTCGTCGAACAGCTCCGCGAGTCGCCGCTGTACGGCCGCGTACTCCTCGTCGGAATCGTTCGCGTGCGCGTGTGACTCGAGTTCGCCGCGTTTGGCGGCCAACGTAGCGCATTCGTCCATCAGCGCATCGTATCGGACTCGTCGCGCTAGCCGATCGACCGTCTCGCGGAGGTCGTTCTCGTTGACGGGTTTGACGAGACGGTCGCCGGGGATGTCTGTTCCGTGCCGGCTCTCGAACTCCTGGTCGGCGCTCCTGAGTACCGCGGTCGCGTGCGGCCGCGCGAGACGATCAATTTCGGTGGCGACCACGGTTCCCGACTCCGTCCGGAGATCGCTATCGACCAGCACCACGTCGGCGTCGTCGAGCCGTTCGAGGGCCTCGTCGCCGTCTGTCGTCGTCTGTACGCGATAGCGCTCGGTGAGCGAGGAGCAGCACTCGGTTACCGCGTCAGGGTCGGTGGTTGCGACGAGAACGACGGTCGTGTTACCAGCCATAATTCGTGATGGTATCACGTATCGATTCGATCGACATCAAATTATGGAATACTTCAGTTTCGTTCACACGTTTGACCGAGTCCGTCACGAGGGGGTTCGCCTATCGCGTCGACAGGTTCCATCGCAGTAGCGCACACATTTCGGTACGACGGAGCAGTTCAAACCGAGTAGGAGCGGACGACGTAGGACGGGGACGGTTCTTTTTCCGTCCCAACAGTCATAGTACTGGAGCCTAAACGGGGTGTCAATGGTAGCGGAACAGGCCGCAGACGGCTATCTCTTCGACCTCTATCGTCGATACATCGGTGAACCGGAGGACCGAACCGACGTCTACGTCGGGTTCGGGCTGTTCCTCGGCGGAATCGGGTTGGCGATCGTCGGACTCCTGTTGTTCCTGTGGGGCAACACGTTCGACGCTCGATCTCCCGGATACTTCGCGTGGGTCGGTCCCGCGTATGCACTCGAGATGATCGCGCTTCCCGTCGTGATGCTTGGGATCGTCACGCTCCTCCCGTCGGAACGGCGGATGATGTACGCGTCGGTCGGCGGCGTCGCGGTCACAGTCGCCGCAGTCGCCGGGTTCCTCTTCGTCTATCCCGATCACTGGAACGGGTACGGTAACGATTACACCGTCCAGGTGGTCGCGGTGTACGCCGTCGGGCTCGCCGGTATCACCGCCTCGACCGGTGCAGCACTGATCGCCCACTATCTCGATATGGCACAGCAGGCCGACGCGGTCGCGACCGGCGACGAGACCGACGATGAACCCGAACTCACCGACGAGGACGTCCAGCGAGACATCGACGAGGCAATGGAGGACGTCGAACTCTCCTGGGGAGGTGTCCAAAAGACCGAACACAAACGACTGAATTTCTCCCAAGACGACTTCGACGACGTCAGCGTCGACACCGACGTCGGCACGACCACGACGCGGTCGACGGGCGTCGACTCGCAGGTCGCCGGTCTCAAGGGCTTAAAAGGCGGTGAAACGAAGACAACCACCTCGAGCGCGACCGTCGACAACCAAACGGCGAAACTGAAGGAACTCCGCGAACAGCAGCGCGCGGAGGATTCGGCAACGGCCGACGACGAGGGCGTCGCCGCGACGGTGACGAATCCGCTGTCGAGTTTGCTTAAACGCGTTCGAAACGTTCTGAGCCGGAATTAAACGTCGGTTGACGGTTGAAATACGAATTGCTTTCCCTGGTTTGAGAGAGTAATCAACGCACATAGATTTATAATCCGTCGGTGGCCTTGGCCACACATGGCCAAAGGCCTAGACGTTGGAACGATGAACATCCTGTCAGCACAGCAGGATGGGAACGACACGGTTTTCGTGCAACAGCGCAACTCCTTCGTAGAGATCGAATACTCGGACATGGCCGAGCAGATGCTCTCGCGAAGCGAAGTTCTCCATATTCGCAAAGACGACAAGGTCTACGTCGTCGGCGACGACGCGTTGAACTTCGCGAACATCTTCAACAAGGAGACACGGCGGCCGATGAAACACGGGATCCTCTCGAACGACGAGCAGAGCGCGATCCCGATGATGAAGCTCATCATCGAGCAGGTCGTCGGCGAGCCCGCCTATCCCGACGAGAAACTGTACTTCTCATCCCCCGCGGACCCGATCGACTCGGATCTCTCGACGCTGTACCACCAAAAGACGATCGAGTCCTTCCTCGACGACATGGGGTATGACTCCGAACCGATCAACGAGGGGATGTCCGTCATCTACTCCGAGCTCGCGGACAACAACTTCACCGGCCTTGGCATCTCCTTCGGTGCCGGGATGACGAACGTCTGCCTGTCTTACTACGCGGTGCCCGTCATGAAGTTCTCCGTCGCCCGCGGTGGCGACTGGGTCGACGAACAGGCCGCCCGCGCGACCGGGACGCCCGTCGACAAGGTCACCTCCATCAAGGAGGACGACTTCGAACTCGACTTCACGACCGACGTCGGCGGCGTCGAGGGTGCGCTCTCGATCTACTACGAGAATCTGCTCGATTACGTCATCGAGAACATCGTCAAAGAGGTCGACGATGAAGACGTCGAAGAGGGACTCGACGTCCCAGTCGTCGTCACCGGTGGTACCTCGAGTCCGAGCGGCTTCGAGGCGCTGTTCCGCGACCATTTGGAGGAAGCGAACATTCCGTTCTCGATCAGCGGCGTCACGCACGCGAACGAACCGCTGTATAGCGTCGCACGCGGTGGGCTCGTGGCGGCCCGCTCCGACGAGGACGTCGATCACGATCAGGACGACGACGAAGCAGAAGCGGCGGCCGCAAGCGAGTAATCGAGCGGCGCTGCGGAGTCGATTTTTCGGTCGACCCACCTGAGCACCGAAAGCGGCGGCTCGGGAGTCAGCGGTCGGCCGACTGCTCGTAAAACCGATTGAACGCGTCTCGCCAGGACTCGACGTCCTCCCCGGTCGGCTGGTGTTCGACGGGGATATCGGCGAACCCACAGCGCGAGCACGTGACCGTCGACACGTCACCGAGCGAGAGTTCCTCGACCGCCCCCCCACACCGTGGACACTCGTCCATACCTGTAACTTCGCCGGGGTGTCCTTAACTCTATTCGAACGTGTCGACTCGAGAGTACGTTTGCCGTCCGAAAACGAACGTGTGCTGACGAACACGTTTACGGGTCCTCCGTCCGAGTGACATCGTCTCGGCCGATTGTATTACTACTGCGAATTCGACAACCTTTTTGTATGCAAGCCATGTATTGGCCGACAGTGAGTACGATGTCGTCTCCCGAGTCCGCGATCCAGCGCTGTCAGCCGGCCGACGCAACGCCTGTCTGTCTCGAGGCGGCCGCACTCGAGTCGACCGCTCCCGGGTATCTCCGCGAACTCAAAGCGGAGCTAACTGCAGAAGAGCTCGTTCCAGCCGAGTTGACCGTCAACGCCTGCTTCGACGACGACTGTTCGCTCGCGACACAGGAAGAGGTTGACCGGATCCGAGGGTACGTCCGCGCCGCCGCTTTCCTCGGCGTCGGAACCGTGACCGTCACCGTCGACGACGTCGCAGATCCCGAACCGGTTCGGCCCGCGCTGTCGGCCTGCGCCGAGCGCGCGGACCGCGAGGGGCTCGCGTTCGACCTCGAGGGCCCGATCGACGTCGACGGCTGAGATGGCCGGTCTCTCGCGTCGAACACTCGCGCGTCGACTCGAGTCACTCGACGATTTTGCGAAACCGGCCGCGGAACTCGAGCAGTATCTAACGCCACCGGAGCTGGCCGCTCACCTCTGTCATTTAGCGCGGCTGCAGGGCGATCTCGAGAGGCAGGTCATCGATCTCGGGACGGGAACCGGCATGCTGGCGATCGGGGCGTCGCTGTCCGGTGCCGAACGCGTAGCGGGAATCGACGTCGACGATGGGGCGCTCGCGGTGGCTCGGCGCAACGAACGGACGGCGGTCGCTGCAGACGATTGCGAGCACGCCCTCGAGTGGCTTCGAGGCGATGTCACACGACATCCGTTTTCGCGCACCGACGCGACCGTCCTTTCGAATCCGCCGTTTGGCGCACAGCGCGGGAACCGCCACGCCGACCGCCGGTTTCTCGAGACGGCGAGCGAGATCGCCGCCGTCTCCTATACGATCCACAACGAGGGCAGTCAGGAGTTCGTCGAGTCGTTCGCGTCGGACGCGGGCGGCGACGTCACCCACGCGTTCCGCGCCGAGTTTCCGCTCCCGAACCGGTTCGATTTCCACACCGAGGCACAAGCGACGCTCGCGGCCGAAGCTTTCCGAATCGAGTGGAGCGGCCGGCCGCCGTAACGAAGCGAGACGGTCGTCGGCCGTACGCGACCCCTCAAGCGGGTTAGGGTGTAACTCGGGTCGCCACGCTCGTCCAGCCGACGGTGAAAACGGGAGGTCAGTAGCCGTCGTACGTCTCCTTGCTCGCGATCGCGACCCGCGTCCCGTCGGCGGCCGCGTAGATCGTCCCATTTCGGCGTTCGAAGACGAGCCCTCCGGCCGCCGTCGTTTCGTTTTCGGCCGGGATGGGTGCAGTCGCGACAGTGTCGGTCCCGCCCGCGGTCACGTCGAGGACGAAGTCGCCTTCCTCGGAACGGATCGTCACGTTTCGCCCGGCGATCCGCATCTCGGCCGGCGACGCGTTAGATTCGTACGCGAGTTCGCGGTCCGCGCCGTCCTCCCAGAGCCAGACCTGATAGACGGTATCATTGCCGACTGGCGTCCAGCCAGTGCGCTCGACGTGGACCGCTTCCCGCCAGCCGGGACCGCCGACGTAGACCGTCTCCTCGCCCGTGAACGCGAGGCGCTGGGCACTGACCGCCTCGATCCAGATTTCGCGCTCCTCGTTGGCGACGATCACCCCGCTTGACTCGAGGCCGGCGTCGCTCTCGATGGCTTCGATGCCGATGCCGGTGACGAATTGATTCGGGACGCCCTCGACGTATTCGACGGTGTAGTCCTCGATCTCGACGGCGGCCTCGGTCGATGCGGTCGCGTCGTCGACGACGAGGAAGTTCGTGGGAACGGCTAGGCCGGCGAGGAGTGCGAGGATCCCGACGACCGCCAGGAACGCGGTTCCTCGGCGGGTCAACGTTGATGTCAGCGTCGACTCACGAGCGCGTCGCTGTGCTCCCTCGGCGATTTCGCGAATACGACCGAGCCGAGTCGCAACGGCGGTGCCGTCGTCTTCGCCCCTGGTGCTCGCTAACTCGAGCGCCCGGTCGGGCGACGGCCGATTTCCGCCGTCGGGCTCCGCCTCCGTCGTTCGAATCGATTCGGGGAGTCGTCGTTTCAGCCGCCGGGGAACGAGCGGCTTCTCGGAGGCGGTCATCGAGAGCGTGACAACGAGGGCGAGCACCGAGACGATAGCGATGCCGGGGCCCTGAAACAGGATATACGAGTTGTCGGCCCCGTACCAGTAGATCGCCCAGAGTTCCTTCGAGAATCCGAACAGGAGAACGGCCAGCCAGAGCCAAAACGGATTCGGGCGCGCGTTCCGCCGCTCGAGGAGGACGATTCCGAGGACGAAACCGAGAAAGAGCCCGAGGGCGTGCCCCTGGATCGCGATGCCGGCCCAGGAGGGCGCTGACGGCGGACTCGGTTGTGCGACGTAGATGCGAATCGGAGCCTGCAGTGCGTAATAGAGCCGCAAGACGACGCTCTGGACGCCGAGCACCCCGATGATCGTGACGATCGGGTAGTGGACGAGGGCGAAGCCGGCGAGGGCGAAGACGACGCCGGAGAAGCCGATTACGGGGCCGAGTGCGAACGCGCTCGTCACCAGACCGACGACGATGACGGCCAGCGGAAAGGACACGAACGCCCGGACTCGCGGATCGGTTCGCCACGAATCTGTGCGCTGAGAGCCGCGTTCGTCGGGATAGTGGCCCCAGGCGTACTCGGCCAGCGGTGCGACGACGATCGTTCCGGCGAGGTTACCGATGAGATGACCGGGTCCAGCATGGGAAAACGCCGCCGTTATCATCCCGAGCGGGTAGAAATATGACCACGAGCGGAAGGGAATCGTCACCGGGTCGTCGAAGGCCGTGAACCCGCTCTGAACGAACAGATAGACACAGAGGACGAACGCAATCACGACGAGCGACCCCCACGGGACGCCGTAGACGAACCGCTCTCGGAGTACTTCGCGCCAGCGCCGATTCGACCGGTGAAGCAGACTGACGATCGCGATCGATCCCACCAACGTCGCGGCGACGACGACCGTCAGCAGGCCCGCGAAGACGCGCATGTCCCGTGGTTCGAACGGGGCCGTATAGTGGTTTGCCTTCACTCGGCGCTGCTCGAGTCACGAGGGCGCGGGGCGGCCGCGGTTCGACGGGTGGCGAGCGCCGGCTTCGAAAGGTACAAGCGGTCGACGAACGGAGACGACGGTATGGAACTGCGGGTCACCGAGAGCACCGAGACCGAACTCTCCATCGAAATCGCCGGCGAGGACCACACGTTCATGAACGTGCTCAAGGGCGCGCTGCTCGAGCACGACGACGTCAGCGCGGCTACCTACGACGTCAATCCCGAACAGTCGGGCGGCCAGACCGAGCCCATCCTGACGATCAAGACCGAGGGCGCGGATCCACTCGAGGCGCTCGAGGGAGCCGCGGTCGACGTCCGCGAGAAGGCGTACGATTTCCAGGACGCGTTCGAAGCGGCCGCGTAACTGCGCCCGACCCGCGGAGCGATCGCCCCTTCTCTTTCCGCCTGGCGTTCGCGACCGTGTGAGTGACGCCTAACACGCTGCGTAGAACACATAGACCGTGCCGTCGACGACGTGGAGGTCCAATCCCTCGATGTCGTACTCCGAGCCGGTGTCGACACCGCGGCTCTGCAGGCGGTCGGCGACGCCGTCGGCGAGCGCCGCTTCGTCATCGTAGTTCGACAGCGAGAGCGTCGATGGAATTCGGCCCTCCTGGAGCGTCCCGTGACACTCGAGTCCGAAGTCGTTCAGCGAGACCGCCTCGACGTTCGCGTCGTCGTACTCGATCGCCAGATACGCGCGGTTGTAGTACTCCGCGTATGCCGCGAGACTGGGATCGTTACTCCGCGAATGTCGGCGATCGCGCTCGAGACGGTCGTGGACCAACTCCTCGGTCGCCTCGAGATCGATTCCGGCCGCTTCGGTCCCCGTACCGGGCGCATCTGGTGGTGCGGGCGATGTCGACTCCGATCTGGACAGGGTCGGGACGGAGACGACTCCCGTCGCCACCAACGCGATGACGAGGGCGACGCCCGGCGACGACCGGTAGATATGGTTTGGCGACCTCGAACCAGCTCGGCGTGTCTAGGTCGCGGTCGACGTCTTCGTACGTTCGCTCGGTCTTCTCGAGCAGCGGGCTCCCACAGCGAGAACACGGCGGCGAGTTACGGACGTGCTCGCGGCCGCAATCCGGACAGGCCCAGACGATGTCCGATCCGGCGTTGCCGGGGTCAGGGTCTGCCGACTCGCGCTCGCCTTCTTCCCTCTCGTCCACTCGAACGATCGCCTCCTCGAAGGCGTTGTGCCCGCAGGAATCGCAGGGCGGATCGTTTTCTTCGTGTGGTTTCCCACACCACGTACACCTCCACTTCACTGAACGAACGGCTCGTCCACACGCAAATAAACATATCGGGTGAGCGAAGAAAGCCGCTCGACGGACGGTTACGGGAGACGAAGCGAGAGCACGCCCACAGCGTCAGAGACGGACCGGCACGTCGTGCTCGTCGAGGTACGCTTTCGTCTCCTCGATCGAGTACTCGTCGAAGTGGAAGATCGAGGCCGCGAGGCCGGCGTCGGCACCGGCCTCGGTGAACACGTCGTACATGTCCTCGGGACCGCCACAGCCCGACGAGGCGATGACCGGCGTGTCGACGGTGTCACAGACGGCCTCCGTCAACGGGAGGTCGTAGCCGTCTTTCGTCCCGTCCTTGTCGATCGAGTTGACGAACAGTTCGCCAGCACCGCGGGCCTCGGCCTCGGCGGCCCACTCGAGGACGTCGATGCCGGTCCCCTCGCGGCCGCCCTTTTTCGTGCACTCGAACCAGCAGGACTCGCCGTCTACCTCGACGTAGTGTTCCCCCTGTTCGTCGAAGCGCCGTCTGGCGTCGACGCTGATGACAATGCACTGGCTGCCGAAGGCCGTCGCGCCGTCGTTGATCAGTTCGGGGCGCTCGAGCGCGCCGGTGGTGATCGAGACCTTGTCCGCGCCGGCGCGTAGCGTCTCTTTAATGTCCTCGGTGGTGCGAATGCCGCCGCCGACGGTGAGCGGAATGAAAATTTCGTCGGCGACGCGTTCGACCACGTTGAGCATCGTCTCGCGGCCGTCTGCGGAGGCGGTGATATCCAGAAAGACGAACTCGTCGGCCCCGGCCTCATTGTACGCCTTGGCCATTTCGACCGGATCGCCGGTGTATTTCAGATCCTCGAAATTGACGCCGGTGTAGACCGCCGGGTTCCCGTCCTCGTCTAAATCTACGTCGATACACGGGATGACTCGCTTGGTCAATACCATGTGGTTGCTATCGAGGGATTCGCGCCGCGGGTAGTAAAGGCGTCTGGATCGGGCTGGCTATGTCGTCGCGCCCGGCGTCGGCGGCCCCGCAATCGGCCCGGTGTAGGTGGTGTTAAGTGTCGGTGCCGAAAACGAACGAGTATGGCAGACAACACCGAAACCGCCGCCGGTGACGACACGGGAGCCGACGTCGGTCACGATCTCGAGGCAGCGCGCACGACCGCACCGATGAGCGAGTTCTCGGCTCGAGAAGTCGTGATCGGCGGCACCGTCGCCGTCGTCGGTGCTGCGGTTGCCTTCGGAATCCCGCTTCTGACAGTCGGCGTGTGAGTTAGAAGACGTACTCGTCGTCGTGGCCCATCATTCCGTCATCTTCGAGGCCGGTCCCGCCACCGGTCGCTCCCTCCTCTTCGTCCATCGGTCCGCTGGTCTTGTAGGCCTTGATCCCCGTCGACAGGAGATCCTCGATCGCCTCTTCGCGGTTGACGAACTCGCCGCGCTCGACCATCTGGGCGATCTGCATCTCGAGGTGCTCCGGTATGGTGATCTCTACTTTCGGCATCTGATTCGGCTTTCGGCGAGGGGGTATTTAGGTTTGACGGGGACCCAACGAGTTCACCGAACGATCTCGCGTCTCGAAACGAATGGGTGTCTCTCGGACGAAAATCGAAGGCCGAAACGCCGTGTGGGACTCGAGGGGGCGGCTCGTCGAGGCGGGAGGTCGTTTAGCGGTTGCCCATCACCGAGTCGAACGCGTTTCGCAACGTGGTTCCGGGCTGGGTCAGCGTGTCGAGTTGCTTTCTCATCCTCCGTTGGTTGAAGTAACTTGCGAACGCGAGGATCGTCGGGGGCCAGAGGCCGATGAACGTCCCGAGTTGGCGTTCGTCGCGCATAAAGTAGTAGTACAGCGCGAGTCCGACCGAGGCGGCCGATGCGACGAACGCGGGACCCATCGCCTCCTCGCCGATCTCTTCTGGTTCCTGTCCGGACATCTCTCGTTCCGTCAGCTGTTGTCTGCTCGCCATGCAACGAGAATAGTCGGGGAGACTGTACTAAGGGGTGGCGAGGGTTTCAATGGAAACAACCCGATACACAACGGAGCTGACCGTTTCGACCCCGGTTGAGTCGCCCTAATTCCATCTTTCCTCGCGCGAACGCGTACTGCCGGCGGCGAGCGGTCGCCAACTTGCCGGTACCGTTGGACGATGGCGTCACACCTACGGTGATCGGCACGGAGGAACGCGTATGGATCCAACGGACGTGACAGACCTCTATCGCGAGTTCGGCGATGAGCGATTACCGCCGGGGCAGCGTGAAACCTCGGCGTTTCCGGTCCTCTCGAAGAGCGGGACGCCACCCTGGGATCCGGAGACGTGGGAGTTCACCGTCACCGGCGCGGTCGACGAGGAGCTGACGTTCTCGTGGGACGAGTTCCGCGACCTCCCCAGCGTCACCCAGCGCCAGGACTTCCATTGCGTGACCGGCTGGAGCAAGTTCGACTGCGAGTTCACCGGCGTCTCCTTCCCCGAACTCGCCGAGCGCGCCGGCGTCCACGACGACGCCGTCCACGTCATGTTCTCCGCGCTGGACGGCTACACGACCGATCTCCCGCTCGAGGACTGCATGCGCGAGGAGGTCCTGTTCACCTACGAGTTCGACGGCAATCCGCTGCCCGACGATCACGGCGGTCCGCTCCGGGTGGTTACGCCGCACAAATACGCCTACAAGGGTGCGAAGTGGGTCGACGGCGTCGAGTTCCTCACCGACCCCGAGCGGGGATACTGGGAGCGACGCGGCTATTCACAGACGGCGAACCCGTGGGAGGAAGAGCGGTACAGCTAACGGTTCGTTCGGCGAATAGTTAGGCTGAAGGCGTGGCGGTCCTGACGTGCGGTCGATGGATCGATCGTCGGGCGAGAGTCGGCTTGCGGGCGGTGCGGACTCGGCGGACCGACCCGCCGAGCTTGTCAGTCGCAGTCGCGAGCTTGAGGACGTCTCCGTCGGTGCACTTTTTGAAGACGACGCGGTGCCGCGCGTCCAGTGGGTCGCACCCAGCGGCCTCGAGATCGTCGGCCGGGGCGTCGCCGCCCGGTTTCGGGCGGACGGTCCCGACCGGTTCGATCGGATTCGAACGCAAGCGAGCCGATTGTTCGATGGGATCGCACACGACGGTCCGCCCGACGCTCGCCCGCGGGCGTTCGGTGGATTTTCGTTCTACGACGACCACGAGCCGGGACCGCCGTGGACGGGGGTTCACGCTGCGTCGTTCGTCGTCCCGCAGGTTCTGGTCAGTCGGACCGACGACGAAACGTGGATGACGGTCCTTGGGGAGGGAGACGACGAGGCCGAGGACGGCCTCGAGCGCTGGCAGGAGCGACTGACGGGCGGATCGCGGGGACAAGCGAACGATGCGCGCCCCGGCATCGAGTCGACGACGCGCTCTACGTTGCCCGCGGAGTGGACCGAACAGGTCGAGGCCGCACTCGAGCGGATCGCCACCGGTCGCTTGACGAAGGTCGTCCTGGCACAGGCGCTGTCGGTCGACCTCGACGGAGCGGTCGACGTACCGGCGACGCTTGAGCGGCTGGGACGCCGGTATCCGAACTGTTATCGATTTCTGGTGGATCACGAGGTCGACGGAACGTTCTTCGGTGCGCCCCCCGAGCGACTGGTGTCGAAACGCGGTGACCGGGTCGAAACGGAGGCGCTCGCCGGATCGATAGCGCGCGGGGAGACCCCCGACGAGGACGAGGCGTACGCCGAGCGGATGCGAGCCGACGCGAAGTTCGGACACGAACACGGACTCGTCGTCGACGCCATTCGTGAGCAACTGGCCCCGTTCGCTCGCGACCTCACCGTCAGCGAGCGGACGATCCGCCGGCTGGCGACCATCCAGCACCTACAGACGCCGATCGAGGCGACGCTCGAGGACGACCGTCACGTCCTCGAGATCGTCGAGGCACTCCACCCGACGCCCGCGGTCGGCGGCGTTCCGCCGGCCGCCGCGTGGGAAACGATCCGCGAGACGGAGCCATTTGACCGCGGCTGGTATGCCGCGCCGGTGGGCTGGTTCGACGCCGCCGGCGACGGCGAATTCGCGGTCGCGCTCCGTTCCGGCGTCGCGACCGACGGAGCGGTGACGCTTTTCGCGGGCAACGGGATCGTCGCCGACAGCGATCCTGAGGCGGAGTGGGACGAAGTACAGCTAAAATTCCGGCCGATTTTGGACGAACTGCAATAGCACCACCATCGATGACTGCACCGAACCGCGCGACCCTCTGGGGGCGCGTCCTCGCCGACGAACTCGCAAAAAGCGGCCTCGAGGCCGTCTGTATCGCACCCGGCAGCCGGTCGACGCCGCTGACGGTCGCGTTCGCCGACCACTCCGAAATCGATGTCTACTCGCACTTAGACGAGCGCTCCGCGGCCTACTTCGCGCTCGGTCGCGCCCGCCGGACTGGCGAGCCGACGGCGCTGGTCTGTACCTCCGGCACGGCCGCGGCGAACTTCCACCCGGCCGTGATGGAGGCCGACCGGGCCCGCGTACCGCTGTTGGTTCTCACCGCTGATCGACCGCCCGAACTCCGCGATAGTGGTGCGAACCAGACCGTCGATCAGGTCACACTCTACGGCGACGCGGTGCGATGGGACGCCGACCTGCCCGAACCGGAGCCCGACGAGCGAAAGGTGCGAAGTCTGCGGACGACCGCGACTCGAGCGCTGTCGGAAACGACCGGCGTTCCACCCGGTCCGGTACACCTCAACTGTCCGTTCCGCAAGCCCCTCGAGCCGATCGAGGTGCCCGGTGACGTGCCCGACTCGTTCGCCGAGACGACGGCCGCACGAGGGCGAGCGGGGCCGTTCGTCGAAACGACCGGCGGGACGCGAACGCTCGCCGACGGCGAGCACCGAACGCTCTTGCGGGCGCTCGAGACCGCGGATCGGCCGCTGATCGTCGCCGGTCCTGCGGATCCAGAAGCACTGTCGACGCTCGAGCCGGCGGCAGTGACCGACCTCGCCGATCGACTGGGCGCGCCGGTCCTCGCGGACCCGCTCTCGGGGCTGCGGTTCGGGCCGCACGTCGGCCAAGAGAGAGCGGACGCCGAAGCGCCGCAGTCGATTTACGGCGGCTACGACGCCTACGTCTCCGAGCTACCGCACCCGGACGCCGTCCTCCGGTTCGGTGCCTCTCCCACGTCGAAGCCGCTCCGCCACTGGCTTCGTGACGCCGACGCCCGGCAGTTTCTGATCGACCCCGCGGGCGCGTGGCGCGAGGCGACGTTCACCGCGACCGACCTGCTGGCGGCCGAGCCCGGAACCGTCGTCGACGGGTTGCTCGAGGCACTCGAAGACGGCGACGCGGGCGGTGATCGCGGGGTGAACCCGCGACCGACGACCGACGACGAGTGGCGCGTCCGGTTCGACGCAGCCGAGCGCCGCCACTGGACGATCAGCGACGAGGCCGTCACAGCGGACGCGCTCGAGTCGGAGCCGTTCGAAGGGGCGATCCTCGCGTCGGTGGTCTCGAACGCGCCGGACCCGGCGACGGTGTTCGTCTCGAACAGCATGCCGATCCGAGACGCCGACCGGTTCGGACGGCCACGAGCGGCCGCCCTTACCGTCCTCGCGAACCGCGGCGCGAGCGGCATCGACGGCATCGCGAGCACGGCGCTCGGAGCCGGCAGCGCGACCGACGACCCGCTCGTGCTGGTGACCGGTGATCTGGCGTTCTACCACGACTCGAACGGGCTGCTCGCCGTCACTCGCTGCGATATCGATGCAACGATCGTCCTGCTTGACAACGACGGCGGCGGTATCTTTCACGAGCTCCCGATCGAGGAGTTCGATCCCCCGTTTACGGACCAGTTCAAGACGCCCCACGGCCTCGAGTTCGACGACCTCGCATCGTTTTACGACCTCGAGTTCGAGTCCGTCGCGCCGGCCGAGTTCGACGACGCGTACCGGCGCTCACTCGAGCAGGCCGGAACGCAGGTTCTTGCCGTCGAATTCGACTCGGCCGTGAGCCATCGTCGGCGGGGGGAACTCGAGGACCGAGTCACGGACGCGGTCGCCGCGACCCTCGCTACCGATCCGACGGACGGTTCGTAGCGGGCTTCGTCACGGACGGAGTGCCCACCACAGCGCGACGGCGTAGCCAAGCGGTACCCAGGCAAAAGCGATCGCGAGCATCCCCGACAGGAACGCCGGCTCGACGAGCGGGAAGCCGACGATTGCGGCCGGGAAGAGGACGCTCCACGCACCGAACACCGCCATCGCGAGCCGCGGCATCGTGAGCAAGTAACCGATCAGTGCGAGCGTACACGCGGCGACGGCGGCCTTGACGGGAATCGAAAACATCGGTGTGAGGCTCGCGGCGACGAACAGCGGATAGCAGAAGGCCACGGCCGCGACCGTGACCGCAGTTGTCCGATCGATCGGCGCGCCCTCCCATTCGAGGTCGACATCGCCGTCCCAGTCGTGGACGGAGTACTGGAATCCGTCGCTTGTCTCCCCGTCCGAACCGTCGGATTCGTCGGTCGCCGTCTGCGTGCCCGACCGCCCGTGACCGGCGACCCGATCGCCGTCGAACGGCCACTCGCCCGCCGCCCGTCGCCGTTTCCGTTGGTGCTGTCGTCGTGCGCGCTGGCGAGCGTGGTGACTCTGCCCGCGGTCGGCACCGTCGGTCGCGGTTCCGCCTCGCGCCTGCCGAGCCTGCTCGCGCGTCCGATCGGTGGCTTCGGCCGACCGTCCGTCGGTTCCGGAGTCGGCCGCGTTCGAGTCGGCCGCGTCCGTCTCCGCGGTCGTCGAAGTCGACGCGTCCGTCTCATCGCCGTCGCTCGAGTCGCCGCCGAACGTCGTTCCCTGGGCGAGGTCCACGTACGTCTCGTGGCCGAGTCGATCGTAGCGAGCTCGTTCCGCGCCGTCAGTGAGGACCGACTTCGCGGTTGTGACGCGCTTGAACCGCTCGGCAGCGTCGGGGGCGTCGGAGTGATCCGGGTGCGTCTCGAGGACGCGGTCGCGGTAGGCCGACTCGATCTCGTCCCGGCTCGCATCCGGGCCGACCTCGAGTACGTCGTAGTACGTCTCGCCCATCGCGTAGGCGGTTGTCCGGACGGGTGAAAAATCACTCGGGCTAGACTATCATTGCAATGGTCTGACAGCCGAACCGATTGGTCCATGTGCACACGACTGAAGCGCACGTCCGACAGATAAACCGAAATCAGCTATATAAAAATGGCTGGAATGATGGGGCGGCGAGCGAATCTGACGAGCGAAATCGCGGATTTCGGCCGACTGCGACGGAGCGGTCCGGAGTAGCGTTCGACCGCCACCGGCTTCGGCCCGATTCGAGACGCGAATCTATTTCTGCCGCCGCGGACGACACTCGAGCAAATGGTATCGGAACTCTTCGACCCCGAACAGTGGGAACCTGCTGCACTGAACGACGAGTTCAGGGACATCACGTACCACCGAGCGGTCGACTCCGGGACGGTCCGCATCGCGTTCGACCGGCCAGACGTGCGCAACGCCTTTCGGCCAGGAACGGTCGACGAACTGTACGACGCCTTGGACCACGCCAAGCGCCAGACCGACGTGGGCTGTATCCTGCTGACGGGGAACGGCCCCTCGCAGAAGGACGGCGGCTGGGCGTTCTGTTCCGGCGGTGATCAGACGATCCGGGGCGAGGACGGGTACCAGTACGAAGGAGATGAGGAGCGTGCGTCAGAGCAGGGGCGACTCCACATCCTCGAGGTACAGCGGCTGATCCGCCACATTCCGAAGGTTGTTGTCTGCGTGGTACCGGGCTGGGCCGTCGGCGGCGGTCACTCGCTGCACGTCGTCTGCGATCTCACCCTCGCGAGCGAAGGGCACGCGAAGTTTCTCCAGACCGACCCCGACGTGGCCAGCTACGACGCCGGCTTCGGCTCGGCCTATCTCGCCAAACAGATCGGCCAGAAGAAGGCCCGCGAGGTGTTCTTCCTCGGGAAGACCTACGACGCCGCGGAGGCCGCGGAGATGGGTATGGTCAACGAGGCGGTGCCACACGAGGAGTTAGAGGAGACCGCCCTCGAGTGGGGCGAGCGCATCAACTCGAAGAGCCCGACGGCGATGCGGATGCTCAAGTACGCGTTCAACATGACCGACGACGGCATGATCGGCCAGCAGGTGTTCGCCGGCGAGGCGACGCGGCTCGGCTACATGACCGATGAGGCAAAGGAGGGACGGGACGCCTTCGTCGAGGGCCGCGAGCCGGACTTCGACGACTTCCCGTGGCACTACTGACGAAGTAGCGACGTCGAAATCGGCCCACAGTCGCGTTCGCTGTGGTTTTGCTATCTCATCAATCTTGCAGTTTCGGCGGTGTCTCACCGATTTCTCGGCTGCGACGACTCGATATCTGGATACACGTACCGCTCACCGAGGAACAGATCGATCAAGTTATGACCCGAACCGCTACCGAAGACGGGGATCGCTGAGCACCCGACCGATCGATACATCCCGACCGAGAGTGAACACAGATCACGAGAGAGAAGCGTGAAGCGACGGACCCTCCTCCGGCGGACGACCGCGCTCTCGAGCGCGATAGCCCTCGCCGGTTGTGCCGCTCCGAGCGGCGAGCGCAACGAGACCGAGAACGACGATGACGAAGCCGGAAGCGGTGGGACCGTCACGGGAACGCCGGCCATTCCTCGGGTCGAGAACCCGCCGCAGGCGGTCTACCTCCCCGGCCACCACAAGTCGATGCGCGTCCTCGAGCCGGTCGATGCCGGGGACTACCGGCTGGCACCGATGCTCACGTACCCGCATCCGTTCTGGCTCGTCACCGGGGCAGAGCGCCAGCCCGTCGAGCCCGCAGCGGGCCGTGGCGTCCACCTGATGTGCACCGTCTGGGATCCGGAGACGGACACGGTGCTCCCCACGAGTAGCCCTCGCGTGACGCTCGAGCGGGCAGCCGGCGGCGCTCGGGTCACCTCGCGATCGCTGTGGCCCATGCTCTCCCAGGAGATGGGGCTTCACTTCGGCGACAACGTCGTGCTCCCGGCCGACGGCACCTACACCGCCGAGATCGAGCTCCCACCGATTCGGACGCGGCGAACCGGCTCGTTGGCGGGTCGGTTCGCCGAGCGCGCGACCGCGACGTTCGAGTTCACCTACGACGCGGCGTTTCGCGAGGCCGTCGTCGAGGGCATCGATCTCCTCGAGCGCGAGCGCTGGGGAAAGCGGGGCGCGCTCGAGCCGATGCTCGGCCGCGAGGGGCGAGCCGGCGGCGATGGGCCGGACGGCGACGGGAACCCGACCGCTGGAATCCCGTATTCCGCGCTGCCACCGGCCGAGGACTACCCCGGGACCCAGCTAGTCGAGTCGAGCGTGCCAACCGGTGTGAACTCCGGATCGACGGACGGACTGCCAACCAGCGGCGACGCGACGTTCGTCGTCACGCTACTCGAGCCCGGATCGCGACGAGCAGACGCCGACGACCGGTACCTGCTCGTCGCGCCGCGGACGCCGTACAACCGCGTTCCGCTGCCGAACACGTCGCTGCGCGCGGTCGTCTCTCGCGACGGGACGACGATGGCAAATCGAGGGCTCGAGGCGACTCTCGACGGTGACCTTGGCTTCCACTACGGGCTGGCGCTCGCAGACGTTCGCGCCGGCGATTCGGTGCGGATCGTCGTCGAATCGCCGCCGCAGACGGCCCGCCACCAGGGGTATGAGACGGCATTTTTCGAGATGGAGCCGCTCGAGTTGGCGGTTCCGGACGTGTTCGACGCGGGGCGCTGACCGTCGTCGTCCCTCGCGGGCCGGACGTGCGACTCGCAATGCCAACGTTGACACTCTCTCGAGTGGGACACTCGAGCCATGAGTTCGGCCGAGGTCGAAATCTCACGGACGAAGGCGTGGCTGATGGCGGCCCGCCCACAGACCTTGCCCGCGGCCGCGGCTCCGGTGATCGTGGGGACGGGGCTTGCGGTCCACGAGGGGGTGTTCGCGCCATTGCCGGCGGTGATGGCGTTCGTGGGTGCGGCGTTGATTCAGATCGGGACGAATTTCGCGAACGACTACTACGACGCGGTCAAGGGGGCCGACACCGACGACCGCGAGGGCTTCACTCGAGTTACCCAGTCGGGGCTCATCTCGCCCGAGCAGGTCAAACTCGCGACGCTGGCGACGTTCGCCCTGGCGATCTTGACCGGGAGCTACCTCGTCTACGTCGGGGGCGTCCCGATCCTGATCGTCGGGCTCGTGAGTGTCTTCTGTGGGTGGGCCTACACCGGTGGCCCCTATCCGCTGGGGTATCACGGGTTGGGAGACCTCTTCGTGTTCGTCTTCTTCGGGCTCGTCGCCGTGACCGGGACCTACTACGTCCAGGCGGCGGCCGCCCTCGCGGAGCCGCTCTCGACGACGATCCCGGCGGGAACGGTCACGCGCGAGGCGATCGCCGCGAGCCTCCCTATTGCCGGGCTCTCGACGGCCATCCTCGTCGTGAACAACGTCCGTGACAAAGAGACCGACGCCGAGGCCGGTAAACGCACGCTCGCGGTCCGACTCGGCTATCGGGCGAGCCGCATCGAGTACGTGTCCGTGCTCGCACTCGCCTACGTCGTCCCCGTCTGGTTCTGGCTCGGCGCGGGGTTCGGCCCCGGCGTCTTGCTCCCGCTCGGTACCCTCCCCTACGCCGCGATGGTCGCGCGGACGGTCTGTACGCGGACGGACGGCGACGCGCTCAATCCCGCGCTCGAACAAACTGGAAAGCTGATCGCGATCTACGCCCTCTGTTTCGCCGGCGGGCTGGTGGTGCTATGAACGCGACCGACGACCTCTCCCTCGAGTACCGGTCGTTCTCGCTCGCCCTCGACGAGCCCCTCGAGACGGCCGACGGGACGATCGAGTCTCGCGACGGCTTCCTCGTTCGGCTGGTCGACGAGACGGCCGCGGGCGCGGCCGGATCTCACGACGACGTCGTCGGCTACGGCGAGGCAACGCCGCTGCCGGGGTGGACGGAATCTCGCGAGGACTGCGAGGCGGCCCTCGAGCGCGCCCGGGACGCGATCGAGGCAGGTGGGCCGAGCGAGGCGCTCGAGGCCGTCGATCGCCAGGTCGCGGCCAGACACGCGCTGGCGCTCGCGCTGGCGGACTTGCAGGCGACCCGCGATGCGACGCCGCTGTACCGCTACCTCGGGCAGGGGCCGATGGTCGGCCGCGTGCCGGTCAACGCGACGATCAGCGATGGCTCGACCACCGACACGGTCGCAGAAGCGCGCACGGCCGTCACTCGCGGCTTCGACTGCTGCAAGCTGAAAGTCGGCCTCCGGAGCGTCGAAGAGGACGTCGAGCGCGTCCGGCGCGTCCGCGAGGCGGTCGGCCCCGGCATCGAACTCCGGGTCGACGCCAACGAGGCGTGGACCTACGAGGAGGCCGAGTCCGCGCTCGAGGGCTTTGCCGACCACGGCGTCTCGATCCTCGAGCAGCCGCTGCCTGCGGGCGCACTCGAGGGCCACGCCGATCTCCGGGCTCAGAGCCAGGGGGTCGACATCGCCCTCGACGAGGGGCTGCTCGAGCACGGCGTCGACGCGATCTGCGAGGCCGGCGCGGCGGACGTCGTTGTCCTCAAACCGATGGCCCTAGGCGGGATCGACGTCGCTCGCAAGGTCGCTGCCTGGCTGACCGAACTCGAGGTCGCGCCGCTGGTGACGACGACGATCGACGGTGTCGTCGCCCGCACCGGCGCGGTCCACCTCGCGGCGGCGATTCCGAACGTACCGGCCTGCGGGCTCGCGACCGGCAATCTCCTCGCGACGGATCTCGGGCGAGATCCAGTGTTGCTCGAAAAGGGGTCGGCGGTCGTCCCGCAGGCGAAAGGACTCGGCGTCTCTGACGTGTGGGCGGAGCGATGACCGGAGCGATCGACTGGCCGACGCGCGACCTCGTCGCCCACCGCGTCGCGGCGACGCCCGACCGGACGGCGCTGATCGACGTCGCCACGGAGACCGAGTGGACCGTCCGCGACCTCGACCGTCGGGTCGACCGCGCCGCGGCGGGTCTCGCGTCCGTCCTCGACGGGCGAGAGGGAGCCGGCGGCGAGCGGATCGGCGTCCTGATGGATACCCGGCCGGCTTTCGCGACCCTCTTTTTCGCCGCGATGCGGACCGGGACGACCGTCGTTCCGCTGAACGTCCGCGAGACCGTCGGCGAACTCGCCGCGACGGTCGAGCGCACCGACCTTCCCGCGGTCGTCTGCGAGCGGACTACCGAGGCGGACGCGCTCGCGCTTGCAGACGAGGCAGCCCCTCGGCCGATCGACGTATACTCGGTCGACGAGCCACACCGCGATCGCGTCTCGGAAGCGTTTCAGTCGGCCGCAAACAGCTCGTCTGACTCCGAATCGGGCTCTGACACCCGGTCTCGAGCGGTCGAGCCGGTCGCACTCGAGCGCGACGATACCCAGCTGATCATGTTCACCTCCGGCACGTCCGGCGAGCCGAAGGGCGTCCGGCTGACGGTCGGCAACCTCGTCGCGAGCGCGACCGCCTCCGCGTTCCGACTCGGCGTGAGTTCCGAGGATCGGTGGCTCTGCTGTCTCCCGATGTACCACATGGGCGGGCTCGCTCCCGTCCTTCGATCCGTGCTCTACGGAACCCCAGTCGTGATCCAGCGCGAGTTCGACGCCGAGTCGACTGCACGGGTGCTTGCCGAGTACGACATCACCGGCGTCTCGCTCGTCCCGACGATGTGTAAGCGGCTACTCGAGGCCGGCTGGGAACCCGCCGACGCGCTGCGGTTCGTCCTGCTCGGCGGCGCGCCGGCCTCGGACGAACTGCTCGAGCGCTGCCGGGAGCACGGCGTGCCGGTCTCCCCGACTTACGGCATGACCGAGACGGCGTCTCAGATCGCGACCGCGACGCCAGACGAGGTCGACGCCCACGAGGGAACGGTCGGACAGCCGCTGCTGTTCACCGATGTCTCCGTCGTCGACGAGACCGGAAAGGCGCTCGAGCCCGGCGAGCAGGGTGAACTCGTCGTCTCGGGGCCGACGGTGACGCCGGGCTACCTCGACGACGGACATACCGAAGCGGCGTTCGGCGACCGGGGACTGCACACGGGCGATATCGGCTTCCGCGACGCAGATGGTCGGCTGTGGATCCTCAACCGCCGCAGCGACCGCATCGTCACCGGCGGCGAGAACGTCGATCCCGGCGAGGTGATCGCGGCCCTCCGATCGCATCCTCGCGTCGAGGACGCGGCGGTCGTCGGTCTCGAAGACGCGGAGTGGGGCGAGCGCGTCGCGGCGCTGGTCGTTCCCGGTTCTGGGACCGATTCTGACGGTCGGCTCGAGCCCCGCTCGCTGCTCGCCCACTGCGACGATCGGCTCGCCGGCTTCAAGCAACCGAAGACGATCGGAGTCGCCGACGAACTTCCGCGGACGGCGTCAGGAACCGTCGACCGAGAGGCGGTCTACGAGCGCCTGCTCGAGGACGGTATCGACGTGACCGACTCGACGTGAGGTCGATCATCAGTCCGAATCAGGCCGCCCCTCGGCGTCGTTAATCGTCGTCGCTGACGCTTCGGGTAGCCGGCTGCGGGCGAGGGGGTTGGGGATCCGGTTTGGACGGTTCGTCGTCGTCGTTCTCGCGGACGTAGTCCCGGGCGACGACGTAGCTCCCGTACAGGACGAGCAAGAGGAACAGCGAGAACGGGAGCGCCATCGTCACCGAGAGCGACTCGATGGCGCTGAACTCCTCGAGTTTGAGCGACATCATCCCGAACAGCGCCAGCAGCGCGCCCCACCACGCGCGGTTTCGCGGGTTCGGATTTTCGTCGCCGAGCGTGATCGCCGAGATCATGAACACCGCCGAGTCGAGCGAAGTGATGATGTAGCCGGCGATGATGAAGACGAACAACACCGCGAGCACCGTCCCAAACGGCGTGATCTGGAGCGCTTTCGCGATTGCCGCGGGATTGCCGGACGCGGCCATCGCCTCGGCGACCGGTTCCTGATAGCCCGGTGCGAGCACCCAGCCGCCGATGAGGCCGTGCTGGATCCAAGTGAAGAGTGTCGGGACCACGACGAGCACGGCGAACATCTCTCGGATGGTCCGCCCCTTCGAGACGCGAGCGACGAAGCTCCCGACGAAGATGCTCCAGGCGGCCCACCAGGCCCACCAGAAGCCGGTCCAGTTGGCCGCCCAGTTGCCGCTGGACTCCGGCGCCGTATACAGCGTCAGCCGGAATAGATTGCTGAGCCAGACGCCCGTCGCGTCCAGACTCAGTTCGAGCATGTACTTGGTCGGGCCGACCGCCACGAGCAGGGCCATCGCGATGCCGATGAGCACCACCGTCGCGCGGGCCGCGTTGCGAATGCCCTTCCGGAGACCGAGCCAGACGTCGCCGAGGAAGACGACGCCGATGAGGGCGAACACCGCGTACGTCAGGATTGCCGCGTCGAGTCCGAATACGCGCCCGAGAATCGCCGACATCGTCTGTGCGCTGAACCCGAGCGTCGTCGAGATGCCACCGATCGTGGCGATGAGCGCGGCCAAATCGACCAGCCAGTAGAGGCCGGGGATTCGATCTTCGTCAATGACACCGGCGAGCAGCGAGCTGATCTTGTAATCGCCGACGCCGTCCGTATAGACCACGATCCCGAAGGCGATCGCGACGGGGAGATACCACATCGCCAGCCCCGGGAACACCTCGTGGATGAACATGAACGCAAGCGCCAGCGATTCGACGGACGCTCCCTGTACTGGTGCCGGGTCCGGCGGCGGATGCTGGACGATCGACGCCGGCTCCGCGACGCCCCAGATGAGAACCGAGGCACCGAAGCCGACGGTAAACACCATCGATAGCCACGAGAACAGGTTGAACTCAGGTTCGGCGTCGGGGCCCCCGATGCGGAGTCGCCCGTACCGCGATAGCGTGAACGCGAAGACGGTGACGAGCAGGATGAATCCGAGCAGGATGAACCACCAACCGAAGTAGGTAAGTATCCAGCTTTTCGCCCCAGTGAGCGCGCTGCTCAGTGCAGACGGGCGCAGAAAGCCGACTGCGCCGAGCGAGAGCATCACGCCCATCGTCACGACGAAGAGCGCTCGTTCCGCTCGCGACGCCTCCTCAAGGCCGAAGAGCCTCGCTATGTTCATCGTTCGATCCCCCCGATACGGCCATCTCCGGAGCAGTTGTTCGAGCGCGCACTGCCGTCACTCGCAGGGTTGCGAGTCACCATCAACTCTGTCTCCAATCCGCAGCTAGGTCCTCAAGTACCCTTTGCCTCGAACCCCGATACAGAGACGTTCTCATACCTCGTCGAGCAGTCACGACGGGGGACCGAATGCGGATTCCGCCAGAGCGGAAGTTAAGACGCTGGCGTGCCTACAGCGAGCCGTGTGTACGCTCACCCTCGCCTGGCAGGTGTTCGACGATGCGCCGGTCGCGGTCGCCGCCAACCGCGACGAGGCGCTCGGACGGGAGTCGACGCCGCCCGCGGCCTTCGGCGACGAGCCGCTGATCGTCGCCCCTCGCGACGCCGCGGCCGGTGGGACGTGGATCGGATACAACGAGCACGGCGTCTTCGTCGGACTCACGAACAAGTGGACCGACGCCGACCTCGCCGGCGAGCGCTCGCGGGGACTGCTCGTCGCCGACGCGCTCGAGGCGCGGTCCGCCGCCGACGCGGCGATGATCGTCGAGGACGCGGTCGACGCCGACAACTACGACGGCTTCTATCTCGTCATCGCCGACACGGCGGACGCGTTCTGCTACGCGTGGGACGGGTCGCTCTCCCGGACCGAGTTCGATCCCGGCGTCCACGTCGTGGTCAACGTCGCGGTCGACGACGCGGTCGACGTGCCGCCGATCCGGCCGGACGCCGGTCGGGAACAGGCGGCGAACGCAAGAGCGGTCCGCGAGACGCTCGCGGCGAACCCCGACGAGTCGGCAACGGAGTGGCTCGAGCGGGCGGGCGACATCCTCGGCGATCACGAGTACGGCGTCTGCATCCACCGAGACGGGTTCGGCACTCGGTCGTCGTCGCTGATCGCGCTCGGTCCCGAAACGAGACGCTACGCCTTCGCGCCGGGACCACCCTGTCGGACGGACTACGAGCCGGTGGCGGTCACAGCCGAGGCCGAAGCCGAGACCGAAACCGGTTCCGGGGTCGACGCTGCTGACAGGGCCGCGGGCGACGAGTCGGCGGTCGACGGGGAAGGGCACATTTAAGCGGCTCGCACCGTCTTGTATGGATATGGACGCACTCCTGCCTGTCGCGATGCGCACGGAGAGGTGGTCGCCGTGAGCGTCTCCGCGGCCGAAGCCGAGCTCACCGAGGACGAGCGCGCCGGCCTCGAACTCGTCCGCGAGTCCGGCGGCATCCACCAGAGCGACTTCTGGAAGGAACTGGACGTCTCCTCGCGAAAGGGCAGCCGGATCGTCGAGTCCCTCGTCGAGAAAGAACTCGTCGACCGGGAGGAGACGATTTACGACGGACACAACACCTACTACATCGCACCGACGGCCCGCGACCTCGATTTCACCCTTCTGATGGCCGGCGACATGCTCTCGCCGTTTATCGGCGAGGAGGAGGTCGATCCCAACAGCGATGCCTTCTCGCAGTGGATCATGAACCTCGCGTACGAGGAATAGCCGGTTTTTCACGGCGCTTGGTCACGATTCGTCCCCGTCGTCCGATTTCCGTGCACCCCGCACCTGGGCGACGTGAGTGAGCGTCACCAGTCCCAGCCCGCCGACGAAATTCCCCGCGGTCGCGATCGCGATCGTCTCGAGCAGCGTCCCGTACGTGATCCGGGGGTCAAAGAGCATCCCGAAGAAGACGTGAATCGCGGTGACGATCACGTGGTCGAAGGGGCCAAGTGCTAACAGGAAGCCGACGATGTAGGCCAGCGTGATACGACTGCCGACGGTATCGACGCCTTCTAACAGAAACGATAGCATGCTCACGAGTGCGCCGCCGACGATAGCGCTCGCGAACATCGCTCGCCTCGGACGATGGACGATCTCCTCGGCGGTTCGACCCAGCGCGTGTTCCGTCCCCGGCGGCAGGACGCCGTCGACGGCGAAAACGAGCGCGAAGAGAAACCCGCCGACGAGGTTGAACACGAACGTAACGGTCCACAGCCGGAGGAGCGGCCCGAGCAGCCACGATCCGTCCCGATCGGCCGCTGTCGCGGCCGGATCGAAGAAATTCTCGTTGAACAGTTCCGTTCGCCCGACGACCAGAAAAACGACGCCGACGCCGAACGCGAGCGCCCCCGCGATATGCGCGACGACGCCGAACTGCGGTTCGACCAACGCGTCGACGACGCCCAGCGCGGCGATACCGAAGACGATTGTGAACCCCGCGATGAAACTCGTCGAGACGAGTTCGAGCAGCGACTGCTCGAGCCGTCGGTCGCCTTCCTCGATCGCTCGGTCGAATATCTCTTCAGGGTCGGGAGCGACGGGCACATCTCTAATATCCGCTTACTGATAGAAAAGCGACGGACATGAATACGCCACGGCTCTCGACGCTCTGATTGGTCGCTCGCGTGGTGACGGACGGACGCACCGTCGGCCCCGCCGACGGGTTGACGATGCGAGCTATTCGTAGGGATCGAACCGCTCGATGAGAACGAACGGATCGCGTTCGCGGTTGTAGTACGAAACGTCGCCGTCGATGGCTTCGATGAGCCGTCGGTGGACTTCGCGCGCGGCCCGACCCTCGTCGGGCTTTAGGTGGTGGCGACCGCGCATATCGGTCCAGAAACCGCCGTCGAGCCAGAGCAACGTCTCCGAGTTCGACTGGTAGACAACCTCGCCTTTCTCTGTCAGCCCGTCGATCGCGAGCTGGCGGCCTGAAAGCTGGGCACGAGCGAGGACGGCGATGAGCTGCCGACGCGACACCGGGGCGTGCAACGCGACGTCGTCGATCGTCTCATCGAAATACGCCTCGACGAGGTCACACGCCCTCGAGAATTCGTCGAATTCGACTGCTTGATCCTGTGCGATATTCATGAGAGTCGTCCCGAGCTACGCGTTCGGTATGGGCACTGTTGTCAGGTGCGTATAAAAATGTATCCGTCGTCAAACGAGCGTCAGGGGAGCGCGCTCGCGGCCCGAATCAGGTCCGCTTCGCCGAAGGCGGGGCCGACGAGTTGGAGCCCAACGGGGAGACCGTCGGTCTCGCCTGCTGGCACCGAAATCGCGGGTAGATCCGCGAGGTTGACCGGCACGGTGTTCGCGTCGGCGAGATAGAGCTGGAGCGGATCGTCGAGACTCTCGCCGAGTTCGAACGGCGGCACCGGCATCGTCGGGCTGGCGAGCACGTCGGCCTCCGAGAGCGCCTCGTCAAAGTCCTGCTTGACCCACGCGCGGGCATCCTGAGCCTTCTTGTAGTACTTGTCGTGATAGCCCGCCGAGAGCGCGTAGGTTCCCAGCAGGATGCGGCGCTTGACCTCGTCGCCGAAGCCCTCCTCACGGGCCCGGGCGAACGCCTCGTTCCAGTTGCCATCGTAGCCGCCCGACTGGCCGTAGCGGACGCCGTCGAACCGCGCGAGGTTCGAGGAGGCCTCCGACATCGCGATCACGTAGTAGGCCTCGACGGCGTGTTCGACCGACGGCAGTGAGACCTCGTGGTACTCCGCACCCCGGGCCTCGAGCTCGTCCAACGCCGCCCAGAACGTCTCGACGACGCCCTCGTCGGCTCCCTCGAGCAACTCGGTGGGGACGCCGATAGAGAGTCCGTCGACGTCGCCGGTTGCGGCGTCGGCGTAGCGCTCGCCGTCTTCCAACGGCGTCTCGTGCGTGGTCGCGTCCCGGTCGTCGCTGCCGGCGATCACGTCGAGCAGTTCGGCCGCGTCCTCGACGGTCTCGCCGAAGGGACCGATCTGCTCTAAACTGTTGCCGTAGGCGACGAGGCCGTACCGCGAGACGAGGCCGTAGGTGGGCTTGATGCCGACGACGCCACAGAAGGCGGCCGGACAGCGGACCGAGCCGCCGGTGTCGGAGCCGAGCGCGAGGTCGGCCTCGCCCGCGGCGACGGCGGCCGCCGAACCGCCCGAGGAGCCGCCGGGAACGTGGCCGGGCGCGGCCGGGTTGTCCGTGGAGCCGAAGTAAGATGTCTCGGTGGTCGTTCCCATTCCGAACTCGTCCATATTGGCCTTCCCGACGATGGTTGCGCCGGCCTCTTTCAGGCGTTCAACGACTGTCGCGTCGTAGGGCGGGACGTACTCGGCGAGCATCTTCGAGCCGCAGGTCGTCCGGACGCCCTCGGTGGAGATGTTGTCCTTGACTGCGACGGTCGTGCCCGAAAGCGGGCCGTCGGCTGCGCCTTCGATCCGTTCTTCGGTGATGAAAATGTTGTCCGACATGATCAGGAGACGTTCGGCCCTTTGAAGTAGCCGTCCTCGGTTTCCGGCGCGTTCCGGAGCGCCTCCGCGCGCTCGAGCGAGGGCCGTTCCTCGTCCGGCCGCATCACGTTCGCGAGGTCGGCCTCGCGGTCGACTTCCGGCACCTCGTCTAACGTCTCGAAGTACTCGAGGATGTCCGTGAACTGCCCGGTGAACCGGTCGACCTCGTCGTCGTCAAGGTCGACGCGGGCCAGCTCCGCGACATGGCGGACCTCCTCGGGACTGACGGCGTCGTCGCTCATACGTGTTCGCACCGGCCACCGGAGAGTAAGGGTTTCGATACCGCTGGCACGGCCAGCGACCGCCGCTTCACCGCCGATCGCGGGAGTGTACGACGCCACGCCCTGAAACGACCGCAACTCCCAAGTGATCTCGGTCCACAATGAGCCGCGAGAGAAGCGTTTTCCAGCGATAGGTCCCCCTGTTGCGCTGACAATGACAGACTCCACCATCCGAACGCAGAGCGAGGAGCGATGTCAGGCCGAGTCCGAGACGGCAACCGAGACCGCAGCCGAGCGCGAGCAGTGCCCAGAGTGTGGCGGCCGGCTGGTCTCCGATGCCGAGCACGCCGAGACGGTCTGTGAGGACTGCGGTCTCGTCGTCGAGGAAGACGAGATCGACCGCGGTCCCGAATGGCGTGCGTTCGACGCCGCCGAGAAAGACGAAAAGTCCCGCGTCGGTGCACCTACCACGAACATGATGCACGACCAGGGGCTCTCGACGAACATCGGCTGGCAGAACAAGGACGCCTACGGTCGGTCCCTGAACTCCCGCCAGCGTCAGAAGATGCAACGGCTGCGAAAGTGGAACGAGCGGTTCCGTACCCGCGACTCGAAGGAACGCAACCTCAAGCAGGCGCTGGGTGAGATCGATCGAATGGCCTCCGCGCTCGGCCTCCCCGAGAACGTCCGCGAAACGGCTAGCGTGATCTACCGACGCGCACTCGAGGATGATCTCTTGCCTGGCCGGTCGATCGAGGGCGTCGCGACGGCGTCGCTGTACGCCGCCGCTCGTCAGGCCGACACTCCGCGTAGCCTCGACGAGATTTCGGCCGTCTCCCGCGTCGAGAAAGACGAAGTCGCCCGGACTTATCGCTACGTAATCCGAGAGCTCGGCCTCGAGGTTCAGCCGGCCGATCCAGAGCACTACGTGCCTCGGTTCGCCAGCGAGCTCGACCTCTCCGACGAGACCGAGCGTCGTGCTCGCGCTCTCCTGTCGACGGCCAAGGAGACGGGTGCTCACAGCGGGAAGTCGCCGGTCGGCCTCGCGGCCGCAGCGGTGTACGCCGCCGCCCTGCTGACCAACGAGAAGGTCACCCAGAACGAGGTTGGCGAGGTCGCCAGCATCTCCGAGGTCACCATCCGCAACCGCTACAAGGAGCTGCTCGAGGCCGAAGAACAGACCTCGGTTTGAGACGGCCACCCACTCGTCTCGCCGCTGCCGTACCGGCAGATCGCACCCGATATCGCTTCGGAACCGCCCCCTCAAGACGATATTACTCAGTCCCAATACGTCACTAACCGCCGCCCCGATCGGCTAACGAGGGCATAGTCAAAAGTACCGTCGTGAATCGGTCGCATATGAACTGCGACAACTGCCAGTCCGACGACGTCGCGTATACCCTGACGACCCACGTCGACCCCGGTGACGGCAAGCAGGTCGACCTCCACTTCTGCTCGACCGATTGCCTACGCGTCTGGACGTGAGTCGCGGCTTCCGAACCGACCGAACCGATACCTGCCCGCAACGGAAGCGACCGACATGACCCGGCAGTCGGAACCGACGACCACGAGTGAGACCGGCCGGCCGCTACTTCCGTCTGGGATCGACGCCGCGTCGACCGAACGGACCGTCAACGGCGTCCGACTACACGTCGTCGCGGCCGGCGACGAGGCGGCCCCGCTAGTCGTCTTGTTACACGGCTTTCCCGAGTTCTGGTACGGGTGGCGAGCGCAACTCGAGCCGCTCGTCGCGGCCGGTTACCGCGTGCTCGTTCCCGATCAACGGGGGTACAACCGTAGCGAGAAGCCGGACGGAGTCGGCGCGTATCGAACCCGCGAACTCTCGCGGGACGTCGTCGACCTGATCGCGTCCGAAGGCCATGACCGCGCACACGTCGTCGGCCACGACTGGGGCGGGATGGTCGCCTGGGACCTCGCGCGTCGATTCCCCGAGCGCGTCGATCGGCTCGCCGTCGTCAATGCGCCGCACCCGACCGCCTACCTGCGACAGCTCGTCGCGAGCCCCGAACAGCTGCGCCGGAGCTGGTATGTCGCCTGGTTTCAGCTGCCGTGGCTTCCCGAGGTCGTCTGCCGGTACCACGACTATCGCGTCCTCGAGCGAGCACTTCGAGAGACGGCCGCGCCGGGGACCTTCTCCGATGCGGACGTGGCTCGCTACCGTCGCGCCTGGAGTCGGGACGGCGCAATCACTGGCATGCTCAACTGGTATCGAGCGGCCGCCCGATATCCTCCGCAGCAGTCGACTGCTCGGATCGATGCGCCAACCCTCGTCGTCTGGGGTGAGGCCGACACGGCGCTGCTTCCCTCGCTGGCGGTCGACAGCGCGATGTTTTGTCAGACCACCCGGCTCGAGGTACTGCCCGAGGTGAGCCACTGGGTGCCCCACGAGGCACCCGAGTGGCTGTCCGACTCGTTGCTCGAGCACCTCGGCGAGCCGTAATCTCCCGTGGGACTCGCCCCATCCGCGTCGACGCTCCCGATCTCCGCCGTCCTCGAGGACGGTATTCCCACAGTGCTGGAATTCGACGAACATATTCGTCGCCACCCGTATGTAGATTCGATCGGAACACGCTCGTATGGCTCACGCGACCCTCACCCTCACGATGCCCGAATCGATCTGGATCCAGCAAGTGTCGACGGCGTATCCGGAGGCGACCTTCCGGGTGCTCGCGGCCGTGCCCGACGCCGAATCCGGCTTCGCCCTCGTCCGAATCACCGGTCCCGAGGTCCCCGAGGTCGTCGACGCGATGGACGACCACCCCCAGATCACCGAACTCTCGCTCGCCCAGTGGAGCGACGACGAAGCGACGGTCCACTTCGAGACCACCACACCGCTTCTGTTGTTCTCTTCTCGCGACTCAGGGATGCCGATCGAACTCCCGGTCGAGGTTCGAGACGGCGAAGCGACCATCGAGGTTACCGGCTCCCGCGAGCGGCTGGCCGAACTCGCCGAACAACTCGAGCACTTCGGGCTACAGTACCGGATCGACCACGTCCGCGAACGCCTCCACGAGAGCCAGTTACTCTCGGAGCGCCAGCTCGAGGTTATCACCGCCGCCGTCGAGGAGGGCTATTACGATACCCCGCGTCGTTGTTCGTTGACCGAACTGGCCGGCCACCTCGATATCGCCAAGTCGACCTGCAGCGAGACGCTCCATCGGGCCGAAGAGGCGATCGTCAAGCGGTTTGTCGAAGAACTACCCGATGCCAGTGGCGAGGAGTCGCTCGAGGAGCGGCTTGCAAGTCCCTAAGCGAGGCCGCTGTTGCTCGTCTCGGTCGACGACTGCTTCGGGATGTCGCCACACCATCGTTCACCCGTCGCGTAGATCGGCCGGCGTCGATCCCGTCGATAGCGGGCCGTTCCTTCAAGTAGGTCGCTACTGACGGTACTCGTAATGCGAATAAGCGAGCGGCGCTCTCGCCGACTCCGTCGGTCGCCGGACCGGTCACCAGAGTCGCTATCTGGCGGACTGCTCTACTTATACTAGCGAACACGTTCGCATCGATTCTCACGCGCTGGAAATCGGCTCTATCCTTCATCCGCGTTCGGTTGTGAGGGGGGGAATGAGGATCCACAAATGAACGATTTCAAGTGCATGCCGTCGAGTACCTCCGGCATGACACCAGTGTCATATTCAGAGGTGTTCTGATCTAATGAGTACGGACGACGAATCATTCCACCCGCTCGGTGCGGAGTGGGAAGACGAACTCGAGTCGATGCTCGACGATACCGAGTACGACAGCGAACTCGGTATGGAGATGGCCCAGGACGCGATGCGAGTCACCAAGGGCGAGCTCTCCGAGGCCGAATTCCACGACCGCTATCACGAGGACGTGATGGAGGAGTTCGGCGAGGACGAGCGCCCGACCAAAGAGGCCTACGAGGCCGCCCAGGAGGAGACCAAAGGGACGGTCTCCCGCATGCTCGACGCCTTCGACGGCGACGGCGACGAGAGTCGCCGCGAAGCGATGAAAAAGATGGGCGTCGGCGCGGCGGCCGTCGGAATGGGTGCGTTCGGGACCGTCGCTGAGGGCCCCGAAAACCCCATGTCCGCCGAATCCAGCTCGCATACGGAGACGAAAGAGAAGCCCGATACTCAGTGGGGGATGACGATCGACCTCGAGCGCTGTGACGGGTGCCTCTCCTGTATGCAGGCCTGTACTGACGAGAACCAACTGGACAAGGGAGTCAACTGGATGTACGTCATGGCCTGGGAGGACGAACTCCACTCCTCCGGCGGGCACGGCGGCTCCGGGGGACACGGCGGCTCCGGTGGCAACAGTTCCGGGGGCGGATCCGGTGTCTACACCGACTTCAACATGGGGAGCGACTTCAATATGCTCGTTCGACCGTGCCAGCACTGCACGGACGCCCCCTGTGAGAAGGTCTGTCCGACGACGGCCCGGCACACCCGCGACAAGGACGGGTTGGTGCTGACCGACTACGACGTCTGTATCGGCTGCCGGTACTGCCAGGTTGCCTGTCCCTACGGCGTCAACTACTTCCAGTGGGACGACCCCGACGTGGCGTACGAGAACATCCCGGAGAAATCGGACCGAATCCCCGACGACGCCGATCCGGAAACCGTCACTGAGGCCAAATACGAGTACGGCCAGCGCTGGGTCGACGCCCGTGCTCCCCGCGGCGCGATGAGTAAGTGCGTCTTCTGTCCCACTATGCAAGACGGCAAGATGGGCGAAGACAAGGTCGGGACGACGGCGTGCGAAGAGGCCTGTCCGCCGAACGCGATTCAGTTCGGTAACGTCAACGACAAGAAGAGTGATGCGTCCCAGCACCGCGATCACCCGGCCAAGAGCCGCGCAGTTGTACACCTGACCAACGGCACCGAAAGCACCAAATCCGCGCCGTCGCCGGATCTGGTCAACAGCACGCTCAGTCAGGACGACGATGTCGAGTCCGCGATCGAGAAGATCGACAGCGAGAGCAACGGCTCGTTCGACGAGGGCGTGCTCGGGGTCATGAAAGCGATCGAGATCGTCAGCGAGGGTCTCAAGCCCGGCAACGAAGAGAACAACAGCATTCTCCGACAGCAACAGGAGGTGCTCGCCTCCGTCGAGGCGATCGAACAGTACGTCAACCTCGAGAGCGAGGCGGCGCTCGACGAACTGCAACTCGGCGAGGGAAGCCAGCAGGACGCACAGTTCCAACTCGAGCAGTACGCCGGCGACCCCAGCTCGTTCAAGCTGCTCGAGGACGTCGGGACGCACCCGAACGTCACGTACCTCGGCCAGGAACCCGGACCGGAGGCCGAACAGGTCGAAGGGCCGACTGCGTACGAGGAACTAGAGGGTATCGTCGACAAGCGCCAGACGGTTATCGATGACGAGACCGTCGGGTGGCAGCCATGAGCACGAAGACGCCGTCCGAGGAGGACATCCTCCGTCCGATCAACTCGCTCACGAAGAAGTACTTCATCGTCTACGGTATCGCGGCCCTGGGCCTCGTGGCCTTCCTCATCGCCTGGGCCTATCAGCTCAAGAAAGGGCTCGTCGTCACCGGTCTCGGTGACTGGGGCTCCGGTGGCGGTGCGACCTGGGGGCTGTATATCGGCGCGTTCATCTGGTGGGTCGGCGTCGCCCACGGGGGGATCATCCTCTCGGCTGCCGTCCGCCTGCTCGGCATGGATCGATACATGCCGATCGCCCGGATCGCAGAGATGACGACCATCGGTGGCCTCTCGGCCGCCGGCTTCTACATTCTGGTCCACATGGGTCGACCGGACCGGATGGTCACGAGCGTCATCGGCCACTATCACATTACGGTTAACAACTCGCCGCTGGTGTGGGACGTGACCGTCATCACGGCCTACTTCGTGCTGTCGGCGACCTATCTCGGGCTGACGCTGCGCTACGACATCAACCGACTGCGAGACGATCTTCCCGATCACTTCGAGCCGATCTACAAGATCATGACGATCGGCTACACCAAGGCGGAAGACGAGGTCATCGATCGGATGGTCTGGTGGCTCGCAGCAGCAGTCATCATCATGGCCCCGCTCTTGCTTCACGGCGGTGTCATTCCGTGGCTGTTCGCCCTACTTCCGGCGATGCCCGCCTGGACGGGCGGCATTCAGGGCCCGATGTTCCTCAGTATCGCGCTGATGTCGGCGATCAGTGGCGTGATCATCATCTCCTACTCGTTCCGCCGTGCCTACAACTGGGACCACATCATCACGGATGACATCTTCCGCGGGCTGCTCCTGTGGCTCGGGTTCTTCACCCTGCTGTTCCTCTGGTTCCAGCTCCAGTTCGTCCTCAACGGCGTCTATCTCGGCCCGCTGGCCAATGCACACGCCGCTGAGGCGAAACTTGGCAACCCGCTCTATCAGATCGCGATGACGATGATCTTCCTCACGCTCGTGTACATCTTCGTGCAGGGTATCCGTCCGTCCCTGTTCAGTAAGAAGCGGGCACTCGTCGCCAGCGGTGCGATCCTCGCGGGGACGCTGACCGAGAAGGTGCTCTTCGTCGTCGAAGGGTTCATGGACCCCCTGTTCAACATCTACGCCGCGACGCCCGGGGAGTACTTCCCGAGCGCGATCGAACTACTGTCGCTCGTCGGCACGACTGCGCTGGTCGCACTTTTATTCCTCAACCTCTCGAAGCTCGTCCCAGTGGTTGAGCTTCACGCGATCGAACACCTGCGTGGCGACCACGAGCACAGCCACGAAACCACTGAAACGGAGGTGGAAGCATGAGCACCACACAAACGATCCTCTCGACGCTCCTGTACCACGGCTACGACGGGACGAAGGGCCTCACCGGCTTCGCCAACGAGGGGACCTACGTCATCTTCGCCATCATCCTGGTGCCGGTCTACATCATGCTCGCGGCCTGGTTCCTCGGTGAACCCCGCGACACGAAGACCGGACTCCTCGGCGTCGGGTACCTCGTCGGTCTGACGACGTCAATGTGGGTTGGGATGTTCGTCCTGACCGTCCTGATCGGTGTCGTCTTCTATGGCGGTCCGCCGGAGCCGATCAGTAGCGTCGGCCCGCCGTAACCGCGCCGTATCGCAGCCGATTATCGAAACGCCGATTTTCATTTTTCACAACAAACCTCGAGTCGTATCGTTCGAATCTCGAACCATCACACGTATCCCGTTCCGTACCCTCCATTCGGCTAGCACACAGCCACTATGAGCATCACAGAACACGAACTCGAAATTAAACTCGAGGGCATCGAGGATCCCGACATCGGCGAGGACATCGTCTCGCTGGGACTGATCAACGACGTTACGATCGACGACGAGACGGCCCGGATCTCGCTCGCGTTCAACACTCCGTATGCACCCTCCGAGCTCGAGCTCGGCAACCGCATTCGCGACGTCATCGAAGAGTCCGGTCTCGAGCCCGACCTGCGAGCTCACGTCGACGAGGAACATGGCTTCGACGACGAGGTCCTCCCCCGCGTCCGAAACGTCATTGCCGTCTCCTCCGGGAAGGGCGGTGTCGGCAAGACGACGGTCGCGGCCAACCTCGCCGCCGGCCTTCAAAAGCGCGGTGCGATGGTGGGCCTGCTCGACGCCGACATTCACGGACCGAACGTGCCCCAGATCCTCCCGCCGGAGAGTGATCCCGGCGTCACGCCCAACGAGGAGATCGTCCCGCCCCGCTCGGATGGCGTCCGCATCATCAGCATGGGGATGATGATGGAAGACGAAGACGACCCCGCCATCCTTCGAGGGCCGATGGTCAACAAGTTCATGATGAAGTTCCTCGAGGGCGTCGAGTGGGGCCGCCTCGACTACCTCATCGTCGACCTGCCGCCGGGGACCGGCGACGCGACGCTGAACCTGCTGCAGTCAATGCCCGTGACTGGATCGGTCGTCGTCACGACGCCCCAGGAGATGGCCTTAGACGACACACGCAAGGGGATCCAGATGTTCAACAAGCACGACACGTCGGTGCTGGGCGTCGTCGAGAACATGAGCTCCTTCGTCTGTCCGTCCTGTGGCGACCAGCACGGGCTGTTCGGCACCGGGGGCGCTGACACTATCGTCGACAAATACGACGTGCCGCTGCTGGGTCGGATCCCGATCCATCCTGACTTCGGGGCCGACGGCAGCATGGGCGCGCTCGTCAAGAACGACGACAGCGAGGTCCAGGAGTCTCTCGAGGACGTCGTCGGCGAGGTCGCCGACCGGATCGGCGAGATGAACCGCCGAACCGTCTCCAAGAACGTCGAGCACGAACCGGCGAACAAGCTGCCGACCGAGACGGAAGACTGATCGGCCGGTCTGTCCACTGTCTGTCGCCTCTATTCTCTCCCGTTCTCGTCCGCCCCTGCCGTTTTGGTGTCGGCCGTCGAACTGACGCGTATGCTCGACAACTATGCCGACACGACCTCCGACCTCGAGCCGGGCGACGGCGAGATCGAAACCGCAGAGCTGGTCGTCACCGACGACGCCCTCGTGAAAGCGTTCGCCCTCGGCCCCGGCGCGGAACTCGAGGCCCACGAACACGCGACGAGCACGAACGTCTTTCACGTCCTCGAGGGGACGGTGACCGTGATTCAGGGCGACGAGCGCGAGCAGGTCGACGCGCCCGGCGTCATCCACCACGAGCGCGGCGTCGCTCACGGCGCGCGAAACGAAACCGACGAGACGGTGGTCTTCACCGCGAGCCTCTGTCCGATGCCCTCCTGAGCGGGCGCAGGCGGATCGTCCGAAAATCAGTTCATTGCGTTCCGTCCGCGAGCAGCGACTCGATATACGTCGAGACGTGGTCGTCCATCCGGCGCTTGTAGCCGGCCTGACGAGCGAGCCGGTCGAGTTCGCGGGCGACGAGGCTGCCGTACTGGACCGCCTTCTTGTCCCGCTCGGCGACCTCGCCCGGCAGGTGACGGGCCGCGACTCGCCGAAAGCCGCGTTTCCGTTCGTCCTCGTCGGCCAGTAAGTCGTCCGGCAAGCGCAACGCGGCCTCGACCACGGCGTCGTGGAGGAACGGCGCGACCGGCTCGAGGTCCGTCGCCCCGATCGTCAGCACGTCCCGCGGGAGTTGCTCGGCGAGGCTGGCTATCTGTTCGCGGACGGCTCCCCGAACCGTCTCGGCCTCGACGCGGTGATCGAGGCGGACGACCTTCTCGTAGCCGCCGAACAGTTCGTCCGCGCCCTGCCCGACCGCGAGCGCGTCGAAGCCGTCTGCCGCGACGCGCTCGCCGACCAGATACAGCGGCAACGCGATCTGGACGTCCATCGCGTTCGTCCGGCCGGTCGCCCGCGCTACCTCGGGGACGGCCCGCTCTAAATCGGCCGGCTCGAGCTCGATCACGGTCAAATCGCGGCCCATTGCGTCGGCGGCGGTCCGCGCGGCCGCGACGTCGTGGCTGTCGGGAAAGCCGACGACGTACAGCGGCGCGTCGAGCAGTTCGGCGACCAGCGCAGAGTCGACGCCGCCGGAGAACGCGACGGCGATCTCTCGACTGTCTCGTCGAACGGTCTCGGCCGCCGTCTCGATGGCGTGCTCGAGGGCCTCGAGTGCGTCGTCTCGGTCCGGTTCCGGCTCCGGCTCAGGCAGCGTCCAGCGTGACTCTCGTCCGGAAACGGGATCGTCGACCGGCGCGGTCGTGCCGGCCGGAACCAGCCGTGGCTCCGCGAGCGTGGACGGCTCGAACGCCCAGTCGGGACTCGCGTCGTCGACGAACAGCGGCACGCGTCCGAGGACATCTCGAACGAGGCGGCCGTCGAGTTCGCCCGCGAAGCCGGCCGTTCCAGGCAGCGGGTCGCCCCGATCGAGTGCGTCGCGAACGGTCGCCGGTTCGGCACCGCGTAGCGTCGCGTCGGTCATGAGTGGTGTCTCGAGGTCATCGGAACAGTTTAAAAACGTGGCTCAGTCGTCGCGTGACGCCGCCGGCGAACTGCCGGACGCTGATGCGCCACGGCGTTCGCTTTCCCTCCACGGTCGTCCGGCCGTCGGCGATCGCCTCGAGGATCGCAGCGGCCGTGCGCTCGTCGGCGTCGACGCGGGTGACCGCCTGGCCGACCATCTCGCTGATGTGGGCGTCGCTGCCGGCGGTCATCGGTAACTCTCGTGAGCGCGCGTAGCGCTCGGCCTGCCGGTTCGCTCGCCCGGTAAAGAGTCGGGAGTTGTAGACCTCGATCGCGTCGCCCTGCGCGAGCTCTTCGCGCGAAACCCGGGCCATCACGCCGTGTCGAGACTCCTGAAACGGATGAGGGATCACCGCCAGTCCGTCTTGCTCGTGGATCGCCTCGAGCGTCGATTCGAAGGAGAGTCCGGGCGGGACGGCCTCCTCGAGCCCCAGCCCGAGGACGTGGCCGGCCTTGCTCGAGATCTCCATCCCCGGAATGCCGATTAGGCCGTAGTCGGGGGCGCGCTCGACGGCCTCGAGGCTCGCATCGATCTCGTCGTGGTCCGTGACCGCGATCGCGTCGAGACCGACGGCTTCGGCCTGCTCTAAGATGAGCTCGACCGGGTCGCGGCCGTCGTAGGACAGCGACGAGTGCGTGTGGAGTTCGACCGACAGCACGAGCGTACGTTTTGGTGGCCTGATCAAAAACGGCTCGATCCTCGCAGAGCCGGTCCCATCATCGCCGTGACTCGAGTCGGTGGCGGATTGATTTCGGCCCGTCCGACCGCCCGTCTGATGCACGAACGTGCATATAGAAACCCATTTACCGGCCGGCTTTCATCACCTAGGTGAATGAGTCTTGCCGATTCGGACCGCGAACTCGTCGTCTCGGAGCTCGAGCGGGAGCCGACCCGGGCGGAGGCGGCGCTGTTCGAGAACCTCTGGAGCGAACACTGCGCGTACCGCTCCTCGCGACCGCTGCTGTCGGCGTTCGATAGCGAGGGCGAGCACGTCGTCGTCGGACCGGGCGACGACGCGGCGGTCGTCGCGCTTCCCGACAGCGAGAGCGAAGACGGGACCGGGAGCACGTACATCACGATGGGGATCGAGAGCCACAACCACCCCTCCTACGTGGACCCGTTCGACGGCGCGGCGACCGGCGTCGGCGGTATCGTCCGGGACACGCTCTCGATGGGCGCGTACCCGATCGCGCTCGCGGATTCCCTGTACTTCGGCGAGTTCGACCGCGAGCACTCGAAATACCTCTTCGAGGGCGTCGTCGAGGGGATCAGCCACTACGGCAACTGCATCGGCGTCCCGACGGTTGCCGGCAGCGTCGACTTCCACCCCGACTACGAGGGCAATCCGTTGGTCAACGTCGCCTGCGTCGGTCTGACGAACGAGGAGCGCCTCGTCACCGCCGAAGCCCAGGAACCGGGCAACAAACTCGTCCTCGTCGGGAACGCCACCGGTCGCGACGGGCTCGGCGGCGCGAGCTTCGCCAGCGAGGATCTGGCGGAGGACGCCGAGACCGAAGACCGGCCCGCGGTTCAGGTCGGCGATCCCTACGCCGAGAAGCTGCTCATCGAAGCCAACGAGACCCTCGTCGACGAGGGCCTGCTCGAATCGGCCCGCGACCTCGGTGCTGCCGGTCTCGGCGGGGCCTCGAGCGAGCTGGTCGCCAAGGGAGACCTCGGTGCAGAGATCGACCTCGAGCGGGTCCACCAGCGCGAACCGAACATGAACGCCATGGAGATCCTGCTCGCCGAGTCTCAAGAGCGGATGTGCTACGAGGTCGAGCCCGACAACGTTGAGCGCGTCCGCGAAATCGCCGAGCGGTTCGATCTCAGCTGTTCGGTCATCGGCGAGGTCACCGACGGCAACTACGTCTGTACCTTCAATGGAGAGACCGTCGTCGACGTCGACGCGTACTTCCTCGGCGAGGGCGCGCCGATGAACGACCTCGAGACCGAGCCGCTGCCCGAGCCGCAGACAGAGTTACCCGATGTCGACCTCGAGGAAGCGTTCGACGCCGTGGTCTCGAGCCCGAACACGGCCTCGAAACGGTGGGTCTACCGCCAGTACGACCACGAAGTCGGCGTGCGAACGAGCGTCGGTCCGGGCGACGACGCGGCCGTTATCGCCGTTCGTGAGGCGAGCGCGGAGCCACGTTCCGCGGATAACTCGAGCGGCGATAGCCGCGAGAGCGGACAAGGGCTCGCGATCTCCTCGGGTGCCGCGCCGAACTGGACCGACGCCGCTCCCCGAGAGGGTGCTCGCGCGATCGCCCTCGAGAACGCGACGAACATCGCGGCTAAGGGCGCGACGCCGCTTGCCGCGGTCGACTGCCTCAACGGCGGGAACCCGGAGAAGCCTGACGTCTACGGCGGCTTCACCGGGATCGTCGACGGCCTCGCGGAGATGTGCGAGATGCTATCGACGCCGGTCGTCGGCGGCAACGTCTCGCTGTACAACGACTCCGTCGCGGGGCCGATTCCGCCGACGCCGACGCTCGCGATGGTTGGCGCAAAGGAGGGGTACGACGCGCCGCCGCTGTCGGTCGAACCCGAAGGCGATCTCGTGCTCGTCGGCGATCTGGGACTCGAGGCCGGTGACGCTCGACTCGGCGGCTCCGAGTACCTCGCGCAGTTCGACGGCAGCGACCGGTTCCCGGAACTGCCAGACGACCCCGCGGCTCTGATCGAAGCGCTCGCGACCGTCGCCGACGACGATACCACGCTGGCCGTCCACGACATCAGCCACGGCGGACTCGCCGTCTCGTTGGCCGAGATGGTCACCGACGAGGCCGGCCTCGCGGTCTCGATTCCGGACGATGATCCCGCGGGCGCGCTGTTCCACGAACAGCCCGGCCGTGCGCTGATCCAGACCGAGTCGGTCGCGGCCGTCCGCGAAGCGTTCGACGGCGTCGCGCCGGTCGTCGAACTCGGGGCCGCGACCGACGACGGACGGCTCACGATCGAGCTCGGTGGCCGGACGATCGAAATCAACGCGGCTGCGATCCGCGACCGCCGCGCGACGATCGAACGCGACCTCGAGTAACGGCCCGCTCGAGCGTGACCGCGATCGAAACCGTCCCGTGATCTCTGCGACGGAACCGTCGACCGATCGAAACCAGCCAGCCGGTGTCGCTAGATTGTCCGGTATATTGATATGCATTCGGTACAACTCGTCCAACGAGTCGATCGTACAGGAGGACCCTCGATGCCCACCGATACCCCGTCCGTTCTGATCGTCGAAGACGAGCCCGACCTCGCGAACCTCTATACGGCGTGGCTCGCCGAAGAGTGCCACGTCGAGACCGCCTACGACGGCAACGAAGCGCTCGAGGCCATCGACGAGGAGACCGATATCGTCCTGCTGGACCGACGGATGCCCGGCCTCTCGGGCGACACCGTCCTCGATACGATTCGAGAACGGCAACTCGACTGTCGGGTTGGGATGGTGACGGCGGTCGAACCGGACTTCGACATCATCGAGATGGGGTTCGACGACTATCTCGTCAAACCCGTCTCGAAGGACGAACTGGTCGCGATCATCGACCAGCTAGTGTTACGGTCGACATACGACGAGCAGTTACAGGAGTTCTTCGCGCTCGCTTCGAAGAAAGCGCTGTTGGACGACCAGAAGACCGAGGCCGAACGCCGCTCTAGTCAGGAGTACGCCGAACTCAAGGATCGACTGGCCGTCCTCCGCGTCCGGGTCGACGATACGATGAAGGAACTCCTCGAACGGGACGGCTATCGACAGCTCTGTCAGGATATGGCCGGAGAGTCCGTCATTTCGGACTAGGTCGGCTCCTTGAGGCGCTCCTCGAGCGTCGTCACGCCCCGGATTTCGATTCGCGTCCCGCCGTTGGCACCGTTCGTGACCGTACAGTCCCAGCCGTGGGCCTCGCCGATGGCGCGGACGAGTGCGAGCCCGAGTCCGTCGATCGCGGTGTCGTCGTCCGCGGTCGGGTCGAGGACGCGATCGTGGGCGGTCGGCGGAATCTCGGCGGCGTCGTCGAGCAGGAAGAAGCCGCGACTATCGCCATCGTCGAACCCGACGAGGCCGATCTGGATCGTCACGTCGCCCTCGGCTCGTGCGGCGGCGCTGTCGAAGGCCGTCTCGAGGAGGTGGACGAACCGGTCGGGATCGGCCCGGAGTGTGGCCGCGGCGTCGATGATGACGTTTCCGTCGTCGACGTCCGATTCGGCGACGGCGTCCTCGATAGCCGACTCGAGACGGAGCCGGTTTCGAGTGCCAACGGCCGTCGCGTTACGGGCGAATTCCCGAACGTCGTCGACGAGCCGTTCGGCTCGGTCGAGAGTCGTCTCGACGGTGTCCTCCGCGAGCGGGAACTCCCACTTGTCGGCGACGTCGTCCTCGAGCGCGTCGGCGACGACGTCGAGTTGGCGTTGCAGGTCGCTCGAAAGCACCTCGGCGACGGCCTCGAGCCGCTCGGTCTGGCGCTCGAGGTCGGCGGTTCGATCCTTGAGGACCCGCTCGCGCTCGGCTCGATCGAGCGCGGCCCGCGTGTTTTCGACCAGCGTCGAGATGAGGTCGACGTCTGTCTCGTCGAACCAGTCCGGAGCGAACGAGCCGGTCATGAGCACGCCATGGGCACCGATCGGTGCGATGATCTCCGAGCGAAGCGGCGTGTTCCGATTGTAGAGGCCGTCGACCGTCTCGAGGTCGTCGAACAGTTCGATCTCGCCGGCCTCGAAGACGTCCCAGACGAGCCCTTCGCCGGGATTGAACCGCGGTAGGCCGCCGAACTCGTCGTGTGCGCCGGCAGTGCCGGCGACCGGCTCGAGGTAGCCCTGTTCCTCCTCGAGCAGCCAGACGCCGCTGATGGGGAGGTCGAGTAAGTCGCTCCCCGCATGGACGGCGATCGCACAGATCTCTTCTGGGTCGTCGGACTCCAGCAACCACCGGGTGACCTCGTGCAGCGAGGTGACGACGCGGTCGTATTCGTGGCGGTCCGTGACGTCCCGGACGACGACGGCGACGGTCGCGACGTCGTCCTCGATCGGGACGAACCGGAACTCCCCCATCCGGTCGTCGCCGTCCGGACCGGTGTAGGGTAACTCGAGCTGACAGCGGGCGGCGGTGCCGATATCGACGTCGGTGATCGCCCGGCCGATCTCGACGGCGTCCTCGTCGGCGATGCCGGCCAGTTCGGTGAGCGTCTCGACGTGGTCACCGACGAGCGCCGATCGATCCACGTCGAGGATCGACTCGGTCGCGCCGTTGACGGTGACGATCTCGCGGTTGCGATCGAGCGTGACGACGGCGTCGCGGACCGCCTCAACGACGGCCGCGTGCTGGGCCAGCGTCGTCTCCTGGGCGCGTCGCTCGGTAACATCGCGCATGTAGACCGTGAGCCCGCTCTCCGAGGGGTAGGCCCGCGCTTCGAACCAGGTCTCGAGGCGAGTGTGGTAGATCTCGAAGGAAACCGGCACTTGCTCGTCCATCGCGCGGTGGAACCCGTCGGGGAACTGCGTCTCGACGGTCTGTGGGAACTCATCCCACATGACACGGCCGATCAGTTCCTCGCGGTCGCGTTCGAGCAGCGTCTCGGCGCGGTCGTTGAGGTAGGTGAACCGAAAGCCAGTGTCGAGCGCGAAGAACGCGTCGGTGACGCGGTCGACGACCGGGACCGATTGTAGTGTCACGGCTCGCCACCCCCACCCATCTTCGAAGTCGATCCCCCTTCGTTCGCACGGTAATCACCGCTCGCGGCCGGTAGTATCATCGACGGAGAGTTACTACATAGTTCGTAAACACCCTATTTCAGTGTCGCGGCCGAACGACGGACGAGTGGTTACAGAGCGAGAGCGCAAACTGGAAGGCGAGGACGGGGTCAGTCGTCGGTCTCGAGTTCGACGACCTCGAGCGAGCGGTCGAGGTGACAGACGTCGTGTGGCGGGTCGCCGACGATCTTTTGAATACGATATTCCTCGTCGAACTCGACGCCGTCCGGCTCGCAGTACTCGTGGCTCGGGCACTCGACGTACGGGCAGGGGCCGGGGAGGCTCGTCTTGCTGCCCGCGAAGGCACCCTTCGACGTGATGTTTGCGCGTACGGTTGCGGGTTCGACTTCGACGGCACGGACGCCGCCGTCGTGCATGGCACACTCGAGCGTCTGTGCGTTCTCACGGACGGACGTGACGCGGTACTTCGTACCGGGAGAGAGGTTGAGACACTGACTGCGGTAGGGACAGCCGGCGCAGGCGTCGGCTTCGCCCTCGTAGACGAACTCGGTTCCCGGTTCGGCCAGCCGGGAGCCGATGAGCGTAACGGTCGACATACGAACCGATACTCGCCACTGGCGGTTAAGCGTCACGTCCCAGACGGACCGTCCAGCGCGCCGAGTGTGGCGGCGTCACGCTGTAGTATCGTCACCGGTGAGCTCGTCGAGTCGTTCGAAGTACTCTTCGCGAGGAACTTGGTATAGCGCTCGGTAGTCGACGTCCCCGGCGTCAAACTCACGCGCGAGGGAGACCGTTCGCTCGAGGGCCGCCTCGCGGGTCGGGTATCGTAGTGTCTCGTTCAGCGAGACGTCCGGCTCGAGATAGAGCGTGACGAACCAGTCCGCGGAGTCGGCGGTGTCGGCCGGATTGAGTCCGGGGCGGCGAGTTCGCTTGCCGTGAGTGAGATACAGCGTCGGCAGGCAAGGAGCGGGGAACGCCGCGGCGTCGAAGACGTCGGGCCGGTAGGCGAGAACGAGTCGCCCGTCTTCGCCTCGACTCCAGACGTTCCAGCTGTCCGGTAGTCTCGAGCGGTCCAGTGCGCCGTCCGCGTCCGAGTCCGACATAGATGGGGATAGGATCGGAGCCCCTATATCCTCGTCGTCGCGGTCGCGCAGTCGAGAGGACGCACGCGGAGTCGATACCGAACCGATCTGGTTCGTTCACTGCACCGTCGCGCGAGCGACGGCACGGCGCGCGCGAGTCGACGTAGCCACTGCAGGCCGTCGACTTATCTCGTACTCGTCCGAATGTGGGGTGTGGTAGCGAGTATCGCTATAGAGTTATTGCAGTATTTGCCTGAAATGAAGTCCCACCAAATACCTTTTGGGGCTAAGGCTAAGTAGCTGGATTACTCACTCATTAAATACTATCGGTATCCGTTTGCCGGACCGATCCACTCCGCGTCCGTCCCCGGCGCACCGTTGCTCGAGACTGCGAGCGGTCATCGCGCAACGGAGAGTGGTGATGGATGACACATGACTCGTCTCATAGACGCCGCCCGCGAAAGGGTCACGCTCCCGGGCGCTCGCTCGAGGAGCCTGACGACTACGACGCGGTCGCGACGAGTGATGCGAGGCGACGGATCCCGACGGTTCGGCTTCAAGACGCTACGGTCGGTCGAACGACGGCCGCTTTCGCTCCGTGCGACGGACGACCGCAGACGGGGGAACCCACCAACGATACCATGACCGGTGACATCGAGACACTCGAGCAGCTCAGTACGGATTACAAGGAATCGATGCCCGCAGACCTGCGGGAGACCAAGTCCTTCGACTGGTACTTAGAGGAGGTGTACGAGGACCCGAAGGTGGCCCGCAACGCCCACCAGCGCGTCGCGGACATGTTCGACTACTACGGCACCACCTACGACGAGACCGAGGGGATGGTCGAGTACCAACTCGCCAGCGAGGATCCCCTTGGCGACGGCGAGAACACCTTCTACGGGAAGGTGATCCACCAGTCGATCCACGAGTTCGTCAACAAGGTGAAGTCTGGTGCCAGGCGGCTCGGCCCCGAACGCCGGATCAAGCTCCTGCTCGGTCCCGTCGGCTCCGGGAAGTCCCACTTCGACAAGCAGGTTCGGCAGTACTTCGAGGACTACACGCTCCGCGACGACGGGCGGATGTACACCTTCCGCTGGATCAACCTCTGTGACGTCATCCAAGATCAGGACCCGGCCGACGACACCGTCCGATCTCCGATGAACCAGGACCCGCTCGTCTTGTTGCCCTTAGAGCAGCGCCAGCGCGTGATCGACGATCTCAACGAGAACCTCGACGCACCCTACACGATCCAGAACGAGCAGTCGCTGGATCCCGAAAGCGAGTTCTACATGGACAGACTGCTGGCCTACTACGACGACGACCTCCAGCAGGTCTTAGAGAACCACGTCGAGATCATCCGCTTTGTCGCCGACGAGAACAAGCGCCAGGGCCTCGAGACCTTCGAGCCGAAGGACAAGAAGAATCAGGACGAGACCGAACTGACCGGCGACGTCAACTACTCGAAGATCGCGATCTACGGCGAGAGCGACCCGCGTGCGTTCGACTATTCCGGAGCCTTCTGTAACGCGAACCGCGGCATCTTCTCCGGCGAAGAGCTGCTCAAACTCCAGCGCGAGTTCCTCTACGACTTCCTCCATGCGACCCAGGAGCAGACGATCAAGCCCAAGAACAACCCCCGGATCGACATCGACCAGGTGATCGTGGGCCGCACCAACATGCCCGAGTACAAGGACAAGAAGGGCGACGAGAAGATGGAGGCCTTCAACGACCGCACCAAGCGGATCGACTTCCCGTACGTCCTCTCCTACGAGGACGAGGCCAGCATCTACGACAAGATGCTTTCCAACGCCGACGTCCCCGACATCAACGTCGAGCCCCACACCCTCGAGATGGCGGGGCTGTTTGGCGTCCTCACGCGCATCGAAGAGCCCGACACCGAAACCGTCGGGCTGCTCTCGAAGGCCAAGGCGTACAACGGCGAGATCGACGAGGGCGACGACATCGACATCAAGAAACTCCGCGACGAGGCCGAGGCCAAAGCCGAGATCGGCGAGGGCATGATCGGCGTCTCGCCGCGCTTTATCGGCGACGAGATCGCCGAGGCCATTATGGACTCGAAACACCGACAGCGCGGCTTCCTCTCGCCGCTGACGGTGTTCAACTTCTTCGAGGAGAACTTAGAGCACCACGGCTCCATCCCGGAGGACAACTTCGAGAAGTACTACCGCTACCTCGAGACGGTCCGCGAGGAGTACAAAGAGCGGGCCATCGAGGACGTGCGCCACGCGCTGGCCTACGACATCGACGAGATCCAGCGCCAGGGCGAGAAGTACATGGACCACGTCATGGCCTACATCGACGACGATACCATCGAGGACGAACTCACCGGTCGCGAGCAAGAGCCCGACGAGACGTTCCTGCGCTCCGTCGAGGAGAAACTCGACATCCCCGAGGACCGCAAGGAGGACTTCCGCCAGGAGGTCTCGAACTGGGTCAGCCGTCGCGCCCGCGAGGGCGAGGCGTTCAACCCGCAGGACAACGAACGCCTGCGCCGCGCCTTAGAGCGCAAGCTCTGGGAAGACAAGAAACACAACATCAACTTCTCGGCGCTGGTGTCTGCAAACGAGTTCGACGACGACGAGCGCTCCGCGTGGATCGACGCGCTGATCGAACAGGGCTACTCCGAGGGCGGCGCAAAGGAGGTGCTCGAGTTCGCCGGCGCCGAGGTGGCCAAAGCCGAGATGGAAGACTGACATGAGCGAGGTCGACTAATATGACCGGCGACGACTACGTCACCGAGGCCGATCGGGCGCTCGAGGAGACCTACGAGGAGCCGATGGACCTCGCCGCCTACGTCGATCGGATCTTCGAGAACCCGACCGTCGCCTCCCACGCCTCGAAGTACCTGCTCGAGGCGATCGAGGCTGCCGGCACCCGCACGGTGGTCGAGGAAGGCGAGGAGAAGGAGCGCTATCGCTTCTTCGACGACCCGCACAACGACGGCGAGCACGCCATCCTCGGCAACACCGAGGTGTTAAACGGGTTCGTCGACGACCTGCGATCGATCGCCGCGGGTCGGGCGAAAGACGAGAAGATCATCTGGTTCGAGGGACCGACCGCGACGGGCAAATCGGAACTCAAGCGCTGTCTGGTCAACGGGCTACGAGAGTACTCCAAGACGCCCGAAGGCCGCCGGTACACCGTCGAGTGGAACATTACGACGGCCGACGCCAGCGATCGCGGGCTGAGCTACGGCGGCGACGCCACGGCAGGCGACGACCAGAACTGGTACGAGAGCCCCGTGCAGGCCCACCCGCTGTCGGTGTTCCCCGAGGACGTCCGCGAGGACCTGCTCGCGGAGCTCAACGACGGACTCGACGATCACGTCCCCGTCCGGGTCGACGCAGCGCTCGACCCGTTCTCCCGGGAGGCCTACGACTTCCTGGAGGAACGCTACCGTCGGGAGGGCGAGGACGCGCTATTCTCGGCGATCACCGACGAGACCCACCTCCGCGTGAAGAACTACGTCGTCGACGTCGGCCAGGGCGTGGGCGTCCTCCACTCGGAGGACGACGGCCCGCCGAAGGAGCGCCTCGTCGGCTCGTGGATGCACGGCATGCTCCAGGAACTCGATTCCCGCGGGCGGAAGAACCCGCAGGCGTTTAGCTACGACGGCGTCCTCTCGCAGGGCAACGGTGTCCTCACGATCGTCGAGGATGCGGCCCAGCACGCCGACCTCCTCCAGAAGCTGCTGAACGTCCCCGACGAGCAGTCGGTGAAGCTGGACAAGGGAATCGGGATGGACGTCGACAGCCAGCTGCTGATCATCTCGAACCCCGACCTCGAGGCTCAGCTCAATCAGCACTCCGATCGCAACGGAATGGACCCGCTGAAAGCGCTGAAGCGCCGGCTCGACAAGCACCGCTTTGGCTACCTGACGAACCTGAGCCTCGAGACGGAGCTCATCCGGCGTGAACTGACCAACGAGACGGCGGTCTGGGAGGCCACGACCTACGACGAACTCGCCGAGCGGATCCGCGCACCGGTGACGGTGACGGTCAAAGACCGCGACGGCGAGACACGGGTCCAGGAGTTTGCGCCCCACGCGATCGAGGCCGCTGCGCTGTACGCGGTCGTGACGCGGTTAGACGAGGAGCACCTCCCGAACGGGCTCGACCTCGTGGACAAGGCGCTGATCTACGATCAGGGCTACCTCCAAGAGGGCGACACCCGCCGCGAAAAAGAGGAGTTCGACTTCGACGGCGACAGCAACGACGGCGACCACGGCGTCCCGGTGACGTACACGCGGGATACGCTCGCCGAACTGCTCCAGACCGATCGGGACCGCCACCACGCCGAGCTGGCGGTCGAGGACGTGGTCATGCCCCGCGACGTGTTGAACGCGATGGTCGAAGGGCTAGCCGACGCGCCGGTGTTTTCGACGGGCGAGCGCTCTGAGTTCGAGAATCGCGTCGTCCCCGTGAAGAACTACATCTACGACCAGCAGGAGTCAGACGTCATCGAGGCTATCATGCACGACAAGCGCGTCGACGAGGAGACCGTCGCCGAATACGTCGAGCACGTCTACGCCTGGGAGACCGACGAACCGCTGTATAACGACCGCGGCGAGCGCGTCGAGCCCGACCCGCTGAAGATGAAGCTGTTCGAGGTCGAACACCTCGGCCGGTTCTCCGAGGGTGAGTACGAGGGGAACCTTCCCCGCGAGAGCGTCCGAAACTTCCGGCGCGAGAAGGTGATCACGTCGCTGAACCGCCACGCGTGGGAGCACCGCAACGAGGACTTCTCGGTCGAAGACGTCGACCTCACCGCGATCCCCGTGATCAAGTCGGTACTCGAGAGCCACGACTGGGACGACGTCGAGCGGACCTTCGAGGACTTCGACCCACGGCAGTGGGACGACCCGCCGAGCGGGACCGAGACGGCCGCGGTCAAAGACGACACCATCGAAACGATGGTGAACCTCTTCGGCTACACCGAGGCGTCGGCCGAGCTAACCAGCAGACACGTCATGGGACAGGTGAGCTACAGATGGGACTGAGAGACGACCTCGAGCGATTCCGCGAAGTCGGCGAGGAACGCCGCGAAGACCTCGCGGACTTCATCCAGTACGGCGACCTCGGCCAGAGCCGGCCGGGCGAGATCAACATCCCCGTCAAGATCGTCTCGCTGCCGGAGTTCGAGTACGACCAGCGTGACCAAGGCGGGGTCGGCCAGGGCGAAGACGGGACGCCCGACGCCGGCCAGCCGGTCGGGCAGCCACAGCCCCAGCCGGGCGACGACGACGGCGAGGACGGCGAGCCCGGCGAGGAGGGCGGCGAACACGAGTACTACGAGATGGACCCCGAGGAGTTCGCCGAGGAACTCGACGAGGAACTCGGGCTCGATCTCGATCCGAAGGGCAAGAAGGTCGTCGAGGAGAAGGAAGGGCCCTTTACCGACCTCACGCGGACCGGCCCGAACAGCACGCTCGACTTCGAGCGGATGTTCAAGGAGGGGTTAAAGCGCAAACTCGCGATGGACTTCGACGAGAAGTTCCTCCGCGAGCTGTGCAAAGTCGAGGGGATCGAACCGCGCGACGTCTTCGAGTGGGCCCGCGGCGAGAACCTCCCAGTGTCGATGGCCTGGATCGAAGAAGCGTACGCGGACGTCCCGGACGAAGAACGGGGCAAATGGGCCTCGATCGAGGAGGTCGAGAACAACGTCGAGCGTGAAGACGTACAACAGAAGATCCGCCGCGAGGGGATCGACCACGTCCCCTTCCGCCGAGAAGACGAGCGCTACCGCCACCCCGAGATCATCGAGGAAAAAGAGAAGAACGTCGTGGTCGTCAACATCCGCGACGTCTCCGGCTCGATGCGCGAGAAGAAGCGCGAACTCGTCGAGCGCACGTTCACCCCGCTGGACTGGTACCTGCAGGGCAAGTACGACAACGCCGAGTTCGTCTACATCGCCCACGACGCCGACGCCTGGGAGGTCGAGCGCGACGAGTTCTTCGGCATCCGCAGCGGCGGCGGTACCAAGATCTCGAGCGCGTACGAACTCGCCGCCCAGCTGTTAGAGGAGTACCCGTGGAGCGACTGGAACCGCTACGTCTTCGCCGCGGGCGACTCCGAGAACTCGAGCAACGACACCGGCGAGCGCGTGATCCCGCTGATGGAGACGATCCCGGCAAACCTCCACGCCTACGTGGAGACCCAGCCCAGCGGCAACGCGATCAACGCGACCCACGCCGAGGAACTCGAGCGCCACTTCGGCACCGATGCCGACGATGTCGCGGTCGCGTACGTCAACGGCGAGTCGGACGTGACCGACGCGATCTACGACATCCTCTCGACGGAGAGTGAGCAAGATGAGTAACGAAGCGAACGGCGTTCGCTTCGGTCCTCACGCTCGCGCGAGGACCGATGCACGCAAAGCGCGCATCGAACCCACGAAAACCGGTGGTTTTCATGAGTAAACGCAACTCCAACGCGGACCGCTTCCGCAAACAGGCGATCGCCAGCGACCTCGAGGAACCGGTCGACGAGGCTCGGAACCTCGCCGAGACGCTCGGTCTCGAGCCCTACCCGGTGAAGTACTGGATCATCGACTACGACGAGATGAACGAACTCATCGCCTACGGTGGGTTCCAGAGTCGCTATCCCCACTGGCGGTGGGGGATGCAGTACGACAAACAGCAAAAGCAGGGCCAGTACGGCGGCGGAAAGGCCTTCGAGATCGTCAACAACGACAATCCGGCCCACGCCTTCTTACAGGAGTCGAACACGGTCGCCGACCAGAAGGCAGTCATCACCCACGTCGAGGCTCACTCCGATTTCTTCGCGAACAACGAGTGGTTCGGCATGTTCACCCGCGGGCAGGCCGACGAGGGGCAAGTCAACGCCGCGGCCATGTTAGAGCGCCACGCGCGGGCGATCGACGAGTACATGTCCGACCCCGAGATCGATCGCGCCGAGGTCGAGAAGTGGATCGACCACTGCCTCTCGCTTGAGGACAACATCGATCAGCATCAGGTGTTCAGCCGCCGCCTCGACGTCGACGGGCCGGCCGGCGAAGCGATCGACGAGGACCTCGCCGAGAAACTCGACGACCTCGACCTCTCCGAGGAGGTCAAAGGCGAGGTCTTCAACGAGGAGTGGGTCGAGAAACTCGAGGGCGAAGACATCGCGGCGAACTTCCCCGAGGAGCCCCAGAAAGACGTGCTGGCGTTCGTCCGCGAACACGGCAAGCAGTACGACGAGGACGCTGGCCGCGGCGTCGAGATGGAGGAGTGGCAACGCGACATCCTCGATATGATGCGCGCGGAAGCCTACTACTTCGCCGCCCAGAAGATGACGAAGGTGATGAACGAGGGATGGGCCGCCTACTGGGAGTCGACGATGATGACCGACGAGAGCTTCGCCGGTGACGACGAGTTCCTGAACTACGCCGACCACATGGCGAAGGTACTGGCCTCCGGCGGACTCAACCCCTACAGCCTCGGGATGGAACTCTGGGAGTACGTCGAGAACACGACCAACCGCCGGGAGGTCCTCGAGCACCTGCTTCGCGTCGAGGGCGTCTCCTGGCGCAACTTCACTGACGTCGTCGACGTCGACGAGGTCCTCGAGACGCTCGAGCCGCCGACGGCGATCGAGACGATCACGCCCGAGACGCTCGACGCGCTCGAAGACGTGCCCGACGAATGGGTCGACCGCGACGCGCTCGAGCGGGCTCGCGACGGCGAGCCCGACGTGTCGAAATACCCCTGGAAGGTACTGACTTACGAGGGGCTGGCCCGCCGGCACTACTCGCTGGTCAAGCGCCAGCACCGCGGGTTCCTCTCGCGGGTCAACCAGAACGAACTCGAGCGGATCGGCCGGTATCTGTTCGACGACGCGCGGTACTCGTCGGTCGAAGAGGCGCTCGCGGACGTCGACTTTGCGGCCGGCTGGGACCGAATGTTCGACGTTCGGGAGAGTCACAACGACGTGACGTTCTTGGACGAGTTTCTGACTCAGGAGTTCATCACGGAGAACAATTACTTCACCTACGAGCACTCGCAGGCGACTGGCCAGTTCCACGTCGCCAGCGACGCCGCAGCGGACGTCAAGAAGAAGCTTCTCCTGCAGTTTACCAACTTTGGGAAGCCGACGATCGCGGTCTACGACGGCAACTACAACAACGCCAACGAGTTGCTGCTTGGTCACCAGTACAACGGCGTTATGCTCGATCTCGGACAGGCCAAGGAGACGCTCAAACGCGTCTTCGAGCTGTGGGGCCGACCGGTGAACCTGCTGACGATCGTCAAGGAGGTCGACGAGCACGACATCGAGGTTGCGAAACGGCGCAACCGCGAGCCCGAACCCGAAGAGCGGGGCAAACTCATCCGGTACGACGGCGAGACGGTGACGATCGAGGACGTGCCGTGGGAGGAAGTCGACCATCTCGCGGCTGACGACGTGGATTACGACACCAAGCCCGACGAGTGGCTTGCGTAGGGCGAGCCCCTCTCCGCCGGCCGCCGAGCGATAGGTCGACGCCAACGGAGGGTGTTGGCCAGAACGCTTTTGCCGTCAATCTCCGATGCAGGACACGATGGATGGGGAGAGGGGAGAGGCCGTCGAGCGCCGGCGTCGGGGGGCGACCGGGTTCGATCTGCCGTCGGTCCTCGCACAACTCGACAGTACTGCACCGTCGGACCAACGCGGCGCGGTCCGTCAGATTCGAACCGTGATTGACGAACAGGACCGACCGGCAGCGTGCGTGCCGACCGTCCCGAAACTCCGCGCGCTGCTCGAGCGACCCGACCTCGACTTTCGGGAGCCGGTCGCCGCCTGCCTCGCCGATCTCGCGGACGAAGCGCCAAACGACGTGGCACCGTCGGTCGACGCGATCGTGGCCGTCGCGACGGAGCGCGCCGAACGGCCGGTGACGCGGGAACTCCTTCGCTGTCTCGCCGCCGTCGCGACCGAGCGGCCGGACGCCGTCGCCGATCACACCGCAGCGATCGCCGACGTACTGGCACAGCGCCGCGGCTACGACCGGTGGGGACTGCGGACGCTGGCTCGCGTTTCGCAGGCGCATCCGGCCGCCATCGAGCCGACGGTACCGGTCTTGACCGACGCGCTGGCGGCGAATCCGGTCGATAACGGCAGGCCGGCGCTCCGGGCGCTCGGCCGACTGGCGCGATCGGACGCGGACATGTCCTCGCTCGAGTTTGTCGATTACGCGGCCGAACTCGTCGCTCACGACGACGACGCCCTGCGCTACGACGCGCTGGGCTGTCTCAGCAATGTCGCCGACCGCGCTCCCGACGCGGTCGCGTCGATCTGTAGCGACCTCGAGGCAGCGCTTTCCTGCGACGATCCGGATACCCGTGCTATCACCGCGATCACGATCGCCCGCGTCGCCGCCGCACGCCGCGCCGCGGTCGACCCCGTTCGAGCGGCGCTGGTCGAGTTACTTGCGGACGACCACGCGCACGTCCGCGCGAACGCCTGTGCCGCGCTCGGTAACGGGCACGTGGACGCGGCGGCGGCCCGACTTGCGGCCCTCTCGAGCGGAGATTCGGCTCTGACCGTCCGCGACCGCGCTGATCGGGCGCTTGAGCAACTTTCGTATCCGGCGCACTCGTAAGTCACGCCATGACGTTTACCGTCGAAACCGAGTCACGACTGACGACCGTCGACGTGACCGATCGCGTCGCCGCGGCCGTTCCCGACGACCGCGAGTCAGGTACCTGTACGGCGTTCGTCGAGCACACGACGGCCGGGCTGGTCGTTCAGGAGAACGAACCGAGATTGCGCGGCGACCTCGAGTCGTTCCTCCGCGATCGCGTCCCCGACGAGGGGCACGCACACGACGATCTGGACGGAAACGCCGATTCGCACCTGCGGGCGACCCTCGTCGGCCCGGATGTGACGATCCCGATCGAAGACGGGAACCTGGCGTTGGGGACGTGGCAATCGGTGCTGCTCGTCGAGTGCGACGGGCCGCGAACGCGGACGGTTTCCGTGACGACCGTCGGTGACTGACCCTTGGCCGTGCGTTCCAAATCGTATAGTGAATATGCTTAACCGCCCTCTCTGGGAATCCGAGAATGACGACCATATCTCCGTCGTGATAGACAGATGAGCGATGACCCCGACGATTCGGCCGATGTGCTTCTCGTCGAAGATAATGCAGACGACGTTCACCGGCTTCGCGATTCGTTCGCCGAGTTGAACCTCGATATCTCGATCGATGTCGCCGCCGACGGAACGGACGCGCTGGCGCTGCTGACCGACCGCGCCGACGACCCGTCGTCGCTGCCGGATCTCGTCTTACTGGACCTCGAGATACCGCGAATGAACGGTCTCGAGCTACTCGAGGCGATTTCTGAGGATCGGGAGGATCAGGTGCTCGAACGACTTCCGATCCTCGTATTGACCCGCTCGGCGAGTGTCGAGGATGTCTCCGAGAGCTACGACCTCGCGGCGAACGCGTATCTCTCGAAGCCGACGGACGAAGCGGGATACGACGAACTTGTCACGGCTGTCGCCGACTTCTGGTTCAGACGAGCCGTGTTACCGACGGCCGCCCTGTAGCCGGCGCGTCGTCGCGGCGACCGCTGCCACCCCTGCCTTTGATGCGAACGGGTCGCACACAGTAGCGTATGGCAGCGCGGACCGACTTCGACGTTGACTTCGACGGAACCGTCGCGGTGATTACCGGTGCGAGCGGGGCACTCGGCAGCGCCGCCGTCGATCGCTTCCGCGAGGTTGGCGCGACGGTCTGTGCCGTCGACGTGGTCGCGCCCGACGACGCGGACAGCCAACTCGAGCGCGATCCGGCCGACGAGTCCGCACTCGCGTTTTACGAGGCCGACCTGACCGACGAGGACGACGTGGCCGACCTGATGGACACGGTCGCCGACGAGCACGGCCGAATCGACCACCTGCTGAACATCGCGGGGACGTGGCGCGGCGGCGACCACGTCGAGGACACCGATCTCGCGGAGTTCGAACTCCTGTTGAACGTCAACCTGAAGACGGCCTTCCTCGCCTCGAAACACGCCTTGCCCCACCTCCAGGAGTCGGCGGGATCGATCGTCAGCATCAGCGCGCGCTCTGCGCTCGAGGGCGGCGAGGGCGACGGCCCGTACCGCATCACGAAGGCCGGCATCCGACTGCTGACAGAGACGCTCGCCGAGGAGAACCGCGGCACCGTGCGGGCCAACTGCGTCATGCCCAGCGTGATCGACACGCCGATGAACCGCAAGATGATGCCCGACGCTGATCACGACGAGTGGGTCGACCCGCTCGAGATCGCGGACGTGTTGGCCTTCCTCTGTAGCGACGGGGCGGCGGTGACGAGCGGCGCGGCTGTGCCGGTCTACGGGGAGGCGTGACTCCGTCGGTCACAGTGGCCACCACGCTCGAGGGGTGTCGCTGCGGGTGACGTCCGATCGGCGCGGGCGGTATTTGTGAGCAGAATCGCGGCTGTGTAGAGCGAGCGATCTTCGCGGTTAGCCGAAGATGCCCGCGAGGCTGCCGTAGACCGAGGTTCCGTTATACCAGAGGACGACGAGCAGCAAGACGATAACCGGAATCCGAAGGGCCCAGATCCAGATCTCCCCCTTCGCCCCGAGGTTTCGGAACCCTTTGTTGATCTCCTCGAGTCCGAGATCGGGCTTGAACCAGCCGACGAAAAGCGCCAACAGTAGGCCCCCGAGGATGAGCAGGATCTGATTGGCCAGTCCGTCGTACACGGTAAGCCAGACCAGTCCCGACGACTGGTCGTAGGCCACGGGAACGCCGACGAGGAAAATCGCGATTCCGAGGGCCGACACCGCCGGCACGCGGCCGATATCGTGTTCGTCGATCAGGTACGAGACGACGACTTCCATGATGCTGATTGCACTCGAGAGGGCGGCGATCGCGACGGTTGCGAAGAAGACAGCACCGAGGAGCCCGCCGAACGGGACGCTACTGAACGCCTCCGAGAGGCTGACGAAAATAAAGCCCGGCCCGTCCGTGGTCTCTGTCAGATTGGCGGTGAAGAGAATGGGGAAGGCGACCAGACCGGCGGTGAACGCGATCAGCGTGTCGAATCCGACGATGATGAGGCCGTCCTTGGCGAGGTTGCGGTCCTCTCCGAGATAGGAGGCGTAGGTGATCATCACGCCCATCCCCAATGACAGCGTGAAGAACGCCTGTGCGGCCGCCGCGGGGAGGATTTCGGTCCAATTCGATGCGATCGTTCCCAGTTCGGGCGAGAGATAGTACGCGTACGCCTCGCTGGCACCGGAGAGCGTCCCGGCGTAGACGGCCAGCCCGATCAGAAGCGCGATGATCGCGGGGACCATCAACTTGACGGAGAGTTCGATCCCGTCGCGGATACCGAACGCGACGATTCCGATGACGGCACCCATGAAGAGCGCGTGTGTGAGCACCGACGTCAGCCCGCCGGTGGTCGCTCCGAACTGTACGCCAGCACCGCCGGCGGCGTAGTTTCCTTGGAGGCCGATGACGATGTACTGAAGGATCCATCCGGCGACGACGCTGTAGTACGACAGAATGACGAACCCTGCGGCGACGAATACCCATCCGATCTTTGACCCGATACCTCGCCCGATCTCGTTGAGCGCACCGACTGGATTTCGCTTGGTGTACCGCCCGATCGTAAACTCGGCCAGCATGACCGGGAAGCCGACGAAGGCGACCAAGAGGAGATACACGACGAGAAACGCCGCACCTCCGTATTCACCGACCTGGTACGGGAACCGCCAGATGTTTCCTAATCCGACTGCGCTACCGACCGCAGCTAGGATGAACCCTGTTCTCGTTGCCCATGATTCTCGCTGTGCCATGCCTGCCTCTTAAAAAAGCTCCCCTATATAACTTTTCGTGGCGATTCTGTCGTTCGTCACGTGCTCAGTTATTAATCGTGAAGGAGTTACGGAATCCTTTTGCAATTGGTCCTCGCACAACGGCGTATGAGCGCAGTAGGGGTGTTCCCAGCATGACGATGGAAGACCGCATCGACGAACTCGAGGAACTCCGCGAAGAGGCACGCAAGGGTGGGGGTGAGGCACGGATCGAGAAGCAACACGACAAGGGGAAGATGACCGCCCGCGAGCGGATCGACTACTTCCTCGACGATGGGACGTTCACAGAGTTCGACCAGCTCCGGACCCATCAGACGAGTCAGTTCGGGATGGAGGAGAAGCAGATTCCCGGCGACGGCGTCGTCACGGGCTACGGCGAGGTCAACGGCCGAACCACGTTCGTCTTCGCCCACGATTTCACCGTCTTCGGCGGCTCGCTCGGCGAGGTCTTCGCCGAGAAGGTCTGTAAAGTCATGGACATGGCCATGGAAGTTGGCGCACCGGTTATCGGGCTCAACGACTCGGCCGGTGCCCGTATCCAAGAGGGCGTCAAGAGCCTCGCCGGTTACACCGAAATCTTCCGCCGGAATCAGGAGGCCAGCGGCGTCGTCCCCCAAATTTCGGCGACGATGGGGCCGTGTGCCGGCGGGGCCGTCTACTCCCCGGCGATCACGGACTTCATCTTCATGGTCAAAGACACCAGTCACATGTACATCACCGGCCCCGGCGTCACCAAGACCGTTACCGGTGAGGAAGTCTCCCACGAGGAACTCGGCGGGGCGATGACCCACGCCAACAAGACCGGCGTCGCCCAGTTCGCCTGCGAGAGCGAAGAGCAGGCGTTAGATGACATCAAGCGGCTCCTCTCCTATCTGCCCCAGAACAACGTCGAAGACCCACCGCGTGTCGAGCCGTGGGACGACCCCGACCGGCGCGACGAGCAACTCAAAGAGATCGTCCCGCCAAGCCCGCAAAAGCCCTACGACATGACCGACGTCATCGATTCGGTCGTCGACGAGGGCTCCTTTTTCGAGGTCGGAGACAACTTCGCCCAGAACATCGTCGTCGGCTTCGGCCGCCTCGACGGGCGCTCGGTCGGCCTCGTCGCCAACCAGCCCCGCGTCAACGCCGGCACGCTGACCGTCGACGCCTCGATGAAAGCCTCGCGGTTCGTCCGCTTCTGTGACTCCTTTAACATCCCGATCGTCACGTTCGTCGACGTCCCCGGCTACATGCCCGGCACCGATCAGGAACACCGCGGGATCATCCGTCACGGCGCAAAGTTGCTGTACGCTTACGCCGAGGCGACCGTCCCGCTCCTCACTGTCATCACGCGCAAGGCCTACGGCGGTGCCTACTGCGTCATGGCCTCGAAGAACCTCGGCGCGGACGTCAACTACGCCTGGCCGACTGCCGAGATCGCCGTCATGGGCCCTCAGGGCGCGGTCAACATCCTCTACCGTGAAGAACTCGAGGAGGCCGACAACCCCGATGAGCTCCGTGACGAACTCATCGAAGAGTACCGCGAGGAGTTCGCCAATCCCTACACTGCTACCGACAAGGGCTTCCTCGACGACGTGATCATCCCCACGGAGACGCGCCCGCGGCTGATCCAGGATCTCGAGATGCTCGAGTCCAAGCGCGAGTCCAACCCGGACAAGAAACACGGCAACATTCCGCTGTAATCACATGAACTCACAGCAACAGCCCGCAACAGACGGTGCGGCCGTGTCCCCGGAGATGGACGAGGTGGCCGCCGACGGCGAGTCGACCGGACTCGAGGCGGCTCTCCCCGGAGACGTCGCCCTCGACTTGCCCGATGACGCCGACGACGAGGAAGCGGCGGCCATCGCGGCCGCTATCGGTGCACACCTCCACGATCGGGCGCTCGCGGCCGCTGCCGCGGCGGCCGGCGGCGACGAGACGTGGGATACCAAGCGCTGGGCGTTCGCCGGCCGTGTGCGTGCACAGCAACACCGGACCGTTCGCGTCCCGCGCGAGGCACCGACCGACGCGTGGTCGGCTGCGGGCCGAACGGAGCGGTTCTAAGCCGTCTCGTCACCGTTTGTGTCCGGTCGCCGATGTTCGTGTGCCGGCGGCCAGCGGTTCGCACTACTCCGAATCGGAGTCGTGGGCCAGTTTAGTACCGTCAGCCGGTTCCGACGAGTCGACGGGTTTGTCGGACGACGGCTCGATGTCCTCCCCCTCCTTGATGGCCTTCGCTTCCCGTTCCATCGCTTCGACGTCCATGTCGGCTTCCCGGTCGATTTCGCCGATGATCTCGGCGATGTCGTCCAGTCCGATTAGTTCGCGCGTTTCCGCGTCGAACTCGCGGCTCTCGAGGTCCGCGCCGTCGCTTTTGACGTCACTTCCGGAGAGGTGCGTGCCGTAGCGGCCGACCAGCGAAGTGAGTTCCTGGGGCATGACGAACGTTGTCGAGTCGCCCTGCCCGATCTCGGCGAGGGTCTCCATCCCTCTGTCGATGACCGCGCGTTCGCCCATCGATTCCGCGGAGCGCGCACGCAGCACGGTCGAAATCGCGTCACCCTGTGCCTCTAAGATCTGGCTTTGCTTTTCACCTTGCGCGCGAATGATCTCGCTCTGTTTGTCACCTTCTGCTTTCTCGACGGCGCTGCGGCGTTCTCCCTGGGCTTCGAGGATCATCGCGCGACGACGGCGCTCGGCTGAAGTCTGTTCTTCCATCGCGCCTTTGACGCCCTGCGAGGGAGTGACTTCCCGGACTTCGACCGATTCGACGCGGATACCCCACTCGTCGGTGGGCTCGTCGAGTTCTTCGCGAATCCGCCCATTGATCATCTCGCGCCGGCTGAGCGTATCGTCGAGTTCCATATCGCCGATGACGGCGCGCAGCGTCGTCTGTGCGAGATTCGAGACCGCCCGCTGGTAATCTTCGACCTCGAGGAAGGCACGTCTGGCGTTCATCACTCGGATATAGACGACGGCGTCGGCGGTTACCGGCGAGTTGTCCCGCGTGATCGCCTCCTGAGACGGCACGTCGATCGTCTGGGTCCGCATGTCGAACGTATAGATCCGCGAGACGAACGGCGGGACGATGTTCAGCCCCGGCTCGAGCAGTTTGCGGTACTCGCCAAACACGGTGAGCGCGGCCTTGTTGTAGGCATCGACGATCTCGACCATTTGCCAGACGGTGATTACCACGAGAAGGAAGCCGACGACGCCGATGAGCGAGAGGGGATCCTCGAGCAGGGCTCGTAGTTGTAGGGGGCCGGGCACTGAACCGAGCATCGTGTATTTGAGGGTGTCACACTACATAATCCTTGGCCATGAATACCACACCACGTACTCGGTTCTGGGTTGCCAGTTCGTATAGATATCACCTCACCCGACCCGTTGCGAAAAAGTAAGGTAGGCCCCTCACGACGGTTCCCACAGGAATGTTCAGGAAGGTTCTCGTGGCGAACCGCGGGGAGATCGCCGTCCGCGTCATGCGGGCGTGCGAAGAGTTGAACATCGGAACCGTCGCCATCTATTCCGAGGCCGACACGGACTCGGGACACGTTCGCTACGCCGACGAGGCGTACAACGTCGGACCGGCGCGCGCGGCCGACTCCTATCTCGACCACGAAGCCGTCATCGAGGCCGCGCGGAAGGCCGACGCCGACGCGATCCACCCCGGCTACGGCTTCCTCGCCGAGAACGCCGAATTCGCGAGTAAGGTCGAAGACGTCGAGGGAATCACGTGGATCGGCCCGTCCAGTTCGGCGATGGAGTCGCTCGGCGAGAAGACCAAAGCCCGAACGATCATGAACGAGGCCGACGTGCCGATCGTCCCCGGGACGACCGACCCCGTCACCGACCCCGAGGAGGTCACGGCGTTCGGCGAGAAACACGGCTACCCGATCGCCATCAAGGCGGAGGGCGGCGGTGGCGGCCGCGGGATGAAGGTCGTCTGGGACGAAAGCGAGGTCGAAGACCAACTCGAGAGCGCCCAGCGCGAGGGCGAGGCCTACTTCGACAACGATTCGGTCTACCTCGAGCGCTACTTGGAGCAGCCCCGTCACATCGAGGTCCAGATTCTCGCAGACGAGCACGGCAACGTCCGCCATCTCGGCGAACGTGACTGTTCGCTCCAGCGTCGCCACCAGAAGGTCATCGAGGAGGGACCCTCGGCGGCGCTGACCGACGAACTCCGCGAGAAGATCGGCGAGGCCGCCCGCCGGGGCGTCGCGGCCGCCGACTACACCAACGCCGGCACCGTCGAGTTCCTCGTTGAGGAAGAGCCCGGCCGCGATGGGCCACTCGGCCCCGACGCGAACTTCTACTTCCTCGAGGTCAATACGCGGATTCAGGTCGAGCACACGGTGACCGAGGCGATCACCGGTCTCGACATCGTCAAGCGCCAGATCAAGGTGGCCGCCGGCGAGGAAGTCGACTTCGACCAGGACGACGTCGAAATCGACGGCCACGCGATGGAGTTCCGCATCAACGCCGAGAACGCGGCCAACGACTTCGCGCCCGCGACCGGGGGAACGCTCGAGACCTACGACCCGCCGGGCGGAATCGGCGTTCGACTCGACGACGCGCTTCGGCAGGGCGACGAGCTCGTCACCGACTACGACTCGATGATCGCCAAACTCGTGGTCTGGGGCGAGGACCGCGATGAGTGTATCGAGCGCTCGCTGCGCGCCCTCCGCGAATACGATATCGAGGGCATTCCGACGATTATCCCGTTCCACCGACTGATGCTCACCGACGAGGAGTTCGTCCAGAGTACGCACACGACGAAGTACTTAGACGAGGACCTCGACGAGACCCGCATCGAGGAGGCTCAGGAGCAATGGGGCGGCGACACCGGTGACGGGGGCAGTGAAGACGACGAGGAGTCCGTCGAACGCGAGTTCACGGTCGAAGTCAACGGCAAGCGCTTCGAGGTCGAACTCGAGGAACGCGGCGCGCCAGCGATCCCGACCGGTGATGTCGACGCCGGCGGCGCACAGGCCAGCCGACCCGAGCCTGCGGGCGGCGACAGCGGCGGCGGTGCCGACATTCAAGGCGAGGGCGAGACCGTCGATGCCGAGATGCAGGGGACGATCCTCGGCGTGGAAGTCGAAGAAGGCGACGAGGTCGCGGCCGGCGACGTACTGGTCGTCCTCGAGGCCATGAAGATGGAAAACGACATCGTCGCCTCGCAGGGCGGCACCGTCACGCAGATCGCCGTCGAGGAAGGCGAGAGCGTCGACATGGGCGATACGCTGGTCGTCCTCGAGTAACGTCTACGGCCTGCCGATCTCACGCGTCCGGGCGCGCCGGCAGGTGCCCGAGACAGTGTCGACAGTAGGTGTAGAAGGTCTCGTTTTCCGTCCCGCAAACTCTGCACGTGACCGGGTCGTCCGTGGAACGAGTTTCTGTGCTCACACGCAGCCGTAGCGCTCCGGACTGGATACCCCTCCGGCCCACACATGCAAGGGCCGCGCCGGCCACCCTTACCGACGTGGACGCGTGTCACGCGACTGCCGTCCCCACGCTGATCGACGACTCGGTCAACAGCAGAACATGAACGGGTAGATCAGCGCCACGCGGTCGCCGTCTTCCAGCTTCGCCTCGAACCCGCCGCGGTGTTCGTTGAACCGGCCGTTGATACAAACTCGCGCGTACGGTCGGGTCTGCTCACCCTCGGGGTTTTTGCGCCAGGTACCGGGGAGGTCGTCGGGCACCGGTGCCCAGCCGCTGTGGGTCGCGTCGGCTTCGGTCTCCGCGATGAGCATGTCCTCGAGGTCGTACTCGTCGAAGAACGCCTCGAGGAACGCCCGGAGCGTAGTTCCCTCAAAGGAGAACTCGAGTTCGTGGGTACCGACGGCGTCGCGGACGTGGCCGGTACAGCGAACGGTCACGGTGGTTGGTTTGCCGTCTCGGTCGGCCATCGTCTCCGGAGAACGGTCGGCGGTCGTGGCGTAATTCGGGTCCATCGATTCGTGACGGATACGAGGCGCGCGATCAAACGCTTCGTCACGAACATGTTCGTCTCAAATGCCCCGGTCGTCAGGAACCGCCGTCGCTCGCACGCCGCCCGATTCACCGAACGACACCTCGCGATCGTCTGTGTCGGACCCGTTGGCCGCTGAACTCCTGCTACCGACGGACGTCGCGACGCCGCTGCTCGATTTCAGTCCCGGTGCCGGCCCGACATCGAGGCCCAATTCTTCGAATCGGGCGCGCGTGAAGTCGCGGCACGCGGCGGAGTGGTCGTCCGCGAGGACGTCGCGATCTTTGCTCGCCCGCTCGAGAGGGATTATGGCGCGTACGTCTCTGCGGAGACCGTTCAGCGTCTCTCCCCGAACAGATACCGGTTGCTGTGAACGGTTTCGTTTCCGGCCACGTTTCGACCACCGACTTCCAACCGCTGATTGTCCGCCGACTGTCGGCGCTTGAACCGTTCCAAAATTTGAGAACGAAATTTAATTTTATAAAAAACAATTCCCAATAATAGCGTCGTAGGTCAAATATGTACATTAGGTATCAGTATTGAGGGACAATCGCTGGTTGAGGGCAGAGGATTTATACCGGATCGAAGAAAGAGTGCGGCCAATGCTACTCTCAGTCGATCGCTCGGATGCGACAACCAGTCAGTCTATCAGTTTCGAGGTCATCGCTGCCGTCGCCGAACGGGAAGGCATCGATCCGCTGGAGGTCGAACCCCCGGAGTATCAGGCGCTCTATGAGGTCATCAATCCCGAAGCTCTCGATTCGCTCTTCGAACCCCGCGAAAACGGCCGAAAGCGACCGACCGGCCGCGTCGAATTCCCCTTCTGTGGCTACCAGGTCGTCGTTACGAGCGACGGCGACGTGACCGTCTCCGACCCAGAGTAAGATCGATCGGTCAGAAAACGCTCTACGCTACGGGCTGCCGTAGCGGCCGCGACGGCTATGTGCCCTGTCGCTCGATCCGCGTCCGCCAGTCCGACGGAAGCGGTTGCGACCCGTCCCCGTCGGGATCTGCGAGGACCTGCACGGTCCGTGCCGTCGCCGCCTGCTCGCCGTTTGCACGGATCTCGCAGGTCATTGGGATACTCGAGGTCCCCAACTCGTCGACGCGAATCGCGACGGTGACATCGTCGCCGGCCTCGATGGGCATTGTGTATTCGAGTTCGAGGCTCACGAGGACGGTGTCGGTCTCGACCAACGAGACGCCGAGCACGTCACGGAAGTAATCGTTACGGGCCTGCTCGAGATAGGTCGCGTAGGTCGCGTTGTTGACGTGGCCCATGAAGTCGATATCGCGGAGCCGAACGTCGACGGCGGTCTCGTAGTCGTAGTCGGACATGCGAACGTGTACGAAGCGGCCACGGTAAACACCTGCTCGTCGGCATCGCCGCGCGGTCGCGCTCGAGGAGGTCGAAAACGAGTTACTCTCCGGCAGTCACGGACGCGAAGACATCTTCGTGGAGTCGATCCGTGACGGTCTCCATCAGCGGCTCCAAGTTGGCCGTGTCGGCGCGGTTGTACTCCACGAGCGTCTCGAGGGCCGCGTCGTCGCCGGACTCGTACTCGTGCCAGAGACGGACCGCGTCGCGGCCGCTGATATCCGGCGTCCCGCGATCGATACCGAGGTCCCGCTCGATGGCCTTCAGCCCGCCGTCGAGGCCGAGCTTCTTGCAGGGATACATGAGATCGACGTGCGGGAGGTCGATCTCGAGGTCGAAACAGGTCTCGAGGAACGGCACGTCGAAGCGCTGCCCGTTGAACGTAACGAGCAGGGCCGACTCCTCGAGTTCGCGTGCGAGGCGGTCACGCGTCAGATCGCGGTCCTTGACGAACGTCTCGGTCTCGCCGCCGCGGTGGCAGCTGACGGTCGTCACGTCGTTCTGATCGGCGCTGAGGCCGGTCGTCTCGATGTCCAGAAAGCAGGCCTCGTCACTGACGTTCTCGTAGCACCGCCAGCGGCTCGCGGCCGGCAGCGCCTCGGTGAAGACGGAGATGTCGCCGCGCTCTAAGTGGGTCCGGCCCTCGTCGATGAACGTCTCGATCCGGCCGGCCAACGTCGAGCCGACGACGCTGCCGTCGAACTCGTCCCAGTGGGTGACGCCGTTCTCCCAGAGGCGTCGTTCGGTGGCTTCCCCGACCCCGTGGACGGGAATGAAGCTGTTCTCGATTCGCATTATCAGTGAGGGAGCGCGGGGCGAGTAAAAACGTGTGGATCGGGGCCCGTTCGCGGCCGACTCGAACGCAGAAAACGAGAGCTGGATACGATAGCGGTGTCGGCGGCTCAGCTACTGTTATCCGAGAGATACAGCGTCCGATCGATGATGTCCACGGCCGCCTCGCCCCACTGCTGGATGGCGGTGCCGTCCGAGTCGAAAATTTCGATCACGATTCGGTCCCGTCCGATCGTCACGTCTCCGTCCGGTGCCGACTCCCGATCGGCGAAGCTCTGCATCTGATACGTGAGCAATCGCTCCGTCGAGCCGGTGATATCGACCGTCTCGGTGTCGAACTCGAAGGTTAACGTTGCACCGCCGCCGTCGATCTCTTCTGCCGTCACGTCGAACCGATGGCTCGAGAGCTCCGGGGCGGGCGCGTCCTCGTTCATGGTGTCGACGGCCTCCTTGACGGTCACGTCTTCGTCCTCGGGTTCGAACTCGCCGGGATCGTCGAACGAGAGGTCGCCGAGTTCGTCGGCGGGCGGCGCGTCGGACGCGTTCGCGTCCTCAGACTCGGAGCCGGTCGCCCCGGCCGACTCGTCCGCGTCGGCATCTGTCTCCGCCGTGGCGGTCGGCTCGTCGCCGGCCGGTGCCGGCTCGGTCGATCCGTCGGTGAGGTCGGGAACGTCGGACTGGCCCGCTCCACTATCCGCGGTGGACCCGGTGTCGTCCATCGGTTCGACAGCTCCCTCATCGATCGGTGCGTCGGCCTCGGTATCGCCGCTCCCGGCGTCTGACTCCGCGGCCCCGCTGGCGTCGGCTCCCTCGTCGAACGACAGCACGTCGACCTCGTCCGGCGAGGTCGGGATCTCACCATTATCGCCGTCATCGCCGTCGTCCTCGAGTCCGTCCTCGGCGGTCGACTCGTCACCGTCGTCATCGCCGTCGTCCGCCTCGTCGGCGCTCGCCGCATCTGCGTCTGTGTCCGTGCCGGCCGATTCGTCAACTGTCGCGTCGACCGCTGCGTCGGCGTCGGTCTCGTCGTCTGGGACCGCTTCGCTCGAGCCGACCGGTCCGGCCGCGATCACCTCGGACTCGTCGACCTCGTCGTCCGTGCCGGCGGGGAGTTCGCCCGCGATTTCAGGTCGCGCCGCCGCGATGGCCGCTCGATCCAGCGGCGTAGCGTACCAGGCCGTTCGGTCTGGCGACGTGATGAACCGACCGCGGTTGGCGTCGGCTCGCGGGTGCGACGGGTCGGCGGCTTCGGCGACATCGCCATCTGGCTCGGCCTCCGGTTCGTCGGCCGGTTCCTCGTCGGCAGCCGATTCGTCAGGGCTCCCGTCATCCGTCTCGTCAACCGACTCGTCCGGTTCCGGTGCTTCGTCAGTATTGTCGGTCGTGTCATCCGTCTCTCGCTCCCGACGCGCCGCCCGTGGTCCCTGCTCGGGCTGGTGAGGCTGTGACTGGGGCTGGGGACCGACGCCGCCGGCCGCAGCCGGGTCGGTCGCGGCCCGTTGTGCGGCCGGTCCCTGCTGTTGGCTGGATTGCTGCGATTGCTGGGACTGTTGAGGGCCGCTTGCGTTCGGACCGGAACTGATCGTCCCACCACCGTTTAGGTGCAGTTGTGTCCCGCCGCCGCCGGTGTTCGACATGCCGTCTAAACTGTGGGCGATATCAGTCAGATCGTCGTCGATGTTGTCCTCGAGCTTGTCGATTTTATCGCCGACGCTTCGCAGGGCGAGGGCCACGTCCCAGAGGACCACGACGCCAAAGAAGAGGAGTGCGAGGAAAACGGTAACAGCGGCTCCGCCGAGAAGCTCAGTAGTGGCTTCGACCATGTATGCTACTCTATGAACGGATAGGTCGTTCGATATATAGACCTTGTGCCGTAACACCGATATTACTGGAGGCACACCGTCAGTAGACGGTCTCACACTGCGTTCTGAAAGGAGGTCTCACAGCGCGTATAGACTCATGACTGCGTATGTGTTTCTTTTCATATAGGAAATCGGCGCTCGGCGACTTACAATTCGAGCCAGCCGGATGTCGTGTCCGCCTCGCGGAGGTACCACCGCTGTTCGGCGGCCCCATCACGAGACCGAACCGTGACTATCGCATCGAACATCGGTTCGAGGAGATTGACCACGTCGTGGTCTGGTTCGAGCGGCACGTGGTAGTGGCCCATACCGCGAGCCTTGTCGACGCGCGCCGTCGCTACGTGCAGTAAGCGAAAGACGGTCTCTGCGTCGTGGTCGTCGAGGAGCGGAAGCAGCGAATCGACACAGACGCGAAGCTCCGACGGCTCGAATCCGCCGGCTGTTTCGGCGAGTTCGTCGATGGTTTCGACGATCCGAATTCCGAGCGTTCCGGGCGACGGCGGGCCGCTGTCGGCTTCCGGTTGCTCGGCCGACCCCGTTCCGGCAGTCGAGTACCTGATGGTGCGGACCCGCTCGGACGTAGCGTCCGCGGTCGCGCCACAGGCCGCCCGGTCGTTCGTATCCGTCACGAACAGTCGATATCGGGAGTGTCGTTCCGTCGCACCCAGTAGCTGCCGACAGGCGGCCTCGTGAACGTCCGCCGACACCGAGCCGACGAGCAAGATATTGCTGCCGTCACGTTTGAGCGTCTCGAGTGCTCGTGCGAACGCCGTATCGTCCGGCACGAACCCCTGCCGCTCGTCTCCCATTCTGTTTGGCCGGACTCCCGGTCTTACAATAAAAATTGTGGCTGAGCGGCATCGGGAATTGACGCTCGAGACGCGTGAGTGACACGATCGGCCGGCTTTTCATCCCGGCGGCCGTAGGCCATGTATGGCCGACCACGACGACGAACTCGTCGATGCGATTCGCGAACTTACGCGAACGATCGACGACCTCCGAGCGGAACTCGAGGAGTCGCGCCCGCGCCGGCGGCCGCCGCTTCGACCGCCCACGCCGCAAGAGCTGCTTCGGTTCACCGACGAGGTCGCGCTGCCCGCCGCTCTGGCCGCCCTCGAGGCCAGCGTCCGCGCGCTCGAGGCGTTCCAGCAGAGCCTCCGTGTCGTCCGCGGCGGGCAGGAAGCCCGAGACCGCACGACGGCGGCCGCCGAGGCGACGAGCGAGCGCGCGAGCGAACTCCGCCGGACGACGCTCTCACAGCTCGATACTGTGTTGGCGGACCTCCAGCGGGCCGCCTCGGAGGGCGGACTGCCAGCCGACGAACAGGCGCGCGACCTGCTCGAACAGGCGCGCGACCTCCGCGACGACGTCGATCAGCGTCTTAGAGACGCTGCTGAATCAGAGACGGGGACGGCGGATGCCGATCGGACGGAACCGGACAGCGGAGTTCGAATCGACATTGACGACGGATCGCTGAGCGACGCCGAGGAGGGCACAGACGCGGCGTCCGATTCGGCCAGCGACGACTCCGAGTCGACCGTCGACGTCGACGCCGAACTCGAGACGTTGCGCGATCGGTACGGGGCCGACGAGGATGAGGACGACGACTCGAGCGCGAGCGCCGACGGAGAGGGTGTCGACGGCGATGGGGATGGCAGTGGCCGTGGCGATACGGACGCCGGAGCCGCGGCTGACGATGTCGAAAACGGTGATGACGAAGACGGAAGTATCTAAACCGGCTCGAACCGGTAGCCGTCCCACGCTTGACTGTCGGGGTCTCGGATGCCGGCATCGGGATCGCGGAGTTCGTCGACGTGGACGGGCTGGACCTCGTCGCCGGTTTCGATATCGCCGGTGGTCAGTTGGCCGATCGCGCGAACCGTCTCCCCCTTGACGTCGAACTCGACGATCGCGAGGTGGTTGGGTTCGCGGACGCCGGGCGGGGTCGCGGTACTGGTCGTCCAGGTGACGATTTCGGCGGTGTACTCGCTGAGATCGATCGTTTCGGCCGGTTTTGCGCCGTTGGGGCCGCGGGGGTGGCCGGGATAACTGATCGTGCCGTCCTCGTATCGGGTCGCGTCCATGCTCATTGTGCAGCCTCCATGATGGTGGTGATGACGCAGTTGCCGAAGCCGCCGACGTTACAGCACAGCCCGACATCGGCGTCAACCTGTCGGGGGCCAGCCTCGCCGACGAGTTGTTCGTAGATCTCGACGCCCTGAGCGACGCCGCTAGCTCCGAGCGGGTGCCCTTTCGATTTGAGCCCGCCGGAGGTGTTGATCGGCAACTCGCCGTCGCGCTCCGTATATCCCTCCTCGAGGAGGTGCCAGGCCTCGCCCTGGTCGGCAAAGCCCAGCCCTTCCATCTGCAAAAACTCGAGGATGGTGAACATATCGTGGAGTTCGGCCACGTCGATATCGTCGGGCTCGAGGCCGCTCATCTCGTAGGCTCCCTCGCCGCTCTTGACGACGCCGTCCATCACGGTCGGGTCCGCGCGCTCGTGGACGACGTGGGTGTCGGTCGCGCCGTCGATGCCCGAAATGACGACATACTCGTCCGTATACTCCGCGGCGACGGACTCGGGACAGAGCATGAGCGCCGCCGAGCCATCCGTGATCGGACAGAAATCGTACAGCCGCAACGGGTCCGCCACTATCGGCGACTCGAGGACCGTCTCGAGATCGACTTCTTTCCGGAACTGGGCGTTGGGATTGTCGACGCCGTTTGCGTGATTCTTGACCGCAACCTTCGCGAGACTTTCGCGGGGCGCGTCGAAGCGCTCCAAGTAGTGGCGCGCGGTGAGCCCGGCAAACGAGGGCAGCGTGACGCCGTGTTTGTACTCGGCGGGGTGGGTCAGCGACGCGATGACGTCGGTCGCCTCGCCGGTCGTTTTGTGCGTCATCTTCTCGCCGCCGACGAGCAGCGTCATGTCGCTGGCCCCGCTTGCCACCGACTGCCACGCGGCGAAGATCCCCGCGCCGCCGCTGGAACTTGTCTGGTCGACGCGCTGGGTGTACGCCGGCATCGCGTTCAGGTCGTGTGCTAACGCGTTCGGCACGCCCGTCTGTCCCTCGAACTCGCCGCTGGCCATGTTCGAGACGTACAGGTGCTCGACGTCGTCGGCGTCGACGCCCGCGTCCGCGAGACACTCGATCCCGGCCTCCGCGAGGAGGTCCAGTATCCACGCTCCCTCGCGTTGCCCGAACTGGGTCATCGAGGCGCCGATGATCGCAACACGTTCCATATCCTACGGGACTCGAGTCACCCGTTTATAACATTGGGTTGGGAAGCGACCGATCTGATCGGAATCGATCCGTCTGACGGACCGGTCACTAGCAGCGATAGACTCTCTGCTATTCACCGCGGGTTGCGTGTTCCGTCTGAACGTTTACCCAATTCCTTCTCCAACGCAATGTATGGTCGAACACACCCGTACGCTCGGTTTCTGGGTGGCATTCGCGCTGGGTCTGGGGACGATGATCGCGGCTGGAATCTTCTCACTGTCCGGGACCGCAGTGGCCGCCATCGGCAGTAGCGCGGTGATCGCGTTCGTCATCGCGGCACTCATTGCGGGGATCACGGCGGCCTCCTACTCTGAGTTCGCCTCGATCTACGCCGAAAACGGCGGGGGATATCTGTTCAGTTCGCGAACCTTCGATCGCGACCTCCTCGAGTATGCCGTCGGCGCGTCGCTGTTTTTAGGGTACACCGGAACGACCGCGTTCTATCTCGCGACGATGGACGAGTGGTTCCTCGAGTTCGTCGTCCCCCACGGCTGGCCGATCCCGCACGGGTCGATCGGCGTGCTGGCGGCCGTGCTGCTGGGAGCGCTCAACGCGCAAGGGACCGAAGAGAGCGGGACGTTCCAGGTGGTTGTCAGCGGTGCGAAGGTCGCCGTCCTCATCGCGTTCATCGGCGGCGCGTTCGCGTACAAGGCACCGTCGGCGACGATCGGTACGTTCACGGCGGAGATATCGACCGACATCGGCGGCATAATCTCGATCGCCGCGCTCGCGTTCATTACCTTCTTCGGCTTCTCTGCGATCGCGGCCAGTGCCGGCGAAATCATCGAGCCGCGGAAGACGGTCCCCCGGGCCATCGCGGCGAGCATCGTCGCCGTCACGATCCTCTACGCGTTCGTCATTATCGCGATGGTCAACGCGCCGATTCCGGCCGAAGTCATCGCGAAGGAGGGGGAGACCGCGATGGGAAGCGTCGCAAACGCGTTCCTCGGCAGTATCGGGATGGCGCTGATCGTCGCGGGGGCGATCTTCAGCATGATCAGCGCGTCGAACGCGAGCGTCCTCGCGGCCAGCAGCATCGGTTCGCTGATGGGGAGACAGGGCCAAGCACCGCGGCGGTTCTCTCGCATTCACCCCTCCTACGGCACGCCGTTCTGGAGCGTCGTGACCGTCACCGGGACCATCGTCGCTCTCATCGTCGCCTTCATTATGCTCTTTCCCGCCGAGGGCGGGATTGCCGGTATCGGGCTGGGACTCGAGGCGCTGACCGGCTTCGCGACGTTCAACCTGCTGGCACCGCTGTCGGTGGTCAACGTCGCGCTGATCGTCTCACGGCGGCGCTTCCCCGACATCGATCGTCCGCTTAAGGTCCCGTTAGTGCCGCTGCTACCGATCATCGGAATCGCGGCAAACATAGGACTTATCACGAGCCTGCCGACTATCGGCGTCATCGTCGGCACGCTCTTGATCACCGCATTGATCGGCGCGTACCTTATTTGGGGTGGTGCTCCGGAGACCGAAGAGTTGTTCGAGCGGATCGTCTCACCGTACTCACCCGACGAGATGGCCGCCCAATCGACGGTCAGCGGTGGCGGCTCCACCGCCGACACTGAGCCGGCCGAGGCAGCCAGCGATGATACGTCGGCGACCGAGAACGCGGATCGATTCCAGCTCCTCGTCCCCGTCCGTCGGCCGAGCAGGGCACCGACGTACGTCCAACTGGCGGCGATGATCGGGAATCTGTACGCGAGCGATCCAGTCGTCCGGGTCGTCACCGTCACGCACATACCCGACCAGACGCCGAGCGAGGTCGTCGTCGACACCGCCGAGGAGCGCGCGTCCCGAATCGGCGACACGCTCGTGGAAACCGACATCGACGCCGATTACACCGTCGAGGGGCAGATCTCTCGCGACGTCGGGTTCAGCATCGTCCAGACGGCCAGAGACAAGCAGGTCGATCTGATCCTCATGGGGTATCCGGAGGAAAGCGCCGATATCACGCAGCGCGTGGAGTTCGACGCGCCCTGCGACGTGCTGTTCTCCAACGGATTCGTCAGGACGGAACCGGGGGTTCCGGCCACCGTCAACGTCGGGGCAGGTGGCGGTCCCCACCACAAAGCACTGCTTCCGTTCGTCAACGAACTCGCCGCGGACGGCTCGACGATCAACGTTATCAACGTCAGTCCGACCGGCGAAGCCGGAACCGCGGAAACGCCCGAACTCGCGCTGAACGCTATCTCGGCGACGGACTCGGTCGAGGTACAGAACGTCACCGCCGACTCGGTCGCCGAGGGACTCGTGACGACCGCCGCCGAGAATGGCGGTATCCTCGTGATCGGCGCGTCGCGGACGCGCCGCCTCCGACAGTGGATCTTCGGGAGCACACCGGATCGGGTCATCGACCTCGCAGAGGACGCCGGCGTTCCCGTGATCGTCTACGCGGGCGAAACGACCGTTCGGGGCCTGGCAGAGGACCTCACCTTCCCGCTCTACCGGTACTTCGTAAAACTTCGTGCGCCCAATCATCCGATCTCGGGCCGGGGGCAGTCCGGCGACGTTGAGGGGTAAACGGTGTCTGACTCCGGCCGTAGTTACGCCGATTCCGCCGCGGCTGTCCGCAGATCGCTCGCACGCGAACGAGCCTGCGAGACCACCGCTGGACGCGCTTCGAAGGAGACGACGACATCCTCATCGCCGTAGTCGACGTTCTCGACGTGTGCGTTGTCGTGGAGCCACGAGACGACGCTCATCGTGTTGTCGGTCATCGGGAGCATCAACCGCTCGCGCTCCCAGTCGGGGAGTTCGAGATCGATGCGCTCGAGCAGCCGATCCACGTTGAGGCCCTCCTCGGCGCTTACGGTGACCGGGTTCGGCGCGAGCGACGAGAGGGCCTCGCGTTTCTCGGCGAGTTCCTCGTCGTCGACTTTGTCGATCTTGTTCAGGACGGTCACGATCGGGGCCTCGTTGCGCTCGTAGAGGGTATCGTGACAGGTCACGAGCTTCTCGTGAATCTCGTCGACGGGCTCGCTGACGTCGACGACGAGCAAGACGAGGTCGGCCCGGTAGACCGAGTCCAGCGTCGACTTGAACGACTCGACCAGCCAGTGGGGCAGGTCGCTGATGAAGCCGACGGTGTCGGTCACCAGCACGTCCCGCGGCTCGAGGGCGGCGCGTCGGGTCGTCGTCCCGAGCGTCGTGAACAGTTTGTCCCGGGACTCGGCCGTCGTGTCCAGATCCGGATGGAGATCCTCGTTCTCGTCGACCTCGAGGTCGGCGGCGAGCCGGCGCAGCAGCGTCGACTTGCCCGCGTTGGTATAGCCCGCCAGCGCGACCAGATCGAAGCCCGAATCGCGACGGCGCTCCCGGCGCTGCTGTTCGGTCTGCTCGATCTGCTCGAGTTCGTCTTTGATCCGGCTGATCTGGTCTTTGATGTCCCGTTCGCGGCTCTCGTCGTACTCGCCCAGCCCCATGAACCCGGGATGTTCCTCGCGCTTGGCCAGGCTTGTCTTCGCTTCGGCGCGCGGGAGTTCGTACCGGAGTTCCGCCAGTTCGACCTGGAGCTGTGCTTTGCGGGTCTGAGCGCGCTGGCCGAAAATCTCGAGAATGAGCGTGAACCGGTCGATGACCTCGACGCCCTCCGGCAGGAGCTGTCCGAGATTGTACGTCTGGTAGGGGCCGAGCCGGTTGTCGAAGATGACGGTCGTGGCGTCGGTTTCCCCGACGAACGCGGCCAGTTCCTCGGCTTTCCCCTCGCCGATCTGGAGGGCCGGATCGGCCCGTCTGGACTGCGTAACCTCACCGACGACGGTGTACCCCGCCGCACGGGCCAGGTCACGAATCTCGCTCGTGTCTGCCGCCCCCGAATCGACGCGTTTGACGATGATCGTATTCATGCAGGTGGCTGTGTGTGTCCCGGGCGTGGCCGATTGCGCACGTCATAGTGCCGTCGCTCGTCGATCCTGCGACCCGCCGCTCGCACGCATCGGTCGCAGAGACATCGCGGACACCGCCGCGCGAACCCGGACACGCTAACGATGCCGGTCGGACACCTCCGTTGGACGCACGTTACTCATCGTCGATCGTACGTGACCGACCGTCTTGAATCCCGCGCCCGACGCCGTCGTTCGATCCGTTCGGTGGCTACTCGAGTCAGCCGACGGTCGACAGGCCGCGAGTTTCGAGACCCAGAGGGGCTACTCGGCTTACCACAACAGTCATAGGAACCGACTCGAATGGGGACGGACAATGATAGATATCGATCCGACGGGGCTCGGCCTCGAGTTCGGTGGCGGTGCGGCTATCGGCGGGGTCATGGGTTTCGCCGCGAAGAAGATCGCAAAGCTCGTCGCGATCATGGTCGGCGTCCAACTGATGGTCTTTCGCTACCTCGAGTCACAGGGCATCATCACGGTCGACTGGAACCGGCTGTCGGCGGGGCTCTTGCAAACCCAACAGCGCGCCCAGAACGTCGACGTCCACTGGCTGCAGTCGGTCCTTTCGACGCTGTCGATCGGTGCTGGCTTCTCCGGCGGCTTCCTGGTCGGCTTCAAACGCGGATAACTGCGCGGCTAAGTCGGCCGCTCGAGCGGTCCGCTACCGCGTTTTCAGGTCGTCTTTGTCTTTGATGATCTCCGTCTCGGCCTCGCCGCTAGTGTGTTCGTTGACCACGTCGTAGAACTCGTTTTGCAGCCCCGCGGGAAACGTCAGCACGCCGATCCACGAGCCGTCGTTTTGCCACTCTTCGCGCTCTAAGTCGCCGAACTGTCTGATCTGGGCCTGGGCGCTGCCGGCGTACTCGGCCGGGACGTTGACGGCGACGGTGACTTCCTCGAATCGGATCGGAATCACCGGCCGGAGCGCGTCCAGTGCGTCGTCGACCTGTTGCTGGACTGGTTCCATCGGATCGACGGTGAACCCGGCCTCCTCTAATGCGTTCTCGATCCGCTCGGGCGGATGGGGTGCGTTGTCCATCTGCGGGTTGACCGCGTTGCGCGTGATGGTGTCAATCAGCTGTTTGCGTTTTTGCTCTTGCATCTCGCGGCGCTGGTCGGCCGTGATCTGGATCTCCCCCTGTTTGATGACCTCGGGGATGATTTCGAGGGGCTCCGTCGTGTCGAAGACCGTCTCGAGGTCGTCTTCGGCCGGCCGGTCCCCTCTGGAGGCGTCCTCGAAGACGTCCTCGGCGGCGATCACGTCCTCCAGATCGCCGTCGAACTCGTCGCGTTTGATCGCCAGTGCCGCGTCCGGGTCTACGAGCACCTCGAAGCGCGCCCCGTGTGACTCGAGTCGCGCCGTCACCGCCTCGTCGAGCGAAATCATATCTCACGGTTCCCTCGCCAATTTAAAGAGTGTTTCCCGACGAGCGGGCCGATGACGCGACTGACCGCGGTGTGGTCCGCGCAGGCGCGCCGGAGGCTGGCGGCGTCTCTCGCACGTCTCTCGGCGGATGGACCGGTTGCTCAGGCGGTGGCGGCCGGGAAAACGCGACCGGTGGAAGCGTCGGCTCGATTACTCGTCGCTGTCTTCGTCCTCGCCGGTGTCGAGGAGGTCGTTCTCCTCGAGGTAGGACTCGATCCGGTCGCGGTCGAACTGCTCGAAGCTCTCGGTCTCGACGTCGACCGTCGCCAGCCCTACTTCGCTGGGGAGCAGGGAGCCGTCGTTGACCGACGCGAGCGCGTCGAGGGCAAGCTGGATGCCGCCGTCTAAGTCGGCCTCGTCGTCGTAGTTCTCCTCGAGGTAGTTCTGGAGTTCGCCGCGGTCGGCACCGACGGCCAGCGCCTTCCACTCGTAGGGCGTGCCGGACGGATCGGTCTCGAAGAGACGGGGCTCGCCGTTGTCGATGCCGCCGACGATCAACGCGACGCCGAACGGGCGCGCGCCGCCGACCTGAGTGTACTGCTGGATGTGGTCTGTGACTTCCTTGGTCAGCGTCTCGACGCCGATCGGCTCGCCGTAGCGAAGCTGATTGACCTGCGTCTGGCGGCGCGCGAAGTCGATCAGCTGGCGGGCGTCGGCGACGTGGCCCGCGCTGGCGATGCCGACGTGGTCGTCGGCCTTGTGGATCTTCTCGACGCTCGAGTCCTCGAGCAGCGGGGAGGGGACTCGTTTGTCGACGGCAAGCACCACGCCGTCTGCCGTTCGAACGCCGATACTGGCCGTGCCTCGCTTGACCGCCTCGCGAGCGTACTCGACCTGGTAGAGTCGGCCGTCCGGCGAGAAGATCGTGATGCCACGGTCGTACGCCTGCTGTTGGGCTTGTCCCTGCATAGTATCACGCTAAATCGTAATCGAGGTCTGTCGCGCCCGCGAACGCCTCATCGAGCCGGACGTCCCCTACGCTGTCCCGGAGGACGGCGACTCGCTCCTCGTTCCCGAACACGACGTTTCTCTCTTCGGAATCTTGCCCGCGGCGTCCTAAATAGTTTTCTTCAGCGGCACGGATCGTACCACTGATACCGCGGACGCGGATTCCGACCGGAGCACCGTCGATTTCGTCGATACAGGCCAATGCGGCACGGGCAGGCCTGGTTTCGTCGCGTCGGGCTCTGACGATCGCCTCGCCGGTACCGTCGCTAAACGAAAACCGCATGACGGTCAGGTCGGCGTCGGCGCTGCCCGGATCGCCGAGCAGGTTCTGACCGGCGTACCACAGGTCGCGCTGGAACGACCGCCGGCCGATCCGCTCGTCGGGCCACGTCTCGAGTTCGATGGCGAGGTATCGCCAGCGCGGCCGGAGGTGTTTCGGGAGGTGTTTCATTTTACTCGGCGCTCGTTGGCCGCTGTTCCGCGACGAGTACGCCGACCTGGTCGTGAACCCGTTCGACGGCCGTCAACGAGAACCCCGCGTCGGTGAAGGCGTCCGCGAGCACCCCGACGGTCGCCGGATCGTCGACGTCGGGCGAATAGAACGGCTCGTCGGGGTCCGGTTCGCCGAAGAACATGACGTCCCCGAGGACGAACTTCCGCGGCTCGAGGTCGGCGATGACCGAGATCGCCGCTCGCTTTTCCGCGTCCGAGAGGTGGTGCATGGCGAAGTTCGAGGTGACGATATCGACCGGTCCGTCGTAGTTTGGCTCCCGGAATGTTCCCTCGCCGAACTCGAGGTTCGAAAACCCCGCCTCGTCGGCTTTCCGCTCCGCCTCAGTGAGCATTCCCTCGCTGATGTCGCGGCCGACGACGCGGCCCGCGTCGGGAGCGAGCGCGAGGGCGATCGCGCCCGTTCCGGTACCGAGGTCGAGGACGACGTCCGCGCGAGCGGAGCGAGTGCGGGCTCGAGTCGACTCCGTCGATTCGGTGTCGTCGGGTGCGGGCGCGGCGTGTTCGACGACCAGATTCGCGCAGGCGCGGTACTCGTCGGACATCGAATCGTCGTATTCGGCGGCTACCTCGTCGAACCGGGCGGCGTGCTCCTCAAGGCTCCTCTTCATATCTGCCCCGTTCGACCCCCGGCTCAATGAACGACTCGGACTGTACGTGCCGATTTCGCTCGGCCAGCCGGCCCCACTCCGCGAGCCCCGCCTCGATGAACGCCGCCGAAAAGCCGATCTGCTCGCCCACCGCCTTCAGTTCGCGGGGTGCCCGCAACTCGAGGTGCGAGGGCGGGGCCGCACTCACGACGTAAGGCGCGTCGTAGTGGGTGACGAGCTCTCGCAGTTTCCGCAGCGACTGAATCTGTCGGACTCGTCGGCCGCCGCTCGTCCGGAGCACCCTCGAAAGGTCGAACTCGAGGCGAACGCCGTTCTCGAGGGCGGCTTTCGCGAGGACGTGATTTACGTCGCCGTCACCGGCCATCGGGTGGGCGAGCACATCGACTTTCGCCTGCTCGACGGCGAAGCGGTTCAGCGCCGCCGTCCCGCCGTGTATCCCGACGATCGTCCGCGAGGTCCGGAAGTTTCCGACCGCACCGCTCGCTTGCTGCTGGTCGTCGGCGCGAATCTCGACGCCCTCGACGACATCGATCCCGTACTCCTTGCGGATTCGGTTGGGGTCGTACTCCGCGCGAGCGTCCGACCGGTTGCGCACGACCACGCCCTCGAAGCCGTAGTCGGCCGCCGTTTTCGCGAGTCTGGCGACCGTGCTCTCTCCGTCGGGACGGGCGTGGACGGCCTCGTACATACTCGAGGCGTCGGACGGCGGCGACTTGGGGTTTGCGCCATGCGGCGACCGACCGAATACGGGATTCCGTTTCGATGGAGTGAGCGTCAGTTCCACGCCTTCACTGAAAGTCGTGCCAAACGAGAGTGACGACGTTGCGTCAGCTGATGACGCGAGGAGCGTTACACGAACGTCCTGAACGACACGATTCCGACTGTGAACATCAGGAGACCGATAGCGATCACGATGACGGCACCGACCCAGTTGCCGACGCGGTAGATCAACAAATGGTCTCGATCCGAATCCGTTCTAGAGACATTGGTGAGACTGACCGCGAAGGTGAACGCCGCTCCCAGCCCGATAACGCTGCTGGTCACGAACCCAGCCAGTGCGAGGCTGACGACGGTCACGAGAGTTCCGACCAGTCCCAGTCCGAGGCCGACGACATAGAGCTTCCAGGACTCCATCGTTACACTGAGACGACACTACATACACGGTGGATATGTATCTGCCGACCGCTTGTCCTCCGGAATTGACTCTCAATTCGCGATCGAAGTACGTGCAGAATCACGTGGCCGGGAGTGCGTCCGAACGAACGTGAGGACGCACGACCCGGGGGAGGGCAGGCGGCCCACCGTCACTGACCGCGAGCGACCGAATGCGCGGCGCGTAGCGCCGCGGTAAGACGAGCGGCCGACGGCCGCGAGTCAGGGAGCGAGCGGGCCGACGACTGATGTGGAGACTCGCGATGCGAGTCAGAACGGAAGGAGGAATGCTTTTGATCAACCTTTTACCGAGTGACAGCGGACTGTGCGACAGCTACGCTGTCGTCAGTCCGCCAGAACGCAGCGTAAAAGGTTGTTAGTTGAGAATCGACTGCGCCACTGTCGCGAGCTGGCCGTTGTCGGCCTCGCTGAGGCGCTCGTCGCCGATCTTGAGACGCAGGCGCGGGCGGCCGACGTCGATCGGGACCTTCTCGGTGTCGATCAGGCCCATATCCTCGAGCTTGGTCTTCGTTCGGGAGAACGTGGCCTTGGAGGCGATCCCGACGTCCTCGCCCCATTTGCTGATATCGTACAGCAGGGCCTCGTTTTTGGCTGCGACCAAAAGCGAGATGGTGACCTCGTCGAGCCCGTCGCCGTCGCCGCGGGCGGTCTCCAGCGAGCCGAGGATTGCGGTGAAGTCGTCCTCGGCTTCGGGGCTGATCTCCTCGGAAAGGGTCTCGCGAACGTCCGTGATCGGGGGCGTCCGGAGGTTGAACTGGGAGGCGTCCTCCCAGCGGGCCGCGTAGGTGTCGTAGGTGTCGTCGACGAAGCTCTCGTCGTCGGTGATGAGCCCGCCGACGCGGTCGCCAGCGTGGACGACGGCGACGACGCGGTTCTCGGTGATCAAAAGCGAGTTCTCGGGAGCCTCGGCGAGCGTTCGCAGCGCCAGTGCGCCCTCGCTGATGAGGTCGGCAGCGTTCGAGGCGATGATGAAGTCGTCCATCACGTCTTTGAGAGTTCGTTCGTCGGCGAGCATGTGAACCGAGGGGAGGTCGCCGTCGAACGCGGTAGCGACGGAAACGAACTCCTCGATGGCATCCCGAGACGGGTTGACCATGTACACGTCGCCACTTGCATCCTCGAGCACGGACTCGAGTATATCGTCAATCTGATGATTGAGTAAATTCGAAGCCATGTGTATACAGAAGTAATCGAAGCCGCCATACTTAATTTTGGTGGCCGTTTGCACAGCAGAACATCTGGTCTGCCAGCCGAACCGGTGATTTTTGTCCTGTAACTCGTTAGTTTACCGACGAAATCGACGCCGCTGAAAGATATTCCTATCGGAAATTGAGTCGCGGCGGATCCATCGCGTCGGTCGCTCGCTGAGATCATGTATGAATACTAACAATAGGTATATAACGGAAACGTGTTATTACAGTATCGTATGGGTGTTCGATGTACCCGACTGCGGTGGGTCGTTCGCGAATTGGTCGACAGCGCACGGATCGGGGTGGCGCTCGACCGCCCGACACGGCGGTTCGCGGTGCAAGCCAAACGAGTGAGCACGTACGGCGGACCCTGAAATCGGTTAGCGGTCGAATCGCGACCAGAGTTCTTTCGACCAGTAAATGTCGCCGTCGTAGATCACGGACGCTTCCGTCTCCTTGAGCATCGTGGCCAACTCCGACTCCGACAGCGTAAAGCTCGATTCGTTCCCACAGAGGTAGGCGTGCTCGTTGTGCTCGGTGTGAGGAAAGTAGTACGAGCCGCTTACGCGCGTCGAAAAGCAATCGAGCGTCAGCAGGAACCGTCGTTCGTCTCCGCCCTCGTCGAGTTCCTCGAGCGTCGCGGTCGTCGGAAGGCGGCTCTCGGCCTGGGTCAGCGAGTGCGTGCCGTCGCCGACGACGGCGTAATCTTTCCCCATCATGATCCGTCTGCGCGCGAGGCCCATCGCACGTTCGATGCTGAAGCCATGAACGAGCAGTTTAGCGAACGTCGACCCGACCTTGACCGCGTGGTCGTTCAAGACCTTCGTGAATGTGACCGCGCCCGCGACACTGCCTTTCTCGATCAGGTTCATCCCTTCGTAGAAGGAACCGCAGGCGTTGAGGAAGAACGTCTGGACGTTACAGCGGTCGAGACTCGAGGCAGCGAGCGTTCCGTCGGGACAACATAGCCCGTCGGTTTCGCAGTGACCGATGTAGTGGACGAAATCGTGGTCGGTCTCGAACACGCGGGCGAGTTCGGCGGTTCCGATCGACTCCTCGACGGTGAGATCCAACGTCAGTTCCTCGGAGCGCTGGCGGTAGATCTCGGCAACGTGGTCGTGCTCGCCGGCCATCTCGGGATCGTTGAGAACGACACAGATCGACGTCGAGTCGCTCGCCTGCTCGAGGAACGCGAGGCGGTTGTGGTAGGCTGTCGGAGCGGATTTGAAGACGTCGATCGGGACACCGTCGGCGAGCCAGCCGTGCGTTCGCCCGCCTTGGAGATCCGGTTTGACGATGTCGACAGAGGCGATCTGTCCAGTCGCGCGGTCGACGCCCGCAGCGCGCCCGGTCCCGGTCACGGGCTCGGGTTCAGGGTCGCCGTGACGGTAGAAGTCCTCCAGCGAGCGCTCGACCAGTTCCTTGCCCTCGAGGTCGGACGTTCGCGGCGTATAGACCATGCTCAGTCGGTCGAGCAGGAACGGGAGCGTCTCGACGCTGTCGTAGGCCGGCGTGACGTAGGACGAGAGGTGCCAGTCCGGGAGCCGGTGTTTGATCGCCGCGTACGGCACGTCGAGGTAGGCCGCGAGTCGGTCCTGTGGCGACGCCTCATAGAGCACGTCGGCGTCGAGGCCAAGCGCCTCGAGCAGGCTGAGTTCCGAGAGGGTCGTTCCGTACGGCCCGGCGTTGCGGACCAGACAGTCGAGGAAGAACGTTTTCCGGAGCAGCCGCTCGACATCGCGTTCCAGGTCGGGCATCGACGAGAGGGGCTCCTCGATCGCGTGTTCCGGGAGCCGGAGGCGGGGCCGGGGCTCATCGCTCCGCGATCCGGCTCGGCGTCCGAATCGCTCGTCCGTCGTCCGGACGGTTGCCTGTAGATAGTACGCAAGCGGTGCGGTCACGAACAGCGATTCATAGTCGGGTGGGACGACTAGCTCGATCCCGTGACCGGGGGTGTCAGAGCGAACGGAGTCCGGAATCTCGAGTTCGTCGCCGTGTTCGATCAGGGACGGATGGCCCCGAAGCGTCGGATACGACCGGTCGGGGCTGTCCGTCTTGTGCGAGGCGGCCATGTGGGTGATGGCGTCGGCGACGGCCGACGGCGAGTCGGGAACGGTGATCGTTCCTGCGGGCAATTCGTGACGGCAGCGAAGTCCGAGGATGACGCGCGTTCGGTTCGGAAAGGACACCACGATTTCCTCGTAGCCGTCAGTCTTTTCGATCCGCGCCGAACCGGAAAATCGGAGATACGACTTGATCTCGGTATCGATGTCGACGACGTACTCTCCGGGCGACAGCGAAAGGGGCTCGCCGTTGGGGTCGAGTTCGTACTGGTCCTCGAGTCCGAGCGAGAACGCGTAGACGACCGCGTGTGGAAATCGAAGCTCGGTGGCCGTCGTGACGATCGTATCGTCGACCGGACGCGGGATGTCGACGCCGGACCCGTCGACAACGAATTCGTCACCTGTGACCGTCAGCTCAGCGTTATCGGCATCGGTGACGTGGAGGGTGTCGTCGTCTACCGCCCACTCAATCATTCGGTTAGATGAATGTCACTCCGGCAAGTTAGTTGTATCGGGGAGTGATCGCCGATCGTGTTACCCCACCGGGCCGCGTCGAACCGCCGGCGATAGTGGCCCGACTTGCCGAGGACGGGTACACTTATGCGGCCGCCAGACCGCATTTCGAGTATGAACCACGACCAGGTTCGTGAGGTCGATCCCGCCGTCGCCGACGCCCTCGAGGGCGAGGTAGACCGCCAGCGGGAGACGCTGCAGATGATCGCCAGCGAAAACCACGTCAGCGAGGCCGTCCTCGACGCACAGGGGAGCGCCCTGACGAACAAGTACGCGGAGGGCTACCCCGGCGAGCGCTACTACGGCGGCTGTGAGTACGCTGACGAGGTCGAGGAACTCGCGATCGACCGCGCGACGGAGCTGTTCGGCGCGGAACACGTCAACGTCCAGCCCCACTCGGGCACCCAGGCCAACCAAGCCGTTTACTTCGCGATGCTCGAGCCCGGTGATAAGATCCTCTCGCTCGATCTCAACCACGGCGGCCATCTGAGCCACGGCCACCCGGCGAACTTCACCGGCCAGCTCTACGAGGTCGAGCAGTACGAGGTCGACCCCGAAACGGGCTATCTCGACTACGAGGCCCTCGCGGAGCACGCCGCCGAGTTCGATCCCGACATCGTCGTCTCGGGGTACTCCGCGTACCCGCGCGAGATCGAGTGGGAGCGCATTCAGGCCGTCGCCGACGACGTGGACGCGCTCCACCTCGCGGACATCGCCCACATCACCGGGCTCGTCGCGGCGGGCGTCCACCCCTCGCCGGTCGGCGTCGCCGACTTCGTCACCGGCTCGACCCACAAGACCATCCGCTCGGGTCGGGGCGGCATCGTCATGTGCGACGAGGAGTACGCCGACGACATCGACGCCGCCGTCTTCCCCGGCGGGCAGGGCGGCCCACTCATGCACAACGTCGCCGGCAAGGCCGTCGGCTTCAAGGAGGCCCTCAAGCCCGAGTTCGAAGACTACGCCGAACAGACCGTCGCGAACGCGCGGGCGCTCGGCGAGTCCCTGTCGGAAAACGGTTTCTCGCTCGTCTCCGGTGGCACCGACAACCACCTCGTGCTCGTCGACCTCCGGGAGAGCCACCCCGATACGACCGGCGGCGACGCCGAGGACGCGCTCGAGGAGGCCGGTATCGTCCTCAACGGGAACACGGTGCCCGGCGAGACGCGCTCGCCGTTTAACCCCAGTGGCATCCGCGCCGGTACACCGGCGCTGACCACCCGCGGCTTCGACGAGGACGACTGTCGCGAAGTCGGCGATCTGATCGCCCGCGTCGTCGACAGCCCCGACGATGCGGCGGTCATCGAGGCGGTCCGCGAAGACGTCGCGACGCTGTGCGACGAGAACCCGCTGTACGAGTAAGGGAGCAGGCGGTCGGTTCGACGCGTTCCGTCGGATCTGATCACCGACCCGTTCGTCTTTCTCCATCGCGGTCGGCGGCCGTTCGGAACGGTCGCGTGCGGCCTCGAGTATCACGAGGTTGTTCCTAGCCGACTACGACGACCGCGAGCAAGCCGATAGCGATCACCGCAGCTAGCGTAATCGCCACGGCGAGACCGAAACCGACGACCGGCGAGAGGGAGGGAACCGAATCGTGCGTCGTCGATCTCGAAGCCATGGTCGTTTCGTAGAGCGCGGACGGGAAGAACGTACGCTTCGACTCAGCGCTCGATTCGCTTTCCGAGCGCTTGCACCGTCGCCTGTCACTCGCCGGCACGCGCCTTTTGCTCGGGCTCGCCGTACCGCCGCCCATGTCTACGCGTCCGACCGGGACCGTTCTCGACGACGACCGGTTGCTCGAGCTCCGGGAGACCGACGAGACCGCGGCCTCGGAGTTGGCCGTCGTGGTGACGCCCGTGACCGAGTATCTGAACGTGACTCGCGGCGGCCACGTCGACTGGGATATCGATCAGCACGAGGAGCAACCGATGCTCGTGTGCAGCGGGATCGAGGACGCGGCCACCGCCGACGCGCCGTATCCGCGCGAGCTCCGCGAGGAAAACGGCGAGACCGTCGCGCCCATCCCCGACACGCTGGTTCGCGCCGAGCCGCCACAGGGGCTGGGAATCGCGCTCGAGGGCTACGACGCGAATCGACCGTTGCTGTTCGACGCGATCACGTCCGGCGAGACGATCGGCCTGATCCCGATTCGGTTCGACGATGGGGAGGCCTACCGCGCCGAGTCACTGCCGGACGTCGGCAGCGATAGCGATCCCGTCGCCGAGGAGGTCATCGAACACGAAGGTCGCGGCGACCCGACGCCCCGACCCGAGACGATGGACGCCCCGATCGATCCCGCCGTGCTCGAGACCGTCCTCGCCGAGCGCGACGCCGACGAGACCAATGTCATCGGGCTCCTCGAGGCCGTCGAGCGCTCCGATCTCATCGGGACCGGCGAGCACGTCGCCGGTGTCCCGCCGCTATCGGTCGACTCACGAGCCGTCTGCATGCTCCCCGAAGATGTGTGGACGGAGCGACTCGGGCCGGAACTCGAGGCGGAGGGCGTCGAGACCGACTCGGAGGCGCTTGCGGCTGTGCAGGCGGTCCACGAACTCCAGGCCCGGGCGCTGATCGACATCGCGGCGACGACCGAGTACGAGGGGCTCGAAGACGAGTACACGCTGGTCGTCACCGACGCACAGGACACCACCGAGTGGGACGTCGCCGCGCCGGGGATGGAGCGTTCGATCGAGGACCCGGGGCCGGTCGACGACGCGATTCGGTCGTACCTCGAGGACCGGCCCTGAGGCGAGGTATCCACGGACGTGTATATTTCATGTCCAGTGGCGACTGTTCTGAGCACGAATCCGGGGATTAATGAGCCTCGCGGCCGCCCACTCAAGTAATGACCGAGATCATCGACGGCAACGCGGTCGCGAGCGAGATTCGCGATGACCTGACGGACGCGATCGAGACGCTCGCCGACGCGGGTGCACGTCCGGGCTTGGCGACGGTTCTCATGGGCGACGACCCGGCGAGCCAGACCTACGTGAACATGAAACAGCGCGACTGCGAGGAAGTCGGCATCGAGAGTCACCACGTTGACGTCGACGGCGACGCGCCGCCCGAGGACCTATACGACGCCATCGCCGATCTCAACGAGAACGACGACGTCCACGGCTACATCGTGCAGGCTCCGGTCCCGGACCACGTCGACTACCGCGACGTGATCCGCCGGGTTGACCCCGCGAAGGACGTCGACGGCTTCCACCCCGAGAACGTCGGCCGCCTCGTCGCCGGCGACGCCCGCTTCCGTCCCTGCACGCCCCACGGAGTGCAGAAGCTGCTCGAGTCTGCCGAGATCGACACCGAAGGGAAGGACGTGACGATCGTCGGTCGCTCGGACATCGTCGGCAAGCCCCTCGCGAACCTCTTGATTCAGAAAGCCGACGACGGCAACGCGACGGTGACGGTCTGTCACTCACGGACCGAGGACCTCGCCGAACAGACCCGCAGCGCCGATATCGTCGTCGCGGCGGTCGGCGTCCCCGAACTCGTCGACGGCTCGATGCTCTCCGAGGACACGGTCGTCATCGACGTGGGCGTCAACCGCGTCGACGCGGACAACGACAAGGGCTACGAACTCGTCGGCGACGTCGAGTACGAGAGCGCCGAGGCGAAAGCCAGCGCGATCACACCCGTTCCCGGCGGCGTCGGTCCCATGACGCGCGCGATGTTGCTCTACAACACGGTCAAAGCCGCGAGTCTGCAAACAGACATCGACGTGGAGCTGCCCTGAGCCGTCCGTCCGTTCGCATCTCGCAGTAGTGTGCCGAATGACATCCTCGTTCTCCCTCGAGACAGACGGAGAGACGTCGTCTAATGAACGAGCCGGATTACTCGTCGAACCGGAGCAGTCCGCGCTCCTCGAGTTGCATGAGGAAGTGAGCGAGCGTTTCGTCGACCGGCCCGACGCGCTCGGCGTCGTGGGCATCGGCGACGACCGACGCGATCTCGGCGACGGTGTGGTCGCCGTCGCAGTGTCGCCAGACGGTGGTCCCGACGGGATCGAGTGTGAGTTCGCGCTCTCGGCTCGTACCGAAGCAGTCGAACAGGAACGCGTCGAGCCGGTTTCGCGGGGACTTCGTCCAGACGATCGTCACCCTCGAGTCGCCATCGACGGTCGTCTCCCGCCAGTCCTCGGCGACCCGCTTCGGGATCGCCGCCGGCCCGTGCGAGGTCATCGGTCGGCCACGTCGGGAGCGTTCCAGAGCACGCTGGCCACGAAGAGGCCGACGAGCGCGACGACGGCCACGACCCCGAGGGTCGCCTGCGTCCCACCGGAGAGTCCGAGCGGGAACGGTGCGCCGCTCTCCGCGCCGGTCCCGGTGATGTATAGCGCACCGATGACGATCCCCATGATCGCCTCACCGGTGATCAGCCCGGCCGCGACGATCCGCCCTCGAGAGGTGACGTGCTCCGCGAGCGTGCCTTCCTCGTCGTCCTTGCGTGCGACGTATTTGTCGATGCCGCCACGGAGCAGGCCGCCGAGGAAGATTGGCGTCGAGAGCGTGATCGGGAGGTAGATTCCAACCGCGAAGGGCAACACGGGGATGTCCATGAGGATCAGGACGAACGCAAAGACGGCTCCGATGAGGATCATCCCCCACTGAGCGGTGCCCGTGAGCACGCCCTCGGAGATGAGCGCCATCATGTCGGCCTGGGGCGCGGGAATGGTCTCGCTGCCGATCCCGTACGCCTGGTGGAAGAAGTACAACACCCAGCCGGCAAACAGCGCGGAGATGGCGATCCCGATCACCTGCGCGAGTTGCTGTTTGCGAGGGGTCGCACCGAGGAGGTAGCCGGTCTTTAGGTCCTGGGAGGTGTCGCCGGCGACCGCCGCAGCGATGGCGACGACCGAGGCCGTCACGAGCACGGCGACGGGATCGGTCACGCCGGTCGATTTCATCGCCAGGGCGGTGATCAGGATCGTCGCCACGGCCATCCCGGAGACGGGATTCGAGGAACTCCCGACGACCCCGACGAGGTACGCCGAGACGGCGACGAAGAGGAACGCAGCGACAACGGCGATGACCCCGCCTAGCAACCCGACCTGAACCTGCGGTATGGCGACGATCGCGAGCGTCACCAGGGCCGCGCCGCCGCCGACGACCTTCATCGGGAGGTCGCGCTGGGTACGCTTTCGCGACTCGGTCGTGGCCGTCGCGGAATCACGGAGTTCCGCGCCGGCGGTGCTCAGCGCGTCGACGATCGTCCCGCGCATCGAGACGATGGCGTAGAACCCGCCGACGATCATCGCGCCAGCGCCGACATAGCGGATGTACGCGTCCCAGACGCCTTCGGCTTGCGCCATCAGCGCCGCGTCGGCGGCCGACTCGGGGACGAACCCGCCCGTGATGAGCAGCGGAATCAGCATCATCCAGGCGATCAATCCGCCGCCGAACACGTAGCCGGCGATTCGCGGGCCGATGATGTAGCCGACGCCGATCAGAGCGGGCGTGAAATCGCCGCCGATGGCGAATCCATCGGTTTCTCCCGCCGAGAACGCGGTCTGGATCGTCGTCTTGAACGCGGCCATCCCGTTGGCCAGCCACATGTAGACGAAGCTCACGAGAAAGCCAAACGAGATGAGTTTCACGCCCTCGTCGCCTCGCGAGCCGGCCTCGAGCACGTCGGCGCACGCGGTGCCTTCCGGATAGGGGAGCTCCTCGTGTTTGTCGACGATGAGATAGCGGCGCATCGGGATCATAAAGAGGACGCCGAGCAGGCCGCCAAGCACCGCGACCGCGGCGGTTCCGGCGATGTCGATGGGCTGCCCGAGGAACGTGACGCCGGCGATCGTGAAGATGATGCCGGCCGCCAGCGCTTCGCCGGCGGAGGTCATCGTCTGGACGATATTGTTCTCGAGGATCGTCCCGCCGATACCAACCCGGCGCAGTCCGTAGAAAACACCCATGCTGATGACTGCGGCCGGGATCGAGGCGCTGATCGTCATTCCTGAACGCATGCCGAGGTACATGTTCGCGGTCAGCATGACGACGTTGAGCGCGAGCCCAATTAGGACCGCTTTGATCGTGAGTTCCGCGACGCTTCTCCCCGCGGGAACGTAGGGACTCGGGCCGGTATCCGGCGTTTGCTCCCTCGCTGTACGACCGTCGCTCGGCTCCGTGCGTTCTTTCGATGGTCCGTGTGACATAGTCGAATTGGCGGACGGCCCCGGTGATTCGAAGGTCCCGTGCGATCACCTCGTCGGTCTCACGGCCGCCGCGTAGGCCGTCCCGACGACGCGAAATCGGGGCCACTCCGTTCAGTTTGGTCATTGCCGTCCGCTGGCATATATATGATAAGATTTGGGACGGTTGTCCAGCTCAGAACAGAAGCTGACACATTTGTTCATCAATGACGGCTGTGTCACGCGAACGTTGGACAGGAATCGACGGACGCGGTCGCCGAGAGCGCGCGAGCGAGAACGGATCGACGCGAACCGATACGGACCTCAAACGCTATCCGAGGTCGTCCAGTCGCTCCTGGGCTCGCGAGAGCGCGAATTCGTCGCCGCGCAGGCCGTTCGCGAGGTCTCGCGTCGCTTCGACGAGCCGTTCTGCGATCCGCGGCTTCACGTCCCCGTCGAGCATCCGAACGCGTTTGACGTGTTCGCCGAGCGTCTCGAGGGTCTTTCGTTCGCTGGCGGTCAGGTCGCGGTCCTCGGCCCAGGTGCGAACGTCGCGGCGGTACTCGCGGACCGCGTTGGCGTAAGCAAGTCCCCGGGCCGCTCGTAGCGGTTGGGGAACATCCTCGACGGGCGGGCGGTCGCCCCCGTCGGCGTCGCGTAACAGTTCGAGGAAGTAGAGCTCCTCGCGGTCCTCGAGCCGAATTTCGCGGGCGACGATGTCGGCGACGTGGAGGAGTTCGGTCGCGGCGAGGTAGGTGTCGTCGAGCTCGCGGAGAGTGCCGGCGTTGACGAACCCGCGCCGGCGGACGTATTCGCGACAGCGGTCGCGGGCGCGTTCGGCGAGATCGTCGGTCTCGATCTCGTCGATCGCGTTCCGGACGGGGGTGAGATCGAACGCCACTCGGAGATCGGTGTGTTCGGTGCGCTCGTCGACGCCGACGCTCCGGAGGCTCCCGCAGGCCGGACACCCGACGCTTCCCGTCTCGTAGTACGACCAGTGCGTCCCACACTCCCGGCACTCGCGCTCACCCCGGATCTTCATGGAGGCGGCTACGGCCGGGAGGCAAAAAGTCCCACCGGACCCCACTCGGGCACCGGCCGTCTCCGACCGGCCGCCGCGGCGCGAACGCGCCTCACCGAACGGTGTGGCAGCCGCGGTGGGCGGGCTGGTCGATCGGACAGCGCCGATGACGATCATCGGTCCCCGGCGGTCGTTCAATTGGTGATTAACGGGCGGCAACTGCAGGCCATATCGTAATCCCGATCCGCACTCCGTTTCGCGGCGGAAACCGAGTCATTCCCAAGCGAAACAGTCGGCATCCGATGCCGACTCGAGACGCTCACGACCGACTCGAGGCGCTCACGACCGACTCGCGTCGCTGCGTGACGACTTTTTTCCCGTCTCGGTCGATAGTGTGGGGTATGCGCGACGAAGACGAAATCCGCGAGCAGTACGAGTTCCTCAAAGAGAACCTCGAGAGCGACGAGATGCGCCACGAGGGCGTCAGAGAGATGTTCACCTACTACAAGCGCGCGCTCGGTTGGGTGCTCGAGGAAGAGCACATCTGATCGGCGCGCGGCCGTCACGCTCGCGGGCGTCGCATTGTCGTTACATTTAAGTTCTCACGGCGAAATCTTCCACGTGACGCTTCGCTTGGAGGGCCGAAGCGTCAGCGGGGACCAATTCAGGGCGGCAAGCGATCGCGTGGCATTTTTGGCCACGCGATTTGCTTTCCTGTTTCGAACAATTACTGCTCGCGAGTGTCGGTGCCTGCCACGCTGACCTCAATGAGACGGGAAGTGAAGTCGGCCGCGCTATATAATCGTCCCGAAACGAAATAGCTGAACTGTAAACATGAACAGCTCATTATGTGAGGTCCGCCGGATAATCAGTCACCGGTGTTATGGGTCCCGCACGCGCGAAATGAGTAGCTTCACTGGTAATACCCCTCTTTCGGTCGAAACAACCCGATAGCCTTATTAAAATTCGACAGTAAGTGAGATTGGTACTTTCCCAATGTACGACCTGACAGGATTCCAGCGGGACTTACTCTACGTCATCGCTGGCGAGGAGGAACCACACGGACTGGCGATCAAAGAGGAACTCGAAGAATACTACGAAAAGGAGATCCACCACGGTCGGCTCTATCCGAACCTCGACACCCTCGTCGACAAGGGATTGGTCGAGAAAGGACAACGTGACCGTCGGACGAACTTCTACACGCTCACCCGCCGCGGCCGACGCGAACTCGAGGCGCGCCGCGAGTGGGAGTCTCAGTACGTCGACCTGTAGTACGGTCGCTCGGCTCGGTGATCGTTCCGCTTCGGACAGTCTCTGTGGTGTCCCTTCGTTCCGCTCTCGGTCGCCCCGCTCTTCGCGGTGATACGTGACGGCTCGCCAGCGTCGCCGCCGGCGGGCCGCTTATATGCGGCCACAGTGAACCTCCGTGGGTGAACGAGGTCGTGTTGCAGGTCGCCGATGCGCCGCTCGAGGAAACGGTCGTCAGGATGGCGCTTGCGGGTGCGCTGGGGATGTTTCTCGGCCTCGAGCGCGAGTGGTCACAGAAGTCAGCCGGCATTCGGACGTTCTCGCTCATCAGTCTGCTCGCCTCCGTTTTCACCGTTCTGGTCACGGAATCGGACACCGTGATCGGCGAGAGCCTGCTGGTACTCGGCGGTGTGCTCGTGATCGTACAGGGTGTGTTACTCGCAGTGCAGGGCCTCATGAGCGAGGACGACGCCGGGCTCTCGCTGACGACCTCCGTGTCGATGCTCGTCGCCTACGGGGTCGGCATTCTGGTTACCGTCGGCTTCATTCTCGAGGGGGTGACCGTCGCCGTCCTCTCGTCGCTGTTGCTCGTCCTGAAGCGCGAACTCCACGAGTTCGCGTGGGGGCTCTCCCACGAAGAGATGCGGTCGACGAGCGAATTCGCCATCCTCGCATTCGTCATCTACCCGCTCTTGCCAGCCGAGACAACCGTCGAGTTCGCCGGAATTTCGATCCCGCTCGAGCCGCAGGTCATCTGGCTGATGGTCGTCGCCGTCGCGGGCATCGGCATCGCCAACTACGCGATCGTCTCGACCTACGGCGGGCGCGGCATCGCGATCACCGGCTTCTTCGGCGGGCTGGCCTCCTCGACGGCCGTCGTCGGGACGATGCTCGATCACGTCGATCAGCGTCCGGAGGCCGCCTCCTACGCCGTCGCCGCGATCCTACTCGCAAACGCCGCCATGGCCGCCCGGAACCTCGCGATCGCGGTCGGCTTCACCGCCGGCAACGGCTCCGGCATCCTCGTCGAGGCGATCGCCCCGCTCGGCGCGGTCATCGTCCTCGCGTTCGCCGTCGCCGCGCTCACCGCCGACTGGAGCGAGTCCGGCCCGATGGAACTCGAGAGCCCGTTCTCGTTGCGCAACGCGCTCGCGTTCGGGGCCGTCTTCCTCGTCGTCCTCGTCTTCGGGTCGCTGGCCGAGACCTGGTTCGGGACGCTTGGTTTCTACGCGACGGCGGTCGCCAGCGGCTTCGTCTCGAGCGCCGGCGCGACCACCTCGGCGGTCGTCCTCTATCGCGGCGGGCAACTGGGACCGGCGGAAGCGACGCTGGCGATTTTGCTCGCGACGGTCTCGAGCATCGTCGTCAAGGCGCTGTTAGCGGCGACCTCGAGCGACACCGGATTCCGCAACCGGGTCGCGGCCTATAGCACGGTTCTGCTCGTCGGCGGCGCGGTAGCGTCGGTGGTCGTCGTCGTATAGCGGTCAGTAACTTTACCGGAGACGGTCGAACCCATCGTATGGACCGAGCAACGGCCGAGCCTCGGGTCGACGAGCTTCCCGGCGAGCGAGCGCGCGAATGGGCCGCCTACCATCACCGGTTTGCCGCGCCGAGTACGTACGTCTACGAGTTCGTCTGGGATGCCGGTGGCGAGGCGATCGGCCCGTTCTGTACCGACGTCGACGGCAACGTCTTGCTGGATTTCACGAGTCACGTCGCGGCCGCGCCGCTGGGCTACAACAACCCCGCTGTCCGCGAGCGGCTCCGCGCGTTCGATCCCGTCGATCCGGGAAAGATCGCCGGCCAGGACTTTTACGTCAGCGGCGGCGGCCCGCCGGACGACCCCGAGTTTCCCGGCCCCACGCAGCTGATGGATCGGCTGATCGCGGTGACCGACCAGTACGACATGGATCAGGTCTTCCTCTCGAACTCCGGGGCGGAGGCCGTCGAGAACGCCATCAAGATCTGCTACGCCGCGGGCGGCCACCGCGCGTTCACCTTCGACGGAGCCTTCCACGGCCGGACGCTGGGGGCGCTCTCGCTCAACCGCTCGAAGGCCGTCCACCGCAGCGGATACCCCGAGATTCCGGGCGTCGTCAGCGTCTCCTATCCCTCGACCGACGAGGCCTACGAGACCCGCTGGCTGACCGACGGCCCCGGCGGCAACGTCGTCGCCGACGCGCTCCACCCCGAGCAGGGCGTGATCGACCCAGACGAGGTTGCCTATCTGATCCTCGAGCCGATTCAGGGTGAAGGCGGCTACCGGGTCGCCCACCCCGCGTTCGCCCGCGACCTCGAGGCGCTGCGCGAGGCGTACGGCCTCCGAATCGTCGCGGACGAGATCCAGTCGGGCGTGGGCCGGACGGGCGAGTTCTGGGCCGTCGACCACCTCGACCTCACGCCGGACGTCATCGCGAGCGGGAAGGGACTGCGCGTCGGCGCGACGATCTCGCGGTCGGACGTCTTTCCCGCTGAGCGCGGTCGTCTCTCCTCGACGTGGGGTGCCGGCGACCTCATGGCCGCCATGTCGGGCGTCATTACGATCGACGTCATCCACGAGGAGAACCTGCTTGCGACCGTCCGCGAGCGCGGCCGCCAGCTCCGGACGCGGCTCGCGGACGCCGCCGAAGACGGCGACGCGCCCGGCGTGATCGACGTCCGCGGTCGGGGACTGATGCTCGGCGTCGAGTTCGATACGAAGGCGCGTCGGGACGCGGTGCTCGAGGGCGCGTTCAATCGCGGGCTGCTGACGCTCGGCTGTGGCTACAAGACGCTGCGACTGCTCCCGCCGCTTGACGTGACCGAACGGGAGATCGAACTGGGGGTCGAAGTGTTGCTCGAGGCGGTCGAAGACGTTCGGGATTCGACCTGACTCTCGTCTCGTTGCTCGTGTCCGCGGTCCACGCCAGAAATTTGGAGGCAAATTATTTTACTCAGGGCCGGTTAGCTTTGAGCATGTCTCATCGGGTCGAGGACGAAACGACGGTAAACGACAGTTATTCCGTAACGGTTCCGGCGGCGATCCGTCGCGAACTCGGTATCGAAGCTGGTGACAAAATTCGCTGGCGCGTCGACGAAGACGGAACGCTTTCGGTCGAAGTCGTTACGCAACGCTACGGTGCGTTTGCCGAACTCGAGCCGGTCGACATCGGTGAGGAAACGAACGCAGCCGAGGATCACGATCTCGTCGCTGGGGACTACTGATGGCCCGCGCCGTCGTCGATGCGAACGTCATCATCGGGGCACGGCTATCGAGAGACCAAAACCACGAGCGAGCGGCCGCTATTTCGAAGGGATTCGATAGCGGTTCTCTCCCGACTGCATACGTGTTGACCGACGTTCTCGAGGAGGTCATCAATTACCTCCAAGCACGGAGTACGCACGAAGTCGCCGTCCGGACGCTCGATGCGATTCTCGAAAGTAGCGGATTCGAAATCGTCCACACGCCGAAACGCGACATCGATGCCGGTCGGTCGTTGTTCCGAAAATACGAGCCGTTATCGCTAACGGACGCCGTGATCGCGGCCTCGATGCAACGACAAGAACTCGAGTATCTCTATTCGTTCGACGATGGATTCGATGCCGTCGACGATGTGAGCCGGATTACAACGGCAGACAGTCCGTTCGAATAGCCCGTTCTGGCCCGCGAGAGTGCTGGGATCGTTCAGTCGCCGCGAAGTTCGTTCACGTGGTCGATCCGGCGCTGGACGAGGTCCGCCTTTCCGATGTCGTGACGGACGTGCAGCCCCTCCTCGCCGGCAACGGCGAGCGCGTCCTCGGCCATCTCCTCGGCCTCGTCGATCGAGTCGGCGACGCCGACCAGCGCGAACGACCGAGACGTGGTCGTGTAGATGCCGTCGTCGCGTTCGTCCACACTGGCGTAGTACAGCAGGGCATCGCCGGCGCTCTCCTCGTCGACCTGCACCTTCGCGCCGGCCTCGGGGTCCGTCGGGTACCCCTCGGGAACGGCGTACTTACAGACCGTCGCCTGGGAGGCAAAGTCGAGTTCCGGCGGGGCCTCGCCGTCGCGGGCGGCGGTGAGTATCTCGAGGAAATCCGTCTCGAGCACCGGCAGCGTGTTCATCGCCTCGGGGTCGCCGAAGCGGGCGTTGAACTCGACGACGCGGGGGCCGGTCTCGGTCAGCATGAACTGGCCGTAGAGGATACCCCGATAGTCCTCGAGGGCGTCGACGGTGGCCTCGATGATCGAGACGGCGTCGTCGTAGTCCGCGGCGGTCATAAAGGGCAGTTCGTTCGTCGCGTCGGAGTAGCTGCCCATGCCGCCCGTGTTTGGACCCTCGTCTCCCTCGTAGGCGCGCTTGTGGTCCTGGACCGCGGGGGCAGTCCGGAACTCGCCGTTGGCGACGAACGCCTGCACGGTGAACTCCTCGCCGATGAGCCGCTCCTCGAGGACGATCTGGTCGTAGTCCGCGTCGCGGATGTACTCCTTGCCCTCTTCGGCGGTCACCTGATCGCCGATGACCTTGACGCCCTTCCCGCCGGTGAGGCCGGCGGGCTTGATCGCGAGGTCACCATCGTACTCGTCGATGAAGTCGCAGGCGGCCTCCATGTCGTCGAAGGTCTCGAAATCGGGACAGCCCGGGATGTCGTGTTCCTCCATGAACTGGCGCTGGAAGGCCTTGTCCGTCTCGATGCGGGCGTCGTCCTCTTTCGGCCCGAAGGCGTAGATTCCCGCCGCCTCGAGCGCGTCGGCGACCCCGACCTCCAGCGGCGCTTCGGGGCCGATGACGGCGATCGTCGCGCCGACGTCTTCGGCGTAGTCGACGACGGCCTCTGGATCGGTCGTCTCGAGCGTCTCGAACCCGGTCGCGATGCGGGCGATACCGGGGTTTTTGTTGCCGGCACAGGCGTAGAGGTCGGCCTCGCTGTCCGCAAGCGCGCGGGCGATGGCGTGTTCGCGGCCGCCGCCCCCGACCAGCAGCACGTTCTCTCGCATGATCGATAGCGGAACGCACGAACCTGTAAGCGTTGCTCTTTTCTCGGATGGAAGTATGCATGCTCGTGGGTACTACGGTCCCTCGCTCGAGCGACCGCTCCGAACCGGCCGACACCGCAGACCGAGGCGGAAACGGATACCAGCGGACGAACGGGGAGTGTCCGTCGTCCGGCCAGTAGCGGCACTACTTCTGGGGCACACCGGTAAACAGTTACAGCAGACCGTATCAGTCGGTGCTGCGGCGGAGGAAGTCGTCGTCGAAGGTGAGGCTCTCCTCGTCGACGAGGCTGTACTCGGCGGCCACGAGATTCCCCGCGGGATCGAAGATTTCGGATTCGTCGCGCATCACGTACAGCCGTCCCGTGTCCGTCTGTGCGCCCTCTTGCGCGAAGAGGAGGAACCGCTGGTTCGTACCCAGGTATCTTGCGTGAACGGTGTTGTACGCGGTGAACAGGCCGCTCTGCTCGACGTCCTGTGGAACCCACCCCTGTGCCCCCGAGGTGATCTCGAACAGCGCGCTCGAGTAGAAGTCGTCGGGACGGACGGCCGCCTCACCGCCTCCGTTCTCCAGAATCTCGAAGTCTTCGTTCTCGTCGAGCTCGAAGGGGAGATCAGACCGTTCGAGCGGCCGGAACTCCACCTGGATGAGGCCAGGTGACGGAACCTCCCGCTCCGTCCTGTCCGACAGCAGATCGTCGAAGACGTAGACGTTCCCCTGCTGGACCTGTACGTTCGGCGGAACGAAGATGTATCCCTCTTCGTTCGTGTTGAAGTACTCGATAACGCGGACCTCGTAGTTTCGCACTGCCTCCGGGTTCTGCACCACGGGGGCGTTCTCGAGCGGCGGCGAAACGATCCTGAAGATCGCGCCGGAGAAAAACGTCTCGCGAGTGGCGATCACCTCTTTGAATCTCGTGTCGCCCTGTCCGTTACTGTCATCGCCCTCCGACTGCCGTGTCGTCGTGTTCCTGTTCTGAGCCGACCCCGTTCCGGGCAGTCCGATCGCGAGGGCGCTCGCAGCCGTCGCGCCAGCCCGGACGAACCGGCGTCTCGTCTCGGAACGTGCCGTATCTCTCATACTGAATCAGTTGCCCTTCTCGGGTCGCGTCTGATTTCGCTCCGTCGGTGGATAGTCCCGGTGCAAGATTTTGCAGCCGTCCGGGAGCTACGGGCGACCGCGGCCGTGACGGGAGTTTGTGACCGCCGCTCAGCCATCGGTGCCGGATCGGAGCCGTTCCTGAAAGAATTCCACGAGGCCGTCGACGTGACCGGCCCCCCAGATCGCCACGATCAACCCGCCGACCGCGTTGAACACCAGATCGGTGACGATGTCGTCGATTCCGTAGACGGTGACTGCCACGCCTCCGAGAGCGAACTCGAGGACCTCCCAGAAGACGCCCATCGCGAGGACGAAGACGACGATGAACGCGGCCCGAAACGTCGACGGGACGTCCATCTCGTCGGAGTGAAGTTCAAACGCGCGAAAGGCCGCGTAGCCCAGTCCCGCGACGATCGACGCCGAAACAGTGTGGGCGATCTCGTCATACCACTGATACTGTCGGTACGGACCGAGCACCCCGACGGTGTGGAGGTTCACGGCGACGGTGATCCAGAGAACGAGGCCGGCGTCCATCGAGTAGCCGTACTCCCGGCGCAACAGCGCCGGCAGTAGCGTGATCGCGAGCGCCAGTCCCGCCGTTCCGAAGATACCGAACTGGCCCGTCACGAGCCCGTAGCCCAAAATGACGACGAGCGTGAGTTGCAACCCCCGAACGACGGTTCGCTCCTGAGATTCCGACAGCTCCATCATCTCACTGAACGTCATGCTGATCCCGATCCGTTCGTCGTTCGATGACTGACGGTCCCGGCCAGCTCGAATCGGCTGAAATACCACCTGAAGAGCACGCCCAGCGCCAGTCCCACGGCGGTGACGATGACGAAGTCCCACTGAAGCTCGGTCTGCGTTCGCAGATACTCCGTCCCGAGCCACCGATCCGAGTAGAACTGCACGACGGTCCAGAGCGCCTGCAGCGCCATCGTCAGTAAGACCCCGAAGAAGACGGCGAACCGACGGCTCAGATCGACCGACGAAAACGCCTCGAGTTCGACGACGATGACCAGCGCGAGCGTCGCGACGGCCAGATACGCGACGGTTTCGAACGAGACGCCGCCCGCGCCGGCGATCACGGCGACCGCGGCGACTGACAGCAGCGGCCAGGGAACCATCGCCGTCCAATCACGCGTCACGAGCGCCGGTCCCGCTGTGACGGCCACGATGATCAGTTCGAAGCCGCCCCAGAGCGGCAGGGCCCCCACCGCGTTTTTGACGCCGTCGAGGGCCACGACACCCGTCAGTAGCCACCCGACGGCGGCGTTCACTCGCTCGTCAGGGGCGAGCGCCTCGAGCACGACTCAAATGCTAGCGCCCCGCCCACTAAAACCCGCACCCGGCTTTACAGTTCGCAAGAGCGCGACGACCGGTTCGTTCGGCCGGTCTCAGAGACGGGCAGTGGCGAGTCCATGTCTCGAAACGCGGACCTGGGACCGATACCGATAACTTCGCACGGTCGGAAGCTTCCGATCAATGCGACAGTACCTCGAGCTCGTCGACACGGTCCTCTCGGAAGGCACGCACAAGCCCAACCGGACCGGCGTCGACACGATTTCGTCGTTCAGCGAACACTACGAGGTCGATCTGCGGGAGGGGTATCCGCTGCTCACGACCAAAGAGATGGACGGCTACCGCTGGAACTCGATGCTCCACGAAGTCTGCTGGTATCTCTCCGGCGAGGAACACATCCGCCAGCTCCGCGAGGAGACCAAGATCTGGGACGCCTGGGCCGACGACGAGGGGCGACTCGATACGGCCTACGGCCGGTTCTGGCGGCGGTTCCCGGTTCCCGACGACGACGCGCGACTCGAGGGGGAGTCCTGGCCCGACGCCGCCCACCGGTGGGTCACTGAAGAGGCCGACGGACGACAGACGTTCGACCAACTGCAGTACGTAATCGACACGCTCTCCGAGTCGCCGAACTCGCGCCGACTGGTGGTCAACGCCTGGCACCCCGCGAACGCCGCCGTCTCGACGCTGCCGCCTTGCCACTACAGCTTCGTCTTCAACGTGCAAGGCGACCGACTGAACTGCCATCTGACGCAGCGATCGGGCGACACCGCACTCGGGATTCCGTTTAACATCGCGGCTTACGCGCTCCTGACGAAGGTCATCGCCCAGCAGACCGGGTTCGAGCCCGGCACCTTCGCCCACACCGTCGTCGATGCCCACGTCTACTGCGGTCGCGGCGCACGCGGCGACTGGTACGCCGACAATCTCGAGGCGCTCCAGTCCAGACTGGCCGAGGCCGACGAGCGCGCAGACTACCTCGACGTCAAGGCGTGGCTCGAGTCCGAAGCGCCCGCCGAGGCCGAGGGCGACGAGCGCCTCGATCACGTCCCCGGGCTGCTCGAGCAACTCTCGCGAGAACCGCTCGAGCGACCGACGCTCGAGGTGGCCGACGTTTCGATCGACGAACTCTCCTACGAGGACGTCGAGCTTCGCGACTACAAGTCCCACGACGGCATCGAGTTCGCGGTGGCCGAATGAGCGCGGACGAGGACCGAGACGCGACGGCGGCCACACCGCCGGAACTCGAGACCGACCGCGAACTCGTCGGCATCGTCGCCGTCGCCGACAACGGCGTCATCGGGACGGACGGCGAGATGCCCTGGCATATCCCCGCGGACCTGCAGCACTTCAAGGAGGCCACGATGGATCACCCCGTCATCATGGGCCGGGTGACCTACGAGGGCATTCTCGAGACGCTGGGCGAACCGCTCCCCGGGCGAACGACGGTGGTCCTGACGAGTCGGGATCTCGAGACGCCGGAGGGAGCCGTCGTGGCCCACGGGCTCGAGGAAGCAGTCGAGGCGGCGAACACGGCCGCGCGGGAGAACCACGACGACGTCGATCGAATCTTCGTCGCGGGCGGCGCGACCGTCTACGAGCAGTTCCTGCCCGCGGTCGACCGGCTGGTCGTGACTGAAGTTCACGACGAACCCGACGGCGACACCACCTTCCCCGACTGGGACCGCGAGGCGTGGACGGAGACGGCTCGAGACGAGCGCGACGGGTTTGCGTTCGTGGAGTACGCACGGCCGTGACGCACTCCTCACTATAATAGACGGCCGGACGATCGGACAATCAGATGACCGGACGACCGGCGTGAAGCCTTCTCTTCCGGTAGACTCCTCTCAGCATTCTCGTTCAGCGCCACTCACTGCCTGCGATCGGTTGATCCACGAAACCGACGGTCGCACCAACCACTGCCGACAGGTGGTTTCGAGCGTCGCACGCCGACCTTTTACCGCTCTCGACCGTACTCGATTCTATGACCGACCCGACCCGGCGCAACCGGCTCGAGGACGAGGAGAGCCCCTACCTGCGCCAGCACGCAGACAACCCCGTCAACTGGCAGCCCTGGGACGAGGCGGCGCTCGAGGCCGCGAAGGAGCGCGACGTGCCGATCTTCCTCTCGATCGGCTACTCGGCGTGTCACTGGTGTCACGTGATGGAAGAAGAGAGCTTCCAGGACGAGGCCGTCGCCGAAGTCTTGAACGAGAACTTCGTCCCGATCAAGGTCGACCGCGAGGAGCGCCCGGACGTCGACAGCATCTACATGACCGTCTGCCAGCTCGTCCGGGGGCAGGGCGGCTGGCCGCTCTCGGCGTGGCTCACCCCCGAGGGCAAGCCCTTCTTCATCGGGACCTACTTCCCGCCGGAGGGACAGCGCGGCCAGCCCGGCTTTCGCGACCTGCTCGAGCGGATCAGCGACTCCTGGGAGAGCGAGGAAGACCGCGAGGAGATGGAACACCGCGCCCAGCAGTGGACCGACGCGGCGAAAGATCGGCTCGAGGAGACGCCCGACGCCGCAGGAACCGGTGGTGGCGGAGCGCCGCCCTCGAGCGACGTGCTCGAGACGGCAGCTGACGCGGTCGTGCGAAGCGCGGACCGGGAGTACGGCGGCTTCGGCTCCGGCCAGAAGTTCCCCCAGCCCTCGCGCCTCCGGGTGCTCGCTCGCGCGTACGACCGAACCGGCGAGGAAGACTATCTCGACGTGCTCGAGCAGACCCTGGGTGCGATGGCGTCGGGCGGGCTCTACGACCACGTCGGCGGCGGCTTCCACCGCTACTGCGTCGACCGGGACTGGACGGTCCCCCACTTCGAGAAGATGCTCTACGACAACGCCGAGATACCACGCGCGTTCCTCGCCGGCTACCAGCTAACCGGCGAGGGCCGCTACGCCGAAGTGGTCGAGGAGACGCTCGCGTTCGTCGATCGGGAGCTGACCCACGACGAGGGCGGCTTCTTTAGCACGCTCGACGCTCAAAGCGAGTCGCCCGAGACCGGCGAGCGCGAGGAGGGCGCGTTCTACGTCTGGACGCCCGCAGAGGTCCACGAGATCTTAGAGGACGAGACGGATGCCGCCCTCTTCTGCCGGCGCTACGATATCAGCGAGGCGGGCAACTTCGAGGGGCAAAACCAACCAAACCGCGTCGTCAAGATTTCGGAACTCGCCGGCGAGTTCGATCTCGAGGGCAGCGAGATTCTGAAACGTCTCGACTCAGCCCGCCAGCGGCTGTTCGAGGCTCGCGAGGAGCGTCCCCGACCGAACCGCGACGAGAAGATCCTCGCGGGCTGGAACGGGCTGCTGATCTCGACGTACGCCGAGGCGGCGCTGGTCCTCGGCGAGGACGGCTACGCCGAGACGGCCGTCGACGCGCTCGGGTTCGTGCGAGAACGGCTCTGGGACGACGACGAACGGCGGCTGTCGCGACGCTATAAAGACGGGGATGTCAAGGTCGACGGCTACCTCGAGGACTACGCCTTTCTCGCGCGCGGAGCGCTCGATTGCTATCAGGCCACCGGCGAGGTCGACCACCTCGCGTTCGCACTCGAGTTGGCCCGCGTCATCGAGGCCGAATTCTGGGACGCCGACCGCGGGACGCTGTACTTCACCCCCGAGAGCGGCGAATCGCTCGTGACCCGCCCGCAGGAACTGAGCGACCAGTCGACGCCCTCCGCGGCCGGCGTCGCGGTCGAGACGCTGCTCGCGCTCGACGAATTCGCAACCGAGGAGTTCGGGGAAATCGCCACGACCGTCCTCGAGACCCACGCGAACAAACTCGAGGCCAACGCCCTCGAGCACGCCACGCTCTGCATCGCGGCCGACCGCCTCGAATCGGGCGCGCTCGAGGTGACGGTGGCCGCCGACAATCTCCCCGAGACGTGGCGCGACCGGTTCGCGTCGCGGTACGCCCCCGATCGGCTGTTTGCATTGCGGCCGCCGACCGAGGACGGCCTCGAGGACTGGCTCGATCGGTTGGCACTCGAGGACGCGCCACCGATCTGGGCGGGCCGCAAAGCCCGGGACGGCGAGCCGACGCTGTACGTCTGTCGCGATCGGACGTGTTCGCCGCCGACCCACGACGCCGACGAGGCGCTCGAGTGGCTGGGCGAGAACGTTGCTCGCGAAGACGGTGGCGGAGAGTCGGACGACGCGCCGTTTTAACGTCGAGAAGGGGGAGCTACGATAGTTCCGCCTCGATCTCGTCGGCGAGCCAGACGGCCGGCGGCACGGCTTCCTCCTCGACGAACCGGGTGATCTCCTCGCCTTCGTCCGCTCCGGCAGGTGTGCGCTCGACCACGATCGTCGGGATGTACTCGATGTCGTACTCCTCGATGCCGGGGCCTTCCTTGTCCTGATCGAGGGCGAACTCCTCGATGCGCTCGTCGGGGACCTCGGCGGCCTCGAGCGCCGCACCGAAGTCGGGCAGCAGGGCGCGACAGTCCTTGCACCAGTCGCCGCCCCAGATCTTGTAGGTCAGTTCGTCGCTGTGCGCCGCGAGCGTGTCGACCGCCTCCTCGTAGGACGCCGCGTCCCACGTGGGGTTTGGCCGCATGGTCTCGAGACTCATACGCACGCCTTACGTCTCGGCGGGCTTAACCGCGGTGTTTCGGGCAGCGGCTTCGCTCGGGGCGGCCCTCCGCCGGTGCTCGCACTCGCCTGACTGGCCACCGCCGGGCGGGACTTTCCGGTTGTTCGAGGCCCTTCGAGAGAGCGTTTCCGCGGTGATCGATTAGAGGACTAGCCGGCACGTACTGCCTAAGTCCAGCACGGGTTTACGTCTTGAATCCGTATGCCGGGTCAATGAAAGGGAGCATTCTGGACACCATCGGCTCGCCGCTCGTCCAGGTCGATTCGCCGGAGGGCGTGACGGTCGCCGCGAAGATCGAATCGTTCAACCCCGGCGGTTCGGCCAAGGACCGGCCCGCTCGCGAGATGATCCGGGCCGCCGAGCGCGACGGCCGGATCGAACCCGGCGACCGGCTCGTCGAGCCGACAAGCGGCAATACCGGGATCGGCCTCGCGCTCGTCGCCGCCGCCCGCGGCTACGATCTGACGATCGTCATGCCGTCAGACAAATCGAAAGAACGACGGCAGGTTATGGCCGCCTACGGGGCCGACCTCGAGTTGGTCGACGGCGACATGTCGGCCGCCCGTGATCGCGCCGACGAGATCGCGGCCAAAGGTGCGATCCAGCTCGGCCAGTTCGAGAATCCCGCGAACCCTGAGGCTCACTACAAGACGACCGGCGAGGAGATTATAGCGCAGGTCGGCGACCGCGAGATCGACGCCTTCGTCGCCGGCGTTGGCACCGGCGGGACGCTCTCGGGCACCGGTCGCCGCCTCCGCGAGGCGTTCCCCGACATGGACATCGTCGCGGTCGAGCCGGCCAAAAACGCCGTCCTCTCGACCGGCGAGTCCGGCCAGGACGAGTTCCAGGGGATGGGTCCCGGCTTCGTCAGCGATAACCTCGACGTCGATCTGATCGACCGCGTCGAGACGGTCGAACTCGAGAACGCCGAGGACGAGTGTCGCCGCCTCGCGCGCGAAGAGGGCGTCCTCGTCGGCCAATCCAGCGGCGCGACGAGCCTGGTCTCCCAGCGGGTTGCCCGCGAGATCGCCGATCCCAGCCTCGAGTGTCCGGAGGTCTCGACGGCCTTCGACGACGCCGGCGAGCCGGCCGCTCCCGAAACCGACGGCGGCCGAGCCGACGACTGCCCGCTCGTGGTCACCGTCTTCTGGGACAGAGGCGAGCGGTACCTCTCGACTGGCCTGTTCGACTGACCGCCGTCGGGTCGAACACGAACCCGGCGAAAAGAGCTCTTTCACCTAGCCGAATTCCCTTTACCTACCCGTTCGTTCGCTCGAGTACGATGACACGTTCCTCTAGACGGAGCCTGCTGTGTGGTACCGCATCGATGATCGCGCTCTCGGCCGGCTGTCTCGCCGACGATACCAATAGTGCAGCGAACGGTGACAGCGGTAACGGTGACGGCGGTAACGGTGACGGGAATCAGACCGACGGTAATCAGTCACTGAACGAGAACGCGGTCGATGACGACCTGCCAGACGGATTGGCGAGCTACGACACGCAGTCGTTCCACCACTCCGAGCAATCATCCTCGCCCGACGCGGCGCTGTTGCTCGAGGCGGGCGACGCGAACGAGTGGCTCAGTGAGCGATCCCTTCAGTCGGAGCCGCTCGCCGGATTCGTCGACGAGACCGACTTCGAAACGTCAGTCATCGTCGCGCTCGAGGCCGGCGCGCCGAACCCATGTTACGAACTGGTGCTCGATGAGATCGATATCGACGACGGCGACGAGAGCGAGGACGACGACGAGCTCGTCCTCGACGCCGCGGTCCGCGACACCAGCGGCGCGAACGAGGTCTGTACGGGTCAGATCGTGACCGCTGGCCGGCTCGTCCGAGCGACGTTCGATTCGGAGCGGCTGACGCGAGTGTCCGCGTCGATCGTCGATAGCGACGGGCAGGAACACGGAATCGGGATCGCAAGCGAGAGCGCGTCGGCGAGCGCGGGCGATGGGTCATCGGCGAGTAGCGGCAACGAAAGTGCGGCGGACGATTCTTGACCGCGGCGTTACGGGGCGTGCTCGGCTTCGGTCAGCCGGACGACGAGAGTGTCCTCGACGTCCCGGAGATCGTATTCGGGCAGGTCGCCGTCGGTCCGACGGACGTACAGCGGTTCGACGAGCCGATCGGTCGGGCCAGTCGCCCCCGTTCGGTTGGCCTCACTCGAGTCGGCGTCGTCCGCCGTCTCGGCGGGTTCGCCATCGCCATCCGGCCCCCGTTCGTCCGTTTCGGCCTCCTCGAGTCCCGCGTCGACTCGCTCGAGGCCGTAAATTTTGCAGTATTCGGCCGTCTCCGCGGGTTCAACTGCGCCGTTTCGGAGCTGTTCGGCCAGTGACCGCGAGAGCCACTCTGCGTCGCTGACGCTGGGTTCCTGAACGAGTGCTTCGTCGACGAACCGGGTGAGATACCAGTTCAAGTCGTTCAGCAGCGAGACGGCGGCACCGACGCTGACCGTCCGGAGCGCGAGCGAGTTGTCGAACGGCCGCTCGAGATCGTAGGTCGCCAGCGCCTCGCGGGCGGTCTCCCGGGAGAGCAGTTCGTATTGGAGATCGCTCTCGTCTTCGCCGATGAGACAGACGCGGGTCACTACGATATGGTGCGGGCGGTCTCGTAATGTCGGTTTCGCCTTCCGTGCGTGGCGTTCGTGAATAGCTCGTCTGTTTTCGAGACGACGAAAGTCCCACCCGGCGGTGGCTGGCTGAGCTGGCTACAAGCAGCGCGGAGAAGCAAGAGCCGGCGTTCCGTCTCAGGGCTCGACCAGGTCCGCGTTCCTCGCGGCTTCCTCTGCCCGCTCGAGCAAATCGTCGGGCTCGGCGGCTAGTAGGGGCTCGAGGCGGGCATTAGTTTCGACGCGGTCGGGGGTGACGCGGTTACAGCCGGCGTCGATCGTCGAGTCAGTGAAGGTGCCGATCTCGCGGGCTTTCGCGACGATCTCCTGTTTGTCTCGAGTCAGCAGCGGGCGGTGGATCGGCAGTCGGGCCGCGCAGCTGGTGACACTGAGGTTCCGGACGGTCTGGCTGGACTTCTGGCCCGCGGCCTCGCCGGTGACGATGCCGTTGGCGTCGACGCGCTCGGCCAGCGTCTCGGCCGCGCGGTAGAAAAAGCGGCGCAGCGAGAGCATTCGGCCCTGTTCCATCTCCCGGACGAGCAGGTCGACCGTCTCGCCGCCGGGGATCCGATAGACCTGCATGTCGAAATTGGGGGCGTAGTTCGAGAGGAGCCGAACGGTCTCCATCGCGCGCGCCTCGTGGTCGATCCCGCCGTAGTCGCCGAGATCGACGTAGGCGGGCATGATGGGGCTCCCGCGTTTCATCAGTTCGTAGGCCGCGACCGGCGAGTCGATCCCGCCGCTGACCAGCGCGATCACCGGCTCCTGGGAGCCAAGCGGGAGCCCGCCCGGCCCGGAGACCGTCTCGAGGTAGAGAAGCGCCAGATCCTCTCGAACTTCGACGCCGAAGGTGAGGTCGGGGTTGTCGAGATCGACTTCGGGCTCGAACTCGTCCTCGACGGCCTCCCAGATCGCGCTTCCGGCCTCGCGGGCCAGGTCCTCGCTGTCGTAGGGCAGGGTCTTGTCGGCCCGGCGGGCGTCGACCGCGAACGTCCCGCCGTCGTAGTGTTCGCGGGAAGTCTCGGAAAGCGCCTCGAGGATCCGTTCTTTCTCGGTGCTGACCGTCAGCGCGGGGCTGGCAGAGACGACGCCGAAGGTATCGGTCGCGGCCGCGGTCGCGTCCTCGACGGCGCGCTCGCTCGTGTGGATCAGCGGCCGGTTCCACCGGCGTTCGACTTCGCCGGGGATCGACCGATCGGCGAGGATGGCCTCGAGATTCTCGACGAGGAGCCCCTCCATGTACCGCTTGACGGTGTTGCTCTTGGTGTTGACGTCCCCGTGACGGACGAGGACGGTGTCGGCTCCCGGGGGATGCATGGCAAGTGGTAGATGGTCGGAGCTATAAGGGGGTTGCGAGGTTGGTATCGGTCTTGAGCAGCCCGAGGAGTCGACGGTCGTCGGGACGCCCCGCGTTCAGACGATCGACTCGTCAACCGTCGGGCTCAGGCTGCCGGTGTAGGTGTAGATGCCGGCGACGAGGACGCCACCGGCCAGCAGCGGGATGACGGCGCTGATCGCGTACAGCGTATCGAACCCGGCCGCGTTGGCGAAGGGCAACGAGATAAGTGGGCCGATGGCACCGCCCACGTCGCCGAAGACGTTGTTGGTTCCCATCGCCCGCCCCATCCGGTCTTCGGGCGTGAGATCGGCGAGCAGCGCGGTCAGCGGGCCGCCGACCCCTCCCTGACCCGCGCCGATCAGGACGCAGCCGAGGACGACCGTGGCGAGTGACGGTGCGAGCGTGAGGACGGCAAAGCCGGCACAGCTCGTCACGAGGAAGACGAGCAAAACGGGGACGCGAGCGCCGACGCCGTCGCTGATCTTTCCGCCGAGGATCGTAAAGAACGCGCCCGACAGCGCCGAGGCGGCCATCAGTAGCCCGGAGGTTCCCTGCTCGCCGTAGTCGATGCCCAGCCCCGCAAACTCGAGCGCGAGCGTCATCGATTCGACCTCGAGGTACAACACGAGCGTCGAGAAGAGGACGCCGAAGTACGCGAAGTAGAGCCCGAAGTTAACCAGCCCGACGGTCAGCGCAGGGAGGGTCGTCTCGAGGTCCCACGGCTTGACCGACGTGTCGGGGCTCTCGACGTGCGTCTCGGGGACGATGAAGTACGCGATGATACTTGCGAGACCGGCGAAGGCGGCCGCGAGGACGAACGCGGCGACGTTGCTGTAGACCTCGCTGACGATCCCGCCCAGCACCATGCCGGCGGGGAAGCCGAACGTGATCCCGGCCCTGACGATTCCCATGCTCGTCCCTCTCGAGGCGGCTTCGCTGACGTCGGCGGTGATCGTGTAGGCCGTCGCGAACACGAGCGCGCTGCCGACGCCCCAGCAGACCCGCGCGAGGACGAACCAGAACTCGGGGACCGAGGAGGTGATCGCGACCACGTAACCCGCCGTCGCAACCCCCTCGATCGCCAGCCCCGCCACGAACGGCGTTCGGGTCCCGATCCGGTCGACCAGCACTCCGGCCGGGCCGTTCGCGAACAACCGTGTCCAGCGGTTCGCCGAGAGGATGACGCCGACCATGAACGCCGAGATGCCCAGCACCTCGCCGAGATTCGGCAGGATCGGAAAGACGACGCCGCCGCCGAAGCCGACGAAGAAGGTGCTCGCGACGACGGCGTAGACGACGCGGTTCGAACTACCGAATGAACGTGACACCAGTGATCGCTCTCGAATACTGTTTCGACCGAGAACTGCTACGGCAAGAAACGTGACGGTACGCAATCCCTCTGCCGGATCTACTATTTCCGTCGCTTGCTGGCGGATATCCGTTTCGTATCGAGAGTGAACTGGTTCACCGATCTAGATCCGATGAATAGACCCAAACCGCCGGGAATCGTCTGAAACAACACCGAAGCGGGATCAACGCCGTCTCGAGCGCGATCGCCACTGTCGATTGACTCTTCCGAGCTCATCCGCTATTATTTTTGATATATGAAATAATTAGCGTTCGGAAGAACAACGATTGTCGATCGAGCGCTACAAGTCAGAACGTCGAGAGGTCGCCTTCGATCACGCTGCGGGTGATCTCGGTCACGTCGGCGAGTTCCCGGTCGACGATCGGCTCTACGTCGGCGCGAACGTCCGAAACCGCGACGCCGTCGTCGGTGACGATCTGCACGTCGGCGACGTGGGGTCGGTCGATCGGCCGGCCGATCTGGGAGAGGAGTCGCACGCGCAGGTCGCGGATGCCGTCGACCTCGTCCACGACCTCCTCGGCGATCTCCGTCGAGAGCAGGTTGTAGATTTTGCCGATGTGATTGACCGGGTTCTTGCCGCTGGTCGCTTCCATCGACATCGAGCGGTTGGGCGTGATGAGCCCATTAGCGCGGTTGCCCCGGCCGACGGAGCCGTCGTCGCCTTGCTCGGCGGAGGTGCCGGTGACGGTCAGATAGATCGATCCCTCCTCGTAGTCGTCGGCCGTGTTGACGTACACGTTGACCTCGCGGTCGGTGAGATCGCGCGCGACGCCGTCGACGAACTCGCGGACGGATTCGACGGCCTCGACGTAGCCGTCCATGTTCGGGATGTACTCGTCGACCATCGCCGCGGCGACGGTGACGTCGATTGTGTCGCCCTCGCGCTTGCCCATGATCTTGACGTCCGGACCCAGCGCCGGATTTTCGTCGGCGTACTCGCCGTTGAGCCGGCGTTCGGTCTCGAGGACGATCTCCTCGGTCTCGGTCAGGGGCGCGTGGCCGACGCCGAAGCTGGTGTCGTTTGCCATCGGGACGCTGACCGGGCCGGACGGCTCGTCGCCGCCCGCCGATTCCGGGGCGTCCGTATCGGACGCTTCGTCGTCTTCCCCGAAGACTTCCTGTAGGTCGCCGCTGCCCTCGCCGAGTTTCACGTCGACGACGATGTCCTCGCCGACGGTTAGCTGGGGAATCTCGGACTCGAGGTACTCGCGGGCTGCTCGCAGCGCGATGGTTTCGGCGGGGATGGTCTGGCCCTCGTAGTGTTTGGTCGCGCGACCGACGATCAGGAGATAGATGGGGTCGACGACCTCGCCGCCGCCGAAGGCGGGCGCGGCCTCGCCCGCGACGAGTTGCGTCTCGTCGGTGTTGAAGTGCAGCACTTCGCCGACGCGATCTATATACTCGCGTGCGAGCGCCCCGGCGACGCTCTCAGCGATCCCGTCACAGATGGAGTCGGGGTGGCCGATCCCCTTTCGCTCGACGATTTCGACGTCCTGGTCCTCGACCGCCTGGCGATCGACGGACTCGATTCGGATGTTCCGCTCGCTCATTGGCGGCCCTAGACGGAGCGAGGTTCTATAACTTGCGGATATGATTCGGGAGCCACATCATAACTGCCGTGAGTTATACATCAGGGAGGAGTCATCTTCGCCCGAGACGGGAACGAGCGAGCCAGTCGACAGCGCGAGATCGTCAGGACGCGAGCAGTAGTCCGAGATAAGACGTCCGAATCTGATCGTCCGGATCGAGTCCGAGGGACTCGAGGACGTCGTACGCGCCGTCGCGGGCGGATTCGAGGGCCGCCTCGTCTGCGACTTCGGTCTCGACCTCGACGTATTCGCCAACATCGTCGACCGCGTCGAGCGTGACGGTGTATCCCTCGAGCGAGTAGCGGTCGCGCTCCTTGCGAACCGTCGCGGCCGGCTCGAAGCCGAGGTTCGTGAGGATCGAGTCGAATTTCTCGCCGTCCCGAACGGCGGTCTCGATCTCTTGGCGGGTCTTGGACTCATCGTCGACGAGCGGCCCCTTGTAGGTGATCCGCGTCTCGTCGGCCCCGTCGGCGGGTCGTTCCTCGCGGATCCGCAGCGCCTCGTCCGTCTCGGGGAACTCGCGGTGGGGCGCGTCGTAGTAGGTGTCGATCTGCACGACGCGTCCGAGAGACCTCGCCTCGAGGGCTGCGAGCCGATCGCAGACGGCCTTGAGATCGGCGGAAACCTTCACTTCGACCTCGTACATGTCCGGAGGAACGAACGGCGATCGTAAGAATCAGTCGCTCCCGGCCGCAAAGCGTCGCCCTTAAATGCGGACGGCGGGACGTACAACGTATGACCGAGGATCAGGAGGCCGAGCTCGAGGAGCAGGCCGATGACGTCGACGAAGAAGTCGAGGACGACAACGCCGCAGCAGCCGAGGGGCTGCAGGAAGGCGATTTCGTCGAAATCGAGTACACCGCCTACACCGTCGAGGACGAACAGCTGGTCGACACGACCGACCCCGAGGTCGCCGAGGAGGAGGGCGTCGACGAGCAGGGCCAGGAGTTCAAGCCACGAACGATCGTGCTGGGCGAGGGCCACATCTTCGATGCCGTCGAGGACGCCATCGTCGGCTCCGAGTCCGGCGACTCTGGTACGGTGACTGTCCCCGCTGCGGACGCCTTCGGCGAGTACGACCCCGACGATGTCCAGACCGTCAGCGCCGAGAAGATCGACGAGGACGACCGCTACCCCGGTGCGAACGTCCAGATCGACGGCCAGCAGGGGTACATCAGCACGATCATCGGCGGCCGCGCCCGGGTCGACTTCAATCACCCGCTCGCGGGCGACGACGTCGAGTACGAGTACACGGTTCTCGACGAGGTCGACGACCGCGAGCAGCAGGCCGCCGGCCTGTTCGAGATGTTCCTCGGGATGGAACCCGAACTCTGGATCGAGACGGACGAAGTCGAGGAAGAAGTCCCCGTCGAGCCCGACGAGGACGCCGAGCCCGAGTTCGAGACCCAGGAAGTCGAGAAGGAGACGCTCTACCTCGAGGCAACGCCCCAGATGACGATGAACCAGCAGTGGATGATGGGCAAACAGCAGATCGGCCAGCAGATCATCGACCAGATCGGCGTCGATCGTGTTATCGTCCAGGAGGTCATCGACGGCATGGGTGGCATGGGCATGGGCGGCATGATGGGCGGTATGGGCGGCATGGGCGGCGGCGACATCGAGGAGGCCCTCGAGGACGCCGACGTCGACGCCGACGAGATCGTCGAAGAACTCGAAGACGCCGACGAGTAACGCGGCGTCACACCCGCGGATCGTCGATCGGCCGGTGACGAGCGCCGCTGTCGTGTCTCTTGCAGAACACAACGTCCATTTTATGCGTTCAGCGGATTGCTATCGAGCCGTGGCGACGATTACCGCCATCGCCTCGGGCGAGCAGTTCTCTCGTAGGACGGACAACGCCGGATAGCCTCGAGTCAGAGGACGAGGCGGTCACGAACCGAGTCGCACTATAGTAGCTCAGTTGCTACTATAACCGTGGAGACGCGCCAGCCGTGTCGATTACGCGATGTCCCGACTTGTGTCGATCGCCACTTCCTCGGTCAACTCGAGTTTGATCGCGTCGGTGGGCTGGCTACCGCCGCGGAACTTGGGGACCGTCAGGTGGTTCTCGAGTTCGGTGCCGGCGATTTCGGTTCGCAGGTCGAAGACGGCGTCGGCGGCGTGGAAGGTCCGCGACCGGTTCGCGGGTTCGTCGCCCCGAAGACAGTGGAGGACGGCGATGCTGCCGGTCTCGAGCATCTGCGATTTGAGATCGTTACAGAACGTGATGTACTCGTCGGTGTCACAGCGCTCAAGGACGTCCATCGTGTCGATGATAAGGTTCGCACCGTCGGGGAGCGCGCCGATGAGCCGCGTTGCCTCTTCGAGGGGCGTATCGCTGGTGACGTGTCTGACCGTCGGGCTGCCGACCGAGGACGGCGACGTCTCGATGGCGTGGCGGACGGCGTCGTCCGAGCGCTCGGTCGAGAGGTAGAGCGTCCCGCGAGCGGCCGTGAGTTCGTAGAGAAGCAGTTCGGACTGACTGGCCGGCTCGGCGGTGTAGGCGACGATACACCCTGGGGGGAGTCCGCCGTCAAGTTTCCGATCGAGCACGTCGATTCCGGTATCCAGCCGACCGACCATACAGTTGTGGTCACTTACTGCAGTATCTGTATAACTCTTTGCCTTAGGCGGACGCGTCTCGAAGCGGCGACCCGCACCGTCCTCAAGCCGTCGCCGCGGGCCGACGGCACCGCCGAATGGAGAGATTCAAGGGGCACGCAACAGCCTACATGAACGAATGCGCCACGATCACCTCATCACGAGCAAACAACTCTCACGGGGGGACATCGAGACCGTTCTCGACCGTGCGGCCGAGATCGACGCCGACCCGTCGGCCGTCGCCGACCGCCACGCCGGGGCGTTGCTCGGACTGCTCTTTTTCGAGCCGAGCACGCGGACGAAGATGAGTTTCGAAACCGCCATGAAGCGCCTCGGGGGCGACGTCGTCGACATGGGTTCGGTCGAGTCCTCGAGCGTGAAGAAGGGGGAGACGCTCGCCGATACCGTCCGAGTCATCGAGGGCTATGCCGACGCGCTCGTCTTGCGCCATCCCAAACAGGGGTCGGCGACGATGGCCAGCGAGTTCGTCGACGTACCGTTAGTGAACGCGGGCGACGGCGCGGGCCACCATCCGTCTCAGACGTTGCTCGACCTTTATACGATCCGAGAAAACGCCGGCCTTGAGGATCTTACGATCGGCATCATGGGCGATCTCAAGTACGGTCGGACCGTTCACTCGCTGGCCGCCGCGCTGACGAATTTCGACGCGCGCCAGCACTTCATCAGCCCGGAGAGTCTCCGCCTGCCCCGCGAGGTCGTCTACGACCTCCATCAGCAAGGGGGAACCACGGGCGTTCGCGAACACGAGTCCTTGGCGGAGGTCCTGCCCTCGCTCGACGTGCTCTACGTCACGCGCATCCAGCGCGAGCGGTTCCCCGACGAGAACGAGTATCAGAAAGTCGCCGGCGAGTACCAGATCGACCCCGAGACGCTCGAGGCTGCAAGCGACGATCTGACGATCATGCATCCGCTGCCTCGAGTCGACGAGATCGCGCCCGAGATCGACGAGACCGACTACGCGGCGTATTTCGAGCAGGCGCACAACGGCGTCCCGGTCCGAATGGCGCTGCTGGACCTGCTGTTGAGCGACGACCTCGGTATCGGAGGTGACGGCGATGAGTAACGACCGCGACCGCCACGACGGTGACGGCGACCACGAACTGCGCGTCAGCAAGATCCGCGACGGGACCGTCATCGACCACGTCCGCGGCGGCCAGGCGCTGAACGTCCTCGCGATCCTCGGCATCGACGGAAGCGAGGGCGAGGAGCTATCGATCGGGGTGAACGTCCCTTCGGATCGCCTCGCGCGCAAGGACATCGTCAAGGTCGAGGATCGCGAACTGAGTCAGGACGAGGTCGACGTCCTCTCGCTGATCGCGCCCGACGCGACGATCAATATCGTCCGCGACTACGACGTCGTCGAGAAACACCGGGTCGAACGCCCCGATGTCGTCGAAGGCGTTCTCTCCTGTCCGAACCCGGGCTGTATCACGACCGGCAACGAACCCGTCACGTCGCGGTTTACCGTCCTCGAGGACGGCGTTCGCTGCTCGTACTGTGAGACGATCGTCCGCGACGAGATCGCGTCGCTGATCGACACATAAGCGCCCCACTGCGTCTGCGTTTTCACGGCCAGACAACTATCCAGAATACCTAAGTGTTCGCCGGCCGAATCTGCGGGCGTACATGTCACGTACCGTCAAGATCGTACTCGCCCTGTTCGTCATCGCCGTCCTCTATAAGGTCGCCTTCAGCGGCTCGTCGGACGTCGAAGTCGACTACGAACCGACCGAAGCGTAACGCCCGATCCGAACGGCTTACGGAGACGGGGTCGTACCCTAGGCTATGTACGGCGTCGTCACCCGTAACGCCGAAGAAGTACGGTGGCCGGAGTTCGACCGCGGCTTCTACGAAGTCAAAGACGTGACCGGCCGGTCTGCCGAACCGATCGCAGACGGGGTAAACATGGTCTCCTGTTTCGGCGACAACGCCGCCGCCGACGCCGACCCGTCGCTTGTTCCCGTCGACGATATGGGCCGGCCGGCCGACCGGCAGCGCTCGTACTTCGACTGGGCCTACATCTGTCCCTCGCGGGCGGACTACCGCGAGGGCCTGTTCGAGGTCATCGACGACTGCGTCGCCGAAAACGAGGACGTTCGCCTCGACGACATCGGCTTCCCCCGCGCGGAGTACTGTCGCTGTGGCGTCTGTGAGCGCGCGTTCGACGAAAGCGAGTACGACGACCGCATGGCGTGGCGCGCCGGCGTCATCACCGACTTCGTCGAAGAAGCCGCCGAGCGCATCCCCGGGAAGGTTTACATGACGCTCTATCCCGATCCGTATCCCGGTCACCTCTACGAGCGCGCCGGTATCGACCTCGAGGCGATCGAGGAGTACGTCGACGAGTTCGTCGTCCCGCTGTACGACACGGCTTACGGGACGACCTACTGGCTCGAGACGATCGCAAAAGGGTTCCAGAGCACCCTCGAGACGCCGTTTACTATCGAGCTGTACGCGGTGAACGTCGATATCGACAACCTGATTCACGCGACCGAGGTCGCCGAGGAGTACGCCGAGGGTGTCCTCTTCGGTTACGAGGCGAGCAACGGGCGGGCGGCGTTGCGGCGGCGGCGCGCCGACGAGCGTGAGGGAGTTACCCACGGTGACCCGAACGCCGGCGGAGACACCTGATCGCCGACCCGTCGGTCGGGCGCTTCGCGTCGACCGCTGGTTTCGGTCTCAAGACGATATTTCCGCACCGTAGAACTCGATTACTACGACGGACCCGCGAGACGGCTGGTGGTCTCGCGACACCCCGAGCGGTCCGGGGGCTGGCCGTTTACGAGCGATTGGACGCGTGCTTCTGAACGGAACTGACGCCGCCCTTTATTTGCGTCTCGGTCGCGCGCAATCGTGAACCAGGGTCGTTGCCGGATGCGACCTGGGGTGAGTACTATGAGACAACACCGATCCCAGCAGTCGACGGACACCGAACGGATGGCGGAATCGACGATGAACCAGAGCCGGCAGGCGTTCGAGCAACTCATCGACCTCCAGCGTAACATGGCACAGATGACGCTGAGCGCGATCAGATGGCAGGAGATCGCCCAGCAACAGGGCCTCGAGATGACGAAGTCGATGCTCGAGAACACACCGGGTCCGCAGTTTACGGAGTCGATGATGGAGAGCTATCTGCAGGGTATGGAGGAAATGATGCCGGAGATGGAGCAGGTGATGGAAGAAGGCTTCGAGGCCGCAGCACAGCCCCAGATGGCCCAGATGGAGCAGATGGAGAGCCGGATGCAGGAGATGGGACAGCAGCCGGGCCAGATGCAGGAGACGGGACAGCAGCCGGGCCGCGGACGGATGAGCGAACACGGCATGGATCAGCAGCCGTCGACAGGCCGCGCTGGGGGCCAGCAGTTCGGTGACCAGCAGACCGAGAGCCAGGCGATGACCGGACCGACGAGCGGGCAGCGACCGCAGACACAGCCCCAACCGCAGGCGCAGACGACCGGACAGGGCGGGCCGACCGGTCGATCTCGAGAGCAGTATCCAGAAACCGGCGAGTGGGTCTCGCCGGGCGAATACGGCGGCGAACCGGCCGGCGCGTCCGGCATCGAGCGCCAGCCTCAGTCGACCGACCAGTTCGAGGACCGGTCCCAGCAGGGCGGCCCCGACCGATCGCGACAGGAGCCCGGTCGCGCACCGCCGACGGGTTCCGCCGAGCGGCAACGAGAGCAAGCACAGCCCCCGCAGCAGTCGCGGTCACGGCAGCCACAGGAGATGCAGCCCGGCACACCGGCTCGAGGCGGTGAGCAAGGGGGAGACCGGGCGACACAGCAGCAGCCGCCACAGCCCCAGTCCGAGCAGGGTCGACCGCCGGAAGGCTACTCCCAGCGGCTCGATACCGACCGCCGCGAACGGAGCGAGCGGGGCCGACCGAGTCCGCAGGGACGGGAACACACTGGCCAGTCGGCCGCGCGCGGTCCCGAATCGGAGCGGGCCAACGAGCGCGACCGTGGCGAGCGACGCCGCACCGACGAGATGGGCGAGATGGAAGAGGTGGACATCTCGACCGAGGGGACACAGCAACGGCCCGCTGGGAACCGCAGTGAAGAGCGCAACGCCGAGCGAGAGTGAGCCGGCACGGCCGTTCCGGGACGCCCTCGTCTAGGGGCGACGGTCGGTGAGCCACCGCGGCGGTTTCCGTCGGAACCGACGGCCGGCGGGCTCGCCGTCGATCTCAGCGCCGATATACGGGAGCCGATCGGAGGTCGTCGTCACCGACGCCGGTCGCCGTCATCGTCGCCGAGGAGTTCGTCGTCTTCGTCCTCGCGGACCTGTTCTACGTCGTCGGTGCCGCTGATATCGTCTTCGTCGCGGTCGATTCCTCGATCTCGATCGGTCTCGGTCGTTCCAGCACCGGTGTCGGTCCCGGTCGTCGGTTCCGAACTCGTCTCGCCTACGCCGGTGGCCGTACCCGATGTCGTCGTTCCGGAGCCGCTCCCTTCGAGGTCGCGCTCGAGACGGACCTCGTCGTCCGTCACTCGGGCGACCGCTTCCTCCTGTAGCGGATAGGCGTCGTCGTCGGTTCCGCTCCAGCCGAGTTTCGCTTTGATCGTATCGGTGATTCCGGGATCGGGTTCGACGTGGGCCGTTCCGTGTTCGACATCGCCGATGATTCCGATTTCGTCGCCGTCGGCGTTGACGACGCGCTTGCCGACGTCGTCGTCGTTAAATTGAGGAGACATGGCAACAGTGCCGTCGACGGATTCGCGCAAGGACGTAGTGCTTGCAAACGCAGACGGCTCGAGCGCCCGCGCGTCGGGCTCGGTTATTCGGCGTTCGGACTTCGGCCATCGAGAATGGGGGGTGACCACGTCCTCGCGAGCGGGCGTCTCGGCCAGCGGCTCGAGGGTGCCGCTGGCTTCACGACCGGTGGAACGCATCGAGTCGGCACAACGGCCGGTAGGTCAGTCGGCTCAGTTCGACGGGACGGGCGATACGGCAGCGTCCTCTTCGGTCACGTCGAGTTCCGATGTGACCAGTGCGCGGTAGGCCCGGCGAAGACGCTCGGAGAGCGCTTGATGGGAGATGCCGAGTTCCTCGGAGAGCTCCTGCATCGAGACCTCGCGGGGGATTTCGAAGTAGCCGTGATCGATCGCGGCGACCAGCGTCTCGTACTGGCGGGTGGTGAGGCCACACTGGGAGTGGGTCTCTTCGGCGAGATCGAACAGTCGGACGATCGTCGGCGTCACGTCGTTGTCGTCGAGGCGGTCGTACAACGAACTGACGCTCTCGCGGTCGACGACGCGAACGCTCAGCAGCCACGTTCCGTTCGAGGCCGAGGCGCTCAGCACCGTGCCGCCTTCCTCGAGGACGATCTCGAAGGGGTCGACCGTGTCCGGCTCGAATTCGATATCGTAGAGCCAGCGGTCCTCGTCGCTGCTGATCCGCGAGTGGGTCCCGATCGCGCCCGCCTCCACGAGCGCGTCCTCGATCTCCGACTGCGACGGACCCGATAACCAGAGTCCGTGGCCGCTCGAGGCGATCACCCGCTCCATTTCACAGGAAAGCGTGGGGACGGCCTCGAACAGCTGCCCGGTTCCGGTTCCGTCGGCCGAAATCTCGATGTCTGCGATGGATGTCATGGGTCTCACTCAGGGATAGGACGACAGTATCCATAACCCCGTTTCCAAAGTGCTTAGAGGCGGTCAGAGTGAATTACACGATAGCTTATCATTCTTCGATCGAAGCCGAACGTGGCGACGTCAACACGCCGGATTAGTGAGCGAGTAGGGTAGGGTAGTTCACTGCCGACGCGGTGTGCCGATTAGTACCTGGACGGCGACGACGACGATCACCGCGATCGCGAGCAAGGCGAGTGCGATCGGCACGATCGCATCGACGCCGCGAGCGATAAACGAGACGCGGATCTGGGTTGGCATCGTTCGCGGCGTGTACGCGACCATCATCGTCGCGCCGAACTCGCCGATCGCCCGAACGAACGTCAGGACGATACCGGCGGCGATGGCATCACGCGCCAACGGCAGCGAGACGAGCTGAATCGTCCGCAGGCGGCCGTAGCCAAGCGTCCGGGCGGCCTCCTCGAGTCGGGGATCGACGCCGTCGAAGCCAGCGCGAGCGGTGACAACGAGAAACGGTGCGGCGACGAACGTTTGGGCGAGGATTACGCCGAGGTAACTGCCGGTCAACGACACGCCCAGCGCCGCCGCGGCCGCACCGATCGGCGTATAGCGGCCGACGACGGTCAACAGCATCACGCCGCCGACGATCGGCGGCACGACCAGTGGGAGCAAGACGGCGGCCTCGAGCAGCCCCTTGCCGCGAAACGAGGCCCGCGAGAGGACGTACGCCAGCGGGACGCCGAAGATGGTCGCGATGGCCGTCGAAATCGGTGCCGTCAGCAGCGAGGTCGCGATGGCGTCCCGAATCGCCGGATCGGCGATCGCGGCGACGACGTCCACCTCGCTGGCCTGCGACAGAAAGACGGCGACGGGAACGATGAAGTACGCGAGCAAGACGCCGCCGAGCAGCGCCGGCACGGCGATCTCGACGGGCGACCGCTCGAGGCCGCCGAACCGACTCGCGGTATCGTCGGACGCAGCGTCATCGATCGAATCGTCGCCGCTCGATACCCCGTCGCGACGACGATTCGAGCGGCTCACGGCTGGATCGCCTCCGGAGGATCGCCGTGGAACCGCGGCATCGAGTCGCCGACGCGTAGCCCGTGGTTGGCGAGCAGATCGTCGCGCTCAAGCAGGAACGAGACGAACTCTCGGCCCGCGCCCGGGTTGCGTGCGTCGGTCAAGACCGTCGCGTCGTAGACCACCGGCGACCCGCGGACGGTGTGGCCGCTCTCGGTCGTGTAGCTCACCCGGGCGTAGCGCTCGGCGTACGCTGGATTTCCGAAGTTATAGGCGTCGGATAGTTTGCGGACCGCGACGTCGCGTTCGGCGGCCATGTTACTGTAGGCGACCGCGCAGGCCCGATTTCCGTTCTCGACGCCGGCGAGCAGTCGCGGCTCGTCGGGTTCGCGGTAGACCGTGTCGGCCATCGCGTCGCGAAAGCCCTCGAGGCCGTGTTCGCGCTCGGCGAGTTCAAACAGGAGGATCGCCCGGTAGCCAAGCGGATCGAGGTTCGGATCGCTGATGGCGATCTCGCCTGTATCGGCGTCGGCGAAGACCTCGTACCACGGCTCGCCGGCCGCGAGCCGTCGACCGAGTTCCGTCGCCGGTGCGTAGGCGACGACGACCTCGTTGGCCGCGAATTCGGCGTCCCAGTCGACGCGGTCCGGATAGAGCCGCTCGCGCAGGAGTTCGACATCGGCCCCGATCACCACGTCCGGATGCTTCGTTCCGTCTTCGACGAACCGCAACACGGCGTTGGTCCCGTAGTACTCGCCTTCGTAGTGGGCGTCAGTTTCGGACTCGAAGGCCGTCCCGACGCCCTCCTCGAGGGGGACGGCCAAGCTGCCCGCGGCGAGCACGTGAACGGCGTTACCGCTCTCGAGACAGCCCGCCGTGCCGAGCAGGCCGGCCGTCAGCCCGCCGGTCGCGGCGAGGACCGTTCGACGGCCCGTCGCGAACGCGCCGATACGGCCGTCGCAACTGCGCATACATCCCGTTCGATCGCCAGTATAAATATAACTTGTATCGGTTCCAATATTGTGGATGAGTAACCATAATTGGTTTCGTCCCGCAACCCCTGTCCCTGCGTTCGACGTTCGAGCACCGCGTCGTCAGAACAGTTCGACGCGAATCCCGTCCGCCTCGAGGTCGTCGGCGAACGCCTCGGCGTCGGTCTCGATCGGCTCGAAGGTGTCGTAGTGTTCGGGCAACACGAGATCGGGATCGACGCTCCGGGCGAAGTCCGCGGCCTCCTGACGGTCCATCGTGAAGTGGCCGCCGATCGGCGGGACGAACACGTCCGCCGAGATCGACTCGTGATGGGCGAGAAAGTCCGTGTCCGACGGGAAGAAGACGGTCGTCCCGTCGATCGGCAACAGCAGGCCGATCACCTCGCCCTCGGCGTGGAACGGATTCTCGTCGTCGTCGACGTGCTCGCCCTCGGGATCGTTATAGGCCGGCACCGTCCGCACGTCGATTCCCGCGACGGTCGTTTCCCCCTCGAGGGGCAGGTCGACGACGTCGAACGCGAGAGCCGTGGTGTCGACCCCCTCGTAGACGGCGACGGTCGCGTCCGATCCGGCGACGGCCTCGATGGCGTCCGGATCGTAGTGATCGTAATCGTCGTGCGTGACGAACACCACGTCGCCGTCGCCCGGAGCGCCCTCGAGCACCTCGCCCCACGGATCGACGTAGATGACGGTTCCGTTCTCGGTCTCGAGTCGGACGCTCGCGTGGCCGATGCGCTCGAACGTGAGTCCCTCGTCGTCGACAGGCATTGTGGCTCGAGCGTACGCTATGGGTCGTCTTATAGGTCGGCCGTTCGCGGCTCGAGAAAGCGGTTGTCGGCGACGCGGAGACGAACGTGGCCACCACAGGAATGGCCCTCGCTCACGGAATTGCACCTCACGAATTTGTTCGCCGTCAGAAAGCGGGCCGGGCGCGATTTGAACACGCGACCGTCTGATTAAGAGTCAGACGCTCTGCCGGACTGAGCTACCGGCCCTGTACCTGCGACTTTCCCTCGGTCGTTGAAATACGTTTCCCTTGGCGGGCACCGTGGCAGTGGTCCACGAACGACTGGCATCTGCCTCGAGTCGTCCAGTTCCACAGTCAGTCCGTGCCATTCTTCGGGAGCGTTAAGTGCGGTCGGTCCGACCACTCGGGCATATGAGTACGGGGGTTACGATCTCGTCGATCTCTGACTACGCTATCTTGGGCTGTGGCAGCGTGGGGTATGCCGTCGCGGAGGAACTCGTCGAACAGGGCAAGGACGTCTCGATTATCGATCGCGACGAGAGCCGCGTCGAATCCCTCCGGGATCAGGACCTAGACGCTCGAGCGGCCGATATCCGAGAACCCGAGGTCGCGGAACTGGTGGTCGACCGGGACGTCGTTCTCATTCTCGCCTCGGATGTCGAATCCAACAAGCGCGCCGTTGAACACATCCGCAACGGCAGCGAGAACCAGTTTATCGTCGCCCGTGCGAGCGACCCCGTCTCCGGCGACGAACTCTCCGAACTCGGCGCCGATGTCGTCATCAACCCCTCCTCGGTCATCGCCGAGTCCGCGCTGCGGGCCCTCGAGTCGGGCGAACTCGAGTACAACGCGGGCAAGCTTGCCGGGATCGTCGAGGAGACCGCGACGCGGCTGGCGATCGTCACCCAGGACAGCCCCGATCCGGACTCGATCGCCAGCGCGGCGGCCCTACAAGCGATCGCCGACCATCTCGGCGTCGAGTCCGATATCATCTATCTGGGCGATGTCGGACACCAGGAAAACCGCGCGTTCGTCAATTTACTCGGGATCGACCTCGTCCAGTGGGACGAGATCGAGGACCACTCGATCTACGACACCGTAGCGCTGGTCGATCACGCCACCTCGAGCGAGATGGAACTCCCGGTGGACATCGTCATCGACCACCACGAGGCGGAGTTCGAGGACGGGGTCGAACCCGAATTCGTCGATATTCGGCCGAACATGTCCTCGACGTCGACGATCATGACGAAGTACATTCAGGAATTCGACATGAACGTCTCCGAAGAGGTCGCCACCGCCTTACTCTACGGGATTCGCGCGGAGACGCTGGATTTCAAACGCGACACTACCCCCGCCGATCTGACCGCCGCTGCCTACCTCTATCCGTTCGCGAACCACGACACCTTAGAACAGGTCGAATCCCCGTCGATGTCCCCCGAGACGCTCGACGTGCTCGCGGAGGCCATCACGAACCGCGACGTCCAGGGGAGTCACCTCGTCTCTAACGCCGGCTTCGTCCGCGACCGCGAGGCGCTGACTCAGGCCGCGAGCCACCTGCTGAACCTCGAGGGCGTCACCACGACCGCCGTCTTCGGCATCGCCGACGAGACGATCTTCCTCGCCGGCCGCTCGAAGGACATCCGCATCAACATCGGGAAAGTCTTAGACGACGCCTACGGCGAGATCGGCGAGACGGCGGGCCACTCCACGCAGGCCAGCGCGGAGATCCCGCTCGGCATCTTCACCGGCATCGAAATTTCGGAAGACACACGAGAGACGCTACTCGAACTGACCGAAGAAGCGGTCAAGCGGACGCTGTTCGATGCGATGGGTGTCGAGGGAAGTAGCGAAGGCTCGAACGGCGGCTGAAGAAAGCTAGGCCAGCAGTTCGTCTTCTTCTTCGTCGGGTTCGCGGACGCGCTCGACCACGTCGTTGATGAGGATGATGTCGCCGACCGATCGCACCCAGCGGTAAGGAACGATGATGCCCTGCCCGCTGCGGGCTTCGTCCGCGAACAGTTCGCTGTTGAGATTCGAGAGCGCGAGTCCGGTGACGGCCTCGTCGTCGACGTTCAGCCGGAGGTCCTCGACTTCGCCGACGAAGACGCCGTTGTTCGAGTACACCTCGCGGCCGACGAGCGACGTGATCTCCTGGGAAATGTCGTCCATGTCTGGCCCCATGCGTGGTGGACTCTTAATTCTTGGTCAGACGTGACAGTCACGTCGACGAACGTGGTGGCGTCGACTCGAGCGCGGCCACTCGTATCCGGGAGCCTGCCCCCCGAGAACCACCGCGAGCGATCTCGTCGGCCCGATGGCTGCCCATCGTCCGATTCGTTTGCGCGACCGCGTTCGGATCCCGGACGGCGATCCGACTCGCGACATCGCAGACCGCGTCGTCGAGTCGACTGGGCGCGACGACGCGGCCGAGCAGGTCGGTATCGGCGACCGTCTCGACCCCGAGTCTACTCGAGAATCGCGTCGACCGCGGCGTGGTCGGCCAACAGCCGCCGCATCCGGTCGACGGTTTCGGCGTCCCGCGTCCGGCCGCTTCGAATCACGTCTTCGGCGCGCTCGACGGTCGCGAGCGTGTCCGTCCGGACCGCGAGGATTGGCACGCCCTTCTCACTGGCCTGGCCGAGGATCGCCCCCGAGGGCCGGTGGCCACCGGTGAGGATGAGACAGCGGACACCGGGGGCCTCGAGCGCGGCGGTGTGGATTTCGGCGCGGTCGCCGCCGGTGATCACGGCGGCGTTTTTCGTCCGACGGAAGCGTCGCAGGGCGCTGTCGGCACCCATCGCGCCGACGGCGAACCGCTCGACGTAGGCGTCTTGTCCCTCGTCGACGAGGGTTTCGGCACCGAGTTCGTCCGCGAGTTCGGCGACCGTCACACCCGAGAGTTCGCGTTCGTTCGGGAGGACGCCGCGGACCGGAATTCCGCGATCCTCGAGGAACGGAATCGCGTCCGTCTCAAGGCCGTCGAAGGCCGCGTCGGAGACGTCGTTGAAGACGACGCCCGCGAGCCGAGCACCGAATCTGTCGGCGGCGGCGATGACGTCGTCGACGTCCGCGGGGACCTCGTAGGGCGCGATCAGCAGCACGCGCGCATCGAAGAGGTCGGCGATATCGGCGTCTGCCAGATCGACGATGCCGCCGACATCGTATCGTCCGCCGCCCTCGACGAACATGCGATCGCGGTCCGCCGCGAGCGTCTCGAAGGCCTCCCGGACGCGCTCGCGGAGGTCGTCCGGCTCCTCGCGGCCGCGGATCGCCTGCTCGATGAACGTCGGCGAGTAGACGACGGGCTCTAAGTCGTGCATCTCGGCCTCGAGCCCGAGCACCTCACGGGCGAGCAGCGGATCCTCGTCTAAGGTCTTCCCGACGTTGCTCTGCAGCCGGGTCCCCTTGGGTTTCATGTAGCCGACGTTGTCGCCCGCCTCCTGTGCGAGCCGGGCGAGCGCCAGCGCGATCGCGGTCTTGCCGGTGCTTTCGGCGAGCGAGGCGACGAGCAGCGTGTCGGCGTCGCGGTCCGCCGCGGTCGTCTCGGTGTCGTTCTCTGTGTCGGCGTCGGTCGGGTCGGGGGCTGAGTCGGTGTCGGTCATGGTTCCTCCGTGTCGAGTTCGTCCGGGTCGACGGTGAGTCGCAGGTCGACCGCCTGTACGCCGTCCGGGCCGGCCACGAGCGGGTTCACGTCAAGCTCGAGGATCGCCGGGAAGTCGGTCACCAGCTGAGAGAGTCGCTGGATGGTCTCCACGACGCCCTCGACGTCGGCCGGTTCGCGGCCGCGAGCACCGCGCAACAGCGGCGCGGCTTTGACCTCGTCGACCATTGCGCGGGCCTCGCCTTCGCCGATCGGGGCCACGCGGACCGCCGTGTCCTCCAGAATCTCGACGAAGATGCCGCCGAGGCCGAACAGCAACAGCGGGCCGAACTGCGGGTCGCGGTTCATCCCGACGATGGTCTCGGTGGCCGACTCGAGGTCGAGCAGTGCCTGCACTTGGACACCGACGATCGTCGCGTCGGGCTGGTAGTTGCGCGCTCGGGCGACGACGTCCTCGTAGGCGTCGTAGACGTCCTCGTCGGCCACGCCGACCTTGACCCCGCCGATGTCGGACTTATGCGAGATATCGGGGCTGACGATCTTGAGGACGACGTCGCCGTCGATCCCCGCCGCCACCTCGCGGGCGCGGTCGGGATCGTCGACGATCTCGCCCGCGGGCGTCGGAATCCCGTAGGCCTCGAGCAGGGCCATCGACTCGACGCCGAGCCGGTTGTCGTCCCGGCGCTTCGTCCGCGCTAGAATCTCACGAGCGCGTTCGCGGTCGACGTCGAACGTCGTCGGTTCGGCGACCGTTCGCTCGCGGATGTCTCGGAACCGCGCCAACGCGTCGAGTCCGGCCACCGCCCGCGAGGGATCGAAGTAGTTCGGAATCCCCGAGTCGCGCAGCCGGTCCTCGGCCTCGCGCGCCCGTTCGCCGCCCATCAGGCAGGTGACGACCGGCGTCTCGTGGACCTCGAGTTCGTCGATGACCGTCTCGGCGAGGTCGTCGTAGGACAGCACCGCCGTCGGCGCGGCGACGACGATCGCGCTGCCGACGTTGGGGTCGTCGAGCGCGATCTCGAGGGCCTCGCCGAAGCGCTCGACGTCGGCGTCGCCGATCGCGTCGATCGGATTGTAGACGTTGGCCTCGTCTGGCATCGCCTCGGCGAGCCGGTCGATCGTCTCGTCGGTGAAAGAGGCCATCTCGAGGCGCGAGTCGCCGACGGCGTCGGTCGTGAGCACGCCGGGGCCGCCCGCGTTGGTGACGACGGCGACGCCGTCGGTTTCAGGTTCGGGTAGCCCCGAGAGTGCACGCGCGTAATCGAACAACTCCTGAACCGAGCGCGCGCGGACGACGCCGGCCTGCTCGAGGCCCGCCTCGTAGGCCCGCTCGCTGCCCGCGATCGCGCCGGTATGCGAGGAAGCCGCCTGCGCGCCGGCGTCGGTCCGACCGGACTTGACGAGGACGATCGGCGTGTCGGTCGTCACCTCGCGGGCGGCTTCGAGGAATTCCTGCCCATCCTCGATGTCCTCGAGGTAGCCGATGATCACGTCGGTGGCGGGATCGTCGCCCCACTCGCGGACGAAGTCCGTCTCGTCTAAGACGGACTTGTTGCCAAGCGAGACCACGTCCCGAAAGCCGATCTCCTGGTCGTTGGCCCAGTCGAGGACGGCGGTGATGAACGCCCCCGACTGACTCATAAAGGAGATCGAGCCCTCGAGCGCGCTCTCGGGGCCGAACGTGGCGTTCAATCCCGTCGGCGTCGACATAATTCCCAAGCTGTTGGGGCCGACGACGTTGAGGTCGTGTTCCGCGGCGAGTTCGCGGAGCCGTCGCTCGCGTGTGGCCCCCTCGCTGCCCGTCTCCGAGAAACCGGCGGTGATGACGACGACGTTTTCGGTGCCCGCCGCGGCGAGTTCGCGGATCGACTCGAGTACGATATCGGGCGGGACGACGACCACCGCCAGCTCGATCGGCGGTGCGCTCTGCGCGTCCGGATAGCACTCGAGCCCGAGCACCTCGTCATGTGAGGGGTTGATCGGCACGACCTCGCCCGCGAACTCATCGCGCAGATTCTCGAGGATCGCCCGGCCGACCGCGCCCTCGCGGTCGGTCGCGCCGACCACGGCGACGGTCTCGGGATCGAAAAGTGCGGATAACCGTCCCATCGCTCGAGGGGTTCGCCGAGGAGGGTGTTAAGCGTGTGGCGTGTTCCCGCCGAATGGCCACGGGAACAGGGGAGACGGGAACGAAGACCGGCTAATGCGTCGAAATCGCCGCCGTCGAGCGACTCGAGGCCGCGACCGCAAGCAGGTAGCAGGCGATGGCGACGACGACGATCGAGCCGCCGGTCGGCAGTTCCTGCGAGATCGCGAGGACGAAACCGCCGATGACGGCGGCCTGGCCGAACAGGATCGACAGGAACAGCGTCTCGCGGAAACTGTGAGCGATCTGGGTCGCGGCGGCGACGGGGACGACGAGCATCGCGGCGACGAGGATCACGCCGAGGATTTGCATCGCGCCGACGACGACCACCGCGGTCAGTACGATCAGCAAGGTGTTGTACCAGGTCACGTCGAGGCGTGCGACGCGGGCGGCCTGTTCGTCGAAGGTGATAAAGAGCAGTTGCTTGTAGGTCGCGACGACGGCAGCGACGACGAGGACGGTGATGACGGCCATTAGTCGTGCGCCCGACGGCGTGACGACGGAGATGCTACCGAAGATGTACTCCTCGATGTTGATACCGGTCATCCCGCGGCCGTAGCTGATGACCAGCGTCCCAACGGCGAAACTGCCGGTCAGCATGATCGCGATCGGCACGTCACCGTAGGTGTCGGTCCGCTCGGCGAGCCACTGGACGCCCAGCGCACCGAGGATCCCGACGACCAGCGCGATGACCATCAGCGACCCCTCCCAGCCGGTCACTCCACGGACCAGTAGGCCGACCGCGACCCCGGCGAAGGCCGTATGCGCCAGCGTCTCGCCGATCAGGGCCATCTCGCGGTGGACGAGGTAGGTACCGACCAGCGGCGCGACGACCCCGATCAGGATTCCCGTCGCGATCGAGCGCCACATGAACGGGTGGTAGAAGACGTTCGTTCCGAGGTAGTGATCGGCCCACCAGCCCGCGATCCGGGCCTGTTCGTATATGACGCCGACGACCGGGGCCTCGCGCAGCGCGTCGATCGCGAGCAGGCCGATCATCGCGACCGCGAGGAGCGCGGTCAGACCGATGCCGACGTGCTCGAGCCGTCGCCGAAGCGTGTGATTCCCGGTCATCGCTTAGTGGTGGTGATGGACGACCTGGCCCGTCGCGCCGTAGGCCTCGGTCAAGGCGTCGCTTTCGACGAACGATTCGGTGTCGCCGTGGTGGTACAGCTCCGTGTTGATGCAGGCGATCCGGGTTGCCCGATCCGTGACAACGCCGATGTCGTGCTCGATCAGGACGATCGCGATTCCGTCCTCGTTGAGCGACTCGAGGAGCTGATAAAAGGCATCACGCGATTCGGCGTCGACTCCGACGGTGGGCTCGTCTAACGCCAGCAGGTCGGCCTCGGAGGCCAGCGCCCGCGCGATGTAGGCGCGCTGGCGTTGGCCGCCCGAGAGCTGGTTCAGCTGCCGATCCGCGAGTTCAGTGATGTCGACCGTCTCGAGGGCGCTATCGACGGCTGCGCGGTCCTCGTCGGTCAGTCGCCCGTGGCCTGCGTGGGCGAACCGGCCCATGGTGACGGCCTCGCGGACGGTGACCGGCATCGAGCCGCCGCCGCTGGTCGCCTGCTGGGAGACGTAGCCGATCCGCTCGCCGTCGTCGAAGTCGTCGACGGGCTCGCCGAACAGTTCGATCGAGCCGCTGTCAGGGCTGCGCAGGCCGAGCATGAGGTGCAACAGCGTCGTCTTGCCCGAGCCGTTGGGACCGATTAGTCCCAGAAAATCGCCGTCCTCGACCGTCAGCGAGACGTCCTTCACCGCCGGCTGCTCGCCGTAGGCGAAGGTCACGTTCTCGAGATCGGCCACGGTCACTGTGCGTCTAGTACCTCCCTGAACGCGGGAACGTTTATCTCTTGCATCTGCTCTACGTAGCCCCAGCCCTCGTCCTGCCACTTCGCGAGCGTCCCCGAGAGGTGGGTGATGGGCATCGCGTCGGTTGCGTCGGTGTCTCGAAGGAGGGTGTTGACGAGCGGCGGGTACTGCCCGTCGACCGCCTCGAAGGGGCTGTAGAGGATCGTCTCGATCCCTTCGTCGTCGACCAGATCGATCGTTGCCGAGATATCGCTATTGCTGGTTTTGGCCTGCGCGGAGACGCCGGCCGGCGTGTGGAGTTTGAACCCGTACCGCTCTTGCAGATAGGTAAACGAGTCGTGACCGGCGTAGACGGCGGTCCGGCGGTTCGCGGCGTCGATCAGGTCCTCGAACTGCCGATCGAGGGCCTCGAGGTCGCTCGTATACGCGGCGGCGTTTTCCTCGTAGGTCTCGGCGTTGTCCGGGTCGGCGTCGGCGAGGCCGTCGGCGATCGTCCCGACGATGTCCTGTGCGAGCACGGGGTCGAGCCAGACGTGGGGATCGATCGATGACTCGTCGTGGCCGTGTCCACCGTCGCTGTGGTTCCCGTGGCCGTCGGTGCTGTTGTGACCGTTTTGTTCGCCGATATCGACCTCGTGATCCCACCCGAGTAACTGGTCTTCGAGCCCTTCCAATCCGTCGATCACGGCAACGGCGTCGTAGTCAGCCTCGAGCGTCGCCGCGATATCCTGTGCCCACGAGAACTCGGGCGTGTCGAAGTAGACGAACGCGCCGGCGTCGGCGATATCGCGGGTGAGGTCCCCGCTCGGCGACCAGCCGTGGCCGGCTTGCCCGGTACCGACCGGGTTCTCGAAGTCGATGGCGTCGCCGCTCACCTGCTGTGCCCAGTCCCAGAGGGTGAAGAAGGCGGCGTAGCCGCCGTCGAGGGACCGGTCTGCGGTATCGATGTCGTCAAGACAGCCGGAGAGGGTTCCGGTGGCGACTGCGCCGGCTCCCCCCGCGACCAGCGCGCGTCGTGTCAGCTTCATAGTCGGACGTGGCCGCTCCAGACTATAAGAGTTATTATCCAGAAGGAGGATATTGTTAACTAACTCGCCTGATGGCAGTGCCTGTTAACAATATCTGGCGCTATAGTGGGTCGAGTTATTAGCTCACTCGCGCTCGAGCGAGACCAGTACCGCCACCCCGTCGAGCCGGCGGTATGCCGGCGGCTGTTCGGGGTCGGGGTCGCGAACGACCTCGAAGGCGTTGAATCGGATCACCAGCCGTCCGGGATCGATCGTCGCACGGAGAACGGGCCCCTGGCTCGTTATGACGACGTACGGCGGTGCCGGCACGGGCGCAGCACGGAGTTCGTACCCGGCCGCGTCGACCGCGTCAGCGAGGACACCGGGCAACGCTGCGAGCACGCCGGTCTCCTCGAGGGTTCGTTGAAACCCGTCGGCCACCGCCCGATTGTCCGTCGTGCGAGCGGTATCCCAGGGATCGGCGATCGCATCGGCGCAGGCGTCGATCCCGTCGACGACCGACGCGTGCTCGGTCTGGATGCGACGCCGGGCGGCCCGGACTGGATGGGACACGATTTTCGCTGGGACGGGAACTCACTAATGTGTCCCGACTCGAGGCTACTTGTCCCGGTTCCCGACCACGCCGACCGTCAGCGTCCGCGCCCGGTCTAACGTGTCGCGGAGCCGCCGTTGCCACGGCGGTCTCCGACGGGTCTCGAGTTCGCGCCTGAGCCGTTCGTTCTCGGCCTCGAGAGTGCCGTTCTCGGTCTCGAGCCGGTCGATCCGTTCCTCCAGTTCGTCGACCCTATCTTCGAGGCGGTACCGACGCGCTCGCTGCGCCTTTCGGTCGTTTTGCAGTCGGTCGCGATCCCGTCGGAGCGCGGTGATGCGCGCCTCGAGTCGGTCGCGCTCGCGCGCCGTCGAGTCGACGAACGGATCGCGGTCCGGATCTTCGGGAATCCCCGTGAGCGATTCATTCTCCGCGCCCGCCTCGTCGGACTCGAGTTCGATGTGGTCGGTGTTGGTGGCGTTGACGACGGCCCCGACGAGCAGTATCAGCCCGCCGAAGTAGAGCCATGTCAACAGGAGGAGAATCGCCCCGACCGGCCCGGCCGACTCGGAGCTACTCGAGAGGGCGACGTAGATCTGGAACAACGACTGGAGGGCCGCCCAGCCGACGGCAGCGACGATCACGCCCGGCAGCACCTGCCGGACGGAGACGTCGACGTCCGGGAAGAAGTAGTACATCGGCAGGAAGGCGATCGTCAGTCCGACGACGAGCAACAGCGGATTCAACAGTCCGATAAAGGGAATGTTGGGGAAGAACGCGAACACGATGGTTGTCACCGCCGCGGCGACCAGCGCGATCCCGATCGCCCCAAAGACGATGGCTCCGTCGCGCAGTTGGTCGGTGATGGAGTTGTCCGCCGTCGTCGCATAGATCTCCGAGAACGCGGTGTCGAGCCCCCGGAAGATCTTCAGCGACCCCCACAGGAGGGCGACGATGCCGATGATCGACGTTCCGACGCTGCCCGCAGAGCCGCCAATCGCCTCCTTGAGTAGCATCTGACCGCTCTCAGGAAGGAATCCCTCGGTCATCGACGATACCTTCGTCGCAAGCGCCTGGTCGCCGACGAACGAGACGAGGAAAAAGAGGAGAACGAGCAGCGGGATCAGCGAGACGAACGCCTGATACGCGATGCTCGCCGCCATGAACGTCACGTTCTTCTCTTTGATTCCCGTCACGACCGACTTCGCGAAGGGAACTGCTCCGCGTTCACTGATGCTCATACGGTATCGTCCAGCACAGACGCTGATAGCGGCCCGGCTTGCAACCACGCGTGTCAGTTCGAGCGCGCCTCTTCGAGCAGCGTCGCAACCTCGTCTCGCGTCGGGAGCGCCGTCATCGCACCGGATTCGGTGGTCGCCGTCGCCGCGACCGCGTTCGCGAACGCCGCAGTGGCCTCGAGGCCGCGACCCGCCTGCAGAGCATCGATCGCGCCGGCGACAAACGCGTCGCCGGCTCCCGTGGTGTCGACGGTGTCGACGTCGAACCCCCGATGCTCGACCGCGTCCGCGGGCCACGGCGCGTCCGCTCTCGCGACGGCGACCGTTCCCTCGTTCCCGCGTGTCACGAAGACGGTGTGGATCGCCCAGCGGTCGCTGGCGGCTCGAGCGAGTGCCCGCGGCGATTCGCCTGCACAGCCGAGCGCCTCGAGTTCGGCCACCGTCGCTAAACAGACGTCGACGTGGGCGAGCGCGTCGCCGATCGCACTCGCGAACGCGTCCTCGTCGGCCCAGAGTTCGGGTCGCAAGTTCGGATCGAACGAGACGAGACAGTTCGCGGCCGCCGCGCGCTCGAGCAGATCGAGCATTGCCGCCCGCGAGGTGCCGCTTGCGAGCGCGACGCCGCCGGCGTGGACCCACTCGCAGTCGGCCAGCGTCTCGTCGTCGATCCGACCGGGCTCGAGGCGCGTATCGGCGGTCCCGTCGCGATAGAAACTGAACTCGCGGTCGCCGGTCTCGTCGTGGGTGACGAACGCGAGCGTCGTCTTCGCGTCGGCGTCGCGCTCGACAAACCGGTCGGCGAGGCCGTATTCGGAAAGCGTCCGTGCGAGGTAGCGGCCGAACGGATCGTCGCCGACGCGGGTCCAGAACAGCGGCGGCCGCTCGAGCCTGGCGAGCGCGACGGCGACGTTCGCCGGCGCACCACCGGGGCGGCGCTCGAAGCCGGCGACTGCCTCGAGCGGGCCGGATCGATCGGGAATGAAATCGACGAGCGTCTCGCCGGCAACGAGGACGGTCCGGGACATGGTTCACGTCGTCTACGCCCACGACGGTAGTCCGTTCGGTGTCGAGACTGTGGTTCGTCGCCGCCGGCTATAGGAACAACCAAATAGTATCATTTCAGAACTATCAGCGATCATGACTGATGTTCCGCGACGGATGCTTCTCGCGATGGGTGCAACCGGGCTCGTCCTCGGCGGTGCTGGGTGTCTGAACGGCGACTCGGAGTCAGACGGAAACGGATCTGAGAACGCTGCGGACCAAAACGGCGACGGAGAGTCCCTCACGCCGCCAGCGCGATGGATATCAGCGTCGGCCGGATCGCGGCTGTACTTCTCGTATACGGACCTCGAGACCGTTCGGAGCCACGAAGACGAGCTTTCCGCCGAGACGCTCGCGGAAATCCCGTTCGTGCCCCACGGTGCCGGCGGTCGCATCGTCGGCCGCATGGAAACGGACCCGACGTTCGAGTACGTCCTCGAGTTCGGTCCGGAAGGCGAGGGCGGCCACTACGTGATGCGCGGCGAGTTCGACCTCACCGGACTGGGTCTCGGCGACCCCGTCGAAACGGTCGGCGAATTCGAACGCTACGAGGCCGCGGGAACCGAAATCGCCGCCTCGAGCGAGACGTTGATCGTCGTCGATCCCGAAATCGGCAGCATCGACGACGTACTGGCGGCGGGACTCGACGGGACGGATCGGCGGATAGATGGTAGTGAGTCGTTCGAGACGGTCCTCGAGCACGTGGGCGACGGCACGCTCGCGTTCGGGATCGTGCCCGAATCCGCCGACGGAACCACCGTCGGACGATCGTGGTCGGTCGCCGCCGAGACAGCGACGTACACGCAGGTCATACACGGTATGGACACGTCCAACGTCGACGAAAATCGGTTAGAATCAGAACTCGCCACCCAGTCTCCGTTCACCGAACTCGACGAGTTTTCGCTCGATATCGAGGGCAACACCCTCCTCGCCACCGGGACCGTCCCGACGAGCGAGTTCCAGTACGCCGACTCGGTCTCGAAACATCAGGCCGGCACCAGCGGACCGGTCCGTGCGACCGTCTCCGTCGGCGTCGAGACGGCGACGCAGTCGGTTACCGTGGTACTCACGTCGATCGGGGCCAGCCGCGTCGAGGTTCGCGATAGCAGTGGGACGCGGGCGACGTTGACTGAAGAAGGCGAGGAAGCGACGCTCGAGTACGAAGTCGGCGAATCAGAGACGATTTCCGTGGTCGCCGTCGACGGCGACGAGGAGAGGGTGCTCCTCACCAAAGCGGTCGAGTTCTGACCGGATTCAAAGGACGATACTCTTCTCGCGCATCATGGCGTGAATCGAGGCGTCGAGGCCCTCGCGGCCGATCCCCGAGTCCTTGTTGCCGCCGAAGGGCACGTCGCCGAGGCCGTGGCTGGGCGCGCCGTTGATCCGGACCGCACCCGCGTCGATGCGCTCGGCGACCCGCATCGCGCGCTTGTAGTCGCTGGTGAAGACGGCGGCGTCGAGCGCGAGGTCGGACCCGTTCGCGATCTCTAAGGCCTCATCCTCGTCCTCGAAGGTAGTGATTGCGGCGATGGGGCCGAACTGCTCCTCGTCGACGATGCGGGCGTCGTGGGGGACGTTCGCGAGCAGCGTCGGCTCGAAGAACTGATCGCCGAGTTCGTCCGGGACGCCGTCGGGAGCGCGCCGCTCACCGCCGCGGACGATCTCCGCGCCCTTCTCCACGGCGTCCTCGACGAGTTCCTCGACCCAGTCAGCCTGGTCTTCGCTGATGAGCGGGCCGAAGGCAGTGTTCTCGTCGAAGAGATCGCCGGCCTGCCAGGCGTCCATCTGGCCGTCGAGCAGGTCGACGAGGTCATCGTGGACCGATTCGTGGGCGAGCACGCGCGAGACGGCCGAACAGCGCTGGCCAGCGTACTTGAACGAGCCTTTGGCGCAGCTGCCAGCCACGTCCGAGAGATCCGCATCATCGAAGACGACCGCGGGGGCGTTGCCGCCGAGTTCCATATGGAGGTTGACCATGCCGCTCTCGCGAGCGACGTGTTTGCCCGCGCCCGAGGAGCCGGTCATGGCGATGGCGTTGACGCGGTCGTCGCCGGACAGCACGTCGCCGATCTCGCTGGCCTCTCCGGGGACGAAGTTGAACGCGCCGTCTGGAATCCCGTCGACGTCGGCGATGACGTCGGCGAGGATCGCCGCCGAGATTGGCGTCTTGCTCGCGGGCTTGAGCAGCACGCTGTTGCCGGCCGCGAGCGCGGGTGCGACCTGCAGGGCCGTCGTCGCCAGCGGATAGTTGTAGGGGGTGATACAGAGGACGGCACCGATGGGCTCGTGTTTGACGATGGCCTGCCAGCCCTCGTGGCCCGCCGTCGAGCCCTCGCGGTACTCGCCCTTACTGACGATGTTGCGGGCCTCCTCGGCCGCCCGATCGAATCGCTCGGCTGCCTGCCCGACCTCGCCGCGGGCCGAGGAGATCGGCTTCCCGGCCTCGCGGACGATGACCTCCGCGAGTTCCTCCTCGCGCTCGCGAAGTCCCTCGGCGATCGCCTCACACCATTCGGCGCGCTCGACGACCGTCGTCTCGCGCATCGTGGGTTTGACTTCGTGGGCGGCCGCGAGCGCGCTCCGCGCCTCCGCCGGTTCCGCTGCGGCGACCTGCGCGAAGGTCCCGCCCTCGGCGAGATCCGAGACCGACAACGCGTTCTCGGTCTCGAGCCACTCACCGTCGACGTACAGCCGTTCTCTCCGCTGGGCGATTCCGGTTGCCATATCGGCCCTTTGGTCCCCATACTGAAAATGTTTACTCAGGGCCGAAAAAACAAAGAGTATATTGACGGTGCCCTTCGGTAACACGTTCAATCCGTCCGATAGAAAATACACCACACACTAACCAGAACAATTCTTTAGGTACACCAAAGAAATGTTCTCCCATGGGAAATCTTTAAGTGAATAGCGCGTGTATCGGAAATCGAGATGAGCACTCAGAAGACTGTCCGTCAACAGGCCGGCACCGTCGAGGAGAACGCGCTCCGACTCGAGCAGGACAAAGCCGAGCAGATCGTCGAGGCGCTCAACACCGAACTGGCGAACTCGTACGTCCTCTACCACCAGCTGAAAAAGCATCACTGGGTCGTCGAGGGCGCGGAGTTCCTGCCGCTCCACGAGTTCCTCGAGGAGGCGTACGAACACGTCGAGGAGGGCGCGGACATCATCGCCGAGCGCGCTCAGGCGCTGGGCGGCGTCCCGGTCTCCGGACCCGCGAATCAGGAGGAGCGTTCGACCGTCGAGTTCGAGGGCGAAGACGTCTACGACGTTCGCACGATGTTCGAAAACGACCTCGAGATGTATGGCGACATCATCGAGTCGATGCGCGATAGCATCGAACTCGCGGAGAACCTCGGCGATCATGCGACCGCCGAAATCCTGCGCGAGATCCTCGTCACGCTCGAGGAAGACGGCCATCACTTCGAACACTACCTCGAGGACGACACGCTGGTCCTCGAGGAAGCGACGCACTGACCGCAACGCGTTTGATCGGCTCGACGCCGCGTGGTAGCACCGAAAGCAAACGACGGCTGCCGAATACCGGAGACGGTTTTTTTCGGCGGAGAAGGCTGATCGCTACGTCACGGTCGAGTAGCGGTGGCGTTCGGTCGATTGGCCGGGTGCTCAGCGCTCGAGGTCGACGGTCAGATCCGTCGCGATCCAGCCGTCGCTGTTGTCTTGCTCGGTGAAAACGATTTTTCCGGGCCGAGTTTCGTGGCTCGTCACGACCATTGCCGGCTCCTCGAGTTCCTCGTCGAGTCCGCGGTCCTCCCTGCGAGCGGGTGCTTCCATCACGCTGAGTTAGGCGAGCCTAAATCTAAAAAGGTTTTGGTCGACCTAAGATCGTGAGACTGGTCGCTCGAACGGCGTTCGGAACGGAACTGGCTCGGGCCACCGACGAGTCGGCGTCCGGCGGTCGCCCGCCCACGGCGTTCGATCACACCGGGCGAGGAGTTCCTGCGAGCGATCGGTTCGCGAAGATAGCATCATTTTTCCGGACCGACCGAGATAATCATCATATGGGTTCTCACGAGAATCGGTCACAGGGAGCGAACGGTCGGCGACGGGGGCGGAAACTGATCGCACAACTGTTCGACCTCGATGCCAACCGCATCGAATCGCTGAGTTGGCCACTCGGCAACCGCGTCACCGTCGAAGCGGACGCGACGCACCTCTTCGAACTCGCACATCGCCGCTCCATGCGCACGGTGACCGCGTTCGGGGTAACCGACTACACCAGTGTCTTGCGACTCCGGACCCCGATCGGTCGCGAGAAATTCTACGGCGTGGCAAACGCCGATATCGCAACTCCTCCTGCGAGCGACGAGTGGGCTCGCGCCGACTGACTCGCCGCCGATGCGTCGCCGACAGGCCCGACTGCTACGCGCTCATCCGATTAGGTTCGGCATATCCTCGTCCCAGAGTAATCGGAGCGCAGAATAGGCCAGCGAGAACAAAAACGCGATTGCCACGGCGGATTTCAATGTAGCCATGCGAGAAACCACCTGCCGGGTCGACAAATAGATACGGATTAGAACCGCTCGATCAGCCGCCGATCAGGACAGCGAGAGGCCGCGGATCTCGACCGACTCTCCGTCCTCGACGCGGCCGATAACCTGCCCGTCGGTCTCCGCGACGAGATCCTCAGCTCGGTCTTCGGGGACGGCGACGACGAAGCCGGTCCCCATGTTGAACGTCCGGTGCATCTCCTCGTCGGTGACGTTCCCCTCCTGCTGGACGAACTCGAAGACCGGCTGGGCCGGCAGCGGGTCCTCGATGACGTACTCGCACTCGCCCATCCGCAGCAGATTCGTCCAGCCGCCGCCGGTGACGTGGGCCGCAGCACGGACGCCGTGGTCGCGCATCGGCTCGAGCAGATCGGTGTAGATTCGAGTCGGTCGCAGCAGTTCCTCGCCGATCGTGCGCTCGGGATCGAGCGGGAACTCGTCGGTATACTCGTGGTCGCGAGTGACGGCCTCGCGGGCCAGCGTCAGCCCGTTCGAGTGGATCCCGTTCGAGGGGAAGCCGACGAGCGCGTCGCCGGCCTGCGCCTCACCCTCGAGAATCTCGTCGTTCGTCGCCAGCCCGGCGCAGGTGCCGGCGAGATCGAAGCCCTTCACGACCTCGGGCATCACCGCCGTCTCGCCGCCGAGCATCGTGAGGTCGGCCTGCTCTAACCCCACCGCGAGCCCCTCGCCGATCTCGTTGGTGAGCGCCTCGTCGGGCTCGTCGATCGCCAAGTAGTCGACGAACGCGACCGGTTCGACGCCGGCCGCGACGAGGTCGTTGACGTTCATCGCGATGCAGTCGATACCGATCGTCGAGAAGTCCGCGACGGCTTCGGCCACTAGCAGCTTCGTGCCGACGCCGTCGGTCGCCAGCGCCAGGTATCGGTCGCCAATGTCGATCAGGCCTGCGTACTCGGTCCGTAGGTCGCTGCCGAAGGCCTCGAGCAGCGCCGCGGTCGCGTCCTCGCTGGCCTCGATGTCGACGCCGGTATCGGCGTAGGTGAGCCGTTCGTCGCCCGTGTCGGTCATACTCGAAGGACCTCGCGGAGCGAGCAAAAGGCCACCGGTCCGCTCGAGGCGGGCCTTAGCCAAACGGCCCGACAAAGAAGACTACGTACGCCGCGAGCACTATACTCGGGACGAAGACGACGGCGAAGACGCCCTTGTGCCACCGAATGACGGACTTGCCGTCCAGCGGGCCGAAGGGGATCATGTTGAACGCCGCGAGGAAGAGGTTGATCCAGATCCCCATCTGTCCGATCGTCCTCAACGGCTCGGGCAGGATCACTAGCGGGAGAAAGAGCAATGCGAGGGCGAGGTTCGTGACCGGCCCCGCGAGCGCGATCAGTCCATTTTCCCGTGTCGTGATCTGGCCCCGGTGGTAGACGGCCCCCGGTGCGGCGACGAGGAAGCCGATGAGCGCCCCCATGATCGCCAGAAAGAGCATCTGATAGTCCGCCCGGAATTCGGCGAGTTGTCCGTGTTCGATCGCGACCATTTTGTGTGCGATCTCGTGGAGCAGGAAGGCGACGCCGACGGTGACGAGGCTCAACGCCACCATCGTCAGGAAGACGCCGACGCTTCTCCCCCGGTGGACCGGCGCGAACATGAGCGCGAACGCGACGCTGAGCGTGAGCCACGCGACGGCCAGATCGCGAAGCTCTCGGTCGCTGAACTGTAGTTCCGCCTCGGGCTTTTGCTGGGGTCGATAGCTCATAGCAGCCCCCGGAGTAGCTCGAGGCTGTTTTTCGCTCCGTGGAGCAGTTCGCCCATTAGCACGTCGACGCCGCCGATTTCGGGTGCCAGCCACGGCAACACGACGAACGGGAACAGTCCCGTCGCGATCATGCTCCCGATGTTGGTCAGCGCGACGATCATGATGAGCCGGAACAGCGGCACGTCGAACATCGCCCCGATGGCCTCGTCGATCGGCCGCTCGGTGTCGCCGATGATCTCGTTGAGCGTCTGGATGTCGCGGACGTTGACCGGCCGGTGTTTGAGCTCGACGTACCCGGCGAACCACCCGGGCGCGAGCAGCGGATTGATGCTCGTCAGCCAGGCGATTGCGCCACCGACGCCCGCGCTAATCCAGCGCGCGCCGGCAAGCCGCGCCAGCGTGAATGCGAAAATCCCGTTAAACAGGAACCAGGCGACGAACAGCTTCAGCAGGAAGGCGTTCCTGACCCCGGCCATGATCAGCAGGAAGAAGAAGGCCAGGAAGCCAACCATGATCAGGTAGCCGACGATCTTCAGTGGCGAGAACCTGCTGCCGGAGGCGGTTCCCGACAACGACTCGAGCGACGGGATTTCCTCGGGGTTCAGCAGGTGGCGTTCGATCCCGGCCTTGTGGCCCGCTCCGACGACGGCGAGGACGTCGTACCCCTGCTCGCGGAGCTCGTGGAGGTTGTGTGCGATATAGGCGTCGCGCTCGTCGATCAGTGCGTTCGCACCGCGCGGGCTAAAGCGCCGGAACTCCTCCATCATCGCGGCGACGACGTCGCCGTCGGTCATTTCTTCGATATCGATCTCGTCGATCTCCTCGACATCGCCGCCGACGGCGTCAAGGGCGAGCCCGACGACAGCGCCGACCGCGACGCCGACGCCGAGTCCCGCGAGAACGCCGGTCGTCCCCCGAATCGCGTAGACGCCGGCGCTCTCGGCGGCCGCTGCCGAGACCGGTCCGACGAAGGTGTCGGTCGCGACCAGTGCGAGACAGCCGCCGATCCCGAGGACCAATCCGGCGAGTATCCGTCTCGAAAACCCGGAGAGGTAGCCGCCGTTGGACCGCCCGGTGGACTCGAGAGGCGGCAAGAAGAGGAGGCCGGCGAACGCGCCGACGAGTGCGCCGATCGCGCCGCCGCCGACGTACTGCAGCGTCGTGGGGTTGGTGAGCCCGACGAGCAGGAGGTCGCCGAAGCCAAGCAGCGGGGCGATGAACGCGCCGATGAGGAAGCCGACGACCATCCCGCCGATCGCGCCGAAGGTGACCCCGATCGTCCGCGGGTCGGTGATTCCCAGCGCGAGTCCGCCGACCATCTTCAGTTTCTCGGTCAGCGAGAGCCGCCGCCAGAACCGCTGGATCGTCACCTGAATGTCGCGATCAACCAGGGCGACGCCGCTGCCGTGTTGTTCGGCGGCCTCGATGCCGGCGCGCATGTCGGCACCGGGCTCGATATCGAACTGATCGCCGAGCCGAGACTGGACGTACGACAGCATCCAGTAGGCCAGAAACTGGAAGACCGTGTTCCCCGAGAGGAGATCCTCTGCCTCGATGTCGTCGGGCGTCCCGCCTTTCATCTGCCGGTAGCGCCCTTCGTCGAGTTCGACGGCGACGACGTCCGGTTGCTCCTGTTCGATCGTGTTGCGCACTTCGTTGACGCTCGCCTGCGAGACGTGTGCCGTTCCGAGGACTTCGACGGAGCCGCGGTCGCGATCGGGTGGTGCTGGCGGCTCCGGCACGTCGGCCTCGCCTGCATCGCTCATTACCCGATCAACTCGGCGGCGACTTTTACCAGTATCGGACCACGAACCGTTGGATACGAGCACCGGTTCGAACCGATGTCGGCAGACGAGCCGATTCAGTGCTCGAGCCTCCGAATTGCCACCAAACCGGGCGCTGAAAGCAAGACTGATTGCCGGCGTGCGGAAAGACCGCTCGATGACGGATCTCACGGAGACGATCGTCGAGAACCGCGAACTGGTTCAGCCAAACCATGCCAACATGCTCGAGACGGCCCACGGCGGGAACGTCATGAAGTGGATGGACGAGGTGGGGGCGATGTCGGCGATGCGCTTTTCCGGCGAGACCTGCGTCACCGCACGCGTCGACAGCATGAACTTCGAGCGATCGATCGCCGTCGGCGATACGGCCTACATCACTGCCTACGTCTATGACGCGGGGACCTCGAGCGTGAAGGTGAGGTTGGTTACCGAGCGCGAGGACCTGCGGACGCGAGAGCGCGAGCGGACGACGGAATCGTACTTCGTCTACGTCGCGATCGACGACGATGACGAGCCGACGACGGTGCCCGACCTGACGGTCAGCACCGAGAAAGGTGAACGGCTTCGACGGGCCGCGCTCGCGGACGAAGACCGGCGATCCGACTGAGCGCGAACGGAGGCGAGCGTCGCCGGTTCGACGCGACCGGGTGTGGCCAGTCACCGATTGGCCGGCTCGAGGTCGCCGAGGACGCGGTCGCCGAACATGAGGACTAACAGCGCGCCGACGAGATCGAAGACGAGGTCGAACAGCGTATCGACCCGCCCGTAGGTGACGAGCAGCGGCTCGAGGCCGAGCCGGTCGGCGACCGTGTGGACGATGTACTCCCCGATCTCCCAGCAGACGCCGCCACAGGCGACGACCGCGACGACCCGCGGGCGGGGATCGCGGCCGCGACGACGAGCGACGGCGAAGACGGCCCCGCCGAGCAGCGTCGCCGAGTGGGTGTGCGTGAGGTGGTCCCACCACCAGACGTCGTCGTAGGGGCCGAGCATGCCGACGGCGTGTGTAAGCATCGCGCTCTCGAGATAGATGCGCTGCCAGTTCCGGAACTCGACGTCGTACTGCCGTTCAGCGATCCCGGGTAGATACGTCGCGACGAGGGCGACGACCGCGTTCGCGACGGCTCCCGGATTCCGTCGGCGAACGCCGACGACGAACACGGCGACGATAGCGTATCGAATCCCGCGCTCGGCCTCCCGTCCGACGGTCGTCTGCATGACTCTCCCTGATAGATGCCGGCGTTTCGGGTATAAACCCCTCGTCGAACGGCCGCGAGGGTGATCGCTCGAACCGAGATAGCCGCGATGGCGTACTCGTTATTCAGATCGGTTCTCGGCGAGGTGCTCCCAGATCTCCGTGCAACCGGCACCTTCCTCGATATCGTCCAGGTGGGCGTCGTCTCGCGTCTCGTCCGACTCGGTCGTCTCCCGATAGTCTTCGACTGCGTCTGTCATCGGTGGATGCAATGATCGGTACCCGCATAAAAACTCGATAGCGAGCAACACGTACCCGTACTCACGCCTGTCGGACAACCATGCCGCTATCTTGGATCGAGTTCGGACGGGCTCGACGACCGGATCGAGGCTCGTCGACGACTCTGCGGCCGGTTTTTGGCTCGAGACCGTGTTCCGAGAACGCGCCGTTGTCTCCGTTCTAATGACTTCATAGTAATCCCCGCGTCATCGCCCATAGTCGCTATGTTCGGAACCAGCGGTATCCGCGGCCCCGTCGGAGAGGAGGTAACGGCTGCTCTCGCGCTCTCGGTCGGACGCGCCGTCGCGTCGGACGGCTACGATCGTGTCGTTGTCGGACGCGACGTTCGAGAGAGCGGTGCGGTGCTGATAGACGCGCTCACTGCCGGCCTCCGAGAGTGCGGTGCGGACGTGCTCGAGGCTGGCGTCGCGGCGACGCCGACGATCGCGCGAACCGTTTCCCGGACGAACGCGGACGCAGGAATCGTCGTCACGGCCTCGCACAACCCCGCACCGGACAACGGGATCAAACTCTGGGACGCGTCGGGCAAAGCGTTCGATCCCGAGCAACTCGAGGCGATTGCCATGCGGATCGACGGCGACGAGTACGATCCGCAGGCATGGGACGGCCAGGGCTCGAGCGAGTCGCTTGCGGACGCGACGGATCGCCACGCGGCGGCGCTGCGCGAGTCAGTGTCGCTCCAGGAGTCGCCGAGCGTCGTCGTCGATATCGGCAACGGGACCGGCGGGATCACCGCGCGCGTCCTCTCGGAACTCGGCTGCGATGTCACGACGCTGAACGGGCAACAGGACGGGAGCTTTCCCGGTCGGCCGAGCGAGCCGACGCGGGAGACGCTCGCCGAGCTCTCGGCGCTCGTCGCGGCGACGGACGCCGACCTGGGGGTCGCACACGACGGCGACGCCGACCGGATGCAGGCCGTCGACGAGACCGGTACGTTCGTCCCGAAAGACGTCCTACTCGCGCTGTTCGCCCGGGAGGCCGCAAGCGACGGCGACGCCGTCGCCGCGCCGGTCGGGACCAGCATGGCCGTCGACGACGCGCTGGCGGCCGTCGGCGCGTCGGTGACGCGAACGCGGGTCGGCGACGGCTTCGTGGCCGACCGCACTACGCGCCCGGACGTCGTCTTCGGGGGCGAACCCAGCGGAGCCTGGATCTGGCCGACCGAAACCCCGTGTCCGGACGGGCCGCTGGCCGCGTGCAAGCTGGTCGAACTCGTCGCCGACCGGGGGCCGCTGTCCGCGCTCGTCGAACGGGTTGAAACGTATCCCATTCGCCGCACCTCACTCGAGGTCGCGGACAAAACCGCCGTGATGGACCGGGTCGACGATCGGGTCCGCAAACGGTACGACGACGTCGACGCGCTCGACGGTGTCTACGTCGACCTCGACGACGGCTGGTTCCTCGTGCGTGCAAGCGGCACCGAACCGCTCGTCCGCGTCACGGCAGAGGCGCGAGACGAGTCGCGAGCCGAGCGACTGGAAGCAGCGGCCGTCGATGTCCTCGAGCAAGCGATCGAAGCGGCATCGGACGCGGGCCGCCAATCCGACCACGATGGCGGCCGGGAGGCCGACACGATCACACCGGATCGGCCGTGATCGGGTTCGACGGGCGGCGTCGACACGCTCCCGATCGTTCGGCCGTTAGTCTCCAAGGCCGCCGATTCCGAACGATACGACGGTTTAACGGATCGATAATGAAGTGTTTCGTTGCGCTCGGCGGACGTAGAGCGTGGTGCAACGAACGCACCGCTGTCGCGAATCGTCGACAGCGGAACGGGACCATCGACTGATATACGTGAACCAATGAAACGATGACTCGGACGTTTCGCCGTGATGACACTGAATTGACCGAACGGACCGCGAGTGACGGGGACGGACTGGACACGCTTCTCATCGGTATCGACGCGGGCTGTCTGCCCGTTTTCGAGCGGCTGTTCGATGCCGATCGGATTCCGACCATCGAGCGGCTCTGCTCGGAAGGCGTGAGCGCACCGCTCGAGTCACAGATTCCGCCGTGGACGCCGAGCGCCTGGCCGTCGATCTACACCGGCGTCAACCCCGGGAAACACGGCGTCGTCGGCTTCGTCGGCTACGACGGCTACGACTGGCACGTGACGAGCAACGACGACGTCCGCGAACACTCGCTGTGGACGCTGCTGGATCGACACGATCGCTCGAGCGTCGTCGTTAACGCGCCGGTCACCCACCCGCCGGACGAGTTCGACGGTGCCGTCATCCCAGGATTCCTCGGACCGGAGGACCCGCCGTGCCATCCCAAGGGACTGCTCGACGAGGTCCGCGACGCGATCGGTGAGTACCGCGTCTACCCGAGATACACGCGCGGCGACGACTCGCTCTCCGACGACGCGAAGATCGAGGAGTACGAGAATCTCGTCCGGATGCGCGGCGAGGCGTTTCGCTACCTCGTCGACGAGTTCCGGCCCGACTTCGGGTTCGTCCAGTTCCAGAAGACGGACACCGTCTTTCACGAGTTCAGCGGCGAGCAACGACACGTCGACAGCGTCTACGAGGCGACCGACGAACAGATCGGTGAGATTCTCGAGGCCTGTGATCCGGACCGAGTCTTCCTCGTCAGCGACCACGGAATGGGGCCGTACGACGGCTACGAGTTCCGAATCAACGAGTTCCTCCGCGACGAGGGCTACCTCGAGACGACGACCGGCGGCAAAGGAATGCCGTCGTGGACGCCGATGCGCCGGCGGCTCCGCGAAGGGGAAGAGGTCGACACCTGGGAACCGGGTGCGGTCGCACGCGCGGCGTCGGTCGCGGCGCGGTTCGGCATCACCGCTCGCCGCCTTCGGAAGGCCCTCGAGCGGATCGGGCTGGCGGGGCTCGCGAGGAAGTACGCGCCGGGCGGTGTCACACGCACGGCGAACGAACAGGTCGACTTCGCCGAGTCGGCGGCCTACGTTCGCGCGCGGACCGAACTCGGGGTCCGGATCAACCTCGAGGGGCGCGACCCGAACGGCGTCGTTCGACAGGACGCGTACGAACAGCTCCGCGAGGACCTCATCCGACGGCTTCAGGCCGTCGAAACGCCCGACGGCGAGCCGTTCTTCGAGACGGTCGCGCCGCGCGAACAGTACTTCCACGGCGATAAGATCGACGCAACCGTCGACATCGTCACGATCCCCGCTGACTTCGAACACACCCTCACCGAGCAGTTGGGCGACGGCGACTACTTCGGCCCGACCGAGCCTTGGAACCACAAACTCGACGGGGTCTTCGTCGCGACGGGCGCGGGAATCGATGAGGACGCCTCGCTCGAACGGGCACACCTCTTCGACGTCGCCCCCACGGTCATGGCTGCGATGGGGATTCCCTACAGCGACCGCATGGACGGCAGCGTCGTTCCCGTCGTCGATCCGATCGACCCGATCTCCTATTCGGCGTACGACGGCGACGACAAGCAGCGGCCGGCGACCGACGAGGCGGTGACAGACCGGCTAGCCGATCTCGGCTATATGAACTGAGTCGCCGTTACGAGGCCGATTCGCGTCGCTGCAACCATCGCTTAGCCGCGCTATAAGTATGGGCCGATCGCACCGAGAGAACGGTACGTCCGACATCGCATGGGATTCATCGCAGAAGTTCACCTGGCTCACGACGACTTGCCGCTGGTACCGACCATCGAGCGCTCGTCCGACGTGACCCTCAGGTACGAGTACGGGACGACACACGGCGACCGACGCCTACAGTTCGTCTCGGCGTTTGGCGATGACTACCCGACGCTCGAGGCCGCGATGGCGGCTGATCCGACCGTTTCGGATCCGACTCGCATCGCTACGTTCGACAACCGGGTGATCTACCGCGTTGTCGTCGATACTGACCTCGAGCTCATCCCCGCTCGGTGTGCCGAACACGGGTTGTTCATCTTCACGATCACCAGCGACGACGACGGCTGGGTGACGCGACTCCACCTCCCGGATCGCGACGCGCTCTCTGCATTTCGGATCAACTGTCGTGACCGTGACATCTCGTTTCGCATCACGCAGCTATACGACTCATCGGTGTCGGACGATCAGACGTACTTCCTGACCGACCGGCAACACGAGATCCTCACGATGGCGTACTACGCGGGCTACTTTCAGGTCCCGCGGAACGCCACGCAAGACGATCTCGCCGACCGACTCGGCGTCTCCGATTCGGCGGTCTCCCAGCGGCTCCGCCGCGCCATCTCCGAACTGATCGCCGCGACGCTCGAGAACGATCGACTGCCGGCTAAACATGGATAGCTCCGGCCGGAGATGACTCATGTTATCTGATGTAACATCGGACCTGTTCGGCATTGATCATTCACACCGGCGCTAAACTAGCGCGTCTCCAGAACCAAATTCCGTGCTCCCGGGTAGTGATACGTCTCACGTCTACTTCGTGATATCATCCTATATTCATTAGAATAGTATAACTTTCACTACTACTGACGAACACTCGAACGGTGCGATCAACGTTCACTCTTAAAAGCTTGCCATCCGAATCCATAGATACTGGGCCTCCTCATTACTCAAAACAAATTGAATTTCAATGTCGGAACGAAGTGGTATGAAACACTCAAATCGAGGCGATTCTCGCGGCTCTCGGCCGGCCGGAAGGGGAGACGGCCAGCCTCCGCTCGACGATTCGTCTAGTGGAACGGGATCGAGACGCAGGTTCTTACAAGGTACCGTCGCAGCGTGTGCCGTCGGCATGGGGCTGACATCGACTGCGAGCGCGGCGTCGGAACCGTATGGACAGTACTACGACGAGTATTCGACCGTCGTGGACGTGACCGAGGCGGGAGCAGATAACTCCGGCGACGAATCGATTACGCCCGTTCTCGACGAAATTAGGGACGACGACACCCTACTCGTTTTTCCCGAGGGTCGGTACTACATGGACGAGCAGTTCCGGTTCACCGGCTTCGAAAACTTCGGCGTCGTCGGGGAAAATGCGACGCTGGTCCCGGCAAACTATTACGACTTCTCCGGACCGAACTACCGACTCTTTCGTCTCGGCGTCTCGTACAGTCCCGGAGGCCGCCTCCGATTCGAGGGATTCGACGTCGATCAGACGGCCTCCAATACGGGTATCAGGACGATCGAGGCCAACGTCTCCGACCGACTCGAGGTACGGGACATCACGATCCACGGGCAACACGACAGCGGTACCTGGGGGCCGGGGCTGTTCAACATCACCGACTCAGACGGCACTGGGATCGTCGAACGCTTCCGCGCCCCGGATGGCGGTGCGTGGATCAACGACACGCCGACCGCGGGCGACCGCTGGCGCGGGCCGAGCGGCATCGTGGCGAATCAGAACGTGGGGACCCTCGAGTTCAAACACTGCTGGCTCGGCGCGTTCCCGGACAACGGACTCTATGCGGCCACCGGGAGTGGGAAGATAATCGTCTACGGCGGCCTCTATCAGAACAGCAACGGCGCGAACGTCCGGATCGGCGGTCGTGGTAGTGAGATCAGATGGCCGACGGTCGAGATCGATTCGACGCGGCCGGAAGACCGGTCTCAACGCGGTATTCGGATCGAGAACGGCCGGAACATCACGATCCACGGTGCGGCGGTCGAGAACTCCTCGCCCGAAGCGACTAGTCACGCGGTTTCGGTGATGAACACCTGCGAGAGTGCGTGGATCGAGGACACTCGCATCGAACTCCGCGGCGACGACGTGAACCACGGGATCGTGCTCTCGCCCAACTGCGGGGGGGTGACGGTCGTCGACACAACGGTCACCCACGAGACCGCGGGCGGCTATCCGTTCTGGATTCAGGACAGCGATAATACCGAACAGATCCTCGCCGAAGGCCTCACGATCACGGGCCAGTCGGGCGACGCGGAGGGCTTCCGCGATGGGATTCGCTGCGAACGCGACAACTGCCGGTTCAACAACATCGATGTCGCACAACCCGGCCGCAGCGGCGTCGATCGGAACGCCATCGTCAATACGGCGAGTGAGGTGACGGTCTACAAGAGCGACCTGCGCGCTAGCCAGTATCCGTTCCTCGATATCGGCACCAATACGCTCGTTCGCAATTCGGTGCTCCAGTCCACTGGCGGTCAGGAGGCCGTCTGCCTGTACGCCTCGTCGACGAGTCCGGCCTTCAAGGAGAACCGTCTGGTCGAGGGCATCCGCGATTTCGGCGCGAGCGACGTCACCACCTGGTCGAACACGTACGAGTAATCTTCTTCGAGCGGTTACGAGTGAGGTTTCCCGCTGGTCGCTCCCTCCTCCACCGGAATTCACCTTCAGCCGTTTAATCTCCGTATAATAACGCCTTGTGGATGTCACTGTGTCGGTACAGTGAGTCCGCCGGATGGTGAGCGAGCGTCGGCGATGGGGTTCGTCGATCGTCGACCCGAACGTATCAGGGGAAAACCGTGAACAGGAGTATCACGAGCGGTGTCGTCTCGGTCGTGAGCGCGAAAATCGTCGTGCTCTTCGTCACCATTCTCTCGAAGCCGCTGCTGTACCGATTCCTCGGCGCATCGGCGTTCGGTGAGTATGCGTTCCTGCTTTCGGTCTTCGCGATCTACATGATCTTCGTTAGTTCGGGGATCACCGACGGCGTCCGGAAGTTCCTCGCGGAGGACCGTACCGCGGCGAACTGGAGCGAACACGTCGTCGGCTTCTATTTCCGACTGGCGGTCCTCCTCGCCGTCCTCGGCGCGTTCCTGCTGGTGCTCGCGACGTGGCTCGGACTCGTCGATCGCGCGTTCGGACCCAATCTGACGGGCTATTTCTATGTGCTCGCCGCACTCGTCGTGACGGCGCAGTTTCGCGACTACGCCCGGAAGACGCTCATGGGGTTCGGTCTCGAGCGCTATTCGGAACCGCTGAAGATCGTCCAAAAGGTCGGCTTCGTCGTGGTCGCGATTCCGCTGACCTACGCTGGCGTCGGCGTCATGGGTGCGCTCGCGGGCCAGCTGGTCGCGAGCGTGCTCGTCGCCGTCATCGGACTTACGCTCGTCCACCGCCGGATACCGCTGTCGTCTATGGTTCGCCGCCCGCCGAAGCAGTTTCCCCGGACGCAACTGCTCACGTTCAACTCGATGAGCATCGTGTTAGTGTTCCTGATGATGTCGCTGTACCATATCGACATCATCATGCTCCAACATTTCCGGTCGGACACGGTGGTCGGTAACTATCGGGCGGCACTGGCCATCGCCGAGTTCCTCTGGTTCGTCCCGATGGCGATCCAGACGGTGTTCGTCCACTCGACGTCGGAGCTGTGGTCGCAAAACCGGTTCAGAGAAATCTCGGACCTCGCATCCCGGACGACGCGCTATACGTTCTTATTGACCGCCGTCATGGCGGTCGGGCTCGCGGCGCTTGCGGACGTCGCCGTCCCGATCTACTTCGGTGCTGAGGCAAAGCCGGCGATCACGCCCCTGCTGTTGTTGCTTCCGGGAGCACTCGGATTCTCGCTTGCGCGGCCGATCCTCGCGATTTCGCAGGGGAAGGGAGCGCTCCGCTATCCGGTGGCCGCGACCGGCGTCGCGGCAGTGGTCAACCTGGCGCTCAATCTCACCCTCATCCCGCGATTCGGAATGGGCGGTGCGGCCATCGCAACCAGCGTCGGCTACGGCTCGATGTTCGTCTGCCACTGCTGGAGCGCTCGTCGCGTCGGCTTCGATCCGCTTGCGGACGCGCGACTCGGGCGTGCGGCCCTGACGACGCTCCTCGCAGCCGTCCCGATCGTCGCGCTCTCGACTGCGATCTCGAACTCGTGGCTCGCACTCGCAGTCGTCCCGCCCGCCGGCTTCGTGATCTTCGTGGCGTTTGCCCTGCTCGTCGGTGTGATCGACCCGGCGGAACTGTTCGAGGTGCTGTCGGCGTTTCCCGATCCGATCGGCGCGAAAGCGGACGTGGTTTACGCGTGGCTCGTCGGCGGGGAACGCGGCGGTCCGTCCCGTAACTGGTTACAGCACCTCCTGTTTGTCGCCGGCCTATCGCTGCTGCTTTCGGGGCTCGCGTTCGGGCTCTTGCGTCCCGAGATACAGACGGTCACGCCGTAACGGATACTCGAGTCCACGTGGGTCGGTGTTCGGACGATGGGCCGCTGAAATTGTCCTGTATCGCGCTAGCCGTTTAACAACTCCGTCGCGGTCACGACATTGACGTCCCGTTCCGCGACGTACTCGAGAACGTCGTCGAACGCGCGCTCGCTGATGCCGTTTTCGCCGCCGAAGTAATCGAACTTCAACACCGCGAGCTGGCCGTAGTCGGCGGCGTAGTCGACGTACCGCTTCGTCACGTCCCCGGCGGCACCGGAGAAGAAGCCCACGTTATACGGGTCCGTAAGCGGTAGTGCGTTCGGACCGCCGCCGAATCTAAACGCCTGCTCGTGGTACTCCTCGAGAAGGTCGTGAGCGGTCGGACTGAGGATGTTTCGGGGCGTAACGAAGTGCTTCGCGCCGTCCTCGAAGCCGCGGCTCTCGAGGTAGGCCTTCGTTTGCCGAATCATCCCTTTCTGTCTAGCGGGTGGGAACTCGTGGAGGAAGTGCGCGCCGGTCCGCGGCCGGGCCGCCATGTCCCAGCCCGCGTCGTCGAGTGCGGTGAGTTCGTCGATCGTGAGCCTCCCGCCCTCGCCGACGGCTTCGGGGATGACTGCCTCGACGCCCGCGAAGCCGTACGACTGCATCCGCTCGAAGGCGGTCGCGCGGTGGCTCTCGAGCGTTCCGTCGAACAGGAACATGACCTTCCCCGTCTTGGGCCGATCGACGGCACGGATGTCGTCGACTGAGCAGTTGAGCGCGCCGGATCTGTCGCCGCGCCGGCGGGCAGTCACCCGAAGCCCGCTGACGGTCGCGAGATCGGGCTGTCCCTCGAGTTGGCCGGTGCCAAAGTCGACGCGAACCCATCGGTCGCGCGGCCCGGTTAGCGTCCGCTCTAAGGCGTAGACGTTGCGCGAGTTCGGCGCGTATAACTCGAGTGTGAGACGAAGCTGGTCGCGACCGGTGAACCGAACCGCGATCGAGAGGTTCTTCTCGCGGAGATCCCATTCACCGGAGACGGTGTAAGCGGCGGTGTAATCGGTGTTTGAGCCCGCCGAGAGGTGTGCCGACTGCGAGCCCGCGTACGGGTCGTCGGTCTCGGCCGTCAGTTTGCCGGCGTCGATCATCGCGGTCCACTCCTCGAGGGATTCGAAGTTCTCGAGTTGTTTCCCGGGTAGAGACGGAAGCGCTGCGGCACTGGTCCCGTCGTCGGTCTCGTTCGACTGCGGCCGAGTCTGAGAGGCAGTCGGTTCGCCGTCCGTACCGCGTCCCTTACGCATTTTCGAAGAACAGCCCGCGAGTCCGAGTGTTCCGGCTGTCGCAATTGTGGTCACGAACGATCGGCGATTTCGCTTCGTCATCGGCCACGTCAATGAACCATTCGACCTTTCTTATACAGTTATTAGCCCTGCCGAGCCGCCGCTCGCCACACGGATACCGCATCGTCGATCGATCGGTCGATCCGGCACAGCCGGCGTCGTCGCCGCTGGCGCTTACCCACGCGATAATAATCCGGTCCGGACGGATAGCTTCGCGACATGACCCAGGTCAGCGTCATTATCCCGACGTACAACAGGGCTGCGACGCTTCCGCGCGCGATCGACAGCGCGCTCGAGCAGACGATCGACGACCTCGAGGTGGTCGTCGTCGACGACGGTTCGACCGACGACACCGAGTCGGTGCTGGCCGACTACGAGGATCCGCGAGTCCGGTCGATCACGCACGATACCAACCGGGGTGCGAACGTCGCTCGGAACACCGGTATCGAGCACGCGAACGGAGAGTACGTCGCTTTTCTCGACTCGGACGACGAGTGGCACCCCGAAAAGCTCGAGCGCCAACTGTCGGCCCTCGAGGGCCGCTCGAGCGATTGGGTCGGTGCCTATTGTGATTCCGCGTTCGACCTCTCCGGCACGAGCGGCCGTCTCCGGACGACGGCCGCGTCGGTCCTCGCCAGTCGAGACGATGAGCCGACGCGGGAGGGCGGCGAGGAACTAATGGCCGAAATCCTCGCAGACAACGTTCAGCCGGGGGCGGGCTCGACGCTGCTCGTCCGGACGGCCGTTGCCAGGGACGTCGGTGGCTTCGACGAGGATCTCGACCGGTTTCAGGATCCGGAGTTCTGCCTCCGCGTGCTCGAGCACGGACGGCTCGCCTACCTCGACGGGGTGCTCGTCCGCCGGGACGAGACCGGCTACCCGCCAGCGGCCGTGATTGAAAACGCGAGCGAACAGTATCTCGCCGAGTACGACTCCGAAGTCGAGCGCTTCGAGAACGCGGGGTACGAGATCCGCTCGAGTCACGAACTGGTTATCGCGAAGCGATATCTCGCGGAGGGACGGTTCCTACAGGGGCTCCAGCATCTGCAAGCGGCCGCGGTATCGCCGCGAGCGTACCCCGGCGTTTGTTGGGTAGCGGGCGTCGGCGTTCGGCGGCGACCTCGCCCGATCGTCGGGACGCTGCTGTTCGCGCTCGTCGCGACCCTAGTCGGCCGGCGTGCGCTCGCTCGGTGATCGGACCCATAGACAATTCAACCATTTCTACTTCGGAACGATCTGAGTGCTGGAGTCGCGTCGGTATAGATCGTTTCGGAAGCGAAACGATTCCGTTGTCATCGGTTATAACATCTGTAGTAAAACGGACTGACGCAGACCGAACGGACGGAATGAGACTCGATATACTGTCGCGACGATCGGTATTAGCCGGGACAGCCGGGATGACGCTTGCCGGTGCTGGTGCCACCAGCGTCGTCGGTGAATCGACGCAAGGCGACGATGGGAGCGTCGCTCGGGATTCGTTCGTCATCCGCGAGGGGACGGCCGAAGCGACGACGGTGTACGTGACGACTGCAGACGCTGCAGGACCGACGGCCGTTGTCGTCGGTGGCGTCCATGGGAACGAGGTCGCGGGCTATACGGCCGCGGGGCAAATCGCCGACTGGCCGATCGATGCCGGCAGGCTCGTCACGATACCGAAGGCGAACGCCGTCGCAATCGAACGGGGCACCAGAAACGACGAAGCAGGCAACAACTTGAACAGACAGTTCCCCGAGGGGGAGACACCGGGAACGGCGCTTGCACGCGCCATCTGGAACGTGGTCGAGAAATACGATCCCGATATCTTGATCGATCTCCACGAATCGACGGGGATCTATGCGGGCAATCCCGTCGACGGCGTCGGACAGGCGATCTTTCACTCAGGGGGCGAAGCGGCCACCGACGCGGCCGCCGACGCCGCCGACTACGTCACCAGAAACTACGTCGATGACCCCGACCTCGCGTTCCAGCTCGGGCCGTTTTCCTCGCCGCAGTCCGCGCCGAACGGGCTGCTCACGCACAAGGCCGCTCGCGATCTGGGGGCCCAGGCGTTCCTCGCGGAGACCCTTTCCGACGTAGCCCTCGAGACTCGTGTCCGATGGCACACGGCCATCGTCGATCGGCTCTTTCAGGATGAACTCTTGCTCAACGGAAGTCCGCCCCAGCAGTCGGTCGACGCGGAGGAGCCGGTGGAACCCGAGTCTAACACCACCGATGAGAACGGGGCCGACGACAGCGACGAGTCGTCCGACGGTAATGCATCGGACGGCAATGCACCGACCGCGAACCTACAGGTGCTACCGACGTGGATCGATAAGACGTCGCTCAAGTCAGGCCGGCAGATCACGCTCGACGCGTCGCGGTCGTGTGACCCGGACGGCGAAATCGTCCGCTACGAGTGGCGCGTCGGTAAGGACGGCGTGTTCGACAAGACCGGTGAGACGATCGATGTGACGATTGGACCGAACGGCGGCGGTGAGTATCAGGTCGCGTTGCGCGTCGTCGATGATACCGGGTTGACCGACATCGACGAGACCACGCTCTCGACCGGCTGCTGAGACGAGACCACGGCCACGGAGAGACAGTAACTCCGAGAAATGAACGTCTCGAGATCCGAACTTAGCGGCCGCCCGCTCGTAGCGTCCAGAGGTCGTCGAAGGTGATGACCTTGACATCGGCGCTGTCGATGTGCTCGAGCAGCGTCTCGTAGTCGCCCTCGGGCATCGTGTTGTTGACCTCGAAGGAGTGGAAATTCAGGATTGTACACTGATTGTGCTGTGCGGCGAGATCGACGCTTCGCTTCGCGATCTCGAGGTCGTGGCCGATCGTCCGCGGTAACACCAGCGGATCGAAGCCGTAGACGCTCGTCGTGTTGACGTTACCGGCCTGGTTGAAGCCGCCGCAGTAGTGGTAGTTCGTCGTATGCTCGAGACTCGTCTTGTCGAAGCTGTTGTGGGGATAGACGATGTAGTTCGCGCCCTCAAACCCGTTCTCGATGAACCACCGTTTGTCCTGCTTCAGCCGGGTCTCGATGGCCGATTCGTCGTCGAGTTCGGCGATCGGGTTGTGGGTCCCGTGGACGACGATCTGATCGCCGGCCTTCTGGCGTTCTTTGAGTTCCGAGAGCGACATTTTCCCGTCGCGACCTTGTTCGACCCATCGCGGCACCGGGGCCTGCACCGCCGAGAACCCGTACTTGTCGTGCATCGGCGCGGCCTTCTCGTAGTAGTCGAGCGTTCCGTCGTCCCAACTCAACATGACGTACCCCTGATCGGCCGTTTCGTGCGTGCGCAGGTCGTCGATCCAGACCTCCGCCTTCGGCATGGAGTGGAGCACGTGAACTTCGAGCCGATCGAGGTGGTCCAGTGCGGGTTCGTACTCGCTCTGCTGGAAGACACCGGGGCTCGCTCGGAACCAGCCGATATCGGGATCCCGATACCGGATCTGCCGGAGGGAGTATATCTTATCGCTGCCGAACTGGTCGACTATGCGCAGGTTGACTGCGATGCTGTTTGGCGTCGACGTCCGCACCGCAAACGACAGGTCCGTCTCCGAGAGGCTCTTTCCTCCGAGGTTCCGTTGAGCGAGGATGTTTTGGCTCCCGTTCGACTGCAGTCGGAAACTCTGCTTGCCGTCGAACACGACGTCCGTGTCTGCCTCCCCCGTTCCCTGTTCGACGGTCCAGGGCTCAAGGTCGGAGAAATTGTCGAGGGACTCGCCGGGCTGGCGAAACCGCTCTCGGCTGTCGAATTCGGTCTCGAGCGCCGGAACACCGTCTGCGAGTCCCGGCACTGACGATCCGTTTGGCTTGTCCGTCGTATTGTTTGTCGTGTCGTTCGACGAATTCCCGTCGGACTGGCCGGTCATAGACTTGAGTCGTTCCGTACAACCGGCCGTACCGACGAGTCCGGCCGCACCCGCCAGTGCGAGGAATCGTCGTCGCGTAGCACGTTGCTGAGACATTGGCGGGGCGAAGCTACCGACAGCGATCCTATTATTATGGAGACGGTAGGCCACAGCGGCGGCGGCTCGAGACGGCGTGTAACGCCCGCGCTGACGCTTAACGGTTGCATAGTTATTGAACGCACCTCCGAGGACGATACCGGAGGCGTCCGTGAGACGAGGGCCCGTCCGGAGCTCGCCGGCTCGATACGAACGGGCGGACGCCATCCGCGAAAGTCGTCGACGATGAACAGAGAATTATTTGGCGTATTCGGCGGTATCGACACGTTCGAGCGGTTCAGGTCTCGCGATGAATTCGACGCGGTGCTTACCGGATCGACCGTCACGGTCGGCATCAGAGACGAGGACCTCGGAACTCCTGGCTGGAGTGCCACCTACGCGGGTGACGACGGCCGTTGCCTGATATGGGGCGAATCGTACGTTCCCGGCGACGAGTCGAACGCCGCACGCTGGCTTCTCGAGTCGTACGAGGCTGACGGACGCGAGGCGCTGCAGGAACTTAACGGATCATACCTGGTCGTTCTCGACACCGGGCCCGGCGGCGACGCATTCGTCGCCACGGACCCGGTTCGCTCCCGCGAGTGTTTCTATACCGACGAGCCCGGGGTCCGAGTCTTCGGGACCGATACCGCGACGATTGCACGGACGATTTCTGACCCGACACTTCACCGGGACGCGATCCTCGAGTTCATGCACCTGGGGGTGACGCTCGGCGAAAAGACGGCCGTCACCGAACTACACCGGTTGCCACTCGACAGCCGACTCACGCCGACGGCAGTCGATCCGCTCGAACGGTTCGTCTACGACCCTCGAGAGTTCGATGTCGTGGACGAACTCGCCGATCGGCTCGAGCGGGCGCTCCAACGGCGCTCAGTGCTGCCCGGCCGAAAGGGTGTGTTGCTCTCGGCGGGCTACGATTCGCGGATCATCCCTTCACAACTCACCGACATCGACCACAGTTACACCGTGGGTGCACCCGACGCCGCAGAGGTCCGTGGCGCGAAACGTCTCGCCGAGCAGTACGACATGGGCCACACGGCCTTTCAGCCGGACGAGCGCTACCTCCGCGCCGACGAATCGAAGGTGCGCCACTCTCACGGGATCAAGGAGTCGCTGCACATCCACCACGCCGGCTACGCGGACGAGATGGATGTCGATACGATGTACCACGGACTCCTCTGTGATACGTTCTTTCGCGGCCACTTCGCCGCGCGGAAGACCGTCGACGTCCTCGGCAAACGCGTCCCGACCGGCCGACTCGAGTCCGACCCGGACCCCGTCGAGGTGCTCCTCAAGAAGTTTGGCTACGACGCCGCGGCCAGTCGTGAACTCACCGATCGAACGTCGTTCGACGCGGATCCGGCGCGGTTCGTCAGGGAGGCGATCGCCGCCGAGTTCGATGCGAGACAGTGGCGCGCGGACACGGTCCAGAACGCTCTCGCCTGCTGTGGCATCGCGAACCAGCCGTCGATGCCGTTTCACGATCACCTCTCGGATCGGTTTCTGACGTCGTTTCTGGCGACGGACCGCGAGCTGATCGATTGGCACTTGCAAACCCCTCCGGAATACCGAACGACGGACACGTTCCTCCGGGCGTGTCGGCGAATCGACGCCGACATCTTGCGACACAGGCCACCGGATCGACCGTACGATACGACGCTGTTCAACGAAATCGAGGGGTTCGTGCGCCGGAAGGCACCACTTCTCACCTCCTTCGAACCGCCGTGGCCGGACCGCAAGACCCTCTTCGACCGGTACGACCTCGATCGCCGTCTGCTGGGCGACCTCGAGCACGTCCACGACCTGCCGGCCAGACACAAGCTTCGTCTCGTCGACCTCCGCGGGTGGCTCGAACGCTGGTCAGACGTGGGGGAGCGACCGATTTCTTGGTTGCGTTCTCCGCAATCGGCTGTTGCACAGCGTAACCGACTCATCTCGGCCGATGTCACGGATCGTTAATGCGGTCCGGCCGCGGTTATTGCGAGCGAGCGAGCGATTACCAGCAATTTATTCCGTTTACGACGAGTAAACCATGAGTATACTTATATACCAACGGATTTTAGCGCGGAATATGCGTCTGACGCCGTCCTGGTTACACGCTTCAGCGGACGGGTCCACTGAAGAGTCGTCCGAGGAATCACAGAGCGGATCAGGTGTGACGCTGATCCACGCTCCGAACGAACAATCACTGGACGACATCGAAGACGATGGCCGGGCGGCGACGTTCCTTCCAGAATCGGACGCTGGGTTACTGGCCGTCATCGACGAACTGGACACGCCCGTAACCGTCGATGAGGTCACCGATACGCTGATCGAACCGGCCCGACCGTCGATCGAAACGTGGGCAACCGTTCACGAACGACTGCACTGCGACCGACTTCCGGCGCTTGACGCGTCAGGGGCCATCGAATTCGATGAGGGACAGGGCCTCGTCGAACGCCCCGCTCACTCGAGCGAGGGCAATCGATTCTCGAGTACGCTGTTAGCGGCACTCTCCCTGGGCTTTCTGCTTGCCGCCGTCGGACTCGTCACGATTTCAGTGTTCATCGCCTGATCGTCGATCGTTTGACGATAGAATACGTTCTATCCGTTCGTACCGTCGGTCGGAGCCGGAATTTACTGTGGGTGTCCGTCGTTAGTCGATGACTCGGCTCAGGGTGAGGACGGTAAAGAGGAAGAGGATGACCGCGCTCAGACTGATTCCAGAGAGGAACGAGACGACCGGCAGTTCGATCACTGCGCCAAGCAGGATCGCATAACAGAGGACGATCGTGGCGACGTAGTAATCGTCCCACTCGGCGTCGGTCGAACTCGCTTGCTCGGTCGGTTCGGTCTCTACATCCGTCTCGAGGTACTGATCGACGCGGTCGGCGAGCGGTTTTCGCTCGACGATGCCGCGGTTTTGCTGGTACTCGATCAGACCCGCGTCGTCGAGCTTCGAGAGGTGGGACTGATAGAGCGGGATGTAGACGCGCTGGCGCTGTGTCGACGTGAGGTCTTCGACGGTAGTATTGTGTTCCCACGCTGCGACCTGTTCTGCGACATCGCGCATACGTACGGGCCCTTCAGTGCCCCGGAGATAGCGGAGCACCAGCCGCCGGCGCTCGTTTTGGAGGAGATGAAAGATTTCGTCCTTCGAAAACGCCGACTCCTCGGAGGCGCAATCAGCTTCCGTGTCCGCGTCCTGAGCATCGTCGTCCGCGGCCTGCTCATTCTTCTCTTCCGGGCTGATATATTCCGCGTTCATTGCACAGTCTTCCCTAATCAGAAGGAGGTAATAAAGTATCGAAACCGTGTATTCCCTTAATTCTGATTTTTCGCTCCTTTCACGGAGGTTGGTTTGTTTTCAAGTCATTTTTATACCGCATTTTCGCCATCTATGAGGCCTCTATGCCTCCTTCTCCGGAGTCAATACAAAGTTTATTTCACCACAACTCCAACATTATACTCTGAATACTCAATCTGAATTTCCTACCGTTCACGCTCCTGTGACGGTCCTGGCCGGTTGATAATCCCTAAGGGATAATCCGTTGTCGGGATCGTTATAGATGGGCGTCAGACGACCGTCGGACTGACTACTCGACAGGGCGCTTATCCTGGCGATAATAAACCGCCATGGGAACCCAGTATCGACGGAATGAGCGACACCGACTGGTGGTTTCTCGACCTGGCGATCGTCATCGCAGCGACTGGCACGCTCACCTTCGGCATTCTATCCGGAGCGACTGGCGTTGGACGGATCGCGCTCGCGCTTCCGCTCATCCTCTTTCTTCCGGGGTACGCGCTCGTTTCCGCCCTCTTTCCGGACGAGCCAAACGACGACTATCGCTCCTTCGACGAGGAGAAGACCGGCCTCGGTAACCCTCTCCTGGTCAGCGGTGGTCTCAAGGCGATCGAACGGACGATCCTCTCAGTCGTCTTTAGTGTTGCACTCGTTCCGGCGATCACCCTTTTCGCGAGCGCAACCCCTGGGGGAGTGACGCTCGAACCGGTACTCTCCGGACTCTCGGTGGCCACCATTCTCCTCGCGCTCGTCGCGACCGGGGCTCGATACCGCTGTTCGCCCGATAGACGGTTCGTCCCTACGCTTTCGTCGGTGTCTCCGTTCTTCGCTCAGCGAGGGCCGAGCCCGTACGGACGACCGAACGCACGACCGTACAACGTGGCAATCACAGTCGGCGTCGTTCTGTTGCTCGCAAGCGGCGGATTCGCCATCGCAAATCCACCCCAGAACGACGGATTCACGGAACTCTCGGTCGACACGCAGAATATCTCCGGCGGGATGGAAACGATGTACGACGCGAATTACACCGCGGGCGAGTCCCAGCAACTCCCGCTGACGATTACCAACCGCGAGCACGGAGAGCGGACGTACACGACTGTTGTCTTGCTCCAGCGGGTGAACTACGACGGTAACACTGCAACCGTCAACGAGTCGGTCGAACTGACCAGACAAACGGCAACGGTTGCCGCCGGTGGCTCACACCGTCAGTCACTCAACATCACGCCGACAATGCGCAGGGGATCCCTTCGGCTGGCAGTGTTGCTCTACGAGGACGAGCCGCCGTCGGAGCCGACCGTCGACAACGCCTATCGCGTCATTCGGCTCCCGATTGAGGTGTCATAGATAGATGTGGCCGTGGGAGCACCTCGCGTTCGCGTACGTTCTGTATTCGCTGACGGCGAACGTGATCCTGCGACGGTCGCCGTCGGCCCACGAGACGATCATCGTCGCCATCGCCTCACAGCTGCCCGACCTGATCGACAAGCCACTCGCCTGGTCCCTGGGGATCACGGAGACCGGTTACTCGATCGGCCATTCGATCATCGTCGCGCCCGTCATCTGCCTCGTTGCGTACGCGGTGGCCGATCGATGGGACGCCCGATCGCTCGCCGGTGCCTTCTCGATCGCTTACCTCTCACATCCTGCTGCTGACGTCCTCAGTCGAATACTCAGAGGCGAAGTGATCGATTTCCGGATGCTTCTCTGGCCGATCGCATCGCCGCCGGCCGGCGCTGACGGTGGCTTCACCGACCACGTCGTCCGATACCTCCTCGGATACGTGTATCTGCTCATGATGGAGGGGCTGACGGTACAGGTCGCGTTTCAGGCGCTGTTGGGCGTTTCCGTTCTGGCGCTCTGGTTGTCGGACGGCGCACCGGTCGCCACCGATATCTGGCGGCTAGCTTACGACCAGAGACGACAGTGACCGGGAGCCGTCGGCACGGACTCGAGCGGCCGAAGTGACAGGAGGGTCGGCGAGACGGCTCGCTCGAGCTGGGGGGACTGCACGCGGCTCGCTGTTTTCTTAGCGGCGGTACGAGACTCGAGAGCGGAGCGGAGCAGGCCACCTTGTCGACTCGAGGCGGCGCTATGTCGTCCGCTGCCAAACGAGGGAGACACCCGTGTAGAACGGAATGTCGGCCAAAGCGATCGATGCCGGTCGTCTCGAGACGGGGGAGACGCGACCGGAGCTAAGAACCGTCGAATTGCTACTGTTGTTGTCGGAGTTGGTCACAGCGGGTCGAAAAATCGATCAGTCGAGACCGTCGGTGACGACAGAGATCGATCCATTCCTACCGAAACTCCGACGCGGACGGCCACGTCATCACGTCATAGTCGCCGGAGAGGGCGTACACATCGTCACGTCACCGTTCGTATAGACCGTCGCTTGCTCGGGCCGACAGAGCCGTGCTCGAGAGACCTTCTGCATCTCTGCGCTTCCGGACGGGGTTCTGAAGTACGATCCCACGGTCGACTGCCTCGTTCGATAGATCGTGTAGTTGTGCGTCATAGGACCGTCGGGCGGAACGACCGCCGGATTCATCGCCGTCGCCGGATACGCCCCGGTCCGGGCGATCAACGTCTGATAGGGGTGATCGGTGTAGATATGCTGGTCACGTCCAATCTCGTAGCCGCTGGGCGACCCGGTCAGTTCGCCGACCGCGTCCGCGGCCGCAAGCTCCGATTGGTCGTACGCGAGGCGCTCGTGGTGCTCCGAGAAAACCGGATTGTCGGCGGTGCTTTCAGCAGTGAGCATCATCGCACCGGGATAGACGAGGATGAACGAGAACAGCACGACGAAGATGATCCGTGGAGTGAGGCTCCGTCTAAGCGTCCGCAGACCGATCGCGCTGAGGACGGCCATCGGTGCATACAGGAAGGCAAACCAGCGCGTCGGAATGAAATTCCGGATACCGAACATCGGCAAGGCGAGGACGAACACGAGCATGAAGGCCGACGCGAGCAGGAGCGTAAACACCGACTGTTCGGCGCGTCGCCTGTGGACGACGTACAGGCAGCCGACGAACGTCGCGCCGAGCAGCAAGAGGAAACCGGCCTTGTCCACGTAGGGGACGACTCGGTCGAGCAGCGTCATCGCGCTCTCGGCCGCTGCCGCCGCCCCTCCGGACGAGGAACTGTTCTGGATGTTGAGGAACCCGGCGCTCTCCTTGAGCGTTTCCGAGAAGTATTTCAGCACCGTCGCCAGGAACGACTGCCGCTGGTACGGTGTCAGCGACCACACGAAGATCGTCAGTCCGAAGTTGAAGACGACGAGCCCGATGAGGTTGACCGGCTTCTTCGTCCGGAAGACGCTCGTATCAAGCCGTGTAAGTCCGAACGGACCGAAAACGAACGTGACCTGCGCAAGAAACGCTGCGAGCAGCAACACGAGCATAATGAACGTCGACACCTGATGAGTGAGGATGACGGCGATGCTCAGCAAGAGGAGGACGAAGAAGTCACGTATCGTGTACTCGATCCGCATCACACGGAGTAATGCATACAGCACTCCGAGGAAAAAGACCAGTCCCAGGCTCGTAGGGATGATGTGCATTCCCCACCGCGTGACGTGGCCCGCAAAGGCGAAAAACGCCGTCGCCAGCACGGCCCACCGCGCCGAAACGAGCAGGTTCGTGGTCGCGTAGACGAGCAACACCGAGAGCGGCATCACTAGCCCTACCGAGAGGTACAACGCGCCACGAACGGGGATATCGTACAGCAACGACGAGGCGGCGACCAGTAGGTGATAGAACGGCGAGCCGTAGTGCTTATCGTGGGAAATCGCCCCGAGGGACTGCTCGGAGAGGATCGACTTTACGAGCCCGCTGTGAGTCCAGATGTCGATCCCGACGTAGCCGGGCGTCGCGTACAGTGCAGTGAACCGGAAGACGATCGCGAAGCAGACGATCTGTAACACCAGAAGGCCGGGATGGAGGTCGCGGTCGCTCGCGAAGAGAATCTGTGCGAGCAGGAGCGTCCCCACGATGCCCGCCGCTCCGAAGAACAGCGGGGTTCGCTCGCCCTGGACCACCGTCAGCGCCACGAGCCCGGCGAGTCCGGTCAGTACGACGGCCGGTAGGGCCATCGTCACTTGCGAAGGTAAGGCCGGAAACGCCTCCGCGTGGTCCTGTTGATACAGCGAAAGGAGGTACAGTCCGCACGCGACGCCGAGGACGATTGGCACCGTGTTGAGATAGATCTGCGAGACGAACAATCGCAGCGGGAACAACACCAGCGCAATCAAGAGCCCGCCGATCGCCGCGACCGTGTCGAGTCGCAGCGGCCGCAGCTCCGACAGCGAGCTATACTTCATGACCGACCCCCGTGCGATGGACCGTTCCGTTCGGTCGGTTGAGGACGCGACGATACACGTCGAGCAGGCGATCGCCCATCGCCTCGAGCCCGAGTCCGTCGATCGCGTCGCGCCCGTCGGACCGACGATCGCCGCAGAGGATACGCTCGAGGCCGGCGGCGAGCTCGTCGTCGGTCGTTCCGACGATGCAGTCGTCGATGTTGCCGACCGTCTCGCGGACGAATCCGACGTCGGTCGAGACGATCGGGACGTTACAGGCGGCGGCCTCTTTGACGACCATCGGCCCGCTCTCCCGTCTCGAGGTGACGAGCAATACGTCGCTTGCGTTCATGTAATAGGGCATCTCGTCGTAGGGGACGTCGTCGATCGTCCGGAGCTCGAGCTCTGTGTCGGCACGGTCGACGACGCGTTCGGCTCGCGGGAAGTCCTTGACGGATCGACTTCGGTCGTACGGGAACAGTGCGATCCGCGCGTCGGTGTCCCAGCCGATCCGGTCGCGGGCTTTCTCGCGGGGGATCGGTCTGAACTGCGTCGTGTCGACGCCGAACGGAATCTCCACGTGCTCGGCGTCGAGTTCGCGGGACATGGCCGGGCTCGGGACGACGGTCGCGTCCGCGAACCGAGCGCCGTACCGGCTGATCCGGCGGAGCCACCCCATATCGCTCATCAGGTCCGTCCCCCACAGGCTCAACACGACCGGACGAGTTGGCTGGGCGAGCGCAAATGGCGCGACGAGACCGTAGTGGCCGTGGACGAGGTCGTAGTCGTCCGAGACCACGTGCGAGAGCACTTGCGGGTAAAACCGCAGGTAATCTAGCGGCGTCCGCGGAGAATCGGCGCTGTACTCGCCGGGAACGCCGATGACGGTACACTCGACGCCGCGATCCTCGAGGACCGCGACTTGCTGTTCGAAGAACGATCGCGTGGAAGTGATGAGATGAAGGACGTGCATGGTTAGCCTGGATTCGGCGTGAGTGCCGACCGGTCCGGATCGGTATCGGACCCGGCCGTTTCGACCTCGCGGACGATGACGTCGGTCACGTCGACTCGATCGGCGAGCAGTCGGTCGCGTCGCCGTCGCCACGTCGATGGATCGTCGGTTTCGACGATCGAGACCGCTCGTTCGAGCGACTTGGCGTGGCGATCGTCGCCGTTATAGCTGAACACGAGCCCGTACTCGTCGGCGAGTTCGGACACGTAGCCAAGCGAGAGTGAGTTGACGTACACCGCCGGCGTTCCGAGCACCGCCGCTTCGGCGGCCATCGTTGCCCCCTCGCCGACGAAACAGTCGGCGTAGGCGAGCAGATCGTGCATCCGATCTGGTGCCAGCGTGTACCGGTAGGTCTCGAGTTCGGGCGGAAGGTCGACTTCCGACGTAAGCAGGACCGTCGCGCCGGCGTCTTCGAGCCGACCGACGACGTCGACAGGGTCATCGAATCCGCCCTGGCCGACGTCGTGCGAGGAGTCCCAGCTGCTCAGTCGCATCACGACGATGGTGTCGTCCGGCTCGAGGCCGGCGTCGTCGAGGACGCTGGGATTGGGCTCGAACCGATCGGGATGCAGGTACGCGAGCTCGTGATAGCCAGGGTACGTGATCTGCTTGGAGCCAACGTCTCCCTGATAGCACTCCGGCGTACAGACGACGTCGGCGAACGGGTACGCGAGCTTCTTGATCAGCGTGGCATGTTCAGTGTCGTAGAAGACGACGCTCGTCGCGCCGACGACCGACGCGACGTGGGCCGCGGCGACGCCGCCGATTGCTGCGATCACGTCCGGATCGATCCGCCGCGCGCGACGCAGAAGCCGTGCCTCGTAGGTCGCCTGCACCGCCGCCAGAGAAACCAGCGAACTCGACTCGCCGGCCAGTACCTCGTGGTCGATCCCGGCGCGCTCGAGGAGCTCGACCGTCACTTCGTTCTCGCGCGCGAAGACGTGGAGGTCGTGGCCCTGTGACTCGAGCGTGCGAATCGCGTGCTTGAAGAAGTGCACGTGGCCAGGGTGCTGGATCGTGACGATAACGCGCATCAGCGACGCACCCCCAGTCCGGCGTTGTCTCGTGCGTCGACGCGCATCGCGACCAGCAGGAATCCGGCTCCGGCGAGGAACGCGAACGCGGCCGCGATCGGTTCGCGCACGGACGGATCGCCGCTGATCGCGTTTGCACCGCCGACGACCGCGATCGAGGCGGCCCCGATTAGCGCGGCGATTCCCGCCGCATAACAGAGCACGGCGGGGTGGAGTCGGTCGGCGGCGAACCGCGCCCACATCCGGCGACAGAAGCCACGGAGCAGCGTGATCGAGGTGGCTGGGACGAACGTCGAATACCGGATCGTACTCTCCTCGTCGTCGTAGACGGCCGGCATCGAGACGTCGGCGACGCGCATTCCGGCGACGTTCAATCGAACGAGCAGGTCGTTGGGGTAATCGTGATCGTCCGGAAGCGACTCGATGTCGATCGCCGACAGCGCCTCGTGTGAGATTGCGGTGTATCCGTTTTGGGGATCCTGTAGCCGCCAGTAGCCGCTGGCGATCTTCGTGAGTTGAGTCAGCAGCCAGTTACCGAACAGCCGAAACGGCGGCATCTCTCGGCGAGAGGGCCGATCGGCGAGCCGGTTGCCCTTCGTGTAGTCGGCGTCGCCGTCCACGATCGGATCCAGCAGTTTCGGCAGCTGATCGGGGTCCATCTGGCCGTCGGCGTCCATCGTGACCGCGATATCGACGCCGTCGTCGCGTGCGTGAACGTACCCTGTTCGGAGTGCGCCGCCGGCACCCTGATTTTCCGCGTGGCGAATGGGGACGATCTCCGAGCCGACGACTGCGCCGCCGTCCGGAAGGGACGCGTGGATCCGCTCGCCGCCGCTTTGGGATGCATCGACCGCGGCGGATTCGGCGGTCGCCCGCGTCGAGGTGGCCGCGTAGGATTGGATGATCTCCCAGGTATCGTCGGTCGAGCGGTCGTCGACGGCGTAGATGCGGTCGACGAAGTCCGGCATCGTCGCGAGGACGTCACCGATGCGTCCGCCCTCGTTGTACGCCGGAACGATCACGCCGATCGTGTGTCGTCGATACATTATAAGCTGCGGTAGACGAGGTCGGCGTCGGCTGCGTCTTCCGGTTCGAACGCGCCCGCGACGTCGACCAGCGCGGCGTCGTCGTCGAGGGCCACTGCGACGTCGTCGAGGTCGATGTCCTCGAACGCCGAGTGCGCGGTCGTGAGGAGGACGGCGTCGAACCCGTCGAACGAGAGCGATTCCTGAACGTCGATATCGCACGATCTCCGGATCGCGTCGTCTTCCGCGTGCGGATCGTAGCCCGCGACGTCGATTTCGAACTCGCGGAGGTGATCGACAACGTCGGCGACTTTCGAGCTTCGGATGTCACCGACGTCCGACTTGTAGGCCAGCCCGAGCACGAGCACACGGCTCTCTCCCAGCGTCTTCTGACACTGATTGAGCGCCTTTATCGTCAACTCGGCGACGTGTCCCGGCATCGACTCGTTTACCTTCCGACTCGTGCGTATCAGGTCCGGGTCGGCACCCGCTCGCTTCGCTTGGTGTGCGAAGAAGTACGGATCGACCGGGATGCAGTGTCCGCCGACGAGTCCCGGCCGGTACCCGTGGAAGTTCCATTTCGTTTCCGCCGCCTCGAGCACCTCCTGGGTGTCCAGTCCCATCCGTTCGAAGGCCATCGACAGCTCGTTGACGAGCGCGATGTTGACGTCGCGCTGGATGTTCTCGATGACCTTACAGGCTTCGGCGACCTCGATCGACGGAGCGCGGTGGACACCCGCGTCGACGACCGATTCGTACAGCGTCGCCACGTCCTCGAGTACCGTCTCGTTTTGCGCGCTGACGACCTTGACGACGTCTTCGAGGCCGTGTTGCTCGTCGGCCGGCGTGGCCCGTTCCGGCGAGTAGCCGACGAAGAAGTCCTCGCCCGCGGTCAGATCGGATGCCTCCTCGAGCGCCGGCACGAGGACCTCCCGCGTCGAACCCGGATAGACGGTCGACTCGAGGACGACCGTCGTCCCAGGGTCCATCTTCGAACCGACGGTGGTCGCCGCACTTTCGACGTACTCGAGGTTCGGTCGGTCGTCGTCGTCGATCGGCGTCGGAACGGTGATGATGACGTAATCCGCTTCGCCGATCGCGCCGGCGTTTGTCGTGTACGAGATGTCGTCGTTTCGAACCGCCTCGTCGGAGAGATCACCGGTCGTGTCGGTGCCCGCCTGCAGTCGCTCTACCGTCGTCTCGTCGATATCGTATCCGATCACGCGGTAGCTCGACTGTGCGAACCCGACCGCGAGCGGGAGTCCGACGTATCCGAGTCCGACGACGCAGATCGTCGCCGAACGCGTCGAGACGTCCGTGCGCTCGAGGGCCGTTCCCTCACCGCGGTCGTCTCGTACGTGGCGGTCGCTCTCTCGGTCGTCCGCTCGCGTCTCCGTGTCGCTGATTATCGAGGTCATGGGTGATAGTGTCGCTGGTCTGTCGCACACGGCGTGCGACGGGACCGTTCGGAATTGGTATATCCGCAATCGCGGCCGTGCCGTGGTATTCGCGAGTCACCGTTCGGGGTTTACTATACCGCGAATAAACGAATGCGAGAGCGTCAACGGACTGAAACCGGCGGTCGAGCGCGCTATTGGCAGATATCCGCCGAGAAACGTATCGACGGTGCGGTCGCTTATACCATCGCTAAACGGTCCTGTACGACTCTATAATGAAGGTCCCATGAGTTTGATCTCCGATGCGGTCGGCGAGTCCACGATGATTTGTGGCTCGATCACGCACCGACTGCAGAAGAACCGCGAATCATGGTGTCCACGCCCCAGATCGAAGTCGGAGCCCAGCTCGCATCGATTTCCACCACCAGCTCGAGCGGCGGCCCGGCTTTGCTAGCTCATCACGATGTCCATGCGACTACATCGGAAGCGCTCGTACTGCGGATGGGCGATCGCTCCGGTGGACTGTTGTCCATCATACAACTGCTTCGTACGGCGTCGTTCTGGGAAGCAGCCCTGATCGTGGTTCTCTTCCTGCTAATCAGCGGGCTCGTCGGGTTCCGACTGGCCGAGGTCGCATCGACCCGTAACGTCGGGCTTTCGTCGCTCCCGCTGGTGACTGCGGCAGGTGACGACGGCGAATCGAACCGCGAACACACCGACGATCACCGAGCGTACGAGTCGTATCTCTCACCCGAAACACCACCGACACTGCTGAGCGACGAAGGGAAGGTGGTCCGGCTACTCGTCGCGAACCACGGTCGTATCCGCCAGCATCGAATCGCCGAAGAGACCGGCTGGTCGAAATCGAAGGTCAGCCGAATCTGTTCGCAGATGCACTCCGACGGGACGATCGAGAAGCAATCGGTCGGCCGGGAGAACGTCATCAGTCTGGCCGATCGAACGCCCACCGACGAAGCGCAGTCGGACGAGATCGAGAATCCGCTCCCGCAATCACGCACCCACTCCTGACACAGTTGGCACTAGCCGTCCGAACGGCTCGGGAGTCTGTTATCACTCGTCCGAACGGCTCGGAAGGCGGCACGGCCGAGCGACGACGGCCGTCGTTTCTCAGTCCGTACGAAATGCGAAGCGTCCGAGTTATGCGGTGGCCTCGGATGATACCGATATCGTCAGCACACGTCCGGTAGGCACCCGTTTCGAAACGGTTGTGGAATGTTCGGTCGAACGAAACCGTTCCGTTTGGACGGACCGACGAGCGGGCGTCGGAGACGGACAGACCGTATTGTGACAACGAACACCGACTTAGACAGTCGCTATTGCCCGTCGTATTCCCGGTACCGTCTTACTCGTCGTATAGTAATGCCTGCTGTTGCATGTGATTGGAGTGACGCCGGTCCGTCGGCACCGATGACGGATCGGGTCGGTGATACCAATGATACGGAACAGCACTGCCCTGGCAGCGGTCTCGTGCCGACTCGACACCTCCGATGTAACGCTCGATTCCGCCATCGGACGCCGACTGCGCGGCGACCGACGGCCGACGGTAGTCAGTCGAACGGAGGTGACCGGCTGATGTGTGGAATTATTGCTCGAATCGGGCACGGAAACGCGGCTGAGACGCTCCTCTCCGGTCTCGAGAACCTCGAGTACCGAGGCTACGACTCGGCGGGGATCGCCGTCCAGAACGGCTCCGGCGTCAAGGTCCACAAGTGTTCGGGCGAGGTGTCCGAACTCAAGTCGGCGCTGCCCGCCCAGCCACACGGCAACATGGGGATCGGCCACACCCGCTGGAGCACCCACGGGCCGCCGACCGACGAGAACGCTCACCCACATACTGACACGGCGGGTGACGTCGCCGTCGTCCACAACGGCGTCATCGACAACTACGACGAGCTCAAGGCTGACCTCCGGGCGAAGGGTCACGAGTTCGAGAGCGACACCGATACGGAAGTCATCCCCCACCTCATCGACGAGTTCCGGGACGAGACCGGTGACACCGAACTGGCGGTCCGCCGGGCCGTCGACACGCTCGAGGGTAGCTACGCGATCGCCGCCATCGTCGACGGCGAAGAGGCGGTCTACGCCGCCCGGAAGGGATCGCCGCTCGTCCTCGGCATCGACGACGAAGAGTGGTTCCTCGCCAGCGACGTGCCGGCGTTCCTCGATCACACCGACGAAGTGATCTACCTCGAGGACGGCGATCTGGTCGTCCTCGAGCCGGACTCCTATCAGATCACCGATCTCGACGGGACGCCACTCGAGCGCCAGATCGATACCGTCGACTGGGATCCGGAAGACGCGGGGAAAGGCGAGTACGATCACTACATGCTCAAGGAGATCAACAACCAGCCGACGTCGCTCGCTAACACGATCGAGGGCCGCGTCGAGGGCGGCGACGTCTCCTTCGATACCCTCCCCGCCGGTTCGTTCACGGACGTCGAATCGATCCAGTTCGTCGCCTGTGGCACTTCGTACCACGCTGCGCTGTACGGCGGCCAGCTACTGCGCGCCGCCGGCGTTCGCACGGAGGTCCTCCGAGCGAGCGAGTACGGATACACGTCCGGCCCGGTCGACGAGAACACGCTCACCGTTGCGGTCACGCAAAGCGGCGAGACCGCCGACACCCTCGACGCCCTCCGAGAGGCAGCAGACCGCGGCGCACGGACACTCGCCGTCACCAACGTCGTCGGCTCGACGGCGGCGCGCGAGGCCGACGACGCCGTCTACATCCGCGCCGGCCCCGAGGTCGGCGTCGCCGCGACCAAGACCTACTCCTCGCAGGCGGTCACGCTCGCGTTGCTCACCCAGCGGATCGCCGGGGACGCGCCCGATGCGACTCCTGCCGAGGATCAGGAAGCGATGCTCGAGACGCTCGCGGACCTCCCGGAGCACGTCGAGACCGTCCTCGAGACGAGCGCGGCCGAATCGCTCGCCCGCGAGACGATCGACAGCGAGTCGTTCTTCTTCATTGGGAACGGGCTCGGCCGCTCGGTCGCACTCGAAGGTGCGCTGAAGTTCAAGGAAATCACCTACGAACACGCCGAGGGCTTTGCCGCCGGCGAGCTCAAACACGGCCCGCTCGCGCTCGTCACCGAGGAGACGCCGCTGTTTGCGGTCTACACGAGCAGCGACGACGAAAAGACGAAGACGAACGCAATCGAGGCCCAGTCTCGCGGCGCACCGATCGTCGCCGTCGGCCCGGACGAGCACTCCCTCGTCGATGTCGCCGACGCGCATCTGTCGATTCCCGACACCCATCCCGTCTGGGCGGGCCTGCTCGCGAACGTCCAGTTGCAACTGCTCTCCTACCACGCCGCAAAGTTGCTCGAGCGGCCGATCGACAAGCCGCGCAACCTCGCGAAAAGCGTGACGGTCGAATGAGCGTTCTGACTACCGCGTAACGCCTTTTCGACGCGTCGTCTGTCCTCCCGCGAGCGAGTGCTTCGTTCCGCGTCAGTACGTCCATCCGTTGTCCGAGTAGTGTACTGTCACCGGTCCGTCGACCACGTATCGGCCGTCGATCAACGGCGTCCGCTCTCGGCCGGTGAGCGCTGCGAGAAGCGTATCGCATCTCTGTACTCAGCATGCCCGTCTCGATCCCTGCACCGAGTGCAATCAGTGAGACGCATCGCGTCTCGGATGCGTCTCCCGGATCTACTACAGTGTCATACCGATCGAGCGGCGCGGAGTCGTCGTTGTCATCCGGCAGTGCCGTCGGTCGCTCCGTGACTGACAGCCCTCGCATGCGCGCACTTTCCTCTATCATCCCGTCGGAGTGCATCTTCTCACACCGGTTCAGACAGTCAGCAATGAACTGCAAGACGGTGCGACGAGACGGCCGCCTCTCGGTCAGCCGAACAGAAACAGAAACCGGTCAGCCTCGCGGCGGGCCGGCGTCACCCGTTGCGTGCGCTGAGTTGCAGCGTGATCGATTTGTCCGATCCGTCGAGGCGGACGGTCTGTCGCTCGGTCTCGTATCCATCCGCTTTCGCGATGGCCGTGTACTCACCGTTCTCTCGCTCGAAGACGGCCGTTCCGTTTTGACCGACAGATTTCGTCTCGCTCGAGCCGAAGAGACCCGATTCGTCCCGGAGTTCGACAGTTGCGTTGGTGAGCGACGACCCGTTTTGGGACGTCACTGTCACCGCCAGCGAGTGAGTTCCATCGTCGTTACTGCCACCGCTGTTGTTACCGCCGCCGGTGTTGCTTTGCTTCGTCAGGGTCAGCGTGACCGTCTTGTCGTTCCCGTCGAGTTGGACGGTCTGCTCGCTGGTTTTGTACCCGTCCGCGGTCGCGGTGATCGTATATTGGCCGTTCTCGCGATCGAATTCGACCTCACCATCATCGTCGACGCCCTGCTGTTGACTCGAGCCGTCCCCGTGATCGAGGGTGACGGTCGCGTTGTCAAGCGGTTGGCCGTCCTGGGTTTCCACGACTGCCGTCAGCGTGTGCGTTTCATCGTCGGTCGTGTCGCCGTTGTCAGTGTCACCGCTGTCGGTTCCGCCGCTATCGGTACCGCTGTTTCCCCCGCCATTGTCGGTTCCACCGTTATCGGTATCGCTGTTTCCCCCGCTATTGTCGGTTCCATTGCCGGTTCCGGCCGATTCGTTGCCGCCTGCGGTGTCTCCGCCGGCCGATCCGGCACCGTCATCGGCCGGTTGATCCGAACCGTCCAGTCTGTCGTTAACCGCCCCGAACGCGCTGCTGACGGAGGCACCGCTTGCGGCGAGTACCAACCCGGCCAGCAGGAAGGCGACTCCGCTGACGATGAGCAAAAGCTGGACGCCCCGTTGGATCGATCGCGTTTTCGTCTGCTGTCGTCGGACATTGCGACGCATTGTATCAGTAGTCGGAATCGATCGTCGTGCTGATCGTTACGCGCTCGTCATCTCGGTGTCGGTCGCCACCGCCGGATTCGCTCGAGCAGTAGCAGACCGGCCGACCGGATCGGTACACCCGATTGTGGCTGTCTCGGACGCCCTTACTGGGCCGTGAAAAGACGGTTCCGGGCAGAGAACAGTGGGACTCCGCGGGCCGTACTGTCTCCGAACGGTCGTTGCAAGTAGTTTCATTGCGCGATAATTTCGTCGTTCGGCGGTTCACTATACGGACGATAAAATCGTTTCAACGCGTGAAATCACTGCGGGGAGTTCGGGACCGAGTACGGCCGAGGGCGATGCATTCCGTCCGTCGTTCTCCGCTCGAGGACCGTGACGAAGTGACGGAACGCGGCTGGGCGAGCGGCGGCCAATCACGCGTCCTCGGTCGGTCGAAGCGGTTCCGGTACGCCGTCACACCCGGATGGTTTTTCCCTCGACTGTCTATGTCGTAACGTCCGATTACCGGATCGGGTGGCCATTCGCCAGTCATCCATTGGAGCGCCGAAACGGGAGTTTGGTCGTCCCCACCTCTCCGTTGACCGATCGCCGTCCAGACCGGTTTCCCGGCGGATTTCCGGCGCACGGCTGGAACAGTCGTCTCGCTTTTTGCGTCCTCGCACGGTACCGACAACCGAGAGACCCATGAGCGAGTCCACGACGAACGAGCCAGTAAGCGGTGAATCGCGCACCCGTGACGACGACGCGGCGGGGCGAAAGTGGCTGAGCGGGTTCGTTTCCCTGATCGGCCTCTGGATCGCCGTCTCGCCATTCGTCTACGAGCAGGAACCGGCCATGCTGTGGAACAACGTACTGATCGGCGGTGCGATCTTCCTGCTTGCGGGGTACAACTACTACCGGATCAGCAACGCTCACCCGACGAGCACCGGCGTCATGTCGCTTGTCGCCCTTCTCGCACTGTGGATCGCCGTTTCACAGTGGGCCATCGACGGCCAGTTCGCGATGGACGCCCTCGAGGCCGCCGGGATCGGACTGATTTGGAGCAACATCGTCTCGGGGCTCGTCGCCGCCGTACTCTCGGCGTACATCGCGTATGCCGGCGGTCGAGACGTTCGTACCGGAACGGCTGCCGGCACGCGGTAGCCACGATCGAGTCGCATTTTTTCAGTGCCGTGTCACCGGCGCGGATACCGCTCTGACTCTGCGTCGGCCATACGTCGCTCGAGCAGGTCAAGAACGGGTTCGCTCGCAGCGACCCGAACTCCAAGGCGCGTGAGGCGATCGCGGATCGCGGCGGGAACGAGCGTTCCGTACAGCGAGCCGAGGAGCGGTATCGGACCGACGCGGTAGTGCGTGTCGGGATTCCGGGCGGTTGCGGCCTCGCGGACCGTCGACGCAACCCGTTCGGGTTCGTTGACGAGCGGCCCGCTTCCCTCGACGGCGCGGAGCCGTCGGAGGACGCGGTAGAGGTCGGTGTAGTGATCGGGTTGGACGACGGTCACGTTCCGCTCCGCCGCGGTCACGTCGGGATCTGATCGCGCCGCGTCCCGCGCGGTCGCGGCCGCGTCGTCGACCGCTCGAACGGCTCGGTCGTAAAACGGCGTGTTCACGATCCCGGGTTGGACGACGACGACCTCGATGTCGGTATCGGACAGTTCCTGTCTGAGCGCGTCGCTCAGACTCGCCATCGCCCACTTCGAGGCGGTGTAGCCGCCGATGCCGGCCAGTGCGAGCCGGTCCGCGGCGCTGGTGACGGTGACGATTCGCCCACGTCCGCGTCTGCGCATTCCCGGCAGCACCGCCCGAATCAACCGGTGTGGGCCGAAACAGTGGACGGCAAACTGGCGCTCGAGCAGGATCGTCGGTACGTCACCGACGGGTCCGAACTGGCCGTAGCCCGCGTTGTTGACGAGGCAGTCGATGCCGCCGGCCTCCTCGCGGATCCGCGAGACGACGCGATCGATGTCATCGGGTTCGGTCAGATCTAGCGCCGCGATGTCAGCCCCGCGATCGGCGAGGTTCTCGAGGCCATCTCGGTCGCGGTCGCGGGCGGTCGCATAGACGCGCCAGTCCGCGGCCAACAGCGCACGAGCCGTTTCGTAGCCGATACCGGACGAACAGCCGGTTACGAGTGCAGTGGTCGTCATGGATGTGCCTTCGACGCCATTGGAGAAGGAGACCACCGTCCGTCGGATTCGAACACGGTCACGATCGGCGAGGTCTCGAGTGCCGAATCGAACTCGCTCTCAGTTGTTGAGCGGCCCGTCGTTATCGTCGAACGGCCCTGTATCCTCGGGCGGCCCTGCGTCTTCGGGTGGTCCTGCGTCTTCGGGCGGTCCACGTTCGTCGTCCTCGTCTTCACCCTCGTCTGGATCGTCCGGGTTGCGCTCGGCCGATCCGTCCTCGTCGTCTGCCAGTCCGGCCTCCGCGAGCGCCCACTCGAGGGGATCGACGTCGTCTTCATCGTCGGTCAAGGACGGCTCGTCGGCGGCCGCTTCCTCGGCCGGCATGTCGCCCGCCTCCTCAGGATTGTTGGACGGCTCGCCACCGATAGCGACTGCGGTCGCGTCAGTGCCGTCCGCGGCCGTTTCGGCCGTCGATTCGCCGGAATCACCGCCGTTCGATGTCGCATCGAGGCTGGTTCCGGCATCGCCGGCCGAAGCGGTCGCGCGATCGTCGGGCGTCGTATTCGATCGATTGACCGACGTCTCATTTCCGTCCGATATGGGGGAAGCGGTGGGATCGCTGGCCGTCAGTTCTGGGGCGAACATCGACACGAGCGCCCCGAATGTGAGCAAGACGGCAACGATGGTCACGAGCAGTGCAACCGCCGATGGGTGGTCGTCGCGAACGCGAGACATTTGACGCTGCGAGCGTAAACGGCCGATCGGCTTTGTTAATCGCGGCCCACAGGCCGCGTCGCGCGGCCGAACAATGATATAGCCGGCCCACCGAGTGGGAACAACGGACCTCGCCGACAATGACGAGTCACTACGATCACGCGCAGGTACAGGAGTTTTGGCAGTACGTCTGGGAGCGCGACGATGTCTACGCGCTCGATCCCGACGCCGAGAATCCAACGTACGTCCTCGGCATGTTTCCCTACACGTCCGGCACGCTCCACATGGGGCACGTCCGCAACTACGCGATCACAGACGCCTACTCGCGCTATCGTCGCATGCAAGGCGACGACGTGCTCCATCCGATGGGATGGGACGCGTTCGGCCTCCCCGCCGAAAACGCGGCCGTCGAGCGCAAGACCGATCCCGAGTCCTGGACGCAGGCCTGTATCCGGCGCATGCGCGAGGAACTCGAGACCATGGGCTTTGGCTACGACTGGTCTCGAGAGGTCACCACCTGCGAGCCGGAGTACTACCGGTGGAACCAGTGGCTGTTCGAGCGCCTCTACGAGGCCGGGCTCGTCGAGTACGAGGCGGCGACGGTCAACTGGTGTCCCGACTGCGAGACGGTGCTAGCCGACGCGCAGGTCGTCGATCGCGAGTCCTCGGATCAGGCGAGTGGCGATGCCGCGAGCAGCGACGGTGAGCGGGTCTGCTGGCGCTGCGAAACGCCGGTCGGCCGGCGTGAACTTGACCAATGGTTCTTCACGATCACCGACTACGCCGAGGAGCTCTCCGACGGCCTTGACGACCTCGAGGGGTGGCCCGAGGGCGTCCGCGAGATCCAGCGCAACTGGATCGGCCGCCAAGAGGGTGCTCGAATCAGCTTCGACGTGGCTGTTGACGGCGACGCGGGCGGGGGCGATGACACGACCGTCGACGTGTTTAGCACCCGACCGGAGACAGTCTATGGCGCGACCTTCCTCGCGGTCTCGCCCGGCCACGACCTGGCGCGGACCGTGGCAGACGAAGACGACGCGGTCGCGGAGTACGTCGACGCCGTCCGCGAACAGGATCCCGACGAAGTCGGCTTCGCTGGCGTCGAGACCGATACCACCGCGATCCACCCGCTGACCGGTGACGAACTCCCGGTCTACGTCGCCGGCTACGTCCTCGAGGACGTCGGGACGGGAGCCGTGATGGGCGTCCCCGGCCACAACGAGCGCGATCACGCGTTCGCGCTCGAGCACGACCTACCGGTCGAGCGCGTGATCGTTTCCGACGACGGCGAGGGCACAGACGGCAGCGAAGGCGATGCCAGCCGCGACGGTAGCGACGTCGAAACCGACGAAATGATGCCATACACCGGCGAGGGAATCCTCGAGGGCAGCGGCGAATACGACGGCCTCGATAGCGAGACGGCCCGCGAGCGGCTCGTCGCGGACCACGATTCGCTCGCAGAAGACGTCACCTACCGGCTGCGCGACTGGCTCATCTCCCGGCAGCGCTACTGGGGGACGCCGATCCCGGTCGTCCACTGCGACGACTGCGGGCGCGTCCTCGTTCCCGAAGAGGAGTTGCCGGTCGAACTCCCGGAGTTCGTCCAGACCACCGGCAACCCGCTCGATGCGGCCGACGAGTGGAAGCAAACGACCTGCCCGGAGTGTGGTGGTCCGGCCGAGCGAGAGACCGACACGATGGACACCTTCGTCGACTCCTCGTGGTACTTCCTGCGCTTTCTCTCGCCACACCTCGAGGATGCCCCCTTCGATACCAATCTGGCCGACGAGTGGCTGCCGGTCGACGTCTACGTCGGCGGCGAGGAACACGCCATCCTCCACCTGCTCTACACCCGCTTTTTCACGCGGGCGCTGGCCGATCTGGGGCTGCTCGACCGCCGCGAGCCGATCGCGGAGTTGCGGAGCCAGGGGACGGTGCTGTACGACGGCGAGAAGATGTCCAGTTCGAAGGGCAACGTCGTCGCACCCCGGGAGTACGGGGCTGAGACGACCCGGCTGTTCGTCCTTTCGGCGGCCCACCCCGAACAGGACTTCGAGTGGACCGCCAACAACGTCCGCGGCGCGTACGACCTCCAGCAGACTCTCTATCGGATGGCGACCGACTTCGTCGAGGAGGGCGACACCCGAATCGAGCGCCGGGCCCACGACGAGTACGTCGACCGCGAGATCGATCGGACGATCGCCGCCGTCACGGCGGAGTACGAACGGTTCCGATTTCACCGCGCTGCCACCGAGATTCAGGAGCTCGCACGCCTGCTGCGCCGGTACCGCGAGTACGACCGGCCCCACGGCGAGATCTACCGGCGCGGCCTGCTGACCCTCGCGGCGGTGATCTCGCCGATGGCACCCCACCTCGGCGAGGAACTGTGGAACAAGCTCCGCGGCGAGGGGCTCGTCGTCGCGGCCGACTGGCCGGAATCCGAACGCGACGCCTCGAACTACCAGCGCGAGCGCCGACTGGTCGATCGCACCCTCGAGGACGTTCGCGACATCGTCGACGTCGCCGACATCGACGAGCCAGAACGGATCGAACTGGTCGTCGCCCGCGAGTGGAAGTACCGGGCCGCCGAACTCGTCGGCCGAGCGGCGACCGAGGACGCCGACGAAACCGGTTCCGTCGACGTCGAGTCGGTCGTCGACCGCGTTGTCGGGGACGGTGACACCGACGCTGACCGCGAGACGGTCGCGGCGTTCGTCGGTGAGCTTTTGAAACGCGACGGCGGCGCAACCGGCGGACAGGTACTGCCGGCCGACCGAGAACTCGCGCTCCTCGAGCGTGCGACCTGGCTCGTGATCGACGAGTTCGGCGCGGACGTGACCGTTCGCCGGGCGACCGATGACGACGAACTGGCGGCGAAGGCCCGCCCCGGTAAACCGGCGATTCACATCGGCTGACGGATCGTCGTGGGGTCGCGGCCGCCGATGCAAACGCCGTGTCCGCGCTCCGGCAGCGGACCCGGTAGCTCGGAAGGACAGGTTTATTCGACCGGATTCGGAAGGGGCGAATACGATGGTGGAGGGTGGCGGCAGTATCGATGCGTCGTCGCGACGAACGCCGAGTCAGGCGGTGATTGAAGCGGTCGCGAACGCGGAAGACGTCCAGCCGGCGGCGCTATCCCCGCCGGAGTACGAATCGCTCCACGCCGTCGTGAATCCGACGGCGCTCGACGAACTCTTCGCAGACCGATCGAACGGAGCGAAGCGACCGCACGGAACCGTCTCGTTCCCGTTTTGCGGGTACGACGTCACTGTCGACCGAGACGGCACGGTCACGCTTGAGGAGCTGACCGAGTCCGTCGACTGACGGCTCGGAGATCGAACACGGAAAGACTCTTTTCGGCAAAGCACCGATTACGGCCACGATGGAGAGCCACTACGAGGCCCTCGGGCTGTCGCCGGACGCCGACGAGCAGGCAGTGCGGCGGGCCTACCGGACCCTGCTGAAGGAACATCATCCGGATCAGGGCGGCTCTCGAGAACGGTTTCTGCAGATTCGGGAAGCCTACGAGGAAATCATCGGCGAGCGAGCGCCGAACGAGCGCGAACCGGACGGCAGTGCGATCACCCAGGGGAACGGCGGGACACGACAGCGGTCTCGGCCGACCTACGACCCCGACGACCGTGATCTGGGTGGTGACCGCGAACTGACGGTCAGCGGCGAGTATCTCACGCTAACGCTGGCCGGCCTCGTCCACGGCGTCGATCTCGAGGCGCTGGTCGACAGTCCCGTCACCGCCGCGACGACGCGGACGGGCGCGTTCTTCCGTGTCCGTAATACGAGCGAGCACACCCTCACCTGGCAGGGGAAGACGAACACGAACTTTTTCGGCGACGACGGGTTCCTCTACGAGGGCTCGAGCATCGTCGCGCCCCACGCCACTGACCTCCCCGATCGGTGGACCGGCACTGACGTCGACGTCCCGCCCGGCCACGCGGTCGACGGCGTCGTCATCGCCCAGGAGATTCCCGACGGCGTCACCATCGATCAGGTCATGTACACCCAGCACGTCCCCGACGAGGATTCGAACGGGTCCGAAGACACCGAGCGGTACCTCTTCGAACTGAAGCCGCTCGTCCGCGAGCGGCTCAATCGCGTGCCGTTCGAGCGAGACTGAGACGCCGGTCGTTTCCGCATCCTCGAGTTCTTGCTCCGAACGACACCCCCCTCGAGGCAGGCCGCCGTCACCGTGGCAGAACAACAAGCGTGATACGGCGGTGCTCCTAACGTCCGATAATGGCAACCGCTGACATGAGACGGCGGCTCCGCGAACGGCCGATGGGCGTAACGATCCTCCTCTCGATCGTCGGATACGCGCTGGTGCTCGGAACGTTCCTGCTGGACGTGCCGATCTACCCCGACCTCACGCGCGGGCAGATCAACCTGCTGACCCACGCGATCGCCGTCATCAACACGACGGCGACGATCCTGCTCGCAAGCGGCTGGTACTGGATTCGCGCGGGCGAGATCCGGAAACACCAGCTATCGATGGTCGGCGCGTTCGTCCTGATCTTGCTGTTTCTGGTCGTCTACCTGTTCAAGGTCGGCGGCGGCGGCGAGAAACACTTCGTCGGCCCCGATATCGTCTACTACCCGTACCTCATCATGCTGGCGATCCATATCATCCTCTCGGTCGTCTCCGTCCCGGTGGTCCTCTACGCGCTTGTCCTCGGCCTGACTCACACCCCTGCCGAACTCCGGACGACGCCTCACGCGCGGATCGGCCGGATCGCCGCGAGCGCATGGATCCTGAGTCTGACCCTCGGCGTCATCACCTACGTCTTGCTCAACCACGCCTACAGCTACGAGTTCGCAACACTGCTCGTGCCCGTCCTGTAGTGTCCCGATAAGTTATCCCGCGGGCGCTCGTACTCCCGTCTAACGAATGCAATTCGTCGAAGAAATCGTCGTGGACGAGTTTCTCCCGACCGTTCGGTCGCTACTCGCTAGTAACCTGCGTGACCGGGGGCTCACCCAAAGCGACGTGGCCGACGTGCTCGGAATCAGCCAGAGTGCCGTCTCGAAGTACGCCCACGGCGACGTGACCGTCAACGACCGCATCGCCGATGATGACCGCGTTTGCGACCTCGTCGACGATCTCGGCGCAGGACTCGCAGCCGGTGACATCTCGCCAGTCCAGGCGCTGATCGAACTCGAGGTGTTAATCCGCGACCTAGAGTCCGGCGGCGACCTCCTCGCACAGCTCCACGAGGAAGCAGTGCCGGAACTCGCCGATCACGGCTCCGGGTTCCGGGTTCACGATCCCGAGAGCGAGCCACGGGCCAGCGAACGCGTCCTCTCGTCGGTCCGCCAGGGGCTGAGCAGCCTCGAGACCGCGAGCGGGTTCTCGGGGCTGATCCCGGCGGTCGGCTCGAACCTGGTCGCCTGCACGCCGGACGCCGGAGGCGTCGACGACGTCGCGGGCGTCCCCGGCCGGATCTTCGACGTGAAGGGACAGACGACCGTTCCCGCGGCCCCCGAGTTCGGCGTCTCCGAACACGTCGCGCGGGTGCTGCTGGCCGCGCGTCGCCACGGGGCCGACGTCTCGGCGGCCATCAACATCCGGTACGACGCGGACCTGATCGACGACCTGACCGAGGCCGGCCACGTCGCCGCCGAGTTCGACGAGTCGGGCGACGTGGCCTCGAGCGTCGGCGCGGCGATCGAGGAGGAACCAGCGGCGACCGTGCTGTATCAGACCGGCGGGATGGGCATCGAGCCGCTCATCTACGTCCTCGACCGGGACGCACAGTCGGTCGCGGATACGATTCGGGCACTCATCTGAACCCGCAGGCGGATGACGACCGAATCCGCCCAGGAGTTCTACGGCCGCTGGGCCCGCCTCTACGATCTGATCGCGCGCCGAACGCCCGGCATCGCTCGTCTCCGCCGGCGAGCGGCCGCCGCCTGCCGCCTCGAGCCCGGCGACACCGTCGTCGAGATGGGGTGTGGAACCGGTGCAAACCTCCCCTTCCTCCGCGAGCGGGTCGGCCCGGACGGGACCGTGATCGGGATCGACTTCACTCGCCCCGTCCTCGAGCGAGCACGCGCGGCCACCGCCGCGTACGACAACGTCCACGTCCTGCAGGGCGACGCGACGCAGCCGCCAATCGGGGCCGCGCTCAAGGGCGTGGGGGGTGTGGACGGCGAGATCGACGCCGTCCTCGCGACCTTCGTCGTCGGCATGCTCGCAGATCCGGCCGACGCGGTCGACGACTGGTGCGATCTCGTCGGTCCCGACGGCACCGTCGTCCTCGCCAACGCGGCGCGCAGCGACGAGTGGTACGCGCCACCGATAAATGCCGTCTTCCGGGCGATCGTCGTCCTCTCGACGCCGCCGACGACGCAACTGCGCTACGAGAACGAGCCCTACGTTCGGCTCGACGAGAAGATCGACGCCGCCCACGCCCGCCTCCGCGAGCGCGCCGTCGCCGTCGCGGACGAAACCCGCGTCTTCGGCGTCGTTCGGGTGACCGGTGGCGTCCTCGAGCAAGAGACGTAGCTTCGGTAAGCCGCCTTACCGACCCCCACTATGCCACGGCCTCGAGGCCCTCGTACTCCCGGATCCGCTGGGCCATCTCGTCGGGAATCGGACCCGGCCGCTTCGTCTCGGGATCGACGTGGACGATCGTCGTCTCGGCCGTCGCCGCTACGTCGCCGTCGACGCGGATCTCGTAGGCCATCGTGCAACTCGAGTCGCCGAGTTCGGTCACCGAGAGTGCGACCGTGGGCTCGTCGTCTGCGGTGATCGGGCGCTCGTAGGAAATCTCGAGCGCGGCGATGACGAAGGAAATCTCCTCGTCTGCGAGTCCGGCCACGTCCCGGAGATAGGCGGTCCGACCCGCCTCGAGGTAGCTCGCGTAGACGGCGTGGTTGACGTGGTTCATCGGATCTAAATCGCGGTAGCGAACGGGAACGTCGACGGTAAACTCGACACTCATTGTACGTTGTCCGAGATGGCTGGGACAAAAGTACGCACCGGTTCGAGACGGCGACGCCGTCGAACGCGTCGACCGTAAGCGCCGCCGATCGGTCGTCGGCGGTGGACTTTGCCACCGACGATCCGCGAGCGAGTCGTGTGGGTCGTCGGAGCGCGATTGATGACTACCGACAATTGGCGAGCGTCTCGCGACGCCGGCTCACAGCAGTTCGGCGGCTTCGGACGCCACCTCGGCGTTGACGAACGCGATGATCCGATCGCCGGTCTGGACGATCCTGCTTTCACGCGGCGTCTGGAGTTGCCCGTTGCGGATAATCGCGCCGATAACGACGCCGGTCGGAAGTTCGGACGCCGCGGTCTTGAGGGTTTTACCGGTCAGTTCGCTCTCTTCGTCGATCACGACCTCGAGGACTTCGGCGTTGTCGTGTTCGAAAATGCCGATGTTCTCCGGTCTGGACCCGTAGATCACCTGAAGTATCTTCCCGGCGATGATGTCTTCGGGGTGGACGACGACGTCGAGTCCCGTCTCCTCGAAGAGGTCCACGACCGTGGGGTCGTTGACGACGGCCGCCGTCTTGGCGACGGCCTGTTCGCTGGCTAACTGCGCGAGCAGGTAGTTCGTATCGTCGTCGACCGCGCCGACGACCAGGTCGGCGTTCGTGAGAACGTCCGGCTCGAACCGACCGGGGTCCGTCGCGTCGGCGTTGCGAGACGACACTCCGCGCAGTTGCGTCGTGAGTCCGACCGCCTGATCCGGATCGCGCTCGACGACCTGTGGCGTCCACCCGCGGGCTTCGAACTGGTGGGCGATCTGATATCCTACCACGTCGTCTCCGACGATGACGATGTTACTGTCGGCGTCGAGACTGGGACGCGGGGTGATGTCCTCTGCGAACTGCCGAACGCCGTGAAGGCTGCCGATGACGATGAGCCGGTCGCCGGCTCGAATAACGGTGTCTCCCTCGGGTGTGAGGATGTCGTCGCCACGGAGGAGTGCAACGAACGTCGCCGACGGATAGTGGTCCGTCTCCGCGATGCGCTGGCCGGCCACCGGCATGTCGTCGTCGATCACGAACTCGGCGACTTCCACTCGCCCGTCGGCGAAGGTCTCGACGCCCTCTGCACCCGAGAGCGCGACGGTCTGGACGACGGCCTCGGCGGCGAGCACGTCGATACAGAGCATCGTATCGACGTTGAGTCTACCGTCGAGCGATTGCCAGGTCCGGTAGAGTCCGATGTCCTTGACGCGGGCGATGGTGTGTGGGTCGCCAGCGCGTTTGGCCGCGTTGCAGACCATGACGTTGGCCGCGTCGCTATCGGTGCTCGCCACGACGATCTCCGCTCGCTCGATGCCGGCCTCGCGAAGCGTGGACACCGAGCGGCCGTCGCCGACGATACCTGAGACGTCGAGTCGCGTCGTGAGATCATCGATCCGATCTGCATCTCGGTCGATGACCGTCACGTCGTAGTCCGCCGCAAGGTCGAGCGCGATGTTGGAACCGACATCGCCGGCACCGATAATGAGAATCATGTGCGTTCCCACGGTACATAACCACCGTTGCGGTTGTAAATCTTGTAGGTATTCGCAGGCTGCTCACCGTTCGAACGACAACGCCGTCACGACCGGCGGGGACGACCGACACGCTGCGAGGAGCGTCGCGCCGAACGGTCCGGCAGAGCGCGAAATCGGCGCGCGAGCCGTCTCAGCTCTCGTACAACTGCGCGTGTTCGCCACAGAATTCCGGCTCGCGGAGTTGCGCGTCGATCAGGTCCTCCTGGTAGTGGGCATTAAAGAGCCGACAGCCGGCTCGATCGCAGAACGACTCGCCGGTCTCGAGGTAGTGGTACGCCTGTAGCACGTAGCCCATCAGCGCGTCGGTGGTTCGCGGGTCGTTCTCGACCAGAAAGTCGCCCTCGACCTGATTCTCAAGGACTTCTCGCGGCGGCGCGTCGCCCGACAGCAGGGCGTGGCGCTGCTTTTCCTTGTAGTATTCCTCGGGCTTTGCAGGGGCCTCGTAAAGCCCAGGCACCGAAAGCAGCGCCGGCTGGCCGAGGACGGTCACGCGCTTGTGCCACCGGCCGTCGTGGTCGCCCCAGGTTCCGATCGCTCGGTCGAGGAGCGCCACGTGCAGCGTCTCGAGGACACGTTCTTCGGCGGGCAACGCGGCGTTGAGCGCCCGCTGGACCGCCGCACCGTCGTAGAGGACGCCGCCCTCACGCTCGGGAGCCTCGAGGGCGCGTTCCTCGTAGCGGATCGTCCCCAGCATCGTGTTACCGGTCTCGCGCTCGTATGGCGAGGGTACGCGAGCCTCGGCGAATCGCTCGGCGAGGTCATCCGTCCGATGGACCTCGAGGAATCGGTCGCGAACCGAGACCGTCGCGTCGACGCGCTCCTCGAGCCAGTCGGCCGATTCGGCGACGTCGACGACGGTCGTGGGTGCGCGATAGCAGATGACTCGATCGACCATGTGTGAATAAGTGGTACCACCGGGTGAAACGCTTGCGGTCCCTCGAACGGACGCCGCGACGCACCGCATCGAAATCGAGGCGGTCGAACGGACGGTCGCGACGGCATTCCGGCCGAAAGTAGTAACCCAGCCCAGTTTGACTATCACATCTGATGTGGTATCTGGCGCATCTCGCGGGACTGGTTCTGACGGCGGTCGTTTCAGTGGCGGTCGCGTCGTGGGTGCACCGACAGACGCACGATCGCGCCGGAACGGTGATGATCGTTCTGCTGTCGGCACACGCGCTGCAAGCGATGCTCGCAACGGTCCAGTTGCTGAGTTCGAGTCCCGCGGCCCAGCTGTTCTGGTATCGGCTGTGGTACGCCGTCGGCCTCGTGAATCCCATTATCTGGTTTCTGTTGGCGATCTACTACACGGGACGGGAGTACTGGCTGACGAAACCAGTGTGGGCGCTGTTGCTCGCAAGCCCGATCGCGCCCGTCGCGCTGTGGTTCGCCAATCCCGGCGGACTCATGGTCAGCGAATTCGTTGTCCACACCGAACCGTTCTACTACGTACAGGCCGCGTTCACCGACGCCAGCGTCTGGATGGTCGGCCTGATCAACGTCTACACGGTCTTCGGGGCCGGCCTCTTCTTCCAGCTATTTCTGTTCACGGAGCGCAGCACTCGGTGGCAGGCAGCCGCGGTGTTGGCCGGGATGCTGTCGATCTACGTTTCGACGATACTCTCCCAGGTGAGCTTCGTCCCGGCACCCGGATTCCCGTACGGATTGTTCGGCGGTGGCGTTTACGGCATTATTATCGCCGTGGGACTGTTTCGGACTCGGATGTTCGCGGTGGCACCGCTGGCCCGGGACGCGATCTTCGAATCGCTCGAGGACGCGATTCTGGTCGTCGACGGTAGGCGGACGATCGTCGACTTCAACGACCGAGCCGGTGATCTCTTCTCCGACCTCGACGACTACGTCGGCTGTACGCTCGGCGACGTCTATCCGTCGTTGGTGCAACCGGCGGACGCACCGACGGCCGACGGCGGCGGCGCGGCGGCGATCGTCGAGCGTGTCGAAGGGACCCTCGACTCGCCGTTCGCGGGAACGGTACGCGTCTCCGCCGACGGCGAAACCCGCACCCTGCGGATCGGCGTCTCGGCGATCACGAGCGGCGGGGAACCGCGAGGATACGCGCTGATCATGCGAGACGTCTCCGAACTCGAGGCGTATGCGGCCGAACTCGAGCGGAAGACGGACCGACTCGAGCAGTTCGCCAGCGTCCTGTCACACGATCTCCGAAACCCGGTTGCGGTCGCGATCGGCTACGCCCAACAGGCCCAGTCGACCGGCGAGCTCGAGTACATAGACGACGTGCTCGTCGCGCTCGACCGCATCGAGGACACCATCGACGATCTGCTGGTGCTCTCGCAGGAGGGGGAATCGATCGACGAGCTCGAGCCCGTGGCGCTTCGCGATGTCGCTGCGGACGCGTGGACGACCAGCGATACCGGCGAGGCGGCTTTCGAGAACGAACTCGAGGCCGACGCGCTGGTCCGTGCCGATCCCTCGCGGTTGCAGACGCTGTTCGAGAACCTGTTTCGCAACGCGGTCGATCACGGCGGTGAAACGGTTCGGGTCGGCCCGTTACGAACTGGGTTTTACGTCGCTGACGACGGGCCGGGCATCCCCGCGGACGAACGCGATCGCGTGTTCGAGTACGGGTATTCGTCGGACGGAGGAACGGGACTGGGGCTGGCGATCGTCGCCTCAATCGCCGACGCCCACGGCTGGTCGCTGTCGATCGGCGAGAGCGACGCCGACGGTGCCCGAGTCGATATCGAAGAGACGGAACGCGTCTCGTCCGACGAGCGTCTCCCTCGCGGAGAGACGACGACCGGTTCGAGCGGATAAGTAACGCGACGGACTCGAAACCGCCGACGGATCGGGTCGCTCAGTCGTCGGCTGGTGCGGCCCGCGAGGTCAGTTCGACGGGCTCGGCGTCGACCTCGAGTTCGTCGAGCGCGACCTGCGCGGCGCGCTTGCCCGAGACGAGCATGGCACCGAATGTCGGGCCCATCCGCGGCAGGCCGTAGGTCGTCGCGGTCGCCATCCCGGTGGCGATCAGGCCCTCGTGGACGAGGCCGGTGTGTTCGACGACGGCGTCCTCGGACTTGCCGACCCACATCGAGTCGTGGCCCGGCGAGTCGTGGCCCGGTGCGCCATAGCTGTCGTCGCCGGTCTGGTCCATCCCCGTCGCGGACTCCTCGGCGTCGGCGATGCCGGGGGCGTCCAAGACGCCGCGCTCGTCGAGTTTCTTGACCGCCATCGCGTCGTGGCCGGTGGCGTCGATGACCAGATCGGCCTCGACGGCGATCGGGTCGACGCAGGTGATCTCGCGGGGCAGCGCGTGGACCGGCGTCCAGTTCATCACGATCCCCGAGACCTTGTGGTCCTCGCGGATGACGATGTCGGTGAACTCGGTCATGTTCTGCATCTTCGCCCCCGCGTCGCAGGCGGCCTTGATCAACCCGGAACAGGCCTCGGGCCCGTTCGCGATGTAGAGGCCTTCGCTGTCTTGGGACTGTTTGTACGATACCTCGAGTTCGTCGAGAACCTGCTGGGCGGGATCCCGGACCGTGACCTTGTTCATCAGGAAGCCCCCGAGCCAGAAGCCGCCGCCGAGGTAGTTGTTCTTCTCGACGACCATTACCTTCACGCCGCGCTCGGAGAGTTCCTTCGCCGCGGTGAGCCCCGAGGGGCCGCCGCCGACGATGATCACGTCCGAGTCCGAGAAGTCCATGAACTCCTCGGTCCACTCCTGTCCGATCGCGCGAGTGACGTCTGCTTCACCGACCTGACTGAACTGCTCGAAGTCGCTCATACAACCGGGTAGTAGTAGCCTGTGGTGAAAAGTCTATCGCGATGGCTGCTGAGTTTCGCTCATCCTTCAGAAGCAGTTCCGACGAGTGACTGCTCGAGGGAGCGGTCGGGCGTTAGCGTCGATTACTCTATATGACTGTGCCGGTTGAATGGTCTTATACCGCCATCGTCTTGCCAGACTACCTCCAAGATGCTCCTTCGCAGTGATCTCTTCTCCCGCGATTCCGAGCCAATGAAGTTATACTATTCTACTATCTCACTTTATTACACCACTAATTAAATTCGTTATATTTATAATAGTTAGTGGCGCATATTAGGTTGCAATATGAAGGACCAACACAATAATAAAGCAGTAGATAGGAGAAACCTACTGAAGATACTCGGTACGTCCGGTGCAGTTGCCGGGGTCGGACTCGGGAATATCGCTACCGCGGCCAGTGCGACTGAAACCGGAAACGGTCTCCCCTTCACGGTCACAGACACGGCACTTGTCGGAGGTGAGACGCTCATCGACGACCTACGGGTACTTGCTTCCCAAGAGGGGCCAAATCGTCTCGCGTCGACAATGGAGTCAGAAGTGAACCTCGACTCGACCGATTCGTATGCATTCGGAGTGGCCCTCAAGACGAACAATGACTCGATCAACCATCGAAACCCGCGCCTAGTGAGCAAGTTCTTCAAATCCGCCGATAACGGAGATATTGATCCGATGCGTTCGGGTGTCCTCTTCGCGTTTACATTTGATGATGATGACGGCCGTATCGCGTCGCAGGGGGTCGGTGTCACCACCGAACCGGCGACCACCTCCCATCAGGGCCGTGGTCAAGGCCGACGCGAAGGAGGGAAACCGGATCAATCGAATACTACTTCGCCCACAGATTCACTGCAATCCGATGGCTTCGGAACTACAGAGGCTCGTTCTGTAGTAACCAGGCAGTTCGGCGAACAGAACGGAACGGTGGTTGCCAGCACACCGAACCAGCAGACCATGCGCGTCGGTAGTAGCGGCGGCGTTACCACACAGGGATGTTGGGTCAGTGAGGGTACGTGTCGTGATATTCTCGCAATCGCGTGTGCGGGCGTCTCTCAGCTCGATGATAGAGCGTGTCTTCGCGCGTGCTGGCGAGTCGCTGTCTCGAACCCCCTCGCGGGTGGTGCCTGCTGGGGGCTCTGTCAGGCGATCACTACTTGGTACGGCACGGCTGCCTGTGCCACCCAGGTGGACGAGGTCTGTGACACCGTTATCAGCGACGATTGTTGATAACAAGGTGTCTGACATCTAGTACAGCTTCCAACAATACCCGTAACGGTTAATATTACTAAGCTGGTATCATAACTCATGTTCTCAGATACCAGCGATCGCCGTCTCCCAGTGGCGAAGGGTATTCTCGTCACCCTCGCAATTCTCATCAACGTACTCGCCCTGAATCATACCCCGTCGTTCGACGTGTTCTTCACCGGATTGCTCGTCGCGTTCCTCCTTGAGGATCTGTTTGAGACCCGCGGTCCGGTTGCGCTGGTCATCGCTGGATTCGCGTTCTGGAACGCCACTCAATCGCTCTATAGACCGCTAGAGAGACTGTGGGCCGTCGTCTTCGTCACCATCGGTCTCATCGCAGTTGTGATCGGCAGCCGACAACTCATGCGGGATCGAATTGACGAGCAGCGTGCGAATGATGCGGCATATGTTGATGTAGTGGTCGTTCGTCGCGTATTCAATGCACTTAGAGATAGACCGCGGTCGGTCGGCGAACTGTCGCGCGAACTCGATCACACCGAATCGAGGATCGAGTTTGCCGTCGAGTTTCTTGAGGAACGTAATTTCGTGAGTCGCGACGGCGACATCGTGCGACTCCGCGAGAATGCAGATGGAGTGTTCGATTACGCCCGTATTACTGCGGTGACGACGTATAACTCCCTATTCGATCGGCATTCCTCTCAACCGCGATGACCGATGAATTCGTCCTGCGCGAGGAACTCGCGTTCGGACTCAAAGTCGGCGCTGCCGCATTCATCGTCGATCTGGCAGTCGGTCTCGGCATCGCCAGCGAGCAGTTCCCGACAGCTGCCCGAAGCGCGACCGTGGTTGGGTCCGCCTTCGTCGTTACGACGCTCGCAGTTCGATGGCTCACCCGCAGTCGGTAGTCGACTACCGGACCGATCGCCGATATATCCGGGCCGGGACCGACGTATCATGCTCGAGTAATATTATGATCGAGAGTAGTGCGTTCTTCCCATATCTGATCGAATCTCACAACAGACATTTGAAATTCCAGGGTGTCGGCGATTTCTCGCCATCGTGACTGCGATATTAGCCGCGGCAGTGTACATGTAACCCGTTCCAAGGGCGCGGTAAATAGGGTAGCGCGGGTTGCCGGCTCCGACGCCGGAACCGGTCCTCGCGTATGCACGACCGCGCGGACCCGCGACCGCACGCACACCCGCGCCCTCTTCCGATTTCGGCGAAAGCGTTATCAAATGCTCAGTCGTACCGAGCCACAATGAACGACACGCGCCCGTTTCGACAGCGCCCCGACGCTCGAGGGCCCGGAGGTGAGCCGCGGTGGAACTGATAATCACGGAGAAGGACAACGCGGCCCGCCGGATCGCGGACATCCTGAGCGGCGGGACCTACGATTCGAGTCGCGAAAACGGGGTGAACGTCTACGAGTGGGGCGGCAAGCGCTGCGTGGGACTGTCGGGCCACGTCGTCGGCGTCGACTTTCCCTCGGAGTACTCCGACTGGCGCGACGTCGAGCCGGTCGAACTGATCGACGCGAGCGTCGAGAAGACGGCGACGAAGGAGAACATCGTCGCGACGCTGCGACTCCTCGCGCGCCGAGCCGAGCGCGTGACGATCGCGACGGACTACGACCGCGAGGGCGAACTGATCGGTAAGGAGGCCTACGACATCGTCCGCGACGTGGACGAGGAAGTCCCCATTCGCCGGGTGCGCTTTTCCTCGATCACGGAAAACGAGGTCCAGAACGCGTTCGACGAGCCCGACGACCTCGATTTCGACCTCGCTGCCGCCGGCGAGGCCCGCCAGATCATCGACCTCGTCTGGGGCGCTGCGCTCACCCGTTTCCTCTCCCTCTCTGCGGGCCAGCTGGGCAACGACTTCATCTCCGTCGGCCGAGTCCAGTCGCCGACGCTGAAGCTGATCGTCGACCGCGAGCGCGAGATCGAGGCGTTCGATCCCGAGGACTACTGGGAACTCTTTGCCGACCTGACGAAGGACGATACCTCGTTCGAGGCCCAGTACTTCTACCGCGACGAGGACGACAACGAGGCCGAGCGCGTCTGGGAGGAGGCGGTCGCCGAGGAGGTCTACGAGACGCTCACCGAGCGCGACAGCGCGACCGTCGTCGACGTCAACCGACGAACTCGCACCGACGCGCCGCCGACACCCTTTAACACGACTCAGTTTATCCGCGCGGCCAGCGCGCTCGGCTATTCGGCCAAGCGGGCGATGTCGATCGCCGAGGACCTCTACACCGCCGGCTACATCACCTATCCGCGGACGGACAACACCGTCTACCCCGACGACTTAGATCCCGATGACCTGCTCGACGACTTCGTCGGCCACAATACGCTCGGCGAGTCGGCCGAGTCGCTGCTCGAGGCCGACGAGATCAGTCCAACAGAAGGCGACGAGGAGACGACCGACCACCCGCCGATCCATCCGACGGGCGAGATCCCGAGCCGGGGCGACGTGAGCGACGACGAGTGGGAGATCTTCGAACTCGTCGTCCGGCGGTTCTACGCGACCGTCGCCGACGCCGCGAAGTGGGAACACCTCAAGGTCGTCGCCGAGGTCGACGACCACCGGCTCAAGGCCAACGGCAAGCGGCTGGTCGAGCCCGGCTACCACGACGTCTACCCGTACTTCTCCACGACGGAGAACTACGTCCCCGACGTCGACGAGGGCGAGGAACTGGCGCTCTCCGACGTCGAACTCGAGGCCAAACAGACCCAGCCGCCGCGTCGATACGGTCAATCCCGGCTCATCGAGACGATGGAGGAGATGGGGATCGGAACGAAGTCGACCCGTCACAACACCCTGGAGAAGCTCTACGACCGGGGCTACATCGAGAGTGACCCGCCGCGGCCGACGAAGCTCGCGATGGCGGTCGTCGACGCGGCCGAGAACTACGCCGACCGCGTCGTCAGCGAGGAGATGACCGCCCAACTCGAGGCCGATATGGACGCCATCGCCAGCGGCGAGGCCGACCTCTCGGAAGTCACCGACGAGTCCCGCGAGATGTTAGCGGAGATCTTCGCGAGCCTGGCCGATTCGCGCGAGGAGATCGGCGATCACCTCAAGAAGTCGCTGAAAGACGACAAGCGGCTGGGGCCGTGTCCGGAGTGCGGCGAGGACCTGCTCGTGCGCCGGAGCCGCCACGGCTCCTATTTCATCGGCTGTGACGGCTACCCCGATTGCGAGTACACCCTGCCGCTGCCCTCGACGGGCAAGCCGCTGATCTTAGAGAGCGAGTGCGAGGAACACGGCTTACACGAGGTCAAGATGCTCGCGGGCCGGCAAACGTTCGTCCACGGCTGTCCGCTCTGTAAGGCCGAGGACGCCGGCGAGGGCCCGATCATCGGCGACTGTCCCGAGTGCGGGGACGACCATGGCGGAGAGTTGGCGATCAAGACCCTTCAGAGCGGCTCCCGGCTTGTGGGCTGTACCCGCTATCCCGACTGCGAGTACTCGCTACCACTCCCCCGCCGGGGCGAAATCGAGGTCACCGACGAGCACTGCGACGAACACGACCTACCCGAACTCGTCGTCCACAGCGGCGACGAGCCCTGGGAACTGGGCTGTCCGATCTGCAACTACCAGGAATTCCAGGCCCGCGAGAGCGAGTCGGGCTCCGACCTCGAGGCCCTCGACGGCATCGGAGCCAAGACCGTCGCAAAGCTCGCCGAGGCGGGGATCGAGGACCTCGAGGACTTGACCGATGCCGACCCGGACACGGTCGCGGACGACGTCGACGGAGTCAGCGCCGATCGCGTCCGAAGCTGGCAGGCCAAGGCCTGAGCCGAGACCGATGTCGGTCCTTTAGACCCGCTTTTCTACCTGCTGAACGCCTTCGGCCAGCTCTTCGCGTTTGAAATACATTCCCTCGACGGCGAAGACAGCCGCCGCGATGGCGACGACTAGCCAGAAGACCGCCGGGAGCTGCGAGTAAAGATACCACGTCAGCATGACGAAGAACGCGGCCGAGCCGATCGTCCCTAGCAGCGGGGGGATGGGGTTGACGTCGACGTCCTCCTCGCCGCGGACCGTCAACGCGAGCGCGCTCATCGCGCCGAAGACGACGATGAAGGCCAGCGAGGCGAACTCCACGACGGCCTCGAGGCTGCCGAGAGCGGTAAAGGCGGCCGTCAGGACGCCAATGACGATTACGGTCCGTTCGGGCGCGGCCGCGGCGTCCGCGTCGCCCATCTCGTCGGGGAGGATATCGTCGCTGATGAGGTTCTTCGCGAAGATGGCCTCGCTGAACATGGTCGAGTTGATCGCGCTGGCCGTCGAGACGAGGCCGGCGATGCCGACCGCCAGCGCGAGCCACTTCGAGATTAGCAAGGCACCGTAGAGCAGCGCCGGTTCGGGCTGGGCGGCGATCACTTCTTCGGGCAACAGCGTCGTGATCACGAATCCGACGAGGATGTAGATCGACGCTGCGATCGGGATCGAGACGAACACGCCCTTCGCGAGCGTCTCGTCCGGATCGTCGAACTGGTCTTGATCGTAGAACAGCAACTGCCAGCCCTCGAACGAGACGAAACCGACCGACGCGGCGATGATCGGGTTAAGTCCGAGTTCCGCGAAGCCGAGTCGCAGTTGATAGTTCGCCGCGCCAAACCAGAGGCCGATCAAGCCGAAGACGGCGATGATCCCTGCCTGAACGAACACGAGGTAGCGTTCGACCGCCGCCGACGAGCCTGCGCCGAGGAGGTTCACCCCGACGAACGCGGCGATGACACTGATCGAGATGAACTGTCGGACCGGCAGGCCCCAGACGTATTCGAAGCCGATCAGCATCTGCCCGTACATCCCGAACGCGTAGGCGTACATCGCCATCGTTCCGATATAGCCGACGACGAGCGTCCAGCCGACGACGCCGGCGATCGTCGATCTTCCCGTGAGTTCCTCGATGTACGAGACCGACCCACCGCTGCTCTCGGTTGCGTCGTTCAGTTTGATGAATGAGTATGCACAACAGAGGACGACGACGGTCGCGATGCTGTAGGCGAACCACGTCAGGATACCTGCCGCGGCCACGACGATGCCGATCGCCGCGTAGATACCGCCGCCGACGATGCCGCCTACGCCGAGCGCGACGGCCGTCGTGACGCCGAACTCGCCGCCGTTATCTCCGCCGCCGTTATCGCCGTTCTGCCCGCCGTTTCCACCGCCATCCTGCCCACCGGTTCCGTCCGTGCTCATGCTTTCGATCCTACTGTCACTACCTCGTCTTCCGATACGAGCCGCGGATTGACTTCCGCGATCGGATGCACGCGGAAGTTCCGAACGCCCGAATCCACGGCGAAGCTATTCTCGAACGAACAGATCGGCAGGCAGACCCGATCCTCGAGCAGCCGCGTGATCGCTTCCGCGTAGAGTCGGCGACGCCGGTCGCGGTTCTCCGTCTCGCGGGCCGACGTGAGCCGCTCCATGACCGCGTCCTCGCGGTAGAAGGTCCCGTTCGTGAATCCGGCCATGTTCTCGTGGAACGTCGGATAGAGGTGCGAGTCCGGATCGGACGTCCCGCTGATCTCGCCGACGAACACCGAGTAATCGCGCTCGGAACCGGAGACGTACCGCTCGAGAAAGGTCGCCTCAGGCTTCGAGACGACGAGCGCACCGTGACCGGCCTCTCTGAGACCGCCGGCGAGCGCCTCGCCGAACTCCTTGTGTTTCGGATCCATCGAGGTGAGGATGCGAAGTTGCCCGCTCGTCTCGTCGGCGTCGCGGAACAGCCGACGGGCGCGTTCGGAGTTCTTCTCGGTGGCGAGCGCCGCCCATTCCTCGGTCGGCATATTCCACTCGTCGGCGACCTGTGGCGGCAACGGCCCGTACTGGCGCTGCCCCATCGGCGCGACGAACTCTGACACCGCCTTCTCGAGGTCGATACAGTGGCTGATCGCCCTCCGTACCGTGGGATCGGTCGTCGGCCCCTCGTTCAGGTTGAAGCCGAAGTAAAACGACGTGTATCCCCGGTTGCGCTTTACCGACGCGTTCGCTACCTCGGCGACGTGATCGACGATCGTCGGCGAGACCGGCTCGATCGCGTCGTTGCGGTTCGTCCGCAGGCTCGTCAACTGAGTCATCGGGAACTCGACGTACGCCATCGTGACCCGCTCGATCGCGGGCATCGGCTCGTCCCAATAGTCGCCCCAGCGGCGCAGCGTGACCTTCTTCTCCTCGCTGAACGACGCCACCTCGAACGGACCGGCACCGATCGGGTCGGTCGCGAACGCCGCCGGATCGTCCTCTCGCTCCCGCCGCGGAACGATCGGCTGCGTCAGCGCGTGCTCGACGGCCGGATACGGGTGTGCGAGCGTGAACCGAACGGTCCGCTCGTCGACGGCCTCGACCGAGTCGAACGGGCTCACCCGCCACGCCGTCGGCGCGTCCTCCTCGAGTGGTGCAGTAAACGAGTAGACCACGTCGTCGGCGACCACCTCGCGCCCGTTCTGGAACTGCACACCGTCTCCGAGTTCGACGACGACGTCGCGGCGGCCGGTCCCGAACCGGGGCTCGCCGGCCGCGAGTTTCGGGACGATATCGGTCCCCTCGCCGTACTCGTAGAGCCCGTCGAACACCCGTCCGATCGCCTGTTCAGAACCGATCGATTTCGCGTCGATCGGATCGAGCGTGATCGGCGGGCGCAGCGTCCCGACGCGAAACGTCGGAGACGGGCCGGTTCCGAGCGTCGTCGAACAGCCCGCGAGCGCTCCCGAACCCACACCGCAGATCGCCGCGAGCAGTTGCCGTCGCGTCGCCTCGGCCGCTCGAGCGTGCGTTCCATCGACCATATATAGCACAATCTACATTTCCCCGCTCTCTCGCATGCCCTCCGCGTTCGGGTCGAACTCGTGAACAGTGTCGGGATGAACAAGGTTGGGTGATTTGCCTGCAACTGATGGGGACGCGGGTGTCACGCCGTTCACCGGCCGATCTGACGTTGCCGGGTGTACGATTAACTGAGTGTATCTCGAGGTGTAGGTATCAATACGACAGCGTGCGCTGCGATCACGCGTCGTGCGACCACCATGTCAGGATCGAACGAGACCATGGACGGATCAGGGGACCGAGTCGATGACGGACTCGAGGTCACCGTCGGGATCGATCGACTCGAGGACTTTCTGACGGCCGACGATCGCGCGGTCAGGGAGTACGCGGCCGAGACGCTGGCCGACGAGGCCGCCAACGGGCCGGCCGACGTGCGCTCGGCCGTACCGTCGCTGACCGAGCGCCTCGACGACGAGCCGGCAATCCGGTCGCACGCGGTCGCGGCGCTGTCGGCTATCGCGGCCGTCTACCCCGAGTCAGCCCGAGACGGGGTGCCGTCGCTGACCGAGCGACTCGAGGGGTCGACAGCGGTGCGAATCGAGGCGGCCGACGCGCTGGCATCAATCGCCGCGGAGGAGCCGACCGCCGTGGCCGATTCGGCGACGGCCCTCGCGAAACACGTCGCCGACGACGCGGAACGCGTCCGGATCCGGACGACGGACGCGCTGGCGTCGATCGCCGACGCCGCGCCCGAGCGAGTCGCCCCGGTCACCGGCGAAGTGGCGGCGGCGACCGATGACGAGACCGTCACGGTCCGGGAGAACGCGACGGCGGTCCTCGCGGCCGTCGCGGCGTACGAGCCCGACTCCATCGTCGATGCTGTCTCTTCGCTCGTCGGTCGACTCGAGGACGAACCGGCCGTCAGCGCACACGCCGCGCGAGCGATTCGCGCCGTCGCGGTCGAGCGTCCGTCGGCCGTCGCACCGTCGGTCGGCCCGCTCGCGGTGGCCCTCGAGGATCACCGAGATGCTGTTCGGGTCGACGCCGCAGCGGCGCTGGCGGCCGTCGCGACGGCCGATCCCGACGCCATCAGCGGCGTCGTCGACTCGCTGGCCGCAAGCCTCGCGGACGAGCCCGCGGTTCGCACCGAGACCGTCCGCGCGCTCCGAGACTGTGCCGAGGCGATCCCGGACGCGGTCGTACCGGCCGTCGAGGCGCTCGTCGAGCGCCTCGGGGACCCGCTCGAGGGCGTTCGAGTACGCGCGGCCGAGACGCTCGCGACGCTGGCGGCGGCGCAGCCCGGCGCGGTCGACCCCGCCGTCGAACCCCTCGCCCGCCGACTGACTCGCGACGGGCCGGCCGTTCGGAGCCGCAGCGTCGCCGCCATCGCCGACGTCGCGGCGGCCACGCCCGACACGGCCGCACCCGTCGTGGCCGACCTCGCCGCCGTCCTCGACGACGAAGACGCCGACGTTCGGCTTGAGGCCGTCCGCGCCATCGCGGCCGTCGCAGCGGCCGATTCGGCGTCGGTTCGCCCCGTCGCTACCCGGTTGGCAGACCGACTCGACGATCCGCACGAGCCGGTCCGCCGCCGCACGGCCGACGCCCTGGGCGCGATCGCGCTCGAAGCGCCCTGCGAGGAGCCCGTCGCCGCACTGATCGACCGACTCGAGGGCGACGACGAGTGGCTCCGAGGGGACGCGGCCCGCAGGCTGGCCGAGATCGCAGTATCGCGGACGGCAGACGCCCATCCGGCGATCGGCGCACTGGGACGGCGTCTCGAGGCCGACAGCGCCGCGGTGCGGCGGGCGGCCGCTCGCGATCTGATTCCGATCGCCGACGAGACGCCGCGGGCGGTCCGCGAGGTCGTTCCGGCGCTCGGCGACCGGCTGGCGGACGACGACGCGAGCGTCCGAAACGACGCGGCGCTCGCGCTCGAGCGGATCGCCGCGAGCGCACCGGGCGACGTCCGATCGGCGCTTCCAGGACTGTTCGGGGCGCTCGACGATCCGGATCGGAGCGTCCGCGAAACCGTCCGCGAGGCGCTCGTCTCGGTCGCACCGCGCGCGCCGGACGATCGACGGCCGGCGGTCGCGCTGGCCGTAGACGAGACCGATGCCGACGAGGGGCCGATCCGTGCTGCGGCCTGCGAAGCGCTCGGCGTCCTCGAGATCGAGACGGCGGGCGAGGCCGAGGCCGCCGTCGAGTCTCTCGGCGACGCGCTCGTCGAACCGACGCCGCCCGTCCGCGCCGCGGCACTAAGCGCGCTCGAGACGGTGCTCGCGGCCGACGACGCGGAGCCGACGCCGTTTGTGGTCCTGGGAGACGTTCTGCGTGCCGGTGGCGGGCGCGCGACGGCGGTGGCGGCGGCGCTGGCCGACATCGCTAAGACGGACCCGCCGCTGATCGCCGACGCCGAACCGCTGCTGCGCGATCGGGTGGAGAAGGCAAGCGGCGACGAGCGGCGGGCGCTATCGCGCGCGCTGGCGACCGCCCTCGCGGAGACGGACCGGCACTCGGTCACCGAGACGATGTGCGATTCCCTCGAGTCGGGCGACCTCGGTCGAGGCGACCGGGCGTCGACCGCGGCCGAAATCGCACGGCTCGCGGCCGCCGATCCGGACGACGCGGTCGCGGCCCAAGCTCGTCTGGCCGGCCTGGTCGCGGACGGCGAGGACGGCGTCGTCCGTGGCTACGCGGCCCTCGCGCTCGGAACGCTCGCGGTCACGGGCCGGGACGACGGCTCCGCGCTGGACGACGGGCTCGCGGCCGTCGACGACCGGTGGACCGACGCCGCATCGATCGTCGCCGGCGGCGAGACGCCGAGCGACGTCGACGGGATCGCCAGTCGGCTAACCGGGTTGGGACGACGACTCGAGGACGGCACCGACGACGAGCCGTGGGTCGCGGGGCTGGCCGCGCTCGCGCTCTCGGTCCTCGCCGACCGATCTGAGCGCCTTCGCCCGACCGCCCTCTCACAGGTTGCGGCCGGGCTCACGGCCGAGAACCCGGTCGTGCGAGTCACCGCCGGACGGACCCTCGCGACGATGGCCGACGACGAACCGAGCGGGTTCGACACGGTGACGGACGACCTGTGTGCGGCGCTGTCCGACGCCGATGCCGACGTTCGCGCCACCGCCGGAGCCGCGCTGGCCGAAGTAGCCGAAGTGGCCGGCCTCGAGGGTGATCACGACGCGATCGCGGCGGCGCTTCGCCCGCGCCTCTCGGATCCCGATGCGCGCGTCCGAGCGGCCGCGGTCCGGACGCTGACGGCGATCGAGGCCGTCGACGCGCTGCCCGCGGTCAGACCGTTAGTCGACGACCCCGTTCCGTCGGTCTCGGGCGCGGCGACGACCGCGACGGCGCGCCTCGAGCGCGTACGCGATCGTGAGGCGGCTCCCGACCGCGACTGGCCCATGGCCGGTGCGGATCCCGCGCGAACCGGCCACGTCGCCGACGGCGAACCGCTCGACAGGCAGCCGACGACGCGGTGGTGCGTCGAGACGGCCGCGACCGTCGCGGCCCCACCGGCACTGGTCGGCGACACTGTCGTCGCGAGCGAGGACGGCCGCGTCGCCGCGCTGGCGCTCGAGGACGGAGATGAGCGCTGGAGCGTCGAGACGGACGTGCCCATCGAGACGACGCCGGCCGTGGTCGACGATACCGTTTACATCGCGGCCGGAACGGCGGTCGACGCGCTCGAGGCCGACACGGGCGAGCACGTCTGGCGCTCTCAGACCGACGCGGCCGTTCGAACGTCGCCGATCGTCGCCGACGGGACGGTCTACGTCGGCGGCGACGCCCTTTACGCGACCGACGCCGAGACCGGGCGACCGATCTGGACGGTCCCGATCGAGACGTCGCCGGTCGGACTGGCCGTCAGCGACGGCGTCGTCTACGCCGCCTGTGAGGATCGACTGATCGCGCTCGCGGCCGCCGACGGACGCCGGCGCTGGACGACCGCGCTCGAGGGCGAGGGCGCAGGTGAGATACGCGCACCGCCGGCGGTCGGGGACGACCGCGTCTACGTCGGCGTTGGCGATGCGCTCCGTGCGCTGTCGGCTGCCGACGGCTCGCGCCGGTTTCGGTTCGATACGGGCGGTCGAATCGCCGCGTCGCCGGCCGTCGCGGACGGCGTCGTCTACGCCGCCAGCGCGGACGGCAGCCTCTACGCGATCGACGGCTCCACGGCCGCCGAGCGCTGGCGCGTCGCCCTCGGCGAGACGGTGGCCGGTCCGGTCGTCGTCGACGACACCGTCTGTCTGGGCACCGCCGACGGCCGCGTCCGTGCACTCTCGAGTGCCGACGGGTCGGAGCGGTGGGCCCTCGAGTCGACCGCCGTCGGGCGGACGACGGCGATCGCGGTCGCGAACGGACGGCTCTGTCTCGGCGGGACGGGCGGACTCGCGGCGATCGGCGACGCGTCGTCCTGGCCGGCGTCGATCTCCGACCTGTTCGCGCGCTTCGGAAGCGGATCGCCCTGACACCGGCGACCGGCACGTCCGTCGATCGGCGGTGGCAGTCGGCTCCCGTCGGCTCCGCTCGCTCGCGAGCGAATCGCTTATCCGCGGATTCGTGGAAAGGCCGAGTACATGAAGGCTGTCGTTCTCGCGGCGGGACAAGGAACTCGAATGCGACCGCTGTCCGAATCGGTGCCAAAGCCGATGTTACCGGTCGCGGACCGACCGCTCGCCGCCCACACGGTCGACGCGGCCGTCGACGCGGGGGCCGACGAGATCGTCCTCGTAATCGGCTACGAGGCCGAAATCGTCAGGGAGTACTTCGGTTCTGCGTACCGCGGCGTGCCGGTCTCCTATGCCGTCCAAGAAGAACAGGCCGGTACCGCCGACGCGGTCAACGCTGCTCGCGACCACATTGACGGTCCCTTCGCCGTCCTGAACGGCGACAACCTCTACGATCCGGCCGCGATCGACCGGCTGTTCGCCGAGTGTCCGGCGGTCTGTGCGATCGAGGTCGCCGAACCGAGCAACTACGGCGTGCTCAGTACGGCCGACGGCGCTGACGGCGGGGCCGACCGCGTGACGGAAATCGTCGAAAAGCCCGCCGAGCCGCCGACGAACCTCGCCAACGCCGGCGCGTACGCCTTCCCCGCCGAGGCCCGCGAGTGGCTCGAGGTGCCCGAAAGCGAACGGGGAGAGCACGAAATCACCGACGTCGTCGCGCGCGTCATCGACGAGTACGACGTAACGCCAGTGACCTTAGAGCGGTGGCTCGACGTGGGCCGTCCCTGGGAGTTACTCGAGGCCAACGAGTGGAAACTCGCCGAACTCGAGCGCCGGATCGACGGCGACGTCAGCGAGGACGCCCACCTCGAGGGCGACGTGGTCGTCGAGGCGGGCGCGACCGTTGAACCCGGCGTCGTGATCGAGGGACCGGCCCTGATCCGCGAGGGGGCGGAGATCGGGCCTAACGCCTACGTCCGCGGGGCGACGCTGATCGGTCCGGACGCGGAAATCGGCCACGCCGTCGAGGTGAAAAACAGCGTGATCTCGCGGGGCACCTCGGTCAGCCACCTCTCCTACGTCGGCGACAGCGTGCTGGGTCGCGACGTCAATTTCGGCGCGGGAACGAACGTCGCGAATCTCCGCCACGACGATGCCGATATTCGGTTTACGGTCAAGGGCGAGCGCGTCTCGACGGGTCGCCGGAAGTTCGGCGTCGTCGCCGGCGACGAGGTCAAGACGGGCATCAACGCGAGTCTCTCGCCCGGACTGAAGCTCACCACCGGCGTGACGACGAATCCGGGCGAAACCGTCGACCGGGACCGGTAACATAGCAGGCCCGGACCGGCTGATCGCTCCGAGTCGATTTCGAGCCGACCCGACGCGGCGCTGCTGGAAGCTGTCGCTCGAGCGGTCGGAAACGAAAGGGGCGAAAGGTGGGACGAGGCGAGGAGGCGGATGCGGGCGTGGCGCTCGGTCCCGGGAGCCGAGCGCGTGCGACGGGCCGGAGCGACGCGTAGTGCCGGTGTAGACGTGAAAAGCGCCTGTGCCGGCACTCCAATCGTAGGGCTGATGAGGTAAAAAATCAGCGGTCGGTCATCACGTCCTAGGCGGACCGACCCCGCCGAGTGGCGACCCCGGAGCCGCGATTCACAGCCGCCGATCTTGCAGTGCCGGAAACTCTGCGCGGACCGCCGCGACCGTCGCCGGATCGACCTCGGTCGTCACCAGCGCCGACTCGTCGCCGCTCGAGGCCAACGAGACGCCCCACGGATCGTAGACGCTCGAGCGGCCAAGCAGCGTGGCGTCCTCGAAGTCACCGGCCCCGTTGATCGTCGCGACGTAGGCCTGGTTCTCGATCGCGCGAGCCTGCGAGAGCGTCGTCCAGTGTTCGATTCGAGGGTAAGGCCACGCGCTCGGGACGAGGATCAGTTCGACGCCGTCGTCGACCAGCCGCCGGTAGAGTTCCGGAAACCGGAGGTCGTAACAGGTCGTCACGCCGACGGTGAGGCCGCCGATCGTCGCCGTCTCGAGGCGCTCGCCGGGGACGAGCAGCTCGGATTCGGCCGACTCGTACCCGAACAGGTGGTGTTTCCGGTAGACGAGTCGCAAGTCGCCGGCGGCGTCGAACAGCGCGGCGGTGTTGGCCAGCCCCTCGTCGGCGGGCGTGTCGACGGTCTCGGTCGCCGCCAGATCTTCGACGATGCTGCCCGCGAGGACGGCGATGTCGTGCTCGGCCGCGGCCTCCCGAAGGCCAGTAAACGTCTCGCCGTCGAACGGCTCGGCGTTGTCCGCGTAGCGGTCGAACGCGAAGTAGCCCACGTTGAACAGTTCTGGCAGCGCCACGAGGTCCGCGCCCCGGTCTGCGGCCCGGGAAACCGCCGCCAACGCCCGCTCGACGTTCGCCTCGACCTCCCCGGCCTCGACATGAATCTGGGCGAGCGCGAGCATGAGCGCGTCGCCGTCACCGCTGGCGTCGCCGCCGTCTCCGCCGGCTGTCTCCAGTGTCATGTGCCGACAGTGGCCGCCCCAGCACCGTTACTGTGTCGTACGGAGGTCGCGCTCGAGCGCCCGCCGGAGGTTATCGAGTTCCGAATCTAAATTCCGCTTGAAGAACTTCTCGACGCCTGGGAGTTTGCCGTCGACGACGAAGTGGTTCTCGAGGCGCGCGCCGTCGTCGGTGTCGACGATTTCGTGTTCACCGGTGACGTTCATCACCTTCGACCGCCCGACGAACTTGACGTACTCCGGCGGCGTCCGGGCGACATCTTCGGTGTCGATGCTGACCGTCTTGCGCACGAGCGGGATGGGGAGTTCGACGTACCAGGTGGCCCGCCGACCGTCGGAATCGTCCACGGAGTACTCGTCGACGACGCTGATCGCCCGGGCCCGGTTCGACGGGTCGGCGATGAACTCCCAGACCCGATCTGGCGACGCGTCTACTTCGAACGACCGGTCGACCCGTACAGTCATGCCCGTACGTGAGCGATTGTCGGATAAAAATGCGGTGGACCGGCGGACGATCGCCGGCTCGAGCGACGATGGTCAGCTGATCGTGACACGCCAGGTTGTCGACCGAGCGCGTCCCCACTTCTCGATGTCGACCTCGTCCGCTTTCTCCGCGAGGTGTGGCAGGCGAGCGCCGACCTGTTTCGACGAGAGTCCGATCGCATCCGCGATGTTCTTCGCCCGGAAGTACTGCTCGCCGCGGGCGGCGCTCTCGCGGAGGTATGAGATGATCCGTCGCTCTTCGTCAGAGTAGTCGGTCATCGTCCGTGCGTCGTGCTAGGGCACCGTCGGTCTTAACTCTTAACGGCTACTAGTCCGGGTCAGTCGCCACTCGAGACACGCGTCCGGAGATAGGACAGGTACCCGTATCAGTCCCAGTAGAGGTGGATGCCGACGACCGCCAGCGAGCTAAAGAGAACGGCGGCAGCAAAACCCCAGGCGGCCGTGACATCGGGTGCGCCGGTCACCATCACCAGCGCGCCGATCACCGCGAGTGCACTCAGCGCGAGCGCCATTCCAACGCCTTTGTCCGTCGATTCGGATTGCGTAGCCATGCTCGGGCGTTGTGTATGGGGTCTCTTAACTTCACTCATTCCTGAGCGATCCGGCGAGCGGCAAGCGGCGGACGGTGGGCGGCGAGCAGCAGGGAAGCCGACCGAACGGCGGGGCCGGATCGCGGGGGCGTCACTTGATCGTCGTGTGCTCGGACTCCTCGTTGAGCGCGAGGTTGGCCGCGATCTCAGCGTTTCGCATGGCGTATTGGGCGGTCTGTTGTAGACTGACGAGGACTTCGCGGACCCGCAACAGGTCTTCGTTGTCCATCTCCGGTAGCTCGTCGAGGATCTCTTTCTCGCGATCGGAGATGTCGTGGAACAACTGCTGGACTTCGGACCACTTGTCGTAGTCGCGATCGACGGCCGCCGCGACGGCCTGCGACATGATCTCGTCGACGATCTCGTTTAGCTCTCGGATGTCACGCATCACCGAGCTATCGACGTGTAGTGAGTGGCCTTCGGTCTCGATGACGATCTCGGCGATGTCTTCGGCGTTGTCCGCGGTCAACTCGAGGTTCTTCGCGATCGATCGGTAGCCGATCAGCGGGAACCCGCTGTTCAGGCCGACCGCTCGCGCGAGGTTGGGATTCTGGTAGGCCGTAAAGATGAGGCGCAACAGGAGGACGAAGATCTTGTTCGCTTGTCGTTCCCGGTTTAACGCGCGCTGGGCCAGATCGGGGTTACCGTGGGCCAGCGCCTTGATCCCCTCACCGCGCATCGTCTGGCCGGTGCGCTCTAAGCGCTCGAGCAGGTTATCGAGCGTGAAGTCCTCGGGGTCGACCGAACAGCGGATCGAGATGCTCTCGGGGGTCTCCTCGATGACGCCCAGTCCCATCAGTTGCGTTTCGGCCTGGTAGACGGCGTTGATGTGGGCCGACTCGAGAGCCCCCTCCTCGCGTTCGATGCGGATGATGCGCCGTCCGAGGACGTACTGGGCGACGATCGCGCGCTCGACGGCGTCGGCGTCGAGATTGTCGGTGTGAACGATGGCTTCCGTTTCCTCCGTACTCGCAGACTCGGGCATCACGGTCAGCGTGCCCTTGCCGCTCGTCCGTAACGACACCTCGTCGCCCTTCTCGACGCCGTGCTCGGAGGCCCACTCGGCAGGGAGGGTCATGGCGAGCGTCGACGGACCGAGTCGTTGCACTTTCCGCGTTTCCATGGCAGCGCCTACGATCGACTCGACCTTAATCTTGACTATACGGTCATTATATAGCTCCGCATCGTTATATGGTTGAGTTCTACGCCCGTCTCACTATTCTCCTTAAACAAGAGAGCGCCGGCGGGTCCGTCTACTGGACCTTCACCAACCGGGTCGTGAACCGGCCCGTCCGGACGTGCATCCAGCCACGAAGCCGCTCGTCGATCTCATTGTCGTCGGTGTCGACGCGCAACGAGTCGATGTCGTCCAGTTTCTCTCCGGAAGCGACGACCGCGACCTCGTCGGCCAGACGGATCACCGGCGGCGAAATCTGGTGGTTCCCCCGGCCGAAGATGAACCCCTGTCCGCCGATCGGCGAAACGACGATCGTGACCGGCTTCGAAAGGACCTCGCGAATCTCCGACTCCGACGCGTCGCTGGCGAGGAGTTCCCCGGAGCGACCGGCCGACTCGTCGTCATTGCCCCTTTCGGCCGAGCCAGCAGCGTCGGCCGCGCCGTCGGCGTCTCGAGTCGTGCGCCAGACGTCGACGCCCAGCGGCGACGGATCGATTCCCAGTTCCGCCTCGATCGCGCCGACGGTGCTCCCGGGACCGAACACGTAGGTCCGTCCCGGCTCGACCTCGCGAGCGAAGCCGGACGCCAGCGAGTCGACGCTGCCACTCGAGACCTGCTTGCCAGACTGGACGTCCGGCGCGACGGGAACCGGGACGATGGCCTGCAGTTCGGTCCGCACCTCGCCCTCGCGGTAGGCGTCCTCGTCGATGTCGTTGACCTCGCGGTCCTCGACGCGGTCGAACTCGGCGGCGATCCGGCCTGCGTCGGCCGGCGTCACGCCGAACACCGACGAATAGATCTTGACGCCCGCCGGTACGCCGAGCATCGGCGTGTCCGTTCCCTCGGCCTCGAGCTCCGCTGCAACGTCGACGGCGGTCCCGTCGCCGCCGACGAACAGGACGAGGTCCACCTCGCGCTCGAGCAGCGCCCGAACGGCCGCGCGGGTGTCGGCCGCGGTCGTCTCGGCGCTCGCCGGATCGGTGTCCGTCGCCGATTCGGTCGTCGTCTCGTCCGTCGCGTCCGCGGGATCGTAGACGACTGTGGGTTCGTAGCCGGCGTCTCGGGCCGCGCGCTCGCCCATCACGCCCGCGGCCGTGTAGACGGTGAGCGTCGGGTCGCGTCGGTGCAGCGATCGCAGCGCCTCGCGCGCCCGCTCCGGCGCTCGCGGCTCGGCACCGCGGCGGCGCGCCTCCGCGAGTTTCCCGTCGGTCCCCTTCAGCCCGACCCGACCGCCCATTCCCGCGATCGGGTTGACGACGACGCCGATAGACTCCATGGCGACTACTTGGGCGTGCCAGCCGGAAAGCCGTGTCGCGTCCCGTCAGCGGATCTCTCGCCGTTCTCGGGGCTCGAGCGGCAGGCGGTGATCGGCGGTGACCGGCAGTGACCGACGGTGACGGCCGCGCGCCCGACGAGCGAGCGGTGATCGACATCATTTCTGAACAGTTAAGGGGGATCGGGACCGATCGCGGACTATGAACACACTACACGCCGCCGTTCTCGCGACGGAAGCGGACCAGCTGTTGCCCGCGGCCGGCTGGGTCGTGCTCGCCCTCGGCCTCTTGGTGACGATCGCCTGGGTCGCGTACCTGTACCGCTAGCGCTCGCCGTCCGGCGATTCGACACGCTCGCGGAGCCACGTGGCCGCTTTCTCGACCGTCGCTTCGTCCGTACTCGTGAGCTCGAGCCGGACCGACTCGCCCGGATAGCTCCCGACGGCGACGTCGAACCGGTCTCGCAGATCGGCGATCCGATCGAGGAGCGCGCTTTCCGGTTCGTCCGCGACCACCGTCTCCCGATAGGTCGCCGTTCCCGCGAACTCGTCAGCGACGGTCTCGAACATCGCCTGCATCTCCGACGGGACGCCGGGAAGGACGTAGATACCCTCGAGAACCGCCCCGGGAGCGACGCCAACTTCGTTGTGTAGCGCCCGCGCACCGGCCGGGAGTGCCGCGGTCCCCGAAGCGAGGTCGTCGCGCGCGTAACCGTTTTCCTCGAGCCAGGCCAGCGCGGCGTCGTGTTCCTCGACCGGGCGGCCGAGCGCGGCCGCGACGCCTTCCATCGTGAGATCGTCGTGGGTCGGGCCGAGTCCGCCGGTGACGATGACGGCGTCGTACTCGGCGCGGTACTCGTTGACGACGCGGGCGATGTCGCCGACGCGGTCGGGGACCGTCGTGACGCGCTCGACGCTGACGCCGCGATCGTCGAGTCGCTCGCACAACCACGTTGCGTTCGTGTCCGTCGTTCGTCCGGCGAGCAGTTCGTCGCCGACCGTCACGACCGCGACTTTCATGCGCGACCGTTCGATCCGAGTCCCCAAATGCGTCTCGCTCGCGTCGACGCCGCCGCCCTTCGGTCCGGTTTGCGCTCCCGGCCACATTCGTCGCGGTACGTCACAGACAGGGTCACCGTATAGACGAGAGCAATCGCACGGCAGGGAGACGATGACGGTGCGGTAGTGACTGTGAAAAGTCAACTGTTACACATAACAGGCGCACGTCGAACAGTCGGCCGCTCTAGAGCATGTTTCACGAGAAGCAACTGTCACAGACAGCGCCACTAGGGCCTGATGACCGCTGAGACGGCGTTTCACGCCAGGACCGCTCGACCAGAGGGGTACTCATAAAGAGTACTCTCGATAACCATAAGATTCAATTTCAGTAATTGGTAACGGAGAGACTATGTCTCGGAGTCGGACACAAGACCACGATGCGGATTCGGCCGCGGTTCTCTCCGCGCTGGGGAGCAAGTACAGCGCGGAGATTCTCTGCGCCGCGGGGACGCCGAAATCGGCGCAGGCACTGAGTGAAACGATCGAAATCCCGATCGCGACCTGTTACCGTCGTATCGAAGAACTCGTCGATGCAGGACTGTTGACGTGCGAAGGACGGCGACTTTCCGACGAGGGTCGACGAACGAACATCTACCGGCGAACGCTCGACGAGATCGAGATCGACTTCTCGGACGACGCGCCCGCATTCTCGCGGAAGCGCCGCACCGAGGCCAAAAACAGGCTCCAGGACCAACTCGAGGACTGATCGACCACCGTCAGCGTATCGGAGCCACAGCCGGTCGGTTCGGGAGCCATCTCATCGGTTACTCCATCATATTAGAACGTCTATACTACTTATCCCTGCCGAACCGTTTCGGTCGGACGCATGTGGGAACTCGGTCCCGATGCGGACGAACCTGAATGGCAGTCCGTCGAAACGCCCTTCCCGACCGATCTGTTCGAGGTCGTAAGCACCGTCGCCGGCCCCTACGCGATCGGTGACGGCGGCGTCATCGTCGCCGACCGCGGCGACGGCTGGGAGGTGATCATCGAGGACGGCCCGAACGTCAGAAGTAACCAGCTCCGTGGCCTCGACGTCACCGACGACGGCCGTCGGATCTGGTTCGCCGGCTCGAGCGGGGCGATCGGCTGCTACGACATCGAGACGCGCCGGAAGTTCGATTACTCGTATCCCAAGGAGATGACGAGCACGTGGGAGGGCCTCGCCGTGTCGGGCGAGACCGGCGACGAGAAGCTCCTCGTCGCGAACGGCTCCGGCGAGATCCTCCCGGTCACGATCCACGGCTTCGACGTGAACTGGGGCGTGACGAGCAAGCCAAACGAGCAGGGGTCGAAAGTCGCCGCGCTCGCGGCCTCGCCCGACGGCTACGGCTATGCCGTCGACACGAGCGGAAACGCGTACAAGACGACGAAAGACGACGGCTGGGTGGACATCGGCATCGTCAACTCGCAGGTAAAGTTCTACGACATCTGGGCGGGCGAGAACGAACGCGTCTACGTCGCCGCCGGTGACGGGCGCGTCTATCGGTACGACGACTCGTATCAGGGCTGGACGCCGATTCGTGTCGGCGAAAAGTCCCTCCGCGCGTTCGATACGTACGGCGATCAACTCGTGGCGCTCGGCGACGCCGGTGCCTTCTACCAGCGCATCGACGGCGGTGAGCGCTGGGAGCAACGGCACACGCCGACCGAGAGCGTGCTCAACGATGTCGCGCTTGGCACGCCGGACGTCGCGGTCGGCAAGAGCGGGCTCGTCATCGAACGCCCCCGCGGCGAGCCTCGCGACGCACGAACGAGCGCGGACGGCGACACCTTCGACGGCCGCGGCGAGAGCTACGATCCGAGCGACGCCGACACCGAGAGCCAAGGGGCGGAGTCAAGCGACGGCTCGAGTGCCGGCTCTCCCGACGGCTCGAGCGAGTCCTCGTCTCCGTCGAGTGACTCCCCGTCAGAGAGTAACTCGAGCGACTCCGCGAACGACTAGCCACCGCGAACGACTAGCCCGTCGGCCGACTCAGTCGGCCGTCGACTCGAGGACGAGTCCGTTTTCGCCGACGGCGACGTGCGGCGAACCGGCGAGCACGCCGTGAATCGTCGCCTCACCGTTCCAGTCCGTCTCGCGCCACGCGTCGCGTGTCCGAACGCGGAGGAGGCCGCTCTCGCCTCCGACCAGTCGCGTCGTCCCGTCCGCGTCCAGACACTCGATCCCGGCGTCGCCCGCCGAATACGGCGTCCAGCCGTCGCCCTCGGTACGGTCGTAGAACCGACCGTTGCCCCCGCCGACGACGAGCGTTGAGCCGGACGCCGCGACCGCAGAGAGGCTGCCCTCTGCGTCGGCGATGCCGATCCGTTCCCAGCCAGACGGTGTCGTCTGCCAGACGGTCCCGTCGCCGTCGACGCCGTAGCCACACCCCGATTCGTCCGCCGCAAGCGCCGTGATCGCGGTGCCGTCGGCGGGGACTGTCCGCCGATCCCACGCCGGCCGCTCACCGTCGACGGTCCCGGGGAGAACGACCCCGTTACCGTCGGCTAACAGAAGTTTTTCCGACCCGCGAGCGCCGGCCACTGCGAGCGCGTGAAACGTGACGTCCATCCCGTCGGGTCTCGAGCAGTCGACTCGATGGCCGCGCTCGAGGTCGTAGTACCCCATTGCACCGCCGGTTCCGGAAACCCAGATCCGGCGGCCGTCGTCGGTGGCCGCGACCGCGCGGAGCGTCTCACCCTGTGCTCCGGGGCCGTCCGAAACGATGACGCCCCAGGAGCCGTCGCCGGCCCGGCCGAGGACGGTTCCGCCGTCGCCGACGGCGCAGGGGCCGTTGGCCGTCTCCGTGACAGCGTAGACGGTCCCCTCGATCGGCGCGTCGCTGGCCGTCCACGCGAGCGGGTCGTCGGTTCCGCTCTCGAAGTTCCACATACCGTCCGTTGGCACGCCCCACGCAAGAGTCCCGGCGATCGCTCGGATCGTCTAGGTGTCTCGCACCCTGAAGCAGCGATCCGCGATTTTAAGTATTCTCGAGGGAATATCCGGGTGTGACTGAACGCATAGAGGACCGGCCGGCCGAGGGAGATGTCGACGACGAACCGCTCGACGGTTCCATCGTCGGTGCCCAGCGAACCCTCCACGTCGGACGGGACCGGCCGATCAGGATCAGTACGGGCCACCGAATCCAACACCACGACGGCAAGTGTTCGCGGCCCCACGGCCACAACTACGAGGTCACCGTCTCCGTCACAGGTCGCCTGACTGAGGAGGGATGGATCGCCGACAAGGGAGATATTACCGAGGTAATAGACGAGTGGGACCACAGGTTCTTACTCGAGGCCGGCGACCCCCTGATCGACGCCTTCGAGGCGGCCGGCGACGACGACGGGGTCGTCGTCCTCGAGCACCCGCCGACGGCCGAGGTGATGAGCGTCGTCTTAGAGCGAAAACTCGCGTCGGCCCTCCCCGAGACGGTCACCGACGTGGCCGTCCAGGTGAGTGAGACGAGCGAACTCTGTGGGGGCGGCGAGTTCTGATGCCGGTCTCCGACTCCGTCGACCTCGAGTCGGGAAGCGACGTCGGGAGCGAGGACACGCCCGACGGCCTGCCGATCAACGAACTGTTCCACTCGCTGCAGGGTGAAGGAACGCTCGCCGGCGTCCCATCCGTGTTCGTCCGCACGAGCGGCTGTAACCTCCGGTGTTGGTTCTGTGACTCCTATCACACCTCCTGGGAACCGACCCACGCGTGGCTGGACCTCGAGGAGATCGTCGCCGAGATCGAAGCCTACGACGCCGACCACGTCGTCCTCACCGGCGGCGAACCGCTGCTCCACGAGGAGAGCGTCGCCTTGCTCGAGGAACTCGACGACCGGGGCTATCACACCACCGTCGAGACCAACGGGACGATCTACCGCGACGCGCCGATCGATCTGGCTTCGATCAGCCCGAAACTCGAGAGCAGCACGCCGACGCCGGAGCGCGATCCCACGGGAGACGGCGAGTGGGCCGAGCGCCACGAGAACGATCGAATCGACCGCGAGACGCTCGCCCGGTTGGTCGAGGACTACGACTGCCAACTGAAGTTCGTCGTGACCGACGGCGACGATATGCCGGAGATCCACGAGTTACTCGCGGATCTGCGAGCGGCCGCCGACGCGCCGATCCGCGACGACGACGTGCTCTTGATGCCCGAGGGGGCGACCCGCCAACGCCTCGCCGAGACCCGGACGCGTGTGGCCGAGCTCGCGATGGAACACGGCTTCCGATACACGCCGCGACTGCATGTCGACCTCTGGAACGACGCGCCCGAGACGTGACCCAGTAGCTGCATATGACACCGCCAACCGACTCACCCGCCGACGAATCGATCGACGAATCGACCGCCAAACGCGCCGTCGTCCTCCTCTCGGGCGGCATGGACAGCGCCACCGCCGCCGCCGAGGCCCGCGACCGGGGGTACGAACTCTACGCCTTGCACACCTCCTACGGCCAGCGCACCGAGGACCGCGAACTCGAGTGCGCTCGCCGGCTCGCAGACGAGTTCGACGCGGCCGACTTCCTGCGGCTCGAGACCGGCCACCTCGCGGCAATCGGGGCCTCGAGTCTGACCGACGACGAGATGCCCGTCGCGGACGCCGACTTAGAGAGCGACGAAATCCCGACCTCGTACGTTCCCTTCCGGAACGCGAACCTGCTCGCGATGGCGGTCTCCTACGCCGAAGCGAACGACTGCGAGGCGGTCTTCATCGGCGCTCACAGCGAGGACTTCTCGGGCTATCCCGACTGCCGACCTGAATTCTTCGAGGCCTTCGAACAGGTCGTCGACGTCGGGACGAAACCCGAGACCGAGATTTCGATCGAAGCGCCGTTCGTCGACTGGTCGAAGACCGATATCGCCGAGCGCGGCGTCGAACTCGAGGTGCCCTACGAGCACACCTGGAGTTGCTACCGCGAGAACGAACCCGCCTGCGGTACCTGCGACGCCTGTGCGTTCCGGCTGCAGGCGTTCCGGAACGTCGGCGTCCGGGACCCAATCGAGTACGCCGAGCGGCCGTCGTACGCCGACGGCGAGTCATAGCGATCTTCGCGGGGCGATACGTCGACCGGACGACGGTCCACTCCTGATGTAATACTGGTTTCGAGACGACGACGGACGCGCACAGTAGCCGGTGACGATCGCGTTCGGGGACGGAGACCCGTGCCCGTCGATTACTCTTTTGTGGTCCCTTGTCGGCGGAGCCACTCGAGGAGAAGTGCGCCGCCCGCGACGCTCGTCCCGGCGGTGAACCCGGGAATCGTGTCGCCGTCATCGCTGTCGTCGCCACCGCCGTCACCTCGCGTATCGCTTTCGGCCCGAATCGCAGAGAGGGAGTCACCGCTCGCGTAGACGGTTTCGCCGACGACCGCCAGCTGACGCGGCGTCACGTCGGTGTCGACGCGCCACTTGCGCGTCCCGTCGGCTCGGTCGAGGGCGGCCACGCCGGCCGCTCCACCGGCGTTCTCGAGGCCCGCGTAGACGGATTCGGAGCCGACGACCACGGACGCGATCGAATCGACATCGTCCGACGGCTGCCAGACGGAATCACCGGCCGGCCCGTAGCCGGTGACGGTCGACCGGGAGTCGTCACCGCCCTCGCTCACGGCGTACACGCGGTCGTCGGTGAGGACGTCGAGCGAGCGAGCGGGAACCGTCGATCTGCGCTCGCCGGTTTCGGCGTCGTAGAGAGTCACGGTGTCGTCTTTGACGGTGGCGACGACACCGTCAGCGGCGATCGGGCGGCCAGAGAACGTGCTCGATCGCCAGTCATCGACCGCATCCGTCCACCGTTTGTCCCCCGTATCGACGGCGCGGGCGAACAGCCGATTGTTACTCACGGCGAAGACGGTCCCATTCGCGACGGCGACGGGCTCTCGTTGCAGGGGTGCGCCTCGAGTCCCTCCGTCCTCGGTCGTCATCGGCTTCGGATCGAACTGCCACCGTCGCTCGCCGCTGTGCGCGTCGAGCGCGTACAGGACCTTGTCGGCGACGACGAACACCAGTTCGTTCGCGACGATGGGCGTCTGATTCGTCGCGTAGCCGAGATCGCTCACCCGCCAGCGGGGATCTCCGGTCGCGGCGTCGAGCGCGATCAGATCCGGATCCGGCTCCTTCGTCGTGACGTACACCGTCTCGTGGGCCACCGCCGGTGATCCCGTGACGGTCACTGCCTTCCCCTGATCCGCCGTCGTGAGCTCGGTTTCCCACTCGAGTGACCCGTCCGTTGCGTTGATCGCGTGTACCGGCCCGTCGTCGGTCGCGAGGTAAACCGTCCCGTCGACGACGGCAAACCGGCCACCGTGGTCGTGCGTCCAGGCGATAGCGACCGGCGACTCCGGGCCGGGCGCGTCCGAAACGAAGCCCGTGTTTCCCGAATCGCCGCGGACTGACGACCAGCCCCCGGAGCCGTCCGCCGTCGCCGATTCCGCGGCCGCACGTTCGGCGACCGCACCCACCCCAGTCACCGCACCCATCCCGACCGCAACCGTGAGTCCGGCGTTCCGCAGTACGTTTCGTCTCGCATACTCGCTCATGCTCGTCGACCGATAGCCGTCGACCACCGTTATTACCGATTCGATAAATACTGTCTCGGCTCGAAAACGCGAGAGAACGATCGGTTCGCCGAGTGAAACGGTATCCGAGAACCGGGCCGTCAGCCGGTTGTTTGCCTGTCTATGCGAGCGGTCGAAGATGATGCTATCGGACTGACACCAGCGGCGGTTCACCACGCCGCCTCGAGGATGCCCTCGATTTCCTCGTCGGTCGGGTCCAGCCCCGGCGGTGCGTTCGCCATAAACGAGTCGGCCAGGATCGCGTCCGCCACATCGGCGAACTCGGGTTTGTCGGGACCGTCGACGTCCCGAAGCCGCGACGGAAGCCCGAGCGCGTCCCGGAGCTCCGTGACCGCGTCGACGACCGCGGCCGGCTGATCCGCGGCCTCGCCGACGCCCAGCGCATCCGCGAGCACCCCCACTCGCGCGTCCACGTCGTCCTGCCCGAACAGGTACTCGAGGACGTGAGGGACGACGATGGCGTGGGCGGTCCCCTGCTGGAGGTCGCTGGTCCGCGTCAATCCGTGACCGAAGGCGTGGACGATCGAGGCCGTCGTCTCGCCGGGCCGGGAAATCCCGTACTGGACGAGGACGAGCCCCTCGAGGATCGTCTCGAACGTCCCGAGGTCGCGGTCGCCGTCGCCGAACGCGCGAAAGCCGTCCGCGAATTTCTCGAGGCCGTGGCGGGCAGTCGCGTCGGTGATCGGCGTCGCGTTGGCCGCGTAAAGCGTCTCGAGGCCCTTATCGAAGCCGTTCATCGCCGATCCCGCGAGGATCGCGTCGGGCGTGGTCGCGACCAGTTTCGGATCGTAGAACGCGGCCGCGGGCATCAGCCCCGGATCGGAGATGCCGCCGCCGCGCTCCTCGTCGACCAGCCCCGCGTCGGGTGTGGCGGTGATACCGGCGACCATCGAGAGGTCGGCACCCGCCAGCGTCGTGGGGATCGTCACGATCGGGAGCAGCCCTTCGTCGGGGACGGTGATTGTCCCGGTCTCGGCGAACTCCGCGGCGACGTCTTGGGCCGTCCGGTCGCTCGCTGCAAGGACGCTGCTCACCGTCGCGACGTCGAGGCTGCTCCCGCCGCCGAGGCTCACGAGGACATCGGCGTCCGCCATCCGGAGTCGCTCGCGGCCGTCGATCGCCGTCGTGAGCCGCTTCTTCGGCGTCGTCTCGTCGAAGATGCCGGCCAGCCGGTCGCCCAGTCCCTCCTTGACCGGATTGATCACCTCGGGCGTGGTGCCGACGGTCGAGCCACAGACGATCAGCGCGCGCTCGAGGCCCCGGCGCTCGAGTTCGCTCTCGAGGTCGTCGACGCAGTTCGGGCCGAACCGGATCGTCGACGGGTGGTACTCGAACCGAAACGCCGCGTCGCGTTCCCCCGGTCGGGATGATGGCATGAAATCCCGTACGGCCGGCCCGCTGTTAAAAGCGAGCCCGCCGCCTGCTCGCGTTATTCGTCGTCGGGCGCTGCGGCGGGTACCGTAACGGAGAACGTCGACCCCTCGCCGGGCGCGGCGTCGACCCAGATCTCCCCGCCGTGGCGTTCGATGATGCGTTCACAGAGCGCGAGGCCGATCCCGGTGCCGTCGTACGCCTCGCGGCTGTGCAGCCGCTGGAACACGTCGAAGACGCTGTCATGGTTCTCGGGCGCGATGCCGATGCCCTCGTCGCGGACCGACACTACGTATTCGTCGCCGCGTCGCTCGGCGTCGACGTGGACCCGTGGTGGCTCGTCGCCGCTGTACTCGAGTGCGTTCGACAGCAGGTTCTGGAGGACCTGGCGGAGTTGGCTGGCGTCGCCCTCGACGTAGGGCAGCCGCTCGGTTGTGATCTCGGCGTTCGTTTCCCGAATCTGGAACTGCAAGTCCTCGATCACGTCGTCGAGGACGGCATCGAGGTCGACCGGCTCGAGTGGCTGTCCGCGGGTTTCGACGCGGGAGTACTCGAGCAGCCCGTCGATCATATCGCGCATCCGATTCGCGCCGTCGACCGCGTAGTCGAGGAACTCCTCGCCGTCCTCGTCGAGGTCGTCGGCGTAGCGGCGCTCGATCAGTTGCAGGTAGCTCGAGACCATCCGGAGGGGCTCCTGGAGGTCGTGTGAGGCCGCGTACGCGAACTGCTCAAGCCGTTCGTTGGACTCCTCGAGTTGGGCGATCGTCTCCTCGAGTTTGCGCTGATTTGCCTTGCGCTGGGTGATGTCCTGGGCCATCGTCACGCCGGCGAAGACGTCGCCTCGGTTGTCGGTGACCGGGACTGCGTGGACGACCCACTCCCGATCGGCGTACGCGAGTTCGACCGATCGCTCCTCGCCGTCGAGTGCGGCCTGAAGCACGGGTTCGAGTTCGTCGACCGCCTCGTCGGGCCATACGTCGTAGAAACTACGACCCTCGAGATCGGCGGGTTCGACGGGAAGCCGATCGAAGCCTTGGCCCGCCGCCAACGTGTACGTGAGGTCGTGATCGAACAGCGTGACGATCCCGTTCGGGAAGTACTCCGAGATGGCCCGGTAGCGCTGTTCGGACTCCTCGAGTTCGCGCTCGCGGCGCTTGCGCTGGGTGATGTCTCGATCGGAGACGACGATCGAGACGACGTCACCGTCGTCGTTCGTGACCGGTCTGAAGACACCGTTTAGCGTGTACCGCTCGCCGTCGGGTCGGGTGAGATCGGCTTCGAAGTCGACGTACTCGCCGGCCGCCGCCCGCTCGGTCCACTTCCTGACGTCGACGCGGACCTCCTCACCGGCACCCCACCAGGGCGTTTCCCAGAACGGCTCGCCAGTCACTGCATCGAGATCGGCGTCGATGTACTCCATCGCCGTCTGGTTGATGTCGATGACCGTCCCATCGGGCTCGAGTAAGCCGACGAGGATGTTCGGATCCTCGAAAATCGCTTCGAACCGCCGCTCGGTCCGCTCGAGTTCGCGTTCACGCTCCCGTCGCTCGGTCACGTCCCGGAAGTACACCGAGATACCGGTCTCCGAGGGATAGAGGTTCGCTTCGACCCGGAAGTCGAGCGTGTCATAGTACAGTTCGTAGTTCGTCGGCTCCTGCGTTTCCAGGGCCGTGTGGAAGGCGTCCCAGACTTCGTCGATCTCGGCCGCGGAGGGAAACATGTCCCAGATGTTCTCCCCGAGCAGTTCCTCCTCGGAGCGCTGGAGGAGTTCCTCGGCGCGTTCGTTGACGTGGGTGAACCGGAACTGATCGTCGACCGCGTAGAACGCGTCGGAGATCCGCCCGAGGATGCGCTGAAGTTCGGTCTCGAGTTCCCGCTCGCGTTTCCGCCGGTCGGTCATGTCGCGAGTCACCTTCAGATAGCCGCGGTGTATCCCGTCGTCGTCCCACACCGACGTGATCGTGACGTTCGCCCAGAACCGGGTACCGTCCTGCCGGACGCGCCACCCTTCGTCTTCGACGGAGCCGTTCTCGGTCGCCATCTCGAGGTTTCGTTCGGGGACGCCGTCACGTCGGTCCTCGTCGGTGTAGAACGTCGAGAAGTGCTCTCCGAGAATCTCCTCGCGGTCGTAGCCTTTGATCCGCTCGGCACCCTTGTTCCAGCTGATGATGCGTCCGTCGGGGTCCAATCGGAAGATCGCGTACTCCTCGACGGCGTCGACCAGCGACTGAAACGCCTCCTGGCGCTCCTGTAGGGCGTCCTCCGATCGCTTTCGGTCGGTGATATCGTAGTAGATCTCGATCCGGCCCCCGGCGTACTGTCCCTCGCTGATCGGTTTACTCTGATACTCGAGCCACCGTCCCTCGCGGTCGCCGTCCGACGTGCCGGTGACTCGACACTCGAGACGGTCGATGTACTCGCCGTGCTCGTACGCCGAGCGAACGGTATCGGCGAACGAATCGGGCTCGACGAACGTCTCTCGGAGCGATTCGTCGATCACCGTCCGCTTGTCCCGGCCGACGACCGCCTCGCGGTCGAGCCCGAGGAACTCCTCGACCGTCTCGTCGAGCCACCTGACGTCGAAATGCTCGTCCAAGACGAGGATGCCGACGTTCGCTTCGTCAAGCACGCTGTCGATCGACGCGTCGGACGGCCGCGCCGACGCGAGCGCGGTCGATTGCGTCGTCTTCGAGCGGGGACGCACGACGCCGATGGTCCCTCGCAACTCGTCGTCATCCGTGAGCGCCGAGAGTCGAAGTTCGCAGGTGACCGTGTCGCCGTCGGCGGTTCGGACGCCGAGTTCGAAGGCCAAACTCTCGCCCGTTTCCGCCGCGACGTGGTCGCGGAGGTCGCGTTCGATCGACTCGATATCGCTCGCGTCCAACAGGAGCGAAACGTGTTCGCCGCGGAGCTCGCTCCGGTCGTAGCCCGTCAGCTCGACGAGCGCGTCGTTGACCGCAACAAAGTTCCCGTCCGCATCGAGCTGGTAGAGCCCGTCGTCGATGGTCTCGACCAGCGTCCGGTATCGCTCGAGCGCCACCTCGTCGTCGGCGTCCCCCCAGAACCCCTCGTCGGTGGCGTCCGATCGTGTGCTCATACTCTGGTGGTGGCCGCTGAAGGGGATAAAACGCTCGGCAATCGCGATCGCAAGGAAGCGGTGACGGCACGACTCAAGCCCTCACCGCGGCATCTCCGTCGCAGCGCCCCGCCGCATGACCGGCGGGCGACCGGCGGATCGCGGCCCGCGTCAGTCTCCGCTCGAGCCGACGGTCGGCCCGTCGAAGTCGGGCAACCGTGCCTCGATCGCCTCGCGTTCGTCTTCGAGCCACGCGGGCAGCGCCAGCCGTTCGCCGAGTTCGTCGAGGTGCTCGTCTTCGGTGAACCCGGGACCGGTCGTCGCCAACTCGAAGCGGACGCCGCCCGGCTCGCGAACGTAGATCGATTGGAAGTACTTCCGGTCGATCACCTCCGAGGGCGACAGGCCCGCGTCGGCGAACGCCTGCCGCCAGCGCTCTTGCTCCTCGACGCTCTCGGCCGCGAACGCGACGTGGTGGACCGTGCCGACGCCCAGCTGCCCGCGGCCGGCGTCGGTCTCGACGAGGTCGACGATCGAGCCGGGGCCACCGGTCGCGCTGCGATAGCGCCGTCGCCCGTCGGCCTCGGCCTCGAGTTCGTAGCCGAGCACGTCGGTCAAGATCGTCTCGGTCGGGCCGAACTCGTCGACCGCCAACGTCACGCTATAGAAGCCCCGGAGCTGGTGTTCGGCCGGAACCGGGCCGTCCTCCCAGGGAGTGGCAGCAGTCTCCGCGTCGGTCGCCACTAACTCGAGTCCGATCCCGTCCGGATCCGAAAATCGGAGGACGCGCTCGTCGAACCGGTCTTCCGCCTCGAAGGCGACACCCTCGGACTCGAGGCGGTCGCGCCAGTAATCGACCGACTCGGGAGGGATTGCGTAGGCAGTCGTCTTCGTCTGGCCGGCTCCGAACCGGCCCTCCCGGCCCCGGTCGGTCCACGGGAAGAAGGTGATGTTCGTGCCGGGCGATCCCTCCCCGTCGCCGAAGTAGAAGTGATAGGTGCTGGTATCGTCGTGGTTGACGGTCTGCTTGACGAACCGCAGGCCGAGCGTGCCGACGTAGAAGTCGGCGTTGTCCTGTGGGTCGCCGGCGATCGCCGTCACGTGGTGGAGTCCGGGCGTGTCCGGTGTCATTGCAGTCGCTAGCGGCGCGGCGCTTGAATCGTTTGCTCGCGTCCGCGTCACCGGGAGACACGAGTGTTATCGGGATCGATCGGTCTGGCTCGAGCCCGATTTGCCCCCTCGACCGGCATCGATACGGCAACGATTGTTAACAGCTAGCAGATAGAACAGCGTGACATGGGCTGTCCATATCTCGAGTACCGCGACGGGTCGGCCGACCCCGACCGAGAGCCGTTCGACGAGCCGCGAGCCTACTGTACGGCCGCGGACCGGTTCGTCCAGCCGATGCGAGCCGACATCTGTAACGACCGCTACGACCTCGTCCACGACCGAGACTGCGAGATCTATCGCGCACACGCCGACGACCGGGGCGAGGACGGCGGCGCGCAGGCGGCGGGAGGTGACGACGCGTGACCTACGCGGACTTCCTCGCCGGTGAGCCGGTCATACTTACGGCGGCGCTGACCGGCGGCGTACAGGGCAAGGAGGCGACGCCGCACCTTCCGGAGACGCCCGAGGAGATCGGCAAAGCGGCGGCGAAAGCGGAGGCCGCGGGCGCGTCGGTCGTCCACGTCCACGCGCGCCGGCCCAACGGCGAGCGCACCTTCGCGACCGAGCGCTTCCAGGAGATCGACGATGCGATCCGCCGGTACGCCGACGACGTGATCGTCCAACACTCCACCGGCGGGACGGGCGCGCCGGACGCAGATCGCCACCTCCCCCTGCGGACCGACCCGCCGCCGGAGATGGCCTCGCTCGACATGGGTCCGTTGAACCGATACGAGCACCTCACCAGCGAGAACACCCGCGGGCTGGTCGACTCGCTCCACGCGGAGATGGTTGACCGCGGTATCAAGCCCGAACTCGAGGTGTTCAACGATGGGCACCTGAACGAGACCCACGGGTTGCTCGAGCGCCGCGACCTCGCGGAACCGGTCTACGCGACGCTGATCTTCGGTCCTGGCACGCTGACCCCGCCGCGGCCGCGGAACTTCCTGAACGCGATCGATAACCTGCCCGAGGGGGCGCTGTTCAACACGCTCGGCTTCGGCCGCCACCAGTTGCCGTTCGCGACGATGGGGCTGCTCTTTGGCGGCCACGTCCGCGTCGGCCTCGAGGACAACATCTACTACCGGCAGGGCGAACTCGCCCAGAGCAGCGCGCAGTTAGTCGAACGCGTCGTCCGCGTCGCAGAGGAACTCGGCCGTGAGGTCGCGACGCCGTCGCAGGCGCGGGAGATACTCGAGCTGTGACCGTCCCCTCGGGAGACGACCGGACTCCGGACCCAAACGGTTAGCCCCTCCCGGTAGAAGCGCCCGTATGACTATCTTCGACGCGCTCCGAGCCGACTCAGGCGTCGTCGCCGTCGTCGGCGCGGGCGGCAAGAAGACGACGCTGTACGCGCTGGCCCGGCGGGCCGCCCGCGAGCGCTCCCGACGAGCGGTCGTAACGGCGACGGTCCGAATTCCCGTCTTCGATCGGGAGGTCGAATCGGTGTCCGTGACCGACGATCCGATCGTGGCCCTCGAGCGAGCGGATTCGTGGCCCGTCGGGGTCGTCCCGGAGCGCGAGGGGGACCGATATCTGGGTTACGACCGCGCCGTGATCGACGATATCGCTGCGGCCGATATCGCCGATCTCGTACTCGTCAAGGCCGACGGCGCGCGGACGCGGGAGCTCAAGGCCCCGAACGAGCGCGAGCCCCAACTCCCGCAGAGTGCCGACACCGTGCTCCCGATCGCGAGCGTCGGAGCCGTCGGCGAACCGCTCTCGAGCGAGCACGTCCATCGGCCGGAACGAGTGGCGGCGATCACCGGACGCGACCGCGGCGACGCGATCCGACCCACCGACGTGGCTCGCGTGCTCGCGAGCGAGCGCGGCGGACTGAAGGGAATCCCGGACGGAGCGACGGCCGTCCCGCTGCTCAACAAGGTCGACGACGCCGAGCGGCGGGCCGTCGCCGAAGAGATCGGACGGGAACTGCTCGAGCGAGCGCCCGCCGTCGAGCGCGTCGTGCTGGCGCGGATGATCGCCGACGAGCCGGTGGTCGACGTCCTCGAGGGGTAACGCGGCGGCTCACTCGCCCTCGAGACGTGCTTCGGCCGCCGCGAACTCCTCGCGGGTGTTGACGTTCTCGAAGGTCTCGAGGGAGGCGTAGTCGCGGGCCTCGTCTTCGTCGACGACGACGTGGTCGAGTTCCAGCAGTGGTTCGACGATCCGCCGTTCGTCGCGCTCGATGGCGCGCTCGCAGGCCTCGGCCATCGGCACAGTGCGGTAGACTGCCTGCGTGGTCTGGAACCACCCGTCGGCGAGTTTCGGCACCGCGGCTTCGCGACCGGCGGCCCGCTCGAAGAGGTGAGCGACCAGTTCGGAGTCGACGAACGGCATGTCGCAGGCGACGACGGCGGCATAGGCCGTCTCGGTCGCGCGCAGTCCCGTCATGATCCCCGCCATCGGGCCGCGGTCGGGTATGGGGTCGACGGCGAACGAAGCCTCGGGCCCGCCCGCGAGCGCCTCGCGGATCACCGGCACCTGCTCCTCGCGGCAGTTGATCACGAATGCGTCGACGACGGGCTCGAGTCGGTCGACGACGCGGCGGATCATCGGCGTTCCGGCGAGGTCGGCGACGGCCTTGTCGGCCTCGCCGAAGCGGGTCGAGTGGCCGCCGGCGACGATGAGCCCCGTGCGTTCGTCCCGATCAGAGTCGGGGGACATAGACAGGCATTCGCCGAGTGGGAACAAAAGCACACCCGATCACGTCCGCGGACGACGCCGGCCGCGGGCGTTTACTTCGACAGCCGCCAGAGCGCCCGGTACAGCGTCCACAGGTCGCAGTCGAATCGATCGGCAAGCGCGCGACACCGCTCGAGGTAGGTCTCGTACTCCCGGATCGACGGGGGATCGGGGTACGGCTCGGAGAGCGCTCCCGTCTCGCGGAGCGCCGCCCACTCGCGGGGGCCGACGACGACGTACGCGTCAGGGTCGACGAACATGAGGACCCCCGAGGCGACGGGTACGCCGACGGCCTCGAGGTCAGTCAGCCGGTCGATTCCCGTGGCGGCGTCGGTCGCCACGACGGCGTCGGCGATGGCGCTCCGGACGGCCTCGAAGTCGGTGTCCCAGAAGGCCTCCTCCGCGGCCCGCCGCTCGGCGTCGGGGTAGTCGCCGAGGAACCGTCGGTAGTACCACCTGACGACCCAGGCCGCGTCCCGTCGGCCGTACTCGCCCGACGCGAACGCCGTCGGGAGCGTCTCGAGGTTCTCCCGCTCGACGCCGTAGAGGGGCTCTCGCTCCCGGTACTCGCGGGCCTCGGACTCGACGAGCGAACGAGTGAGCTCCATCGTGGAACCGTTTCACACGGTCGACCGTCAGCGTTTCCCCGTCGGAGAGTCCAGCCTGCCGGCTGTGAGGCGTTGCGGCCGGGCTCGAGTTGAGAACCGACCCGTCGCTCGCACCCACATACCGTTTGTGTGTTAGAAAACCTCATGCACGGTCAGGTGGTGGGTTCGAGATAACGGGTGAGACGGGAAAATGTCCAGTGATCAGCGAGACCCAGTCAAGACGATCTGTCCGTACTGCGGCGTCGGCTGTGGCATCCAGGTACGGCAGGGCGAAGAGCCAGGCGATGTCCGATTCATGCCCTGGGGCGACGCGCCGGTCAACGAGGGCCGCGTCTGCATCAAAGGCGGGGCGGCGACCGAGGTCGTCGACCACGAGGACCGGCTCACCGAGCCCCGGATCAAGGAAGACGGGAAGTTCCGCGAGGCCACCTGGGAAGAGGCCTACAAGTACGTCGTCGGCGAACTCGAGCGCATCCGCGAGGAACACGGCCCAGACGCGATGGGTTTCTTCGGTTCCTCGAAGACGATGAACGAGGAGAACTATCTCCTCCAGAAGCTGGCCCGCCGGTACGGGACGAATAACGTCGACAACTGCACGCGGATGTGCCACGCCTCGACGGTCTGGGCGTTACGGACCAGCCTCGGCGCGGGCGCGATGACCAACAGCATGCGGGATCTCCGCGAGGAGGCCGACCTCTTCTGGATTCAGGGGGCGAACCCGGGCGAACAGCACCCGATCGCCAACAGCCAGTACTTCCGGCAGGCCGTCCTCGAGGGCGCGACGGTCATCCAGGTCGACCCGCACGCGAACAAGACGACGCGGTCGTTCCAGATCGACGACACCGAGCGCCATCAGCACCTGCAACTGAATCCGGGGACCGACATCCCGCTGTTGAACATCGTCCTGAAGACGATTCTCGAGCACCACGAGGACCACCCGGAGGACGGCTGGATCGACGAGGAGTTCGTCGAGGCGCGCACGGAGGGGTTCGACCACCTGAAGGAAACGCTCGAGGACTTCGACAAGGAGGCGGCCGCTGAAGAGTGTGGACTCGAACTCGAGGCGATCGAACTCGCGGCCGAGAAGTACGCGGAAGCCGACAACGCGGCTATCTTCACCGGAATGGGGATGAGCCAGCATGCCTGCGGCGTCGACAACGTGCAAAACGAGATCAACCTGGCGCTGATCACGGGCAACCTCGGGCGGCCCGGAACGGGCGTCAACCCGCTGCGCGGCCAGAACAACGTCCAGGGGACCTGCGACGTCGGCGCGATGCCGAACGTGTTGCCGGGGTACCAACTGGTCGACGACGACGACGCTCGCGAGTCCGTCGAGGACGTATGGGGTTTCGAGATTCCGGACGAACCGGGCCTGACGAACGTCGAGATCTCCTACGCGGCCGGCGACTCGATCAAGGGGCTGTACGTCATGGGCGAGAACCCCGTGATGAGCGAGCCCGACGCCAACAGCGTCGCCGAGCGCCTCGCGGACCTCGAGTTCGTGGTCGTGCAGGACATCTTCCCGACCGAGACCGCGGAGTTCGCCGACGTACTCTTGCCAGCGACGACCTGGGCCGAGCGCGGCGGCACCGTCACCAACACCGACCGGCGCGTCCAGCGCATGCGCGGCGTCGAGAACGTCCACGAGAAGACGAAACACGACCTCGAGATCGTCGGAGAGGTCGGACGACGGCTGTTCGACGATGGCGACGAACAGTTCGGTTTCGACGATCCCGAAGCCGTCTTCGAGGAACTCCGGCAGGTCTGTCCGAGCTACCACGGGATGACCTATGACTTGCTGGGAGAGGAGGGACTCCACTGGCCCTGCTACGAGCCCGGCGACGAGGGCGACCCGTTCCTCTACGAGGAGTCGTTCGACACCGAGAGCGGGCTGGGTCACATCGAGGGCGTCCAGCATACGCCGCCCGCGGAAACCCCCGACGATGAGTACCCGCTGATCCTCACGACCGCGCGCCTCGAGGAACACTACAACACCGGGACGATGAGCACGCGCTCGCCGACGCTCAACCGCCAGCACCCGGAGAACTTCGTCGACGTCCACCCCGCCGACGCCGAGCGCTACGGCATCGAGGACGGCGAGACGGTCCAGCTGCGCTCGAGACGTGGCGAGATCACGCTCGAGGCCCACGTCACCGAAGACACCAAGGAGGGCGTCGTCTGGACGACGCCGCACTTCGCCGCCGCTTCGGCCAACCGGCTCACGAACCACGTCCTCGACGAGCGGGCGAAGATCCCCGAGTACAAGGCCGCCGCCGCGGAGATCGACGTCGGGATCGAACTCGCCGACACGAGCGCCGACCCGGCGGCCGACGACTGAGATCCGGCCCGGCTCTCACCCGGCCGCGCTCGAGCCGTCCGGAGTCCCCGCCCCTGCCAGCTCGAGCCACGGTGTCGCGTTCGACTCGGCGACGACGAGCTCGGCCAGCGGCCGGTCGCACGCGTCGCAGCCGGCCCGAACGGCGATCCGGGGTCGCCGACAGCAGTGTTCGAGGCGCTCCGTCGTCGCGGCCACCGGCCCGCCACAGACCGGACAGCGGTCTCGGAGCAGTCGAAGCCCAATCAGCAGGTCGCGGCGCTCGTCGGCCTCGAGGCGGTCCCAGCCGTCGAGCCGGCCCTCGAGTTCGGCCGCCGCGGCAGCGTCGGCTGCGAGCGCCGCGGTCGATTCCCACCGGACGAGCCGCCGGCCCTCGAGTTCGAACGACGCGTCGCCGAGTCGATCGACCTCCTCGACGCCGAGGGCGGACCGCACCGCGTCCCTCCCCGGTGCCGTCGCGTCGGCGCTCGAGAGTCGGTCGGCCCACCGGGCGCGGAACGACGAGGTCAGCCCGAGCCCCTCCGGTCCGTCGGTCGCAATGTCGGCGGCGGTCAGGACGCGCGCGAGTTCGGCGGGCGTCACCGTCTCGACCGTCGGCGCGCTCGCGGGCGGTTTTCCAAATTGCTCGAGGACGCGCTCGGGGAGGTACCGACGGGTAAGCGTCGGCGTCCCCGGCACCAGATAGCCCCGGAAGCGGACGAGAGCCAGCGAGACGGCGAGTGCAAGCGCGCCGACTGCGACGGACGCTGCCGCACCGACTGCGGCCGCAAGCACAATCGAGAGCGCGACGTTCACCACGGTACACGGATAGCACCGGTTTGCACCGGTGTACTCCGGTTGCTCGAGTCGCGCGAGCGCGTCGGGCAAATCGATCACCGGCGATCACTCTCGGATGGTACGTCCCGGACGAGCAAAAATCGCGCTGCGACGATCGCCCGGCGGTCCTGAGACAGTGTCGACGCCCGACCGGATGCGACTCCGTCCGTGACGCCACGGAAGCCAGGTAATAGCGTATTACTTCACTAACTGATGTTCATTCACACATCGCTCGAGTTCCGAGCATCCATTGAGAAGTATTAACCCGACTCTCGGTGACGTTTTATGTGCCGTGGTATCATGCCACATATATCGACTGCGGTAGACACGACGGTCGCGGAACGACGCGATCTGGCGACGGCGCTCGGTGTCGACGCCCCCGGGGACGGGGACGTGACATGGACGCGACTGGCGGGACAGATCGAACCGCGGTCCGATTCGTCGTTCGCCTCTCGAGGCGAGGCGATTCGGGCCGACCTCAAGGGACGACTCGATCCGACGGTGCTCGAGCGCGAACGGGAGAACGTCGCGGAGCAGATCGACCGATTGCCGGACGTACGGGCTGTGGGCGTTCCGGACGAGCCACACGGACTGTACACGGCGGTCGCGGAACCGGGGTGGCGACTCTACGACCACCTGGTCGACGTAGGCTTTTTCGAGAGCCTCGACGAGAACCTTCCCCGGTTCACGGCCGAACACATCGAGGAGACGGCGCGTGAACTCGTTCTGGCGGAGCCGCTGTCGTCGGCGCTCGACGATGTTGGGTTCGACGAATCAGAGAAGACGGCGCTGCTGATCGACGTCGCGAACAACGACGAGCGACTCGCTCGGTGGGTGCCGTCGAATCAGATCCCCGGCGGCGTCGAGTTCGACACCGAGAACGTCCCGCCGCTGCACCGACGCGCGATGGGTGGAGCGCTGCTGTGGATTCGGGGACTCGACAGACACCTCTGGCAGAACGAGGTGTTGCTCACCGACGCGCTCCTCGACGACGCGGTCAGGGACGTCAAGGCGATGCTGGGCGGGCTGTTCGTGTCGGCGACGGCGGCCTGCGACCTGGCCGCGGACGGCCGATTCACGGACGAACAACTGACGGCCGCGCTCACCGCAGGAACGGCGGTGCAGATCGTCAGCCAGGAAGACATTCTGCACGACGTCTTCTACATCATGGACGACGTGCGCGCGCCGAGCGAACTGAGGTGATCACGCATGGCACTACGCAACGACAGAGCGGTACGAGCCGCACGCGATATCGAACTCCGAGAGATCGAGGACGGCTATACGCTGGTCGGTGGGCCTGAAGACTCGGTGACCGAACAACACGACATCGGTCGCATTCAGGACAACGACGTGACCCAGGAGATGCTGAGCAACACCGGAGAAACACCCGAGTCGTGGCTCATGTACGGCGGGAACTACGAACAACACCGGGCCACCACCGCCGACGTCATCACGCCCGAGAACGTCGGCGACCTCGAGCTCGAGTACGAGCTGTCGGTCGGGACCGGCTCGAGCATGGAGGGGACGCCCATCGTCGTGCCGGGCGATCCGCCGATCATGTACCAGACCAACGGGCCGAACCACATGAAGGCGATCGACCCCCGCGCGGGCGAGGTCCTCTGGAGCTACACCTACGCGCCGCCGATCGGGGTCGAACTCTGCTGTGACGACAACAACCGCGGTGCGGCCGTCTACGGCGACAAGGTGTACATGACGACGCTCGACTCGGGCGTCGTCGCCCTTGACCGCTACTCCGGCGAGGAGCTCTGGTACGCCTCCACCGCCGATCACGAGGAGGGCTACTCTGCGACGTGGGCACCGGTGGTCCGCGACGGAACGATATACACGGGCAGCGCCGGCGGCGAGTACGGCGTACTTGGGTTCATCGCCGCCATCGACGCCGAGAGCGGCGAGATCCAGTGGCAGACCGATACGCTTCTCGAGGACGAGTGGATCGGCGAGAGCCGAGAACACGGCTGCGGGACGAGCTGGATGACGCCGACGATCGACGAGGAGCGCGACGTCCTCTACACGGCGGTCGCGAACCCCGGACCAGACTTCGACGGGACGGTCCGGCCGGGACCGAACTTCCCCACCTGCGGAACGGTCGCGCTGGACCTGGAAAGCGGCGAGTTCCAGTGGGGCTACCAGAGCAGCCCCCACGACGTCTGGGACTACGACGCGGTCGCACCGCGAGTGTTGCTCCGCGACGTGACCGCGGAGGACGGACAGCGAGACCTCGTCGTCGGCTCCGACAAGGCCGGGTGGGTGTTTCTGCTGGACGCCCAGTCCGGCAAGCTCCACGAGCGCAGTCAGGAAATCTGCCAGCACATCAACATGTGGCGGATGATCCCCCATATCAGCGAGGACGAGCGGACGCCGTTCGTCCCCGGCGCACCGGGGGGCAACGACTGGCAGCCGCCGTCGTACAACCCCGCGACCGGGTACGTGTACGTCGTCCACCAGAACTTCCCGCAGGACCTCTACTGGCGATACGAGGAGTTCTCCGAAGGCGACCCGTACTGGGGCGGTGGGCTGGACGATCCGGCTTCGGAGATGCCTGACGAGTGGAATGGGAACATCACCGCCTTCGCGGCGGTCGATCCGGCGACGGGCGAGCGCGTCTGGCGCGACTGGATCACGAGCCAGGAGGAACGCTACATGTGGGGCGGATCGCTGTCGACCGCGACGGGGCTCGTGTTCAACGGCACCCAGAACGGCAACTTTGTCGCCTACGACGGCGAGACCGGTGAACGCCTCTGGGAGTACGGCTTCGACGTGCCAATCAGCGCCTCGCCGATGAGCTGGTACGACCCCGGCACGGAGAAACAGTACGTCGCCGTGCAAGTCGGCGGCAGCGGCTGGCTCCGCCAGGGACCGCGCGGCGACACACTCGCCGTGTTCTCGATGAGCGCCTAACAGACACCGACACGACTAACACATCAATCCATGACGAACGACCAACGCTCACGCGACGTTTCCCGTCGCGGCGTGCTGAAGGGAACGGCGGCGTTGACCGGCACGGCCGCGGCCGCCGGCACCGCGGGCGCGTACCGCGACGCGATCGATTTCCCGCTCCCGGCCGTACAGAACGACGGCGAGGGACGGACCTTCTCGCTGCTCGGCATCGTCGGCGGCTGGATGGGAGTCGCACCCCACGAAATCGACGCCGTCTCGAACCCGCCGCTGCGACTGATCGAAGGCGAACAGCACCGAGTCATCTGGACCAACGGCGACGGCGCGACGCACAACTTCAACATCACCAGCGGCAGCGCGGTCGGCGAGGGCGGCGAGATACTCGAGTCGACGAACACGGTGTCCGAACAGGGCGAGACCGTCGCCCTCGAGTTCACCCCCTCCGAGGAGATGTCGGAGTACTTCTGTGCGCCCCATCCCGCTCAGATGCGCGGCCCGGTCGAACTGATCAGCCCGGACGAGGCCCACGAACTGGTGGTCCACGTCGAGACCGAGGCCGGCGAACCCCTCGGTGCCGAAGTCACCCTCGGCGATCGGCACTCGTTTTCGAACATCGCCGCGCGACCGGACCCGCCAGAACAGGCCGAAGACCAGCAGGCCCTCGCCCGGTTCGACCTACTCGAGTCCGGCGAGTACAACCTCGAAGCCTGGACGTACGGCTACGAACAAGTCTCCGAGACGGTGACGATCGACGGTGGCAATCAGGAAATGACCGTCACGCTCCCGCCGATCGAGCCCGGTGAGCCGACGACCACCTTCTCGATGCGCCTCGAGAACGGCCAGTGGGTCGGCGTCTCGCCCGATAGCATCGCCGACCAAGCGAACCCGACGCTCGAACTCGAGGCCGGCGAGACCTACGCGATCGACTGGGAGAACACGATCGGACGCGGCCAGCCATCGGGCGAGAACAGACACTCCCAGCCGCTGCCCGGCCACAACTTCGTGATCGCCAGCGGCGGCGAGACGAACGAGTGGAACACCTACGTTCGCTCCGACTTCCTCGATCAGGCGGGCGGGGAACAGACCGTCGAGTTCGTCGCCAAAGAGGAGATGGCCGTCTACCTCGATCAGGCACAACTCGACGCGATCGGCGAAATCACCGTCCAATAAGGACGATCAACGGCCGCCGCTCATTTTTCGTTCGGACGATTGCGCTCGCGGCTCAGTCCATCAGCTTGCGGCGTCGCGCCCGCTCGAGCGCCGTGATCGAGACGCCAGTGATCACCACGATCGCACCGGGGCCGTGGCGCGTTCGCGAAGTCCAGGCGGAGTCCGAACCGAACACCGATCGCTACTCGTCCGGTAGCCGCGCGCCGCGGTAGATCGCTGCGATTTCCATGTCGACCGGCTCGAGGCCGACGATGACGTCGTCCTCTGTCAGGTTCTCGGCTTCCCACTCCTCGAGGAACGCCATCGCGTCCTCGCGGGCGGCGTAGGGGCGCGGATCGATCCCCATCGGGTCCTCGGCGGCCTGCTCGTCGGTGATCAGAACGAAGTGCGCCGCGGTCGCGTCGATGAGGTCGCCGGTCTCGTAGTCGGTCGTCCACGCACCCGCGGTCGGCGAGTCGGGCGTCGACGAGACCTTGTAGGCGAACAGACAGCCCGGGGAGTCGAAGACCGCCGCCAGCCCGTTCTCGTGGACGAGTTGGCTCTGTCGGCCGGGCCAGTCGGTCGGCGTCATGTTACAGACCGCACAGTTCTGGTCCGCGGTGAATTCGATCGGTCCCTCGTCAACACCTTCGTGCGTGGGTTCGTACACCTGTGCCTTCTCGTCGTCCTCGCCGCTACCGTCGTCAGCCCCGGATAGACCGCCGAGACAGCCCGCGGTCCCGACGGTCACACCAGCCCCGAGTGCGCCGAGTAGTCGCCGCCGCTCGAGTCCCCCGCATTCGGTCATACTCGTGGGTAGTCACGCGACGACTATAGCCGACTTGGTTCAGCTATCGAACGCGATCACCGACTTTCACTCGAGTTGCGCTTTCGCCAGCCGGTGGCGCGCACGGAACATAGCCTCGAAGCCCGGCTTCGAGACGGATTCGATCGCGTCGCCGAGCCCGCCCAGCGGAAGGTCGTATTCGACGCGGTCCCGGATAATCGTCCGATCGCCGTCCGCGTGAAAGGAGTGGGTGTGTTCCCACCGGTCGAACGGGCCGTAGACCATCTCGTCGCGGAAGTACGCCGATCCGGCGTCTCGCTCGCGGGCCGTAATGACCGAGGTCCAGTGCTGGCGCGGTCCTACGCCGAACGGGCGGATCGACAGCGCGACCTCCGACCCCGGCTCGAGCACGGCGGGATCCGACTCGCCCTCGGGTCCAATTACGCGCTCGACCCGGAGCTGCAGCCAGTCGGGAGTCACCGCCTCGAGGCCGGAGACGCGGGAGTGAAACGCCCAGACAGCTTCGAGTGGGGAGTCGACGGTCGTTTCGCGGTGGTACGTCGGCATCGCTCGTTCGAACGGACGACCGCCAGCGGGAAAACGTCGACCCCGACGATCGGCGACGGCGGATCCGGCCGTTACTTCAGCCGTTCTTGCAGGAAAGACGGATGCGCCGCAGTGACGCCCTCGATCTCGAGCAGTTTCTGCGAAATGGTCTCGCCGAGCGCGTCGCCGTCCTCGGAGCGTACTTCGGCCATCAGCATGTGATCGCCGCTAGAGCTGTACAGCGCTTCGACCTCCTCGAGATCTTTGATCGCCTTCGTCGCCTCGACGTATCGTTCGCTCGCGACGTCGAGTCCGACCAGCGCGATCGTCTGACTCGAGAGCTTCTTCGGGTCGATGTCGGCCGAGTAGCCGACGATCACACCATCCTCCTCGAGTTGGTTGATGTATTTTCGGACCGTTGGTTTCGAGACGTTTGCCCGCTCGGCAATCTCGGCGTAAGACGCTTGCGCGTCCTCCTCGAGGACCTCGAGGATGCGATCTTCCGTCGCCTGGGTACTCATGGGAGTATGTTTTGCTCCGGCAGAAAAATATCTTTTGTATACGAAAACGACGGATTTCCTACCGGACGCGGCGGTAAACGGCGGATACCGGGATGACCGCCACCCGGCGGCACTCGCGATGGCCGATTCAGGTGTGGCGGTCGAGCAGATCGTAGCTGCGCTCCCACTCGGCGTCGTCGTCGAAGTAGCGTTCGGCCAGCGGCTGATCGGGCATCTCGCCGACGGCGTGTTTCTCCTGAGAGTAGGAGGGACGGTCCTCGTCGACGTAGTAGCGGCCGGTCAGGACGGTGCCCTCGTTGAGGACGTCCTCGGTCTCGTGCATCATCTCGGCGGCCTCGCGCCGGTCGGTCACGTCGAAGTCGTAGTCGTCTGACTCCTGGACGTCGATGTACGGGACGTACTGCCGGGCGTCCTTGTTCCACGTCGGACACTGCGTGAGGAAGTCGATGTGGGCAAAGCCGTCGTGTTCGATGGCCTCCTTGATGATCTCCTTGGCCTGATTCGGGTTGACGGCGGCGGTCCGGGCGACGTAGCTCGCGCCGGCGTTCAGCGACAGCGACAGCGGTCGCAGTGGCGTCTTCGCGCTGCCCGACGGCTGGGTCTTCGACTTGTGGCCCTTCGGGCTAGTGGGCGAGGTCTGGCCTTTCGTCAGCCCGAAGATCTCGTTGTTGAACACGATGTAGGTCATGTCGTGGTTCTCCCGGGCCGTGTGGACGAAGTGGTTGCCGCCGATCCCGTACCCGTCGCCGTCACCGCCCGCAGCGATGACCTCGAGTTCGGGATTCGCGAGCTTTGCGGCGCGAGCCACGGGCAGCGAGCGGCCGTGGATCGTATGGAAGCCGTAGGTGTCGAGATAGCTGTTCAGCTTGCCAGAACAGCCGATCCCGGTGACGGTCAGTACTTCCTCGGGGTTCTTGCCGACTTCCGGGAGGGCCTGTTTCAGCGCCTTCAGGACGCCGAAGTCGCCACAGCCCGGACACCAGGTCGGCTGCGGTTCGACGCCGGGCGTGAACTCGTCCCGGTCGATCTCCTCTTTCGCTCCGATCGCGTTGAATGCACTCATGGATTAATCACCTGCAGCGGGTTCGATTCGTACCTGTGCGGTCGGCTGACGGTCTTCTTCCTCGAGATTGACCTCGTAGCCCTCGACGATTTCGGCGGGTTCGAAGGGGTTGCCGTTGTACTTCAGGAGGCTGGTCATCTTCTCGCCAAAGCGACCGAGCTCTTTCTGGATCAGCCCGCGGAACTGCGCGGTGGCGTTCATCTCGACGACCATCGCCTCGTCGACGCTCTCGAGGAATTCGGTTACCTCGGCCTTGGGGAACGGCATCATGTCGGAGACGCCGAGTCCCTTGACGGGGTAGCCGTTCTCGTTGAGTCGCTCGACGGCCTCGCGGACGGCACCCTGACTCGAGCCCCACGTGATGATGCCGTACTCGGCGTCGTCGTCGCCGAAGGACGTCTGATTGGAGGCGTATTCCTCGTCGAGTTCCTCGCGGATGTGGTCGAGTTTCTCGAGGCGGCGGTCCATCTGGAAGACGCGGTTGTCCGGGTCCTCGCTGATGTGGCCGACGGGATTGTGCTCGTTGCCGGTCGCGAGGTATCGACCGCCCTCCTGGCCGGGCAGCGAGCGCGGTGCGACGCCGTTCTCGGCGTCCTCGTAGTTGAATCGCTTGAACTTCCCGCTCGCGTCGTGAGCGGCCTCTTTGAGTTCGTCCTCCGTCAGTGTCGAGCCCAGATCCGGCGAGGGCTCGCGGTCGAAGAATTCGACGTCAACGTTGGTGTTCTCCCCCGAGAGCTTCTGGTCGTAGATGATGATCGACGGGATCTGGTAATCCCACGCGATCTCGAAGGCGAGTCGGGTTTGCTCGTAGGCCTCCTCGATGTTTCCGGGCGCGAAGACGACTCGCGAGGAGTCGCCCTGGCTCGTATAGAGGACGAACTCGAGGTCGCCCTGTTCCGGTTTCGTCGGCATCCCGGTCGAGGGACCGGCGCGCATCGCCTCGATGAGAACGAGCGGCGTCTCGGTCATCTCGGCGAGGCCGAGCGGTTCGCTCATCAGTGCGAAGCCGCCGCCAGAGGAGCCGGACATGGCCTTCGCGCCGGCGTGGCTCGCGCCGAGGGCCAGCGCCGCGGCGGCGATCTCGTCTTCGACCTGCTCGGAGACTCCGCCCATATCGGGGAAGTTCTGGCTGAGGATGGTGAACACGTCCGTCCACGGCGTCATCGGATAGCCAGAGATGAATCGACAGCCGGCGTCGATCGCACCGTAGGCGATCGCGTTCGACCCCGACAGCAGCGCCTGCTCGGTCTCGTGAGAGCCTTCGGGAACGCGCAGGTCGTGCTCGAAGTCGTACTCTTCGTTGACGATGTCGTAGGCCTCGTGGAGAATCTCGAGGTTCGATTCGAGGACGTCCCCGCCCATGGCGTCTTCCATCAGGTCCTCGATGTGCTCTAGGTCCATCTCCAGCAGCGCCGCGGTGACGCCGACGCCGGCGGTGTTCCGCATGACCTCGCGGCCGTGATCGCGGGCGAGCGACCGGAGGTCCATCGGGAAGACGTGCCAGTCGTTTTCCTCGGCGCGGGCCTCGAGGTCGATATCGGCGATCTCCTCGTCGTCGATGAGCCCTTCGTCGTAAACGATGATCCCGCCCTCGCGGAGGTCGTCTAAGTTCTCCGAGAGTGGCTTGATCTCCTCGTTTCCGTAGTAGGCCTCTTCCTGAGGGTTGCGGGCGAACGAGTCGCCCAGTGCCAGCAGGAAGTTATAGCCGTCGCCGCGCGATTCTACCTCGCGGTCCGCAGCCCGGATTTCGACGTAGGTGTGGCCGCCCCGGATCCGCGATGGGTAGTGGCGGTGGGTAAACACGTCGAGCCCCGAGCGCATCAGCGCCTTGGCGAAATTCTGGCTCGTCGAGTCGATCCCGTCACCGGAACCGCCCGCGATTCGCCAGATGAGTTCGTCGCTAGTCATAGGTGAATCAGTGGCCGATGGGCCGACCGTATCTGGATTTTCGCACTACCGTACCTAAAGCCTTTGCTATAGATTACCAAGGATCTTTCGTGAAGAATGGACGTACACTTAAGAATATGTATTATCGACCATTATAGTGTTCAGATCCACCGCCAAAGATGATGCTACTCGTTGGAAATTTGTGGACGGTTGCTTTCCGTTCACACCGGACAACAGGACGGCCGTTCGTCAGATGCTTCGCTCGAGCGCCTCGGGGACGACCGGCTCGAGCCCGAAGTCGTCGACGAACTCGGCGAGAAAGTCCGCACGCTCGCCGATCTCGCTCGGCTGATGCGAGTCGGTGCCGACGGTCACGCTCACGTCGTGTTCGCGCAGGACGGCCAGAAACGTCTCGGACGGATGGACGACCTCGGCGTCGGTCAGCGCCCGGCCGGCGTTGATCTCGGGCACCGTCCGCGAATCGGCCAGCGCCCGCGCTACCCGCCGATAGTGGTCTTCGGTCGCCCGGCCCCGCAGCGGCTCCGTCCGCTCGAGCAGGTCCAGGTGAGCCGCGATATCGAACAGTTCCGACTCGACGAGCGCGACGAGTTTATCGAAGTACTGATCGACGACTGCGTCGCGCTCGGCCTCGCTCATCGGCGCGAAGTGAGATGCGACCTGCACGTTGTACCCGTCGACATCGTGGACGCTCCCCGCCGCGTAGTCGAACCCCGCCTCCGAGAGGAAGGCGTCGATAGCGTCCTCGTCGCGCCGGTCGTAGTCCATCTCGACCGCGTCGTAAATCTCGATCTCGAAGTCCTCCCGTAGCCGCTCGATCCCCTGTCGCCGGCGCTCGTGGGTGAGATCGAGGTTGAACCCGTAGACGCTCCGCATCGACTCGTGGCGGTCGCGCGAGGCCACGTTACAGTGGTCGGCGAAGCCGACGCCCTCGAGGCCGGCCGACTCGGCGGCCCGCACCATCGACCTGAGGAAGTCGCCGTCCGAGTAGTTCGAGTGGACGTGAAAATCCCGCATACGCCGTTACCCACGGGTGGAGAGTTAGGTGTTACGCTCGCAGAACGCGGCGTCAGTTTCGACTTTGAAGAAGCTAGTGCGTATCTGTACTCACCGATCGAAAGAGTTCGGCTTGTGCCCGATCCGGACGAGGGAAGCGTGGTATCAATTACTGTTAGGCCGCCTGTGGGGACCATGTGTTCAGACGGTAGAGTAGGCGCAGTACGGCCAACACAATCGCCGCCTCAACCACGTGGCCGAGAGACGACGGTGGGTCCGTCATGGATGCGAGCATGCCAAAGACGAAGACGGCGATGCCGACGCGGAGAACGGTGTTACCCGCGGTATTCTGAACCACGTCGTCGGGAACGGGCGAAGTCAATTCGTTGTATCCCGTTAACAACCACGTCCAGCCGCCGAATTTGATGAGGGCCCCCAGAATCGTGATGAGTGTGCCACTCGCTAGCCATTCGATCGCTATGGAATCGAGAGAGGTCATATCTAAACGGTAGTCTTGCGGGATTAAAAACAGTTAGGATAACTATCACTTCTGGAATTGTTCTCTCTCCTGTCTTCCGAGAGATTAAACGCGCCCCTATCAGTAGCCCGGTTCCGACAGCTAGTGTACGGGTAGATGCCTGCTTCGGTAACGCCGTCTATAGATACCGAATCGATCATCGTACAGTACAGATAGATGACTTGTTCGGTTCGTCGAAAGTAAAGTGAAACGAAGCGACCTGCTAGCGTACAGTATCGGGTAACGCGTCTTCCCACCCACGGTCCAGCGTGCCACCGTACGTCGTTCCCCGAGTCGGCGTGGCACGTCCTGACCGATATGGCCGTGAGTTGCTACCAGAAACCAAAACCGAACGTCGATCGTTGACGATCTACGTTACTCGTTTCGCGGATTGCTCGGGTGATAGTCCGTGTCGTACTCGCCGGGCTGGTCGTCGACGCGGTCGGGGTTGATACGGCCCGACAGGAGCATGAAGTCGACCAGCGTTAGCGCGAGCATCGCCTCGACGACGGGGACGCCCCGCGGCGGGAGGACAGGGTCGTGACGACCGATGACCTGCTCCTCTTTTATCTCGCCGGTCTCCCAGTCGGCGGTCTGCTGGGACTTGGGGATCGACGTGGGCGCGTGGAGCGTGACTTCGCCGTAGATCGGTTCTCCGCTCGAGATGCCGCCCTGAATGCCCCCGTGGTCGTTCTCGACGGGGACGGGATCGCCGTCCTCGCTGAACTCCCAGTCGTCGTTGCGCTCCTTCCCCGTCCACTCGCGGGCCTCGCGTCCGAGGCCGAACTCGAAGGCGGTCGTCGCCGGCACCGCCATCATGGCCTGTCCGAGGCGCGCGGAGAGGGAGTCGAACCGCGGCGCGCCGAGGCCGACCGGAACTCCCTGCGCCTCGAAGTAGATACTGCCACCGATCGAGTCGCCCTCCTCCTGGTACTCCGCGATCAGGTCTTGCATCTCCGCGGCGGTCTCCGGGTGAGCACAGCGCACGTCATTCTCCTCTGAGTGCTCGAGCATCTCCTCAAAGCTGACCTCCGGCGCTTCGATATCGCCGATCTGGTTAACGTGGGCTTTGAGTTCGATCCCTTCCCGCGCGAGGAGCTTCTTCGCGATCGCGCCGGCCGCGACCCAGTTAACGGTCTCGCGGGCCGACGAACGGCCGCCACCGCCCCAGTTACGGGTGCCGAACTTCGCCGAGTAGGTGAAGTCGCCGTGGCTGGGTCGGGGTGCGGTGATGAATGGCTCGTACTTACCCGAGCGGGCGTCCTTATTCTGGATGACCATCCCGATCGGCGTCCCGGTGGTGTAGCCGTCCTGAATTCCGGACTTGATCGAGACATCGTCGGGCTCGCCGCGGCTGGTCGTGATCATCGACTGGCCCGGTTTCCGGCGGTCGAGCTCCGCCTGAATGTCCTCCACGGAGAGCTCGAGGCCGGCGGGACAGCCCGAGACGGTACAGCCCATCGCCTCCCCGTGGCTCTCGCCGAACGTGGTCACCTGAAAGAGGCGACCGAAGCGGTTGCCGTTCATTACCACGTCCTCGGAGACGGGGCCACTTAGCCCTGCAGGGTTCGCGGACGGGCGGCGTCGTATCGCTGCCGTCTGATCGACCTGTTTCGGAGCTAGTCTCGGCCGACGGGACGATCTCGCGTCGGGGCCGACACATTCATCTAAGCGGAGAAAGTAATTCATCTCGACATCTCCATGGGGCGTCGTCGAACGCGAACACGAGGGAGGGCGACGAGGCGGCGGCTTCTCGCGAAGGGATCGGTGGTTGGTGGTATCGTCTTATTGTTCGGCGGAACGGAGGCGTTCTCGGCGGTCGACGTCGATCGTCCCCTCGCCGTGACGGCCGGCGACGACGGTGACGCTCCGCTTGGGCTCGATATCGCGTCGTCGGTGCGAGCCGGCACCGACAGCCAAGAGTTGGTCGATCTGACGAACAACACGAGCGATCCCTTCGACGTGTCGCTCGCGCTCTCGGTCCCCGGCCGGGGAACGCTCTCGAGGACCGATCTCGAGATCGACAGCGGCGCGGTTCGTTCCGTCCTCATTTCCGTCGATTCCGGAGGGCAGACCGGAAGCGATGCGCTCACGTTCGAGGTCGATGCATCGAACGGAGCGATGGACCTGTCGCTGGAACGGAGCGTGGCGGTCACCGCCGGTCCGACACTCAAACAGCGGATCAGCGACGAGACGCGAAACGGCAACGCGGCGTTTTCGATCTCCTATCGCGTGGATCGGGTACCGAGCTTCGACCGGCTCGAGCTCGAGGTCGAGAACGTCGATGCCGGCTACATCGGCCCAGTGACGTACACGGAGGAGACGACGGAGGGGACGGTCTCGTATCCGCCGGGCGGTGGCGGTGACGGTGGCGCTGGCGGCGACACCTACGAGTTCCGGTTTCGCGTCTACGACGCGTCGGGTGAGGTGTCCGATCTCTATACGGAGGTCACGACGACTGCCACCGGCTCGGACCCGCCGGGCGACGACCTCGGTGACGAGACCGACCCGACGCTCGTCGGGTTTTCGGTCACCAACGACGAGCAGTGGACGAACAATCGGTTCACCGTCGATTACGAGGTCGAGCCGCGCGACGACTTCGGGGAGGTCACAGTCAGTTTCGACAACACCCAAAGCGACTGGTCCGACGCGACGAAAACGAACGACGCGGCACCGACCGGCACGGTCGTGTATCCGGCAGCGGGCCGACACCAAGGCGGCATCAACGGAGACACGTACAATATCACTGTCGACGTCTACAATCAGCGCGGCATCCCCGTCGAGAGCGCCACGGTCTCTCTCGTCGCCGGGTCGAACGAAACGGTCGATTGGCCGTAGCCGAGAGCCGACATTCAACGGCGTTGACACCGTCTACAGCTATTTCCGACTGGATCACGTAGCTCGACAGAATGGCCGACGAACGGTTTGAACCCGATCCGTTCGCGCTGCGAGCGGCGGCCGGTGAGCTCCCGATCGACGACGTGCTCCGCCTGCTCACCGATCGCCACGCGCGGTACGCGATCGTCTATCTCCACGACCACTCGACGGCGACGCTCGAGGAACTGGCCGACGTCGTCACCGCCAAAGACGCCAGCGTCGAGGAGACGATCGCCACACCGAGCGACCGCGAACCGATCCGAACGCGGCTGTATCACGTGACACTGCCCCGGCTCGAGGCGCTGGGGTTCATCGCGTTCGACACCGAGACGAAGGGGGTCTCCGACGCCGACATTCCGACCGCGGTCACCGACGCGATGGGGGTGACCAACTCGTGACCGCGACCTCGCTCGGCGACTTCGTCGAGGCAATCGAACGCCGGCGCAAGACGCTCGAGGTCCGCACCGACGACGACCGCGTCGTCGACGAGCTCCGACACCAGTTCGAGACGCGAAACGTCGAGGTCACTCACCGATCGCTCGGCTCGCTCGGCGATACCGGGTTCGTGATCGTTCGCGACATCGACGGTGCGTTCCGTGGTGCGCTGGGGATCGATCAGTTTCGAGCGATCCTCTCGCCCGAGATCCACCCTCCGTGGGAGCTCGCCGAGATCGACGGCAACCAAACGGAGCTGTTCGACTTCCTCGAGAACACGCTGTTTACCTCCTACGATCGCAGGCAGATGCTGGCGACGGCCCGAGAGATCGAAGAGCGGGCGTGGCGGGTCGGCTCCGGGCGACTGTACGCCGGATTCCAGCGGGCAACGGCGCTCGCCGCACAGACCGAGATCTACGAGCGACTGACGAGTCACGACGCGCTCGCGGTGACCGTGTTTATCGACGATACGTGGGACGTATCGACCCTCGACGATGCATCGATCGTCTCGGAACCCGGCGGAGAACTCGGCGAGCACTGGTTCGTCGCGTTCGACGGTGGCGGCGACGAGCTAGAGGCCTGTGCGCTCCTCGCTGAAGAACGCGGAAACGGGGAGTTCTACGGCTTCTGGACGTACGAGCCTGCGATAGTCGACGACCTCGTCTCGTATCTCGAGCGGACGTACGACGTTCGGTAGCCGACACCGGTGTGGAACGCCGCCGGTGAGATGACGTGTCGCCCGCGGCGACTCGTCGGTCACGGCTCGAGACCTCGAACCGCGCTTCCCTCGCAAAAGCTGGACCAAAAAGAGCTACGCGAATCGTTTCAGGGGCGTTCGAACTCGATCGCCGCACCCTGACGCGACCACCTTTTGTCTCGGTCGTCACTCCGTTCCTCCCTCGCAAAATCTGGACCAAAAAGGCTACCCTGAGCGTCTCAGGGCAGTTCGAACTCGATCGCCGCACCTTGTCCGAAGCCGACGCACTCTGTCGCGATGCCGCGTTCGACGCCCTCTCGATTCATCTCGTGGACGAGCGTCACCGGCAAGCGCGCGCCGGAACAACCGAGCGGATGGCCGATCGCGATCGCGCCGCCGTTGACGTTGAGTTGATCGTCTGGAATGCCGAGTTCGCGCTGGGAGTACAGCGTCTGACTGGCAAAGGCTTCGTTGATCTCGACGAGGCCGTAGTCGTCGATATCGCGGCCGGCGCGCTCGAGCAGCCCCTCGGTCGCCGGGACCGGGCCGACGCCCATGATCGTCGGGTCGACGCCCGCGACGTAGCTGGTGCCGACCTCCGCGAGGACCTCGAGGTCGTTTTCGTCTGCGAAGGCCCGACTCGTGAGCATGACGCCGGCCGCGCCGTCGGCGATCTGGGAGGCGTTGCCGGGCGTGACCGTGCCGTCCTCCTTGAACACCGTCGGGAGTTCGGCGAGTTTCTCTTTCGTGGTGCCGGGCCGCAGGCCCTCGTCCTCGTCGTGGACGCCGTCCTCGGTCTCGATGGGGACGATCTCGTCGTCGAACGTGCCTTCCTCGGTGGCCTCGACCGCGCGCTGCTGGCTGCGCGCGGCGTACTCGTCTTGTTCCTCGCGGGAGACGCCGTACTCCTCGGCGACCTTCTCGGCGGTCATCCCCATCGCGAGGTTCTCCATCCCGTAGCGCTCCTCGAGTTTAGGATACATCTCGCCGCTGTCGGCCGCGCCCATCTTGACGCGGCTCATGCTCTCGACCCCGCCGGCGATGACCGCCTGATGGCGACCCGCTGCGATCGAGTCGGCGGCGCTGATAATCGCCTGCGCGGAGGAGGCACACTGGCGATCGATCGTCGTCGCCGGGACGTTCTCACCGAGTTCCGAGAAGAGCGCGATCTGACGCGCGATGTTCGTTCGCTGCTCGGAGCGCTGCTGGGCACAGCCCCACATCAGATCGTCGACGTCCTCGCCGGTGACGCCCGTCTCGGCGAGCATCTCGTTGACCAGCGGAATCGAGAGATCCTCGCTGCGGACGTCCGCGAGCGCGCCGTCTTCCTTTCCCTGTGCTGTCCTAACAGCGCTAACGATTACTGGTGTATTATCTGCCATTGTATAGCACAATCTTTCGTGATCATAAATAGTTGGTCCCACCGGTAAGACGTTCGGCCGGTCGCCGAACCGATTGCCGACCGGGGCGATATGGACGGCTCGTTAGAGAACTCGTCGCTGGTTCGGCCACAAATAGTTCTACCGTATAGTATATTAATCTAACAAATAAACAGGGAGTATGGTCCGCCGACGAAGGTTCCTGCTCACGACACTCGCCGCCGGAGCGACCGGTATCGCCGGCTGTCTGGGCAACGACCCCTCCAACGACAGCGATGCACCCTCCGACGAACCGACCGACGACGAAACCCCGGCGGATCTCGAGCGCCGGGACGACGGTAGCTACGAGGTCAATATCGACGCGATCAGCGACGGTCAGGTACAGCTCCTGGAGGGCAGTGGCACGACGGGATCAGTGTCGTACGTGTCCCCGATCCGGATCGAGTGGATGTACGGTCGCCTTCGGAACGCCGACGGCCCGGAGTCGCTCCACGTCGATCCGGTCCTCGACACGACTGACGACGTCGAGCACCTCTTTCTGGCACCGGTCTACGACGCCGACGCCGAGAACTGGGCGATCCACGCCTACGCCGACGAGACCTACTACGAGGCCAGGGAGAACCATCGGATCCACCTCGGGACGTTCGAGGGCGTCGTCGATGATCGGGAGATCGAGGACCGCGACGCGGCGTTCACCGAACATCACGACGGGATCTATCGCGCGACCATCGATTTCGGCCCGACGCCGGCCGAGTCCGAGGACCCCCGCGTCGTTCACGTCTCGAACATGACCGTCGAGGAGGCCGATAGCGACGAGACAGGCCCCGAAGTGGGCGGCTTCCTGAGACCGAACGTCATCGATCGCGACCCGCCTGAGGTCCCGGACATCGAGTTCGCGTTCGAGTACGACGAGACGGCTCGAGCAGTTACGATCACTCACAAGAGCGGCGAGCCGTTTCAGGGGGCGTCCGCGGAGATCTGGATCGGAGACGATCGCACCGACGAGCAGTTCTCCGGCGAGATCACGCCGGGCGATCGGATCACCGTCGCAGGTACGGATGCGAGCCCGGGCAAACTCCTCACGATTGCCTGGCACGGTCCGAAGACGGACGAGGGGATTCCGGTCGGCAGCTTCGAGATTCCGGAGTAAGTCGGTGCCGGCCCGAACGACGATACCGCTCCGTCTTCTGTCCGTTCGGTCGGAGCGCCGTCGTTACTGCCCGTCGTCGCGCTTGAGGGCGACTCCCAACTCCTCGAGCAGGCCGAAAAACCCGGGGAACGACACGTCGACGTGGTCGGCACCCTCGATCGTCGTCTCGCCGTCAGCGGCGAGTCCCGCCAGCGCGAGCGCCATGATGATTCGGTGATCGTCGCGTCCCGCGACGGTGGCACCCTCGAGGTCGGAGTCGCCGCCGTGGACCGTCAGCGAGTCGCGCTCCTCGGTGGTTTCGACGCCCATCGTGCCCAGTTCTTCGGCCATCGCGCTCACGCGGTCGGTCTCCTTGTACCGGACGTGCTCGGCGTTCGTGATGTGCGTGTCGCCGTCGGCGGCGGCTCCCAGCGTCGCGATCGTCGGCAGCAGATCGGGCGTGTCCTCGACGTCGACTTCGATTCCCGAGAGCGGGGCCGCCGATACGTCGATCGTCCCCGCGTTGCGGTCCCAGTCGACGGCCGCACCCATCCGCTCGACGATCTCGACGATGGCGGTGTCGCCCTGCGCGCTCGGGTTCGCGCCCTCGATACGAACGCCCTCGTCCGCATCCCCAGCGATCGCGCCCGCCGCGAGCGGGTACGAGATCGACGAGAAATCGCCGGGGACCGCGTACTCGCCGCCTGCGGGGTCGTAGGACTGCCCGCCGTCGACGTCGAATCCGCGGTCCGTTTTCCGCGCCTCGACACCGAAGTCTGCCAGCACCTCGAGCGTGATGTCGACGTACGGCGCGGACTTGAGGGCCGTCTCGAGATCGATCGCGAGCCCTTCGTCGGTGACCGCGCCGGCCATCAGCAGGGCGGTGATGTACTGCGAGGAGACGTCACCGGGAATCGACACCTCGCCGCCGGCCAGCGGGCCGGTGACGACCAGCGGGGCCTGCCCGTTGCCGCGGGTGCTTTCGGCGTCGGCTCCGAGCTTGGTCAGCGCCTCGAGCAGCGGCCCTTGCGGTCGCGAGCGAAGCGATTCGTCGCCGGTCAACACCGAGGTACCGTCGGCGAGGGCGGCCGCGGCCGTGACCAGTCGCATCGTCGTCCCGCTGTTGGCGCAGTCGATCACGTCGGCCGGGACGTCGGGACGGCCGTCGAAGCCGTCTATCTCGAGCGTGCCGTCGTCCAGTCGGTCGACATCGCCACCGAACAGGTCGACGGCGCGGGCGGTCGCTCGCGTGTCGGCGCTCCAGAGCGCGTCGCGGACGGTCGCCCCGTCGGCGTAGCCGGCCGCGAGGATCGCCCGGTGGGTGTAGCTCTTCGAGGGCGGTGCGCGGGCCGTCCCCGCGACGCTCGAGGGCGTGATCGTGACGTTCATGGTCGCCCTGTGGGGTGGCTCCGTCTTACCGATACCGATCCTCCGAGTCTCGAAACGGGCGATGGGCCGTGAACGGACTCTGTGGGTCGCCCTCCTCGACCAGTGATTACATGCCTATCAGTGGATATGGCGATGACATCACGGACAGCCGACGGACGACGCGATCTCGAGCAGCGGGGCGTCGTCAGTGAGACTCGAGACCTCGTGGCTCAGCCCGCCGCAGGTCCAGAACACGCTCTGAATCCCCCCGTCGCGCCGGTAGGCGGTGTGACCGTCGAGGTCGATCTCCTCGAGCGTCGACGCGGTCGGGTTAAACCGCTGGGACTCCCGTACGGCCACGTAGAGTTCGCGCGCGATCACGTTCGGGTCGTTGTACCACAGTGTCGTGGTGGTCCCGCCGACGTCCGGTGCTCGTTCGACGACGGTGATCCGGTCGAGGACGTAGGAGTCGGGCACGTCAGGTTTGGGGAGGTCGTAGGGGAGGATCTCTTCGGCGGCCGACCGCGACTCGAAGACCCCCGCCGGCTTGCGACCGTCGGTTTCGACGGTCGCATCCTTCGGCGGATCGTAGGTGAACGTCCCCGGCGGCAGCCCTTGGTCGATCTCGAGGTGGTCGTACGTGACGGTCAAATCGTGGCGAACCTCCCCGTCGACCGCGATCGTAGTCCGTTCTTTGACCGGATACCGGTACTCGTCGTCGATCCACATCGTTCGTCCACTCTCGAGGTTCTCGCGGTCCTGTACGAGATTCACCGGCATGACGTACGTCGTGTCTCCGACGACGAGTTCGATTGTCGGCCCGATACCGTCGACCGGCGGCTTCGTCTCGATGACGTGGGCCGTTCGGCCGTCGACCGTGGCCGTCCCCTCGTAGCTGAGCCGGTAGTCCTCGAGAAGGGTCTCGAGGACGAGCCGCGTTCGGTCGGTGTCGACCTTGTTCGGGTGGTACTGCTTGTTCACGACCTCCGTTTTCGGGTTGTACTCCCACGTCGTCGCTCGGTTCGTGACGGTGACCGAGCCGGTGGGGACGTCCGGATCGGTCGACTCGACGACCTCGATGCGCTGTTTCGCCGGCGGCTGGCGGGCGATCTGCTCGACGCGCTCGACGGTTTCGGCCGGGGTTTCGACCGTCATCGTCCGACGCGCCTTGAGGTCGTGCATGTGGCGACGCGTTTCGATCGCGTCCCGGACGATCCCCTCGCTCGTCGGCGGTTCGTCGTCACTGCCGGGGTAGGAGACACAGCCGGCGAGCGCGACCGCCGCCCCCGCTGCCAGGATCCGTCGCCGGTTCATACGCGGTGGGTTACCACCTTCGTTGATAAGTTTGTGGATCGGAATCGGTCCGTGACAGACGGAATCCCCGAAATTATGTGCTCGCCCGCCACATACGGACCTATGAACGTGGATGCGGACCTCTCCGCCCTTCGCGAGTACCTCGAGTCGGCGGGCGTAGACGGCTACCTGATCGACGACGACGCCTCAGATTCGGACCAGCAGTACGTCTCCGGCTTCACCGCGCCGGATCCCTATCAGACGCTGGTCACACGGGAGGGGGTCCACCTGCTCGTTTCCGGCCTCGAGTACGGTCGCGCGCGGTCGGCGGCGAACGCGGACTCGGTCAGCCGGCGAGCGGCCTACGACTATCAGCGACTGGTAGCAGAACACGGCCGGTACGAGGGCAAAATCCGCGCCGTCGCGGCGTTTCTCGACGACCACGGCGTGGACTCGATCGCGGTCCCGCGGACCTTCCCAACGGGGACCGCGGACGGCCTTCGCGAGCGCGGGCTCGAGGTGACCGTCGAACCTGCGGGGATCGTGACGGACATCCGCGCGACGAAGACCGACTGGGAGGTCGACCAGATCCAGGCGAGCCAGCGGGCCAACGAGGCCGCGATGGCCAGAGCGGAGGAGCTGATAGCCACCGCAGATATCGAGGACGGCGTCCTCGTCCGCGACGGCGAGCCGTTGACCAGCGAACGGGTAACGGAAGAGATCGAGGTCACCCTGCTGCGCCACGGCTGTGCGCTCGACGAGACCATCGTCGCCTGCGGAGCCGACGGCGCGGACCCCCACGACCGGGGCAGCGGGCCGCTCGAGCCCGACGAGCTGATCGTGATCGACATCTTCCCGCGGAACAAGGAGACGGGCTACTTCGCGGACATGACCCGGACGTTCGCCCGCGGCGACCCCGGCGCGGAGGCCCGCCGGCGCTACGAGGTCACGCGAGAGGCCTACGAGGCCGCGCTCGAGGTTGTCGAAGCCGGCGTCACGGGGGCCGACGTGCACAACGCGGCTTGTGACGTGATCGAAGACGCGGGCTACGAGACGCTCAGAAGCGACCCGAACGCCGAGACCGGGTTCATCCACAGCACCGGCCACGGCGTCGGACTCGACATTCACGAGGAGCCAAGCGTCTCGCCATCGGGCGGCGAACTCGAGGCCGGCCACGTGATCTCGATCGAACCCGGCATCTACGACCCCGCGGTCGGCGGCGTCCGCATCGAGGACCTGGTGGTCGTCACCGAGGACGGCTACGAGAATCTGACCGCGTATCGAGTGGGGCTCGAGCCGACGGCCGGCGACTCTCGGTGACGAACCGCCGGTCGGAAAGAGCGCCTCGCGGTCTCCATCTGGCGGCGATCCTCCTGGATACGGTCCACTGGACGGCAGTTCCGGCGTCCTCCGGAAACAGGTTCTGGATACCCAGTTACAGCAGACCGTACAGTCGTCTCGGTGCGGTTCGACGGGACTCCGACTTCCTCTCGTGCCGCAGAAGAACCGATTCGGTACCTTGGCGGAGGGCGACTCCGCCTCGGTGATCAACGGTTTCGAACAGAGAGCGGTCTCTCGACGCTATTCACTCCTCGGTTTGCGACGCCTGATCCGTCGGCTGCCCACCGTCGCTGGCCGCGGCTGCGGTCGACTGACTCGCTACGTCGAACGAGACATCGGGGCCGAGATACTTCGTCCAGATCGCGAGCAGCGAGGGGAGGACGAGGACGCTCGCGAGGAACGCGTAGATAATCGTCATCCCGGTGATGATCCCGAACTGCTGGAGCGGCGGAAGGATGGCGAAGGCGAGGACGCCGAAGCCGCCGACAGTCGTCGCGGCGCTCCCAAGCAGCGCGCCGCCGGTCCCGGTAACCGTCCGGGACATCGCTTCCCAGACCGAGCCGGTTCGGTCCAGTTCCAGACTGTAGCGTTCGCTCACGTGGATGCTGTAAGCGACGCCGAGTCCGACAGTGAGGCTCGTGATCATCCCCGTCATGACGTTGAACGGAATCTCGAGGAGATACATCGTCCCGAGGATCCACGAGACGCTGAACACGACCGGAAGCAGCGTCACCGCACCGAGGGTCGCGCTCCCTTTCGTGATCCGGTACGCGACCATCAGGAAGGCGAAGACGGCCACAAGCGTGATCAAGAGGCTCTCGATGACGGTGTCCATCAGCTGTTTTTGGATGATATCGAACAGGATCGTCTGTCCGGTCGCCGTGGCCTCGAGTCCGTTGCCGTCGATGCCGTCTGCGATAGCACGCATCTCGGTCGTAACATCGTTCATGGCCGCAGAGCCCTTCGTGGAGACGACCATCCGAACGGCCTCGTAATCGCCGTCGTCAGTCTGGTGGATAACGCCGCCCGCGTCGTCGGGAGCAACCGCGAACAGTTCATCGTACACTCCCTCGACGTTCCGGTCTGGCACACCGTCGCCGTCGGTATCGGCGGCGGTGAGCGTCGCGTTGAACGACTCGTTTTCGGCGGCGACCTGCCGCATCGTCGCGAGCGGACTCTGGATGTCGGTCTCGCCACTCGAGAGCGTGGCGACGACGGAACTGTTAGCGGCCTCGCGCTTGGCCGCCTCGAGCTGCTGTAACGTCTCCGGATCGGTCACGTTCCCCTCGACGAGGATCTGCGCCTGCGAGTCCTCGCGGACGAAGTTCTGGTTGACGAATTCGAGGTTCTCTTTCATCGAGTAGTCCCCGGGCTCGAGCGGTCCGGGGAGGCTATCCGTCCACTCCGGCGGGTCCTCCGCGATGAAGTCCTCCTGATTGAAGCTGGTGTCGATCTGCGTCGCGCCGTACGCACCGCCAGCGCTCACGAGGAGCGCGACGAGGATGATGACGACCGGCATCCGTCGTGCCGCCGTCGACCCGACGGACAGGAGTTGGCTGAACCGGCCGCCGCCCGTCCCGAACGCGCGCTTTTTCCGATCGAAGCCGCGGCCCTCGAGGAATTCGTCGAGTTCGACCTTGAGCGCCGGAACGAGAATCCCGAAGACGAACAGGGCGACGGTGATGCCGACCGCACTCACGATGCCGAAGTCCTGAATCGGCGGGACCGGGCTCGTGAGATTCGAGAGGAATCCGATGGCAGTCGTCGCAGTCACCAGCACGAGCGCGACGCCGACGCCGGCCAGCGCGGTCCGCATCGATCCGCGAGTGTCGTCGTCACCGTACGCACCGCCGTCGTGGCGCTGCTCGCGGTGGCGCATGAAGATGTGTATCGCGTAGTCGATCGAGAGTCCGATCAGTAAGACCGGGACGGCGATGAACATCTGGTTGAAGTCGATCCCGCTCCAGCCCATGAAGCCGAACGTCCAGACGAGGACGACGGCGATACCGAACAGGCCGAGCAGGATGTCAAGCAGATCGCGATACGCGACGATCAGGGCGACGATAACGAACAACAGCGCGAGCGGACCGACGATCGCCAGGCTGTCGCCCATCGAATTGTTGATCTCTTCGCTCATGATCCCACCGCCGAAGACGATGACGTCGGTGCCACTCGAGTCGAACTCGTCGTTCGCGAGCGACTGCATGGCCAGTTGCGCGTCGACGAGGGCGTCGGACGCCGTCCCCTGCTGGCCGCCGCCACCGTCGGTCTGATGGGTGACCAACAGCATCGTCGCGTTCGCGGTCGGCGATCCGGCGGTGTAGTCCATCGGCATGAACGACAGTCCGTTGAGTTGGCCGGACGAATCGTCACTCAGGACGACGCCGAGCGTCCGTTCGTACTCCGTCGCGTTCATCGACTCGACCGCGTCGATCTGCTGTTGCAGTGTCGGTGAGGCGGCAGTACCTTGCGCCGCCTGTTGTCGGCTCGAGCCGTTCGCCTGAGCGGCTTGCTGCTGCTGAGAGAGCGACGCGAGCGCGACGAGGTTCGCCACCCCGACCGACGGCCGTTCGTCGGCGAGCGTCCGGTTGATCGTCTCGTTGTCGTGGAACGCCTGTTGTAGCCGGAGCATCTCGACCAACGATTTCTGAGAGAGGACGTTCTCACCCCTGACGATCACCTGTGCCGAAGACGTATTTTCGGCCCCGGTCGAGAAGTTGTCCTGGACGTACTCCAACTTCTTCGCTTCCTTGGTGTCGCTCTGGAACTGATCGAGCGATGATGACTGCTCGACCATTCCAGCGCCGGCACCCGCGACAACCGTGAGGATGAGCATGATGGCGATCACCGGCCGACTGTAGTCAGTGACCCCCTCGGCGATCCTGTCGAACCAGCTCATGTGCCAGCTCGACCTCCGCCTCCCGCGTCATCATTCGTCTTCCCCGATGTCGTTCCGGGTGAGGAGCGCCTCCGCCTTCGACTCGGGGGTGACGGTTCGATCGTCCAATTCGAATCCGCTGTCATGTACTGACTGAATATTCAGTTACCACTTATATACTTTCTCTATCTGGGCCGCTCACGCGAGAAGAACGAGCATCAGGAAGATTCGTCCCGTCAGCACCCTATACTGACCATTCAATCTATTTTTATAGCAGGAACCGGTACGGGAGACGCAATATGGCCGGTATCACGAAACCGAATCGGAAGCGACATCGGAGCCCTACCGAAATACCGGGAACGCACGACCACCGATCACGATGACACGACTCCCATCGTTCCTCGAGGACCCGGACGACACCCAACAAGCGATCATGAAGGCGACGTACGTCGCGCTCTGTGAACACGGCTACAGCAATCTCACGATCCAGCGGATCGGGGACGAGTTTTCGAAGAGCAAGTCGCTGCTGTACCACCACTACGATAGCAAAGACGAACTCCTGCTCGATTTTCTCGATTTCATATTAGATCGGTACGAGGATCAGATACCGGCACACGAGGACGGACGCTACGAGGACTCCATCGAAGGGATCGCCCGCGGATCGTTCGAGTTCGACGACCCCGAAGTGAACCTCGACTTCACGAAGGCGCTCGTCGAACTTCGCGCACAGGCGGCACACGACGAGCAGTTCCGGGAGTATTTCACCCGAACCGATCACTTCATGAGAAAGTATATCGCGCACACGATCCGTGCAGGCATCGAAAAGGGAGTCTTTCGCGAGGCCGATCCGCAGGAAACGGCGGCGCTTTTCATGGTCGTGATCACCGGCTCGATGGTCCAACACGCAACCGGCACCGACGAGCTACTCGAGGATGCCGGTAACGCGTTCGAGCGATACGTGCAGGAACACCTCCTCGAATCCGACGAAACGACGGGCAGCGAGACGGACGCCTCCGCGAGTCGCTCGGACGCGCCCGAGGAGTGACGAACCGATCGCAGTCGACCCGAAACTGTCCGACAGCCGACTTGTCGGCGCGATGAGGGAGCCGTTCGGCGGCCGGCGAATCTACCTTGCTACGAAACGAAGTCGGCGTCAGCGAGCGTCGGTTGCCACCCCGTTCTCGAGACGCTGGAACGTTCCGCTGTCGTCTGGTTGTACTCAGCGATAGCCGTCGTCGTCCGGGCCTCGGGCCGCATCGATTCGCTCGAACTGCTCGGCGGACAGCTCGAGGTCGACTGCGCCGACGTTCTCCGCGAGTTGGTCGGCCGTCCGCGCGCCGACGATCGGTACGCAGGTAAAGCGGTCCTGATCCATCAGCCACCGCAGCGACACCTGTGCCGGCGTGGCATCGACGTCCTCGGCGACGGACTCGACGGCCTCGAGGACCTCCCACGCGGTCTCGCTCGTATAGCGGTCTTCGAACAGGTCGGTGAGGGTGCCGCGAGCGCCGTCGGGCGCGACGACGGAGCCGTCATCCGCCCGCTCGTACTTCCCGGTGAGAAACCCACCGGCCAGCGGCGAGTACGGACAGACGGCGATGTCCTGCTCCGCACAGACCTCGAGGTAGTCGCTCACGTCGTCCGTGTCCGCCGCGTTGAACATCGGTTGGGTCACGTCGAAGCGCTCGAGGCCCTCGACGTCGCTTTCCCACAGCGCCTTGGTGAGCTTCCAGGCGGCCATGCTCGAGGCCCCCAGATAGTGGACTTTCCCCTCGCGGACGAGTTCGGTGAGCGTCCGCATCGTCTCTCGGATCGGCGTGTCCTCGTCCCAGCGGTGGATGTAGTACAGATCGAGGTAGTCGGTGCCAAGTCGCTCTAAGGTACCCTCGATCTGTGCGCGGATGTGTTTCCGCCCGAGTCCGGAATCGTTCGGCCCGGGCTCGCCGCGCCCGTCGAAGGGGAAGTAGACCTTCGAGGCGAGGACGAGATCCTCGCGGTGGTGGCCCCGGTCCTCGAGCCACTCGCCGATCCAGCGCTCGCTCGTGCCGTTGGGGTCGCCGTAGACGTTGGCGGTATCGATGAAGTTGATCCCATGGTCCCAGCAGGCGTCGAGCAACTCGTGGGCTTCCTCGCGGTCCGTTTCGACGGTACCGTCACTTTCCTTCCCGAAGCGCCAGGTTCCGAAACAGAGTTGCGAGACTCGCGTTCCGGTGTCGCCGAGCGTCGTGTACTCCATGGCTGCGGGTTCGGCGGCGAGGGAAAAAACGAACGGGGTTACGGTGAGATTCTCTGACGTCGGTCAGTACGTCAGGATCTCGAGGTCCTCAATTCGTTCGAAGTGGTCGACGTTGCTCGTCACGACCGGAACGTCGTGGACGAGGGCGGTCGCAGCGATCATCACGTCGGCGTTCTCTATCGTTTTACCGTTTCGGTGCAGCGCCGCGTTTATTTCTCCGGCCGTTGTCGCGCACTCGCGATCGAACGGTAGTTCTCGAGCGTCTGTCAGCAGGTTCTTCACCACAGTTCGCTCCTTTTCGGACGAATCCGCGAGATGAATTCCTTCCCAGAGTTCCATCACCGTTACCGAACTCACGTGCGCCGTACCGCGTTCATCGACGGTTTTGACTGCTTCTTCGACCGTTTCCTCTCCCCGTAATACGTCGATCAGAAAGGACGTGTCGAGAATCATTCAAGCTCGTCCGCAATCCGTTTGACGCGCTCCCGATGCTCGTCCGTACGCTCCGTCCGACGGCGAGAGACGATCTCTTCGAGTTCGTCCGCCGTTTCGTTGCTCAACGCTCCATAGTATTCCTCTAAGGCCGCACCGTCAGTCAGCCGTCGAACGACATCACTGAAACTCTCGTTCTCGCGCTTCTCAGCTCGAAGCCGTTCATATGCGTCGTCTGCAAGTGAAATCGTCTTCGTCCCCATATCTACATGTATGTACATACATAGTCCACATAAATCTGCTGCAGGGAGACGGCTAACCGAATGAAGTCGGAGGACCACCGGCCGAGTGCTATCCTCGAACCCGGTTTCCGAAGCTACATAGCACTCGATGGTCACGTCCCGGTGATGAACTACTGGTGGCGGCGAATCGCGCTCTCGCTGGTCGCCGTCCTCGTCCTCGTGCTCGTCTACGCCGGACTCTATCAGCACGGAATGGCCACGTTCGAAGGTGAAACGAGGACGTACGCCGATGCGATCCAGACCGTCATCGAGACGCTGACGACGGCCGGTTTCGGCGGTGACGCGGACGACTGGCAGAGTCTTCAGATGAACCTGTTTGTGGTCGTTATGAACCTCACGGGCGTCCTACTCGTCTTCCTCGCCTTGCCGCTGATCGTCGTCCCACTGTTCCAGCAGGCGCTTCAGGACCGCCCGCCCGAAGAGACAGACCTCACGGATCACGTCGTCATCTGCTCGTACACGCCGCGCTCGGACGTGCTCGCGGAGGAACTCGAGGCGGCGAACGTGCCGTACGTCTTCGTCGATGACGACCCCGAACTTGTCGTGGAGTTGGCAAACGACGGGATCGAGGCCATCTACGGCGACCTCGATCAGGAGGAGACGCTGCGCGCGGCCAACACCGCCGAGGCTCGCGCGCTCGTCACCGACATCGACGACGAAACCAACGCGATGGTGATCCTCACGGCTCGAGAACTCTCGAGCGATCTGCGGATCGTCACCGTGGTCGAAGACGACGACGTGGCGAGTTACCACCGCTACGCCGGTGCCGACGACGTCGTCCGACCGCGACGGGTCCTCGGACAGAGCCTCGCGACGAAGGCGACGACGACCGTTTCGGCCGATCTCAGGGATACGATCGAGTTCAGCGACGACCTCGCGGTGACCGAACTGCTCGTTCAGGACCACAGCGACCTCGTCGGCCAGACGATCCCGGAGTCGGGGATCCGCGATCGCATGGGGATCACCGTCATCGGCGCGTGGTTTAACGGGGAATTCGTCCCCGTTCCGGGCACCGAACACCGGATCGACGGCAACACGATCTTGCTCGTCGCGGGGCAACGCAACGAACTCAGTGAACTGAAAGCGCGGACGGTGTCGACGCTGGAACACCGACGGGACCGCGTTCTCGTCGGCGGTTACGGCGCTGTCGGCCGAACCGCGGCGGAGACGCTGGCTGCCGACGGCGTGTCGACTTGCATCGTCGATCTCGTCGATCAGGAGGGGGTTGACGTCGTCGGCGATATCACCGACGAAAACGACCTCGAGGCCGCCGCGATCGGTGACTCCCGGTCGATAATCCTGACGCTCGACGACGACGCGACGACGATCTACGCGACGCTGGTCATCAAACAGGTCGCGCCCGAAGTGGAAATCATCGCGCGGGCGAACGAGACCGAGAACATCCCGAAACTCTACCGCGCCGGCGCGGAGTACGTCCTCTCGCTGTCGACGGTGACCGGGCGGATGCTCGCCTCCGTTCTGATCGAGGACGAGGAGATTCTCACCCCCGAAACCCAGTTCGAGCTCGTCCGGACCTCCGCGCCGCAGATTGCCGGCCGGAGCCTCGGCGACGTGGACCTGCGAGCCAGAACCGGCTGTACCGTCGTCGCGGCCGAACGCGGCGGTGAGCTGTTGACCGACCTCGGCCCGGGGTTCGAGGTCCGCACGGACGACACCCTGATCGTCGCGGGGAGCGACGAGGCGATCAACAAGTTCGTCGCGCTCGCGACCGATTAGCTACCACGGCGAGAGTACAGCCGACTAGTTGAACGACGGCAGGACTTCGTCAGCGTGGAAGTCGATCGCCGTCTCCTGTTCGGGGCCGATCTGGTGGACGTAGACGTGGTCGTAGCCGGCGTCGATCGCCTCCTCGATGCTGTCGATGTGGGCCTGCGCGTCGGGCTCGGTCGTCGTCCCGCTCTCTGCGATATCCTCTTTTTCGACCATCTGGGCGGCCTGCTCGAAGTGCGCCGGCGTCGACAGCTCCTGACCGAGTTCGCCCGGAATCGAGCCGTTGGGCCACTGCTCGTAGATCGTTTCGATCGCCTCCTCCTCGCTGTCGGCGTAGCAGCCGTGTAGTTGCGTGTACGTCGGGCCGTCGCCGCCAGCGTCCTCGTAGGCCTCGACCGGTTCCGATTTCGGACCGGAACACCAGAGTCCGTCTGCGTGTTCGGCGGCCCACTCGGCCGTCTGCGGACCGAACGCGCTGGCGATCGTCGTCGGCTGGTCGTCGGGGACGGTAAACAGTTGCGCGTTCTCGACCGTGTAGTGCTCGCCGTGGTGGCTCGTCGTCTTCCCGGTCCAGAGCGAGCGCATCACGTCCATCGCTTCCTCGAGTTTCTCGAGGCGGACGTCGTGTTCTGGCCAGCGCTCGCCGGTGACGTGTTCGTTCAGGTTCTCGCCGGTGCCGACGCCGAACGTGAACCGATCGCCGAACAGTTCGTCGACAGTTGCGACCGCGTGGGCGACGTTGAGCGGATGGATCCGCGTCGTCGGACAGGTGACGCCGACACCGACCTCGATCTCGTCGGTCGCGTTCGCGATCGCGCCGAGGGTCGACCAGACGAACGGCGATTCGCCCTGTGCGGGGACCCACGGGTGGAAGTGATCCGAGATCGAGCAGAAGTCGAAGCCGGCCTCCTCGGCCTTCGCGGCGATATCGACCAGTTCCTGCGGCCCGAACTCCTCGCTCGAGAGGGTGTATCCCAGTTGCGTCATTCCCAGCCCGCTATCACGACCCCGCGGGTAACGGTTGCACCTGCGAGGGCAAGAACGCGGCTGCGTTCCGGCGACGCGACTCCCCGCCCCACTGCCGGCGGCTCACGTTTCGGTCTGCGGTGGCGCACGCTGAACCGTGCGAACAGACAGTGCGCGGCGCAACGCGCCGCGACTGTCGGGACGGTTCCAGTCCCGAAGCGCCTGTAAGCAGAAATCGGCTGGGGAGGGCGTGGCGACCCCGTGTTGCCACGATAGCGGGACGATTTCGTTCGGTCAGCCACCCATCCCGTATGCAATACCACTACCGACCACGAGTCCACTCGAGCCCCGAATCGAACCCCTTACCCGCGATGCGCCGGAACCGGCCACTATGGAAGCCGTAGTCGAAGCGACGGACCTCGAGAAGACCTACGGTGAGACCGCTGCGCTTTCGGGGGCCTCGCTGTCGGTCGGGCGCGGCGAGGTCTTCGCGCTGATCGGTCCGAACGGGGCCGGCAAGACGACGCTCGTGCGCGCGTTGACGGGGACGACCGAGCCCGACGCCGGCCGCACGCGGATCCTCGGCGAATCGCCGACGGCGATCGATCGCGACCGGCTGGGCGTTCTCCCGCAGGAATTCTCGCCGCCGGGCCGGCTCAGCGCCCGCGAGTTGCTGGCCTACTACGCGGGACTGTACGACAGCGCTCGCGATGCCGACGACGTCCTCGCGGACGTCGGCCTCGCCGACGCCAACGACACGTGGTACGAGGATCTCTCGGGCGGGCAACAGCGCCGGGCCTGCGTCGGCTCCGCGCTGGTCAACGACCCCGACCTGCTCTTTCTGGACGAGCCGACGACCGGTATCGATCCTGCCGGCCGGCGCACCGTCTGGCGTCTGATCGAGGACCTCGCTGACGCCGGGACGACCGTCGTCTTAACGACCCACGACATGGCCGAAGCCGAGCGCCTCGCCGACCGCGTCGGCCTGCTCGCAGACGGGGAGATCGTCGCACAGGGCACGTCCGACGAACTCGTCCGCGAGCACGGCGGCTCGAGCCGCCTCACGATCGAGACGAGCGCCACCCTCGAGGCCTTCGCCGATCTGCCGTATCCGGTCGAGCGCCCGGAGCGTGGCCGCGGTCGGAACCCTGAGAACGCCGTCGTCGTCCGGGAGATCGAACCCGCGGCGATCGGGACGGTGGTCGACTACCTAGAAGACCGCGAGCTTGCATACACCGAGCTCTCGTGGGCCGAACCCGACCTTGAGGACGTCTACCTCGAACTGGCCGACACGACGGAGCGCGAGCGGACGGAGCAACTTGCGAGCAGGGCTGGCGGTGACGGTGACGAGCTCGCACGCGCGGGTGAGACGGCATGAGCCGAATGGGCCGCGTGCGAGCGGAGACCAGCGCCGGCTGGCGGTCGTTCGTCCGCCGGCGGACGGCGGTCTTCTTCACGTTTTTCTTCCCGGTGATCCTGATCGTCATCTTCGGAGCGCTGGTCAGAACCGATCCGACGGGCGAGGGGCTGTTCACGGAGCCGCCGGCCTACTACGTGCCGGGCTACCTCGCCGTGGTCGTCCTCTTTACGCCGCTCTCGCGGATGGGCAGCGAAGTCGCGCGCCACCGCGAGGGGAGCCGCTTCGAGAAGCTCGCGACGACACCGCTCTCCCGCGCGGAGTGGCTGCTTGCTCAGACGGTCGTCAACGCCGTCATCATCGGTCTTGCGAGCCTGTTGATCCTTGGCCTGGTAATCGTCCTCACCGGCGCGGAAATCGGCTTTTCGGCGTTGCTGGTGCCGTACATCCTGCTCGGCGTCGTCTGCTTTTGTGGCGTCGGCGCGATGCTCGGCAGTTACACCGGCTCTCAGGACGGTGCGGTCGCCGCCAGCAACGCGATCGGGCTCCCGTTGTTGTTCCTCTCTGAGACGTTCGTCTCGCTGTCCCAGCTTCCCGGCTGGTTCGGCCCGCTGGTGAACTTCTCGCCGCTGACGTACTTCGCGCGCGGGGTGCGGGCCGCGACCTACTCGGGGGTCGAGACGGCCGCGGTCGCCGGACTCGAGCCCCAGTTCGCGAACCTGCTGATTCTCGCCGCGGTGGCCGTCGTCGCGTTCGCGCTGGGCGCGCGGTCGATCCCGCGGACGGACTGACGCGGCTCCCCCCGTCGTGGGACCGTCGCGACTCGTTCTCGAGAACGAACGGATTTAGGCCCGGCACGCCAAGCCCCGCCAACAGCATGCGCCCAGCCCACCCCACCGAGCAGGCCGTCGGCATGGAGTACTACGTCAGCGACGCCGACGGTGTCGGCGGCCGCCTTCGCGAGGACGACGAACACTTCCGGGTGCGCGAACTCGAGCGCTTCGAGACCGAACCGGTCGACGCGCCGACAGACGCCTACCCGCACCTCGTCTTCCGGGCGACCCTGCGCGGCTGGGACACCAACGACTTCGCCTCTCGGATCTCGGATGCGCTCGGAATTTCGCGGGAACGAGTCAACTGGGCCGGCACGAAGGACAAGTACGCCGTGACGACGCAGCTGTTTTCGGTTTACGGGGCTGCTCCCGAGGACCTGCCCGCGGTCGACGGGGCAGAACTCGAGGTGCTCGGGCGGGCGGGACGGAACCTCGAGTTCGGCGACCTCGCGGGCAACGCGTTCGAACTCGTTGTCAGCGACCCCGAGCGGCCAGAGACCGCCGCGTCGATCACCGACGAACTGGCCGCGTTCGGTGGGCTCGAGCGCGGCGACCGCGGTGCGTCAGATGCTGACGCGAACGGCAACGACGCAACCTCGATCGGCGTCCCCAACTTCTTCGGCCAGCAGCGCTTCGGCAGTCGCCGGCCGGTCACTCACAAGGTTGGCCTCGCGATCGCCCGCGGCGACTGGGAGGGCGCGGTGATGGCCTACCTCGGGAATCCGACGGATGCGGAACCCGAGGGCACGCAGGAAGCCCGCGCCTTCGTCGATCGCGAACTCCGACGGAGGTCGGATACCTCGAGCGGGGAGCAACGCGACCCGCGAGAGGAGACACGAGACTGGCAGGAAGCCCTCGAGCGCATCCCAAACCGCCTGCGCTACGAGCGCTCGATGATCCACGCCCTCGCCGAATACGACGGTGAGCCGGGGCCCGAGCAGTTCCGCGAGGCCCTCGAGCGCGTGCCCTCGAACCTCCAGCGGCTGTTCGTCCACGCCGCGCAGTCCTACGCGTTTAATCTGATGCTCTCCGAACGACTCGAGCGCGGACTCCCGTTCGATCGCCCCGTCGCGGGCGACGTGGTCTGTTTTTCCGATACCGACGCGCCAGCGGGACTCGAGTTGCCCGACACCGATCGCCTCCAGCGGGTCGACGAGCGCCGGGTCGACTCGGTGACCCGCCACTGCGAGCGCGGCCGAGCGTTCGTCACTGCGCCGCTAGTCGGCACCGAGACGGAACTGGCCGACGGCGAGCAGGGCGAGATCGAGCGCGATGTACTGGCGGATCTCGGCCTCGAGCCCGCGGATTTCGACCTCCCTGGGGAGTTCCACTCGACCGGAACGCGGCGAGCGATGCTCGTCCGGACCGAACTCGCCCTCGAGACCGATCCGGTGACCCTCGAGTTCGCACTCCCGAAAGGGGCGTACGCGACGGTTGTCTTACGGGAGTATCTGAAGGTCGATCCGGTCGCCCTCGGCTAACGTCGGTTTATCTCGTCACCGATCGGCCGATCTTCTCGAGATTTGCACAGAATTATGATTCGCTTGGCTCGATAAGTTGGACGCTTATCGAAATGAAGTAGACGAACATGAACAGGAAGAACCCAACAGTGAGCGGAAGCAGCCGCCAATCGATAACGGCGAGGCCCAGCATCGCTGCGACGGCGACCGCGCTCCCGTAGAACAACATGATGAATATCCCGATCGCGTAGTAAAACCGGATATCTGACTCGAAGTGGTCTCGAAGGGCCATGGGCCGGCTTGCATTGTAACCGAGAAAAAGGTATTGATGGGGTCAAACGGCCAAGGATAAGCCGTCCGTGCGTTTTCCAGCAGGCTGAGCAGCGAGTGGCTCGGGCCGCGTACGTCCACGTCTCGAGTTCGCGATACCGCGTCCTCGGGAACGACGGAGACGCCCGTTCGGAATTGCAAAGTGGGGTCGCGGATGCTACCGGCTACGGGCTCCCGGCACGCCGTCGGAGCGACCCCTGTCGTTCGTCGCGGACCCGATCTCCGTCGGAGTTCGTTCCGTCGGCGAACCGAACCCATAGGTAGGTCGGCCCCTAGACGAGGCGTACGGCAATGGAACTGGATTCGGACCCTCACATTCTCCTGACGAACGACGACGGGATCGACGCGCCCGGCATTCGCGCGCTGTACGACGCACTCTCGGCGGTCGGCACAGTCACCGTCGTCGCGCCCGATCGAAATCAGAGTGCTGTCGGCCGGTCGCTGTCCTACGGCCGGACGAGCGAGGAGGGCGACGACCTCGAGATCGATCTGGAATCGGACGCGTTTACGTCGCCGGTCCCCCACACCGACCACGAACTCGGCTACGCCGTCAACGGCACCCCCTGTGATTGCGCCATCGTCGGCGTCAACGCCCTCGAGCCGGCCCCCGATGTCGTCGTCTCCGGGTGTAATTCCGGGGCGAACCTCGGGGCCTACGTCTTCTCCCGGTCGGGAACCGTCAGCGCGGCCATGGAGGCCGCGTTCCTCGAAACGCCCTCGATCGCGATTTCGATGGACACCCTCGGTTACGAGACGGACCTCGAGCCGGGGGACTTCGAACGGGCGGGAGAAGTCGCGGCTTCCCTCGTTGACGGTGCGCCCGGTACCGGCCTGTTCGATCGCGTAGACTACTTGAACGTCAACGTGCCGCGGCCGGACCGCGAGTCGAACGGCTTCGCTGTCACGCGCCCGACGCGCGTCTACGAGATGGACGCGACCCACGAAAATGGCGGCTTCCAGTTGACCAACCGGCTCTGGCAGCAGATGGCCAACCGGGACATTCCTGACCCCGAGGACACCGATCGTCACGCCGTGCTCGAGGACGCGGTATCGATCTCCCCGCTCCGAGTCCCCTACGAGGTCGTCGACACCGAGACCGTCCGGACGATACTCGAGGACGCGCTGTAGCGCGACCGCCGGCCGAAAAACACGCCAGTTTTACATCCGTCTCGTCAACGGTCGGTATGGAGTGTCGTCACTGCGCGTCGCCTCTCGAGAAACCCGGCGACTTCTGTCTGGTCTGTCGGGAAACCAACACGGAGGCGATCGTCCTCGAGGCGGCGCGCGACAGGGCGACCATCACGATGCTGGCGGGCGACGACGAGAGATCGGACGGCAACGAGCGGTCCGGTGACGCGGCGTCCGCGGCCGACGCCAAGGAGGAAATCCTCGGCGAAACGACGATCACGACGACGCCGGAAGACGGTGAGAGCGAGGTCGTCGAACTGCGGAACTTCGCCGGGCTGATCGGCGACGAGATCCGGCGAAAGCGCCCCGAAGAGGTCTACGCCGGCGGGGAGCGCGCGGTGATCCGCGCCGTCCGCGAGGACATTCACCATCCCTTCTACCGCGTCGACGACGATGAGCCCGTTAAGGCAGTCCTCGAACGGCGCGGCAACCGCGCGCTCGACGTCGTCGAGACGCCGCCGGCCGAGAAGATCGGCGGCAGCCACACGACGCTCATCGGCGGTCGGACGGGGATGGAGGCGATCCACACCGTCGCCGACCATCCACACGTCAAAAAGGTGATTCCGGGCCCCATCGATGCCGGTGGCAAGGGATCACAGTCCGGGCTGCGAGCGAAAGTCACCCGTGCAGACGACGGCGGCAACGTCCGCATGCTCATCCGCGACGGCTCGAGCGTCCAGGAAAACCGCGTCGTGACGACCGCTCGCGACCGAGAGATGGGCGAGCGGATCCGCGCTGATCTCAACGACGTGTTGGCGGAGGCGGAGTTGCAGTAGCCCGTCCGGCCACTACGCGACACCGCTTCCAACCGATGTCGGTCTCGTCAGTGAGAGTCTTTTGTGTCGCCCAGTGTGGCAAGTCGATGGAGGTGACAGGTGCTGCTGGTTCTCCCAAGCTTAATGGGACGGCCGTAATTAGATATAATTAGCCATGCTCGAGCGACCGGACGCCGTCCTGACCCTGATCCCGTTGCTGGCGGTGAGCGGTCTCGCGGCCCGTGTGCTGATCGCGACCACGGGCATCGCCACGGGACTGCTTGCGGCACCGCTCGCACCAGTCGGATACGCCGCCGCGCTCGTGCTCGTCTTCGTGGAACTGCTCGCGTGGCCGCTCGCCGAGCGGCTCGGCAGTTGAGGCGAGCGCGCCACCGCTTGCGATCGCCGATCCCAGACAGCTACCGATGTGACTCAACAGGTTTAAGAATCCGCTGGCGATAGACAGCACTACTATGGCCAAGAAAGGACAGGTCGGTAGCGCTGGCCGCTTCGGTGCCCGCTACGGCCGCGTCGCGCGACGCCGCGTCAGCGAGATCGAAGACGACATGGAAAACGCCGAAGTCGACGGCGACGACGTCACCCGCGTCGGCACCGGTATCTGGAAGAACGAGGAGACCGGTGAGGTCTTCACCGGCGGTGCGTACCGCCCCGAGACCCCCGCCGGCCGCACCGTCCAGCGCTCCATCCGCGCTGCCCTCGCAGAGGACGACGACTAACACACTCGCCTCAGGTTCAGTATGAGTTACAAGTGCTCTCGCTGTAAACGCGACGTCCAGCTCGACGAGTACGGCGGCGTCCGCTGTCCCTACTGCGGCCACCGCGTGCTCCTGAAAGAACGCAGCCGCGACGTCAAGGAAGTCGACGTTCAGTAACGCGTGTCTTCTCACGACGCGACCCTCGAGTTCGACTACGAGAGCGCGTCACGTGCCCGTCTCGTCGCCGAAAGCGTCGCCCGCGAGATCGGCGAAATCGACGACGAGCGATCGCAGACGACTATCGCGCGCGACGAGACGACACTCGTCCTCGAGATCGATGCCGCCGACGCCGTCGCCTTGCGAGCGGCGCTGAACACCTGGTTCTCGCTCGTCGACGTCGCCGAACGGACCGCCGATGCAGGGGAGCGAATTCTCGAGTCCCAGTGAGTCTTGAGGCCCAGTGAGGGACCACCGCGCTCGAGTCCAAACGGCGGGACGGACTGGCGTCCGAACTGGACAGTGATCCGGAAGACAAAGCTGGTCTTTATCAGTCCGGAGGGCGACGGTCGAGACATGCAAGGAAATCTGCCGCCGGAAGCACAGGAGAAAATCGAGCAGTTACAGGACCTCCAGGAGACGGCACAGGAAGTCGCCGTCCAGAAACAGGAAGCGGAATCGAGCCTGAACGAGGCCGAGAGCGCCCTCGAAGAGCTCGAGAACATCGACGAGGAGACGACGATGTATCGCAACGTCGGCGAACTCCTCGTCGAGACCGGGTACGACCAGGCCGAGGAGGACCTCGAAGAGAAGGTCGACACGCTCGAGATCCGCCTCGAGACCCTCGAAAAGCAAGAAGAGCGCGTCCAGGACCAGTTCGAGGGACTGCAGGAGGAACTCGAAGACCTACTCGGCGGTGGCGGCGGCATGGGCGGTCCGGCCGGCCCCGGCGGCCCGGGCGCTGGCGGCGCGTAAATGCCGAGCGACGAGCCGTCTGACGAGACCGTCGTTCAGACGGCCTCCGACGCCGCGGAGGGGCTGATCTTTTCGCGGTACAAACAGTCGGACGTGCGCGACTGCGATGTCACCGTCACGTTCGAGGACGGCGTCCTCGAGGTCGACGTCTACCTCAATGCACCCGAGGACGAGGCCGACCCCGAGCAAGTCGCCGACGATGCCGCGCTCGCGGCTCGAGAGGCGGTCGACGAGTTGTTCGGCGATTAAGCGGTCCTCGAACTCAACTTCCCTTCTCGATCGTTCGATGGCCGGCGAGCGACAGGACCGAGCCGTCATCGATCAGTGAGCGGCCTTACATGCGGCCACTTCCGACGAGCGCGAGCGCGATGCTTCCGGTAATCACCGATACGGTCAGGACGACCGTCGGGACCGGAACGACGCCTTCGCCGACGGCCCCGATTACGACGAGCACGCCCGCGACGACCGCGGGGAGCGGCCGCGTGGCCAGTTGCTGTCCGAATGCCCGGAGCGACCAGTATCCCATTTCGACCGTCGATGCGACGGGAGCACCGAGCGGCCGATTTCCGTCTGGGTTTTCGGCCGGCGCGAACGCCTCAAGTTCGTTCTCGGCGACCCTCACGACCTCGCCGGTGGTGATTCGCCGGCCGTCGGCGTCTCCGACTCGAAGCAGCGTCGCGGTCCCGTTGCTCGTCCCGACGACGCGATAGATCCCGTCCGGATAGCCGCCGTCGGTGGGTCGGACGTGATCGCGAATAGTCACCGGGGTCATGGCGGCACATGACACTGAAACAATATAATGGTGCAGGCTCGAGGTCGCGGTCTCGAACTCCACTGAAGAGACCGGCTCCGATCGGAAGCTGCACGAGCCGGCGTTGGCGATGGTCCGAAGTAACCGGCCGGCGTTACTCTCCGATGCCGCACCAGTCGATAGCCGTCAGCGCGAGCGTCTGTGCCGTTTCGACGAGCGATTCGATTTCGACGTACTCGTCGGCTCCGTGGATGTTCGCGCCGCGCGGACCGACCGAGGGACAGGGGATGTCGTAGTAGCGGTTGTAAAATCGCTCGTCATTCCCGCCGCTCCCGCCACCGAAGGTCGTTTGTCCGCCGGTGACCGTCTCCGCGTTCTCCCGCGCGACTCGGACGATTTCGTCGTCGGTATCAAGTTCGTGCGGCGCGGCGTTCCAGCCGAACCACTCGAGTTCGGGCGGGTGCTCGGCCAGCCACTCGTCGTTCTCGGTGACCGCTTGGATGGCCGCTTCCACCTCCGCCCGTACTTCTTCGCGCGTTTCGCCGGGCGGCCAGCCGATGCGTCCCTCCAAGACCGCGCTGGATGGAACCGTCGAGGGCCAGTCGCCGCCGTCGATAGCGCCAACGTTTAGATTGGTCTCGTGACCGTCGAGCTTCGGATTCTGCCGGACGGCCGGTTCGTACGAGATACGCGATTTTCGCTTTCGATCGAGTTCGTCGAGCGCCCGGTAAACCGTCGCCGCGTTCCCGATGGCGTTTACGCCGGCATAGCCTCGAGCCGCGTGTGCCGACGCTCCGGGAACGGTGACTCGGAAATACATGACGCCGGCGCTCGCCATCCCGATGTTCGGAAGCCCGGAAGGTTCGGCGATGATCGCCGCATCGGGCCGATACCCTCGCTCGAGGGCGGAGAGTACGCCCCCGGGGCCGCCGGCCTCCTCTTCGATGGTCGTCTGGAGCGTAAGGTCGCCCGCCAGGTCGATGCCGAGTTCGTCGAGCGCTTCGAAAGCGATGACGATGGACGCGACGCCGCCGAGCATGTCGTTGCTTCCGCGCCCGTAGAGGCGGCCGTCTTCGACGGTCGCGGTCCACGGATCGTCGGTCCATTCATCGTCATCGACCGGAACGACATCGACGTGGCCACTGAGCGTCAGTGAGCGACCGTCGCCGACGCCGTCTTTGGTCGCTGCGACGTTCGGTCGGGCCTCGTATCCATACTCCGCGTAGGACGACGTCTCGAAAAATCCGGGGTGGTCTCTTAGTTCGTCGGCGTTGGGTTCCCACGTATCGACGTCGAGGCCACGGGAGTCCAACCGCGAAGCAATGACCTCCTGAGCGGGTTTTTCGTTTCCGGTAACGGGCCGCTGGTCGATGAGTTCACCGAGGAGATCGATGAGGTCGTCGCGTTTGTCCTCGATACGCTCTTGGAGAATCGTCCTGTCCTCTGCAATCATCCATCGTGGTGTGTAATACCACAACATATACGTCTTTCTCTGCTCGGCACTATCGGTTGAACATCGTCGCTGGGAACCATATCGAAAATTATCTATTTATCCTTCCTCCGCCATAGTATTGTAGAAACTATACATTATATCCTTGACGTTCGCCGACTGCTACCCCACAAGTTTCACCAGCGGTCAACTCGCATTGTAACGTCTGAAACCGCACTTTGATCGGGTTTCGGTCCAGATGGGCGGGGAGTCTCCACACGCTTGATCGAGAGAGTGAGCGAGAGAGTGAAATGGGATAATCGGAGCTAGTAGCGGAAAATGAGACTCCAGTAGTCAGTTTCTCGGTCACTCTACGTGGGTATGCAGCGGCCGGAACGGCACTACGCCGTTTACAGACTGCAAAAGCAAACGCGGGCTCGAGTGGTGTCCGATTGCAGTAGACTCCCAAGTCCAGTTCCAGATATTCTTAACAGAAATAGTATTTATCTATTCCGTACATAAGTGTTAGATGCTGCAGACTACTTCGTGAGTGTATCGTTTAGCAGGCGCAAAACCCACAACGTAGGTCGTGGGTGAATGTCACCCGACGAGGTTCTGAAGCGTCAGAACGACGAAGAGCAGAATCACCGCTTCGGAGATGAGCCAGGAGTTGTCGTTCATCCAGTCGCGAATCCCCGGGAGGGCGGCTTCCGCTCGCTCGCCCAGTACGAACAGGCTGAGCGACGGAAACGCTAGGATTAACAGCGTGAGCAGGACGAATCCGGCCGCGTCCGTGACCGGGTCGCCGTTCGCCGCGAGGTAGGTGCCGACGCTCGTCGAGGTGACGATGTCGGTCGGAAAAAAGCCTAATAGGAGAAATCCCAGTCGAAACGAGAACTGCGGCGTCGCGGTGGTCAGTTTTCCCATCCACGCCGGTGGGTCTGATACGTTTCGCTTTCGGTAGGTATCCACCGCTGCGTAGACGAGGAGGACGAGGACGGTGAGGTAAAGTAGTTGCTTTGCGCTTGCACCGAACAGGCTGCCGCCGCCACCGAGACTGTTCCCGACGAGGTACGCGATGACGACGACGAGACTGATCGAGAGAGATGCACCGAAGACGTACGCCGTCGAGTTCGCTCGCCACTGGTCGCTCGTAGCGAGGAAGATTGGAGTGAGTATCTGTGGCCTCGCTATCATCACGATGGCCAGCGGCAGAACCTCCAGGAGACTCACGGTTCGTACTCGCCGTGGGCTGATTCGGTCCGTCGAACGACCCTTCCGTTTTCGTGAACGCGTACATCGTACACCATCATTGTGCCTCGATCGCGGACTAGTACGCCGGGAAACGCAATTAGTATTGGTGTAGTAACACTATCTCTCTGCTTGCCCAGTTCCGATGTCGGTCCGGTCTCCCTCGGACGAGGTGACGTCCTCCCAGCTGCCGACGTTCTCAGCGAACTCGTCGAGCGTGTGCTCGAGTTCGACATCGACGCGCTCGCGCTCGGGATCGGCCAGCACCGGAAGGATCAGCCGGACGAACGTCACGATGAATACCATCAGGAACGGGCCGAGGAAGATACCCGACCAGCCGAACAACGGCGGACCGAACAGATAGGCGAACATGACGAGCCCGGTGTTGAGTAGTCGCCCGGAGAGGAACGGCCGGATGTAGGTTCGCACGAGGTTGTCGAACGCGACGATCATAACCGCGAGAAACGCAAGCGGGAACCAGAGGAGTCGCGGATCGACCGTCGCCGCCTGAACTGCAAGCGTCCCGGCGATCACGAAGTAGACGACAGAGCGGCCGACGAGCGGGACGAGCGTGAACAGACCTGTGACGACGGCGAACAACACCGCCGAAGGGATCGCCAGTCCGCCGGGCGCGACGACGTTAAACAGCGTGTAGATGATCGCCGAGAGGACGATGACCGCGAAGATCGTCATCGTGTAGCCGAAGTAGATCGACCCCAGTCCGCGATCGATGGCCGAGAGGTACTCGGTCGCCAGGCTGTCCTCGCCGAACACGTTCGATTCGAACCAGTCGGCGATGTCGCGGTCGCTGACCAACAGGAAAAACGCGATCAGCAGCGAGATGAACATGTTGAACAACACCGCGCCGAGAGCGCCAATCGCCTGCCCGACGGAACCGAGCATGGTCTGGACCGACGGGTTCTGGATCAGAACGACCGTCGTGTCGTACACCTCTGCGGGGGTGTTCGGGAGGTCCGTGATCCGAACCGGTAGCTGTGCGAGGATTCCCTCGACCGGTAGGTTCGCGACTGCGGTCACCAGTTGCTCGAGCGCGACGAACAAAATCGCACCGATCACCACCACGATCGGGACGACGATCAGAAGCAGCGTCAGTGCCGCGACGAGCGTCGGCGAGGCGATGCGCCGCTCGAGTCGCCGCGTGATGGGCCGTGCGACGTAGTAGACGAACAGTCCGAAGACGAGCCACGGGAGATAGCGGTCAACGACGAGTCCCAACACGGCCAGTAACGCAGCGCCCAGAATCCACCATCCGAGGCGTTCGCGGGCCGCCCAGACGCGGACGTTCCGGATCGGTGAGTCAGGGTCGTTCATAGGTACTGTTACCACAGTGGCGGTATTGACGAATTCGTCATCTCACACTGAATTACCGGGAAACGAGCGGTCGAGGGCGACGTAGCCGTGTTCGGTCGGAACGTCTGTTCGCGTTCACGCTTTAAGCACGGCGGCACCGTACCGGCGGTATGCGGCTCGTTCAGGTGCTGATTCCGGACGGCAACCGTCGATCGGTCATAGAGACGTTAGACGACCGAGAGATCGATTACGCCGTATTCGAAGAGACCGGCCGCGGTGACTTCGAGGCGCTGGTCCAGTTCCCGGTGCCGCCGACCGGCGTCGAACCCGTCCTCGAGGACCTGCGGGCCGCCGGCGTCAGCGAGAGTGCGTACACGATCGTCCTTCCGACCGAGACCGTCGTTTCCGAGCGGCTCGAGGCGTTGCAGGCGCTCTATCCCGGTGATCGCCTCTCGCGGGAGGAGTTGAAGGCGAACGCACAGAGCCTCGCGCCGGAACTGTCGACGTATTTCGCGTTCATCGTTTTGAGCACCGTCATCGCGACGGGAGGACTGTTGCTCAATTCCACAGCCACCATCATCGGTGCGATGGTCGTCGCGCCGTTGATGGGACCGGCGATCACCGCAAGCGCCGGCAGCGTTCTCGCCGATCGTGACCTCGCGACGCGGGGCATCGCACTGCAGGTCGCCGGCCTGCTGTTGGCGGTCGCCGTCGCCGCCGCGCTCGGTGCGTTACTGAAAGGATCGGTGATCGTCCCACCGGGGACCGACATTCGGACGATCCCGCAGGTCGCCGAGCGGACGAGTCCGAACTTCCTCGCTCTGTTCATCGCCTTTGGCTCGGGGATCGCCGGCGCGATCAGCGTCTCGCGCGGGTCGGGGTCGACGCTGGTAGGCGTCGCGATCGCGGTCGCGCTCATTCCACCCGCAGGCACGGCGGGACTGGGCATCGCCTGGGGATTCGGAGGAGTGGCCGCGAGCGCCTCGGTGCTGGTGTTGGTCAACCTCCTGTCGATCAATCTCTCTGCGCTCGCGATCTTCTGGTTCAGCGGCTACCGACCCGAACTGCCGGACCAACGGAAGACCGTGCACACAGCGGTACGCAGACGTGGTGCGATCCTCGTCGTCGCGCTCGTCGGACTGTCGGTCGTGCTCGGACTGGTCACGTTCGCCTCGTACCAGACGACGACGTTCGAACATCAGGCCACCGTGGAAACGGAGCGGTTCTTCGACGACGCCGTCCCCTTGGGGTACGAACTTGAGTCCGTGGCGGTGGACTACGACTCACAGGACGTCCTCCTCGGAAACGACCCGACCGTCTCGGTCGTCGTCGGACAGTCGAACGCCACAGCCGTTCCGCCGGACTTCGCAGATCGTCTCGATCGTCACCTCGAGGACACAACCGGTGAGAATGTCGGCGTACGAGTCGGGTTCGTCGTCGCTCAGGAGTCCGAACCGATCCCCGTGACGACCGGGACGCACATGCCGTAGAACATATTACGACGCCAGGAGAAACCGGATATCCGAATCGAGCCTCTCATGTCCCCGACTCTTTCATGCCTCTCAAAAACTGGCGAAAAGCTGGTCTTTCAAATCGGCGTACCGATCCGAGTACTTGCGCCGAGGGTCCATTTCGGTACACTTCGATTGCGGCTGGTCGGGCACTCGTAGTAACGGCAGTTTCATTCATACCCTACACATGGTTGTTCTACAATACTTCTAGTGAGGGTCCGGTCAGAGCGATCGTACTGTCCGTCTTCCGTGAGATGAGGTTTATATCCTATGACAGCGTACTTATGATTGGTCATGAACATCAAGTGGTCAGCAGTTGTAATCGGATTCGTAGTGACGCTCGTACTCGGGTTCATCAGCGGTATCCTCTACGTGGGATCGGAAGCATCGGCCGTGGTCCTGTACTGGGGTACCATCGGTGTTCTCGGGGGCCTTACCGCCGGCTACCTCGTTGGTGGAACGATGACGTCCGGTGCGCTCCACGGCGGTCTCGCGACCGTCTTCGGATCGCTTCTCCTGTTAGCCGTTGCGGCGTTTACGACGCTCCTGTTCGCGGGCGTCGTCCCGACGTTCGGCGTGGTCGCCTTCGGCTTGCTCATGCTCGCGTTCTACGCCATCCCCGGCGTGCTCGGTGGCGCGATCGGATCGTGGGCCAAGGGCCGCCGGACCACCGAGGAGATGGTCGGTACGCGGGCCTGACCGACTACCGGACACCACCCTTTTTATATCGACGCGTAGCAGCCGTTCTTCCAACGAATCACATCGGCTCCGCTCGACCGTGGACTCCCCCGGTCCGATCGTCTCTCAGTCGGGACCGCGGGGCGGATTGCTCAGGCGGTGAACACGGGGATCTCGAGCGAGCCGACTACTCGGTTCGTAATTGAGCCGATCAGCGGCTTATCGGGGTCCGAACGCCCGCGTTTACCCATGACGACGAGATCGATATCGTGTTCGTCGACGTACTCGAGGATGGCCTCGACGGGCGTGTTCGCCTTGACCGTCGTAACGCAGTCGACTCCGGCGTCCGCCGCGAGGTCGTCGATCTCCGAGACGAACGTGTGGCCCTTTTTCTCGAGGCGACGCCGCGTCTGCGCGATGTCGCTCGGGACCGCGACGTAGTCGGCATCGCCCATGTCCATCGCGTACAGCGCGTGGAGGGTCGCGTCGTTTCGTCGTGCGAACGCGATCGCCTGCGCGGCCCCATCACGGGCGGCTTTGCTACCGTCTGTTGGAACGAGGATGTCATCGAATTCCTGTGGATTGTCCATAGGGAACACACTACGCCAAAGTAGGTGATTCTTGCCCCCACTTTCGAGGCCGCCGCCAGTCAAACCGTCAACATCGGATCATGTGGGTGCTCAGCCTCCAACGACTGCCGGGCGCGAATTAGCGGTCCGTCTCGGTCTGCCGTCGGCGTCAGCGAAGTCGCTCTCACCGTCCGTACACGGCGGGTAGCCTTTTTTGCACTCCTCGGTGAGCGTCAGGACATGTCAGTCGACGAATTACAAGCGTACGGGCTGGAGAAGATGAACGATACCGAAATTCGAAGTTTCCTGTCGACCCAGAACACGGGCGTTCTCGGTCTCCCGGAGGAGGACGCCCCGTATCTCCTTCCGCTGACGTACGGTTACGACGGCGAGACGCGGCTCTACTTTACGTTCCTCCTCGGCACTAGCAGCCGGAAGCGAGCGTTGAGCCAGGCGGCGGACACCGCGAGCTTCCTCGTCTTCAAGGTCGACACGATGTACAACTGGGAGAGCACCCTCCTGCGAGGGTCGATTACCGAGGTCTCCGAAACGGAGTGGGACTCGCTCGAGGAGGTTCTCAGCGAGACGTGGCGGCCAGAACTGTTCGACACGGTGACTCTCTCGGGCGAGGTCTCCGTCTACGAGTTCGAAATCGACGAGCAGACGGGGATCAAACATCAGGGGCTGCCACCCGCGTTCCAAACGACGGACGAATCGCAGTGACTGAGCGGCGGGCGCTCCACGACGGGGACCTACAGCCGAGAACCGACCGGGCGCGGAACCCTCGAGCGTGACCCAGATCGGTTCACGTCCACTTTCACCGCGCTTGGCTCCCGCTTACCTTCGATCCGACCGTTCATAGCGGCGTGACTCGCGGTGCGCTCCCGACGGCGCGACCGCGAGCGGAAGACCCCGGTCGGCGGACCGCGGATCGTTCCCGCGGCGGGGCTTCGGGCGACCACCCGACACACACCATGCCCGACGAAACGACAGCCACGGACGGCGGATCGACAAGCAAGTACGCCGGCAACCCGGACGGCGAGCGATTCACGAAGATTCGCACTGCCGAGTACGACCGCGTCAACGAGTTCCTCAAAGAGCGGACCGCGTTCACCGCTCGAGAGTGGGCGATCGCCCGCGCCTGTCAGGACTTCCGCACTCCGACGGGCGTGCCGATGGAAACGGTCGGCGAGCACCTCCCCGAGATCGTCCCGTTTATGGAGGAGACGTACTCGGGACAGTCGGTCGGCAGCGCGAAACACCGCTTCGACGAGAAGGTACAACGGGCCGCGAACACGATGCTGTACGGAGCACTCTCCGGGTTCTACACGGCCGACGAACTCGACGAGATCCTCTACGAGGCCGTCGAGACGGCGACGCTCCTGATCGAAACGGAAGGCGGCACGCTCGACCTTGAGACGGAACAGCGCGTCGAGTCGCAACTCGCCGCGTCCATGCACGACGTCCGCGCGACGAGCCGGGAGGTAGCGGCCGAACTCGCGGCCGAGGGCGAGTCCGATGGGGCTGCGGACGCCGAGAGCGAGGACTGACCGGCGCTCGAGAGCGACGCACTCGCGACTCGACCTCGCGACGTGACCGACCGGCAATGCCGCGGTGCGCGCTCGCCGCATCTTGCCGCCCATACGCCTATGTGTCGAGCGAGCGTAGCGTGCGCTGATGACGACGAATACCCCCGACGCGACGTTTCACCGCTCGACGGATCTCGACGCGGAGACCCCGACGCTGATCGAGGGGTTGCCGGGGCACGGCCTGGTTGCCTCGATCGCCGTCGATCAGATCACCGAACAACTGGAACTCGAGCAATACGGTGCGATTCGGTCGGCTTCCCTGCCGTCCGTCGCGTCGTTCGCGGACGGGCTCGTCCAGGACGCGGTACGCGTCTACGGGGGGACGGATCCCGACATCATGACGCTCCAGAGCGACGTGCCGATCCCGGAGGAGGCGTTCGACGATCTGGGTCGGTGCGTGCTGACAGACCTCGCCGACGATGTCGGCCGGGCGATTTTCCTGGCCGGTGCCCCCGCCCAGTCGGAGGAGCAACAGGGAGATGTCGTCGGCGTCGCAACGACCGAGGCGTTGCGGGCCGAACTCGAGGCGGCCGATATCGAGATCGCGGACGACTCCGGTGCCGTCGGCGGGGTCACCGGGGCACTCGTGACCGCGTGCTACCAGGCCGACGTGCCGGCAGCGCTGTTGCTCGTGCGGGCGAATCCGCGCCTTCCGGACCCGGCCGCGGCGCGGTCGGTGATCGAGAACGCGCTCGAGCCGCTCGTCGACTTCGACATCGACACCGACGGACTCCGCGAGCAAGCGGCGGAGATTCAAAACCAGAAACAACAGATCGCACAGCAGGTCCAGCAGTCACAGGGTCAGCAAGACGAGTCCGCGCAGGTACGGGGAATGTTCCGATAAGCGTCTGCCAGTCGGTTACTGCAGCAGCGTCTACAGATCGATCCCGCCGTTGATGTCGATGACTTCGCCGGTGATGTAGCCCGACCGCTCGCCGGCGAGATAGCGGACGAGTCCCGCGATTTCGTTTACGGTAGCGAACCGCTCGAGCGGGATGTCGTCGCGCAGGTCGTCCTGAATCCCGTCGGGAATCGCTTCGACCATCTCGGTGCGCGTGAACCCGGGTGCGACGCAGTTCGCCGTCGCCCCCGACCCCGCTAGCTCGAGCGCGAGCGAGCGAGTGAAGCCGAAGAGCCCACTTTTCGCCGCCGCGTAATTGGCCTGACCGACGTTCCCCTGCTTGCCGACGACGCTCGAAATCGCGATCAGCCGGCCGTCGTCGGCGGTCTCGAGGTCGTCGTAGAACGCCTTGGTGCAGTTAAACGTTCCGTGGAGCGAAACGTCGAGGACGCGGTGCCAGTCCTCGCGGGTCATGTCGGCGAACGTGCGATCGCTCGTGATGCCCGCGTTGGTGACGAGGACGTCGATCGGCCCGACCGTCTCGCGGACGGCCTCGCGCATCGCGTCGACCTCGGACGGGTCGGTAACATCGGCCTGAATCGGACGGGCCGTTCCCTCGGTGTCGGCGTCGGTAATGGCGTCGGCGACCTCGTGAGCCGCGGCCTCCGACGATCGGTAGTTGACGATGATGGTCGCGCCGTGACGGCCCAACTCGCAGGCGATACCGCGGCCGATGCCGCGCGACGCGCCGGTGACCAGACACGTCTGGCCCGCGAGCGGCTGGCGCGACGGCCGTTCCACGTCGGCCGGCCGCTCGGCGCTCGTCGAGCTCATCGCCGTCCCTCCGGCTGTGTCGGCTGGTCGGACGGGACCGCACACGCGGCCGATCGTTCGTCCGTCTCGGCAGCGGCGAGCCACTCCTCGACGGTGTGTGTCCGCGTCTCGCCCGTGGCCGATTCCTCCGTGAACGGAACGACACCTCGAAGCGTCCCCTCGCCGGACGCGGTAGGCTCGTCCTCGTAGAGCGAAAGCGCCACCAGCGGCACTCGCACTCGCTCGCGCGAGTCACTCCCGATACCGAGCGGCGACGACGGCGTCTCCCGACGACGGAACGCCGGCTCGAGCGTCACGTCGCGTTGGGCGGCCCAGCGTTCGAACTCGGCGACCAGATCACGGCGGGCTGAACCACGGTCGTCGTTCGTCCCCGCGAGGGCCCGATGTGCCGGCGGCCAACGCTCGATCTGACAGTCGGCGACCCGACCGGTATCACGGAGGTGTCGTAGCCGCTCTACGACCGTTTCGATCGTTCCGGAGACGGCCGCGGGCACGGCAGACCGCACGTAACAGTCGACGCGAAGGGAGTCGTGCGGATCGATGTCGACAACGGGAGACGCCGCGAACTCACTCGACGACATACCCGTCCTCCGTCCGCCGGACGTGATCGGCATCGATGAGCGACTCGAGTACGGCAAAGAGCGTGAGCTTGGACAGTCCGAGCGACTGCCGGAGGTCGGTCGCCGTCGCCCCCTCGCTGACGAGGAGGGACAGGTACACGAGTTTGGCCTGTGGTGACGCGAGGTCGGTCGGCACCGCTACCCGTCGTTCGTCCGGGAACTGACTCGTTGACATCACCAATGGTGGCAACGACTTGTGATATAAAGATGGAGTGAGAAAAGTCCACAAGCGGCACACTAGACGACGATAGTGGTTCGGACCAGTCGGTAGTACCACCGAGACTGTCTATTCCCTCTATAGTTCTTGGAATGGATCGTGGACGAACGTATCAGGATGTGACGCGTTCTGTAGACGGTTTCGCCGTCGCAGGTCGCCATTGATGAGCGCGCTGTCACTCTCGCTGGTGACCAATCGTGGGCGCGTCTACAAAATCGCACTATCGGAGTCTCTGTCGCGAGTGTCTCCGCAATCATCGGTATGCGTCGAACGGCACGCGAGTCTCGGACGATGGGGTGGTTCGATCGCTTTTGGCACGGCCGTTCGGGTGCGAACGACAGAGCGGCGTCTCCCACGTAACAATCCGCATTCGTTGACGTTCGGCCTCGTGTACCTGTGTAGCCGTTTTACGGGACGACATCGTATAAGGCGATATGAGCAAGCGCATCCTCGTTCCGATGGACGGCGCACCGCTCTCCGAGAAGGCGCTCGAGGTGGCGCTTTCGGAGAACGACGACGCCGAGTTCACCGTCCTCCACGTGATCGACCCCGCCGATCCGGGATACAGCTATCCGATCGACGTCGACGTCACGAGAGAGCCCCTGCACGGCTCCGAAGCGTGGTACGAGCGCGCCGAGGAACTCGCGGACGACCTCTTCGAGGACGCACAGGAAACGGCGGCCGACTACGACGTCGAACTCGAGACCGAGCTCGTCGCGGGCACGCCGGCGCGTGTGATCGTCGATTACGCGGCGGATAACGACATCGACCACATCATTATGGGGAGCCACGGTCGTGACGAGGAATCGCGGATTCTCCTGGGGAGCGTCACCGAAACGGTGGCGTTCCGATCGCCGGTTCACGTGACTCTCGTCCGATAGCAACTCATTCGACGAACCGAGTGCCACACCCCCCACAGTCGGCGACGAACTCGCGTTCTGCGAGGGCGCGGAGTTCCATGTCGGCACCGCACTCCGGACAGGTCACGGTGCGCCAGTCTTCCCAGGTCTCGGCGTCGACGCGTTTCCAGGCACCGTCGTCGGACTCCTCGAGGTAGTCGGGATCGTGGTCGGCCATGGAGAGACGACGGTTCCGAAGGCGATAAACGTGCCTTCACGTTCGGTGCTCGACGCGTTCACTCGGCTCGCAGCCGGATTGGGATCCTGTCCGGGTCGCGTATTTCGATCGTCTCCTCGCGGTCTCGGACGGCGATATCGGTGTCGTCGAGACGCTGTCGGACCGTCGCGAGCACCGCCTCGTCCGGGACGACGAGTTCGAACCACGCCAGTCCGCGACCGTCAAGCGGTTCCGATCGACCGTTCCACGCGTTCAGACCGAGGTGATGGTGGTAGTCCCCGGCCGCGACGAACAACGCCGATCGGGAGTCCGTTTGAACGCCGAATCCCAACGTTTCGACGTAGAACGCGCGTGCGGCGTCGAGCGAGGACACCTCGAGGTGGACGTGTCCGACCGTCGTTCCGGACGGGACCGTCGCGGCCCCGTCAGACTGTGACGCGATAGCAGGGAGATCGAGCGCCTCCGTCCCGATCTGTACGGAGCCGTCGTCCGCGCGCGGCCACTCCGCTGTCGGCCGATCCCTGTAGATTTCGACCCCGTTATCCTCGGGGTCGGTGAGATACAGGGCCTCGCTCACGTAGTGGTCGGACGCCCCGCTGAGCTGCCACCGGTCGCGGATCCGCTCGAGCGCAGCGCCAAGCGCACTCCGCGACGGGACCTTGAACGCGGTATGGAACAGCCCCGCCTGCTCCCGGCGTCTCGGCGAGGCGGCCTCATCTCGTTTCAGGACGAGCAACGGCGTCCCGTCGGCACCGAGCGTCGCCGTCGTCTCGCTTCGCGCATGGACCGTGAGGCCGACGACGTCGCGATAGAAGTCGACCATGTCGTCGAGGTCGGTGACGAGCAATGCGGTGCGGCCGATTCGCGTAGCATCCGGAATGAGTGGTGTTTGCGTCATCGTGTCGATGTCTCGCTCGGGGACTTCGGGTGGCGTTCCGTTCAGAGAGACATTCGATTAGGGGATAGATGCTATGGTGTTGTGTGAGGCGGTGAGCCGTCGGTGGCCGACGCCGCTGTGTCGGCCCCCTCGATGAGTACGGTCGTCGGTGCGATTTCGAAATCGGCGCGGTCGATGACGGCGACTGATTCGTGCAGCGAGACAGTCGCCGTGCCCTTCCACAGAATCCCTCTCGAGGTTAGTTCAGTACAATGCTGGCCGTGGCTTTACGCAGATACGAATGTAAGTTTAACTTAGCCTTCTCGGAGTACGGTTCGTTACGGTATCGACTCCGTCGTCAGTTTTCGTCACCTTGGCGGCTCTGCTCGCTCGCGAGCGAGGGCGACGTTAGTCGCCCGCGAGGACGAACACCGGGATCGCCACGTCATCGGCGTCGACGTCGACGAACCGGACTGCGACGCGCGCGCCGACCGCCACCTCGTCGGGGTCGCAATCGACGTTCGTTACCATCCGTGGCCCCTCGTCCAGTTCGACGTAGGCCACGACGAGCGGGAGGTCGTCGTCGGGCCAGCCGCTCATGCTGCGGGCGACGGAGTAGGAGTAGACCTCGCCGGTGCCGGCGGCCTCGAGCCACGCGACGTCGTCGCTGAAGCAGTCCGGGCAGAGCGCGCGCGGATAGTGGTACGTGAGCCCGCAGTCCTGACACTCGCGAAGGAGGAGGCGACCGTCGGCGGCCGCTTCCCAGTAGCGTTCCGTTTCGGGCGTCACCTCGGGCACCGGCCGAGACTCGCTCATCGATCCTCACCTCCGAGGACGAGCGTCGCAGCGCCGTGGCGCGTCGCGATACTCCCGCCGGTTCCGTGGGCGAGCGCGATGTCGGCGTCGACCTGCACCTCGTCGTTGGTCTCCCCGCGAAGCTGGCGGACCGCCTCGATGACCTTCGTCATCCCGCCGCGGTTGGCCGGGTGGTTCGAACAGAGGCCGCCGCCGTCGGTGTTGAACGGCAGTTCACCGTCCGGCGCGCGAAGCGTTCCGCCCTCGACGAACGTCCCGCCGTCGCCTTTCGCACAGAAGCCGAGGTCCTCGAGCGCCTCGAGCACCGTGATGGTAAACGAGTCGTAGATCGACGCGTAGTCGACGTGTTCGGGGCCGAGTCCAGCCTCCTCGAAGGCGCGCGTCCCGGATTGCTCCGCGGCGGTCCGCGTGAGATCGATGCGGCCGGCGTCGTGGTGGCCGGTCGCTTCGCCGTGGCCGAGCACCTCGACGCAGGACCGCTCGAGGTGCGACCGAACGTCCTCGGAGACGACGAGCAGCGCGCCGCCGCCGTCCGAGATAACACAGCAGTCGAGGAGGTGAAGCGGATCGGCGACCATCCGCGACTCGAGGACGTCCGCGACGGCGACCGGCTCCTGGAACATCGCGTGCTCGTTGTACTGGGCGTGATGGGAGGCCGCGGCGCGGATCTCGGCGAGCTGTTCGCTCGTCGTCCCGTGTTCGTGCATGTGGCGCTGGGCGGCCATGCCGTACATAGTGACGTTGGTGACGCCGTAGACTCGCTCGAAGTTGTCCTGCATCGTCTGCAGATCGCGCACGCCAGAGCCGGTCGCCTGCCCGCGCGACCGGGGGCGGCCGGCGAGGGTAATCAGCGCCACGTCGCACTTGCCGTCGCGAATCGCGCTCGCGGCGTGGCCGACGTGGCTGACGTACGACGACCCGCCGTAGTCCGTCGTATCGGCGTAGGACGGCTCGAGCCCGAGGTAGTCGGCCATGATCAGCGGCGACAGTCCAGAGCCGTATTCCGGCACGCCGGCCGTGAAATACGCGTCCACGTCGTCCTTCTCGAGCCCCGCGTCCTCGAGGGCTCCCTTCGCGACCTCCGCGTGTAACTGCATCGTCGATTTGTCCGGTGCCTCCCTCGTCGGATGCTCGTACGCGCCGGCGATGTACACTGGCTCTTCGCTTGCCATCAGGTAGCAATTCTCGAGGGGGTCCGTAAGCGTTACCGGTCTGTCCGGAGACGAGTCGAGATAAGTATAAATAGACGGCACGGATAATCACGGGACCGAACAGTATGCGTACACGGTACTTCCGGCGCGCGTCGGGTGTGAGCGGATGAGCGACCGGCGGTCCCGCGTGGGCGTCTTCCTCGCGTGTTTTCTTGGTTCGGTCGGGGCGAACGCGTATATGATCGCCCCGGCGAGCATCGTCCCGCTGCTCGTGGCGGCGTTCGACGTCGACAAGGCGGGCGCAGGCGTCGCTATCAGCGCGGCCGTGTTGGGGTCCGTTCTCGTCCAGATCCCGTTCGGGTTTCTGATGGATCGCTACGATAACCGCCCGCTGATGACCGCCGGGACGGCCGTGTTCGTGCCGGTCGCGATCGCGGGCTCGTTCGCGACGGCGTATCCGGTCTTTCTCGCGAGTCGAGCCGTCGCCGGACTCGCCGGCGGTGCGGTGTTCGTCCTCGGCACCAACGTCGTTGCGCAGGTGTTCGCCGGGAAGCGCCAGGGGGTCGTGACGACGGTGTTCATCGCGAGCGCTCCGCTTGGATTCGCGATCAGCCAGTTCGGCGGGCCGCTCCTCGCGGACGCGTTCGGCTGGCGAACCGCGTTCGTCGCGTATCCGCTCGTCTCGGCGGTGGGGTATCTCGTCTTTCGCCTCTCGCGACCGCCGGCGATCCGAACCGGCGACCGGATTACGCCGCGAGAGTTCGGCCACGCGTTGCGAAATCGAGCGGTACTGCTCGTCTCCTTCTCGGGATTTTGCTCGTACCTCCTCTATATCTTCATGAACTCGTGGATGCCGACGTACGCGACGGAGCGATTGCCCCTCTCGCTGGGTGAAGCAGGAGCGATAACGGCGCTGTTGCCCGCCGTCGGCATGGTGGCCCGACCCGTCGGCGGCTGGCTCTCCGACTACGTCGGCTACCGGCGGCGGCTGATCGTCGTCTGCTCGCTCGCCTTCGCGCTCCCGGCGTTCTTCGTCGTCTCGCGGAGCATCTCGATCGCCCTCTTCTCGCTCGTGATGCTCAGTGTCGGATTCTCGCTCCAGTTCGGCATGGGCGTCTACTACGTCTACACGCGGGAACTCGCTGCCGACGGACGCGGCGGGACGAGCCTCGCCGTGTTCACGTCGATCGCGTTCAGCGGGACGCTCGTCTCTCCGACGCTCGGCGGCTGGCTGATCGGCGCGTTCTCCTGGCAGACGACGTTTCTCCTCTACGCGCTCATCGGCGTCGTCGGAATCGGCCTGCTGTTTCTCACCCGCGACTCGAGTCCGGGTCCGACCGGCTGAGCGTCGCGGTCCCGCGTCGACACCGCTCTCGGCGTCCGCCGCGATCGGACTCTCGACCGCTTCACGGCGAGTCGCCTCGAGGAGTGACCGAGAGGGGGTAAGGCAGATTCCTGACAGCCAAGTGTCAGCTATATGGCCGCAGAGTCCGTAGTAGTCACCGCATCATGTCAACCGTAACCGAAACCCCAGCACGGAGCGGGCGCTCGCTCGTCCGGCGCGGCCTGCTCGCAGTTCTGCTCTCGGTTCTCAGCACTGCAGGTCTCCTCGCGGTCGCTCGGGCAGTCCGAATCGCGCCGGGCTTCGAACCGCTCACCTGGCCGTCGGTGATCTCGTTTACGGTCATCGGTGCCGTCGGCGCAGTCGTCGTCTACTGGCTCCTCGCCCGCCTGTCCGACAGCCCGGAGAGGACGTTCACGATCGTCGCCGCCGTCGTCCTCGTTCTCTCGTACATCCCCGATTTCGTCTTGCTCTCCGAGGACGAGAACGCGACGATACTCGGCGTCGCCGCGTTGCTGCTCATGCACACCGCCGTCGCCGCTGTCTGCGTCGCCGTTCTGACGAGACGGACGGGCTGATATAGTCCACTAAAAGTCGGTTCCGGCGTCCTCCGGAAGCGGGTTCGGGGAGCCGTACCCAGATACAGCAGACCGTAGAACCGACGGCGACGGTGCTCGTCGGGAGTGGGCAAGACGCGAGGCTACGGACACGGGCGGCACCGCGGCATCTCTCGAGCGCGCCACCGCCGACGCGTCGGCTATACGATCGTGACGGGCCGGTCGGCGGTGAGGATCACGTCCTGCGTAACGCTGCCGAACACCGCCTTCCCGACCGCCGATCGCTTCCGGCCGGGGATAACGATGAGGTCGGCGTCGACCGACTCGGCGTACTCGACGATCTCGTCCGCCGGGTCGCCGTGGCGGCGCTCGAGGTCGACCGCGACGTCGGCCGCCGCCAACCGATCGCGAACGGTCAGCACCGAGTCGGGGTACTCGTCTTCGTCGTAGAACTCGTCGGAACGGACGTTAGCCCCTTCGTCGACCGCTTTGAACTCCTTGAACACGTTCACGATCGAGACGGTGACGTCGTCGAGATCGGCGTCGAGGCCGTCGTCGTCGCCGAGAGCCGTGACGAACGCCGCCGCGGTCTCGCCTCGCGTCTCGTCTTCGTCGACCGGAACGACGATGTGGTACATATTCTCAACCAATGGTTCGAATTCCAGGCACATAACCGTGTACGCGAGCGCCGCGCTCTCTCCGCACTCGGCCTCGCTCGAGATGCAGTGCGATGGGAGCCGACCGGGCGGGGTAGCCACCGTCAGGCGAGGTCGCCGAGCCCGTCGCGTTTCAGGCTGGACGCGATCTGGTTCTTTTGAACTTCGTCGGTCCCGGCCGCGAGCCGCCGGGCGCGGGCGAGCCGGTAGAGATATTCGAGGGGGTGGCCCTGCTGGTAGCCGTTTGCGCCGTGGACCTGCAGCGCCTCGCTGACAACGCTCTCGACCATCTGGCTCGAGTAGAGCTTGGCCATTGATGCGTCGCGGCGGTCGGGGATGCGGCCCTGTTCGTGGGCCCGCACCGCCGCGCGGTGGGTGAGCGCTCGCGAGGCTTCAAGTTCCGTGGCGGCGTCGGCGAGCTTCCACTCGATCCCCTGGAAGTCGCCGATCGGCTGGTCGAACTGCACTCGGTCCTGTGCGTACTCGAGGGCCTTCTCGAGGGCGCAGCTGGCGATCGCGTTCGCGAGCGTCGAGCTACCCAGGCGCTCCCAGTTGAGCGCCCGGAGCTGGTTTTTGAACCCCTCCGAGCCGCGCGTGACGACGTTCTCCGCGGGGACAGTCACGTCCGCCATCGTGAAGTGGGTCTGGTGGTGGCCCGCCATGTTTTCGTAATGGTGCTGGATCTCGACGCCGTCCCAGTCGAACTCGACGATCACGGAGCCAAGCCCCTCGGGGAATGTCGTCCAGATCAGGGCCGCGCTCGAGTCCTCGACGTGGCTCACCCAGGTCTTCTCGCCGTTCAGCACCAGTTCGGAGCCGTCCTCCTCGATTCGCGTCCCCATCGAACCGACGTCGGAGCCGGCCTCCGGTTCGGAGATGCCGATGGCGACGTTGTCCTCGCCGGCGAGCACCGGCGGTAGATACCGTTCTTTGGCCGCTTCGGTCCCGAACAGTTCGATGGCCCGCGGTGCGACGAGTTGCATGTTGTAGAGCAACTCGGCGGTGTCGGGACAGACACGACCCACGGCCTCCATGACGAGGATCGCGTCGAGTTCGGTCATCCCGCCGCCGCCGTACTCCTCCGGGAAGTTCACGCCGAGAAACCCCTGTTCGGCGAGGGTCTGGACGTTCTCCCACGGCGACTCAGTACCCCAATCGAACGCCTTGTCGGCGAACTCTCGTTCCGCGATATCTTCGACGGCCGAGACGAGTAGCTCCTGCTCGGGACTGAGCGAGATCATGCGGACCGATATCGCGGCCATTGATATCAATATGCGGGCCTCGGCAGAGAAGCGAACCGAGACCTCGAGCATGAGTGGTCGACCGCGGGACTGACCGCTCCGTCACTCCGTACTACAAATGCTATCATTCCACAAGGCATTTCTCGGCCGACGACATCGAGGGCGGTATGAAGCCGTTGGACGATCTCACCGTCGTCGACCTGACACAGTCGATCGCCGGCCCGATGTGTACACAGCTGCTCGCCGAGATGGGTGCGACCGTCCTAAAAGTCGAGCCACCGGACGGCGACACCTTTCGCCACATCATGGACGGCAATATGTTTGCGCCGTTCAACCACGGCAAGCAGAGCCTCTGCGTCGATCTCAAGACCGACGGGGGCGAATCGATCGTCACCGATCTCATGGACGAGGCCGACGTGATCGTCGAGAGTTTCCGCCCCGGCGTCCTCGAGACGTTCGACCTCGATTACGAATCGGTGACGGAACGAAACGAGGACGTGATTTACTGCTCGCTGTCCGGGTTCGGTCGAATCGGGCCGTATCAGTCCTACCCCGGCTACGATCCCTGCGTTCAGGCGGTGTCGGGACTGATGGCGATCACCGGCTATCGCGACCGGCCGCCGGTCCGGATCCGCGCGAGCCTCATCGACTGCGGAACGGGCGCGAACGCCGCGTTCGCGATCATGGCCGCCGTCCGCCAGCGCGATCGGGGCGGCGGAGGCACTCACATCGACATCTCGCTGTTCGACGTGGCGGTCTCGTGGATGTCCTACTGGATCGCAAACTACGATCAGACGGGCGACCTTCCGGAGCGGGCCGGCGGCAGTGGGATCGGCAGCGCGCCAAACGGCGTCTTCCCGACGGGCGACGGCCATCTCTACGTCGCGGCGATCTCGGAAGCGATGTACGAACGCCTCTGTTCGGTCCTCGACCGACCCGACTTGCTCGAGGACGAGCGGTTTCGGACGATCGACGACCGCCTCGACCACCGCGAGGCGCTTCGGGACGAACTGATGCCGACGTTCGAGGAGTACACGTCGGCCGACCTCGAGCGGACGCTGCTCGAGGCGGGAATCCCGGCGGGGGCCGTCCAGACCGTCGCGGACCTCGTCGAGACCGACGACCACGCCGCGGCGCGCTCGTCGCTGGTCGAGTCCTACAATCCGGAAGTCGACGAACCGGTCGTGACGGCGGCGCTGCCGTTTCGCTTCAGTTCGGCCATCCACGACGGCGAGTTCTCTTCGCTGCCGCCGAAGAAGGGCGAACACACCGACGACGTGCTGGCGGCCCTCTCGTACTCCGAGCGCGAAATCGAGACCCTCCACGACGCCGGCGCGGTCAGCTCGAGCTCGTAGCTCCGCCGAACTCGGTCTTCGGGAACCGGGAGCGTCCCGCCCGCGAGGGCGGCCGGGAGCGCAACCGTCATCGCACCCGTCTCTCTCGAGCCGGTGAACCACCCGTCGCCGGCCACGTCCTCGGCTCGCCCGCACCGGCGGACGGTCCTCCGTCACCGCCGTGATTCGTCGCTGTGATTCGTACTCGAGTTTCGCAAGTGTGACGACCCCGGCACGGCTCGGGACGCGTACTGACAGATGAGGTGGCGATATCGATATACGGTGTTGACGCTCTGTACGTTCGCGTTCTTTGCGACGATGGTCGCTCGGCTTGCGGTCAGTCCCGTCGTGCCCGCGATCACCGACGATTTCGGCATCGGGAACACCGTCGTCGGGATTGCGCTGACGGGCATGTGGATGGCGTACGCGCTGATGCAGTTTCCGAGCGGGATTCTGGCCGACCGGTTCGGCGAGCGGTCGATCGTCCTGCTCTCGGTCGGCGGGACGACCGTCATGAGCCTTCTGCTCGCGATATCGCCGTTCTACGCCCTGTTCGTCCTCTCGATAGTCGTACTCGGGGGCGTCGCTGGGCTCCACTACAGCGCTGCGACGACCCTCCTCGGCCGAACGTACGAGAATCTCGGGTTCGCGATCGGCGTTCACACGATCGGCTCGTCGGCGGCGGGGTTGGTCGCTCCGGTCGCGGCGGCCTGGATCAGCGTCCGTTACGGCTGGCGGCCGGCGGTCGCGGTCAGTGCAGCGATCGCCGCCCCGATCTTCTTGCTGTTCGTCTGGCGCGTCCGTCCCACCGAGCCCCACCGACCCGACCAGCCACTCCGAGAGCGAGTTCGGCTCGCGGAACTCGCGAACATCCTCGGCAAGCCCGAGATCGCGTTCACCGTCGTCATCGCGTCGGTCGGCGCATTCGTCTGGCAGGGGACGGCCTCGTTTCTCCCGACCTTTCTCGTCGAATACCGCGGTATGTCGTCGACGACGGCCGGCGTCGTGTTCTCCGCGTACTTCGTCGTCCAGTCGATCGTCAAGCCCGGCATCGGCTCGCTGTCGGACCGCTTCGGTCGCGACGTGACGACCTTCGGCTGCATGGTGTGCAGCGTCGCCGGGCTCGGACTGTTCGTCGCCGTCCCCGGCATCGTCGGCGTCGCCGTCGGCCTCGTATTGATCGCGAACGGCCTGAGCTGGGCGGTCGCCGTCGAACCCCGCTTTATGGACAATATGACCGAGGCCGAGCGCGGGGCCGGCTTCGGCCTCGTCCGGACGACCTACCTCACCGTCGCCTCGCTTGGCTCGGTCGCAGTCGGCTTCTTCGCCGACACCTTCGGCTGGGCGGTCTCGTTCGGAATGCTGATGGCCCTGTTGGCGGCCGTCGCCGTCGCGCTGGCCGTCAACTGGGCGTTCGATCTCGGCTACTGACCCCTCGGTTCCGTCTGTTCGGTCTGTGGCTGCGATTCGCCCCGTCGAACTGCGCCCCGCTCGCGTACGTGTGTGACTCCCCGTCGACTCCGTCGACTCGTGTTTCGGCGGTACGCTACCGGTGACTCCAAACCAGTTTGAAAACTGTCTAATAGCAGCTTTTATCACTTAAGCATCATACGGAACAGCGTTCGAACTGCCGCAGATTTCGTCTCGGAACCGCACCCGTAATCGGTCATGCAGCCGTGACCTGTGCTGTCGAACCGGCGGGTACACGGCGTCTTCGGCGGACGGGCCGTTCGCAGTTCAGTGGAACGCAGCGAAATGAGTGCCGCTGTTCGAGTTAAACAGAACGTTCGGGAGAACAGGTACGCCCCAAACTCTGACTGACAACGGCGTGCAATCGGCGGTTCAAATCTCCGTGACCCACTCGTCGACCGCGACGCGCCTCGGTAGGGCACCGGCTATGACTGGCGGCCGATTTTCGCATTCGATTCGGATGGTTGATTACCTCACGCTCCTCGAACCTCTCTGCCAGAGATATAGTATCCGGATATGTTATTATTGGTCGGGAGCGCTGAGTACGCACTCGCATTGGCACGCCGTGTTGGGTCGCTCCACGGGCACCGATCGAATACCACCACTGAACCCCACACAGTGGCCGCGTTCGAAATGACGCCGGCCAGCACCGATTTGCATCCCCGCACACAGGGCGCTCACGAAGTGGTAGCCAGCGGGTTCGGCGGCCGCTGACGGCCGTGCTCGAGGCGATCGTCACTACTACCTATCCGCCGTGCCACGATTGTCGATAGTACATGCCAGCACGTGAACCGTTCGGCCAGCGCGGTCGACTCCTCGCCGGAGGGGCGCTCCTCGTCGTCCTGTTCGTCCTCCTGTCCTGGAGCGGGACGGTCGCCACAGCGCCATTAGATCCTGCCTATCCCGACGGGGTCGAGGTGACCTCGAATCGCGACGCATACGTCGGTGACTCCGTCGTTATCGGCGGGTCCGTCGTCGAGACCGATCCCGTCGTGGTCGCGACGCGAGCGAGCGGCTACGGTAGGGTCACCGTTGCGAACGCACACGACAGTCGGCTCCACTCGACCGCGCCGCTCGAGCAGGGCGACGACGTGACCGTCTTTGGCACCCTTACGGACGACTCCACTCTCGAGGCGGAACGGATCATCACCGATGAGATACGGGACACGCTGTACATGCTCGCCATCTCGCTCGTCGGCGGCTGCTGGGTACTCGCGCGCCTCGTCCGCGGCTGGCGCATCGACCGCGATCGGCTCGCGCTCGTTCCTCGGACCGCGACAGGACCGAATAGCGACCAACGACAGGCCGAGACCGGCGGTGATCGGTGATGCCCGATCTCCTCACGCACGCCCTACTCGGCTACAGCATCGGGACCCTCCTCTCGTTTCGAGACGAGCAGATCAGATCGGCGCAGGTCACCCTCGTCATGGCCGGCGCGCTCTCGCCGGATCTTGCGAAGATCCGGCTCCTGTTTCCGGACTACATCGTTCAGGCGATCATCGGACTCCCCTTCTCGTGGGAACCGCTGCACACGCTCGGTGGGACGGTGCTCGTCGTCTCCCTCGGAGCGTTGCTGGTCGCACCGGACTATCGGCGACAGGCGGTCGCGCTGATCGCCATCGGCGCAGCGTCACACCACGCCTTCGACGTCGCGTTGCTCACGGCTACCGGCGAATCCTACGCCGTCTTCTTCCCGCTGAGCCAGTATCGGCTCCCGTCTCTGGATCTATATCTCAGCACCGACCGCTGGCCCGCGCTCGTTTCGGGCGCGCTCGCCGCGGCGCTGTGGGGAGTGCGGCGGTACGGCATCGAACCGTCGTCACGTAATCGGGACTGAGAACACGCGCGGAGCGGCGTTCTCGAGCGTTCCGGCCGTCCCGTGACTACGACCGAGGCCGGTAGACCGCCTCGAGCGCCCGATGCCGTCGATGAGGGGACGACGAGCGAGACGCGCTGGGCGACCGCTGGATGAGCGGCGGCCACTGGACGGGCGGCCCGTTACGGTCGCTGGTCGCCGGGCGCGAGCAACTCGATCGGATGGGGCACGTCTCGCTCGAGCAGCGTCTCGAGTTGGTCGCCACAGGAAGTCCCCGACGCGACGACGGTGTCAGCCCCCTCGACCTGCCCCGCTAGCCGCTCACCGACGTCGATGCTGAGGTCGTAGAACTCCCGCTTGTAGCCGAAGGAGCCGGCCATGCCACAGCACTCTGCGTCGGAGGTCTCGGGCGCGTAGCCACAGCGCTCGAGGACGGCCACGGTGGGCGCTTCGAGGTCGAGCGTGCGCTGCTGGCAGTGTGAGTGGTAGGCGACCGGTTCAGCGCCGTCGCCGGTCGACAGGGCCGACGGGTCGGCCCCGTTCTCGAGCAGGCCGTAGACGTACTCGCAGATCTCGTAGCTGTTCTCGCGGAGGCGCTCGAACGAGTCCGCGGGCAGCAGGCGCTCGTACTCGCGGTGGATCGCCGCCAGATCGGAGGGCTCGATGACGACCACGTCCCGGCCGGCGTCGATCTCCTCGGCCAGCGCGGCGTATAGGTCGCTGGCCCGCCGATCCGCCGTTTCGATCATCCCCTGGGAGAGCGCCGCGCGCCCGCTCTCGGGCAGGTCGGGGACGCGGACGGGCACGCCCAGCGCCTCGAGTGCCCGGACGGCCGCTTTCCCGCGCTCGGTGTCGACGTAGTTCGTATACACGTCGGGGTAGAGGACGACCTCGCGCTCGAGGGCGGCCCCGGTCCCGCGAGACGCGGCCCATTCGGCGCGCCGGCTCGAGGCGGCAAAACCACCTCGCTCTTCGAACCAGTCGACGAGCGACTCCCGCTTGAACGCGGGGAGGTCGCGCCGCCGGTCGATGCCGAGGGTGCGCTCGAGCAGCCCGCGAACGGGGCCGACGTCGGCGAGCCAGCTCGAGACGGGCGCGGTCGCGCTGGCGACTTTCGCGACGGTGCCGATGTTGCCGAAGAAGCGCTTGCCGGGGTCGAGGCCGCCCTCCTCCGTATCGGGCGTGAGGCCGTCGACGAGGAAGTCGTAGGCCTCGGGCTCGCCGCTGCGGTTGACGCGATCCCGGACGACGGTGTTGATCCACGGGATGTCGATCTTGACCGGACAGGCGTCGACACAGCGCGTACAGCCGGTACAGAGGTCGTTGAACTCGGCGGCCGACTCCTGGCCGTGGACGCCGGCCTCCCAGCCGGTGGCGATCCCGCCCGAGTAGGTCTCGCCGCCGAAGCCGTGGCCGCCGACGGACTGGAAGTTCGCACACGAGTTCGAGCAGGCTCCACAGCGGATGCAGTACAGCGTCTCCCGGAGCTGGTCGTCCTCGCGCATGTCCGTGCGGCCGTTGTCCAGCAGGACGAGGTGGAAGTCGCGGTCTCCTGCTGCGTTCCCGCCAGCCGACGCCGCCTCCGCGGACTCCCCGTCGCCCGTGATCGGCTCGTCTGGATCGTCGAAGTCGATCGTCGGGGAGTCCGTCGGCGGCGACAGCATCGTCACGTACTGCGAGATCGGCTGGCCCGTCGCGCTCTTGGCGATGATGTCGACGAACGGCTCGAGGTCCGACAGCGTCGGAATCAGCTTTTCGACGCCCGCGATGGCGACGTGGGTGTCGGGCGTGACCGCGCACTTGCGGGCGTTGCCCTCGTTCGTGACGAGCGTGATCGTCCCGCTGTCGGCGACGACGAAGTTTGCGCCGGTGATTCCCACATCGGCCGCGCGGATGCGCTCGCCTAAGTGGTTGCGGGCGAACCGGGTCAGCTCCTCGGCCGTCTCGAACGGCTCGTCGGGGTCGAACCGCTCGTTGAACAGCTCGGCGATCTCCGGCCGCGAGAGGTGCATCGCCGGGCCGACGATGTGCGAGGGCGTGTCGTCCGCGACCTGGAGCACCCACTCGCCGAGGTCGGTCTCGGTGACGTCGATGCCCTCGGCCGCGAGCGCGTCGTTGAGGTCGATCTCCTCGGTCGTCATCGACTTCGACTTGACGACCGACGGGATGTCGCCGTCCCCGGCGACGCCGTTCTCCTCGGTCTCGTTCCGAACGACCTCCGAGACGTACGCGTTCGCGTCCGCGGCGTCGTCGGCGACGTAGACGGTGCCGCCGTTTTCCTCGACCGCCTTCCGGACGGTCTCGATCAGGTCGGGGAGCCGATCGATGGCGTCTTCCTTGATCGAGCGGGCCTCGGTCCGCAGCGCCTCGATGTCGTCGGTCGCGCCGTAGGTCTCGTACCGGCGGGCGTTGGAGGCGCTCGCGTGCGTGTGGATCGCCTCGCCTTCGGTCTCGAGCAGGTGCCGGATCCGATCGGCCTGTTGTGATCGCGTGCGCTGGGCCATCTTATCGGTCCTCCACGACGATCACGTGAACGTCGCCGGGGCCGTGGACGCCGTGGACGAGGTCGCCCATGTCGGCGGTGGCGCTCCGGCCGGTCGCGAAGACGACGCTGTCCCGGCCGTCGTCGAAGCCGTCCGCGAGGCGGTCGAAGCCGGCGCTGATATCCGGCACCACGTCGCTCTCGGCGACGACGGCGACGTGGCGCTCCGGGTAGAGGCCGATCGGCTCCACACCGGTGCTTGTCGACTCGACGGCGACGGTGCCGTACTCCGCGATCGCGAAGCCGACCGGCGTCACGCCCGTCTGAGCCCCCTCGAGTTCGGCCGCCGTCGGCTCGGTCGTCACCGACTCGGGCAGCGAGACGTCATCGAACGGCAGCGGTGCGCCGACCGCCGGCTCCTGTGCGATCGTCTCAATCCGCTCGGTCGCGTCGGCGGCCGACACGCGCTCGAGTCCCACCTCGAGCCCCTCGAGTGCGCGTTCGAACCGCCCGACAGTGTCGACTGTCATCGTCACCCACATCTGGGCGGACAGGCAAGACACTGACGGTCGATTCGGCGCGCGAACGGGCCTGAACCAACCGACTGGTCGGATCGCTGACTAGACCAGGCGTGTCGATCGAGCGAACCGGACGCTCCCCAGCGGCGGTACCACAGGGCTGTCGGCCCGCCGTACGGAGGGCTCGCGAACGGCCGCTTCGCTCGTCTCACCGGGAGTTACACGAAAACCGGCCGCAGGACGCCGACTACGACGCTTCGCAGATCGCCAGGAAATTCTCGAAGATCTCGTCGCCCTCCTCGGTGTGGGCGACTTCGGGGTGCCACTGGACGCCGTAGAGGTCGCGGTCGGTGTCGCTCATCGCCTCGACGCCGCAGACGTCGCTTTTCGCGGTCAATTCGAATCCCTCGGGGAGCTCCTTGACCTCGTCGGCGTGGCTCGCCCAGACTCGCGTTTCCGGGTGCAGCGAGCCGGCCAAGGGGTCGTCCTCGTCGACAATATCGACGCTCACGTCGGCGTAGCCGCCGTACTCGCCGCCGCCGACGCGGCCGCCCAGTTCCTCGGCGATTAGCTGCATGCCCAGACAGATGCCCAGCACCGGGACGTCGGCGGTGAGATACTCGGTGGAGCGGCCGATGCGGTCCATGTCGGGTCCGCCCGAGAGGACGACGCCGTCGGCGTCGACCTCCGCGGGCGGCGTGTCGTTGTCGATCAACTCCGTCTCGACGCCGAGGTCGCGAAGCGCCCGGCGCTCGAGGTGGGTGAACTGTCCGTGGTTGTCCACCACGACGATCTTCGTCATTGGGTGTGCGTAGCGGGTCACTCGGTAAAAGCGGTCCGAAAACTGCTCTCGGTACGAACGGCAACGACGGTCGAAGCGGCGGCCGATCTCGGTGTGACTGATAAACGGTGACTCACTCGAGGCGTGCTTTTTTCCGTGACCGATCTAATGCCGCCGTAGAACCTATGGATCGTCCGAACGTGGACGCAGGCGATGTACAGTGGGGATGGACCTGTCCGCTGTGCGAGACGGACGCCTCGGTACGGAGAGATCCCAGCTCCGGAACCTTCCGCTGGGAGTGCGACGCCGACGACTGCGAGGCGGTCGGCTTCGGCTTTCCCTCGCGGCGCAGGGCGCGACTCGCCCTGCGGGAGTACCGCGAGCGGTACGAGAACATCTATCGGTAGTTTGGGAGTTGCCGTTCGATTCGGATCGCGGCCAAGCGGCGGACTCGGAGCACCGGTACGTTTATGCGGTCGTCACGGTATGAGACGCACATGGCAGTCGATTTCGGCGAATACGACCATCCGTCGTGGCTCACCGCGGCGGGAACGGGTATCGGGTACGGGCTAATCCTCGTCGTGCTGACGCTGGCGCTGTTTATCGTTCCGTATCTCGTCTTCTGGGCGCTATAGGATCGCCGATTGCGTCGGAGGTCGGGACGGCGGACGAAGGGAGACCGATCCACTCGAGCCGGTCCACGTCCTTTCCACTCGTTCGTCCTCGCTACAGGCTCAAGCCGCGGCGCTGACCGATGCGTTCGGCGCGTCACTCGACGGACGGCGGCGGCGAAAACGAAATGCGAACGACGTCGACCTCGGACCGCGACCCTCAGGCGAACGTCTTCGAGACCTCTTCGGTCTCTTCGGATTCGGCCTGGACCTTGTCCCAGGCGCTGCGGAAGTCCTCCATCTGAATTTCGGTGCGGTCGTCGCGGATGGCGAACATCCCGGCCTCGGTACAGACGGCCTTGATGTCGGCACCGGAGGCCTCCTCGGCCTCGGCGGCCAGTTCCGCGAAGTCGACGCCGTCGGAGACGTTCATCCCGCGGGTGTGGATCTCGAAGATGATTTCGCGGCCCTCCGCGTTCGGCTTGGGCACCTCGATGAGACGATCGAAGCGGCCCGGGCGCAAAATTGCGCGGTCGAGCATGTCGAAGCGGTTCGTGGCGGCGATGATGCGGATCTCGCCACGTTCCTCGAAGCCGTCCATCTCGGAGAGCAGTTGCATCATCGTCCGCTGGACCTCGGCGTCGCCGGAGGTCTTCGACTCCGTCCGCTTGGCGGCGATGGCGTCGATCTCGTCGATGAAGATGACGGCTGGCTCGTGCTCGCGGGCGACGTCGAAGAGGTCACGAACGAGCTTGGCCCCCTCACCGATGAACTTGTGGACCAGTTCCGAGCCGGCCATCTTGATGAAGGTGGCGTCGGTCTGGTTGGCCACGGCCTTGGCGAGCATCGTCTTCCCCGTCCCCGGCGGTCCGTAGAGCAGGACGCCGCTGGGCGGGTCGATACCCACATCGTCGAACATCTCGGGCTTCTCGAGGGGCATCTCGACGGTCTCGCGGACCTCCTGCATCTGCTCCTCTAAGCCGCCGATGTCCTCGTAGCTGACGCCGGGGCTCTCGGTGACTTCCATCACCCGAGCGCGCACGTCGGTCTCGTTCGAGAGGGGCTTGACGATCGACAGCGAGTTGTTGACCGCGACCCGCGCGTCAGGCTCGAGGTCGTCGCGCATCTCGTCGGTGACCTCGGTCAGCGCCTCCTGGTTGTTCCCGTGTTGTTTGATGATGACGCCCTCGTCCGTGACTTCCTGGACGGTGGCGACGAACAGCGGGGACTGTTTGAGTTTCTTGTTTTCGTGTGTGAGCCGCTCGAGTTTCTGCTGGTACTTGTTATTCTCGGCGTTGGCGTCGAGGAGCTTGTCACGCATCTCCTCGTTTTGCGTCTCGAGGATCTCCAGCCGTTCCTCGAGCGCCTGGATTTTCTCCTGTTGGGACGCCTCGTCCTCGTCGTATGGGAGGTCGACGTCGTCCACAGTGTCGCTCATCACGCTCCCTTTGGGTGTTGGTTCTTAAGAGGCTTCGGGTAGGTGCACTCAACCGCGCGATATTACTCGAAGGCATTAAACAGAATGGAAAATATTATCACCTCGTATTCGGAATGGGGAGGTAGGATGAGTGCCTCAGAGTCGATTGGACAGGAGACTGGCGAGCGGGGAACGTGGGACGACGTACGCGAACTGCCGCCCAGCGCGAAACTCGTCGCGAAGGTCCTCGAGTACAACGACACGATGACCCAACAACAGATCGCCGACGAGACGCTGTTGCCCTCCCGAACAGTCCGATACGCGTTGAACCGCCTCGACGAGCAAAACGTCATCGACTCTCGCTTTTCGTTCTCGGATGCGCGCAAGCGTCTGTACAGCCTCGAGATCGAATCGTAACGTCGATCGTCGCTGCTGTCTCGTTTCGAGTTGTTCGCTTCGAAAATCGTCCTCCTTTGCCGGTAACGGACACCGATAGATTAGCACTCGCAGTCGACGATCGATACGGAATACGTTCAACTCTGCGTGATATATCGGTTTTACTTTCACTCCGGTGACGGAATCCCTTTAGGGGCGACTCGCCAACGAGGGGACAATGACGCGGGTTATCCATACGGGCGATACCCACATCGGGTACCGGCAGTACAACTCGCCCGAGCGACGACGTGACTTCCTCGAGGCGTTTCGAAACGTCGTCGACGACGCGGTCGCCGAGGGCGTCGATGCGGTGATTCATGCCGGCGATCTCTTTCACGACCGCCGGCCGAGTCTGGTCGACCTCCAGGGCACTGTCGACGTGCTCCGGACCCTTTCGGACGCTGACATCCCCTTTCTCGCCGTCGTCGGCAACCACGAATCGAAACGCGACGCCCAGTGGCTCGATCTCTTCGCGGATCTCGGACTGGCGACCCGACTCGGCCCCGAGCCGGTCGTCGTCGACGATGTCGCCTTCTACGGCCTGGACTTCGTCCCCCGGTCGCGCCGCGAGGACCTCGCGTACGACTTCGATTCCATCCCCGCCGAGGCCGACCACACGACCCTCGTGAGCCACGGCCTCTTCGAACCCTTCGCCCACGCCGACTGGGACACCGAGACCGTCCTCGAGGAGTCGACGGTCGATTTCGACGCCGTCCTGCTGGGGGACAACCACGCGCCCGACACCGCCGAAGTGCTGAATACGTGGGTCACCTACTGCGGCTCGACCGAACGCGCAAGCGCCAGCGAGCGCGACGACCGGGGCTACAATCTCGTCGAGTACGACGAGTCGATCGCGATCAGCCGCCGCGGACTCACCACGTCCCGCGAGTTCGTCTTCGTCGACGTGGAACTCGCGGAGGGCGAAGGAGTCGATCGCGTGCAAGAACGCGTCCGCCAGCACGACCTCGACGAGGCCGTCGTCATCGTCACCGTCGAGGGCGAGGGCCGGCCGATCACGCCGGCCGCGGTCGAGGAACTCGCGATCGACCGCGGCGCACTGGTCGCCCGTGTAAACGACCGACGGGACCTCCCCGACGAAGACGAAGAGGTGTCGGTGAGCTTCGCCGACCCGGACGACGCCGTCCGCGACCGCGTCCGCGAACTCGGACTCAGCGACGCCGCCCGCGGCATCGACGAGACCGTCCGGAACGACGACATCGCCGACGCGAACGTCCGCGAGACCGTCGAACGCCGCGTTCGAGAGTTACTCGAGGACGACGAGTCGGCGTTCGACCCCGCACCGGAGCGCGAACCGGGCGACGACGACGTGACGACGGTCGCCGACCAGCTCGAGGGCGAGGCCGATTCGGCGGCCGCCGTCGAGTCGGACGCTCCGGATAACGACGAGACGACTGCCGATGACGCAGACGAGGCCGCCGACACCGCCGACACCGCGTCGCTGGGTGATTTCGCGTGAGGGTCGACCGCGTTCGCCTGCTGAACTTCAAGTGCTACGGCGACACCGACCTCTCGCTCGAGCGCGGCGTCACCGTCGTCCACGGCGTCAACGGCAGCGGGAAGTCGACGCTGCTCGAGGGGGTCTTCTTCGCGCTCTACGGCTCGAAGGCGTTAGACGAGCGCACCTTGGACGACGTGATCACGACCGGCGAAGAGGCTGCCGAAGTCGAACTGTGGTTCACCCACGACGGCCGCGAGTACCACGTCGAGCGCCGGCTGAAGCTGCGTGGCGACCGCGCGACCACGGCCAAGTGCGTCCTCGAGACGCCCGACGGGGCAATCGAGGGCGCTCGCGACGTGCGCCGCAAGGTGACCGAACTCCTGCGGATGGACGCCGAGGCGTTCGTCAACTGCGCGTACGTCCGCCAGGGCGAGGTCAACAAGCTCATCCACGCCTCGCCGAGCGACCGTCAAGACATGATCGACGACCTCCTCCAGCTGGGCGCGTTAGAAGAGTACCGCGAACGGGGCAGCGAGGCCCGGCTGGGCGTCAAGACCGTCCTCGACGGACAGCGAGAGGTTTTGGCGGACGTTCGGAAACAGGTCGAGAAAAAAGAAGACAAGGACCTCCACGAGCGCCTAAACGGCCTCGAGTCGCGCCGAGCCGACGTCAACGAGGAGATCGATCGCTACGAGAGCCAACGCGAACAGGCCGAGGAAACGCTCGAGACGGCCGAAGACGTCCTCGAGCGCCACGAGGAAACCCGCGAGGAGATCGCGGACCTCGACGAAGAGATCGACGACCTTAGAGCGAAGATTTCCGAGACCGAACGCGAGCGCGAGTCGGCGACCGACGAGATCCGCGACCTGCGAGAACGACGCGAAGAGCTCGCCGACGAACGCGACGAGTTGCTCGAGACGGTCGATCTCGAGGCGACCGATCCCGACGAAGCGGCGGTCGGGGACCGCCTCGACGACCTCGAGAGCCGCGACGAGGAACTTCGAGACGACCTCGAGGACGTCCGGGTGACGATCACCGAGGGGACCAACGAGATCGAGCGGCTCCGCGAGGAGGCGGACGACCTCGAGTCGCGGGCCGAAGCGGCCCGCGAAGAGGCCGCCGACCTCGACGAACGGATCGAGGCCGACGAGGAGACCATCGCAGAGCGCGAGGCGAAACTCGAGAAGCTCGCGGAGCAGATCGAAGACGCACGCGCGACGTTCGACGACGCGCCGGTCGCGTTCGGCGAAGCTGATTCACACCTCGAGGACCTCGAAGCCGAACGCGAGGAGGTCGTCTCGGAGCTCAACGACGTGACCGCCGACGTTCGAACCGCCGAGAGCGCGATCGAGGAGGGCGAACGGCTGCTTGAGGAGGGCAAGTGCCCCGAGTGCGGCCAGCCGGTCGCGGACTCGCCCCACGTCGACGTGTTAGACGAGCGCCGGGAGGAACTCGCCGACCTCGAGGCGCGCCAGGAGGACCTCGAAGCCGAACGCGACGACCTCGACGAGCGGATCGAACGCGCCGAGGAGCTCCGAGAGGCCGAACAGCAGGTCGACCGACTCGAGGAGAACCGCGAGAACCTCGAGCAACTCCTCGCGGAGAAACGCGAAACGATCGCCGATCGCCGCGAGCAGCGCGACCGGCTTCGCGACGACGCCACGGACCACGAGTCAGAGGCCGAGGCGAAGCGAGCTGCGGCCGCGGACCGCGAAGACGAGGTCGCCGACGCGCGGACCGCCCTCGGCGAGATCAACACCGAACGCGGGGAGATCAAGGAGTCCCTCGAGGCACTGCGCCGCGTCTCGGAGATCGCCGACGAGCGAGCGAGCCTCGAGACCGAAATCGACACCCTCCGCGAACGGCGACAGGACTGGGAGACGATGAACGACGAGCGCCGCGAGACGCTCTCGGAGAAACGCGAGCGCAAGCGCGACCTCGAGTCCGAGTTCGACGAGGACCGGATCGAGACCGCTCGCGCGGACAAACGGAACGCGGCGGAGTACATCGAACAGGTTGACGAGAAACTCGCCGACCTCGAGGAGCAGCACACCGAGATTCAAAACGCCATCGGGGCCGTCGAGAACGAACTCGAGGAACTCGAGCGCCTCCGCGAACGCCTCGAGAGCGTCGCAGAACGGTGCGAACGACTCGAGTCACTGTACGACGAGGCAGAGACGCTGCAGACCACCTACGGCGAACTACGGGCGCAACTGCGCCAACGAAACGTCGAGACCTTAGAGCGATTGTTGAACGAGACCTTCGAGCTGGTCTATCAGAACGACTCCTACGCGGCGATCGACTTAGACGGCGACTACCGGCTGACGGTCTACCAGAAGGACGGCGAAGCCCTAGAGCCCGAACAGCTCTCCGGCGGCGAGCGGGCACTGTTCAACCTCAGCCTGCGGTGTGCGATCTACCGGCTCCTCGCCGAGGGGGTCGAAGGGACCGCACCGATGCCGCCGCTTATTCTGGACGAGCCGACGGTGTTCCTCGACTCGGGCCACGTCACGCAACTCGTCACGCTGGTCGAATCGATGCGCAAACTCGGCGTCGAACAGATTGTCGTCGTCAGCCACGACGAGGAACTCGTCGGCGCGGCCGACTCACTCGTCCGCGTCGAGAAAGACGCCACGTCGAACCGCTCTCGGCTCGAACGGGGGCAGCCGCCGGAGACGGACCTCCTCGCGTCCGATTAAGCGCTCTGACGGTGGGCGGCCCTATTCCGGTTCGGCCGCGTCTACGAGTTCCGAGCGAAGCACCGCGAGCGCAGCCTCGCAGTCCTCGGTGATCCGATAGCCGCGCTCGCCGCCGATATCTGTCTCCGCGAGCAGGCCGGCCGCCGAGAGGACCGTGAGTCGGCCGTGCAGGTCGCTCTCGCAGAAATCATAGGCATCGAGCAGTGTGCGAACGTCGAGGGGGCCGCGTTCCGAGAGTTCGATCAGAAGGCCAAGTGTCTCCTCGTCGTGGACGGTCGTCAGCAGCGTCAACACGGGATCGTCGACGCTTCTGGCGGCCGTCTCGAGGGCCGATTCACCGTCGATGGTTTCGAGGCGGTCGTTCTGAATGTAACACTCGTTACCGGTTTCGGGGTCGCGAACGAGACTCGCGTCGGTGGAGTGTTTGAGAAGGAGATAGCGCTTCCCGGTGTCGTCTTGGACGGCTTTCATGATGTGTCAGAATCGTCGATCGGTCGCGTATGGGACGCGTCGGTAGCGTCGGTATTCAGCGTTTCGGCCCGCTCGTCCGTCTCGGTCGTCTCTTCTAGTTCGGTTGTCCCGTCTGCCTCGTCTTCATCGGTCGTCGCCCGCTCAGATGCGGTCCAGTGATACTGGCTGTAGCGGCGAGCGGCGAACCCGCTGAGGATGAGTCCGATGAGGAGCAGCCACCCGCCCGTGCTGACGTTACCGTTAAAAAGCACGAAGAATGCGCCGAGCGCGAGCGTAAACAGCGCGCCGTTGAGCAACACCACGACGGCCCAGAACGTCTCGAGGAGGTCCGTCGGCGCGTCGGTTTCGTCGGTGGTGACTGCCGGAATGCTGATCGAGTCCGTGTACGGTTCGACGTCCGACCCGGCCTCGAGGTCCTCTGTCTCTACGCGCGGAATCGTCAGCGAATCGTCATCCGGGTCCTCGAACTTCGCTTCCGGGTCCGGATCCCAGTCCTCGGACTCGTCGTCGAACGGGTCGAACACCACGTGTGAGCGAAGGGGGAACGATAGGAAAAGCGTTCGCGTTTGGACTGCCGCTCAGGCGAGTTCCGCGAGGGTTAGCGTTCGGGACGTCTCTACCCAGGCAAGGGGATTTTCGGCGTCGTAGAAGACGACGCCGTCGTCGGTCTCGTAGGATTCGATCGTTGCGGTCCCCTCGGGTATGCCGCTCGGTTCGCGTTGATCCGTCGCGTCGTCGTTCACGTGGGTGGACACATCGATCACCTATATCTGTGTTATGTGTTACCAAGTTAAATGTCTTCTTGCTCCCGCAACGTGTCGACTCCCGCTTAGACGACCATCCGACGATCGAAGTACGCGGAGCGAGACCGCAACACCACACAGGCGACGCTGCATGTGTATACATCCCAGTGCTGTCGCGGGATCCGATCGCGATTAGCAGACGAGCAGTGCTTCGATCGCACGCGGGGATTGCAGGGGTTTTTATCCGCCGCCTGCCAACCACGGCACCATGACTGAGGCGGGCCAGACCGGACTCGCAGACTTCGGCGGCGAGCCCGACGATGCCGACGACCGGCCGGACGAGGAGGCCGTCGCCGTCGCCGGCAACGGCGGCTCCGACGCCGCGGAGGTGATCGACGTCCTCGAGGAAACGCTCCCCGAGGCCCAGGGCGAACTCGAACTCGCCGTGATGCAGGTCGACTACACCATCGCCGGCTACGGCGACGAGGAGCGACCGATCATGCACGTCTTCGGGCGCACGCCCGACGGTACCTTAGAGCACGTGCAGGTCGTCGGGTTCAAACCGTACTTCTACGCGCCGACGGAGACGCTCGAACGGCCGCCCGAAGAGCAGTACGACCGACTCACGGGCAGTCGGGAGGTCGGCGAGGACGGCGAGCCCTACGAGAGCATCCGGGGTGAGAAGTTGGCCAAAATCTTCGGCCAGACGCCCCGCGATGTCGGCCAGGTCCGCGACGACTTCAAACACTACGAGGCTGACATCCTGTTTCCAAACCGGTTCCTGATCGACAAGGACATCCGCAGCGGGCTCCGCGTCCCGGAGCGCCGGGCCGACGACGACTCGCTGGTCGTCCCCCACGACGAGGTCGAGGCGGCCCCGGTCGACGCCGAACCGCGCGTCAACACGTTCGACATCGAGGTCGACGACCGCCGGGGCTTTCCCGAAGACGGCGAGGAGCCGATCGTCTGTCTGACCAGCCACGACTCCTACCGCGACGAGTACGTCATGTGGCTCTACGAGGCCCCGATCGGCGACGGGGAGATTCCGGCCGAAATCGAGGACTACGACCCGATCGAGGGCGCGATCGACCACGAGGTCCGGGCCTTCGAGGAGGAAGAAGCGATGCTCGAGGCCTTCGTCGACTACATTCGAGAAACCGATCCGGACCTTCTCACCGGGTGGAACTTCGAGGACTTCGACGCGCCGTACTTCCTCGACCGCCTCGAGGAACTCGACGGTCCCCACCACGAGTACGACCTCTCGATCGATCGGCTCTCGCGGGTCGACGAGGTCTGGCGCAGCAACTGGGGAGGTCCCGATATCAAGGGTCGAGTCGTCTTCGACCTCCTCTATGGCTACCAGCGGATGGTCTTCTCCGAACTCGACTCCTATCGGTTAGACGCCGTCGGCGAGGAAGAACTCGGCGTCGGCAAGGAGCGCTACGCCGGCGATATCGGCGATCTCTGGGAAGGCGATCCCACGCAACTGCTCGCGTACAACCTCCGGGACGTGGAACTCTGCGTGGAACTCGACCGGCAACAGGAGATCATCCCGTTCTGGGACGAGGTGCGCTCGTTCGTCGGCTGTAAATTAGAGGACGCGCCCACCCCCGGCGATGCGGTCGACATGTACGTCCTCCACGAGGCCCACGGCCGCTTTGCCCTCCCCTCGAAGGGGCAACAGGAGGCCGGCGAGGAGTACGAGGGTGGGGCCGTCTTCGAGCCGATTACGGGCGTCAAGGAGAACGTCACCGTACTCGACCTGAAGTCGCTGTACCCGATGTGTATGACGACGATCAACGCCTCACCCGAGACGAAGGTCGACCCCGACGAGTACGACGGGGAAACCTACATCGCGCCAACCGAACCGGAGCCGATCCACTTCCGCAAGGAACCCGACGGCGTGATGCGCGAGATGATCACCGAACTGCTCGCCGAACGCGAAGAGAAGAAGGGGCGGCGCAACGAGTACGAGCCTGGAACCCCCGAGTACGAGCAGTACGACCGCCAGCAAGGCGCGGTAAAAGTTATCATGAACTCGCTGTACGGCGTGTCGGGATGGGAACAATTCAGACTTTACGATAAGGAGGCGGCAGCCGCTATCACCGCTACCGGGCGCGAAGTGATCGAATTCACGGACTCCGCTGCAAACGAGCTACAGTATCAGGTCACCTACGGAGATACCGACTCGGTCATGCTCGAGCTCGGCCCCGACGTCTCGAAAGCGGAGGCCATAGAGCAGTCGTTCGAGATCGAGGAGTACATCAACGGTCGCTACGACGACTTCGCACAAGAGGATTTGAACGCCGAGTCCCACCGTTTCCAGATCGAGTTCGAGAAGCTCTACCGGCGGTTCTTCCAGGCCGGAAAGAAGAAACGCTATGCAGGACACATCACCTGGAAGGAGGGCAAAGATGTCGACGACATCGACATCGTCGGCTTCGAGTACCAGCGCTCGGACATCGCGCCGATCACCAAGGACGTCCAACACCGGGTCATCGAGATGATCGTCCGCGAGGGCGACATCGAAGGGGCCAAAGAATACGTCAACGGCGTTATTGAGGACGTACTCGCCGGTGAGGTCTCGCTCGAGGAGATCGCAATTCCCGGCGGGATCGGCAAGCGCCTCGATAACTACGACACCGACACTGCGCAGGTCCGCGGCGCGAAGTACGCCAACCTGCTGTTGGGCACCAACTTCCAGCGCGGGAGCAAGCCCAAGCGCCTCTACCTCGACCGCGTCGATCCCTCGTTCTTTGCGCAACTCGAGGACAAAGGGAAATTCGACGCTCGAACTGACCCCCTCTATGGTGCGTTCAAGCGCGACCCCGACGTGATCTGCTTCGAGTACGAAGACCAGATTCCCGACGAGTTCGAGGTCGACAACGACACGATGCTCGAGAAGACCCTGAAGGGGCCGATCGAGCGCATTCTCGAGGCGCTGGACGTCTCCTGGAACGAAGTGAAAAGCGGACAGGAACAGAAAGGCCTGGATAGCTTCATGTAATCGCTCGAGTGCCCTCGATCGCTTACGGCGGTCCATGTACGTAACGGTTCGACACCGTCTATCCGTGACGACCGACCCAACGGACGGCCGAAATCCCCGTCTCGTACTCGCCGTCTGGTACAATGGCAGTTTCTGTTTCAGCAAATTATTTTGGGTAATCGAAATCGTATCCAATTGGATACGAAACCGTTATCAGTCATACGACCCACTCTTCGAGTGACAGAGTACTATGGCACGTCTCGAACTGAGCAACCTGCACGCGGAGGTAGCGGAGGGCGACGAGAAAATTCTCGAGGGCGTCGATCTCGAGGTCGAGTCCGGCGAGATCCACGCCCTGATGGGGCCGAACGGCTCCGGGAAATCCACGACCGCGAAGGTCATCGCCGGCCACCCGGCCTACGAGGTCACCGAGGGTGAGGTCCTGCTTCATCTCGAGGACGAGGAGTTCGGCGAGGAGATCGAGATTGACGAGGACCAGCGCACCTGGAACCTGCTGGACCTCGAGCCGAACGAGCGTGCCGCGCTCGGCATCTTCCTCGGCTTCCAGTATCCCGCCGAGATCGAGGGCGTCACGATGACGAACTTCCTCCGCACGGCGCTGAACGCCAAGATCGAAGAGCGCGAAGAGCTCTTCGAGGACGAGGAGGAGGTCGAGGCCGAGGAAGGGGACGAAGGCTTCGAGTCGTCGCCGATGGAAGGCCCCGAGGACGAGGGCGAGGTCGGCGTCGCCGAGTTCCAGCAGATCCTCCAGGAGAAGATGGAGCAACTAGACATGGACGAGAAGTTCGCCCAGCGGTACCTCAACGCCGGCTTCTCCGGCGGCGAGAAGAAGCAAAACGAAGTGCTGCAGGCCGCCATCCTCGAGCCGTCGGTCGCCGTTCTCGACGAGATCGACTCCGGGCTCGACATCGACCGCCTGCAGGACGTCTCGGCCGGCATCAACGCCTTGCGCGACGAGCAAGGCACCGGCATCCTTCAGATCACCCACTACCAGCGCATCCTCGACTACGTCGAGCCCGATCACGTCCACGTGATGCTCGACGGCCAGATCGCCAAAAGCGGCGGGCCCGAACTCGCCGAGGAACTCGAGGACAAGGGGTACGACTGGGTCCGCGAGGAAGTCTACGGCACCGCGTAACCGGATTCGACTAGAACAACCGTAATAACGCTACAGCCGTAACCACTAACCACATCAACCAATGAGTTCCGATCAAGACCATCTCAAAGAGACCGACACCGAGGCCCGGTTCGAGTTCAAGAAAGAGCAAAACGCCGCGGTCAAATCCGACAAGGGCCTGACCGAGGAGGTCATCCGCATGATCTCCGAGGACAAAGATGAGCCCGAGTGGATGTTAGAGCGCCGTCTGCGCGCGCTCAAGCAGTACCAGAACATGCCGATGCCGAGCGACTGGCCCGGCATGCCCGACCTCTCCGAACTGGACGTCGAGGAGATCGTTCCCTACATCCGCCCAGACGTCGACAAGCGCGAAGGCGTCGACGACTGGACGGAGCTGCCCGACGAGATCAAAGACACCTTCGACAAGCTGGGCATCCCGGAGGCGGAGAAGAACGCGCTCTCCGGCGTCGGCGCGCAGTACGAGTCGGAGGTCGTCTACCAGAACATGCAGGAGCGCTGGGAGGAGAAGGGCGTCATCTTCTGTAACATGGACAAGGCCGTCCAGGAGCACCCAGAGCTCGTCAAAGAGCACTTCATGACGACCTGTGTGCCGCCGAGCGACAACAAGTTCGCCGCGTTACACGGGGCCGTCTGGTCCGGCGGGTCGTTCGTCTACGTCCCCGAGGACGTGACCGTCGAGATGCCCGTCCAGGCCTACTTCCGGATGAACTCCGAGGGCATGGGCCAGTTCGAGCACACCCTCATCATCGCCGAAGAGGGCTCGGAGGTCCACTACATCGAGGGCTGTTCCGCGCCCAAGTACGGCACGCACAACCTGCACTCGGGCGGCGTCGAAGTCTTCGTCGGCGAAGACGCCCACGTCCAGTACTCGACGGTGCAAAACTGGTCGAAGAACACGTTCAACCTGAACACCAAGCGCGCCATCTGCGAGGCCAACGGCACGATGGAGTGGGTCTCGGGCAGCATGGGGTCGAAAGCCACCATGCTCTACCCGTGTACGATCCTCAAGGGTCGCGGCGCGACCGACACCCACATCACCATCGCCTTCGCGGGCGAGGGTCAGGACATCGACACCGGCGCGAAGGTCTACCACAACGCGCCCGAGACGAGTTCGACCATCGAATCCAAGTCGATCTCCAAGGACGGCGGCCGCACTAACTACCGCGGCCTCGTCCACATCGCCGACGGCGCCGAGAACTCGAGCACCGCCGTCGAGTGTGACGCCCTGATGTTCGACAACGAGTCCACGTCGGACACCATGCCGTACATGGAGATCGAGGAGTCGAAGGTCGACGTCGCTCACGAGGCGACCGTCGGGAAGATCGGTGACGAGGACATCTTCTACCTCCAGAGCCGCGGTCTGGACGACGACGACGCCAAGAAGATGATCGTCGCCGGCTTCATCGAGCCGATCACGGAAGAACTGCCCATCGAGTACGCGGTCGAACTCAACCGCCTCATCGAACTCGAGATGGAGGGGAGCCTCGGATAATATGAGCGCAGGAACACAGGTACACGCCAATCTGACGGAAGCACAGGTACGCGAGATCAGCGAGGGGTTAGACGAGCCCGACTGGCTTCTCGAGACGCGACTCGAGGCCCTCGAGGCCCTCGAGACTCTCGACATGCCGGACGTCATCCGGACGCCGGGCCGGGACTGGACGAACCTCCACGAGCTGGACTTCGAATCCCTCGTGGACCCGCTGAACGCGGCCGAGGACAAAGACCAGGTCGGCCCCGAGGACGCGGAGGTCCTCCCATGGGCCGAGGCAGTCCGAGAGCACGAGGAGCTCCTGAAAGAGCACTTCGGCTCCATCGTCGATCCCCAGGAGAACTACCTGACGGCGCTGTCGACCGCCCTCTTCAGCACCGGGACGGTCATCTACGTCCCAGAGGGCGTCGACGCCGAGGACGTCACCGTCCGCACCGAGCAAAACTCCCGCTCGCTGTTCAACTACACGCTCGTCGTCACCGAGGAATCGAGCTCGGTGACCATCCTCGAGCGCCAGTCGACCGGTGCCGAACAGGACGAGCAGTACTACAGCGGCATCGTCGAAGTCGCTGCCGGCGAGAACAGCTACGTCCAGTACGGCAGCCTCCAGAACCTCTCGGAGGATGCCTACAACTTCACCGTCAAGCGCGGCGTCGCCGATACCTACGCCACAATCGATTGGATCGAGGGCAACCTCGGTACCCAACTGACCAAGACTGAGGTTTCGACGACGCTTGACGGCGATTCGTCAGAAACGCAGATCGTCGGGGCCTTCTACGGCCACAACGACCAGCACTTCGACCTCGACGCGAAGGTCTGGCACCGCGCCGAGCATACGACGGCCGACCTCGTTACCCGCGGCGTCACCGACGACGTGGCCCGTTCGGTCTACGAGGGTGTCCAGGACGTCGGTGCCGACGCCTGGGACACCAGCTCCTATCAGCGCGAGAATACGCTGATGCTCTCCGATGAGAGCGAGGCCGACGCCTCCCCGAAGCTGATCATCAACAACCACGACACCGAAGCAAGTCACTCCGCGACGGTCGGCCAGATCGACCAGGAGGACCTGCTCTACATGACCTCTCGCGGTGTCAACCCGCGTGCTGCGCGCAATATGCTCGTCGAGGGCTTCTTCGTGCCCGTCTTAGAAGAGGTCGACGTCGACGAACTCCGCGACGACTTGCAGGAGCTGATCGGGGCTCGACTGCGCCGGCGCGACTAGTCGCCTTCCGTTTCTTCCGTTTTCGACCACGGACAGTGACACCGTCGACCTGAGAGACAGGAGCGATACCGGCCGGCCGATGCCGGCAATAGGGAAGCATAAGTACCGACGGTCCGGTATGTCACCTATGAGTCTGGGACAGCGCGTCTCGAGCGACCATCAGCTGACCCGATTGCTCCAGATCGGCGTCGTGCTGGAGGAACTCGTCGAGTCACGCGCCGCCCACCACATCGAGTCCCTGCCCCCCGAAGAGCGGGCGGCATTCGACGAGGAGGTGGAGGAGTTGCTCGCCGAGGCCGCCGCCGAGTCGGCCGACCACCGCGAGCGACTCGAGGCGCTGATCGATGATCTCGAGGCCGAGACGGTTGAATACGAGGAAATCAACGCACTGGTCGACGCTCAGTACGGGCCGCCGGAAGACACCGACGGCGTCCTCTACGACCAGCTAGCGAACGAGGAGACGGCCTACAAGTTCTACGACGACCTCATCGAAGCGATTGAGGCCTCGGACGCCGCGTTCGCCGTCGATCGCGATCGGCTGCTCGAAACGCTGTACGCAATTCGGGAGGAGGAAAAGGAAGGCGTCGAGGAAGTGACCGAGATCATGGAACACAGAGCATGATCGGGCCGACAACCGCGGCGGTTGCGCCCGTGCCGACGCCGTCCGACGCGTGCATCCCCACCCGGATTCGGTTGTACCGGCGAGGAAGTGACGCGACGCGTAGCGACACCGGAGGGAGGTTATGAACACTGCCGACCAATATCTCAAGGCGATCTACTTGGCTCAGCGAATCGAAGACGGCCCCGCATCGACCGGCACCCTCGCCGACCTGCTCGAGGTGAGTCCGGCCAGCGTCAACGAGATGGTCGGCAAACTCGAGGATCGCGGCCTCGTCGACCACGAGAAGTACAAGGGGGCCAGCCTAACTGACGACGGCCTCGAGCGTGCCCACGATGCCCTACAGACCTACTGTATCATCGAGCGGTTCCTCGCGAACGTCCTCGAAGTCGAGGAGTTCCGGGAGGAGGCTCGCGCCTTAGAGAGCGTTATCGATGACACCGTCGCGGAGCGCCTCGATACGATCATCGACCGGCCCGAACAGTGCCCCGACTGTTTCGACCCCGAAGCGGACTGCTGTGAGTTGCTTGAGGTCGGCGGTTGCGCGGACTGATCGTCGATTCGTCGTGGTCGGTCAGGTGTGCTCCGACGGCGGATCGCCGAATCGGATATAGCGGCGGCCGACGATCGCCGCGATGGCGAGCGCGATGATGACCGGGACGACGAGTCCCATCGGGAAGCGCCACGTGTCGACCGACCAGTCAGCCTCGAAAACGTCGGCATAGTAGCTTGCAGCCGCCTCGCCGTGGAGCGCGACCAGCACCTCGCGGTTGTTCTTGAGCGAGTTCGAGTTCCAGTTTGCGCTGCCGACAATCGCCACCTCTCGGTCGATCACCACGCCCTTCGCGTGGATCTTCTCGAAGCGATCGGTGTCCCCGACTAGTCGCACCTCGATCGGGAGGTCATCGTTCTTCGCGAGGCGCTCGAGGTCGGCGACGAGCCCCTCGTTCCCCTCGGCGTTGTACCACGCCGATCCGAGCAAGATACGAACCTCGACGCCCCGGCGGGCCGCCTCGACGGTCGCCTCGAGCAGCGAGACGTCGGCAGCGATCGTCGGTTGGACGACGAGAATCTCGTCGTCCGCCGTGGCGAGTAACTCCTGCATCCGACGATCGGCGTTGTCCGGTGCGACCAGCAGTTCGGCCGATTCGACCGGGACTGTTTCCGGTTCGTGGTTCGTCGGGAAGCCGGGATCCGACGAGGAGAAGAGCGAGTCCTCGTCCTCGACGAACGAGGTATTCGTGCGATAGGCCGATCCGGATACCGTATCCCAGCCCTCGAAATCGGCCCGAAAGACTCCCGCGAGATCGGCCGCGAGCGCCTCGTCCTCGAGCCGGACGCCCCACCCGCGGCTGCTCTCGCCGCCGACGCCTGCTGGCTTCCAGTTCTCGGTCGTGACCAGCACCCGATCGTCGGCGACCGCGTATTTGGGGTGGTGGTATCGATACCGCGAATCCTCACCGCCAATGGCCCGTACGTCGACGCCGGCGGCCTCGAGACGCCGGATGACCCCGTCGGTCGCCGCGGGCGTCCCGCCGACGGGACTCGCCTCGAGGAGGACCGACACGTCGACGCCGCGTTCGGCCGCGGCCACGAGTTCGTCAGTGATCGTGTCGGAAGTGACGGTATAGCCCGCTAACAGGAGTCGGTCGTCGGCGTTTCGAATCGTCTGCCGCGGTACGCTCGGTGCGTCTGGGAGGACGAACGCCGTGGCCTCATCGACGCTGGTGCTCGAGACGGGGAGGCAGGTCGCGTCTCGCGGCCACCACTGGCCGCTGGCTCGCACGGTGTTCGATCCCTTCTCCTCCGCCGTCCGATACCACCGCTCCGCCGTCGGTGCACTGTCGTACGACACCGCGTCGATCGTCGCCGTCGCATTTCGAAGGCGAAGGGTGTCGCCATCTGCGGCGAGCCGGAGATGCGCTTCCAGGCCGAGGACTGGCGCGTCGGTCAATCGCTCGGTCACGTTCGGAGCCGTACTCAGTGCGACGCGACCGGAGACCGTCGCGTTCGGAAGCCGCGCAGTCGTGTGGCCGTCGGTCAGCGTCAGATTCCGAAGCCGCGTGTCGGGCGGGGTCTCGAGGACGGTGAATTCGCCGACGTTATCGTCCGTAGTCGGATCCGGATAGAGGGAAACGATTCGCGGGCGCTTCGGTGGCCCGCTGTCGGTGGTGGGTGTCGACGCACGAGCGGGACAAGAGAGACCGTCCGGGATCGAGGACGGCACTGCGGTCGCTCGAGCGGTCGTCGGTTCGCGGGCGGCCGTTCCGTCAACGACAGTAGGTCCCGCGGTCGCAACGGCACCGGCGACGAGACAGCAGCCGAGGACGGTGACGAGGGCGGCTCGCCGAATATCCATCACCGCGTGTGGCCGCGCTTTGTTACTTAAATCCTCGCTGGTGCTCGAAAAGGAATCCGCGACAGGGTCGGCGGGTCTCCGTCGTCAGGCCGCCGGCTCGAGGTCGACGCGCTCGGCCTCGGCTTGGACGAGGTAGGCGCGATCGTCGTCGTAGTCGGCGACGGTCTCGAGGGCGTCTCGCGTGCCGATACGCTGGAGCGCCCACGCGGCGCTCGCTCGGACGCGGTCGGACTCGTCGCTCTCGAGGACGTCAGCGAGGGGATCGACGGCGCGAGTATCGCCGATCAGGCCGAGGGTGCGGGCGGCCCAGCTGCGGACGTCAGCCTCGTCGGCGACGAGCTGTTGAGCGATGGGGTCGACGGCGGCTTCGGCACCGATCTCGCCGAGGGCGCGGAAGGCCGGCTGCTGGAGGTTCGGGTTAGAGTCGACGTAATCGACCAAGGTGTCGACGATTTCCTCGTCGTCTACGCCGATCTTACCGAGGATGCGCATCGCGGCCTGATCGCGGCGGTTGGCCTTCTGGAGCATCGGGTCGATGGCCTCCTCGGGACCCATCCGTTCGAGGGCTTCCATGCAGTGGTCCTCCATGAAGTCCGAATCGAACGTCTCGAGCGCGAGGAGGATCATGTCGACGTTGCCCCGCTTCTCGTGGACCTTGAGCGCGTGCCACTCCGGCGGGAAGTCCTTGACGTGGTCGAGCACGTCGTAGTAGCCCTCGCGGCGGAGCTGTTCGCGGACTTCGAGGTCGGCCCACGCCGTCGCGTCGTCGATGTCGCTCTGGAGGTCGTCGGTCGCCTCGAGTAGGCCGGCGATCACTTCCGCGTCGTCGTCGGCGTCGAGTTCGGCGCTCTCGACCGCCTCGGCGGCGTTATCGAGGGTCGCGTCGAGCTGGTCGGGCACGGTCTCGCCCTGATTGACTAGCGTGACCGAACTGCTGAGCAGGTCGTTACAGTCGTCGAGGAACTCGTCGACCGCCTCGATCAGTTCGGCGTTGCCCTCCTCGGTCCAGCGAGTGTCCGTGATCGTCCCGCTCGCGTCGTCGATCTCGCTTATCACGTCCTCGCCGTAGGGGCCGCGTTGGTCCTCGAGGTTGGACTCGAGGTCGGAGAGGTCGCTCTCGATCTCGTCGTACCGGTCTTGCAGTTCTTCCTCCGGTGCGGGTTCCTCGTCTTCCGCCTCGTCCTCGTCGGTCTCGGGCGGGTCGGGAATTTCGACGGTTTCGAGGTCGTCGCGGAACGCCTCGAGGTCGGCTTCGACATCGTCGAGGTCGTCTTCGGTCTCGGCCGCTTCGAGATCGGACTCGAGCGCAGAGAGGTCGGCGGCCAGTGCGTCGAGTCGGTCGTCGATCGCCTCGAGATCGACGGGCTCCTCGCCATCCGCTTCCTCCGCGGCGGCCGCATCGTCACCGTTCGCCTCGTCCTCGCTCATATTCCCACCTCGGGACGACGCCGACGCGTGACAGTGTGCATATCTTACGGTCGTGTCAGCACGGTCCTAAGCGTTTCCATGCACGTCGACTTCCGACGAGCGTTCCCGATCGCCCCAGTAGAACCACGGGCTGAGCGTCATGTAGGCCAGCCCGAGCGTCAGGAGCGCGTAGGGGAACGTCCGCCCGGCGAAGTCGGGAACGAGGATCGCGAGCGCGTGGACGACGCCCATGATCCCGGCGTCGCGAGCCAGCAGGTCCGGATACCGAATTCTCGAAACCATCAGAAAGCAGAACGCGCCGGTGACCGCGAGGATGAGCCAGGGTCGAGTCTCGCCGGCGAGGATCGCCGCGCCAAGCACCGTCGCAGCCAGCGTCGTCTGCACGCCCTCGGTGTAGCTGCCGGAGATGTCGTAGGCGGTGTACATCCCCAACCGAGTGACCGCCATCGCAACAAACAGTGCACAGACGCCCGTCACGACCAGCAGTTCGGCCGTAACCGCGTCGAACGTGACCTCGAGGCTGTTCCTGACGATGACAAAGGAGAGGACGGCGGGGGCGACTGCGAAGGAGGCTACGTCGGCCAGCGAGTCCAGATACGGACCGGCGTCGGTGCCGCCGTATCGGCGCGCGAGGATGCCGTCGAGGCCGTCCGCGATCGCCGCCAGCAAGACGAGTCGGGCGGCTAGATCGACGTCGACGGTCGCGACGACGACGGCGACGAACCCCAGAGCGGCGTTGGCGATCGTCACCGCGTCGGCGACGCCCAGCCGACCGACGAACCGGGGGAGCATATGCCCGGATTCGACGGGGAGTTACCTTACGTGTTTTCGTTTCCGGCCCGTTCTCGGTTTCGGGGAGCGAACCAAGACGGTTATACCGTGACTGTCCCAACGGTCCGATATGCACCGGCGCGTCTACCTCGCCGCCGTCGGAACCGCTGTCTCGGCCGGCCTCGCGGGGTGTTCGTCCGCACGCAGCGTCCTCGCGAGCGACCCCTGTCGCGGCGAGAGCTGTCATATCGGGATGAATCGCACCGAATTCCTCCCCGATAGCTACGAAATCTCCGTCGGCGATACCGTCGTCTGGAAGAACACGAGCGAGGCGGACCACACCATCACGGCCTACAACGAACTCATCCCGGACGACGCGGCGTACTTTGCCTCCGGCGGCTTCGAGACGCAAGCGGCCGCATACGACGCGTGGCGGAACGAACGCGACGGCGGCCTCGGGCCGCGACAGACGTACGAACACACCTTCGAGGTCCCCGGCACGTACAAGTACTTCTGTATCCCCCACGAGCGGGCGAACATGACCGGCGAAATCGTCGTCTCCGAGTGATGGCCGCAGAAACTATCCACTGTGACGACAGAATCGTCCGACAGGCGGACTTTTATCGGCGAACGGCCGGCTGTGCTATCGCATGATGGTCATTCACGTGAACTCACGATCGATCAAGACACCCTCGAGACACGCTGGCCATCGATTCCGACAATCGCAAGGAAACGCTGGCGATCAATCCAGATGGTCTCGAGACACGCTGGCGATCGATGTAGCTCAGGGAGAGACTGTGGCATAGAGCCGCAGTACTTCGGACTCGAGTCGAGCGCCTCGAGTCGACATCGAAAATAGCTGCCGGCGAAATCGAACGTCTCCGTTCTCGGAATCAGTCGCCCGTGGCGACGTCTTCGTCGTCGACGTCGACCGAGGTCGCTTCCTCTTCGGCGACTTCCTCGGGGTGGGCCTCGAGGGTGGACTTCTGAATCTCGACGCGTCGCAGCGGGTAGATCGTCTTGGCCTCGCCGTAGATGGCAGAGGAGAGACGACCCTCGACGACGCTGTCGATGAGTTCCTCGAAGGAGCGCTCCTCGGCGGCCTCTTCGATCATCTCGACCATCGTCTCGCGGATGGCCTTCTCCTGGCTCGCGTCGGCCTTCTTGGTCGTGAAGGCGACGGGCTGGATCTGGACGCGGTAGTCGTCCGTCGTGAGGACGGTGACGTAGGCCTCGATCTTCGAGGCACCGCGACGGACCAGCGAGCGCAGGTAGTCGCGAGTCAGCGCGTGCTCGACGAACTCCGTGTAGGCGCTGTCGCTGCCCACGTCGGTCACCTTGAAGGTGAGTTTCGTGTTGTTCTCGCTGGCGTTGTCGGTCAACTCGCCGAGCGTCGTTTCGATGGTTCGGTCGTAGACTTTCTCCGGTTCGTCAGCGGGGGTCTCGCCGAGTTCCTGACGGTCGAACTGCTCGGGTGCCAGGACGGTGTACCACCGCTTCTCCTGTTTCGCGCGTGAAACTGATCGTTCGCTCATTGTGTATCGTGTGTTGAGTCGGTATCGCTGTCGGACGCAGGTCCCGCGTCCGTCGGTTCTGCGTGCTGTCCGTTCCGTGCGTGCGTCGCGACGTCAATCGCGACCGCGAGGTTGACGACGTAGTCGTCGACGGTCGATCGGAGGCCGCTCGTCGTCTCGCGGTCGATCCGCGTGACGACCGTTCCGTCCTCGCCGGACGAGCCGTCGCGCTCGACGGTCGTCTCCATCTCGTCGGTGTTGTCCGGGTCGAGCGACTGCGCGACGAGGTCGGGGTCGTCGCAGTCCGTTCGGATCGTCGCTCGCCGGCTCATAGCAGGTCCCTCACTGCCGCGATGATCGTCGAGTCGTCCACTCCGGGGTCGTATCGCAAGTAGCCGCGCCGATGGCCGACGTCGTACGCGACGCCGCCGGCGTCGGCCCCTGATTCTGTCGTCGAATCCGGCGCTTCGCCCTCGAGGTCGCGAGCAATTCCCTCGACCGTCGCTGCGAGAGACGTGGCCTCACGGGTCGCGATCGCGGCCTCGGCGTCGCCGTCAGCGGACTGCATCCGATCGCCCGAGGGACCGTGTCCGTCGCTGACCGCGAGGACGACGGGCTCCGGCGATCGGTAGGCCGCCGCGATACGAGCGACGGCTTCGACGGGGCCGTCGTCGATGCCGACGACGAACAGCCCGTCGTAGCGGCCGGTCGAGGCCGCCTCGAGCGCCGCGTGTGCGCGGCGGCCGTACTCGCGCCAGGCCTCGAGCGCGGCGTCGCGGGCGTCGTGGCCCATCGCGACCGCGATCCCCGTGCCGGGCTCCGTTCTCGCCGTCGCCTCGAGCACGTCGGCGAAGCCGCCGAGCGTCGCGAATGGGGCTTCGGGCGTCGCGTACGGCCGTAGCGCCTGGGCAATCGAGGCTGCGGCGGCGTCGGTCGCCGCCTCGGCACTGACGGCATCGAGCGCGACGAGCGAGCCGATCGCGCGGTGGTCGTCCGCGTCGAGGGCGTCGGGATCGCCCGCAGCGTCCGCGAGCGCTTCGCGTGTCGCGTCGGGATCGCCCGACCACGGCGTACGCAGGCGTGTCGAATACGCGATGTCGTCGATCGGAGCTGCGGTGGGAACCGCGACGCCGGGTCGCTGCTCGAGCAGGCCGCGTTCGCGCGCGGTCTCGACGAGCCACTCGCTCTCGCCCGCGCCGGGGTCGCCGCCAGCGGCGACGATGCCGGCCAGCGCGAGCACCGGATCCGGCGTCGCGCCGAGGTCACGGACGAGGTCGACGGCCTCGAGCGAGGCGGGTCTGTCGGTCGCCGTCAGTTGGACCGCGTCGGCGGCCCCGTCGGCGGTGCCGACGACGACCGTCGCGTCGCCCTCGTCGGTCTGTGCGCGGAGGCGCTCTGACCGCTCTGTGACCGTCCGACCGACGGTCACCTGAAACGGCGTCCCGGCGGCGGCGAGGGCGCTTGCGAGCAGGCCGCTGGCCGCGAGCGCGTCGCCGTCGGCGCGAGCGACCACCTGGACGAAGCCGGCGCTCTCGAGTGCGCTCGTAGCGGACGCCGGCTCGGCGGATCGACCCTCGGTGGACATACGGATGCGGTGTTACTCGCGGTCTTCGAGCAGCTCCGTCGCGACCTCGTAGGAGTACGCGAAGTCGGGCTCGAGTTCGTCGCCGCGGTAGTAATCGACCAGGCGGCGCACCTTCGATTCGGTGTTTTGCAGGGCGCGCTTGTTCTGGGCGTCCTGGGGGTTCTGACGGACGTGGTCGCGCAGACGCACTGCGCGCTCCATCAGGTTCCAGAGGTCCTCGGGGATGTCGGCCGTGGCGTCGTTCTCCTCGAGAATCTCTGAGATCTTCTTCCCGGTCGCCAGCTTGACGTCCGGGATGGGCGTTCCGGTGACGCCCTCGTCGCGCAGCTTCATCCCGATCTGGCTGGGATCGTAGCCCTGCTCTGCCAGTTCGACGACTCGGGCTTCGATATCATCCGAGTCGACGTCGCTCCACTCCGGCGGTTCGTCTGCCGACGGCTTGTCCGAACCGGACGAGCCGCGACGGCGGGTGTGCATTCGTGCCATTGTTGAGGATAGGAACCGCACTGACCGCGCGTATATACGGCTCTCGCCGTGCACTTCCGCAATCCCAAGCCGCCCGAAAGAGCGGGCGACACAGTCGGATTTGCGGCCGTGCGTTTCCCAGTTGAGGTTCCGTCGTCGGTGACTAAAGGGTTTCTACATCGACACCGGCGGCGAGGGCCGCAATCGCGGGTCAGACAACGGTCGCGAACAGCCCCACCGAGAGCGCGAGCATGGCGGCGGCATGTTTTGCGCCGGCCCGAACGTCACCGGTGCTCAACTGACCGGCGATCAGCCCCGAGCACAGTCCCTGGACGAGCGCCGCGTGGTAGAACAGCGTGGCGTACGCGTCAGTATCGGCTCCGGAGAACCCGTCCAATTGAGACGCGGCCGCGCTCGACCCCAGCTCCGCGCCCTCGGATGGGAGGTTCGGCAGGAGATAGCCGGCCAGCACGGCGATGATGAACAGAAAGACCAGAAACGAGACGTAGACGACGACTGTGTACTCGATCATCGCCCGCTTGCGCTCGCGCTCGAGTCGGCGATCGGCCGCCGCTCCGCGCGCGGCGATCCGGAGCGTGGTCGCGAGGGTTCCGCTGGCGTTCATCGACTCGGTCAGCAGCGTGACGACCCGCGAAACCGATCGGGTTCCGACGCGGGTCTCGAGCCGCCGTAAGGCGGTCTGGAGGTCGGCACCCCACTGCACGTCGGCCCAGACCAGGTCGAGTTCGTCGCCGAGCGGTCCGAGATCCGATCCCCGGACTCGATCGATCGACGAGACGATCGAGAGGCCGGCCTCGTTGACGCTGGCGAGGCGGTCGAGCAGGTCCGGTACCGCGGCCTCAATCGCCTTCAGCCGGCGGCGGTGGACCTCGTAAGCGAGCGCGAAGACGGCCACGACGCCTAGCGTGCCGACGGCGACCGCGTCGTCGATCGCGGTGACGTCGAAGCCGTCCTCGAGCGCCGCCGGAAGCCGCGTGCCGACTCCGACGAGCGCGAGCGGGACGGTGATCGCGAGCGTGAGCGACGGCCGCTCGACGAGCGTCCGAATCGGATGGCCGAACCGCTCGCGCAGGCCCACCAGCCGGCGGTAGTACCGCGCTCGTTCGACGTTCGGATGGCGGGTCTGGTCTGGTGCTGTGTCGCTCCCGTCGGCCCGTGCCGTCCGGGCCGTCCCGACCGTCGGTGGCTCGTCGGCGGTCGATTTCCCGTTGACTCCGTCGCTGGGATCGAGTTTGTCCGCTACCATACTCAGGTACACCACGAACCCGAGGTTGGCAAGCGGCAGGAGCAGGTAGATCAGCGCCTGAAGTTCCCCGAACGTATCGCCGGCCGCGATCCCGATGACGACCAGGATCGTGATCAGAAAGAGCGGCCCGGCGACCAGCACCGTGACGTAGGCCTCCGCCAGCGTCGAGAGCAACTCGAGGATGCCCTCCTGTTGCGATTCGGCCTCCTCGCGGTACTTCTGGTACTGGCGTTCGAGGAACGCGGAGAGTCCCTGGCCGCTTTGCAAGACGCTGACGAGGTTCTCGGTGAACTCGCGGAACTGCGGACTGGGCGAGCGCCGCCCCATCGTCTCGAGGGCGGTGACGACGTCGGTGCCGAACGTGTCCATCTGTCGGACGGCGACGGCGAACTCCGCGGCGGCCTCGCCGTGGGTGTCCTCCTGATCGGCGATGACCCGGACCACGTTCGGAAACGCCATCCCGCTCTTCGAGAGCGCGTAGACGAACGCCACCGTCGACGGCAGTCCCGCCTCGATCCGACGAGCGCGGGCGTCGGCGACGTAGCCGGGGTACCACCACCGGAACCAGTAGGCCCCGGCACCGGCGACGGCCCCGACCGTGAGCGCGGAGACCGAAAACAGCACGGCCAGTTCGCCGGCCGATAACGTCGGGAGCCCCCCGAGCGCCGCGAGGAACCCAAGAGGGGAAGGCAACGCCGCGCGCATGGTCTCGGGGCTGACCGAGAGGACCGTCAAGAGTCCCCAGACGGCGTAGACGCCGAGAATCGAGCCGACGAGCGCGGCGATCGCCGCGAACAGCATCGTCCGCGAGCCATACTCGCGGTCGGTCGTCGGAACGTGTGCGGCACGCAAGGCCGCCCGCCGGTCCGGGTGCACACGACCGAACGCGTCGGCGTGGGGTCCGAACGTCCGGACCGCGACCAGCGTCAGAGCGCGGTCGACGCGTTCGGACCGCCTGACCACGGCGACTGGCGAACAGAGGAGCGCCGCGATCACCAGTGGGACGAGACTGACGGGCGTCATCGGTTCTCGGACGCACCGCCTCCGGATTCGGGGTCGGTCCTCGCCGTACGCTCGGTTCCGTTTCGCGGTTCGGAGCCGCGTTCGCGCTCGCGGTCGCCGTCGCTCTCTTCGGTAAGTCGCTCGAGGACGCGCTCGGAATCGGCGTAATACTCGTTGACCAGCGCGGTGAACCGCCGGTAGTCGGAGAGGCCGTTGTCCCGGAGCGAGGCGAGGAACCGCTCGCGGTGCTCGAGTTCCGTCAGTAGTTCCTGCTGGCTCCAGCCGCGTTCGTCGCGGATCTCCGAGAGGACGCGACTGGAACTGCTCCGGAAGCTGTCGGTCTCGCTCTCCCAGGTGTAGGCCGTCGAGTAGTCGAGTTCACCGGTTCGCTGGTCGATCCCCTCGATCTCGGCGAGTACCTTGTTCCGGCGGACGCGCTGGTCGCCCGACCGGGTGAGCGTCTGGACCGAGAGGATGTCGAGGCTGCGAACCATCGACCGAGGGACGTTGATCGGCTCGTTCTCGAGCCGGTTGATGGCCGTCTGGACCGAATCGGCGTGCATCGTCGAGTAGGTCGTGTGACCGGTGTTCATCGCCTGAAAGAGGGTCATCGCCTCCTCGCCGCGGACCTCGCCGACGACGATGTATTCGGGGCGGTGGCGCAGGGCCGAGCGCAGCAGATCGTACATCGTCACGTCGGTCCCCTCGTGGGTGCGCTCGCGCGTGACCGACGAGAGCCAGTTGTCGTGAGAGAGTTGGAGTTCGCTGGTGTCCTCGATGGTCACGACCTTCGACCGCGGAGGGATGAACATCGAAACGGCGTTCATGCTCGTCGTCTTCCCCGACGCGGTGCCGCCCGCGAACACCAGACTCTTGTTGTGCTCGATCGCGAGCCAGAGGTAGGCCAACTGCTCGACGCTGAACGTGCCGTACTCGAGGAGATCGATCGGCGTGAACGGGTCCTCGGCATACTTCCGGATGGTAAACGCAGAACCCCGCGGCGTCACCTCCTCGCCGAGTGCGAGCTCGGCGCGAGAGCCGTCGGGCAGCGTCGTCTCGACCGTCGGATCGCCGATCGAAATGTGCCGGCCGGAGTGCTGGGCCAGCCGAACGACGAACCGATCGAGATCGGATTTCTCGAATGAGACGGAAGTCTCGATGTCGGTGTACTCATCGTGGTAGACGAAGATCGGCAACCCGTAGCCGTCACAGGAGATGTCCTCGACGTGTGGATCGTGCATGATCGGCTCGAGGCGACCGTAACCGCGGAAGTCCCGGTGGAGATAGTAGAACAACCGGTAGAACGTCGCCGCGTCGATCTCGGCTCCATAGCGCTCGAGGTACTCCCGAATCGTCTCGCGGAGCAACCGTTCGATATCGTCGCCCTCGGCCTCGCGGTAGAGCAGCGGGTCGCGAACGTCGTCGAACAGCGCCTCGAGCAGGACCGCCTCGTCCTCGCGCAGCGAGGGCTCGACCGCGCGATAGCGGTGTTCGTTCGCCTCGTGGTCGTGGCCGATCGAGACGAACGAGAAGGGTGCGTCGACCCAGTAGCGATTGACCTCCTCGAGGTTGTCCGAATCGTCGAGCGAGACCAGCGGGCCGTGGACATCGGGCTCGTAGTCGCCGACATCCACGGTCGAGCCGCGAAGCGTTTCGACGACGCGCCGGATCGTTCGTTTGGCAGCGTCGATCGTCGACGTCGGGCGCTCGTCGGCCGGCGCTAGTTCAGACTCGCCGGCACCGTCGGCGCTTGCCGCGTCGCGGTGGAGACGAGCGCCGGCCGCACCGTCGACGATCGCGTCCGCGGCCGAATCGGTGTGATCTGAGGGGTCCATTGAACGCAGGTTTCGTGACACGTCCGGGCGCAACCCTGATAAGTGAGATGGCCGATCGCCGTTTTGGGCGGTCGTCGACCCGTCGAACCCCCTCCGGTCGAACTGTCTCGAAAGCTGACTGTTTCGTGCGTTACGTTCATACTGTCGGAGTCCGAAGCAACGAGTACGGAATGAGGCGCGAGCACTTCACGCTAGACGTTGACAACATCGCCTGGGTCGAGTCCGACGGGGAGCCCGAAAAACCCGCGGTATCGATCGACTTTACCGGCCCGGCGACGATGCTTCGCGAGCGCCTGACTGGTCCCGACGGCGACGTTCTCGAGGCGAGCGAAACGGACGTGGCCCTCCGACTGCAGGGACCGCTCGGGGACAACACGACCGGCGTGGTGAGCGTGACTAACCGCATTACCGGCGAATTCATCCTCGAGCTCAACGAGGGCGCCGACGACGTCCTCCGGTTCGTCCGCGCAGCGCGTGGCTACGGCGAGACCGCCGACGACGAGGGCCGGTACACGGTCGAAATCACGCTCGACGCCGAGCCGTTCGTCACCTACGACAAACGGACGTTTCTCGTCTACGACGACGAGGGGAGCCTGCTTCGACAGCACAGCTTGATTCCCAGCGGCGTCGAACTGTAGCGGCTCTCGCGTTCCGTTTTCCGGCGGTGAGCGACTGACCGGCAGTTATAAGTCTCGGACTCTCGCCTAGAGGGACCGACACCGGCTCACGCCGGACCATCGATTCATGAGGGACAGGCGACCGCTTACGACAGGGATCGAGGAATCAACGCGGGGGCCGACGGCCGCGGAGCCGGTGCTCGAACTCGACGGCCTCGCGAAGCGCTACGGGAACGAGGCAGTCATCGGTGACCTCTCGTTGGCCGTCCGTGAGGGCGAGCTCCTGACCTTGCTCGGCCCGTCGGGATGTGGCAAGACCACGACGCTCCGGCTGATCGCCGGCCTCGAGCGGCCCGACGCCGGCCGGGTCCGCCTCGCGGACGAGACCGTCTCCGGGAACGGGCGATTCGTTCCGCCCGAGGACCGCAACGTGGGTCTCGTCTTTCAGGAATTCGCGCTGTTTCCCCATCTGAGCGCCCGCGAAAACGTCGCCTTCGGCCTGCGAGATCGGGACGAGGCGGACCGCGAGACCCGCGTCGACGACCTCCTCGATCTCGTCAGCCTCGAGAGCCACGGCGATCACTACCCGGACGAACTCTCCGGCGGGCAACGACAGCGGGTCGCGCTCGCGCGCTCGCTGGCCCCCGAACCCGAGATGCTGTTGCTCGACGAGCCGTTCTCGAGTCTCGATGCGGATTTACGCGTCGAGATGCGCGAAGAGGTCCGCCAAATAATCAAGGAGACGGGCGTCACCGCGATCTCCGTCACCCACGATCAGGAGGAAGCGCTGTCCATCTCCGACCGTGTCGCCGTGATGAACGACGGCGACATCGAGCAGATCGATACTCCCCAACGCGTCTTCCGGCGACCCGAGTCCCGATTCGTCGCCGGGTTTCTCGGCCACGCGAGGTTCCTCTCGGGCGAGGTCCGCGGCGACAGCGTCCACACCGCGCTGGGTCGCGTTCCCCGCGACGACGTCCACGAACTGGGCCATCGGTACGACGGCAGCGCCGTCGACTTGCTCGTTCGGCCGGACGACGTGGCGGCCTCACCCGCGGACGAGTCGGCGGCCGACGGCCGCGTCGTCTATCGGCGCTACCTCGGTCCGACGGTCCTCTACCGCGTGGAACTCGATGACGGTGAGACCATCGAGTGTCTGCACAACCACGCCGATCGGATCGACCCGGACGAACGCGTTCGTGTCCGCATCACGGCCGACCACGATCTTGCGTGGTTCCCCGCGGAGCACCGCGAGGAGGCCGACGTGGACGCCGACGGAGCCCCCGCCGGCGCTGACTGATCGGCTCGTTCTCGAGTACCCCGGTTCCCGACTGGTTCCGGTGTCGCCGCCGAATGCCGGTTCAGTCAGCGATCCGAACGGTTACCTTGATACGCCGCCCCTTCCCAGCCCACCACATGGCCGACAGCAAACGAATCGCGACGTACTGCGGCGTCGTCGGACCCGTCCTTGCACTCGGCGCGATCGTCCTCGCGACGCTTCTCGCTCCGCCGGAGACGTTCACCTGGGCCGACCGGTCGCTCTCGGATATGGGCCGATACGGTGCCCCGACGTTTCCGGTGTTCAACGGCGGCCTGATTCTGGGCGGACTCGTCGGACTCCCCTTCGTCTGGCGGCTGTGGACCGCGAGCCGCAACGCCCTCGAGCGCCTCGGTATCGTCCTGCTCGCGGTCGCGGTCGTCGGGATGATCGGCGTCGGGGTCTTCTTCCTCGAGCACACGGCCGTCTACCTCGAGACGAGCTTACACGGCTTCGCGGCGCTGACCGTGTTCGGTGTCGCCCCGTTTGCGAGTTGGGTCTACGGGACCGGTGCGGCGCTGGCCGGCGACGGTCGGCTCGCAGTCGCGTCGTTCTGGGTCGGCAACGTCCATCCGGTGGCCTGGCTGTTCTGGGTGTTCTCGCTGGGCGGACACGTCGATACCGGAACGTGGTTTGCCGTCCCCGAGTTCGTCGCCGCCGTCGCGTTCGGCGGGTGGATCCTCCTGCTCGCGGTCGTCGTCTCTCGTCGGACCGACCGTGAATCAGACGGACCGAGCCGCTGAGGGGTCGCGTCGGCTTTTGCGACCGTCGGCCACACAACGCTTAAACCGAAACCGTCCGTATACGGGGGTATGCATAAGGACGAACTCCTCGAGCTCCACGAAGAACTCGTCGTCATTATGGAGTACTTCTCGGAGCGAGAGGAGGTCGACGAAACGCTGTTCGATCCTTACCGCCAACTCGACGTCGACCCCTCGCACGTCCACAAGTCGAAGAGCGAACACAAACACGCGGTCTTCGTCCTCGGTAACGCGCTGGCAGGTGCGATGAGCGAAGACGAGTTCTCGAGCGCCGGTCGGATCGGCAAGCGCATGAAGGAACTCGCCGAGGACGCGGAATCGAAGATCTAGAAAATAGCACGGTGTTCTAGGCGAAACGTATTTGGTGTGGTTCCCGCTTGTTGACGTATGGACCCGCGCACGCAAGAGCGCGTCGAGGAGTGGGACTCCCGCCCGTTCGACGGCGGTTTCGATGGCCTCTCCAATCTCGCTGCTGCCGATTTCTCGGGTGCCGTCTCCGCGGCCGGTACGTGGCTCTTTATGCTCAACGGCCGGATCGTCGGCATCTTCGACGGCGACATCGAGGACGTCGAAACGGCCTCGGGAACGCAGTACGAGGCACCCCACCCGTCGCTGCCGTTGCTCTGCACGATGGAGGAACGCGGCGGCGAGACACGGGCGAACTATTACACCAACGAGACGCCGCTCCGGGAGGTCGACGAAACCCTCCAGAGCGGGTCGTTTACCGGCTACGTCGAATTGAGCGAGAACGTCTTGAGCGGCGACTACTACGCCGTCTATTACGGTGGTCGTCGCATGGCGGCCGCCTACATCGGCAACGCCGAGCGGCTGCTCACCGGCGAGGAGGCGTTCGAGCGCGCGGCCGACGAGGTCGGCATTTACGAAGTCGTTGACGTCGAGATCGACGTCACCGACGTTCCCGAGACGGGCGACGCCGAACCGGACTCGTCGGGCACCGATCGGACGACCACAGAGGGGGCGTCCGACCCGGACACCACGGTCGACGCCGACACCGCCGGTGCGTCCGCGAACGACGACACGAGCGCCGAACCGACCCCCGATCCGACGACATCGTCGATCGACCCGATCGACGTCTCGAGTACGGAGCCGACCAACACCGACGCCTCGGTCGGCGACCCGATCGAGGACGTGACCGCAGACGACTCGTCGCTGACTGGCGACATCGATCTGACGGGCGATCCGTCGGAGATTACCGCGACCGAGGAGACCGGGGACGACTCGAAGTCGGCGTCGGCCGGAATCACCGAACCGGAGCCGGCCGTCGATCCCGACCCCGATCCGCACCCGGAGTCGGCCTCGTCGGACGACGGCGTCGAATCGGCGGACCGAAACGACGAGGAACGTGCGGAGCCAAACGGCGAAGCGTCCTCGTCGACCACCGGGACGACGACCGAATTCTCGGAGGCAGACGCCGCCGCCGCCAGCGACACATCGGACGGCGACTCCACGGCGGACGATAGCGACGATAGCGATTCTGCGACCGACGAAACTGAGCGCCCGACCGACCCGGACCTCGCGGAAGTCGAAGCGGCGGCCGAGGAACTGGACCAGAACATTTCCTGGGTCGAAGACGGCGAACCGGCGGCAACGAGTTCCGAACCGGCAGTACAGGACACTACCGACGAGTCGACCGACGAGCCGGAGCCGGCCGCCGACTCCGCGCCGGAGGCCGACGCTGCGCCGGAGACCGACGCCGACGAGGACGACCTCGAGGAGCAGTTCGAGCGCGAAGAGGAATGGCGCGAAACGCGCCGCATTCCATCGATCGATCCCGACGACAGCGACTCGGAGACGGACGCGAGTAACGAACGCGGGACCTCGAGTGCGGGTCGATCGTCAGCGGTGTCGAGCTCCGAGACGGCCGCCGGCGGCGCGTCGACCGGGAACCAGTCCGGCTCGCGGAGCGGGAGGCGGACGACCGACTCGACGTCGACGGCATCCTCGGCCGGCGGTCGCGGACGGTCACAGGCCCAACGCGGCCAGCGCGAGGCGTCTCAATCTCGGACGGAGACGGCCGGGCAAGGAAACCGAGAGCGGGTCGCGGCGCTCACTGAGAAAGTCGAGACGCTACAGGAACAACGCAACGCGCTCGTAACGAAAGCCGAGGAACTCGAGACCGAACGCGATCGACTGCGCTCGGAGAACGAGGAGCTCTCGGCGACCGTTGAGCGGCTGCAGTCCCGAATCGAGAGCCTCGAGACGGAGCTGGAACAGGCCCGTAAGCGTGAGGGAGAGACTGGAGACGCAGGTGGTGACACGGCCGTGAGCACGGGTCCGAACCTCTCGCCCCAGCAGGCGCTCTCGGGAACGAACCTCTTCGTCCGGTACGCCTCGAAGAGCCAACCGACTCTCGAGACGGCCCACGACGGCGCTGCCGACCGCAGTGACGTCGCCTCGAATCTACGGCTGGAACACCACACGCAGTTCGACTCGGCCGACGCCGTCGTCGACGGCGAACCCTACGACGACTTTCTCGCGTCGACGATGGAGTATCGGTTCGTCGACTGGCTCACCGAGATGGTGCTTTATGAGGTCCGAGACACCGGCAACGCCGACGGGCTGGGCGACCTCTACGACGCGATTCCGCGAATCGACCGGGCCGAACTCGGTGCGACCATCTCGCTCGCTGACGACGACACCGAGGACGTCCCCGATCAGGTCACGTTCGATATCGTCGCGTTCGACAAGATGGGCAATCCGTTGGTGTTGGCCACGCTCAACGATTCGCGCGAGCCGGCGTCGAAGGCCTTACTCGAGGAACTCGAGGAGGCCGCCTCCGCGGTGAAGGCAAACTACCCGTCGCTTGCATCGGCGATTGCCGTCACCTCGAGTTACTTCGAGCCCGGCGCGCTCGAGGTGGCCGAACAGGCCACCAGCGGCGGCTTCCTCAGTCGCGGCTCGAAACTGAGTTACGTCAACCTCTCGCGCAAGGACGGCTACCACCTCTGTCTGGTTGAATCGCGCTCCGAAGGGTTCCACATGAACGTTCCCGAACTGTAGCCGTCGCGTCCGTTTTCACCACCGGCGTCTCGAGTTCCGTTCGCCACGAGAGCCGTTGCTGGCGACGGCATTCGAATTCGACGTCGCTCGTGCGTTCGCAAGCGGGAAGCGACGCGCTCGAGGGAACGAGAAAGGGTGAAAATCCTAGCCAACTGCGCCGAGAGTGTGCATACGACCACGCGGCGGTGGTCGAACTAAACGAACTGTTACCCTTCGATCTCCGCGACGTCTTCGATCTTCATGCCGTCGAGCTTATCGACGATGTCGTCGATCTTGCCGTCGAGTTCGTCGACGAACTCCGCGGTGCGCTCGGTCTTGATCGCGCCCTGACTCGAGGGCTCGATGAGGTTCTCTTCCTCGAGGACGCGAAGCGAGTAGCGGACCTTGTGGTGTGGGTATCCGGTCTCGTTCGACATCTTCACGATTCCGATAGGCTCGTTCTCGATAACCATCTTCAGGACCTGCAGATGGCGTTCCAGCATATCGACTTCCTTCTCAAGTCGGTCTATCATGGCATTTGTTAACTTGTCTTTGGGGCCTTTAAAAGTTACTCTCGGCGACTGAAATGACGACTCTCAACTGACAGCTCGTTCCTGTCAGTAGTTAACGCTTCCGATCGCTCCCATCTCTCGCAGACCGTCGGCGGGGTCACCGCGGTCTCGCGGACGGCCGTTAGGCGGGTGTTCCCGTCCGAGGGCGCTTTCCGAAACGAGTAGTGCGTCCCATTGAAACGAGAGGAGCCGTTCGATCGACCGTTTCGACCGGTCGTAGTTATGTCCCGCGATCGGCGACGAGCACCGACGACGGCCGCCGCTCGGTTCGGCACCCGCTCATACCGTAATCTGTTTATCGGCCCGGCAAGAACCCGCCGCTGTTATGACCGTCACTATCGTCGGGTCGCAACTCGGCGACGAAGGTAAAGGTGGGGTCGTCGACCTGTACGGCGACGCCGCCGACGTCGTCGCCCGGTATCAGGGCGGCGACAACGCTGGCCATACCGTCGTTCACGACGGTGCAAAGTACAAGCTGTCGCTCGTGCCGTCGGGAGCCGTCCGGGGCAAGGTGGGTGTCCTCGGCAACGGCTGCGTCGTCAACCCCGAGACGCTGTTCGATGAGATCGATACGCTCCGTGACCGCGGGCTCGAGCCCGACGTTCGTGTCGCCGAGCGCGCACACGTTATCCTTCCCTACCACCGCGTGCTCGACGGCATCGAAGAGGACGAGAAAGAGGACCTCGCCGCCGGAACGACCAAACGCGGCATCGGCCCCACGTACGAGGACAAAGCGGGCCGCCGCGGCGTCCGCATCGGCGACCTGCTCGACCCGGACGTGCTCCGCGAACGCCTCGAGTACGTCGTCCCCCAGAAGAAGGCCCTCGCGGAGGAAGTCTTCGGTAAGGAGACCGGCGCGGAATTCGACATCGACCACCTCTACGAAACCTATCGCGAGTACGGCGAGCGCCTCGCCGAAGAGGAGATGACCGTCGACTGCGGCAGTTTCCTCCAGGAGCGGATCGACGCCGGCGACAACGTCATGCTCGAGGGCGCACAGGGAACCTCCCTCGACATCGACCACGGGGTCTACCCGTACGTCACGTCCTCGAATCCGACCGCGGGCGGGGCGACCGTCGGCACCGGACTCGGCCCGACCGTCGTCGGCGACGGCGAGGTCATCGGCATCGTCAAGGCCTACCTCTCGCGGGTCGGTACCGGCCCGCTGCCGACCGAACTCGGCGGTGTCGAGGGGCAGACGCCCGATTACGACCCCGACGAGGGAGCCGGCGCGAACGAGGAAGAGCTCGCGACATACATCCGCGACGAAGGCGGGGAGTACGGCACCGTCACCGGCCGCCCGCGGCGGGTCGGCTGGCTCGATATGCCGATGCTGCGCCACGCTGCCCGCGCGAACGGCTTTACGGGGCTTGCGGTCAACCACATCGACGTGCTGGCCGGACTCGAGGAGGTCGAGGTCGGACACAGCTACGAGTTCGATGGAGACGAAATCTTCACGATGCCCCCGACGACCGAGGCGTGGAGCCGCTGCGAAGCGACCCTCAAATCCTTCGACGGCTGGCCCGAGATCGACTGGAGCGACGTCGCCGAGGAGGGCTACGAGGCGATTCCGGAGAACGCGCGAACGTACCTCGAGTACATCGCGGACGAACTCGACGCACCGATCTACGCGGTCGGCGTCGGTCCCGGCCGCGGCGAGACCGTCGTCGTCGAGGACCCGTACGAATAGCGTCGGTATCGCGTTTTTCGACCGCCGCTCGCGGTACGGAGACGGAGTGTCGCGCGTCGCGGTCATTGTCGCGACCACGCGATACCGTTCCGAGGCTCCGCTCACGAGCGACGTTCCCGAAACCTTTTGCTGGAGGCGACGAGCCTACGTAGTATGAAGGAGTCGTTGCTGGACATTCTCTGCTGTCCGCTCGATAAACACGACCTTGAGCTCGAGGACGCCACCTACGACGACGAGGAGGTCATCGCCGGCGACCTCGTCTGTACCGAGTGCGGCGAGCGCTATCCGATCGAGGACGGGATTCCGAACCTGCTCCCGCCGGATATGCGCGAGGAAACGCCAGCCTGACCGGCCACTACGATGTCGGATTCCGAGGTCACCGTCCACGTCAATCGCAGTGCCGCCGACGAACTCGAGGCGTCGAGCGCGACGCTCGATACCACCGGGTCGTTCGCGCTCCGCTTGCAGGGCCACGAGTCGCCCGCGCACGTCCACTGTCGCCTCGGCGGTGACCTCGAGCGGATCGCATCGGTCGACCAGTCCAACTACTACGTCGAACCGAACGCCGTCACGGCTGTTCCGATCACCGTCGACGCGGACGGCGTCGAGCGCCCCGTCGAGGGGACACTCGAGGTGTTGACCGGCTACGGCTCGAACTCGGTATCGATCGCCGTTACGATCACTGCCGGTCCGCCCGGCGTGGCCGTCGACGAGACGCTCGCCGAGCCCGCCCGCCGGGAGCCCGACCCGACGGCGCTCGAGCGTGTCGTCGACCGACTCACCGGCGTCAGCGCACTCGAGCCCGCCACGATCGCGGTGCTCGGACTCGGTCTGGTCGCGATCGGTATCGCCGCGGCCACGGCGGCGACGATCACCAGTCCGATCGCGACGGCCGGACTCGGTATCGTCATCGCCGGCGTCGTCGTCGCGGTGCTCTTACTCATTTGGTAGCGTCACGTTACTTTGACGGTCGCCCGATAGCGCCGCTTTTCGTACCGACACGGTGTGCTAAATGACGCCGGACCGTCGACTTCCGGGTCGCGGCCGATGTGGCGGGCGATCAACTGGATCACCGTCCGGAACTCCATCGTAATTCCTTTTCGGCCTGGTAGCGAGTCCCAGTTGACGTCCTCCTCGCTGTACGAGCCGGTTCGGATCGCCTCCTCGAGTACGTCCGTCTGCCCCCCAGCCAGACCCGTCGTATCGAAATCGAGGAAATCGTCCGACCGATCGTCGACGTCGTCCGAGATGAGAAGCGTATAGGTTCGGCCGGTTTCGTTCGAGCCGCTGCTCGAGCACCCGGCGATCGCCGAGCATGACGCGGTTCCTGCCGCAATAGTGAGCAATTCGCGACGAATCACGGACGCAGTGTTCGTCGCCCGGGACTCGAAGATTGCGGCCGTCGTGTCGGCGTTTGCACACGCGATCGGTCGCAATCAGTCGTCGACCTGCGTCGCCTCGAGTCCGCCGTCCTCGTCGAACCGTTTGGCCCGGAGATATCGCGCCCGGTAGCGGTTCGCGCCGTCGTTGACGTCGGCCTCGCGGATTTCGTCGACCTGCCCCTCGGCGACGGCGTCGATCAGGTCTTCGAGCTGGTTGAGCTCGCTCGTCGTTAGCTCGAGCTCGTACGTCCGTTCGCTCTCGGACTCGAGGATGGCCCACTTACGGGCCGCGGCGATGACGAGCGAGCAGGGCTCGCGACAGGGGAACGGGCCGTCACCGCCGTCGGCGTCGAGGTCGTCGCCGTCCTCGTACTCCCACTCGCGCCGTCGGAGACACTGCGAGTCGACGCAGCAGGCCTCGGCCATCCAGTCGACGGCCTCGCGGGGGAGTTCGTCGATCACGTCGTAGATTCCGGTCTGTCGGTCGGCGGTCTCGAGCCAGTGGTCGACGTCTAAGTTCCCCCGCAGTTCGCGGTGCCAGTTGGCGACCGTCGCCGGATAGAAGAACTCGACCGTCTCGACGAGGTCGTCGCCAGAGAGGCCGGTAAAGGCCCAGCCGCCGGGCAACGTCGGGGCCGTCTTCAGCGGCCGGTAGCGCCCGTCCGCGTCGTAGGTCGCGATCTCGCGGGCGTCGCGGGGATCGTCGTAGACCTCGAGGTCGGCGAGGTCGCTGTCGGCGTCGTCGACGTGCCACAGGTCGTAGACCCGCTCGCCGTCGGGATTCTCCACGTCGACGAAGCGGGCTGTGATGCACAGTTGGCCCCACTGGCGGTCGATGCCGTCGCGGAGTGCGTCGTACCGTTCTGGGACCGCGAGCGGTTCGGCGGCCGCCTCCTCGCCGCGCTCGCTCCACGGCCCTGGCGGGTTCGCCTCCGGGTCGGCGTCGGCGACCGGCGCGCGCTCACACCACCGGAGGAACGCGCGGCGGGCGGTTCCCACGCCGCCGACGGTCTCCTGCCAGTAGCGCCAGTTTGTGACGTACGCCTCGCAGGCGGCGAGCGCCTCCTCGAGGTCGGCCTCGTCGAGTCCGGTCCACTCGTCATTGGGCGTCTCGAGGGTAAACTCACCGTCAGTCTCGTCGACACGGAGTCCGTCGAACGCGACGCCCGACGGCGCGCGGTCGAGCAGCGCCTCGCGGTCCTCAGTCGGCACCGTCACGCGTCAGTCCCCCGCGCCCGCTCCCGCGCTCGGTTCGACGTCGGCCTCGGCGACCGACGCGGCCAGTTCGCGCACCGCCTCGCGAGCGTCGCCGATGTCGGCCCCAGCGTCGGCGGCTCGCTCGAGGAGGACGTCGGCCATGAGGTCCTCGGTGCCGACCGCGCCGGTGTACCAGATTCGGTGACCATCGACCGCGGCGGGCACGTCCCAGCCCAGCCGGTAGTCGTCGGTCAGGCCCATGTCCTCGGGGATGTCCTCCTGGGTGTGGTAGCCGTCGGCGATGAAGAGGGGGACGACGACGATGTCCTCGCTCTCGAAGTGGTCGGTCACGTCGTCGACTTCCGGCTCCTCGTCCATGAACAGCGCCTTCGCCTCGTCGAAGCGGTCGCGGTCGCGGATGCGCTCGGTGTGGTACTCGATGGCCTTCGCGGAGTTTTCGTTACGATCGGTGCCGTGGCCGACGACCGCGAGGCCGACGCCCTCGCCCACGTCGGGGTCTTCCATGGCGGTCTCGGCTCGCTGAACGATCACGTTCGTCATCGCGTCGTGGGTCCCGACCGGCCCGCAGTAATGGATGGTCTTTCCGACGTCCGTCGCCTCGAGCGTGGCCTGTGAGGCGTCGGTCCCGTCGGAGTCCCACCGCTCGGGGTCCCAGTCGTCGAGACGCAACTCCCGCGGGATGACCCGCTCGGTGAAGTAGCCCTCGCTGATAAAAAGTGGGACGACGAACACCTCGTCTGCCTCGAGGGTGCGAACGACTTCGCGGAAGTGCGGTTCCTCCTTCCAGAAGGCCTCGCGGACCTCGTCGAACGCGCCCGTCTCGCGGACGGTGTCCGCGTGGGCGTAGGTGGGGTCCGAGGCGTCCGGATTCAGGTGCGAGCCGTGTGCCGCGACGACCAGCGCTTGCATACCCGGCGCTTAGGATGGCGGCGGTATAGGGACTTCGCTGGCGGTCCGCGTCGCCGGGTCCACCGACGCCGCTATGGCCGGTCTAACCCCGCAAATGACGGTGGCTAGGATACACCGAGCGCCCGGCTACGACGACGGTACTACCAGGTCGGTTCTCGCCTCGCAGGGTTCGTCCTGAGCCCGTAGTTCGGCGACCACCTCGTACGTCCCCGGGTCAGGGTCGGCCCACTCCGCCTCGTAGCTCGTCGATTCCTCAGGTGCGAGCGTCTCCGACTCGAGCACCTGCGCGAACAGCCGTTCGTCGGAGAACCGCCAGACCTCTTCATCGCCGTCGATCACGCCGAAGTCGGCCGTACATGCGTCCGAAAACCGAAGCTCGATCGGTTCGGTCCCCGCGTTGGTGACGGTAAACACGAACAACACGGCGTCACTGGCGTCGTCGCTCGCCGTCTCGAGCGCTCCCTCGAGGCGCATGTCCCGGCGTTCGGTATCGTCGCGGATAGGTCTTCCCCGGGTTCGAGACGGGAACGATCGGTTCTCGGCGCTTACCGCGAGAGGACGACGTTGTCGAGGTAGCTCGTGTCGTCGCCCGAGCGATACTCGCCGCGGATTCGGAGCACCTCAAGGTCGGCCAGCACAGCTCGGAGCTGTTCCTCGGTAGCAAGGGGCTCTCGGCTGGTCAGGTCGATCCAGTCCGCCTCGGCCGAGAGCGGTGCCTCGAACGTGGTCCACTCGACGCCCGGTTCGCTGTCGGTGCCGCGGAACTCGTAGACGAGTTTCGTCTCGCCGCTGGCGAGTAGCACGTCCCCGCCCTCGACCGGTTCGGCGTCGAACTGCCGGTCGGACTGGGCCTGGCGGAGGTCGAACGACAGCGTCCCGCCGTAGTACGCTTCGCGGTCGCCGAGGAACTTAAACGGGGCCTGATAGTACCAGGCGACACCGCCGTTGCTCTCCTCGTCGCTGACGTGGCCGCCGGGGTTACCATCGCTGCCCCGATAGACCGGGCGATTGCTCCCGCCGTTTTGTGAAATGAGCCAGCCGTCCGCGTCGCCGTCGAAGCTGCTCTCGATGCGAGCCGTCGGTTCGGAACCAGCACCGGCATCGATATCGTCGGCGTGGATCGTTTTCGAGAACTGCTCGGTTCCCAACTCGTCGTAGATGCCGATCGTCAGGGTCTCGCCGGACTTGTCGACCTCGACCGTCCCGAAGTTTGCGTACTCGCCCTTCGCGAAGAACTCGGTCGGGTTCAGCGCCGGATAGAGGTCGTCGGGCGTGCCGGCCGGCGCGCCTAACGGCCCGGCGATGGCCTCGAAAAACTCGAAATTTCCGTCGTCGTTCGGGTCGAACGCGCCCACGACCGACTTGTGTACGTCGCCGGCGACGACGACCAGATTCGAAATCGGTTCGGTCTGAACGTGCTCGACGATCTCGAGCAGTTCGGCCTCGTAGCCGGTCCGATCGGCTGGCGTCGCCCACGAGTCCGAGGGGTGACCGAGCGGAGCCGGCGACGCGAGGAGCTTCCACGTCGCGTCCGAGTCGGCGAGCGCGTCTTTCAGCCACTCGAGTTGGGCCGCGCCCAACAGCGACTTCGAGTCGAGGTCGACGTTCGGATCGCGGTACTGGCGAGTGTCGATCACGAACAACTCGACGTGTTTCCCCCAGCGGAACGAGTCGTAGAAGCGGTTCGATTCGCCCGGCTCGGCGTCCTCGTCCCGGTCGAGCGGCCAGTACTCCCGGAACGCCCGCCGGCCCTCGGGCATCAGCGGCTCAATCGGCCCGGCGAAGTTGTTGATGACCTCGTGGTCGTCCCAGACCGTATACACGGACGTCGACTCGAGTAGCTCCTGTAGGTACGTCCGTTCTGCGACTTCCGCCGGGGGGTCACGCATCTCCTGATACTTCGCCCGGTAGATCTCGAGGGCCTCGTCGATCGGCGTGTCCTCGGTGATCTTCCCGGCCGGCGTCTGCGCGTCGGCGTAGATCGTGTCACCGTGATAGAGGAAGAAGTCCGGATTCAGCTCCGCGATCGTCCGGAGGCCGGGGAACGGCGGTTCGACGGGGTCGTTGCCGTAGCCCCAGGTATCGCCGCTCCAGGCGAAGCTGACGCTCGCCTCGTCGTCGGGTGCCGGTGCCGTGACGAAGGTGCCCGCTTCGACGCCGTCGGGAAGTCCCTCGTCGAGCGCTTCCGGACCGTCATCGCCGGCCCTCGAGTTCTTTCGCGGGCCGCGTCCGGTTCGCTCTGAGCGGTTTGACTGCGACCGACCGCGACCGTCCTCCCAGTTACGAGCGATCGCATCCGCCACGTCCATCTCCGAGCCGTCCGGTTCCAGCGGCCGATAGCTCCGCGCGGAGGTCGTGGCCCAGACGACGTATCGATAGCGCGTCCCCGACTCGAGGTCGTCAAGCCGGATATGGCCGGTGTAGTCGGTTTCCCCGTCGACCCGCGTCCGGTCGTAGCCGACATCGTCGAACGACCGGCCCTGACTCGGACTGTACGCGACGTGGATCGTCCCCTCGCGTTCCGCCCGCGCCCAGATGACCGCCGTCGTGGCGGTAACGTCGCCCGCGGCGACGCCGTGCGTGAGCGAAACGTGTTCATCGTCGGCTCGATTCGTCACGGCACCGTCGGATCCCTCCTCCCCCGCTGCGGTCCCGACGAGGCCGGTTCCTGCCGCGGCCAGCCCGATCGCCTGAAGAAACGCTCGTCGATTATCCGTCGCCGGTACGCCCCGTCGGCCCGACTGTCTGTCTGCCATGACTGTACGGGACACTGAACCAAATGCCTATAATAGATTGTATATTTTATATAAACTATAGAAATTCTCTAACGGATGAATATCGTTACCCTCATACCGATACGTATCGGCCGGTAGTGACCGGGACCGCCTCACCTCCCTATAGACCGCGACCAGAACGGATCGCGGACCGCCGGAGATGAGGGCGGCGGTGTGGGAAACGCTACGTCTATCCGCGCTCGGTGCGAACGCGAGGACGTGCAACTGGTGGGCTACGAATCGAGCGGGACCGGGTCGGCGTTACTGGCGAGCGACGGTGACGGAGCCGAACTCGAGCGCCACCCGCTCGAGGCCGGCGACGACCTCGCCTTTTCCCTCGGCGAGCGCCACTGCGCCGGGACGATCGACGACGACGGTACCCACATCGCCTGCGACCGGCCGTCGGCCCCCTACTGCGAGTACCACGCGAGCACCTGGGTCTGTGCCCGCTGTACCGGTACCTGTCTGAAAGACGAGATGGACTGCTACGAGGCCCACGCCGTCTACATCGCCGCGTTCGCCCCAGACACGTTCAAGGTCGGCGTCACTCGCGAGTGGCGACTCGAGACCCGCCTCCGAGAACAGGGAGCCGACCGCGCGGCCCACATCCACACCGTCTCGAACGGCCGCATCGCCCGCGAACTCGAGGCCGAGATCGCGACTCAACTCACCGATCGAGTTCGGACCCGATCGAAAGTGGCCGCGCTCGCCCCTGCGGTCGACGAGGACGCCTGGGAGTCCGCCCTCGCCGAGTTCGACGTGATCGACCGATTCGATTTCGATTATGGGTTCGACCTCGCGGCGCAACCGGTCCGCGAGACGATCGCCTCGGGAACGGTGGTCGGCGTCAAGGGGCGGCTACTGGTCCTCGAGAACGGCGGGACGACCTACGCCGTCGATATGCGCGATCTGGTGGGCTACGACGTTACAGCGGGGACGGCGGACCGGAACCTGCAGTCGTCGCTGGGCTCGTTCGGATAAGCAATCGATGGCGTAGCGTCTCGGATTCGGACAGCCCTGAGATCGGAACGCGTTACTCAGGACGTGCGTGAGTGGGACGGTCTACTCGAGTGGAAGCTATGCTATCATGGCGGCTAGACATCTCCACGCCCTCCCCAGCCGATTCGATCGGTTCCTTCCAGTCACTCGCTCATCCCTCACACGGGGATCGCGACGAGCGGAAGCCAACGATTCAAATCCCGGTCAGCCCAAGGGATCGGTAATGGGAAACGCTGCACTGCGGGACATCGCCGTCATCGAGGAGATTCCCTTCGACGAGATCGAGGGCGTGGTCGCCGTCGACGCCCACAACTGGCTCTATCGCTATCTGACGACGACGGTCAAGTGGACCGACAGCGGGAAATACACGACCGGGGACGGCACCGAGGTCGCCAATCTCGTCGGCATCGTCCAGGGGCTGCCCAAATTCTTCGAGAACGACGTGACGCCGGTGATGGTCTTCGACGGGGGTCCCTCCGAACTCAAGACCGACGAGATCGAGTCCCGCCGCGAGCAGCGCCGCAGCTACGAGGCGCAACTCGAGACCGCCCGCGAGGAGGGCGACGAGGTTGCCATCGCCCAACTGGAATCGCGCACCCAGCGGCTGACGTCGACGATCCAGGAGACCAGCCGGGAACTGCTCCGGCTACTCGACGTGCCGGTCGTGGAAGCGCCCGCGGAGGGCGAGGCCCAGGCGGCCCATATGGTCAAACGCGGCGACGCCGACTACGTCGGCTCGGAAGATTACGACGCCTTGCTCTTTGGCGCGCCGCTGACGCTGCGCCAACTGACGAGCAAGGGTGACCCCGAACTGATGGACCTCGAGGCGACCCTCGAGCGCCACGACCTTACCCTCGAGCAATTGATCGACGCGGCGATTCTCATCGGAACGGACTTCAACGAGGGCGTCTCCGGCATCGGTCCGAAGACGGCGATTTCGGCGATCACCGAGCACGGCGACCTCTGGAGCGTCCTCGAGGATCGCGGGGCGCACATCGAGTACGGCGACCGCGTCCGGCAACTGTTCCGCGAACCGAACGTGACCGATGACTACGAGTTCGATCCGTCGCCCGATCCCGATCTCGCGGCCGCGAAGGCGTACGTCACCGAGGAGTGGGGAGTCGACGCCGGCGAGGTCGAGCGCGGCTTCGAGCGCATCGAGGAGAGCGTCACACAGACGGGCCTCGATCGCTGGACGTAGGCGCGACCGATCGGCGTCCGAGCCACCGCCGGTTCGTACATAGCAACCTCCGGGCTGGTTTCCGAGGGGCGTTCGGTCAGAATCGATGGGAGCGGCGCCACTCTTACTGCCGTCGGTCGCGTACCGACGACGGTGAGCAGAGCCGCGATCCGTCGATGGGAGTACAGGACGGTCAGGCCGCCTCGAGACGAGACGAAAAAAGAAGCCCAAAACCCCCAAGACACCCTGAACGAGTACGGCGACGACGGCTGGGAACTCGTCGAGACGATCGAGTACACCGGCGGCGGAACCAAGTATCTCGTCTTCAAACGGCCGGCCGAAACCGCCGACGACACCGACGAGGAGTGACACAGCGTGAGCGAGTCCACCGATCCGGACGATATCGGCACGGCCAACACGATGCGAGAACGGGCCGGCGAGAGCCGGATCAAGCTCTGGCTGCTCCTCCGCGCAAACCGCCTCCAAGTGACCGCCGTGCTGGCGCTGGCCGTGTTCGCGACGTTCGTCGCGGCCGTCACCCTCCTCCCGCAACCCCTGATCCCACAGCTCCGGACCGGTGATACGATCGAGACGATGTTCTCGACGATGATCGGGGCCATCATCACCGGGACCACGCTCGTCGTCACGATCGGACAGCTCGTCCTCTCACAGGAAAACGGGCCGCTCGGCGAACAGCGCGATCGCATGGAGAACGCGATGGACTTCCGGGACTTCACCGAGGAGCTGATCGGATCGCCCAGCCCGGCCGATCCGTCGACGTTTCTCCGACAACTTGTCACTGTGGCCCAGCAGCGAGCCGAGACGCTCCGTTCGGGCGTCGCCGACAACGACAACGACAAGCTTCGTGAGGAGGTCGACGAGTTCACCGACAGCCTTGTCGGGAACGCCGACTTCGTCCGCGAGCAACTCGAGGGAGCGACGTTCGGGAGCTTCGACGTCCTGTTCGCCGCCCTCAACTTCAACTACGGCTGGAAGATCTTTCAGGTCGAACGGATCGCAAACGAGTTCGAGGACGAACTTTCTGCCGACGAGCGAGACCTCCTGGATGACCTGAAGACCGCGCTCAGTCTGTTCGGGCCGGCTCGAGAGCACGTCAAGACGCTGTACTTCGAGTGGGCGCTCGTCTCGCTGTCACAGATGATCCTCTATGCCGCGGTGCCGGCGCTGGTCGTCGCTGGGATCATGCTCACCGTCGTTGACGGGGGCACGTTTCCGGGAGCGACGTTCGGCGTGCCGAACATGACGTGGGCGATCGGACTGGCGTTTACGATTACACTCCTCCCGTTTCTGCTGTTTACCGCCTACGTCCTGCGAATCGTCACGATCGCAAAGCGGACGCTCGCGATCGAACCGCTCATCCTCCGTAACTCGCAGCGATAGGCGGGACCACTATTCTCTGTTCGACGACGATCCCGGCGAGCGCCGGCCCGACCGGTCGCGCCGAACCCGATCCGGGACGAGTTCCCGATACGCGAATCCGATCGCGGTTCCGGCATCGCCGACCGCGGAGAGATACCCCGCACCGATCGTCGCCTTCAGCGCCGTCGCCGCGCGGCCCGTGACGACGCGCGAACCAACCGTTGCGACCGCGCCGTCGCCGACGCTGACGGCCCAGCCGGGCGGATCGAAGGCGAACGGCTCGAGTCGAGGGCCGAAATCATCGGAATCGGAACCACTGTCCTCGAGGTCGGCCCCGACGACGCGCGAGACGTTCTCGGCGACCGTTCGCGCTTCGCGGACGGCCGCCTGGGCGCTCGCCGGCACCGGCTCGCCCTCGGCGTCGGTCACGCGGACCGCGTCCCCCAGCGCGAACGTCCGGTCGTCGAGTCGGAGGTCGCTCTCGACCGTCGGTCGGTCGCCCCCGAGCGCGTCACCGCCGCGGATGCCGCCGGTCCAGACGAACTGGTCATAGGGAACGCGGTCGCCTGACTCGAGGTGGACGGCGGTCTCGTCGGCCCCACTGACCGCTACACCGGTCCGAACGTCGACCCCGCGGTCCTCGAGCGCGTCCCGAACCGCCCGCTGGAAGTCCGCCGGGAAGTTCGGCGCGACGTCCTCGAGTTGCTCGAGGAGCGTGATCGTCGCCTCGCGGCCCTCATCGCGGGCGAGCGCCGCGAGTTCGCCCGCGACCTGGATCCCGGAGAGGCCGGCCCCGCCGACGACGAAGCGGGGGTCGCCGGATCGAAGGGCGTCGAGCGCGCCCGCTCGAATTCGATTCGCGTGCGAGAGCCGCTTGAGCGGAATTGCGTGTTCGCGGACGTCCTCGAGGCCGTAGTAGGCCGTTCGGGCACCGAGACAGACGGCCGCCACGTCGTAGGAGAGCGAGCCAGACGAGAGCGAGACGGTCCGCTCGTCCTGGTCGATTCCCTCGACGCGGGCGACGCGGACGGCGGCCCGGTCGACGACCTGTGGCAGCGACACCGTGATCGCTGTGGTCAGTTCGGGCCGGCGGATCACCCGATGGAGTTCGTGCTGGACGAGGTGGTCCGGCGACTCATCGACCAGCGTGAGTTCGATCTCGTCGGGGAGGTCACGCTCGAGCAGCCGCGTTAAAACGAGTCCCGCATAGCCCGCCCCGAGGACGACGACGTGCATGGACGAGCGTTCGGGCTCGAGCGGCCTATAGCTGTTCGCGGTTCGAGGCCGACGAGCAGCGATCGACCCTCAGAACAGGTGCTTCTCCTCGTCGAGGAGTTTTGCTGGGCCGCCGACGTCCCAGGTGGTGGTGGAGACGCCACAATCCGAGACCGCCTCCTCGACTTCGTCGGCGTGTTCCTCGGTGGTGTTGACGTAGACGCTGGCACCGGTGTCCGTCGAGAAGTAGACAGGGATGTCCTCTTCCTCGCGGAGTTCGCGTACTTTGTTGAAGATCGCGAGGGTGGCGGGCTGCCAGTAGACCCAGCCCGAGGGTCCGGTCATGGTGGTCGCCGCGAGCGAGAGCGAGTCGTGCTCGGCGAGTTCGAACACGCCCTCGAAGTCGTCGTTACGCAGCGAGTCGCGCATCTCGGCGATCTGGCCGTGGATGTGGGCGTTGCGGGCCTGGAACATGTGGCTGTCGGCGGCCTCGCGGTGGGCGTCGTCGGTGTCCTTGTGGTAGGGGACGAGTCCGACGATGATCTTGAGGTCCTCGTGGAGGTTCGAGGGGATCCGCTCAGAGCGACAGTCTTCGTCGTTCAGACCGGTTCGGAGATGTGAGAACGCACCGGTGACCGCTCGCGCGGCCGAGGCCGATCCGACGCGAGCGATCGTCGATATTTCCTGTTTCGAGGCATCGAGTTCGGCCGCCTCGGCCAGCGCCATCGCCGCGGCCGCGAAGCCGGACGAGGACGAGCCTAATCCGACGTTCGTGGGGAAGCTGTTCTCGCTCTCGAGTCGCACCGGATACACCGTATGGGCGGCGTCGGACATCGAGCGAGCCTTCTCGACGACGGCCTCGACCCGTTCGTACGCCCGGCCCTCGAGTTCCTCGCCGTCGACGATGAAGGTGTCCTCGTCGTGGTCCATCGAGAACTCGACGGTCGTCCGGGTGTGGCTCGGGGCCGTACAGACGCTGATACTGTCGTGATAGGGGAGCCGCTCGATCTCGTCGCGCATCCCGTGATACTTGACCAGCCCCTGAATGGGGTGGGCCATAGCGGTGGCTTTCATATCCTGATAGGTGGATGATGACTGCTTAAAGCTCACGGCATCACGACGACGGGTCGTCGGTATCCGCGTTTCCGTCGGCACGGGCCGCCGCCTCGAGTGCGTCCAGTCGCCGCTCGAGGGCGGCGATATCCTCTCGGAACGTCGCCTGCAGGGATTCGAGATCGCCCTCGACATCCGACGTGACCGTCCGGAAAGCGTCGACGACCGTTCGCTCGAGGTCCGCGAGGTCGTCCGCGAGGGCCTCGATATCAGGATCGTCGCCGGACGCCGGCTCAGATTTGGACGCGGCCTCAAGCGAGTCGCGGACGCCAGTGACCTCGGTTCGGAGTCCCCCCGTCTCGGCGCGGACGTTCGTCACTTTGTCGTCGATCTCGCGCAGTCGCCGCTCGAGGTCGTCGAGTCGGGGCTGCAGCTCGTTTTCAATCGCCGCCCGTCGCCGCGCGTCGGCCGACGCGAGGTCGTCGACCTCGGCTCGCAGCGACGCAAGTTCGTCTTCGACCGCCGCGAGTCGCTCCGCGGTGGCCGTCGACTCGGTCCCAAGATGTCGCCGGAACGCGGCCGTCCGCGTTCCGTCGTCGGCCTCGAGTTCGGCCAATAGTGCGTCGAGAATGTCGACCCGATGTCGCTCTCCCCCCGTATCAAGCTCTGTCTGCCGTTCGTCCTCCGTCATTGTCTGAACCCGTCCCGTCGATCGTCTTTTCGTACGGTATGGCCGAGGGATAATAATAGTGGCCAATCGAACGGAACGCCGAGCGGGCGGAACCCGAACGCTAAACCGGGACGGCTGCCACCACGGTCCTATGGGAACGCCACGTGAGACCACGCAGGAACAGGCCGAGACGGTGGTCGACCGCCTCGAGGAGGAGTATCCCGATTCGACGATCTCGCTGCGGTACTCGAACCGCCTCGAGTTGCTGATTGCGGTGATCCTCTCCGCGCAGTGTACGGACGAGCGAGTGAACCAGGAGACCGCTGCCCTCTTCGAGAAGTACGACGGGGCCGAGGACTACGCGAACGCGCCACAGGACGAACTCGCGGAGGACCTGAACTCGATCACCTACTACAACAGCAAGGCGGAGTACATCCGCAACTCCTGTCAGACGATCCTCGAGGACCACGACGGCAAGGTACCGGACACGATGGACGAATTGACGGAGCTGTCGGGCGTCGGCCGGAAGACGGCGAACGTCGTCCTCCAGCACGGCCATGACATCGTCGAGGGGATCGTCGTCGACACGCACGTCCAGCGGCTTTCACGACGGCTCGGTCTGACCGAGGAAGAGCGCCCTGAGCGGATCGAGGAGGCCCTGATGGAGATCGTCCCCGAGGAGCACTGGCAGCAGTTTACGCACCTCTGTATCGATCACGGCCGGGCGGTCTGTACGGCCCGGAATCCCGACTGCGACGACTGCGTGCTGGCTGACGTCTGTCCCTCCGAGCGAGGCGACAGCGAGATCGACCTCGCTTCGGGAGAGCCCTGGTAACCGACGGCCAACGGATCGAGCCTCGAGGGCGCGCCACGCCGACCTTCGCAAGCCCAATGCCTTTTCGCGACTCGCGGGTATCCCCGTTCGGGATCACTATGTCCGACGACCACCAGAACACCAAGGACGAACACGGGCGAGACGTCCAGCTCGAGCACGAAGCGACCGATCCGAACGAAGAGCAAGACGAAGAGGAACTCACCGAAGAAGAGAAAGCGGCGCGAGAGCGACAGGACGAGGAGCAGCGTCGTCAGGACATCGAACACAAATCAGACGATCGGGAAAACGAAGCCCTCGAGAACACGAACCCGGACAACCACCGAGACGAGGAGCCGTACAATAGCTGAGCGAGGCTCGCCCGTCGCCTGACTTTCCGTCGCCGTTCTACAGTCGCTCGGCCGGCACGGAGACCGTCTCGAGCGTATCGACCGCCGAGACGTGAACCCGAGACCCGACCGTGACCGTGCCGACCGAGCGGTCGTCGACGACGAGTGCCACGTCGCTTTCGTCGCGTTCGACCGTCACCGACAGTCCGTCGTCCGGCAGCACCCATCGCCGAGTTTGGGTGACGAACGGGCCGATCGGCGCGACTGCGACCGCGTCGACAGCGCCCGAGAGATGGGGCGCGTCGACGGTGCTCGCATAGCCGTGGCTGCCGGCCGGCGTCGCGGCGACGACGCCGTCGGCACGAAAGGTCGCGACGGTCTCCCCGCGGCTGTGGACGCCGTACTCTGAGATGCGAGCCGGTTCGTCGGTGACGAGCGTCACGTCGTACAGCGCGCGTTCGCTGCTCTCGAGCCCGTCCGATTCGGACGCGCACTCGAGATCGACGTTCAGAACGGGATGCGTGCGTCGAACGGCGCGGTCCTCGAGCACCGCCGCGAGCGCGTCGGGGACCCGATCGGGGTCGACCGACTCGATGCCGGCGATCGAGCCAACCGGGAGAACGGGGACGTCGACGCCGGCGCGAGCGGCCGCTGACAGGGTCGCCTCGCCGGCCGCGACCAGCAACGACGGGTCGGCCGTGAGGGCGTCCTCGAGATCGACGCCCGTGATCGTCGCGTCGCCGGCAAACGCCGACTCGAGGGCATCGATCTCGAGGTGAGCGTCGGTCTCGTCGGCGTCGTTCGGCGTTCCCTCGCGGTCGATGACGCCGACGACGGGGTCCTCGCCCGCGTGCCACGCGGTATCCATGGCCGCAAGTTCACACGGCCCGCTCAAAAGCGTACGGTTGTCGGTCGCAACCGGGAGCCGGCGATCGATCCGTCCGCTGCCGGCCGCCTCGCCGAATCATGCCGGCTTAGTCGTCGTAGGGCCAGTCGCCTGTGGCCTTCATGCCTTCCGCGAGCCCCTGTTCCTCGAGGTCGGCCGCGATGGCCGCCGGTTCGCGGGGTTCGACCGTCACGTTCTCGCGGGCGAGCGCGACGACGTACGCGGTCAGGAGGATCGCCTGTTCGCGCAGGTTTCGGGGCTCGAGTTTCTCGATCGTGTCGGCGAAGGTGTGGCCCCAGCCGCGGCCCTCGCCGTCGGAGATCGACTTGACGTGACAGCCCGGCACGCCGGACTCGACGAACGACCAGTGGTCGCTGTGGGGACCGACTTTCGGCACCGTCCCGATCGGGTGATCGTACCGGTCCGCGACTTCGTCTGCGGTCTCGGCAAGCGCGTCGAACCCGTGCGTGATGATCGAGAGCGTTCGATCGCGGACGACGCCGTCGCTGTTGATCACCGCTTTGATCGCGTCGTGATCGGCCGCGTCAGCATAGCGCATAGAGCCGAGGAGGCCGACCTCTTCCGCGCCGAAGGCGACAAACTCGACGCGGGTCTCGAGGTCGGCTTCCCGCTTGGCCAGCGCGTTCGCGATCTCGACCACCATCGCGGTCCCCGCGCCGTTGTCCATCGCACCCTCCGCGATGTCGTGGGCGTCGACGTGGCTCGTCACGAGGAGTCGCTCGTCGGTGTCAGGGCCGATCTCGGCGCGGACGTTCTGGCTCTCGGCGGGATGGCTATCGGCCTCGACGGAGAGCGTGATCGACTCGCCGTCGAACCGGCGACCCAGCCGCGCGCCGACCTCGCTCGAGACGCCGACGGCCGGAATCGGGCCGATTGGTTCGTCCTTCCAGCCGACACTGCCGGTCGGCGGGAGACAGCCCTCAACGTGGTTGCGGTAGACGAACCCCACCGCCCCGTGCTCGATGGCGTGGTAATATTTCTCGCGGCGGTGAAGATAGCGGTCGTAGTAGCCCGGCACGTCGCTGCGGACCATGACGATCGCGTCCTCGACGTCCGTTTCCTCGAAGTCAGCGGGGAGGCCGTAGCCGAGGTCGACCAGCGGCGCGACGACGCGCTCGTCGGGGCTACGCGGGAGCGCGATGCAGTCCTGCGTCGTTTCGCCGGCCGTGATCGCGCTGTCGCCGCGCGTCCAGCCCTGTATGTCAAAGGACTCGAGGCGGGCGTTTCGCGCCCCGGCCTCGGCCAGCGCGTCGCGGGTCAGTTCGGCGGCTTCGCGTTCGCCCTCGCTGCCGGCCATGCGGTTCCCCACGTCGACCAGCGCCTCGAGGTGGTCCCAGCCGGCGTCGCTCTCGAAAATCGAGCCGATCCAGTCGGACATGGATGAGGCGTCGGGACACGACCGTGTAACTGTATCGCTCGCGCGAAGTCAAGACGGGCGTGCCGGTGGAGCGTCGTTGGCCGTCGCTGATAGGTCCAACTGCGAATCTTTTTTACGCCGCTCCCTCTCGGTGCGGGTATGCGGGAGACGCTTGCCGACTGGCGGCCGGCCGTCGACGAGGCGATCGCCGACCTGGTCCCACGCGAGATCGACGCCGACTACCTCGAGTCGTTTTTCGGCTCCCCCACCTACGAGTACGATCCCGAGGGCGTCCAGCGCGCGCTGTCGACGCCGCTGTGGGACCTGCTCGATCGCGGCGGCAAACGGTGGCGCGCGATCCTCTTTCTCGTCTTCGTCGAAGGGTTCGGCGAGGATCCGGCCGAGTACCTTCCCTACGCCTGTATTCCAGAGATCCTCCACAACGGAACGATCATCGTCGACGATGTCGAGGACGGTGCCGCGATTCGGCGCGGCGAGCCGGCGCTGCACCGCATTCATGGCCGTGATATTGCACTCAACGCCGGCAACGCGATGTACTTTCTGCCGTTGAAAATCATCACGCAGGACCCGGCCGACCTCCCGGCCGACCGACGACTGGCCGCCTACGAGATGCTCATGCACGAACTCAACCGGACTCACCTCGGCCAGGGGATGGACATCTGCTGGCACAACGAACGCGAGGTCCGAGTCGACATCGAGGAGTACCTCGAGATGTGTGCGTGCAAGACCGGCTGTCTCGGCCGAATCGTCGCTCGGCTCGCCGCGATACTCACCGATCAGCCCTCCGAGATCGAGCAAGCCATCGCCGAGTACGCCGAACTGACGGCGGTCGCCTTCCAGATCGGCGACGACATTCTCGACGTCGAACACTCTCTTGGCCGCGCCGGCGAGTTCGGCAAGGAGTTCGGCAACGACATCCGCGAAGGCAAGACGACGCTCATGGTCATCCACGCCATCGGCGAGAGCGAGCCAGAGCGCGCCCGCCGGCTGCAGGCCATTCTGGGGGCCGACGACAATACCGACGATGAGATCCTCGAAGCCCTCGAGATCCTCGAGAACGCTGGCAGCGTCGAGTACGCCCGCGAACGCGCGCTCGAACTGGCGGCCGAAGCGCGCGCGGCGATCGAGGGACTCGAGTTCGACGCCGAGACGAGCCGAAAACTCGAGGAGTTCACGGAGTTCGTCATCGAGCGCGACGAGTAGTGCGATCGCGCGCTGTAAGTCAGGTCACTCCTTCCAGTGCCCCGATTTCTCCCCGTGGAACTCGCCTTTCGCCTCCCGTCCACGCGGCCAGACGGTGACGACGGTCGCTGCGAGGAAGAACACGGCCACGACGGCCACGACGGCCGTTCCTGAGACGCCGGGTACCGACGCGGTCTTCGTCCACGGCTCTCCCGGTGCGTACAGCGTGATTCGGAAGAGCCACGCGACCCCGAGCAACAGATAGAGCGGGTAGTAGATGCGCCGTAATCGCCGCGAAGCGGCTTCCCAGTAGGAAACCTTGAACGTCGGCGTCCGCAGGTCCTCGCCGAGTTCGGCCCGCCACGCCTCGAGGGGCGCGTCGCTCGGCTCGAGGGCGTTCGCGAACAGGTTCTCCTCCAGGAGGCGGATCCGGGCCCGGCTCGCGTCGTACGCCCGGTACCGGCGGACGTCGAACAGGAGGAACAACGAGACGCCGACGATACCGATCAGTAGCAGGTACGCGGAGACGTCGCTGCCCTGGAACGCGAGCGCGAGAACGGCCGTGACCGCGACGATGGCCCAGTCGGTCGTGAGGTCGAGTCGGGAGAGGAGGTTTCCCGACTGCGACATTTCGCCGCGGTAGTAGTGAGGGAGCAACGAGAGGAACTCCTCGCGGTCGGTCGCCGCGACGGTGGCGACGTTTCGCTCGTCGGGAGCGGTCGAATCGAAGTCATCGGGGTTCGGTTCCGTCATCGGTCGCCTCCGGCGCTCGAGAGAGACGGCGGACGATCGACGGTGAGGCCGGCGAACGCGCCACGCTCGGGGAGAACGCCGGGGCGGACGGACGAGTACTCTCTTGATACCATACCACTCGTAGTCGCGGTACGACGATGACCTTTCCGTCTGTGACGGTCGAGGAGCGATCTGATCCGTCACGACGCCGCGACTGTAACGAGACCCGGCCGGTAGGGCCAGATACTACACCCTCGACGTGGAACGTTGACCATGGCCGACCACTCGAGGCAGGTCGGGGCCGAGCGGACGGACGGCGCGCGGCCGTGGCCGCTCCTCGTGGCCCTTGGCCTCGCCGGTTCGGAAGTCGGACTCGTCGTGGGGTTCCTCCCCGTCGCCGTCGCCGGCCTCGTCGTCTTCGCCGCGAGCGTCGCCGGCATCCTCGCGGACGCCGACTACGTCGATCGACCTGTCGCGCTCGCGGCCAGACTCGGCGTCGCCTTCGCGATCGTCGGTGCGGTGCTGGTCGTCCACGGCACTGGAACGGTTCCGATCGGCCTCCTCGAGCCCCTCTCGGGACTGACGAGTCGCGGTGTCGCACTCGTCGGGGCCGGCGTCGCAACCGCGTCTGCGGCCGGTCTCCTGCGACTGCGGCAGAGATAGGAACGCGAAACGGAACCGGAACCGCCGTCGAAACAGAGACAACAGACACCACAGAGCACCCCATGAGCCGACGTGCCTTTGATACGGAGATCGCGCTCGACCTCGCAGTCAACCTGATCCCGTTCCTGATCATCGGCTTTTTCGTCGCCGTCTTCGCGCTGTTCAATCCGTGGGGGTTCGACCTCCTCCAGTCGACGGTCCAGTTCACCATCCTCGTGACGACGATGATTCTGTTGGCGACCGTGACTTACGTCGCGGCCAGGCTGATCGAGACGGACGATCGCACGCGAGGGGAGCCGCCCGAAACCTGACTGTCGTCTGAGCGCCGACACCGGTGGGCTCAGTTGACGATGAGCACCAACCCGGTCACCGCCATCAGTGCTGCGATGCCGACCAGCAAGAGCAAGAACAATTCCTTCTCTTCCATGTGCGCGCTCTCATCGGCCGGGCGCAAAAACCTACTTCCGCGACGACGTACCGCGACTCGTGTCGGACGATCGTCGGATTGCCGGCCGGGGCGTCGTCGCGAGCCTGGGCCTCGCGCTGATCGCCGCGACGGCGGCCTTCGGCGCGGTGCTTGGCGCGACCCTGCCGGATCAGCTGGGCGTCACCGAGATCGTGCTCCTCACGGTCGTTGTACCCATTTCGCCGCTCACGCTGGCCGTCTACGGTGCCGTCGCCATGGGAACCGCGCTGGCGACCGCCGTGCTCGTCGTCGAGGCCGCCTCGCAGTTCGACGAGGACGCTGTCTGATCGGCGTTCTCCGCGGCCGCACAAGTGGAGCTCTCGTCTTCTCAGGCCAACCCGATCTCCTCGCTGTAGGCCCCGTACTGGTCCTCGAAGACGCTCATGATCTCGCCCATCGTCGCGTAGGCTTTCACCGCGTCCACGATGTACGGCATCGCATTCTCGTCGCGCTCGCAGGCCTCGCCCAGTGCCTCGAGCGCCGCCTCCACGGCCCCGTCGTCCCGCTCTTCTTTCACCGACTCGAGGCGCTCGAGTTGCCGCTCGGCCGTGGTCTCGTCGATCCGGAGGACCTCGGGGCTGGTGTCCTCAGCTAAGGTGTACTCGTTGACGCCGACGACGACCTCCTCGCCGCGCTCGACGCGCTCCTGGTATTCGTAGGAGGCCTCCTGAATCTCCCGGAGGAAGTAGCCCTCCTCGATTCCGCGGAGGATGCCATCGCGGACGGAGCCGTCGCCCAGTTCGCGGATTTCTTCGATGTATCGCATCGCGCGCTGCTCGATCTCGTCAGTGAGCGCCTCGACGGCGAAGGAGCCGCCCATCGGGTCGACAATGTCGGCCGCGCCGGACTCCTCGGCGATGATCTGCTGGGTTCGCAGGGCGACGCGGACGGCCTTCTCGCCGGGCAGGGCCAGCGCCTCGTCGAAGCTGTTCGTGTGTAACGACTGCGTGCCGCCGAGGACGCCGGCCAGCGCCTGAATCGTCACTCGGACGACGTTGTTCAGCGGCTGCTGGGCCGTCAGCGACTGGCCGGCCGTCTGCGTGTGGAACTTCAGGCGCTTGGACTCGTCGGCTTCGGCGTCGTACCAGTCGTCCATTACGCGCGCGTAGATCCGACGGGCCGCCCGGAACTTCGCGATCTCCTCGAAAAAGGAGTTGTGACAGTTGAAGAAAAACGAGAGCCGCGGCGCGAAGTCATCGACCGCGAGCCCTCGCTCGACGGCGTCCTCGACGTAGCCGAAGCCGTCCGCGAGGGTGAACGCCAGTTCCTGTACCGCCGTCGAACCGGCTTCCCGGATGTGGTAGCCCGAAACCGAAATCGGGTGGAATTTCGGAGTCTCGGCGGTGCTGAACTCGACGACGTCGGTGACGAGGGAAAGCGAGGGTTCGGGCGGAATCACCCACTCCTTCTGTGCGATGAACTCCTTGAACATGTCGTTCTGGAGGGTCCCACGAAGGGTCCCGCGAGCGACGCCGCGCCGGTCGGCCAGCGCGACGTACATCGCGTAGATCACCGGCGCGGACGGATTGATCGTGAACGAGGTCGAAATCTCGGCGAGATCTATCCCATCGAAGAGGATCTCCATGTCTCGGAGCGTATCGACCGCGACGCCCTCTTTCCCGATTTCGCCCTCGCTCATTGGGTCGTCCGAGTCCAGACCCATCAGCGACGGCATGTCGAAGGCCACCGAGAGGCCAGTCTGGCCCTCGTCGATCAGGTAGTGAAACCGGTCGTTGGTCTCCTCGGCGGTGCCAAAGCCGGCAAACTGGCGCATGGTCCAGGTCCGCCCGCGATACATCGTCGGATACGGCCCGCGGGTGTAGGGCTCCTCGCCCGGAAAGCCGAGATCCTCGAGGTAGTCCAGATCGGCGATGTCGTCGGGAGTATACAGGCGATCGACCTCGTGGTTCGACACCGTCGCGAACCGCTCCCGTCGTTCGCCGTGGCTCTCGAGGACCGAATCGAGCGTTTCGGCCTCCCACCGCTCGCCGGCGTCGCGAATCTCCTCGAGATCGTCCTCGTCGTACATGGTCGTAATATTTGCCGACAACGCAATGAAGGTTCGGGCGCAATCGACCGCAGTGAGAACCAGCCGCCCGTCGGGCGTGTGGTGGTCAGAGTCGGCGGCGTTCGCCCGCGGCCGTGAGTCGATCGTCGGCCCAATCGACGGAGACGACGTTTGTCGGGGTTCCTGACAGCCCGTCGCGGCTGACAACCTCGAGCGTTCGGTTGCGGGCGTCGGGGGTAAACGGCGCGGCGGCCATGACACGGGCGACGTCGGCTCGTGGAATCGACCCCGAGACGGAGTCGCCGCCCTCACCGACGACGACTTCGCCGGTCGGCGGTTCGTTCGTGAGCCGTCCCGGCCGGACGATCGTATACTGTAGCCCGGACCGTCGCAGCGCCGTCTCGGCGTCGCGTTTCGCCGACAGCGAGCCCCGAACCACGAGCCGAGCCGGGAACGGCATCCCCGCCTTCGAGTTCCCGACGCCGATCGCGCTCTCGAAGACGAAATGAGAGACCTCCTCGGCCACCGCGGCGGTCACGAGGTTGACGACGCCGGTCCGGTCGACCAGTTTCCCGCCGGTCACGTGGCGGAAGCTCGGTGGTGTACCGAGCGCACAGCAGACGATGTCACAATCCTCGACCGCCGCGACGGCGTCGGCCGATTCGAAGAAGTCGGCCACCAGCACCTCGTCCGCCCCGTGGCGCTCGAGCGTGTCGACGTTCGCGTACGACCGCGTCGTCGCGCGGACGGCGAGGTCGGTCGGCCGCAGGACGGAGAGGAGTTCCTGTCCGGTCGCGCCGCTCGCACCGGCGATGAGGACGCGGTCGGGTGTGCGTGATCCAGCCATCGAGCGAGGTACCGCGCGGAGACGGAAAACCCTCTCCAGCGGTCGACGGCGCTGACCGTCCATTCGCGGAGAACGTGCGACGGCGTCGCAGGCGGGGCCCGAAACGGGGCGCTCACTCCGTTTCGGTGCCCGCTTCGTCGGACTGGAGTCGCTTCGTCGTCTGCACCAGCGGATGGCGCGCGTAGTCGACGATGTCGATATCGTCGATCCGCTCTAAGTCCTCCTTCTCCGCCGTGCGGGCCATCCCGAGATCGATCTCGTGGTCGACCACGATGACGTAGGCGTCCATCTCGTCGATCCCGAGCCGATCGGCCGCAAGCACGCGGTGGTGGCCGTCAGCTAACAGGAGCGTCCCGTCGTTATCGATGACCACCAGGGGTTCGGCCAGCCCCCGCTCGAGTTCGTAGCGCCGCCCCTCGAGTTCGTCGGCGTAGACCCGTCCCTGCGTGGGGGTGAGCTCGGCGAGGGCGATCGTGCGCCGTTCTTCGGATAGCTCGATCTCGTGGATCTGCTCTAAGGTCCGCATCAGCTTCCCGACCTTCTCGGGGGTCGCGCGCTCGATCTGACTGCGAATAACGTCGGCGTTGGAGATGATCCCTACGAGGTTGCCCGCGTCGTCGACGACGGGGAGCTTCTGGATGCCCGACCGAAGGATGACCCGGGCGGCGTCGTTTACTTTCATGTCGGGGTGGGCGACCAGTAGATCGGTCGCCATGACCTTGAAAATCGGATCGCCGTCGTCGGCGAGCAACAGGTCGCGGGCGCTAACGAACCCCTCGACGCGGCGGCGGTCGCAGACGGGAAAGCCGCTGTGCTCCTCGCTCTCGTCGATCCGCGTCGCGACCTCGTCGACGGTCTCGTCGGGCGACACCGTCGCTACGTCGCGTGTCATGTAGTCTTTGACTCGGGGCTTCGTCCGGTCCGACACGACCTCCATATCGCACCGAACGAGAGCCGCGCGCAAAAATACTGTTATGGCGTCGACCCCGATTCAGGCGGACTCGCCGTCGTCGCCCTCGCCGCGCTGGGTGAACAGCCATTCGCTAGTCTGCGTGTACGCCCCGACCGGAACGCCCGGCCGCGTCTCGAGTGCCTCGTAGAACCGGTCCATGATGACCTCCTCGACGACGCTGATGATCGACTCGATCTCCGCCTCGGTGTCGGCGCTGCCGAGAACACCGATCTCGAGTTGCGCGCCGGCCATGTCGGCGTGGCCGCCGGCGCTGCCGATCTGATCGAACGCGTCTCGGAGCGTCTCGCCGAGGTCGACGTCCGCCGCTCGCGAACGGGCAGACAGAAACACCATCTTGTCGTCGAACCCGAAGACGAGCGTCGTCTCGACGCCCTCCATCGCGAGTAACTGGTCTGCCGCCTGCGGCAACGCGTCGCGGTCACTGATCCGGCCAACGCTGGCGACGGCGACCGAGTCGCGCTGGTCGCGATTCTTGATCGCGCGCGCGATCGTCTCGAGGGTGTCGCCCTCGAGCGAGGGCTGTTCGATCTGGCGCAAGAGCGACGTATCGACGTGGGGATACAGGCGCGACGCGGCCCGGAAGTCGGTGGGCGAGACCTCTCGCGTGAAGTCGCTCGTATCGACTCGAATGCCGTACAAAAGCGCCGTCGCCGTCGACGGATCGAACGCGAGATCGAACCGATCGACGTACTCGGTCAGGACGGTGCTGGTCGCGCCGACTCCCTGACGAAGGTCGACGAACTCACCGGGGACCGGCCCCCGGGGCGGGTGGTGGTCGATGACGATGTCTGGGCAGAGGTCCTCGGGCAATTGGTCGTTGACGCCGGGTCGCGAGTGATCGACGAGCGCGAACGCCGCGTACTCCTCGAGCGACTCGTCGTGATCCACGTTGCGCAGGTCGAGATCGAGCAGGTTGACCATCGCCCGGTTCTCCTGGTGGGAGATGTCGCCGAAGTAACAGGCGTCGGCGTCGATCCCGACCGATTCGGCGACGTCGACCAGCGCCACCGCGCTGGCGATGGCGTCCGGGTCCGGATTGTCGTGGGCCACGACCGCGAGCCGCCCGTCGATCGAGGACAGCAGCCCCCGGAGTTCGATGGCGGCCTCGGCCGACGGGCTCGCGGCGTCCTCGAGCACCCGATTGGCGATGGCCAGCGACGGGTCGATGAGGCGGTCGGCGAGGTCGTCAAACCGCTCGCGATCGGCCGCGGTCGCGTTGCCGCCCGTGTAAGCCACGATCGACGCGTCGGGAAACCGATCTCTGGCGGCCTCGAGCGCGGCTCGATTGACGTCGGTGCGGTCGCCGGCGACGAAGACCACGTCCGGCGTATCGACGGTCGCAATGGCCGCCGGATCGGCGGGATCGGCGCGTCGAGCCGGGATGCTCTCGTCGCGCAGCGTCTCGACGACGCTCTCATCGTCGGTGATGGCGAGCACTCGCCCGCCGTCGCGCCCGGACAGCCGCTCGGTGACCTGCCGGCAAATGGTCCCACAGCCGAGCACGAGCCAGAAAACCATTTATCGCGGCTTGCGACCGCGACGGGTAAAAGCTACCGGGTCTCTCTCAAGCGACGACCGCGGTGGCCGCCTCGATCGCGGCGTCTTCGATCAGACCGAACGCCGGCAGGATGAGGACCGTGATCACCGCAGCGACGACGACCGCCGCGTAGAGCCCGATCGGCTGGGCGAGCCGGTCTCGGTCGAGAATCGGGTCCTCGATCCAGAGCGCTTTGACCAGCCGCGAGTAGTAGTACAGCGACAGCGCGCTGTTGACGACGAGCGCGCCGGCGAGGACGAGCAAGACCGCGTTGTCCGCGGCCGCTTTGAGCGTCGCGGTGTAGAGAAGATACTTGCTCCAGAAGCCGCCGAACAGCGGAATACCCGCAAGGCTGAACATGAAGACGGCCATCGCGGCGCAGGCGACGGGTGCCTGCTTCGCGAGGCCGTTGTAGTCCTCGAACCGGGGGCCGACGCCCCAGTACTCGGCCAGGCCGACGAACAGGAACGCGCCCGTGTTCATGAAGCCGTAGACGAGCAGGTGCATCATGGCCGCACCCATGACGAGCTCGCTGGCCTCGGTAGAGAGGGCCGCGAGCCCGATCAGCACGTAGCCGGCGTGGCCGATCGAGGAGTAGGCAAGCATCCGCTTGACGTTCTCCTGGGTCGCCGCCGCGAAGTTGCCGACCGTCATCGTGACGAGCGCGAGGATCACGAACGCCCACGTCCACTCGACGCCGATGACGTCGGTCGTCGCCTCGATCGGGAACGCCGTCGTGAACACGCGGAACGCGAGCACGAAGCCGGCGGCCTTTGAGGCCGAGGAGAGGAACGCCGAGATTGGCGCGGGCGCACCCTCGTAGGCCTCCGGGGCCCAGAAGTGAAACGGCACGCTCGCGGTCTTGAACGCGATCCCGCCGATCAGCATCAGGATGCCCAGTCCGAGCAGGCCACCCATCTCGCCGGCGTTTTGCAGTCCCGTCGCGATGTCCGGGAGTCGCAACGAGCCGGTCGCGCCGTAGACCAACGAGACGCCGTAGACGAAGATCGCCGAGGACAGCGCGCCGATCAGGAAGTATTTCAGGCCCGCTTCGACGCTGCCGCGGTTGTCCTTTAGGATCGCGACCAGCGCGTACGACGGCAGGCTCGTCAGCTCGAGGGCGATGAAGATCGTCACGAGGCTGTTCGAGGCCGCCATCATCGACATCCCGGTCGCAGCGAGGATCATCAGCGAGTAGTACTCGGCCTGGTAGGAGTGATCCCGCAGGTAGTCGTAGCTCGCGACCGCGACAAGCGCGGTGACAGTCGCGATGATGATCATGAAGTACAGCGCTAGCCGGTCGACGATGAACTGACCGCCCATGAGATCGATGACGCCGTAGTTCTCGATCCCCGTCGCGCCGACGCCGGCGGCGGTGAACCAGACGGCGACGGCCAGCGAGGCCAGCGAACCGACGACGGCGGTGCCGGCGAGCAGCGGACGGTTCGTCGAGCGCGGACTACTGCTGTCTAGCAGGAACAGGACGATCGCCGTCCCTGCCAGGATCAGGGCCGGTGCGAGCGCCGTCCACTCGGGGAGTTGCACGACCGCCATCAGAGCCCACCTCCCTGTCCGTGAATAATCGGATCGATCGCGTCAGTTATCATGTTGAAGATCAGATCGGGGGCCACGCCGAGCGCGATAATCAGTCCTAGCAGGACGATCATCGACGCCACGTCGTGGACGGGCGCGCGGCCCACTTCGTAGTCGGTCTCGAGTCGATACGGGCCAAAGACCGTCCGCTGGAGCGCGAACAGAAGGTAGCCGGCGACGAGGACGATGCCGAACATCGCAAGCGCCGTAAACAGCGGCGAGTACGCGAGCAGATCGGAGCCGAACGCGCCGAAGAAGATGAAGTACTCGGCGGCGAAACCGGACATCAGTGGCAGCCCCATGTAGCCGAACGCGCCGGCGATCAAGACGCCGACCGCGATCGGCATCCGGTCTGCCAGCCCGGACATGTCGGTGACCATCCGGGTGTGGGTGGCGTTGTAGATGACGCCGACGGCCATGAACATCAGCCCCGAGATGAGGCCATGGGAGACCATCTGGAACGTCGCACCGCCGACCCCGAACTGGGTGTAGGCGACCAAGCCGAGGATAACGTAGCCCATCGACGAGACCGACGAGTAGGCGACGATCCGTTTGAGGTCCGTCTGGGCAAGCGCCAACATCGCGCCGTAGATGACGCTGATAACGGCGATCGCCGCGATCGGCACCGCGTAGGTCTCGACCTGCTCGGGGAACATCGTGAAGTTAAACCGCAGCAGGGCGTAGGTCCCCATCTTCAGCAGGACGCCGGCCAGCAACACGGACGCCGGCGTCGGGGCCTCGACGTGGGCGTCCGGCAGCCACGTGTGAAACGGCACCACGGGCACCTTCACCGCGAAGCCGAGGAACATCCCGATAAACACCACCGAAGCGAGCGTCGATCCGCTAAGACCGGCGAAACCATCGGGGCCGCCCTCGAGCATCGCCGTCGCGATCTCGGGCAGTGCAAAGGACGAGACATCGAGCCCGAAAACCAGCGCGATAAAGGAACCAAACATCACCAGCGACGCCACGTTCGTGTAGACGAAGAACTTGATCGCGGCGTACTTCCGGCGCGGACCGCCCCAGATCCCGATCAGCAGGTACATCGGGATCAAGACCGCCTCCCAGAAGACGAACCACAGGAAGAAATCAAGCGCCGAGAAGACGCCGATCAGCATCGCCTCGATGAACAGGATCAGGCCGTAGAACTGCGATTCTCGCTCGTCGATCGGCGTCCACGAGCTGACGATCGCCAGTGTACAGAGGATCGTCGTCAGAATGACGAGCGGTAGGCTGATCCCGTCTAAGCCGACGAACCACGAGATCGTATATCCGCCAACCTCGAGCCACGCCGTCTGCGACTCGAACGCGAGGTCGCCATTGAGCAAGGCGTTCCCGCTGCCGTCGAAGGCGCTAAACAGCCATAGCGACAGCGCAGCCGGGACGAGACTGATCGCAAAGGCCAGTTTGCCAGCGATACGATTCGGCGCGACGAACGTTACCAGCGCGCCCACCAGAGTCACCGCGATCAATGCTTCGATCATCATACGAACCACCCTCCGAGAGCGCCGAGGATCAGCAGTAAGCCGATAAACCCGGCGACCAGCAACGCCGCGTAGTTAGTCACGATACCTGTCTGCAGTCGTTTCATCCAGTCGCTACCAAAGAGACTGATCGTCGACGTGCCGTTGACGATCCCGTCGATGACCGTCTGATCAAACCGGTCGGCGGCTCGAGCCACCGGGAGCGTAACGCCGCGGGCGAGCCAGACCTGATACTCGTCCTGGTAGTAGTTGCTCTTCAGGACGCGGTACGCACCGCCGAGCTTGCGCGTATGCCGTTCGGGCTCGGGTACGTTGTACAGCGTGTGGGCCGCGAACGCACCGGCCAGTGCCAGCCCAAGCGAGAGGCCCGCGCTCACGAGCATGGTGGTCGTCTCGGAGCCGAGCATACCTTCCTCGAAGGCGACCGTCTCGTGGTAGGCGTGGTAGGTCAGTCCCTCGACGTGGCCGTACTCGCCATCGAGCCAGAACTCGAGCCAGGTGATATCGAGGTGGAGCAGTTCGGCGACGGGAGCCATGTTCGCGAGGCCGGTGACGGTCGCGAGGACGCCCAGTGCGAGCAGCGGGACCTTGATGGCCCAGCCGATCGACTCGGGGTCCTCGGCCGTCTCCGAGCGGGGCTCGCCGTGGAAGGTCAGGAAGACCATCCGGAAGGTGTAGAAGCCGGTGAAGAACACCGCCACGAGACCCATCGCGTAGGCCGCGAGGATCACGGGCTGCTCCAAACCGACCGCGAGCGCGTCGAACAGCACCTCGTCTTTCGACCAAAAGCCCGAGAAGGGGACGATCCCCGCGAGCGCGAGCGCGCCGGCGAGGAACGTGTAGTAGGTGATCGGTGCCTTCTCCTTTAAGCCACCCATCTCCCACATGTCCTGTTCGTGGTGCATGAGGATGATGACGGCTCCGGCACCGAGGAACAGCAGCGCCTTGAAGAAGGCGTGGTTCAGCAGGTGGAAGACCCCGGCGACGTAGCCGCCGACGCCGAGTCCGAGCATCATGTAGCCATACTGGCTGATCGTCGAATATGCCAGCACCTGCTTGATATCGTCTTTGACGACGCCCATCGTCGCGGCAAAGAGCGCGGTGAAGCCGCCGACGAAGGCGATGATCGCCAGCGCGGTCGGGGAAAGCGCGTAGTAGCCGTACATCCGCGCGACGAGGTAGACGCCGGCCGCAACCATTGTCGCCGCGTGGATGAGCGCGGAGACGGTCGTCGGACCCTCCATCGCGTCGGGCAGCCAGGTGTGGAACGGGAACTGCGCGGACTTGCCAAGCACTCCGCCCAGCACGAGCAACCCGGTGATCGTCACCCACGTCTGGGCGTCGAAGCCGAACAGCGTCGCGCCGTCGTCGATTGCCGTCTCCGCGGCGGTGACGAACGACTCCTCGCCGGCGAAGCCGACCGTGCCGAACGTCGCCGCGATGGCGACGACCCCGACCAGGAAGAAGTAGTCACCGAAACGGGTGACGAGGAACGCCTTCTTCGCGGCCGAGGGGGCCGATTCCGTGCGGAACCAGAACCCGATCAGCAGGTACGAACACAGCCCGACGAGCTCGAAAAACATGAACGCCATCAGCAGGTTATCAGCGAAGACGAACGCGAGCATGCTGAAGGTAAAGAGGCCGAGTTCGGCGTAGTACCGCCGCAGCCCGGTCTCCCCTTCGGCATTCATGTAGCCGAGACTGAACACGTGGACGAGCAGGGCGACCAGCGAGACGATTACCAGCATAAGCGCCGAGAGCGGGTCGATCAGCACGCCGAACGAGAAGGCGATCCCCTCGGCGTTCGTCGCGCTGGTGGCCGCGCCGGCTGTCCACTCGTACAGCGTCGCGTGATGTGCGTTTCCGCCCGCGACGCTTGCGAACATCACGAGCGATAGCAGGAGCGAGCCCGCTGTCGCGATGATACCGGGAAGCGCCCCTTTCTTCGGCAGGTGTTTCCCGAACAGCAGCGTGACGGCGAAGGCCACGAGCGGGAGCACTGCGATCGCCGGTGCAAATCCGAACGGTCCTGTTGCTGTCGCTGCCATCTTACCACCTCATCGTCGTTGGAACCGTGACGTCGACGTCACGGAAGTTGCGGTACAGCACCAGGATGATCCCGAGTCCGACGGCCACCTCGGCGGCGGCCAGCGCCATCGTGAACAGCGCAAAGAGTTGGCCCGTGAGGTTGCCGTGATAGAACGCGAACGCGATCAGGTTGACGTTCGCCGCGTTCAACATCAGTTCGACGGACATCAGGAACAACAGTGCGTTACGACGCGTCAGAATACCGAATAGGCCGATACAGAACAGCGCCATCGACAGCAGCACGTAGTACTGCACGTCGACGGTCATCGGCTCTCACCTCCTGTCTCGGATCTCCCACCATCGGATCGACGCTCCGACGAGGGTTGCGATCCGCTCGCAGACCGCTCACCGCCGTCGGCAACGGCTGGTTCCGCTCCCTCGGTGGTGCTCGAGGCCTCGCCGGTCGACGAGAGTGCGGCGACGGGTTCGCCGCCCTCCTCGCGTTTCGCGAGGACGAGCGCGGCGTCGAGTGCGGCGTCGAGCGCGACCGCGACGAGCAAGACGGCGGCGAGGAACGGTTCGGTACCGCCGACCGTCTGCAACTCGTCGAAGCCGAACAACGCGTAGCCGAGTTCGGCCGTAATCGAGATATCGTCGGGGAAGCCGGCCCCCGCGGCCTGCGTCATCGGCTCGAACGTCGTGTTCAACGCGATGAGCGCCATCACGGCGAACAATCCGACGGCGAGTAACCCCGGAACGAGCGGTTTGCCGAGCCGGAGTTTCGGTCCGGTCGTCATGCCTGTACCACCTCTGTATCGGCGTCGGAGTCGCGCTGGGTCAGCATTACGGCGAACGTGATAAGGACGAGGACCCCGCCAACGTAGACGAGAACCTGCATCATGGCGACGAACTCCGCCGCCAGCATCACGTAGTGGGCCGCCACGCTGAGCAGCGCCACACCCAGCAGGAGCGCCGAATGCCACGGGTCCTGCACGAGTACGACACCCACCGCGCTGGAAAGCGTGACGAACGCGAACAGCGCGAACGCGATCAGCTCGTAGTTCATGGTTTGTTGATAGTGCCCGTTTGCGGGACGGGCGGACCCGTTACTGGTAGTCGACCTCTCCTTCGCCCTCGCCGACCCACGCGCCTCGATCTGGTTCGCGCGAGGCCAGCGGGTCGATATCCTTGTACCACGGTACTGCTTTCAGCTGCTCTTTGTTGTAGACGAAGTCGTGTTTCGTGTCCGCGGTGAACTCGAAATTCTCCGTCAGCAGGATGGCGTCGACGGGACAGACCTCCTCGCAGAGCCGGCAGTAAATGCACTGTCCGATGTGGAGGTTGTACTGTTCGCCCTGTCGCTGATCGTTCGTGACGATCTGAATCGTGTCGTTCGGACAGACGTTTTCACACTGCCGACACCAGATACACCGCTCCTGACTGAACTTGTGGACGCCGCGAAAGCGCGGCGAAACGTCGGGTGCGGTCTCCGGATACTCCACCGTGAAGGTGGAGCCGTCTAGCGCATGCTTCATCGTCGTTGCCATCGATTTGAGTATCCCGATCATGCTATCAGCCCCACAACCGCTGCGGTCAGGATGAGATTGGCAAAGGAGAGGACGAGCAGTCCCTTCCAGCCGATCTCGATCAGTTGGTCGATACGAACGCGTGGCACCGCCGAGCGCAGCCACTGCGTCGCGAGGAACACCGCCCAGATCTTGATGAGGAACCAGACGATGCCGAGTGCCGCCGGCCCCGGACCGGCTGGGCCGCCGAGGAAAATTGTCGCGATGATCGCACCGCCGAGGAAGATGTGGAGGAACTCTCCGAGATAGATCAGCACGAAATAGACCGAGGAGTACTCGGTCTGATACCCCGCGACGATCTCGGTCGGTGCCTCCGGCGTGTCGAAGGGGTTGCGCCCGACCTCCGCGAAGTTCGCGACGAGGAATAGAACGAACGCGAAGGGGTTGACCAGCGCGTACCACGTTGGAATCGAGATACCCGCGATCTCCACCAGCGTCTCGTGCTGTGCTGCCACGATCTCGCCCATCTGTAAGGTACCGGCGAAGATCACGACCGACATCCCGGTGACGACGAGCGGGATCTCGTAGGCGATGTTCTGTGCCACCGCCCGAAGCCCGCCGATCAGCGAGTACTTGTTTGACGATGCGTAGCCGGCCATCACCAGCCCCAGACTCGCGATGCCCGAGACCGCAAAGACGTATGCGAGCCCGACTTCGGGGTCGGCGAGTTGAATGCCGCTTCCCATCGGGATCACGGCGAACCCAAGCAGCGCCGAGCCCGCAACGACGATCGGTGCAAGGTCGTAGGCCGGTCGATCCGCGTTCTCGGGGACGACCAACTCCTTCGAGAGGAGTCGGACGGCGTCGGCGACGATAATGAGGATGCCCGCCGGCCCGAGCCGATTGACCGCGATTCGGTCGGTAAAAGCGGCGGTGATCTTCCGCTTTGCCCACGGCCCTGCGACGCCGGTCATCGTGAGCATTAGTGTCCCGACGAGGGCGGCCGCGATGAACGCCGCGAGCAGTTCGCCGCCGAGCCCGAATCCGTCGAGACCGGTCAGCTCACCGATCCGTTCGGGGAGCAAGACCGTATCCTGAAGTGGTACCGCCGACGTCGCGGCAACCGCAGCCGCGGTCTGTACCCCGGACATACTATCGGTCCACCTCCCCGAGGACGATGTCGAGGCTGCCCAGCGACGCGATTAGGTCCGGCACGTACTCGCCTTCGGACAGCTCAGGCAGTGCCGCGAGGTTGTGGAAGCACGGACTCCGAATCTTGAATCGGCCGGGTTTGTCCGTCCCGTCCGAGCGAATGTAGATCCCGAGTTCGCCCTTCGCGCCCTCGACGGCGCGGTAGATCTCAGAGTCTGCGTCCGGCTTCAGCGTTCGCGGCACGTTGGCCTGTACCTCTCGTTCGTCTTCGGGCCAGTCCTCGAGCAAGTCGAGACACTGTTCGATGATCTTCGCGGACTCCTCGACTTCCTGCATGCGTACGAGGACGCGGCTGTAGTTGTCACAGCCGTCCTCGGTGACCACGTCCCACTCGAGGTTGTCGTAGTAGCCGTACGGATCGTCTCGGCGGAGGTCGTAGTCGATCCCCGAACCCCGAGCGACGGGGCCGGTACAGCCGTACTGTTTGGCCACGTCGGGCTCTAAGATGCCGGTGTCGTGGGTTCGGATCTGGAAGATCTCGTTGCTGGTGAGCAGATTGTGGTACTCGTCGACCTTGGCGGGGAGCCCATCGAGGAAGTCCCGCGTCTTCTCAATGAACTCCGCGCGGGGCTCGGGGAGGTCCCAGGCGACCCCGCCCAGCCGGAAGTAGTTGAACATGAGCCGCTGGCCGGTGAGATCCTCGAGGATGTCCTGGACGACCTCGCGGTCGCGCATGCCATACTGGAAGATAGCGGTGAAGTCGCCGTAGACGTCCAGTGCGAAGGTCGCGAGTGCGAGCATGTGCGAGGCGATCCGGCAGAGCTCTGCGCCCATCGTCCGGATGACCTGCGCGTAGTCGGGGACCTCGATATCCGCGAGGTCTTCGGCCGTTCGCGCGTAGGCCCACTCGTTCAAGAGTCCGGCCGAGACGTAGTCCCAGCGGTCCGGGTAGGGCATGATCTGATGCCGATAGGTCCCCTGCTGGCACATCTGTTCCTCACAGCGGTGCAGGTAGCCGATGTCGGGGTCGACGTCGACGACCGTCTCGCCATCCAGAACGGTCTCGATGTGGAGGACGCCGTGGGTCGCCGGATGATGGGGACCGATGTTCAGGAACATCGTGTCCGACTCGTCGTCGCGGTGGTCCGGCCGGATCGGATTGGCGTGCTCCGTGAGGGTGACGATCTGGGGTTTCTCCTGATCGTAGTCCCGCGAGAGCGGATGGCCCTGCCAGGTCTCGGGCAGGAGAATCCGTCGGGGATCGGGGTGACCCTCGTAGTCGATGCCGACGAGGTCGAACGCCTCGCGCTCGTGCCAGTCGGCGGTCCGGAACACCGGTTCGGCGGTCTGACTGACCGGCTCGTCGGTGGTCGTTGGCACGACGACGCTTACCCCCTGGGTCGGGTCGGCGTACTTCCGGAGGTGGTAGATCGACTCGTAGCGATCCGAATACTCCTGGGCGGTGAGGTTAGCAAGGTGGTCGAATCCGGCCTCGTCCCGGAGGTCCGTGAGCACCTCCTGCACGTCGTCAGGTCGGATGACGAAGCCGGGGGCGTTCAGGTGATCGTCTCGCGCGAGCGCGCGATCACCGATGATTGCCTCGAGGTCGTCCTCCGAGACCTCGATCGGCGGCCGCTGCTCTCGCTCGAGTCCCGTGCTCATGGTGAATCAGCCCAGTTGTAGCGCATAACGAGGTCATCTTCGTCGATATCGTCGGCGAGTTTCTGGACGAGTTCGTCTTTCGGCAGGTCGCCGAACTCCTCGAGTTCGTACGGTTTGACGACGACGGGGGTCGACTCGCCGTTGCGGATCCGCTCTTGGAGTTTGGCGATGCCGTAGACGAGCGCCTCCGGCCGCGGCGGGCAGCCGGGGACGTGGATGTCGATGGGAATGATCTCTTCGGCACCCTTGACGACGTTGTATCCCTCCTGGAAGGGGCCGCCGGAGATCGTACACGACCCCATCCCGACGACGAACTTGGGTTCGGGCATCTGGTCGTAGACTCGCTTCATGCGCGGGCCGAACTTCGAGACGATCGTCCCGGGGACGATCATCACGTCGGCTTGGCGCGGTGACGCGCGCGGAACCCCAGCGCCGAAGCGGTCGAGGTCGTGTTTGATCGCGTAGGTGTGCATCATCTCGATGCTGCAACACGCGATCCCGAACTGCAGCATGAACATCGAGTTGCCCCGGACCCAGTTCATGAACTTGTCGAACTTCGTGAGAATGAACGGGGTCGAACCGAAGGCTTCGCGAAGCTTGGAGTTGAATCGGTCGTCGGCACCCTCGCCGATCCGCGAGTCGCGGGTGTCCGTCGACGGTGCGGTGCTGCTGTGAATCGATTGGCGTGGTTGATCGCTGCTCATAGTCTGTCTGTCTCCAGCTGGCGGGGTGTCCGTGCCCACTGTACCGCGCCCTTGCGCCACGCCCACGCGAGTCCGACGAGCAGGATGGCGACGAACAACAACATTGGCCCGAGCGCGCGGACCAGCGGGATATCAGCGGCGAGCGCATCTTGATAGGCGACCGCCCACGGGAACAAGAGGACGGTCTCGATATCGAAGACGACGAACAGAAGCGCAACCATGTAGTACTGGATGTTGAACCGGATGCGCGTGCCGCCGGTCGGAATCTCGCCACTCTCGTAGGTGGCGCGTTTGCTCGTTTCGGGCACGGTGGGCCGCAGGAGATACGATACCGCCATCATGCTGAACGGTATCAGTACCCCGACGAGCGCCAGCGCCCCGATGGCGATCCAATCATTCATCTCGGTAACGTTCGGAGCTTCAAACCGCATGCATATAAGGGTTGATTCTTCGTTTTTCCGGGGCACGCGGTCCCGTATCGCGATTTCAGCTTGAGCCGACCCTCGTAAATAATCACCTTAAACTATATATAGCCGATTGAAGCGTGACCGGGCCGGAAATACGATCTTACTCGAGGCGGAAACGACTCGATACGCGGGTGGGACCGAGACCGCTTCTCTCGCGAACGGATTCGACCGACCGTGCCATCACCGGACGAGAGAGGCGAGCTGATCGGTTCGCGCTGCGTTCCGTCAGTCGCGCTGTCGAAACGCCGGCGTCCCGCCGTCGTGGAGCTCTCGAGAAACGTTTCCGACGCCCGCGCGCAGAGTCTCGTGGTACTCGACCAGTCGCTCGCGGACCGCGTCGTGCTGTCGAGCGAGGATCTGGGCGGCCGATAATGCGGCGTTAAACGACTTGCCCGCGTCGACCGCGACCAGCGGTGCGCCGGTCGGCATTCCGATAACGCTGTCGACGGACTTCTCCTGGACCGGAACGCCGATGACCGGCAGCGGGTACGCGATCGACGCGGTCATGTTCGGCAGATCCGCAGACTTGCCGCCCGCGCCGGCGATGAGCACTTCGAGGCCGCGATCCTCGGCCGTTTCGGCGTACGCCGACATTAAGTCGGGCGTGCGATGGGCGGAGGTGACGTAGGTCTCGAACGTAAAGCGCTCAGCGGGCGCGCTCGCGTAGTCCGTCTGTTCGGCGAAGCCGAGTTCGTCGACGAACGCGTCGTAGGCTCCGCGCCGTTTGCCACCGGTCATCATCGTCTCGAGGTCGGAGTCACTGCCCATCACAATTCCCACGTCGGGAGTTTCCTCGGCCGGGCGGTCCTGATCGGCTTCGTCGTGCAGGCGATCGATCAAGTCTGAGACGCTGTCGCTCATGTCTGGTCGTGGTCGGGCGAGCGACTTCAAACAGTGGCAAACGGGCCGCGAGCCCGGGGCGGCTTGCGATCGAGCGACGTTACGATCGGAACGTGACCGCGTCCTCGAGGTCGCGCGCGGTCTCGAGCAGATCGTCGACTGAGGCGTCCGCGTCGCCGCCCGAGAGCGTTACGTGCCCCATTTTCCGCAGGGGCCGGGCCTGGCGCTTGCCGTACCAGTGGAGGTTCGCGCCGGGCGTCTCGAGGATGGCGTCGATATCGCCCAGTTGCGCGGGTCGCTCCTCGTCGACGTCGGCGAGCAGGTTCTTCGAGACCGTCGGCGAGCGCAGGTCGGTCGAGCCGAGCGGCCAGCCGAGGACTGCCCGGGCGTGCTGTTCGAACTGGGAGCTCTCCGCCCCCTCGATCGTCCAGTGGCCGGAGTTGTGCGGACGCGGTGCGATCTCGTTGAGTAGAATCTCGCCCTCGCTTTTTCGCGGGCCCTGCCCGCTCGAGTCGTCCGAGGCGCTTTGCGCCGCGCTCGTCTCGAACAGTTCGATCCCGTAGACGCCGCGTCCATCCATCACCTCGAGCACGTCGCGCGCGACCGCGTGAGCGCGCTCGGTGACGGCCTCACTCGAGCGCGCGGGGACGATCGTCTCCCGGAGGATCTCCTCTTCGTGGACGTTTTCCCCGAGCGGGAAGGTCGCGATCTCGTCCTCGCCCTTGACCGCGATGACAGAGACCTCGCGCTCGAAGTCGACGAACGACTCGACCATCGCGGGGCCGGCGACCGACTCGAGGGCGGCTTCGGCCTCGGCTTTCGACTCGACGGGGACGTTGCCACGGCCGTCGTAGCCGCCGGTCCGGGCCTTGAGCATCACAGGCGCGCCGTAGTCGTCGATCGCTGTACGAATGTCGTCGGCGTCGTCGACCGCGCGAAACGGCGGCACCGGAACGCCGGCGTCCTCGAGTTCGCGCTTCTGGACGAGTTTGTCGTGAATGGTCTCGAGCGTCGACGGGTCCGGGTGAACGGGCGTCCCGGTCTCCTCGCTGACGCGCGCCATCACGTCTTGGTCTGCGAGCTCGATTTCGAACGTGAGCACGTCCGCCCGCTCGGCGAGGTCGCGGATCCCGTCTTCATCGTCGAACTCGGCGACGAGCTGGTCGCGGGCCACCGGCGCGGCCGGACAGTCCGTCGTCGGGTCGAGGACGATCACGTCGACGCCCAGCGGCGCGGCCGCCTCGGCGAGCATCCGTCCAAGCTGTCCTCCGCCGACGACGCCGATCGTCGGTCCCGGCGTTCGTAACGTCGTCATTGCGCGCCGGTTGCCGTCGCCCGCGCTTAAGAATTCTCAAACGGCCCGGTCGATCGCCGAGCGGCCGCTCTTCCTATAAAAATCTTGGTGTAGAGCACCTGTCCTGGAAATCGGATGATGCTTTATAACTCGGTGACCGTCCACAGCCACGTGTATGCAACGCGACGTTTCGCGACGCCGGCTCCTCACTGGGGGGTGCCTCGGAGTGATTGGATCGCTCGCCGGCTGTCTCGCGACCGGAAGGGGGGCGACGGAGACCGTGACGAAGACCTACGGGACCGACGATCTCGAGGCGCTCTCGTTGGTCGCCGAGAACGGCTCCGTTACCGTCGAGGGAAGGCAGAGAGACGGAATCGAGATTCGAGGCCGCAAAGCCGCTCCGACCGAGGACGCCCTCGAGTCGCTGACCCTGGAGACCGACCGGAGCGACGGTCGCCTCACGGTGAAAACGAACCGAGACGAGACGCCGTTCCTCATCGGTCCGGATTCCAAGCTGGACCTCGAGGCCGCGGTTCCGGCGGGAATCCGGCTCGCGCGTGCGAAGACGACCAACGGAGACATCGAGGTACGCGACGTGGCGGGCGAACTGGTCGCGGACACGACGAACGGCCGAATCGATGTCGAGGGCGTCGACGGCGGGTTCGTCGCCGACAGCACGAACGGGACGATCCACGCGGCCGAGGTCAGCGGTGACGTGCGTGCGGAGACGACAAACGGCACCATCGACGCCACTCTCGCGGCGGACGGCGGCGATCTGACCGTCGACAGCACCAACGGGGACGTGACGGTTCGCGCGCCGCCGTCGCTCGACGCGACGGTCACCGTCTCGACGACGAACGGCGACGTGTCGATAGCGGGATTCGACGGTTCGGACGTCTCGAGCGAGGGGGACGTCGAGACGACACTCGGCGACGGAACGCGGACGGTTCGTATCGAGACGACGAACGGGAGCGTGACGGTTCAAAGCGAAGACGCGTCGTAACGCCGTCAGACGAGCGTTTCGTGATCAGTCAACGGATATATTTAGGTTCGATCCGGCGGCGGTGCGTCGGCGCGTAGTCGCCCGAGAACGGTACCTCTTTTACCCGCCCTCCCCACCGCTCGCCTATGACCTCGCTCGGACTGGTGGTCGCGGAGTTCAACCGACCGATCACCGAGCAGATGGAGCAGGAAGCGCTCGAGGCGGCCACCACAGCGGGTGCCGAGGTGTACGAGACCGTCCACGTCCCGGGGGCCTACGACGCGCCACTGGCGGCCGACCGGCTCGCCCGCCGCGACGAGGTCGACGCAGTCGCCGTCGTCGGCACCGTCATCACCGGCGACACCGACCACGACCAGGTGATCACCGACGCCACTGCCCAGCGACTCTCCGACGTGAGTCTCGAGCGCGACACGCCCGTGACCCTCGGCGTGACGGGGCCCGGCATGTCCGCCGCCGAAGCGCGCGAGCGCGTCGAGAACGCAGCCAAGGCCGTCGACGGCGCGCTCGACCTCGTCGACGAACTCCCCGACCCCAGTCCCACGAATCCTTCCGATCCACAATGACGATGGAATTCACCGACCGCGTAACCCGAGTCGAACCGTCCGCAACGCTCGCCATCTCCGCGCTCGCCACCGAACTCGAGGCCGAGGGCGCGGACGTCGTCGACCTCTCCGTCGGCGAGCCCGACTTCCCCACGCCCGAGAACATCATCGAAGCGGGCCAAGACGCGATGGACGCCGGCCACACCGGATACACCACCTCCGCCGGCATCCTCGAGCTTCGCGAAGCGATCGCCGACAAACTGGCCGACGACGGCCTCGAGCACACCGCCGACGAAATCATCGTCACGCCCGGCGCGAAGCAGGCCCTCTACGAGATCGTCCAGGTGCTGATTCAGGACGGCGACGAGGTCGCCCTGCTCGACCCCGCGTGGGTCTCCTACGAAGCGATGGTGAAGATGGCCGGCGGCGACCTGACCCGCGTCGACCTCTCTTCCCACGAGTTCCAACTGGAGCCCGCCCTCGACGATCTCGCCGACGCCGTCTCGGACGACACCGAACTGCTGATCGTCAACTCGCCGTCGAACCCGACCGGCGCGGTCTACTCCGACGCCGCCCTCGAGGGCGTCCGCGATCTGGCCGTCGAGCACGACATCACCGTCATCTCCGACGAGATCTACAAGGAGATCACCTACGGCGTCGCGCCGACGAGTCTGGGCACGCTCGAGGGGATGGCAGATCGGACCATCACCGTCAACGGCTTCTCGAAAGCCTACTCGATGACCGGCTGGCGGCTTGGCTACTTCGCCGGCCCCGAGGAACTCGTCGATCAGGCCGGCAAGCTCCACAGTCACTCGGTGTCGTCGGCCGTCAACTTCGTCCAGCACGCCGGACTCGAGGCCCTCGAGACCGAAGCCGCCGTTGCGGAGATGGTCGAGGCCTTCGAAGAGCGCCGCGACCTGGTCGTCGACCTGCTCGACGAGCACGACGTCGACGTGGCGGTGCCGGAGGGCGCGTTCTACATGATGCTCCCGGTTGACGACGATGATCAGGCCTGGTGTGAAGGCGCAATCGAAGACGCCCACGTCGCGACCGTCCCCGGCAGCGCGTTCGGCACGCCCGGCTACGCACGAATTTCCTACGCCGCGAGCGAGGAGCGACTCGAGGAGGGTATCGAGCGGCTGGCTGAAGAAGGGTACCTGTAAGTCGGCTACCTGCAGTCCTGTTTTCGACCACGAGTATCGCCACTGTGGAGTAAAGACGAGGAACTCGGTCGAAATCGGCCGGCGATCATCTGTCACCCGTTCGATCTCGAGCACGTCGAAGACACACACGATAGACACCGTGGTCGTGCTCTGTCGGACCTGTCATCGGCGCACCGAAGAGTGACAGAGAGCCGTATCGGCTGCCGCCGAAAAGTAACATTATTGTGCGACGGCAGTCTACCATGCGACTGAAGTCCCGTTGTGGTGAGCAAATCTGTACTGATTTGCGAGGCTCGCGGGATGGCGAATGATCTGAGAAGTCCCGTGGTGTAGTGGCCAATCATATGGGCCTTTGGACGTGTCCGGTTTAGGCCGTCACGGAAGTAAGCCCATGACGGCGGTTCGAATCCGCCCGGGACTATTTTCGCGCGAACAACACCGTGAGCGCGAAATATCCTCGGCGGTTCGAACCCAGAGGACGAGAGGATTCGAGTCCTCGCGGTTCGAATCCCCGATGAAATATAAGAGGTCGTCTGCCACTATGGCCGGCGACGGTTCGTCTTTGACAGAACGGGTCATCACGTGCCAGAACGAGACCGCTAGATCTCGCGCTGTTCGACCTCCGGCACCTGCGGCCGACTCGAGCGACCGATCCGGCTGTACGCGAGATGACCACCGATCGCACTGAGCGACGTGAGGACCAGAAGCGAGCAGAAGTACCACGGTTTTGATTGGACCACCAGCAACCCGCGAGAAGCGGCGGGCACGACCCCGAGCGCCAGCAGGTAGAACGCGGTCAGGAGGGCGAGCGACGATCGCCGGTAGCCGTGCCAGTAGAGGAGGGCGACAAGAACGCCCGACAGCAGCCCGAGTTGGCCGGAGTGCAGTTCGGGAACCGTACTGAAGATCGACGACAGGACGGTCTCGACGGTAGCCATGGATGTGGTTCCCTCGAGAGGACGACCGTATGACCGAGCCTGCAATGATGTGCCCATTACGGTACGGTCGGAACTCTCGAGCGAACGAGCTCCAATCGGGAACCAAGAGAGCGTTCAGGGAATGCTCGGTCCAGACGCGACCGGAGCTCCGGCGATGGCGGCCGGAGTAATCGCAGCAACGCCGTGTTTACTCGCGTTCGCTGTCCTGCGATCGAGGGTCGTGCTCCTGGAGGTCCTCGAACACTCCCTCGAGCGTCCCGCGAGTGTCGGCGACCGTCGCACCGACGAGACCGCCGATCGCGCCGCCGGTGCTCGCAGCGTTCCGGCTGAAGAGTCCGCCGATCGCCGCGCCGATCGCTGCGCCCATCGCCGCGTAGCGAGCGCGGAGCAACACCTGCTTGAGTCGTTCTCTCATGTGTTGTATATCGGTACTATGACGGATAAATATGTCTCTCGAACGCGTCCGTGAAAGCGGACCCGGCGACTCGAAGGGGCAGTCAGGGCTGCTGTAACCGGGTACTGGCGTCCCCGGGACCCGCTTTCCGGGGGACGCCGGACCTGACGCCCAGTGGACCGTCTCAGAGGAGCGTCTCGAGCGCGGCCAGCGACTCGAGAACGTGATCCGGCTCGATATCGGATGCGGCGAGGGCCGCGCGATCGGTGATGCCGGTGAGGACGAGGGCCGTCTCCATGCCTGCCCGGTTCCCCAGGGCGATGTCGGTGTCGAGTCGGTCGCCGACGACCAACGTCTTCGTCGGATCGGCATCCAGTCGGTCCATGGCGGCGGCCGCGACGGACGACGGTTTGCCGAGGATCGCGTCCGGCTCGCGGCCGGCGACGGCCTCCATCGCGGCCAGGATCGCGCCCGAGCCGGGGATCTCCCCCTCGTTGATCGGGATCGTCGCGTCCGGGTCGGTGCCGTAGAACGGCACGTCACCCTCGAGCGCTCGCAGGGCTTCCCAGAGCGTGCCGAAGGAGAAGTTCCTGTCGAACGAGCCGAGCACGACGTCGGCCGCGTCGGGATCGCTCGTCAGTTCGACGGCCGCCGCCGTCAAGATGGCCTCGAGTCGCTCGCCGCCGACGAGATAGACCCGTTCGCCGGGATGAGTCGCGGCGAGATACTCTGCCGAGACTGTCGCGGACGTGAGGACGGTGTCCGGGTCGACGTCGATCCCGTAGGGCGTGAGCTTCTCACCGTAGTGGTCGCTGCCCCGCGTGGGATTGTTCGAGAAGAGCAAACGCGAGCAACCGGCCGTCTCGAGCGCGCGCACACCGTCGGCCGCGCCGGGTAGGAGTTCGTCGCCCCGGACGATCGTCCCGTCGACGTCGAGGATCGCCGCCTCGTACTCGATCATCGGCAGCCGATACGGTCGGTCGGCGATTGAGTGTTGGGATCGGCGACTCGAGCGGGCAACGGGTCGGACCGCCGGGCTCCGGGGAACCTCCCATCTCACTGTCGATCGTAGCGCAGCATCTGCCACTCGACGTCGAACCTCCTGAGCCGCCGACGTTGGGCGGGCCGCAGGACTTGGACGGTGAGCGACGTGCTGGAAAACGACTACACCCACCGTGATGGGGAGGTGCTCGGCTACACGTGGGAGTGACGGCTTCGCGGAGCACACTCGAGATCGCGACGGCGCAACCTGCACACGGAACGGCCGCGAGGTGGGAATTCTTATCCGCCGACCCGACCTACGACCGCCCATGACACTCGAGGTCGTCCCTCCCGAACCCCCGGAACTGGAGTTCGTCGATCCGAACGAGTATGACGACGCGACGATCAGCGCCGACGGTGCCGAGGAGATCGACTATCGCCGTGAGGAGCTACAGGCGTTCCTCGAGGAGGGGGCCTGGGAAGCGGCGTTCGACGAGTGGCGCGCGGACACCGATCTCGAGGAACGCGAGTACGGGATCGCTCGCGACCTCGATCTCTTCGCCGAGTTCGACTTCTTCTGGGACGATTTCGCGGACCGCGTCGGCTATCACGCGCCCGGTATTCCGGAGGACTGGCAGGCCCGCGAGTACCACCCTGATCTCGATACCTGGGGTACGGTCTCCTCGATCAACGCCGAGCTTACCGAGTTCGGCCAGATCGTCTCGGTGACCCTCAAAGAGGAGTACGTGGACTGGGAGGCCGAATACGAGCCGCCGGAGGATCTCCCCGACTTCGACTGATCGCGAGCGTCGGTTCGGCGCTCGACTCCCGGTGGCCCAGTCGAGGCGTCGTCGGACGATCGTCCAGTCCCCTCAGCGCGTCGCGACGATCGCGATCGTCTCCGGACGCTCACGGGCTCGTTCGATTTCGAAACCGGCGGCCTCGAGTCCGGCGGTCGCGTCGGCGAGACTGAACCGCTCCTCGACCGGCGGGCCGTCGTCTCCCTCGCCGTCGGCCGACCAGTCGACCGTGACGAGCCGGCCGCCGGGACGAATCACGCGCGCCAGTTCGGCCAGCGCACCGTCATCCGCGCCGTCTGCGGCCGGCGACGCGTATTCGTGGTGGGTCATGGTCGAGTAGGCTCCGTCGAGGTGGCCGTCATCGAACGGGAGTGACGACACCTCGGCCGTCACGAACTCGACGGCGTCGGGGACGCCTTTCTCCCGGTAGTAGTCGTGCATCGCCGGTTGCACGTCGACCGCGTACAGCGTATCGACGAACGGTGCGACATCGTCGGCGTAGAAGCCCGTCCCCGAGCCGAGATCAGCCACGACACCGTCGGCCGACGGCTCGAGCATTGCGAGCAGTTCCTCGCGAGAACAGTAACGATAGCGCCCGGGGTCCTCGAGGGACGCCGCCCGCTCGGTCGGAAAGGTGTGAAAGCCCATACGACCGATCCGTGCCGTCGAGACTTCCACGTTACGCCTCCGACGGCGTCGCTCCCGAGAGACATGAATGCGTCACTCGAAACTCGCCTCGCTATAGTTCGCGGGTGGCTCCGATTCGGTTACCCGCTCCACTCGCCGGCGAGGTCGCCGGCGATGTTCTCCCGCCAGTGGTCGAAGGCGTCCTCGCAGTCGGCGCTATCGTGAATGTGATCGACGAAACCGGCACCCGGTGACGCGAGTTCGTCGCCGCAGAACGGGCAGGTGATCGGATCGATCCAGTCTGTGGTCGTGTTCGCTGCCATTGGTGCTGCCATCTATCATTATCTATCATATAGGACCTTCCCATTAAGGTCTATTATAATAATATGGTATATAATGACGATGGTGGCAGGGCGATCGGTTCGACACGAGACGCAGGTGACGGCGATGGCGCGCGATCGGAGGATACTCGGCCCTTCGGTGGCGACTCCCGGCGAGAACGAATGTCGGTTCGACGCGCGGCCGGACGATTCGCACGCTACGATGCGCTCGTCCTGACGGCCGCGATCTGGTTCCTCGCGAAATTCCTCCGATACGCGTTTCCACCGCTGTTCGACGCGTTCGGAGAGAGCTTCGGCGTTTCCGACGCCGTCCTCGGGACCGCTTTTTCCGGACTCATGCTCGTCTACGCAGCCATGCAGTTCCCCTCGGGCGTCGTCGCCGACCGACTAGGGACCGTGACCGTCATCACGGCGGGCGCGGTCGTCGCGGCCGCCGCGTCGCTCGCGCTCGCCATCGAGTCGCCGTTCCTCGTCGTTGTGGGCGTAATGCTCCTAATCGGAGCCGGTACCGGCGCGCACAAGACTGTCGCCGTTCGGCTCCTCGCTCGAGCCTATCCGACGCGAACGGGGCGGGCCCTCGGTGTCCTCGATACGTTCGGCGCTCTCAGCGGCGTCGTCGCGCCCGCCGCCGTGGTCGCGGTCGTATCGCTGTCCGTCGGCCCGTTCGTCGGCTGGCGGCTGCTCTTCCTCAGTGCCGGTCTCGTCGGGGTGGCGCTCGCGGTGACATTCCGGATTCGGGTTCCCACGCGACTCCCCGACGAAGCCAGCGGGACCGACGCGAGCGAGGGCGGACGCGGCGGCGAGATCGCGCGGTACGCCGCGCTCTTTCGAGACTGGCGGTTCTCGGCCTTCGCCCTGTTGACGGTCCTCTTTTCGTTCACGTACAACGGCTTGGTCGCGTTCGCGCCGCGGTATCTGACGGTGGAGGCGGGGCTCACGACCGCAACCGCGAGTTTGCTCTACAGCGGCCTCTTCCTCGCGAGTTTCGTTCAGTTGGTGACCGGAAACCTCAGCGATCGCATCGGCCGGCTTCCGATCATCGTCGCGACGCTCGGACTCGCATCGGTCGCGCTGGTCGGATTCGTCGCACTGACCGAGACGGGAACGCCGATCCTGCTCGGCGGGTTGCTCGTCGCCGTCGGAATCGGCTCACACGGCTTTCGTCCCGTCAGGGGCGCGTACCTGATGTCGGCCATTCCGGACGACATCGCCGGCGGCGGACTCGGCGTCGTCCGAACGCTACTGATGGGAGCCGGTGCGATCGCACCCGCAGTCGTCGGCACACTCTCCGAGACGGCCGGCTTCGAGGCCGCGTTCTGGCTGCTCGCGGCGTCGATCGTCTGTGCGACGGGACTCGGCTGCTCGCTTTGGGTTGTCGAAAGGAACCGTAACGACTGACCCGTTCGCCGCCAGACCGACGTCGACCGCACGGACCAACACCGGCCATCGTCGTCGTCGTTCGCTGGTCCGATTACCCACGAAAAGAGTTAATGGGGAAGGGTGTGTACTGGTAACACATGGCTCTCGAGGTCCAACGCGAATACGAGTGCGTACGGTGCGGCCGGCGGGAGACGGCCGGCGACGCGCTGTTGAGCACGTGCCGCCGCTGCGGCGGCGAAATGCGAAACGTCGAACCGGTTCGCGACTGAGTGCTCCCGGTGGCACCCGTCGAACTGACGCTCCTCGAGTGGGAGCGGTAGTCTACGCTCGCGAAAGACACCGTTCCTTCTGCTGCTGAGCGCTAACGCGTCTGTCGCAACGCGACGGCAAGTAGGACGAGGCCGAGAGCGACTGCACCGAGCCCGATGGCGGTGTCTCCAGCCAGCGCGGTGACAGCCCCCGCGACGATACCCGCGCTCCCGCCGCCGGCCGCGACCGCGGACAGGAACGCCGGCGATGTGGTCGCGTCGGTTCGGACCGCCTCGAGTTCCGTTCGAAGCGCCTCGAGTTCCTCGTCGGTAGCCCCGTCGATCGACTCGACTCGCGTCTCGAGGGTCGATAGGCCGTCCTCGACCGTCGCAGCCCGCTCGGTCAGCGAGCCGACGTCGTCCTCGAGCGCCCGCACGGCCGCCTCGTCCGGGTCGTCGGCGACGGTTTCAGCGAGGTCGTCGTGTTCCGATCGGAGCGCCTCAAGACGGTCGCCGGCGGACGAGAGGTCGGTCGCGAGCGACGCGACCTCGTCTTCGCTCGCCGCCTCGTCGATGCGGCCCGCGAGCGACTCGACATCGTCGTCGATGCGACCGACGGCGGTCTCGACCGACTCGAGCGTCGACGCGAGTTCGTCGACGCGGCGTTCGTGGTCGTTCAGCCGTCGCTCACCGTCGTCGGCGCGGTCCGCGAGCGTCTCGAGGTCGTCGGCGAACGCATCGGTTTCGCGCTCGAGCGCGGCCGCGTGTTCCTCGAGTGCCGTTTGCGTCTCGTCAACGTCGTCGCGATGATCGTCGAGCGCCGTTCGAACGTCGTCGATCTGCCCGTCGAGCGTCGTCCGCGTTTCGTCAATCCGATCGTCGAGTGCCGCCTGCGTTTCGTCGATTTTATCGTCGAGTTCCGTCCGCGCTTCGTCAACTGCCGTCCGCGTCTCATCGACTCGATCGTCGACCGTCGCCCGAACGTCCTCGAGCCCGGTCGCGAGTTCGCGGTCGAACTCGTCGAGTCGCTCCTCGACGGTCGTGAGATCCGCCGCGACATCGTCGATGTGCGCGGCCGTCGCCTCGATCTCATCGCCGGCGTCGGCGATCGATTCGCGCACGGCGGTAAGCTCGTCCGCCGCCACCGCCTCGTCGTCGAGTCGCTCGACGGTCGCCTCGAGCGCGTCGAGGTCGTCCGCCAGGTCCGCAACATCGCCCTCGAACGCGTCGGTCGCTGCGTCGAGTTCCGTCTCGACGTCGGCGACCGCGTCGTCGATCCGCTCTTCGACCGCATCGTCGAGAGACCGAAGCTCCGACTCGAGCGTCTCGAGTTCCGTTTCGACCGCCTCGAGATCGGCCGTGAGTGCGGTGACCGTCTCCGCGCTCGCCGTCCGCGCGTCGATCTCGTCGAGTCGCTCCGAGACACCGGCAACAGCCTCGTCGATCTCGTCGACAGCCGTCTCGAGGGCCGTCAGGTCGTCCTCGACCGTCGTTTCGAGGGCGGCCAGATCGTCCGCGACGGCGTCGACCCGATCGGCATCGGCCGCCGCGTCCTCAAGGTCGTCGATCGCAGCCCGTGCGGCGTCGAGTTCCGTTTCGAGCGCGTCGGTGCGATCGTCCAGCGTCTCGCGAACAGCGGTGAGTTCGTCGTCGACGGCGTCGGTCTCCGCGTCGATCGTCGACTCGAGTGCGTCGAACCGTCCGTCCGCCCGCTGCGAGACCTCCGCGACCTGCTCCGAGACGCCGTCGACCTGAGTGGTAAGTTCCTCCAGCCGACCGGCGAACCCGTCGACGCGAGTCCCGGTTCGGTCGAGGTGCTCCCCGACGTCCTCGAGATCATCGTCGAGCGTGGAAACGGCCGCTTCGACGTCCTCGAGCGATGACTTGGTAGCGGCGGTCCCCTCCAGTTCCTCGAGCGCCGTTCGAACCGCCGCCAGATCGTCGTCGAGCGCCGCCGTTCGGTCCGTGACGTCCCCGATATCGGCGGCCACATCGCCGAGCCGGTCCTCGAGCGCCGCCCGTTCGTCGGCCGCGTCTGTCTCGACGTCCTCAAGGTATCCCTCGACGATCTCGATGTGACCGTCTAACTCCTCGAGCGCCGTCGACAGGGCCTCGAGTTCGTCCTCGAGCGCCGCGAGGCGCTCGGTACTCGCGTGCGTCTCGCTCTCGGCCTCGAGGTCGGCTAGCTCGTCGGCGATCGTTTCGAGTCGCTCGTCAAGTTCGTCGACATCGTCGACCGCAGCGGCCCGTTCCTCAATGGCCGCGAGGTCGGCGAGTGCCGCCTCGAGGTCCTCGCGGACGGACCGAATTTCGTCGTCGCGATCGGCGAGCCGGTCGAACAGTCGCTCGATGGCATCGTCGGTTCGGTCGGCCGCCGCGTCGGCGGCCGCCGGCTCGTCGAACGAGAGCGCCGTTCGCTCGGTGTCGGCAGTCGCGTCCGTACTAGTCGGCCTCCCGTCCGTTCCGCCGCCGTCGCCGTCGACCGATTCAGACCAGGTGACGCCCTCGTACGCCTCGACATCATCTCGGGCGGCGGCGAGCGCCCCTCTGGCGGCGCTCGCGGTGGGTTCGTCCGCGCGTCGAGCGCCGCGAACCGAGAACGGGAGCGTAGCCGCGTCGAACCGACCGCCGACGAGGAACTCGAGTCCTTCGACTGCGCCCTGACCGGCGATCGCGATCGGGACGGACAGTCCCTGCTGGAGGTCGCTCTCGTCGGCCGCATCGCGGAGCGCCGCGATCACCTCGCCGAGCAGGTCGTCGTACGCCTGTGCGAGCGCGCTTTCGATCCCGCCCGCCGCCGCGTCGGGATCGAGCGCGAACTCCTCGAGGACGCCGGCGATCTGTGCTGGTTCGTGACCGGTATCGCCGGCCGCCTGCTCGACGATCCACTCGCGACCCTTTTCGATCGAGACCGCCAGCGCCGGGACGCCGTAGTACGCGAGCGCGACGCTGGTCGACTGTGCCTCGAGGCAGATCCCCAAGCCGGTGTAATTATCGCTCGCGAACTGGTCGTAGACGACCGCGAAACCCTTGTGAACCGGAGTCGCCTCGAGGTCGCGGTCGTCGAGCACCGACGCGACGATGTCGCGGTGTGCGTCGGTCGCTTCCGCGGTATCGACGAACGGACCTGGCGTCGTATAGCAGAGTCGACCGTCCGTCGCGTCCCCCAGAGCGACATCGACGAGGGCAGCCAGCGCAGACGTAACGTGTGCCCTCGAGTCGGCGACGAGACCGCCACCTGCGAACAGCGACTCGGGCTCGTCGCCGACCGCGTCGGCGACCGTCCGAGCGGTTTCGCCGACCGCGTAGGTCGTTCCGTCCACCCGAACGGTGGTGCTCTCCCCCGAGCTTCCTGCCGCCTCGAGCGCGTCGTCGTCGACCGCCAGTGCGACCGGCGGAGCTGATTCAATCGCCGCGCCGTCGCCGGCGTCGGTTGCGGCCCGGATCCCCCCTGGACCGATGTCGAGACCGTAGTCCATGGTCTCGGCGACTCGTACTATCCTCTTGGAGGTTCCCCCCAGAGTACCAGATATGAAAATCGGCCCGACGACGAGACGGTCCCGGACACTCCGTCGTCGCCGCCCGGAGTCGGCTATCGCCGTCGGCGCTCGAGGCCCACTCGGATTTCCAAGAATTATCTCGTATCTGAGTACTTGTTTGGAGTCGGCACACCCTCATTTGCCGCCGAGGCGGAAACGGCTGATTTCCGCTCGCTGAAGGGGACAGACGGGATACGTCACTCGATAACTGGGTAGTCGATAGCACACGAAGAGAGAAATCCTCACGCTTATTTATCAGGCTGGTGGTGGATTATATGTATGTCTGAAACCGGGACGGAGTCCCGTCCGCTGGTCCGACAGCTCCCCGATCCAGCGACAGCGTCGAACGTCCGGTACAACCCGTCGCTCGCGGAACTGCGCGAACTCGCCGAGCCCGACGAGACGACGACCGAGTTCGGCTCGCCGTCGTACGTCAGCGAGTTCCGCTCGCGAAGCGCCGATCGGACGAAAAACGCCGTCGACGACGACTTTTCCGAGCGCGACCACGACCTGATCGACGACGCCGTCGACCGCACCGACGAGATCGAACTCATCTGCGTCGACCGACTCATGGGTCGGCACCCGGACGCGACCTTCTGTTGTCGCCTGTTCGTGCCGATCGACTACGCCCGGATCGCCTACGCCTGGGCGAACCTCTTCGAGCCGGCCGACGGACGAGATCCCGACCTCTATACCGTCCAGTTGCCGGACCACGACGAGACCGCGGTCCGCATCCTACCCGACACCGGTTTTACCGCCGTACTGGGCACCGACTACAACGGCGAGGCCAAGAAGTCGTTCCTCCGACTGTTCATGTACCGGATCAAACAGCAGGGCGGCCTCGGACTCCACGCCGGTAGCAAGCGCGTCCGCGTCCGCGACGGGGACGGCGACCTACAGACCGTCGGCCAGGTGTTCATGGGCCTCTCCGCGACCGGGAAATCCACGCTGACCTCCCACGGCTGCTGGCTCGAGGAACCCGAAAGCGCCGCCATGCTTCAGGACGACGTCTGCGGGCTCTTGCCGACCGGCTCCGTCGCCGGTAGCGAGGGCCAGGGGCTGTTCATCAAGACGATCGGCCTCGACGAGGAAGAACAGCCGGAACTCTACGAGGCCGCGACCGACGAGTCTGCGATTCTAGGAAACGTCGCGGTCGACGACGACGGCACCGTCCACTTCGACGAGGACCGCTACACCTCGAACTCCCGGGCGATCGTCCAGCGCGACGAACTCGAGAGCGCCGACGAGGAGATCGACCTCGGCCGGATGGATCAGGTCTTCTTCATCACCCGAAATCCGCTGATGCCGCCGGTCGCGAAACTCGACCAGAAGCAGGCCGCCGTCGCCTTCATGCTCGGCGAGTCGATCGAGACCAGCGCGGGCGATCCGTCCCGGGCCGGCGAATCGATCCGCGTCGTCGGGACGAATCCCTTCATCGTCGGCCCCGAGGGCGAGGAGGGCAACATCTTCCACGAGCTCATCGACATCCTCGACGTCGATTGCTACGTCATCAACACGGGCTATCTCGGCCAGAAATCGGCTGACATCGGCGTCACCGAGTCCGTCACCATCCTCACGGAGGCCGCCCGCGAGACCATCGAGTGGACCGACGACGACCGGATGGGTCTGACGATCCCCGAGACCGTCCCCGGCATCGACATCGAGGACTACTACGTGCCCGACCACGTCGACGACTACGAGGATGCGCTCGCCGACCTGCGTGCCGAGCGCCGCGAGTACCTAGAGCAGTTCGACGAACTCCGCGACGAGATCAAAGACGCCGTCTACTGACCGGCTTCGGACACCGGTCTCGACCGGCGGCACGACGAACGAGACTTCGGTCCCTGGTTTTTCCGCTTACACGACCCGCCAGCGGCGGCGCACTCCTCACCGCACACGAATACCGTTATATGCGTCGAGTTCCCACGGGTGGGTAATGAGCGCACAGGTACGAACACCGACCGCGAGGGTCTGCGAAGCATGCGGTCGCGGCGAAGTATGGGACGAAGACCTCGAGGCCTGGCAACTCGCCCGCGAAAACGGCGAGAAGCAGGTCGGCAACCCCCACTGCATCCACGAGTGGGACATCAACGGAACGTTCAACCCGGTTGAGAGCACCGACGGCTGACCGCCTTCCGCCCGACCGATAACCGGCGCTGACGGAACGCCAGCGCGCCGACGGGGCGGTGTCCTTTTGCGTTGCTCGAGCGTAGCCGCCGCTATGCCGACCGTTTACATCACCGCGCCGCCCGAGGCGGCCGACAGAATCGCCGAGACGCTGGTCGAGGAACGGCTCGCGGCCTGCGTCAATCGCCTTTCGACGACCTCGACCTACCGCTGGGACGGCGACGTACACCGCGACGAGGAGGCGCTGTTGCTCGCGAAGACGACCGACGACGCGTACAACGACCTCGTCGCACGCGTCGAGGAACTGCATCCGTACGACGTTCCCTGTATCGAGCGGTTCGACGAGCGCGACCTCCTCGCGTCATTCGCGACGTGGCGAGACGAGAGCGTCGAATAGACGTGCAAGCGGTGACGATACGTGACGGCGACCGATACGTGAGAGCGTCACAGACGAGGACTGCCCGAAAAAGCAACCCTTAAAACTCGCGCACGGGTTGTGACGGGTATGGCTGGAACCATCGAAGTGCTCGTTCCGGGCGGGCAGGCCAACCCTGGCCCGCCGCTCGGTCCCGAGCTCGGACCGACGCCCGTCGACGTGCAGGCCGTCGTACAGGAGATCAACGATCAGACCGCCGCGTTCGACGGCACCGAAGTTCCCGTCACCGTTGACTACGAGGACGACGGCGCCTTCGAGATCGACGTCGGCGTCCCGCCGACGGCGGCGCTGGTCAAGGACGAGGCCGGTTTCGAAACCGGCAGCGGCGAGCCCCAGGAGGACTTCGTCGCGGATCTCTCCGTCGAACAGGTCAAGACGATCGCCGAGCAGAAACACCCCGACCTGCTCGCCTACGACACGATCAACGCCGCGAAGGAAGTCGTCGGCACCTGCGCCTCGATGGGCGTCACCATCGAGGGCAACGACGCTCGAGAGTTCAAGGAACGCGTCGACGACGGCGAGTACGACGACGTTCTCGCAGACGAAGCGACAGCGTAATCGACGAGCGTCACGCTGTCACGCGTCGTTGTTTTCACGAACAGAGCGGAGCAGTTCGTTTTGTTTTGCCGAGCAATTCATCGCGCCGAATTGTCGGCCCTCGAGCCCTGACGGGCCTATAGAAGTAGCAAAACGGTGACCGAACGGTACGCTAATCGGCCGCCGTCAGATCTTGTTCGCGGGCGGAACGGTCCGCTCATCCGGCCGCCCCGCACCGATACCGCCGAACACGATGCGAACGGTCGCGCCGAGGCCGAGTGCACCGGCGACGGTGGCGACGGCGACGATCACTGGGAACGCCAACCCGGCGAGTCCGCTGACGACCGCTCCGACGAGAACGCCGATCCACAGTCGATCAGCCCCGAGTCGCGAGGCAAGAGACCGGCCGATCGCGGTGAATCCAATTGCCGTTACGGTCGGGAGAACCGTCGCCCCGAGAATTACCATTGGAATCGCAAAGAACGGTCCGATACTCATGTCCGAGATGAAAACCCCGGCGCTCGAGACTCCGCCGACGATGAGCAGTCCCGGAAGCCCGATACAGGTCGAGATAACGGGACTCCGACGAGACTTCGCCACCGCATGCGCGCTGAACCCCTGGAGGAGTCCGAGCACGCCCATCGCGACGAAGAGTGTTCCGGCGAACTGCACAGCTGCACGAACCGGTGGTTCGAGGGATCGATACGCCTCGAGTGTCGCCCCGTGTCCCGACACCACCGCGACCGAGTCGACCGTCGGCGCGGCAATCATAGTATATAACTCTACTGGCCCCATGGCCGTAAAGTATTCAGGCACTTATTATAGACCTTCCGGTCTCACTGACTGTACAGTGATGCGAACAATCACGGACTCGACTCGGCGGCGGGCCGACCGCGGTTCGATCGCTGTGCGCCGTTTTTCGGGAGTGAGACGCTGATCGGTGGTTTGAGCCGGGTCTCTGGTGGTTCGACGGGTTTAAGTTTAGCATGGTCCTCGGTTCAAGGGAGACAGGCATCGCCTGTTTCACTGACCCGTAGGAGCACTCCTGCGTACTACGGAGGTGAACGATGGCAGATTCGGATATTGAAACCGCAGTAGCGCGCGCACTCGAGGACGCCCCCGATCGGAACTTCACCGAGACGGTGGACCTCGCGATCAATCTGCGCGACTTAGACCTGAACGAACCGTCGAACCGCGTCGACGAGTCGATCGTCCTGCCGTCTGGAACCGGCCAGGAAACGCGTATCGTCGTCATCGCCGAGGGAGAGACCGCCGTCCGCGCCGAAGAGGTCGCGGACGACGTACTCTCGGAAGACGACGTGGCCGATCTGGACGACGACGAGGCCAAGGACATGGCCGACGAGACGGACTTCTTCATCGCCGAAGAAGCGATAATGCAAGACATCGCCCGGCATCTGGGTACGATCCTCGGACCGCGAGGGAAGATGCCGGACCCGCTCTCGCCCGACGACGACGTCGTCGAGACCGTCAACCGACTCAAGAACACCGTGCAGCTTCGCTCCGGGGACCGACGGACCTTCCATACTCTCGTCGGTGCCGAGGACATGGATGCCGAGAATATCTCCGACAACATCGACGTCATCCTGCGTCGCCTGCACGCCGACCTCGAGAAGGGACCCCAGAATATCGACGCCGTCTACGTGAAGACGACGATGGGGCCGTCCGTGGAGGTGGCCTAACATGAGCGCACAGGCTGAACGCAAGACTGAGAACCTTCCCCAGTGGAAGCAAGAGGAGGTCGACGAACTCGAGCAGCTCATCGCTGACTACGAGAGTGTCGGCGTCGTCGGCATCGCCGGCATTCCCTCGAAGCAGCTCCAGGACATGCGCCGCGACCTGCACGGCACCGCCGTGTTGCGGGTCAGCCGCAATACCCTGCAGACGCGTGCGCTCGAGGACGCCGGGCTCGGCGACCTCGTTGAGCATATCGGAGGCCAAGTCGGCCTCGTTGCGACGAACGAGAACCCGTTCTCGCTGTACAAGGAGCTCGAGGCGTCGAAGACGCCCGCTCCGATCAACGAGGGCGAGGTTGCTCCGAACGACATCGTCATCCCCGAGGGGGACACCGGTGTCGATCCGGGCCCGTTCGTCGGCGAACTCCAGCAGGTCGGTGCGAACGCGCGAATCGAAGAGGGTTCGATCCAGGTCATGGAGGACTCGACGGTCTTAGAGGCCGGCGAGGAAGTCTCTGCGGATCTGGCGAACGTCCTCAACGAACTGGGTATCGAGCCCAAGGAAGTCGGACTCGACCTGCGCGCCGTCATCGCCGACGGCGTCCTGTTCGACCCCGAGGACCTCGACATCGACGTCGAGGCCTACCGGAGCGATGTCTCGACGGCCGCCGCTTGCGCACAGAACCTCTCGGTCAACGCGAGCTTCCCGACCGCGACGACGGCCCCGACACTCATCGCGAAGGCCACGGGCGAGGCCAAGAGCCTCGGTCTACAGGCTGCGATCGAGGACGAAGACCTCATGCCCGACCTCGTCAGCAAGGCCGACGCACAGCTGCGTGCGCTTGCGGCCCAGATCGACGACGAGGAGGCGCTCCCTGAGGAGCTACAGGACGTCGAGGCGGCCGCCGAACCAGCGGCGGCCGAGGACGAAGACGAATCGGCAGACGACCAGACCGAAGACGAGACTGAGACCGAGGCCGAAGACGCCGATACCGACGATGACGACGAAGACGACGGCGACGGCGCGGCCGGTCTCGGCGAGATGTTCGGATAATTAACGGAGGACACAACAATGGAATACGTATACGCTGCACTCATCCTGAACGAATCGGGCGAAGAGATCAACGAAGAGAACCTGACGGACGTGCTCGACGCTGCCGGCGTCGACGTCGAAGAGTCCCGAGTCAAGGCGCTCGTCGCCGCGCTCGAGGACGTCGACATCGACGAGGCGGTCTCCGAGGCTGCTGCCGTCCCCGCTGGCGGTGCCGCTGCAGGCGGTGCCGCGGGTGGCGAAGCCGAAGCCGAGGAAGGCGGCGAAGAAGCCGACGAGGAAGTCGAAGAGACCAGCGACGTGCCGGACACGACGGACGACGACGATGACGACGACGAGGCAGACGGCGAAGGCCTCGGCGAACTCTTCGGGTAAGTCACACTGTCGATCCGGTTTCGACGAGCCGCACACACCGATTTTTATCGCACCGAACGACGAGTGACAATGTTCTCGAGCCGACGGCTCAGTCGCGTATCGCGCAAGACGGACGGTCCGACCGAGAACTTATAACCGAAGGCGCGGCCAGAACAGCCGATGCCCGCTCTAGTTGAGGTTGTAACCGAGCCGGGGCTGACGCTGCAGGTGCTCGCGTGGGTCCTCGCCGGCTCGGTGCTTGGTGCCTGCAGCGGCCTCGTTCCGGGCCTCCACGCCAACAACTTCGCACTCTTGCTAGCCGGGGTCGCGCCGTCGGTCCCCGGCCCGCCGCTGTTCGTCGGCTGTGCGATGCTCGCCGCGGGTGTCGTCCACACGTTTCTCAACGCCGTGCCCGCGATGGCGTTGGGCGTCCCCGACGCCGAGATGGCGGTCACCGCGCTTCCGGGTCACCGACTGGTCCTCGCTGGCCGGGGCCCTGAAGCGATCCGACTCTCCGCGATCGGTAGCGTCCTCGCCGTCCTCGCCGCGGTGCCGCTTTCCGTTCCCGTCACTCGAGGCGTGACGGCCGTCTATCCGACGGTACGAGGGCACCTCTCGCTGGTCCTCGCGATGATTACGGTCGCGTTGCTCGCCTCAGAGCCGACGTGGCGGAGCCGGCTCGGCGGTCTCTGCTCGTTCGCACTGGCGGCCGGGCTGGGCGCGCTCACGCTTGATCTCGAGCCGGCGGCCCCGCTCGAGGCCGGCGGTACCCTCGCCCCACTGTTCGCCGGTCTCTTCGGCGCGCCGGTGTTGCTCGACGCGATTCGCGGGGGCGGACTCCCCCGCCAGACCGGCGACGGGATCGCGATGTCGCAAGGGCTGATCGGCGTCACGGCGATCGCCGGGACGCTCGCGGGTGCCGCGGTTGGCTATCTGCCCGGGATTACGGCGGCGATCGCCGCCGTCGCGGTGCTGGCCGTCGTGCCACACGGAGCCAGCGACCGGGGCTACATCGTCGCGACCAGCGGCGTGGACACGGCAAACGCGATCTTCGCGCTCTTTGCATTGGCCGCGATCGACCGGCCCCGGACCGGTATCATGGTCGCTTTCGACGGTCTCGGCGCACCCCTCGAGCTCCCGATCCTACTCGCGGCCGTCGTCCTTGCGGGGCTGATCGGGTTCGTCCTCGTGATCGTCGTCGGCGACGCCTACCTCGAGTTGATCGGGCGGGTAGCGTACTGGAAAGTCTCGGTCGCCGTTCTCGGGCTGTTGCTCGTCCTCGCCTTTCTCTTCGCCGGTATCGTCGGAATCGGTATCTTCGTCGCGGCGACCGCCATCGGACTCGTACCGGTCCGACTGCGCGCTCGGCGCGTTCATCTGATGGGGGTCCTGATCGGACCGCTGATGCTCGGACTCTAACTGCGCTGGGGGAGTCAGTCGCTCAAGTCGGCCCTTCGTGTTGCGTCCACGACCGCGGTGACCCGCTCGCTCGAGACCGGTGCGGTCGTCTCACCGCCGCGTTTGAGCGCGGTACCGACGATGACGCCGTCCGCACCGGCGGCGAAACAGTCGCCGACGGTCTCGCTCGTGACGCCGCTACCGACGAATACCGGGACAGTCTCCGCGCCTCGGCCGGCAACCGCGGCGGCGACGCACTCGATAGCTTCGAGCGGCGTCTCGACGCCGGTGCCGGGGCCGGAGACGATGACACCGTCGGCCTTCCCGCGTTCTACCGTCTCGAGCGCCGCGCGTTCGATGTCTCGCTCGCCGATCGGGCTCGCGTGCTTGACGTGAACGTCCGCGAGGATCGACATGTCGGCCGCGAGCCGGTCGCGAAGCCGGAGCGTCTCGTGGGCCCGTCCCTCGAGGAGGCCTTGATCGGTCGCGGCGGTGCCGATATGAACGTTGACTCGGACGAAGTCGGCGTCGACGGCGGCGGCGATCGATACCGCGGCCGCGGCGTCGTTTCTGAGGACGTTGATCCCGACGGGCACGTCGACGGCGTCGGTCACGGCCGACGCGACGGCGGTCAGTTCGGCGACGACGTGGTGCGGCACGTCCTCGGGGTAGAACGGCGCGTCGCCGAAATTCTCGAGGATGAGTCCGTCGACCCCGCCGGTCTCGAGCGTCCGTGCATCCTCGAGCGCGCGCGTTCGGACGGCGTCGCGGTCACCATCGAAGCCGGGCGCGCCGGGCAGTGCCGGGAGGTGGACCATGCCGATGACGGGACGGTCGGCGTTGAACCGCTCGAGGACGGAGGTTCGCGAAGCCATATCGGATCTGTGAGCGCGAGCGAGATAAGATGTCACGGCCGGCCGACGCGGCGGGGACGCTGACCGGCGTCGCACGAGGCGGCAATCGACGCTCCATTCGGGGTCGTTTTCTCCCTGCCGTGGCTAGGATCGGGCGATGGCTGACGCGCTTTCTTCGGTCTCGCTGCGCGACGTAGAGAGTCGGAACCGGATCGCCGTCTCGCCGATGTGTCAGTACTCCTGTGGTCCTGACGGACTGGCAACCGAGTGGCACCGCGTCCACCTCGGGAGCCGTGCCGTCGGCGGTGCCGGCATCGTCATGACCGAGGCGACCGCCGTCTCCCCCGACGGCCGGATCACACCTCACGATCTGGGCATCTGGAGCGACGAGCACGCGGCCGCACTCGAGCCGATCACCGAGTTCATTCGTGACCAAGGCGGCGTGCCGGCGATCCAACTCGCCCACGCGGGCCACAAGGCGAGCAAGGAGCGCCCCTGGGACAGCCACGTCCCGATCCAGCCCGACGAGACCGATCCGACCGGCGCGTCGGGCTGGGAAGTGCTTTCACCGTCGCCCGACGCCTATCCGCCGTTCGACGGCGAGCGCCCGGCGATCCGGAAGGCCGACCAAGCTGACATCGAGGGCGTGATCGACGCCTACCGAGCGGCGGCCGAGCGCTCGCTCGAGGCGGGGTTCGAGATCGCCGAGGTTCACGCGGCCCACGGCTACCTGCTCCACGAGTTCCTCTCGCCGGTCACGAACCGCCGCGAGGACGACTACGGCGGCAGTTTCGACAATCGGACGCGGTTGGTCCGCGAGGTCGTCACCGCGGTCCGCGACGTCTGGCCGGACGAGAAACCCGTCTTCGTTCGGATCTCGGGGACGGACTGGCTCGAGGACCGCGACGCGTGGGATATCGACCAGTCCGTGCGGCTGGCCGACGACCTGGCCGAGCTCGGTGCCGATCTGATCGACGTCAGCTCGGGCGGGCTCCACCCCGAGCAGGCGGTCCCCGGCGGGCCGAACTTTCAGGTGCCGCTGGCAGAGCGGGTTCGCGAGGGAGCCGACATCGCAGTCGGTGCGGTCGGCGGCGTCACCGAACCCGAACAAGCCGACGCGCTGGTCCGCAACGACCGGGCCGACCTCGTCCTCGTCGGCCGGGAATTCCTGCGCGATCCATACTTCGGACTCCGCGCGACGGGGGCGCTCGAGCGCGACCCGGAAGCGGTCGCAGAGGAGTGGCCGGTACAGTATCGGCGCGCGGCACAGCGCTGACCGGCCGCGGAGTCGGTCACTCGTCGTACGCGTCGAGCCAGCCAGTAACGCTCGATTGCAACGCGCCCGTCGTCGTCCCGATGTTCAGCAACTGATAGCCGTTTTCGGCTTTGTCGTTGACGTCGTCCATTCCGAACCCGAGGCCGCCGACGGGGACGCCCGCGTCGACGGCCGCCGAGCGGATCGTCTCGATGGCGTCTGCGACCTCGTCGTGATCGAGGTCGCCGGGATGGCCGAGCGACACCGAGAGGTCCAGCGGGCCGATGAAGACGAAGCCGAGTTCGGGAACTGCGAGGATATCCGCAAGGTCCTCGAGCGCGGCCGCCGTTTCGACCGTGACGCCGACAACGACCGACTCGTCCTCGCTTTCGACGTAGTCATCGACGAGTCCCCAGCGTCGTGCGCGGGGACTCGCCAGTCCGCGCCGGCCCGACTCGCCGTCGTATTCGAAGCGGCCGGCCCGCACCGCGCGCTCGAGTTCTTCGGCGCTGCTGACCCGCGGGAGGAAGACGTTCCGAACGCCGGCGTCGAGGGCCTTCCGGACGAGCGCCGGGTCCGTATCGGCGACACGCACCAGCAGTTCGGTGTCGGTGCCGTCGGCCGCTCGGAGGAGTGCTTCGAGTCGCTCGCCGTCCCACGGACTCGGCCCGCCATGCTCGAGGTCGATCCAGACGAAATCGACGCCGAGCCCCGCGAGGAGTTCGACGGCAGTCGGGCTGTACGTGTTCTCGAGGACGCCGAGCGCGACCGCGCCAGACTCGAGCATCTCGCGGAGTGCGTTACCGCGGGGTTGACTCATGACCCCGCCTACCACGGCCACTACTAAAATCGAGCGTTCAGCCGTCGCCGGCGGAGACCGTCACCGCACCGAGACGTTCAGACGGTCTGCTTTGCCTGGGTACCGACGTTCCCCGGAAAACGGGTCCCGGGGATGCGGTAATAACGTCCAGTGGCCCAGCTCAGTCGTCTTCCCACTTGATCGAACAGCCCTGGGACGGCTGCCACTCGAGGTCGACCGACTCGCCCGCCAGCACCGACTCGATGGCCTCGCGAACGTGAAACCGCGTGGGCTCATCGTCGGGACTGAGCGCGTCGTCGAGGCGGCCGTGATAGACCAGTTCGAACTCGCCGTCGTCACGAGCGAAGAGGAACGGATCCGGCGTACAGACCGCGCCGTACGTGCGGGCGACAGCCTGACTTTCGTCGCGGAGATAGGCGTCGTACTCGACCGTCCCCTCGTCGACGTACTCTCGCATCATCTCGAACGAATCGTCGGGATACTCGTCGGCGTCGTTGGCGTTGATCCCGACGACCGCGACGTCGTCGTACGCATCGGCGAGCTCGTTCAGCAGGTCGAACTTCGCCTGCGCGTACGGGCAGTGGTTACACGTGAAGACGAGGAGTAACGCCTCGGCGTCGGCAAAGCTGTCGAGCGAGTGGGTCTCGCCGTCGACGCCCTCGAGTTCGAAGTCTGGCGCAGCGTCGCCGGCCGCGAGTTCGGAATCGGATTCTTTCAGTACCATACCGGTGATTTCCTCACGTTCGTCCTTAATCGTCACGTTGGTCGCAATTGGCTCGAGCGGGTCGGCGGCCGGAGCGTACAACGGACTCGAGTACAGTCTATCGGGACTGTTCAGCGGTCAGTGACGGCGTATTATAAAGAACAAGGAGAATACCCGCGCCTAAAGGCGCGTGATGAATCCGACATTCTGACCGGAAATCCACCGACGACATTCCAGCCGGATATTCCACGCCCGGTCGTTGGTTTAATAAGAACTTCTTCATAAGGTGTTATGAGGTCAGTTCGATGCTGGAGACGACCCGCACCTACGTCGCCCGAATCACGAACCACCAGCAGGTTCGTGACGATCTCGACCAGTGCGGGTTCTCAGCCTCGAAACTGTGGAACGTCGGTCGCTACTATATCCAACAACGGTGGGACGAAGACGGCAAAATACCCAACGAAGCCGAACTGAAATCGGAGTTGAAAGACCACGAACGCTACAGTGACCTCCATTCTCAGTCAAGTCAGCGAGTTCTCGAAGAACTTGCTGAGGCGTTCACTGGTTGGTACAACTCTGACGACGGCAACAACCCACCGGGCTACCGGAAACGTGGCGACCGACACCCTCGCTCCACCGTCACATGGAAGAAACGAGCCATCAAGCACGACGACAAACACGGCCAACTTCGCCTCTCGAAAGGCTTCAACCTGAAAGAGAGTCGGTCTGACTTCCTCCTCGCGGAGTACGAAACCCGCCCTGACGTAGAAGTCGAGAACATCCAGCAGGTGCGTGCCGTCTGGAACGGCGACGAGTGGGAACTCCACCTCGTCTGTAAGAAAGAGATTCCTGTCGAAGACGCACCCGGTGACAACACGGCGGGTATCGACCTCGGCATCAGCAACTATCTCGCCATCGACTACGAGGACGGCCCCTCGAAGTTGTATCCGGGGAACGTGCTGACAGAGGACAAGCACTACTTCACCCGCGAGGAGTACCAGACCGAAGGCGAGAACGGGCCGTCAAAGCAAGCGTTGAAGGCTCGGCAGAAACTCTCCCGACGCAAAGACCACTTCCTCCATACCCTGTCGAAACACATCGTTGAGCGGTGTATCGAAAAAGGTGTGGGACAGATAGCGGTTGGCGACCTTAGTGACATCCGCGAGGATGAGAACGGTGACTCGCGGAACTGGGGTGCGTCGGGGAGCAAGAAGTTGCACGGCTGGGAGTTCGACCGATTCGCCCGTCTCCTCGAATACAAGGCCGAGGAACACGGCATTCTCGTTGACCGGGTAAACGAGGAGAACACGTCGAAGACGTGTTCGTGTTGCGGGCAAATTCGGGACAGCAACCGCGTGGAGCGAGGGCTGTACGTCTGTTCATCGTGCGAGACGACGATGAATGCAGATGTGAATGGTGCGGTGAACATCCGTAGAAAGATAACTCAGAGTCCCCCGACAGGGGATATGAGTAACGGCTGGTTGGCACAGCCCGGAGTCTTCCTGTTCGACCGCGAGAGCGGAGGGTTCACACCGAGAGAACAGGGAGACTGCAAACCCTAATATCCCAACGCTCGGGATTCCTCCGGCTTTAGCCGGAGGAGGATGTCAATTAGCGCCGCGTCGCCCGGACGGGGCATGCAAGGGCTGCGCTGGCTTCAACTGACCGACGCGGAGATTACGGCGTTCCTCGGCCGGGGCGAGACCCGGGTTATTTTGTTCGCCACGAAGCCCGACGAGCCGCCGGTCTCGATCCCGGTTTCGTACGGTTACAACGCCGACGAGGGACTGTTCTACTATCAGCTCTCGTTCCCGCGAGACAGCCGTAAAAGCGAGCTGATCGACAGACCCGTTTCCTTCATCGCGTATGATAAGATCGACGACAGGTGGCGAAGCGTCATCGCGACCGGCGCGCTCGAGGACGTCGACGATATGCCGTACGAGTCCAGCACGGTGCAGGGTATGTGGGCGATTCAGGTCCCGCGGGTCGACATCTTCGAGCGACCGCGATCAGAAGTCACGTTCCGGTTTTTCTGCCTCGATCCCGAGACGCTGACAGGGCGAAAAGAGGTTCCCTCGCGTCCCTGATCACCGGTCAGCCGAATACCTCCGCGAGCGAGAGGAGGACGCTCGGGACGATCAGCAACACGAGTCCGCCAACGATCAGGGCCAGCGGAACGACGAGCAGTCCCATCTCGGTCAGTAGCCAGAGGCCGAGACCGGCGAGGACGGCGAGCAGACCCGCAAGCCGGAGGAGCCAGACGAACGCGCCCTCGAGTTCCGAGTCGGCGATGACGTCTACGAGTTCGAGTACCTCGTCCATATCTAGTCAGGTCTGGCGGTCGAAGCCCCTTAATTTCATTGCCGTTTATCTCGCTCTCAATCTCCGTCCGAGATCCGCCCGTCGTCGGTGATCCACCGGCGGTGGCCGACTCGGTGGAGCGCGGGCGACGACTGCGACAGCGAGATGCCCTCCCGACGACCGGCCGTGACGACGTACATATTTGTATCCCCGGTGTCATCGACGGGGTATGCAGACGCTCGAGGTCACCGACGAACAGTACGCCTTTATCCAGCATCTCCGCGAGGAAATTTCCGAATTGGTCGTCGGCAAGTACGGCTTCGTCCGCGAGCGAGACGCCGTCCAGTTTCTGATCGACAATCTCGACGAGGAGATCGAAATCGACGCCGACGAGTTCGACTCCTCGGCGACCGACGACGTGTCCGCGTCGGTCGGAGCCGCCATCGAGGGTGACGACGATCCCCACGAACTCGAGGCGGTCTCCTACGTCGAGGGGGAGACACCGGACGCGGGCGAGGAGGTCGACGATGCGGACGACGACCTCGAATCCGAGCCGGTGGAGTCCGCTGAATCGGATGCAGACGGCTCGAGCGAGGACGAGGACGACGATGAGACCGACGAGACGAACGCCGACGACGGTGACGGCGACGGCTCGGCCGACGACGACGATATGTTAGACGAGATGATGAGCCTGCTCGAGACCCACGATGACAAGTGGGAGGAGTCGGACTCGGCGGACTTCCGGTACGCCGTGGAGCTCCCCGATGGGGCAACCGAACAGGTCCAGACGAAAGATGACGTGCGAGCGCTGCTGTTCAAGAACTATCGTTGAGCAGGCGGCTCGTCGTTCGTTCCGCCGCTGCAGCGAAGCGTTCGATGAGGCAGTAGAGCCGTCTGAACCGGGAGGTCTGAATCGGGAGTGTTCTCCCGTCGTGGGGACGGAATCGCAACGCCCTTCCGGTCACCGATCCGGCGACCGCTGCGACGCTGCGAGAACGTTAGAACTTTACTCGCGCTCGCGCTTCGAAGCGGTATGAGCGAACGCGAGGTGCTCGAGTTGCTTCGTGAGAACGCGCGGTACTCCGCGGCCGACATCGCGCGAATGACCGACCTCGAGGAGAGCGAGGTCGAGGCAGCCATCGAGGAACTCGAGGCAGCGGGCCTGGTACGGGGCTACCAGGCGGTCGTCGACTGGGACCGGCTCGAGGACGAGCGGGTCCGCGCCGAGGTCGAGTTGAACGTCCGCCTCGACCGCGAGACGGGCTACGACGACATCGCCGAGCGCCTCGCACGATTCCCACAGGTGACGGCCCTGCGGCTGGTCAGCGGCGATTACGACTTCGACATGGAGGTCGAGGGCGACTCCATCCGCGAGGTGTCCCAATTCATCAGCGAGAAGGTCGCGCCGGTTCCCGAAATCACCCAGACGGTTACCCACTACGTGATGACTTCCTACAAGGAAAACGGAATCGAACTCGGCGACGGTGAGGACGACGACCGCCTCTCCTTTTCGCCCTGATCATGACGTTCGAACTGTCTGAGCGGGTGCAGTCGGTCCCACCGTCGGGCATCCGCCGCTTCTTCGAAATTGCCGAAGAGCGCGACGATGTCATCTCGCTGGGCGTCGGCGAGCCCGACTTCGCGACGCCGTGGGCGGCTCGCGACGCCGCGATCACGTCCTTAGAGCAGGGCAAGACCTCCTACACGGCAAACCGGGGCAAGCGCGAGCTCCGCGAGGCGATCGCCGACTACGTCGCCAAGCGGTTCGATCTTGGCTACGATCCCGACGAGGAGATCATCGCGACCGCCGGCGCGAGCGAGGCGGTCGATCTGGCCTTCCGAGCCTTCGTCGACCCCGGCGACACGGTCGCGATCGCCCAGCCGGCGTACATCTCCTACGAGCCCGGCGTCATCTTCGCCGGCGGTGAGGTGCTGCCGGTGCCGACGAGAGAGGAAGACGACTTCCGACTCACCGTGGAGGGCCTCGAGGACGCTGGCGCGGCCGACGCGGACGTGCTGGTCATGTGTTACCCGAACAATCCGACGGGGGCGATCATGCCCGAGGAAGACCTCGAGCCGATCGCCGAGTTCGCCCGTGAGCACGATCTGACGGTCTTCTCGGACGAGATCTACGCCGAGTTGACCTACGACGGCGAGCACGCCTCGATCGCGAGCCTTCCGGGGATGCGCGAGCGCACCATCGTCTTCAACGGCTTCTCAAAGGCCCACGCGATGACCGGCCTCCGGCTCGGCTACGCGTTGGGGCCGGCCGAAGCCATCGGTGCGATGAACAAGATTCACCAGTACACGATGCTCTCGGCCCCGACCACGGCCCAACATGCCGCGCTCGAGGCCTTGAACTCCTGTGCGAACGACGTCCGCGAGATGGTCGACCAGTACGACCGGCGGCGGCGGTTCGTCCTCTCGCGATTCCGCGAAATCGGGATGGACGTCTTCGAGGCCAAGGGCGCGTTCTACTGTTTCCCGGAGGTGCCCGACGGCTTCACGGCCGAGGAGTTCGCCGAGGAAGTCCTGCGCGAACAGGGCGTCGCGGTCGTTCCCGGCGATATCTTCGGCGACGTCGGCGAAGGCCACCTGCGAGTCTCGTACGCGACCGGGCTCGAGGATCTCAAGAAAGCGCTCAACAGGATCGAGGCGTTCGTCGACGAGCACGCCTGAGACGGGCAACTGGCCGTCAGCTCTGGCGTTCCCCTAGGGGATGCCAGTAGCAAGATACAGCAGACTGTCTGAGCCGTTCGCACCGCTCCGTTTCGCGTTACTGCTCTCGATTCAGGGCTCGAATGCCCCGTCTTCGAGCCAAGAGCCGGCCCAGCACTCGATCTCGTCGAAGACCGGCTCTAAGGACTCGCCCTTGTCAGTGAGGCTGTAGAAGGTGGCGACGGGGGCGTCTTCCTCGATGCGGCGCTCGACGAAGCCCATATCGCCGAGGTCGTCGAGGACCCGCGAGAGAGTGCGCGCGTTCGCGCCGGTCGAGCGTTTGAGTTCGTTAAAGCGCTGTTCGCCGTCTAGCAGTTCGTGGAGCACGGCGAGTCGCCACTGCGATCCAATTTGCTCGAGCGAGGCGATGACGGGGCAGGCATCTCGATTTTGCTCGCGTGGTTTCGTCTGTGGCGATGACATCAGTGATAGCTGGTGACGGCTACGTCGCGAACCGCTTTAGTAGTTCGCATTCGAACCGGGTAACATCGTGTTAGTAGTAACCGGGAAGACGGCTGTGACGGAAACGGCCGCGACGCGGCCGACGGAGGCGCTTCGATGACCGGCGGCGGACCGGCCGGTGGTACCGAGACCGGTGCGCTCGAGATCGACGTCGACGACCGCGACGATTCGCTCTATCGGCTCCTCTCGAGTGCGGTCGTTCCGCGGCCGATCGCGTGGGTGAGCACGCGATGCGAGGACGGCGTCGACAACCTCGCGCCGTACAGCTTCTTCACCGTCGCGTCGGTCGCGCCGCCGGTGTTGCTGTTCGCACCCGTCGACGGTACGGACGGGCTCAAGGACACGCCGCGCAACGCCCGCGATACCGGCGAATTCGTCGTCAACCTCGTCACCGAGGACCTCGCCGAAGCGATGAACGAGACCAGCGCCACGCTCCCCGCCGGGGAAAGCGAGTTCGACCGCGCCGGCCTCGAGCGCGCCGACTCGGTCGCGGTCGATCCGCCTCGCGTCGCGGGTTCGAAGGTGGCCTTCGAGTGTTCCCTCCACGATCTGATCGACGTAGGCGGTTCGACGCTCGTCCTCGGCGAGGTCCGCCACGTCCACGTAGACGAGTCGGTGACCACCGACGGGAAGATCGACGTCGACGAGATCGAGGCAGTCGGCCGCCTCGCGGGGAGTCAGTACGTGCGGACCGACGATCGATTCTCGCTCGAGCGGCCACCGTAGAGCGGAATCAAGCTGACCGAGATCAGCGGCGGAAACTCGGCCTATCGGCCTTATCCCAAGCTAACGTCGAGGTAGAGCATCACGACCGTGCCGGCCAGCACGCCGAGGGTAGCAATCCGTTCGTAGCCCCGGATGTGGGTCTCGGGGATGATCTCGTCGGAGATGACGAACAGCATCGCCCCTGCGGCAAAGCCCATCGCGTAGGGCAGTAACGGCTCGACGGCGCTCACTGCGAGCGCGCCGAGTACCGCGAGCGGGATTTCGACGAGGCCCGCTCGCACGCCGGCCACGGCCGCGTAAAAGCGCCGGTCCAGTCCCGCGTTGATCGCGGCCACCGAGACGGCGAGCCCTTCGGGGACGTTCTGGATCCCGATCGCGAGCATGAGCGCGATCGCATTCTCGACGTTGCCGGAGCCGAAGCCGACGCCCACGGCCAGCCCCTCGGGCATGTTGTGCAGCGTAATCGCAAGAATGAATAGGACGACCGGGGTCAGCCGCTCGTTCTCGAGGGGAAGGGATGTGCTCGGATCGGCCTCGTCCGGTCGCCTGGTTCCGGTCAGCAGGTAGTGGGCGTGCGGGACGAGACCGTCTGCGCGGTCGAGAAAGAGCGCGCCGAGAACGACGCCGACGAGCGTAGGAACGGGATCGCCGCCGGAGTACTGCTCGATCCCCGGGAGAATGAGGCTCGTGAAGGCGGCGGCGAGCATCACGCCGGCCGCGAATCCGAGCGCGCCGTCGAGCGCGCGCTCCGAGGGATCGCGCCAGACGAGCACCAGCGACGCGCCGAGCAGGTTCAGCGTCGCGATGACGATTCCGCCGACGAGCCCCTGAACGACCGCGTTCTCGCCGGTGAGCCGGACGAATGACTCGACTACGGTGACCATGTTCCTCGCTCGTCAATCGGGCGGGACACGCCGTCGGGTCGCGGTTCCTCGCGAGCTGTTTCAGCGTGAGGGCCCGACGGAGGTCGACGACAGCCACCGATTCGGGGCGATGACCATCCGTCCGTCGCTCGTCGCTGGTATTCACCGCCGTCTTTCGGCACGTCCGTCTGTGAGACTCGATGTGTGCGATGCATGTCCTTACCGACCGATCGCCTCGTCGTCCTCGAGCAGCGTTTCTACGTTCTCGAGCGAGCGCAGACTGATCGGCGCGTAGCCTGCCTGAGCCGGCGGCAGTTCGAACGCGATCCGACAGCGGTTCTCGCCGAGGTCGTCGACGCGGTGACCGGCGGCCGGAACGCCCACCACTCGCCAGGTCCACCGGCGATCGGCACAGGAGGTGATCCGAAACGGGAGCCAGACGCCGGGGAGTCGCACTCGGCCGGTCGTTCCACGCCGGAGCCGGCGGTCCGTCGACTCGACGCCACAAACGATCGGCGACCACTCGGGCCACCGCGTCGTGTCGACGATGGCGTCCCAGGCGTCGGCCGCCGAAGCGGCGACGACGGTCGAGACTTCGAGCCGACGGCCGGCCACCGTTTCCGCGATTCGGACTCGAGTCATACCCGTTACTACGCCGGCCGCGGCTTTGGGGGTTTGGACGGGATGTCGAACGGTCGGCGAGTCACGACGGTCGTCGGCCGCTAGACTTTACTGGGGAGACTCCCTCGGTCGCGCTATCCAATGGCTATACTCGAAGTGAACGACCTCCGGAAGGAGTACGGCGGCTTCGTCGCCGTCGAGGGCAGCTCCTTCGACGTCGAGCGCGGCGAGGTCTTCGGCGTCGTCGGCCCGAACGGCGCGGGCAAGACGACGACGCTGAAGACCCTGGCGGGGCTGATCGAGCCTACTGCCGGCACCGCCGTCGTCGCCGGCCACACGCCCGGCGAGCCCGCGATGCAGCGCCGCCTCGGGTTCCTCCCCGAGGAATCCCCGCTGTACGAGGAGATGACCGCGGTCAGCTATCTCGAGTTCTTTGCGGACCTCTATGACGTTCCCAAGGACGTGGCTCGCGAGCGAATTCACGACTCGCTGGACCGGCTCGATCTCGAGCACCGCGACCGCCGGATCGGCAACATGTCGAAGGGAATGCAACGGAAGGTCGCGATCGCCAGAGCCCTGGTGAACGACCCCGACGTGTTGATCTTCGACGAGCCGGCGTCGGGGCTCGATCCGCTGACGACCAATTACATCATCGAGTTCACGCGCGAGCTAAGCGACGAGGGGAAGACGATCGTCTTTAGCGCGCACAACCTCTTTCACGTCGAGAGCATCTGCGACCGGCTCATCATCATGAACGACGGCCGGATCGTCGCCCGCGGCACCTTAGAGGAGATCCGCGACGCCCACGGCGGGACCGAGTACCACGTCTACGCCACCGAAGACGGAAGCGGGGGAGACGCGGCGGGACCGATCGACGTGACTCACGAGGACGGGCAAGTCCGTCACGTCGTCGATGACATGAACGCCGTCGAGTCGATCCGCGAGACCGTCGAGGCGGCGGGCGGCCGCGTCACGGACATCCAGACGAAGACGCCGAGCTTAGAGGAGATCTTCCTCGAGGTAGCAAGCGAGCCGGCGGCGGAGGCCGACGCGTGAGCGAGGGTCGCCTCCATGACGTCCGCGTGCGTCTCGAGCAAGTCCCAGATCGGCTCCGCGCCGCCGCCGCGCGGACGGCCCGCATCGCTCGCTGGGAGGTCTCCCGCAGTGCCGGTACCGTCGACCGGAAGACGGCACTGGCGCTGGTCGTGATGGCCCTCGCGGTTGGGACCGCCGGGTTCACGGTCGCCGACTCGGGGCTCGGCCTCGAGCGGGAGATCTACGTCGTCGGTGTCGACGAGGACAGCCGCTATCACGCCGCCGCCGTCCACAGCGAACAGTTCCGGCCAATCCCGCTCGAGGACGTCGAGACCGGCGGCGGAGACGGTGCGAACGCCGACGTGATCGTGATGCGAGACGGCCGGATCGGCTACGTCGGCGAGAACGGCGAGGCCGCCGCCGACGCCTTTCGAGACGCCGTCGAGTCGTACAACGCGAAGCTAATGGCCAATGAGTCCGACGAAGCGGCCGCCTATCCGGTCCTCGTCTCGATCGACTATCAGGACCGCAATCTCGGCGATTCGACGACCACCGGTGGCGGAAACGCGACCGGGAGTGGCGCGGACGGTACCGGTGACGGAACGACCGAAGCCGACGGCGGCGACGGGCAGACGACCGAGACCGCCGGCAGCAGCGGGAGCGAGTCCGGAAGCGACGGCGGCGGCCGTCTGCAGGTCCCCGGCCTCGGCGGTGGCTCGACGGCGTCGACGGCCCCGGGGACTCCCGGCTCGATCGCGCCGCCGTTTCCCTTCCAGTCGCTCGTCCTCGCCTTCCTGTTCATCGTGCCGATGAACTTCGTCATTCAGGCCTACGGGAGCACGATCATGGACGAGCGAGTCAAGCGGCGGGGCGAACTCCTGTTGGTCTCGCCGGCGTCGAGCCTCGAGATCGTGGCGGGCAAGACGCTGCCCTATCTATGCGGGCTCGCCGCCATCGTCGTCGCCATCGCGTTCGCGATCGACGGCGGGACCCTCGCCGTCGCGGCAGCGCTGCCGATCGCCTTGCTCTTTCTCGGCTCAACGTTCGTCGGCGCGATGCTCGCCCGCTCGTTCAAGGAACTGACGTTCGTGACGGTCACGATCAGCGTCTTCCTGACGACGTACACGTTCATTCCGGCGATCTTCACGGACATCCACGCCGTTGCGCTGATCTCGCCGCTGACGCTGGTCGTGATGGACCTGCAAGACCAGTCGGTCACCGCCGGCGAGTACCTGTTCTCGACCGCGCCGTTCTATCTGAGCGCGGCCGTGTTCTTCCTGCTCGGAATCGGCGTCTACCGCGAGGAGGACATGTTCGCCCAGAAGCCGATCCCGACGAAGGTGATTGACGCGATCGCGAGTCGCATCCGCGGCCGGCGGAGCGTCCCGCTGCTGTCGATCCTCTTTATCCCCTTCGTCTTCGCGAGTCAGTTGCTCGCCGTCGCGCTCCTCTTTGCCGTCCCACAGGCGATCGCAGTGCCTGTCATCGTCGTCATCGCCGCTGCGGTCGAGGAGATCGCAAAGAGCATCCACGTCTACGCCGGCGTCGCGCGCTCGAGGTTCGACACGACGCTGCGGACCGCCGCGGTGCTCGGCGCGCTCTCCGGAGTCGGCTTCTTCGTCGGCGAGAAGCTCACCCACGTCGTCCAGTTCGTCGGCCTGCCCGACCTGTCGGTCGGTGCCGCCGCGTTCGGTCCCTCCGTCTCGAGCGGCCCGCTCGTCCTCCTCGTGGTCTTCCTCGCACCGCTTGCCTTACACGTCACGACGGCCGTCGTCTCGGCGTTCGGGGTGAGCCGCGGCCGGACGGGGTACGCCGTCGGTTTCCTCGCGGCCACGCTGATTCACGCGGCTTACAACCTCGGGGTGATCGCGCTTGTCGCGTGAGCGCGACCGCGGTAGCGAGTCGGGCTCGAGCCGGGGAGCGCGCCTGGCCGTCGCCCGCCGGGAACTGCGCTCGCTGCGCTCGGAGAAGACGATCATCCTCGCGCTGGCGATCCAGCTGTTCATCGCGGCGTTCTCGTCGTTTCTGGTCGTCGGTCTCGTCTCGCTGTACGATCCGAGTGCCGTCGGCGACTATCAGACCGAGGTCGCCGTCACCGGTGACGATCCCGGCACCCTGCTCGCGGTCGCGGAGGACCGCGACAGCGTCACGGCCGAATACTACGGGAACCGCGGAGACGCCTATCGGGCCTTCGATTCCGGCCGGGTAACGGCTGTCCTCGATGCGAACAGGAACGACGACGGGCGGCTCAGCGTCAGGGTCACCGCGCCCGAGGAGGGGATTCGGACCACCCTGCTCGTCGTCCAGCTTCGAGACACGCTGGAACAGGTCGAGCGCGTCGAACGCCAGCGAAACGCCGACGCCGGTCGACTCGATCGAGCGCCGCTGCCGGTGCCCGACAAGGTCGGTGCGAGCCCGTACGTCGGCTTTACCTACACCGTGTTGCTGCCGCTGTTGCTGTTCCTCCCGGTGTTCATCAGCGGTTCGATCGCCGTCGACTCGCTGATCGAGGAGCGCCAGCGGGGCACCCTCGAGTTGCTCCGGGCCGCGCCGCTCTCGCTGGCGGACGTGATCGACGCGAAGCTGCTGGCGACGGCCAGTCTGGCACCGATACAGGCGATCGCCTGGCTCCTCCTGCTGACGGCGAACGGAACCTCGATCGCCGGCCCCGCGGCGCTGATCGTGCTGGTGGCCGCGCTGTCGCTGCTCGTCGTCGCCGGCGGCGTCGCGGTCGCGCTGTGGGCCCCCGACAGACGGCAGGCTCAACTCCTCTACTCCGTGGCCACCGTCGGCGCACTGGTCGTCGCGACCGTCTTACCCGAACATCCCGCGAACACCGTCGCGAAGTTCGCGATCGGGAACCCGACGGGGACGACGTGGGGGCTGCTCGCGGCCTACTGCCTCCTCGGGATCGCCGCGTTCCTCGCGCTCCGACGGGGCGTCGGCCGGCTCGATCCCGACTCGCTGTAGCTCGAGCCGGGCCGTCGCTCGCTGCCTCGAGGGAATCCGATCGTCGCCTCCGTCGCAACGGAGAACCGTGCCGGCGGCTAATGGCAGTTACTAAGCGCGTTCCCTCGTTACGGGTTCGTATCCGATGAGCGAGCGCAATCCACCAGATCAGCGACGGACAGATCACGCGCCGGCCGAGCGACAGCGGCCGGATCGAGACCCGCCCGAACAGGAACAGGTTCGAGAGGCGGTCGAGCGGTCCAGAAGCGGTGCGCCGGCGGTCGGCGCGGTCGTCCGTGACCGGTTCTCGTCCGACGAGATTTTCCAGCGCATCGTCGCCGCGGCCGACGAGGAGGTCACATCCGGGAACCGCGAACTGTTCTTCAGCGGCCTCGCGGCCGGCTTCGCGATCACCATCACCTTCCTGTTGTACGCCACACTGACGGCCTCGACGGACGGCCATCCGATCCTGAGCAAACTGCTGTACCCACTCGGGTTCATCTACATCATCATCGGCGGCTACCAGCTCTACACCGAGAACACGCTGCCGCCGGTCGCGTTGACCCTCGAGCGACTGGCCAGCATCCCCGCGTTGCTTCGCCACTGGACGATCGTGCTGGCGGGGAACTTCACCGGCGGCGCGCTCGGCGCGGTCGCGCTCTCCTACGGCGGCGTGTTCGACGAGTCCGCCAGTGAAGCCGCGACGGACCTCGCCCGGCACGGTGTCGAGACGCCCTGGTGGACGCTGTTCTCGAAGGCGGCTTTCGCCGGCCTGATCGTCGCCGGCGTCGTCTGGATCGTCTACGCCTCCCGCGACACCATCTCGCGGCTCGTCGTCGTCTACATGGCCTTCCTCGCGATTCCGCTCGGTGATCTGTTTCACGTCGTTGTCTCCTTCACCGAGATGGTCTATCTGATTCTGGGTGGCGAACTCGCCCTCGTCACTGGGCTCTACGGCTTCGTCCTGCCAGTCTTGCTTGGCAACACCATCGGCGGCATTGTCCTCGTCACCGTCGTTAACTACTTCCAGACCAGCGAACGCCGCCTCGAGTCGGCCCGCTTCGAGGGTGCGAATCGGCAGCTCTCGATCGGAGAGTGGATCTTCGGCGGCTACGCGGGCCGGTCGTACGTGCCGCTGATCAACACGGCCGAAATCCACGGGGCCGACGAGAACACCTACCGAATCCTCGTTCCGATCGCGAACCCGCGGACCGAGTCGGCGATCGTCGACTTCGCCTGCACGCTCGCGAGCGGCCGCGAGAACGCGGTCGTTCACGCCGTCCACATCGTCCAGATGCCCGGTCAGACCTCGATGCGCTACGGGGCCGGACAGACCGAACGGATCGTCGCCGAGTCAGAAGAGCGCATGGCGGCCGTTCGAGAGCGGGCCGACGCCTACGACGTCGATTGCGAGACGTCGACGGTCGTCTCGCATCGCTCGTTCGAGGATGTCTTCGCCACCGCCGAACGCGAACGGTCCGATCTTGTCTTGCTCGGTTGGGGGAACGACCGACCGTGGAGTTCCGGTCGCGCAGAGCGCCGGATCAGCGAACTGACGAGCAATCTCCCCTGTGACTTCCTCATTCTCAAGGATCACGGGCTGGATACCTCGCGCGTCCTCCTCCCGACCGCCGGCGGGCCGGACTCGGACCTGAGCGCCGAGGTCGCGCGGACGCTGCAGGCGAAAACAGCGGCCGACGTGGCGCTTTTGCACGTCGTCGCCGGGCCGGACGACCGCGAGACCGGCGAGCAATTCCTCGCGGAGTGGGCCGCCGAGCGCGGTCTCGAGGACGCCGAACTCGTCGTCGACGACTCCGGCGATGTCGAGGACGCCATCTGTCGCGCGGCCGCGGATCGCTCGCTCGTCATGCTCGGCGCGACCGAGGAGGGGGTTATCTCGCGACTGATGAGCGATTCGCTGCACATGGACGTCGTCAACGAAGTCGAGAGTTCGGTTCTACTCGCCGAGCGACCGAGCAAGCGGACCGTCGTCGAACGGCTGTTCGGTCACTGGTAAGTCCGCCACGGCGCGACGGAGACGCCACGACGGATCTCGCCGATTGCCGCACTACGTACCGTTTTCCGATCGGTTTCCGTACGGCCGATATGGAGTACACGACGCTCGGCTCGACCGGAATGCAGGTGAGTCGCATCTGTCTGGGCTGTATGAGTTTCGGCTCGAGCGACTGGCGCGAGTGGGTCTTAGACGACGAAGAGAGCAAGGCGATCATCGACCGCGCACTCGATCTCGGGATCAACTTCTTCGATACCGCGAACATGTACTCGAGGGGCGAGTCTGAGCGCGTGCTGGGCGAGGCCCTCGAGGGTCACCGCGAGGAGTCGGTCGTCGCGACGAAGGGCTTCTTCCAGATGCGCGAGGACGATCCGAACTCCGGCGGGCTCTCCCGGAAGGCGATCGAGCAGGAACTGGCGGCCAGCCGGGAGCGCCTGGGGATGGACACGATCGACCTCTATCAGATCCACCGCCTGGATCCCGACACGCCGATCGAGACGACACTGCGAGCGCTCGACGACGCCGTCCGTCGGGGTCACGCGCGGTACGTCGGGGCCTCCTCGATGTGGGCCCACGAGTTCGCGGACGCGCTCCACACGAGCGAGTCGCTGGGGCTCGAGCGATTCCAGACGATGCAGAACCACTACAATCTCACCTATCGCGAGGAGGAACGCGAGATGCTGCCGCTGTGTGACAAGGAAGACATCGGCGTCGTTCCGTGGTCACCCATGGCTCGCGGCTACCTGACCCGCCCCCACGAGGAGATCGACGCGACGACCCGCGGCGAGACCGAGGAGCACATGTACGAACACCCCTACCGCGAGGGCGGCGGCCGGGAGATCAATGAGCGTGTCGCGGAGGTAGCCGACGACAAGGGTGCTTCGATGGCCCAGATCGCCCTCGCGTGGCTGCTCCATAAAGAGTGGGTCGACGCCCCGATCGTCGGAACCACCAGCGTCGACCATCTCGAGGACGCCGTCGAAGCCCTCGAGATCGACCTCTCCGAGTCCGAGATGGAGTACCTCGAGGAGCCCTACGAACCGGTGCCCGTGTCCGGTCACCAGTAGTCGTTCGCTGATCGTACCGGTTCGCCATCCGACCTGTCGGTCCGGCTGTGGGTTGCCACCGCCCGCTTGCGTCACTCGCTCGAGCAGGACGCTTCGGTCGTGTCGATGCCGAGCAGGAAGTTTCCGCCACAGAATCGGGTCGCCGCGTTGATCAGCAGGCCCGACCCGGCGATCGCCGTTGCGACGGCGGTAGTCCGCCGACCGGCGAGCACCGCCGCACCGGCGACGACGAGCAACCACGTTCCCAGAACGGTCCTGACGATTCGATCGAGTCCGCCGACGTTGCGCTGCATACGCGATCGAACGGGTTCCGTGGAGGTATCGCTTCGGCCGAATCGGTCGGGTGGGTTTATCTTTCGACGCCCGCGGCCGACATCGAGTCGGGGTAATCGTTTTGACCGGCGTCTTCGAACGCGGGGCCATGAAACGCGTCCGCATCACGCTCGATCCGCGGGATGCCTACGCGCCGCCGATCTACGAGCGGCTCGCGGGCGGGGCCGACTATCTCGAGCGAGCGCTGATCGTCAACTGGAACGTCTCGAGCCCGCCGACGGGATTCCTGTTCCGCCTCGAGGGCGAGTACCGGCGCTTCGAGGACGAACTCGCCGAGAGTCCGATGGTGTCGGATTACGAGGTGCTCTCGGTCACGGACCGGGCGTGCTACTGCTTTCTCGAGGGGGCGGTCTCGACGGCCGCGCGCTCGCTGTTCGAGAACTTCACCCGCGGGAGCCTCATGACGGTGCCGCCGATCGAGTGCAACGACGACGGGACGAACACGTTCAGCATCGTCGGGGCGGAGGCCGACATTCAGGCCGCGGTCGACGGCGTCCCCGATGGCGTCGGCGTGACCGTCGAACGGGTTGGCGGGAAGCGCGTCGCTGCCGACAGCGTCGTCGGTAGCCTCTCCGAGCGCCAGCGGGAGGCGGTCACGACCGCGCTCGAACTCGGCTACTACGACGTGCCCCGGACGGCGATGACGGAAGACGTGGCCGGCGAACTCGGTTGCGCGACGGCGACCGCCGCGGAGCACCTCCGGAAAGCCGAGTCGACCGTGATGGCGTCCCTGTTCGAGACGTGAGCTGGCCGGCGCCTCGAGCAACGAGAGACAGTAGCGGGAGCGTTTCGGGGTCGGACGAAAAGAGGCGGATGGTCGCCGAGCGTACCGACCGAAGTGTCTCGAGTGAGGAGTCGAAACCGGCTATCGCGGCCGCGATCGAGCCGAACAGATCAGGAGAGCCGCGCGGCGATGTCCGCCTCGGTGATGATGCCGACGGTCTCGCCGGCCTCGGTGATCATCACGGCCTTGTAGTGCTCGAGCAGGTTGCCGATCTCGTCTACGGTGGCGTCTTTCGAAACGGTCGGGAAGCTCTCGCCCATGTGCTCCTCGACGGGTTCGTCGCGATCCTCGGAGTCGAGGTGGACCAGATCGGTTTGGCTGATCGACCCGACGGGAATGCCGTTCTGGATGACCGCGAGCTGTGAGTAGGCCTCCTCTTCCATCTCGCGAGCGGCCTCGCTGACTGGGTCGTCGGGCGCGACGCTGACGACGGCCTCGTTCATCAGGTCCGCGGCGCGGATCACGTCGCTTTCGGCCTTCTCTAAGGCGTTGACGATCCGCCGGAGCGTCGAGAGGCGCGGATCGACGTCGCCGCCCTCGATGCGGGCGATCAGTGGTTGCGAGACGTCGGCTTTGTCCGCGAGTTCGCTCTGGGTGAGCCCGAGCTCGGTACGGCGCTGTCGGAGGTCGGCGGGCGTCGGGAGTTCCATATCGGTAAATAACCGAGGGTTATAGAAAGAGCTTTGGATCGGTCGGGCTCCCGACGCGAGTCAGTCTTCGTCCGGGATTTCGGCGACCTCGACGACGGACAACGGGACGTCCCGCAGTGCGCCGCCGACCTCGCTTTTCGCGATTCTGGAGGCGTGTTCCTCGCCGTCGGCGTTGAAGACCTCCATCTCGAGGCCGAGGCCGACGAGTGCGGTGTCGGCGGCGACAAAGGCGGAGTCGAACGGCTCGCCGCAGGCCGGACAGCCCGTCGCGCCGACCTCGACTTCGACGTAGTCCATGTCTTCGCTGTTGAGTCGCTTCCCGGCTTCGCTGACGGCGACGCCGATCGCGTCGTCAATCTCCTCGACGTCACGAACGAGCCATGCAGCCTCCATCGCGACGAGGTAATTGCTCATACGTGGTGGTCGGTCCGGGGGGTTTCCTGCTTTGCGGTTCGTCGCCGGCTCGGCCGCGCTAGTGGGACGTGCTCGCACGGCGGTCGCGACGGCCTCGCAGGCGCGCGTCGCCGGTCCGGGAGGTGCGCACGTGAATCGAATAATGCCCGTAACTTACGAGAAATCCCCCGGTCGATTGCCGCCCGCATAGCTGTCTATCGGCTCGAGTCCGCCGTTGGTTGCGTTCGTTGAAAGCGAGATTGAATCGCAAGCAGGCGGCGACCCAATCCTTTAATATCGATAGTTATGAATTCCGCATTTCAAGAATGCTTATATAGCCCCTCCGTCTGAGCCACGCTTGAACGCCGATGATATCCCGCGTGTACCGCGCGACGCTGTTCGCACTGTACCAACTCTGCATCGTGACCGGTATTGTCGCGATGCCGCTTGCGATCGCCGCCCGCCAGGCCGGGCTGACGCTCCCGATCCACCGCGTCCTCGCCAACGTCGAGGAGGCATACGAGGCGACCCAGCCCTGATCGGCTAGCCACGTTCCGCGTTTTCCGTTCGTTGTACGCCGAGCGACCGCGTTTCGGACGCACCGATCGGCGCTCGAGCCGACTCGGTCTTGCAAGCGCTGGAAGCGGAAACGACGGAGGTGACCGCCGGTGTTTTATACCGTCCCGGCCGTATCCCTCCGGTAATGCGCACGCCCACACACGACTCCGACTTCTCCCGGACGGTCGACCAGTTGGCCGACGATCCGAACCCCTACGAGCCGGAGATCGGCTCCCTGCCGGAGAACGATCTGACGCGGGCCGACCTCGAGAACGTCAACAAGACCGGGACGACCACGATCGGCATCTCCACCGCCGACGGCGTCGTCATCGCGACGGACATGCGCGCCAGCCTCGGCGGGCGGTTCGTCTCGAACAAGAACGTCCAGAAGGTCGAGCAGATCCACCCGACCGCCGCGCTCACGCTCGTCGGCAGCGTCGGCGGCGCGCAGTCGTTCATCTCGAGTCTCCGCGCCGAGGTCAACCTCTACGAGGCCCGCCGCGGCGAGAACATGAGTATCGACGCGCTGGCCACGCTCGCCGGCAACTTCGCCCGCGGCGGCCCGTTCTTCGCCATCCACCCGATTCTTGGCGGCGTCGACGAAGAGGGTAGTCACGTCTACAGCATCGACCCCGCCGGCGGCGTCATGGAAGACGACTACACCGTCACCGGCTCCGGGATGCAACTGGCCTACGGCCACTTAGAGCAGGCCTACGAACCGGACATGTCCAACGAGGAGGCAAAGACGGTCGCTGCCCGCGGCATCAAATCGGCCGTCGAGCGCGACACCGGCTCCGGCAACGGCGTCTTCCTCTGTGAGATCACCGACGAGGGCGTCGACATCCACGGTCACCACGACTTCGACGACGTGCTGTAAGGAGGACGGTCACCGCGTCTCTAATACACGATCGGCCTCGCAGGCGCAGTTCTCCGCCCAACGCCGTTGGCTCGAGACGTAGAAAAACCGATTCGAAATCGACTGAGCGCCGATCGAGTTACGCACAGCAGTTCGTATGTAGCAATCCGGGACTGTCGACGAACTCGAGGGAAACGTCGTCGGGCTCGCCTTCGTATTGCAAGACGAGACGGAACGACCCGCGAGCGACGACAGTCATACAGATACCGCTCGTTCTGTTTGTCGTCATTTGAACGAGATCGCCGGACGACGTCGATTCGATCCCGACGATCTCAAGGGCATTACACGGCGTCGAAAGGGTGACGGTCCCGACGATTTCGACGGTTCCGTCGACGTGAGCCTCGATTTTGTTCATCGTCTCGTCGGGCTGTCTCGCTGGAAGCCGCTCGAATCGAACGACGCGCGGGTCACCGTCGTCCGCAGCGATATTCGGATGTGTTACGAGTGTCGACTTCCCGTCAGCGGCCGTGCCGCTCGACCCGTCGTCGTTTGCCGTCGCTGTTCCTCCCATCGTCGCTCCGAGAAGTGCTGACGCGCCGGCTCGTTTCAAAATCGTACGGCGGTGCATTCTATACGGCACCTCAATGCCTTCATACATATGCATTTCTACGATAGTAAATAACTGAAAGGAGGGCGGGTTCTTGACCGAACCGGAGCAAGACGAGACGCACGGCCGTTCGGTCCGGAGAACCCGTGTCGCCGTCGTCCGAACGTCGACCGAGTGGGACTGCGTCAGCAGACAGCGGTCACGCGCCGTCCGGAACGCTGACGAACACGTCGCGGGCCTCGGTCTCGTACTCGAGACGGACGGTGTATGCAAGTTCGGCGAGGACCGTCGTACAGATTCCGGAGCCGGCCTCGAGCGAGAGGTCGACCACGTCGCCGTACGTACTCTGGTAGATGTTGTCGACGACGGCCTCGTGACATGGCGTCGGCGCGACGGTGACGCCAGTGATCTCGACGATGCCGTCGCCCAGATACTCGACGGTGTATTCGTCGGGTTCACTCGCGCCGCTGGAGTCGGTGTTCGACTCGACGGACACGACCGTCGGACCGTCGCCGGTGTCGGCGGCTGCTGACGTCGTCAGAGCCGTTCCCGCGAGGAGCGATGCGCCGGTGGCCTTTAACGCGTTTCGGCGGTTCATCCATTTTGTGGGATTTCACTGACACGTAAAAATTTATCTAGGTGTATTTGACACGAAGAGGTGCCGTCTGAGAGAGAACGAAACACACCGCATTCGACGACGGTAGAACGGAAGAAGACGGAGCGAAGGGTTACTGAACCTGTGTCTGCTGTCCGATCTCGAGGTCGCTTTCCTTCGGTTGCGTCGCCCGGCCGGTCTCGCTCGAGCGGTAGATCGCGTCGATGACGCGCTGAACGGTCAGGGCTTCCTCAACGGTGTTTGTCGCCGGTCTCGTCCCGGTGGAGACGGCCGTGAGGAACGCCTCGTCCTGTTCGGCGTAGCCGGTCACCGAGGCGTCGCCGGTCAGATCGACGTCGGCGTAGTGGTCGCAGCCGGCGGTTCCGGCCTCGAGGATCCGCATATCGGTGTCCCCGATATCGAACTCTGCGCCGGCCTGCGTGCCGCGGACGCGGAAATCCATGCTCTCATCGCGGTTGGTCGCCCAGGCGGCCTCGAGGGAGATCGTTTGCCCCTCGGCGGTGCGGATAAAGGCGCTGACGGAGTCGTCGACGTCGTAGGTTTCGGCCTCGGCGTCCCAGTTATCGCCGAAACCGTCGGGATCGGCGTACGCTTCGTCGGCGCCGAACGTGGTCCGCGCGACGCCGCTGACTTCGGCTATTTCGGGGAAGTCGAGCGCGTACAGGGCGAGGTCGAGGGCGTGGACCCCGATGTCGAGCAAGGCACCGCCGCCGGCGAGTTCGGGATCGGTGAACCAAGAGCCGGGGCCGGGGACGCCGCGCCGGCGGACGTAGTCGGCCTCGACGTGGGTGAGGTCGCCAAAGCGGCCGCGGGCGTGTTGTTCGTCGAACATGGCCATCGACGCGGCGTGGCGGTTGTGGAACCCGACCATACAGATGCCGTCGGCTCTGGCCGCCGCCGCGGCGATGCGTTCTGCGCTCTCTAAGGTGTGGGCGAGCGGTTTCTCGACGAGCACGTCACGGCCCGCCTCGAGTGCGGCGGTGGCGATCGGTTCGTGGAATCGGTTGGGCGTCGTCACGATGACGGCGTCGACCGCGTCGTCATCGACGAGTTCCTCGTGGGTCTCGTAGGTCGTCGCGCCGAACTCGCTGGCGAATCGTTCGCGTTGCTCCGGAACGAGGTCGGTGCCGGCGACGACGTCCGCGCCGAGATCGCGAACGCTTCTAGCGTGGAGGGTTCCCATGCCGCCGAGGCCGACGACTCCGACGCCGATTCCTTCGCCGATCATCGTTCAACCCTCGGTTTCGCGGTCACAGCGACGAGCGAACAGTGAGAAACGTACCGTTTCGATGTCGTTCGAGTGCGATCCCGGTTCATAGAGTGTAACGGGCAGCGATCGAAATAAGGGTTATGACCGATTAATCTATACGATCTGGCCGTCATTCTTCCAGAACTAGACGATTACCTGCCGTTATACCATTCAAGGATTATTTCTTGATTTTCTGAATGAGGGCCACTGCTTCGGACCGTCCGAGCTAAGGTCGGCGGCGGTGGAGGTGTCTCCCATGGCCGCAGTCACGATCTGGAACGAGTTCCGACACGAACGCGAAGACGACGACGTAGCGGCCGTCTATCCAGACGGAATCCATGCGACGATCGCCGACGCGCTCGCGGCCGATCACACGGTCCAAACTGCGACGCTCGACGAACCGGAACACGGACTCACCGCCGATGTCCTCGAGTCGACTGACGTACTGCTCTGGTGGGGTCACGAGGCCCACGACGAGGTCGCCGACGAGATCGTCGAGCGGGTGCGAGAGCGGGTGCTCGAGGGAATGGGATTCGTACCGCTGCACTCGAGCCACTATTCGAAGCCGTTCAAGCGGCTGATGGGCACGTCCTGTAGCCTGCAGTATCGCGAAGACGGAGCGTCCGAGCGCCTCTGGGTCGTCGATCCCGGTCACCCGATCGCCGACGGCCTCGCGGAATCCACCGAGCTCCCGAAGACCGAGATGTACGGCGAGCCGTTCGACGTGCCAGAGCCCGACCGACTGGTGTTCGTTAGCTGGTTCGAGGGCGGCGAGGTGTTCCGCAGCGGCTGCTGTTACCGGCGCGGGAACGGGCGGATCTTCTATTTCCGACCGGGCCACGAGACGTATCCGATCTACGAGAACGAGACCGTTCGCCGGGTGCTTCGCAACGCGGTCGCGTGGGCCAGCCCGACGGAGGGGTCGCCCCGAACGTTCGGAAAGCGGGACTGATCGCCCCCGCGTTGGACGCGGTCAGAACGTCTGGCGACCGTCGTCGGTGATCACGCTCTCGAGCAGGTCGACCGGCGTCGCGTCGTAGACCGGGTTCTCGACGGTGAAACCGTCGGCGGGTTCGGCCATCACCTCGCTGCTCGGACGGTACTCGTTTTCGAAGACGAACCCCTCACTGACGAGCTTCGAGGCGGAGCCGAGAACGGTCACCGGCACGGCCAGTTGGGCGGCCGTCGCCGCGATCGGGAACGTGCCGACGCGGTTGTAGAGGGTCTCGTCGACGATGCAGTCCATCCCGACGACGACGCGGTCGCACTCCTCGAGGGCGACGCCGTGAGCGCTGTCGGTCAGCAGCGTCGCCTCGACGCCGTCCATATCGGCGAGCGTCCGGGCAGTCTTGCGCCCGAGATAGCGGGGTCGGGCCTCGGTGACGTAGACGTCGAACGTCTTGCCGGCCGCGGTCGCCTGCTCGAGCGCCTCGAGCACCGTCGAGGAGTAGTCGTGAGTCAGCAGCGTCGCACCGTCGGCGAGGTGCTCGACGGCGTTTTCGGCCGCCAGTCGCTTGGCGGACTCGATCCGCGTGACGACCTCGTCGATCTTCTCGCTGGTGAGCCGGCGGGCCGCTTCGACGGTGTCCGGGTCGGCCTCGGTCACGTCGTCGACGACCTCGCGGACCGCGTTCTGGAGCGAGGCGTGTGAGGGGTTCGCGCGCCGCAGCACGGAGCCGTTGCGCTCGAGTGCGCGCGTGTACTCTTCGACGGTGGCGAACTCCCGCTCGGTCAGCTCCTCGAGGGCGCGCGCGGCGTTTGTCGCTACCACCGAGGAACTGTGGGTCTGCATCTCGCGGATTTCCTCGGCCGTCTCGTCGATCATACGTGGACGAATTCCCGTCAGCGGGAAAGGTGTTCCGGGTGGTCTCAGTCCGTCCGTCGAGCGGCTTCGGCAGGTCGGTCAGGCGGTCTCGTCGAACTCGAAGATCCGTCGTAGCTCGGCTTCGATTCGGTCGACGAGCGTCTCGAGGACGACGTCGAACTGCTCGTGGTCCGCCACCGATCCGGCTCGCTCTCGGGGATTCTCGGGGAGCTCGACGCGGAACTCGCCGTCCCCAGCGTAGAACGGTTCGCTCTCGCTCAACACCTGACGGTCGATCGCTTTGAGAACACGGGAGTCGTACTGCCCGTGGAGCTGCTGGTAGGCGGCAGAGTAGGCCTCCTCGAGCTCCTCAAAATAGTGGACGTACTTCTCCTCGAATTTTTCGGGATCGAACTCGGTCATAGCCGTGCGTGCGGACGCGATCGAGTAAACGGTTCGGGACCGATCCCGATCGCCGGCGAACGGTATACGTCCCCGTAGCACCTAGCCCGGCGCATGACCGTCACCGTCCGATACACCTGCCCCCACTGCAATGCAGTGATCAGCCTCGAGCGACCGCCGGACCTGGCGGACCGATCGGTCACGAAAGTCCGCCAGCCGGGTTGGGAGTACGCGAGCCCGGACGATCCCGACCGCGAGTCAGCCGACGGGATCGAGTTTCTCTGCGGCGAGGACGGCCCAGTTACCGACCTTGAGGGCGAGCCCGTCGAGGGCTGTGGCCGGCCGTTCTATCTGAACTTCGTGCGATACGAGCAGGGAGTCGAGCTCGAGCCCGATCCGCCGACCTACGGCGGGCCGCGGTTCGACTTCAACGCGTAAGTGCTGTTTCCTGCGGTATGAATCGCAAGTGTTGCACCCGTGAGCGACCGACGGGAGCGAACGGCTTTTTCGGTCTCTTTACGAACGAAGTGAGCAAAGATCAGCGAGAGCGAAGCTCTCGCCAGACAGATTTTTTGAGCGGTTCGACCGAGCAGCGCGAGGGAGGACCCGAAGAAAAAAGGTGGGAACACAACCCTTTTCGACGCCCGCCAGTAGGTAGAGACATGGACGAAGCCGCCGTTCGCGACCGCCTTCGGGCGGTCGATGACCCCGAACTCGGCGACGACATCGTGTCGCTCGGACTCGTCAACAACATCGATATCGATGGCGACGAGGTCCGCGTCGATCTCGCACTCGGCGCACCCTACTCGCCGTCCGAGAGCGACATCGCCGCCGACGTCCGCCGAGAGCTGACCGACGCGGGCCTCGAGCCGGACCTCACCGCGAGCGTGCCCGACCGGGACGATCTCGTCAGCGAGGAACAGGTGCTCCCGAACGTCAAGAACGTCATCGCCGTCGCCTCCGGAAAGGGCGGCGTCGGCAAGTCGACCGTCGCGGTCAACCTCGCCGCGGGACTCTCGAAGCTGGGTGCTCGCGTCGGCCTCTTCGACGCCGACGTCTACGGACCGAACGTCCCGCGGATGGTCGACGCCGACGAGCCGCCGATGGCTACCGAAGACGAGACCCTCGTCCCACCCGAGAAGTACGGCGTGAAGCTGATGAGCATGGCCTTCCTCACCGGCGAGGACGACCCCGTCATCTGGCGCGGTCCGATGGTCCACAAGGTCATCACCCAGTTGACGGAGGACGTCGAGTGGGGCCACCTCGACTACCTCGTCGTCGACCTCCCGCCGGGGACCGGCGACACCCAACTGACGATGCTCCAGACCATGCCCGTTACCGGCGCGGTCATCGTCACGACGCCCCAGGACGTGGCGCTTGACGACGCCCGCAAGGGTCTCGAGATGTTTGCCAAACACGACACCGTCGTGTTGGGGATCGCCGAAAACATGTCGACCTTTGCCTGTCCCGATTGTGGCGGCGAACACGACATCTTCGGCTCCGGCGGCGGCGAGGCGTTCGCCGAGGAACACGAACTTCCCTTCCTCGGCTCGATCCCGCTCGATCCGGCCGTCCGCGAGGGCGGCGACGGCGGGAAGCCGACGGTGTTGAGAGACGAGGACGGCACCAGCGACGCCTTACGGACCATCACGGAGAACGTTGCGAACAACACCGGGATCGTCCACCGGCAGGGAATCTCGCAGACACGCCGGAACGAGGCCGCATCGCCCGATCGATGACCGACGGCGGAACCGACGATGGCGGCGGTGAGGAAGCCGCCGACGAGTTCGAGCCCGACCCCGAACGCGTCGAACGCCTCCGCGAGATCGCCGACGACGTCCGGGGCGACTCGAGCGAGAGCAAACAACTCGCGAACGTGCTCTACCGGACCAGCGACCTCTACGACGAGGACGAGGAGACCTCTCCCGAGGAGATCGTCCGTAACGTGAAGTACATTCTCGAGGTGACCGAGCGCGGCGGCCTCGAGCGCTGACCGCGCGCCGTTTTCAGGGCCGGCACGGCGTTGGGCGCGTCGCTTTTGGGCACGCCCCTCGAGAGACGAGTGTGGACGCGAATCAGGACTCCCGAGCGAACCCCTTTGGTATGGACGAGGAGTGCCCGAACTGTCCGGCGCTCTGCGAGACGCGCACGCAGGTCGTCCACGGTTACGGCGACGTCGGCGCTGACTTCCTGTTCGTCGGCGAGCGACCGACGGCGCAGGCCGACGAGACTGGCGTGCCATTCGCCGGTGCGGGTGGCAGCAGTGGTGACGACGGACTGCGGCGCATGCTCGAGCGATTGGGGCTCTGTGCGGTCGACTCGCCGGCCGACCGGCCCGCACTCGAGAACGCCTATCTGACGAATCTTTCCCGCTGTCGCGACCCCGACCGGCGGCCGACCGACGAGGAGATCGGCAACTGCGAACCGTATCTCAACGCCGAAATCCGAATGATCAACCCCGAGATCCTCGTCCCCGTCGGCGAGCGTGCGCTGGCCGAACTCGGCACTGAGTACACGACGACGCCGGCCGACGACCTCGCGCTCCCCGACGACCACGCGCGGCGGATCCGCGGGCGCGGCTTCGAACTCGTCCCGATGATCGACCCCCGCGACCAGACGGCCGAGCAGACGCAGGCGTGGCTCGAGGCCTTCGTCGAGCTAATGGCGTCGGACTATCGGCAAACGAAAGGACGACGAAATCGGTGAGGACCGACGGCGGGTGACGGAATCGGTTACCAGTAGGGGTTTTCGCGCCAGCGTCGCGATCCGGCACCGAGAGCGGTCAGCCCCCCGACGACGAGGGCCGCGATACCGAGGATGGCGATCGTCGGGACGAGGTAGTCACCGGTAGGCGGATCGATCAGATAGCCGTTGCTGAAACCGACGACGCCGACGACTGCCAGCGCGGCGATGACGGCCGTCGCGAACAGTCCGGCGATCGTTCGTTCGTCCATACCGGCCTGGAGACGCTACTGCATAATAATTCATCGCCATTTGCACCGTGGCGGAGAGGCGTAGAGTTGCGGAAGCGCCGCGTTCAAGGACCGCGCACACGGAGTGTATAGTATGATCGTCGTCGTCCCGGTCGATCCGCCGCGGGAGGGACTCGTTCTGTCGTCGCTCGTCGAAACGACCCCGCTGTCCGACGCCGAGGCCGTCTCGCTCTACGAGGCCGCCGTCGCCGATGTCTTGCGAGCCGTCGCGGGGAGCGGCGGCGACCTCCTCGTTAACTATCGCGACGCGGAGACCCTGCCCGAAGCGGACGCGGACGGCGACCCGGAAGCCGAGGTCCGGGCGCTCGCCCTCGAGGCGCTCGGCGAGGACGCCGACGTGCGATTCGAGCGGCAGGTCGGTTCGAGCCGCTCGGCCCGGATCGGGAACACCGTCACGCACCTACTCGAGCGGGAGGGGGCGCAGAGCGTAGGGGTGCTCGAGCCGACGGTGCCGCTGGTCAATCGGACGGAAATCGACGGCGCGGCGATGTCGCTTCGGCGACACGACGTGGTGCTGGGGCCGTCCTCCGAGGGCCGGACCTACTTCGCGGGCTTTGCCGAGCCGATCGACTTTACCGATGCCTACGCGACACCTGAACTGTCCACGCTGGCCCGGTGTGGGGCCGATGCTGACCTCGGCGTCGGCTTTTCGCCGATGCTCCCGACCGTGGCGACGCCGGCCGGACTGCGGGCGACGCTCGCGGCGCTCGAGGCGCGACGGGCCGCCGGACGACCGGGAGCCGCGGCGACGGCGGCGCTCGTGGACGAACTCGGGCTCCAAGTCGGGGCAGACGGCGGGCTCGAGCGCGAATAAGACCGACAACCCTTTTTGAACGCGCGGAGAACCGACAGACGAGGTGGGGTGGCAGAGCGGCCCAACGCGCCTGCCTTGAGAGCAGGTGGCTGTCAAGCCTCATGGGTTCAAATCCCATCCCCACCGTTTTCCGCGAGCAAATACGACGAGCGAAGCGAGGAGCCTCGCGAGCGGAAACCGAAACGGTGGGAGTTGAATTAGACCAGTCGCGCGCAGCGAAGCGAGCACGTCTGGGCGTGGTTCAACTCCCATCCCATCGCTTTTGCGATATGTTCGCGAGTCACGCGAGCAATCGTGAGAACGACGTTCTCAGAACGAGCGATATGTGGAGGCGAAGCGTCAAGCGGGAATGGTTTCGAATGCGCCGTGTCCGGACAACCGGCGGATTTCGGCGTCGCTATCGTCGCTTTCGGGCGCGAAACGCTACCGACACCGCACCGCCAACCACCGCGAGGGCGGCGATCCCGACGCCGAATCCAGGAACGCTCGAGCTGGCAGCGTTCTCGTCCGCCGCCGAGCCACTGTCCGTCGGGGCGAACGTCGCTTCGAACCCGCTGAAGTCAGCCGACCCGTTCCACGTCGCGGCGTTCGCCGTTCGGTCGGCCGGCTCTGGCGTCACCCCCTCGAGTGCATAGCCGTCGGGACCGGTCACGCGGAACGTGCGATCGAGCGCGAACTCGCCGTCGAACGGTTCGCTGAGGACGAGTCGGTCGCCGTCCTGTGCCGCGAGACCCTTCCAAGTCACCGACAGCGCGACGATCCCGGTGTTGTTTCGCTCGGTGAACGAGACGGCGGCGTCGCGGATCGCCATCGACCGTCCGGTGTCGGTTTCGATTCTGGTGGCGATGTCGTCCATCCGCGCGGCAAACCGCTCCGCTCGCCGCTCTCGCGCCGTTTCGTTCTCGCGGAGGGCCTGGAAGGCCTGCCGTTCGCTGTCTGTGGTCAGATCGAACGTGGTGGAAAGGGTGACCTGCGCCGCGCCCTCCGCGTCGAGCGCCACGACGAACGCCGGCTCGGTCGGCACTCGTTCGGACTGTTGGTTCGCGGCCGCTCCCGTCGCTGCAGCGACCGGCGTGGTCACGAGCAGTGCGATCGCAACGAGGACGCACGCGAAGCGAACTCGTTGCCGTCCCGATCGTGTCTCGAATCCGTCGTCAATCATCGTCGTCAATCATTGTGTCGAGGGATAGTCGAACGCGGTCAGCCGAGTCGAGGCGTCGAACCTGACATGAACGTCGGTTCAAGGTTCGTTTTCGGAGCCCGACTCCGTCTCGTCGTCGTCCGTCGTTTCTCCTCGGCCGTCATCGTCGTCCGACTCGGCTTCGTCGTCGGATTCGGCATCGTCGCCGTCACCATCATCGGCGTCCTCACTCGAGACGAGCGAGCCGTCTCGGATCGCGTACTCGAGTTCGGCTTCGGACTCGCCCGCACGGACGGACAGTTCGAGGGCCTCGATGTCGTTCGTATCGACGGCAAACGTCACCGTCCCGTCCGCACTGGTCGTGCCGACCGATCGATCGTTCGCGGTGACCGTCGCGTTCGCGACGGCCGATCCCTCGGCGCTCACGGCCACGGTCACGGTGTCGCCGTCGATCGTCGCGTCGACGTGCAGCGCTCGAGCACCGTCTTCGCTGTCTTCGTCGTCGTCTTCATGCTCCCGTTCGCGGTCATCTTTGTCGTCCCGCTTGCGGTCGGGATCGTCCTCGTCGTCCCGAGCCTCGATTTCCTCCTCGAGTTTATACACTTCTCCCGACGAGCCGTCGACGCGCACCTCGGCCTCGCCCGTCTGGCCGGTCGCGTTCCGAAGGGTGAACTTGAACTCGTAGGTGCCCTCGTCGTCTTTCACGCTCGACTCGACGCGCGTCCAACTGCCGTTCTCGGGCGTCGAAAGTGCCGCTCGAGCCGTCTCCAGGGCGGCGGACTGGCTCACCGAGATGGAACGGTCGTCGTCGCGTTCGCGTTCGAGTTCGCGCGACCGCTCGCCGTCCTCGCCTTTCACCTCGATAGAGAGTCCGCCGGCGGTCTCGAGTTCGACCTCGCCACGCGACTCGCCCGTAAACCGGTTCAACAGCGCCGACGCACCGCTTCCGCTGACGCTACTCAGATTGTCGACCGTCTCGTCGAGCGCGGCTCGGTCGACGCCGACCGCCTGCAACTCGGACGCAGAGACGTTCGCGGCCCGCTGTCGGAGCTGCTCGTTGCTTTCTGCCACGTTCGTCGCTTGCGCGTTCAACGTCGCGAGCCGCTGGGCGTACTCAGATTTGGTGATCTCGCCCGCCTCGTACTCCTCGGTGGCCTCCTTGTACTGTTCACGGATGTCCGCGGCGCGCTCGCGGAGTTCGTCCGCGCGCTCGGCGATGGCTTCGGCCCGTTTCTCATCGTCGCCGCTTTCGACGGACACCTCGAACGCCGTGTTCTCGAAATCCGTCTGGACCTCGCCGCTCGAGACGCCGATGACCGTCGAGAGCTGTTGGCCGACGGTGACGTTCACGTTCGCGTCCGAATCGTTCGTCGCGTTTTCCTGTGCTAGCATCGCGGCCGCTACGTCCGGCTCCGCGTTCGTGTGCGACTGGCCGGTGGTTGCGGTCGCCGCCGGGACGGTCATCCCGACGACGAGCACCGCGATCAGTATCGTGCCGATCGTGTGTCGTCTCATCGTACGAGACCGTCACAGCCTAACTGGTAATAAATCAGACCGGCGCTGGACGCGGTTTGCAGCCATTTTCGGACCCGCTCCGACGTTTGCAGCCGTTTGCAGCCGGTTTCACGGCAACGGCGTCGCCCCGGTCGCGGTGCGATTTCGACCGGACGTCGGCACGGTTACCGTGGCCATCGAATTTATACGAACTTCGTCGAAACAGGGCGGTCAGATGTACGGGTCGCCGGAAGCCGGGCTTCGGACGATCGCGTTGCTCGGGATCGTCGGACTCTTGCTCGCGACGGCGATCGCACCCGCGGGAACTGCCAGCGCAGCGACGCAGCAGGCAGCACCTGAACCGGACAACACGGTCACGCGGATCGACGTGGACGCCAACGGAACGGCCCAGTGGACGATTCGGATCCGCACTCGACTCGACACCGACGAGCACGTCGACGAGTACGAGGCGTTTCGGGCCCGCTTCCGGAACGACACCGCGCAGTATCTCGATCCCTTCCGGAATCGAATCCGCGGCGTCGTCGCCAACGCGGCGAACGCGACCGGACGGGAGATGCGCGCGACGAACGTCACCGCGACCACCAGCGTACAGGAGGTCCCCCGTCGCTGGGGCGTCGTCACCTACCAGTTTACGTGGACGAACTTCGCCGACCGGCCGACCGACGCTGTCGCCGTCGGTGACGTTTTTCGCGGTGGGTTCTTCATCGCTGCCAACGATACGCTCACGGTCGACGCTCCCCCGGGGTACGCGGTCGACCGCGTAGACCCCGCGCCCGACGGCCGGGACGAGGGCTCGGTCACGTGGACCGGCAGGGAGGACTTCGCGAACGAACACCCGCGCGTCGTCTTTACACCGACCGGCGGGAACACCGAGACCCAGTCCGAGGATAACAGCGCCGCGACACCGACCTCGATCGGCGGCGATGGACCCCCGATCACACTCATCGGCATCGTCTCGCTCGGCACCGTCGGCGCTGCCGCGTACGCGATACGCCGACGGAGACGGCGGTCCGACGTCTCTGTGCAGTCGACCGCGACCGACCGCGGAGAGCCGCCGGACGCGACGGCTAACCAGTCTCCCGACTCGTCGGAACAGCCCGACGATCCCACGGCGGCACCGGTGCTGACCGACGAGGAACGCGTCCTGGCGTTGCTCGAGGAAAACGGCGGCCGCATGCGGCAGGCGGCAATCGACGAGGCGTTCGACTGGTCGACTTCGAAAACGTCGCGCCTCGTCGGGACGATGGTCGAGGAGGGAGCGGTCGAAAAACGACGACTCGGCCGAGAGAACCTGATCGATCTCGTAGACGACGAATGAGACATCGCAGCCCGGCGAGGCCGGTCTTCCGATTGCAGTGCTCGAGGGGGCCGAAAACGAACCGTCGCGCGGCCGATTCGCGAGGCGAGCGACGTTTAGCGGTAGGAGAGTTCGAGCTCGCGGGCTCGCGTCAGCAGCTCCGCGTCGTAGTACTCCTCAGTTTGGCCGGGGCGCATCTCGTCGATCGCGCGGACCTGCTGGACCGTGTTCTTGAAGTTCTTGAAGGTGGCCTCGTCGACCATCTGGCCGTCGAGCGTGACCGCGCCGGTGCCCTCGCGTTTGGCCTCGTTGAAGCGCTCGATCTTGTGCACGTCGCGCTCGAGCTCGTCGGGGGTGGGCATGTGGACGGTGTTGGCCTGGACGGTCTGTTTGGGGTACAGCGACCAAGAGCCGTCGAGTCCCAGTTGCGCTTCGTGTTCGACCTGATCGGCGTACTCATCGGCGTTGTAGTAGGTCAGGCCGGCGCGTTCCTTGAACAGGTCGTCGAAGGGGCCGCCGATCGAGAGCAGGCCGGCGGCGCTGGCCTCGTTCGAGAGGGCCTCGAGCAGGCCGTCCCAGCGGGGCATGCCGTCGCCTAAGTCGCGGCCGCCGAGTTCGGCGGCGTAGTCGACGGGGCCGAAGATGAGCGCGGTGAGCCGGGAGTCCTCGCCGAACATGGAGATCTCGCGCAGGTCCGAACGGGCGCGACCGGTCTCGATGATGATCGAGAGGCCGATGGAGCCGTCTTCGTAGCCGTGCTCGGCCTCGGCCTCGGCGACGACCTCGGCGGCGCGCTTGACGTCCTCGAGGCGGCCGACCTTGGGGACGACGACGCCCTCGATCTCATCGCCGAGGTCGGCGACGAGCCGGTCGATCTGATCGCGCCCTTTCTCGCAGTACTCCTCGTCCTCGTAGCTCCACTCGACGCGGGGCCAGATCTCGCCGGGGAAGTCGTACTCGGGGACCTTCTCGATGGTGTTCTCGAGGCCCTCGGCTTTCATGTCCGGGGCCGTCCCGTCTTCCATATCGGGGACGAGCCAGTCGGGGGCCTGGAAGCCCTCGGCCTCGAGTGCGGAGGTCAGATACTTCGCCGAGTCGTCTTTCGGAACGGCGGCCGGTGCGGTCTGGAACGTGCGACAGAGTTGGATATCGTCGGTCATGGATTCGTAGTTGCCTGCGGTTGTCTATTATAATCGATCGTGTCAGCTAGGACGCGTTCGAATTTCGGCAGTTCGCGTGCCCGAGTAGACGGGCTCGTCGTTCTGGTTGAACGCGATGTGCTCGAAGGTGACGGTGCCCGCCTCGTCGCTCGAGGCAGCCGCTTCGGCCTCGAGAACACGCGTGAAGGCGTAGACGGTGTCGCCCACCGCGACGAACGTGTGGAACGATTCGTCGTCGAAGCCGACCTCGCGCCAGGTCTCCTCGTCGGAGCGGGCGTGGCCGAGCGCCGTCGAACGGGTCACGTCGCCGTAGGTGACGATGTCGCCCGACGGCGAATCGCTCATCACGTCGACGTTGTGGTGCTGTTTGGCCGTGTTCAGCGTCGAAAGCGGCAGCGAGGCGACGGTCACGTCGTCTTGCGTGCGGCCGCGCTCGTGGCGGTAGGCGACGGCGGCGTTCTCGTCGTCGGCCGCCTCGAGGGCCTCGACGAAGTCCTCGAAGTACCCCCCGTCGGGAGCGATGAACTCGTCGGGAAGGTCGGGGCCGTCGTCACCGTCATCTTTGGCGGCTGCGGCACCGCTCCCGTCGGTCGCGACGGGTTCGCGACGCGGAATCATGTTCGTGCGCTCGTAGGAACAGAGCACGTCGCCGGTCTCGGCATCTTTCCCGCGAGTGCGCCAGGAGACGATGCCGTACTCGGGTCGGGAACTCGAGGTGGCGCAGTTGACAACCTCGCTCTCGACGTGGAGTTCGGTGCCGGTGTAGACCGGCGCGGTGGGGAAGCGCACGTCGGTCCGCCCGAGGAAGTAGCCCCCCTTCTCGCTTAAGTCCTCGACGGTGATGCCGAGCGTCGCCGCGGTCAGGTAGTCGGGGTGGACCGGCGGCTCGTCGAAGCCCCGTTCCTCGGCGGCGTCGGTCCGCCAGTAGGCGGGATCGTGGTTCAGGGTCTGGCTCATCCACCCCTCGTTGCCGAACTGCGTGAGTGTGAGCCCGGGGTCGTGCTCGATCACGTCCCCCTCTTCGAAGTCCTCGAAGCAGTTGCCCTTCTCTTTGGTCTCGACGTGCTCGAGTACCTGTGCGAACGCGTCGGGATCGGTCCAGTCAGTCATCTGCAGTCACCTCGTCGGTCTGTCGCTGCCGTGCCCGCTCGCGGCGGGTAATCGTGCGTCGCATCTCGTTTTCGACGATCATGTAGCCCTCGTCGAAGCCCATCCCGGGCTTTGCCAGCACCTGCGCGGCGTCGGTCGCGAGCGCGACGTGGGCGCAGGCCCGCGCGGAGGTTTCCGTCTCGTTGCAGGTGCCGCCCAAATAGGCTCGCGTTTCGGTCCCCTCGCAGTAGCGGACCGCCTGCCCGCTGCGGTGGATGCCGCCCAGATCGGGCGTCTTGACCTGCACGAGGTCCGCGGCCTCGGCGTCGACGAACGCCCGCACGTCCTCGAAGGTGTTACACCACTCGTCGGCGACGATGTCGACGCCGACGTCGGCGGCTTCGAGCCCCTCGCGGAGTTCGACCATCGCGTCGATCTGGTCAGCGCGGTTGCCCACGTCCATCGGCCCCTCGATCTGGATCGGGAACGGCGCGGCGGCCTCCTCGAGCGCGGCGAAGTAGTCGACGACCTCATCGCGGTCGTAGGGGGCACCGAAGACCTCCCCGATCATCCCGTACACGTCGATGTGGAACCGGGGATCGTACCCCTCCGGGCCGAGTTCCTGTGAGCGCTCGACTAACCACTCGACGTACTCGAGGAGAACCTCGCCGTTCTCGCCGATCTTCTCGACGCTGTTGATCAACGCGTGGGGCAACACGGGGACGCCCTTGACGAACATCTTCTCGGTGTTGTTGTAGCGATCGTCGCCGGACTGACCGAAGACCGGCACCGGCTCCGTCGCGGGCTCGGTGCCTAAGGCGTCGGCGATGACGTCCGTCCGTGTAGTCCCCATGGCCGACCCGGCCGCGGCGAGTAAGGCCTGCGAGACGCCGTAGCGGATCGCCGTGTGCAGGCGGTCGCCAGCACCAGACGCGTGCGCGTCTGGTTGGCTCGAGGAAGCCTCGCTTCCTCGAACCTCGACCTGCAACTCCTCGAGCAACTCGGCGTTGTCGAGGAACTCGGTGGCGTCCCGCCCCTCGAGTGCGTCGGCGACGGGGCCCTCGATGATCGGGGCGTACTCCTCGGCTTGGAACAGCGGGTCGCGCCCGCCGGCACCGGAGTACTGGACCGCGGCACAGTCGCCTCTGACCACGGTGCCGTCGGCGAGTTCGATGTCGACGATGATCGTCTCGCCGGCCTGTCGAATCTCGTCGAAGCCGTCGGTGACCGGCTTGCCTTCGTAGGTAAAGCCGTCCTGCGTTGCTCCCTGCTTGATCGCGCGCTGGTCGTCGAAGAAGAACCCGGAGTAACCGGGCGTCGCGTACACTCCTGTGATTTCCATGTTAAACGTCACCCTGCGGTCGGCCGATGAGCTTTCCGTCGCTGATCGCGTCGACGTCGTCCGCGACCATCCGGAACGACTGGTCGCGGCCCTCGGTGTCGGCGCGTCGCGAGAGTCGAGCCTTGTGAATCTCCTTGATGTCGTCGTCCATCTCGAGGTCGCCCCACTCGAAGATGCGGACGCGACCGTCGTCGTCGCGGGCCGGGAGGACGGCCCCCCGCGCGCTGTCGCTTGGCGCGAAGGGCACGTCAAGCGCCCCGGAGTCGAACGCCTCGAGCGTTCCCTGGACGACGTCGCCGTCGCCGTGCTCGAAGATGGTGTCCATCAGACACCGGGTCTCGCGCTCGATCAAGTCCTGTTCCTCCGCGATGCCGTCGATGTCGATCTGCTGTTCGATCGCCATGTCGATGACCTGCCGCGTAGTGCGCAGGCCGGCCGAGTTGGCCTCCTTCGTTGGGACTCCCTGGAACTCCTGTGGGGACTTGGTGATGACCTTGTCCGGCCGGGCGATAGCGGCGGTCATCCCGCCGAGGCTGATCACGCCGTTGGCGCGGGCCTCGTCCGGCGGGAAGCCACCCATCCACTCGTGGAAGACGGTGGTGACGACGACCTCATCGGGCAGGTACTCGTTGCCCAGCTTTTTGAGGGCGTTCAGGGCAGCCACGTCCTGCACGACGTTGCCGACCTGGCCGTAGCCGAGCGTGATCGAGCGCACGCCCTGCGTGGCCGCGAGTTTGCCCTCGACCAGCATGATCGCGATGGCGATCGACGGCGGGACGAGGGTGCCGGTGAGCGGGCCGAACGGCTCGCGGTTGATCCGCACACCGCGTTCGGTGTAGGCCCCCGCCAGTCGGTCGACGAACTGCCACTTCTCGATGGTCTCCTCGAGTCCGTGGCGCTTCGTGTACGGGATGTTATAGGAGATCGGCCCGCCCTCGAAGCTCTGAAAGCCGCCGGCGAAGGTGATCGCCGCGAGCAGCCGGGCGTCCGGCGTCCCGTGGCGGACCTCGATCGGCGCGTCGACCGCGTCGATTAGCTCCCGGCAGCCGTCGACCCCGTGGTTGACCGCGGGGAAGCCGTTTAAGGTGTCGTCGCCCGTCTCCCGGGCCTTCTCTAAGCCCTGCTGGGCCTTCTCGTACTCGTTGTCGCGCGTATACGAGTCGATAGTCGTCGGGAGAAGGTCGGCTTGGCCCTCCTGATGGAGGTACTGCAGGAGTTCGATCTGGTCGTCGAGCCGGGGAACGCCAGCGCGGGGCTGGAGCAGCGGTTTGTCGGCCGACTCGAGGACGTCGGCGAACCGCTTGTGGTCGGGCAGCGACTCGTGGTACTCGATGGCTTCCTCGAAGTCGACGTCTGCGCCCGTCGGCCAGTTCGACCGGATCTCCTCGTCGATACGCCGTAGCTCGTCGGCTGGAATGCGTTCGTCTCGTATCATCTAGACATCTACGAACTGATAGTCGCCCGTTCCGACTCCGTCGGCGTGATCTGGAGGTCTTCGCGGAGCGCGGCGATCGCGTCCTCGGGATCCGTCTCGGAGTCGAAGACGCGATCGAACCCGAGCTCCCGGAACGTCTTCCGGGTTCGCTCGAAGTCGTCCTGCCCGACGGCGAGGTTGCCGCCGATGTAGCTGACCGCGTCGACGCCCGCGTCCTCGAGGACGCGGTGGAATCCCTGGCAGTCCTGCTCGGCGTGGCCATAGAGCGACGAGACCAGTACAGCCTCGGCGTCGTGAGCTACCGCGGCCTCGGCGAACTCCTCTTGGGAGGTCTGAACGCCGAGGTTGACGACATCGAAGCCGGCTGCACTGAAGGCTTGCTCTAAGATTGTAATGCCAACGACGTGGGCATCGGAGCCAATCACGCCGAGGACGACCGTTCGGGACATCGTATCCAAAACCATGAGGAACTCCGATATAAACCTAATGATCTTCCATGATAATACTCCTTAAACATCCTAACAGCGTCACAATGTTGAGGGTTCACGTGGGTCACAGTCATATCGAACAACTTCATGATCGATGGTAAGGGTTTTGGCGATGGTTTCGTAAGGAGGGGGTACAGACTATGGGAGCCCTTTCCAACCTCCGCGTCGTTGATCTGACGCAGGTGCTTGCCGGGCCGTACTGTACGATGTTGCTCGCAGACCTCGGTGCGGATGTGGTCAAGATCGAGCGACCGGGCGGCGACATGATCCGGTCGAACCCGCCGTTCGTCGACGACCCCGAAGCGGAAGCCTACGGTGGCTACTTCCAAAGTGTCAATCGCGGCAAGAAGAGCATCGAACTGAACTTCCGCGAGGAGGACGACCGCGAGGACTTCCTCTCGCTCGTCGAGGAGGCCGATGTCGTCGTCGAGAACTACCGCGCGGGGACGATGGAGAAGTACGGCCTCGGCTACGAGACGCTGAAAGAACATAACCCGGATCTCATCTACTCCTCGATCCGCGGCTTCGGCGACCCGCGCACCGGCGAAACCGACCGGCAGGGCCAACCCTCCTTCGACCTCATCGCGCAGGCGCTTGGCGGCGTCATGGAGACCACCGGCCAGTCAGACGGCCCGCCGACCAAGACCGGCCCCGGCGTCGGCGACCTCTTTACCGCGACCCTGAACTGCATCGGCATCCTCGCCGCCGTCAACCACCGCGAACAGACCGGCGAGGGCCAGTACGTCGACACCGGCATGTACGACTCCATGATCAGCTTCACCGAACGCGCCATCTACCAGCAGTCCTACACCGGCGAGGCCCCCACCCGCCGGGGCAACTCCCACCCCACGCTGTTCCCCTACAACGCCTTCGAGACCGACGACGGCTACGCCGTCATCGCCGCGTTCAACGACAACCACTGGGCCGAGCTCTGTGACGTGATGGACCGCGAGGATCTCGCCGAGGAGTACCCCACGACTCCCGAGCGACTCGAGCACCGCGACGCCTTGCGCGAGGAAATCGCCGACTGGACCTGCGCACAGACCACCGACGAACTCGTGGGCAAGCTCGAGGGACGGGTCCCCGCCGCCCCCGTCCAGACCACCGCAGAGATCTTCGACGACCCGCACGTCCACGCACGCGACATGCTCTATCCGGTCGAACAGCCCGGTGCCGACCGCAAAGTCGAGATCGCGGGCAACCCGATCAAGATGAGCGAGACGAACCCCGAACCCCGCGGTCGCGCGCCGCTGTTAGACGAACACCGCGACGAAGTGTTAGGTGAGGGCGCGGACGCCGAGGCGGCCGACGACTAGGGACCTTTCACTCACTTCGTTATCGAGACAGAGTAGGTGCTTTGTCGAAACGGTTCTCGAGCGAGAGCCGGTAAAACACCGCAAATCAATGGGAAAGAACAGAGAGCGTTCGTCGATACGCTGTGTACCGATTACTCTGGAAGACGAGCGAGGTCCGCTCCAACCTCGTGTGCACCGCGGCTCAGTTCCGACTATTTCTTCTGTCCCACGATGAATCGCACGACGAAGCTCCTGAAGGCACATCGTTGCGATTCTCCACTTACAAAACGTCTAGAAGACACAGACGATAGGGAGCAGTTCTAGTGGTGGTTGCACCGAACTACTCCCCCTACGTATCCACGATCCTACTCAGAATATCCTCGAGTTCACGCTCTAACTCGGACGCTTGTAATATCGTCACCGGATTTCCAGCCTGTGCCTTGGGAGACGGCGTCTCTTCATCGAGATCCTGAACGACCAGGAGGCCGTTCCATCCAGATCCGAAATAGTCCTCGTCGTCGCGACCGAAGACGTAATCTTCGTTGACCCGAAGAAAGGCGAGATATTCCAGCGTTTCCTTGATTCCGCGACGAATCGTGTCCTCGTTGGTGCTGTTTTTCACCTCGACGATCAGGTACTCGTGTCGATCGTCCGATTCGGAGATGATCTCGAGGACGATGACATCGGGACGACCAGTGTGGTTTCGAAATTCTCGATCGAAGTAATCGCTCGCGATGTCCTGCGCCGTGAGTTGCACTTTGTCGGTGCGTGAAAGCTCCGCTTGATCTTCGTCAGGAACAGCGACAAAAGACAGATTTCGATCGGATGCGGAGTTATCGTGATAGAGCGCGAGCTCTGTATCGCCCTCGAATCGAGCCACTTCCTGCCGTCCCGTCGCGATCGTCTCAAACGTCGGTTGATTCTCCTGCAGTCGTTCAAGCGTGGCGACGAACCGGAAGAGGACGAACAGTTCGAAGAGCGAATCCTGATCGTCGGGCGCGATCGCAGTTTCATCGAGCAACGTTCGGATCTCCTCCGCGTCGCCCTGAAACAGCCGCTCTCGTGATTTGAGGAGCGATGCGGCTTTTCGGTACACCTCCTGTCGCGAATTCGCGGCGGTCGTCAGCATCCGCTCGGTCGGCTCATAGGTGTCCGGCTCACGGATCCGCCGAACGTGGACGTTTCGCTCGACGATCCGTTGTAGTTCGTCAATGAGGTTCTCGTTTCCCTTCCACGTCTCTCGAACCCAGTCGTATTCGCCCCGGAGGTATTCTTCGGCCTCGCGGATCGTCGTGTGGATGATCGAGATCAGCCGCTTAAGAACGATGTTTTCGGGGATGTCGTAGTCGATCGATCGGTTATCACAGACGAAGATGGAACGATCTCGAGGATGTTCGGAGTAGCGTTTCTTGATGGTCGATCCCCAGTTGATTCGGCCGTCAACGGTTCCGCGCCGCGTCTGCGAGACCGTTTGGGTCTCCGTTCGAATGCTCCGCAGGTGGTTCGATAATTCTCTCACGAACGAGACGATATCCGATTTGAGAACGAAGTGAAGATCGAGCAGTAGTTCGTACTCCTCGAACCGCTCGTCCAACTGTTCGGGTTTGATCGACTGCGCTAGTTCGCGCTCGGGAAACGATCCCCGCATGACGTGTGCGAGGATGTCCTCGGTCAACTGATCGAGGAGTGCATCTCTATTCATGTTCCGGCATTGAAACCTGAAGCATCTCTCGTGCCGCTTGTTCGAGGAGCGATTCGTCAATTTCTCCGACGGCCGCGATTTCTTGGACGATCTGCCGTCGCTTCGGAACACCCTCGAGTTGGGGGAAAACGTAACTGATGACCGCCTGTGTGAGATGATACTCGAGTTCTGATTCAGGGTGGTGACTTACGTATCGGAGAACGTCCTCGATGATCGCGGGACCGATCGCTCGCTCCTCTACCGCGTGGTTCATTTCTCGCCAGACACGGCCGACCGCCATCGCCTCGGGACGTCCGATGTTCAGATCCCATGCTGCGGCATAGTCGTAGATCATCGCTTCTAGTTCTTCCTCGTTGGCCGGGCTGTCCGGGAGTTCAGGAGCCGGAACGCGGATAAACGCGAAGCGACGCATGAACGCGTAGCTCATTTCGTAGAGTGAGGTCTTATCGTAGGTGTTCATAGTCGCGAAGATCCGCCACGAATCCGGAACGAGGTATTGATGATCTGCAGGACGACCCGAAACCTCGGTCGTCGTCGTAAGCTCGACTTCACGGCCGTCTTTGGTGTATGGAAGCTGAACGGATTGCCCCGAAAGGAGCGTAAAGAGCTGTCCGAACGCTTTGTCGATATCGGCCCGATTCAGTTCATCAATGACGATCAATTCGTTTGATTGCGTTTCCGTTTGCGTGTTTTTGAGGCGATTGAGAACGATTCCGGGCGTGAACGCGAGTTCGTCACCGCTACTTCCATCTGATTCGTTCGGCATATAGCCGCCAACGGTATCGAACGTCGACCAGTCCGCAGTCGCAGTGGTCATCTCATATCCCGAATACAGATATGGACGGCAGTCCGTGAGATGAGAACAAACTCGGCGCGCGATCTCCGTCTTTCCGGTTCCCGGCGGTCCAGTAAGGAGGACGTGTTTTCCGGCTCGGAGCGCCGTCGAGATCTGCTCGAGAATCCGTTCGCCCTGATCGTCCGGGAAGTAGAGACCCTTGAGCGTCTCTGCGGAAAGCGAGCCTCGATACGGTTTGTGGACGTTGACCGTCGAAACCTCAGTCAACGTCTCCGCGATCGCTTCGATAAGCGCGATCGGCCGTTCGTACTCGATCGCGTCATCGTCGTTCCGGAACGTCGCGTACTCCGATTGAACGGGGAATTCCTTTCCGGCGGCTTCGTCACAGATACTGTTGGCTTGCTCGATCGAGAGCAAGTCTGCTGTCACTGCTGCAGATTCTCGCTCTATCTGCGCTGTCGTCTTTTCGGTGATCGATCGGGAGGTATCGATATCGTCAGCCGAACCGGTGAGAAACAGCCGATCGAACATCGCGATCAGCGGATACGATGCTCCGCGTTCATGTTCGTCCCACCACCACGGCTCGTCTTTTTCGAACGTCCGACCGAGAATTCCAACTCCAATTATGCCGTTCGGTTGCGGGGTGAGAGTCCCGTTCGATGGTTCCTCGCGCGAATGCAGAATCACGATATCACCTGTCGAGAGGCTGTCCCATCGACTCCGATACGCTTCCTCGAACGACACCGCACCGTATTCGATACTCGTCACCCAATAGTCGCACGGCGCAGTGAACTTGTAGACCGTCGGAGATGCCATCCGAATGTGTGAGAGCACAGGATGGTTATCGTCCGTCGCTCGAGAGGCAGGATTACTTGCCGTGTCATTCTCTACGGCATACGTGTCGCGGAGAATACTGTTCAATCGCGGTTGACTCAGTACGCCACCAGTGTCGTCGATGTCTTCCTGAAGGATTCGGACCCAACAGAGAAAGAGCGTCTTGGCCGGCGAAAACGAGTAGTGAGACCCAATGTTGAGTTCGTCAGCGCTCTCCCTGAGTTTAGGCTCAAGCGAGTCGTAGACGCGTCGGAGTTGCTCGAACGTAGCAGCGGCCTCCGCAGAGACGGTACCAGACGGTTTGAACCCGGCGAGCGCAGCCGACCACTCCGAGATCAGTACCTCTCCGAGACGCTGTTTGAGCCACGACGTGTTTTCCGACGACTCCACCAGCCGACTCCGAACGTGGCTCATCGCGGCCTCGAGCGTCTCGTACTCAGCTACTGACTCGGTCGAGTAGAGCTTGGTACCGTGAATTCGTTCGATGAACTCCTCTATCGAGTCGTATTCTTCGAAAAACGTCGAACCGCCGCGACCGAAGTCGATGCCGCTGAACGTGTCGTTAGGCCATCCCAGAAACCCGAGCGTTTCCCAGAAGTCTGCTCGGTCAAGAGTCGTCTCGTAGACGGGGTCGAGAAACATCACATGCGGGTAGGAGTCGTCCGACACCTCTCCCCATCCGACCGCATCAGTAAACGCAGCGGCCGTCTCCTCGTCCAGAACCCTCGCATCGTCGATACGGGCGAGAAGCGTGTAGTCACCCCCGCGACGGCCGTCACGGTCCGCAAACAAAAGATAGTCATCGGTCTCGGCCGCTTCGCTTTCTTGATTCCCCCATATGCGAAGCGTCTCGTGGTCAAGTGGGATATCACAGAGACCCTCGAGTTGGTCTCGACGAACGCCGTCGACGATGGTTCGTTCGAAGTTCGTTCGAATCGGTTCGTTGTCACCGGTCTTTATCGGAACTTGGTAGACAGTTGGTGGGTTTTCCTGTATTTCATCGTCGGCCGACGGTCCTGTTCCCATGGTCTCTAAATCGAGAAAGTATCAGCCTATAAATCCTGTTACGAGAGTACGACTGAGATCGCTACGAACGCAGACACCGAGGAACGACTCAATCGCTTATCAGATTCGAGCAACTACGCAGCTGAGAACGAGCCAACTGAGGAGTATCGAGACGTATCTGGTGAGCGTGATCACCAGCGAAGCGACCTCGGCCCCGAAAACCGCTCCCACGCGATGCCCACCGCCGCCGAGACGACCAGTCCGACGACGACGGACAGCATCGTGACACCGATCCGGACCCGTCTCGAGTCGTAGTCCGTGATGGCGGCCCAGCAGTTCTGGAGCAATTGTGAGACCCCGCCATAGTATTCGATTGCAGTGGTAGTGTAAAGTAAATGCCCCGAGTCAGGAATCTGACAGTCGGCATCAGGAACGATGGAGGAAGAAGATGACTCGAGCCCCTGCTTCCGGACCGACCGGCCGACGCGATGTCGGTAGGTGGTGGTTTCGATGGTGTGTCCGTCACAGCGCCGACCGGTCGGCTGTCCGTCGGGGCTCGAGTGCGAGCCCCGACCTACTCCCCTCGCAACTCCGGAAACAGATCGGGCGGCACGGAACAGCCACAGGGGCCGACCGAGCCGGTGTCAGGACCGTGGGCGACCGAGATGATCACCGGCTCGCCACAGGACGGGCACTCAGGCAACGAGGGGGCCGCGTCGTCGCGGCTCATCGCGACCACGGCTCCCCGCCGGTCGCTGCCGGCGATTTCGGACTCGAAGCTACGTGCGGCGGGCGATTCGGCCGTCGTGCGGGATGTTTATATCCCGGTAGAATGAACGCAAGCATGGCTTTCGAACCCTCTCGGGTTGGAAGCCACGTCTCGGGTGCTCCTACCACCCGGGGCATTTCGATACAGCCCCCGCATTCCGGAGACCGGCTTCCAGTTTACTGGTTGCCTCGTTGTGACTTATATCTACTGTTCGCCGGATGAAAGAGACGCAGGCTCGAGGAACACCGGCGTCCACGGTGAATGTCGCGGTGACGAATCCCGACTCCTGTTTCACTTTCACTGCGCTACGCGAGCCCTTAACCTCGACCGGCCCCTGTCGATGACATGGTCATCGCGGCTACACACGCCAGCTTCGGCCCCACGAGCACCGCGTTCGGAGCGGCGGATCGACCCTCCCTCGAGCCGACCGGCGGTGGTCGGCGATGACCGAGAGCCGTTCCCCACCCGCAGACCCCGCGCCGGAGCACAACCGCTCCCGGCTCGAGGACGGCCCGACGCTCGATCGGGTGACGTTCCGGGCCACCGACGACCAGCTCGCGGCGATCGAGTCGCTCGTCGACGCCGACGTCTACCGCAACCGAAGCGAAGCGATCAGGGCCGGGCTCCAGCGGTTGCTCGAGTACCACGACCGGATCGACGCCGAGCGAGACGACCGGTGACGGCGCGTTCGGACGACCGCTCGCTGCCGGCGTCGACTGTCGTCCGATCGCACCGCACAGTTCGCGACCACCGATCCTGACAATTGGATACCATTATTGGCCACTCGAGCGTGCATCCCGTCGGGGCGAGCAACGGCGACCCCTCCCTACCAATGGCACGACAACGGACTCGAGCGCGGACGCGCACCGACCGATCGACCGTCAGCAGACGCCGATTCATCGGAACCGCCACCGCCGCGACCGGCGCGGTCCTCGGACTGTGCGGACCGGCGAGTGCGAGCGGGGACGACGCCTTTCCCCCGAAGGACAACACCGAGTGGGGCGACCCCGTCACCCTCGGAAACGGCGAGGCGAGGACGTTCACGACGGTCGCGCCGTCGGGGCGTCCGGCATCCCACGGGCTCCTCATCGAGCGGGCCGCGCTCGAGGGGCTGCCGTCGGCCGACGACCTCGCCCGGTCCGGCGACGACGCCTATACGGACAAGTACGGCCCGACCGGCGAGTCGGTGGTCATCCACCACCGGTGGTCGCAGGCGTTTTTCGTTCCGATTCCGGCGACGGCCGCGACGCCGATGACGTTCCTCGGGCTGAACTGGAACCCCGACGGTCACCCGCCGGCGGGCGTCTGGACGGAGCCCCACTTCGACGTACACTTCCACATGTGCTCGCCCGAGACCGTCGACGCCATCGCCGGCCCGGCCGCGCCGACCTACGATCTTCCGGAGCGATACGTGCCCGAGGGGTACGCTCGAGGCCCGGTCGTCGACGAGCGGGTCATCACCGATATGGGCGAGCACCTGATCGATCCCACCGTTCCCGAACTGAACGGCGGGACGTTCACCAACACGCTCATCTGGGGCGTGGCAGACCCGGACGACGACGGCACCGGGGTGTTGACGTTCGTCGAGCCGATGCTCACCAGGGCGTACGTCCGAGACCACGTCGGGATCGATCGGCGACCGATCGCCCAGCCCGAGACGGACGCCGGCGCGGGCGTCTATCCGACGACCTACGCCGTCCGCGACGTGCCCGACCGGGACGCGGTCGCCGTCACCATCGCGGACTTCGAGCCCGTCTCCGGGGGTAACTGACGGCGTTTACGAGTCGTGCCACTAGTTTGCTCGAGCCTCGCGAAGCAGTGCCCGACGCGGCGTTCCCGTCGACGCTACTGGGAGTCGGTGCGTGCCGAAATCGTGACTGCGACGGTATCGCCCGCGTCGAGATCCGCCGTGTCGAGAAGCCGCAGAAACTGCTCGTCGTCGCCATCGGTGAACACGCGGGCCCGAACGGTCTCCCCCGTAGACCCCTCGAGTGCCGACTCGGCCGACTCGTCACCGGTATCGCGTTCCCCAGCGTCCGTGTCGGTGTCGCCGGCCGTCGCATCGTCGTCGGCCGAGTGGGAATAAGAGGCCGTCGACACCCGAGCGAAGGCATTCTCGAGGGCCTCGAGATCGACGCCCTCGGCCTCGAGGTCGACCGCCTCCCGCTGGACGGTCGGAACCGGTTCGGCCGCATCGAACGAGCGGGGGTCCATCGCCTCCCACTGTCGCGTTCGAATCTTCGTCGCCGTCCGGTCCGTGATCCAGTCGGGGGCCAGCCACTCGCCGTCCTCGTAGAGCCGGTGGATCTCCTCGTCGTTCGTTCCCCACGTGAAACAGCGATCGAAGCGGCGCTGGAACCGGTTGAGCGTTTCGCCCATCGCGTGTTTGATCACGACCTGCGTCGGCGTGAGGTCGCGGACGACGTCGTCGATCGCCTCGATCGACGGGTGGTTACGCAATTCGACGCGGTGGGTCGTACAGCGCGCGTTCGACACCGCCGCGGCGTCGCCCGTCGCGAGTTGGACGAACACGGCAGCGGGATCGTCCGCGATCGCGTCCAGAAGCCGAGCTGCGCTTCCCCGTGTCGGCGTCGCCGGCCCGGCGATCGTGACCCGGCCCTCCTCGAGTGCCTCATCGGGCCGGTCGAACACGCCCTGCGTCTCGATACCGGGATCGTCTACCTCGAGTGCGTCGTACAGCTTGGCGGCCTGTCCAACGAGCGTGATTGGGAGGTCGCGATCGAGCGTCGCCGCTGCGTGACCAAGCAGCGTCGCGTAGTGCACGCCGGTCAGCGAACTCGTCGCGACGACGACCCGGGAGCCGGCGTACGCTCGCTCGAGAACGGTCTGTACCGATTCGTTGAGCGCGGCCGGGTAGGCGTCGTCGGTCGAGGCGTTCAACAGCACGGCGTCGACGTCGAACGGATAGGTCGTCTCCAGCCCGGGATAGCCCGCACAGGGCCGTCGAGTGAAATCGCCGGTCGCCAGGAGGTGGCGTTCACCGTTCGAGAGCCCGTCGGCCGCGTCGGCGTCTCGAAACCGGATCGCGAACCCCGCTCCGCCGGGCGTGTGGCCCGCGGGGACCGGCCGGACCTCGAGTTCGGAGAGGATCGACGTCCACTCCTCGATCGGCTCGAGGGCATCGAGAGCGGCCGAGATATCGCCGAGATCGTTGTCCTTTCGCGCTTCCGGCAGCGCGTGCTCGAGGACGGTCGCCGTCGCCGGCGACGCGTAGATCGGCGCGTTGTGGCGGACGTTCCTCGCGAGCGTTCGGTAATGGTCGATGTGCGCGTGCGTGAGGAGGATCGCGTTCAGATACTCGCCATCGTCGAGGAGCGCGTCCAGATCGACACCGTCACCGCAATCAATGAGGATGCATGCGCGGGTCCCGTCGCTGGCCGTAACCCGGAGGAGCGTCGACTCGTTGCCGCTCCGAACGTTCGCGTGCTGATAGGACACTCGCATGCGTTCACGCGGGTTACGCACCGTCACTACTTTAATTTCATTATACTGTTCTGACGAAACCATAGGAGAATGACAGCTTCGAGAGAGGAGGCGCGGATTCGGACATCCCCGTAGCCGGCACGCGTGCGAACGAACCGCACACGCTCCTGCGACGGTCGTCCCAGCCCCACCGTCGAACGAGCGACGGACCGGACGATCGGAGACGGCGGCCGGCACCGCTCGGCGGGTGCGACGACTGACGGGCACGTGCGGTGAGACGCCATCGACCGTCCCGAGCGCTCACGACGTGAACCCGGCCCCAAGCTATTTCCGCGCTGTGGCGAGAGAAAAGCCATGCGAACCCGAGACAAATCCCTCTCGGGAAACGTCTCGATGGAGTCGATCCGCGTGCTCTGCGTAGACGACGAACCGGACCGCCCGCACGCGGCCGCCGAGTTCCTCGAGCAAGCGGACATCGCCATCGAAACACAGCGAGCGACCGGCGCGAGCGACGCGCTCGAGTGCCTCGCCGAGACGGATATCGACTGTATCGTGTCGGAGTACGACCTCCCCGATCGGGACGGGTTGGCGTTACTCGAGGCCGTTCAGGCGGACTACGACGACGTGCCGTTTATCCTGTATACGGACGCGGGCTCGGAGGCGGTCGCGAGCGAGGCGATTTCGGCGGGCGTCTCCGAGTACGTCCGTAAAGGAGCCGACGGGGACGAGAGCACGACGCTGACCGATCGGGTCGTCGACGTCGTCGCGACGACGCGAGCGCGTCTCGAACGCCGGCGTCAACTCAGCGCCATCGAGACCGCCCAAGAGGGGATCGGGATCCTCGACGCCAACGGCCGATTCGTCTACGTGAACCAGGCGTACGCCGATCTCTATGGGTACGACCCTGCCGAGATGATCGGCGAGGGCTGGGAACGGCTCTACCCCGAGGGCGACGTCGCGACCGTCCGCGACGAGATCATTCCGACGGTGATGGCGGAGGGCGACTGGCACGGGGAAACGACCGGCCTTCGGGCGGACGGGTCGACTTTCGTCGAGGCCCACTCGCTGTCGACGACCGGTAACGGAGACCTCATTTGTACGGTTCAGGACATCTCGGGCCAGAAGGAACGGGAACGCGATCTCGAGCGATACGAGACGATCGTCGAGGCGCTTGGCGACCCCGTCTACACGGTCGACTCGGACGGCCGATACGCGTACGTCAACGACGCCTACGCCGAGTTGACCGGCTACGAGAAAGACGAGATTATCGGCCAGCACATCTCGTTTCTCATCGACGAGGCATCCGTCGAGCGCGGCACCGACGGCGTCCGATCGCTGCTCTCGAGCGAGACCGAGACGCGACAGCAGACTCACGAGACCATTGTCAAAACCGAGGACGGCGAACAGATTCAGTGCGAGGCGAACATCTCGCTGTTGCCGCTCGCGGACGGTCAGTACCGCGGTGTTGCCGGCGTCGTCCGCGACATCACCGAGCGCAAGGAGCGCGAGCGCGAACTCGAGGAGTACGAGACGATCCTCGAGACGATTCCCGACGAGGTGTACACGCTCGATGCGGAGGGCTATCTCACCAAAATCGTCCCGCCGATCGACACGGACCTGACGATGACGGGTCACGAACCCGCAGCCCTCGTCGGCGAACACGTCTCGACCGTCATGGACGACGACGATATCGCCACGGCCGAGTCGGTGATTCGCGACCTGTTGTGCTCGGACGATCGCAAACGCGCGTCCTTCGAAATGGAAACGATCGCGAACGACGGCGGTCGGACCCCTCACGAAAACCACATCGCGATCTTGCCCTCGGACGACGGCCAGTTCCGAGGGACCGTCGGCGTCCTGCGGGATATCACCGAGCGCAAGAAGCGCGAACGCGAACTGAAGGCCCAGAACGAACGCCTCGACCGGTTCGCCAGCATCGTCTCTCACGACCTCCGAAACCCGCTGAACGTCGCGCAAGGGCGACTCGAGATCGCCCGCGAGGAGTACGACAGCGAGGACCTCGAGGTCGTCGCCTGGGCCCACGACCGAATGGCGGTGCTGATCGAGAACCTGCTGGCGGTCGCCCGCGAGCCCACTCCTGATCCGGATACCGCGCCAGTCGATCTCGCGACGGTCGCCGAGAACTGCTGGCGACACGTCGAGACGACCGAGGCGACGCTCCGACTCGAGACCGACGCCATCGTTCGAGCCGATCGCACGCGGTTCAAACAGCTCCTCGAGAACCTGATTCGTAACGCCGTCGAGCACAGCTCGGCGAGCCCTGCTTCGCACACTCAGCAAGACGGCCCCGACCACGACGGCCGGGGCGTCACGGTCACGATCGGCGAACTGGACGACGAGCGGGGGCACGGATTCTACGTCGAAGACGACGGTCCCGGCATCCCGGCCGACGAGCGCGACCGCGTCTTCGAAAGCGGGTACTCGAGTGCCAACAACGGCACCGGACTCGGACTGGCGATCGTCGCGGAGGTCGCCAAGGCCCACGGCTGGACCGTCGCCGTCACCGACGGGGCCGACGGCGGAGCGCGGTTCGAGTTCACCGGCGTCGACCGAGCGGACCGGGGACGTGCCGGCGGCGGAGAGTAATCCTTTTGCGGGACCCCTACACACACCCAGGTATGAGCAACGATTGGCCGGTCGACCCCGACGGCGAGGAAGGTAGCGAGGGGATGCGCAAGTTCGACATGCGGATCATCGCGGACAAGGTTGACGAGGAGGAAGACTACCCGATGGACGTCGCCGAGTTCGTCGACGAATACGGCGACTATCCGATTCGGATCAACCACGAGCGCATCGTCCCGATGCGCGAGATCTTCGACTACGTCGACGCCGAGGAGTTCGAGACGATGATCGACATGCACAAGGCCGTCGGGGCGGCGATGCGTGCCGGTGACTTCTGGCAGTACCACCCGCAGGGTGCCGACCCCGAGAAGAAACACGCCTGAGCCGTTTTCGAGGGATCGTCACGAATCTGGATTACGTATCACTTATACGACGCCGTTCGAAAGGATCGTCCACCGTGACTAACACGCAGGTAACGCTCGTTCAGATCGACAACTACGGGCCGTGGACGGTGACGCCCGAACCACGGCGAGAGGCCGACCTCCAGACCATGCAGTCGCGGCTGTACGCGGACATTTCCCAGTTCGTCGGCAACCGAGGGGGGTACACCTTTTTCACCCGCTTCGACAACATGATCGCCGTCACCAACGGCTGCTCGTTCGAGGACCACGCGCTTCTCCAGGAATCGGTCGGCAACCGCTATCCGGTGACGCTCAGCCTCGGCGTCGCGACCGGGACGAGTCCCGTCCAAGCGCTATCCGACGCGACCGAGCGCCTGCAAGACGCCGGCAGCGCCCAGGACAAGGACCGCCGGGAGTGTCTCGAGGGTCGAGTCATCGATGACGAGTATCGAACCGACGAGGACGTCCAGATCGCCCACTTCGACGTGATCAACGCGACCGGCAACTACACGGACGAACTCAACGCCTTCGACACCTTCATCGAGATCGAGCAGGGCTACGCGGAACTGATGCGCCACATGCGCTACGCCCACGACAGCCTCTCCTTTTTCGTCGGCGGCGACAACGTCATCGTCGTTTGTCCCGACCTCGAGAAAACGGACTACGAAGAGGCGATCCACCACGTCGAGGAGGCCGTCGACGTCGAGATGCAGGTCGGCGTCGGCCGCGGAAAAAGCGCCCACGAGGCCGGCTACGCCGCCAAACATGCCCTCGAGACCTGCCGGGCCGACGGGATCAGAGTCGAACTCGAGCGGTAGACGACCCGAAACCCGGAGACAGGAACTTCGCCGCCGTCTCGCTTAAGTGTAGCGGGGGTAGCTTTTAGCCCGTTCGTGCTATCAATTCACACATGGAATCGGAACTGTCCGTCAGGGACGTCCTGACGAACGAGTACGTCGGCGTCAGCGAATCCGACAGCATCCTCGAGACCGTCCGGCTCATGCGCGAGGAGCGAACGAGTTGCGCGCTGGTCGTTCGCGGGACCGACCCGGTCGGGATCGTGACGGAGTGGGATGTCCTCGGACTCGTCGCCGACGAAGACGACCCCGCCGGCACGACCGTCGAGGAAGCGATGACGGCGCCGGTCATCGCCGTCGGTCCCGATCGCTCGCTCACCGACGTCGCCACGACGATGGCCCGCCAGAACATCCGCAACGTCGTTGTCGAGGACGAGGACGGACTCGTCGGGCTGGTCACCCAGCGCGACGTCATCGCCGCCGCGGGCTCGTTCCGGGCGACGATGACCCCCGTTCGCTCGTCCGAGCCGCCGCTCGATCGCGACCGCGAGGTCGCCGATGCAACGACGGCCCGCGCGACCGAGGCGGACGACGCCCGGCTCGTCCCGAACGGCGGCGACGAGTACACGACCCAGGGAGTCTGCGAGGCCTGCGGCTCGCTCGCCGACGCGTTATGGGACGCCAACGGCCAGCTGGTCTGTGCCGACTGCCGGACGGTGTGATCGACACCGGTCGTTCAGCCGCAGTCGCCGTGCCACCGGCCCACCGAACGCTATCTCTCCGATAGAAAGACCTTTCGGGTGGCGCGGTGGAGGGGCCGGTAATGATCGAGACCCTCGACGACCTGGACGTCGACGGGACTACCGTCGGTGTTCGCGTCGACGTCAATAGTCCGATCGATGACGGGACGCTCGCGGACGACGCCCGGCTGCGCGCCCACGTCGACACGCTCTCCGAACTGCTCGAGCGAGGCGGACGGGTCGCCGTCCTCGCCCATCAGGGCCGGCCCGGCGGTGACGATTTCGCCACTCTCGAACCCCACGCAGACCGCCTCTCGAACCTGCTCGGCCGACCGGTCGACTACGTGGACGCGACCTTCTCTGCGGCCGCTCGCGACGCGATCAGCGACCTCGAAAACGGCGACTGCCTCGTCCTCGAGAACACGCGCTTCTACAGCGAGGAATACATGGAGTTCGACCCGGAGCGAGCCGCTCAGACCCACCTCGTTGAGGGGCTCGAGTCCGTCCTCGACGCCTACGTCAACGACGCCTTCGCTGCGGCCCACCGCTCACAGCCCTCGCTGGTCGGCCTCCCGACCGTCCTGCCGAGCTACGCCGGCCGCGTCATGGAGGCGGAACTCGACGTGCTCGGCACCATCGAGGAGACCGCCGAACCCCGCGTCTACGTCCTCGGCGGCGCGAAGGTTCCCGACTCGATCGACGTCGCCTGGTCCGTCTTGGAGAAGGGACTGGCCGATCACGTCCTCACCGCCGGCGTCGTCGGCAACGTCTTCCTCATCGCCGACGGCGTCGACCTGGGCGACGAGAGCTCCGATTTCATCTACGATCAGGGCTACTGGGACGAGATCGACCGCGCCGCCGATCTGCTCGACGCCTACGGCGATCGGATCGCGCTCCCGCGAGACGTCGCCGTCGACCGCGATGACGAGCGCCACGAACTCGGCGTCAACGCTCTCCCGCCCGAGGACGGCGAGTCCGCGATGGACATCGGGGACTCGACGCTCGACTACTACCAGCGGATCCTCGACGACGCGGAGACAGTCATCCTCAACGGCCCTGCCGGCGTCTTCGAGGACGAGCGCTTCCGAACGGGGACCCGCCGGCTGTTCGACGCAGCGACCGACAACCCCACGAGCATCGTCGGCGGCGGCGACACGGCCTCCGCGCTGCGCACGCTCGGCGTCGAGGGCTTCTCCCACGTCAGCACCGGTGGCGGGGCCGCCCTGCGGATGCTCACCGCCGAATCGCTCCCCGCCGTGACTGCCCTCGAGAATGCCCCACGACAGCCCGCGGCCGACGATTGAGCTCGCCTCGCGGGACGACCTCGATGCCCTCGCGGACCTCTGGGTCGACCTCGCCCGCGATCAGCGCCGGCACGAATCGGCCGTCCGCCCCGACGCGAACCGCGAGGCGATGCGAGAGACGCTCGGTGCGTATCTGGTCACCGACGGCCTCCTCGTTGCCCGCCTCGGCGGCACGATCGTCGGCTTCGTCTCCGTATCGATCGAACAGGGAACCCTCGAGCTCGACACCACGCGCGGCCTGCTCTCGAACATCTACGTCCGACCGGCGTACCGAGGCCGCGGAATCGGTACCGCCTTGCTCGAGGCCGCCGAGGAGTCACTCGCCGACCGCGGCGTCGACACGATGTTGCTCGAGGTGATGGCCGACAACGAGGCCGCCCGACGGTTCTACCGCCGTCACGGCTACGACGAGTTTAGGGTGACGATGTCTCGCTCGCTCGGCGACCCGGACGAAAACGATACACACTCAAAGGAGGACGGCTAACCCACGGCTTGCGCCAGGGGAGCATGGGCGGTTCATGCACTCGACTTGTAATCGAGACTTCGTGGGTTCAAATCCCACCCCTGGCTTGAATCCTTAGATTCAAAGCTCCTCTCTCCTAGATTCGAATCTCCGGCAGCCCAGGACAAGCAACGACCAGAACCGCCGGTTCAAAGCTCGTTCGTCTCGGAGGCTGAAAGGGACGAGACGTCGTGCGCTACAAGAGATCGTTGCAAACGGACGACGAATCGACAAAGCGGGTGTTTCGGCGTGAACGCCGAATCTCCCTATCTGACCACACAACGGTTTCGGGCGCGAACGCCGAAACTCGTTCCATCTGCGCTCTCAACGGCCTTCATCGGGTGTCCGCTGATGCGTATCTGTTAGTCCCAGCGATAACTGACGTTCGAGTCAATTTCCTTGTCGATGAAATCAGAGTCATCACAGGATCCCTGGTACATGTAAATGTCCTTATTGGAGCCGGTCCAGCCGTCGGTGACCTCGCCAGAGACTCGGGTTGTGCTGCCCTTATCCTCCACGTCATCATCGTAGAATTCGTGGTTGGTCTTCTCGACAGTCCCGTCGTCAATCACGATATTGTACTGGCCGCGACCGCCTTCGGAGTAGACAACGAGCCGGCACTCGGCGGCAGCGGCCGAGCCAGCCAGCACCGAAGCGCCTCCTGCACCGACAGCGGTCGTCAGAGCGCTTTTCTTCAGGATCGATCGTCGAGTCAATTGTGACATGCAACGATCACTTTATTTCTGATGGGGATAAAACTAATAGTAATTCTCAATGGTTGCAATACATGGTAATGAATTAGTTTAGGTTGACTCTGTTGAAATCCTCAAACATCAGTGATGTAGCGATCCTCCTCGGCGACAAGGAGACGACGATCAAGCAATTCGAGCGTTAGTTCGTGAAATTGGTGTTCGTCCGCTCATCACGCACCGCGAATTTCCGTCGCTCCACAGGGCGTGGAACGCTCGGCTGGACGCCGACTTCTACGAATAGCACGGAACGTCCCGCTAAAAAGAAAGACGGGGTGTCCGGATCAGAACGGGAGCGACCACTTGTGGTCACAATTTGGACAGACGAAGTCCGCGATTGCCTCTCCGTCAGAGGCATACTTCGCGACCCGCTCCCCTAGCTCGTTATCACAATTCGGACAGCGAGCCAACATCCAGCAAGTCACCACTAGCGTCCTGAGACGAATCAGTCTGGGCCCTCATTGTATTGTGTGTCTGAGTTTTGATGTTTGGTTATCATCCGTCGGTACGATCCCAGCACCCGGTAAAGACGGTCACTAACCGACTCCACTCAGGAATCTTTACGAACAAGAGGGGCTATGTCAGTTGAGATCAGTCTACGTCACCTTCGCACTCGGAAGTCCTTCGACCCGCAGGAACAGACTGCTGTTCCAATAGGGCGGATGCTCCCGTCCAAGCATTCTTTCGCTGCGTACGCCGCCCCGCAGCGAACACACACGGCCACAACGCGGTTGTGGTCGCGCACGGTGATCACCTCACTCCACTCAGGGTACGGAATTCACTTCAACGCTTGTACGAGCGAATAGAAACGTCGTCCAAGAGAGACAGTCATCTTCGATTGTTCGTCATCCATCGGTACTGATCGAGACGGAAGGGGCGCTGTGAGCGCCGGCGGAGTTCCTCGGGCAATGCGCCCGATACCCGTGAGAGCGCAGTGTTACTGCGACCGTGTTCGAATTCCACCGCTGGTTCTCCGGTCACCGGTATCGCGAGGGGCCGGTACACCGGGCCGAACGCAGTGTAACAGGCCGATTCCAAGTTCGTTAGAATCGAAGAGAAGTTGATAACCGTCGCGCCGAACGTGTTTACTGTCGCGTTACCCACTGCGCGACAGCGATCCAATCAACACCTACCTGACCCCTTGTCCCAGCCTCGTCCGGCAACGGTCGTCCCCCCGGCCTGCCGGGCGCTTTTCTGGTTTCGAGATGACGCCTCGAGCGGGCACGCTCCCGATTCGAGCCGTCGCGAACTGCGACGAACCGAACGTGACGAACGCGTCCCGCTTGGCTCACTCGAGGCGCTGGCTCGCGTTCGCGACCACGTCGAGGCCTGGACTGTAGTAGCGGACGGGGGCCGAGTCGGGGGACGCAAAGCCGTCCGCGGCCAACAGCGTGTTGGTCTCGACGGTGGCGGTCGCCGGGGACAGCGTCCACGGGTCGTGGTCGACGTCCGTGTATCGAAGCGAGCCGTCGGGTGCCTCCGTGTAGAACCGGTAGCGCTCGACGAGGAACGCCGCCAGCGGATCGTCGGGGGCCGAAAACGGCTCGCCGGAGGGCCGGTAGGTGGCCTCGTAGCGGGCGGGTCGTGCACCGGGGTGATACCGCCGGCTCTCGAACGCGACGCCGCCGTCGGCCCGAGACAGCGAGATGCGAGCGTAGTAGTACGGCAAATGATGGAACAGCCGCGCTCCGGCGACGCTTGCCACTCCCTGTGCGTCGAGGCTGAAGAAGTAGACGCTCGGGACGCCGTCGCGCGTGACGTACGTTCTGACATTGATCTCCGGCAGCGAAACGCCGGCCCACTCGGGGAGTCCCCGCGGCCGGACGTCGACGTTCGTAAAGGGGATCACCGAAAGCCACGCGGAGCCGTCGTAGGTGTCGGCCTCGAGCGCATCGGGAAGTCGCGCGTTCATCTCGGCGGGGTCGACCGGCCAGTTTTCGAACAGGAGGTTTCGCCACCCCATCGCCAGCGGAAGGACCATAGCGATGGCTCGGCGCTCACGCCAAAAAGAGGTCCTGTCTCGCTCGGTAGACAGTTGTCGGGACGACGGGCCGAGAGCGCGTCTAACTATCGTGAGTAGATGCCACAGAAAACGCCGGCGGGACGCCGACGTTCGAGCCCCCGTTCGATCGTAGTGCGTCAATCGACGGGTCGAAACCGGAACACGTGGCCGGTGGGCCGTCGTGGAACGATTCCGGTGTGGCGAGGCGTTGCATGGTCGAACGAATTCCGTCGAAGACGACCGAATTCGATCCCCGCCAACTACTCCCTTACACCGTGATAGAATAACGTTGGCGGCCGATCCGTGATTCCAAAAGCGGACAGTGGCGTTTTCCGCCGACCGGTCGACCGGCCGCTCGAGTCCGTCGCCGGAGCCAGCCAACAGCTATATACGCGGGCACCGACTCAACCCGGCAAAGCGGTGCATGACGTGATTCCGACAACGACCGGTTCGGATCGATCCCTGCTCGCCGTCTCGCTCGCTTGTTTCGCCGTCGCCGGCGTCGGAACCGTCGCCGTCGACGCGGTCGAACTCACGCTCGGAGCGACGGCCCTCGCTATCGGCGGCGTCTACTGCGTCGCGCGTTACGCCCAGTTGGTCGACCGGCGGACGCTCGCTCGGACGGCGCTCGGACTCTGGCTCGCCTTCCTCGGCGTCGCCGGAAGCCACGCCGTCGGCCTCGAGACGATCGGCTCGGTCACACCGGGCCCCGCACAGGCCACCGTCGTCGCGCTCACCGCGGTCACGTGGGCGACGTTGCTGGCCGCGGCTGCCACGACGGGATTCCTCGGCTTTCAGGAGTACGGCTCCCCCGCGCCGGCCGACGAGGCCGACGAACAGGTTCTCGAGGGCGAGACCCCCGATTACTCGACGCGGTAACTCACCGCGATTCCTTCGCCCAGCGGTACGCCGATGGTCTCGAAGGCCGGATCGGCGCGTACCGTCTCGAGGTAGTCGATGACGCCTTGCGTGTGATCGTTGACCGCGGTCGGTGAGCCGCCCTCGGCCCACTCGAGTACCGCATCGAAGTCGACGACGCTTGCCGTGATCGCGTTGTCGGCGACGACGACGCCGCCGACTGGGACCGTCGATCGGATGGCCTCGAACGCGTCCGCGTACCGGCTCTTCTGGTGGTCGATGAGGACGACATCGAACGGCCCGTCGTAGTTCTCGACGGTTTCCATCGCGTCGCCGAGTTCGTACCGTGCGAGCCCGTCGTACCCGCCCGCAGCCATGTACTCGCGAGCGAGCTCGAGTTCGGCGTCGTCGACCTCGGTGAGGACGATTTCGCCGTCGTCGGGCAGCGCCTCGGCGAACCAGTAGGCCGAGTAGCCATAGCCTGACCCGAACTCGAAGATTCGCTCGGCGTCGGCCAGCCGGGCGACGAGCCGGAGGAACGCGCCCACCTCGGGGCCGACGTGGGGGAATCCCTCAGCAGCCGCGTACTCGTCCATTTCGATCAAGGTCTCGTCTGGGTCCGGGCCGATCGCGCGAACGAAGCGGGCGATCTCGTCGGAGAGGACGTCGGTCATGGACGACGGTACGTGCGCCAGCCTATAGGGTTCGGGGAGTCTCGTCGGGCGGGCACCTGTATCCTTTTTCCCGCTCGAGACCGTCGGTTCGATCGACATGTCCGCCGATCACCCGCTCGTCGAAAGCGTCGATAATCTGGTGTACGAGCCGACACAGGTCCACGACCACGGGATCGACCTGACGGTTGGCGCGGTCTACGAGGTCGCCGCCCCCGGCCGCATCGACTTCGGCGGCGACGAACTCGCGGATGCCGACCTCGAGCCAGTGCCGACGGAGCTTCGAAACCCCGACGACGAGTTCGGCTGGTGGGAGCTCGTGGGCGGCCAGTACGTGCTCCAGCACAACGAGTTCCTGACGGGCCTCGGAGAGCCAGCACAGCTCCAAGCGCGCAACGAACTGCTGGCTCGGGGCGGTTCGCATCCGTCGGTGCAGGTGCGCGATCACCTCCCGCTGATGCCGCTGTCGGTCGCCGACGGCGGCCTCGAGATCAAGGAGAACGCGCGGGTGTCGACGCTGGTGTCGCTCGGAACCGATTCGCAATAACCGGGTGACCGTTCGCCTCGCGACCGCTGTAACGGCCACCGAATCGCCGCCCGGTCTGTCGCACTGACGACTCGAGGCGGTGATCGATGCGCTCGAGCGGCAGCTGCCACACGAAGGCGGTACCCATCAGGAGCCGTCGTGTCTGGACACCGTCAGATAGGCGCTGAACGCCCGACCGCAACTGATGCTCGAGGGCGGCCTGGCCCCGGCCACCAACCGAGTGCTGTGCCTACCGAGTGCGGTTCTTCCCACAGTGCTGGGCCCAATCCGTGAGTGCCGGAGCGAAGGAGAATCGATACGTGACGGATGCTGGCCGCGATCGTCGCGGAACTCGGTGACGAAACGGCGGTGACCGAATGGGCCGCGAATCGAGACGTGGACGCTCTAGCGGCCTTCGAACTCGGGATCGCGGTCCTCGAGGAACGCGTTAACGCCCTCTTCGTGGTCTTCGGTCTCGAAGACGATTCCCTGAGTGACGGCTTCGTCGGTCAGGGCCTGCTCGAGGGATTTCTCTAAGCCCTCGCCGACGAGCCGGTTGGCGTGGCGCAGGGCGATCGGCGGCCCGGAGACGATCTTTGCGACGAACTCGTCTGTGCGCTCGTCGAACTCGTCGGCGTCGTAGACGTGATTGACCAATCCGAGGTCCTTCGCGCGGTCGGCACCAAAGATATCGCCGGTCAAGACGAGTTCCTTCGCGACGTTCTCGCCGACGATCCGGGGCAGCAGGTAGGATGTCCCGGCGTCGACACTCAGGCCGACCTGCCGGAAGACGAAGCCGAAGGCGGCGTTTTCGCTCGCCAGTTGCACGTCACACGCGATCGCGAGGTTCGCGCCGGCACCGACGGCGGGGCCGTCGATCAGCGCGATCGTCGGGATCGGGAAGTCGACGAGCCGCGTCATCAGTTCGTTCGTCGAGCGCTCGAGTCGCCGGACGCGGTCGTCGGCGGGCACGTCGCTCTCGATGGCATCGGTCATCCGCTCGATGTCGCCGCCGGCCGAGAACGAGCCGCCCGAGCCCTGCAAGACGACACAGCGGGCGTCGCTGCCTTCGATCTCGTCGAGCGCTTCCGAGATGCCGGTGCTGATCTCGTCCGAGAGGGCGTTGCGCCGGTCGGGCTGGTTGAGCGTGATCGTCGCGGGGCCATCGTCCTCGATCTCGAGGAGGACTGCATCGCCGAGGGCCATTATTCGGCCTCCTCCGCATCCTCCTCACGGAGTTTGAACTTCTGGACCTTGCCGGTCGTGGTGCGGGGCAGTTCCTCGACGAACTCGACCTCGCGGGGGTGTTTGTACTCCGCGAGATTGGTCAGGCAGTACTCTTTGATCTCCGCTTCGGTCACGTCGCCGTCGGGCGTGCGGACGATGAAGGCCTTGACGGTCTCGCCACGGCGTTCGTCTGGAATCCCCGCGACGGCGGCGTCGGCCACGTCGGGGTGCTCGAAGAGCAACTCCTCGACTTCACGCGGGTAGACGTTGTAGCCGCCGGTGACGATCATGTGTTTCTCGCGGTCGACGACGTAGAAGAAGCCATCCTCGTCGCTGTAGCCCACGTCGCCGGTGTGGAACCAGCGCCGGCCGCCTTCCTCGGTGAAGGCCTCCGCGTTGGCCTCGGGCAGGCCGTAGTAGCCTTTCATCACGTTCGGGCCGGCGACGACGATCTCGCCGGTGATATCGTGGAGGTCGGCCTCCTCTTCGTCGACCGGTCCCTCCTCGACCGGGGCGACCTCGTTGAACTCCTCGTCGACGACTTTCGAGTCGACGCCGGGGACGGTCTTGCCGATGCTGCCGACGCGGCGGCCCTCGATCGGGCTGTTGAAGTGGGTAATCGGGCTGGTCTCGGTCAGGCCGTACCCTTCGTAGATCTTCGGCTCGTACAGTTCCTCGAACTGGCGCAACACCTCGACGGGAATGCCGGAGCCGCCGACGCCACAGAGGCGCAGCGAGGACATATCGAACTCCGCAGCGTTTGGCTGGTTGATCACGTCGTTGTACATCGCCGGCACGCCGTGCATGATCGTCAGCTGCTCATCCTCGATGAGCGAGACGGCGTCCTGTGCGTCCCATTCGGGCATCGGGTAGTACGCTCCACCGTTGAACAGCGTCGCGTTCATCGTCACGGTCATCCCGTAGATGTGAAACAGCGGGAGAACGCCGAGTCCCTTATCGTCGGGTCGGATCTCGTCCGGAATGAGCTGCGCGGCGGCGTTTGCGTTCGACGCGAGGTTCTCGTGGGTGAGCTGGACGCCTTTGGGCTGGCCGGTGGTCCCCGACGTGTAGGGCTGGACCGCGACGTCGTCGCCGTCTCGGTCCGCGACCTCGGCATCGCCCGGCGCGAGGAACTCCTCGAACGCGGTCGCACCCTCGGCGTCGCCGCCCACGCTGACGACGTGTTCGACGCTCGTGTCGTCCCGTACCTCGTCGACGAAGGGGACGAGGTCGGCCAGCGCAACGACGACCTCTGCCTCGCTGTCTCCCAGCAGGTGGCCGATCTCGCGAGACTTGTACTGCGGGTTCATCGGAACGACGACGCCGCCGGCGCGAAGCGTCCCGTGGAACGCGATCACGAACTGCGGTAGGTTAGGAAGGTAAAGCGCGACGCGGTCGTCGGGACCGAGGCCGCGTTCCTCGAGCGCGGCGGCGAAGGCACCCGTTTGTCCCCAGAACTCTTCGTAGCTGGTTTCAGACCCCCGAAATCCGATCGCAGTGCTGTCACCGTGCTCCTCGACGGCACTGGCGACGTTAGTGACAAGATTTGGCATGCTCTATGCGGCATGTTTCCGCGTACCGTAAAAAAGATTTACATCGTTCGGGGACGGCGTCGGGGTTTCTTTCCAGCGATAATTCTCGCCTGTCTCACGGTCGTGACGGCAGCGGTATACGGCGGACCGATCGAACTCCTGATCGAGGGTATTTACGGCCGCGTTTCCTACCCACGCGGTATCGATGTACCAGGACATTCTCGTGCCGACGGACGGGAGCGACGGCACTCGGCGATCGATCAATCACGGGGTGACGATCGCGGATCGCTTCGACGCGACGATCCACGCGCTGTCGGTCGTTCCCGAGGGACCACTCGGGACGCTCCAGACCGACGAGGCGATTCCGGCGGCCGACCGCGCGGTTGAGCGGATCGAGATCGAGGCGACCCGTGAGGGCATCGACGTCGTGACGGCGGTCGAACGGGGCGTCCCTCACGAACAGATTCTCGCGTACGCCGACGACAACGGAATCGACATGATCGTCATGGGAACGCAGGGACGGACCGGACTCGACCGAGTGCTTGTCGGCAGCGTCACCGAACGGATCGTCCGGATGGCCGACGTGCCGGTCGTCACCGTCCGGTTGACCGACGAGATCCGAATCGAAGACGCCGACGAGGCCGCGCGGATCGCCCGCAAGACCGCCGAACAGGAGGGGTACGGCGACGTCAGTATCCTCGAGGATCCACATCGGACCAGCGCGTCGTGGATCGTTCCGCTCGAGACCGACGCAGGACCGGTCCACGTCCACGTCGACGCCGTGACGAGCGAGGGTCGCGTCGCGAAAGGCCGGGAGTAAGGACCGCATACGAGGTATCGCAGACGACGACGGCCGCGGCAGGTGGGCTGAGCGACCGTCTGAGCGCTGTCCCGCGCCGGTAACGTAACGCCCCCGCGAGTGAGGAACGAGGCCCGGTGGCAGTTTCAGGGACGGCAAACGAGATGAATGGTCCGTTTTCTCGCCGAAACGGTAGTATCGCTTTTTACCCGACATTCCGGTTTCCGAGCACGAATGGTAAACCGGCGGACGCTGTTGCGAGATGTCGCGGCGAGTAGTATCGTTCCCGGTGCGTACGGCCGCGTTCGCTCCCCGGATAACGGAGCAGAGCCGTCGTCTCGAGGCGCGGACTCGGCACCGATGTCCGACGGCTCGGGCGTGCTCGTTCGGATCGCCGACGCGACCGATCCCGTCGCGGGCGCGGGGCTGCTCGAGGTGACCGCCGAACTTGAGAACGCGACGACCCGGACGGCGCGCCCGACCGTCGAGTACGTCGTCGACGGTGAATCGATCGGTAATGTCACGTTGACGCTCGAGCCGGGGGAGACGAAGCGACCCTTCCCCGCGAGCTATCGCGTCGAACCCACCGCCGAGGACCGCGAGGTGACGGTCCGCGTCGAGGCAGCGGGCGGTTCGGCCGAGCGGGCGGTGACCGTCCGCGGCGCGGCCGAACTCGACGACCGACTGACGTTCCCGAACGCGGAGCTCGCGGTACAGCCGGGAACGTCGGTCCTCTTTGAGGCCGGTGCCGTCGACCCCGACGCGTCACAGACCACCGCCTGGTGGGTCGACGGCGAATCCGTCGGCGAGTCGACGGCAGCGCCCTGGCAGTCGGTCTACTACGCGGAACGAAACGCCCACTACTGGCAGTACACCGCCGATACCGAGGGCACCCACGAGATCACCGCCGGCGTCGAGACCGAAGACGGCACCTATCGAGCCGACTGGACGGTCACCGTGACCCCCGACGGACGCGCGTCGCCGACGATCGAGGGCGCTCGACCGGCGCGGGGCTCGCTGCCGGTCGATTCCGAGGGAGCAACCGACCTCGAGATCGACGTCGCCGACCCCGACGGGGCGGTCGATCGCGTCGTCTGGTGGGTCGGCCAGGTCGACCGCATCCTCGGCGTCTCCGAGGTATCGGGCGCGACCGACACCGCGTCCCTGACGGTCGAAGGCGGCCTCCCGCAGACCTGCCCCGTCATCGCCTGGGTGATCTCAGCGGATGGCACGTTCACCGCGGAGACTCTCTGGACGGTCGGCGGCGCCGAACGCGGTACCGGCGGCGATACCGGCGTGACCGTCTCGATCGCAGAGACGAACGACCCCGTCGACGCCGGCGACCGGCTCGAGGTGACAGCGGCCCTCGAGAACGCCAGCGACCAGGCCGTCACGCGGACCGTCGACCTGATCGTCGGCCACGAGCCGACGCTTGTGGATACGCGCGAGGTGACGGTCGACGGCGGCGGGTCGAAGACGGTCCCTCTCACGTTCGAGACGGCCGTCGTGGCGACCGAGCAGTCGTTCCCGGTGCGAGTCGAAGCGGCGGGGCGGACGGCCGAGCGGACGGTCACCGTTTACGGGACTGACACGAAGCCGTAGCCCACCGGGCGACCGAACTCGCCGAGCCCGATCGAGACGCCGACGGCGAGCGGCAGATCACTGGACGAAGTCCCCGCCGCAGTTGTACTGCTGGATCATGATCGCGTTGGTCGGCTCGGTCTCGTTGTACGGCTGCGAGGGCTGTCGGATGTAGTACAGCTCGAGTTCCTCGAGGTCGGTCTCGTGGCCGCGGTTCCAGCGCTGGCAGAGGTAATTCGACAGATACGACCGGTGGTTCTCGTTGTCGGCCTGATAGACGTTCGAGAGGTACTTTCGCCAGCGGGCGTTGGGGTACACCGCCGTCCCGCTCGGCGGCGGTTCCCACCTCACCTCGGACTCGTACATGGCGTCGACCGTCGAGCCGTTCTCGAGGGTCGCCGGAACAATGTACCAGCCGTCGGTCTGGAGCGGCTCGGGCGCGAACATTCGCCAGTGTTGCTCGGCCTGGGCCGCCTCGAGGGCCGACTGTCCGGGGTCGGGTACCTGCGTGTATCCCACCGCCTGTGCGTTCGACAGGACCACGAGGACGAGAAACAGGGCCGGCACCGCCGACGTAAACAGCGTTTGTCCGCGCTCGCGGATGTCGGCGACGAGCGAACGGACACCGCGAGGAGAGAAAATAGAGTCTGCGAACGCGTCGATCCTCGAGCCGAAGCCGGTAGGTACGGCGGCCTCGAACCGCCGGCCCCAGCGGCGAGCGGGTTCCGCGAGGCCGGCTCGAGCCGCCAGCGCGCTCGCGCCGTTCCAGACGACGGGCGGATAGAACGGGATGAACGCGGCGATGACGATCAGCGGAAAGAGACCGATTCGCATCGTCAGCAACATCCCAAAGTGCATGCCGACGAACGCCGATGCCAGTGCCGCTCGCGGGAGGCCGGTGAGGACGAGCAACAGCGGCGAACAGACGACGAGCACGATCCACATGTAGGTCATGATCGACAGGAGGTCGTGATACCCGGCGAGAACGTTGCCCAGCAAGATGGTAAACTGGTAGTCGAGGCTGAAGACGTAGATGATCGCCTCTCCGTTCATCCACATCTCCCCCTTCGTCTTGTGGAGGGCGTTTACCACGTACATGGCGACGACCTGGCAGAGCAGCGCCATCGTGGCGATGTTCGAGACGGTCACGCCAGTCCGATCGGTGCGTCCGGCGTCGATCGCCCAGCGGTCGCTCAGCGGGAGGAACATCGCCCAGAAGAGCAGCATACGAAACAGGACGTCCCCGCCATTGAGGACCATCGGGTTGCGAACGTGCAGCGAGACGAGCAAGAGCCACGAGCAGACCGTCGCCAGTCGCGTTCGATAGCCGACGACCATCGCGACGGCGAAGCCGGCGGCGACTATAAACAGTAGACCGATCGCCCAGGCTTCGCCGGAGACGGCGTGGAGCGAATAGACCGGCGAGTAGTCTGAATACAGCGCCGTCCGCGGGAGGACCCCCATATCAGTATAGAACGCCACGAGATTCCGCGAGCGGAGCGCGAGGTCGGCGAGCAACAACAGCCCGAGCGCGATCCGAAACGCCGCGAGCGCTCGCATATCGACCGCGAACCGGCGTGTGATCGCGCCGGAAAGGCGGTCGAGAACGGCGGCGAGTCTGTCGTCCGAACTGAATGAGGGGAGTCGATGCATCGTTTGCGCTAGATGTCATCGGTCTCTCGAGGGGATCGGCATAAGTTTAGTGTAAACTGAAACGAGCGTTTTTGCGTTGGCGCGACGCGGCCGAAATGCGGGTCCGAGTGCATCTTCGACGGGCTAGCGGCAGCTCCGACGTGTGGCCGATAGCCCTATTGGTCCGGGCACCGACACGGTGATCGCGAGGGACAACACACCGGTCGTTGCCACGATTGGAATGCCGACACCGAGACATCGTCCCTCGTCCCGCCCGGAGAGTCCGTCCAACGTCGATTTCCGGTCGGGGGTTCCAACCGCACCGACCCGTTCGCCGCGAGCGGGGAAGTCGCGGCTCTCGTGAATTCAGCAGTCAACACCGCAGACAGCACTGCGAGCCGGAGCAGTACTAGTACATCGCCACAGGCTTTCAGGCCGTGGAACCCCGAGCGGGAGGATATGAGGGATTTCTCCCAGTTCGTTCGGTGTGGACCGCCTGCTCTCACGATCGTAGCCCGCGGCTCGAGGTGACTTGTGACCTCGAGTCCGCCCGTTCGACGGCGGGCCGTCGAGAGACGCCGATGGCCGTCCGCCGCGTCAGTCGTCCGTCAAGATGCGCTCTTCGGGCGTCGGTCGTCCGGGGTGAACTCCGTAGCGAGCGAGCCCGTATAGTACCGTCATCGAAACCGCACAGAGCACTATCGCACCGGCGACCGCCTCGAGGGCGAGGCCGACGACCGGACCGGCGAACGCGTCGCCGACGGCGGCCGCCGACTCGCTGTCGGGAGCCGTCGCGAGTCCGTAGGGGACGAACGCCGCGAGCGCGAGGAGCCACCATCGTTTCGCATCGGTTCGGAGTCTGGCCGGACCGTGCTCTCGTGCCGTGCTCGTAACGCCGGCGACACCGAGCGCGATCAAGACAAGCGCGAGAACCGTTCGAAGCGGGGCGTCAAAGGCGGCATTACCCGCGACGCCGACGGCGACGAGCGCGACGCCACCGACGAGTCGCGGAACCGGCGGACTGAGCCCTGTTCGAGGCATGTCGCTCCCCGGTAGTAACCCATTGCAGAAAACGTTCGCGGACCGGCGACGCGACGCGCCGATGGGGTTGGTCGGGATCGGACAACAAAGGATGTATTACCGGTGCCGGCAAGACGACGGTGAGAACGAATGGGGGAACGCGACCGATCCGGTTCCGACACGACGAGCCGACGCGGCGCGGTGACAGCATCCGAGCGAGCGAGGCGCATCGTTTCACGACTCCCCGGCGGCGCTGGTGTGCGGCGCGCGCGCCGACTCTGGCGACGATACGCGTACGACCGTCCCGAACAATGCCAACTGTCGGTCACTTTCCCAACGGCACCCGATCGGCCGACGATCGGCCGTGTCTACGAGTGGATCGCCGACCTCGAGGTCGCCTTCGAGGGCCGACTCGACGTGTACGCCCGCCAGCACAGCGTCACGGTCGTCACGGACCGCGTCCCTATCGAACGGGTCGACCTCGACGCCCTCGAGGAGACCATCGAACGGATCGAATCGGGGTACGCCGAGACCCACTCGCTGGCCCATCTCGAGAAGGTACGGCCGCGGGATGGCCAGCTGGTTCGGTCCGACGTCGTGGTCCCGGTGAAGCCGCTTTTTCCGCGCGAGCAGACCGCCGAACCGGACGGCGTTCGCTCGGCGGCCGACTGAGCGGGTCGCTCAGTCGTCGTCGGTCGATCGGCCACCGGAGCGCTGCTCGCCCGGTGCGACTTCGCTCGTCCGTCCCATCCAGCCGCCGATGTTCTCGGCGACGTAATCCTTGCCGCCCCAGCCGAACGCGACGCCGACGCCGATAGCGATGGCCGCGCCGAGGCCCCACGCGAGCGCTCGCGCGAACACGTAGAGGATACCGACATCGATCCCCATCGTGTCGAGCCCGATGACGATTGCGGTGAAGTAGAGGAACATCCGCGCACCGGTCGCGAACCAACTGGTGTAAGCCGTCTGGGTCGCCGCGCGAGTACGTTCGATCGCATCGCCGATGAAGTCGGCCACGACGAAGCCGAGGACGATGACCGCCAGTCCGGCGATAAAGGCCGGCAGGTACGACACCGCCGTCGCGATCCACTCCGACAGCAGCGTGATCGCGAGCGCGTTCGCGGCCGCGAGGATTGCAAGCGCGTAGACGAACCACTTCGCGAGCTTTCCGAACGCGCTCGAGACCGCCTGCTCGGTGCCGCCGAGTAGGCGTCCGAGCGGCGTCTCGAGCACCATACGGTCGAGTTCGACGCCGTCGGCGATCCGACGGACGGCTCGTCCTGCCAGCCGACCGATGATCCAGCCGATGAGGAGGATGACCACCGCACCGACGAGGCGTGGCAGGAAGGTGACCAACTCCGCGACGGGGTCCTGTAGCCAGTTCGGAACTTGCACCTGTTGGGCGGGGAATGTCTGTACCATATGCGAGTATCCGTTGCCGTCCACCGACCTTCGTAATTGAGTGGGTATCAATTGTCCGCGAAAGGAACGGTTCTCGACCGGCGACGGTGTGGCGATTGAACTGTCTGTTACGGCGAATTACGCGGCGGGCGCACCGTGGCTGATGGTTATGAATCCGTTCGGACACGACGCAGCGTATCGAACGCGACCGCGTCCCGGTCGGCGGCCCCGCAGGCGATAAACCCGGATTGTCTCGAGTTGACATACTCGTCGGATGACGGTCGTCTGCCGGCGAGCGGTACCGTCTATCGCCGGGCGACCGGACGTGTCTACTTTCGCTCATAGCGTTCCGTCGGCGAGACACCCAGTGGGGCGCGGCCGTTTACACGTCGAACGGAGGTGACCGCCGGCTCGAGGAGCGAACGAACGGCCGTCGGCGGTGTGCTTCGAAGAACGGTCCGAGCCGATAGCGATCGGGAGAAAGCAGCACTCGAGCGGACACATATATTTCAGAGGCCGCTACACGCCCGCCGCTACGTCTCTTATCCCCTTATTCGAATGTCAGGGTCCAGTCATTCGTGCCGTTGAAATCCGGGATCGGTAATCTACTATTACCGACAGCGTCGCGGCGGCGTACTCGCCGGCTCGTTCGCCGGCCCGATGTCCGAATCGTACTCGAGCGGTTCTAAGACCAAAACACGGGGCGGCTTCCAGTAGGCTATTGAGCGTTCACGCGCGATAGCGTACCATGTATCTCGGCGACGAAGCCTGGCCGGACCTCGAGTCGTACTTCGCGGCGGAATCGCTCGCGCTCGTGCCGCTCGGCTCGACGGAACAACACGGGCCGCACCTGCCGGAGGCGACCGATCACGTGATCGGGGAGGCGTTCGCACGCGAAGCGGCGGAGCGGACCGGCTCCCTCTGTACGCCGACGATCAACGTCGGCGTCAGCGGCCACCATCGCCAGTTCCACGGGACGATGTGGGTCGACCCGCCGGAATTTCGCCAGTACATGGAGTCGTTGACGCGGAACCTCACGTCTCATGGGATCGACCGGGTGATCTACGTCAACGCCCACGGCGGCAACGTCCCCCACCTGCGAGAGGTCGGCGCACGGCTCCGTCAGGACGAGACGGCCTACGCCATCGAGTGGATGTGGGACGAGTCCATCCCCGACCTCGTCGACGACCTCTTCGATCAGAACGGCCCCCACGGCGGCCCCAAAGAGACCGCGATGATCCAGTACCTCGAGCCGGACCTGGTCCACGGCGACCGGCTCGCGGAGGCCAGAGATACCGGCGTCCCGAGTGTCGATGCTGCCGACACAGTCAAACACGGCTCGCGGACGTTCTACGACGCCGCGGACAACACGGACAACGGGGTGCTGGGTGACCAGACGGACGCGACGGCCGAGAAGGGCGAGCGGCTGTTCGAGGCCGCGAGCGACCAGCTCGTTCAGCTCTGTGAGTGGCTCGCCGCCCAGGACTTCGCGGACCTCATGCCGAAAGCCCACGTCTAGATGGGGCACCGTGAGACGGCGCGCTCGAGAGCGAGGCCGTCGAGACCACTCGAGGCGGTTCCGCCCGAGCCGGCACCCACTGCCGACCCATTCGGATAATAAGCCTTAATAGATGACACCGGATGTGTTATTATATGGCCGTCGTTAGCGTCTCGATGCCGGACGAACTGCTAGAGCGCCTCGACCAGTTCGCCGACGAGCACGGGTACACCGGTCGAAGCGAAGTCGTCAGGGAAGCCTCCCGCAATCTCCTCGGGGAGTTCGAGGACACGCGCCTCGAGGACCGCGACCTGATGGGCATCGTCACGGTGCTGTTCGACTACGAGACCACGAGCGTCGAAGAGCGGATGATGAACCTGCGCCACGAACACGAGACCCTCGTCGCGTCGAACTTCCACAGCCACGTCGGCGATCACTACTGCATGGAACTGTTCGTCCTTGAGGGCGAACTCGAGGAAATTTCCACGTTCGTCGGAAAGATCCGAGCGACCAGAGACGCGCTGACCGTCGATTACTCCGTCATCCCGGTCGACAGCTTCGATCCGCTCGCCCAGTCCTGACGCCGCGGTTCCGACCCCGAGTGCCGACTGCCGAGCGCCGTTTGTCGCCGAAATTGCATGGACCGAACCGGAACGCGTAGTTTTACTGTCGGCCTCCCCAATGGTCACCTATGACATACCGGAAGGTCAACTACGAGGAGGTCGAGCAAGTCTCGAGTGCGATGCACTTTCTGAGTGACCCGCTCGAAACCGAGCAAGTTGGGGTGACAGTGGCTCGTTGCGATCCCGGGTGGAACAGCAAGCCACACGACCACACCGACAACGACCACGAGGAGATCTACGTCCTCATCGAGGGGGAAGCGACGGTCGTCGTCGACGATGAACCCGTGGCGATGGAGGCGGGCGACGCGCTGTCGATCCCGCCCGAGTCGACCCGACAGATCCGCAACGGCGACAGCGAGAGCGCGTTCGTCCTCGTAAGTGCGCCGAGTATCGCGGACGACGAGGATGGCGACGAGTGGCTCCTGTCGGGCTTTGCGGGCTAGGAGGACGGTCGCGGAACCGTCCACGTCGAACCCGCGAGCGCCCCCGGCGGAACTGTTTCCTGGATCGACGTACTCGTCTTTGGGAGGTGACGTTCCATTTACTCGAAACAGCACGCGCTCGTCTCGTTCGTCGTCGCAGCGATCCTCGCGTCCCTGCTCTCGCCCGTCACCCTCGCCGGGTATTCGATTCCCACCGCAGTCGTCGTCGCCTACGGGACCGCCGTCGGCGTCTTCATCGATCTCGATCACTTCCTCATCGCTCGCCGCAAGACCGGCGACTGGACCGCCGTCAGATTCTGTCTCGCGAATCCCGGCGCGGCGATCGGCGACCAATCGCGCATCTTCGAGCCTGGCGACGTCGGCGTCCTCTCGAGACTGCTGAGCCACGTCGTAATCGCTGGCGTCGTCGTCCCGGCGCTCACCCTCGTCAGCGTTCCGCTCGCGGTCCTTACCGGGGCCGTCCTCTACGCGCACCTGCTTGCCGACCTCGTCTGGGATCTCCAGTTACTTCCCGAGCACGCGGACGCGGCCACCTCGATCGACGACCTCGAGCGAATGCTCGGCTAACACGGCGTCGACAGTCGATCGAACGTGTTAGCGCCGGTTTCTCAGGTTGCATTGTTCGACCGCGGCTATTTGCCTCGTGTCACCGTGGTACGAGCTATGGAGTTACTCGACGACAGCATCATCCCGGAACACGCCCGGGACGTCAAGGCCGAGGCCCGCGAGTTCGCCCGCGAGCACATCGAACCGAACGCCCAGGAGTACTTTCAGGCGGGCGAGTATCCCGAGGAGATCCTCGAGGCGGGTCGGGAGGCGAACCTCGTGGCTCAAGACATTCCGGCGGAGTGGGGCGGCCGAGGGCTAGATCTCGCGGAACTCCTCGCGATGACCGAGGAGTTCTACCGAGCCGACGCGGGGATCGCGCTGACACTCCAACTCGCGAGTTTTGGCTGTGAGATCACCTACGAGCACGGCACCGATGAGCAGTGCGAGGAGTTCATCCGACCGGTGGCGGAAGGCGAGCAGCGTTCCGGTCTCGCCGTGTCCGAACCCGACACCGGCAGCGACCTCTCGGGGATGCAGACCCGCGCGGAGAAGGACGGCGACGAGTGGGTGATAAACGGCGAGAAGTACTGGATCGGCAACGGCGTCGAGGCCGACTGGATCACGCTCTACGCACGGACCGGCGACGACGAAGAGAACCCGTACGGCAACCACTCGATGTTCATCGTCCCAACGGACACGGACGGTTACGAGGCCGAGCATATCCCCGAGAAAATGGCGATGCGCGCCTCGAAACAGGCTCACATCGAGTTCGACGACTGCCGGATTCCCGAGGAGAACCTGATCGGCGAGGAGGGAGACGGCTTCTTCCTGCTCGCGGACTTCTTCAATCACGGCCGCGTCGCCGTCGCGGGCCACGGCCTCGGCATCGCAGCGGCCGCCATCGAGGAGGCCTGGGCGTTCACCCACGACCGCGAGGAGTTCGGCCGGACGATCAGCGACTTTCAGGCCGTCCAGCACGATCTGGCGGACATGCTGCTCGAGTTCGAGAGCGCCCGGACGCTCACCTGGCGCGCCCGCGAGAAGGTCGAAAACGAGGAGAACGCGGGCTACTGGGCCGCGATGGCGAAGACGAAGGCGACCGAGACGGCCGTCGACGTCTCGGAGCGCGGAATGCAGTTCCACGGCGGCCGGTCGATACTCGACGAGCGCCGGATCGCCCGCGTCTACCGCGACGCGCGGATCCCGGTCATCTACGAGGGCGCAAACGAGATCCAGCGGAACCTGATCTACGGACAGGCTCCCTGAACCGCTGCCTGCTTTCTCGAGCGACGACGGGTGCGACCGGTCGATCGTCGACCCGGCCGTCGCTGCCGATCGGCTCGATCGGTTCACGAGTCGGTCGAAAGAACAATCCCGGTCGGTACCGTGTATACCGGTAACCCAACTGTCGTCGCAATGAAGACAATGTCCGAGAGTATACCGCTATGAGCCGCCCGCGCGTCCTCTGTGTGAGCAGCGACCGATCGACGCGCGCGTCCGTCACGCTGTCGCTGACAGACGCTCCCGTCGACGTGGTCATCGCCCAGCAATCGTCCGAGGCCGTCGACCGACTCGAGCGAGAGTCGATCGACGCGGTCGTCATCGACGCGAGCACGGTCGCGAACGTGGACTGGCTCGTCGATACCGTCCAGGCCGAAATATCGACGACGCCGACGTTCGTCCACCGGAGAAACCGCGACGAGGACGCCGCCGTGCTGAGCGAAGTCGCCGCGAGAACGGCCGAAACCGGGACGGGCACGCGGCTTGCAAACGCCGTTGCCAAGCAGATCGACGCCGAGTCGGACCTCGAGCTCGGCGCTGATATCGGCTCGAGCGCCGCCGGTGATACGCCGGCCGACGAGCGCACGCCGTCGATTCACGACCTTCCCGAGGACCTCTCCGAAATCGTCACCGCTGCCCGCTGTCGACTCGTCGACGTCCGTTCGCCGCTCGCCGTCGAGCGCATCCTCCGCGAGGAACTCACGGCCGGCGAGCGGTTCTCGGCCGCCTGGGTCGGCGAGTACGACCGCGGCGAACGCGCTGTCGTCCCGTGGCTGTCCGACCCCGACGCCGTCGAGTGGTCGCTCCAGCGGACGTTTCCCATCGGAAACGGCGATCATCCTTTGCTCGAGCAGGCGATACGGACGCAGACGTTGCAGGCCCGTCGCTACGACGCGGAGAGCCGCGACGCCGTCCCCTTCGGTGACCGCGCGTTCGAACACGGCATCCGATCGGCCGTCGTCGCACCGCTTACGGCGACCGGCGAACTATACGGCGTCATCGTCGTGTACGCCTCGGGGACGATCTCCGACGCGGAGCGAGACGCTATTCGAGCGCTCGCGGCAGCCGCGTCTCACGTCCTCGAGACGATCGCCCTCCGCGGCCGCCATCAGCAACAAGAGCGGACGCTGCATCGATACGAGCGCCTCGTCGAGACCGCGGGCGACGGGATGTACGTCCTCGACAGCACGGGCCACTTTACGACGGTTAACGACGCGCTCGTCGAGATGACCGGCTACAGCCGCGAAGGGCTGCTCGGCGAACACGCCTCGTTGCTGTTCGACGACGACGATGTCGACGCCGCCGCGGACACCATCCGCTCGCTGGTCGAGCGCGGCGACGGCACCGACACCTTAGAGCTCCCGCTCGAGACGAAAGCCGGAGAGCGGATCCCCTGCGAGGCCCAGATCGCGGTCCTCATCCCCGGCGGAGAGTTTCACGGCACCGTCGGCGTTTTGCGTGATATCACCGAGCGCAAGCGCCGCGAGCGCGAACTCCACGAACGCAACGAACGCCTCGATGCCTTCGCCCGGATCGTCAGCCACGATCTCCGCAACCCGCTGGGAGTCGCCCAGGGCTACCTCGAACTCGTCGAGGAGACCGGCGACCTCGAGTACGCCGAACGGACCCGCGAGGGACTCAACCGGATGGAGACGATCATCGAAGACGTACTGGCCATCGCCCGCGAGGGCGAGTGGGCGACCGACGCGGAGTCCGTCGACTTCGAGTCGATCGCTCACGAGGCGTGGGACCACGTCTCGACGCCGGAGGCGACGCTGTCGGTGACGGCCACGGCGACGCTCGAGGCCGACCGCTCGCGGCTCTTGCGACTGCTCGAGAACTGCTTCCGAAACGCTGTCGAACACGGCGGCGAGACCGTGACCGTTCGCGTCGGCCCGCTCGAGGCGGACGACTGGGAAAGTGGTGTCCGTGGATTCTTCGTCGCGGACGACGGCGACGGCCTCCCAGAGGAGCTACAGGGTCGGCTGTTCGATCCGTCGGTCTCGTCGTCGTCGGAGGGGTTGGGGATCGGCCTCTGGATCGTCAGAGAAGTAGCTGCCGGACACGGATGGTCGGTCGCCGCGACCGAAAGCGAGGGCGGAGGGGCCCGATTCGAGTTCGAAACTGACGGTTAGTGTTCGGACTGGAGGTCCTCGAACGCACCGACGAAGTCGTCGTGGGAGGACATACCGGAGACCGTTTCGTCGACCCGTTGCTCGAGTTCGTCGACGCGCTCACAGAGCTCCTGATACTCCTCATTGTCCGCGAGTTCGCGGTCTGCCTTCTCGGATTCCAGCAGGGCTTTCTTGGAAACGAGTGCGTAGTACTCCTGAATATCGGACTCGTAGTCGGAGCGGTCGGCGACGTCCTCGACCATGTCGACGAGCTCGTCCTTCGAGACCGGTTTCACGAGGTAATCGTCGAACCCCATCTCGATGATGTCGAAGTCCGGATCGACCGCCGTCACCATAACGACCCGCGAATCGCGTTCCCGGTCGCGGATCTCCTCGAGAACCTCGTCGCCGGAGAGCCCCGGCATGCGCCGGTCTAGCAGGACGACCTCGACGGAATCGGCCATCTTCTCGAGCGCTTCCTCTCCGTCGTACGCCGTCTCGACGTCCCACTCGGCCTGAAGCCACGCCGCGAACAAGTCCGCGAGCCGGGCTTCGTCGTCAACGACCAGTATTTCGGGCCCGTCAGTCATCGGGTTCCCCCTCCGTTCTTTGCATCGATTACAGCCACGCGTCACCAATGGTACCTCTGCATGATAAATCTCGCGACCAGATGTCAGATACGCACAATATGATGGCGACCGACGCCGATCTGTCCGAACACGGACAATCGACGCCCGAACGTCGGCGAAACCGCCCCGATCGGCTCTCGGCTCGGAATCGCTCCGAGCGGATCACCTGTCGCTTTCGTAGAACCCACCCGCGTCGGCGCGCTCCGCGAGGTAGTCGGCAGGCGCGTACCGCTCGTGACCGGTCTCCTCGTGGGCCGCCTCGAGCGTTTCGTGGAGTCGCTTGAGACCGTAGTCGTCGACCATTTCGACCGGTCCGTCGGGGAACCCGGCCCCCAGCCGGACCGCCTCGTCGATCGATTCGGGCGGCGCGACGTCGCCGCCGATCAGCTTCGCGGCCTCGTTGGCTATCGTCGCGAGCAGGCGCGCCTCGACGCGGTCCGATTGCTGATCGGTCGGGACCTGTGCGCCCTCGCCGTCCTCGTAGTCGTAGAAGCCCTCGCCGGTCTTCTTGCCGAGTTCCTCGTTCTCGACTTTTTCCTCGAGCAATGGGGCCGGCTCGTACGCGTCGCCGAGTACCTCGTGCATGTACTCGAGGACGTGATAGCTCACGTCGTTGCCGACCTGATCGCCGAGTTCGAAGCTGCCCATCGGCAGGCCCAGCCCGTACTTCGTCGTCGAGTCGACCTCGGCGATGGTGGACTCGCCCTCGCCGACGAGCCAGCAGGCCTCGTTCATCAGCGGCACGAGGATGCGGTTGACGATGAACCCCGGCGAGTCCTTGCGGACGCGAACCGGCGTCTTCTCGAGGTCCTCGGCGAGGGCCTCGGTCAGCTTGAGCGTCTCCTCAGCCGTTTCCGCGCCCGAGATCACCTCGACCAGTTGCATCCGAACCGGCGGATTGAAGAAGTGCATGCCACAGAAGCGCTCGGGGCGCTCGGTCACGTCGGCCAGTTCGGTGATCGAGAGACTCGAAGTGTTCGTCGCAAACACCGCGCGGTCGGGGGCGTACTCCTCGAGTTCGCCGTAGACGTCCTTCTTGATCTCCATCTGCTCGGGGACGGCCTCGATGACGAAATCGGCATCGGCGACGGCCTCTTCCATATCGACAACCGGCGTCACACGCTCGAGCGCAGCGTCGGCCTCATCGTCCGTGAGGTGATCGCTCTCGGCGAGTTTGTTCAGCGACCACTCGATCTGGTCGTAGCCGTTCTGGACGAACTCGTCGTTGATATCGCGCATGACCACGTCGTAGCCGGCCATCGTGGCTACCTCCGTGATACCGTGACCCATGTTTCCCGCACCCAGAACTGTGATACTGTTGATGTCCTCCAAATCCATAGTCGAGAGTCCCACTCGCCCTCGTTTCAACGTTTCCCTATTACGGACTAGAAACTATAATTCCGTTCACTCACGGTTACAAAGCTCTTTATCGCTCGGATAGTAACGAATGTCCATGGAATTCGGACTCAGCGAAGAACAGCAACAGATCCGCGATGAAGTTCGGCGCTTCGCCGAGAACGAGATCGTTCCCAACGCGGAGGAGTACGACACCGCAGAGAAATTCCCACACGAGATCGTCGACAAGGCCGCCGAGATGGGCCTCGTCGGCTCTTCGATCCCCATCGAGTACGGCGGTGCCGGCTACTCGACCCTCGAGTCGGCGATCATCGCCGAAGAACTGTTCTCCCACGACCCCGGAATCGCGCTCTCGATCATGGCCTGTTCGTTCGGGACTGAGGCCATCCGCGAGTTCGGGACCGAAGACCAGAAAGAGCGGTACCTCGAGCCCGTCGCGACGGGCGAGAAGATCTCTGGCGCGGCGATTTCCGAACCCGACACCGGCTCCGACGTCTCCTCGGTCTCGACCCGCGCCGAGAAAGACGGCGACGAGTGGGTGCTCAACGGCAACAAGATGTGGATCACCAACGGCTCCATCGGCGACTTCTTCGTCGTCCTCTGTAAGACCGACCCCGACGCCGACAGCCGCTACGGCGGCTTCAGCCAGATCATCGTCGAGTCCGACCGCGACGGCTTCAGCGCGGACAAGATCACCGGCAAGCTCGGCATTCGGGCCTCCGACACCGCCGAACTCATCCTCGACGACGTCCGCGTCCCCGAGGAGAACCTCGTCGGCGAGCGAGACGCCGCTTTCCTCCAGCAGATGCAGTTCTTCGACGCCACCCGCACCGGCGTCGCCGCGCAGGGACTGGGCATCGCGAAAGGAGCCTTGGAGGCCGCCCTCGAGTACGCCGAGGACCGCGAGCAGTTCGGCCAGTCCATCTCGGAGTTCCAGGCTATCCAGCACAAACTCGCCGACATGGCGACCAAGACCGAAGCCGCGCGCAACCTGACCTACAAGGCCGCCTGGAACGTCGATCAGGGCAACGACATCACCAAACTCGCCTCGATGGCCAAGGAGTACGCCTCCCGCGTCGCCGTCGACGTCTCCAACGAGGCCGTCCAGATCCACGGCGGGGCCGGCTACGTCAACGACTTCCCCGTCGAGCGCTTCTACCGCGACTCGAAGATCACCCAGATCTACGAGGGTACCACCGAGATTCAGAAGAACGTCATCGCGCGGGAACTGCTGGACGACTAACGACGAACGTTTGCGCTGTCGTTCAAGAGAGCGACACTCTCTCGTCAAAGACGTCTGCTCGCCCACTCGCTTCTCCGCTTTTCTACGGGCCGTTACAGTGGTCGGGCCCGGTGTTCGGCGCTCGAGCCGATCAGTGACCGGTATCTCTGCCGTGTTTGTGGCCATGGCCCTTTCCGTTACCCCGGCCGTGACCTTTTTCGCTGTCCCGTCCACGGCTCTTTCCGTTGTCCCGTCCACGGCTCTTTCCGTTACCTCGGCCACGGCCTCGTCCGGTTCCGCGACCGTTCCCCGGCCCACCCGATGTCGCCGGCTTGAACGACACCTTGTAGTACGGCGCTGGGTTGCCCTCCTGGTCCGTGCACTCGAGCGGGCGGGCGGCGGTGAACTCGTGCCACTCGTCCGCCTCGTCCAGATCGAGTCTGCGGTTGGGATTGACGAGCAGTCGAACTTCGTGGCAGTCGCTTTCGTATTGGATCACGTAGCACTGCCACTCCTTCGGACGGCCGCGACACCCTCTGGTGACGACGGACGACTCCCTGACGATTTGGAACCGTTCGTCGTGACGGAGATAGTACTGTCGAAGGATTCCGCTTCCCCCTTGTTGTGCCTGTGCACCGTTTCCGCGTGCCGCTGCAACCCCGGTGGCCGAGGCGACTGCACTCCCGGCCGCGAGTGTCAGCACCGATCGTCTTGTGTAATTAGCTGTCATCGCTCCTCGGGCGGAATTACTGGCCGTTATTCCTTACTATAGTTATATTAATAGGTGTGGAGTATGGATGAAAATGGGGTATAACTGCCGTTGACCAAGCTAGCCGTGCCGGCCATTCCGTGCCTCCGATTCGAACGAACACCGATCGGATCGGGTGTCAGTTGCAAATACCGAAACGAACGGGTCAACGAGTGCCGAACCGTCGTTAGTTACGAGAGCTTCTGGCGGTAGTGGCCGCCACGTCACTACCGGTGGCGGGATGAGCGACCGCCAGTCTCCGGTCGGGTTCTCATCGAAAATCGCACACGAGGGCCAAAACGCGGCGTTCGGGCGACCAAGACGGACTTTACACTGTTCGGGAACGGGTCTAAACGCGGCCGGCACTGATGGTAATACGATGACAGCGACACCGTCCGACAGCCACGGACCGACCGCCGGCGATCGCCGAGCGACGAGTCGCGGACGGCCTCCCGCCGGCCTCGAGAACCGCATCGAGACCGATATCGACTCGGAATCGGCCGGCGACCTCGAGTACGAGGTCGTGACGACGCCCGTGCTCGTCATCGGGGCGGGCGCGGCGGGCGCTCGCGTCGCGATCGAACTCGCCGAGGCAGGTATCGAGCCGCTCGTGATCGGCAAGCGCGACCACGGCGACGCACACACGACGTGGGCGGCCGGCGGCGTCAACGCCGCGCTCGGTTCGCTCGATCCCGACGACGACTGGCCGATCCACGCGGCGGACACGCTCACCGAAGGCCACCACCTGAACGACCCCGACGCCGTCGAACTGACCGCACGGGAGATGCCCGATCGCATCCGCGAACTCGCGGACTGGGGCGTGCCGTTCGACCGGACCGACGACGGGGATATCAATCAGCGCTACTTCGGCGCACAGTCCTATCGCCGCACCTGTTTCGTCGGCGATCGAACCGGTGAGGCCATGCTCGAGACGCTCATCGACCGCGCTCGCGACCTCGAGATCCCCCACCGCGAGAACGTGCTGATCACCCGACTGCTCTCCGACGGCCGGCGCGTCGACGGGGCCGTTGGCTTCGACATGGAGACCGGCGAGGGGCTGCTGTTCCGGACGAACCACGTCGTGCTCGCGGCCGGCGGGTTCTCCGCGCTCTATCACCGCCACTCCTCGCGAGACGACGAGAACAACGGCGACGGCCAGGCGCTTGCCCTTGAGGCCGGCGCGCGGCTACTCGACCTCGAGTTCGTCCAGTTCCATCCGACCGGGATGGTCGGCGAGCGCTACGGCGGAGAGTGGGACGGCCGGCTCGTCACGGAGGCGGTCCGCGGCGACGGCGGCCGGCTCTACAACGCCGACGGAGAGCGGTTCATGGAGCGCTACTCGCCCGAGCAGATGGAACTCGACGCTCGCGACGTCGTCGCACGGGCCATCGCTCGAGAGGTTCGCGAAGGACGGGGTACCGAGGACGGCGGCGTCTTCCTCGACATTTCCCACCGGGATCCCGAGTACGTCCGCGAGCGGCTGCCATCGATGGTCGAGCGCTTCGAGTCCCTTGGCGTCGACATCACCGAAGAGCCGATGACGGTCGCGCCGACGGCTCACTACACGATGGGCGGCGTCGACATCGACTTCCGGACCGGCGAGACCGGCGTCGAGGGCCTCTACGCCGTTGGCGAGACGGTCGCCGGCGTCCACGGCGCGAACCGCCTCGGCGGGAACTCGCTCGCCGAAACCGTCGCGATCGGAAACCTCGTCGGCGACCACGTCGCGAGCGCGGTGACGCAGGCCGACGAGGTCCCCAGCGTCACCGACGGCCAGCGGGCACTGGCCGAACGGGAGTTCCGCGCCCATCGCGCGCTCGCCGCCGCGGACGGCACCGTCACGCCGAGAGCACTCCTCGAGGACCTCGGCGACCTGCTCTGGGAGCACGCCGGCATCCTCCGCGACGAAGCGGGACTCCGAATGGGGCTCGAGAAACTCGAGGAACTCCGGGAACGGACGACCGATCTCCGCGTCGATGGCGGACGGACATCCAAATCGTTCGAGTACGCCGTCGACCTCTCGGCGAGCCTCACCGTCGCCGAGGCGATGCTTCGGACGGCGCTCGAGCGGACCGAGTCCCGCGGTGCCCACTATCGGACGGACTACCCCGAGACGGACGCCGACTGGCGAGTAAACCTCGTCGTCGCCGCCGACACCGGGGAGCTGTCGATCACCCGTCGCGGCGTGGCCGAACCGAGCGACCCCGTCCGAGAGGCGCTTGCGGAAGGGTACGAACTCGACTACCACCACCTCGAGTAAGCGTGCCGGTCGACCGGCGGCGACCGAGACGCATATGCGTTTTCGGTCCCCTACTCTCGCATCCACCTTCGTATGAGAGACGAGGCACACGCCGTCCTCCGGGAGGACCCCGTGATGGCGGAACTGGTCGACCGCCACGATCCCTACATCGAACCGGACTGGGACGAGTACGAGCGGCTCTGTATCTCGATCATCAATCAGCAGCTCTCGACGGCGAGTGCGGCGGCCGTCCGAGAGCGCGTGTTCGATCTCCTCGACAGAGACGTGACCCCGGCGGCCGTCTTGGCCGCCGACGAGTCGGCGCTCCGCGATGCGGGGCTCTCGGAGATGAAAGTCGACTACCTCCGGAACGCCGCCCGCGCGTTTCGAGACCGCGATTACACGCGGGCGGGGCTCGCCACCTACTCCAACGAGGAGGTCATCGACCTGCTGACCGAGATCAAAGGGATCGGCGCGTGGACGGCGCGGATGTACCTCCTGTTCGTCCTCGAGCGACCGGACGTCCTCCCCCTCGGCGACCTCGCCGTTCGCCGCGGCATCGAGCAGTTGTACGGAAACGGTGACGATCTCACCCGCGGAGAGATGCGCGAGATCGCCGAGCCGTGGCGGCCGTACCGAAGCACTGCGACGCGATACATCTGGGCCGAGTACGAGTCGGACTGAGGACGTCGCCGCCGAACCATGTGATCGGCGGCCGTCGACCGCCCCCGATTCGTCCCCGGTAACATCGTGCTACTCGTCGGCCGAGTCGTGAAACGGTTCCTACGAGAATCGGCAACAGTTGATTACGTCCCGGCCACTGCCGGCCGCGAGAGGGGGCTCGAGAAACGCGAAACTGACCCGACGAGACGGTCACTGATACTGAAGTACGGAGCCGTGCCAGCGCACGACGAGATGGCAAACGATTCGTCCTCGACTGACACGGACACGGCGAATAAACGGCGAATGACGACCGATACCGAGCGGATAAGAGAGTGGGCCGAGGCTCGAGACGCGGTCCCGGTCAGAGTCCGTGACCGCGACGACCACGGCCACTCGTTCGCCCGCCGGGACGAGGTCGGCGAGACCCACGAGGAATACACCTGGGATGAGTTCAACAACCGGTTTCAGGACGAGGATCTCGTGTTCGTCTACCACGAGGAGGAGCCGTCCGGCAACGAGATGGGCTTTTTCGAGATCGTCGACCGTGAACAGGCGTTCGAGCGAACCGACCTCGGCCGGGACGAACTCGAGGACTCGCTGCGACGCGGCGAGACGGTCACGACGGAAATCGTCGAGACGCAGGTGGTCGAACAGGAGATCGTCGAGCGGGACACGATCGAGAGCGAAGTGGTCGACACGGAGGTTGTCGAACGCGAAGTCGTCGATTCCGAGCTCCTGAGCCGCGAGATCGTCGACACCGAGTTCGTAAGCGACGACACCATCGAACTGATCGTCGACGAGACCACCCTCGATACCATCGAGGAAATCGAACGCTACACCGTCGAGAGCCGCGTCGTCGACGTCGACATCGAGCAAGACGAAGCGATCGAGCGCGACGAGATCGAGGCGGTCGAGACGGACATCGAACTCGATACCGTCCAGCGGTCGATCCTCGAGAGCGATGTCGTCCGTTCGGACGTGATGGCCGACGAGGTGATCGAACGAGAAGTGATCCAGAGCCAGCGGACCGAAGGCGACGCCGTCCAGAGCGAACTCATCGAGCGCCGAACGGTCGAGGAAGAGGTGGTCGAGCAGGTGCGGATGCGATACATGCTCGAGGAGACCGAACTGCTCGAGTCCGAGATGGTCGCCAGCGACGTGATCGAAGGCGAGATCATCGACGTCGAGGAATACGGCGAGATGGAAGCCGAACCGACCGGCGAAGTGGCGACCGAATCCGCCGAGGCCACGGCCGGCACCGAGACCGACACCGGCATGGGAGCGACGGACGAGGCGGCCGAGCCGGCGATAATCGAACTCTCGCGGGACGAGCAGGGGAAAGACGTCGTCGACGAGAACGGCAACCAGATCGGGATGATCGCCGAGGTCGAGGAACAGACCGCCTACATCGATCCAGAGCCGGGACTGACGGACCGACTCAAGGCGCGCCTCGATTGGGGCGGCCACGGCGACGACGACTACCCCATCGATACGGCACAAATCAAAGAGATCACGGACGACGAGGTCGTCATCCACAGCGAGTGATCGGTCGTCTCACGCACGGCACACGTCGAAGCCGCCGTGGTTCATGGCGGCTGCGACGGCCGATAACGCCTACTCGAGGTCGAAGCGGTCGTTGGTCATGACCTTGCGCCACGCATCGACGAAGTCCTCGACGAACGTCTCTTCCTCGGCCGCGTAGACGTCCGCGATGGCGCGAAGGCGGGAGTTCGAGCCGAAGATGAGGTCCGCGCGGCTGGCCTCCCACTCGACCTCGCCGGTCTCGCGGTCGATCAGCTCGTAGCGGTCCTCGGACTCCGAGGCCTGTTCCCACTCGTAGCCCATGTCGAGTAGATTCACGAAGAAGTCGTTGGTCAGCGTCTCCGGCTCGTCGGTGAAGACGCCGAGGTCGGAGTCCTGGTAGGTCGCGCCCAGCGCGCGCATGCCGCCGACCAGCACCGTCATCTCGGAGGCCGTCAGGTCCAGCAGATCGGCGTGGTCGACCAACAGGTCCTCGGGCGGTTGGTCGTACTCGCCGCCGAAGTAGTTGCGGAATCCGTCGACTTCCGGCTTGAGCGCCTCGAAAGACTCCTCGTCGGTCTGGTCCTGCGTGGCGTCGGTCCGGCCGGGCTCGAACGGAATCTCGACGTCGTAGCCGGCGTCGGCCGCCGCCTGCTCGACGGCCGCGTAACCGCCCAGCACGATGAGATCAGCAAGCGAGACGCGCACGTCGTCGTCTCGAGCGCCGTTGAACTCCTCCTGAATCGCCTCGTAGGTCTCGAGGACGGTCTCGAGCTGTGCCGGCTCGTTGACCTCCCAGCTCCGCTGTGGCTCGAGGCGGATGCGAGCGCCGTTGGCACCGCCGCGCTTGTCGCTGTCGCGGTAGGTCGAGGCCGCCGCCCAGGCGGTCTTGGCCAGCTGCGAGACGGAGAGTTCCGTTCCGAGGATCTCAGCCTTGAGGTCGGCGGCTTCCTCCTCGCCGATCAGTTCGTAGTCGGCGTCGGGGACGGGATCCTGCCAGACGAACGTTTCCTCGGGCACGTCGGGGCCGAGGAACCGCTCCGGTGGGCCCATGTCGCGGTGGATCAGCTTATACCACGCTCGCGCGAAGGCGTCGAGGAACTCTGGCGGGTTGTCGCGGAAGTTCTCGATGATCTCCCGGAACTCCGGATCGCGCTTGAGGGCGACGTCCGTCGTCATCATCATCGGGGCGTGTTTCTCCGACGGGTCGTGGGCGTCCGGGACGGTGTCGTAGGCCTCCTCCTCGACCGGCTGCCACTGCTTCGCGCCGCCGGGACCTTCGGTCAGCTCCCACTCGTAGTCGAGCAGGTTGTCGAGGTAGGAGGTGTCCCACATCGTCGGCCAGGCGTTCCAGGCGCCCTCGATACCGCTGGTGGTCGTCTCGGAGCCTTTTCCGGAGTCGGCCCAGCCGAGCCCCTGGTCCTCGATGGAGGCAGCCTCGGGCTCAGGACCGATGTCGTCGTCGGTGGCGCCGTGAGCTTTGCCGAACGTGTGCCCGCCTGCGATGAGCGCGGCCGTTTCCGCGTCGCTCATCGCCATGCGGCCGAACGCCTTTCGGATGTTCTCCGCCGACTTGAGCGGCTCCGGATTCCCGTTTGGCCCCTCTGGATCCACGTAGATGAGCCCCATCACGGTGGCACCGAGCGGTTCATCGAGTTCATCCTCCTCGTCGAAGCGCTCGTCCTGGGGCGCTTCCCACTCGGTCTCGGGACCCCAGTAGACGGCCTCGTCGGGCTCGAAGGCGTCCTCGCGCCCGCCGGCCCAGCCGAGCGTCTCCATGCCCATCGACTCGAGCGCGACGTTTCCGGCGAGGACGATCAGGTCGCCCCACGAGAGCTTGCGGCCGTACTTGCGCTTGATCGGCTCGAGCAGCCGTCGCGCCTTATCGAGGCTCACGTTGTCGGGCCAGCTGTTGAGGGGGGCAAAGCGCTGTCGCCCGCCCGAAGCGCCGCCGCGGCCGTCGACGGTGCGGTACGTGCCGGCGCTGTGCCACGCCATGCGAATAAACAGCGGACCGTAGTGGCCGTAGTCGGCCGGCCACCAGTCTTGCGACGTCGTCATCAGGTCCTTGAGGTCCGCTTTCACCTCCTCGAGGTCGAGCTTCTGGAACTCCTCGGCGTAGTCGAAGTCCTCGCCGTAGGGTCCGACATCTTCGGCGTTCTGGTCGAGAACGTCCAGACTCAGTTCGTTCGGCCACCACTTGTGGTTGCGCTTTCGCTCGCTCATCGTCGGCTCACCTCGGCAATACCGCCGTTCGCGCTGCGTTCCAGATTCTCGTCTACCATAGATTCTCTCTACGAGAGGAAGATTGGATCCGAGAATAATAGATGTACCGATCGCAACTTCCAGTTCACGATTTGCCCCATATTGTTTTCGATACTGCAAACGACTCTCACCGCTATCGCTAGCGGTCGCCGAGCGAGCGGCAACACGACTACGCGGTCAGCGACCGGTCCGCGCCGGTCGATGCCGTCAGGACGAAAACGAGACCGCGATTGAAGCCCACCAAAGTGATCGGCGCTCGGTCCTCTCTGTGGCACCGAATCGGCCGCGAGCCCGCTTTCACTTCGATTAGCGTCGGGCGTCGGCTCTCGTCAGAAGTTCGCTCGCTCGAGTTCTCCGCCGTTCGTACGCACCACCGACTTGCCGGACGCCGGTGAAGCGACGCCCGGTGTTATCGACCGCTCTTTCCGTTGAACGTCGCCGAAGAAACTATCGGGGCGAAAAGCGGTGGCTACTCCTCTTCCTCGGGCGTATCGGCGGCGTCGCCGTCGACCCGGCGGCTGACATCGACCTGATAGTTTCCGAGGATGTCTCGCCCGAGCAAGACGGGGTAATCCATGTGACTGCGGTCCTCGACGCTGGCCGTGACGGTGTGTTGGTTGCCGCCGACACCGACGACGACGTCGACGACGGGCCGGCTCTTGGACTGTTTGCTGCTTCCCGATCGGATGTGGGTAATGGACTTGATCGGGCCGGCACCGATGTCGGCGGCGAGCCCGGTGTCGATGCTCGTCCGCGTCGCGCCCGTGTCGGATTTCGCGAGGACCGACGTCGAGCCGCTGGTTCCTGAGAGGACGACCTCCTCGGTGTAGCCGATCACGGCCGGCTCCGTGTCTTGGATGACCGTTTCGGCCGGCTGGGCCGTCGGCCGGGAGTCGTCGAGGACGTTCGTGAGTTCTCCAACGCGCTCGTCGTCGACCTCGCCGCCGGCGCGCTCGATCGCCAGTTTGGCGATGTACGGAGCGGGGCTCACCCGTGTCGCTTCGTAGAGCCCTTTGAATCCCGCGGTCGGGTTGACCTCGAGGACAAACCAGCCCTCGTCGCCCTCGACGAGGTCGACGCCGGCGTAGTCGAGGCCGACGACGTCGGCCGCTCGCCGCGCCATCTCGCCGGCTTCTGTGGGGAGATCGTCGGTCGCATCCTCGACCGAGCCGCCGAGCGCGACGTTGGTCCGCCAGTCGTTGTCCGGCGCGTAGCGATACATCGCGCCGACGATCTCGCTGCCGACGACGTAGACGCGCAGATCACGGTTGCGGACGTCCTCCCGATCGACGAGTTCCTGCAGGAAGGCATACCGATTGCCGACCTTGGCGTTGATCGGGTCGTCGGGGCCGACTTTCCACGTGCCGCCGCCGTGCGTGCCGATCGCGGTCTTGTACACCGCTTCCTCGCCGTATCGCTCCCGCGCGGCGTTTAACTGGTCGCTGCTGAGCGCGAGGGTGACGTCGGGCGTCCGGACGTCGTCCGACGCGAGCGCGGTCGCGGTCGAGAGCTTGTGCATCGCCGTCATCACCGCGCTCGGCTCGTTGAGCGTCGGGACGAGCCGCGAGAAGGCGTTGACCAGCCCGAGCTCCTCGGCGGGCTGTTCGGTGTTCGACAGCAACATCCGATTTGCGATCACGTCGACCTCGGGCTCGAGGACCGGGCTGCCGTCCGTGACGCTGATCGACGTGTTCTCAGACCGAAGCCACTCGGTATCGTGGCCGAGATCTTCGACCGCGTTGAGAATCGCTTTCGTTTCCTTGCTCGTATGAAGGCTCAACACCCCGACGGTCACGGGATCGCCACCGGCCATAGCGACTAGACGCCGAGCCGTCGGATAAGTGTTGATAGCTAATGCGGAACCAAGACACTTATCTCATACCTCAACGTAATTTCAACCGTACTCCGATGTCGAACAGACCGATCCGGCGGCGCGTGTTTGGCCCCGCCGCTGAGCATCCGGTAGTCGGACTTACGACTACAGTTATCGGTATTTGTGTACTATTTTTCTTCGGACTGGGAAGCAGTGTTGTTGATCGAGCCCTTCTTACTATCAATATCGCTGGATGCCTACCTGTCATCTATGAGATCCGAGGACCCAAAGCAGCTAGTAGAGGTGTCAGTTTTCTCTGGACCGTTGTTGGGAGTAGTATAACTATTATAATGTATACGGGACTGTACGCTGTTGTCCAGCGATTCATGATCTCAGATGTCACATTACTGGTTCCATTTTTCGGAACGCTGTACGTTCAATATCTCTTTTCGAGATTTTGGGTACGGATCCGCTCGTAGATTTCCAACTACCCGACGCGAACCGTTGATCGTTTCGTACGTTACAGCGATGCGATAGCGACCCCTATTATCTCAATTCTATACTATCATTATTAATAGAATAAAGAATAGTATTTTATACTTTCGGCCATAACTTCAGGTTGTAGGATTGAAATGACCAGTGACAGTAGAGATACCGTCCAAGACGAGATAGACGAATATAGAGAACGACTCCAAGAGAAGGCTGACGGCGGAGGTTGTGCCGAGGTATGGAAAGCGGCACAAGACCTCCGTGGAATCAAGAGGCGCGGATTCTTGGCGGGCGTTGCAAGCAGTCTCCTCTTCGGTTCGAACGCTGCGTCAGTCGTCGCAGCCGACGACGTAGATATATCGAACGAACCCGAAACGACCGTCGAAAAACTGGACGAGCAAGAAACCAAAGAGGTACTCCACGCCGCACTGACTGACAGGGGCGTCGAGCAAGTCCGGAGTAAGCTCATCTCCGAAGGATTCATACCAGACTACGGCTCCGCAAGGGGATTCCAAGCGAGGTACAAGGACGAAGAATATCGCACGTTGCGGATTACGTTCGAGTCGGAAACAAGTCGAAGGAGGACGTAAGCGGCGGCACTCGTTCGGACGAACAGGATACGACAAAACGAATCGCGGGAATCCTCTGGAACGAACACGATGATGTTGATCCATACGGATACATTACCGAGAGCAGAAAAGACACGGCGGCATCCGTTTCGACGGACGTTGAGGCAGCGATGTCGAAGGTAGACGCTGATCTTTCTTCAGTGGAGACAATCCCCGTTACCGTCGAACACACTAACGTGCTCCCGGGGGATACGGGCGTCACGACCGAAACGAATGCCCGTACAATACCACTAGCAGCGGATGTAACCTCAGAACCAGAGAGTAATCAAATCTCGACACAAGGTATCGGCGACTGTGCTTGTACGGCGCTACTCGGCAACAATCCACTTACCGCTTGTGCGCCGTGTGGAACCGTCGATACTGGATGTGTGGCCCAAATCGCGAACAATCACGCTGTAGAAGTCGTTGCCTGTGGAACATGTGTCGCTTCCGCTGGGTGGGTGACGGCCTCCTGCGGCGCGTGCGTTGCCGCAGTGATCGAGCAGAACAGCAACGGCTGGCATTTCTGCTGCTGGTGTGACTTGGGTGGCCCTCTGTTTTAACCTACCCTTGCGGTCCCAAGCAATAGCTGTGGCAATCTGAGACCAGGGTCGAAACTGCCTTTCAGGCATGAACCGGCCAACCACCACACTGATTGGCGTCACCAATCCTGTTCCTCGATTTCGAATCAGACATCACCCGATCACCGATCGAACCTGTCGCGGATCGACCAGTCCGCTCAGCACCGCCAGCACGGCCCAGGTGACCGCCCCGACGGCGATTGCGCCGACTAGCATGACCAGACTCGAGACCATCGGCGTCACGAGCGAGACGGCGAGCGCCATCACGCCCGTGATCGCACAGATGAGTCCCGTCGTGCGAGCGAGTCGCGCGACGTTCAGCGAGAGTTCGGTGTGAACGACATAGAGGTTGACCGCGACGTACACCGAGTGGGTCGCGACCGTCGCGATCGCCGCGCCGACAACGCCGATCCGCGGGATCAAAATGATGTTCAGACACAGGTTCGCGAGCGCCGTCAGCCCCTTGGCGATCGCGCGCGCTCGAGCGCGTCCGAGATAATCGAGACTGTCGCTCGTCAGGTTCGTGATCGCCTGCAAGACGACGAAGCCAGCGAGCACCTGCAAGACGGGCACCGCGGCCGCGTAGTCCTGCCCGAAGATCATCGTCAGGAACGGCCCCGCGACGATCGCGAGGCCGGCCGCCGCCGGGATGTAGAGCAAGAGGACGTTCGTCAGCGATTTCTCGTAGATCCGCCTGGCTTCGGCGAGCTCGTCGGCGGCCTTCTGCTCGCCGAAGTTCGGCGAGATGGTAAAGCCAAGCGACGCCGCGGGCGCGAGGACGAAGTCAGTGATCTGCTTTGCGAGGGTGTAAAACGCGACCGCAGCGGGATTTAAGAACATCCCGACGAGCACGATGTCGATCTGCTTGTCGATGACGTTCGCGCTCTGGGTCGCCGTCAGCGGCACGCTGTACTCGAGCAGCCGTCGCGAGAGGCCGTCCTCGTACTCGTCGGCCGCGTCGTACTGCCGGTAGAACCCGTAGTAGAGGATGCCAATTCCGATGACGCCGGCGACGGCATACCCGACGATGTAGCCAAAGAGAGCCCCGAGCGCACCGAGGCCGGCGAGGACGAAGACGACGGCGAAGCACAGCCGGGCTGCGCCGCTGATCGCCTGGACGATCGCGCTGTAGCCGAGGTGGTTAAACCCCTGAAACGCCACCTGCGAGAAGGTGCTAAAGGAGTAGGCGACGAGGTAGAGGACGCCCGCCGCGAGAAACGGGGCCGACTCCGGTTCGCCGAGTGCGATCGCGATCCAATCGTGGAAGAGCAAGAGCATGTACGCGACGACCGCGAGCAGGATTAGCTTGGCCGTGACCGTCGTCTTGAGGAGATACGGAACCTGTCCCGGATCCGTTTCGCGGTACTCCGAGAGATACCGGGCGACGGACCGCGAGAGACCGAGGTCCGCGAACAGCTGAACGATTGCCAGCACTCCAATCGCCCAGTACAGCGCGCCGTACCCGTCCGGATCGAGCAGGTACCGCGCGAGTATGAACATTAACAGCGCGCTCGAGAGCATGTAGATCGCGCGCGCGACGAGCGTTGCCTTGAAGCCGTGTACGATGTGGTCCTCTCTGTTCATTCGACGTAATGGGTTCGATGAGACGCGCGTATCCGCACGACGGTGCAGTCGATAGCGACCAACGCACTCTCCGCATCGAGGGAGCGACCAATTGTAATGCGGAGACAACGGACCGAAGCCGATCGCAGCGAGCCAGCGATGGTCGGGTTCTTGGCGCGGAGCCGGCCTCAAACCCCGTTTCGGATCGGTCTAGAAGATTCCACGGCGTAAAGGCGGTCAAAGGACCGAAGGAGTCGCGTACGCACGAACAGACAGCCGTTAGGCAGTTCGTGAAAACGGGGAGCTGACGACCGCAGACCGGAGGTGCAAGCTCAGAGATACGAGGCGTCCCACCGGGTCGCTTTCCGGCGGTTTCCGCAGTCGTTACACTCGATTCGGCCCATCGCGTCCATCGCGTTGTCGATCGATTCACAGTGCCCGCAGAACCAGGCGTAGCGATCGTGTCGGTCCGCCGTTCGGTAGGCCGTATAGAACGGTGCCTTCGACCCGCGGGCAGCCTCACCGTAACTCACGTAAATGGTCTGGCCGTCGGCTGATGCCTCGCCGACCGAAACCTCGTCGATCGCGCCCCACTCACCGTCGTCCTCGAGGTCGCTCTCGACGTAGACGTTCTCGGTGAACGTTTCGTCGCCGATGTCGACCTCGCGCTGGCCGGCCCGCTCGAAGCCGTGGTCTCGGTAAAACTGGTTACCGCCCTCGTTGTCTTCGAGAACGAAACCCTGAATCTCCGACGCGCCCTCCTCGAGCAGCGCTTCGCGAGTTCCGACGAGCAGTCGGACGCCGGTGCCGCCGTCGCGGTGATCGGGGTGGATGTGCAACCAGAGGAGGTGACCGGTGTTTGCTTGCTGGCCGACCAGTTCGCTCTGGGAGAAGCCGACGACGTCGCCGTCTCGTTCGACGACCAGGAAAAGGAGCCGATCGTCGGCGAGGTCGTCAGCGAACGACTCGCCGTACCACTTCCCGACCGCGTCGTCGATCGTCTCTGCGTCGAGAAAGTCGGTGTACGTGGAGTTGAGCGACTCGCGTGCGATCGATCGAATCGCCTCGGCGTCGTCGTCGGTCGCCTCACGAATTTCCATGGGTGGCCATACCATGGCCAGATACAAAACGTATGCCCACGGTCACACATTCTGCACGACGTTGTTCGAGCGAAACCCGGTTTCTCCGGAAAAAGCGGCACGGACGATCGAACGCGGACGAGCGATAGGGAGTTTTAGTCGTGAGCGAGTAGGATAGGGTCGTTCACAGGGAGAAGATTCACGGTGATGCCGCCGGTGAGGGCGGTATGAGCGACGACACGACCGCGACGGAACCGCCCGACGAGCTATCCCACCCCGAATCCATGGACGAGACGTTTACGTACAACGGCGGCCGAGTCGATCCCGGCGAATCGGCGAACATCCGTTACGGCATCAGCGAAACGTATCTGGGCGATCCCGTTCGGATCCCCGTCACGGTGATCAACGGCGAACACCCCGGACCGACGGTCTTCCTCTCGGCGGCGGCCCACGGCGACGAACTCAACGGGATCGAGGTCGTCCGCGAGGTGGCACACGACTGGGACCACTCCGTCCTCCACGGGACGCTGATCTGTCTCCCCGTCATGAACGTCCCCGGATTCATTGCACAGGAGCGGTATCTCCCGATCTACGACCGGGACCTGAACCGTTCGTTTCCTGGCCGCGAGGGGTCGACCAGCGCCATGCGGATGGCCCACCAGATCTATACGAACTTCATCGAGCCCTGTGATCTCGGGATCGATTTCCATACGTCCACGCGCGGGCGAACGAATATGCTCCACGTCCGGGCGAACATGGAGTGCTCGGACGTAAGCAGACTCGCCAAGGCGTTCAGTTCGAACGTCATCATCGCCGGTGAGGGACCGTCGGGCACGCTGCGGCGGGAGGCGACCGACGCCGGCATTCCCACGATCACCGTCGAGATGGGCGAGGCCCACCGGTTCCAGCGGCGATTGATCGATCGCGCGCTCACCGGCGTCGCGAGCGTCCTCGCCGAGTTCGGCTGCCACCGGCAGTCGTCGGTCCACTGGCCGGGCTGGCGAACCGTCATCGACTCCGATGACGAGAAGACCTGGCTCCGCGCCGACGCGGGCGGCATCGTCGACATGAAACGCGGCCGCGGCGAACTCGTCGAGGAGGGCGAGGTCATCTGTACCATCACCAACCCGTTCAAAGAGGAAGACGACATCGTCACCGTCGAGTCCCCCTTCACCGGCCTCATCGTCGGCGTCCTCGAGAACCCCGTCGTCTACCCAGGCAACCCCCTCTGTCATCTGGTCGGCCTCTCGCCGGACACGCTCACCGTGCTCGAGCGCGAGCGGACGACGCAAACGTCGCGCTCCGACCTTCGCCGACAGAGCAACGGCGCTTGACCGGTCGGTCGCTGAACCGTTCACCGTTCGATGAGAGCGTCTTGAATCAGTTCGAGGAACCGGTGCCGTAACTTAACGATTTCTGTAGTTATTTTCGGAGACGGCGGGGCGGACGGGGAGATAAAAGTAACTTCTATACCCCCGCGGTCTAACGGACCACATGAGCGTATGAGTCAGTCTTACAATCGCGGCCTCATTGAGGACTTCGGCCGTTGGAAGGAGTTCTCGGCCGGCATGTGGGCGTGGATCTTCCACAAGTTCACCGGCTGGGTGCTTATCGGCTACCTGTTTACCCACATTGCGGTGCTGAGTAGCTCCATCGGCGGCGCACAGGGCGAAACGACAATGGTCGACGGCGAGGCGGTCAACGTGTACACCGCGACGCTGCAGGGTCTCGAGAGCCTGTTCCTCGTGCGTCTGCTCGAGGTCGGCCTGCTCGCGGTGGCCGTCTTCCACATCTTAAACGGCCTCCGCCTGCTAATGGTCGATCTCGGCGTCGGGTTGGACTCACAGGACAAGAGTTTCTATGCTTCGCTGGTGTTGACGGGCGCGATCACCGTCGCGAGCGTCCCCACCTTCCTCACGGGGGTGTCGATCTAATGGCGGAGCGCTACTCCTCCTTTACGCCCGGCGGCACTCGCTGGTTCCTCCAGCGGATCACGGCGGCGTTTCTTGTCGTCGTTCTGGCATTTCACTTCTTCCTCCTGCACTTCGTCCATCACGCGTATGAGATAGACTTTATGGGCACGCAGGCCCGAATGGAGGATATCGGCTACTTCCTCACGATGGTGTTGTTCCTGGTCACCGCCGCGTTCCACGGCGTCAACGGCGTCTACAACGCCTTGGTCAATCAGGGACTCGAGGGAGGCCCGAAGAAGGCCGTGCTAGCGGTGTTATCGCTCGCCGGCCTCGCGCTCGTCGCACAGGGAATCTACGTCGCACTCACTATGTCGGGACTGATCTAACATGAGCACACAACAAGCCGAACCCGAAAGTCAGGAAGCACCGGAAGATCCGGAACTGCGAGGCGCGGAGTCGCCGGCCGCCGAGAAACAGAAAGGCGGCGGTATGGTCGATCAGACGGCAGCCGACGCAGCGGAACTCGAGGGAGAGACGGTCCACATCAAGGTGTTCCGCTACGACCCCGAGGTCGAGGGCAAACAGGAACCCCGCTTCGACGACTTCCACGTCCCCTTCGAGAAGGGGATGACCGTCCTCGACGCGGTCATGTACGCCCGCGACGAGTACGATTCGTCGCTGACCTTCCGCCACTCCTGTCGGCAGGCCGTCTGTGGCTCTGACGCGTTCTTCGTCAACGGCAAACAGCGACTGGGCTGTAAGACCCAGATCGCCGATCTCGAGCAGCCGGTTCGCGTCGAGCCGCTGCCCCATCAGGAGGTCGTCAAGGACCTGGTCGTCGACATGGACCACTTCTACGACCAGATGCACACCGTCGAGCCGTACTTCCAAGACGAGGATACGCCGCCGGTGGAGGACCTCGAGGAACAGCGCCAGAGCCCGGAAAACCGCGAAAAGATCAAGATGTCCTCGCGGTGTATCTGGTGTGGCGCGTGCATGTCCTCGTGTAACATCGCGGCCGGCGACAACGAGTATCTGGGTCCCGCGGCGATCAACAAGGCCTACAAGTTCGCCATGGACGACCGCGAGGACGAACAGATCAAGGAGCACCGACTCCGCATCTTAGAGCAGGAACACGGCGTCTGGCGGTGCCAGACCCAGTTCTCCTGTACCGAGGTGTGTCCGAAAGACATTCCGCTCACCGAGCACATTCAGGAGCTCAAGCGGGAAGCGGTCAAGAAGAACCTGAAGTTCTGGTAACCATGTACGAACACGACGTTATCGTGGTCGGCGCAGGCGGTGCCGGCCTCCGAGCCGCGGTCGCGGCGCACGAAGCGGGAGCCGACGTAGCGATGGTCTCGAAGCTTCACCCCGTCCGCAGCCACACCGGCGCGGCGGAAGGCGGTATCAACGCCGCCCTCCAGGAAGGCGACGACTGGGAACTCCACGCCTACGACACGATGAAGGGGTCGGACTATCTCGGCGACGCGCCGGCGGTCGAGACCCTCGCGAAGAATGCCCCCGAGGAGACGATGAACCTAGAGCACTGGGGAATGCCGTTCTCCCGTGAGGAGGACGGGCGCGTCTCCCAGCGGCCGTTCGGCGGCCTCTCTTACCCGCGGACGACCTACGCCGGAGCGGAGACCGGCCACCACCTGCTGCACACGATGTACGAGCAGGTCGTCAAACGCGGCATTCAGGTCTACGACGAGTGGTACGTCATGGACTTGGCGACGACCGACGAATCGGACCCGAACGACCGCGAGTGTCACGGCGTCGTCGCCTACGACGTCCAGTCCGGCAAAATCGAGGGCTTCAAGGCCAACAACGGTGTCGTCCTCGCGACCGGCGGTCCCGGGCAGGCCTTCGACCACACCACCAACGCCGTCTCCTGTACCGGCGACGGCCACGCGATGGCCTATCGGGCAGGCGCACCGCTCGAGGACATGGAGTTCATCCAGTTCCACCCGACTTCGCTGCCCTCTACCGGCGTCCTCATCTCCGAGGGCGTCCGCGGGGAAGGCGGCATCCTCTACAATAACGAGGGCGAGCGGTTCATGTTCGAGTACGGCTACGCGAACAACTCCGGCGAACTCGCCTCCCGCGACGTCGTTGCCCGCGCCGAACTCACCGAGGTCAACGAGGGACGCGGCGTCAACGACGAGTACGTCCACCTCGACATGCGCCACCTGGGCGAGGAGCGCATCATGGACCGCCTCGAGAACATCCTCCACCTCGCAGAGGACTTCGAGGGCGTCGACGGTCTCGTCGAGCCGATGCCGGTCAAGCCCGGCCAGCACTACGCGATGGGCGGCATCGAGGTCGACGAGAACGGGCAGACCTGCGTCAACGGCCTCTACGCCGCCGGCGAGTGCGCCTGCGTTTCCGTCCACGGCGGGAACCGGCTGGGCGGGAACGCCCTGCCGGAGCTGATCGTCTTTGGCAAGCGCGCCGGCCGCCACGCCGCCGGCGAGGACCTCGGCGAGCCCGAGATCCGGACCGGCTACGGCGACGACGTCGAGGACGAGACCGACACCGAACTGCCGGTCCAGCCCGGCGAGGCGGGACTCGACACGACCGGCGGCGTCGCCGCCGACGGTGGCGTCACCGCCGACACCGAGGGCGTCTTAGAGCGCACCGTCGAGTCGGCCCGCGAGCGCGTCGACGCCCTGATGGAGAAAGACGACGGCGTCCAGCACGCCGAGATCCGCGCCAAGCTCCAGCAGGCGATGACCGATTACGTCAACGTCTTCCGTACCGGCGACGGCATCAAGAAGGCGCTGAAGATCATCCGCGAGTGTCGTGAGGAGTACCAGGACGTCTACGTCGACGATCCGTCGCGGACGTTCAACACCGACCTCCAGCAGACAATCGAGACGCGCAACCTGATCGACGTCGCCGAGACGATCGCACTCGGCGCGCTGGTGCGCAACGAGTTCCGCGGCGCACACTGGCGTCAGGAGAACCAGATCCGCGACGACGAGAACTGGCTCAAGCACACGCTCATCTCGTGGGACGATGGCGAACCCTCGATCTTCTATCGACCGGTCATCCTCGAGGGAGAGAACAAGACCTACGAGCCGAAAGAACGCAGCTACTGACCTCGACGCCCGACGCCGTCGATTTTAGGTTACGGGCAGTGACCCTGCCTCACCGCGAGTGGAATCGTTTATCCCGCTCCCGGCGAATGGCGGATCTATGAGCGCTGTCCCTCTGCTCGTTATCGTCCAGGCTCTCCTCATCGGTTCCGCCCTGACAGGTCCGCTGCTGTTCCTGGCGGTAGTGTTGGCTCCCACAGCGATCCTGCTGACGCTCTGGATTCTCATGCGGTTTCTATTCAATATGAGATCGTCGGCGTGAAGTCGCGACCCGCAACCAGCGCTCGCCGTCGGTCGGACCGCTATAACCCGAGCGTCTCGAGCAAATCGACGCTGACGTTCAGATACTCGATTAGTTTATACCCGAGATAGATACCGACGATACCCATGAGGCCGGGCAGCTCCGGCGGTGCGGGGATCGGAATATTGAGAACCCGGAACAGTGCGCCGGTGACCAGCCCGGTCAGGAGCGCGAGGGCGGTGAGCTGCATCGACATCAGTATCGTACTGACTCGTTGGAGCACCTATAAGTGACCGGTCGCTCCACCTCGCGGTCGGTTCCGCCGACGGACTATCGCGAGGGGGTGTGAAACCTGTTGTCATCCGATCGCGATCACGACGATCAACTATCTCTCCGTACGGAGGGAGTGACGACCTCTCATCGGCCGTCAAACGAATAGACGATCATCGTCAGCGCCGTCGATAGCGCACGACCCCCGGTTTCGCAGCGCTATTTCGACAATTGTTGTGGGCCAATTTTATTATCGTCGAAGGGAAGAGGTGCGAGTATGACATCGCCAACGACGACGGGGCTCGACGTATCGCTTCCGACCGATCTCGACTCCGCTCGAGCGAAGCTGGTGTACCTGTATCTCGCCGCCGGCGGGAGCGCGACCGCCGACGAACTCTGTAACGACCTCGTGATCAACAAGGGAACCGTCCTTTCGATCACCGGGACGCTTCGGGATCGCGGGTACCTCGAGCGGCAAGACGGACAGTTCGAACTCGCTTGAACGAGATGACCGAGCGCGCGGCGCAAAGCGCCGCGGGAAAACGAGTGGCGTCACCGCGAGCCGAACGACAGGGAACGAGGAGTGCATGTCATCGATTTTCACCGAGTGCGGTCGCTTCGCGACCGCACGTGGTTCGAGAGACGTTTCGTTCCTTTCGTCACCACGGAAGGCGCTTCGCGTCTTCCGAACGACAGCGTACCCCTTCCTCTAGAGTTCGATCCGCTCGACCAGTTGCTCGCGGTTCTCGTTCGTGTTGAGCGCGACGATCCGAATCTGGTCTTCGAGCCCGGAGTCCTCGAGTTTGGCCTTGAGCAGGTTGTCGACCTGATAGACACCGGCGGCGTTGGTCATCTCGATTTCGACCATGACGGGCGTGGTATCGCCTTCCTGGAGGGAAACGCGACTGATGGCCTGGCTCGAGAGGGTGTTGATACCGCGGCCGCCGTGTTCGTAGGGGATTCGCGAGCGGCCGTGTTCCATATCCAGTGCATCGGCGACCCGGATGACGCCCGCTTCGGTCGTCAGCGGCGTCTCGGAGCGGTGGTGACAGAGGATCGCGTGGAGCACCTCACCTTTCATCCGGACGGTGTCGACGACGTCGTAGAACTCGGGGAGGATTCGATCGAGGATGTCTGCAGCGAGCGGAATAGAGTAGTAGGCGTGGCTGTCGCGGTGGACGACGTGGCCGACGTCGTGGAGGGTCGCCGCGAGCGCGATGATGACCGACTCGTCTTCCTCCTCGAGTCCCTGTTGCCGCGCGCCGTTGAAATCGACAGTACCCTGCTTGAGCAAATCATAGAGGCACAGCGCCCGGTTGCGGACGATCTCGATGTGTTTCGTCCCGTGATCGTTGTACCGCATTCGGTCGACCGCGTTGACGTTCTGTGCCTCGAGGTAGGCCGCGATCTCCTCGTCGGTCTTGATATACTCGAGGATGGCGTTTAACTTCTCGTCGGGGAAGGCGTGATCGTCGTCGGGAGCGTAGACTCGGCGGGGAGCCTCGTCGGCGGCGGAATCGCTCATATCCAAACGTCGATGTCCCGCTTAAAAAGCGCTGCGCCGTCGTGTCTGAGGCTGTTCGTGCCGATTCGTCAGGAGAGGTCTTCGACGGCGGCCTCGACCTCGTCGTAGTCGGGTTCGACGCCGGGGTCGTCGCTGACCCACGCGTAAGCGACCTCGCCGTCGCCGTCGACGACGAACACGGACCGCTTGGCGACGCCGTAGACGCCCAAGTCGGCGAAGTCCATCGGAACGTCGTACTCGTCGATGATCTCCTTGTTGTAGTCGCTGATGAGTCCGAATTCGAGATCGTTCTGGTCGCGGAACTCGTTCAGCGTGAACGGCGAGTCGCGGCTGACGCCGTAGACGGCAGCGTCGAGGTCGTCGAAGTCGGCCAGTCGATCCTGGAACGTACACATCTCGGTCGTACAGACGCTGGTGAACGCACCGGGGAAGAACGCGAGGACGATCGGTGCCTCCCCGTCGAGGCGCTCCGAGAGCGAGAACTCCTCGATGTCGCCGTTTGCAAGCGGTGCGGTGAAGTCAGGTGCATCGTCTCCGGTCGTTACCATCGTTCGCCTATTGTGTCCAACCCGGAAAGACAGTTTCGCTCGCGGAACGATCGGATGCCCGTTCGGTCGAGCACCGAGTGGCCGCCAGGGCTAGAGAATCGAACCTAGTTCTCGACGAATCTTGAGCGTACGACGACTGTCACGGCCGCTTGCTTGTCTTATCGGTCCAAAAAGGTTATAATTGACAGCGGGTAAGCCACGCATAGAGATGGTAGTCGAAACCGCACCGCTGTTCATCCCCGGCGGCATGGGGCCACCGGAGCTCGCGATCATCCTCGTCATCGCAGTCCTACTGTTCGGGGCCAACAAGATCCCGAAGCTCGCACGGTCGACCGGAGAGGCCATGGGTGAGTTCCAGAAAGGGCGCGAAAAGGTCGAATCGGAGCTCGAGGAAATGCGTGAGTCCGGCCAGACCGAGACCGCTAGCCAGCAGAACGAAGATTTCGTCGACACGGAGCCGGTCACCTCCGATGAGAGGTCGGCGACAGAGACCGAAACCGAAACGGAAACCAGCTAAGCTCTTTTCGCGCCGGGGCGTGTGGCCTAGCGGAGAGGGCAGGAGGTTCCTAACCTTCTGATCGCGGGTTCGAATCCCGCCACGCCCGTGTAACGAGTCACGTAGTGGCGAACAAACCGGCGTAGCAGATTCAACTTCGGTTGGACGCAGCGCAAACGATGTGAGCAACCGTCAGACTTCGGTTCGAATGCCGCTACGACCGCTTCGAACGACGGACTCGAGACGTCCTTGAGTCACAGGCCACGGTCGCGTGCCGGCTGCGAACGGATCGTCACGCCGATGGTGGCTCGCTTCGAGTTCGCGATCGCCACTCGAAGCGCCGGACGTGTCGTCGGTAGGACCTAGAGAATCGTGCCAACGACCGGCGAAACGCCGGTCGGAAATTCGGTTATAGAGCCTCGATCGTGACCGATCGACGAGCGGGCAGCGCCGAACCCGCGCTCCGTTCTCGGTCTTAGGACGACAGCGGCTTCGAGGTGATGCACGGTCCGATCAGTATCCATCACCGCAGGTTCGCTTCGAACGCGACCGGGCCGAACCCGGTCGACCGACCGAGAACGTGAACGTCGGTTCGCGGTCAGACGGTCACCGCCGTGACGGACCGGACGACGTTATCGCGCCGTCCACCCGCCGTCGGCCGCGAGCACCGAGCCGGTCACGTAGCTGGCGGCCTCGCTCGCGAGGAAGACGACCGGCCCGGCGATCTCTTCGGGGTCGGCGAAGCGCTCCAGCGGCGTGCGGTCGATGATCGACTGGCGAAGCCGGTCGTTCCCCTCGAGATCCGTTGTCAGGTCCGTCGAAACGTAGCCCGGTGCGACGGCGTTGACCCTGACCTCTGGAGCCCAGTCGAGCGACATGCTCTTCGTGAGCCCAACTAGGCCGTGCTTCGAGGCGACGTAGGGATGCTGGCGCGGGAGGCCGACAAGTCCGCCGACGCTGGCGACGTTGATCACGGAGCCGCCGTCGCTTGCGAGGAGATGGTCGGCCGCCGTCCGCGTCACTTCGTACGCGCCGTTTAGATTGACATCGAAGACGCGGTCGAGATGCTCGGTGTCGACGTCCTCCGGTCGCCCAAGCGCGTCGTCCGGATTGAAACCGGCGTTGTTAACGACGATGTCGACGCCGCCGAACGCGTCTACCGTGCGGTCGATAACGTCACGTACGGCGTCGGGATCGGTCACGTCCGCGGAGACGGCGACGGCGTCACCACCCGCCGCTTCGATGTCCGCGGCGACGGCCTCGATCTCGTCCGTCGATCGGGCGCTCGGAACGACCGCGGCACCCGCATTTGCCAGTTCGACGGCGATCGCGCGGCCGATGCCACGGCCGCCGCCCGTCACCACTGCGACTCGCCCCTCGAGGTCGAATAGGTCGCTCATCGGGCCTCCGTTTCGTCGGCGGCCACGTCAAGCTTTTCGCGCAGCCCCTACTTGTCGAACTTCCTGATCGAGAAGCTCCGGCAGGTGGGTCTATAACCCGTCTTCGTCGGGGCCGGCGACTTCGGTAGTGACGACGCCGCCGTGGAGTATTTGGTAGTGGACCTATCATGCGGTCTCCGGCCTCGCCGTTACGGTAGCGCGGAGCACTGCGTGTATCGAAACCGATCGCGACAGCGTCGGAACCGGGCGGAATTCACCGATATCTAGATTATCAGAAATGGTAATGGGTGGATGAATTTTTTGAGGGGTGAGAGTTAGGGTGGATGCAATGGCTATTGACGAGGCCGACCAGTCGGATACCGGGGACTTCTCTGAGGGGGAGGTGTCCGACCCCGCGTCGGAGGACGAGCGGTCTCAGGGGTCGGATACCGCATCTGATCCGGGTGTCCGAGTCGGCGAATATACGTGGGTGGAATTCATGGAGGAGTACGGCTACGGCGACGAGGTATCTACCCTCTATCCGGACGACCCCGAGGCCGACGATCAGCTCGGTCTCGATACGAACGAGGGCAGCAGGGCCCCACGCGGCGAGGACTGGGCTCGGATCGAGTTCGATCCGGAAGCGTACCTCGGCCACCATCCGGACGACCTCGAGGACAGCGTTTTGCCGACCGCCGGTGACGATGCCGAAGCACTCTGGGAGATCTTCCTCGAGTACGTCGATCCGGAGACGACACCAGTTGTCAAGGATACCTGGACCTGGGAGCACTATAAGTGGGAATACTACTACGAGGACGACGGCAGTCGCCCGCGCGACTCGAGCGGCGAGGTCGTTTCTCACGACGAGGAGGAGGCGCTCGGATTCGATCCCGAGACCCTCGAGGGACGGCTCGCAGCGGGTAACGACGCCGCCCTCGAGCTAGACGATCTCGTCGAGGAGCGGACCGTCAACGTCCAAGACGATCTCGACGAGGACGAGTTCTTCTCGACGGCCGCGGGCAACACCACCGTCTCCAACCGCTACGACCTCGAGAAAGCGGTCCCGATGGAGAAGAAGACCCACTTTCGCGAGGACGAGCGCTACTGGGTAAACAAACCCTACGCGTACGTCGTCATCTTCCATTCGGAGAAGGAAAACGAGAAGAAGTACTACGTGATCGAGCCGTACCAAAACGAGATCGAGACAGAACTCCAGGAGTTCCTCTCGGGAAAGCTTCGGACGGCGATCAAGTACACCGAGGACGGCATCAAGGAGAAATCGAGTGATGACGGCCGCCGAACGGTCATCGAAGACGAGACTCGCCGCCTGCTGAAGCGCTACGACCTCTTCGAGGCAACCTCCGACGAGGCGTCGAAAGGAATCATCGAGACGCTCCGGGGCCTCCTCGACGACGACGAGGACGACGTCGAGCTTGAGGCCGGGCCGAGCCAGCTCGAGGGAATCGAAGTCCGGCCCGAGCCGGCGATTCTCGCGGACGATCCGGACACACTAAGCGAGTACCAGGTCGAAAAGCTCCTCTACCTTCTCAAACGCAACTTCATCGGCTACGAGCGCATCGACGGCATCAAACACGACATCAACGTCGAGGACATCTCCGTCGATGGTTACAACTCGCCCGTCTTCGTCTATCACTCCGAGTACGAACAGATCATCACGAACGTCTATCACGGCGAGGATGAACTCGACGACTTCGTCGTCAAACTCGCCCAGCGCTCAGGCAAGGGGATCAGTAAACGACTACCGCAGGTCGACGCGACGCTGCCCGACGGCTCGCGCGCCCAGCTCACCCTCGGGAAAGAAGTGTCCGACCACGGGACCAACTACACCATCCGTCAGTTCAAGGACGTCCCCTTTACCCCGATCGACCTCATCAACTGGAACACGTTCAGCTTAGACGAGATGGCCTTCCTGTGGCTCGCCATCGAGAACCACAAGAGCCTGATCTTCGCTGGCGGTACTGCGTCCGGGAAGACCACGTCGCTAAACGCCGTCTCCCTCTTTATCCCCTCGAACGCGAAGATCGTCTCCATCGAGGACACCCGCGAGGTCGAACTTCCCCAGCGAAACTGGATCGCCAGCGTCACGCGGCCCTCGTTCTCCGACGACGAACAAGGCGACGTCGACGAGTTCGACCTGCTTGAGGCCGCGTTGCGCCAGCGACCCGACTACATCGTCATGGGCGAGATCCGCGGTGAGGAGGGTCGGACGCTGTTCCAGGTCATGTCGACCGGTCACACCACGTACACGACGTTCCACGCCGACTCCGTCGACGAGGTTCTCAAGCGGTTCACCACGGACCCGATTAACGTCTCGAAGACGATGTTTACGGCACTGGATCTGGTCTCGATCCAGACGCAGACCCGCGTTCAAGGACGGAAGGTCCGCCGGAACAAGTCCCTGACCGAGATCAACCACTACGACGCCGAACACGACGAGATCAACGTTCAAGACGTCTACCAGTGGCAAGCCGAGACCGACGAGTTCCTCAAGATGGGGGACTCGAACACGCTAGAGGAGATCCAGTTCGATCGCGGCTGGAGCACGGAGAAACTCGAGGAGGAACTCTTCAAACGGGAGGTCATCCTCGCGTATCTCATCAAGAACGAACTCAACACGTACGCGCAGGTAGCAGCGACGGTTCAGGCGTTCATCAACGATCCCGATACGATCCTCACGCTCATTGCGAACGGCCAACTCGAGGACAGTCTTGAGGACCTCCGCGAGATGGAGAGCGTTCTGATCGACGTCGATCAAGAGAAAGAGGAACTCGTCCCGCGACCCGAGGCGACCAGCGAGACGTACAACCTCTCGATGGACATCCTGGAGCGAGCCGAGGAGTCGCTGTTCGAGGAGTACCGGGGCAAGGTACCGAGCGGGCTTGCGAGCGCACTCGGTGACGTCGAATCGGAGAACACGATCGAGGTCGACCGCGCCGACAGCGATGAGTTCGACTTCGCCGGCGAGGTCGACGACGGTGTCGAGGAAGACGAGTGGGAACTTGGTGACGGCTCGGCCGAGTTCGCTCCTGAAGACGGCGGCGACGGCGACAACGAGCCGGCGTGGCTCAGCGAGGAGACCGGCTTCGATATCGGCGGCGACGACACAACGGACACCGCCGATGCCTCGACCGGCGCGGACACCGACGAGGCGACGGCCACGGACGGCGACGCCGCGACGGTAGCAGCGTCGACCGGGGAATCCGAGACCGCAGCCGTGCCGGCGGAACCGTCAGCATCGACAACGGACGTCGACCCGAGCGGCGATCCGCCGTCGGCCTCGAGCGCGAAGTCCCGCTCGGAATCGAACGCCGACGGCGGTGGCGGTCGTCCCGAATCTGAAGGATCCGGACCGACGGTCTTCCCCGCAGAAGACGCCAGTGACGGCGATTTCGGTGGGCTGTTCGACGATATGGGCGAGACCATCGACGAACTCGACAATCCGAACGCCGATCGGCCGAACGGAAGCAGTAGATCGACCGGCGAGCAGCCGAACACCTCCGGATTTGAGACGATGTTCCCGGAAGATGATCTCGATTCGATCTTCGATCCAGAGTCGGCAGACACCGCGTCCGACAGCGATTTCAGCGATCAACTGGACGACGCTGACCAGGCCGCCGAAGAGCCCGAATCGCCGACGATCGACATCGGCGCGGACACTGACGACGAGGGTGCCGAGCAGACAGACTCGGCCGGCGAGCCCGGTCGTGACGCCGAGACTGCCTCCATCACGGACGACGAATCGGAGACGGCGGAGACGGCCGATCGCGAGCCACCAACGATAGATCTCGGTGACGATCCTGACGACGGTGACGAGGACGCATCGGACGACGGAGAGCCGATCGCCAGATCACCGCCGACTCCCGATACGGAGAACGACGCCGACCAAGAACCAATCTCCGGTCGCAGTCCGGAGACTGGAGACGCGACGGCCGAAGCGTCGTCAGTCGACGGCGAGTCAGATGCCGACGATACCAAGCCGGTAGCCGCGCCGGCCGGCGACGAGGGTGAGGACGAGGACGAAAGCGGTTCGATCTTCGGTGACGAATCGAACTCGGTCTTCAGCGATGACGAGGAAGCGGCCGACGACGGCGGTTCGCTGTTCGACGGACCCGACGAGAGCGACGACGAGGAGTCGATTTTCAAGAGCGAGGGCGGTGGCGAGGAGACGACCGAGCGTGACGGGAGTATCTTCGACACCGACGAGAGCGGCGAGGACGACGACGCATGAGCCTCCAGACCGACAGCGGTGGCGGCTCGGATATGTCGGCCACCTCCGACGCGCTCGGGGACCGGTTCTACCCCCTTTACGAACGGCTATTCGGTGAGGACAGCGAGTTCGTCGCCGACGTCGAGACGAAACTCGCTCAGGCCCGGATGACCGACACCGTCGAGCTCTACCTTTCTCGAGCCCTCGGAATCGGCACCATCAGCGGACTGAGTCTGTGGATGCTCGGGTTGATGCTCGGCTACGGCCTCTTTGCTACCGGGCTTATCGACGTCGGAACGATCTTTGGCATTCCGATCAGCAACGAGCAACTGCTCAATCTCGTCATCGCGCTGCGTATGCCCGCGCTGGTTCTGTTTACCGGTCTCCTGTTCGGATCGATCGGGTTCGCGATAGGCTTTGGCTCGATGGTCGCGATTCCCTATTCGCGCGCATCGACCCGCAAGCGCGAGATCAACATGCTGTTGACCGACGCGGTTTCCTTTATGTACGCCCTGTCCGTCGGCGGTCTCAACCAACTCGAGATCATCGAGGCGATGGCCCAGGCCGACGACACCTACGGTGAGGTCGCAAAGGAGTTCCAGAGCATCGTCAAGGAGACGGAATATTTCGACATCGACTACCGGTCGTCGATTCGAAAACAGGCCCTCGAGACGCCGAGTGACGACCTCTCACAGTTTTTGACCGACATGCTCTCGATCGTCAACAGCGGCGGCGACATGGAGAGCTTCCTCGAGGACAAGAAGGAGAAACACATGCGGACCGCAAAGCAAGAACAGGAACTCACGCTCGAGACGCTCGAGTTGTTCGGCGAAATGTACATGACGCTGTCGCTGTTCCCGTTGTTGCTGATCATCATCATGGTCGTCATGAAGATGATCCCGAACGCGAGCGTGACCAATCAGATGCTTTATATGGTCGTCTATGGACTCATTCCGATGATCGGCGTCGCGTTTCTCGTCCTCGTCTCGACGGTCAAACACGACGAACCCGGGGACGGCTACCTCTCGATGGGAGATACCGACCAGCGGACCGAAACCGGCCAGCAAGGCGGCTTACTGAGCCTGGGACTCGTCGAGCAGTTCACCGGCGACCACAGCGTCTTCGACCGAATCAAGAATCGGGAGGGGACCTACGAGACGATGGAAGTCCTGCGAAAGCCGCATCTCTTCTTCCGCGACCATCCCTTAGTGACTCTCGCGTTGACCGGTCCTCTGGCGCTGGTAATCGTCGTCACGGCCATGGTCAGTGGGTCGGCCCCCACGTCGTGGCAGGGGATGCTCGAAAGACCCATCTGGGGTACGGTCATCTACGTCTACTTGCCGCTGTACATCACGGCGATTCCGCTGTCGATCTTTCGCGAGTGGAACGTCCGCCACCGCAACGCCGTCGTCAACAAACTCTCCGAGGACCTCCGTAAGCTCTCGAGTTCGAACGATACCGGATTGACGCTGCTCGAATCGCTCAAGGCGGTCTCCGATACGACGAGCGGCAAGTTGGCTCGCGAGTTCGAGATGATGCACACGAAGGTCAACTACGGGACGAGCCTGAAGGAGGCGCTCATCGAATTTAACAACAAATATCACATCCCGCGACTCGCCCGGACGACGCGTCTGATCACCGAAGCCCAGGAGGCGTCGAACCAGATTTCGGATGTCCTTCGGACGGCGGCGCGTGCGAGCGAGAACCACGACGATATCGAGCGCGAGCGCAAGTCGCGAACCCGAATGCAGATCGTGATCATCATCATGACGTTCATGACGGTGCTTGCGGTGATCGCGATCCTCAAGACCCAGTTCATCGACACCATGGCCGGCCTCAACACCGGCGGCAGTTCCGGTGCCAGTGCCAGTGCTAGTTCCAGTGCCAGCAGTGCCGGCGGCGGTGCGATGCAGGGAGGGAACCTGAGCAAGAACATCGACGTCGACATGCTATCGGTGTTGTTCTTCCACGCGGTGACACTGCAGGGGATCATCTCCGGGTTCATCTGCGGCTATATTCGCGACGCAGACCTGCTGAGCGGGTTGAAGTACGCGGTCGCACTGTCGGCGGTCGCACTCATCGGCTGGACGCTGGTGGCCTAACATGATCCGAAACCAGACGCGCGACCGAACGCAGAGTCGGAACGAACGAGTCCGGCACCCGCAGACGGTCTCGGTCTCGCTCGACGAACGGGGGCAGACGACGCAGGACTTCGCCGTCGGAATCGGCGTCTTCCTGCTTGCGATTGCCTTCGTCTTCTCGTTTCTGCCCACGATCATTACGCCCTTCGACTCGTCGGTCGGCGGGGCGGAGACGGCACAGGCCGATCGGATCGCGGACCTGATCGTGCACAACACGTCGGCCGGTGAGAACAATATCAGCAAGAGCGAGTTTCAGACGTACACAAAATCGAATCTCACCGCTGAGTTAGGACTTCGGAACGCCAATGGCAATACCCTCGATCAGGTAAACGTGAGCGTAGAGTATCTCGGTAACGGAACCATGATCGGGTCTCCGTCGACTTGGTCCGGCGGAGACGCGTATAACAATCAGTCGGCCGCCAGCTCGGCGCGGATCATCACGACGGACGAGAACAAGTGTGATCCCGCATGTCGGCTCGTCGTGAGGGTCTGGTGATCGTATGCCTCGGCCACACGACTCACCGGACGGCGATACCGACCGCGGACAGGCCTACACCCTCGAGGGATTCATCGGCGCGATGGTCGTGCTGATGGCGGTCCTGTTCGCGCTGCAATCGGTCGTCATCACACCGACGACCGGCGGGCAGGCCGATCGGACGGCTCAGTTGCAGATCCAACAGGAGGTACAGGACTCCCTGATCGTTTCGAGCCAGGACGGCAACCTCTCAGAGATCGTTCGAAACTGGCATGACGACGGCGGGTTCGAGGATGCTGGCCAACCGCCGGCGCCCAATGAGGACACCAAGACCTATTCGGTCGATCGGTTCGCGAACGAGTCCGTACTCGGAGCCATTTTGAAGGAACGCTTTAGCGAAAACGGCTGGACGTACAACGTCGAGCTGTACGCGGAAGACGGAGAGAAACGGACGCTCGTGTATCAGGGGAGTCCACCCTCGAGTTCCTTGACGGCGAGTTACACCGTCACGTTGTACGATAATCAGACCGTGACATCGGACTCGTCAGACGATAAACTACATGAGACAAGCAGTAACGAACGAATGATTCCGCATAAGTACGACGGCGAGACGCCGCTGTACAACGTCGTCGAAGTCCGGGTGATCGTATGGTAAGCGAGCGTGACGACCGCGCACAGTTGATCCTGATCGGTGCAATCACGCTCGCGTTCATTATTCTCGGCGTCGTCGTCGTCTTCAACGGCGTCCTCTACACGGAAACCCTCTCCTCGGGCGGGACGAGCCAGAGCGCGAGCACCGCCGACACGGTCGCCCTCGAGGTCGAACACGGCGTCGGCTGTCTACTCGAGCGGGTCGAAAACGATTCGAGCGCATCGAATTCCACGCTGGCGGATCACATCAAGCAAAACGTCTCGACGTTCAGCGACTCCTATCGCCACAGGACGGTTCGATCGACACCGGCGGCCGTGAACGTCAGCGTTGACGCTACGGGTGTCACCGGAAGCCAGATCCGAAACGTGACTGTGGTCGTCACGTACGACTCGAGCAGCCTGCATTTCAGGCGAAAAACGACCATCGAACCGGGTGATTGCCCCACATGAGTATGATTCGACGGCGGACGTCACGAGATCGTGCGGTGTCGATTTCGGTCACCCACGTTCTGACACTCGGCATCACGACGATTCTCATCGCAATGTTGGTGGCCAGTGCCGGGACGATGCTGGAAGTCGAGACGGACCGCAGCGCCGACGCCTCGCTCGAGACGATTGGCGAGCGGTTGGCCGACCAGATCGGCAACGCCGACCAGATCGGAGCAGGAACGGACAACGTGACCCTCACGGTCGATCATCCGCGGACGGTTGCGAGTTCGCGGTACACCGTCAAACTCCTGAAGCCCAGCAGTTGTGCCTCTGCACCGCTTCTCGACGGAAGTGCTAGCTGCGTCAAGCTGACGGCTGACGGTGCTGACGCCGTCGTTTACGTGCCGATCAAGACCGAAGCTGCCATCGACGCCGGGAGTTCTACGTCCGGCGGCACGATCAAGATCGTCTACGAAAGCGGTTCAATATCGATCGAGGACGGAACACAATGAGACGAACACGACCACAGACGACGGAACCAAGTCGAGACGACCGTGCCGTCTCCGACGTGCTCGCATTTATCCTCGTCTTCGGGATCATCCTCAGTTCCGTCGCGTTGCTGGCGACGGTTGGGTTCCAGTCGATGAGAGACTACCAGGAGGGCGAACAGCTGCGAAACGCCGAACGGGCGATGGAGGCGCTCGCGGTGAACTTCGATTCCGTTCTCCGTCATGACGGGATTGAGCAACGGTACGGTGAACTGTCACTGCGGAAGGGGACGGTCTCGACGGGATACAGCGGGACGAATCTCACGATCCGTATCAACGATAGCTCGGGTACCGTCTCGACGGTTCCCGTCGACCTCGGCGAGTTCACGTACGAAACCGGAGATACCACGATCGCCTACGAGGGCGGAGGGGTCGTTCGCGCCGGAGAAACCGGCAGCGCCGTCGTTAAGCGACCGCAGTTGACGTGTCGGCCCGAAAGCGACACTGCCGTCATCTCGCTGATCGCGATCAACGCGAGCGAGCGAGCGATCACGAGCAGCGGCGGACTCGGTGTCACGATGACCGAACGTCAGCGTGAGACACAGATCGAAGACGGCATTTCGAACGTCTCGATCCGGCTGAACACCACCTACGAGCGGGCGTGGAACGCGTCGCTCGAGCGATCCGGTTGGCAGACGTCGGGGTCGGCCAGTGGTGATCTCCGTGCGACCTGCACCAATCTCGACCGGGTCGTCATAACGGTCGTCGAAGCGGACGTCACCTACTGACGGCGCCTCTTCCCCCTGTCAGTGCAGAACGGTTTATTCCCAGTCGCCGGTGAGCATTGCCCGCAGCCCGGCTCGCGCGGCCAACGCCTCAACGCGTGCGGCGCGAGCATCAACGGTGCCGGCGACCTCGAGAACGAGGCCGTTCGAAAGCTTCCGTGGCTGGGTCATCGACGAGCCGTCGGCGCATGTCGGTTCGGCGTTCAGGACGGTCGACTCGGCGTCGTCCGGACTCCACGGAACGTCGACGCCGGCGAGCCCGCGCTCGAGGAGGTAGTCGGCGGCCTGGACGAGCGCGCCCGCGGACGTCGAGTGGCCGACCGCGCCGATCGACCCGCGTTCGTTGAAGAACCGAACGACGTACTCGCCGCCATCGCCCTCGCCGTCGGAACCCGAGGCACGGTCCGAGCCGTCGTCGCGACCACCGGCTGCCGGTTCGGGCGCATCGTCGATATCGGGCTCGTCGGCCCCGTCCGGTGCATCGGGCTCGGTACTGCTGTTCGCGTCCGCACTGTTCGCTCGTTCCGTCGATGTCGGGTCTGCGATGCTACCGTCGCCGGGTGTCCGTTGCTCGTCGAGTTCCGCTCGTGCCGTCCGGTCGCGTTCGGAGCCCGTCGATTCGCCGTCATCCGTGATCGTCGACTCGTCGAACCGTATTGCTACGTCGTCTGTCCCGCCTGTACGCGCTGTCTCTGGTTCGTCGTCGGCGAACGTGATGATAAGCCGGTCGAGAAAGCGGTCCGTCGCGGACTCGAATTCGTCGGCGTAGACATTGCCCTGAACGGTCGCGTCCGCGAGGCAATCGACGATCGACTCGACCACTGCCGGCCGCTCGACGGCGAGCTGGCGGGCGACGTGATCTCGCGCGTGGCGCTCGAGGCGACGCGTACAGGCCGCTCGCGAAAACGCCGCGACGGCCGAGTCGGCGTCGGCGAGTTCGGCGACGGTGAGTGCGCGATACTCGACGTCCGTCGCTCCGGAACAGAGGAGAAATTGCCGTCCGTTAGTGTAGATCGCGCGATCGACGCCGGTCCACGCCATGGCCGTCCGAAGGGCGTTCGCTCGGGACTCGTCTAGAGGGTCGCCATAGCGCTCGACGGCGACGAACAGCGCCGGGACCGACTCGACCGTCGGAACGTACTCGAGTTGGATATCGTCGACGGAACGGTCCGTCACACACGCATCGGCGAGGTCCCAGCCCAGCGTCTCGAGGAAAGGTTCGACGAGCCAGGTGCGCGTTTCGTCCAGATCGGCCGGCGGAGCGGAATCGACCAGCGCCGCGACGCGGGCGACAAACGAACGGAGGTCGAGCGGTGGCATTCGTCGGGAGTATTCGGCGGACGGTCATGTAACACCCGATCATCGTTCAGCTGTACCCGGCGGGATTAGAAGTCCTGGCTCGAGTCCGCGCGCCGGTCGGCTCGCCCGGGGCTCGTCTCCGTCATCTCGCGTTGATAGATGCGCAGGCGAGCATCGCGGACGGCGAAGGCGGACTTGAGGTTCGGCGGGATCGTCTCGGCCTTGCCGATGACGAGGTAGCCGGCCGGCCGTAGCGACCGGGCGATGGTCTCGAGCATCGACTCCTTGTACGCGTTGTCGATGTAGATGAACAGGTTCCGACAGACGACGAGATCGAAACCTGATTTCGGCGCGTCGTTGATCAGATCGTGACGCTGGAAGCGAACGTTGCGTCTCACGTTGTCGCGGACGCGGTAGGTCCGCCCGTCGACGTCGACGTACCGGTGATAGTCGTCGAGAAAGGAGAGTTGCTCGTCTAGATCGATTGTCCGAGACTCCTCGTAAATGCCGTTTCGAGCCGTCTCGAGCGCCGGTTCGCTGATGTCGGTGCCGAGGACGTAGACGGAAGCGCCGTCGATCTCGGGATCGTCGCGGGCGAGCATCGCCAGCGAGTACGGCTCTCGACCGTCCGCACACGCGGCGCTCCAGACGCGGACGGGTTCGGTGGTCGCGGTGAGCCGGCGGAGGACCGCCCGGAGCCCGGACCAGACGTCGGGGTTACGAAAGAAGCCCGTGACGTTGATACTCAGCGCCTCGAGCAGCGCCTCCTGTTCGTCAGAATCGCTCCGCAGAGTCGCGAGATAGGACTCGTAACTCTCGTTTTGAGTGCGGCGCATCCGAGAGGAGACGCGCCGGTCGAGGTAACTATCGTTGTAGTGGCTCGTCGCAAACGACAGTTCGTCCTCGACGAACGCGAGGAGGTCAGAAAACGTGTCGTCGTCATCGGTTCCGTCTCGTGGGGTGTCGGCGTCACCAGCGCCGTCGCCGATCACAGTTCCGTCACTCCGTTGTCGCTGCTCGAGGACGTCACCGTGAGCGTGCCCGATCCGGGCGTGAACTCGACGGTCCGGCCGTATTCGCCGCCGACGTCTTCGGCCTCAAGCGGGACGCCCAACTTCTCGAGTTCCTCTTTTGCGGCGGCGATGTTTCGCTGGCCGACGCCGTCGCCGAAGCTCTCGAACTCGAACATGTCGCTGCCGCCGGCAATCTTCGCTTCGACGGCGGTGTAATTAGCTCCCTGCTCGACCATCCGCCGGAGAAGGGCGCGGATCGCCGTGTCGGCGTACTTGCCGGGTTTACGTTCGCTGTTGTCCGCGTCGTCGCCGTCGGGGAGCATGACGTGTGCCAACCCGCCGATTCCGGTGTTTGGATCGTAGAGGGCGATGGCCAGACACGACCCCAGCCCGTAGGATTTGAGCGTGTCGTCGCCGTCGCTGACGACCAGTTCGGAGATGCCGACCTGGACCGGCGTCGGTGCACCTGGTTCGGTTCCGTAGGTTTTCATGCGTTATCGACTTCCTGGAACTCTGCCGTCGTCGGCGTCTCTTCGATCCGATCGACGTCCAAGTTGTTCAGCGCCCGTTCTAAGTCCGATTCGTCGGGAATCGCGTACACTTCACAGTCGAACTCGCGGCCGTCGGCGACGACGACCGTGTCGAAGACGAACGCGAAGTCTTGATTCTCGCCAAGTTGAATAATAACCGGGTCGACGGCAGCAGCGCCGATGTCGTGGATGAACTCCGGCGTCGAGTGGTCGATCGTCGTATCGAGGACGTTCGCCCAGCCGTCGAGGAAGCCGCTGGCCATGATGTTTCCTAGCTCCTTGATCGCGCTGGTTCCCATCTCGCCAAAGCCCTCCTCTTCGACTTCCATCGGAACCATCGCGTCGACGATCTCGTGGGCCGACTCCTCGTCGAACAGGAAGAGGAGATAGCCGCTTGGCATCCCGTCGAACTCGAAGGCGACGCCGACGAGCGTCTCGTTTGCGACCTGCTCGGGGATCGCCTCGAGCGAGACGAAGTTCAGTCGACGGATCTCGACGCTCGTATCGATGCCGGTCAGCGTGGTCGCGGTCTTGGCGACCTCCTCGGCACCGCGCTCGGCCATTCGGTCGAAGCCATCGAGTTTGTCGTACTCGATACCTTCGCTGGTTCGCAGGCGCTCTAAGAGCGTCGAGAGCGACTCGCGTTTGGGGAAGAGGTAGTGGCTGAAGCCGACCTCGGTGCCGACGGTCTCGATCCGGCTCTGGAAGAGCAAAGCGAGGTCGTCGTCGGCCGGTGCCTCGTCGATGTCGCCGAAGAACGGGTCGGCGGTCTGGCCTTCGACGAACTCCGGCGTGGAGACGTCGATGACGGCCTCAAGGACGTCGGCCCAGCCGTCGATGAACCCGCTGTTCATGATGTGGCCGACCTCGGTCGTGGCGCTTTCAGTCATCTCGTCGAACCCGTCGAGTTCGTCGACATCGGCGTCGACATCTGCCTCGGGGCCGGCTTCGGCGAGCAGCGTCTGGACGATGCGAAGCGCGTTCTCGCGCTCGAAGACGACGACCGAGTAGCCCTCGATCGCGCCGGTGAGCTTGACCCGGACGCCGACCTTCTCGGTCGAGTCCTCGAAGTCACGCCGGATCTCCTGGCCGCGCATAAAGTTGAGTTTCGTCACGCCGACTTGTGTCTCGACGCCGAGCATGTGGGTGAGTCGGCCCGCCGCCAGTCCGGCCCCTTCTCGAGCCATTCGGTAGAACGTACCGAGTGCGTTGACGTCGAGTTTCATGCGGTCTGGACTTCGATGCCGTTGACCATTTCGACGAACTCAGCCAGGTCGGGGAAGGCGTAGATCTCGGCCTCGATCTGATAGCTCGGCACGGACAGATCCGAGTCGAAGAACAGGGCGAGATCGTCGCCGCCTAAACTGGCCGTCCGGGTGACGATATCGCCCGCCGGTGCATAGACGAGCTGTGGCGCGGCGATATCGATCGCACGGCCGAGGACGTCGGCCCAGCCGTCGATGAATCCGCTGGCCATCATATTGCCCATTTCCTCGACTGCGCTGCGAGCCATCTTGCCGGAGACGTCGCCCATATCGTCGACGACATCGCGCAGCATGATCGCGGTGATCTTCTTCGCGCTCGCCTCGGGGAAGAGGATGAGGATGTGACCGTGGGGCGGATCCAACAGCCGGACGCGGACGCCGACTCGCTTACCGCCGTCGAGCTGGGACTCGATGTCCTCGACGTCGATGAAGTTGGTCTTGGTCACCTCCATCTGGGCGTCCTCGCCCGTCAGTTTGCCCATGTTGTCGGCGACGCCGTTCGTCCCGACTTTCGCCATTTCGTTTATAAAGCTCAGCTTGCGTATGTCGACCATCATCGTCATGCGTTCCTCCGTAGGGTTGGGTGTTCGCGTTCGTTCATAGTGTTGTCACGTCTAGGATGTTGACTACTTCTCCCCGCCCCCGAACCGTCGCACCGCTGAGCCCCGGCACGCCGCTCATAAAGCCCTCGAAGGGCTTGACAACGACCTCTTGCTGGCCGTGGACGCGGTCGCAGTGCAGGGCTACTTCGCGGACCTCACCGCGGATGCGAACGACCATCCCATCGCCGTTCGCACTGGGTGTCGGCGTCTCTAAAACGTCGGCGAGCGGGATGACGGGGTAGTCGCCGTCTTCGCTCGGGAGGACGGACTGCTCGCCGGTCGACTCGAGTGCGCTGGCCGACTCGATGTCGCGGACGGCCTTGGTCGGGACGCCGAACTCCTCGCCGCCGCTCTCGACGAACAGGATCTCGTCGATTGCAACCGACACCGGCAGTTCCATCGTCACGGTCGTCCCCTCGCCCGGCTCGCTGTCAATCGAGACCGTGCCATCTAAATCGTCGATCGTCCGCTTGACCACGTCCATACCGACGCCGCGGCCGCTGACGTCGGTCACCTCCTCGGCCGTCGAGAGGCCGGGGTGGAAGATGAGTTCGTAGGCGTCCTCGTCGGACAGTTCGGCCGCTTTGGACTCCTCGATAACGCCGGCATCGACGGCCTCGGCCCGAAGCCGATCGGGATCGAGCCCGCTCCCATCGTCCTCGACCGTGATGGTTACGCGGTCGCGTTCGCGATCGGCGTGGACCTCGACGGTCCCCTCACGGGGCTTGTCCGCCGCTTTACGCGCTTGGGGCGGTTCGATCCCGTGGTCGACGGCGTTTCGAACGAGGTGGATGAGCGGGTCACCGATCCGATCGAGAATACCGCGATCGAGCTCGACGTTCTCGCCGTTCATCTCGAAGGTGACCTCCTTGTCCTGATTGCGAGCGATGTCACGGACGACCCGCGGTAGACGGCTCGTCACGGTCTGAAGCGGCACGAGTCGAATGTCCATGACCGTCTCCTGGAGGTCCGTCGTCAGCTCCGATAGCGAGTTGAGTTCCGTCTCGAGCGCGCCGTTGTCGCCGTCGGCCTCGGCCGCGTGGCGGAGGCGGACGCGACTCGTGACCAGCCCCTCGACGAGGGTCAACAGCGAGTCGATCTGCTCGACGTCGACTCGGATGGACTGAACCTCATCGGTCTGGTCGTCGTCGTTCTCCGTCCGTTCGTCCGTCTCGGGGACGGAGAGCGCCGGCACCTCGAGAGACGGTTCCTCGACGGTCCGTACGACATCGTCATCGTCGTCGTCATCTCCGCCGGCCGATCCGTCACCGAAGGCGGCCGCCGACGCCGGACTCGAGTCGTCGTCCCCATCCGACTCCGGCGTCGAAGAATCGAATTCCGCCGCGCCAACGTCGAATTCGTCGGTTCCGGCGAAGACCTCGTCGTCGAGTTCCTCGTCGAACTCGTCATCTGCCGAATCGTCGAACGCCGCTGTCTCGTCGGGCGATTCGAACTCGTCGTCTGCCGATTCGTCGAACACCGCTGTCTCGTCGGGCGACTCGAACTCATCATCTGCCGAATCATCGAACGTCGCCGCCTCGTCGGCCGACTCGAACTCGTCGTCCGCCGATTCGTCGAACGCCGCCGCCTCGTCGTCTGACACTCCAAAATCGTCGAACGCCGCTGTCTCGTCGGCCGACTCGAACTCATCGGCGGCGTCGGCTCCGAACGAACCGCTAGTCGCGGGATCGTCACCGTCCTCGAACGTGTCGTTCTCCTCGGACTCGCGGTCGACCGCGCCGTCGGATTCGGTCGCTTCGTCGCTCGCTGCGCCGCGTTCCGCTTCCCTCGGCTCGGACGAGTCCTCCGAGTCCGACGCGACCGTCTCTGCAACCGATTCGTCGTCGCTTGTATCCCCGATCGTCGCCGATTCGAATTCGCCCTCGAGCGACTCGGCGTCGGTCGTCTCTGTGGCCACATCGTCGGTCGTCGCCGGGCCATCGCCGTCGCTACTACGTTCGTCGTCGGCCGTCGGTTCGTCGGCGACGGTGTCTTCGGCCGTCACCTCGTCGGCAGAGCGCTCGTCATCCGTCGCCTCGGCAACGCCAGCGGCGTCCGATTCGTCGATTTCGTCGGTCACGTCGTCCGTCGGTTCCTCGGCGGCTGGTTCGTCGCCCGTCGCCCCCTCGAGATCGGCTATGTCGGCCGATTCGCTAGGTTCCGAGTCTGACGCTGTAGATGTCTCGTCGGCCGCGGAACCGGCTTCGTCGGACGCCGTATCAGGCATCTCTTCGTCGGCCTCCGTGTCAGGCGTCTCGGTCGCCGTCGAGTCCGCGACGCCGTCGGTAGCGTTCGTCTCTGTCGCATCGCTTGCTTCCGGTTCCGTCGTCTCGAAAGCGGACTCGAATCCGGACGCATCGTCATCGGCGCTCTCGTCGATATCGGCCGTGACGTCCTCGTCTACGAGGATATCGTCAACCTCGCTCTCCGACGGTGCGTCGCCCTCGAGGAACGAGTCGTCGTCGGCGTCGTCACCGAGGAGTTCGTCCATACCGACCTCCTCCTCCTCGTCGAACTCGTCGAACTCGAGTTCGGCGAGTTCGTCTTGGAGTTCGTCGAAGCCGACCATCTCCACCTCGTCTTTGAGTTCGTCGAAGACCGCACTGGCGTCGTCGACGTCGTCAGGTTCGGACGCCGCGTCGGCCGCTTCGCCCTCGGCGGCCGCGTCAGTGTCCTCCGACGAGTCGGACGGCGATCCATCGCCCGCATCGATCGAATCGGCCGGCGACCCGTCCGATTCGGCCTCGAGGTCGACCTCTTCGTCCTCGAGCAGGTCGTCGAACGAGCCGGCCTCGCCCATGTCCTCGAAGGCCTCGAGGTCGTCGTCGTCGACGTCCTCGACCATCTCGTCTAAGTCGTCGAACTCGTTGAACTCGTCGAGGAGGTCGTCGACCTCGAGGTCCTGTGCTTCTTCGGCGGAAATCTCGTCGCCTGCCTCGATCTCGTCGGCTGGCTGAGGAGCCTCGTCGGCCTCGTCGAACCGGTCTGTCACGTCGATGATTTCGAACTTGTCGACCTCTTCGACCGGCTCGAGACCGGAGGTGATCGCGGCTTCGCCGACCGCGGTCGCGAACACGGCGTCGAAACCGCCGTCGTACTCCGCGGCCTCGATCCGGTCCTGTGACGGGTCGGTCCCAATGAGGTCGAACGCGTCGATCAGGGCGTCGACGACCAGTTTGCCGTTGTTCACGCCCTCGCGTTCGGCGATCGCGAGCCGAGCGAAATAGACGTCGTGGTCGTCGTTGGCCGGCGGCTCGAACCGGGAACAGACGCCGTCGATCTCGTCGGCCGACGGCGCGACGAATCCCGTCTCGTCGACGGCCTCAAGGTGCGCTCTGAGCGCCCTGATCGTCGCCGACGGATCGGTCTCGACCTCACCGGTCGCGCCGACCTCGTCGATCATCGTCTCGAGTTCGTCGACGGCGTCGAAAACGGCGTCCATCAACTCCGACGTCACCACGAGGTCGCCCGCGCGGACGGCGTCAAGGAGATCTTCGATCGCATGGGCGAGATCGCTTGCCGATTCCAGCCCCATCGCCCCACAGTTGCCCTTGAGGGTGTGTGCGATCCGGAAGATGTTCTCCATCGCCGCCTCGTCGTCGGGGTCACGCTCGAGGGTGAGCAGGGCGTTGTTCAGTTCCGTGATCCGTTCTTCGCTCTCCTGAACGAAGTCTGTGAGATAATCAGTCATCGTTCTCACCGTCCGTCGTGAAGGCGTCGACGATCGCATCGGCGACGCCACCGGCGGGCGCGACCGTGTCCACGTCGCCCGTTTCGATCGCCTGACAGGGGATGCCAAAGACCGGACTCGTCGCCTCGTCCTGTGCGATCGTGTGCCCGCCGGCAGCCTTGATCGCCTCGATCCCGGCTGCGCCGTCGTGGCCCATCCCGGTCAGTACGACGCCACAGAGGGCGTCGGAAACCCGTTCGGCTGCGCTGTGCATCGTCACGTCGATCGCCGGCCGAACGCCGTGGACGCGCTCGCCGTCGTCGAGACCCAGACGCAGCGTCTCACCGAGGTTGCTCACCACCTCGAGGTGGAAGTCACCCGGCGCGACCGCGGCCTCGCCGGGCTCGAGCCGCTGGCGGTCGGTCGCTTCGGTGACGTCGTAGGCGCTGCGATCGTCGAGTCGCTCGGCCAGTCGCGTCGTGAAACCGGGGGGCATGTGCTGGACGACCAGCACCTTCGCCTCGAGATCGGCCGGAAGCCGTTCGAACAGCCGTTCGATAATCTTCGGGCCGCCGGTCGACGCGCCGATAACGATCGTCGGGGCCGCCGCACGCTCGCCGTCGACCGCGATCGGTGCCGGTTCGTCATGTTCGACGTCGGAGCCGATCCCGGGCGTCACACTGGGCCCGGGCGCGCTGTGGTCGACGTTCGACTGGACGTCCGAACCGCCGGCGACGGCGCTCCCGGTTGTGGTCGTGTGCCCGGGACTGCTAACGCGGTCCGCACCGGTCGTGTAGGCCGTCGCCGAAGCGCGGGCGAGCGCGACAGACGAGACGTCCGCTTCGGCGAGGTCGTCGACCGTCTCGATGACCTCATCGGTCAAGTGTGCAATGTTCCGCGATCCGGTACCGTCGGGTTTATGGAGAAAATCCACGGCACCGCGCTCTAAGGCGTCGAACGTGGCCTCCGCACCACGCTCGGTGTGAACGCTGAGCATGAGAATCGCGGTCGGATTCGTCGCCATAATTCGCTCGACAGCGTCGATTCCGTCCATTTCGGGCATCTCGACGTCCATCGTAACGACATCCGGATCGAACGTATCGGCGAGTTCGACGCCTTCCGATCCGTTCGCAGCCGTTTCTACCTCGTATCCGGCCCCGGTGAGCGCGTTGCCGATGACTGTCCGCATAAACTGCGAGTCGTCGACAACGAGTACTCGCGTCATGCCGCGACGACGTCTGAAAGAGCCTTTCTGACGCTGGGTTCTTCAAACGGTTTCGTCACGTAGCCGTCAGCGCCAGCCTTCACGGCAAGTTTCATTTTCTCACGCTGTCCGACGCTCGTACACATGATGACGCGGGCGTCCGGATCGATCTTCTTGATCGCCGCGGTCGCCTTGATACCGTTGCACTTGGGCATCACGATGTCCATCATAACGATGTCGGGATCGTGTTCTTTGTACAGTTTGACGGCTTCTGCTCCGTTGGACGCCTCTCCGAGGATGCGGTAATCCTGTTCCAAGATCTGACGCAGTAAATTCCGCATAAAATGAGAGTCGTCCACGATGAGCACCCCTGTCGACATTCAGTAGTACACCAGACTCTGATAGAGATACGACTACCATAAATGCTGTCTCTCGATTATCAGTCGTGATAAGTGTCAAGTCCGCCTCGGAGAACCCATTCGAACCCGCACCTCGAGACCGGACGTCAACGGCGGTCTCAGTTCTGCTCCGACGCTAACAACAGGCGCTCGACGTCGACGAGCGGCGTCGCCTCGACGACGATCTCCTCGACCGAATCCTCGGGCTCTCCCTCCGTCTCACCGCCGGGTTCGGCGTCGGCGTCCTCGGTGGGCTCGAGTTCGAACGTCTCGCCGACCGAATCGCCGAGTTCGCCGCCGACGCCTTGTGCCGACGACAGCGCCGCGGATCCGCCGGTTCCGGTCGCGCCACCGGCGTCGGGACTCGGTGTCGGTGCGACGCCGTCGTCGGCCGGTCGCTCCGTGACCACACGACCGACATCGGCGCGGGGTTCTCGCTCCTGTCTGATGAGCGCGACGACCAACGGATGCTCGAGCGCATCGCCATCGAACTCGCTGGCTTCGACCGCGTCACCGTCGAGAATGTCGCTCTCGGGTGTCGTCTCGACGCCGATGACGTCGTCGACTCGGATCGCGGCCGACTGCTGATCGCTGGGTCGGTCGAGAACGAGCAAGCGCTCGCGCCCCGAACGGGATTCGGTCGTCGGGAAATGGACGTGTGCATCGATGACCGCAGTGATCTCCCCGCGTAGGTCCATCAGCCCCTCGACCGCGGGCGGTGACCGCGGAACGCGAGTCAGTTCGGCCGGCGGTTTCGTGATCGTCCTGACCGCATTGACCGGCAGCGCAAGTCGATGTTCGCCGACGCCGACGACGACGAACTGGACGAGTTCCTCCTGTTCGCCCGCCTCGCCGCCCGCATCGCGAGTCCGGTCGGCAGCGTCGATATCCATTCCGAGAAGCTTTTCCGAGAGATCCGGGGCCATAGTCCTGTTCGTGTATCAAGTTCCATCACTAAAACGTTGACTCTACGTTGACAGTCATCTGACGAGATAGTATCTCGTTGCGTAACACGTTTCGTTTTCATACGAGACTCCGTCATGAGTAAGAGATACCGGCCCCCAGCTTCCGTCTTCGTGTACTTGGATAGAAACGACCCCGTCTTCTAGTTCCCAACAACGGACGTGTACTCGCTCGAGGATACCGAACCCTCTTGTGCTCCCCTAGCCGCCATACGTACCTCTTTGTCTGGTCCACTGAACCGCTCTCGACCTTTGTCCCACGCGATCGTTCCCCAACTGGTATCGCCGCACTCGCCGTACCCGGCTTGTTCGCGGTTCTCTCTGCGGTCGTTTAACCACCGACCGCCACCCCTGCGGGACTCACGTCGGAATCACGGTAATTCCACTCTAGTAGATATCATGCTCGAGCTACTATTTGCCCCATCAAAATACTTATTTTCCGACCGTCCATCCCTCAGACAGAATGGGATCGGCATCGAACCGCAGAAACGGGACCGACGACCGTGTGACCGTGCTCACGTTCGACCTCGAGGAGCGACGCTACTGCATCAGGGCCGACGCCGTTGCCTCCGTCCTCGGTATCGGGGACGACGACCCGCTGGCAGACGCCGACGACCCCTGGAACGCGGGAACGATTACCGTCGCCGGAGAGCGGGTCACCGTCGTCGACCTCCCGCGGCTTTTCGGCTCGTCGTTTCGAACGCCAACACGGATCGACGATCCGCAGGTGCTCGTCCTCGATATTGCAGACGAGAACGACCGCTATTACGGCTGGCTCGTCGACGAGGCCGGCTCAACTCGTTCTGCCCGTCCGTCGTCGCTCGAGCCGCCGCAGCTACAGACGAGGTACGTCATGGGCCGACTCGAGATCGACGGCGCCGCCGTCATCTGGCTCGACGAACGAGCGATGCACGGCTAAGCGGTATTTCGAAACGCTGAGAAATACGTCTGGCGACTACAGGAGTCCCGGCGGGCCGCCGTCCGAATCGTCGTCGGTGTTGACGTCGATGCCGAACTCCTCGCGCTGTTTCTGGAGCCGTTTGACCTGCCGATAGTAGTAGCCGATTCCGAGACCGCCGAGTAAGACGGTGGTCCCGATAAGCCCGAGAAACAGCGGGATATCTCGTGCGAGGTAGTACCGGAGCGAGATCGTTCGGTCGGCCTCGATCTGCTCCCAGGAGAGCCGCTCTTGCCCGTCGACGATCTCTCGCTCGGCTCCGTTGGGCGAGACCTCTCCGAACAGGAAGTTCGTCGTTCGGTGATTCTCGGGCAGCGTGATCTCGTAGGAGCCGCCAACGTAGGCCGGCAGACTGAACGTCTTGCGTCCGGCCTTGCCCGAGAACGCGAGGGTGCCGTTCTCGTTTGGCACCGCGATCGTGGTCGCCGAACGACCCTGTTTGACCTCAAGTTCGGAGCCGTTCAGTTCGGTTCCGTTAGGATACCAGTAGCGAACGCCGTAGACGTTCAGTGGTTCATCGTTGAAGAGGGACGATCGAGACAGTTCCAGCTTCCGGGTCCCGTTGAGGTCGTAGACGGCCCGGAACTCACCCCCGCTGATCAGGTTTCCGTCCTCGAGCGCGATAGCGACGTCGGCGTCGCTGTCGCGCACGTCACTGTAGTTCGCTTCGCGGTCGAGTTGCTCGTCCGATATCCCGCCGGAAAACGCCGAGCAACCGGCTCCCATCGTCAGCAGTACGACCGCGAGCGTCGCGAGAACGAATCGCCGGTTCATGCTATGGTACGACACAGCGGAGCTCCGCCGGGAGGTACTCGCCGACATTGGCGAGCAGTCCCGGCGGGTCGGTATCTTCGGTACAGATCACGCTCTGCTCTAAGAGGCCGAGTCGCTCGACGGTGACGTAGTCCTGAGCGTGGCCCGCGCGGTTGAGCGTCGCTCGGACCTCCGCCCGGGTAGCGCTGTTGACGTTGAGTCGGCCAGCACCGCGAGTCCACTCGTAGAGGCGGTCGCGCTCGGCGTCGGTGAGTCGGGAGGAAGCGCCCTCGTTCTCGTCGCTGTAGACGAACGCCAGTGGCATGTGCTGGACGAGGCCGTAGCGTTCGCGGATCTGCGTCGGGGTCCCGGGGCCGAGCCCGAGTTCGTCGGCCGGGATCCGAACCGGCTGGCCGGCGTCTAAGACGAACCCGTCCTCGTCCCAAGACTCGAGCGTGCCGACGTAGGTTTCGCCGGCCTCGAGGTCGGGGACGATCTCGCCGAACTCCTCGCGGAGGACGTTGCGCGCGACGACAGCATCGTCGCCCTCGATCGTCACCGAGGGGAAGTCGTCGTGGCGCACGCCGATGTCGAACGCGACGTCTAAGTCGCCGATCTCGTTGTCCACCAGCGACCGCAGCGAGTCCAGCGACCGCTCGCGGGCGTCGCCCTCGACGTACAGTTTGGTTGCGAGTACGACCATCAGGCGTCGGCGTCGATGTTGAGTTCGTCCTCGAGAGCGTCGAGGCGGTCGTCCATCGCGGTGACCAGGCGGTTGTTGTCCATCGATTCGAGCGGCGAGCCGCATTCGGGGCACTCGAAGCCGAAGTCCATCGCCTCGCCGAACTCGAATCGGATCGAGCAGATCTCACAGAGGTAGAACTCGTGGTTGCGCTCGTACTCGCGGCGGTCCGCTAAGGCCTCGTGGAGGCGGTACATCTCCTCTTCTAAGTTCTCCGGGATGTTGTCGTATTCGAACGTCCAGAGATAGGTCAGCCATCCCGAGTCCTCGTCGCGCAGCCGCCGGTAGCTGGCGAGGTCGTTCTCATAGAGGATGAACAGCGCCCGCCGCACGTCGTTCAACTCGAGGTCGAGATCCTCCGCGAGCTCCTCGTCGGTCACCTCCCCGTCCGGGGGTGCCGCCGCGACGGGCATCCCCTTGGGACCGACCAGCTCGTGCAAATATTTCTGGATCACCGGGTCCTCGAGCAGGTCCTCAAAAGCCATTACCTACGTGTAACGGCATGAAGCCATTAAGTCTTATCAAGTGCCCCGCCTCGCTACCGCGAGAATCGAGGACGGCGTATCGCGCTGGACCGAGAACCCAGCTTGCGGTGGCGCACGCCGTGCGACGGTTCGCTGACGGCGAACCGTCTGCTCGACTACGTGCGAGGGATGAGCGAGCGGTGTGAGGGATGAACGGAGTGAATCCCTCGAGAGCGAACGGCGACCAGCGGGAGCCGTGAGCAGCGAGTGAATCGGCTGGGGAGGGCGTGGAAATCCCTCGTACCCGCGATAGCAGAGTGCGTCGTTTTCGTTCTCGTCTTGCGTAGCTGTCGTTCGGATACACTCGGTAGATAGCTCGAGGCGACTGCCGCCACGAACGTGGCGGCTTCGATCGGCGGCGGCGCGTTCGGACGCGACGTTTATGTGGGTGGATGGCACTTCTCGAGACAATGACGACCGATTCCTCCTGCGGAACTGTCCGGGCCGATCGCGCCCGCTCTCGTATCCATCGCCTCGAGTTCGATGTGCCTTGGCCGCCGAAACATGTCGCCGCCTACCTGCTCGAGGGGCCGGAATCGATCCTCGTCGACGCGGGCGCACCGGGCGAGGTCGGTCAGTCGGAACTGCTCGAGGGTCTCGCCGAGATCGACCGCGAACCGGCAGACGTCGACCACGTGCTCGTGACCCACGTCCACAGCGACCACATCGGCCAACTCCCCGCCCTCCGGGAGGCCGGCGCGACTGTCCACGTCCCGGCGGCGGCGCTGTCGCGGCTCGAGCGCGACCTCGAGACGGCTCGAGCGGAGATGTGGGAGGCGGCGACGGCGGCCGGCTACCGCGGTGACAAGCGCGAGGAACTTGTCGACGAAGAAATCGACGAGATCGGTCGGGACCGGCGGCTGATCGACCTCGAGACGGCCCACCCCGTCGATCCGACCGAACCGTTCACCGTCGGCGGGCGTGAGTTCCGCGCCTTCGAGACGCCCGGCCACGAGATCAACCACTGCTGTTACGAGACGACGCTCGAGGGGACGACGGTGCTGTTCGCCGGCGACGCGCTCATCGAGCCGTTTCGCGCCGGGGCCTTCCAGGTCGGCATCGATCGGGGGGCCGACGAGGCGGTCGACGACTACTACACGGCGATGGATCGGCTGCGCGAGACCGACGCGACGCACGTTTTCCCCGGCCACGGCCCGTCCTTTGAGGACCCACAGCGGGTCATCGAGACCACCCGCGACCGACTCGATGAGTTGCTGGCCGAGACGCAGGAAGCGACCGCGGCGATCGAACCCGCTACGCCGCTGTCGATCGCAAAAGAGCGTGCGGGCACCGTCCGTCATATGGCTCCGGTGCTCGACACGCTCGGAGCACTCGGCACCCTCGAGAGGCGGGACGAAGTGACGTCCGACCTCGACGACGGCGTTCGATATTACGAGACGACGTAGCCACGGACGAGAGAGCCGACCGCGGGCCGACAGTTCGCGTGGCCGATCAGTTCACGTCATCCTCGAGCTTGAACTTCTGGATCTTTCCGCTGGTCGTCCGCGGCAGTTCGTCGATGAACTCGATCTCGCGGGGGTGTTTGTAGCTGGCCACTTCCTCGAGACAGAACTCTTTGATCGCTTCGGCGGTCACGTCGCTGCCGGGCTCGACCCCCTCGGCGGGAACGACGAACGCCTTGGGTACTTCGTTGCGCCGCTCGTCCGGCACGCCGACGACGGCCACGTCCGCGACGGCCTCGTGCTCGAGTAAGAGGTCCTCGAGTTCGCTCGGGTAGACGTTGTAGCCGGCGGTGTTGATCATGTGCTTTTTGCGGTCGACGATCTCGTAGTAGTTGTTCTCGTCGTGGCGGGCGATATCGCCGGTCCGGAAGTAGCCGTGTTCGGTGAAGGCGGCTTCAGTGGCCTCGGGCAGATTGTGGTAGCCTTTCATCACCTGCGGGCCGCGGACGACGAGTTCGCCTTCCTCGCCGGGCGCGACCTCGTCGCCGGACTCGTCGACGATCTTGCAGTCGATCATCCGCAAGGGCTGGCCGATCGTCCCGTGTTTCAGGCCGAAGGTTGACCCGCTCTGAGTGTGGGTCGCGCCGTGGGTCTCGGTGAGGCCATAGCCCTCCGAGATGTCGACGCCAGCGGTCTCCTCGAACCGCTCCTGGACCGCTGTCGAGAGCTTCGCGCCGCCCTCGGAGGCCGACTCGAGGCTGGTCAGGTCGTACTCGCCGAAGTCGTCGGAATCAACCATGTCAGCGTACATCGTCGTCACGCCGACGAAGTGGGTGATTCCCTCCTCTTCGATGAGTTGCATGCACTCCTGGGCGTCCCACTCGAGCGCGCTGCGGAAGTAGAGCCGGCCGCCGCCGACCAGCGGCTGGAGCGCGGTGTGGGTGAAGCCGGTGATGTGGTACAGCGGCAGCCAGGTGAGGCTGCGCACCTCCTCGGGTTCGACGTCGACGTTCGAAGCCACCAGCGGCCACAGCAGTTGCGCTCGCGTATTGTCGTGGGTGAGTTGGACGCCCTTTGGATCGCCCGTCGTCCCGGAGGTGTACGGCAGCAGGGCCACGTCGTCGCCGTCGCGGTCGACCACCGTCGGTTCGCCGCGCAGCTCTTCGAAGGCGTGGTCCGCGTCGTCTCGCGGCCAGTCCTCGCTCCGGATCGTGATCACCTCGGGCTCCATCCCGGCGTCCTCGGTCGCCTGATCGACGGTTTCCCGGAGTGCTGGGTGAGTGACGATCGCCTTCGCGTCCGTGTCCTCGAGCTGGTAGGCTACTTCGCGGCGCTTGTATTGGGGATTGACCGGTGAGATTACGACGCCGGCTTTGAACGCGCCGATCGAGGCGACAAGATACTGCGGACAGTTCGGCAAGAAGAGCAGCATCCGATCACCCGACTCGAGGCCGAGGTCGCGGAGCCCGCCGGCGAGCTCGGCCGTCCAGTCGCGCAGTTCCGCGTGAGTCCAGCGCCGGCCGTGGTGTTCCATCGCCTGTGCCTCCCCGTGTTGGGCCGCCGTCTGATCGAAGAGCGTCGCGACGTTCCCCGCCAGTGCGGATTCGTCGACCGCGTCCAGGTCCATGGCTCGTGATAGCGCACCCCTTTCTTAAAGTTGTATCTCTCTTACATTCGCAGAGCAAACGAAACCCGAGCGATAGACTTAGGAACGGTCGTGTTTTATCTCCAACAAATGGAGTTCGAGACCGTCTCCCGACTTCGCGATCGGATCGACAGCTCCGATGTCGTCGCTGCCCTCATCCTCGCCGGCGTTCTCACCGTATTCGGTGCTGACGTAACCGAGATTGCGATGATTGCATCGATCGTGGTGATCACACCGCTGGCCGAGGAGGTCATCTTCGACAAGTTCGACATCGATCCGGCGCTCGCCCAGATAGCCTTCGGTCTGTTCGCCGTCGCCGGCGGAATCGTCCAACTTCGAGACGGTAATCTCTTCTGGGTCGGCGGTGTGCTGCTGACAGTCGGCTGTTGGATCTGTCTCGACGGCCTGTATGCGCGACGGACCGACGATACAAGCGACATCGACAAAGAGGAACTGTCAGAAGACGAGGTTCACCTCATAGCGCTCCACAACAGCTGGCTGCTCAAGGAACTACAGGAGGCCGATCGACCGCTCACGAAGGCGGAGCTTTGCGACCGAACCGGACTCCTGGAGGACGATTTCGAACGGCTACTCAAGGTCCACGGCGACTCGGGGCCGATCGAACGGATCGGGACCGGATACGCGATCGACGATCGCGAGATGGGGGCCGGTGGAATCGCTCGATCGATTGGCCGACGCCTGTGCCGACCGATTCGTCTGTTTCGGCCGGCCGGCTAACCGCCCCAAACCCCGCAAACTATCAGTGAACCCGTTCGCCCGATTGTGTCAACCTCTCCACTTCTTTTTTGTATCGTGACGGCGAACCGAATTCCATGACCCAATCGGTCGGTCGAACGCTTCAGACCCTCCGGACGGAACTCGGACGAGAAGACCCGATCCGCGTCTCGGTCGTGCTCGTCGCGTTCGCCGTCTTCACCGACTCCTGGGGGATCGTCGTCGGCGGTCTGCTTGCGATAGGTGGACTGGCCGTTCTCAGGACGGCACTATCGGCGATCGATGCGCCGCAGTACGCTTCGAGAATACTGGTCGGCGGCGGTATCGGAATCGGGTGTGCCGTTGCCGCCGTCGTCGCGTTCTCATGGCTCTACGTCGCCCTCGCGGCCATTGGCTGGTGGCTCTGTCTGGACGCGCTCTATGACCGACGCCACGGGATCAACCGCTTGAGGACGCCCGATCCGAACCCAATGGTGGACGCGTCGCTGCGCGAGACGATGCAGTTTACATCGGATGCGCGAGTGGTCCTCGACGAACTCCGCGACGCTCCGGTCGCGCTCACGCCGGCACAGCTCGCCGATCGAACGGAATTCTCGTGCGAGGAGGTCGAACCGATACTCGAGCGACTCGAAGCGGGCGAGACCGTCGAACGAACCGGCGAGCGGTACGCGGTCGACGAACGCCGTCTGGGACCGTCGTCGCTCGTTCGCGATACGATTCGCCGGCTCTATCGGCCGTTTTCGGTGCTCGTTCCGGGTCCGGGTCGGTAGTTCACTCTTCGCTGTCCACGCTGTCTACGCCACGTTCGTCAGTCTCGTCCGCCGACTCAACGCGCTTGCCCGTCTCCATCGGGATCACACGCCGGTCGGCGTCGGCCCACTCCCGCTCGAGTTCGCGCCCCTCGAACAACCGATCGAGAAAGACGGCGAGCCCCGCGACCTCGGAGTGGGGCTGGTTGGTGACGCCGACGTTCCAGTCGGCCTCCTCGTAGACGTCGAAGGAGACTTTCTCGGAGCCGACGACGAGCAAGAGCGGCTCACCGTCGGCACGGTGGGCATCTCGGATCTCGTCTTCCACGTCCTGAACGCGTTCGCCGTACATCGTGAGGTGGATGACCCGTCCCTCCCAGTTGCGGATGACGCCGAGCGGCGAGTCGGTGAGTTCGGCGTCGAACGGGCCGCCGAAGCGATCGGTGATATCCGCGACCGTCTCGAGGGACTGGCCGGCGTTATCGGGAAAGAGGACGCGGTCGGCTCCCAGCGCTCGCGCGGTCAGGCCGACGTGGGTCGTCATCCGGTCGTCCCGGCCGGGGCGGTGACCGAGCCGGAGGACGGCGACCTCGCTATCGTCGTGCATGCGTCCATCAACTCCGGGGCAAGGTTAGGTGGTTTCGTTTTCGGTTCGCTCGCGCCCGCCGACGGGTTCCGAGCAGCCGGATTTCGCGGTGTCGCGAAGCCGGTTCGTCAGATAGAGGCCACCAGAATCCACCGGCAGACTACATTTTGCCATATGGATTCCGTGAAATTCCGTGTAACTCGAGGGCGGGGTCGAAATCCAACGAAAGCTCCATGGAAACGTACGTTCGAGGTGATGTGAGAGCAAGCCATGGAGAAAGTTAACGAGTCCGCTATCGACTGGACAGTCTACAAGCGCGAGGAGGCGACGTTCCGCCGGAAAGAGCTCTCGAGCGCCGTCGATGCCGACGACCTCGGCTGTAGCCTCTACGAACTTCCGCCCGGGCAGCGCTCGTGGCCCTACCACTACCACACGGCGAACGAGGAGGCGATTTACGTGCTGGCGGGCGACGGCCAACTCCGGACTGAGGACGGTCTCGAGCCGCTTTCGGCGGGCGATTTCGTGACGCTGCCGGCCAACGAGAGCGGCGGTCACCGACTCGTCAACGATGGGGATGAGCCGCTCCGATATCTCGCGATGTCGACGATGAACGAGCCGGACGTGACGATCTACCCGGAGATGGACAAGTTCGGCGTCTTCGTCGGCTCACCGCCGGGCGGGCGCGACGAGCGCTCGTTTCACGGCTACTACGATATCGACGACGCGGTCGGGTACTGGGACTGAGCATCACCGGGACATTCGGCACTTCTCGGCCGGGGAAACGTCGATAGGCTTTTTCGTCGACCCTGAGAACCCCACACATGATGAACGCATTCGAGAGCCGGGTGAGGGACCGATGACGGGTGCCGGCGAGTGGCTGCGGACCGCCCGCGAGGAGCGGTGGGGGATACTGACCGATCTCGCGTTCGCGGTCGTCTGGGTGACGCTGGTCGAGGGCGTCGCCTATCTGCTCGAGCCGCCGACCTGGGTGTACTACATGCTGATGCTCGCGGGGATCGTCGCGTATTTTGGCTTCATGTGGAACGTCGAACTCGCGATCCGCCAGCAGAACAGATAGGCCCGCGAGAAACGGGGGACGGTCCCGCGGCGGGACCGGCCGCCTCACGGTAGCGCTCTCGCGATCGCCATCGCTGTTCGATGAGCAGCGAAAAAACGAATCGTCGCTTCGTTACTCGGCTTCGTCCGCGTCGATGACCAACACCGGCACGCGGGTCGATCGGAGCGTCCGCTCGGTGACGCTGCCGAGCAGCGCTCGCCGGACACCCGAGCGGCCGTGCGATCCCATGACGACGAGATCGATGTCGTTGTCGTCGATGTAGTTGGCGATCATCGAATGGGGACGACCCGCCGAGACGTGCTCGACGGTCTCGATCCCCCGCTCGCCGGCGCGGTCGGCCACGTAGCCGGTGGCGCGTTCGGCGCGTTCGCGCACCTCCTGCATCTCGCCGTACTGGCCCTGCTCGATGCGATCGAGCTGTTCGCCGCCAAGGCTGAGACTCATCGCGTTGGTATCGACCACGTACAGCGCGTGTACCGCGGCTCCGTACTTCTCGGCGAGGTCGAGTGCGTGCTCGACCGCCTCCTCGGACGTTTCGCTCCCGTCGGTCGGAATCAGTATGCGTTCGTACATGGGGTTAGTCGTCCGCGGGGGTCTCGCCCCCGTCGGTCACGACGTCTTCGGCGGTCTGTTGCTGTGCCATCGGCTTGGGGCTGTGACACTGCCGGACGATCCGCTTAGTCTCCATGTCGGGCTCGTCGGTCAACAACGAGACGCCGATGGTGACGATGAAGACGATCGGCAGGGTGATCAGCGCCGACCCGATGGCCGGCATCCACTGTGCCAGTCCCGCCGACAGCGGGGCCTCGAGCGAGGAGACGTAGTTCGGCACAATCTGGTTGATCATCGGGATCGACCATAGGACCAGTCCGGTTGTCATGCCGGCGAGTGCGCCCTCGCGGTTGGCGTTTTCCCACCACATCCCGAGGAAGAACATCGGGAACAGGACGGAGCCGGCGAGCGAGAACGCGTAGCCGACGAGCGCGGCGATCGACGACGCGGGGTCGAGCGCGGCCAGCGTGGTCAGCACACCCAGTGCGACGATCGAGAGGCGGCCGACGAGAATCTGCTGGCGCTGCGTCGCGTCCTCGTTGATGATGTTCGTGTAAATGTCGTGGCTGATGGCCGACGAGCCGGCGATGAACAGCCCGGCGACCGTCGCGATCGCCGCCGCGATACCCCCGGCGGCGACCAGTCCGACGAACCACTGTGGCAGGTTCGACAGCTGTGCTGCCAGCACGACGATGACCTCACTGGCCGCGCTACTCATACCGGGATCGCCGTACGTCGAGCCGATGTTCTGCGAGTACAGGTCGGTCCCGAACGCGGCAAACGCCGGCGCGCTCCAGTAGAGGATGCAGATGAAAAACAGCCCCCAGACGGTCGACCAGCGGGCCGTCCGCTCGCTCTCGACCGTGTAGAACCGCACTAGCACGTGAGGGAGCCCACAGGTCCCGACGATCAGCGAGAACGTGGTTGCGACCCACAGGTAGTAACTCGAGGTGGCGAACGGCTTGGAAAACTCACTGCCGAGGTCGTCGATGAGCATGCCGTACTCGAGCTGGGGCAGCACCGTCGAGTAGCCGTTCACGTAGCCGACGACGAACAGGCCGGCCACGAACGCCACGATGAGGATGACGTACTGGACCGCCTGGTTCTTCGTCGCGCCGAGCATGCCAGACAGGGTCAGGTAGCCGACCGTGATGACCATCATGGCGACGACCATCACCTGATAGCCGTCGAGACCGGGGATGAGACCGCCGTAGTCGCCGAAGATGTACAGGCCGACGAGTGCCATGCCTTTCGCCTGCCCGATGGCGTAGACGAAACCGATGAGGAACGTCGTCACCGCCGCGATGGCGCGCGCTCCGTCGGAGTTGAAGCGGTCGCCGACGAAGTCCGGTGCGGTGTACTTCCCGAACCGGCGCAACTGGGCCGCCATGAAGATGAGCAGGATGAAGTATCCCGTCGTCCAGCCGACGACGTACACCAGTCCGTAGAAGCCGGCCAGCGCGATCGAGGCCGCCATCCCGAGGTAGGAGGCCGCCGACATCCAGTTCGCGCCGATGGCCATTCCGTTCTCGACGTTGCCGATCGAGCGCCCGGCGACCCACATGTTCTCGGTGTCCGCGACGCGGAACACGAACCCGATAGCGAGGAACAGGCTCAGCATTCCCAACACCAGTATGGCTGGGAGTAACTTGAACGAAATATTGAGCGACTCCGGCAGGAGACTCTCCTGTAGCGGAACGACTGGAAGGCCGGTCATTCGTCGACCCCCCCGTCAGCGGCCGTGGCCCCACCGCTGCGGCCCGTTTCTTCGACCGTCGTGTGATCGATACCGTACTTCTCGTCGAGCGCGTCGCGCTTGCGCGAGTACCAGAACGAGAGGATCAATGCGCTCGTCGGCGCGCCGAACGCGACCAGGAAGTAGTGTAGCGGAAAGCCCAACACCGGCATCTGGGTCGTCATCGCGTCGGTCGCCAGATACGTCATCGTCACCGGACCCCACACGGCGAGCACCCAGATAGCGAAGCCGGTCCAGACGATACGCAGGTGATCGCGCATGAACGTCGTGCTCGGATTCAGTAGGTTTACCTCCGCACTGAGGTAGTCCGTGTTTCGGTGGGCTTGGCCGGGTTGTCCGGCGATGCCACCGTCCGTTGCGACCTCGTCGTCGGTCGAATCGTGGCTGTTATTCTCTGTCATATGTGCGTGAATCGTGTAGTTTTGTCGTGTCTTTTTTCGAAAATCGAATGAGCGTCAGTCGCTCGAGACCTGTTCTGCGATGTCGTCGACGACGTCGGGGTTCCGGAGCGTCGAGGTGTTCCCGAGTTCGTTGCCGCTTGCAATGTCCTCGAGCAGGCGGCGCATGATCTTGCCCGACCGGGTCTTTGGCAGTTCGGGCGTGAAGACCACGTCCTCGGGCTTTGCGATCGGGCCGATGGAGTCGAGGATAGCCTCGGTGGCTCGTTCCTCGAGTTCCTCGTCGCCTTCGTAGTCGTCTTCTGGGATGGCGTAGACGTAGACCGCCTCGCCCTTGACGTCGTGTTGTCCGCCGACGACGGCGGCTTCGGCGATCCCTTCGACGCCGACGACGGCTGACTCAATCTCCATCGTGCCGAGTCGGTGGCCGGAGACGTTGATCACGTCGTCGACGCGCCCGAGAATGGTGATGTAGCCGTCTTCGTCGATTTTCGCGCCGTCTTCGGGGAAGTAAACCCACTCGTCGGCGTCCTCGTCGGAGTATTCCTCCCAGTACTCGGAGAGGAACCGCTCGTCGTTGTCGTACAGCGTTCGGAGCATCCCGGGCCACGGGTTGTTGACCGTGACGTAGCCGGCTTGCCCGGCGTCGACCGCCTCGCCGTCGGCGTCGACGACGCGGGCGTCGATGCCCGGCAGCGGCGGCCCGGCAGAGCCGGGTTTCATGGTGTTGACCCCCGGCAGCGTCGTGATCATCATCCCGCCGGTCTCGGTCTGCCACCAGGTGTCGACGATCGGGCACTCCTCGTCACCGATGTGCTTGTAGTACCACTTCCACGCGCGCGGATTGATCGGCTCCCCGACGGTTCCGAGCAGTCGCAGGCTCGAGAGGTCGTGTTGCTCGGGGTACTCCGATCCCCACTTCATGAACGCGCGGATGGCCGTCGGCGCGGTGTAGAAGATGTCGACCTCGTTGTCCTCGACGATTTCCCACAGTCGGTCCTTTTCGGGATAGTCCGGGGTCCCCTCGTACATGACACTGGTCGTGCCAAGCGCCATCGGCCCGTAGACGATGTAGGAGTGGCCGGTAATCCAGCCGATGTCGGCCGAACACCAGTAGGTGTCGTCGGCCTCGATGTCCAACACGGCGTGGCTCGTCCACGCGGTGTACGCCAGATAGCCGCCGGTCGTGTGTTTGACCCCCTTTGGCTGTCCGGTCGTCCCCGAGGTGTACATCAGGAACAGCATGTCCTCGGCGTCGCGGGGGACCGGCTCGACCGTCGACCCCTCGTGGTCGGCTACGAGTTCGTCGTAGTCGTGTTGGTTGCCCGCGAGCTCGTGCTCGAGGTCGTCGCCCAGTCGGTCGACGACCACGACGTCGGAGACCTCGTGCTCGACCCCCTCGAGGCCCTCGTTGGTCTTCGAGAGGTGATCGAGCGCGTCGCCGCGACGGTAGTAGCCGTCGCAGGTGACGAGATATTTGCTGTCGGCCGAGTTCATTCGGGTTGCGAGCGCGTCCGCCGAGAAGCCGGCGAAGACGACGCTGTGTGGCGCGCCGATGCGGGCACAGGCCAGCATCGCGATCGGCAACTCCGGAATCATCGGCATGTACAGCGTGACGATGTCGTCTTCCTCGACGCCAAGGTCCCGTAGCGTCGCCGCGAAGTCCTCGACCTCGTCGAGTAGCTCCTCGTAGGTGTAGGTGCGCGTGTCGCCGAGTTCGCCTTCCCACTCGATGGCGACGCTGTCGCCGCGGCCCTCCTCTACGTGGCGATCGAGACAGTTGTACGACGCGTTGAGCGTCCCCCCGGTGAACCACTCGTAGAACGGGGCGTTTCCGTCCTCGAGAACCGTATCGTACTCCTCGTCCCACGAGAGGAGGTCGGCGGCCCGCTCCCAACACTCCGGCCAATTCTCCTCGAACTCCTCGTATACCCCCGCGTCAGTGACGTTTGCCTGCTCGACGAACGACTCGGGAGGCTCGAAGGCCTCCTGTTCCTCGAGTCGTGCCTCGAGATCGGCGTTGTCCTGTGACATGGTACATGGACCCAATCTACAACGATCATAGTAAAGCCGGCCTCTAGCTGTGCAAAATCGACCCGATTCTCCCGGGGAAACGACGGCTATATCGACCGAGTTTGGTCCTCATAGCCCATCGCCGACCGTCGCTCGCGGGGAAACGCGGTGGTGCGACGAGTCGTCGATCGACCGCTCGCGCGAGTCCGAGTCACTGAATAGCTGTAATCGAACCGAACATCTAGAGACTTAGTACTGAATCGATCGAGCCGACGTTCGACTCGGCGTGTGCGCCCGCGAGTTACCCGTCCGGTTCGTCGAAGAACGTTCGCAGCAGTTCGTGTTGGCCCTTTCGCAGGTGATTGTGCAGCGTCGGCGAGGAAACCCCCATCGCGTCGGCGACCTCTTCGGCCGTGCTCTCTCGCGGCCAGTCGTAATACCCGCCGAAGTACGCCGCCCGAAGCGCGGCTTCTTGGCGGTCCGTCAGTCGGTCCTCGAGCCCCTCGCGGAACTCGCGGGCCGTCTGGACGGTCCGTTCGACCTCGCGCTTGCCGATCAGTTCGGACTCGGGGAACGCGGTGCGCAGGCCGTCGACGATCGTCCGGAGGTCGGCGTCGGCCGCGCAGTCGCCGGTGATCGTCGCCGTCCCGCCCTCGAAGACCGCCTCGCGGACGGTGACGCCGTACTCGGTCAGCGTGACGACCGGACAGGAGCCCTCGATGACGAACTCGACGCGCCAGCTCTCCTCGCCGGTCTCGACCAGCCGACAGTCGTCGATTCCGGGGTCGTCTGCGGCGCGGTCGAAGACGTCGGCTGGCGACGCCCCCTCGAGTCGGACGTAGTAGAGCCGGGTCGTCTCCCCGATCGGGACCAACGAGTCGAGTTCGAACCGGCAGTCCAGTCGGCGCGAAACGTCGACGAAGAACGACCGGTCGTCGCGACAGGCAACCTCGAGTTCGGTCACTTGATCCGACAACAGGAGGTTCCGCCGGCGGATGGCGGCGATTGCGTAGCCGGCCTGACGGCCGATGGTCGCGAGCCACGCGCGTTCGTCGTCCACGAACGCGCCCGACCGTTCGGTCGCGACCGAGAGCGTCCCATAGACGGTGTCGCCGTAGGCGAGTGGCACCTTTGCGATGGTACCTGCGAACGCGTCGCCGTCGACCGTCGCCGTGACGTCGTTCGTGACGGCCACTGTCCGCTCGCGCGAGTCGGTGTCGGCGTCCACCGATCGTTGCTCGTGTTCCGGGGTCGGCTCGTCCTCGTGCCAGTCCGCTGGGACGAGTCGATCGATCTCCTCCGGGTCGATGCCGATCGCCGCGCGCTGCTTCCGGCCGTGTCCCCCGACGGTCGCACGGTCGATCCAGGCGGCGTCGTAGGCTCGCCCGTCGGCGAGCGTGGCACATGTCGTTCGCTCGATTTCCTCGTGGTCGCTCGACTCGAGTAATGCGTGGGTCACGGCCCGGTGGCGGCGGGCGACGGTGTATAGCCCCTCGAGTTCGTCTCGGCGCTCGCGGGCGGCCTCGAGTTCCTCGTGGGCGGCCGTCACGTCGCGGACGAAGACGGCGAAGCCGCGGTGGCGACCCTGATCGTCTCGCAGCGGCGAGACGACCTCCGTCGCGCGAAACCGCGAGCCGTCCTCGTGGACGCGCCAGCCCTCGGTTTCGGCACCGGACTCCTCTAAAGCCGCCGAGAGCGTCCGTTCGGGTTCTCCATCTTCGATGGCGTCGTCGGTGTAGAACGTCGAGACATGCGTGCCGACGATCTGGCCGGCCCGGTAGCCAAACAGCGCGGCCGCGCTACGGTTCCAGCGCTCGACGTAGCCGTCCGCGTCGAGACGGACGAGCGCGTACCGGTCGCTTGCGGCCAGTAGGAGCCGAACGACGCTGTCGTCGCTGACCGCGGGACTGGACCGCGACTCGCCGGTACGAGGGCCTGACGGCCGCTCGACGGCGTCGAAAGCGTCGACGATCTCGGCGTCGGTCGGCTCCGGCAGATAGGCCTCGAGCGCTTCGAAGCTGCGCCAGCCGCCCGCGGCCTTGACGACGCGGGGGTTGACGTCGTGCGTGACCAGGGCCGTGTGAGCGAAATACTGCCGGAGGTCGCTCGTCGATACGTCGGCGAGGGTCGGATCGTCGAACAAGGCTGCCGCCCGATCGGCGACGTCCGAAACGAGCATCTGGAGTCGGCGGGCCGTGACGGTGAAGATCCGATCCTCGGGTGACAGATCGTTGCTGCGGGCGTACCGCCGGAGTTCGCGTTCGACGCGGGTCGGCAGGTAGGCGGTCCGGCCGCGTCCGTCGTCCTCACCCGGTATCCGGATCAGATAGCGCGGTGGATCGATCCGCACCTGTTCGATGTCGTCGATCGTCAGTCGCGTCAGTTCGGCCGGCCGGAGCCCCACGTCCCCGCAGAGGCGGACGACCAGCGCCTCGCGGTACGTTTCCGCGGCGTCGAGGAGCGACTCGTACTCTCGCCGCGTCAGCACCGTTCCCCTGGCCCCCTCGAGACTCATGGTTCGCCCGTTCTGGCGACGCGAACATAACTGTGTCGCCAAGAGCGGGGGATTCCGGCCCGATCCGACTCGACGAGGGCGATCGTCGGGACGCGGACCGTTTCGCGATACCTGAAACGGCGAAATCAGTGGCCGCGGTCGTCACCCTCGGTCCCGATCTCGGCCTGAATCTCGCCGACGATTTCGGGGTTCCGGAGCGCGCTCGTATCGCCCAGTTCCTCACCGTTGGCGACATCCTCGAGCAGGCGGCGCATGATCTTGCCCGACCGGGTCTTTGGCAGTTCGGGCGTGAAGACGACCTCGGTCGGCCGGGCGATCGGCCCGATCGCGGACTCGATACTCTCGAGGATCGCCTCCCGGACGGCCGCGTTCGGCTCCCGGCCGCGCTCGGTGCTGACGTACGCGTAGATTTCGGTGTCTCCGGCCTCGCTCGAGCGGCCGACGACGGCGGCCTCGGCGACGCCGTCGACGTCGGCGATCGCGCCCTCGATCTCCATCGTGCCCAGCCGGTGGCCGGAAACGGAGATTACGTCGTCGACCCGGCCAAGGACGGTAATATAGCCGTCCTCGTCGACTCGAGCCGTGTCGCCGCTGAAGTAGCGCCACTCGCCGGCGTCGGGATCCGAAAAGCGCTGCCAGTACTCCGCGACGAAGCGCTCGTCGTTGTCGTACAGGGTCCGGGCCATGCCCGGCCACGGGCGGGTGATCGCGAGGTAGCCGGCCTCGCCGGGATCGACCGCCTCGCCCCCGGCGTCGACGACGCGGGCGTCGATACCCGGCAGCGGCGGTCCGGCAGAGCCGGGTTTCATGTCGTCGACGCCGGGCAGCGTCGAGATCGTTACCGCGCCGGTCTCGGTCTGCCACCAGGTGTCGACCACCGGGCAGTCACCGCTGCCGACGTGTTCGCGGTACCACCTCCACGGGCGGGGACTGATCGGTTCGCCGACGGTTCCGAGCAGCCGCAGCGAGGAGAGATCGTGTTGCTCGGGGTACTCCGATCCCCATTTCATGAACGCGCGAATCGCCGTCGGCGCGGTGTAGAAGACGTCGACGGCGTTCCGATCGACGATCTCCCAGAGCCGATCCCGGTCTGGGTAGTCGGGCGTGCCCTCGTACATCACCGTCGTCGTCCCCAGCACGAGCGGGCCGTAGACGATGTAGGAGTGGCCGGTGATCCAGCCGATGTCCGCTGCACACCAGTAGGTGTCCTCGGGCTTGACGTCGAGGACGGCGTGGCTCGTCCACGCGACGTGTGCGAGATACCCCCCTGTCGAGTGGACGACTCCTTTCGGTTCGCCGGTCGTCCCCGAGGTATACATCAGAAACAGCATGTCCTCCGCACTCCGGGAGACCGGCTCGACGGTTTCGCCGGCGAATGCATCGCGAAGCTCGTGGTAGTCCCACTCGTCCTCGCCGAGGACGTGGGGCAGGTCGTCGCCGAGCCGATCGACGACGACCGTCTGGACGTCCTGCTCGAGGCCGATGCGGGCGTTGTCGGCCTTGCTCTTCTGGTTGAAGGCGTCGCCGCGCCGATAGTAGCCGTCGCAGGTGACGAGATACTCGCTGTCGGCGGCGGCCATCCGCGTCGCGAGCGCGTCCGCCGAGAGCCCGGCGAAGACGACGCTGTGTGGCGCGCCGATGCGGGCACAGGCCAGCATCGCGATGGGGAGTTCCGGGATCATCGGTAGGTAGATCGTCACGACGTCGTCTTCCTCGACGCCGCGGTCCCGCAGTGCGGCCGCGAACTCGTTGACCTCGACGTAGAGGTCCCGGTAGGTGTAGGTCCGGCGCTCGCCTCGTTTCCCCTCCCAGCGGATCGCGGCGTGATTTTTGCGCCCCGCCTCGAGGTGGCGGTCTAAACAGTTGTACGCGGCGTTGAGTCGGCCGTCGGCGAACCACCGATAGAAGGGGGCGTCGGCGTCCTCGAGGACAGTGTCGTAGGGCTCGTCCCACGAGAGGAGGTCGGCCGCGCGCGTCCAGCAGTCCGGCCAGTTCGCGTCGAACGTCCCGTGGATGTCCGGGTCCGCGACGTTCGCCTGCTCGATGAACGAGCGTGGAGGGCTGTGGGTGGGCCCGGTCGGCGTGGTCGCGTCTCGGCCCGACCCGTTCCGATCGTCCATTGTCGTCCGAATCGTGGTCGGTCAGCGGAATAAACGTTCCTCCGAGCCGCCATGCGATAGGCGGGGCGAGTCGCCGATAGCGGGTCGGGCGGACGGCGACCGCTCGCCGATCAGCGGTCGTCCAGCGTCGAGTCGATATCGGTCACGTCCTCGGGAGCGACCTCGTCGCCCGGTTCGCGAACGACGTAGACGTCGTACCGTTGGTCGTTGGCGACCGGACTGCCGACGCTCGACTGCGGCGCGATGACCGAGCCTGCGTTCTCCGAACCGATGAAGACGACGGCGGCCTCGATCTCTCCGGCGACCCGTCGGATCTCGCGGACGACGTTCGTCGTCGACGTCGCGGTCGGTTCGTCGGAACTCACCCGCTCGGTTCGGAACGTCGCCTCCGGCGCGACCTCGTCGGCGCGGGTCTGCATCCCCGTGGCGATCGCCTCTGCATCGAACGGCTCGCCTTCCGTGATCCAGCCCCGCTCCCGCGCGTAGTCCGCGTCGTCCGGGATGACCGTCAGCACGACGACCTCCTCGTCGAGCAAGTCGCCGAACGTCGACGCCCGCTCGAGCGCGTTCGTCGCCAGCACCGATCCGTCGAAGGGGACGAGCAATGACATGCGGGTAGTTCACACGACAGCGAAGGTAAGTGTTCGCCCTCCACGCCCGGACGCGTCCTCACTCGCCATCGGCCCCGGTCTCGCGGGGCGGCTCACCGTCGGTCCGACCTGCTGCCGAGCCGCCGTCGGCTCCGACGACCAGCACCGTCCGATCAGTGATTCTGACGACTCTGTCGACGGTGCTTCCGAGCAGCGCCCCCTTGAACGACGAGCGACCGCGGGCACCGACGACGATCACGTCGATGTCGTTCTCGGCCGCGTACGCGAGGATCTCCTCGTGTGGCGTGCCCGTTCGAACGGCCGTCTCGACGGCCACGCCGGCCTCACTCGCCGTCTCCTCGAGAGCCGCGAGCCAACCCGCGGCGCGCTCTCGGAGGTGCCGGCGAGCCTCTTCGGGATCGACGATGCCGGAATCGTACTCGGTTCGATCGTCGACGACGGCGACGCCGAAAAGCGGCGCGTCGAACCGCTCTGCGAGTGCGACCGCGTGATCGACCGCGGTCGCCGCGGCCTCGCTACCGTCGGTCGCGACCAGAATCGAGTCGTACATGCCAATCGCTACAACTCCCCGCGAGAAAGACCTGTGGCCCCGCGAGCACCGTCGGGCTCTTGGACACAACGCGGAGGCGGAACGGAGAGCTTTGGACCGATCGCAACGAAACGCGTCGATACACGGGGTCGAATCCCCACTCCCGACACGGGCGGTACGCACATTAGGACCGACTCGAGCGCGTCACCTCGCCGATAGGTCTCCGTCTCGGTCCGTCACCGCGACGCCCCGCGCCGCCGTCGCCTTCACCGAGGCGACGATCGAGCGCCCGGACTCGAGGCCGAGCGTGTCGACGCTCCGACGGGTGACGAGCGCTACGAGTTCGACGGGGTCGTCGTCGGCCGTCGAGTCGCCCTCGAGGTCGACCCCGACGCGGGCGACGGCGTCGCCGGCCTCGAGCCACGCGACGGTCCCGGAAAAGCGGTTGCGGACGCTGGTCCCCTCGGCCGGCGGCGCGTCGCTTGGCGCGTGGAGAGAGACCGCGTCGGAGCGGATCGTGACGGCGGCGGTCTCGGCCTCCGCGGGGACGACCGCGAGCACCTCGCCGACCGCCGTCTCGACGGTCGCGAGTTCGCCGTCACGGTCGACGACCGGGCCCGATAACACCGCCTCGTCGACGCGGGCAACGCCCTCGTAAGCCGCGACTAGCCGGTCGAACCGCGCCAGCAAGTCCCTGGCCGCCGCCGTCAGCGAACTCCCGCCGCCATCGGCCCCGCCGCGGGTGCGCTCGACCAGCGGGCCGATCGCCTCCTCGAGGTCCACCACGCGCTGCTGGAGGCGCGGATAGGAGCGCTCGAGGGCGTCTGCCGCGCCCGACAGCGAGCCGCGGTCGTCGATCGCGCGCAGCATCTCGACATCGCTCCGATCGACGGTCACGTCGTCGATACGCAGGTAGGGGTCGAACGCTTTTTCCATGGGTATCATCGGCCACGCGGTGCCCGGCCGTTCGGTATGGCCGCTTGCGTCTCCGTTTGCGGGCGGACGAGAAGTTCGTTTTCATCGATCGAACGGCGCTCGCGACCACCTTTCGGCTTCGTTCGTGGCGCGGTCAGCCATCGTTCAAGTCCTCCAGACGTGGAAGAGAGAACTATTGCGTTCGGATTATGAGGGAAACGGTTATACCGATACCGACGGAACAGCGATGTATCTATGTCGGAACAACGCAGCCGACGAGCGTTTCTGGCGGGAAGCGGGAGCGCTGCGGCGCTCGCCGTAGCCGGGTGTCTCGGTGGTGGAAACGGCAGCGGGGGCAGCGACTCGATGATGATTTTCCACGCCGGGTCGCTCTCGTCGCCGTTCGGCAAGGCGGAACCGCAGTTCGAGGAGGAATACGACGTCGACGTCACGCGCGAAGCCAAGGGCTCGGTCGACTCCAAGAACAAGATCACCCAGCAGAATCGGAAAGCCGACGTGCTCGGTGTCTCCGACTTCCGACTCATTCGCGACGACGTCCTGCCCGACTACGGGGACTGGTACGCCGTCTTCACCACGAACTCGATGTCGATCCAGTACCGGGAGGACTCCCCGGGGGCGGACGACATCTCGACGGACAACTGGTGGGAAGTGCTCAGCCGCGACGGGGTCACGATCGGCCACTCCGACCCGGCGGTCGACCCGGGCGGCTACCGCGCGGTGATGACCCAGCAACTCGGCAAAGAGGAGTTCGAGGGCGAGCGGCTGTACGACGAGGCCACCTACCAGCAGCTTCGGGAGAACTCGACGGTCCCGACCGGGACGGAGACGAAACTCGAGGGCCAACTCGAGTCGGGCGAACTGGACTACGTGTTCTACTACCAGTCCATCTCCAGTACGTCGGGGAAACCGTTCATCGACCTGCAGCCGGAAGTCGACCTCTCGAAGGCGACGAGTACGTACGCGGACCACTACGCCAAGGCGGAGGTCGAGACCGACTCGGGGACCTACACCGGTGCGCCCATCGCCTACGGCATCACCGTCCCGAGCGTCGCACGGTCTCCGGACCTCGGTGCTCAGTGGGTCGAGTACTTCGGAACCGAGCCGGGACGGAAGATCCTGAAAAACCAGGGGCTCGCCCCGGTCGACCCCATCGTCGTGCCGAACAGTTCCGAGGACGCGGTTCCGGACCGCGTAATGGAGGTCGCCAGCGCGAAGTCCACTCTCGGACCGCTGGACCTCAGCGGCTCCTGACTTTCGCTGCACCGATACTCGACTACTGAACGATACGACGCACTCATGGCGACAGAAACCGAGACGCGATTCGGAGCCGAAACGGTGGGCCGAACGCCGCTCGTGGCGGCGTTCATCGCCGTACAGCTACTGGCGTTTGCCACGGCGTTCCTGCTCGAGAAACCGACCTGGTACGCGTACTTCATGGTCGGCAGTGCGGCCGTCACCGCCTACGCGCTCGACGGGTCGCCGTTTACCGTCGCGACCGCGACCGCCGGGAGCCTCCTCATGGTCGCATTGGGGCTGCCGCTGTTGCTGTTCGTCGCGCGACAGTCACCCTCGCTCATCCTCGAGAAGGCGCTCGATCCGGACGTACAGCGCATGCTCTATCTCGGCGTCTATGGTCCGCTGTTGGCGGCGCTGCTCAGTCTCCTGCTCGGCGTCCCGCTCGCACACCTGCTCGCGAAGGGATTCGCCGGCCAGCAACTCGTCGAAAGCCTCGTCGACCTCCCGCTGGTCGTCCCACACTCGGTCGCGGGCATCATCATTCTCTTCGGCTTCGGACAGAAGGGCGCGTTTCCGCAACTGTCGGTGCTCGGGACGATGGTCGGCATGGTCCTTGCAATGACGTTCGTCGCCGCGCCCTACGCCGTGAACACGACTCGAGAGGCGTTCGAGACGATCGACGTGCGTCTGGAGTACGCGTCTCGCATTCACGGCGCGAACCGCTGGCAGACGTTCCGCCGAGTTACCGGCCCGCTCGCGGTTCGAGGCATGATCACCGGCGGTATCCTCGCATGGGCGCGGGCCGTCTCGGAGTTCGGTGCCGTCGCCGTCGTCGCCTACAGCGTCTCGTTCTTCTATCCGCCCGCGGGCGGGCAGGTGACCGCACAGCACGCTCCCGTCTTCGTCTACAACTCATATCTCCAGGGCGGGCTCGACGAGAGCGGCGCGGTCGCGTTCTTGCTGCTGGGGGTGTCCGCGTTCGTCTTCCTCGTCGTCAGGTATTTCACCGACAGAACCACGATCGGCGGCGGACTCTCCCGATGAGCCTACACGCAGACCTCAAAGCGACGTTCACCGCGAAGGGTGCCGAAGCGTTCACCGTCGACGCCGCGTTCGACGTCGAGCGCGGCGAGAGCCTCGCCATCCTCGGACCAAGCGGCAGCGGCAAGACGCTGTTGCTCGAGGCCATCGCCGGCTTTCACGACCACGACGGGACCGTGACGCTCGACGGACGCCGGCTCGACGACCGCCCGCCGGAGCAACGAGGCTTTGGCTTCGTCTTTCAGGACTACGCCCTGTTTCCCCATCTGTCCGTCCGAGAGAACGTCGAATATGGCGTCCGGTACCACCACGAGACGCGTGATTCAGACGAGTTGCTGGCCGAACTCGGCGTTGCCGACCTCGCCGACCGCTACCCGCCGACGCTCTCCGGCGGCGAAAAACAACGCGTCGCACTCGCTCGAGCGCTCACCGTTCGGCCCGACGTGATGTTGCTCGACGAACCGCTGGCCGCGCTCGACGTCCCGACTCGGCGGACGCTACGAGATGATCTGGCCGACGTGCTCGCGGACGTGACCAGCGTGTACGTAACCCACGACCGCACGACCGCGCGAGCGATCGCGGATCGGATCGTAGTGATGCGAGACGGCCGCGTCGTCCAGATCAGTACGCCCGACGAGATCTTCCAGCGGCCCGCGTCACCGATGGTCGCCGAGTTCACGGGCTCGAACGCGATTCCGCTGTCGGCTGCGCCCTCGCTCGAGGACGCGCTCGGCCGCGACGGACCGTCTGACGGATACGTAGCGATCCGGCCAGAATCGGTCGCGATCGGCGGATCGACGGGTGACGTCTCGGGGATCGTCGACCGCGTCGTCCGTGAGGACGCGACCACCCGAGTGACGGTATCGTTCGACGAGGTCGCCATCGATGCGTTCACCGACGACCCTCCGACCGTCGGGGAGACGGTCCAGCTGACGTTTCCGCGCGCCGAGTTGCATCGCTGTTAACTCCCTGAACGCAATTCCCGAAAGCGGCCTGGCTATCGAACGCGCTCGCGGTCCGAGCCGACCGCCTGGCGTTCGGTTTCGTCGAGCCACCCAACGGCCGTTACTCGACCTGTGCGACCGCTGCCACGGCGTTTTGAACGTACCGCATACTCGTTGCGATCGACATGACGCCGTCCATCAGCGCCTGTTGGCTGGCCTCGTCGGGGTAGACGCGGTACTCCACCTGAACCGTCTCGGCCTCGCGTAACTGACAGGCCGTCCCCTCCTCGTCGAGAAACGTATAAAAGCCCGGTGTCGCGGCCAGCATCGGCCCGACGTACTCGAGAAGTTCGCTCCGTCGCCGGTCGTCTCGGAGCAGATTCTTCGCCCGTTCGGTGTCGAACCCGCTGCGGCCGACGACCCGGATCGGCCCGAACTCGTCTTCCTTAATGACGTGGATTGGCAGACGCGAGAGTTCGACCTGAAAATTGAACTCGGTGTCCTCGTCGGTGTGGCGCGTCACGTCTCGGATCGCGGTCTCGTCGAGCCAGTGGCGGACCTGCGTTTCACTGATGTGCCTCGTCATACCGAGTCGTCAGCGAGGAACCGAATAAGGCTTCAGCGGGCGATGGCCTGTCCGACTCGCCGTCGCGATCCGTTTCGTGCTCGGGCCGAACGTCGCCTCACTACCTGCGTTTGGTCGGCATCGTCGAGTAGCGCGCGGTCCCGCGCATGTCCGCCCGCTTCGACGGCGGCGGCGCCATCGTGGAATGGCGACTCGGACCGCGCGACGCCGTGTCGCGATCCGGATCGCCGGACCCGGACTGTCGCGGCTCGTTGTCGGTTTCGCCCGCAGCCGTCGTCGCGTCCTCCTCGTCCGCGGCCGTCTCACCGTCGGCCGCTCCGGCGCGTCGCTCCTCGAGTTGGGCTTTGAGCCGCGAGACCTCCTCGCCGAACTCGACGAACGACCCGTTCATCGCCGATCGGAGCCGGTCACCGAGGTCGTCGGCCGTCCCCGACGCGTTTCCGTCTCTCTCGGCCGCGTCCGCCGCGAGGTCGCCGTCCGCTTCGTCTCCGTCTGCCGTGCGCTCTGTGGCGTCGTCGGTGGAATCGGCCCGTTCCCCGATCGTCGCACGGAGGTCGTCGACCGCGCCTTCGAACTCGCTGTCGCCCGCGCGGTCGGCGAGCTTCGCCAGCCGCAGCAACCGCCGGAGGTCCTCGACGCGTTCTTCCTCGCCGCGGGCGATTGCCTCGGGTATCGATTCCGGCTCGCTTCCGTCCTCGAGGACGTCCAATCCGACCGCCGCGAGCAACTCGGTTGGTTCCGTCGACTCGACGATATCGTTTGCCTCGGCAGCCGTCTCGAGGAGGGCCGCCTCGCCGTCTTCGGCGGTCGCATCGTCACCGCCGACGATCGACTCGCTCGATGTGTCGGCCTCGTTCAGTACGTCGCTGACGCGTTCCCGTAGTTGTGAGTCGCTCATAGGTGTTCGATATCGGTTTGGCGCGCCGTCGTCCGTGGTCGCTCACGAGGAGGACAGACGCGTCGCGGCGTTACTCGGCTTCCGCTCCCTCGGTGTCCGACTCCGAGTCCGAGTCGCCGTCGGACTCCTCGTCCGTCACCACCTCGATGATCTTCGCGGTCATCTCCTCTCGACTGAGGTTCGCCTTCACGTCGACGTCCTTCGCGACCGACTGGAGGTCGCTGTATGTCATCACCCCGAGGAAGTCCTCGAGCGTCTCTCTTCTGAGATTTGCGAGGTCCGCCGCGGATGGGTCGTCCACGTCGGCCGGTTCGAGTTCTTCGGTGGGCTCGTCGTTCTCGTCGGCCGGTTCGTCGGGTTCGTCGCCCTCATCGGTCTCGTCAACCTCCTCGGCCGTCGCTTCGGAGTCGGCCGGTTCCTCGGCCTCAGCGCCGCCGGTGACCCCGTCGACCGTCTCTGTTGCCCTGCTGGCGGTCGTCTTGACCGAGTCACCGGCCTTGCCGGCGGCCTCTTTGACCGCCTCTGTGGCGCTCGTCTCGCCGCTCTCGCCGCCTTCGTCAGCCGATGACGGTGCTTCGTCCGCCGCCTCGTCGCTCTCACCGCCTCCGACGCCCTCGAGAAGGTCCTCGGCACCGCTGCCCTTCGTCACGCTCTCGGCTATCGACTCGAGCGAGTCACGGCCACCCACGTTCGCGAACGACTCGCGGAGGGCGTCCCGGACCGCCGTCGAGAGGTCGGCCTGGATCTCACTGAGGGAGTTCCCTTCGTCGAGGCCCGTGGCAATCGTCTCGTGGACCTCCCGGCCGATCGCCGCGCCGACTTCGCGGCCGAACCGTTCGCCGAACCGACGACCGACCGCAGCGCCGACCTCGCCGCTGTCGATACCGTCCTCGATGCTTCCGTCGCCGAGTATATCGGATGCATCGAGCTGGTTGCCGACCTCCTCGGCGACCACTTCCGTCAGTCCCGAGTCGTCACTCACGGCGATCACCGCGACTCGTTTCGTGGTGCGAACGGAGTCCCTGCATCAGCGGATCACTCCTCGGCTTCGGCAGTCCGTTCTTCGTCGGTCGATTCCTCGTCCTCGACGTCGTCTTGCGATTCGGCGTCGGTTTCAGCGTCGGTATCACCTTCACCCTCAGCGTCGGTATCGCCCTCGTCCGCGGCCGTCTCGTCGTCGTCGCTCTCGGCCTCGGGTTCGGTTTCGCCCGCCTCGGCGGCTTCTTCGTCCGACTCGTCTTCCTCGCCCTCCTCGATGGATTCTGCTTGCTGTTCGTCGCCTGCCTCCTCGTCTTCCGCGGCCGATTCGTCCGCCGTCTCGTCGGAACTGAGCAGTTCGTCGACGACCATATTCCCGATCGTTCGGCCGAGGGACTCGCCGATCGCTCGACCAAGGATTGCGCCGATCTGGCCGCCCAGCGCCTCGCCGAGCGGTTTATCTCGATCGATCTCGTCCTCCCAGTCGGTCCCTTCGACCAGTTCGTCGACGTCGACGTTTTCGGTGATCTTCTCGGTATCGATCCGCTGTGTCAGTGAATCATCACTCATGATGTCGCCTCCGCCTGTGACGGCTCCGTCTCACCGCGGGTCTCGTCGGTGCGTTGGGGTTCGAGTTGCTCGAGCAACTGTTCGAGTATCGCGCTGACGATCGCCGAGACGATCTCCTCGGTCGGGAAGCTGGGAACGAGCGCGGCCAACTTCTCTCGCAGCCAGCTCGCGGCCCCCGACACGCCGTTTTTCAGGCGGGTCACGGCTGACGAGAGCGGGCCGGGGGAGCCCGCCTCACCCTCGGTCTCGCCCTCGTCTTCGTCTTCAGCGGCCTCGTCGGATTCGCCTCCACCGAAGAGCCCTGTGAGCTTCTCGACGGGCTTGTTCAGCACGTTCCGGACGAACTCGACCGGCTTACTCAACAGCGATTTCGCCTTGTTGATCATGCCGCCGGTCCCGTCGAGCAGCCCCGACACCGCCGACAGGAGGTTGCCGAGCAGGTTGTTCTCACCCGGACGTGCCGACACGTCCAGCGTCACCGGGTCCAGATTAACCTCGAGTCCGAGTAAGTCGAAGAACAATCCGCCGAGATCGAGATGGAGGACGCCCGACGTGTCGTCGCTCTCGTACACCTCGTCGGCACCTTCGACGTGGTACTCGTCTTCTTCCTCCGGTTCCTCTTCTTCCTCTTCCTCCTCCGCTTCCGCTGGTTCCTCTTCTCCCTCTTCCTCCGGTTCCTCGTCAGTTTCGACTTCCACCTCCGATTCCGCCGCTTCCCCCTCGTCTTCGACTGCTGCCTCCGCTTCCGCGTTCGTCTCGGCCTCGTCTTCCGGCTCTTCGTCTTCCGACTCCTCCATCTCCGCCTGGCCGCCGTCGGTCATCACTCGAGGCGGCGGTCCCGCAGTCTGCTCGCCCTCATTGGGACGGGACGTGGCGCGCTCGAGAGACGAATGCCCCCCGTCGCCGTTCGATGTAAAATCCTCGCTCATGGTACGGACGGACAGACGAGAGTCGGCGTTGTGGGGGTTGGCCTTGCGTGTGCGACTATCCAACACAATAGGCGACCACCGGTCCGAACCGACCGACGGCTACTCGAGCGAGTCGACGTGAAGCGCGTACTGGCCGCGGGTCCGCCCCTCGTCGTGATACTGTACCGGTTCCTCGATCGCCGCGACGGTGCTGTGGCCGGCGGCGGCCGCCGTGGCGATGCCGTCGACGCGCTCACGGCTCGCCGCGCCGGACGCGAGGTCGAACCGGCGGACGGTGTGCGTGTCGGGATCGCGTACCCGGAAGTTCTGCGCACAGGGTGCCACGAGCCGGTCGCCGTCGGCGGCGAGACCGTGGACGAAGCCACGAACCTCGTCGTCCCACAGCAGTTCACCGTCGGCGTCGAACGTCGCGATCCGGTGTTCATTCGGATGCCGGTGTTCGGTCTCGCGGCTCTCGACCGCGTAGGTGTTGCCGGTCACGAACGCCACCCGGCCGTCGTTCGCGTACGCGTGGTTCGGGTACGCATACAGCGTCTCGCCGTCGATTTCGGTCTCGACCGCGAGGTCGACGCTCCAGCGCTCGGCCCCGCCAGGTCCGAGCAAGTAGCCACGCTTGTCGCCGTGGCTCGAGACGGCGATCGTCTCCCCGTCGAACGACACGTCCCCGACCCGACGGTCGCCTTCGGTGCCGGGATCCCAGGTCCACGCGAGGTCGCCGCCGCCGGTTTGTGGCGACTCGGTCGTCGCGCCCCCGGTCTCGAGGACGACGAGCCCGGTGTCGTGGTTGCCCATACAGCGGTTGTAGCCGACTGCGAGGCGCTCGCCGTCGGCGCGGCAATCGAGCGCGATCGGCGAGGCGTCGGTCCCGTAGGTCCACCGGACGCTACCGTCGGCGTCGAACGCGTAGACGGTGCTGTGCCACTGGCGGATCTCGCCGTCGCGCTCGTAGCGACGCGCGGCCGCGTAGAGCCGATCGTTGCCGTCGGCGTCGGTGCCGACCTCGAGCGCGACGACATAGGGAAGGTAGAAGATGGTGTCCTCGGTCGGGTCGCCGACGTCGTCGGCGGTGTCGTAGCGCCAGCGCCGGTCGCCCGTCTCGGCGTCGTAGGCCGCGATCGTGCCCGTCTCGCCGCGGCCGGCGACGATGATCGTTGCTGCCTCGTCGCCGTCGTCGGTCGGGTCGCTTCCGCCCTCGAGCGACGCGATTCCCACCGCGTGGTCCGGATGATCGACCGTCCAGCGCGTCTCGAGCGAATCGGCGTCGCGGGCGGTGACGGTGCCGTCCCACTCGCCGGTGACGACGAGGTCACTGGACTCGGCGACGCAGACCGCGGAGCGGGTCCACATATGTCTGCTCCGAGCGGGTTCGATCTCGCCGAGCGGGGCCGATCGGAACGAAGTCTCGTGATCGTCGTCGGGTACGGTCTCGCTCATCGTCACTCCTCGACCGGGAACGTCTCGTGGAGGGTGTCGTGGGCGTCCCCGAGCCCGTCGACGATGTGCTCGCCCTGGGCGGACAGCCGTTCGACCGCGCGCTCGGCGTCGCGGACCGCAAGCAGCCGCCCCCGCGTGTAGTCGTATTCGGGATCGTCGGCGTCCATCGCGGCGACCTCCTCCTCTAAGTCGACCAGCGCCGCGTCGAGGTGGCGCTGTACCGCCGCGAGGCTGTCGGCCTCCGCGAGGCCCTGAATCGGGCCCTCGAGGTGGCCCTCGAGTTCGTTCTCCGCGTGTTCGCGGGCGCTATCGTCCCCGACGCCGAGGACGTTCATCAGTCCGAGTCGCAGTGCTTCGATTTCGTGGCAGCTCATGAGTTGGTCGGTGAATTGGGTTCGTATCCGCAGTCACTTCGCGTGCGATTCCGCATGGATACCGCGATAATCCGCGTGGCTACAGCGTCTGATCGACGAGATCACTGACGATCCGGTCTCGATCGAGGTGGTCGGCGACGATCCGCTCGGCGTCCTCGCTCGCCACGCCGCCGTACCAGATTCCGTCGGGGTAGACCGCGACCATCGGCCCGTCGCCACAGCGGCCCAGACAGGACGACCGCGTGATGCGGGCGTCGCAGTGCTCGGAGTCGCGGGCTTCCTGGCGCAGGCGCTCGAGGACCGCCGGCGACCCCTGCTCGGCGCAGGTCTGGTTCAGACAGACCGCGACGTGCTTTTCGGGCGCGTCGTGGCTGTGGGGTTCGTCGTCGACGTCTTCGCGGTCGGCGTGGGCCTCCTGATGGGCGAGCGCGCGGAGCATCGCCCGCGCCCCGCCGACGTCCTCCTCGTAGCCCTCGAGGTCGACCTTGTACTTGCACGTGTCACAGGACATCTCGACGCTCCCCGATCGGGCCTCCTGCCAGCGGTCGGCGAAGACATCGAGTAGCCGCGAATCGGTGCCCAACGGGTCGCCAGCGAGCGCGTTGACGTACGGGTACTCGGCGTCGAACTCCGCCGTCCAGTCGCGCACGCGCTGGGTGAGGACGCCATCGCCGAGCATGTACGGCAGGACGACGACCGCGTCCGGGCGGTGTTTCGAGAGCCCGTGAAGGGTGTCCTCGAGCGTCGGCTCCGTGACGCCGATGAACGTCGCCTCGACGCGGTCGAACGCGCGGCCCTCGAACAGCAGCCGGGCCAGCTTGTGCACGTCGCCGTTGGCGTCTGGATCGCTCGAGCCCCGGCCGCAGACGACGACCGCGATGTCGTCTTCCTCGCGGTCAACGCCCAGTTCGTCCTCGACCGCGGCGGCGCGGTCGTCCAACAGGTCTAGGATCGCCGGATGAACCCCCAGATGCGCCCCGTTTCGGATCTCGAGGTCGTGTTCTGCGCGGGCCTGCTCGATCGCCAGCGGCACGTCGTTTTTCACGTGACTCGCCGCGAACAGCGAGCAGTGGACGACGGTTACCCGGTCGGCAACGGGCGCGAGTCCCGTAAACGCCTCGTCGATCGCCGGTTTTGCGAGTTCGAGGAACGCGGCGTCGACCGGGATCCCGAGCCGCGACTCGAGGTCGGCCGCCAGTTCGCGGACCTGCTCGTTTGACTGCTCGCGTCTGGAGCCGTGGCCGACCAGCAGGACGGCCTCGTCGTCGAAGCCGGCAACCGTCGCGGGCGTGGTCTCGTCGGGTGTGCTCATCGATAGCGTGGGTGTCGGTCGGTCATTCGCCTACTCGTCGTACGCCTCGGCCTGCTCGAGGCTCTTCTCGAGTTTGCGGCGGCGACTCGGCGCGAAGAGGCCGGTCGCCTCGCAGCCCTCGTAGAGCCACGTGCCGAAGTCGGGCGCGGCGTCGTCGTCGACGCCGAACCAGTAACCGCCCGACGAGGTCTCGGAAAGGTCGTCGTAGGGCGCGTCGATCGGGCACTCCGCGATCAACTCCTGTGCCAGCTCGAGCAGCTCCCGGTTGTCGTGGACGAACGAGATGCCGACCGTCCCGCTCTTTGACTTGAAGCAGATCGTGCCACAGCCCTCGAGCAGGCCCCGGAGCAGTTCTCGATCGTGGCTCGCGAACGCGCCGAAGCGGTAGTTCCCGCGGCCGTCGACCGGAAGGCCGAGCGCGCCGCTGCGGCCCAGCAGTCCGGCGTCGCCGGTGTCGTCGCCAGCGTTTCCGTCGCCGCCGATCGACAGCGTGTACTCGTCCTCCGTACGCGTAATCGAGGTGTCGTGGGCGTAGTCGCGGGTGGTCGTCTCGTGTGCTACGTCGCCGCCCGCGACGGCTGCGAGCACCTGCGCGGATTCCTCGTCGTTGGTGACGACCTCGATCTCACTGTCGGACACGTCGCCGCTCCCGGCGACGTGGCCCCAGAAGTACGCCGTCGCGGGGTGGCCGGCGAGCGGATCGGACGGCACTTCGATCTCGAGGCCTGCGTCGGATTCGCCGTCGGCCGCCGACTCAGCGTCGCTCATTCGCCCACCTCCCGGACGACGATCGCGTCCGTCGGGCAGGCCGCTGCGGCCTGCTGCGCTTCGTCGATTCGGTCGTCGTCGAACGTCGCGACGACGCGCTCGGTGTTGTCAATGACTTCGCCCTCGCAGTCGTAGACCGGATCCGCACCGGGGTCGATCGTCGCGAGGCCGTCCTCGCCCTCGACGAACCGGGGATCGCGTGTCAGACAGGCGAAGATGCCGTCGCAGGCGTCCTTCTCGATGGTGACTTCGTATCGTGGCATAGTGGTGGCGTTCGCTGGTTGGATCGTCGCTCAGTAGTCGTACTTCGTCTCGTAGCCCCGCGGGGTCACCATCCGGTCGTCCCAGACGTAGGTGTCCTCGGTGCCGACGACGATCGTCGTCGTCATGTCGATGATCTCGCTCTCGCCGAGTTCCTCGAGTTCGCCGAGTTCGGTGATCATCACCTGTTCGTCCTCGCGGCCGGCCCCGTGGACGATGCCGACCGGCGTGTCGGGGTCGCGGTGGGTCAGGAGGATTTCGCAGGCCTTCTCGAAGTTCTCGCGGCGCTTGCGGCTCCAGGGATTGTAGATCGTGATCGTGAAGTTCTCGCTCGCGACGGAGTGCAGTCGCGACTCGATCTCCGGCATCGGGACGAGATGGTCCGACAGCGAGACCGAGACGGTGTCGTTGACCAACGGTGCGCCTAGTCGGGCCGCACAGGACTGGGCCGCGGGGACACCCGGCACCACGTCGAAGTCGACCATCGAGGCCGTCGCGCCCTTGGACTCTAAGATCTCGAGTGCGAGGCCGGACAGCGCGTAGACGTTGGGGTCGCCGCTGCCGACGATCGCCACGTCGTTGCCCGCGAGCGCGCGGTCGATCGACTCCTCCGTGCGCGACACTTCGCCGCACATCGGCGTGTCGTAGATGTCCTCCGCCTCGTCGGTGATCTCGTCCGGAATGAGGTCGATGTAGGTCGTGTAGCCGACGATGTGGTCGGCCTCGAGCAGGGCGTCCTTCGCGCGCTCGGTCATCCCCTCGGGGTGGCCAGGACCGAGGCCGACGGCGATCAGTTGGCCGGGCTCGGCGTCGAAGTCCTCGATCGTCGCGCCGACCTCCTGTTCGTTCGAACTATCGTCGTCCGAACTCGAGGCCCCGCAGCTCGAGGACGAGGAACTCGAACTTGAGGACGCACCACACGTCGAGCTGCTCGAGTCGTCACCGGTGCTCGATCCGCCGCACTTGGAACCCGAACTCGAGGCCTCGGTCTCGGTGGTGCTCGACCCGCCGCACTTGGAACTCGAAGTCTCGGTGGTGCTCGACCCGCCGCACTTGGAACTCGAAGTCTCGGTGGTGCTCTCGCTCGAGGAGGCACCGCAGTTGGAAGTCGATTCGTCGTCAGCGTCCGCGTTGGTGTCCGTACTCATGGTCGTAGTTTAGAAATCGTCGACGTCACGCCCGCCGCGCGGGGTGACGAGGTACGTTCGGTCGTCGTTGCGCCAGGTCTCGGTCTCGTGGTTGCCGATGATCAGCGAGGTGCCCATCCCCGACACCTTGTCGTCGTGGTCGGCGGCCTCGCCGAGGGTCGTCACGTGTTGGCTCTCGCCGTTGCGGCCGGCGTCTTTCCGGCCGGCGTCGTTGACGATGGCCACGTAGGCGTCGTCGGTCCGCTCCTCACGGACGATCTCGACCGCCTTCTCGTAGTTGCGCCAGCAGTTGTAGAGGACGATCACGAAGTCCGAGATCGCGGCCGCGCGCAACTTCTCCTCGATTTCGTCCCAGCCGCGCCACTTATCCGACAGCGAGATCGTACAGAAGTCGTTACACAACGGCGCGCCGACGTTGGCCGCGCCGCCCAGCGCCGCGGTCAGACCGGGGACGATCTCGATCGGCACGTCCGTCGCGTCCTCCTCCTCGGCCATCTTGAAGATGAGGTCGGACTTGCCGTAGACGGAGGGATCGCCGCCCGAGACGTGGGCCACGTCTTTCCCCTCGCGGACGTAGTCGAACGCCGCGCGGGCGAGTTCGATCTGGCGGCCCATCGTCGAGCGAACGATCTCCTGTTCTGTGCCGTCTTCGCGCGTCGCGATTCCGTCCTCGTCGGTTCGCTCTTCGGCGGGGATCGTCCCGTCGGCCCGCAGGAACTCCTGATAGAGACTCGAGGCGATGACCACGTCGGCCGATTCGATGACCTCCTTGGCCCGCATGGTCATGTGGTCGGGCAGGCCGGGGCCGATGCCGACGACGGAGAGGGTGCCGTGGTCGTCGGGTGTGCCGTCGCCGCTGGTCGCTGTATCCTCGACGCTCATTTGCCGATCGCCACCGTGACCTCGTTCTCGTAGCTGAGCTTCTCTAAGACCAGTTCTTGTTCGGCTCCGCCGGCGATCGCCGAGGCCTCAGAGACGCCCGGCCAGCCGATCAACTCCTTCGATTTGGAGGGGGTCGGCCCCTCGTGTGCGAGCAGCGTCTCCTTGTCGAAGGCGACGACGCCCAGATCGAGTTCCTGGGCCGCCTCGAGCAAGCCCTCCTCGTCTTCCTTTCGCGTCGCGGTCCCGACGAACTCGACGTCGGCGAAGCCGTAGTCGGTTTGCTCGAGGGCTTCTTCCCACGCGGCGAGGAAGGCCTCCTTGTCGGCACCGGAGACGCTGCCGGTGCCGAGCACGACGCCGTTGTCCTTGTTTCGCTTGAGCACCGTCACGTCGTCGCCGACGAGGACGGCCTTCGGCCCCTCGAGTCGCTCGACGGGGCCGAGGTTATCGTCTAGTACGGCGAGGTTCGTCTTGACCGTCGAATCACCGTTGACGACGTGGGTGTCCATCGCCTTCGCGCGGGACTCGACGCCCTGCTTCCCAGCCGCCTCGCTCGCAGTGGTCATCGCCGGAACGGCACCCATCGTCGCCAGGTCCTGTGCGACCTGGTTCGCGCCGTGGTGGCCGCCGGTGATCGGGATCGCCCACGTCAGTTCCTCGTCGACGACGCAGATAGCAGGGTCCTCCCACTTGTCGTCGAGCAGGTGGGCCGTCTTCCGCATCGCGATCCCCGAGGCCATCAGCCCGATGAAACAGTCGTACTCGCCCCAGTGCTCCTCGAAGACGTCGCCGTGATACTCGAGGATCTCGATCGCTTCGTAGCGATCACCGATTTCTTCCTTGATCTCCTCGGCGGTGTCCATCTTCCGGCCGAAGGAGACGATCGCGATCTCCTCGGCGACTTCGCCGTCCGAATCCGGCGTCGAACAGTGACCGCCGTCGTCCGATCCGGTGTCGTCCGTCGTATCCGCGTTCTCAGTTCCTGAACTCATTGTGAAGCCTCCATCGTAGCAAACTCGTCCTGTCCGCGTTCCTCCAGCCCGTCCGGTCCACCGCGGGGGTGGGACTGAAAGGGGCTGCCGCGCTCGGCCCGGTGAGACGACGCAAGGACCGCAACGCAGTGAGGACCGCAGCGAGTCGCAACCGGTCGAGCGTGGCAGGGGCTTTCACCGTATTCGCAGTAACAATCAAACCGAATCTCAGTCATCGCTGGCCTCCGTTTCAGCCGAGTTTTCCGAGGAGCCGCGATTCGCCCAGTCGCCATAGAGGAACGAGCGCTCGTAGCCCGCGCCGGTCACGGCGTCGCCGATGACGACCAGTGCCGAGGCACGATACCCTGCTTCCTCCACTTTATCGGCGATGTCACCGATCGAGCCGACGATCACGTCCTCGTCCGGCCACGAGGCGTGATAGATTACCGCGACCGGCGTCTCAGGGTCGTGGTCGTCCTCGAGCAGCCGATCCATCGTGTCTCGAACCGCGTGGGTGCCGAGGTAGATGCAGGTCGTCACGTCGCCCATCTCGATGAAGTCGGAGATGTGGTCTTCCTCCGGCGTCAGGGTCTTGCCCTGCGGCCGGGTGAACGCGACGTGGTTCGAGACCTCGTTCAGCGTCAACTGGGTCCGCAGCGTCGCGCTGGCCGCGAACGCCGACGTGACGCCGGGCACGAAGTAGGTCGGGATCCCCTCGTGTTCGAGCGCGTCCATCTGCTCGAGCGCGGCCCCGTAGATCGCGGGGTCGCCGCTGTGGAGCCGGACGACGTTCTCGCCGTCCTCGTAGGCGTCCCGCATCAGGGGAATCAGTTCCTCGAGGTCCTTGCCGACCGAATTGACGAGTTCGGCGTGGCCGCAGTACTCGTCTAACAGTTCGCTGTTGACCAGCGAGCCTGCGTGGACCACGAGGTCGGCTTCCTCGAGCAGTTCTTTCCCGGCGACGGTCAGCAGCCGCGGGTTGCCGGGGCCGGCCCCGACGAAGGGAATGCCCTCCTGATCGTCGCCGGCGCTGTGCTCGAAGATCCGGTCGTCCAGTTCCTCGCGGCGGCGCTCGCTTTCCGAGTCGATCGCGTCCTGCGGGTCGTCTGGCGTCTCGTCGGTCATCGATGGCCTCCGCAATCGCCGCCTTCGCAGCCCTCGGTGCGCTCGAGGGCGGCCAGTTCGTCGTCGCTCAGCTCGCGGCCGCCATCTGATCGAACCTCCGACTCAGTACCGTCGGTCTCGAAGGCGGCCGTCGCCTGCTCGACCTCGAGGGCTTCCTTCTCGGCGTAGGCGAGCGTGTAGTAATCGCGCTCGTCGATGTCTTCGGGGTCGTCGGTGACGAGCGTCTCGCCTTGCTCCATGAACAGTCGGCGGCCGTAGGTCACGTCGTAGCCGGCGTCTACGAGCCCTTCGTGGGTCGCCGGCGCGTCGGTGACCTTGAAGAGGATCATCCGATCCGGTCCCGTCGGACTCGCCCCACTTGCAGCCTCGCGGAGCGAGAGACCTGCACCGGCTTCGATCTCGACGCCGAGCGCGGTCGCAAAGGCCGTCACCGCGCTCACACCAGGGACGATCTCGAGGTCGACCTTAGGGTGGAAGGCGTCGATCGTCCGGCGCAGGTGGCCGAAGGTCGAGTAGACGTTCGGATCGCCCAACGTCACGAAGGCGACGTCGCCGTCGCGCGCGTTCGGGGCGATCTCCGCCGCGGCCTCCTTCCAGGCCGCCCGGAGCTTCTCCTCGTCTCTCGTCATCGGGAAGTCGAGGTCGCCGATCTTCGACTCGGCGACGTGGTTCAGCGCGACGGTCCGCGATAAGCGGCCCGGCGAGTAGACCACGTCGGCGTTCTCGAGGACCTGCTTCCCGCGAACGGTCACGAGGTCGGCCTCGCCGGGACCGAGTCCGACGCCGTAGAGCGTCATTGGCGGGTGCTCCCTCCATCGGCAGCGACCGTCTCACCGTCGTCGTCTGTCGTCGCGCTCCCGACCAGCATGTAGACCGGATTATCCGAGTTGAAACTCGTCGCGCCGGCGAGTTCGTAGCCGTGGCTCACCTGAAACTGGACGACCTCTTCGAGGAGATCGCGCTCGCGGAAGGCCTCGGTCGCCGTCCCGGCGACCTCGAGCCGCGAGACGTTCATCACGATGCGGTCGACGCCGGTCTCGACGGCGTGATCGAGCACCGCCTCGAAGTTCCGGCTCCCGCCCAGAAAGAGGGCGTCGGCGTCGTCGGGCAGTCCCTCGGGCGCTTCCGCGTTGCGGAGTTCGACGGCCGCGCGCACGGACTCCTCGTTCGCGGCGAGGTTCTGCTCTGTCGTCTCGAGGCGTTCGGCCTTCCGTTCTATGGCGGTCACCCGCCCGGCTCGCTGTGCGGCTTCGATCGTGACGGCCCCCGTACAGGAGCCGACCTCCGCGAAGTGGTCGTCCGGCTCGAGCGCGAGCTTCGAGCGGACGACGGCGCGGACCTCCGACTTGGTCGGCCCGGCCTTCGCGTCGTGTGGAAGCGCGATGGGTGGCATCACCCGTTGGAACAGAGCCCGTCCCTAAAACAATTTTGTTTGGAATAGAGCAACTTCGATTGCTCAGACGAAGTTGGAGTAGAACAACGAGAGTTGTTAAAGCGAGCTCGACTGTCAGTGACAGCGACGGGCCGCTGACCCGCGTTCGAGCCGTCGGACCGTCGGCTCGAGCGCCGCGGACTGCCGGTTTTATCACTCTATGTCGCCGTTGATACCGAGTCCCTGCCCGGAAGTTGCCCTGCTGGCCGATGACGCTCGAGATGTTACTCAGGAGTTATGCTCCGACGCCTTGATGTCCTCGTAGAACGCCTTTGTGCAGTTGAACGTCCCGTGTAAGTTGACGTCTATGACGGTCTGCCAGTCCTCGTCGGTCGTGTCCTCGGACGTTCGGTCGATCGTAATCCCCGCGTTGTTGACCAGCACGTCGATCGCACCGAGTTCCTCGTGGACCGTTTCGGCCATTCGTTCGACCTGCGCCGGGTCGGAGACGTCCGCCTGTACCGGCACCGCCGTCTCGCAGTTCTCCTCGATAGTTTCGGCCACCTCGAGCGCTCGTTCCTCCGTAGAGCGAAAGTTGATCGCTACGTCGGCACCACAACGGGCGAGTTCGAACGGGGTATCGCGACCGATCCCGCGCGAGGAACTAGTGACGAGGCAGGTGCGGTCAGTCAGTGGCTTTCGCTCCAGGGGGTCGAGTCGCTGGATGGTTTCTGCCATACGCGCCCCTACTCGGCTGATCGTGTTACTTAGTTGACTATACTCTCAGAATCGTGAGTGGCCGTGTGACCGTCAGTCCGTCGTCACGACACGCTCGAGAAACCGGTCGAACGCCCCGCTCTCAGGGTGGACGTGGACGTACGTACCCAGCGAGTCGTACTCGATCAGGCCGTCGTGGTCGCCGTCGATCCCGTCGCCACGGGCCGTTTCGAAGGCGAATCGGGCGTCGCCGTCGACGTCGGCGCTCGAGTAGTGGAACTCGTGGCCCCGAATCGTCTCGCCGGCGTTCGCGGTCAGCGTCCCCTCGGTGGCCTCGAGTTCGACGTGATCGAGCGCCTGATAGCGGTCGTGCATCGTCACGTCCGCAGGGAGGATGCCGGCCATCTCGCTGCGCTCGCCGTCGGCGGTGGTCAGCGACCGGCTCATCGCCATCAGCCCGCCGCACTCCCCGAGGACGGGCAGCCCCTCGCTCGCCCGTTCGCCCAGTTCCGCGAGGGTGCCGGCCGACTCGAGGTCGGCGGCGTGGAGTTCGGGGTAGCCGCCGGGGAGATAGACCGCGTCGCAGTCGGGGACGGGGTCGCCCGCTACAGGCGAGAACGTCACCAGTTCCGCATGTTCGTGGAAGCGCTCGATCGTCGCCGGATACCGGAAACAGAAGGCAGCGTCGCTGGCGACGGCGATCGTGGCGTCGACCGTTTCGACGGCTCCGGCGGTCGAGGACGGCGTCTCGGGTGCTGGCGGCTCGCTCGACACGTCTGCCAGTCGCTCTGCCTCGAGCGACTCGGCGGCTTCCCGGAGCGCGTCCCTCGGAAGCGCCGCTTCGTCGCCCATCTCGAGGCCCAGATGTCGATCGGGGATCTCGAGGTCGCCGTTCGGCGGAATCCGGCCGAAATACTCGAGATCGTCGGGTAAGGCGTCGCGAATGCCCTGCTCGTGACGGCCGCCGTGGGCGCGCTGGGCGACGATCCCGGCGACGTCGATATCGCGACCGATGGCAGCCGCGTACTCGCGAAAGCCAAGCGCCGTCGCCGCGACGCTTTCCATGCCCGCCTTGGCGTCAACCACGAGGACGACCGGCAACTCGAGGGCCTCGGCGACCATCGCGGTGCTCGAGCCGTCGCCGTCGTACAGCCCCATCACGCCCTCGACGACGCAGATATCGCCCTCGCCGCGGCGGTAGTTTCGGCGCAGTCCGTCGGTCCCCTCAAGCCACGAATCGAGCGTCCGAGACGGGCGACCTGCGATCGCCTCGTGATGGCTCGGGTCGATGAAATCGGGGCCGGCCTTGGCCGGTTGCACCGCGTGGCCGGCGTCCTCGAGTGCCTGTACGATCGACAGCGTCGCCACCGTCTTGCCGACGCCGGAACTGACGCCGCCGAGAACGAACCCCTTCATGGTCCTCGCGCCGGGAATCGATCCGGGTTCGCGGCGATTCGTTCGATCCGCATCGGCGTCCGGGTCTCGTCCATCACTGTATTTGCGTTAGCACAACTGACCTTGAATCCGTCGGTGGCAACGATGCGTCAGCCACCGCCGGCACCGGCCGAGCGTCGGCCGATGTCTGCCCACCTCGATCGAGTCGCCGTCCTATCGGATGGAACACCGACGACGCTCACGTCGTCCGACGACGCGTCCGTCCGGCGATAACACCCGCGGTTTGCGAATCGACGGATAAAATACGCGTTTGGCGACCATTTTAGCCAACCGACATCGTTCCCTAATACGATGGTTGGGACGACCGAATCACACGAACCACACGTCGTCGCGCTCTGTGGCAGTCTGCGCGACGGGAGCAGAACGAAAATCGCTCTCGAATCGGTCCTCGAGGCCGCACGGGAGAACGGAGCGACGACGGAACTCGTCGATCTCCGCTCGTACGAACTCCCGAGTCTGAACGCCGTCGAACCGGAGCCGTCGGACGCCGATCACCTCCGTGCGACGATCGCAGACGCGGACAGCGTCGCGCTCGGCACGCCCAACTACCACGGGTCGTACACCGGGGCGCTGAAGAACGCCCTCGACTACTGTCGCCGCGAGGAGTTCGCCGAGACGACCGTCGGGCTACTCGAGGTGGCCGGCGGTGAGTTCCCCGGGTCGGCGATCGCACACCTCCGGACCGTCAGCCGGACGCTACACGCGTGGCCGCTCCCGACCGAGGTCGCCGTTCCCAACTCCCGTACGACGATCACAGATGACGGAATCGAGGACGACGCAGTCGCCGACCGCGTCCGCCGTCTCGGTCACGACCTCGTCGCGTACGCCGACGTATCGAGCTATCCCGAGACGGTCGAGAGCGGAACGACGGGAGCGGGATCCGGTGCCGATGACTGAACGCAGCGATGCGGCTTCGCGTTCGCGCCGCCGGCGTCAGCGTCAGTCCCATCGATTGGATGGTCCGGGGGGAGGGTATACCGACGGCGCGCTCTCGCCGTTGCTACCGGTTGTTCCGGTTGGGACCTGTCGGGCGTCGTCGAGACACGGCGACTGTGGGCTGCCGATACCGGTCGGAACGGACGGAATCGACCGCTCGAACGATCGCAACCCAATTGAGGCGAGCGCACGTCCGATCGACCGACAGTCATGAGCGACGCGATACCGACTCCGGCCCCGGCGCTGAAAGAACGCGCCGGCGTGGTCAACGCCCTACTCGATGGCGAACAGACGGTGCTCGTCCGGCATCCGACTCTCGACCCCGGCGATCTCGAGGGCCGGTTCGTCCTCTATCCGGCCTACGCGCATCAGGAGCCAGCACGCTACCAGTCCCGGTACGAGGACTACTACCACCGGGCGAGCGCTAAGCCCGAGGCCGGCGTGCCGATTCGCGCCGTCGCCGAGGTCCGCGAGGAGTTCGCCGTCTCGAGCGACGACCTCGAGGCCCTCTCACGCCACTACGTCTACACGCCAGCGGGGCTACGAGACAAGTACGATCCGGACGACGAATTACGGGTCCTGTTGCTCCGCGTGTCGACACTCGAGTCGCCGACGATCATCGAGGAACGCGGGAGCTACCGGGGGTGTCGAACCTGGATCGAACTGGCCGATGCGGTCGAACTCGATCTCGCGTCGACGACGCCGGTGCTCGACGACACAGCCTTCGCCGAACGTCGAGCGGCGCTCAGAGACGCACTCGAGTAAGAGAGCGCCGACGGTTTCAGCGCGTGACGCTACGGAGGACCGCCGTAGCCCTCCCAGAGGAGGTTGCCCTCGGCCTGATAGTGGTGGACGAGTTCGGCGATGAACTCCTCGCGGCTTTCGCCCTCGGCGATGTGGCTGTCGATCTCCTCGAGGAGGTCCTCGCTCACTTCGATGGTAGGGCTCATGGCGGAACGTCGGCCGCGACTCGGAAAAGGACAGGGCCGGCCTATTCTACGCCGCGCGCCAGTGACCGCCCGCCGGGCTGCGGGCCGAGCTATCCGCGTACGACCGATTCACACCACCGACGGACTTAACCGCTCGAGTCGGCTACGACCGTCGGATCGAACTATGAGTGGGAAAAGCGGGAGTGACACCGAGATCGAGCACCACCTTCGGGAAGCGCTGCAGCACTTGAGCGAGGCCCGCGACGCCGACGACCTCCGAAAGACCAACGCTGTCGCGCTCGAAGAGGTCGAGAACACCGTTTCGACGGTCTTACGGGAGTACGAGCAAGTCGAGTGAGGCCGATCTGATCGGTCGCTCCAGCGCAGGGGTGCCGTCCGCGGCCGGCCGATCGAGACGGGGACGTCCGTGGCCTCGCGCGGAGTCTCACCACGGTGCCGGTTCTCGAAACAGTTATTTTGTTCGACGGTCGATTGAAGGGAACAATGTCGTTCGAAGATCGTCGGATCGGTTCGAACCGATCTGCAGGCCGGACCAGGGGTGGCCAGTCGTGACGACTCGAGACGACGAGACCGTCAAAGAGCGCGTCCAGCAGTATTGGGACGGCCGTTCGGAGTCGTACGACGGAGACAGCCACCACGCCATCCACAGCGACGAGCAGCGCGACGCGTGGCTGTCGATCCTCCGGGACTGGACCGGTGACCCACCTCGACGAACGCTCGACGTCGGCTGTGGAACGGGCGTCATCTCGCTGTTGCTGGCCGAACTCGGTCACGACGTCACCGGAGTCGACCTCTCGACGGACATGCTCGAGCGCGCTCGAGCGAAAGCCTGCGACCGCGGCCGGTCGGTCGAGTTCCGAAACGGGGACGCGGAATCGATCTCGGATCCCGAAAACGCATACGATCTGGTGACGGCCCGGCACCTCGTCTGGACGCTGCCGAACCCGTCGGCGGCGCTTCGGGAGTGGCAACGAGTCGTCCGTCCGGGCGGCCGGATCGTCCTGGTCGAGGGTCACTGGGACTTCGACGAGGCGTTCGACGGCTATCAGGAGATCCACGACGAGTTGCCGCTGTACGACGGCCGGCCGCCGGGAGAGTTGGTGGACGTACTCGAAGAACACGGGCTCGAGCGGGTCGAGTACGAGCCGCTGATGGAGTCGGTGCTCTGGGGCGAGGAGCCGAACTACGAGCAGTACGTCGTTGCCGGCGACGTTCCGGAGTGAAACGGGGCGGAAGAGACCGAACGGAGACGGTGACGGACCGCCCGCGATACCATCGATCCGATCTGCTAAAGATTTATGAGTTGACACGTACTCGGCGGTAACACACGATGGGGACCGTCGAATGACGACCGACACGGAATCGAAGTCGAGGGAGACTGCGAGATCGATCCGCGATCCGCGGGTCGTCGGCCGAGGGCTCCTCCTCGTCGGAGCGCCGTTTCTCCTCGCGGTCGTTCTGTGGATCCATCCGAGCGCGGGCAACGAGCCGTTCGCGGCCCTCTCTCCGGTCGTGGACACGTGGTTTCTCGTCCATGCGCTTCTGTTACCGCTCTTTGGTCTCCTCGGGATCGGCCTCTACCTATTGCTGAGCGAGTACCGCGGGACCGTCGCAACCGTCGGACGGGTCGGCGTCGCAGTGTATCTCGTCTGCTATCTCGCGTTCGAAGCGATCGCCGGCATTGCGACGGCCGTCCTGATTCGAGAATCCGGTGACCTCACTGCCGACCAGCGAGAGGGCGTCGCAGCGGCCGTCGACGTCGTGCTGACGGAGCCGATCGACGGCGTCGCGGGCCTGCTGGCGGTCGTCGGGACCGTCGGTAACCTCGTCGCCGTGCTCGCGATCGCCGTTTTGCTTCGGCGCTCGGGCGCGCCGCTCGTCCCGGTCGTCCTGCTCGCCGGTTCGCCGATCGCTCTCGTCGCCCACGGTGCCACTCCGGGGGCCACGATCGGTATACTGGCGTTCTGTTTCGGCGTCGCGTGGCTCGAGTTCGGCTGGCGCTTGGCAGACTGACGAAAGAGACGGCGTCGAGTCGTCGGCGGATCACGACGCACGCCAACGGATCGACGACGCGAATCGTCGGTTTCAGCGTCGTGCCGACGTTTTAGCCTTCGATTCGATCGGCTGTCGAACGGCGAGCACCACCAGATCGGAGAACGGCGTGTCGTCTGGACCGCTCCCGCCGGCGTGTTCCGACAGCTCCGCGAGCGTGAACCGGTAGATCGCCTCGTCCTCGTGGGTCAGCTTCTCGAGCACCAGCGCCTCAAGGTTCGGATCAGCACCCTCCTCGAGCAGGAAGGCCGCGATATCTCCAGGCATCCGGTCGTAGGGCCGGGGGAGCACAAGCAGATGGCGCTCGTCGACCGTCGCGGCGGCCGCAAGGCGTTCCATGTCGGCCTCGAGGTCGCCGCTCTTGTGGAGCGTGACGAACGCGGTGTCCTCCATCGGCGTGCGGGCGCGGCTGGCGGCCATCTGGAGCGAGGAGATGCCAGGAACGATGCGGACTGGAATATCGGAATCCTCGCGTTCCACGGCGTCCTGCACCTTCCCGACGAACTGGTAGCCCGAGTGGTTGGGGTCGCCCATCGCGACCGCGGTTCCGGACTCGCCGGCCGCGACGCGCTCGCCGAACTCCTCGAGCGCCTCGGCTTCGTCCTTATAGCCGCAGGTCAGCAGGTCGGCGTCGGTCAGGTCCGCGACGAACTCCACGACGGTCGTGAAACCGACGACGACGTCGGCTTCGCGGATCGCTCGCTCCCCGCGAGGGGTGAGATACTCCTGGTTGCCGGGGCCGACGCCGACGGCGTAGACGGGATCGTCGGTCGATTCGTCGATATCCGGCTCCGCCGCCCCCGCAGCGAACGTCGCCGGATCCGGCCCCGCCTCGAGGTCGTACTCGTCGCTCATTCGTCCTCGCTGTCGGACTCGACCCTCGCCGCTCGAGCCTCGGCCGTCAACTCGAGGTCAAGGTCGTCGGTCCGCACATCTTTCGCGACGTGGATCAGTTCGTTCGTCAGCGCCGCTGCCAGCCCGCTGCCGCCGCGGCGGCCGACGTTCGTGATCGCCGGCACGCCGTGCTCCTCGCTGATCTCGCGGATGCGCTCGCGGCTCTCCTCGGCCTTGACGAAGCCGACGGGGGTCGCGACGATTGCGGCCGGGCGCGTGCCGTTCTCGATACAGTCCGCCAGCGCGAAGGCGGCCGTCGGCGCGTTACCGATCGTCGCGATCGCGCCGTCGTAGGCTCCCTGTTTGTCGAGTTCGAGCACCGACGCGGCGGTTCGGGTCATCCCCGTCTCCTTCGCGAGTTCGGCGCCGTTACCGATCGCCTTGCGCTTCTCGCAGTCGTGACCGCGGCCGGTGATTCCGGCCTTGGACATGGTGATATCCGTGACGATGGTCGCCTCGTCGAGCACGGCCTGCGCGCCGGCCCGAACCGGCGCGTCCTCGTCGTCGCCGAGGTCGTCGCTCCCGGTGAACTCGATCAGGTGCTGGAACTCGATGTCGCCCATCGAGTGGACTGACTTTTGGCGGATTCGATCGGCCAGCGTCTCGTCCGGCACGAACTGGCGGACGATGTCCATGCTCGTCTCGGCGATCTCCATCGCGTTCTGCGTCGTCGCGCCGAGGTCGGCGTACTCCTGTTCGAATCCCTGCTGTTCCGTGCCGTCAGTCATCGGTCGATACCTCCGCGTCCGCACCGACGCCCTCGTTGGTCGTTCTGGCCTCGAGGTCGCCTTCGACTTCGAGGTTCAGGTCGCGAAGGCGGTCGACGGTCTCCTCGTCGGCGTCCCAGAGGTCGCGTTCGATCGCCTCGAGTAAGGTGTCCGTAATGGACTCGAGCGCCCACGGGTTCACGTCGCGCATCCACTCCTGGCGATCCTCGTCGAACGCGAACTTCTCGGCGACCTCCTCCCACAGCGTGTCCGAGACGACGCCCGTCGTAGCGTCCCAGCCGAGCGTCACGTCGACCGTCGTCGAGAGGTCGCCCGCGCCCTTGTAGCCGTGTTCCTCCATGGACTCGAGCCAGTCGGGGTTCAGGACCCGGGAGCGCATCGCCTTGCGGACCTTCTCCTCGTTCGTGTAGACGTCGACGTTGTCGGGATCCGAGGAGTCGCCGACGTAAGCGGCCGGCTCCGCGCCCGAAAGCTCACTCACGGCGGAGATAAAGCCGCCGTGGAAGGCGTACCAGTCCGAGGAGTCGAACTCGTCTTGCTCCATCGTGTCCTCGAGTTTGACCGTCGCGTCGACGGACGAGAGGCGGCGCTCGAAGGCGTCGTGGGCGTCGGAGACGCGCCCTCTCGACCCCATCGCGTAGCCGCCCCACTGGACGTAGACGGAGGCGAGATCCGACCGGTCGTCCCAGTTACCCTCGTCGACGGCCTTGTTCGTCCCGGCACCGTAGCCGCCGGGCTTGGTCGTGAAGACCCGATGCTTTGCGGCCTTGTGGGCGTCGGATTCGTCGAGCCCCTCCTCTTCCTCGAGTTCCGCCTGCTCTTCCTCGACGTGTTTCTTCACGTAGTTCATCTCGAGGGGCTCGTCGAGATCGACGACCGCGTCGACGGCGTCGTGGATGACCCCCGCAGCGGCGGGGAAGGCGTCCCGGAACAGCCCCGAAACGCGGGTCGTCACGTCGATTCGGGGTCGGTCGAGTTCCTCGAGCGGGATCGGCTCGACGTTGTCGATCCGGCCGGCGTCGGTCCACTGGGGCTCGACGCCCATCATCGCGAGCACCTGTGCGATCGTCTCGCCGCGGGTTCGCACGGTGGGTGTCCCCCAGGCGACCACGCCGATCTCCTCGGGGTACTCGTCGTTTTCGTCGTAGTGGCGCTCGAGGACGCCCTCGGCGACCTCGCTCCCGACCTGCCAGGCGGCCTTCGCAGGCACCTTGCGGGGGTCGAGCGTGTAGAAGTTCCGCGCCGTCGGGAGCAGGTCGACGCCGCCGCGGGTCGGCGCGCCCGAACCCCCGGGAGGCACGTACTCCCCCGAGAGGGCGTCCGCGGTGCGCGGGATCTCGTCTTCGGCCCCCTGCACGCGGGGCTGGGCCTCCTCGCAGACGTACGCCAGCACCTCGCGCAGGTCGTCGTGCGCGCCCGACTTCGCTCGCGCGTCGCCGATCGTCTCGAGGTCGACCACGAGCAGATTCATGTTCACCTCCTCGTCCGGACCGGCTTCACGTTCCGATTCGGGCACGTCGAAGCCGTGTGCGGCCAGCGTCTCGAGCAGGTCGACGCTGGTCTCGTAGACTTCGTCGGCGGCCTCGGCGTAGGTCATCCCGAGGGCCTCGTCGTACTCGCCGGGCGCGTTCAGCATTTGCTCGTAGTCGACGCCCAGCACGCCGGCCACGCTCTCGCGCAGACTCGGCGCGCCGGGATTCTCGAGTCGGGTGAGCGCGACCAGATATTCGACAAGGCGCTCGTCGGCCGGTGGTTCGGACATTGTGTGTAGCCCTAACCGGATTTGAGTCGTCTTCACGTCGGTCAGGTACTCGTGGACGCGCTCGACGAGTTCGTCAACGTCGACCGCATCGCCCGCGACTTCGCCTTCCGCGAGCGTTGACCCGGCCTCGTCGGGGCCGCGAACGTCCGCCTGCTCGTCGATCGTCCCCGAAATCCCGAGTTCGACGGCGAGGTCGAGTTCCTCGACGTTCTCGCGGATCAGCGTCTCGAGGTGCTCGCCGTCGTCGGCGCGGGCGTCCTCCATGCCGGCCTCGCGATACTGGTTCGCGAGTTCCTCGAGTTCCGAGAGCTCGTCGTAGGTGCCGGCGTTTCGCATGACCGGCGTCAGGTAGTCGACGATGGCCGCGTAGGAGCGGCGCTTGGCCTGGGTCCCCTCACCGGGGTTGTTCACGATGTAGGGGTAGACGTTCGGGATGTCGTCGATCAACTGGTCGGGCGCGCTCTCGCCGTTCAGCCCGACCGTCTTCCCGGGGAGCCACTCGAGGCTACCGTGGGTCCCGAGGTGGACGACCGCGTCGGTCTCGAAGGAATTCCGGAGCCAGCCGTAGAAGGCGTAGTAGTCGTGGGGCGGCTGGAGATCCGAGTCGTGGTAGACCTTCGAAGGGTCCATCCCGAACCCGCGCGGGGGCTGGACGGTGACGAGGACGTTGCCGAACTCGACGCCCGGGATCGCGAACGGGCGGTCCGGCGGGTTGCCCCACTCCTCGACGATATTCTCCTGGAAGCGTTCGTCGGCGCTGCTGAACCAGCCCTCGTAGGTCTCCGGCGATACCACGTCGACAGAGAGATCGCAAACGTCTTCGGGCGCGACCCAGCGGTCCTCGAGCGTCAATTGCGCGGTCAGTTTCTCCACGAGCGACTGTCCGCTGTCCGGCATGTTGTCGCCCAAATCATACCCTCGAGCGTCGAGTTCCTCGAGCAGGTTGACCGTCGACTCGGGCGAATCGAGGCCGAACGCAGTGCCGATCCCGTCGTCGCTCGGCGGGTAGTTGTGCAGGACGACGGCGACCTGCTTGTCCTCGTTGGGCGTGTGGCGCAGTTCGGCCCAGTTGACCGCGAGCCGAGTCGCGTGGTCGATCCGGTCTGCGATCGGGAAGTGGTGTTTCGGCGCGGAGCCGATGCCGGCCTCGTCGTCGGTGCGCTCCTTGCCCGAGATCGGGTGGGTGATGACGTTACCGTCGAACTCCGGCAGCGCCACGGAGAGAGCGAGTTCGAAGCCCATCACGCCCGTGTCGCTGGATTCGTACCGCGGGCGCGAGCGCATGGTCGTGATCGTCTGGAGGACGGGAACCCCGAGCCGATCGAGGAAGACGTCTTCCGCGGAATCGCCTTCATCGCTGGCGCTGCGGCCGCGCTCGTCCATCGAGAGTGAGAACATAAAGGAGGAGAGCACGGCGTCGACGATCGGCTCGCTACCGGCGGCTTCGCCGCCTTCTCGAGGCATCTCCGACGCCTCGCTGTCGTCGAGCAGCCAGTTGTCGGTCACCCACTCTGCGTCCTCCTGCTCGTCGGTGTCCGTTGCCGGGTTACAGAAGATCGGCAGGGCGTTTGCACCCTGCTCCTCGAGCGCCCGGACCTGCGCGTCGACGTAGCGGGTGTTCTCGTGGGTCCAGTGAGACTCGTAGAACCAGATCGCGACCGTCGGCTTCCCGGGGTCGTGGGTCGCGAGCAGGTCCTCGTACTCGATCCCCGGATAGTCGGGGTGGTAGACGCCCTCTGTCGGCAGTTCCGTGGGCTCGTCGTACTCGAGGTCCCGGCCCTCGTACTCGGCGGCGAGGAACCGACAGAGGTTCTCGACGTTGATCGTCCCGCCCTTCTCGAGGTAGTCGTAGACCAGCTCACGATGCGCCGTCGAAACCGTCGTGTCCTCGACGGCGAATGCGTCGCCGGTCGCCTTGACGATCAGCGGGACGCCCGCGTCCTCGAGCGCGCTCGTCGCGTAATCGTAGCCCGGCATGCTGTCTTCGGCCCCGTGCAGCCAGCAAATCACTGCCGCGGCGTCGCGCGATTCCTCGACGAACTCCTCGACGGCGGCCTCGTCCTCGAGGTCGCTTTCCGAGCGGACCACGAGTTCGATATCCTCGAGGCGGTCGGCAGCCCGCCCGATCGAGCCGAGTTCGTTCTCCGTCGCGGTATATATCCCGATCGTTGTCATCGCGTTTTTAAACCTCTATTGTATTAGCTCAAGTATGGTTGCAAACGCCGGAGGCAAAAAGCTATCGTCACTCCCCTTTCCGGCGATCGTCGGACAGGACGATCTGAAGCGAGTCTTGCTGACCGTCGCCGCCAACGACGGCCTCGACGGGGCGCTCGTCGTCGGCGAAAAGGGAACCGCGAAGTCGACCGCCGTGCGAGCGCTCGTCGATCTCCTGCCCGAACAGCAGGCCGTCGCCGACTGCCCGTACGGCTGTTCGCCCGCCGACCCCGACCTGCAGTGTGCGGACTGTCGCGACCGCGATCCAGCCGACCTGCCGGTCGAAACGCGGCCCGTCCCGCTCGTCACGCTCCCGCTCGGCGCGACCCGCGACCGCGTCGTCGGCACGCTCTCGGTCGAGGACGCGCTGGCCGGCGCGGCCGACTTCGATCCCGGCCTTCTGGCTCGGGCGAATCGCGGTATCCTCTACGTCGACGAGGTCAACCTGCTGGACGACCATCTCGTCGACGTGATCCTCGACGCCGCGGCCGGCGGCGTCAACACCGTCGAGCGCGACGGCGTCAGCGTTTCCCACCCTGCGAACTTCACCCTGATCGGGACGATGAACCCCGAAGAGGGCGACCTCCGGCCTCAGTTGCGCGACCGGTTCGCGCTGCAGGCCACCGTCGAGGGCTGTCGCGAGATCGACGACCGCGTCGAAATCATCGACCGCGCGCTCGAGGCCGACGGCGGCGCGACGGACCCGAAAACGGCGTACGCCGCCGAAACCGAGACCCTGCGCGACGATCTGGCTGCCGCCCGCGACCGCCTCTCGTGCGTCTCGCTCCCGACCGAGTTCAAAGAAGAAATCGCCCAACTTTGCCTCGAGGCCGGCGTCGACGGCCACCGCGGCGACGTGGCGACCGCCCGGACCGCGATGACGCTGGCCGCACTCGAGGGCCGCGAGACGGTCATCGAGTCCGACGTCCACGAGGCCGCGACGTACGCGCTCCCCCACCGCCTCCGGAGCACCCCGTTCGAGGACGAACCGGACCTGGACGACCTGCTCGAGGATCGGTTCGACGAGGAGTCGCCGGACGACGCCAGCGGAGACGGCGAGTCCAACGAGGGCGACGCGGACGCGGATGACGGCGACGCGGAAGCCGACCCCGACTCCGATGACGGTGACGAACCCGGTCGTCGCGAGGGTGAGCGAGACGAGGGAGCCGACGGCGACGATGGGGGTCCCTCGAGCGACGACGCCGACGGCGAATCAGGCGACGATGCCGACCCCGAGCAGCCACCGGAGGACGGCGAGCGACCGGCGTCGGCGAACCAGTCACCAGCGGAAGCCGGCAACGGCGGGTCCGACGGCTCGAGCGACCGCGACTCCGACTCGGAGTTGGACGATGGAGACGACGAGTCGCCCGACGACGCGGAGGACGACACCGTCCAGCCGCTTGTCCCCGGCCAGCAGCGAGCCGAGATCGGCGAGGCGCGGGCACCCGATCTCGAGGCCACCACGGTCGAGAACACCGATGGGGCAGCGGCGACGGGAGCGCGTGCGAGCACCGCCCCGAGCGTCGACAACCGTGGCGCTCGCGTCCGCACCGAGCCCGCGTCCGGCGAAGGGCCGATCGACGCCGCGGCGTCGGTCCGGTCGGCCGCGACCCGCGGCGAGTCTCGGATCGAAAAGCGGGACCTCCAGCAGTCCGTCCGAACGGGTGAGACCTCTGTAACGATCGTCTTCGCCGTCGACGCCAGCGCCTCGATGCGGCCGGCGATGCGGACCGCAAAAGGCGTCGTCCTCGAGTTACTGCGTGACAGCTACGAGCACCGCGATCGGGTCGCCTTCGTCGCCTTCGCCGGCGAAGACGCCGACGTACTCCTGCCGCCGACCGACAGCGTCTCGCTGGCGGCTCGTCACCTCAAGGACCTCCCGTCGGGCGATCGGACGCCCCTGCCCGCGGGGCTCGAGACCTCGCGGCAGGTCGTCGAGCGGACCGACACCGACGCCTCGGTCGTCGTCCTCGTCACGGACGGGCGGGCCAACGTCGCCGACGGCAGTCCGACGGACGCGACGCGACGGGCCGCGCGTGGACTCGCGGCCGAGGACGCGACCGTGGTCGTCGTCGACGCCGGCGACGACTCCCGAGCGGGCCTCTCGGAACTGGTCGCCGGTGAGACGGGAGGCGAGGTTGTCTCCCTCGAGGCGCTGTCGCCAGAGACGGTCCGCGCCGCGGCCGATCGGGCCGCGGACGAGCGGTAGCGTCGGCGTCGATCGGACGCCGTCCGGCCTCGTCTGGTCACCTCACAGTACTTTCACACAGACCGAAACGCCGGCGACGCCGGATCAATATCCATTTCAGCGCCCTCGCTCGTTATCCGACGAGAACTATGAGTAACGCGGGGGACGAATTCAGCGATCGGGACGCTGGTGGCGGCAGCGACGCGGACTCCGAGGTTGCCGTCAGCGAGGACATCGAGTACGGTATCGACGACAAACCGCCGCTGGGCGAATCGTTCGTCCTCGGGATCCAGCACTACCTGACGATGGTCGGGGCGAACATCGCGGTGCCGCTGATCCTCGCGGGGGCGATGGGGATGCCCTCCGACGTGACCGCCCGCTTCGTCGGCACGTTCTTCGTCGTCTCGGGGATCGCGACGCTCGCCCAGACGACGTTCGGGAACCGGTATCCGATCGTTCAGGGCGCGCCGTTCTCGATGCTCGCGCCGGCGCTGGCGATCGTCGGCGTCGTCACCGCCGGTGGCGTCGCGGGACAGCCAGACTGGCAGGCCGCACTGCTGCAGTTACAGGGTGCGATCATCGTCGCCGCCACGGTGGAGGTAGCGATGGGGTACTTCGGGCTGGTCGGGAAACTGCGCCGGTTCCTCTCGCCGGTCGTCGTCGCACCGACGATCGCACTGATCGGGCTCTCGCTGTTCAGCGCCCCCCAGATCACGGCAGCGAACCAGAGCTGGTGGCTGCTCGGTCTCACGCTCGGCCTCATCCTGCTGTTCTCGCAGTACCTCGACGTTCGGCACAAGGCGTTCCGTCTCTACCCGGTGATCCTCGCGCTCGTGATCGCGTGGGTCGTCGCCGCGGCTCTCTCGCTCGACGTGACGTTGGGTCCGGTGTCGATCGATCCCGTCCTCGGAAGCGATCACCCGGGCTACGTCCCCCTCGGCCAGGTAACGGACAGCCGCTTCCTCCTCCCGATCTATCCCTTCCAGTGGGGCGTTCCGCAGGTGACGACGGCGTTCGTCATCGGGATGTTCGCCGGGGTGTTGGCTTCGATGGTCGAGAGCATCGGCGACTATTACGCGGTGGCGAACCTCTCGGGGTCGGGCGCGCCGAGCGAGAAGCGGATGAACCACGGCATCGGGATGGAAGGGCTGATGAACGTCTTCTCGGGGATCATGGGAACCTCCGGCTCGACCTCCTACTCCGAGAACATCGGCGCGATCGGGCTGACCGGCGTTGCCTCCCGGTACGTCGTCCAACTCGGGGCCGCCGTCATGCTCGTGGTCGGCTTCGTCGGCTACTTCGGCCAGCTGATCGCGACGATCCCGGACCCGATCGTCGGCGGCCTCTTCATCGCCATGTTCGGCCAGATCGTCGCCGTCGGTATCTCGAACCTGCGCCACGTGGATCTCGACTCCTCGAGGAACACCTTCGTCATCGGCTTTGCGCTCTTCGTCGGGTTGGCGATCCCGGCCTATATGGGCAACTTCGAGAGTACGATCGCGTTCCGCGAGGCCGTGGGTCTCGAGGGAACAGTCGCGGCGCTGGTCGACGCGATCGATCCGTTGCTGGCCGCGATCGGCGTCTCGGAGACGGCCGCTGCGGGGCCACTCGAGACCGCCGCGCAGGCCGTCGTCGACACGATCTACATTATCGGTTCGACCGGGATGGCCGTCGGCGGGCTCGCGGCGCTCGTCCTCGACAACACGATTCCAGGGTCGCGGGAGGAACGCGGCCTCGCGCAGTGGGATCGCCTCACCGAAGACGAGTCTGATTTCGACTCATTCTGGGACCGCTGGCTCGGCACCGACTCGAGCGCTGAGCGGTGAGCGCGGCCGCGAGCTATCCGAGGGTGCCGTCGTCGACCGTTCTCACGCTATGCCAACGCAACCAGTCGTTCTAAGACCGCGCGGCGCTCACAGGGAGGCATGGCGGAACTCGCGCTCGAGGACGGCCGGATCCACTACGAGACGACCGGCGACGGCCCGCCGCTGGTATTCGTCCACGGCGGCTGGATGAACGGTGAGGCCTGGCGGCCACAGGTCGAGCACTTTGCCGACGACTATCAGGTCGTCACCCTCGACGTTCGCGGCCACGGCGAGACCGGCGCGACCGAGCCCGATCGATACTCGATCGAACTCTTCACGGACGACCTTGAGGCGCTGCTGTCGGCTCTCGCGATCGAGCGGCCGACTCTCTGCGGGCTCTCGCTGGGTTCGATGATCGTCCAGGAGTTCCTCGACCGCCATCCTGACGGCGCGACGAGCGCGGTTATGGGCGGCGCGGTCCGATCAATGCCGCCGATCGACGTCCCGGTCGTCCTGAAGCCGTTCTGGTCGCCGGTGCCGGCGCTGACCGCATCGCTGTCGCTTTCGGGGCCGACGGGAACGTTCCAGTCGATGCTGTACTCGATCCAGGTGGCAACCGGGGAGCGGTGGCTGTCGGTCAATCCCGAGGTCAGAGCCGACGCGATCGCGAACGTAGGCGACATCTCGACGGCCGAGTTCCGGAAGATTTTCGACGCGCTCTACCGGTACGACCCGCCCGAACTGACCGACGTCGAAACGCCGACACTCGTGGTCCACGGCGAGCAAGAAGCCCCGCTGGTCAAGCGCCAAGGCCGGCAGATCGTCTCGGCAGTCGCCGACGGCGATCGGGTGGAACTGTCCGACTCGGGCCACCTCGTCAATCGGGATCGACCGAACGCGTTCAACGCGGCGATGACGCGGTTCCTCGACGGACCATTCGGGACGTAACGGAACTGCCCCGCTTTCGATACCGGCTTGCGAGGTCGGGTCGTTCTCGAGCGCGGTACTCTGGTAGCCACACGACAGTCACTGTCAACAACCCAATGTGATTTGGCGATACCCGGAAGGCAGTAACTGTCCTATACTGAGGTGGAAGCAGCACAGTCGACGAAACCCACTCCATCACTATGAGTAGTCAATGCCCGGACACCGACGGTGTCGACTCCGCGCCAGCAACTGCCGACTGGACGAGCATCTCGAAACACGTTTTCAATAGCTATCTCGAGGCCAACAACGCCCTCCTCGCCGTGATGGGGCTCTCCTCGAACGAGAAGCCGTCACCGCCGGAGTCGGAACCGGCGACGACTACTGACTCGGTTTCCGAAGTCGCGTTCGGCGACGAAACCTGGGTCTCAGAGCGCTCGACGGACGAGTACGCATCGCTCGGCGTCGGCGACTACGTCCGGTTTGGCAAACCGATCACGGACGCCGACGTGACCGCGTTCTCGCAGGTCTCCGGCGACACCAATCGGCTCCACCTCGAGTCGGAATTCGCCGACGCCACCCAGTTCGGTGGCCGAATCGCTCACGGTACTCTCGTCGCCGGCACGATCAGCGCCGCGCTGGCCCGACTGCCGGGCGTGACGATCTACCTCTCGCAGGACCTCGAGTTCACGGGACCGGTCCAGATCGGCGAGACGGTCACCGCCGAGTGCGAGATCGTCGAGAACCTCGGCGGCGATCGGTATCGGCTGCACACGCGAGTCTTCGGCGAGGACGACGAGCCGGTCATCGACGGCGAAGCCGTCGTCATCATCAACGAACCGCCCGACGAGTAACGAGCCGGTCCAGTTCGACGGCCGCCGGGAGAGAACAATTCGGCCGACGAGCGGCGACTCACGACTCGTTCTACTGTAAGAGTTCGGTATGTAGAACGAGAGCCCACAGCCATACAAACGCCACCAAGCGCCGCGAGCGGACGACGTGACCGAACCGACCGGGAGAGTACGGAAATTCTCCGCCGTCAGTGTGAACACCGTTTTCGGACCGGCAGAGCGCTCGAGGCGCTACCACATAGGATCGCACGGCCGCTCAATCGTTCTCCGATGTAATCGTCACCCGCCGTTGAACACGGCAGACCGAGTTCCGCCGGCGATCTCACATCGACATCGATCCACCGTCTTCGCGCGTCCGTGACTATCACCAGACCTATTACTACCACGGGCACAACCGATGTCCGAACATGACCGATCGGCCGCCATCTCCGTCGATACCGACGACCGGCCCCGCGATCGCCGACGCCGCTCTTGAGGACAGCACCGTCGCGACGACGCCTCGATTGACCGACGCCATCGAGGACGCGCTTGGCTGTCGCCTCAACGAATCCGTCTTCGAGGACCTCCTGCTCGAACTGGACCGCCGCGGCTACGTCGACCTGATGACCGTCACCCGGCACGGCGACTACGTCTGGGACCTCTCCGACGTGCCCGACCGAATCGGCGAGGCCATCGCCGAAGCCGTCGTCGACCGGCTCGAGTCGTGGCTCGCGGCCGACGACTGAGCGCTCGAGTCGCGATCGCGGGCCGAGGCCGACCGTGGCCGGCAATCCAAACACTGGTAATCCTGGTGCCGGATTTCCGAATCGAATGTCAGAAGGACAATCAAAGCAATCCGGACTCAAAATGATGGTTTTCGGGCTTCACGTTACGATTTTCGGGCTAGCTATCGACCCTGGCTATCCACTCTTGCTCGCAGGACTCGTGATCGCAGCAACCGGGTTCGCGATTGAGTGACACTATAGCCGACACGCAGTTCCGCTCGCGGACCGAGCGAATCCACCGTCGGCGTAAACGTCCTCGTTCGAGAGCGCTCGCCGAGCGTCGTGGTTCCCGCGTTGTATCCAATTTGGCTCCTGTTTCAGAACAGGCAACGGCCGAAAGCGAGTCCCCTCACAGCCTCTACTCTAGAAGTGGTGTTCGTCCCGAACCAAACGGGAACAAGATGGGCGCTACAGGGGTTAGGTGTCGCGATCGTATCTACCTGCTTGCTTGCAGTTTTCATGGACATCATTTGTTGATTATTTTCCAGCGTCGCGTTGCTCGCTCACGTCGGCTGGCGCGGTCGTAGTGTTTATCGAGGATCTCCTCGGAAGCGTCGAGTCGGTCGGAGACAACACCGCGAGGGACGCCGTCGTTCCGGTACTTCGTCACCCGTGCTTTCCGGAGATCGTGCGGGGACCGGCTCGAGGGGCACTTGCTCATATGCGTGTGGTCGATCGCTTCGCACGTCTCGGGGTCGCGATCGTGCGGGCAGTCCTCGCCGCGGTGGCACGGTCGCGTCCACCGATAGACCGTATCGCGAACGCAGCTCCGACTCACCCGCCCCTGTTTCGTCGTAATGAGCGGGTCGCGACCGTGGTCGTCGGTCACGTCCACTCTCGGCCCATCAATGTAGTCCTGTACCGCTCGAGCGGTCTCTTCGGTGATCCGATTATACCGTTCGCCGGGCCCGTCATTCTTCAGCGGGGTATCGGTATCTGGTCGGTGGATAAAATCGATGCCGGGGTCGCGACCGTCGAGTTCGCAATCCTGTAGATCGATCGCACGGACGCCGCCAAGACGTGCGCCGGTTTCCCAGATCAACGTCCAAATGATGTGGTCCCGGCTTGCGTACTCGTAGCGCGACAGGTACTCGAGGATCGGTGGAATCCGCTCGGGGACAATCTTGCTGTCGCTTACCTCGTCGCCGATTGAGAGGTCCGGCAGGGGTACTTTGAGATACAGATCCTCATGAACAGCCTCTATATCGCCACAGAACCGAAGGAACGCACGAACCGTGGTGAGATTCGAATGTAGCGTCTTCTTCGCGAGTTCCCCGTCTTTCCCGTTCGAGTAGCCGCCTTCGCGTCGCCAGACGCGGAACTGGTAGAGGTGGCGGCCGTTCAGTTCGTTCATATTGTCGATGCCGCCCTTTTCTTGGCACCACTCGACGAACGCCCGAAGGTCACTTTTGTGACTCGTCTGGGTCCACTCCGCGGACCCATCCTTCATCGCATCAAGGTGTAGTTCGACCGCCTCTTGTGGGGCGATCGGCTCGAGGTCGTCAGTCATCGTAACCACCACCGTTCCAATTCTCCGGACTTCCCCAGCGGAACTCAGGGCGATCGGCTTCGAGCTCGTCGCGCTCGAAGAGGCGATCGTGAATCCACGTTTGTAGCGCGGGCCCGGACCGATCGTGCGGCGGGTGGTCCGGCATATGGTGTTCGTCGACGCGAGCCGAGAGATCGGCAAGACAGGCGACCATCTCGCACAGCGCCGCGTTTTGATACCGCATCTCCGTGGCGATCGCCTCGAGAGCCTCGGTCTGTCGTTCGACCGCGTCCGCCTGCCGCTCGAGGACTTCGAGTTGCGCCTCGAGCGCGAGGAACTCGTCGCTCATCGGTCACCACCCGGTACTCCGAGCGCGCTCCGAAGTAGTGCCGTACCAGCACAGCCGCCGAGTAGGACGGCCGGATCTGGCAGCGCTTCAGTCAGGGTCACAGACATACACGGAAGAACGGTCGGTCGGGTTATATTCCTACAGCGGCGGTGGCCGGAAAACACCGATATCCGCTCTGCCGGCTGAAAACAGCGGAAAGACGGACTGTACCCCGTGGCCGGAAAGTGACCGGAAACTGGCCGGAAAGCAAAACCGCAGGACAGGCTCGGTAATCGCGTTGATGTTCGCTCTCTCTGAACCCGCGAGAGTATTCTTCGTCGATACGTCTGACTCGGTCGAACGAGGGCTTTATCCCCCGCAGTATCGTGCGTTTGCATGCTTCCGTACCTATCTACGGAAGCCAGGCGGGCCGGTGGCCCTAACACCGGGTCCGCATTCTCGCTGAGGACCCGACCGGGCAGCGGTGGGTCCGTCTGGCTTCCTGTGAAATAGGTTCTATATGGAAACCACTTAGTTCTTATGTGGAAACTAATAGCCATATATAATCTAGTTTCTGTATAGATATTACAAACCCTATCATCATATGGGGCTGGATTACGCCAAAAACAGCAATGGTAGGCCGGGAGGAAACAGTAGACGATAAACAGATTCTAGAGTTTGTGGAGGCGTCTTCAGACCCAATTGTAACGACAGCAGAGGTAGCCGATCACTTTGAGTTCTCGAATTCAGGAATTCTGAAGCGATTGCACCCTCTTTCAGATTCAAATTTACTCGGGTCGAAAGAGGCAGGAAGAACATACGTATGGTGGATTACGGATAAAGGCCAGAAATCACTCTCAGATGAACTCAACGCTGGGGAAATAGAATAGTCACTCAACCGGTCAGTAGTGCATACCCGAAGAAAGATGGTAAACGTCTTCTACTGGGTGATATAGGCAAATACAGATTCTATGCTTCAATTGACCGAGCCATTTTTATGCATGGATAGTTTACTGACGTGTATGAACATCCACCGGGAGACCGGACTTGCGGCATTTTGTTTCCGCACTGGTGAGAGTGGATGCTCCCAGTGCGGAGTACTTGAGTAAGAAGCGGTCATTTAGAACAGGGGACCCAACCCCCCTACTTAAACTGGCCGGTTCGTCGGGGCTGATCTTGGCTGCGGTCGGTCTAACTATGCTACTCATATTTTCTTTGAGTTGTTCTGTATATGCCGGATGGATAACTGCTTCAGAAGCGGTACTATTCATTTTGGAAACGAATAAAGCCGTTCTCATAGTGATAATCACTTTACTTCTGAATACATTAGTTAAAGATAATTAACATGTACGAACAGATTCAGGACGTTGAAGATGACAAAATAGAATCGTTGCTAAAACAGTATGTTGGGACAAAAGAATGGGGTGAAGAGACACTTGAAGTCGCTCACTACCAGATAGAGAAAATATGTCATAAGAGAGACCTTCCAACTAAGATAAGCCAAGTGGCAAAAGCAATTTACAAAAGGTCACTAAAAAAGCGGGTTATTCAACGACATAGATTGTGCGATTTGACTTGTGGGGCTGTGTATGCAGCTTGTCGAACACAAAACGAACCGTACTCTGCGGCAGAAATAGCAAGGGCTGGTGAGATTGGGAAAGGACCCTTAAAACGAACGTTCTCTGATTTAGTCGAGAATCTAGATTTGAAAGCCGGCCCTGTAGATTCCAGAGACTATATTCCTCGATATGCTGAGGAGCTAGATTTAAGTAATAAAGTGGAGGAAACAGCTATAGAAATTTTAGATCTATCTGAAGAGCATGGGTTGTACTCTGGAAAATCACCAACTGCGTTTGCAGCTTCTGCACTCTATGTCTCATGTCTATTGAACAACGAGAAAAAGACACAACGAGAGGTTGCAGATGTTAGTAGAGCGGGTGTGAAAACTATTAGGAATGGCTATCAAGAACAGATAGAATTGTTGGCCTCAGAAGGCGAGTACGATTTCTGACTTGCATTACCTCCATTGACTTTCGATGCTTGTCCTATATTTCAGGCCTAGAACCGACGTATTCGAAATGTCCTGTATAGTTTTTGGATCATACTTCTTCCTAGCTTCCTTGACATTTTCTTCACTTTCAATCAAATGGGTTAACGCTGCATCGATCACGACAGACATCGGCGGATCGTCGTACTCGTCTTTGGCGACGATCGCGCTTGCACGGTCAAGTTTCCGCTGCCGGTCATCCGTAAGTTTCAGACTGGTGCGCTTGGTCATGGTTTAAACGAGGGTATGCATGGGGGGTCGCTTCGCGTCGCTCGCCGGTGAGCGACCGGTCGGTCCTTTATGAATGGGTTCGAGAGTACGGCGTGATCACGGCGGGGGCCAGACGGATCGGTCCCGATTCTATGCACCTCACGAGCCCATCGCCCACGGCAGGGTGCATACATCGAGGTCTCCGTATACATTCGCGAGCAACCCCAGGGGGTTGGATTCAAAGACCCCGTTTCGGTGGCTCTGATTCCGACTCGAGCTCCTCGACGAGCTTGACCGACCACTCCCCGTCGTCGACGTGGCGGATATGGACGTGATGTTCTCCCTCGAGATCGCCATCTTCGTCGAGAAGGCCCTCGATGCGGAGATCGCCTTTCGGGAGCGTGACGCCAGCGGAGTTCTTGTCCAAGTTTCGGAGCTTGTACAGCACCATGCAGCCGGCGGCAACCCGCCTTGGTATAAGATTTTCTGAACCTTGCCTTTCCAATTGGAACGGAGCGTTTCCGTCGGTTCGATCTCTTGAACACCGCCGAACCAGTAATCGCACGACAGCGCGGCGATGTCCAAGTGTAAACGTTCAACCACCTCCCTTTAGTGTAGTGAACACTGGCCCACCACTCATTGCTCGCTCCCGACCGGGAGCGTCGCGACCGATGGGCGCGCGGTGTGTGGCCAGCGGAGGCATATATATAACAGCGCGCAACGCGCGTGATCTGCGTGTACTGCACAGAGTAGGTGAACAATTTTCAGAATATGATCTCATCAGGGGGTTCTCTAACGTTGGTGGCGCAACCGCATGTAATTATCCGCGATATTTTTTATTACATCTCCGGCAGATGTATGTTCAAAATATCCAAATACCACTGCTGCCCTATACGAAAGGTACAAAACCGATATCGAAAGCGCACCCAATATAGTTACTGAATGTCGCAGTATAAATACAAAGTAAAAAACAATAAAAAGGGCGAATATATTGGTGAAAGCACGGATCATATACTGATCCCCCTCTTTCTTATCTCTCCATTTTTCTTCGAGGATCATATTATTCATAGCAATAGTGTCTGCGTAATCGTAGAGAATACACTTTTTTGGCTCCTTCATGTTGGATCCGTCATGGATACTATCTTGTAATCTACCAGTAGAAGCAGATGAACTCACCAATGCGGTTCTTGCAGCAGATAGATTACAATATAGGGAAATTACGAACAGTTGCCCAAATGCTGCTCCGATATATGCAAAGAGCAGTATGAAAAGAACTCCCATCAGAATCAGTGCCAAATTTCCACCAATAAAAGACACCTCCATTAGGGTGTAATAAGTTTGATTACCCATATTAGCAATTATTCGCCAAACACCCACATTATTTGACGCTATTACTGACGTTACTAACGAGAGTGAACTTATGAGTATTCCACATAAAATAAAAATGATTTTCACTCTACTTCGGGCATGATCTTCAATCCGGTTATTCAATTCAACCTGGCTTTCAACTTTTCTGTGAACTTCTTCAAAGAGTAAATCAAGATTATGGTCAGATACCTCATGGATACCCTCATAGGTCAACTCTTCCTCATCCTCCGGAGAGTTCATGCTAGTTTAGCTGACCTTATTCTAACCAGATATATCTATACCCTTGTTTCGTGTGTTTCTACTGGATTTCTTCTGCAAAGAGAGGGGGTTCAACACTGTATTTTTTGCCGTTGTCGCCTTGGCGACACCCGCCAAGGGGGCTTTCGCGCGAAGCGCGAAACGACCCCGCCGGCGTTGCGGTGCGATCACGGTTCCGACCCCGGCCTCGACAAATGGACTACAACCAGCGTTGCCTAGGCACCGCTGTTATGCAACTGAACTTGTAGAAAAGAGCGAAAACGGCAGTGTTACCACTACACGGGCGGTTTAGCGATCTGCAACCGCGCCAACGAACCCGGTTTCAGTCCCGCCGCCGGGCGTCTTCCAGGTCAACTCAGCTCCGCGGAGGACCGTCGGATCGTTCCCTGACTTCGACCATTTCTCGAGGGCCTCGCTGGCGATCGTCTGGACGTTCTCGAAGCTATCGGACTTCAACCGAGAGAGAATTGTATCGATCCGCATCCGGCGGGGCTCGCCCTGGTCGAACTCGAGGTCGGCACCGTTTTTCGCGAGCCACTCCTGAAACGGAGAGGACCCGGCGACGTGATCGGCCAGCCCCATGATGTGTTGCATCCGATCGGCGTAGCTCTCGATCGCGTACTCGGCGGACTCGACGAGCGACCGGAGTTCCTCGCGGTACTTCCGGGCACGGAACGATACGTCGCCCCGATCTAGCTCGAGGATCTCGCCGAGGTCGGAGATCGCCCGGTAGATCGTCGCGGGGTGTTTCCCCAGCTGGTCGGCGAGATCGTCGACCGTGCCACCGCCGTCGGTCGCAACCGTCTCGGTCACGTCGCGAGCGGTCTCGCCCATATCTCGGAGCGTCGTCATCAATAGGTGATCCGTCTTCGCCTCGAGGCGGGGCGTGGGGTCTTCGTAGAGTTCGACCAGGTCATCGCGGGCGACCGCGTCGAAGTGATCGTCGGGGACGTAGACGCCGCTCCCGTCGGGACCGAGCGGGATATCTTCCCAGTGAAGCGCGTTCAACAGCGTCTCCTCGATCTGCTCGGTCACCTCGTGACGATCGGCCCACGCCCACGCCTCATTGTCGTTCATCGACTTGTTGACCAGCACCTCCACTTTTGGGTGGTACGACGGGTGATCCTTCGACACCGCGTCCGGGTCCTTCAGCTGGTAGATTTCGAACTTCCGCCCGTAGGTGTGGCCCGGCAGTAGCTCGCCGGCCGACGTAGGGTTCAAGAACAGCCGGTTCTGGTGATTCACTACCTCCCGATTATCGATGTGAAGTTCGGCTTTCACTCCCTCGAGGTCGGAGAGGTAGTGTGCGACCTTCTGCAGGACACCAGCCGACGAGAGCTTTTCTGCCCACTCCCGTCGAATCCGAACGTACCGCTCGTACGCCCACATCCGGCTCGCTTCGTGGGGCTCGGTCCGGAAGTACTCGGGATGCACGCGCTCGCCCGCGTGATTGAACACGGCCGCGAAGAACTCCGGTAGCAACTCGAGGCCGCGCTCGGGTTCGATGTTACTCGTGTGGAACTCGACGTCGACGCCGTCGACCTCCCCGACCTGATTTTCCCACGGGAGCTGTAACCGCTCACCGCTCTCCCAGTGGCGCATGTTCGGGAACCGCGGGCCGATGTTGTACGACGCCTTCCGCTCGCCGCGCCCACGGCCCACGATATCCCACTCGTAGAGACGCTCGGCGTTGATCCCATCCGACAGTCGCGGCGCAAACCCCGACTTGCTGTAGCTGACTTCGAGGTGCCAGGGCTCGCCGTCGATCTCGGTCGTGATCTCGAGGTAGCCCTCGAAGGGCGGGCCGAGCATCACCGACGATAGGGCATCGTACGGACCGCGGCCCCAGTCGGGCCACTTCCAGCGGCCCTCGATCTCGTGGGGCGTCGTCTCAACCTGCGACACCGCTACTCACCTCGCTCGCGTTCGCTCTCGAGTAGCCCAGTAAGGACGGCGACGGGATTCCACCACGTCACGGTCTGACAGCCGTAGCAGACGTGCTTGAACGACGTACAGTCCGTCGCCTCGAGGATCGATGGATCAGTCTGGGGATCGACTTCCATCTCCACGAGCGTCGCACGCTTGACGCGTGTCCGCCCGCAACCGACGCAGACTGCATCGACTGGGATACCGGTCCGGCCAGCTGTCGAACTCGCTAACTCGGCCTCGAGGTCGCGATCGTCCCGATCGGCGTCGACGCTCACCGCGATCCACCCCAATTTTCGAGAGCCTGCCGAACTTGCTCGTCAGTGGCCTGCGTCGCGGGATGGGCGATGGGCGTTCGACTCTCGATATCGTACAGTTCGCTCGCTCGGACGAACGAACCGTTAGACATCGGGCTCACCGCCGTGGCGGCCAAGCGATGTTTCCGGGTCCGGAATCGAGACGGGTTGACCCGCGGCGGAGCCACGGCTTAGCCGGGCATACGAATCACATGAGCCGCAACGATGTGCTTGGTCATCGTCGTCACCGAAAACGCGCCGGAATCGATCACTGACATGGGCTCCGCAGTGTAGACACGTCGAATGGTCGACCGATGGCCCCAGCGTAACCGTCACGCCGACCACCTCACGTTTGTGATGAAAACCGCATGACGTAGCGGGGTCGAAACCCGTCGCCCGTTTGGATCAGATTCTGATCCTCTTCGGCTGACCGGGGAAATAAGCGAAAACCGAGACCTCAATTCCTCTACGGGCCGGTTAGTATTAGTTGAGAAGCGAGCCGTCTGCGAGTGGGCGCTACAGGATTTGAACCCGTGACAGCTTGGTCCGAAGCCAAGTACTCTGTCCAGACTGAGCTAAGCGCCCTCACCGCTTCGTTCCCGATGGGTCCGTATAAGTCACTCGATTTGCAGCGCTTCCGACAGGGGATGACACGGTCGGCGACCGGAGATTTTCACTCGGTGACAATCACCGCGGGGGGCTTTGGTATCGGGACCGACTCTCCGGCCGTGCTATGACGGTGAACGGGACCCACACCTCCGACGAGGCGCAGTCCGGCGCAACGGCGCTCGAGTTACTCACCGACGACGAGCGGGTTTGGACCGCGGTGCCGGCCGACGCGAGTGGCGACGAGCGGATGACCGAGTGGCTCGAGCTCGAGGGCGACGCGCTGTGTGACCTCGAGCAGTGGCGCTGAGCCGCCGACCCGATCGTGCGTGGGTCGGGCTCCCCGCGTCGCGTTCGTCGGGTCGCCCTCGAGCGAGCGCACCGACCACGGATCGCACCGTTTAACCGGGCCGCCTGACCACTCCACCCTATGACAGCGGGGGAAACGGTTCGCGGGTTGCTCGAGTTGACCCGGCCGGTAAACGTGGTCGCCGCGAGCGTGCTGACCTTTATCGGGGCGTTCGTCGCCGGCGGCGCGACCGGCGAGTTGCTCGCGGTCGCTGCAGCAGTGACGGCAACGGGCCTCGCGGTCGGCGCGGGGAACGCGATCAACGACTACTTCGACAGCGAGATCGATCGAGTCAACCGGCCAGACAGGGCGATCCCCCGTGGGGCGGTAAGTCCGCGCGGCGCGCTCGGTTTCAGCGTCGTCCTCTTCGCCGGTGCGGTCGCGCTCGCGCTGGCGCTGCCCACGCTGGCGATCGGCATCGCGTCGGTCAATCTCCTCGCACTGGTGGCCTACACCGAGGTATTCAAGGGACTTCCCGGGCTCGGCAACGCGCTGGTCGCCTACTTAGTTGGGAGTACGTTCCTCTTCGGAGCCGCGGCGGTACACGAGGGCGGGGCCGGAGGTCTCGTCCCGGCGATCGTTCTCTTCGTCCTCGCGGCGATCGCAACGCTGACCAGAGAGATCGTCAAAGACGTCGAGGATATCGAGGGCGACCGCGAAGAGGGACTGAACACGCTCCCGATCGCAATCGGCGAGCGCCGGGCGCTCACCGTCGCCGCCGTCCTCCTCGCCGTGGCCGTGGTTGCGAGCCCGCTGCCGTACGTCCGCGGGGATTTCGGGGTCGCCTACCTGCTGGTGGTCGCCCCTGCCGACGCGGTCATGCTCGCGGCCGCCTACGAGAGTTTCCGGAATCCGACGGCGGGCCAGTCGCGACTTAAGTACGGCATGTTCCTCGCTGCGTTAGCGTTTATCGTCGGCCGCGCCGCCCTCGAGCTGCCGGCGTTATAGCGCGTACGCGAAGCTGCTGGGGCCCGATCGACCGCCGCGACGTACTAACTGTCTGCGAGCGCGTTTTCTAATCAAAAGTACTATAAGCCACTTCGCATATTTCCATACAACGCGCCGGACGCTGGAGCGGGCGGTACCAGGCTGTCGTCGCGGCGGCGGTGGATGTGAGTATCTGGTATGTACGACCTCGCAGATGTCCTTCCGGACGTCGAGATCGATCCGGGGATGAACGTGCTTATCGCGGGCCCGCCACTGACGGGAAAGCGGCGGATCGCCTTCGATATTCTCGCAAGCGGTGCGAATCGCGGTGACGGGTCGATCGTCGTCACCACGAAAGACAGCGCAGACAAGGTCCTCGAGAGTTTCGACGATCACGTCGACGATGGCGTCGAACCGGACGTCGGCGTCGTCGACTGCGTGACGAAACAGCGCGGTATCGGAACTATCGACGACGATCCGCGGATCAAGTACGCCTCTTCACCCGTCGATATGACCGGCATCGGAATCAAACTCTCAGAGTTCCTCCAAGAGTTTTACGAGGGCCGCGGGCTCACCGAGAACCGCGTCCTCCTCCACTCGGTTTCGACGCTGCTGATGTACTCCGATCTGCAGACCGTCTTCCGGTTCCTCCACGTCTTTACGGGTCGAATCCAGAGCGCCGACGCCATGGGCGTTTACGTCATCGACTCGACGGCCCACGACGATCAGACGATGAACACGCTCAAACAGCTGTTCGACGGCGTCCTCGAACTCGAGGAATCGGCCGACGGCGAGGAGCCTACGGTCCGGACGGCCGGCTTCTCGTCGTAGTCGCGCCTCCGGCGGCCGCTTAGACGGCCTCCGTGACCACGGCACGTTTATCGCTCGAACGCGTAGCGACATCTATGCCAGTCGACTCCACAGACGAACTTGAGGAGATCCTCGACTACGACACGATCGCCGTCGTCGGCTGTTCGAGCACGCCGGGGAAAGCGGCCCACGACGTGCCAAAGTACTTGCTCGAGCACGGCTACGACGTGCTTCCGGTCAATCCCTATGCCGACAAGATATTCGGCCGCGAGGTCTACGACTCGCTTTCGGACATCGACGACGAGATCGACGTCGTCTGTATTTTCCGTCCCAGCGAGGAGGTCGGCGACATCGTCGACGCGGCGCTCGAACGCGACGACGTGATGGTCATCTGGACACAGCAGGGCATCCGCGACGACGAGGCGGCGACCCGCGCGGAGGACGATGGGCGGGCCGTCGTGCAGGATCGGTGTATGAAGGTCCAACACCGACGGCTGGTCGCCTAAGTCGGACGGCGAACACGGACCGGGATCGACCGATCGCGGGACTGCGGTCAGTTAGAAGTCGATGCTGTTCGAAGTTCCGCCAGCGCGTCCTCGAGTGTCGTATGGAGCGACTCGTCGACGACGGTCTCGAGGTGGCGCAGGCGGATCGCCGTTCGGACGAGCGGTTCGTCGGGAAGGTCGGCCACGGCGGCACCGATCTCGTCGGCGTCGATGGCGACCGGCAGTTCGGCGACGTACTCGGCGATGTAGCGGCGCGTCGATCGATCGTCACCCGTCAGTCGATCGCGGATCTCTCGCTGCTGTGCCGGCGAGACCGTCTCCGCGATCGGAACCGAGCAGTTCGACTCGCAGTACCACGACAGCGCGCGAGCGGCGGCCGTGATGAGGGTGGTGTCCGACCGGTCGAGCGACGCCCACAACTCGGCCGCGGCGTCGTCGACCGCCGTCCGCCGCCGATCGAGGAGGGCCTCGAGTCGGTCAGGAACGTCGGACTCGAGGACGGCGTCGGCGACGGCTGCGGTCGACCGGTACGTATCGGGATCGTCGTTGAAACAGACCAGCGGGAGGGTGGCGACGCCGTTTTCGACGTCTTCCGGCAGATCGGCGAGGTCGTCGATGACGGTCAGGACGAACAGGCCGTTGGTCGCGATCGTCCGAATGTACTCGAGTTGTGCGTCGGAATAGCTGCCGGTGGCTGCGACGAGTTCGGCGACGAGGTCGCCCCAGACGCCGCCGCGGGCCTCGACGCGGGCGATCGCGTCATCGACGGTCGCCGTCGTCACGTCGAACGTCTCTTCGGCGAGTTGACCCGTTCCGATCTCGCGGACGACCGCGAGTGTTGGTCTAAGGTCGATCTCGGCAGGCGTCTCCGCCACGGCCTCGACGACGTTCGAATAGACGAGATCACCCGCCGAAACGTGTCCATTCAGACGGCGTTTGCGATCCGCTTTCCACGTGTCGGCCTCGTCGATCGCGTCGTCGTGGAGCGCGCTCGTGACGAAGAGATCGGTCGGGATCGAGGCGATCGTCGCGGCGAGATCCGCGTCGTCAGTCTCGAGAACGGTAAAGAAGTACGTGAACGCGCCCAACAGCCCGCCCTGATCGGAGTACCCCTCGATTTTCGATCGAAGGGCGGGCGACACAGCCACATCGGCGTAACGAGCGTCCGGCAACCGAGTCATATTCGCTCTCCTTTCACGGGATCAAAAGAGTGTACTGGTTGCTGTGCCGTTATCTCCCTCGAATTGGTCATTTCGAGGGTGGTCGATTTCTCGTCGGCCGTCCACAGCCGTCAGACGGACGTGTGGTCCGGGTAGGGCCTACGACGTCCACTCCTCGAACGAGCGATAGATCCCCTTCGAGAGGTAGCGCTCGCTCGAGTCGGGGAAGATCGTGACGACCGTCTCGTGGGGCACGTCGAGATCGCCGTCGGCGATCCGACGGGCGACCCGCTTGGCGGCGACGCTCGCAGCACCGGCGCTCGAGGCGACGAGATGCCCCTCTTCGCGCGCGAGCCGTTTGAGCTCGTCGTGGGCGTCGCGGTCGGCGATCGCCTCGATGTGGTCGACGAGTTCGGGCTCGAACAACTCGTTGGTCGCGGTATCGTGGGTGCCGATCCCCTCGATCTTGTACTCGCTTTCCTCGCGGTCCTCGCCGAGGAGATCGCCGTACACCGAGCCCTCGGGTTCGACGGCGATGATGCGCGTTTCGGGATCGCACTCGAGCGCGTAGCGGGCGATCCCCATGAGCGTGCCGGCGGTGCCACAGCCGGCGACGACCGCACCGACGCGGCCGTCGAGGGCGTCGTAGATCTCGGGCGCGGTCGTCTCGTAATGAGCCTCGGTGTTCAGCGGGTTCGAGAACTGCTGGGGAACCACGGCGTCCTCGAGTTCCGCGGCGAGCTCGTGGGCCCGCTCGATCGCCCCGTCCATCCCGTCCGCCGTGGGCGTGTTGATCACGTCCGCGCCCAGTGCGGCCATTAGCTGCTGTTTCTCCACGCTGAACCGTTCAGGGACGACGAAGACGGCCTCGAGGCCCAACTGCTCGGCGGCGATCGCGAAGCCGATACCTGTGTTACCGGCGGTCGGCTCGACGACCGTGCCGCCGTGAGAAACGTCGCCGCGTTCGAGCAGCCGTGCTATCATGTACCGGCCGATCCGATCCTTGACGCTGGCCCCAGGATTGAACGACTCGAGTTTCGCGTAGATCGGCACGTCCGCCGGACCATCCTGCAGCCGGACGAGCGGCGTTCGACCGATCGTCTCGAGGACGGAGTCGACCGGCTCCTCGTGGGTCGTCATCGTCCCGGCAAAAGATACCGCCGCTGTTAGCTCTTGTCCCGGTCTGGTCGGCCCCGTCCTGCGCCCGCGTTCGGGACTACTCGGCTGTCGTCTCGCCGGCGGTCGCGTCGCGCTCGCTCGATGACGGTTCGTCGACGTCGGCCTCGTCGATCGCCGCCTCGGCGAGGATCTCCTCGCCGTCTATGCCCTGCTCCTCGGCGATCGCGAGCAGAAGCTCGCGTTGCTCGGTGAGCTGGTGGTCCAGCCGGGCGACCGTCTCGTTGGTCTCGTCCGTTTTCTCTTCCAGCCCCGTAATCCGCTTCTGGAGCTTCTGTACCTGTTTGTACATCGTCTCGGCCCGGTCCGAGAGGGCCTGAATCTTCTTCGCGGTGCTGCCGAGTCCCATGGTCGAACGATGTGTCGGGGAGCTAATGGGCCTTTTCCTCGTCCGTCGCAGCGACGGTGACGAACCTCCGAAGTCCTCCCGCGTTCGGTACCGCCGAAGCAGTGTCAGGCGCTTGCATCCCTCGATCGCGGAGACGAAAGGCCCATAAGTGGTCATCACCTATTAAGGAGTGGACTAGGTCGGGCAGTTTGGCCCTGCTCGTTACCCGCGCTATGGTCATTAGCGGGGACCGAACACCGCGGGCGTCCGGTCAGACCGACCGGGGCCCCGGGAGCCAACAGAGAAGCCTCGTCCGTCGGGGACAGCGGTCTACGGTGGCCGTCCGCAGGGACGCCCCATCGTGGTTGATCGGCGACAGCCCATCAGGCGCGGAAGCGAGCAGTGGACCGCCGGACACCTGTCGCTCGACGGGTTGCGGGGTGGAGAAGGCAACCAGGATTCCCCCGGCCGGAACGCCGGGCCACCGCGGCCGTCCGCATTCATACGGCATTTTGTCCTCCACGAGCGGCAGCGCTCCGTCTCGTCGCCGGTCTCGTGGCCGTCGCCGACCGAACGACGCGTGCGGTTCGGGCGCGTAGATGCGAAAATTTATTCTAGTGTTATCAAGCATCTTTCCTCATGACGAACCGTCGGTTCGCAGTCATTCTGGTTCTACTCGCCGTGAGTGTCTCGCTGAGCGGGTGTGCCGCGCTCGACACACCCTCGAGCGAGCGCGAGGCGTCCACTCCCGATCCCGAAGCGGTGTTCGAGGGCGCGTACGTTCACGCCGACGATCTCGTGGACGTGACGGGGGTGCGGCGGAACAAAGTAACGAACGGGAGCCACACGCTCACCGAAGTCATGCAAGTGTACGATCGTCCGTACGTCGACCAGCGGACGAAGGTGATAGACGCCCCCAACTCGAAACGGATTGGAAACGTCTACGTATCGAACGCGACGAAGAACTGGTTCTATTATCCTAACGCAGGGGTCGCACAATACGTCGAACCAGCGGAACCGTTTACGAACGACGAGGTCCGGTCGAGTCGGGCCGAAATGGCCGCAATGAACCTCGAGAAATACGACATCGAGTACAACGGGACCGACCAGGTTGCGGGCCGCGAGACGCATGTCCTCGATGTCGAAGCGAAAAACGAGACGGTCGAAAAGGGGATCTCCGCGATCGTCGGCGACACGGAGTTCGTATACGCGCTTGAGACGAGCAACCCGAGGAAGGAACTCCGAGTCGTCGAGCAGACGCTGTGGATCGACACGGAGTATAACTACCCGCTCAAAGAAAAAGTGGTGTTCAAAGTACCGGGCAAGGAACGGATCGTCATGGTCGAGCAGTTCGAATCGGTGACGTTCAACAGCGGTCTAGACGACGAGACGTTCGCGTTCGAGCCGCCGGCGAACGCGACCGTCCAGAACATCACCTGAGGGAACCGGTAGTCCACTGACGGCGAATCGTCACTATTCGGCCGGCCGCACGACGCTCTGTCCGCCGCCGCTCTCGATATCGAGCTCGCCCTCGAGCGTCCGAACGGGGTAGGGGATATCGATTCCTGCCTCGTCGAAGCGCTGTTTGACCGCGGTGACGTACTCGCCGCGGGTCCGAACGAAGTCCGCGCGTGAGGGATTCGCGATCCAGAACCGCGACTGAAGGCCGACGTCGGAGGAGCCAAGTTCCGTCAGCCGAACGGAGGGTTCGGGGTCGTCCATGATGTCGGGGTGGCGTTTGGCCTCTTCGACGATGATATCGGTCGCCCGCTCGATGTCGTCGTCGTAGCCGATGCCGAAGACGAATTTCAGTCGAAGCTTATCGGCGTCGACGGGATTTTTGAGTACGCCGTCGGTAAGCGCCGAGTTTGGCACCGTCAAGAGTTCGTTGTCGAACGTTCGGACGCGGGTGACGCGGAGGCTGATATCTTCGACGACACCCGCGTACGTGCCATCGTCCCACTCGATCCAGTCGCCAATCCGGAACGGTTTGTCCGTGTAAATGAAGACACCGGCAACGAAGTTCGAGATCACGTCCTGCATCGCCAGTCCGACCGCGAGCGCGCCGGCCGCCGCGATGCCAGCCATCGAGACGAGGAAGTTCCCGTAGCCGCCGAAGCCGAACGCGACCGTGAAAGCGAGGAAAACGACCCCGAACCGAGAGAGCATCAGTAAGGGGTTCTTGGCGTGCTCGTCGAGCCCCCGCCCGTCTAATGCCCGCTCGACGATCGGGAGGACGACGTATCGACCGAGGAGCCAAATCGCGACGAACGCGATCGCAAACCGGAGGACGCCTTCCGCGCTCGCGGCGAGTGACGTCCCAAAGAAATCCGTGCTCTCCAGTGCTTTGCCGATCGGACCCAACTCCCCGTTCTGTAGCGGCGTCGGTTCGGGAACGGCGCTCATCGATGGACGACTGCGGTATGTCCACGCGTGTCGATCAGTTCGGCGTCGACACGGTCGGCGAGGTCAGCCGCCTTCTCGTCGGTCGAGCTTCCCGCGCGGGCAGCGCGGAGGAATTTCACCTTGACGAGGTCGCGTGTCGCGAGTTGGTCATCGAGTTCGTCGACGACTGCGTCGACGCCGCTCTTGCCGACCCAGACGGTGACGTCGAGATCGTGTGCTCGCTGTTTGAGTTCCTGTTTATCCATGACGCTGGATAACGAAGCGAGGCGTTTCAATCTTCTCGAATCGAACTCCGACGCGGTCGCGATCGGCCGCGATGCCACCCCCGATAGGACGAAACTCACTCCTCGTACGGATACCGGGCGTGTGCGCCACAATCGCACGCGATTACCACGTGGCCGTCTCGCAACCGAACTCGAGCGTTCGCTCCCGGCCGGAGGTACGCGTCACACCGGTCGCAGGTAAAGCGCCGGAATTCACGGGGCAGCGTCAGTCGGTTTCGCTCCGCGACCCGCCGCGCTAGTCGAACGTAATAGCGAGCGCGATCAGCCTCCTCGTCCGCTGCCGCCGCTCGAGCAAGATCGTGAAGCCGATCGATCCGTTCGGCGGCGAGGTCCATACGTCCCGTTTCGTCGGTCGACCTATTGGTGTTGCGCTCCGACGGCGAGGCGACCGCGGCGTTCGTCAATCGACCGGTACCGATCCGTGACAATCATTCACCCGTGCCGAATGTATCACGGTTTGAAAAGATTCTTTACCCTGCCTCGTATCCGAACAGAGTGCACAGTATTGTTATATATCGAATCAAATAAGGTGTGTCAGAACTGAATGAATTGGAATCCCTCCCCGCCTACAGACGGCGTCAGTAGACGCTCGTTTCTCGCCGCCGGTGTCGCCGGCGCAACAGTCGCAACCAGCGGCTGTATCGATCGCGTCCGAAGCGTCGTCAACCAGAGCGGACATAACCGCCTTTCGCTGTCCATCACCACCGTTCCAGCGGACGCAGACAGACAGAACATTCGAATCGCCCGCCGACTTGAGGACCGCCTTAAGAAGGTCGGGATCAACGTGTCAATGGATATGCGGTCGCGATCGGAACTCCTGAAGACGGTCCTGATCGAACAGGACTTCGACCTGTACATCGGCCTCCACCCCGCCGACTACGACCCGGACTTCCTCTATGAAGCCCTCCACTCCACGTACGCGCCCGAAGCCGGCTGGCAGAACCCCTTCGGATTCACCAACATAGCCTTCGATACCCGTCTTGAGGCCCAGCGGCGCACTGACGGCACTGAACGGATCGACCACATCAAATCGGTCCTTCGGGGGCTGGCACAGACCAAACCCTTCGAACCGATCTGTCTGCCGGACGAAATCCGCGTCGCCGACGCTGAGCGGTTCGACGGCTGGACCGACAGCGACCTCTCGACCCGACACGGTTATCTCGGACTCGAGTCCGCCGACAGCGTCGACCAATTGCACGCCCTCCTGACCAGCGGCCGTACGACGGTAAATCTCAACCCGCTCTCGGCGACGTTCCGAAAGCAGGGGACGACGATCGACCTGCTTTATGACTCGCTGGGAAGCGAACGCGACGGCACTATCGATCCGTGGCTCGCGGACTCATGGAAGTGGACCGAGAAGGCTACGAACTCGAACACGAGCGACCGCGATGAGACGGCGACCCGAACGGCGACGGTCTCCCTCCGAGAGGGGTGTACGTTCCACGATGGGAAGCCGGTGACCGCCGACGATGTCGCCTTCACCTACCGATTCCTCGCGGACACGTCACTGGGACGGGCAGACGTCCGTTCTCCGGCGCCCCAGTATCGAGGGCATGTCAGCATCGTCGACGAAATCACCGTGAAGGACGACTATCAGCTAGAAATCACCGTAACCAGTAGCCGTGAGGTCGCCGAACGGGCGTTTACCGTTCCGATCCTTCCAGCGCACGTCTGGCGAAAGCGGGTCAATCAGCACGCCGCCGCCGGCGACTTCACCGCCCCACAGGGACGGTGGAGCGTCGTCACCGCGAACAACGTTCCGCCCATCGGCAGCGGCCCGTATCGGTTCGAAACTCGGACCGAAGACGAGACGCTCGTCCTCCGGCGATTCGATGATCACTTCACGCTCCGAGACGACGTCGCACTGTCCGGACCAACCGTCGACGAACTCCGATTTACCGTCGACCCCGGCAGTGTCTCGTCGATCAATCGCGTCGAAGACGGTAACGCGGACCTGACGGCGTCGATGCTCAGCGCCCATTCGCTGGGGGCAATCTCCGACTCGTCGGACGTCGAGCGACTGGAATCACCGTCGCGGATGTTCTATCATATCGGATTCAACGTCCGGAATGCGCCCTTCAGCAATCCCCACTTCCGCCGGGCGATCACACAACTGCTCGACAAGGAAGCGATCGTCGATGACGTGTTCTACAGCAACGCCACGCCCACCGCGACGCCGGTTACCGGCAAATGCGTTCCCGCGTCGCTCGAGTGGACCGGTGAGGACCCGGTGACGCCCTTCGTCGGTTCGAACGGCCGTCTCAACGTCGAAGCGGCGAAATCGGCGTTCGAGGCGGCCGGGTTCCGTTACGATAATAACGGTCGCTTGCTTGCTAACTACTAGTAGCGATGCTCGCTGAGGTTTTGATCCCGCTCGTCATCGCCATTGCGACGTTGGTCCCGGTTTCGGTAGCCGTCTTCGTCGGCCGCGAGCGGCTAGCACGAACGCGAGCGGAGTGGCGATCGCGGCTTAGGACAACTGCGCCGGTCATCGCCGTCTTGATTGTCGTGTTACTAATTAACAGGGTCGCGAGGCAGATGGCACCGGAGATCTCGCGGGAGATCGGGTACCATCTAACCGCGATGTTTTACAACATCGAAGGGGAGTTCATCCTGATCTTTCAGTCGATCGCGACCGCCGAGTTGACGGCGTACTTCTCGACTATCTACGTCTACGGCTACACATTTCTGCTGATCTTCCCGGTCGTCGCGTACTTTACGCTCTCCGACACCCGGATGTTCCGTCGGCTGTTGACGGCGTACGCGCTTAACTACATGATCGGACTGATCCTGTACATCCTCGTAATCGCGTACGGTCCCCGAAACATAATGCCCGCCGAACTCGCACCGACGATGCTGTACGACACCCATCCGCAGTACCAGTATCTCACAAGCGAAGTCAACACCAACACCAATGTCTTCCCATCGTTGCATACCTCGATGTCGGCGACCGTCGCCGCGTTCGCGGCGATGACGCGGTCGTCGTTCCCGAAGTGGTTCCCCGTTGCGGTCGTGCTGGCTGCAAGCGTTGCGACCTCGACGATGTACCTCGGGATTCACTGGGGTATCGACGTGACGGCCGGACTGTTGCTTGCCGCCTTCTGTGTCACCGCCTCCGACCGCCTCGTCGGGCGCTGGTCGATTTCAGAGCGGTTCGGCGATCAGCTCTCTCAGCTTTGGGACCGCAAGCTGGAGTGAGATGCGTCCACGGTGGTCTCCGCCCGCGGCCCACTAACATGATGGGGGTAGACACCATACGGGAGCACAATACTGTTATATTGTGGCTGGCAACAATGAAAGACGAGTGAAATGAAGGGACGACGGGCCGCCCCGACACGGAGCAGCGGCGACGCTGACGACGCCTCCATCAGCCGTCGCGCCGCGTTAGCAGCGGCGACCGGGGTGACGGTCTCGACCAGCGGCTGCCTGCAACGGGTCCGAGACCTCGTCACTCGGAATAACATCGATCAACTCTCGCTGGCAATCACCACCCACCCCGCAGATAGCGACAGAGAGAGCATTCGGATTGCTAACGAACTGAAACGTATCTTCAAGACGGTCGGAATCGACGTCTCGTACGATGTCCGGTCCGGCGTCGACTTCCGCCGAACGGTTCTGTACGACCACGAGTTCGATATCTGTATCGGACGCCATCCGGGTGGCACCGATCCGGACTTCCTCTATGAGGCGTTGCACTCGCTGTACGCCGACGAATCGGGTTGGCAGAACCCGTTTGGATTTACCAACCTAAACGTAGACGGCTTCCTCGAGAAGCAACGTCGCGTCTCGAGCGATAGGCGCCGTGAAGCCGTCACCGCAGCCCTCGAGTCGATCGCGACCGTCCAGCCGTTCGTTCCGATCTGTATCCCCGACGAACACCGACTCGTTAGGACCGATCGGTTCGACGGCTGGGGAGAGGGTCATCTCGCAACTCGGCGCGGCTATCTCGGCCTCGACCCGGACGTCGGCGTCAATACGCTGCGTGCGAGCCACACGGACGCCAGACCGACGAAAAACCTCAATCCGCTTGCAGTCGACTACCGCGGTCGCGGTCTCTTGATCGAGTTGCTCTACGACTCGCTGGCCGTCGACGATCCCAACGGAGACGTTCGGCCGTGGTTCGCGGAATCGTGGAACTGGAACGGAAAAACGGCGGACGTGTCCCTCCGTGACGGCTGTGAGTTCCATGATGGCGTGTCGGTGACCGCCGCCGATGTCGCCTTTACCTACCGATTTCTGCAGGATATGTCCCTCGGAAACCACGATGACCCCGTTCCGGCCCCGCACTATCGCGGCCGGGTCGAAGCCGTCGAGTCGATCGACGTCCGCGGCCAGGATCGACTGGAGATAACGGTCGAAACGAATCGGGCGGCCGGCGAGCGCGCCTTCCTAGTACCGATTCTCCCCGCGCATATCTGGCGCGAGCGGACTACCGATGCGACGGGACCGGGCGGCGTCAGTATCACACAAGGGACCACGAAAGCGGTCACCGTGAACAACGTTCCGCCGGTCGGGAGCGGCCCCTATCAGTTCTCGAGTCGGACCCAGGGGGAGCAACTCGTATTCGAACGGTTCGATTCTCACTTCACGCGTCGAGCCGGAGTCGATCTCCCGGAGCCGACCGTCGACGAATGGACCGTCAGTATTTCTCCGAGCAGCAAGACGGCGGTCAACACCGTCAGAGACGATATCGCCGACGTCACGAGTACGCCACTCGAGACGAACATCATCGACAGCGTCGAAGGGTCTGACACTACCCGGCTGGTCGAGTCGCCCTCGTGGACGTTCTACTTCCTCGGGTTCAACGCCCGGAAAGCACCGTTTGGCAATCCGCGTTTTCGACGAGTTATCGCCCAACTGGTCGACAAGGAGTGGCTGGTCGAGACCGTGTTCCACGGGAACGCACGGCCTATCGCCACGCCGGTCAGCGAACAGTGGGTTCCAGAGAGCCTCGAGTGGCAGGGCGAAGACCCTGAATTACCCTTCCTGGGAACGGACGGCGAGGTCGACGTGAGTGCGGCACAGACCGCGTTCGAACAAGCAGGGTTCCGGTACGACGAACGCGGCCAGCTTCGGGTCAGACAGTAGTCGTCGCGGCCGCGTTACGCGTCGCTGGGCGGCGGGCAGCGGAATGAAAACGTCGAGTCGTCGAGTCGGGTTACTGGTCCTCGAGCGCGTCGGCGATACGCTTTAGCGCGCGGGTCTGATCGCGCATTTCGTCGCGGAGCTGTCGGACTTCACGGACGAGTTCCTCGTTGCTCTCGTCCTGTCCACCGGCACCGGGGCCGCCCGGACCGCCGGGGCCGGCACCCGGGCCGCCGCCCATCATACCGCCCATCATCTGGGCGAACGGGTTGCCGCCCATGCCGCCCGGACCGCCACCGCCGCCGCCGAACGGACTCTCAGGGGCGTCGCCCTCACCCTCGCCCTCTTCGGCGCGTTTCTCGCGAATCTCCTCGACTCGCTCGCGGAAGGACTTCTCCTCGCTACCCTCGCCTGCATCGTCTCCGTCAGGGGATTCGTTTTCGTCCGTCATATACTCGGATTCTGGAGCGCCGGGGAAAAGGGTTGCCATGTCTCGGACGCGCACGACGATCCGTCGCTGCGCTTTACGACCGCCCTCGCTTGCACGAAGACAGGACGTATAGTAGTAACTGAAACGAGTTACATACTGATCGCAACGCCGTCGTGCGATCAGGTGTGCAATGGCGTTCAGGTGCTACTATATTATAACCGAACTGCGAGACGGCGGCCCCGTCGAGGGAAGTTACCCCTTGACGTGTCCCCCGGTCGAACGGGCGGCGGGAACGAGCCGAGACCCGCAGTTATCAATCGCCGGACGCGAGTTCGGGTGGGTCGCTGTCGCGTCGCGACGCGAGAAACTGCTCTTCACCGTCGGAGAGGTCGCGCTCGCGAAACTCCGCGAGCCCCGCCTGATAGCGCTCGCGCTCGTTCCAGTCCCCGTCGTCAGTAGGCACTGGATACTCGAGGATGAGTTCGGCGATTCCCGTCGTTGCTCCGGTATACGCGAACCCGCACCGGTAGAGCGCCTCGTAGGCGTACGGGTTGTTGACGGCGATTCGAAGCCGGTCGTAGCCGCGCTCGAGCGCGCGATCCCGAACCAGTCGGAGGAGGACGGGGCCGATGCCCTCTCCGCGCCGGTTGCGCGCGACGGTCACGTAGCGCAGCCAGAGCGTCTCGTCGTCGGTCCGATCCTCGTTGAAGGCAACCGCCGCGACGAGTCGGCCATCGTCGGCTCGAGCCACCGCCTTACCGGTGTTCGTCATGACGAACTTACCGGCGTAGCTGAACCGTTCGTGGTCGAGTCGCAGTTTCGGGCCGTCGGGCGGCCAGCCGAGCAGTTCGTACTCCACAGCGGTCGCTTCGCGACCCGACTATTACAACATGCGGGATTCGACGAGTCTTCGGCACGAGACTGTCGAACGGCTACCCGACGACGGCTCGAGAATAACCACCGGAAGCGACGAACGTTTATTGACTGGCCGTTCAGTCAAAGATAGGGACAATCCCATGCCAGCAATACACGTCGACGGCATCACCAAAGAGTTCGACGGCGTGACCGCGGTCGACGATCTGACCTTCGCGGTCGAACACGGTGAACTGTTCGGCCTGCTCGGACCGAACGGTGCGGGCAAATCGACGCTGATTAACATGTTAGCGACGCTCCTCCCGCCGAGTTCGGGCACCGCAACCGTCAACGGCCACGACGTTCGATCCGAAACGGGAGCGGTCCGCTCCAGTCTCGGAATCGTCTTCCAGGAACCCGCACTCGACGAAGACCTCACCGGCGCGGAGAACCTGGCGTTTCACTCCCGACTGTACGGCCAGCACCCGGCCGAACGCACCGACCGCATCGATGAGGTCCTCGAACTCGTCGGTCTCGCTGCCGAGCGCGACAACCCCGTCGGCACCTACTCCGGTGGCATGAAACGCCGCCTCGAGATCGCCCGCGGCCTACTCCATGAACCCGCGGTCCTCTTCCTCGACGAACCGACCGTCGGCCTCGACGCACGCACCCGACGGGACGCCTGGGAGTACATCGAACGGCTGAACGAGGAGGCCGGCGTCTCGATCGTCTTAACAACTCACTACATCGAGGAAGCCGACCACCTCTGCGATCGCGTGGCGATCGTCGACGACGGCGACATCGTCGCGATCGATACACCGGCAGCGCTCAAGGCGTCGCTCGGTGGCGACGCCGTCGCCCTCGCGCTCGCTCGCGACGACGATCCAAACGCGCTCTTCAGCCAGTTGGAGCAGCGACCGTGGTGCCACGAATACACCGCTATCGACGGTGGTGTCCGCATTACAGTCGACGACGGCGACGCACGCATCGCCGACCTCGTCCGCCTCGCCGACGACGCCGGCGTCCGCATTTCCTCGGTGGACCTCCGCGAGCCGAGCCTCGAGAACGTCTTCCTCGAACTAACCGACCGGTCGACGGTGAGCGAGTCTCAAAGCGGAGCGACGCTCGCAACCGGCAGTACAGACGGCTCGAACGGGGAGCCGGCGATCGCCTCGCAGGAGGGAGACGGCGGTAAGCGGTCGCGTCCGCCGGCGGAGAGCGACGACTCGAGTACGGTTTCGGCGGAGGACCGGTCATGAAAGTCGTCGACGGACGGGCGATCTACGGCCTCTGGTTGCGCGATACCAAGCGATTCCTCCGATCGCCATCGCGAATCGTCGGCTCGCTGGCGATGCCGCTGCTCTTTCTCGTCTTTATGGGATTCGGGTTTCGGGGGATGGCAATCCCGGGACTCCCCAATAATGTCGACTACCTTCAGTACCTCGTTCCCGGAATCGTCGGCTTCACGATGCTGTTCGGGGCCTCCTTCGCCGGCCTCTCGATCCTCGCGGATCAGGATGTCGGCTTCCTGAAAGAGATTCTCGTCGCACCCATCAGTCGCACCTCGATCGTCCTCGGCCGGATCGCCGGTGGCTCGACGACGGCGCTCGTCCAGGCGCTGCTCATTCTCGTCCTTTCGATCCCCCTCGGGTTCACGCCCGTAAGCGTCCTCTCAGTGCCGCTCGCGGTCGTCTTCCTTGTCCTCCTTGCGATCACGTTCGTCGGGTTCGGAATCGCGCTTGCCTCTCAGTTCAGCGACAGCGAGGGGTTCGGTCTGATCGTCCAGTTCGTTATCTTCCCGCTCTTTTTCCTTTCTGGTGCGCTGTATCCACTCGAGGGGCTCCCCGGCTCCGTGCGGTATCTGGCCTACGCGAACCCGCTGACGTACGGTGTCGACGGGCTACGGGCGGTGCTGGTCGGCACCTCGTCGTTTTCCATTGCGGTCGATCTCGGCGTGCTCGTCGTCTCCTCGGCCGCGATGGTCGCAATCGGAACGGCGCTGTTCCGGCGCGTCGAGGCAGTCTAAACCTCACGACAGTCGACCAGTGTCGTCGAGACTGAGCGTTCGACACTGGAATCTGGAACGTCGAGAGGAGAAGACGCAAGGAGTGCGCGGATTGGGTTCTAAACCCGGGCCATGAGTGTAGTCACTTCTCGATAGTGATGTCTACTTTCGACTGTGGTATCACCGTTATCGGATCGTCTCACCACCTGCGACAGGAATTCTGTCTTCGCCTCGAACGTGTCGTTCCTCGAGAGTCCCAATACGACCATGACGCCACCGGTTGTGAGAGGGTCAGCGCCACGACCTCCAATACGGGATGGAGCGTTCGACAAAATACCAGCCATACAAACGGGACAGAGCGGTAGAGGATTCCGTTCCACACTACTTCGACCCATCATCCGTCGGCCGGTCGAGAACTACTATACTCGTTCGAGACCAACGATCGAGTAGTGCTTCACGTCGAGGGGCTCGAGTATACGTACGCCGGAGCCGATCAATCCGCACTTCGAGGACTCGATTTCTCCGTCGAGGACCGCGAGATATTCGGATTTCTCGGTCCGAGCGGATCCGGGAAAAGCACGACGCAGAAGGTCCTTATCGGACTGCTCGACGACTACGCAGGTAGGGTAACGGTATTCGATAGAGAGGTCAGCGAGTGGGGTAGCGATCTGTACAACCGAATCGGGGTGGCTGCCGAGACGCCTAATCTCTACCAGAAGCTAACCGGTCGGGAAAACCTCGAACTGTTCGCCTCGCTCTACGGTGGCGCAGTTCACGATCCGATCGAACTGCTCGACCGGGTCGGATTGGCTGGCGCTGTGGATCGCCGAGTCGGGACGTACTCGAAGGGCATGCAGATGCGACTAAACTTCGTTCGTGCGATCGTCCACGACCCGGAGCTCGTGTTCCTCGACGAACCGACGGCGGGTATCGATCCAGGTTACGCCCGTACGATGAAAGACGTCATCGAAGACATCCGGTCCAACGGGACGACAGTCTTCTTGGCGACCCACGATATGACCGTCGCTGACCAGTTGTGTGATCGCGTCGCGTTCATCGTCGATGGCCGGTTGGCGCTAATCGACGCACCTCGGACGCTGAAGCTCGAATACGGCGAACCGACCGTCCTCGTGGAGTACCGTACGGACGGGGTGCTTGCTGACCGTGAGTTCCCCTTAACTGACCTCGACACCGACGACGAGTTCCGACAGTTGCTACGAGGTGGTCATATCGAAACGATCCACACGGAGGAGGCGACGCTCGAGGACGTGTTCATCGAAGTGACCGGTGAGGCGTTGACGTGACGAGTCTCTCGAATCGAACGGACACCAGTGGACTATTACGTACGTGAGTATGGTGAGCGCGCTCCGGACGATGATAGCGTGGGACGTGCGACTTCAGGTCAAGTACGGTTTCTACACCGTCTACGCCGTTCTTACCGTGACGTTCATCCTCGGCCTCCAGGTAGTGGGGTCTGGACTTCGCACTGATGCCGCAGTGCTCCTCATCGTCACCGATCCGACGATACTCGGCTTCTACTTCATCGCCTCGATGGTACTGTTCGAGAAGGAGGAAGGGGTGCTGGACGCGTTGGTAACATCGCCGCTCGGCGATAGGGGATACCTCGCGTCAAAGGTACTGACGCTATCGCTGCTCGCGGTCATCGCGTCCGCTCTCGTCGCTGTTCTGGGACACGGCACGACGCCCCGATTAGGACTGCTTCTCGTCGGAGTCTGCCTCTCTGCGTCCCTGTTCGCCCTCATCGGGTTCGTCGCAGTTGCTCGGTACGACTCCGTCAACGAGTACTTCATCAGCGCCGTCGGGTGGGGGACAGTCCTGTTCCTCCCGCTGTTCGGGTACGTGGGGCTCGTCGAGACACCCTTGTTCTACCTCCTGCCCGCTCAACCCGTACTCCTCCTCGTCGAAGGTGGGTTTCGATCACCACCTGCATGGCAGGTGGCCTACGGCCTCGGATACCTCTTCGTCGGCAACGCTATCGCGTATCTCTGGGCTCGCCGCACCTTCCGCCAGCACGTCGTTCGCGGTGGCGATCCGGGCCGTCAACTCGGCGGAGGGAGGGTCCCCGGATCGTGGCAGCAACGCGGTCAGTCTTCGTTCGCCACACGATCGCCCTGGGCTGGGCTGATACTGGCCGATCTTCGCAATTGGATTCGGGACCCGATGTTGGCGATCGCCGCTGTCGGGCCGTTCGCGCTCGCGGTCGTCGTCAGACTCGGTGCTCCGAGGGTGGCGGAGCTGGCCGCGCCTATGTTCGCACTCGAGCCGCACTATCCCGTCATCGTCGGATCGATGGTGGCCTTCGGCCCGGCAATCTACGGGTTCGTCGTCGGGATGTTCGTTCTCGAAGACCGCGAGCAAGGTGTCCTCGCCGCCTATCGCGTCAGTCCGCTTTCCGCCCGCGGCTATCTGTTGTACCGGGGGATAGCAGCGTACGTCCTCACCCTACTAGCGATTCTCCCCGCCCTCGTTATCATCGGACGTAGTCAGGTACCGCCAGCAGTTCTCATCGGATCGGCGGTAGTCGGGGCACTCAGTGGCCCAGCTATCGCGTTCGTCTTCGGGACGGTGGCGTCAAACACCATCGAAGGCATTGCCATCAGTAAACTCATCAATCTCGTCATCCTCGGACCCGCGGTCGGAATCGTCGTCATCCCGGAACCCCTCCAGTTCGCGATCGGGGTGTTGCCGACGTACTGGCCCGTGAAGGCCGTCGTGTCCGGAATCGCCGGCGAAGCACTCTGGCCGGTCTTCCTCCTCGTGGGAGTGGTCATCCACCTGATGGGACTCGCAGTGCTCAGTCAGTGGTTCGCTCGACGGGCCGACTAAGAGGTAATCTTGGCGTTCACGGTGTCTGAATCTCATCACGATAGAGCGGCCTGTCGAGGAGGATCTCCAGCAACTCGCAGCTCGTAGGACCGAGTCACCCACGCATCGTCGTTCTGATCGATCGGTTCGGATCATTTCCCCCGGAGAGCATCCAGTCGACGAGCTTGCTCCGATGGTCTCGGTAGGAGACGCGCTGTCGATGGTTGAGGTGTTTCGCTGACGGTTCGGGTACGAGGACGATGTTCTCGGTTGCTTCACTCATAGGTCGATAGACCGTGTACTGTCTCCGTGAGGAACCCCGGAAGCTACGAACTACTCTCGTCCAGTTTCGCATGAACCCTGTCCGTGGGTCGCTGGCTTACTGACTGGGAGGCGCTACGCTCGAGTGGACGCTGCCGATGCGGAGAACGGTGATGCGCGGACCGGGATTTGAACCCGGGCCATGAGCTTGGAAGGCTCAGGTCCTACCACTAGACCATCCGCGCGCACTCCCGGATTTTCGTTCCACGTTTAAGGCTCTTCCTTTTCGCCGTGGCCCCTGAAGGGGCCGCCAGCGGCGGCGGCCGAACCGACCGTCGATCGCGATTCCGACGGCCGCTCGAGCGAACACCCACCGAACGAGAGCTGCGGCTCCGACAGGTCGCGCTCGACGAAGGACAGAACGACGACTCTGCAACGGTCAGTCGCTCGCCCCCGCCACCGTCGCATAACAGTTCCCGCTCGAGAGTGTCCACTCGAAGACCTCGAGATCGCTATCGACGAGGTCGGCCTCGAACTCGTCGGGTGCATAGATATGATAGAACCGATCGACCGTCTCGCCGTCGGGAAGCGTCCATTCGACGGTCGTATCGAAGCCTGCAGTCTCATCGAACCGGTCGTGGGCGGTCGACCAGGCGCTGACGAGCGCGCGACCGTCGGGTGAAAGCACTCGTGCGAGTTCGTCGAGGCTGTCCCGGCGACCTGTTCGCGTCGGTAGGTGGTGCAGCGTCGCGACGTAGACCGCGACATCGACGATGTCGGTCGCAAGCGGAAGCGCCGCGGCATCTCCCTGCACTAATTCGACATCGAACCCGCGCTCGCGCGACCGTTCACGGCCCGTTTCGAGCAATCCGCGACTGACGTCGAGGCCGACGACGGACTCAAGGTTGGTGGCGAGCAGTTCGGCGTGGCGGCAGTTGCCACAGCCGAGATCGAGGCCGACGCCGGCAGCGCGGTCGGATGCATGGGTCGCGACGAACGATTCGACTTCGGGCCAGGCGTACTCTCGCGTAGACGCGAAGTGGCTCGCGATCCGATCGTAGGTGTCTCGAACATCGACACGGCGATCGGAGTCACCATGGCCCGTTTCTCGATCTCGGCCTCGGTCCTGATCCCTGGCCATCGGTGACGGTCGTCGGTAGACACGCAAAAAACGTTCGTAACCCACCGAGTGACGGGGTGACCGTATGAGGTAGCGTGAACCTGTACGCAGAGCCGTCGTGCGAGCATCGCTATCGACCCCTGTTTCGAGACAAAGACCGTGCGATCCAGACGAGGGATCGACCGAGAGGAATGTGGTGCCATGACGAGGGCTCGAGGAATTCGAGGGGTTTATCTATTCCCGACGGAAACTGTGGAATGCGAACGAGGGCTCGTAGATCAGAGGTAGATCACTCCCTTGGCATGGGAGAGGCCCCGGGTTCAAATCCCGGCGAGTCCATCGCTGTTTTGCCGTATCAGGCCTCTAATTCCCGAATACGGGCGTTTGAGGGTGTTCTGAAGGCTATCCGTGAGTCGATGCTTTCAGCACTTGTTCGTGGGTCATGTGACTACGTCTGGTTCACACCCGTCGACACGCGGACCCCGTCGTATTAGGACGAGGCAACGCTGATCTTCGAGCGCTGGGAGTTGGCCGGGCTCTCTGCTGGCGAAGGAATGTAGATGGGCGGCTCGCTTCGCTAATACTAGTCGTAAAATATATTATTATGAAATAACCCTCTTTAGAAGATGTCGCCCTCCAAACCGTTCTTCGATTTTGACACCGGAGAACTCGATACTGTTCAACTCATCCAAGAAGCACTACCCCTTACACGGCTCATTGGAGCTATTGTCTTGGTCGCTCTTATTCCGATCCTTTTTCGGGTCATCTTTCAGGGCCTATTAGGGTTGACCATCGGGCTTGGCTTTTTGTACATACTTGTAAGCCAGTTCATTCTCGCAGTCGGCACTGGACTCGTCCTGATATACGTCATCGTACGGGCGAACCAGATAATCGACGAGTGAACTGCTATAGGGCGTAGATCGAATCATGATCAAGGAGTAACCGAAATAGAAGGAGCGAGGACCGCTACGCGACTGTGTTCTCTTTCAGTTCGAGGATATCTTCACCGTCAGTGACCGTCGCATTTCGCTGATACGGAGATCCGGTGTCACCGAGTATTGGTTCCGCGTTCGCTCTCCGCAGCGTTCGGAGGGTTAGGACGACCGCTTCGGATAGACGTCATCGTCAGAGACGTGGTCACTGACGGGAGGATCTCTTCCGATCACGTTCGCCAGGTAGTCACGGTTGTTTGACATCCAGTGATACGTTCTCTCACGCAGCCGCCCGTACGTCTCGAACTGTCGGAGAAACTCGATCGGTCGTCGAGGAAGTATGCCAGCGATGATGAGTGATTCTTCCATCGCAGCGCCACACGAGTACACGGCGGTTTCGGTGAGTAACTGTGCGCATTCCTCGTAATCCGCCGGAAGGTGATCGCGTTCGAAGTCACTCAGTCGGGAGCGTCCGTTCTGGACTTCCGAGAGCCTCACCGGTTGAATATCGCTTCGGCGGACGGCGAACGTAGCAGACCACGTACAGAAATGACAGGTGTCGTCGTAGACGAGCTTTGGAACGCAGTCCATCACAGGAATCACTACGCCAGCGAGCCTCGTGAAGCGTCGGCCTGCGATATTTTCGGGACCGGCGATGAACGAAAGTCACGCTGGTCGAGCGAGTAACGCGGCATCCCCCGTTCCGAACTCAGTCTCCGGGTTTAGAGACGGAGCCGGAACACGGACGATGGATGGTCCGTTCGCCGACCTCGAGACGATCGTCAGAAGACGCCTTTGAAAAGCACCAGCGCGACCCCGGAGAGGATGATGAAGCTGAGGAAACTGGCGAAGATGATTCCCGCTTGTCGTCCGGTAAGCGATTCGCCGTCAAGGAACTCCTCTGAGGGCATACTGTCTTCGTTCGCAATTCGATCGCTTAAGCATGACGGTCACTGGAACCGGACAGTACCGTCCGAAAAGAGATCGTTCGCGGAGACGCTCTATATCGAACTGGCGATCGTTCACGATAGCGACCACGAGATGGGCCGTTGCCCGAAAACGGAGGGTATGGCCGGTTTATTCGCGACGCGTGGCAAACAGCGCCGACGCGAGGAGGGCGACCAGTGCTGGCATCGACCCGAATCCGGGCGTGCCGTCACTCGAGCGGTCGGCGGCCGCCGTTTCCTCGCTCGACTCGTTGCGTTCCAGTTCGGTTTCGTTCGTGTCGTTATCGGCCGACTCGTCGCGATCGTCGAGTGTCGGCTCCTCGTCTCCATCGCCGGCTGCCGGCGTTTCGGTGGCGTGTTTTCGTCGCTCGCATTCCCGTCGTCCGTCGTGTCGTCGCCGCTCGTACCGTCATCTAACGCGCCGAACCCGTCCGATCCGTCGTTCGAGTCGGTGTTCGGCGTCAACTTGACGGTCCCGCTGGAGTAGTGAATGGGGATGTCGACGTACAGTCCGCCGGAGACGGACGCGGCGGTGATCGACGTCGCGTTGTTCTGGTAGGCCGCCTCGAGCGTACTCGGGTCGGAGATGCCCCACGAATCGAGGAGGCTTGTGGGGAGGAACGCTTCGTAGTAGCCGTCGTTGACTGTCCCGTTCGGTTTGTAGTGGGGCCCCGCGACGCGAAGGGAGAGGCTCGGATCCGTCGAGTCGCCGCCGGGAGTGAACTGAAGCGTTCCGAACGTCTGTGCGTCGGTGGCGATGACGGTGCCGTTCAGCGTCTCCTTGCGCTTTGGCTGGTCATCGTAGTACGTCATCGGGTCAAACGCCAGACTGACGGTCGCGTTTCGGTGGAGGGTTGCAGTATCGTTCGAACCGGTCGGCCACGAGCCGAGCTGTGCCCCTTCCACGTGATCGTACTCCGAAGCCGTGACGTCGACGACGTATCGCGTGTGCGTCTCGTTTTGCGAGCAGCGTGACATCGCCTCTGTGTGCCATCCCCAACCGAGCGGAGAAAACCACGAAAAGTGGGTGATCAACGCTGACGATTTTCGCCGCGAAAACGCGTCGTGACGAGCGGGGCGGGTCGCTCACTCGCGGTGGACGATGTACCCTCGCGTCTCGAGCGCTTCGAGGACCGCGTCCGGCACCGTCGCTTCGGGGGCGCTCGTATCGGCGTACTCGAGTTCGTCGTCGCCGACGACCTCGAAGGTGTAGTCGGTCCCGTCGTAGTCGACCACGACCTGCGCGTTTTCGATCGTGAGTTCCATCGGGATCGGGGTCGCTACGCCGGCGGCTCGGATAAATCTGGGCGGGGAAATAGCGCGGTGGTCGCCCGGGCTGCCGACCGAATGACGGCTCGTGACCGCGACGACAGGAGAGATCGACGAGAAAGAGTGCCGTCGCCGTCCGGTGGCCGACGAATTATTCGTTGAGGTGGCCGCGGTAGCCTTTCGGCTCGAAGCCGCGCCGGCAGATCACGCGCTTGCGACCGACGGTGATCGCACTGATCTGATCGTCGTCCTCCATGCGGTCGATGACCTCCTCGAGGCGCTCGTTCGACCAGCCGGTTTCCTCGTGGATGGTCGATTGGTCGACGCGCCCGCCGCGTTTGACGAGCATCCTGAGGATCTTGTCCTCGTCCGGCAGCTCGCGTTCGTCGACGCCGTATTCGATCTCTTCGGCGTAGCTTAGCGTTTCGTCGTCAGGATTCTCGTCCGATTCCTCGGTCACCGTTGTCGCGGACTCGTCGGCTACAGAGTCGTCGGCCGAACGACGCCAGAGAGACGAAATACGAGTCCAAAGTGTGCTGAATACCATCTATTGATCACGCTCCGTTGGGACTACTGCAGCTTGAACGCCCACCTACCTTGATTTTATGTTCCATATTTTACACACCCTGTTGACGATTACGTCGTACCTATCGTGACGGTATCGCCGTCGAATAGCGGCCGCCTTGCAGGTCGCAAGTCAGTTATCACTTTACGCGACCGACAGGCTCGCCGACCAACACGGTCGCGCCCAATGGGGGCCACGTACCAGTCGTGTGACACCGACGGTAACCACTGCCTTCCCCGCTCGAGCGGCGGTTTCGACGCGACGTACCTCGAGCGGTGATGGGGCAAACGACTCATCAGTGATCAGCCGTCTCGAGGTAGGAGTCGGCCAGCGAGTCGAGTGCCTCGTGGTGGTTCGTCGAATGGGGCGCGGTCAGCGGAGAGACGCTGATACGGCCCTCGACGATGGCACGGCGGTCGGTCCCCTCGGGATCGGGAAGCGTCTCGGGGTCCATATCGTCCCAGACGCGGTCGTGAAGGGTGACGTGGGCACCGTCGCGTTCGGCGTCCATCTCGTAGCGCTTCGAAGGACGCGTGACCTCGATCGGCGCGGGGTCGCCGTCGGGTAGCGGGACGTTGACGTTGAGATAGGCCGCGTGATCGAAGACGCCCGCCTCGAGCGCGCGCTCGGCGAGGTAGGTCGTCACGCGGGTCGCTTCGGCGTACTGTTCGGTCGTCACCGTCATCTCCTCGAAAGGAGTGTCGTCGACGGGGACGTACAGCGAGGTCGCGATCGCCGGGACATCGAAGAAGGCGGCCTCGACAGCGGCGCTGATCGTCCCCGAGCGTCCGAGGACGTACTCGCCGAGATTCGCGCCCTTGTTACAGCCCGCGACGACGAGGTCGGGGAAGGGGCCGAGTTCGGCGAGGCCGGCGACGACGCAGTCGGCGGGCGTCCCGTGGACGGCGTAGCCGAGTTCGTGGTCGTCGACCTCGACCTCGTGGGAGATCGACCGGCCGCAGGCGCTGCGGTCACCGGCGGGTGCGACGACGGTCACATTCGCGTGCTCGGAGAGGGCGTCGTACAGCGCCCGGATTCCGGTGCTGTCGATCCCATCGTCGTTGGTCAGCAGGATCTCGAGGTCGTCGCTCATGTCACGCCGGTCGGGCGGCGGTGCGAAAAGCCCACCGCTTCTGGCAGCGGCTTAAGCGATTCGATCGACGATCGTCTCCTCGTCGATGACGAGGTTGTAGGCCTCCTCGTCGTCGTTCCACAGCGCCAGCGCCCCCTCGAACGAACAGATGTCGCCGTAGTCGGCCTCGAGCAGCGGTCGATTGAGTGCGGTCTCGTTCGTGACGACGGCGTAGTGATCGACGGCCTCGCTGCCGTCGCTGATCTTGAACAGCGGATTCGCGCGACCGCCACCGCCGCTGTCACCGCGTCCGCCGCCTCCGGTGGCGTCGCTCCCGTCGCCCTCCCCGCTCAGCGAGCGGCTGAGTTTCGCCGCGACGAGATCGATCCGGTTCGTGACGTGGCGGTCCATCTCGGCCATCGTCGCCCACTCGCTGGTCTCGAGGCTCATTTCGATCCGCCGTCGGCCGTCAAGGCGCAGCATGGAGTACGAAAACTGGACGTCGACGTTGACGAACTCGCCGGGCGCATGCTCGTCGTCGTCGGCAGGGGCGGCCTCGTCGAGTCGGCGCTGGAACCCCGGCACCGCGAGGTCGGGTCGCACGTCGAACGACCAGCCGCGGTCCGACGGGGTCTCGCCGGGCCAGAGTCGGACGGCGGGCCCGTAAACGGTCACTGCGCCGCGCCGGCGGGCCGCGGCCTCCCCGAGGCTTTCGGGGTCGGAAATCACTTCCTCCTGGCTCCACAGCCGCTGCCCCTCGAGGTCGCACTCTATGTCGCGCAAGTCGACGCTGGTGTGTTTGTCCGCGGGAGCCATCGCGAGGAAGGTTCCCTCGGGCGCGAGCGTCTCGAGGACGGATCGCGCGACCGCGGCGGGCTCGTCGAGTTCGCTCAGGACGTTGCAGGCGAGCACGAGATCGAACCCGTCGTCCGGCGCGGTGGGATCGAACTCGTCGCCGGCACCGTCACCCCCGGCACCGAGGTCGCTCGGATCGAACGCCTCCGCGGTCGTCCGGTGGACCGTTGCGTGAACGTTTCGGCCCGTCGCCCCGAGCAAGTCCTCGAGGACGTCCGCGGCCGCGCTGGGCTCGACCGCGTGGTACTCGAGGAGGGCGTCGTCGGGCAGGTAGTCACAGAGGCCGAGCGCGGGGCCGCCCACGCCCGCACCGATGTCGAGGACGCGGAGATTGCGGCCCAGCAGCCCCCGATCGGCGAGGTCGTCAAGCGCGTACTGGACCGCCGCGTAGTAGCCCGGCAGGTGATAGATCGCATACCCCGCCGCCACGTCGTCGTCGTACTCGACCGGCCGCCCCTCGAGGTAGGCCGCCTTGAACCGGCGGATCGTCGACCGGAGGAGGTCGCCGGACGCGCCTTCGTCCCAGTTCGGGCCGTACCGATCGGCCAGCAGGTCCTCGAGCCGGCGTTCGTAGTCGGCCGGCAACCGCTCAACGGGTCCCTGCAGGGGGCGGACCGGCTCATCGCTGACGGGGACGAAGGTGCCGTCGTCGCGTTCGATCAGGCCCAGCGCGGCGGCGTCCTCACGGAGGTGCTGACGGACGACCGCCGGGTGCGGATTCCCCGCAACGTATTCGCAGATCTCCTCGGGATCGATCGGCCGGACGTTACGCAGGTACTTCGCGTTCGAGCGGATCGCCTCGCGCTGGTCGCTCACGCGCCGTCACCTCCGAACTCGTCCGGATCGTCACCGTCGCCGTCGGTCCCGGCCACGGGATCGCCGTGCCAGTTCGCCGCTGCCTCCCGGTACAGCGCCTCGAGTTCCTCGGGATCGGCGGCGGCGATGTCGGCTGCGGCGTCGGCGACCGCGTCGGCCCCGTCGAACGTCGCCTGAATGTCGGCGTAGACCCGCGGCGTGCCATCGGTCACCTGCCGGGCGAGTCGCCGGAGTCGCTTATATATCGGCGTCTCGAACCCGTCTGGGACCGACTCGGCCGCGAGGGCAAAGGAGAGGACCGCGGCGTGGGTCGACGCCTGCACGGTCTCCATGGCCCCGTCGTGGTCCGCGGCCGTCGTCTCGAGCAACTCGTTCCCGCGGGCCGCAAGCGCCGCGAGGAGGTCGTCGGTTGCGGGGCCAGATCGGTCGCGGGCGACGGCGATCGAACCGGGCGCGCGCTCGGGCGCGAAAAGAGGATGCAGACTCACCCGTTCCAGCTCCGGGGCGTGGCACGCCATCGCCTCGAGTGCCGGTTCCATGACGCCCGAGACGTCGACGACCGCCCGCTCGGCACGGTCAGCCTGCTCGGCGATCGCCCCCGTGACGTGGGTCATCGGGACCGCGAGACAGACGACGTCGTACGTCCCCTCACCCTCGAGGGCGGCAACCTCGCCCCCGACTCGCTCGGCCGCGGCGGCCGCGGCGTCGCCGTCGACGTCTGCGAACGCGGTCCGGGCGTCGATCGCGTCCCCGAACCACGTCCCCATCGACCCCGCGCCGACGATCAGTACGTCCATCGTCCGCTCTTACCTGCCGGCGTCGCAAAAGCCGTTCGATCGATCGCCTTCCTCGAGTGTCCGTTCGATCGAGACGGTCGGCGAGCGATAGCTGGACGCCCGTCGAGACGCCACGCACCGCGACGCTCTGCCGTGACGCTCTTCGGGTCCGAGGCGACGCTCGCTCTTGTTTAGGGATATATTTATATGAAAGTAATACGACGGTGATAGTCACGTCCGACCCAACGAAAGCACGGGTGACTTCCGACCGAGGGCGACAGAGCACGCATGCACGGAATTATCTTTACGGGATTGAAGCGGTTCGTCGTCGAAACGTACGACAAGGAGACATGGAACCGAATCCGCGAGCAGGCCGACGCGGACGGCGTTCATTACACGCCCGTTTCCGCGTATCCGGACGACGACCTCGTCGCCCTCGTCGAGGCTGCAGTGGAACTCTCGGGCATCGAGCGATCGGACCTCCTCCGGACGTTCGGCCGGCACGTCGTCCCGACGCTCGTCGACATGTACGGCGTCTACATCGAGGACGACTGGCGGGCACTCGAGCTCGTCGAGAACGTCGAAGAGACGATTCACCAGGCGCTTCGAAACAGCGATACGCTCGAGTACGAACCGCCCGCGATCTCTGCGACGCGGCTCGACGAGGGTGTGGTCGTCGTCACCTACGATTCACGGCGAGGGCTGTGCGAAGTCGCGATGGGGCTGCTCGAGGGGATCGGGGACCACTACGATCAGCGCCTCGAAGTCTACGAACACCGCTGTCGCCACGACGGCGCGTCGCAGTGTGAGATCGTCGCCGTCGGCGCTGCGACGCCGCGTCAGCAAGCCGAGCGGGTGATCGAACGGGAGTTCGAACCGACGGCGTAGGGGCTCCGCCGCTCGCGTCTCGATGGGCTCCGCTGTTCGAGCTAGCTTACTTGACGCCTCGAGTCTCACCTTCCGCGTATGCTTCGAATCGGAGTTGTCGGCGCGGGGGCGGCCGCCGCGGCCGCGGCCCACGCGCTCGAGGAATCGGCGGCCGAGACGGAGAGCACGGTTCTCGAGAAGTCCCGCGGCCTCTGCGGGCGGGCCGCGACGAGGCGGCGCGACGGCGTTGTCTACGACTACGGCGCGAACTATCTCAAATCCGACGACGAGCGGGTCGTCGATCTGCTCACCGAGACGCTCGATACGGAGGGGCTGGTCGACATCACCGACCCGGTCTGGACGTTCGACGCGGACGGAACGGTCTCGGACGGAGACGACCGCGACGATCACAAGTGGACCTACCGGCGGGGACTGACGCAGGTCGCAAAGCGGCTGTTCGCTCGGACAGATGCGACCGTCCACCGCGAGACGCGAGTAGAGACGGTGATTCGGGAAGACGACGGCGATAGCGGAACGTGGCGGCTCGAGGACGCCGACGGCCGGCGGTGGGGCCCCTTCGACGCCGTTCTCCTGAATCCGCCGGCTCCCCAGACCGCAGATCTGGTGCGGTCGGCAGACTGGGAGTCTCCGGTCCGCGAAACGCTCGCTGACGCCGCCGGGGCCGTCCCCTACCGGACGATTTGGACGGGCGTCTTCCACTATCCGTTCGAACTCGAGCGGCCCTACTACGCGCTCGTCAACAGCGACAGGGACCACGAAGTGGGCTGGATCAGCCGCGAGGAGTGCAAACCCGGCCACGTCCCCGACGGCGAGACGCTGCTGATCGTGCAGGCCGGCCCCGAGTGGTCGGTCGACCACTACGACGAGCCGCCGGCGGCGAACCTCGAGCGCCTCGCCGACCTGACCGCCGAGCTGTTAGCCGACGACCGTCTGCGCGAGCCCGACTGGACCGACCACCAGGGCTGGCGATACGCGCTGCCGGACGCGGGCGTGGCCACCGAGCCCCTCCGACGCGCCGAGCGCGATGGCCTGTACTGTCTCGGCGACTGGGTCGTCGGCGAGGGACGGCTCCACGCGGCGCTGCACAACGGACTCGAAGTCGGTTCGCGGGTCGTAGACGAGTGATTGCGGGGGCTACAGCGCCGACGTGACCTCGTCTATCACGTCGGTATCGACGAAGACGACGACGTGATCACCGCCCTCGACGACGGTGTCGCCCCGCGGGGTGACGAGCGCTCCGTCGCGGGTGATCGCCCCGATGACGATCCCGCTCGGCAGTCGGGCCATGGCGTCCCCGATCCGCGTTTCGAACAGTAAGCTGTCGCGGCCGACCTCGATCTCGAGGACCTCCGCGCGATCGGACTCGAGCATGGCGACGTTCTCGGTCTCTCGCTCGCGCGTAAAGCGAGTGATCTCCTCGGCGGTCACGAGCCGCGGGTTGACCCCCACGTCGAGCCCGACCGTCTCGAAGAGATCGACGTACTCACTGGCCTCGACGACGCCGATAGTTCGCTCGACGCCGATCCGTTTCGCGAGCAGGGAGGCGAGCAGGTTCTTCTCGTCGCTCTCGAGGGCGGCGACGACGAGATCCGACTCATCGACGTGTTCTCTGACGAGGAAGTCGACGTCCGTCGCGTCGCTGCGCAGGACCATCGTCTCCGGTAGCTTCTCCGCCAGTTCGCGCGCCCGCCCGGGATCGCGTTCGACGAGTCGCGGCTCGAGCCCCTCGTCCTCGAAAAGCCGGGCCGTCTGGTAGCCGATCTCGCCGCCACCGACGATGACGATCTCGTTGACGTCCTCGAGCGAGGGGGCCGGCGTCAACGAGCCCGCGAACGCGCGGACGCTCTCCGCGGACCCGATGACGACGATGGCGTCGCCCTCGCTGATGACCGTGTCGCCGGTTGGCACGATGACGCCGTCGTCCCGGAAGAGGGCGGCGAAGGTCAGCGACTCGTAGCGATCGGCCTCCGAGACCGTCTCGCCGGCGATGGGGCTCTCCGAGTCCACCTCGAACTCGGCCATGCGGACGAGGCCGCCGGCGAAGGTGTCGACGTCGTGAGCGCGCGGCAGGTCGGCAATACGGACGATCGTCTCCGCGGTCTGGAGGTTCGTACAGACCATGAAATCGACGCCGAACGCGCCCGCGGAGTACTCCCACGTTCGCAAGAGATTCGTCTTCTTGACTCGAGCGATCGTGAACGGATCGCCGACGGCCTTCGCCGCCCCGCAGATGACGATGTTCGTCTCGTCGACGTCGGTGCTCGCGATCACCAGACCCGCCTTCCCGATGCCGGCCTCCTCGAGCGTCTCGATCGACGTCCCGTCGCCCTCGAGAGCTAACACGTCGTGAGAGTAGGTGATCGAGTCGACCTTGTCGGGATCGGCGTCGACGACGACCACGTGGTGTTCGTCGGCGAGGCTCTCGGCGATGTTCGAGCCGACCTGTCCCGCACCGACGACGATCACGCGCATCGGCGTCTCACCCGATGCGACCGCGGCCGCGAGGCAGTACGGGCGCTGCTCATAGCAGGTCTGTTTCCACCGAGCGATAAGTGCGTTCGGCCTGCTCGAATTCGCCCGAGCGCCACCGGCGGACGCGACGACGATCGGCAGATCACGGCCCTCGAGCAACGCGTCGAGGACCTCGAGAACGAGGAGTGAGCGCCGCCCCTTATGGCATCTCGTGGATCGTGAGTTCGACCTCGCGGCGGCGGCCTTCGATGTCAGCGACCAGCCGCTCGACGACGGACTCTGCCTCGCCGAGCAGTTTGGGCTCGACTTTTCGGACGACCCAGTCCAGCGAGACGAACCGCGGGAGCGAAATCGCGCTCTCGTCGGCCGAGTGAGGATCGTAGACGGCCTCGAAGTAGATTCGGCTGGCCGTCTCCGTGTCCACCGGCGCGGAGTCGGGCTCGGGTTCGACGCGCCACTCGCCGCGGGCGTCGATGTCGTTGACCAGCTGCCATCGGAGAGACTCCGGTGCGGAGATATCGGTGACCTTCGAGCGAGCCGTGTAGCTTAACTTCCACCACGCCAGTCGGAGGTCGTAGACGGAACCGACGCCGCCGTTGCCGTTGATCCTGACCTCCTTCAGGTGGTCGGTGTACCGCGGGTAGTCGGCGAAAGACCGCACGTACGGAAAGACCTCCTCGGGCGACCGGTGGGCGAGCGTACTGAGGAGAATTCTGTCCACGACCGTCGTACGGCGGGTTCGAACGTAAGGATTCCCCTTCGAACGGCCGAAATCGACCCGAGTGGCCCCCGCAAGCAGGGCGGCTCCGTCGCCGGCGGCGAGCCGCCGTCAGTCACCCGGAGTCGGCCGCGATCGCTCGCCGTCGCCGGCGTTCCGGAGCGCGTCGATGCGACTCCCGATCGGCGGGTGGTGGGTCGCCAGACTGTAGAGCAACCCCGCCTCGCGACGGGTATCGTTCGCATCGGCGAGCGTCTCGAGGGCGTCTACGGTCGCCTCGCGACCGGCTTCGCGGGCCGCGTAGGCGTCGGCGCGAAACTCCTGCCAACGGGCCACCCCGCCCAGGAACCCGACGTGATACACCAGATAGAAGGCCATAAACGGGAGGAAGAAGCCGACGAAGCCGAACCGTTCCTCGAGCCCGCCCATGCCGAACTGCTGGACGCCGACGATCCAGCCGCCGAAGACGGCGACGGTCAAAAGCCCGCGCTGCCAGAGGTGGCGGCCGGCGACGTGACCGAACTCGTGGGCGACGATCGCGCGCAGTTCGTCGTCGTCACACGCCGAGAGCAGGTAATCCGTGAGGAAGACGTACCGAAAGCCGGGGACGGTGCCCGCGACGAGGGCGTTGGCGGTCTTGGTGGACTCGCCCTCGAGCAAAAAGAGCCCGCGCGGTCTATAGCCGAGGTCCGCACAGAGCCGTTCGATGCGCTCGCGGCGCTCTCCCTCGAGTGGGACGCGGTCCTGGGCAATCAGGACGAGGTACGGCGAGAGGCCGAAGGAGACGAAGACGATCAGCCCGAGGGTCCCGACGAGTACGGGCAACGACGAGCCGACGACGGACGTAATTCCGAAGAATCCGACGAGCGCGATCGTCACCGAGATGGCGCTGGCCGCCATCACGAGGACGACCCCCTTCGCGACTTTCCACATCGAGGCCGACGTGTCGCGGAGCGACCGCACCGTCGGATAGGTTCCGAGTGCCATCGAGACCAGCGGGAGCATAGCGATCCCGAACGTGACGAGGATGACCGCGCCGAACTCGAGGACGGTGAGCCCGAACAGTTCGGGACCGGCCGTGCCGACGAGCGCTGTCGCCCGATCTAGCAGATCAAGCGCGTAGAGACTGAGGATGCCGGTGATCGGCAGGACGAATCCGCCCACCTGTTGGACGCGATTCAACCGATGCAGCCGGTCCTCGATAGGTGCGTCCGTCGACTCGACGCGGCGAGCGTACGCGCGAAAGCCGAGGAACGGACCCACCGCGAGCGTGACGATGAGTGCGATAGCCGCCAGCATTACTCGAACGGTTACCGCCGCGGATCAAAATATTGTCGATGGCCCGACACAAGTACGACGATCGCCGGTTCGCGGGCCGCGACCGGTGTCGGAGACGGCAACCTTCTATACTCGAGCGGGCCAAGCGAGGGCCATGCGAGACGTCTGCATCGTCGGCGGCGGCGTCGCCGGCCTCGCCGCGTCGATCTTCACCGCTCGTGCGGGACTGGACACCCTCGTCATCGACGGGGGAGAGTCAATCCTCGCGCGCAACGCCAGCCTCGAGAACTATCCCGGCTTCCCCGACGGGGTCGACGCCCGTCGGTACCTGCAGTTGAGCCGCGAACAGGCCCGAAACGCGGGCACCGCGTTCGAACTCGGCCGTGTGACGCGAGTCGAACCGGTCGCCGAAGACGATCTCGAGGCCGGGTTCGTCCTCGAGACCGAGGGCGGCGACCCGCTCGAGGCCCGACGGGTGATCGCGGCCTCGTGGTCGGACAGCGAGTATCTCGTCCCGCTGGATGTGGGTCGCATCCAACGGGGAAGCAAGCACTTCGTCGATACCGACGAGGCCGGCCGGACGGCCGTCGACGGCGTCTACGCCGCGGGCCGACTCGCGGACGAACCACACCAGACCATCGTCGCGGCCGGCCACGGCGCGAAGGTCGGACTCGCCGTCATCCACGATTCGGACGCCAACTTCTATCACGACTGGGTCGTCCCGGCAGGCTACTTCACCGGCCGCGGGCGCGAGGTTCCGCCGGGCTGCGAGGAGATCGACGACGCGGAACGCCGTGAGCGCGACGAGCGTGCTCGACAGGGGATGCTCGAGGCCTTCGAAAAGCCGCTCAAGGAGGAGCCGACGATGCATCCGAGCGTCGCGGAGGACTGAACGGCCACGCAGCCAGCGCCGCGACCCGTTCGCGGTCGCTACACCACACCCCTGGTGAATTAACTCGACGCGCGTCGGAGTCCCATCTTACCTTTCGCAATGAGAGACGGGACGAACCGGCCGGACCGGCGGCGGGTATCGCTCGCCACGGCGGCGGAACGAGCCACGCTTGGCGCTGCGACCCGATACGCCCGGGCACACGACCTCTCGACGCCAGCCGAGGCCGCCTATCTCGAGGCGCTGACCGACGCGCGCCGCGAGATCTGCCACCGGCTGGTTCGCGGGCTGCTCCGCGGCCATCCGGCGAGTCTTCCCGACGCCGTGTTCGTGACCCTCGAGTCGTCGAAATCGCCGTTTGAGCCGGACGTTCCCGCCGAGCCCGAGCCGCTTTCGGCGCTCGACGTGGAGCGACTGCGGTCGATCGTCGCACCCCGCTCCGAGGACCGTCGCCAGATCGCACTGGTTCCACTCCCGTCCGCTCGGAGCGCCTTGCTCGCTGAGATCGCAGCACGGCACGGCTACGACCGGTTCCGACTCGTCGGGCCGGTCCGTCGCTGGTCGGCCGCCGACGGTGTGACCGAGCGCGTCTCGCACCCGGTCGATCTCGTCCCGCTCCTCGAGTGCGAGGGCGCGTTCGGCGACGCCGCACAGGCCGAGCGGATCCGAACGGAAGTGGCGGAGAGCGTCGCCAACCTCGCGTTCGCGCGCCTCGCCGCGAGCGCGCAGTCGCGTGCCGCGGCCGACGCTGATCCGGCGAGCGAGTCGCCGCTCACGGCCGTCGCGAACGCCGTTCCGGCCGCCGATTCCGCGTCCGCGTTCGAGCGGATCGTCACCGACGGCCACCCTTTCCATCCGAGCGGGAAGATCCGACGCGGGATGACCCCCGCCGAGGGACCGGCGTACGCGCCCGAGTTCACCGACCGGATCGATCTCCGATTCGTCGCGATCGACCGCGAGCGCGCCCTCGAGACGAGCGCGGGCGACGGTGACCGCCTGACCGATCGGCTCGTCGAGACCTTCGACGGGCTCGCAGGTGCGCTCGAGCGGGCGCTTCCCGAAGGTTGCGGGCGCGACGAGTACGCCGTCGTTCCCGTCCACCCGTTGCAGTATCACCGAACGATTCCGGACCGGTACGCCGATCGACTCGCCGACGGCAGCGTCGTTCCAATCCCTGACTACTCGCGGCCGGCGACGCCGCAGCTCAACCTCCGGACCGTCGTCCCGTACGACACAGCCGGCACCGCCGACGGGCCACTGTCGCGTCTCAAGCTCGCGATTCCGGTCCAGACGACGAACGTCGTCCGCACGCTGTCGCCCCACGCCGTGGCCAACGGACCGCGGGTGACCGAGATCGTCCGCGCGATCGAGCGCCGGGAGCGACTCGAGACGCTGGGGGTGTTGGCCGAGCCCGCGGCGACGTGTTACGACCCGCCGGGCAGTCCCCATCCGAGCGGCGACGGGTACGACGACGCCCGCCACCTCGCGGGACTGCTTCGGTCACCGCCCGACGCCCACCCGCTCATCCCCGACGGCGCGGTACCGGTGGTCGCCGCGAGCCTCGTCGCCGACGCGCCGACCTCGGGACGGCCGCTTGTCTGCGACCTGATCGAGCGCTACGGCGCGTTGACGGGCGTCTCGAGCACCGTAGACGCCGCCCTCGCGTTCCTTGAGCGCTACGCGGCGGTCGTCGTCCCCGAGCACCTGCTGTTGTGTTGCAAGTACGGCGTCGCACTCGAGAGTCACCTCCAGAACAGCCTGGTGGTCTTCGACGGGGAGGCGCGGCCGACCGCGACGCTGGTGCGCGATCTCGGCGGCATTCGGGTCCATCGCGGCCGGCTCGGCGAACGCGGGCTCTCGCTCGAGCCGTATCCGGACTCCGACCTCGACGCCGACGGCGAGGCCGACCTCCACCGGAAGCTGTACTACGCGCTCTTCCAGAACCACCTCGGGGAACTTGTCGCGACGATCGCGTTCGAACAGGGCGTCGACGAGCGGGCCTGCTGGGACCGGATCCGCGAACGGTGTGAACGCGCGTTCGAACGGCTCTCCGACGACGCGTCGATCTCCGACGAGCGGCTCCGGCGCGACGAGCGCGCGCTGTTCGATGAGCCGACGGTCCACAAGGCGCTGACCGCGATGCGTCTGCGGGGGAAACGCCACGAGTACGTGACCAGCGAGGTATCGAACCCGCTCTCCGAGGCGGGTCGGCAGCGGATCGACGCGCCCGAGTAAGACCCGCGGGCCGTCTCCCCGTCAGTTCGGTAGACGACCGTATCCTTTTGCCGTCTGCCCGCCTCGAGTCGGTCGATGGAGGTCGCCATCCTCACCGTCGGCGACGAAGTGCTCGCCGGAGACATCGCGAACGGGAACGCGCAGTGGCTCGCAACCCGGCTGACCGACAGCGGCGCGACCGTCGATCGAATCCTGACGATCCCGGACGACCGCGACCGCATCGCGGCGACGATAGACGAGTGGACGACCGCCGTCGACGCCGCGATCGTGACCGGCGGGCTCGGCGGGACCCACGACGACGTCACCGCCGACGCGCTCGCGGACGCGTTCGACCGCGAGTTGGTCGTCGACGAGTCCGTTCGGCGGGACGTCCTCGAGACGGTGGCTGAGTACCGGAACCTCGATCCCAAGACGGTCACGGCCGAGGATCTCGACTTCGACGTCGACGCCTGGGCGGCGCTGCCCGAGGGCGGTCGGCCGGTGCTCAACCCCGAGGGGCTCTGTCCCGGCTGCGTGCTCGAGAACGTCTACGCGTTCCCGGGCGTGCCCGCAGAGATGCGGGCGTTGTTCGAGCGCGTTGCCGCGGAGTTTAGCGGCGACGCGGTCTCGCGGGTGGCGTACACGCCCCAGCCGGAGGCGTCGGTGGTCGACGCGGTCGCCGGCGCTCGCGAGCGCTTCGACGTGACGATCGGCAGCTATCCCGACACGGAGCGGCGAAACCGGCTGAAGGTGACCGGCACCGATCCCGAGGCCGTCGATCGGACCCTCGAGTGGCTCGCCGAACGGGTCGACCTCGCGGCCGAGAAGTAGGGTCGTCGCGGCGAGCCGCGAGGCGCGCGTTTCGACGACGCCTCGCTACGCTTAACATACTCCGAGAGAGAATAGCAGACGAATGCTCGAGGGAGTCAACGTCGCGCTCGGGGTGACGGGGTCGATCGCGGCCGTCAAGACGGTCGAACTGGCCCACGAGTTGCGGCGGCAGGGCGCCGACGTTCGCGGAGTGATGACCGACAGCGCGCAGGGCATCATCCACCCCTGGGCCGTCGAGTTCGCCACCGAAAACGAGGTCGTCACCGAGATCACCGGCAGCGTCGAACACGTCGAACTCTGCGGGTACGACGGCTGGGCCGACGTATTCCTCATCGCTCCGGCGACGGCCAACACCGTCGGCAAGATCGCCGGTGCCGTCGACGACACGCCCGTTACGACGTGTGCGACGACCGCGATCGGAGCCGATACGCCGGTCGTCGTCGCACCCGCGATGCACGAGCCGATGTACGACCACCCCGGCGTGCTCGAGGCGATCGACACCGTCTCGGAGTGGGGGATCGAGTTCGTCGACCCGCGAATCGAGGAGGGCAAGGCCAAGATCGCCAGCGAGGAGGCCATCGTCTGCGACGTCGCGCGAGCGGCCGACGACCGACCGCTCGAGGGAGAACACGTCGTGGTCACCAGCGGGGCGACCAGCGAGTCGATCGACCCCGTTCGGATCATCACGAACCGCTCGTCGGGCAAGATGGGCCGGGCCGTCGCGACGGCCTGCTACGTCCGCGGGGCCGCGGTCACGCTCGTCCACGACGGCCCCGAGGTCCCCTCCGCCGACGTTCGGCAGGTCGAGAGCGCCGCGGAGATGCTCGCGGCCACCCGCGAAGCCTGCGACGACGCCGACGCGATGGTCTCGGCGGCCGCGATCGGCGACTACACCGTCGAGACGAGCGACGAAAAGATCCGCTCGGGCCAGGAGCTGACCCTCGAGTTCGAGCCGACGCCGAAGCTGATCGACGAGCTCCGTGCCGACTACCCCGAACTGCCGATCGTCGGCTTCAAGACCGAAACGTCGGGCGACGAGGCGGCGATGATCGAACAGGCCCGGACGACCTTAGAGCGGGCCGATCTCGCCTTCGTCGTCGCCAACGACGCGAGCGTAATGGGTGCCGACGAGACGAAAGCGCTGCTGGTCCACGCGACCGACGCCGCCCGCTACGAGGGGACGAAAGCCGGCCTCGGCGGCGAAATCGCGGACTCGATCGCCGCGGTGCTGGGCGACGGTCCGAACGCGGACTAATCGATCGGCGAGCCGTCAGGAGAACTATATGGGTGCGGTTCATTCGACCGAACTAATGGGTCTCCGAACAGGTCTGAACGCGAATGAATTACCGGCACCGGCCGGCGGCTCGAGGTGATCGACGTGGCGCAACGACAGCGCGCGGCGGACGGGAACGCGGACGCCGGCACGGACACTGACGCTTCTGACGGCGACACCGGCACGGACGCCACCTCCGATCCAGCCGACGATCCACTCACGAAGGGCGAAATCTTCGAGGTGTTGCGCAACCAGCGGCGTCGCTACGTGCTCCAGTTTCTCAAGCAAGACGATCGGCCCGTCGAGCTCGGCGATTTGACCCAACAGGTCGCCGCCTGGGAGTACGATACGACCCTCGAGGGCGTCACGCCCGAGCAGCGAAAGCGGGTCTACACGACGCTACAGCAGACGCACCTCCCGAAGATGGACACGGCCGGTATCCTCCGGTTCGACTCCGATCGGGGCGTCATCGAGGCGACCGAGCGAACGCGAGACATCAGCGTCTACCTCGAGATCGTCCCCGGACGGGAGTTCGCCTGGCGCGAACTCTACCTCTCGCTGGGCGCGATCAGCTGTGCGCTGGTCGCCGCACTGTGGCTGCGGATCTACCCGCTGACGCTGGTGGCGGATTTGATCTGGACGGCGGTCATCGCGGGGACGTTCACGCTCACCGCGATCGCACACATCTACCACGAGCGGAACATGCGCCTTGGCCACGGCGACCAGCCGCCGGAACTCAGTTACGGCACCGACGAGTGAGCGCTCGGCGGATCGCCAACTTTTACTCCGCTTCCGTCCGACCCACGACATGGATCAACTCAAGCAGTCGCTCCTCGAAGCGCCGATCATCGAAAAGAACGGCTATCACTACTTCGTCCACCCGATTAGCGACGGCCTCCCCAAGCTCGACCCGACGCTGTTGCGCGAGATCGTCATCCGGATCATTCGGAAGGCCGAGCTCGAAGAGGTCGACCGGATCGTCACCCCCGCGGCGATGGGGATTCACATCTCGACGGCCGTCTCGCTGATGACCGACATCCCGCTGACGGTCATCCGGAAGCGCGAGTACGGCCTCGAGGACGAGGTCGCGATCTCCCAGAAGACGGGGTACTCGGAGAACGAGATGTACATCAACGACGTCCGCGAGGGCGAGCGCGTGCTCGTCCTCGACGACGTCCTCTCGACAGGGGGCACGCTCGCATCGGTCCTTTCGGCGTTAGACGAGATCGGCGCGGAGGTCGTCGACACGGTCGCGGTCATCAAGAAGGTCGGCGGCGAGAACAAAGTCGACGACGCCGGCTACGACGTCAAGACGTTGATCAACGTCGACGTCGTCGACGGCGAGGTCGTCATCGTCGACGAAGAGGGCGACCAGTAGCCGCCGTCGGCCGCCACGCTCGGCTTGCGTCTCGCCGTCGGAAACCGGCATTCACGTCTCTCGAGATCGAACGTGATGCATACATGAAAGTAATTTGAGCATAGTGTTTTGATTTCGAGCCGGTCGGTGCCGCCCCCATCAGAAGGAATATAGTGACAGGTTCTGAATCCCATGGCGATGGTAGGGGAGCGTGTCGGTAACGGTGAACGCGGTCGGCTACGGCGGCGTTCACTCCTGAAGAGCGCGGGAGCGGTCGGGGTCGCTGAGCTGGCGGGCTGCATCGAGTTCAACGACATCACGGCCGACGGACCGGCCGAGGAACTGATTCAAAAGGGGTTCGATGCGGCGGGGATCGATCCGCCGTTCGAGACAGCCATCGCCATCACCGAGGACGGCGAGCGGGAGAAGCTCGCACAGCTTCTTAGGAACGAACTGAACGACACGGGCTTTTTCGATATCTCGATCGAGCGGCGAGAGTTCAGCTCCCACGTCGACCTCATGGTCGGTGCGGCCGACAACAACGAGAACGCCATGTTCGTCGCGAGCTGGACCGGCGGCTGGGATCCCAGCGACTACGTCGATCTGCTGTTTCACTCGGACAACTGGACGCCCGACGGATTCAACGTCGGCCATTACAAAGACGAGGCCGTCGACCGGTACATCGACGCGGGGCTCACGGAAACCAACCTCGAAAAGCGAGTCGAAATATATCAGAACCTACAGGAACAACTCGTCGCCGATTCGCCGGCGTCGTTCGTCCGCTTTCGCGAGGCGACCCACGTCTGGGATGGCGACGTTGTCACGGACTGGCAGACGTATCCGCTCCGAACGGGGTCGTACTACGCCATCTACGCCCCCTGGGCCGGCGTCTACACCGAACTCGAGGGGACGTCCGAATTCGTCGGCGACCTCGGGAGCGACGTGACCAACTACGATCCCGTCGCGATAAACGGAACCGTCTCGAGTCAGGCGACAGCGCTCATCTACGAGGAACTCGTCGGCGTCGACTTCGACGGCAAGGTTCAGCCAATGCTCGCCACCGACTGGGAGCGCCTCGACGAGACGACCTACCGGTTTTCCCTCCGCGACGGCGTCCGCTTTCACAACGGCGAGGAACTCACCGCCGACCACGTGAAAGGGTCGCTCGAGCGGTACAAAGGGACGAGCCGGGAAGCCGACGTGTACGACTGGTACGAGACCAGTGCGGTCGTCAACGATCGCACCATCGAAATCGGCTGCTCGCGGGAGTACGGCCCGTTCGAGCAGGCGCTGTTCAACGTGCCGATCGTCCCGATAGCGGCGATCGAGGGCGAGCACGACCTCCAGTCGAAGCCGATCGGAACCGGACCCTATCAGTTCGCCGAACACGACAGCGGCAACCACTGGCGGCTGACACGGTTCGACGAGCACTGGTTCGAGGGCGACAAATCGGTCCCAGCGACGGCACCGATCGAGACCGTTCGCCTCGAGATCATCACGGAGAAATCGTCGCGGCAGGCCGCACTCGAGGGTGGTGATATCCACGTTAGCTACGGGGTGCCGTCGGCGAGTATCGCAGACTTCGAGGACGACGCCGCCTACGGCGTCGGTCGTCGCGTCAGCGGCGGATACGACGTGGTGTTCTACCCGACCTATCTCCCGCCGTTTTCGGAGCCGGCGGTCCGCCGCGGCTGTAACATGTTGCTGCCCCGCGAAGCGATCCTCGAGCGGGTCTACTACGGCGTCGGGCGAGTCGGGTACACGCCGATCTCGCCGCTGCTCGAGGAGTACGTCAGCGAGTCGTTTCGAGAACAGATCGCCGACGAGTACGTCCATCCAAACTGATCAACGATGTCGCTCGGTCGCTACGTCATCACGCGGCTGTCGGTCGCAATCCCGGTCTTACTCGGAGTCTCAGCGCTGACGTTCTCGTTCGTCCACCTGCTGCCGGGCGACGCGGTCGACGTGCTCACCGGCTACCGGGACGTCAGCCCGGCGGTCGAGGCGTCGATTCGGGCCGAGTACCACCTCGGGCAACCGGTGTGGGAACAGTATCTGCTGTGGCTGCGAGACGCGATCAGGCTCGAGTTCGGCGAGTCGGTGATCTCCGGTCGGAACGTCGCGGCGACGGTCGCCGACCGGCTCCCGGCGACGGTCGCGCTGGGCGGGGCGGCGTGGCTGCTCGCGCTCGCGATCGGGATTCCGGCGGGGATCGTCTCCGCGGTCAAGCGGGGTGAGCCGGCCGACGAACTCGGCCGGGTCGCCGCACTGGCCGGGATCGCGACGCCGAACTTCTGGCTCGGGCTCGTCCTGTTGCTCGTCTTCAGCGTCCGGTTGGGCTGGTTCCGAGTCATTCCACCGGACGCGCCGCTCGTCAGCCTCGCGACCGCAAAGTTCATGCTGTTGCCGACGATCACGCTCGGGACCGCCTCGGCGGCGCTGGTCACCCGACTGCTGCGGTCGTCGATGCTGGGGGAACTCGACGCCAATTACGTTCGAGCCGCGCGTGCGAAAGGACTCCGCGAACGGACGGTGATCTTGAAACACGTCCTGCGGAACGCGTTGCTCCCGGTGGTCACCGTCGCCGGCCTTCAGCTCGCGTTCTTAGTCGACGGTGCCGTCGTCGTCGAGCAGATCTTTTCCTGGCCGGGACTAGGACGGCTGCTAGTCCGTTCGATCCTCCGGCGGGACTACCCGGTGATTCAGGCGGCCGTCCTCCTCGTCGGCGTCGCGATCGTCCTCGCGAACCTGCTCGTCGATATCGTCTACGCGATTCTCGACCCACGCATCCGATACTGACGATGAGTGACCAACAGCCATCTTCCGAGCGCGGCCGGATTCGCATCGACGGCTTCGACGAGGCCGTCGAAGCCCGGCGAGACGAATTCGACTCGAGTCCGACGACGCTCGAGTCGACGACCGAATCGCACCGCGACCGACTGGACCGCCGACGGCTCCGGAACGCGTGGCGTCGGTTCCGCAGGAATCGATCGGCGACGATCGGACTCGGCGTCATTGTCGCGATGGCCGTCCTGGCGATTGTCGCCCGGCCGATCGAGGTGTCGACGGCGCAGGTGACGGTCACACTGCAGCCGTTCTCGCTCGCCCCCTACGGGCCGGGCGAGACGTTCGTCGGGCCGGCGAACGCCCCACCCTCTCCGACGCATCCGTTCGGGACCGATTGGGCCGGTCGCGACCTCTTCTCGCGGGTCCTCGTCGGCGGCCGGTACACGCTGAGCATCGGGCTCGTCGCGGTCGTCCTGGCACTCGGCGTCGGCGTTCCGCTCGGAGCGATCGCGGGATATTTCGGTGGCTGGGCCGACGAGATACTCATGCGCATCGTCGACGTCCTCTACGCCTTCCCGTTTCTGGTGCTGGCGATCGCGCTCGTCCCGATCCTCGAGCCGGTGCCCGTCCTCGGCAGCGGATTTTGGACGGTGGTGGTGGCGCTGGTCCTCACCGGCTGGATCGGCTACGCCCGACTGCTCCGCGGCGAGGTACTCTCGATCCGAGAACGCGAGTACGTCACCGCGGCCAGGGCACTCGGCGTCCCCGATCGGGAGATCGTCCGCAGACACGTCGTCCCCAACGCCATCGCGCCCGTGATCGTCCAGGCGACGCTCAACGTCGGGACGGTCGTGCTCACCGCGGCGGCGCTTGGCTTTCTCGGACTCGGCCTCGAGCCCGGCAGCGCCGAGTGGGGCGCGATGCTCTCGCAGGGCCGAGACTCGCTGATCCGGGGCGATTGGCACGTCACCGTCTTCCCCGGGCTCGCCATCTTCCTGTTCGTGCTGTCGATCAACCTCGTGGGCGACGGGCTCAACGACGCACTCGACCCAGGCCGGGACGTAAGCGATGAACGGAGGCGGCTGCGCTGATGGCGCTGCTCGAGGTCGAGGACCTCACCGTCCGCTACTATACCGAGGACGGCCCGGTTCGCGCCGTCGACGGGATCAGCTACGAAATTCGCGCCGGCGAAACGGTCGGGCTGGTCGGCGAGAGCGGAGCCGGGAAGAGCGCCGCCAGCCTCGCCTTGCTTCGCCTGATCGAGTCCCCCGGCGAGATCGTCAGCGGCGAGATCCGCTTTCGAGGGACGAACGTCCGCGAGCTGTCGGCCGACGAGCTCCGCGCGCTCCGGGGAAACGAGATCGCGATGGTCTTTCAGGACGCCGGGGCGGCGCTCAACCCCGTCTACACCGTCGGCGAGCAGATCTCCGAGGCGATCCGCGCTCATGAGGGCGTCAGCGACGACGCCGCCCGCGACCGAGCGATCGCACTCCTCGAGCGGGTCGCTATCCCGGAGCCGGCCGCGCGCTACTCGGACTACCCCCACCAGTTCTCCGGTGGGATGGCCCAGCGAGCCGTCATCGCGATGGCGCTCGCGTGCGATCCCGCCTTGCTGATCTGCGACGAGCCGACCAGCGGACTCGACGTCACGGTACAGGCAGGGCTTCTCGAGCTCCTCTCGGACCTGGCGAGCGAATCAGAAACGGCGATCCAGCTGGTCACCCACGACCTCGGCGTCGTCGCAGAGTTGTGCGATCGCGTGCTGGTCCAGTATGCCGGCGAGCTCGTCGAGCGCGCCCCCGTCGAAGAGCTGTACTACGACCCGAAACACCCCTACACGGTCGGGCTGTTGGCCGCGACGCCTCGGCTCGGCGTCGACCGCGAGCGGCTCACGACGATTCCGGGGACGACCCCCGACCTCGTGGACCCGCCGACTGGCTGTCGCTTTCACCCGCGCTGTCCGTACGCCGAGGCGGGCTGTGCCCGCCACGCCCCACCGCTGGTCGAGACGGAGTCGGCTACGCCCGACGAGGGCGATCCCGAGGCCCACGTTGCCGCCTGCCTCGAGTACACCGGCGATCTCGAGGACGGACTCGACTACGAGGTACGGGTTCGAGGCGACCCCGACGAGGGAACCGAAGCGGGCGACCGTCGCGAGCGACGACGGTCGGGTGAGTCGAAATGACGGCGACCGCCGGAGACGGTGAGGTGCTGCTTCGGGCCGAGGGCCTCGAGAAACACTACACCACGGCCGACGGCTTCCTCGAGCGGCTGCTCGGCCGCGGCGAGACGGTCCGCGCCGTCGACGGCGTCGATCTCGAGCTTCGCGCCGGCGAGACGCTCGGACTGGTCGGCGAGAGCGGCTGCGGCAAGACGACCTTGGGCCGGATGCTCGTCGGACTGCTCGAGCCCACCGCCGGCTCAGTCGCTTACCGCGGCAGGGAACTGACCGAGCGTGCACACTCTGCCCTCCGCGAGCTACGGACCGAGATACAGTACGTGTTCCAGGACCCGCTCGCCAGCCTGAACCCGCGGCTGACCGCGGGCGATATCGTCGGCGAAGCCCTCGACGTTCACGACGTCGTCCCGCCCGAGCGCCGCGACGAGCGCGTCCGGGAGTTACTCGAGACGGTCGGGGTGCGAGCCGACCACGCTACCCGCTATCCGAACGAGCTTTCAGGCGGCCAGCGCCAGCGGATCGGCATCGCCCGCGCGCTCGCGGTCGAACCCGATCTCATCGTCTGCGACGAGCCCGTCTCCGCGCTCGACGTCTCGGTCCAAGCGGGGATTTGCAACCTGCTCGCCGACCTCCAGGCGGAGTTCGATCTCACCTACCTCTTTATCACTCACGATCTCTCCGTCGTCGAGCACGTCGCCGACCGCGTGGCCGTGATGTACCTCGGCAAACTCGTCGAAACGGGGACCACCGCGGAGGTCTTCGATGCTCCTTCGCATCCCTACACCGAGGCGCTGCTGTCGGCGATTCCCGAACCCGATCCCCGCTGGGACGGCGACCGGATCGTCCTCGACGGAGACGTACCGTCACCGACCGATCCGCCCGACGGCTGTCGGTTCCATACGCGCTGTCCGAGGGTCATCCCGCCCGCGGAGTACGACCTCGAGACGGACGCGTTCCGTGCCGTGATGACGCTTCGAACCCGCCTCGACGATGCAGTGGAGACGAACGCGGGACTCGAGGCGCTGCTCCCCCGATCCGAGGAGCGGGCGGACGTTCCGCTGGCGATCCGAGAGGCGATCGGACTCCCGCAGCGGCTCACCGATTCCGACGCCGATGCCGTCCTCGCGGACGCGCTCGAGGCCGCGGCTGCTGGCGACCTCGAAGCCGCACGCACACAGCTCGCGTCGGCGTTCGAGACGCCCTGCGAGACGACGGAGCCGCCGCTGACACCGGGGACGGCCGACCATCCGATCGCCTGCCACCGGTTCGACGAGCGGTTCGCCGACGCCCGAGGGGCAACCGACTCAGACACCGCACTCGAGGGGGTGACCGATGAAACGACGTGACGACGCCGGGATGCGCGAGCGTCCCGACGAAGGGCCGTTCGTCTCTGCGGCGAGCGGCGACGATGAGCGCGGCAGTCGATCGATCGACTGGGCGGCGCTCAGCCACGCGGTCGCGCCGACGGCGTTGCGCCACCGGGCGATCGACGTCACTGTGTCGACGGACAACCGCCGCTACGAGCGCGGCGAACCGGTCGCGATCACCGTCGAGTTCCGCAACCGACTCCCCGTTCCGATTCGACTCCGGACCGACTCGCCGACCCGCTGGACCTGGGCCGTCGACGGTTGTCGAGAGGCCTCGCAGGTGCCACCGGTGATGCCCGACCGGCCGACCGCGTTCTCCTTTTCTCGGCGCGAGCGCAAGCGCTTTCACCGGCGGTGGTCCCAGCGAATGCAGGTCGCCGACGACGAGTGGGCACCCGTCGACGCCGGGACGCACGAGCTCAGCGTCCGCCTGGCCCGCGACGATGCTGCGGACCGCGGACTCGTCGACCGCACCGAGATCGTACTCGAGGAGTGACCTGCCGCACGCTGGTTGGCTATCGCGACTGTCCGTCCCTCACTTTCGGTCACCGACGGCTCAGCGGTCGCCGTTCATCACCGAACGTCCGCAGTCATCGAAACGGATCCGGATGACCCGTTTATCGGTGACGTGAACCGTGCATTTCTCGACCCTAAACTCGACTCGGACGGACCCGTCGCGTCCGTTGGCGTGCCGGATCATTCGGTTGAGCGCATCGAGTTCGATCCGGTGGTACAACGGCTCGAGTTCGGTTTCGGAGACACCTTTCACGGCGGCGAGACTACGTGAAATTGCACGTACCGCCGGTTCGTCGGCATCGAACTCCGTGACGAACGCCGAACCGCCGTCGGCGATGAAGTTACCACAGCCCTGTTCCGACACCATGTGATAAGCTACCGAGTGGACGGCCTTCAACGCACACCCTGCTAGCTTTGGAAGTACGGATCGGTAATCAATTTATGTCGAACATACAACCACTTCCAGAATGGGTTCAGTTGCACGACGTCCGCTCTATTCCCACGGTCTCGTGGTCAGCGTCGAACTTACCAATCGTATTTTGCACATTATTGGTATCGAAGAGCGACGTGGCTAGCGCTGTGAGCATCAAAACGTAGCCGACTCGACGTGTTTCGCGGATTGAGAATCTGCTCCCCCAGTACAGGCACGTCGTTGAATCCGTGAAAAGTAGCGGGAGGTAGATTTGAACTACCGGTCTGCGGGTTATGAGCCCGCCGGAATCTCCTGGCTATCCCATCCCGCTACCATCTCGTAACCGAGTGTGCTAGTTAAGGGTTGTGATTCGGCTGCCGTATGCGGATTTCTACCGCTACTCTCGGTGGACCTTCCACGTGTAGAGACTCTCACAGGTGTAGTTGACGAAGAATCCGACGCCGATTCCAATCACGTTGGCCAGTACGAGCCAGACATCGAAGCGTTCGACGAGTACCCGTAACACCGCCAATGTCACCGCTAACCCGCCCAGTCGGACGACATTCGAGCGAAGGAACCGACGGCTCACCGCTCGCGTTCCCCCATCGCCGTGGCTCGCGAACGTCCACCGCTCGTTGATTACGAAGATGACCGTGATACCGAGTTCCCAGGAAATGAGTTTCGCAACGAACCATACGAGAGATGTGACGCTGCTCAACGCGGCGAGAACGACGATATCGACGGTCGCACCGACGAAGCCAACCCCGGCGAATTGGCTAAAGCGGGCCGGTGCAAACAACGCGCGGGCCCGCATTCGGACCGCCTCTATAAGGGAATTTGTCATGTCGGTCTCGAGTGTATTTTCCAGTTCGACGCCGCCGATTTCCCTTTTGCGGTTGCTACGCATATCGGCCGGCGGAACGTGATTGTTCGGTCGCAGTTCCGACCGGCCGGTCACAGCCGGTCCCGATTCGATCGGAAGCGCTTAACGCCGCCCTCTTCCAGTACTGTTATCCGGAGCGACAGGGAGGAGACGGTACATGCCGAGTCGGCGGACGCTACTTCGACTGTGCATCGGTCTCGTGCTCGTCTCACAGCTCGCGTTTCTCGGCCTGTCGTTTGCGAGGGCGACGGCCGACTACAACGAGCGATACGCGGACACGATCGACGCCGAATCCGACGTCGACTGGGCGAACGTAACGGTCGTCACGGCCCAGCAGATCGCCGATACCGGCACCGGCGGCCAGTTGTTCGCGGTGACGGACGACGGCGAGACGGTCTACTACGACGATCGATTCGCGACCTACTGGGACGTCGACCCCGTTCCCGGAACCCGCGCGACGGTCGTCGCCGTCACGACCGAACACCCGGCGGCGTGTCACGACTGCCGACGAAACGTCGTCGAGCGGGTGAACCTCTCGACCGGCGAGCGGACGCGTCTCCACAGTCACCGAGCCGAGGAGGGGCGCTGGCACGACGTCGACCTGATCGGGACGAACGAACTACTCGTCGCCGACTTCGACGACGACGCGGTTGCCCGAGTCAACGCCTCGAGCGGGATTCGGACGTGGAGCTGGCAGGTCGAATCGGCCTTCCCGCTCGAGAGCGGTGGCTCCTACGACGGGGACTGGGCGCATCTGAACGACGTGGAACTGCTCCCCGACGGCCGCGTGATGGCCTCGCTTCGAAACCACGATCGGGTCGTCTTTCTCAACGAGAGCGGCGTAATGCCGTCGTGGACGCTCGGCGCTGAGAACGACCGCAATGTGCTCTACGAACAGCACAACCCCGACTACATTCCGGCGAGTCGCGGGGGACCGGCCGTCCTGGTCGCCGACTCGGAGAACGATCGGATCGTCGAATACCAGCGCCGCGATGGCGAGTGGGTGCAGTCCTGGGAGTTCACTGATCCCGCCGTCGCCTGGCCCCGCGATGCCGACCGCTTGCCGAACGGCCATACGCTCATCACCAGTTCCACCGGTGACCGGGTGTTCGAGATCAATACGGACGGTGAGATCGTCCAATCGCTCACAGTCGATCTACCCTACGAAGCCGAGCGACTGGGAACGCCGCCGGAAAGCGGTGGGGGCGAGGCCGCGGCCGCCCTCGAGCTCCCCTCGAGTCAGACGACGGCCGAAAGCGCTGAGTCCGGCCACGCCGACGCGCTCGCGAGCGTCGTCCCCTCACGTATCAGGAACGGGCTGTTGTTCGTCCGGCCGCCCTGGATGGGCGTCGCGGAAACGGCCGCCTCGGTCGGAACGATCGGCCTGCTGGTGGCCTGGGCGATCCTAGAGTGGCGCTGGCGAGACCTGACCGTCTCGGTCACGTGGCCGATCCGGATACGGCGGTGAGGACGGAGTTCGGAAAGCGAGACAACCAGCGGCAGTTCAGACGGCGAGATCGCTCTTTGCGCGGACGACGTCGACGTCCTCGGCGTCGACGCGGTCGACGTCGAGAAAGTGCGGCGTGAAGTTTCGCTTCTCGTAATCCTCGTACTCGTCTTCGGTACCGACGGTACACCAGAGCTGTACTCGGTCGGGGCCGTGATACTCGCCGTTTCGGTTGATCCCGAAACAGACCACTTCCTCCCCATCGTATCGGACGACCGCGCCGTTTCGGATTCCGGGATCGCCGTGAATGATGAGTTGCTTCATGGGCGAGCGTTCACAGGAGAGACGATTAAACGCTTCGGAGGGGCGGACAACCGATCCGCCCTCGTACGATCAGAGGAGCGGCGACGGCGGATCGCGCCGACGAACCAAACGGGTTTTAAACGGCGCTGCCATAGGCCACAGCAAGTGAGATAACCATGCAGATGCCACGCCGATTCAATACGTACTGTCCGTTCTGTAACGAACATCACGAACACGAAGTCGAGAAGTCCCGAACCGGCCGCTCCTCGGGCATGAAATGGGACGCCCGCCGAACGCGACGGAACTCCTCGTCGATCGGGAACTCCGGTCGCTTCTCGAAAGTGCCCGCCGGCGAAAAGCCTACGAAGAAAACCGACCTCAAGTACCGCTGCAGCGAATGCGGCAAGGCCCACCTCCGCGAGGGATGGCGCGCCGGCCGACTCGAGTTCCAGGAGTGATTCCAATGGCAGGAAATTTCTACAGCGTTCGATGCAGTGACTGCGAGAACGAACAGACCGTCTTCGGCAAAGCCGCCACGGAGGTCGCCTGTGCCGTCTGCGGAACGACGCTCGCACGACCGACCGGCGGCAACGCCGAGATCGATCACGAGATCGTCGAGACCGTCGAATCACGATGAAGTACAGCGGCTGGCCCGATCCCGGCGAACTCGTCGTCGGCAAGATCGACGAAATCGAGGACTTCGGCGTCTTCGTCGATCTCGAGGAATACAGGGACAAGCGCGGACTCATCCACATCTCGGAGGTCGCAAGCGGCTGGATTAAAAACGTCCGCGATCACGTCCGCGAGGGCCAGATCGTCGTCTGTAAGGTCTTAGACGTCGACGAGGAGTCCCAGCAGATCGACCTCTCGTTGAAAGACGTCAACGACCACCAGCGCTCCGACAAGATCCAGGAGTGGAAAAACGAACAGAAAGCCGACAACTGGATGGAGCTGGCCTTCGGCGACGAGATCGACGACGAGGACTACACCGCGATCGCGAACGAGCTGATCGGGGCCCACGGGAGCCTCTACGACGGCTTCAAACAGGCCGCGATCCACGGCGAGGAGGCCCTCGCCGACACCGACCTCGACGACGGCGAGGTCGAATCGATCGTCGAGACGGCCCGCGAGAACGTCTCGGTACCCTACGTCAACGTCACCGGCTACGTCGACCTCGAGAACCCCTCGCCCACCGGCGTCGACGGCATCCGCGAAGCGTTGGAAGCCGCTTCGGGCAACGGCGAGATTCCCGACGAAGTCGACCTCGAAGTGAGCTACGTCGGCGCGCCCGAGTATCGCATCAAAGTGCAAGCGCCGAACTACAAAACCGCCGAATCCCAACTCGAGGGAAGCGCACAGCGAGCGATCACCGCGATCGAGGGCCACGGCGGCAGCGGCGAGTACCACCGCGAGCGCCGGACCGACGACGAGTAATGAAATCCGATATCCGGGTATGTTCGGCGTGGCGCGACGCCCACGATCGCCCGGTGTATACCCTTTCTGACACCTGTCCTGAGTGTGGCGAACCGGCAGAAAACAGCGCACCGGCACCGTTCGATCCGAACGACCCGTACGGCGAGTACCGACGCGCTCTTAAACGTCGCCGCCGCTGATACGGTATGGACGAACTCGAGATCGACGCAGTCGCCGAGGTCGAACTGGACGACCCCGTCCTCGTCGAGGGGTTGCCGGGGGTCGGGCACGTCGGCACCCTCGCCGTCGAACACCTCCTCGAGGAACTCGAGGGCGAGAGCACGCTCGTCCGGCGGGTCTACTCTCGCGAGTTCCCGCCGCAGGTGAGCGTCGAAGACGGCGTCTCTGAGTTGACCTGTGCGGAGATCTACGCCGTCGACGTTCCCGAGGGTCGCGATCTCCTCTTGCTGACGGGGGATCATCAGGCCCAGACCAACGAGGGCCATTACGTGCTGACCGACGCCTTCCTCGATATCGCCGACGAGTTCGGTGCGACCGCGGTGTACGCACTCGGCGGCGTGCCGACGGGCGAACTCATCGAAGAGTACGCCGTCGTCGGTGCCGTCAACGACGAGTCGCTTCTGGACGACCTCGAGGACGCGGGCGTCGAGTTTCGCGACGACGAGCCCGCCGGCGGTATCGTCGGCGTCTCCGGCCTCCTGCTCGGCCTCGGCGAGCGCCGCGGCTTCGAGGCAACCTGTCTGATGGGCGAAACCAGCGGCTACCTCGTCGATCCCAAAAGCGCCCGCGCCGTCCTCGAGGTGCTCGAGACGGTGCTTGGCTTCGAACTCGACTACGAGTCCTTAGACGAGCGGGCCGACGAGATGGAGGAAGTTATCGGCAAGATCCAAGAGATGGAACAACAACAGCAGATGGACGTGCCGACCGACGACGATCTGCGGTATATCGGGTAACGGGACGGGCGCGGCGTCGGTTTTTCCCGGCCGTTCGAGTCAGAAACGTGTGTTCAGCGGCCGGTTCTCGCAGTTTCGGTGGCCACAACGGGTTCCATCGCACTCTCGAGTGGAATCAATGTCGGCGTCTTCAGTCGACGCGACCGTCTGTCGGGCCAGTCGATACTGCTCCGTAGCAGGCGCTACGTGGTGTATGTGTCTTCAGCAGTGACGGTCAGTGGCTACCATAGTGGAACGACCGTCGCCGGCGTGTAGGCTCAGCCCTCGAGGACTTCGTACGAGACATCCTCGTCCCGGAGCGCGTCGGTGACCCGGCCGACGGCGTCGGTCGTGGCGATGGCGGTCACCGCGAGGCCGTGATTGGCGGCGTCGGCGGCGACGTCGCCGACCGCGAACGTGACGGCGGGGTCGGTGCCGGCCCGCCGACAGGCGACGACGGCCTCGACGCCGGTCGCGACGACGAGATCGGCGTCCTCGCAGGCGGTGGTGACGGTCTCGTCGTCGATTGCGCGGCTGCCGCCGGTTCGGATCGAGGGGACCTGCAGGACGGTAACCGAGCCGGGCTCGAGTTCCATGACGCCCTCGAAACTGGTGATCCCAACGTCGGTGCCGGCCGCAGCGTCGGTCGTGGCGATGCCGGTCGCAGGTCCCTCGTTTCCGGGGGTCGCATGGAGCAGGCCGTCCTCGACCGACAGGGAGACGGTGTCGCCCTCCTCGATCTCGTCGGTCGCGATGTAGGCGTCCTCGCTCATCGCACCCAGTACGTCGCCGGTGACGTGGTCGGCGAACCGGCGAACGTCGTCGGCCGCTCGAAAGAGCCAGTCGACGCCCTCGCGGGTGACTCGGTAGCGCGATCGCCCCTCCTTCTCGACGAGGCCGTCGTCGACGAGTTCGCGGATGTATTCGCTGACGGCCTGACTCGTCACGCCGACCTCCTCTGCGATCTCCCCCTGACTGACCGCGGGCTGGCGCTCGGCGATCTGCACGAGGATACGAAACCGCGTCGCGGCCCGCTTGTTATCGAGGACGTCGACCATACGACTAGCCTTTTCGGCAGGGCCGCAAAAAGAGACACGGTCGACAGTTCGGGTGAGACGATCGACAGTTTAGACGACGGTCTCGAGGCGTCAGGTTGATAGCGCGAGAGTCCATCGGGTCAGCCTGAGTATGCCGGCTTTATCAGCGCCGCCCGTCCCCTCCGGCGCGGTCATCGACCTCGTGACGACGGGGCCCGCGACGCTCGCGGCCATGAGCATCGGTTCGATCCCACTCTCGGACTCGATCATCTGGATCGCGATCACCGCGTTCGTCGTCGCGATGGTCCTCGAGTGGTACGGGAACGTCGACCTCGCGCGATACGTCGCGGCCGGTGCCTGGGTCGTCTTCGGCGTCTTCTGGCTGACGATGGTCCCACACTACTACCTCGAGGTCAAGAGCCCGATCGAGACGCTGTTGACGCTCGCGGCGCTGCCGTTGTGTGCTTATACCGGCTATCTGCTCGTCCGGGGCCGCGAGTCGCTGTTGCTCCTCTCGAAGGCCGTCGCGTTCATGGGACTGATCTACCTCCCTGTCGAGACGATCCCGTTCGTCAGGACCTGGCTGATCGAGACGACCGCCGCGCAGACCCATTTCGGGATGGAACTGCTCGGCCACAGCCCCGGCATCGAGGAGGGTGCAAACGGATATCAGAGCCGCTTCGCCTTCGATCTCGACGAGACGGTGACCGGTCGGACGACCTACATCGTCACGTCCTGTACGGGGATCGGTAGCATGGCGATCTTCGGCGGGCTCATCGCCGCAGTTAGAGGGTCCATCAAGCGGAAGGCCGTAGCCTTTACGCTCGCCATCGGTATCATCTGGATTCTCAACCTCGCTCGAAACGTCTTCATCGGACTGGCCTCTCCGTGGGGCTGGTTCCAGCAGGATCCCCTCGTCTACGTCGTGACCGAGTTCATGGGCGCGCCCGCCAACCAGACCTCCTACATCGTCGCCCACAACTTCATCGCCCAGTCGCTATCGATCATCGCGCTGCTGGGTATTACGTACCTCGTCTTGCGCATCCTCCCCGAAGTCGTCGAACCCCTCGAGGACGTCCTCTATATCCTGACCGGCACCGAGTACGACCTCGCCGACGCGCTCGGACAGGACGTGCGGGCCGACGGCGGCGAGCGATCCCCGTCGGAACGACGCTCTAACGGTGGGACGACGGCGTCTGCTGGCGCGTCCGAGGGAGACGCCGGCTCGAGCGCCAGCGGCGATTCCGACCATAAGATCGAGCAATGACGGAGTCCGGCGTCGACATCGACGTCCCGTTTGCCGTCCGCGACCGCGCCGTCTGGTTCCCCGCCGCCGACACACTCGTTCTCGCGGACGTCCACCTCGGAAAAGCGGCCGCCTCGAGCGTCGAGGCCCCCATCGGCGACGGGGCCGACGTCGTCGAACGCCTTCGCGGGCATCTCGCGGCGACCGACCCCGACACGGTCGTCGTCGCGGGCGACCTGCTCCACTCGTTCTCGCGGCTTCCGCGCGGCGTCGAGCGCGACCTCGAGCGATTCGTCGACGCCGTCGACGCGGCGGGTGCCGACTTGATCGTCACGCCCGGGAACCACGATACGATGCTCGAGGCCGTCTTCGACGGGGAGACGGCGGCGGAGTACCGACTGGCCGACGGGGAAACGGTCGTCTGTCACGGCCACGAACGACCGCAATCGGCCGCCGAGCGGTACGTTATCGGTCACGATCATCCGGCGCTGTCGATCGACGGGCGCAAACGGCCCTGCGTGCTCTACGGCCCCGACGCCGACGCGGGTGCGACCGTGCTCGTCCTCCCTGCGTTTACGCGCCTCGCCGCGGGCGCGACTGTCAACGGCATGCGCGGCCGGGACTTCCAGACGCCGCTCGTCCGGACCCCCGACGGCTTTCATCCGGCGGTCAGGGACGACTCGAGCGGCGAGACGCTCTGGTTCCCCCCGCTGGGGGAGTTGCGTCGGCTGCTGTGACAGTAGCTATTTTTCGTATCACGTGAGGGACCGCAGATCGATATCGAGAACGGCAAGGAGTACCAGTACGTATCCTCCGAACAGGGGGACGAGCGGAAGATAGTAGTACGGACACCCACAGATGCAGTTGGCAGGGTCAGCAGTTATGCGAGCGGCCGGTCCCAGCCCTGCCGGTGATGCGACCGAGAAATCTATTCGAATATGCTTCCAATAAACGTAATTCTCTGGAATATCGCAGGCACATCCCAAACAGCCGCCAATAAACGGCGATAACGGAAAGGCACTCAGAAACAGGAGGAGGAAGCCGCCCACGCTGAGTGCCCAACTCCCTGAGACGTAGCCCACTCCCCCCGTTACGACGAGGAGGCAGCCGAGACCGAGGAAGCTCCCGACGAACGGACCGGAGAGAACAGACGGAAGGACAGTCAGACAGAGCCCGACCGTGAGACCTGCACACACTCCCGCTGCCCGTCCTCGTGCTGCTGCGTCCATACCATTGTTATGTCCACATCCGGATAAGAATTTACTGATCTAAGGACACTATTCTGTCACGTATTCACTTTGATAGTTGATTCGCATACGTGGTTAGTAAACCATCTATCGCTGTCCGAATCGTCACCTAACGGAACGAGGGAACTCTCTCTATCGATAACGCGCCGGCGACTTCTCACCGTCCGGCACCGAGGTGCGCGGCGACGCCGCGCGCGTCGCCGACTCGAGCGCCGGTCGGCTGGACGAACGTTACCAGCTCTTTGAAGAAGTCGCTGAACGTGATCAGGAGCAGCCCTGCGAGGATGATCAGGGCGAGGAACGTGAGGAAGACGATCGCCGCCTGCCGGCCGGTCAGCGACGTCCCTTCGAGGAGGCTATCAGAGGCCATAGACGATCTGCTCTGTCTTTCGGTTGGTCGGGAACGGAAATCAGTTCCGTTGTTGCAAATGCAACTCCGTGATAGTAGAGCCGAGTCCGTCGTGGACCGACGGCTCGACCGCCGTGCAAAGCGAACTCGATCGGACGGCGCCCGGTCCGAGACGTCTCACTGCGATCACTGCGATACGTCATCGATCGCGGCCGTCGCCGCTCGCCGTCCGCTCTCCATCGCGCCCTGGATCGACGACCACCGCGTGTACTCGCCGGCCAAATATACCGACCCCGCCGGGTCGCGGGTCTCCGGCAGCCGCTCGCGAAAGCCCGGCGGCTGTGCGAACTGGGCGAACTCGACGCGCGCGGTGTGGACCGGCTCGAGCGCGTCGAACTGTCGGTCGGGATACCACGACGTGAGCGTCGACCGCGTCTGTGCGGCCAGTTCGGCGTCGCGTTCCGCGCGGTCGCCCAGAAAGGTCGCGCTGATGAGCGTCCGATCGTCAGGGGCATATTCCGGGGCGACCGCGCTGTGGGGGACGACGTGGTTCGGCCCCGCTTCGGTCGCGTTCAACAGGAGTCGCCGATCCGTCTCGAGGTCGGCTGCGGCCGGCAGCGCGTAATACTGGGTGACACAGGCCCGCGCCGCGGTCGGAATCGCGTCGATCCCGGTCAGTTCGCGGGCCGTCGGCGGGTCGGTCGCGACGATGACCGCATCTGCCTCGGTGGTTCCGACCTCGGTCCCGACCGTGACGCCCCCGTCAGAGCCACTCGAGTCGCCGGTCGCCGAGACCGACTTGACCGCCGTCTCCGTCTCGATCGTCCCGCCGACTTCGCGGACGCGGTCGGCGAGCCAGGCCGGAATCGCGCCCATGCCGGCGGCCGGGACAGCGATGTCGCCCGCCGCGAGGGTTCGAAACGTGTACTCGAAGACGCGACTCGAGGTCGCCAGCGAGCGGTCAAGGGTGATCCCGCCGTAGAAGGGCGCGACGAAGTCCTCGATGAATCGGTCGGAAAACCCGCGTGCGTGGAGGGTGGCTGCGATGGTGGTGTCCTCGCCGTCCGCAAGTATCGCGTCGGGATCGGTCCGTCGAAGCTCCCACCAGAGGCGTGCGACTCGCAGTGCGTCGCCGACGGAAACGGACGGGTTAGACACCGTTGCCAGAACGGTCGCCGGCTCCCGCAGTGGGTCGACGAGTGTCGATCGTCCGTTCGGGCCAGCGACGGTGGCTCCGGGCGCGAACCGGCGCAGATCGAGCGCGTCGAGGTCGAGTTCGGCACGGACCGCCGGATAGGCGGTGAACAGCACCTGAAACCCGCGGTCGAACCGATAGCCGTCGCGTGCTGCGGTACGGACGCGGCCGCCAACCGTCTCGCGGCGCTCGAGCAGCGTGACGTCGACGCCACCGCCGGCGAGGTGGCGGGCGGCGACGAGGCCGGCGAGCCCGCCGCCGACGACGAGAACGCGTGGGTGTGAAGCCATACGAAATCGTCACACGCCGGCCAACAAAAGTCGGGTCCACGGTTTTGTTGGCCCCGTGGACTCGACGATACGGGGCAGGATTCGGGCGGCTCTAGTCATCGATGGCATCGGCCGCTCAGTGATCCGTCAGGATCCGCACTGTGGCACCGACGAGGATCACGATGACGCCGAGGATCGTCGCCACGGGCGGAATCGGAACGAACAGCAAACCGACGCCGATGACGAGGAGTATCGTCGAAGCTCTGACCATGTCCCACCGACGACACGAAGACGGGTAGACGTACGGCAAGCATCGACAGCCGAACCGGACCGATCATCGAACCGGTGTGCCGGGGATCGAACGCGTCACCGATTCCCACAGTCATAAGCGCCGTCCGGTCGTGGATCGGGTATGGTCGACGCGACGCTCACGCCGATCGATCGCGGCCGGATCACCAGCGACGTGAACAACACCATCGAGGGATTCGTCCTCGGAACGGCCGACGAACCGAATCCGGACACCGTCATGGGCGAGGGACCGGTCTACAACATCGTCATCGACCACCCCGAGGGAACGATCCTCTGGGACACCGGTTCCCACCCTGAGGCCGCCGACGGCCACTGGCCCGCCGACCTCTACGCCGCCTTCGAACACACCGGCCTCCGCCCGCTCGAGGACGATCTGGCCGACGCCGGCTACGAGATCGCCGATATCGATTACGTGATCCAGACCCATCTCCACCTCGATCACGCCGGCGGCCTCTACGCGTTCGAGGGAACCGATACGCCGATCGTCGTCCACGAAGAAGAACTGAAACACGCCTATTACAGCGCCAACACCGATGCGGGAGACGACGCCTACGTCGCCGGCGACTTCGATCGCGATCTCGATTGGGAGGTCGTCCACCGCGATCGGCGGCACCTCTTCGACGGCCTCGAACTGCTCCACCTGCCCGGTCACACGCCCGGCCTGCTCGGCGTGCGACTCGAGCTCGACGATGTCGGCACCGTGATCCTCGCGGGCGATCTAGCCTACGCGCGCGAGAATTACGAACTGGGACTCCCGATGGGCGGCCAACTGCTCTGGAGCAAACGCCACTGGCTCGAGAGCCTGCGGACGGTCGAGGACCTCGAGCGCCGCCACGACGCGCGGGTCATCTGCGGCCACGCGATGGAAGACCTCGAGGCGATGCAGGAGGGGCTGTAGAGCGAACGTTTCACCGACCCCCTCGAATCACCGACGCCGTCAACTCCGCTCACGGAAACCGGTCGCGGTCGCCGTCTTGCCGGCCCAGCGTTTTCCCGTCCGCTGGGCCTACGTTCGATATGGCCGTCGAAGTCGCCGCGGAACTGCTCGACCTGCTCACGGTGTTCATCATCGCCGCCGGAGTAGGTATCTTCGTCGCCAAAATCGGCCGATTCCCCTACACGATCGCCTTGCTGCTGGCCGGGTTAGCTGTCTCCGTCATCGATATCGGCGTTGATATCGAACTCAGTCACGACCTCATCCTGCTGGTGCTGTTACCGCCGTTGCTCTTTGAGGGCGCGGCGACCACGGACCTCGAGTACTTCCGGCGGTATCTGGGCCCCATTCTGGCGCTGGCGGTCCCGGGGCTGGTGCTGTCGGTGATCGTCCTCGGCGTCTTCGGTCAGTACGTCTTCGGCATTCCCTTGATCGTCGCGCTGTTGTTCGCCGCGATGATCCTGCCGACCGACCCCGTCTCGGTGCTTGCGCTGTTCGAGGAACTCGGTGCGCCCGACCGCCTTGCCGTCCTCGTGGAAGGCGAGAGCCTGGTCAACGACGGCGTCGGCGTCGTCCTCTTCTCGACGCTGCTGGCCGTCATCGTCGAATTCGGCCCCGAAACGTCGGCGCTGCTCGAGCCGACGCGGCTCACCGATTTCGCGTTCGACATCGTGGTGGCCATCCTCGGAGGGGTGATCGTCGGCCTCGTCACCGGCTACGCGGTGTATCGGGTGATGGTCAACTTAGACGAGTACATGACCGAGATCGTCCTGACGCTGATCCTCGCGTACGGGAGCTTCCTACTGGCCGAACACACGCTCAGCGACGCCGTCCCCGGCGTGCAGTTCAGCGGCGTCATCGCGACCGTCGTCGCCGGCCTCTTCATCGGGAACCGCGGTGCGGAGTACGCGATGAGCCCGCAGACGAAGATCAGCGTCTTCAACGCCTGGGAGACGGTCGCGTTCCTGGTCAACACTCTCATTTTCCTGCTCATCGGGGCGAAGACGCCAATCGGACAGCTACTGACGCACGTCCAACTCATCGGGCTGGCAATCATGCTAGTCTTGTTCGCACGCGCGCTGGTGGTGTACCCCGTAATGAGCGTCACGAACTCCGTCGCCAACGTAGACGTCTCCCTGCGAGACCAGCACGTCCTCGTCTGGGGCGGCCTGCACGCCTCGATCCCCATCGCGCTCGTCCTCGGGCTCCCGACGGAGACCGCCGCCGGCGCGCCGTTTCCCTTCCGCGAGGAGCTCCGGGCGATGGTCTTCGGCGTGGCCGCGTTCAGCCTCATCGTCCAAGGGCTGACGATGGGACGGCTGTTAGACCGGCTCGACGTCGTCCGGCGCTCGGAAGCCGAAGAGCTCTACGAGATGCTCGTCGGTCGCGCCCGGATGGTCGACAGCGCGCTCGCGGCCGCCGACGAACTATACGAGGACAACCGGCTGCCGGGCGACGTATACGAGGATTTCCGCGCCGAGTACGGCCGCGAGAAGACGGCCCTGCAGGAGACGATCTCCGAGCTTCTGTCCGACCACCCCGAGATCCGCCGGGAAGAGCTCCTCATCGGAGAACGGCAGGTGCTCAAGCGCGAGAAAAGCGCCATCATGGACGCGATTCGAGACGGCGTCGTCGGCGACGAGGTCGGCGAGCCCCTGCTCGAGGAAGTCAACCTCAAACTGTCGCGGATCGATCAGGGCCGGAGTACCGTCAGCGAGACCGAAGAGCGGTACGACGAGTTCTGGCGCAGGCGAGCACAGGAGTTCGGGCTCCGGTCCGCTGCTCTCGCCGAGCGAGACGAGACCGAAGACGTCGAACAGGCCAGCGAACGGGGGTCAGCGGAGTAGCCGTTCCTCGCCGCTCGAAAGCAAGTGCTGGCCGGCACTTTTTCCGTCGGCTCGATGTCGAACAGCGTGGCATGGGCGCGAAACAAACGCTAACGCTCGTTTTCGTTATCGCCATCGCAGTTGCGAGTGTGCCGGTCGCGACGCTTGGACAGACGGCGGCCACGGGGCCGTCGCCGGCGAAGCAGGCCACTGCGAACGCGACCGCCGCGGGCGCTGGACAGGTCCAGCAGGCGGGTAACGGGACGTGTAACTACGCACAGTTGTACAACCGGACGATCGACTCGATCGTTCAGATACAGACCGTCCGCGGGCTCGGCTCGGGTTTCGTCTTCGACCTGAACGAAGACAACGGGACGAGCTACGTCGTGACCAACGAACACGTCGTTAACGAAAGCGGGATCGTCGGCGTCCGGTTCAGTCAGGGTGAACTCCGCACGGGCCGAGTCGTGGGTGCGACCGCATATGCCGACCTCGCGGTCGTCCGCGTGAACGAGACGCCGGCGTACGTCGAGTCCCTCCCGGTGGCTACCGGGATGCCACGGCCGGGCGAACGCGTCGCGGCACTCGGTAGCCCCTTCGGCCTCGAGAGCACCATCACTTCCGGCATCGTCAGCGGTGTCAATCGGACGATGCCGACGCAGACCGGCACGCTTCCGAACACGATTCAGACCGACGCCCCGATCAACCCCGGCAACAGCGGCGGGCCGCTCGTCCTGTGTGGGAACGGGACGGTCGCCGGCGTCAATCGGGCCGGCGGCGGCGAGAACATCGGCTTCGCGATCTCGGCGTCGCTCGTGAACCAGATCGTCCCCGAACTCATCCAGAACGGCACGTACGAGTATCCGTACCTCGGCATCCGCCCGGCACCGCTTACCAGATCGATCGTGGCGGCGAACGACCTCAACGTGACCAGCGGCGTCTACGTCGCCGGCGTGTTGCGCGGCTCGCCCGCGAGCGACGCGCTCCAAGGGCCGACCGGGTTCGAGATCGTCAACCGACAGCGAGTGCCGGTCGGCGGTGACGTCATCGTCGGGATTGATAACCAGAGCGTCGAAACGCGGGAGGAACTTCTCGGGTACATACTGACCGAGACCCGGCCCGGCGAGACCGTCGATATGACCGTCATCCGGGACGGAGAGCGCCAAACCGTCAGCGTCACGCTCGGCGAGCGACCCGAGCCACGAACGACGACGTAGGGCGTTTGCGGTCGACTCTCGATTTCTTCGGTAACCCCGCTAAAGCGGCTAGCTCTCGAGTTCGGCCCGCAGCAACTGGTTTACGTCGCCCGGGTCCGCACTACCGCCGGTCTTTTGCATGACCTGGCCCACGAGGAAGTTGATCGCGCCGTCGTCGCCCGATTCGTAGTCGTCGACGGCACCCGGATTCTCGTCGATCGCTTCGACGACGGCCTGCTGGACCTCGTCCTCGCCGGTCTTGCCGAGTCCCTCCTCGGCGACGACCTCGTCTGGCGTCCGGCCGTCGTCGAGCATCGACCGCAGAACTTCCTCTCGAGCGTTTTTCGCCGTGATTTCGTCGTCAGCGACGAGTTCGACGAGTCGCGTCACCTCGTCGAGTCGGCCCTCGATCTCGGTGATCTCGATGTCGCGGTAGTTGAGTTCGCCCAACAGGTTGTCCGCGACCCAGGTGGCGGCGAGGTCGGGGTCGAACTCGGCGGCGACGTCCTCGTAGAAGTCGGCGACCTGCTTGGTCGAGGTGAGTTTCGAGGCGGCCTCCTCGCTTAGACCGTACTCCGCCTGGAACCGCTCGCGACGGGCCGAGGGAAGTTCCGGGATCGCGATCTCGTCTTTCCAGCCCGAGACGCGAAGCGGCGGGAGATCGGCCTCCTCGAAGTAGCGGTAATCTTTCTCTTCTTCTTTCGAGCGCATCGAGACCGTGATCCCGCGGCTCTCGTCCCAGTGGCGGGTCTCCTGTTCGACCGCGCGCCCGCGCTGGATCGCGTTCTTCTGGCGGGTCTCCTCGTAGGCCAAGGCCTTCTCTGCGCCCTTGTGACTCGAGATGTTCTTGACCTCCGTTCGGTTCGCTGCCTCGAGCGCGTCCATCCCGATTTCGTCGGTGTTGTCGCCGTCGATCTCTTCTTCGGGGATGATCGAGAGGTTGGCGTCGATCCGCAGGCTGCCGTCGCGCTCGGCGTCGAAGACGCCCAGGTACTCGAGGACCTCCTCGAGTTCGGCCAGAAACGCCCGCACCTCGCCGGGGCCGCGGAAGTCGGGGGCCGTGACGATCTCCATCAGCGGCGTCCCGGCGCGGTTGTAGTCGACGAGGGTGTACTCGGCCGAGTCGATGCCGCCACCGCCGCCGACGTGCTGGAGGCTCCCAGGGTCTTCCTCTAAGTGAGCGCGCTCGATCTCAATGGTGCGACGGGTTCCCTCGACGGCCACCTCGAGTTCGCCCTCCTGACAGATCGGCTCGTCGTACTGGGTGATCTGGAAGTTCTTCGGCAGGTCGGGGTAGTAGTAGTTCTTCCGGTGGAATCGCGTTTCTTCTGGGATGTCGGCGTCGATCGCCTTGCCAATCTTGACGGCGGCCTCGACGGCGGCCTCGTTTAACACCGGCAGCGCCCCCGGCAGGCCGAGACAGACCGGGCAGACGTTCTCGTTGGGCTCGTCGGCCGGCTCAGTCGAACAGCCACAGAAGATTTTCGTGTCGGTCTCCAGCTGGACGTGGACCTCGAGCCCGATGACGGTCACGAGGTCGCCCTGCTGGACGGTCTGGGCAGTCATTGGGCCTCGATTCGGGACGGGTGGGGTAAAACGTAACGGGACGGACTCGCGGGCGTTCGATGTCGGCTTCGGCATCGACCGGCCGCTGCCGTCGAAGTCACCGCGGACGGCGCGGCTCGGTCACACGTATTTGTGCCTGGGAGTGGCACGGTATCGCATGCCGACGATCGAATTCGAGGGCGAAGCGATCGACGCCGAGATCGGAGACAATCTCCGGCAGACCCTGCTCAACGCCGAGCGCTCCCCGCACAACGGGAGCGCGAAGTATGCGAACTGTCGCGGCAACGGGATGTGCGGAACGTGTGCCGTCGAAATCGTCGATGGCGACGCCGGTGAGCCGACTGAAAGAGAGCGCCATCGGCTCAAACTCCCGCCCCACAGTCCTGACTCGGGGCTCCGGTTGTCGTGTCAGCTGTCGGTTGCAGACGACCTCGTCGTGCGGAAGCACCCGGGCTACTGGGGCCAGCACGTCGAACGGGACTAGGCGTGATGCCTCCCTGTCGTACACGCATCCCCGTCGACCAACTGGTGCGTCGGGGGAGAGGGCGAAACCCAGTCGAGGAGGCGTCAGTAGCGTCGCTCGAACACCGTTCCCGACTCGCCGACGACGACCCGCGGCGAACGGGCAGTGCCGAGGGCGGCCGCGTGCAGGTCGTTACCGGACCGGAGACGGACGAGCGGCTCCCAGCCGTCGAAGCTCCGTTCGTAGATCGTGCCCGACGACGAGACCGCGATCGCGGTATCGCGATTACGCGCGAGCGCCGCGATCGGCTGCTCGCCCACCGTCGCACGCGACCAGTCGACGCCGTTGTAGCCGTAGACGACGCCGTTGCCGCCGGCGACCGTGACGTGGCCGCTGTCGATCGCCGAGACCGCCGCGAAGTCGACCCCCGCACCGTCGATCCCGATGCGGGTCCAGGTAACGCCGCCGTCGCGGGACTCGAAGACGCCGCCGTCGGTGTCGACGATGTATCCGTAGGCCAGCGACGTGAGCGCGATATCGGTGACGCTCGAGCCGCTGCCCGGTTTGCTGACCTCGCCCCACGACACGTCCGCGCCGTCGCGCCGCCCCCGAAGGAGTTCTCCGGAGCTGTTGATAGCCGTAATGCGCTCGTCGCCGGCCAGCCCGGCGGCCGCAATCGCCGTCCACGAGGTCGTCTTCTCGAGCGGTGCCGAAAGGTCGACGGCGCGGTCGGCGACCACGTCGTACAGCCCGAGCGCGCCGCTGTCGCCGGCGACCCACAGCACTCGGCCGTTGCTCGTGACCGCGGCAGTGCGGAGCCCGTCGCCGGCTTCCGAGAGACCGTGCTCGAGGGCGACGGTCCAGTCGCCGTCTTCGCGCGCGAGGACGACGCCGTCTTCGCCGACCGCGTAGGCACCCTCGGCCGTCGGGACCACGTCGTACAGCGCCGCGTCGGTGGGGACCTCGACGGCGACCCACTCGCCGTCGGGACCGCCACAGCCGGCCAGCGCGAGCGACCCGGCCGCCGCGCCGATCGTCGCCAGCACGCGGCGTCTGGACGGGTGCCGGGCGGTCATGGCTCGTTCCGACTCGAGTGCGCGTCGGCACTCGCGTCGGCGTCGGCGGCTCGAGACGGGTCGTCCATCTCGGCCGGTCGAGTCACGCCGGCGGAGTCGTGGGACTCGTGGAACTCGCCCGGCGGGGTGAACGCGCCCGGCGCGGAGGTCCGCATGAGGATCGCGGAGATCCGGACGACGTAGGCGAACAGCACCGCGAGCGGGCTGAACGCGACCGCGAGCGCGAGGCTCACGAGGACGAGCAGCCACCCCTCGAATGCGACCGGCGGGTAGCCGCTGGCGTAGATCATGATGACCAGCGATGAGAGCAAGATCGCGGCGGTGCCGCTGTAGGTGATCAGCCGCGAGAGCCGCGCGAGTTCGCGCTGGAGGTAGATCGTCGTGAAGTACTGCCGGGTCGCGTCCACGGTGACGAACAGTTCGCGCAGCTCCGAGAGCAGCGACTCGGCCCGGTCCGATAGCTCCCCGTCGAAGCGCCGGCGGAGCCGCCGTGCCTCGTTCGCCGCGCCGGCGTAGTCGTGATCGATCGTCGGGAGGACGACTGCGAAGACCGACTCCGTCTCGCCGGTGAGCCGCGAGGAGAGAGCCGTCGTGTGATCTCGCGTACGCACCGCGAAGCTCCGGATGGACTCGAGGGCCGAGATCGGGACATCGTCCTCGGCGTCGGCCACGGTGCTTCGCTCGCCGTCGCCCGCCGCGGGCCGCTGTAGCTCCTTGCTCACGGTCGCGAGTTCGTCGGCGCGGCTGCCGATCGTACCGGCCAGCCGGGCCAGGAACGGGGCGGGATCGGTCGGGCTGACGCCGTCGCCCTCGGTCTGGGCCTCGACGCGGCTGCGGAACTCGTGAACGCCGGCGATGCGGTCGGTGAGCCGATCGGGCGTGCCGAATAGCCGCGAGATGATCAGCTGGTTGACCGCGACGACGATCGGGATGAAGGAGAACAGCCCTGCGATCATCGTACTGAACATCGTCGTGACGAACCGGCTCTCCCGGACGCCGATGACGTCGCTGACGCCGAGGACGAGCGCGAGCCCGAAGATACCGGCGACGAACCCGCCGACGATCACCCGCCGATCGCCCTCGAGCAGGAGCCACCGCCGGGCGCGCCGTCGCGACGGCGTGTCGGTCAGATACTGTGCGCCGACCCGGACGCCCGCCCAGCCGAGGCGAGCGCCGGCCGCGAGCGCGGTGACCGTCAGCCGGAGGACGTAGCTGATGAGCGAGACGGCGAGCGGCGATTCGTCGCCGTCGTGGCGGTCGGTGCGATCCGCGCGATCGACGTGGTCATCGTCGTCGGGTCGTCCGTCGGCGTCGTCGCTCGAGCGGCCGGACTCGCGGCTCGGCTCGGGCGATCGTTCGGGGCGTTCGCTCGGGCGGTCGTTCGAGGACACTGTCCGGTCGGACTCCCGGTCGGCGGTCGGTGGTGACGGATCGTCAGTCATGGAGCTGATGAGGTTCGAGGTGGGTCAGAGGCCGTTCGAGACGGCCTCGAGGAGGCGAATCGAGAGCAGTAGCAGGCCGGTCAGGACGACGACCCGCCGAATGATGGCACCTCTGGTGGTCCTGATCCGCGAGCGGTCCGAGGGATGAAAGCCGACGGTCCAGAGGGTTGCGATCGCGCCGACGTTGATGGCGATGACGTTGACCGCGACGACGACGAGCGAGCCGAGCACCGCTTCGGGCTGGCCCCAGGCGACGCCGACGCCGACGACGCCGATGGGCGGCATGATCGCGGCCGCGATCATCACGCCGATGAGATCGGTGATCCCGGTCGTTGCCATGCCGAGCCCGCCGGCGATGCCCGAACAGACCGCGACGGTCACGAGCAGCGACGGCGGCAGGCCGTGACTGCCGAGCCCGAGACTCGCCTGCAGGTCGACCGCGCCCGTGATGACTCGCGAGGTCCGCGCGAAGATCGCGAACGCGAGGGCGCTCGTCGTCGCGACACCGATGCCGACCAACTGGTGTTTGACGCCGCGGACGAACAGCCGGCGTTCGTCGAGGACCGTCGCGGCGCTCGAGGCCATCGCCGGCCCGAGCAGCGGGGCGATCACCATCGCGCCGACGAGGACGGCAAGCGAGTTCAGCAGGACGCCGGTCGTGGCAACGACGCCGCTGATCGCCGTCATCGCGGCGAAGATGACGAGCGACGGCAACTGTGACTGGGCTTTCGATCGCAGTTCGCTGCGCGAGATGCGCTCGAAGGACAGCCACTCGCGTCGGCCGTCCGGCGGCGAGTCGTCCCAGCCGCGCCCGACGATCGCCATCGGCTCCTCGACGACGATCGCGACGTCGCCCTCGACGGCCGCCAGATCGTCCTCGAGCGGTTCGACCGCGTGTGCGGGGGCTGGCACCGTGATCGTCCGGCTCTCGCCGTCGGCGTGGTCGGTGAGACTGTACTCGAGGTCGTGGCGCTCGATGATGGCCGTGACCTCGTCGGTACTTGACGCCGACGAGGTAAGCACCGTCAACAGACGCATGTTCGACGTTTCCGTAGCGGGGCCGGACCGACGATACCCGTCGCGGTCGGTCACAGCAGTTCGAGTGCATCGGTATCTGGAGTCGGATCGTCGGGGAAAGTTCGCGCAAAGAGCGAGCAGACGGTTTCCCGGATCGTCTCGAGGCGATCGTCGCCGGTGTCGTCACAGGAACCGCCACAGCGGCCGATCGGGCCGTCGGGGCCGACGACGTACGTCAGTCGACCGCCACAGGCCGGACACCGCGGTTCGGCGTGGGCCGTCATCCAGGTCACGTCGACCCCGTCGCGGGCGAGTCGCTCGCCGAGTGCGTACCAGACGATGAGATCGCGCTCCTGGCGTCCCGTCGCCGTCCGCTTGAGCCGACCGATCGCGAGCGCGGCGCGACGGGAGAGTTCGTCGTCCGGATCGGTGTGACGCCGGTGACAGCGCCGGAAATAGGTCACGAGCGCACGCCTCGAGGAGCGCCGTTCGCCCGTCGTAAGCGGGGCGTCGAGGGCTGCGCTCGGCGAGAGGTCGTCGGCCTGGGGGACGCGCTCGGGGCGGCCGTGTTCGTCGTAATGAACCTCTCGCGAGAGAGAGGCACCGCTGGTCGGACAGAATGCGTATTTACCAATCATCTGTTGGAGGTCGATCGGACCGGCAGTGCGGTCCGACCGTGCATCCCGGCTAGCGGTGCCAATGGTATAAACTGACACAATACTGAGAGTATCTACAATAAAGATACGGACCCATACGCCGCCCTAGACGTATGTTTCGATTATTTTGTGTAATAATATTATGTATCTAGACAGCTTATGAGGCGGTGGTTCGTACGCCGGGTGCGTCATGTCACGTAGTGATTTCGCACCCGTCAATCCGACCGACCGCGCGCCGTGGTACTGGTACGTGCTGATCGGGTATCCCGTCCTGAGTCTGCTCGGAATCGTTTCGCTCGCCCGTCTCACCGGCGGTGGCTCGGTGCTGGCGACGGGTCTCGGCAGCGTCGCGCTCCTGATCGTCGTCGCCGTCGGCGGTGCCGTCACGCTGCCCGCGCTCTGGCGCGACGTGGAGTTCGTCGCGACGGAAACCGATTCGTGGACCCCCGATCGGGAGATCTACGTCGGTGCGGCGGTCGCCACACCGCTGCTTCTGGGCATCCTCTCCGGGCTGGTGGCCGGGTTCGGCATCGCAATCGCGATCGCGGTCGTCGCGTTTTTGCTCTCGACGGTCGCGGTCTGTCTCGCCTATCTCTACAACCGCCACCGAGAGATCGGGCTCTTGGCCCGCTAAGCGAGCACCCCGTCGCACCGACGGTGACCGAGCGTCCGTCGTCAACCTGGCGAACGCTTCGGTTGTACTCCGAATTCTCTAGGTTTCGTCCATTTTTATAGGGCGCAATCTATTGGTTATTGCTGTTGGTAGGCCCGGGCGACGCGCCACCGGCGCGGATGACCCCCTGGCCGAACACCACAGTCGCTACTGTCCGATCGGCGGCTTCGGTCGGGCGCTTTCCTCGTTCACGTCCTCACGGACGGTCACTGCGATCCCCCGCCATGCTCTCAGCGATACCCCCTCTCACCGACGCGTCCAGCATCGCACCGGCAGCGGGGCGGCTCCTCGCCGTCCTGTCGCTTGCGATCGATCACAGCGAGCTTGCACCGTGGCCGATCGCAGTCGCCCAGTCGACCGGGCCGGGATCCGTCGCGCCGAACGGCGGCGGGCTCGCGTTCGCGGCCCGGCTCGTCGGACTGCTCGGCGCGTTCGTCCTCGGGCTGTTCGAGGGCGTGTTCATCGCCGCCCGGATGGCCTGGGACACCTGGTGGGCGCTCGTCCTCGGCTTTACGATCACCGGTGCCGTCCAGGAGTTCGTCTCCGAGGAGCGCCTGACCGACTACCTCGGCGACGACGGCTGGCGCGAGATCGGCTACGGCACTCTCTTCGGCGCGTCCTCCTCGAGCTGTTCGTTCTCGGCGGTGGCGACGACCCGGACGCTGTTTACCAAGGGTGCCTCGGCCGCGGCCAGTCTGGGCGCGTTCCAGTTCGCCAGCACGGACCTCGTCCTCGAGCTCGCGCTCGTCGTCACGATCCTGCTGGGGTGGCAGTTCGCCGCCGCCGAGATCGTCGGCGGGCTCGTCGCCGTCGCCGTCATCGCGGTCGTCTACCGCCGGTTCGTCCCAAAATCGTGGGTCGAACGGGCGCGAGCCCACGCGCGGGCGCTCGAGGAGATCGAGTGTGCGACCTGCGGAATGGCCGCCGATCCGACCGACGAAGCCACGATCGCTCGAGAGTTCGACGGCGAACGGCGGTACTTCTGCTGTGGCGGGTGTCGCGGTGCGTACGATCCCAGCGATGATCGAGCGGGGGTCACCGCCGGCCCCGAACTGCTCGAGGCGGACCGCTGGCGGTCGGCGACCGCGAACGCGATCCGCGAGTGGGATATGCTCTGGCGCGACATCGCGCTCGGCTTTCTCATCGCCGGGTTGCTGGCAGCGCTCGTCCCGACCGCGTGGTGGACCGCCCTCTTCGGCGTCGGCGCGGAGGGGACCGCGGTCCGGTCCGTCTCGAACGTCGTCCTCGGGGCCGTCGTCGGCGCGGTGACGTTCCTCTGTTCAGTCGGCAACGTCCCCTTCGCGGTCGTCCTCTGGGACAACGGCGTCTCCTTCGGGGGCGTCCTCGCCTTCATCTTCGCGGACCTGCTGATCCTCCCACTGGTTCGCACCTACCGGCGCTACTACGGCACCCGCATGGCCGCCGTCATCTTCGTCGCGTTCTTCCTCGCGGCGGTGGTTGCCGGCCTCACCGTCGAACTCGTCTTCGGCGGTCTCGGCCTCGTACCGGCTCACAGCGCGGCCGGCGGCTCGGTCTCAGGGACGTTCACGGCGCTGTTCAACGTCGTTGCTACCCCGATCCTCGCGGTCCAGCTCTACGTCGCCCTCGAGCCCGACCAGCGCGTCCGGCTCGGCAACCGACTTGCACCCCACGTCGCCGGCGTCCTCTATTACGCCCACAAGACCCTCGAGCGGATCGCGTACGCGCTCGAGGACCGCGGGCTAGAGTAAGAGCGCACCGACCCCGGCCGCCACATCGTCCGACCTGTTCAGACCGCTCGAGCCGACAGTCTCGCGCCGCCAACCAATCGATCCCACCGTCTCAGTACTCATGACACTACCATCGACCGACAGCACCGACCGTAGCGATCCGGTCCGACTCGTCTGTCTCGTCGCCCTCGTGGCGACCCACGGGCTGATCCGCCTGACCGAACGCTACCTCCCCGAGTTCCTCGCCGCGCTCGGCTACGGCCCGATCGTCGTCGGCTCGCTCGCGACCCTCGGGCTGGGCGTCGCCGTCGCAGCCTTCGAACGACCGTTCGGGACGGCCGACGGCGACACGGCGACCGAACTCGAGGTGCAGTCGACGGTGGCCGCCGTGCTGGCGACGACCCTCGCCGCGATCGGCCTGTTCGCCTGGGCGGGCGCACCGACGCTCGACGCCCTGCTCGGAACGCCGCTGTCCGCGCTTGGCTGGCTCGCACTCGGCGTCATCCTCCTCGGCGGATGGCACGCCGGCGGGCCCGCGCGACGCCTATGGCCGGGCGAGACGCGCGCCGCGACGCCACGCTCGAGGGCGGCGGCATTCGAGGCCGACGAGACCGACGATCGATCGCCCCGACGGGTGGCCGTGCCCGACCGGCGAACGCGGATCGTCGTCGGTGCGATCGGCGTCGCGGCCGCCGCGGTGGTTGCGACGGCAGCAGTCGCGAGCGCCGACGCCGTCGGTGCTGGCTTCGCGCTCCTCGCGGCGGCCGGCGCTGCGGCCGCCCTCGTCGGTGCAATCGCGCTGGGAACCGTTCGGGACCGCCCGCCGCTACTCGGTGACTGGCCGCCGAGCCACGGACGATCGGACGACGCCACCCCCACCCTCACCGTCGTCCGGGACGCTGTCTCGCGGCTCCCCGACCGCCGGCGGTGGGCCGTCATCGGCGACGCGCTCGTCCGAGTGTCGATCGCGGGAATCGTTCCGTATCTGATCCTCCTGATCGCCGAGTACCGATCGATCGGGCTCGCGGTCGGCGGCCTCTCGCTCTCGCCGGCCGCCGCGTTCGGGCTGTTCGTCCTCGCCGAGGCCGGCGGCGCGGTCCTCGGTGCAGTGGCGTCACCCGCGCTCATCTCGCGAATCGATCGGCGACACCTGCTCGCGCTCGGCCTGACCGGCGTCTCGCTGCTCCCGATGGCGCTCGTCGCCGCGCCCGCTCGAGCCGCCGTCATCGCCGCCCTGTTCGGCGCGCTCGGCTGTCGCACCGCCATCGATCCGATCCGGCCGACGGTCGGGACGAGCGCTCGAGCCGCGCCGGTCCCCGGGACGGAACTCCCCGCCGAGGTCCGAACGGCGGTCCGAGCCGCGATCGTTCCCGCGCCGCTGATCGGCGGAGTGCTGTACGCGATCGATCCGGTCGTGGCCGTCACCGCCGCGACGACCGTCGGCCTGCTTGGCGTTCGCGAACTGGTCCGTGCGTTCAGCTTCGACGGGTACCGATGAGCCGGGCATCCACGCCGAGACGGGCACTCGAGGAGGCCGGCCGTTCTCTCGCCGGGCTCTCACGGATCGACCACCGTCGGCTCGGTCGCTGGTATCTCGGCCTCGCGCTCGCGATGGGACTGTGGGGCGGGCTCGACGCGCTGTTCCTTCGGACCGCGCTGGTCACACCGGAACTCGACCGGTGGACGGCCGAGACCTACAACGCCTTCTTCACGACTCACGGGTTGACGATGCTGTTCCTATTCGCCCTGCCGGCGATCTGGGGGTTCGCCTACGCGGCCGTCCCGCCGCTGACCGGGACCGACGGGACCGCGTTTCCCCGGCTCGGCGTCTGGGCGTTCTGGCTGCAGGTCCCCGCGGCCCTGTCGCTCCGGGCGGGCACGATCGGCGGAATTCTCGGCCTGGCCGGACTCGAGCCGGTCGCGAGCGGCTGGACGCTGTACCCACCACTGAGCATCCTGTCGCCGAACCCGGCGGTCGACGCCGTGCTGGTCGGTCTCCTGCTCGTGGCCGTCGGCACCGCGGCGACGGCGATCAATTTCGTCGTCACGATCCGGCGGTGTCGCGAGATCAGGTGGCTCGACGTGGACACGTTCACCTGGACGGTGCTGACGAGCGCGGCGATGTCGGTCGTCGCCTTTCCCGTGCTCGCCGTCACGGTCGCACTACTGCTCACGGATCGGACGTTTGGCACCGCCTTTCTCATCGGCGACGGCGGGCCGCTGGCCTGGCAACACCTGTTCTGGTTCTTCGCGCATCCGCTGGTGTACATTCTGGTGTTGCCGCCGATGGGAATCGTCAGTCACATCCTACCGCGATTCGCCGGCCGACGGCTGGCCGGTCGCCGCTCATCGGTCTACTCGACGCTCGCGATCGGCGTCGTCTCCTTTACCGTCTGGGCCCACCACATGTTCGTGACCGGCATGCGCCCGTCCGTTCGGACGGTCTTTATGTTCACCACGCTGGCGGTGGCCCTGCCGAGTTCGGCGAAGCTCTACACCTGGCTCGCGACCCTGTGGGGCGGCGCGATCCGCTATACCGCGCCGATGCTGGCCGCCGTCGCCGCCGTCGGCTTCTTCGTCGGCGGGGGCGTCACCGGCGTCTTCCTCGCCGCCGTCCCGATCAATATCCGTTACACTGGGACCTACTACGTCGTCGCTCACTTCCACCTGCTGCTGGCCGGCTTCGTCGGACTGGCGCTCGTCGCCGGCGCATACTACTGGTGTCCGCTTCTGACGGGACGGCGGCTCGAGCCGGGGCTCGCCCGGCTGCACGGCTGGCTGACGGTCGTCGGAATCGCCGTCACGTTCGGCGCGCTGCTGGTCGTCGGGCTGGCACAGCTCCCGCGACGGGCGGCGACGTATCCGGCGGCCTACGCCCCGCTTCACCGGCTCGCGACCGTCGGAGTCTACGTCATCGCAGCCGGCCAGTTCGTCTTCCTCGCGGCCCTCGCTCGCGCGCTGGTGGGCGAAGGCTCCGCACCCGACGATCCGTGGTCGCTCGCGGACGGTCCGTCGCACGCACGCGAATGGCGGTAGAGTCCGAGCTGTCGTCCGACCGGGCTCGCCGCCCGCGTAGCCAGCGAACCGGATTCGGTCGCGACGAGCGTCTCGATGGCGACCGTCCTGTCGATCGCCACGGTAGCCGCGTCGATCAGTTGTATCGATACTCGACCACCGCAGATGCGCGTTCCGCCCGCTGTCCGGCGGTCATCCCCTCATTCATGTCAACTACCCCAAGCACCGACGTCGCACTGATGCTCGTTCAACTGATCGCCATCACGATTCCGTCGACCGTCGTCCTGATCAACCTGTTGCGCCGGTCGGACAACCTCAAATGGACGTATCGGAAGCTGAGCTTCGGACTCGTCGCGTCGTGTATCACGCTGTTGCTCGCGGCCGCGATCGGCGTCCTGTCGTACTTCTTCACTCACTTACAACTTCCCACCACCATCGATGCCGGACTCGTGCTCGTGATCTTCGGTCTGCTCCCGCTCGCGGTGTTCGTCGCGGTTCTCTACCGAGAACATCGAAAGGAGTTCGGGCCCTGAGGCCGCTCGCTACGTCCGGATCCGGGCCGGCTGCGGGTTCGATCCCCGCGCGTAGTTTCGGCGGCGTCGCCGCCGATGATGAACCGATGTCGAATCACACCCCCACCGATACCGACGACTGTGACGAATCGAGTCCCGACGACGGCGAGGAACGGCCGACCGACGAAATCTCGAATCCGCGGCCGCTGACGAACCTCACCGGGTTCAAACGCGACCAGTTGTTCGTCATCCGGCTGCTCGCGGACCGCAACCCCCACGGACTCGTCATCAAGGACAAACTCGACTGTTACTACGACGAGGAGATCAACCAGGGACGGCTCTACCAGAACCTGGGCGAACTCGTCGAAGAGGGCTACGTCGAGAAACATCCACTCGACGGCCGAACCAACGCCTACCGGCCGAGTACGCACGCCAACGAACGCCTCGAGGAACACTACGAGTGGGAGCGTCGCTGCCTGTTCTGCGACCTTCCGTGACCCCACCCGTCCGCGTTCGCATCGGCGGCGGTCGCGGACGTGCGATTTGCCGACTCCATCCCCGTTACCATGACCTCATTTCACGACACCGATAGCGACGAGCCCAGCCGAACAGACCCCGATCTCGACGCCCCGTGGACGTACGCGACCGCTGCCGCGCGTCGTCTCACGCTTCCGGACGAGATCGAGCAACGACTCCTCTACCCCCGCCAGCGACAGCGAATCACGGTGCCGTTCGAACGCGACGACGGTTCCCACGGCGTCTGCGAGGGGTACCGCGTTCGCCACGACGGCGTTCGGGGCCCCTACCTGGGGCCACATCGGTACGCTCTCGGCCTGACCGGCGACGACTGTGCCGGCCTCGCGGCCGCGACGACCGTCAGCGCCGCGATCGCCGACGTTCCCTTCGGCGGTGCCGCGGGCGGAATTGCGATCGATCCGACGACGCTCTCCCGTTCGGAACGAGTGAGCATCACTCGCTCGTACGCGACCCGCGTCACCGGCGTCGGCCCCGAAACCGACGTTCTCACTCCTGGTGTCGGGACCGACGAACGAACCATGGCGCAGGTCGCCGACGCCGTCGACGCTCGCCCCGACGGCCCACAACGCGGGGCCGTCGCCGGCAAACCGCCGGCGCTGGGTGGAATACGGGCGATCACTCGTGCAAGCGGCCACAGCGTCGCCCACGTCACGCAGGACGTCCTCGAGACCGACCACGACCGGCCGCTGTCCGACGCGACGATCGCCGTCTACGGCACCGGCCACCTCGGCGCGACGGCCGCCCGCCTCCTCGAGTTCCAGGGTGGTACCGTCATCGCCATGTGCAGCGATCAGGCCGGGCTCACCGCCTCCGAAGGCGAGAACGGGCTCGATACGGACCTCGTCCCGAGTTACCTCGAGCGGCCGGACGCGCTCTCGGCGTACGACGACGGGACGATGACCGGCACGGAGAACGTCCTCGAACGGGACGTGGACGTGCTGGTCCTCGCAGAGCCCGCGACGGTCGTGACCGCGGAAAACGCCGACGCGATCGCGGCCGACCTCGTCGTCGAGGGGGCAACCGGGAGCGTCACTCCCGGCGGCCAGTCCGTCCTCGCGGAGCGCGATATCCCCGTCGTCCCCGACGTGCTTGCGACGGTCGGCCGGCCGATCGCGGCCCACCTCGAGTGGCTCGGCAGCAACGGCCGTGACCGAATGAGCGACGCTTGCGCGACCAACGAGTTCGGCTACGCGCTCACCGGCGCGGTCGACGACGTGCGTGATCGGCGCGAGAGCTGTCGGCTGAACTGGCGCGAGGCCGCCTACAGCGTCGGGCTCTCTCGCGTCGCGGCGGCCCACGAGGTGATTCGATGATCGACCGGCTCGAGCGGTCGCTGCGCGACGCTCGCGGTTGGTTGGGGCGCATCGAGCTACCGGAGAGCGACGAGAAAGACGACGCGAGCTGCGACCGTGCGGCGACCCGTCCCGCCGACGGCTCGACGAGCGACGGGGAACCGCGATCCGACGGCGATCCCACCGGCGGCGCGGCCTCGAGTGTCGGAGCCGGCTCGAGCGACGACGCGGCGACCGGCTGGGAACTCGCTGATTCCCCCGCATCGAAGACCCTCTACGACGTCGTCCACGGACAGGACGGCCCCTACGCCTGCGGCGAGGGCGGGCTCTTGCTCCACCGGGGCGACGACGGCTGGCGCGTCCTCCTGGAACGTGGCCCCGGCGTCGCGGAGAACACCCTGCGTGCCATCGGTGCGACCGACGACGGCTGCCGGCTCTGGTTCGCCGGCGACAGCGGCGCGCTGGGGTGTTACGACGTGGCCGACGGCCACCTCAGTGACTACTCCGCGCCGATGGAGAAGACCAGCACCTGGGAAGCGATCGCCGTCACCGGGAAGACCGATTCGGAGCGCGTCCGCGTTGCGAACGGGTCCGGTGAAGTCCTCGAGTGCATCGTCGAGGACGGCTGTCCGACCTGGGGCGCGGTCGTCGAACCCGGCGGCGGGTCGACGATCACCGGCCTGACTGCCGGCCCCGACGGATTCTACGCCGTCGACACCAGCGGCGGGGCCTACCTCGAGACCCGATCCGACGACTCGAGCGAGCGCCCGTCTCCGAGCAGCGATCCCAGAGACGGCACACCGGCGGACACGGAACCGACGGACACCTCCCCGACGGACGAGTGGCAGCGAATCGGCGTCGACAACGCACAGGTCAACTTCCAGGACGTCTGGGCGGACGAGGCGTCCGTCTTCATCGCCGGAGCCGACGGGATCGCCTACCGGTACGACCCCCACTGCGAGAACTGGACGCCGCTGTCCGTCGGTCAGGGAGACCTGCAATCGATTCGGTCGATCGGTTCCGACGCGGTCGCGGTCGCAAGCGGCGGCCGACTCTACGAACGCGACCAGAGCGTCCGCTGGCTCGCACGCGAGACGCCGACCGAACAGTCGCTGTTCGGCCTCGCGCTCGCCCGTTCGAGTGCAGACGTCGATGCGGGGCTGGCGACCGCCCCCGTCGACGTCGCGGTTGGAGCCGGCGGCGTCATCATCGAGCGCGATCGGCGGTCAGGCTCGAGCGGGCGCGACGCCGGTCGGTGACGGCTATCGCGCGTCCTCGAGTTCTTCCAACGCCCTCGGGTTCTCGATGCTGCTCATATCCCCGAGGTCCTCGCCGACGTAGGTCGCCTGGATCGCTCTGCGGATGATCTTGCCCGACTGCGTCTTGGGGAACTCGTCGACGAACAGCACCTCGCGCGGGCGGAACGGTTTGCCGAGTTCGTCGCCGACCTGCGCGTACAGTTCCTCCCGGAGGTCGTCCGTCTCCTCGCGGCCGGCCTCGAGGACGACGTAGGCGACGACGGCGGTGCCGGTCGTCTCGTCGGGCGCGCCGATGGCGGCGGCCTGGTTGACCGCGTCGTGGTCGATGAGCGCGCCCTCGACCTCGGCGGGGCCGACCTTGCGGCCGGCGACGTTTAACGTGTCGTCGGCGCGGCCGTGGAGGAACCAGAAGCCGTCCTCGTCTTGCTGGGCCCAGTCGCCGTGGTTCCACATGTCCTCGAACGTCGACCAGTACTCCTCTAAGTAGCGCTCGTCGCCCGACCACAGCGATTTCGTCATCGAGGGACAGGAATCCCGCGCGACGAGGTAGCCCCGTTCGTGGTCGTCTTTGATCGAGTTGCCCTCGCGGTCGACGATGTCGATATCCATCCCGAGACCCGGGCCGCCGAGCGTACAGGGTTTCAGCGGCTGGGTCGGCATCGGCATCAGGAAACACCCGCAGATCTCGGTACCCCCGGAGATGTTGATGATCGGGGCGTCGCCGCCGCCGACGTTCTCGTAGAACCAGCGCCAGGATTCTGGGTCCCACGGCTCGCCCGTCGACCCCAGGATTCGCAGCGAGGAGAGGTCGTGGCCGGAGAGCCACTCGTCGTCTCTGGCTCCGTCGGAGCCGGATGGCTCGTCGGACGTCGGCTGACGCTTGTCGTGCTTTCTGAGCGCCCGGATCGCGGTCGGCGAGATGCCGAACTGGGTGAGGTCGTGGCGGTCGATCATCGCCCAGAAGCGGTCGGGATCGGGGTAGTCCGGTGCACCCTCGTACATGAAGACGGTGCCGCCGAAGGTGTGCGTCCCGATCAGCGTCCACGGCCCCATCATCCAGCCGATATCCGACACCCAGAAGAATCGGTCGGCGGGCTTGAGGTCCATCCCGAAGTAGACCTCCTTCGGACACTGGACCTGTACGCCGGCGTGGGTGTGGACGATCCCCTTCGGCTGGCCCGTCGTCCCCGACGAATAGAGGAGCATCGACTCCTGGTCGCTCGGAAGCGATTTCGTCTCGTACTCGTCGTCTCGCGTCTCGACGACGTCGTGCCACCATTCGTCGCGGTCGTCGTCCCACGGGATTTCGTGCTCGCTCGTTTTGGTACTCGAGCCCAGTCTGTCGAAGACGATCGTGTGCTCGACGTGGCCGGCGTCTGCAATCGCCTCGTCGGCCGCTGACTTCAGGAAGACCGGGTCGCCGCGCCGGTAAAAGCCGTCGCCGGTGAACAGTACGTTCGGCTCGGCGTCTTCGATCCGCGTCGCGGCCGCGTCGACGCCGAATCCCGAGAAGATCGGGACGGCGATCGCCCCGGCTTTGAAACAGCCGTAGAGGATCGAGACGACCTCGGGGACCATTGGCATGTAGAGCCCGACGGTGTCGCCCGTCTCGACGCCGCGCTCCTCGAGGGCGTTCGCCACCTGATTCGCCTGCCTGTGGAGTTCGTGGTAAGTAATCTCACGGACCTCGCCGTCTTCGCCCTCCCAGATGGTGGCGACCGTGTTGCGCCGCTCCTCGTCGATGTCGGCGTGCCGGTCGACGACGTTGTGGGCGACGTTGAGTTCGCCGCCGGGGTACCAGTCGGTGAACTGCGGCCCCTCTTCGTCGTCCCGGACGTCGTCGTACTCCTCGTAGAACTCGATCCCGAGGTAGTCGACCAGTTCGTCCCAGAACCAGTCGACGCCACTGTCGGGTTCGCCCTCGAGGTCGGTCGTCGTTCGTTCGATGAGTTCGTCGTAGTCCTCGATCCCGTACTCCTGCATGAAGTCGTAGACGTTCGTCGACTCGACGAACTCCCGACTCGGCTCGTGGACGATCTCGTCGATGTCCTCGAGACTCGGACTCGTGTTCCCGGGCATTGTTACTCGTAGGTAAGGGTCATGCCACCATCAAACAACAGGTCGCCGCCGTCTAAGTGTCGGCCGAGGTCCGAAAAGCCAAGCAAGAAAAGATTGGCGACGTCGATCGGTTCCATCATCTCCGTGACGCGAGACTGGCCAAGCATCACGTCCTCGATCACCTCGTCGACCGAAATGCCGCGCTGTTCGGCCGTGTCCTCGAGTTGGGCCGTCACCAGCGGCGTCTTCACGTAGCCGGTGCTGATCGAGAACGCCCGGATCTTCCCGTCGCCCTCGGCGGCGATCGACTGGGTCAGCCCGCGGAGGCCGAACTTCGAGACGTTGTAGGCGACCTTGTCGCTGGTGACGTAGTGGCCGTGGACGGAGGCCATGTTGCCGACACAGCCCGTACCGTCCGCTGTCTCCCGGAAGTGCGGAATGCAGAGCTTCGAGAGGTACAGCGGTGCCCGGAGCATGATTCGGTGCATCCGATCATAGGTCTCCATCGGGAACTCGTCGATCGGATCGATGTGTTGCATCCCCGCGACGTTCGCGAGATACGTGATGTCGCCCAACTCGGCGGCCTCCTCGACGACGCGCTCTATGTCGTCGTCGTCGGTCAGGTTCCCGGGGACCGGCTCGATCGTCCCCTCGAGGCCGAGGTCCTCGCCACGGTCGGCCGTGCCCGCGAGCCCGTCCTCGTCGATGTCGGTGGCCGCGACGGTCAGCCCATTGCCGGCGGCGGCCAGCGCGGTCGCGCGGCCGATACCGGAGGCCGCGCCCGTCACGAGACAGACATTGTGACCAGTGAACGAATTATCCGGGAATCGATAGATCTCCTCGCTCGAGACCGTAGGCGCCGTGACCTGTTGCTGGGACATGCGTTCTCACGGTAGCCGACTGCACGGACCACGATAAAGGTGGTCGGCGCTCGACCACGACCGAGCGCGGGCGTCGACTCACACAAATGTAAGGAATATTATGGTCGTCTGACGTACGTTTATGTGGGCGGATCGACCCCTAGACGGTATGTCGAACAATCGTGTCGAAAAACTCGAATCGACGGTCGCGGAACTCGAGTCGACGGTAGAGGGACTGACCGACGAACTGATAGAGGCAAAAGAGCGGATCCGCGTCCTCGAGGCCGAACTCGATGCTGACACCCCGACGCGTGTCCCCGATCGGCGCAGCGAGGAGTCGGAGTCGGAAACGGAAGCGGCACAGACGCCCGAAGCCGAACCCGACGAGGTGGCCGAAGCGACGGCCGACGCCGACGACAAACGAGGGACCGGCGACGAAACGGAAGACTCAGGTAGCGACGACATTATTGTCGCGTAACTGCGGCCGACGCCGCGGCGGAGAGGACGGGAGCGCTACCGCGATCCGACTCCGCGGCGACGGGTACTGCGGAACGGAGGACTCGCAACGAGAATGTACATCAAGGCGCTCGTCCTAGACAACTTCAAGAGTTTCGGCCGAAAGACCAAGATTCCGTTCTACGAGGACTTCACGGTCGTCACGGGCCCGAACGGCTCCGGTAAGTCGAACATCATCGACGCCGTCCTTTTCGCGCTCGGACTGGCCCGAACTCGTGGCATCCGCGCCGAGAAGCTGACCGATCTCATCTACAACCCCGGCCACGAAGACGGCGACGCCTCGACCGGCCCCCGCGAGGCCACCGTCGAGGTCATCCTCGACAACTCCGATACGACTCTCGAGCGCTCGCAGGTCGTCAACGCGGCGGGCAGCGACGACATCGGCGACGTCGACGAGATTCGGATTCGACGGCGGGTCAAGGAGACCGAAGACAACTACTACTCCTACTACTACCTGAACGACCGCTCGGTCAACCTCTCTGACATTCAGGACTTGCTCGCACAGGCCGGTGTCACCCCGGAGGGATACAACGTCGTCATGCAGGGCGACGTCACCGAGATCATCAACATGACGCCCCACGCCCGCCGGGAGATCATCGACGAGATCGCGGGCGTCGCAGAGTTCGACGCCAAGAAGGAAGACGCCTTCGCGGAACTCGAGACGGTCCAAGAGCGGATCGACGAGGCCGAACTCCGCATCGAGGAGAAACGCGACCGACTCGACCAGCTGGCCGACGAGCGCCGGCAGGCCATGCGCTACCGCCGCCTGCGCCGCGAAAAGGAGGAGTACGAGGGCTACAAGAAGGCCAGCGAACTCGAGGAGAAACGCGACGAACTCGACTCCCTCGAGAGCGAGGTCGACGACCGCGAGGACGAACTCCGCGACCTCCAGCGGGAACTCGACGAACGCGAGGGGAAAGTCGTCCGCTTACAGGAAGACCTCGAGGATCTCAACGCGGAAATCGAGCGCAAGGGCGAGGACGAACAGCTCCGGATCAAAAGCGAAATCGAGGAGATCAAAGGCGACATCTCGCGTCTCGAGGACAAAGTCGAAGCCAGCAAGGAGGCAATCGAGGAGGCCGAATCAGAACGCCGCGAGGCGTTCGTCCAGATCGATCGCAAGCAGGAGACGATCGACGACCTCGAAAGCGAGATGCGCGAGCACAAACTCGAGAAGGCCTCGATCAAAAGCGAGATTCAGGAACGTGAGACCGAACGCGACGACCTCGAGGCCGAAATCGAGGCCGTCGACACCGAGTTCGACGAGCTCAAAGCCGATCTCGCAGAGCGAAAGGACAAACTCGAGGACGCGAAAACCGAGAAGAACGACCTCCAGCGCGAGCAAGACCGCCTGCTCGACGAGGCCCGACGGCGCTCGAACGCCATCGGCGAGAAAGAAGCGACGATCGAGGACCGCCGCGAAGAGATTCCCGAAATCGAAAGCGAACGTAACGACCTCGAGCGCGAACTCGAGAAAGCCGAGCGAAATCGGTCGAACATCGCGGAGGTCGTCGACGACCTGAAAGGCGAGAAGCGTCGGCTCCAGTCCGACCTCGACGAGTTAGACGACGAGATTCAGGCCAAACAGCAGGAGTATGCCGAACTCGAGGCCAATGCGGGCGAGAGCGGCGACTCCTCCTTTGGCCGCGCGGTGACGACGATCCTCAATTCGGGGATCGACGGCGTCCACGGCGCGGTCGCCCAACTCGGGACTGTCGCGGGCGAGTACGCCGTAGCATGCGAAACGGCAGCGGGTGGCCGGCTCGCGAACGTGGTCGTCGACGACGACGTCATCGGCCAGCAGTGTATCGAACACCTCAAATCACGCAACGCGGGCCGGGCGACGTTCCTGCCGCTGACGGACATGAGCCAGCGCCGGCTGTCGTCGGCTCCCAGCGACCCGGGCATCGTCGACTTCGCGTACAACCTCGTCGACTTCGACGACCAGTACGCCGGCGTCTTCTCGTACGTCCTCGGCGATACGCTGGTCGTCGAGGACATCGAGACCGCCCGCTCGTACATGGGCGACTACCGGATGGTCACGCTCGACGGCGATCTGGTCGAGAAAAGCGGCGCGATGACCGGCGGTTCCGGCGGCGGCTCCCGCTACTCCTTTACCGGCGGTGGCGAAGGCCAACTCGAGCGCGTCGCTACACAGATCACCGAACTACAGGAGGAACGCGAATCCCTCCGCGAGGAACTGCGCGACGTCGAGGAGCGCCTCGACGACGCCCGCGACCGCAAGAGCGATGCGGCAGACGAGGTGCGATCGATCGAGTCCGAACTCGAGGGGCTCGACGAGAAACGCGAGCGCATCGAGACGGAGATCGAGGACCTCGAGGACGACCTCGCAGAGCTCCGCGAGGAGCGCGAATCGGTCGACGAGCGGATGAACGAGATCTCCGCGGAGATCGAGTCGAAGACGGCGGCGGTCGAGGAGATCGAAGCCGACATCGACGAGCTCGAGACGGAACTCGCCGATTCGAAGATCCCCGAGCTGACCGAGCAGATCGAGACACTCGAGGCCGAGATCGACGAGCGCGAGGACCGCATTCAAGAGCTCGACGGCAAGGTAAACGAGCTCAGTCTCGAGAAGGAGTACGCCGAGGACGCCATCGAGGACCGCCACGACGACATCGAAGCCGCGCAAAATCGGAAAGCCGAACACGAAGAGCGGATCGAGGAGTTCGAAGCGGAGATCGACGGAAAGCGCGACGAACTCGCGGACAAACGCGAGGCGGTCGAGGAGTTAGAGGCAGAGCTCACCGAACTGAAGTCCGACCGGAGCGACCTCAAGGAGGAGCTATCCGAGGCCCGGACGAAACGCGACCAGCAGCAAGACCGGGTCAACGCCGTTGAGAGCAAACTCGAGGACGCCCGTGAGCGCGCGAGTAGCTTAGAGTGGGAGATCGAGTCCCTCGAGAGCGAAGTCGGCGACTACGACCCCGAGGACGTGCCCGACCACGACACCGTCCTCGAAATGATCGAAGTCTTCGACGCCGACATGGAGGCGCTGGAGCCGGTGAACATGCTCGCGATCGACGAGTACGACGAGGTCAGAACCGATCTCGAGGAGTTAGAGGAGGGGAAGGCGACGCTGGTCGAGGAAGCAGAGGGCATCCGCGACCGGATCGAGCAGTACGAGACCCAGAAGAAGCAGACGTTCATGGACTCCTACGACGAAATCGCCGCGCAGTTCACGGAGATCTTCGAGAAGCTCTCGGAGGGGACCGGAACGCTGCACTTGGAGAACGAAGACGATCCCTTCGACGGCGGGCTGACGATGAAGGCCCAGCCGGGCGACAAGCCGATCCAGCGGTTAGACGCGATGTCCGGCGGCGAGAAGTCGCTGACCGCACTCGCCTTCATTTTCGCGATCCAGCGGCACAACCCGGCTCCGTTCTACGCGTTAGACGAGGTCGACGCCTTCCTCGACGCGGTCAACGCCGAGCGCATCGGCGAGATGGTCGACGAACTCTCCGAGAAGGCCCAGTTCGTCGTCGTCTCCCACCGCTCAGCGATGCTCGACCGCTCCGAGCGAGCGATCGGCGTCACGATGCAACAGGACAACGTGAGCGCGGTGACCGGGATCGATCTGAGTAGTGGGGAGGTTCCTGCCGATGACTAGAGAGTCGGGTAGCGACTCCGAGAGAGCGCGTGGTGAAGCCGCGAGCAGGGAGTCTGGTAGCGACTCTGAACAACCGAACGGCGAAGCCGCGAGCAGTGAATCTGGGGCCGACGACGACGTTCCACTGAACATCACCGGCCACGAGAACCGCGAGCGACCGGGCGAGACGAGTCTGGACGGATCCGACGAGTCGGTCCTCGAGTTCACCGACGCCGGGGCCGATCCCGCGGACGACGGAGACGACGAGGAAGTCGAGCCCGTCGAACTGCTCGTCCAACTCGCTGAGGACGGCGAGATCGATCCGTGGGATATCGACGTCGTCCGCGTCACCGACAAGTTCCTCGAGGCGATCGAGGACGCCGACCTCCGCACATCGGGGCGGGCGCTGTTCTACGCGAGCGTCCTTCTGCGGATGAAAAGCGACGAGCTGTTTGCGGCCGACGAGCCCGAGGAGGAAGCGGAACTCCCGCCGTGGGAGGCTCCCTTCGCCGACGACGGCGCGATGGACGCCGAGGAAGGCAACCGGGAGTACCCGTCGGGATACGATCCCATCGAGAACCTCGAGGAAGAGATGGAGCGCCGACTCGAGCGCAAACACGCCCGCGGAAAGCCGGAGACGCTGGACGAACTGGTTCGCGAACTGCGGACCGCCGAGCGCGACACCTGGTGGAAAGAGTCCCGGAGTTACGACACGAGTGACTCTCCCAAGGGATACGACCGCGGCGTCCAGGAGCTAAACTACCACTCGGACGACGACGTCCGGGTCGACGACGAGCCGACCAGCGACGACGTGACCCACACGACCCACGAGGAGGACATCGAGTCGGTCATCGACGACGTGGAGACCGAACTCGAGGACCACTACGAGCGGGGCCGTGACGAAGTGCTCTACGCCGAGATCGACGAGATCGGCGGCACGCGCGTGATGACCTACCTCGCACTGCTCTTTCTGGCCCATCGCGGGCGAGTCACGCTCGAGCAGGACGAACTGTTCGGCGACCTCTGGATACAGCGGGTCGCGGTGGAGCCCGAGGCAAGCGAAGCGATCGCAGACTGACCCCCGTGGTGGGACGGTGTCGCTACTGCCGTTCGAACCCGAGATTCAAAACGAATGATTGAACCTCCTCTCAGCTACCGGCGTAGAGACGACCGGCACCTCGTTGGTGCGTCCAACCGCCGGTCGACATCGGCTTCGGTGAGGTCGCTTACCGGCGTGTCGTCGAACCCGTCGCCGTCGGTAGCCTCTTCGCTGGAGTATTGGCCCTATGTTAGACATATTGACGCACAACTCAACAGTCCTCGGTCCTGTTCTCGCGCCCACAAGCGTTTAGCCCGCACCGGCGAAACGTCGGGGCGATGCCCAGACCGGACGACGTCCTCTTTCGCACCTGGGTCGAGACGTTCGCGCTGCTCCGGAAACTGCTTCCGATCGCCCTCCTCGCAGGAGCACTGGTCGGGCCGATCACCGTTATCGACCCAGTGATCGGGATGTGGGTCTCGGCGCTGCTTTTCCTACTGGCCCTCGTCGGCCTTCACCTCGCGAGTCAACTGCCGCTCTATCCGGCCCACGCGTTCGGGCTCGAGTACCGCTTCGAGGAGGAGCCGTTCGGGGCCGAGCGACGCGAGTGCGTTCGTTGCGGAACGCTTGCCGAGTCGGGAACACATCGCCGCTACGCCAAGCAAATCGTCGTCCTCGGCGTGCCGCTACACACCCTCGAGTGGGGGCACAACGACTTCTGTCCCGACTGCGCGCCGCTCGAGGACGGCGTCGCCGCGAGCGACGATCCTGCTTCAAACCGGTCGCCGGAGCCGACACCGGGACACGCTGCGACGGGGGACCGGAACCAGACGGCAAATGTGGGCCACCGATCGGAGCCCGAACGGCCGTCGCGCTCGAGCCCGGATGCGTCGGCTGCGGCCACGACGCCCCCCGCGGCACCCGACACGCCCCGACTCGAGTCCGCCCGACGCGTCGACCGGACCGACGAGACGACGGCGCTCGAGCTCAAACGCGCTTTCGAGTAATCAGAGATAGTCGCCGGCCAGCAACTCGACGCGCTCGCGAGTCGCCTCAGGAATCGCTTCCGGGGGAGTGTTGATCGTCCCCTCGAGTGCGGTCCAGGCCTCGCTCTCGAAGTCGTCGGGCATCGTCCGGACAGCGCGTTCGACGACTGCGTTGATGGCGTCTTCGTTGGCCGCGGCGTTTTCGAGGACCTCCTCGAGAGAGACCTCGCTGTCTTCTTTCCAGACGTCGTAGTCGGTGACGCCGGCGATCGTAGCGTAGCTGAGTTCGGCCTCGCGGGCGAGTTTGGCCTCCGGAATCGCGGTCATACCGATGATATCCCAGCCCTGCGACCGGTAGAACTCGCTTTCGGCTTTCGTCGAGAACTGCGGCCCCTCGATGCAGACGTAGGTGCCGTCCTCCTCGACCCCGGTGTCGCCGTCGGTCGCCTTGCGGGCTGATTCAGCCAAATGGGAGGCCAGCGCCGGACAGTACGGCTCCGCGAATCCCATGTGGACGACCATTCCATCGCCGAAGAACGTCGGCGAGCGGTGCTTGGTCCGGTCGAAGAGCTGATCGGGGACGACCAGCGTCCGCGGGGGCAGGTCCTCGCGCAGGCTCCCGACCGCGTTCGTCGCGATCACGCGGTCGACGCCGACCGATTTGAGCGCGTAGAGGTTCGCCCGGTAGGGCGCGTCGCTTGGCGGATGCCGGTGGTCCGCGCCGTGACGCGGGAGGAAAGCCACGTCCCGTCCGCCGAGTTCCCCGATCGTGATCGCCTCGCTCGGCTCGCCGTAGGGCGTCGAGACCGCCGCTTTGCGCGTGTTTTCGAGCGGCAGCGCCTCGTACAGTCCGCTCCCGCCGATAACGCCGATGGTCATGCACAGCAATGCGTCGACCAGCGCCCTAAAGCTCCGGATCTCACCTCGCTCCCGTCCGGCGGCGCGAGCCGCCGACGAGCGTGGGAAGAGCGACCGTTCGCCGGCAGTGGCCGGCGCTATCACGGCTCAGGAGCACCCAAGTAGCGCGGTCGTCACTGTTGGGCTATGGCAGTTCGCGAGGAGTCCGACGGCGGGCTCACCGACGGCCCGCTCGTCCGCCCGATGCTTCGACTGGCGTGGCCGCTGGTGGTCATCCAGCTCCTGCAGGTCGCCTACAACGTGGGTGACACCTTCTGGCTGGGCGCGCTCTCGCCCGACGCGGTGGGGGCGGTAAGCCTCGCCTTTCCGCTTCTCTTCTTGCTGATCGCAGTCGGCGGCGGCTTCACGACGGCCGGCGCGATCCTGATCGCCCAGCACACCGGCGCGAAAAGCGGCGATGCGGGGCTGATCGCCGGCCAGACGCTGTCGTTCGTCTCGCTCGTCGCCGCCGCCCTCGGCGCGCTCGGTTTCGTCGCGACCGAGCCGATGCTGGCAGCCCTGCCCGCCGACGCCGAGACAGGTGCCGAGATCCTTCCGCTCGCGGCGGGCTACCTCCGGATCTTCTTCCTCGGACTCCCCTTTCTCTTCGGCTTCTACGTCTTCGTCGCGCTCATGCGCGGCTACGGGACGACGCGTGCACCGATGCGCGTGATGCTCGTCAGCGTCGTCCTCAACCTCGCGCTCGATCCGCTGTTCATCTTCGGCGTCGGCCCGTTCCCACGTCTCGAGGTCGAAGGCGCTGCCGTCGCGACGCTCATCTCGCGCGCGCTCGCGACCCTGATCGGGTTCTATCTGCTGTACTACACGGATGTCGGGCCGGATATCCGGCCCGCACACCTCCGCCCGCGCTGGGCGTACGTCGCGAAGATCACGCGGCTGGGGACGCCGTCGGCGCTTGAGCAGTCGATGACGGCCCTCGCACTCGTCGCGATGACGGCGATGGTCGTAACCTTCCCGCCGGCGGTCGTCGCGGCCTACGGGCTGGGCAACCGGTTGATCTCGCTGGCCTTCCTGCCGGCGCTCGGGCTGGGACAGGCGACGGACACGATCGTCGGCCAGAACCTGGGGGCGGGGAAACCGGACCGGGCGGCTCGAGCGGTCCGGATCGCCGCGGGTGCGATCGCGGCAATCATGCTCTCGGCGGGTGCGGTCGCCGCGCTGTTCCCCGAATCGTTCGTCTCGGTGTTCGTCACCGCCGACGCGGCGGGGAAAGCGGCGACGATCGACTACGGCGCGACTTACCTCCGCTTCGCCGCGGTCGGCTTCGCGTTTATGGGCGTCTTGCAGGTCGTTCAGGGTGCGTTCCGCGGGGCCGGCAACACGAAGACGGCGCTCGCGTTCGCGGTGTTCGGGCTTTGGATCGTCCGCGTGCCCGTCACCTACGCGCTCGTCTTCGTCGCGGACTGGGGACCGACCGGCGTCTGGACGGGCGTCGTCATCGGCGACATCGCCGGGGCGGTGGCGGCCACCGCGTGGTTCACGCGGGGGACGTGGAAGCGGTCGATCGTCGGCGATAGCGGGGACGGCTCGAGGCCGACCGAGGGCACGGCCGAGGCGACCGAGTCGGAGTCGGTCGCGGAGTAACGGCGGTCGGGACCGCCGCGGATGGTGAGTCGGGGCAGACTCCCGATCAGAGATTCCGCTCGATCGCCGCTCGCAGCCGACGCTCGAGGTCGGCCTCGTCGCCTGGTTGGAGCGAGACGCGGTCGTAGCGCTCGTCTGCGTCGAAGTGTTCGGCCAGAAGACCGCCGCGGCGGTCGACCTCGAGCAGCAGGTCGAAGCCGTTTTCCTCGGGGAGCGTGACGACCTCGAGTTCGTCGAGATCGCCCGCGAAGGGGCCGGATCGGGGAACGAACTCGAGTTCCTGTACGAAGCGGCGGCTCGCGAACAGCGACTCGGTGGCCTCGCACTTGGCCGTTCGGAGGGTAAAGCCGAGCGACTCGAGGGCGTCGAACAGCGTCTCGCGGAGCGGATCGGGCTCGATCTGGATGGGGTCGCGGTCGTCCGGGTCGACCGCCCAGTCGATATCGAGGCCGGTGTCGAGCCAGACGTTCGTTCGCCCCAGCGTGACGGGGGTGTGGTACGGCACGTCAATGGTAACGGTAAACGACCGCTCCTCGTCGGGTTCGATGGTAAAGGAGTCCGCGAGGTCGTACGTCTCGATCTTCGCCGTGCCGCGGCTCTCGTCGGTCTCGTAGCGCGTCGCCAGCGCGAAGTAGATGCTGTCGACTTCCTGCGCGTCGTTGCCGCCGGTGACATCGACGCGCGCGTCGACGGAATCGCCCGCCGTAAGCGTCGTTGGGAGGACCGTATCAACCGTCGCCGAACCGATTCCGAGGCTCGAGAGAATGCGTTTCATCCGATACGACGGATCGGAGCCGTCCCTTAAATACTTTGTCTGATTGACACCAGCGCCGATCGACGACGGTTGGGTTCACGGCGGACAGCGACGGCGTCGGAGCAGTGACGGCGGATGAAGTCGAGAAGCGAACGGTCAAATCGGCCGAGACACGCTAGTCGCCGATGAGCGCCCATTCGTCGGCTCCGGCCGACTCGAGCACCTCGCGTCGGTCCATCTCGGCGAGGACTTCGGGCAGCCGGTCGGGTTGGGCGATCTCCATCTCGATGCGTTCGACGCCGTGGTGTTCGGTGAGGAAGTGACGGATCTCGTCGTTCGTAAACGTCTCTTGGTCGGCCTTCTCCATGGCGCTCGAGATGAGGTCGACCATGTCCTCGATGAAGTTCCACGGGTAGACGACCCAGGTCCACTCCTCGAGCTGTTCGCCGACGTAGTCGGGCTGGAACTCGCTGGTGCCGAGCAGTTGGAGGGTCGCGGTGCGGACCTCGCCGGCGTCGCGGTCGTCGACGTACTCGTAGGCGCGTTCGATCGAGCCGCCGGTGTCAGCGATGTCGTCGATGATGAGTACGTCCTTGTCCTCGACGCTGCCTTCCGGCATCGGATAGCGGACGGTCGGCTCGCCGGACTTCTCGGCGGTGCCGACGTAGTGTTCCATCTTCAGGCTCGTCAGATCGTCGAGACCGAGGAAGTCACAGAGACATCGCCCCGCGAACCAGCCACCGCGAGCGAGCGCGACGACGACGTCCGGTTCGAATTCGTCGTCGCGTACGTCGTCGGCCACGTCGCGACACAGGCCGTAAATGTACTCCCAGTTGGTTATCGTGCAGTCGAAATCGTCCGGTAGGTCGGACATCTAATGGCCACCTACCCGGTGTCTCGAGCGCGGGCCCCTTAAGTTGGCTGAAACGGTTCACTCGCCCTCGGCGATGGGGCCGAAGCCGGTATCGCGGGTCACCTGCGTCTGGAGCCCGATGAGGACGAGCGCGACGGCGACGGCCCCGATCCGGGGCATCGTCGCCGGCCAGACCATCGCGGCGACGCCGAGTGCGACGTATACCGCGCGGACGCCGTAGCTCAGCGGCGACGGGGCCCCGAACGGCTGCGGCGCGCAGTTGAGACCGTGGGTGATCGCGACCGCACCGAGCAGGACGATCAGGCCCGACCCGGCCGTCGCCAGATCGAAGCCACCCGTCACGATTTCAGGGTTGTAGATGAACGTAAACGGGAGGACGAACAGCGGCAGGCCGAGTTTCAGCGCCTCGAGGGCGGTCTTCCAGAAGTTCGACTCGGCGATACCAGTGGTCACGACGACCGCGATGGCGATCGGCGGCGTGATCCCCGAGAGAATCGCCGCGTAGAACACGAAGAAGTGCGCGGCGAGTGAGGGGATGGCGAACTCACCGGTCAGCGTCGGCGCGATCAATAAGGCGACGATCGTATACGCCGCCACGGTCGGCATCCCCAGTCCCAGCACGAGACAGACGACCATCGCGAGGATGGTCGTGAACAACAGGACCCCGCCCGCGACGCCGACCAGTGCGAGCGAGAGTTTGCCGGGGAGACCGGTCGCGTTCAGCAGGTCGACGATCCCGTTGACCGCCGCGATGATGATCGCGATCGGTGCCAGTGTGACCGCGCCGAATCTGAATCCCGAGATCGTGTTCTTCAGCGCCTCGAGGCTCGTCTCGCCGACGCGCTCGTCGCTGTCGACGGCGCTCAGCGCAATGGGGATTCCCGCGCCGGTCAGGACCATCGCCGCGCAGGTGTACAGCGCGGAGCTGATGACCGTCCACTGGGCGATTCCCAGCGTGTACAATAACACGGCGAAGGGCACGCCAAAGCGGATCGCCTCGATCACCGGGTGATATCCCTCCTCGAGGTCGTCGATGCGCTGCTCGAGGTCGATACCGCCCTCGGGGAGTTGCTTGACCGACATGTAGTGGACGCCGATGGCCACGGAGATGTAGAACACCAGTGCGGGGATGATCCCGGCGATGAGGACGTCGACGTACCCGATTCCCGGAATGAGCGAGGCCATGACGAACGCGGCCGCGCCCATCACCGGCGGCATGATCTGCCCGCCGGAGGAAGCGACCGCTTCGATCCCGCCGGCCGAGTCAGCCCTCATTCCGCTCTCTTTCATCAACGGAATCGTAAATGAGCCCGTCATCGCCGCGTTTGCCGTCTGGGCCCCGTTTATCGACCCCACGATCAGACTCGAGATCACCGCCGACTGGGCGACCCCCGATCGGAGGTACTTCGCCGTCCGGAACGACAGCCGCATGATGAGCTGAAAGGCCCCGTAACCGCGCATCAGCCCCGCGTAGAGTAAAAACAGCGCGACCCAGGCGGCCACGATCTGCGTGATCGAGCCGAAGAAGCCGTCGAACTCCATCGTCAGCAGATTGATGATCTGCCTGATTCCGATGCCGCCGTGGCCTAGCAGACCCGCGATCAGGTTGCCGTAGAAGGCATACAGGATCGAGGCAACTACGACGCCGGCGAAGGCGGCCCCGAACGCCCGATAGGTCAGATAGAGGACGACGAGCGCGAACAGACCGCCGATGGCGTACTCGTAGCCTAACGCGTACCCGATCCGCGTCGTCTCGAGCACCTCGTAGTGCACCCAGACGTAGGCCGGCACGGCGACGCCGATGATCGCACACGCCCACAACCCGAGGCGCTCGAGCCAGTCGCCCCGCTCGAGTCCCCTGAGTTCGTCGAGGGTGTAGATGAGAACGCCACCGGCGAGGAAGACGGCACCGTACTTCGCTCGCGGTACCTCCTGATTGAGCGCGTATAGCAAGACCCGAGCCCAGAAAAGCAGGGCCACAACCGTGACGAGATTGTTCAGCAGGTGCTCGCGACGGAGCGCCAGCGGCGACCGGACGGGCGGCTCGCTCTGGGTCTCGCTCATGGACCACTATCCGCTGGTCTCGCCGCGGGTGTACGCGCTCATGTCGACGCCCTGCTCCTCGAGGAAGTCGTACGGCCCCGGATGGACCGGGACATCCTCGAGATAGAGGCTAGCCATGGTCTCGGGCTTGCTGTGGTCGAGGTAGGCGGGTTGGCCCTCCTGAATCGCCGCGGTGTGTTCGTTGCTGATCGTCGCGAGTTCGTAGCCGACATCGCGGGAGACGCCGCTGTCGATCCAGAATTGGAAGTCCGCGCCGTAGACGTCCATCTGATTCTGCTGGAAGTTCTGCTGTTGCCACCCGTAGACGTCGATCCGACTGTGACTCGTCCCGCGGGTATTGTTCGCGGCCTCGACGAGGCTATCGGAAAACGAGACGAGCTGGAGGTCGGCGCGGGCGTCGACCTCCGTCGCCCAGCCGGCGAGGTTCGTGAAGCCAGCACCGTACCCCATCATCGCGTTGATGTTCCCTTCCTCGATGAGGCCGGCCACGTCGCCGGTACCGGCGTCGACGATCGAGTCAGAGTTCTGGAGTTCGCTCCAGAGGCCGGCGTTCGAGAAGACGGTCTCGGCCTGCTGGCGCAGTCCCCACTGAGGCGGCAGCGGCCAGAAGTTGCTCCCGACGAGGTCGTCGGTCGTCTGGATACCGGACCCCGTGACGGAAAGCACGTGCATGTGCAGCGGCGTGATCGAAAACAGCTGGTTCGGGAGCGTGTCCAGCGGTCGCTCCTGGAACGGCGGGAGATCCTCCTGAGCCGAGGCGACGATGAAGTTCCCCGCAGTCAGCGCCTGGAGGTTGCCCTGCGAGAACTGTCGCAGGCTCGGCGGGTCCCCACCCGTTTCCTGGTTTTGCCACCGGATCTCGCCGGCCGGCTCGGTGTCGCCCGACTGGTTCTTGACGACTCGCTGGAAGGAGTTACTCGCCGCACCGGTCGTCGTGCTCGCGCTCGGAATGCCGACGCTCAGCGACGTCGCACCACCGTTACCACCGCCGCCGAGACAACCGGCTAACGCACCGACTCCGATCCCACTCGCCGCTTCCAGCACCCTACGCCTGGTAATTGATACCATACACAGTATCCGCTTCCTCGTGGCCAATGAAACTATTGTAAAGTTGTATGACGTTCAATAGCATATATTTCCAATGCTAACGACGACAGTCATCGCGACGAACCGGAGTTGCAGAAACAGACGCTACAGGTTTTCAGGAGTGTCTCGTGAACGCGAACGTAGAGTGACCTCGCAGCCGATCGTTCTCACCCCGCCATCGCTGGCCGACTCCGTATTTGGTCCGGCTCTTCGCCACGGGAAGACGATACCATGACGGGTTCCGAGGTCGGAACTAGCTATTTATAACGCCGTAGTATAACCTAGTTATCGATGGCACGCACCCAGATCCAGGCCGCCCGCGAGGGAACGGTCACGCCCGAAATGGAGCGCATCGCCGAGCGAGAGAACCGCGACCCCGAGTTCGTCCGCGAGCAAGTCGCCGAGGGACAGGCCGTAATCCCGGCGAATCGCAACCACGGCGCGCTCGACCCGATGATCATCGGTCGGGAGTTTTCGACGAAAGTCAACGCCAACATCGGCAACAGCGAGACGACCAGCGACCTCGAGACGGAACTCGAGAAGCTCCACACCGCGGTCCACTACGGTGCGGACACGGTGATGGATCTCGGGACGGGAAGCGACTTAGACGAGATCCGGGCGGCCCATATCGACCACTCGCCAGTGCCCCTCGGGACAGTGCCGCTGTACGAGGCGGTCAAGCAGGCGGGCAGTCCCGAAGACATCACGAAAGATCTGCTGCTCGAGATCATCGAAAAGCAGGCCGAGCAGGGTGTCGACTACATGACGATCCACGCGGGAATCTTAGCCGAGCACCTGCCGCTGACCGACGGCCGGAAGACTGGGATCGTCTCGCGGGGCGGCTCGATCATGGCCAAGTGGATGGAAGAGCACGGCGAGCAGAACCCGCTGTATCAGCTCTTCCCCGAGATCTGTGAGGTCTTCGCCGAGCACGACGTGACGTTCAGCCTCGGTGATAGTCTCCGGCCGGGCTGTCTGGCTGACGCCTGTGACGAGGCCCAATACGCCGAGCTCGACACGCTGGGCGAACTCACACGCGTCGGCTGGGACCACGGCGTCCAGGTGATGGTTGAGGGGCCGGGCCACGTGCCGATGCACAAGGTCGCCGAGAACGTCGAGCGCCAACAGGAGGTCTGCGACGGCGCGCCGTTTTACGTCCTCGGACCGCTGGTGACCGACATCGCGCCGGGCTACGACCACATCACGAGCGCCATCGGTGCCGCGATGGCGGCGCAGGCGGGAGCCGCGATGCTCTGTTATGTCACCCCGAAAGAGCACCTCGGTCTCCCCGAGGAGGAGGACGTCCGCGACGGGCTGGCGGCCTACCGGATCGCTGCCCACGCCGGCGACGTTGCCAACGAACGGCCCGGCGCGCGCGACTGGGACGACGCGCTCTCTGAGGCCCGCTACGAGTTCGACTGGCGCGAGCAGTTCCGCCTTGCGCTTGACCCCGAGCGCGCGCGGTCGTTCCACGACCAGACGCTGCCCGGCGATAACTACAAGGAGGCCCGCTTTTGCTCGATGTGCGGGGCCGAGTTCTGTTCAATGCGCATCGACCAAGACGCGCGCGCGGACGGAGACATGGAATCGCTCGAGGACGGCGCGGGAACCGACCTCGAGGACTCGCCCGCAGCGTCGGTCAACCGGCCGCCCGTCGGCACCCACGCCTCGGGCGAGTTACCGCCGATGGCCGATCACACCGATCCGCTCGAGGAAGCGAGCGACGATTGACCGCCGACGACCGCGGCGGCAGCGCTCGAGGCCTGACAAACGCCCGCACAGCCGTCGACCGTTGGTTATCAAAGCCGAGTACAGTCACAGAGAATCGACCTCGTACTTATCCGACATAGCGTGGAGGGTCCGACAACGATGGCACCCCGACGACGGACCGTACTCGCGGCGGTATCGACGGCGACGGCGTCAGTGATGGCCGGCTGTTCCAACCCACTCGCCGAGGAAACGAACAACGACGACGACGGCTCGAGTACCCCCACCGATGTCACGACAGCGCTGATCGACGACATTGCGAACGAGAACTTCGAGCGGGCGAGCAAGCGGTTCGCGAAATTGGAACGTAGCAGACGCGGTGATCCCGCCCGGCTCGAGCGGCTTTGGATGGGATACACGGCCGTCAGCGGCTCGTTCGAGGAGATCGCCAACTCGAAGAAAAAGACTGAAAGCGGTCATGAGGTGGTCGATCTGACGCTCTCGTTCGACCGCGGCGACCACGACTTCCGCGCCGTCGTCGACGGGAAGTCGCGACTCATCGGCTGTGGGATCGTCGACGACTACGCCCGACCGTCGTACGTCAAACCGAACGCGATCGCCGAGCAGGATGTGACGCTTTCGGTCGCGGACTGTTCGCTGCCGGGAACCGTCGCGACGCCGACCGACGATTCTGGGGACGTTCCCGGTGTCGTCCTCGTCCACGACGCCGGCGCGGGGACCAGAAACAACGACCGCGGCGGCACGAGGGCGTTCAAAGATCTGGCCGCGGGCCTCACCTCGAAGGGCGTCGCGACCCTGCGATACGACAAGCGCATCCCCACCTGTGAGGTCGAACCCGGCTCGTACACCCTCGATCGCGTCACCGTCGACGACGCGCTGGTCGCCGTCGAGCGACTGCGGACCGTCGACGGTGTCGACTCCGACCGAATCGTCGTCGTCGGCCACGGCCTCGGCGGCCGCGCGGCACCGCGGATCGCCGCCCGAGACGGCAATCTCGCCGGGCTCGTCGGCCTGGCCGCGCCGGCCCGACCGTACCACGACCTGACCCTCGAGCAACTCGAGCACAAAGTCTCGGTCGGCTCCCTCAAGTGGGACGACCTGGCGAGCGTCTACGACCAGTGGACGAATCAGATCGACCGGGTCCGGTCGGGCGACTACGAGCCGACGGCGACGCTCCTCGGAAAACCCGGCGCGTTCTGGGACAGCCTCGCGGCGTACGACCACCTCGAGACCGCGGCGGGACTCGACGCGCCGGCGTACTTCCTCCAGGGCGAACGCGACTTTCAGGTCACCGCGGCCGACGACCTCGAGCGGTGGCGCTCCGAACTCGAGGGAGGGTCCAAAACGGCGTTTGACACCTACAGCGGCCTTAATCACCTGTTCATGCCCGGCGAGGGGCCGTCGGTGGAGTTCGCCTACGCCGTTCAGAACAACGTGGCCGAGGGAGTCGTCGACGATCTCGCGGGCTGGATAACGGACCTGTAGCCGACCCGCCGTGACGGCCGCCGGGATCCGGACGGCCGCGGGACCGAGGATTGATACGCCGGTCGTCCGACCCACATCGTATGGAGACGATTCGGGTCTTGCAGGTCGACGCCTTCACCGACGAACCGCTGACTGGGAATCCGGCCGGCGTCGTCCCGAACGCAGACGGGCTCTCGAGCGACCAGATGCAGGCGATCGCCGACGAGATGGCCGTCAGCGAGACGGCGTTTCTCCGCTCGAGCGATGCCGCCGACCGTCGACTCCGCTATTTCACGCCCGATCAGGAGGTCGATCTCTGCGGCCACGCGACAATCGGGACGTTCGCACACCTCCGCGACGAGGGCCTCGAGCCGGGACCGACCGCACTCGAGACGAACGTCGGCGTCCTCGAGATCGAGGTCGAGGATGACGGCACGGTCTGGATGACCCAGGACGAGCCGACGATCAGCGAGGTCGACGTCGGTTACGACCGCGTCGCCGACGCGTTGGGCGTCGACGCGGCCGCGCTCGAGGGGGCGAGCGCCGACCTCCCGCTGGCCGTCTCTTCGACCGGGCTGTCGTTTCTGATCGTCCCGATCACGTACCTCTCGGACGTCGGCAGCGCCGAGCCGGATATGGCCGCGATCGAAGCGCTGGCCGACGACGTCGACGCGGCCGGCGTCTACCTCTGTACCTTCGACGCGCTCGAGGCCGACTCGACGCTGCACGGCCGCACGTTCGCGCCGGGAGCCGGCGTCCCGGAAGACCCCGTCACCGGCACCGCAAGCGGGGCCGTCGGCGCGTATCTCGATCACTTCGGCGCGTTCGACGACGATCTCCCCGACGAACTCCGCCTCGAGCAGGGCCACTACGTCGATCGGCCGGGACTGGTCCGCGTTCGCCTCGACGACGTGGTGCGGGTCGGCGGCCACGGCGTGACGGCGCTCGAGGGTTCGATCGTCGTCCCCGAGGACGACGAGGACGAGATCCTCGAAGCCTGACGGCTGATTCGCGCCGGTCGGGCGAGCGCATCGTCGTCCGATGACAGCGGTTCATCGATAGGAGCGATCGAACAGTCCGCCTGCTCCCTCGCGCGTTAGAAACTCATTCGGACGCGAGTTGCGACTTCGAGCGTCTGTTCGCAACCTTCTTTATTCGGTCCAGTGACCACGCACCTAGAGATGGCTGTACTCTGGCTGGACGAGATCAGTGCCGGCGACCTCGAGAAGGTCGGCGGCAAAGGCGCCTCTTTGGGCGAGTTAACGGGCGCTGGGCTGCCCGTCCCCCCGGGATTCGTCGTCACCGCCGGGACCTATCGATCGTTCATCGAAGAAGCCGAAATCGACGAGGAACTGTTCGCCGCCGTCGACGTCGACGTCGACGACTCGGCCGCCCTGGCCGACGCGGCCAACCGCGCACAGGAACTCATCCTCGAGACTCCATTCCCCGACGAGTTGCGCGACGAGATCCTCGCGAGCTACCGCGAGGTCGGCGACGGCGAAGCCTTCGTCGCGGTGCGCTCGTCGGCGACCGCCGAGGACCTCCCCGACGCCTCCTTCGCCGGCCAACAGGAGACGTTCCTCAACGTCACCGAGGAAGACCTCCTCGATCGCGTCCGCGAGTGCTGGGCCTCGCTGTTCACCCAGCGGGCGATCTACTACCGTCAGGAGCAGGGCTTCGACCACTCCGCCGTGAATATCGCGGTCGTCGTCCAGCAGATGGTCGACGCCGAGAAATCCGGCGTGATGTTCACGAGCCATCCCTCGACGGGCGATCCGACGATGATCATCGAGGCCGCCTGGGGACTGGGTGAAGCCGTCGTCTCCGGTGCCGTCTCCCCGGACAATTACGTCGTCGAGCGCGCCGATCGCTCGGTCGACGTCACCGTCGCCGAAAAGAAGGTGATGCACGAAAAGGACGAGGAGACCGGCCAGACCGTCGAGCGCGAAGTTCCCGAGGACAAGCGCACCGAACGCGTGATCTCCGACGACGAAATCGACGCGCTGATGGACTTAGGCGAACGCGTCGAGGACCACTACGACGAACCTCAGGACGTCGAGTGGGCCATCGTCGACGGAGCGGTCTACATGCTCCAGTCTCGGCCGATCACCACGATCGACGAAGGCGGAAACGACGCCGCCGAGGCGACCGGCAGCGTCGACGCCGCGAAGGGCCTAACCGACGGCAGCGGCGTCCAGACCGCCGACGGCGCCAACGGTGCCACGTCCGGCTCGAGCGGCTCGAGTTCGGGGGAGGTAATCGTCGACGGGTTGGGCTCGAGTCCGGGGACGGTCAGCGGGCCTGCGCGGATCGTTACCAAGCTCGACGATCTGGCGAAAGTCGGCGAGGGCGACATCATCGTCACCGAGATGACGATGCCCGATATGGTGCCCGCGATGAAACGCGCCTCGGGGATCATCACCGACGAGGGCGGGATGACCAGCCACGCCGCCATCGTCTCCCGAGAACTGGGCGTCCCCGCCATCGTCGGCACCACCAACGCCACGACCGTCTTGGAGGACGGCCAGGTCGTCACCCTCGACGGCGACAAAGGCGCCGTCCTTGAGGGAACCGAAGTCGAACCCGACGAGGAAACCGAACCCGTCGAGGAGGTCCGTCCGCAGTCGCCGGTCAAGCCGATGACCGCCACCGAGGTCAAGGTCAACGTCTCGATTCCCGAAGCCGCCGAACGTGCGGCTGCGACCGGCGCGGACGGCGTCGGCCTCCTGCGAACGGAGCACATGATCCTCTCGCTGAACCAGACGCCCGCCAACTACATCGAGGAGAACGGCGAGGACGCCTACATCACGGAACTCGTCGACGGCATCCGCGGCGTCGCTGACGAGTTCTATCCCCGCCCCGTCCGCGTGCGAACGCTGGACGCCCCCACCGACGAGTTCCGCCAGCTCGAGGGCGGTGCCGACGAACCCGAGGAACACAACCCGATGCTGGGCTACCGCGGCATCCGGCGCTCGCTCGACCGACCCGACGTCTTCGCCCACGAACTCGAGGCGTTCCGGCGGCTCTACGAGATGGGCTACGACAACGTCGAAATCATGCTCCCGCTGGTCAATGACGCCGAAGACGTCTATCGAGCGAAAGAGCTGATGAAAGAAGCCGGGATCGACCCCGAGAAACGCAAGTGGGGCGCAATGATCGAAACGCCGGCGGCCGCGCTCTCGGTCGAGGAGATGGCCCAGGCGGGCATCGACTTCGCCTCGTTCGGCACGAACGATCTCACCCAGTACACGCTCGCCGTGGATCGGAACAACGAGAACGTCGCCGGCCGCTTCGACGAACTCCACCCGGCGGTCCTGCGGCTGATCGGCGACGTCATTGAAACCTGCCGTGACCACGACGTCGACACGAGCATCTGTGGCCAGGCGGGTTCCAAGCCGGAGATGGTCCAGTTCCTGGTCAACGAGGGGATCGGCTCGATCTCCGCGAACATCGACGCCGTCCGCGACGTCCAGCACGAAGTCAAGCGCGTCGAACAGAAGCTCCTGCTCGACTCGGTTCGCTGACGGCGACGTCTCCGACGCGTCGATTGTTCTCGCTCTCACCACGCGTAGGCCTGCCCGGCGGACCAGAGGAAGACGATCCCGATCGCTACTGCGGCAAGCGCGATTCCGAGTCCGATAAGCCGCAGCGCGTCGGTCATCAGTTCCGGATACTCCGGCTGGGGCTCGAGGTTCGCTATGAGCACGTAGATGAACGCGCCGACCCCGACGGAGCACAGCCCGAACGTCGCCGTCGCAGCCCAGGTCATGGTTCCCGTGGAACGGCCGTCCCCGTATACGCTGCGGCCAGGGAAAGGTCCATGACAACGGGCAACCTTCGTTGACATATGGGCGACCGTTCGGACGAGGTGACCGAAAGCCGGAACCGGGACGGCCGCGGTACCGACGACCTCCTCGAGGAGACCGACCGGCTCCTCTCGGACTCCGGCGTCGGCGCGGGCGAAGCGTCCCCTGAGAACGCATCGGACCGGCCGAACTCGTCCGACGAGTTCGCCGGTCCGGATCTCGATACCGACCGCGAGCGCAAGGGGGACGCCAACCGCGGCCCCGACGCCGACGGCAGTTCGTCGCGGTTCGCGCCGTCGTCGCTGCTCTCATCAGTGACATCGCGACTCTCGCTCGGCCGGTACTTTTCGCCGAAGGCGTTCCTCGCGCTCGTCCTCGTCGTCGGTGCCGGTCTGCTGGCCGGTGATACCGTGTTGCCGATCGCCGGCCGCGTGATCGGGATGGGCGCGGTCGCGTTCCTCGTCGGCCTGATCACGTCGAAGCGCCGCTACCTCGAGGTGAGCGCCGCCGGCGTCTCGGTCGGCGGCGTCGCGGCGGTGTTGAACTACGCCGTTCTCATCGCGGCCGGCTCTGCCGGATCGGTGGTTGCGATCGGGGCGGCCGTCGGACTGCTCACGTCGCTCGTAGCCTACTACTTCGGTCGCGACCTGCGCAACGGGCTCTCGAGGGACATCGGCTGACTCAGCCGTTCGTCGTCAGCTCCCAGCCCCGCTCGGTTCGGCGGACGACGCCGTTGTCGGCCATCACCTCGAGCAAGTCGGCGACGACGTTTCGCGGGGCTTCGATATCGTCGCTGAGTTCGTCGACCGATTTCGGCTCCGAGCGGATGCTCGCGAGCAGGTCGGCGTAGATTCGGCTTTCCGAACCGGCACCGACGTTGTCCGAGATCTGCTCGAGGACGTTATAGAGCCGCCCCTGAACCCACCGCTGGGCCAGCGAGAGTTCGTTCTCGAGCCGTTCGAGATCCTCTAAGGCGGCAAGCAACTCGTCTAGATCGTCCGCGTCGTCCCACGCGACGTCGAGAGTGAGATGGCGACACGTCGTGATATCGAAGCTGTTGTTGGCCGGATACGCGCTCTTGCTCGCAAAGCCGTACGGCGAGACGGTGACCTCGAGCCGGACGTTTCGGGCGATATGAAAGTACTTCCGCCGCTGATCGTCGACGCGGCTCTCGATCAGCCCCGCCTCCTCGAGCTTTCGCAGGTGTTCGATGACGGCCTTGGGACTCACGCCGAGGTAGTCGGAAATTTCGGTGACGTAGCAGGGTTTACGAGCGAGCAGCCGAAGGATTCGCCTCCTGTTTTCGTTGCCAAGTAGATCCAACAACGCGGCAGAGTCCATCGGCGAGGGGTTAGTGACCGTCGCTGAAAAGCGTGTCTGCTCGCCGGGCACGACGTGTCAACGGCGACCGACTCGGACCCGACGAGTTAGTTTCCGGGACCGCCCGCGCCGGCTCCGGTCCCGCCGTTGCCATTTCCAGGGTCAGCGGGCGGCGTGCCCGGTGATCGGCCGTTCTGGCCGTTTCCCTGGTTACCGTTCTGGCCGTTTCCCTGGTTACCGTTCTGGCCGTTTCCCTGGTTACCGTTCTGGCCGTTTCCCTGGTTACCGTTCTGGCCGTTTCCCTGGTTACCGTTCTGGCCGTTTCCGGGCGTGCTACTCGGGGGCCCATGGGCGTCCGGCGGACCGGCACCGTCGGGCGGGCCGTTGCGTTTGGAGAGCCCGCGAGCGACCGCTGCAGCGCCGGGGCCGGCATTCGAAGCGGTGTTCTTCCGCATCGTCGCTGCGGTGTTGCGAAGTTCCGCGAGGCGGTCCTCGCTGACGCCGACCTCGGCGGCGCGGCGTTCGGTTCGCTCGATCGACCGCTCGAGGCTGGCGATTTCGACCGTCAGCTTCGCCATTCGAGCGCGGTACTCACCTCGCGAGAGTTTCTCGCTCTGGTTTCGGAGTTCGGCACGGTCGGCTTTCAGCCCGTCCAACTGGGCCTCGAGCGTCGCCGTTCGATCACGAACGACCTCGGCTCGACTCTCGTTGTCCGCCGTTTCGTAGGCGGCGTCGAACATGCCGGTTTCGACTGCGTTCTTGGTATCGGCTGCGCTCGCTTGCATCAGCGTCCCGACGGACGCGTTCGTCGTTGCCGTCTCGGACTGGCCGGTTTCAGCCGCGGTAAACGAACTCACGACTGCACCGCTTGCAAGCGGCGCGACCGTGAGGCCGACGACGGCGAGGGCCACGAGGACGGCAACCGACCGGGTGGTGGTCATTAGTTAGTTGTCCGACCGAATATACTAAAAAGACGGACCTTCGTTCGTACCGTTTAATCGTCCCAAGCAGTGGCTGAAATTCGTTTTGAGCGTTCAAGGCGTCCGCAATTCTCGTCACGACGGGTCGTCGACGCCGAAAAACCGCCTCGATTTCGGGCGATTGTTCGAACCGTTTCGTCCGGTTCTCGTCTCGTCAATCGCGGCCTACACACCGTCGAATCGCCGAAAAACCGGTCTGATGTCAGAGAGATTGCGCCGTCGGCCCGGAGGCCGAGCCGACGACGCCGCGGCGACCGGTCTGATAGCACGCCGGTTTAAACCTATCCGGAAACAGTTATGTTTGTTCGAACCGTGGTACTAATTAGCATGTTCGAGGTCTTTTCCCGAAGCTACTATCTCGGACGCCTCTACGTGACCCCGACCGACGGGAACCACCCAGTCATGCACGACGAACAACACGAGCGCATCAACGAGGAGGTGTACGCGACTGGCGACGGCCTCGAGCGCCTCGATACCCCGCTGGTCATGAAACTCGAGACCCGGCACTTCCCCGTCCACGGCGCGGCGGACGTGCCGACGAACACGCTCGCGCTGCCCGAATCGATGCTCGAGGGGACCGATGTTCGAAACCCGCCCTCGCTCCGAGAGGTGTTCCTCGCGCGTCGCGAGCGGGCGCGACAACTGCTCGCGTTCACCGGTGACTGGCGACCCGAACGCGACGGATCGCCCGACGACGGCCACCCTACCGCCGGAACCTAGAAGTAGGTTCGCTTCCCGTGTTCGGCCGGATGCTCGACGAGTTGCTCGGCCGCGCATCGCTCAAGGAACGAATCGACGACCTCGAGGAGGAAAACGACCGATTGCGCGAGCGCTACGAGGCCGAATCCGAGCGTCGGGCCGAGGCCGCCACCGCGCGACAGGACGCCGAAGAGCGAAGTAACCGGCTCGAGGACCGCATCGCCCAACTCGAGGGCGAACTCGAGCGGATCGACGAGGACGAGTCCGGGCTCGCCGTTCGCCGTCGCGACCACCTGCGCGGGGGTCGTCTCGAAGCGGTCCTCGACCGCCTCGAGTCGTTTCGGACCGACCCCGAAGGTGCGCTGACGGTCGCTGTCGACGACGATGGCCTCGCAGACTCCGTTCGGGCGGACCTGGCCGACGTCCTCGGCGACCGGACCGCGCTCGTCGATAACGCTGCGCCGTGTCTCTGTTGTGTCGACGACGCCGGGCTACTCGCGGTGACCCTCGAGCCGCCGGTCCGTTCCAACCGCGAGGCGACGTGGAACGATCGCTTCGCCCTCGAGCGCGAGTGGTTCCTGCCGACCGGCCGTCACGCGCTCGCGCTGGTTCGAACGGACCTGTTCGCACTCGGCGTCTACGATGACAACGAGCGCGTCGACTACCGCGGCTTCGAGAGCGACGTCAAAGGGAGCCACTCGAAGGGCGGCTTCTCACAGGCCCGATTCGAGCGGATTCGCGACGGACAGATCGACGACCACCTCGAGCGCTGCCGGGAGGCGCTGGCCGCGTACGAACGCGGCGGCGATCGGGCCGAAACGCCCCTCTATCTCGTCGGACAGCGCGGCGTCGTCGATACGCTCGTCGAGGAATCAGCGCTCGAGCCGGCCGCGACGACCGCCGTAGACGCGACCGGGGATCCGAAGCCGGCGCTCGAGGACGCCGTTCGCTCCTTCTGGACGACGGAACTGCAGGTGCTTTGACGGAGTCTCGGTCGTCGTTAGTACCCGTCGCCGTCGGCGAAACAGCGCCCGCAGCGGTTCGCGTCGGTGTCGCTGATCGCCCGTTCGACGGGCATCAGTCGGAGGTTCTCGTGTGCGACGTGAGAGGTCGCCCCGCAACTCGTCTGGAAGTCAGACCGACCGGCTTCGCGTTTGTGGATCTTGTTAGTCGTCTCGTTCAGGACACCATTCATGGTACTCGTTGACACGGCCTGTGTACATAAGTGCACTGCCCGTTGATCGGGGGCGACCGACCCGCATCGACCGTTCCGAAACGTGAAACCGAACCGCACAGGAAACCGAGCCGAAAGCGATTGTTACCGCTCTCGAAACGGTCGTCACGGGCGGCGGTTCGAGCGTGCTTGAGGCCGGCCTGATACGGGTTCGCACTCGAGGATGGGAATTCGATCGACGAAGATGGACGGTCGATCGAGTGTGTCCGCGTTCGAACTCGTCACGTGGAACGGGTGGCAACGACTCGAGACGGTTCTCGACGCTGGCGCTGCACAGCGCGGTTCTGCGGTCCCGCAGCACCCTCGAGCGCGACGAAAGCCCGACGACGGTGAGTCGGGATCGTCTCGCCGATGGCTCCACCGTTAAGTGACCGCTCGTCTATGTCTTGCTATGCGCGTCGCGATCCTCGCCCACGAGAAGTTCCCCGACCGGGCCAAGACCGCCCTCGGGGTCCTCCGATACGCAGACCACGACGTCGTCGCGGTCCTCGACAGGGACGCCGCCGGTCGGCGAGTCGCCGATTTCGTCTCCGACGTTCAGGACGCTCCGATCGTCGCCGACACGGCCGCCCTCGACCCCGACGCCGCCGACGCCCTCCTCGTCGGGATTGCGCCGATTGGCGGTGGCTTCGACGAGACGTGGCGCGACGACGTTCGAACGGCGCTCGAGTACGGCTGGGACGTCGTTTCCGGGCTCCACTACTTCCTCGGAGAAGACGAGGAGTTCGCCCGGCTGGCGGCCGAACACGGCTGCGAACTGCGAGACGTGCGGAACCCGCCCGACGATCTCACCGTCGCCGACGGCGTCGCCGGCGCGGTCGACGCCGAGGTGATCCTCACCGTCGGCACCGACTGCTCGGTCGGCAAGATGACGACGACGATGGAGCTGGCGCGGGCCGCCCGCGCTGCCGGCCGCGACGCCGCGGTGATCCCGACCGGACAGACCGGCATCCTCATCGAGGGCTGGGGGACGCCGATCGACCGCGTCGTCGGCGACTTTACCGCGGGAGCCGTCGAGGAGCTGATCACAGAGAAGGGCGACGACCACGACTATCTGTTCGTCGAAGGACAGGGCAGCATCGTCCACCCGGCGTACTCGCCGGTCACGCTGGGAATCCTCCACGGCTCGATGGCCGACGAACTCGTCCTCTGTCACGAGGCCGGCCGCGAGACGATTCACGGCTACGAGTCGTTCGCGCTGCCGTCGATCCCGACCTACGTCGATCTCTACGAGAGCATTGCCGCGCCGGTCGCGGAAAGCGAGGTCGTCGCCGGCACGATAAACACCGCCGGCCTCGAGGACGACGCAGCCCACACGGCGGTCGAGGAGTACGCCGACGCGCTCGGCGCGCCCGCGACCGACGTGTTGCGCTTTGGAACAGACGACGTCCTCGAGGCGCTCGGATGACCCTCGAGACGGCGTTTGAACGGCGCTCGCTGCCCCTCGAGTACCCCTTTGGGATCGCCCGCGGGACCACGACCGAGACCGACGCGGTGTTCGTCCGGATTGCGGACGGCGATGGAACGGTCGGTATCGGTGCCGCCGCGCCGTCTGCTCGCTACGGCGAGACCGCCGCCACGGTCGAAGCCGTCCTGCCCGACCTGCTCTCGGTCGTCGAGGAAGTCGGCGATCCCCACCGACTCGAGCGCATCGAGTGGCGCATGCACGAGACGGTCCGGCGGAACCCGAGCGCCCGCGCGGCGGTGGGTATCGCCCTGCACGACCTCGTCGCGAAGCGCTTCGACGTGCCGCTCTACCGGTGCTGGGGACTCGACCCCGACGAGACGCTCGAGACATCCTACACGATCGGGCTCGACGAGACGGAGACGATGCGCGCGAAGACCGAGACGGCCAGCGAACGCGGCTTCGGGACGCTGAAGGTCAAACTCGGGACCGACCGCGACCTCGAGATCGTCCGGGCGATCCGGTCGGTTGCGCCCGACGCGCGGCTGTTCGTCGACGCGAACGAGGCCTGGCGGCCCCGCGAGGCGGTCCGCAAGATCGACCGACTGGCCGCGTTCGACGTGACGTTCGTCGAACAACCGGTCCCCGCCGACGACCCCGAGGGGCTCGCGTTCGTCCACGAGCGGGCGGCGCTGCCGATCGCCGCCGATGAGTCCTGCCGAACGCTCGCGGACGTTCCGCGGGTCGCGGACCGCTGTGATATCGTGAACCTGAAACTGATGAAATGTGGCGGCCTCCGGGAAGCACGACGACTGATCAGCGCCGCGCGCGCCCACGGCCTCGCGGTGCTGTGTGGCTGTATGACCGAATCGAACGCCTCGATCGCAGCTGCCTGCCACCTCGCGCCGCTGCTGGACTACGCGGATCTCGACGGCTCGTTGCTGCTGGCCGACGATCCCGCCGACGGCGTCCCGATGCCCGGCGGGCGGATCGCGCTGTCGGACCTCGAGCGGCCGGGCACGGGAGCCGTCCTCGAGCCGGAGTTCGGCTGACGGCCTCTCCGCTCCGTCGGCGTCCGAGTCGCTGCTTCGCTCCGTCGGCGTCGGGGACTGTCCGGCTCATCGGCAACACGGTTTCATACCGGTGGCCGGTGTCGATCCGTTGGAATGCACGACGGGACCGACGATCCGAACGTCAGCCGACGAGCGCTGCTCCGAGCAGTTACGGGGACGGTCGCGCTGTCGACCGTCGGAACGGCACAGGCCGACGGTGACGGTGGGGGCCTCGACGTCGCCGGAGGGTTAGACGGGGGCTGCGAAGAGACGAGCCTCGAGCCCGCGATGACTCCCTGTTCGGGAACGACCGCGGCGGGCTGTACAGACGACCACCCGGCGACGGTGTCGATCCGAGCCGCCGTCAGCGAGCATCTCGAGCGCCAGTTTCCCGATGTCGGGACGCTTGTCGATGCGGGGTTCAAACCGTACTTCGACACGCTCGAGACGGGAGACGATAGCTGGTCGCACTGGCTCAGCCCGAGTTTTATCGGCGACGACGAGATTCTGAATCCCGAACGGCCGGAGTCGGTCCTCGTCGACAACGAGTCGTGGCGGTCGCTCGGCGTGATGTTCATCGCGACGCGCGGCGGTGAGGCCGTCGAGCCGCCGGCGGTGTACGACGAGGAGGACGGGGACCGGTGTGCGCCGTGGCACGCCCACACCGGCCTCCCGGGACGGTTCGCGTGGTGGTACTACCAGCAGGCCTACGAGGGGGAGTTCGGGGACGGACAACTCGACATCCCCTGTCGAACGCCCTGTATGCTCCACGTCTGGGCGGTCGACCACCCCGACGGTGTCTATGCACACGACGCGCCGCCGTCGGCCTACCGCGATCTGCCGCCGGCCGACGACCCCGGCTTCGAGACCGACGCCGTTCCCGGCGAGGACGACCTCGGCTGGGACGCGCTGCCGGACGACCTCGTCCCCGATCTGACGCCCAACGAGGTCGCACTCCCCGATCCGTTCGGGCTCGATCTATGGTCGTAACCTGGCCACACCGCGTGAGGGGTGGCGGAAACACAGAACGTCAAGACGCCACGTCGCTACGTATCATCGGTGTGCAGAGACAGGTTCGCCTGTTATCCGGATTGAGCCCATAGATTCCGCTCCCATGGTCGACATAATGGGCCATATTGCGATGGGCCTGCTCTGGACCGTCCCGGTCTGGTTCGTCTGGACTGAGCGCGTCAGCCTCGCCTTCATCGGCTTCGCCGTCGTGGCGGCGCTGCTCCCCGACATCGACCGCTGGCTCCAGTGGCTCGTCCCGAGATTGGTCCACCACCACGGCGTCGTCCACACGGTCGCCTTCGTCGTCGCCAGTAGCGTCCTCGGCGGTGCGGTCGTCGCCCGCGCACTCGACGGCCCGATCGACCGCTGGCTCGAGAGCGAACGGTTCGATACCACGAGTCTGTTCGTATTCGCTGTCGCTGCGCTCCTCGTGGGAGGTCTCAGTCACTTGTTCGCGGACATGCTCTCGGCTCCGGATGTCGCGCAACCGATCGAACCGTTCTGGCCCGTCTACGAACAGGTGGTGTCGGTCGATCTGCTCTGGTATAACTCGCCCTGGTGGAACGTCGGTCTGCTGACCGTCGCGGTGTTCCTCCACCTCACCATTGCCTACACCAGCGACACGGCCGACCACTCATATCGGATCGACAGCACCTAGTCGCCGCCGGTCGGTCTCGGCATCTCGTCGAACTGCCGCCGAGAGACGGATGCCGGTCAGTCCACCGGATCGTCGACGGCCGGGAGCCCCGTCGTGATCAGTCGACGAAGCAAGACGACGAGGCCGTTTTCGAGGCCGCTGGCGAAGACGGCACTCTCTCTCCGCTCGTCGCCGCCGTCCGGATAGTACGTCCCGATCAGAAGCCGTTCGCGGTCGACGAGCAGAATGCGGCTGACGGCGACTTCGTCACCGTCCGCAACGCCGGTGAGCCAATCGAGACTCGTCTTGAACACGCGAACCGTCGGCAGTTCCGTTCTGAGTCGGTCCGTGATCGCGTCGGTCTTGCCGCCGAGCAAGACAGAGCGACCGTTCTCGACCGCCCGCTCTAACGCGTCGAACAACGTCTCGGACAGCATCGACTCGTCGACGACGACGAGCGCGATCTCGGACTCCGCACTATCGATCAACTCGAGCGTGCGCGACTCGATCGCCTCGTTACCGGACAGCGACCAGACTTCCTGCACGCGATCGTTCTCCTCGGACTCGTGAACGTCCGCGTTTTTCAGATGGGTCTCGAGAGTGTCGATCCGATCGGTGTACTTCTGTTGCAACGACCGTGTCGCCTCGTCGATGTCGACGGCGCGATACAGCTGCGGGTTCGAGTGCTGTACCTCTATCAACCCCTCGGACTCGAGAACGCGGACCGCGTCGTACACCCTCGTTCGCGGGACCTCGGATATTTCGTGGATTTCCTTTGCCGTCCCGTCAGGAAGCTGATTTAACGCCACAAAACAGCGCGCTTCGTACTCTTGAAGCCCAAGGTCCTGTAACAGATCGATCGCCTCCTGAATTGTTTCATCCGGTGTCATGGCCCAACCACGAACATATTCGAACACCCGAGATAGGATTCGGAGATGGAAAAGGATTCATCTTTTCTATTTTCACTGACAGTGTTTTAAACTAAAATAACGAGTCTAAATTGTGTTGTCACTCGAATCATCACACAATTATTTAGCAATCCATCTGATAGTGGGCGAGTGACGAGTCCCGTTACGGCCCAACCACGACGGGACTCGTCGCCTGTCACCGACGATGATAGGTGGAGATCCGCTCCGAGGCCGTTTTCGGACCTGTTCGGTCGGGAACATCAGTGCGATTACCGATCGCTGTTATCTACTGAGCGATTGCCGACCGCTATCACCTACTGAGCGGCGCGAAACCCGATGGATCGCCCCATGATCGGGCGGGCGATCACTCGGAACGACCGTCGTCGGCGACACCCTCAGGTAAGTCGCCGGTTAGGTCCTGAAACGGAACGTCCTGTCCGACGGTGAACTCGGCTATGTGGCCGCACTCGTAACACTCGAGAACGATGTCCGTGTCGTGAGCGAGGACGCTCACCGTGTTGTCTTCGGAACACGCCGGACAGTGCAGCCAGTTTCTGAGATCCATGGCCGGAGGGACGATATTCTCTGTAATGAAAATGCGGGTGACAACGCGACGGGCGAACGCGGCTCTTGGATGGCCGGCGGCACGCGCCGGCCGTTGTCTGCTGGTACACCCTCACTCGAGCCACGTCTCGATCGCGGTCACGACGCGATCGGCCGCCGTCGCCGGCTCACGGCGGTCGGTGTCGATCACCAGGTCGGCGTCGGGTGCCTCGAACTCCCGGTAGACGACGTGCACGCCCTGTTCGCTGATCGAGTCGGTGCGCTGTCGATTGCGCTCGAGGCAGGTCTCGAGGCTCGCGGTCACGCGGACGAATCGGACGTCGCCGAGCGTTCGGAATCTGGTCTGCCACTCGCCGCGGTAGAACGTGCCGTCGACCAACTTGACGGCCGTCGCCGGTGCGTCGGCGACTCGCTCGGCCAACTGGTCGTAGGTGCGACTCGAGAACGCATCGGAGTGAAATAGCCGGACGGCGCGGCCACGTCGCTCGAGTCGATCACGAACGCGGGTTGCGAGGGTGGTCTTACCCGCGCCCGGTGGCCCGCAGATGACGACGATCACGGCCGTCGATAGCGGTCGCCGCCATACCAATGAGTCGATTCGGACGCAACGGCGATCCGCGACGAGTACGCGTTCGATCAAGTCGATCCGTTCGACGGACGCTCCACGAGGCACTGCCGCCAGTAGGCATAAAACGGGTCAGTCACGGCCACACAGGCCGGTCGTCGCCTCGGTGGAGAGCGGCTACCAGTCGTCGCCGTAGCTCACGTCGAACGGTCCCTCTTCGGGCCCCTTCTGAGGTAGCATCGGCCCGGTCGACGCCGTTCGGCGCGTGATCGTCGTGGTCCGAAGGATGAACGACACGAGGAGGGCCAGCGGCGAGAGGACGACGACGATCAATCCGATGACGACGTAGGGAAGCGCCGCGATGTTGATGCTCGGGCCGGTGATATCGGCGTACAGGAGCCCGATGAAAATCGCAGACAGGATCGACGGAACCCCCGCGTAGACCGTCAACTGCGAGAATCTGGTCAGCTCCCGCTGCAAGTACGTCGTCTTGAACTGCTCGCCGGCGATGTGAAACAGCTTCAGCGACTCGAGTAAGTCCTCGAGACGGTCGATCGCGGTCGGCGACAGCGAGTCCTCGTACGCGTTTCGGAAGTGCGTCCCGACGTACAACTGCCAGTCTTCGTCGTAGGTGGTCGCCGCGAACACGGCCCTGAACGTTCCGAAGGACGTGTGCTCGAGGGTCTCATCAACTCGGTTGGTCTCTGCCCGTACGGTGTTGGCGTACCGAACGATCGATCGCCGCACCTCCTCGTCGTGGTCGCTGACGGCGTCGGCGAGCGCGTCGGCGTCCTGGGAAATCGACGCGAGCAGTAACTCGAGGAGTCTCGTCGGTGAGACCGGACTTGCGGAGACATCGGTCTCGTCGGCGATATCGTCGCGAAATTCCACGACCGCCTCGAGTCGCTCCTGTGCCTTGCCGGCCGATGCGAACTCCTGTGAGAGGATCAGCTGGTTGATCGAAACGACGAGCGTCACGAGCGAGAACGTCCCCGCGATCATGCCACTCGCTACCCGCGTCACGGAGTTCGGGTTAACGAACGAGACGATGCCGACCCCGTGAAAGAAGAGCAACAGGAAGAAAACGGCGATCGAGAGGACGACCGCGATCAACACCCGATCGCCCTCGATTAGCATCCACTCTCGAACCCGCGACCCCGCGCCGATCTCGGCCCCGTAGGTCTCGAGCGTCTCGTCGCTCTCCGAGGAGCCCATACCGATACGTTCCATCGACCCGGCAATAAGGGACTGCGTTGCACACGTCTACGGCCAGGTGGCAACAGCCGAAGTCGTGGCGGGTCGACCGACACCCGAACCCCGGTCGCGTCACGACCCGTCGAGACGGCGACCGAACCGGTCGCTGCCCCTTCAGGGGCGGCACTGAAATACGTCCGTCTCGTCGGTACGAGATATGTTCGGTAACGGTAACTGGTTGCGGACGCGAGTCCGGCGACGATGACCCGATCGGGGCCGACGAGTCGACGACGCGTCCTCGCGTCGCTCGGTACGGGGATCGCAGCCGTGGCCGCCGGCTGTACCGGCAGCGGCGGCATCGGCGGCGAGCCGACCTACGAAAACGGTGTCGTCGGCGAGATAAACACCAGCGGTAACGCCAGCCGATCGGCGACCGAGATGGCCGCAGCGGCGGCGCTCGCCGACCAACAATCGAGCACGTCGGTGACACCGCTGAACGCCCTCGCGGTGACCGACCACGAGTTCGTCGTCAAAGACGGTTATCTCGGCTCGACCATCCAGGGAACCGTCGAAAACAGCGGTAGTAGCCGGATCCAGATCGTCGAAGTGCGAACGAGAGTCTACGACGACTCGGACGTCCTCCTCGGCCGATATCTTGCCAGCACCGGGGATCTGAACGCCGGTTCGATGTGGGCGTTCCAGGTCATCGTCCTCGAATCCCCGTCGGACGTCGCGAGCTACGATATCACGGTTCTGGGAACGCCGACGTGACCGGCAGAACGGGCGCTGTGGCCGTCGCCCGCGTCGGTCCGCGACTCAGTCGGCCGCCCCCTCGAGCAGCGAGTCGTCGACCCCGTCGTACACCGCGTCGACGCTCACGGCCAGCGAGTACGCCGGCCGTCCCTTGCCGATCGGGGACACCGACGACGGCTCGTGTTCCTCGACAAGCCCTACATCCTCGAGTCGGTACAGCGACCGAATGACGTCCGCCTCGGTGATCGTCCCGACGACCGCCGTGTCCGCGTTCTCGAGGCGTCGCGTGCAGTGTCGTCGAACGGTGTGCGTCTGGATCGGCGTTTCGCCGTCGGCGGCGAGGTCGGCGACGCCCAGGAGGACCACCTGAGCGGTCAGCGAGATGGAATCGAACGCAGCTGTCTCACCCATGTGTGTGAATATTTCACAGCCAATAGTAACCGTTTCTCCCGGCTACACCGACGGGGACAATAAGCGCACGTGACGGCTCGAGAGCCACACTCAGCACCGAGGCTCGACCGACGGCGACGCGGATTCGCCGGACCCCGTCCGCCGTGCGTCCGACGGCAGGTTACGCGTTCTCCTCGTCCCGTAACTCCGCGAGTTCGGCCTCGACATCCTCCTGATCGTCGGTCTCGAGCTCCGTGAGTTCGTCCTCGTTGACGTCGGCCGCGGCGTCGGTCTCCGTCTCGGAGTCGGCCCCAGATTCGGTCTCGCCCGCGCCGACATCGGACTTGAGCGTCTCGAGTTCGGCCTCGACGCCGCTGTCAGTCTCGAGTTGCTCGAGTTCGCGGTCGATATTGTCCTTGTCGGACATGACGTCGTCGAACGCGCCCGACTCGTGGAGTTCGTCCATCGCGGCGGAGCGTGCCTCCATGTCTTCGGTCTGTTCTTCGGCGCGCTCGATGGCGCGACCGACGTCCTCGAACTCCTCGCCGGTGGCGGTCATCGCCTCCGAGACCGTCGAACTGGCCTCGGCCGCCTCGTAGCGTGCCTTCATCGTCTCCTTTTTCGTGCGGAACTCCTCGATGCGGGTCTGGAGCTCGTCTTTCTGTTTGATGAGCTTGTCCTGTTGGCCCTGTAGATCGGAGATCTGGCGCTCTAGATCCTCAATCTGGTTCATCTTCGTCTTCTTCTTTTCGAGGGCGCGCCGCGCCAGATCCTCCCGGTCTTGCTCGACCGCCGTGCGAGCCTGATCGTTGTGCTTCTCGACGTTCTCCTCGAGGCGGCGCTTTTGCATCTCGAGGCGCTTTTTCTGCGTGGTAAGGTCGGCGATGCCGCGTTTAACCTGCTGGAGCTGGTCTCGCATCTGCTCGTAGGAGTAGTCCAGCGTTTCGGTCGGATCTTCGGCCCGGTTGAGCACCGAGTTGAGCTTCGACCGGATGACGTAGGAAGTCCGAGAGAGGATGCCCATACTCGCAACGTATGGATCTCCGGCCTTAAAAACATCACTTCGGCAACAGTCAGTATGCGACGACACTCACGCTGCAGTGACCGCGTGCCGTCGACCGGCCAGTCCGATCAACGGCTATCGAAGGCGGACGGAGAACGCGCGGGTCGGCTACCGCTCGACGTCGATCGATCGGACGGTGAGCGAGTCGTCGACGACGATCGTCGCCGTTCCGGTATCGCCCTCGACCGCGAGCGCGATTCGAACCGGATCCGACGACTCGACTCGCGTCGTCGGCGCGGGGCGTTCCCAGTCCGGCCGCTCGAGGTCGACACCGATGTCGGTGAGCGCCGCGGCGACGCGACCGTCCCGAAGCAGCGGCGAGAGCGGGTCGACGCCGACGAGGAACGTGCAGGTGTCACAGGAAATCTCGACGATGTCCGCCCCGTCCTCGAGGCGGGGATCGACGGTCGTCGTCCCCGCACAGAAGGGACACTGGCCGGTCCGAGCCAGTCCGACGTGGAACCGGGCGCGGCGCGCGGTCTCGCGCGCGACGGCGTCCGCGCTCCGTCCCGCGAACCCGTTTTTCGGGAACGGATACGTGAAGCCGGGCCACTCCTCGCAGGCCGAACACGCGACGGTGACGAACCCTCGTTCGTATCGCAGCACCGCCTCCGCGTCGCAGCGGGGACACCGCGAGTCGATCGGCGTCGGATCGGACGGCGTCCGCGCGTCCGCAGGTCGTTCGGCCGGCCGATGAGCCAGCACGGCCCGGTACAGCGCCGTCACGGCCGCCGTCGGCACGTAGCCGCCCTCGACCTCCCGAACGTAGACGCCCCGAAGCTTGTCGAGGTGATAGTTGAACTTCCCGCTGTCGCGCATGCCGACCGCGTCCATCAGCTCCGCATACGACCGCGGCTCCGTGTAGACCGCGTGCCAGTCCTCGAGCAAGGCGAGCAGGATCTCGAGGCGGATCTCGTGACCGAGCAGGGAGAACGCGTCCCGAACCGCAGCCGCCGATTCGCCGTCCGTCATAGCCGATCGTCGTCTCGACGCCGCACCGGTCGTTCCGGACTCACACGCAGTGATAGGACCATGCTACTACGACTCATGAATTCCACTTCACAAAGCGATTACGTATTCTCGGCTCCATCGTTACGTCGATGACCGAACGGATACACACCACCGAATCGGCCACGCTCGCCACTCGGCTTCGGCGTCGGCTGCGGTCGTTCGAGCCGATGTATCTGACCCTGTTGGGTCTGCTGGCGATTCCGAGCTACCTCTTTGACTCGCTTGCCGCCCTCGAGATCTTCGAGGTCTTCTTCTTCTTTCTCCTCTGGCCGTTCGTCTCGCCGTTGCTGGACCTGGCGTTGCGACGCGGAGCCGACGAGGAACGAGAGGAGCCGACCGACTGGATCCACATGGGCAACTGGCGGGAGTACGCGGCGTGGTTCCTCACGATGCCGCTGACGTTCGTCAACCCGCTGATGCTGGCACAGGACTTCGCCCAGTGGCTCGGCACCGGCGTCGCGTTTGTCCGCCACCGCGGGAGGTTCCCGGACGCCGGAAGCTACGACCAACAGACCTCCTATCGATTGCCGTTCGACGGCACTTGGACCGTCGTCAACGGCAGCTACGACCACGACTACTCCCACTCGTGGTTCCCGGTGACCCAGCGATACGCCTACGACTTCGTGCTCACCGACGCGGACGGACGCACGTCCCCCGCCGGCTCCGGGTCCGCAGTGGACTCCTATTACTGCTACGACGAACCGATTCTGGCCCCCGCCGACGGCGTCGTGGTCGACGTCTTCGACACCGACTTCGAGTCGCCGCGCGGCGGCGGGCTCTCCCATCCGCTCAAGCGGGACATCCGCGGCTGTTACGCCGTGATCCAGCACGCTCCCGACGAGTACAGCTGTCTCGCCCATCTGGTTCCCGGCAGCGTGTCGGTTGCCCCCGGCGACCGCGTCGAGCGCGGGCAGGAGATCGGGCGCTGTGGCCACTCCGGGAACTCCTCGGAGCCACACCTCCACTTCCAACTGCAGGACCACCCCCGGTTCGAACTCGCGGCGGGGCTCCCGATCGGCTTCGGCACCGTCGACGCGGCGTGGCCCAGCGCGAACGCGGACGACCCAGAGCACACCGGGGACGAATCGATCGGCGAACTGCTCGAGGACGCCCCGGACGACGGCCGCACGTACATCACGGCCGGCCAACGCGTTGCCCACGTCGACCGGGCCGACCGGGGCTCGAGTCCGGACGAGGACGACGGCGAAGCAGTCACAGTCGAGAGCGCGACGGACGGCTACCGGTCGGCGACCGGAAACGGTGAGGGGATCGCCGCGTTGCAACGCGGCGCGTTCGGGACCTGCGTCGGCGGCAGCGTCGCTTTCTTCGGACCGATCGTCGCTTCCCGCGCCACCGTCGCGCTCCTGCTGGCCGCCGGCGTCGCGCTCGCAGTCGGCTGGTGGGTCCGGGCGGCGGTGTTGCAACGGGACCGCTACGAGTCCCGACCGGGCGGCCTCGGCATCGCCGTCGGCCTCGCGCTCGTCGCCGCGGCCATCCGATATGGCGGGGCCGGCTCGGTCCTCGAGATCGGCACCCAGACGCTCGGCGTGGTGGCCTACCTCGCCGGCTTCGTCGGCTACGTCGCCCTCGGAGAGTACGAGCAGCGTCGCTCGCGCGAGTCGTTCCCGTCCCGCGACGCCGCCCTTGACGGGCTCGCATCCGCGGCCCTCGACGCCGAGGATTGATTGGCACCGGTCCGAAACGACCTGCCATGCGCGACGTTCTGATCCCTGGCGGTCGTGACGTTCGGGGCACCCTCGAGGAACCGACCGACGATCCGCGGGCGATCGTCGTCGCCTGCCCGCCCCATCCCCGACACGGCGGTTCGCGCAGCGACCCTCGCCTCGTCGCCGTCAGTGACGCGCTCAGCGCGGTCGGCATCGCCTGCCTGCGCTTCGATTACGGCACGTGGGACGACGGCCACGGCGAGCGCGCAGACGTTCGCAACGCCGTCTGGTGGGCGCGCGAGGAGTACGACGGCCTCCCCGTCGGCGTCTTCGGCTACAGTTTTGGCGCGACGCTCGCCTTGCTCGTGTCGGCCGACACCGATCCCGACGCCGTCGCCGTCCTCGCACCGACGGCGCAACTCGGAGAGAGTCTCGATGCGCTCGAGGCGGTCGCCGATATCGCGTGTCCACTACAGGTGCTCTACGGCGAACGAGACACGACGGCCGAGTGGGAGCCGGTCGTCGACCGCGCGACCGAGCACGGTGCCGTCGTCACGGCGCTTCCGAGCGACCACTCCTTTCGCAACCAGCACCCGGCGGTCGCCGACGCAGTCATCGAGTTTCTCGGCCCGGCGTTGTGCGAGTCGGCGTGCAAATCCGCTCGCTACTCTCGATAGTTGTCGCGGAGTGTCTCGCTCGATGACTGCTCGTGCTCTCGCTCCTGATTGGAATCGCCCAGTTGCGTCCGCTGGTGACTCTGCCGTTGCTCGCGAAGCCAGGCTTCGGCGTCGGGCCTGTTATCGAACATGCGTGACGTGACGTTCGAGCCGACCTCCTGGACGAGGTCATCGACCGAAAGGTTCGTGATGACGCTTTCGGGCTGGATGATGGCCATGTTCGAGAGGGATGTCTCGAACGCTCTCGGATGCCACTCCTCGTGTGTCCACTGCTGATCGTCTTGCCTGACGGTCCCGAGATCGCGGAGGTCAGCGAGCCAGTTTCTGGCGTTTTTCTCCCTTACGAGTTCCAGTCCCTGATTTAGCCCCTCGCGATACTGGTCGCTGTGTGCGAAGTCGTGCCAGTTCAATGTTACTGCCCCAAGTTCCCCATCCCATGTCACCGTTAGCGCGGGCGATTCGTAATACGCCATTACGTGACCGTGGCTGTCCAGTCTCTGTAATACTTTCCGATTCCCGAGTACCGAATATGATAATTCGTGCGTCCAATGAAGGAACAGAACAATGATTATTCCTTGGTACCAACGTGTAATTCGTTCCGATTTTCATAGCTTTTTCGGACGAATGGGACCATCTAAACCAGTGTCTATTTTAACGAACGCGGGGAAGCGTCGCGTGATGGAGTTAGTAGCGGATCAAGTTGCGGTCGTTACGGGAGCAGCGTCCGGAATCGGGCAAACAACGGCGAAGACGTTCGCCGAGCACGGCGCATCCGTCGTCATCGCCGACGTAGACGCCGATGCGGGTGCCGAGACGGTCGACGAGATTACGGCCGACGGTGGCGAAGCGACGTTCGTTCAGACGGACGTTTCGGATTCCGACGACGCCAAAGCGATGATCGAGACCGCGGTCAGCGAATACGGTGGCCTCGATATCCTGTATAACAACGCGGCCATCGAGGGTCCGGTTGCGCGACTCGACGAGTACGATACCGACGCCTTCGAGCAAGTCCTCGAGGTGAACCTGAAAGGCGTCTGGTACGGCATGAAATACGGCATCGACGCGATGCAAGCCGACGGCGGCGGTTCGATTATCAGCGCCTCTTCGATCGGCGGCGAGGTCGCGGTTCCACAGTACAGCGGCTACGGAGCGGCAAAAGCGGCCGTTAGCCACCTCACGAAGTACGCGGCCATCGAGTACGCCGAGGAGGGCATCCGCGCCAACGCCGTCGCGCCGGGGATCGTCCGCACGGACATGATCGAGCGAACGATCGACGAACACCCCGAAATGGAAGCCCAGTTCGAGGACACTGAGCCGATGCCCGGTCTCGCGGATCCACAGGAGATCGCAAATGCTATTCTCTTCCTCGGGTCGGATCTCTCGTCTCGAGTGACCGGGGCCACGTTACCCGTCGAAGGCGGCTATCTCGCACAGTAAGTCGGCGCGACGGCGGCTGGTGGGTTGACGGCGAAGGACTACTTCAGCGGCCACGTTTCTCGAACGGATCTCCCGGAGTACGATCGCTCCGGTCGCGGCCCATGTGCGGCAGTCGCTACAATAGCGACCCGTGACGGAATTGATCGGACGGGACGCACCGTCCCGGAAAGAATATCATGAACAATGTTTGAGATCCATGCGTATGGAAGTGCCACTGCTGGTGACCGACTTTCTCGATCGGGCGCGCAAATACTACGGCGACGAGGAGGCGGTCGTCGCGACGACGGGCGAGCGGTTCACCTACGACGAATTCGGCGACCGGGTCGACCGGCTCTCGACGGTCTTACAAGAGCACGGGATCGAGAAAGGGGACCGCGTGGCGGTGCTCGATCCGAACACGCACTATCACCTCGAGGCGGCCTACGCGATCATGCAACTCGGGGCCGTCCACACGCCGCTGAACTATCGGCTGACCCCCGAGGACTACGAGTACCTGCTCACCGACGCCGGCGCGAAGGCCATCATCGCAGACGACGAGTACGCCGAGAAGATCGACGCGATCCGCGACGACGTGCCGACGGAGACGTTCGTCGCAACCGACGCTGACGCCGTCGACGGGCAATGGGCGGACTACGAAGCGCTCATCGACGGCCTCGAGCCGACCTACGACCGGCCCGAGATGAGCGAGGACGACGTCATCACGATCAACTACACCTCGGGGACCACCGGCGATCCGAAAGGCGTCATGCGAACCCACCGGACCGAGTCGCTACACGCCCAGCTCGTGACGATCCACCACGAGATCCGCGACGACGACGTCTACCTCTGGACGCTGCCGATGTTCCACGTCAACGGCTGGGGCCACATCTACGCCATCACGGGGATGGGCGCGAAACACGTCTGTACGCGCGGCGTCGACGCGGGGGAGATCTTCCGGCGGATCACCGCGGAGGACGTCTCCTTCCTCTGCTGTGCGCCGACGGTCCTCAGCATGCTCGGCGACTATTACGAGGAACACGACGTCGCGACCGAGGGCGACGCCCCGATGCGCGTCACCGCGGCCGGGGCCGCACCACCGGAGAGCGTCATCGAGACGGTCGAAGAGACGTTCGGCTGGCACTTCCGCCAACTGTACGGCGCGACCGAGACGGGGCCGCTCATCGGCACGTCCGCGACCCGGCGGCTGATCGACGAGGACAGCGACAGCCGCTTTGCGCTGAAAAAGCGCCAAGGGATCGCCCCGCTGGCCACCGAGGTCGAAGTCGTCGACGACGACGGCGAGGCGGTCCCGTGGGACGACGAGACGATCGGCGAGATCCTCGTCCGGGGCAACCAGATCATGGAGGGGTACTGGGAAAAGCCCGCGGAGACCGAGGCGGCCTTCGACGACAAACGCGAGGGCTGGTTCCATACTGGCGACCTGGCCGTCGTCGACGAGAACGGGATGATCGCCATCCAGGACCGCGAGAAGGACATCATCGTCTCCGGCGGGGAGAACATCTCGACCATCGAACTCGAGGACACCCTGTTCGACCACCCGGCGGTCTCCGACGTGGCGGTGATTCCCTCCCCCAGCGAGCAGTGGGGCGAGACGCCGAAGGCGTTCGTCGTGCCGTCTTCCGGCGATTCGCAGAACCCGCCCGTCTCCGGGGAGGAACTGACCGAATTCACCCGCGAGCGGCTCGCGTCCTACAAGGTCGTCCACCGCGTCGAGTTCGTCGAGACGCTCCCGAAAACGGCGACGGGTAAGCTCCAGAAGTACGAACTGCGGGAGCGGGAGTGGGAAGACGAGGAGTCGATGGTCGGGCAGGGGTGACCTGCGTCCCACGGGCGACCGTCCGCCTCTCGAGTCGCGAGTCAGTCCCGGCCGTGTCGGGTCAGACACGTCGGAAGTCCGATCAACTCGACCGGCTCGGAGTTGTCCGGCGAGTAGACGACCATCTGGCCCTTCTCCATGTAGGGAACCTTCGACTCGAGATTACTCGGGATGTTGACACTCTTGATGGCGTCTTCGTCGCCGAGGTTGAGGACGACGGTGGTGTTGATCTGTTTGAAGACGGCGTCGTGGATGTCCTGGGGGTCCTGCGTGATGAGGAAGAGGCCGAGTCGTTCCTTGCGGCCCTGTTTGGCGGCCTCGGTGAACTTTGTAATGACCTTGCCGGCCTGCACCGAGTCGGCGTCGGTCAGGAAGTTGTGGGCCTCGTCCATGCCCAGCACGAGCGGGGTCTCCTTGATCCGGTCGTAGTCGGGGTCGTTCGAGAGCTTCTGGTCGATGATGAGCGACGAGACCGCGAGGACGACGGCCTCGGTCGCCCGGCTATCGTTGATGTGGTAGGTCGGGACCACGGTGAGCCCGCCGGGGCGGACGAATTCGTGGACGAGGTCCGTGATCGGCCGGGCGTCCTGATCGAAGACGTGATCGAAGCCGAGCACGCGCCGTCGGACGGCGTCGAAGGTCGCCTCGTGGACCCGCCCGGACTCGTCGAGTTCCTCGCGCAAGGCGGGATCGTCGAGGAACGTCGTGAACTCCTCGTAGGTCCCCGCCGAACCGTACTGTTTCCGGAATCGCGGCAGCAAGACGCTGACGAGCGCGCCATACTGGTTGTCGTTCAGCCCGCTGCCCGCGACCAACCACGGGTTGTCGTGGACCATCGAGAAGGGAATCGTGAACTCGACCTGCTCGGCGCGGTGGTGGCCCGCCGCGTACGAGGCCGATCCAATCTTCGGGACGAACGCGGTCGTATCGTCGTGACCGCCGTAGGCGATCCCCTCGCGCTCGAGCCGGCGCGCGAAGTCGTCGTCCAGTTCGGGGTTGTCGTCGTGCATCTGGGCGTACTCGTCTTGCGGATCGAACTGGACGACGGCGGGGGTGACCTCGCGACCGTCGTCCATCGGGTACGTCCGGTCGTCGTCGAGATACTGGCGCAGGATGTTCTTCGCGCCGTGGGTCTTGCCCGACCCCGTCCCGCCGGCGACGAGCGTGTGCCGGAAGACCAGCGGATCCCCCGCGTCGTAGTTGTCTTTCAGTCGGTAGTCGATCGTCGGCGGCGACGCGGCGGTGCGGACCTTCTCGCCGCCGACCGAGAGGTGGCCCAGAAAGACGCCGTCGTCGGGCATCTTCAATCCGGTCTTGATCTCCTCAGTGTCGTCGGCCTGCCGGACCACCGTCTGGGGTTTCGGCACGCGGTCGGTCATCCGCCGCTTGAGTTCGCCGTCATCGTCGTAGAGGACCGCGACCGGCTCGAGTTCGGCGACGAACTTGTAATCCGATTCGTCGATTTCGTCGGTGCGCATCGCCCGCCGCGCGTGGATCTCCGTCGCGTCGTCTGCGTGATACTGCTGGGCGTACTCGAGTCCCGTAATCCGACAGAACAGCGTCTCGCCGTCGGGGTAGGGCGCGAGCAGATAGCTCCCGATGCGGATCGACGAGCGGTTGCCGCGGGTGACGTACGCCCGCAGCGTGGTGTCCTCGCCGTCTTCTGCGACGCGCAATCCCTGAGAGACGCAGATCGCGCCGATACCGACGTCTTCCCCGCGGGGCTCGACCGACGTCGATTCGAACTCGGTCGTCGTCCCGTCGGTCGTCGCGCTCGCGTTTGCGCTCTCCGGTCCGTCAGATCCCGAAGACGACGGCGACGAACCGGTCGCCGCGCCGTCGTCGGAGTCGGCGTCGGCGTTGAACTCGCCGAAGTCGCCCAGATCGGTCATACGGACTCCATCTGGCCCGCCCCTAAAACGCGTTTCCCTCCAGTGGGCCGGACTGTTTACCTGCGACGACCGTCCCGACCGACCCATAGCGCGCCTGCCGCGAACACGACGGCCACCAGCGCCGCCCCGATCGTGAAACCGGGAACCGGCGTCTCGACGCCGGACCCGGACGCTTCGCCGTCTGCCCCATCGGAACCGTTCGCCGTCCTCGACGCGTTCGGCTCGAGCGCGAGATCCAGTTCGTCGGGGTCGGGATGGTCGAACGACGCGAGCGGCTCGCTCCCACCGTCGATCGCGACGGTGGCGGACTCGTCGACGACGGCCATCGGCCAGTCGCCGGTCAGTCCGACGTCGCTCTCGGCGAACGAGATCGTCGTCACGCCGGCCGGCGCGTCCGCGGCGACCTGGACGGTCAGCGTCGCGATCGTACCGTTACCGGAAGTTCCTCCGGCGGCCGGGACGCGCCGTTGCTCGAGGACGGCCGTTCCCTGCTCGTGCGCGACCGCCGCCGCAGTCCGGACCTCGGTACCGTCGCCCTCGAGCCAGGGGCCGCGCTCGAGGTCGGTTATTTCGATGTATTCGGGGTTGTACTGGGCGACCAGCGTCACGTCGCTGACGCCCTCGCCGCCGTGGCCGCCGCTGCTCTGGAGGGTGACGTCGATCTCGATCGTTTCGCCGGGCGCGGCCGAGAGCTGTCCCCGGTCGGGCGAGACGATCGCGACCTGGTCGATCGCGGCGGCCGATCCCGCGGCACCCACCATCGAAACGGCGACCAGTACGGCGACGGCGGTGACCACGGCTCCGACGCGGGCGTCACTCGGCGCGGCGTCGGCCCGGTCGTCACGGCCGTCGGACCTGAGATGCATCGTCAGTCGTCTCCGAATACGAACCGGACGAGACTTACCGTTTTGCGATCGCCGACGGAACGGTGCGGGGAGAGACGAGCGGACGCGACCGGCGTCGAACGGGAACCGACGGCTGGTTCGCTGGACGCGTCCTCGAACGGACGATTCGACGGCAGCGGTGATTACTGGACGAGCGAGACGACGTGGTCGCGCTGGGACACCAGGCCCGATTCGGAATCGTACTCGAGGATGCCGGTGTCGGTCATCGCGGGGAGATGAGAGTGGAGGAGCGCGACCTTCGCGCGATCGGGGTTCGAGAGCGGTCCGCCCTCGAGCGCGGTCAGTTCGGCCGCGAGTCGGTCGACCGACAGCGGCTGGTCGTCGTCCTCGAGCACGGCGAGGAGCCGCATCCGAACGGGGTCGACGAGCGTCTCGAGCAGCCGTTCGGCGCGCTCGGTCTCACAGAGGTCCAAGAGCACGGCGATGTCGGTGGGATGGACCGGCGGTTCATCGACGAGCGCGACGCCGTCGTCGTCCCAGTCGACGATGCCGTGGTCCTCGAGCCGGGGCAGGTGGCTGTGGACGAGGCTGATTCGAACGTCGCGTCGCGGCCGGTCGGTTGCCGTCCGCTCGAGCAGCTCCGTCGTCAGCTCAGAAAGCGAGAGCTGCGTGCCTCGAGTACCGAGGATCTCGAGGAGGCGAAGCCGTCGTGGGTGACGGAGGATCTCGTAGCACTCCGTCGGGACGTTCGCGAGTGGATCGGGCGTGCCATCGCCGTCGAGGTGAGCGTCCGAACTCATTGTTCATTCAAACCCTTGCATAGGGGATAAGCCCATTTCCAAAACGATTTGGGCGGGTAGTAGTTGTTTACTCTCGTAACCCGTGAGTAACCGGTTGAGAGCCGCGAGAACGGCAGATAGCGGATATTGCCGCTGGAAATATGTCTGTAACAACCTCGTGAGACTATCATCGTCTGAACCGTCACCGACTGGTGGATAGATCGTATTACTGCGCCGTATCCGTCTCTTACGGTCGCTCGAGGGACAGACCGTCACGACGGGCCATCGCTTCGTCCGCGAGAGCAGTTATACGGGCGACGCCACGGTGTTTTTGCGTCCGCGGGCCGTACAGGGACGTATGCTTCTGGTATGCGGCCGGGCCGGCGGAACGGAACTCACGGGGACGCTGTACGAGCGGGGTGAGCGAGCCCCCTCGTTCAGCGGCGCGCCCGACGAAGACGCCGCGTACGTCTGGGTCTGCGACGAGTTCTACGAGGTCGACAGCGGGGGATCGACCCAGCGCGTCGACGGCCGCGAGGTCAACCTCGCGTTCGAGTCGCCCATGCCTCGCGGCTTCGATACGCGCGAACAGGCCCTCGAGGGGGCCGAGGAACACGTCCGGACGCAGTTCGCCCGGATTGGGGTCAATCCTGGCGACGTCGATCTCGAGGTCGAGAGGAACGACGCCTGATTCCGGTCGTTGGTGCGGGGGGAGTGAGTCGGAGATCGCTTCTCTTGGCGTCTCGAAACCGATTCCCACGAAACGACGGTGATACCGTTCAGTAGGGCTGTTCGTCCCACCGGTGATCGTCGTAGGTCCGATCCCGCGACGTGTCGAAGCGATCCTCGAGCGTCTCGCGCAGCGAGGCCTTCTCGGCGTTGCTAATCCGGGCGAGTTCGTCGGCCTTGTCGACGATCGTCGGCGGGCCGTGGGCGACGGCGACGTCTTGGAGCAACTGCATCGTCAGGCGCTCGCGCGTGTCGGGGTCCTTCGTGAACGCGTAGGGGGCCTCGACGCGGTACAGCAGGTCGTCGCGCGGGTCGTAAATGACGAAGAAGGTGACCTCGTAGGCCGCGCGCTCGAGCCGCCGGTCGACGCCGAGTGCGTCTCCCTCGGCCGACAGCGGTCGGTCGACGCCGCCGCGCGAGACGAACCAGTTCGTGTAGGAAAGCGCCGACGTATCGCGCTCCCAGCGGTCGCCGTCGACGTCGTCGACGTACTCGCCGCGCTCGAGCAGGCGGGTAAACAGCGCCGCGTCGTCGCTCCACGGGATGCTGACGTCGACGTCGCGGTTCGATTTGAGCGTCCGCGTCAGGACCCGCGTCGCGGGATTTTTGACGAAGCCGACGAGCGGCACGTCGCGGTCGACGAACGCCTCGACGAGGCGAACGTAGTTCTCGAGGACCGTCGTCGGCCGCGGGTCGTCGAGCAGGAAATCGGCGAGATCGGGGTGTTGGTCGGCCCAGCGAAGGAGACCCCGCGGGTACAGCGGGCCATCGAGGACGAGCAGGTCGGAGACCGCCTCGGCGTGGTCACGGGCGTGCGTGCTCTCGGCGAGATACAGCGCCAGCGCGTGGACGACGCCCTCGGCGAACCGGGGCAGCGGCGGAATCTTGACCGCGCGGCTCCGGCTGTATCCGCCGTCGAACTTCCGCCACGTCTCGTCGACGGTCATCGTCTCGTCGCTCGAGTGGACCGTCATCACGGTCGTCCGCGATCGGTGGAGGTCGAGATCGCTCGGCGTCGCGCTCATCGCCGCCTGTGCGATGTCGATGACGAGCCCGTTTTTGAACGTCGTCGGGTTGATCGTCCCCGCGTCGAGGCCGTGTTCGGTCGGGAACTCGCGGTCGCGCAACGCGACCGCCTCGCAGTCGACGAACCGTCGCGCTCGCTCGTCGACCGACTCGAGGACCGTCCGCCCGTCGTGATACAGCGGATCGAGAAACGACTCCCAGACGGTCTCGGCGAAGGCTCGGCGGTCGCGCTCGTCCGCGCCGTGGTCGATCCGCCCCGCGAGAGCCGCGATCCCGTCGAAGTGGACCGGGTCGAGCGTCATGACGGGTGGCACCCACCCGACCCGCAAAAAGCCAGTGGTCGCCGCGTAATCGCTCGTTAACTCGAGGGCGTGTAAATATGTATCAGAAAACGTAAATATGGACGCTCGAAGGGGACGATATCTCGATGTCCGAGCGAGACACGCGGGCCGTCGCGGCCGACGACACCGCGGTCAACTGGCGACAGCACAGTTCCGGCGTCACCCTCTACGAGGAGGGGAATGCAGACGCCTGGATCCGCGCCGAATTCGAGGCGGGCGTGGCTCCGGAAAAGCGACTCTTCATGGTCTGTGACGACTGTGGCGCGGTCTCCGCACAGCGAAGCAAACCCGGTAGCGGCACCGTCTGTGGCGACTGCGGCGCGACGTTCGACCACCGCCGCGACGACTGACGACTCGAGGTCCCGTCCGGTCTCGGTCTCGAATCGCAGTTCATTTCTCGAGCGGCCGACGCAACCTGACCGATTGGTTTCATGTTCCGGCGATCGCGGTCGGGAGTGGCCGCTCGTGACGAACAACGACAGCTAGTTACGACGCGCTCGTTTCCGATTCGGTATGGAAGCTGCGCTGATCGTCCTCGACGGCTGGGGACTCGGTGACGGCGGCAGGGACGCGGTCGCGGCGGCCGAGACACCGACCTTCGACCGGCTCGCGGAATCCGGCGCGTACGGTACGCTCGAGGTGGCGGGCCGGCGCGTCGGCCTCCCCGAGGGACAGATGGGCAACAGCGAGGTCGGCCACCTGAACATCGGGGCCGGCCGCGTCGTCTATCAGGAATACACCCGCATCTCGGACTCCATTGCCGACGGCTCCTTCCGGGAGAACGACGCGATCAACCGGGCGTTCGACCGTGCACGCGAAAACGACGGGCGCGTCCACTTCCTCGGACTGGTCAGCGACGGCGGCGTTCACTCCGATCAGGCGCACCTCCACGCACTGATCGAACTGGCGGCCGACCGCGGCGTGGAGGCGGTCACGCACGCGATCACCGACGGCCGTGACACCTCGCCGACCGGCGGCCGCGACTATCTCTCGACGCTCGAGGACGTGATCGCCGAGCACGGGACCGGCGACGTGGCGACGGTCACCGGCCGATACTACGCGATGGACCGGGATCAAAACTGGGAGCGGACAAAGCGGGCCTACGACGCGATCGCAAACCGCGAGGCCGACTGGACGGCCGAGTCGGCCGTCGAGGCGGTCGAAGCATCCTACGACCGCGACGTGACCGACGAGTTCGTCGAGCCCACAGTGATAGAGAGCGAGGCGCTACGCGCCTCGGACGGCGAACGGCGAAGCCGTGAGCAGGGCGGGCCCGCGCTCGAGGATGGCGATTCGGTGGTCTGGTTTAACTTCCGTTCTGACCGCGCTCGGCAGCTCACCAGACTGCTGGCCGATATTCGGCCCGAAGACTGGGGGGACGAGTTCGAGACGACCCCGCCGGACGCCGAGGTCGTGATGATGACGCAGTACGACGAGACGTTCGACCTCCCGGTCGCCTACCCACCGACCCAGCCCGAACAGGTGCTGGGCGAGGTGCTGGCCGACGCGGGCAAGACCCAGTTGCGGATCGCCGAATCCGAGAAGTACGCCCACGTCACCTACTTCTTAAACGGTGGCCGCGAGGTCGAGTTCGACGGCGAGACCCGCGAGATCGTCGAGAGTCCCGACGTGCCGACCTACGACCAGCAGCCCGAGATGAGCGCGCCCGAGGTCACGGACACCGCGACCGGGATCGTCGAGGCCGACGATCCGGATGTGCTCGTCCTCAACTACGCCAACCCGGACATGGTCGGCCACACCGGCGACTACGAGGCCGCGATCGAAGCCGTCGAGGCCGTCGATGAGCAACTGGGGCGGCTCGTCGAGGCGCTCGAGGCCGCCGGCGCGCACGTTCTGATCACCGCCGACCACGGCAACGCCGACGATATGGGCACCGAAGACGAGCCTCACACGGCACACACGTACAACGACGTGCCGCTGATTTACCGTGCTTCGGACGGGACTGACGGCGGCCGAACCGTCCGCGAGGGCGGCACGCTCGCCGATATCGCGCCCACGCTGCTCGAGGTCATCGACCTCGCCCAGCCGCCGGAGATGACCGGCGAGTCGCTGCTCGAGTAGCCGCGCCGTCGCGGGAGGCCGCGGCCAGCGTGCCACGGAGGCCGTCGATTCGGAGCCGATCGCGGCCGACCAGAACGGTCATTCGGCGTTCCGGGCGACCGGACCGACGACGGCGGCCCGAAAGCGAGACAGAGATCGGCGACCCGGGCACGACGCCGACTCGGCTCGGTCGCGATCGCCTTCCGGTAGCGCTATCGACCGCTCACGAGCGCACAATAGGCATCATATCAACGTTCAATACCGTTTCGTACTCGAGTGGATTCACGGAGATGTCCACGTCCGATCCCGCCCCCGAACCCACCGGTCGAGTCGTCGAGGAGTACGTTCTCGATGTCCGCATCGTCGACGACGACACCGACGAGCGCTACCGGTTCGACGCGCCCGAGCATACCGACATCGCGTTCGACACTCTCGAGGACGCCCGTCTGTACGCCGACGTCTACTTCGACGTCAACGGCTTCGTCGAGGACGGCACCGGTGAGCGCGGTGTTCCCCCGGAGGTCGTCCAGGCCGGCAAGGACACCCTCGCCGCCTACCTCATGACGCTGCCGTGGGCCGACCGCGACTGGGTCGCTTCCTTCTACGGGTCGACGCCGACCGAGATCGATCGCTATCTCACGTGGGTCCGCGACCGCGCCGAAGAGATCCGGACCGAAGTAACGGCGCAGGGACTCGACTGACGGCCGCTCCGGCCGTTTCCGCCATCGGTACGTCTCGTTTTTCACACCCCGTTTCCGTCCCCGCCCACTCCGTCCTATCGCCGTCCCGCCGTGACCGTTCGAACCGCCGTCGTGCAGGCTTTCGGTCTGCGTGTCGCGGGGCTGCGTTCTGCACAAGACTGTGATGATCGCGTGATCCCGTGACCGTCAGCTCGGAAAGGGGTCGATTTCCGCTCGCGGTTTCGAATTGCGTCTCCGCCGGACCGGACGGTCGGTCTCCCGGATGGGTCCGCCGTCGGCTACGTATCCGTCTCGCAAACTGGATATCGATCTATAGACGTCAGAGTCCTCTGTCCACTACGTCACCGACTGTTACCCTATAGTATCTACATTTTCATACAGACTTGTATTATAAATACTAATTAGTTAATCGTAGGTTTCTCGGCTTGCATGGTCGAATTCACTAGGCGGACGCTGATAGCATCGTCAGCGGCAGCGGCAGTCGGTGCGGGGACGGCCGGCCTCGCGGGAGCAGCTACCGATCCCGAGGAACACGACACGCTCGAGGCGCCGTACGTCAAGGGGAACATCGATCGGTTCTCGACGACGGCGTTCGGTGCCGAAGTGACCGGCCCGTTCGTCTTCGACACGGGAGAACTCCTCTACAGTCTTCAGGGCCCCCATACCGACAATCTCGAGCCGTTTAACACGGGCGGAGTCGGCATCTTCGACGACTTCCGGTTTACGTTCAACGGCAAGAACGACGAGTTCGATGACCTCGAGCCGCCGCGAACCGATCGCGAAGAGCAACAGGTCCTCTCGGCGGCCGGCGAGTACCGACTCCTCGTGCAGTCGGGCGACGAGATCAACGGCGGAACCGAACGGTTCGGTCATCCGCAGACGCCGGACGGGAGGGAACTCGTTGAAATCGCCGAAGACGCGTACGAGGGGATCGGCGACCAGGCCGACATGAACTTCTTCGTCTCGACGGACGAGGAGGGAGTAGAGGGCTATCTCTTTACCAACAACGAGATCCGACCGGGCGGAATCACGCGAACCCCCCTCTACCGGGACGAAGACGGCTACTTACAGGCCGACCTCGAGAACGCGATGGAACTCGAGAACACCGAACCGTTCCGCGCGATCGGCGGGACGAAAGTCAACTGTTACGGCGACCTCAGCCCGTGGGAGACGCCCCTGTCGGCCGAAGAGGAGTACGGTCACCCGCGGGTCAATGGGCTCGCGACGGTCAGCGACATCGTCGAGCAGGGAAGCGGCGTCGGCCTCCGCGGCGGCAGCGAGTTCTGGAACCGACCCAACATCCTCGAGGTCGATGCCTCGCTCACGGAAATCTTCGGCGACGAATCCGCGTACCCGATGGGGCTGCACAACAACCGGAACACCGAGAAACACGCCTATCACCTCGGTGCAGAGCCGATCGATCAGAGCGAGGTCGACGGCGAGGACGGCACCGAGACCGTGAACACGCCCCGTCCCATCGGCGACGAGGCGTTTCCGAACCGCTACCGGTACGGCAAGATCGTCGAAGTCACCGAGCCGACCGCCGACGTGCCGACGCCGGTCAAACACCACGTCTTCGGTCGCGCCGCGTGGGAGTGTCCCGAAGTGTTACCCGACGAACGGACGGTCTACCTCGCCTCCGACGGCGGTGCGAAGGGCATCTACAAGTTCGTCGCCGAGGAGCCGATGCCGGAGTACGACGACCGCATGGACGTCCGCGGCACTCTCTATGCGATGACGGCCACCGAGATCGGCGACGGGCCGGTCGCCGAGACCGATCTCGCTATCGAGTGGCTCCCGATGGGCACCGCGAGCAACGCCGAAGTCGAGTCCTGGATCGCCGACTACGACGACGTCACGCAGGTCGACTACCTCGAGACCCACGCCGAGACCGACTGGGCCGACGACCTCGAGCAGGCCCTGAGTGAAGCGGACGAGGAGGTCGCGATCAACGGCAATCAGGACTACATCACCGACGAGGAAATCGTCGAGTGGGCCGCCCAATACGAGGAACGCGGCCCCGACGGCGTCGACGAGGAACTCCGTCGCGTCCCCTTCCTCGAGACCCGCGCCGCGGCCAAGGAGATCGGTGCCAGCATCGAGTTCAACAAGGCCGAAGGAATCGATTCCCACGACGAGGCCGAGCCCGGCGACTTCATCTACTTCGGCATCTCCTCGCTCGGCGGCTCTCTGACCGACGAACACGGTGATATCCGATTCGACGAGGTACAAACCGGCGTCCTCTTCCGGGCCGAACTCGAGGCCGATTACAACGTCTCCCGGCTCGAACCGGTCGTCGTCGGACCGAACGAGAGCGATCCCCAGTCGGTCCTCGACGAGTCGCTCATCAACGTCGACAACGTGCTGGTGTTAGACGACGGCCGGGTGCTCCTCTGTGAGGATAAAGGAACCTTCGGCCGCACGTACCAAAACGACGCGCTGTGGGTCTACGAGCCGCCGGCCGTTCTCCGTACCGACTCGATCGCCCTCAGCCACGGCACGACCGGCGACGTGGACCTGACGCTGTCGTCGATTCCCGACGGCCTCGCGGGCGGTCGGGTCACCGTCTCCGTCGATCACCCGGACGTCGCCGAGATCACCGACGCCAGTTATCGCGACGCGCTCGAACTCACTGCCGACCCGTCGTTCGCCGACGACGGCTCGAGCGTCGAGTTCCGATTCGCCGACCTCGAGGACGAAATCGGCGCGACGCTCGAGGACGTCACGCTCGCGACGCTCTCCCTCGAGGGTGTCGGAACCGGGACGACCGATCTCACGATCGAGGTCCACTCGCTGGACGACGACGACGGACTGGCGATCGACACCCAGCCCCGTCCGGGGGTCGCGGTCGTCGGTCCGCCGCCGGTCGGCGAGGGATCAGAACAGGCTCCGACCGACCTCGACGACGACGGCCAGTTCGAGGACGTCAACGGCAACGGTCGACTCGATTACGAGGACGTCACCCTGCTGTTCGAGAACCTCGAGACCGACGCCGTCCAACTCAACGAGTCGGCGTTTGACTTCAACAAAAACGGAAAGATCGACTACGACGACGTCGCCGACCTCTACGGCGAGCTGTGATGTCAAGCTCCGAGACGGACGCGAAGTCGGCAGCGCTCGCGGGCGGGGGCCGAGACGGCGACACGGGCGGATCGCGGAGCAGGAGCCGTCCGCGGACGGGCGGTTCGCTCCGGACGCGGTTCGCGCTGGGATTCGTCGTCTGCCTCGCGATTGGACTGACACTCGGTCCCGCGGTCGGCGTCGCGGGTGCCGATATCGGTGCACCCGCGAGCACCGGCCCGGCGGCGACTGGCACACCGGCCGAAAGCACGATCGTCGTCTCGAACGACACGGTCGCACCGAACGGAACCGGCACGCACCGGATCGAACTCACCGAGGTCCCCAAGGGTCTCGCCGGCTACCAGGTCACCCTCGCGTTCGCGGACGACGGCGTCGCAACAGTTTCGAACGCCAGCTATCCGGCCCAGTACGGCATGACGACCGACCCGGTCGTGACCGCCGACGGCCGGACCGTCACCCTCGAGGCGGTCGATCTCAACGACGACATCGCGCCCGGGGCGACGAACGTCACGCTGGCGCACGTCACTGTCACCGCCACCGCGGCCGGCGAGACGGACCTGCGCGTCACGGCCGTTCAGGCCGACGCTGACGACGGCAGCCGCGTCGACCCGTCGCTCGAGGCGGGGTCGCTCACCGTCGCCGGCAATGGCTCGTCCGCGGCCGAAAGCGCGGGGACCAATGGGGGACCGAGCGCCAACGAGTCGGCCACGCCGTCCGATTCGGTCCCCGGCTTCGCGGTCGGAAGCGCGCTCGCCGCGTTGGCCACCATCGCGGTCGCCCTGCTCGCGCGGTCACGCTGACCGCGTCGTTCGGTCAGACTGTGGCTTTACCCCGCACGGCGGCGAACGAGCGGTATGGAAACCGACACCGACCGATCGGGATGATCGAAATCGTCGGACTGCTCGGCCTGGCGGCCGCCGGAACCGGGGTCCTCTGGTACGGAAGCGCCCGGCTCGAGGACGCAGCGAACGACCTCGCAGATAGCTACGGCCTGCCGGCGGTCGTCCAGGGTGCCGTGATCGCCGCCGTCGGCTCGAGCATGCCCGAACTGGTGAGCGTGTTGCTCGCGACGCTGGTCCACGGCGCGTTCGAACTCGGCGTCGGCGCGATCGTCGGCTCGGCGGTGTTCAATCTGCTGGCGATTCCGGGCCTCGCTGTGGTGCTCGGCGGCGGCATCGATACGACGCGCGAACTGGTCTACAAGGAGGCGCTGTTTTACATGCTCGCGGTCGCGTCGCTGCTGTTGACGTTTTCGCTCGCGGTCATCTACAATCCGGTCACCGCGGCTGACAGCCTCGTTCGAGGCGACGTCTCGCGCCCACTCGCGGCGTTTCCCGTCGCGCTGTACGGCCTCTACGTCTTCACCCAGTACCTCGACACCGCCGACGAGGGACGAACGGGGGACACGTCGGTCGATACGGCACGAGCCTGGCTCCGCTTCGGCGTCGGCCTCGTCGTGATCGTCGTCGGCGTCGAGGCCCTCGTCCGGGCGGCGGTCGGCCTCGGGGACGCGTTTGGCACCCCGTCGTTCCTCTGGGGGATGACCGTCGTGGCAGCCGGCTCGAGTCTGCCTGACGCGTTCGTCAGCATCGCGGCCGCACGGGCTGGTCGCCCGACGGTGACGCTTGCGAACGTCCTCGGGAGCAACACCTTCGATCTGCTCGTCTGTGTGCCCGCCGGCGTCCTCGTCGCCGGCTCGCTGACGGTAACCTTCGCCCATATCGTCCCGATGATGAGTTTTCTGGTGCTGGCGACGATCGTGTTTTTCGGCATCTCACGGACCGAAATGCGTCTCTCACGCGGCGAGGCGTGGACGTTACTCGGGCTGTACGCGGCCTTCGTCGGCTGGCTGGTGCTCGAAAGCCTCCGAGTTAGCAGCGTGCTCGAGCTCTGATCGTGAGTCTCGAGCCCGTCTCCGCCGGTGATGGCGTCCGGACGTAGCGAGGGACGATTCGAGGGGGTTCGTCTAGTGGTTTTACGAGGGGCCGATGCAACGACGCTGGTATGAGCGACGATTCAGACTCGGACGAGCACCGCTTTGCCACGAACAGCGTCCACGCCGGGCAGGAACCCGATCCGACCACGGGAGCCCGCGCACCGCCGCTGTATCAGACCACCTCCTACGAGTTCGAGGACACCGACCACGCCGCCGCCCTGTTCGGCCTCGAGGAGACCGGGAACATCTACTCGCGGATCATGAACCCGACGAACGCGATGCTAGAGGAGCGCATCGCGACCCTCGAGGGCGGCGTCGGCGCGCTCGCCACGTCCTCGGGGATGGCCGCGTTCGACCTCGCGACGTTCATCCTCGCGGAGGTGGGCGACAACATCGTCTCCTCGTCGTCGCTGTACGGCGGGACCTACACCTACCTCACTCACACCGTCGAGAAGCGTGGCATCGAGACCAAATTCGTCGACACGCTCGACTACGACGCCTACGCGGAGGCCATCGACGACGACACCGCGTTCGTCCACCTCGAGACGATCGGCAATCCGGCGCTCGTGACGCCGGACATCGAGCGGATCGCGGACATCGCCCACGACCACGACGTGCCACTGTTCGTCGACAACACCTTCGCGACGCCGTACCTGTGCCGGCCCCTCGAGCACGGCGCTGACCTGGTCTGGAACTCGACGACGAAGTGGCTCCACGGCGCGGGCTCGACCGTCGGCGGCATCTTAGTCGACGGCGGCTCATTCCCGTGGGACGAGGGCGATTATCCCGAGATCACCGAGCCGAACCCGGCCTACCACGGCGTCAACTTCCACGAGACGTTCGGCGAGATGGCCTTCTCGGTCGTCGCCCGCACCCGCGGCCTGCGCGACCTGGGCAACCAGCAGGCCCCCTTCGACGCCTGGACCACCCTGCAGAAACTCGAGTCGCTGCCTCTGCGGATGGAGAAACACTGCGACAACGCGATGGTCGTCGCGGAGTACTTAGAGGACCATCCCGACGTCGAGTGGGTCAACTACCCCGGCCTCGAGAGCCACGAGACCCACGAGAACGCCGCGGAGTATCTGGAGGGCGGCTACGGCGGCATGATTACCTTCGGCCTCAAGGGCGGCTACGACGCGGCCGAAACGGTCTGTAACGAGGTCGACCTCACGAGCCTGCTGGCGAACGTCGGCGACGCGAAGACGCTGATCATCCACCCCGCGAGCACCACCCACCAGCAACTCACCGAGGAGGAGAAACTCGCCGGCGGCGTCACCGACGATCTGGTGCGCCTCTCGGTCGGCATCGAAGACGTCGACGACGTGATCGCGGATCTCGACCGGGCGATCGAACAGACGTGAGTCGAGGGCCAGAAGTGCTGGAGAGGCCGCAACCGGCATCGCTGCCGGTAATAGGCCCTCGCTGTAGCTAGCCCCACCATCGAGCGCACTCGCTTCGATCACACTCTCGCGCCGAGCGGGGCACTCACCGAGGGCACAGCGGAGCAGAGCGTCGCGACCCGTTGACCGACCGCGGAGAAGGAGCTACGGCGCTCGAGTCGAGTGACAGCGAGCGCGAGAGTCCGAGGCAGCGTCGCTCGAGCCGTCGAGATCGACGTTGTCTTCGCCGGTCTCGGCCTCCTCGTCGGCGTTTCGCACACCGATCGGGAGACCGGAGCCGCAGTCGTCGTCCGTCCCGAGGAGGCGAGCGAACCGACGACGTTCCGCAGCGTGTCTATCGAGACTCATCTCATCGGATAGAGGCCGGTTTCCCACGTAGTAATGCGGCGCATTTTCGGTAACAACTTGTTACTTCTCGAGCGAAACGGTCGGAACGATCGAAACTGCGTCCGGGTCCGTCTCGACAGCCTGACACCGCTTTGCGGCCCCGACACCACTGGCGGCCCCGACACCGCTTTGCGTCCGACCTCCGCAACGTAACACCCTTTTCCGCGACGCCCCTTCGCTCTCCTAATGACCGATCTTCCCGACCCCGTCGAGCGCGAACTCGAGTCTCACGACGCCTTCGATCGGACCGACGACGGCTACGAACTGACGACGACCGTCTTCGAAACGACCGTGGCGGCCGACGACGCCGAGGGGAAACGCGACGGCCGATTTCGCGTCACCGTTTCCCTCCCGGCGCTCGACGCCGCCGTCGCGGACGAAGTCGTCGCTCCCGTTGTCGAAGACGGCTGGTTCGAGACACTCGAGCGCCGCCTTGAGGACACCTTCGGCGTCGCACACACGAGCACTCACGACGAACCCGTCGTCGAACGCGAGACGGACGAGGTCCGTGTCCGCCTCGAGTACACCGCCTGGGACGCCGCCGAGGGTGTCGCCGACGCCAAAGCCCTCGTCGAGTTCGTCGAAGGGACCTACGCGCAGGGGCTCATCCCCGGCTACGAGTACCGCGGCCCGGCGGCGACGCTGCTCGAGAACGCCCAGGATCGCGGCCAGCAGGCCGCAGACGAAAACGGGCGCAGCGGCGGGATGCCACTCTAAGCGACGAAAACAAATCCGATATCGAAGCGAAAGGCGCTGAACCGGGCGAACTACTCCTCCGGACGCCGGTCGTGCGTATAGACCTCGGTCCAGAGGAACCCGACGCCGATAGCGGCGTAGAGAAGCCCCAGCGCGGCGGATATCTGGTCGCCCGTCGCCCGGAACGACCACGCCTGAACGAGCCCCAGGAGAACCATCGCGATCCCGATCGCCGCTTTCTGCCGCGTACTCGCCATGTCGATCTATTGGGTTGCTCGAGTGATAAATACGCTCACTTCCGATCGGCTGCATACGGACACATAGACCCGTATACTGGCCGGGGGTGCGGCTCGATCAGACGTGAGAGCCGCGCGACCCGGGGGAGGGCAGGCCGGTACCCAGTCACTGGCCGCGAGTGAGCGCCGACGGCGCGAACGAGCGGGCCGACGACCAACCTGGAACGTAGTGGAGGGGAGGAAAGAGTGCGGTTACTCGAATTGTTGCCGAGGGTGCGCCTTCGGCGCATCCGCAGCGCAAAACTTCGTTCTTAATCCATCGCGATGTACGTCTGCGTGTCCTCGACGCCCTCGATGGCCTGAATGCGGGTGGCGGCGATTTCCTTGACCGCGGCCGGCGTCTCGACCTGGGCTTTCGCGATGAGGTCGACGTCGCCGGCGACGATGTGGGCCGATCGCACGCCGTCGATGGATTCGATGCTGTCTCTGAGCCGGTCCGCCTCGCCCGTGTTCGCTTTGATCATGACGAACGCTGTGACCATTAGTTGGCACCTCCAGTATCGGTCTCCGGTTCGGACTCCGCTGTGTCAGTTTCGGTCTCCGTCAGTAGTTCCGTCGCGCCGGAGCGCGCGTCTGAGCCCGCGTTGGCGGCTGCCTCGTCCGGCGTCTCGCCGACCAGCAGTTGGCGTACCTCGCTCAGAACGTCGAAGTCCGCGAGGACGACGAGTCGGTCGCCGTCCTCGAGCGAGAGGTCCTCGTTCGGGATTCCGAGGTCCCCATCGTGCTTGCCGAAGGCGAGGACGGTCGCGTCGGCGGGCAACTGCAGTTCGCTGATCGTGTAGCCGTTGACGGGAGCCGCGTCGGTGATCGTGAGTTCGACGACCTGCAGGTGGGGCGCGATGTCAGCGATGGCGCGGATCGTGCCGCCGAGCAAGGCGTTTTTTGCGCCGATCGCGCCGAGGCGCTCGGGGTAGATCACCTCGTCGACCTGATCGGCGTACTTGCGGTAGATTCCTTCGCGGTAGGCCTCGTCGATCCGCATGACCGTCCGGCAGTCGTAGTGGTTCCCGATCATGCAGGCGGTGAAATTGACGTTCAGGTCGCCTGTCAGCGCGCCGATGGCGTCGGCGTCTGCGACGCCGGCCTCCTCGAGAACGTCTTCGCGAGAGCCGTCGCCCTCGACGGCGGGAAACTCTTGATTACGGGCGCGTCTGATCGTCGGCTCGTCCCGTTCGACCAGCGTCACCTCGTGGCCTTCGTCGCGCAAGACGCGTGCCGTGCGTAGGCCGACTCGTCCTGCCCCGATAATCACGAACCGCATGGACAGGGATACGCCGGCCCCCGTGAATAACTTTGCCCCCGAGTACCATGGTAATCGTTCGAACAGCGGCGCTCGAGCGACACCAGCGACGCAGGGGAGACGCGAAGCGAACCGAAGCGAGAGCAGATGCGGAACGGCCGATCCCAGTCGGATTGCGCTATCCCATGGCGATGTAGGTCTTCGTATCCGTGACACCGCCGAGTCCCTGCACGCTCGAGGAGACGGTCTGTAACACGTCGTAAACCTCCGGTGCGTCGACCTCCGCGATGATGTCGTAGTTGCCCGCGACGATGTGGGCGTCGGCGACCGGCTCGAGGCCACCGATCTCAGCGAGCAGCCCCTCGGACTTTCCGGCGGCCGTCTTCACCATGATGAACGCGTGGACCATCGAGCGTGTGGTACACGGTGGCACGACTAAAGCGTTTGCCCGAGCGCGGTCGGTCGCGGACGGCTCTCAGCGCGTCCCAGCGCCCGCCTCGGCCAGCGCGTCGGTCACCGCCTCGAGCACCGCGTCCGGCGATTGCGTCGCGTCGACACGGACGAACCGGTCGGGGTCGCGCTCGATCAGTCGTTCGTAGTTGTCGCGAACTGCGGCGAGATACTCGGCGCGTTCGAACTTGTTCGTCGTCCCCGCTCGGGCGGCGGCGGTCTCGGAGTCGAGGTCGAGGTAGATCGTCAGGTCCGGTTCGACCGAGAACGGTCGGTGAACGTCGGCGACGTACTCGAGAGGGTCCGCGAGGTCGACGCGCTCCGAGCGCTCGAGAGTCGCGCCCTGGTAGGCAAAGCGGGAGTCCGAGTAGCGATCGGAGATCACGAGGGCACCGCGCTCGAGGGCGGGTTCGATCACCCGCGAGAGGTGGTCGGCGTGGTCGGCGGTGTACAGAAAGAGCTCCGCCAGCGGGTCGGCGTCGTCGTCCTCGATCGAGCGGTAGACGGCATCGCCGTACCACGAATCGTCCGTGGGTTCGCGCGTGAAGGTGGCCTCGGGATAGCGGTCGCGCAGGGCTTCCCAGACCGTCGTCTTCCCACTGCCGTCCAGTCCCTCGAGCGTGACCAGCATGGTCCCACCTCGTGGAGAGCGGTATTTAGATGTAGCACAATCCATCGAGCATCGGTCGCACCGAACGGTGAGGCGGCCACCTATTTATCGCTGCGACGGCACAGTCCGCGTATGGAGATCCTCGTCGCCGGCGGGACCGGCTTCATTGGCACGAACCTGTGTGCGGAACTGGCCGAGCGCGGCCACGAGGTGACGGCACTGTCGCGGTCTCCGGACGCCGGCGATCTCCCCGACGGCGTCGACTCGGCGATGGGCGACGTGAGCGCGTACGACTCGATCGTCGACGTCGTGTCGGGCTACGACGCCGTGGTCAACCTCGTCTCGCTCTCGCCGCTCTACCAGCCGCCGACGGGGAAAACCCACGAGGAGGTCCACCTCGGAGGGACCGAAACCCTCGTCCGGGCCGCCGAGGCCGGCGGCGTCGACCGATTCCTGCAGATGAGCGGGCTCGGAGCCGATCCGAACGGCAAGACCGCCTTCCTTCGCGCCAAGGGGAACGCCGAGGAGGTCGTCAGGAACTCGAGCCTCGCGTGGACGATCGTCCGCCCGTCGGTCGTCTTCGGCGACGGAGCCGAGTTCCTCGCGTTCACGAAGACGGTGACGACGCCGCACGTGACGGGGCTGCCGGGTGGCGGGAAGACCCGATTCCAGCCGATCTGGGTCGGCGATCTGGTTCCGATGCTGGCCGAGGCGCTGGCGGACGACGCTCACGTCGGCGAGACGTACGAACTCGCCGGTCCGGAAGTGCTCACGCTCGCCGACGTGACGGAACTGGCCTATGCGGCCGAGGGGACAGACGTCACGATCGTCCCGGTTCCGATGGAGCTGTCGAAGCTCGGGCTCACGATCGTCGGGCCGGTGCCGTTCATCCCGTTCGGTCCGGATCAGGCTCGCTCGCTCGAGGTCGACAACACCGTCGCCGACAACGACGTGACCGCGTTCGGTCGCGACCCGACTGCACTGACGACGCTCGGCGCGTACCTCGGCCTCGAGAGCGGTACTCGGGTGCAGTCGGCGGAAGCGGCGTAAGCGCGAGTATCGCGTTCACTACCGGACGGCGGCCGTCACTGTTCGATCTCGGCCGTCGGAGACACGTATTATGAAAAACATCACCGTCCGGAACAGAAGTCGTTTTCGTCTCGAAATATCGGCCTGAACACGCCATCAGTCGCCCGATTTGGGCCGATATGGAATTAATAAAGAAATTCAGTTTAGCACAAGACTTATATCCTCCATCGCACTGTTACCAATCCAACGGAGCCCCCTGACAAACAATGAAGCTGGCGATGATCGGATTCGGACAGGCCGGTGGCAAAATCGTCGATCGATTCCTCGATTACGACGATCGGACGAACAGCGGAATCGTCCGGGCGGCGATCGCCGTCAACTCCGCGAAGGCGGATCTCATCGGTCTCGACAACATTCCACAGGAGAATCGCGTACTCATCGGCCAGGCCCGCGTGAAGGGCCACGGTGTGGGTGCTGACAACGAGCTCGGCGCGGAAGTCGCCGAGGAGGACATCGACGAGGTGCAAAACGCCATCGACTCGATCCCGACCCACGAGGTCGACGCCTTCCTGATCGTCTCCGGCATGGGCGGCGGCACCGGTTCGGGTGGTGCGCCCGTCCTCGCAAAGCACCTCAAGCGGATCTACACGATCCCCGTCTACGGGCTCGGCGTCCTGCCGGGCACCGACGAGGGCGGAATCTACACGCTCAACGCGGCTCGATCGTTCCAGACGTTCGTCCGCGAGGTCGACAACCTGCTCGTCTTCGACAACGACTCCTGGCGACAGACCGGCGAGTCCGTCGAGGGCGGCTACGAGCAAATCAACGAGGAGATCGTCCGCCGCTTTGGCATCCTCTTCGGTGCCGGCGAGGTCGGCGACGGCCAGGAAGTCGCCGAGAGCGTCGTCGACTCTTCAGAGATCATCAACACGCTCTCCGGCGGCGGTGTCTCTACCGTCGGCTTTGCGAGCGAGGAGGTCGAACTCAACTCCGGCGGCGGCGGCCTCCTCTCTCGATTCACCGGCGACGGCGGCACTGGCGACGACGATCTCGACGCCGCGAACACCACGAACCGCATCACAAGCCTCGTCCGCAAGGCCGCGCTCGGCCGACTGACCCTTCCCTGCGAGATCGAAGGGACCGAACGCGCCCTGCTCGTCCTCTCTGGACCCTCGGAGTATCTAAACCGGAAAGGCATCGAACGCGGGCGCAAGTGGCTCGAGGAGGAAACGGGCAGCATGGAAGTCCGCGGCGGTGACTTCCCGCGAGGGGAGCCCGAAGTGTCCGCGGCGATCCTCCTGTCGGGCGTCACGAACGTCCCGCGGATCAAGCGCCTCCAGCAGGTCGCCATCGAGGCCCAGGACAACATGGACGACATCCAGCAGGAAAGCGAAGAGAACCTCGAGGAACTCGTCGAAGACGACGAGGACGAACTCGAGCCGCTCTTTTAGACCACCATTCATCCGGTTTTCTGACGGCTCGAGCGGCCGCGCTCGGCTCGTGTCGGGGGGCGCGAGATCGAGTCCGGACGCGGACGCGAGAGCCCGACTCCGACGTGCTTTTGAGCGCGCCCGGACTACCGCAATCTGATTCAGATGCGCGTCGTCGTCCCGTTTGCCGCCGAGACGCCGAAGACTCGCCTCGAGCCCACACTCACGGCAGCCGAGCGCTCGGCGTTCGCCCGCGCGATGCTCGTGGACGTGTTGCGCGCGGTCGTCGAAGCGGGCCACGAGCCGACGGTCGTCTCGACTGCGCCACTTTCCATCGCCGACCTCGAGTTGCCCGGCGAAGTCGAAGCGGCGACCTCGGTGACGGTCGACGACCGGCCGCTCACCGAGGCGGTCAACGCGCGACTGCCCGGTGGGAGCGAGAGCGACGCGGACGGAGACGATGGCGAGGACACCGAAGCGGTCGCCGTCGTCATGGCCGACCTCGCGCTGGCGACACCGACCGCGCTCGAGGCGCTGTTCGCCGCCGACGCCGACGTGGCGATCGCGCCGGGGCGGGCCGGCGGGACGAACGCGCTCGTCGTCCGCGAGCCTGCGTTCCGGGTCGACTACCACGGAGCCTCCTATCTCGACCACCGCGAGCTCGCCCGCGAGGCCGGGGCCACCCTCGAGACGGTTGACTCGTTTCAGCTCGCGACGGATATCGACGAACCCGACGAGATAGTCGAGGTGCTCGTCCACGGCCACGAGACCGACCGCGCTCCGTCCTATCTCCGCGAACTCGGATTCGATCTCGCCGAACGGGAGGGACGAGTCACAGCCGTTCGCGGTGAGCCGGCAGGGTCGGAGTAGCGCCGGCGGCGGGACGCCGCGAAGCCAAGCCCTTATGTGCCGAGCGACGGCATTCAGAGGTAATGTTTCCCGGGGCGGACGAGTACGGCGTCGATATCGCGGTCGACGATCGGGCCGTCGAGGACCTCCTGCAAGTGAGTCCGAACGACGTCGACGCGCCGCCGCGCCTGACCTACGCGCGGAACGTGTTCGTGCCGCTCACGACTGCCTGTCGATACACCTGCACGTACTGTACCTACTTCGACCCGCCGGGGCAGGCCTCGCTGCTTTCGCTCGAGGAGGTCCGCGAGATCTGCCGGCGCGGCGCGGACGCCGGCTGTACCGAGGCGCTGTTTACCTTCGGCGACGACCCCGACGACCGCTACACCGAGATCCACACGCAACTCGAGGCGTGGGGCCACGACTCGATCCACACCTACCTGCGCGAGGCCTGTGAGGTCGCACTCGAGGAGGGGCTCTTACCCCACGCGAACCCCGGCGACCAGACCCGCGAGCAGATGGAAACCGTCGCGGACGTCAACGCCAGCATGGGCGTGATGCTCGAGACGACCGCCGAGGTCGGGGCCCACGCCGGTCCGCGGCGCAAGGTGCCCGGCCAACGCTTGCGAACACTGAAAAATGCGGGCGAACTCGACGTGGCGTTTACGACCGGGATTCTGGTGGGGATCGGCGAGAGCTGGCGGGATCGCGCCGAGAGCCTGCTCGCGATCCGAACACTCCACGAGCGCTACGATCACATTCAGGAGGTGATCGTCCAGCCGGTCGTGGACAACGAGCGGTGGTCCGACGGCTCGCCCGATCTCGCGACGATGCGGCAGGTGACGGCGATGGCGCGCGCTGCGTTACCGGAGGAGATTTCGGTGCAGGTGCCCCCCAATCTCGCGCCCGCCAAGGACCTGATCGACTGCGGCGTCGACGATCTGGGCGGCGTCTCGCCGGTCACCGACGACCACATCAACCCCGACTACACGTGGCCCGCCTTACGCGAACTCGAGGAGATCGCCGATCACGCCGGCGTCCCGCTCGGTGAACGGCTCCCGGTCTACGAGCGGTTCTTGCCCGCCGACCTCCGGACGGACGGCTTCGACGGGCGGGTCGCCGACGGTGCCGACGGTGCCGACGGTGGGCGGAAGTGGCTCTCGCCGACGATTCGAGACGCGCTCGCGGCCGACAATGTGGCCGGGCGGCGCTATCGGGCGGTGCTTCGCGACGAGACGGCGGCCGCCGCGGACTGACCGGCGTGAGCCGGCTCGCGCTCGCTCCGAATCGAGTCGGTTATCCGCTGCTATCCCTGAGGACGGGTGTGACATCCCCTGGACCCGTCTCCGACGAGGGGCGAACGCTCAAAAGTCGCGGATACCGAATCACCGTCGACGAGGGCCGTGACTCGTTTTTCGCGATCAGCCTCGAGGACCCCGAGAGCGAAACGGCGTGGCTCATGTCGGACACCGTCCGTTCGCTCGACGAAATGCAGTAGCGATCCCGCAGGAGCGACCGTCAGAAATAGTCCTCGTGGACCGCGAGTCCCTCGTCCTCGAGCACCGGCCCCTCGACGGTCGTCGAGCCGCCGGCCCGGTTGACGACCTCCGTGCAAGGAATCTCGATAACGCCGTCGTCCCGAAGTTCCGCCAGTGAATTGACCGAGACGCTGTAGACGACCCGTCCGAGCCCCGCGTAGACGATCGCGCTCGCACACATCGGGCACGGTTCGGTGCTCGTGTACATCGTACACGCCGCGCGCTCGTCGGGCTCGAGTTCGCGTGCGGCCCACCGGGCCAGTTTGAACTCCGGATGGGCGGCGATGTCGTCGTCCGTGATCGTCGTGTTCTCGGCCGTTCGAACGACCTCGTCGTCGACGACGAGGAGCGAGCCGAAGGGGGTGTTGCCGTTTTCGACCGCCGATCGCGAGCGGTCGATCGCCCGCTGTACGTACACCTCATCGTTTGCCATACCGGTTCGTCGGTCGCCACCACCGAAACGGTATCCCCTCGCCGCGGGCCGTGACGGCGGCGTTACGAACAGGAGAAGCCGCCGTCGACCACCAGCTCCTCCCCGGTGATCCAGGCGGCCTCGTCGCTGGCGAGGAACAACATCGCGTTGGCGATGTCCTCCGGCCGGCCGAGGCGCTTGAGCGGGTAATAGCGGGACATCTCTTCTTTGGTCTGCTCCCACTCCTCCTCGGTGTGGTTCTTTCGTGGCATCGCGGTGTCGGTCACGCCCGGACAGACCGCGTTTGCTCGAACGCCGGCCGGGCCGACCTCTGCCGCGACGGTGCGCGTGAAGTTGACCACTGCGCCTTTCGAGAGCGAGTACGCGCCCAACTGCGGTGCGCCGATGACGCCGGCCAGCGACGCCGTGTTGACGATCGCACCCGAGCCCTGTTCCTTGAAGTGTGGAATCACGGCGTGACAGCCGTTCCAGACGCCCTTGACGTTCACGTCGATGACCCGGTCGCGCTCGCCTTCGTCGATCTCCTCGACGTTCGAACGCTCGTGGCTGACTCCCGCGTTGTTGAGCATGATATCGAGACCGAACTCCGAGACCGCCTCGTCGACCGCCGCGTGGACCGCGTCGGCGTCCCGCACGTCTACCTCGAGCGCAGCCCCACCTCGTCCCGCGTCTTCGACGCGGCCGATCGTCTCTTCGGCGCTCTCGAGGTCGATATCGGCCGCGACGATCGTCGCGCCCTCTTCGGCGAACAGTTCGGCGGCTTTCCGGCCGAGGCCGGACCCTGCACCCGTGACAAACGCTGTCTTGCCTTCGAGTCGCATACCCATAGACCCTCGAGAGGCCACATAAAGTATTTCACGGCGGAAAAACGGGAGGAGACCGGTTCGGCCGGCCAATTCGCGTCGGCAGCGGTGGCGGCGCGACGGATCAGTCGTCCACGATTGCGGTTCGCTCCGCGCTCTCATCGCGGGTCAACAGCGGCGTTCCGTCGGCGTTGGGCCCGAGTTGCGGGCCAAATGGCGGGTCGTCGGGGTCGATGACGCGGCGTCGCTCGTAGTCGGTCGAGCGCTCGACCGGCACGCGGCCGATCGAGGAGATCATCTCGACGTAGTCGTCGAACGACCGGAATTCACCGAAGCCGCCGCCGGCGCGTTTGGTGATCTCCTCCGAGAGGATCGTCCCCATGTAGTCGTCGGCCCCGCAGTTGAGCATCTTCAGCCCCCGCTCGTCGCCGTACTTGACCCACGACGACTGGATGTGGTCGATGTTGTCGAGGAACAGCCGCGAGACGGCGATCAGCAGTTCGTCCTCGTCCGCGCTCGCGCCGCCGGAGACCACGTCGTGCTCGAACAGCGGTGTGTTCTGGTGGATGAAAGAAAGCGGGACGAATTCCGAGATATTGCCGGTGCGGTCCTGTAGATCCCGAATTCGTTTTAAATGTAGTGCGCGGTGGGCCTCGTTCTCGACGTGACCGTACATGATCGTCGCCGTCATCCCGAGGCCGACATCGGCGGCGGCCTCCATCGCCTCGAGCCAGCCCTCCGTCTCGATCTTGCCGGGGCAGATCACCTCGCGGACCTCCTCGACGAGGATCTCGGCCGCGGTACCGGGGACCGTGTCCAGCCCCGCCTCCTTGAGCCGGCGGTAGACCTCCTCGTAGGACCAGTCGGTGCCGCGCCGGGCGTGGTAGGCCTCTTCGGGCGTCATCGAGTGAACGTGGACGCCGCCGACGCTCATCGCCGCGATCTGATCCGTATAGGTGCCGGGGCTGGTGTCGTAGACCGCCGGCGGCTTGTAGTTGACCTCCTTCGGATTCGGGTGGGCCTCGAGGATCTCCCGGTGTTCGTCGTCGAGCGCGAACGCGGGGTGCAGGCCCGAGACCGAGGTCACCTCGTAGATGCCACGCTCGACGGCGTCGGCGACGATCTCGCGCGATTCGGCGGGTGTCTTCGTGAAGCCGGCCGTCTCGACCGCTGTCTCGCGCTCGAAGGTGTGGGCGGCGTCCTTGAAATTACAGAACAGACAGCCCACGTTGCAGGCCGTCGTGACGTTGTTGTTCAGGTTCGCGATGAAGGTGACCTCCTCGCCGACCACCTCGGCGCGGCGCCGATCGGCCGCCTCGAGGACGCGTTCCTTGCGCGTCCGGTCGATGCCCTCGCTGTCCGTCCCCGTGGTCAGCAACTCGGTCGCATCGTCGACGGTCAGTCGGTCGCCGTCGCGTGCTTTCGCCAGCGCGTTCTCGAAGGACTGGTCGGTCTCGGGGACGTGTTCGAACGTGAGGTCGGCCTCGGTCACCGGTCGCTCCATCGGAGAAACGATACCCGTACAGCGAGAAAAGCGTGGTGGAGTCGGCGAACCAGTGGGGCGAGCTCGGTCGTTTCGATCGGCCCCTCGAGCGAAAGGGCCAGTCGACCGCCCGCCGTCGGGCTCACTGTTCTCGTGGGCTGGGCGCAGCCGACATCGGTTCCGATGTCGGCCACTGCCGGACGTCGGAGGAGATCAGTGCGAGCAGCCTGCGACGGCGTTCGTCGAGGTCCACGACGGCGGCATCGAACGCCTCGTCGGAGACGGTCGGCACCCCCGCGTTGCGGAGCGGTTCGAGGGTCGGTGCGGGCGGGGTTCGATCCGCGGGTTCGACGAACGTGTCGTGAAGCGTCTCGAGATAGCTGTGGACGCTCGCCCGCACGGTTTTCACGGTGATATCGTCGGGGCGGTCACCGTCGGACACCCCGAACCGAAACAACGTGAGTGCGTCGTCGAGAGCGGCGATGCTCGCCACCGGTGCCCGACTGCGCTGGTTGCTGTGGAAGTAGTGGAGGATCGGATACGCCTTGTGGTTCTCCGTGAGCGTGTTCAGTTGCGACGCGAGGTCGTTTAGCGGGACCTCGAGGCCCCGAAACTCCTCGCCGTCCCAGCCGGCGCGGACGATCTCGTCGCCGCTCGTTCCGAGCCCGCTCACGTCGCTTGCAAACGATCGTTTCTGCGTGACGGCGTCGAGCACGGAGAGGACGTAGGTGACGATCAGGGTGACAAAGAGCATCCCGCTGGCGGTCGCGAGCGTGACCGCGAGTTGCCAGACGCCGTCTCGCGGGACGTAATCGCCGTTTCCGAGCGTGAAGATCGTGTATCCGGTGACGTAGACGTGCTCGAACCAGGAGAGCGGCCCTTTATCGATCGTATCGATGAGGGGATGTGCGCCGCTTGCGAAGATGAGCGTCCAGCCGGCCCAGAGAAGGAGGATCCAGACGGAGAGGCCGACAACAAGGATCGCCGGCCCGGCGAGGGTGAGCAGCCGCGAATTCCGGTCACCGATTCGCTTGAACACGCTCCACGTCCATGCCATCAACCGCGACGTGAGTGGTCCGGCACCGCCTTCGACCCAAAGCGTCGTCCACAGGAGGTCCACGACGGCGACGCCGAGAAGGACGGCTCCGACGAAAAACGGGATCGGATCCATCTCAGCGACACCGCTCCGTCGGACGCCGACTCGGGTTCCGACCGTCGCGGCGACCACCGGCCCGCGCGCGGACGACGCGCTGCTGTGTACTCGATGCGATCACGCGCGGCCGTTCGTGCTCGAGCCGGAAAGGGTTCAAGCCGGAATGTTCGCGGGCGGAGTGACAGCCCCGCGGCGCTCGTCGAACGCAAGTCCCTGAACTATCAGAGCGGACCACGTCCCGTCTCGTATGAGTTCACGGACGCCACAGGAATGCATCGACCGCGCGCTCGACGAAGCGACCGACGAGGAGACGCGAGCGGCCGCGATTCGCGAGCTGAAAACGGCCAACGAGTGCGACGAACTCGAGGCACTCGTTCGACGGGAAACCCTAGAGGAGCAGTTCCGACGGCAGGCCCTCGAGGCGCTGGCGACGCCCCAGTGTAACTCGACGCTTCGCGAGGTCGTCGAGGAGGAGTCACTCGGCGGATCGCTGCGGGAAGACGCCGAGGAACTACTCGCGACCGTTGAGGACGACTGAGTGAGCGGCCCGATCACCGGCCGCGCCGTCGGACTGGCGGCCGCACCGTATCCGCCGGACGGATACTGAAACCTTCTTACCGTCCGACCACGGCAACTGGGGTATGAACCGCGGCGGCGGCCACGTTCTGGGGTGTCTCGTATGACGAGTGTCAAAGAGTTCCGCATCGAGGAGGAGGCGACCGCCGACGACCTCGGTCGCGGCTCGTTCGTCTTCACCGACGACTACTCGGTGTTCGACTGGGGGAAGATGCCCGATCAGATCCCACAGAAGGGCGCGAGCCTCTGTACGATGGGCGCGTTCAATTTCGAGCTGCTCGAGGCCGAGGGCGTGCCGACCCATTACCGCGGTATCGTCGAGAACGGCGACGTCATCGGACTCGAGGACGCTTCCCACCCGCCCTGGGAGATGGCCATCGGGCTGACGCAGGTGCCCGACTTACCCCACGAGGGCCGCGAATACGACTACGGCCGGTATCACGACGCGGCCGGCGAGAACTACCTGATCCCCCTCGAGATCGTCTTTCGCAACCGCGTCCCCGTCGGCTCGAGCCTGCGACGCCGGACCGAACCCGCCGACCACGGCCTCGACTTCGACGAGTGGCCCGACGAGGCCGTCGACTTAGCCGAGCCGATCGTCGAGTTCACCACGAAGTACGAGGAAAGCGACCGCCAGCTCGAGCGCGACGAGGCCAACGAGATCGCCGGACAAGCGGCGATCGACGACCTCGAGTCGGTCGCCCGCGAGGTCAATCAAATCGTCACCGATCAGGCCGATTCCGCCGGATTGGTCCACGAAGACGGCAAAATCGAGTGTCTCTACTATCAGGGAGAGATCCGCGTTGCCGACGTCGTCGGCACCTTCGACGAGAATCGGTTCAGCTACGAGGGCGTCCAGCTTTCGAAGGAGGTGCTCCGCCAGTACCACAAGCGCACGCAGCCCGAGTGGGTCCAGGCCGTCGATGTCGCCAAAGCGGAGGCCAAACGGGAGGACGTCGCCGACTGGAAGTCGCTGTGTGACACGGAGCCAGCGCCACTCGAGGAGGCGGTCCTCGAGACCGCCCGTGACATGTACTGTGCCGGAGCCAACGCGTACACCGGTCGGGAGCTATTCGACGCGCCGCCGCTCTCGAGTGCGATCGGCGCGGTCCAACGGCTGTAGGCGGGAGGCGGCCCAGACGGGCGTCGCTCCCGACGGTGGTGCGTCGCTCTTGACGGGAGGACGTCGCTCCCGACGGCGGCGCGACTCACGCTTGCACGTGAGTGCCCAACCCCGATAACGATCACCGGCGACCCATCGCGTATGCAAGACGACGAGTTCTACGGACTGGTCCAAGAGGCGGGCCACCTCGACACGACCGACCGCGCACGAACGACGACCGAGGCCGTCCTCGAGACGCTCGGCGAGGCGCTGACCGGCGGCGAAGCCAAGGACGTCGCCGCCCAACTCCCGGACGAGATGGCCGCGACCATCGCTGACGCCGACCACGACGGGGCCGGCTACGATCGGGCGGCGTTCGTCGAACGCGTCGGCGAGCACCTCCGCGACACCGATATCGAGCCCGACGATGCGGAACGGTACGCCGACGCAGTCACCGACGCCCTCGCGGTCGCGCTGACCGACGGGGAGCTCCGGGACCTGAAGGCACAACTCGACGACGACCTCGACCCGCTGTTCGAGGGCGTCACGATCGACCGGGAAAACGCGTAACGGACGCCGTGAGTCGCCTCGAGAAGAGGTCTCCTCTCGTCATCACGAACCGGCTCATCACCCGGAAGTATCCGCCACGGAGCCCAACCGGAAGGCTCGGCCGACCGTGGCCGATACGGCCGAAATGGATTCGTTAAAGTGGGTCTCGGACCACCGGTCAACCGATGACTGACTCGACGGATGAGGCCGGACCCGAGTGTCGACAGTGTGGCGATCCCGTCGGATCGTCCCCCGAACAGCGCGTGATCACGACGGTCGAAGACGGAACGGCCGTCTACAAACGCTTCTGTGATGACGACTGCCGCGAGCGCTGGGATACGTCGGCGTAACTGGGAGTCGACGGCGTCGACGGACGAGAGCGACCCCAACAGTCAACCCCGTGCAAGGCGGACCGTCGACTATGGCGTCGGACGGAACCGCTACCGTCACCGACATCCCCGTCGACGGTGTGACACTCGAGGGCGAACTCGTCGTGCCGCCGGACGCGACCGGGCTCGTCGTCTTCGCCCACGGCAGCGGCAGCAGCCGGCACAGCCCGCGAAACAAGTTCGTCGCCGAGACGCTCCGCGAGCGCGGCCTCGGGACTCTTCTGTTCGACCTGCTCACCGAGGTCGAAGACCAGGAACGGGAGAACCGGTTCGACATTCCACTACTGACCGATCGACTCGTCGCGACGACCGCGTGGGTTCGCGACCGATCCGATCTGACCGCGGACTCGATCGGCTACTTCGGCTCGAGCACGGGCGCTGCGGCCGCCCTCCGCGGTGCAGCACGTCCGGAAACGGCGATCGATGTGGTGGTCTCCCGCGGCGGCCGCGTCGACATGGCGGCCGAAGTCGTCGACGACGTGACCGCACCCACGTTGCTGATCGTCGGCGGCGACGACGAGTCCGTCCGCGAGTTAAACCGCGAACTGTACGACGCGCTCACCGTCGAGCGCGACCTTCACGTCGTCGAGGGCGCGGGCCATCTGTTCGAGGGGCCGGGTGAACTCGAGGCGGTCGCCGACGCGGCCGCTGACTGGTTCGCGATGCACCTCGCGTGACGCGGCTCGAAACAGAGCACGTCGCCGAGACGGGCGGGAGCCGGTCGCGCCGGCAACACCGTGTTCGACGACGTGGCGGAACCGAATCGCGATCGAACTGAACGAATCGGAGACCTCTCGAGATACCGCAGTGGGCCGTGTCGCGGTTACTGATCCTCGGCGACCGCGCTGCCGATTCCGTCGACCGGCCGGTCCGGGGTGAACTCTCGAACCTCGTCGGGGAGGCCGAGCTGGTACTCGGTACCGTTTTCCCGGACCGAGGTCCGGCCGCGGTGGACCGACACATCGCCGTTCAAGTGGAGTTTGACGGCCTCGAGCAGCGCGTCGGCCTCCAGGGGCTGGCCGCGGCGTTTCATCTCGTCGATGTCGGCGTCGTCGGGAACGTCGAACGCGCGCTGGGTGATGATCGGCCCCTGATCGAGGTCGGTCGTGACGTAGTGGGCGGTGACGCCGGCGACGCGAACGCCCTCCTCGACGGCCTGCCGGTAGGCTTCTGCGCCGGGGAAGGCCGGTAGCAGCGAGGGATGGACGTTGATAATGCGGTCCTCGTAGCGGAAGACGACGTTCGGGCTGAGAATCCGCATGTACCGCGCGAGGACGATCAGGTCGACGTCGTACTCGGCGAGTAGTTCGAGCAGTCGGTCCTCGTTTTGCTGGCCGCCCTCGTCGCCGATGTCGTGGAAGGGCACGTCGTAGTGTTCGGCCAGCGGCTGCAGGTCGTCGTGGTTGCCGATGACGACGCCGATGTCCGCGCCGAGTTCGTCGTTGGCCCAGGCCTCGAATAAGGCCTCGAGGCAGTGGCTCTCCTTGGTGACGAGGACGGCGAGCTGTTGGTTCTGGCGGTCGGCGGGGAAGCGGACCTGCACGTCGAGGCCGAGATCGTCCCCGAGGTCGCGGAGATCCTCGCGGAGTTTGGCCTCGGTACAGACCATCTCCGAGGTATCGACGGCGAGATACATCCGGAAGACGCCGTCGCGAACCGCCTGATCGAGGTCCTCGATGTTGAGCCCGCGCTCGAACAGGAGGCTGGTCACGCGGGCGATCAGCCCGGTGTCGTCGTCTCCGATCACCGTGATCTCGGTTACGTCGGTCGTCAACGCTGCCACCTCCGCTCGAGCGGATCTCGTTCCATCACGACGGACTCAGTTTGCGCGCGGCTAAAAGTCCTGCTTTCCGTCGAAGCCGCTGAGAACGACTCACATCGATCGTTCGGGTCGGTGTATCAGACCGCGGTCCGTTCGCGTGTCATGGGACGGCCGTCCGCCGCGAACGGGGACCACCGGTCGTCTCGAGGTAGGCGTATGACGGACGCATGACGATCGCCTCGAGCGAAACCGCGCTCCGTCTCGTGGCTGCCTTTATTGTGTCGTACAAATTGACGTAAATTGTCTGACAGGGTTTTATATCTCCCACTGTGGAACGGATTTCCAGTCACGCACAGTGACAGTCGCCAGCCGACGGGTGAACACGATGACGGCAACACCACACGACCACGGCCGATCACGAATCGATCGCGAACGGAAGACGGCGTTCGTCTCACACAATTGGAACGGAAGCGACTCGCTGACGGCGACGATCGTCTCGACGATCGCAGATCTCGCCGAAACCGACCCGACGGACGTAGAGCGCATCTACGACCGGATCGATCCCGAGAGCCTCGAGACGCTGTTCGAACCGACGGGTACCACCGGCGGTCGGAACACGGGGCAGGTAACGTTTCAGCTAGACGCGTACACGATTACCGTCCACGCGACGGGGGATATCGTCGTCGCGCGAGCCGCATAGTGGCCGTAGGTGACTGCTGGGTGGCGACGCGGGCGGCGCTCACCGCCGTTGTCCGATCCGATATCCACGAATGTGCATTGCGGAGTCAAGACGAAAGCGTTTTTGAGCACGGTTACGGGGTATCAGGTGATGACCGCCTACACCGCGACGGTGACGGTTCGACTCAAACGCGGCGTGCTCGACCCCGAGGCCGAGACCACGAAAGGTGCCCTCGAGCGACTGGGCTTCGAACTCGAGGACCTGCGCTCGGCCGACCGCTTCGAGATCGACCTCGAGGCCGACTCCGCGGATGGCGCTCGCGATCGCGCGGGCGAGATGGCCGAACGTCTGCTGGCGAACCCGACCATCCACGACTACGACGTGGAGGTCGACGAACGGTAGATGACCGTCGCAATAATTCGTTTCGGCGGCTCGAACTGCGACCGCGACGCCGAACGCGCCCTCAAGCACCTCGAGATCGACGCCGAGATCGTCTGGCACGAGGACGGTCTCCCCGAGGATGCGACCGGCATCGTCCTGCCGGGCGGGTTCTCCTATGGCGACTATCTCCGCGCGGGTGCGATGGCGGCCCGCTCGCCGATCATGGACGAGATCCGCGAGGCGGCGGCCGACGGCGTCCCCGTACTGGGCGTCTGCAACGGCGCGCAGGTCGGCTGCGAGTCCGGGCTCACCGAGGGCGCGTTCACGACCAACGAGAGCGCCCGCTTCCAGTGCGAACACGTCTACCTGCGCGTCGAGCGTGCGGACACGCCCTGGACCGCCGCCTACGAGGACGGCGAGGTCATCGAAGTGCCCATCGCCCACGGCGAGGGGCGCTACGAGATCGACGACGACCGACTGGCCGAACTCGAGGACGAGGGTCGGGTCCTCTTCCGATACTGCGACGAGAACGGCGAGACCGGTCCCAAAGCGAATCCAAACGGGTCGAAACACGATGTCGCCGGTGTCATCGGCGAACGCGAGACCGTCGCGGTGTTGATGCCCCACCCCGAGCGTGCGACCCTCCCCGATATCGGGCCGACCGACGGGCAGGGAATCCTCGAAGGGTTCCAGATCGCGTAACGGCCGTACACGGGACGGAGATGGCCTGTTTTGTCACTTTCTGTTCCATTGGCCAACACGACTCAGATCGTGAGTCGAGTCGAACAGTAATGGTGTCAGCGTCCCTTTGCAACGAGTGGAATACAGGGGATGGGATCGAATACTAGAGCAAACGCCCGCATCGTCACCACCGGGCCGGACGTGGGCGCCGCCATCGAACGCACCCTCGAGGAACGCGGCGTGGTGACCGACGCGGTCCAGACGGCCGACGAGTGTCTCGAGGGGCTCTCGAGTGCCGACTGCGTCGTGATCGCGAGCGCGGTCGAGGCCGATCCGGTCGAACTCTGCGAGGCGATCCGCGCGCAACGAGTCGCCGTCCCGATCGTCGTCTATCCCGACGACGGCAGCGAAGCGCTCGCGGGCGCGGTCGTCGCCGCGGGTGCCGACGGCTACGTTCCTCGCTCGCAGGGACTCGAAACGCTCGCCGAACGGGTGGACGAACTACTGGTCGACCGCAACGGGCCGTCGGTCACGCACACCGAGCCCGTCTCAGACGCAACCGTACAGTCAGCGGTACCGGACGAGTCCACCGATCGCTTCGAGCTACTCGTCGAACAGTCGCCGCTCGCGATTATCGAATGGACCCCCGAGTTCGAAGTCCGCGGCTGGAACCCGGCCGCGACGGAACTGTTCGGCTACGACGCGGCGGAAGCGCTGGGCGAATCCGCCGACGATCTCCTCGTCCCGGAGTCGGAACGAGAGGACCTACTCGACTACTGGGACGGCCTCGTCGACGGACGGCCGTCCCGGCGGGTAAACCGGAATGTCTGCAAGGACGGAACGACGGTGACCTGCGAGTGGTTCAACACGCCACTTATCGAAGACGGCGATGTCGTCAGCGTCCTCTCGTTCGGACAGGACATCTCCGCCGAGATCACGCGTGCGAACGCACTCGAGGCGCTCCAGGAGACGACGCGGAAACTGCTCCGAGCCGAGTCGACAGACGAAATTGCCGACATCGTGATGACGGCGACCGGGGACGTGATCGACCGGCCGCTCGCCGCGATCAGGTTCTACGACGACGACCACGAGACGCTCGAACTCGCCGGCGTATCGGCGGCGGTCGACGGCCACACCGACGATATCACGTCGATGGCATCGGACGATACCATCTTCTGGGACGCGTACACCGCTTCAGAGCCGACCGTCGTCGAGAACGTCTCGGCGGAACAGATTCCCTACGATCTCGGTATCGGCGTCGGGACGGCTATCCTCCACCCGCTCGGCGAGCACGGGCTCCTGACGGTGGCGTCGCCGGAAGGCGCGGAACTCGACGACGCTGAGATGCATCTGATCCACGGGCTCGCAGCGACGGCCGAAGCCGCCCTCGACCGGGCGGCGCGCGAACGCGAACTCGAGCGGACGAAAACGGTCGTCGAGACGGTCGACGACTGCGTCTATCGACTCGACCGCGAAGGGCGGTTCGTCACCGTCAACAGCACGATGGTGGGGGAGACCGGCTACGACCGCGATGAGCTCCTCGGCGAGCACATCTCGAAGGTTCTCACCGACGAGAGCGTCGAACGCGGGAGTCGGCATATCCGTGCGCTCGCGACCGACGACGAACGCCGCGTCGCCACCTACGAGATCACGCTGACGGGGACGAACGGCGAGCGAACGCCGGCCGAGGTCAACATGGCGCTGTTGTACGCCGACGGCGAGATCGAGGGGACGGTCGGGATCGCTCGCGACATCAGCGAGCGCAAGCGCATGGAGCGGCAACTGGTCGACCGGAAGGCGAAGATCGAAGGCCTCCACAGCATCGCTTCGCGGCTCGAGGACTGTGAGAGTCAGGCCGAGATCTACGAACTGACCGTCGAAGCCGCCGAAGACGTCCTCGGCTTTGATAACTGTTGTGTCGACAGAGTCGACGGCGACGACCTCGTCCGGGAAGCCGTCTCGTCTGGCTTCGAGACCGACTCCACCGATCGACGGGCGCTCGATGACGGCATCGCCGGCACGACCTATCGCACGCAACAGCCCCGTCGGTGCGACGAGGTCGACTCGGACGAGGAGACGGTCCCGGAGATCGGCGGCCGGCAGTCGGTGCTGAGCGTGCCGATCGGCGACCACGGGGTGTTTCGGGCCGTCTCGACGGAGCCGGCGGCGTTCACCGCGGCCGACGAGGAACTGGCGAAACTGTTGCTCTCTCACGTGACCGATGCGATAGACCGAATCGCGTTCGAGGAACGGCTCAGAACGGAGCGCGACCGGTTCGCGGCGTTGTTCGAGAACGTCCCCGACGCGGTCATCAGCGCGCGCTATTGCGATGACGATCCGATCGTCGAAGCGGTGAATCCGGCGTTCGAGCGCGTATTCGGCTACGACGAGGGGGCGATCGTCGACGAGCCGATCGACGACGTTCTCGTCCCCGCCAACGCCCGAGACGAGGCCGCTGCGCTCGACCGGCGGAGCCAGCGCGGCGAGACCGTCGAAGCCGAAGTCACGCGTCGGACCGCCGACGGGGTGCGCGAGTTCATGATGCGGATCGTTCCGATGGAAACCGACGGCTCCTCGGACCGCAGCTTCGGCCTCTATACCGACATCACCGCCCAGAAACAGCGACAGAAGCGCCTCGAGATCCTCAATCGCGTCCTGCGACACGACCTGCGCAACGGCATGAACATTATCGACGGGTGCGCCGAAATGCTCGCCGACGCCGTCGACGACGCCGACAGCGAGTACGCCGAGATCATCAAAGAGCGGACGAGCGAACTCATCGATCTCGCGGGGAAGACTCGCACCGTCGAACGGATCCTCGACCGCGACGAGATCGCGACCGGCCCGATCGATCTCACCGCAGCCATCGACGGAGCGATCGATCGTCTCGAGCGCGAGCACGACGCCGAAATCACCAGCTCGCTCCCGGATCAACGCTTCGCTCGAGTCGGCGACTATCTCCAGACGGCCGTCTTCCAGCTCCTCGAAAACGCTGTCGAACACAACGACCGGGCGCGGCCGACGGTCGACGTGACGCTTCGGGACTGCCCGGACGACGAGATGCTGACGCTAACGGTCGCCGACGACGGCCCCGGAATACCCGAGGAAGAACGAGAGTTGCTCGAGGGCGACCGGGAGATTACCCAGCTCAGACACGCGAGCGGACTCGGACTGTGGCTGGTCAACTGGGTCGTCACGCAGGCCGGCGGCCGACTCTCTTTTGCGGACAACGAACCACGGGGCACCGTCGTCACGCTCGAGGTACCGCGTGCCGACCCGGAGTCGGTGGGGCCAATATCTGACGGCGGGACGGCCGCCGGCGATTAGAAGCCGGCGAGGCCGCTAGCGCCCCCACTCGTAGAACCACCAACTTGCGCCGAGTAACATCAGCCCCGCGCCGAAGGCGGAAGTCGCGGGCTCGGGGAAGATAAACAGGACGAAGCCGACGGCGATCATCAGCGTGGGCTCGAGTTCGTTCAGGTAGTCGGACAGCGACATAGCGACCGTTACCCGGTCGGCCGTAAAGTAGCTGGTCCCAAGTCCCGGTTCGCGAAACTATCGGGCCGCCGCGGCGGCGCTATCGCGTCAGCGGCTGATTGAAACTCCGCTCGCGCTCAAGGACCGTCTCCCACGTCAGTTCACACTCACAGGAGACCTGCTCGAAGACCGACGGGTCCTGCCGGAGATCGAAGTCCTTGATCGCCTTCTGGACGCGGTCGTCGCACTCGCCGCAGTTGTGGGGGCCTCGATCGGAGCCGTGACCGACCGGGTCCGAGACGACGATGGCGTCGACGTCTGCGGTCTCCGCTAAGACGTGCGCGACCGACCAGAGCCACGGCGGGCGGTAGCCGTCCTCGAAGTAGAGGTCGTCGACCATCGTGTAGCGCTGGACGTTACACGGGTTCATCGAGACGGTGTGACAGCCCTCGACGTCGGCACAGCGCTCGATCGACGAGATCATGTCCGCGACGGCCTCGGACTCCGTGAGGAACGGCGGCTTCATCAGGAGGTAGGCCTTGATACCGGCCTCGACGCCGCTGTCGGCGTCGTCGTCCGCGGCGGCGGCCTCCGCGCAGGCGTCTTCGAAATCCGCGAAGTCGAAGTACTTGTTCACACAGTCGTGGCGCACGCGGTCGGTGGCCGTCTCGAGGCCGATCGCCACGTCGGTGTCGAGCCCGTGGCGGGTGAAGTCGCCGATCTTCTCGCGGTCGACGAAGTCGGGCAGCGATTCCACGACGATGCGTTCGCGGTCGGCGAACGTGTCGGCGATCGCCCGGCGGCTCTCCGCACCGACCTCGCGCTCGTCCAGGAACGAACCGGAGGTGTAGATCTTGATGAGGTCGGCCGGTTCCTCGGCGTTATCCGCTTCGTGTGCGAGACAGACGTCGATCTGGTCCAGCAGCGCCTCGTGGCTCACGCTCCCGCCGTCGACGCTCTCGGCGACGTAGCCACACATCGTACAGCCGCCGGCGCGGGCCCACCGGCAGCCGCCCGTGTTGAGGATGATCGTCAGGCTCTGTTTGACGCCGTCGGGGGTGTTGTCCTCGTCGAGCCAGACGCGGGTCGGCTCGTGGGGATCGTAGCTGGCCTCCTTGCGCGAGCGGATCTCCCGCATCGCCTGATTGTGGGCGTCCATGCCCTTGCCCTGCTCGTAGACCTCGGGCGTGGGTTTACTCATTAGGAAACGCAAGCGGGCCAGCGCCTAAAGCGCCTTCGTCTGGGGTCGCCCGCGTCCGTCTCGACTCGCGGTCGCTCGAGCGAGACGACGCACGGCCGCGGCTCGAGGGTGGTCAGACACGCGAGACGAGAAAACAAAGGTCGGCCGTTAGAGCGGCCCAGCGTCAGTTGTTGGTCGCGTTGTCGGTCTCGTTCGTCTCGTTCGTGTCGACCGTCGTCTCGGTCTCCACTTCGTCGTCTGCCGTCGCATTGTCGGTCTCGTTCGTGCCGACCGGTGTCTCAGTCTCCACTTCGTCGTCCGCCGTCACGTTGTCGGTCTCGTTCGTGTCGACGGTCGTTTCGGTCTCCATCTCATCGTCTGCGGTCGCGTTCATCTCGGTCTCAGTAGTGACGGTCTCGTTGCCGCTGATACCAGCGAGTTCGCTCGCATCGCCGACCGAGAGGGTGTCGGCGGTCGCGTTCTCGATCGTGATCGACGACGCGTTGAGGGAAGCGATGGTGTGACCCTCCGATTCGACGTCGGTCACCGTCGCGTTGTCAGCGCCGCCCTCGAGGCCCTCGGTCTCGTTCGCCCTGGTCTCGGTCGTCGCGTTGCCGTCCATCGCCGCGCCGGCGTTCTGGTCGGCTGCTTCGACCTCCTCGACGGTCATCGACTGGATCATCAGTTCCTCGACGTGGAACTGCTCGACCGTGAGGCTCTCGATCTCTTGCGTGGCGTTCTCGTCAGTGGCGTTATCCTCGGTGAGGTTCCCGTCCGTGGCGTTGTCCTCGGTGAGGTTGTCGCCGATCGTCACGTTATCTTCCGTCGACGGCGGCTCTTCCGTGACGTTCGCTTCGAACGGCTCTTCGGTGGCATTGCCCTCAGTCGCGTTGTCCTCGGTGACGGTCTCCTCGGTCGCGTTGTCGGCCGGTTCGCTCACTCCGGTGTCCGCGCCGACGGTCAGCTCTTCGATCGTCAACTGCTCGACGGTCATCGTCTCGATCGTCAGGTCTTGGATCGTGACCTGACTCGCGTTCTCGTCGATCAGTCCCTGTCCGTCGGTGTCGTTCGTCGCCGCGATGTCGTCGCCGACGGTCGCGGTATCACTGGCGTTGATCTCCGTCTCGTTACCGGCGGTTTCGGTACCGATCTCCGTGTCGTTCGCGATCTCGTTGTCGTCGGCGGACGCGTTCACCTCCCCGTCGACAGTCGCGTTCGTTCCGACGTCGGCGGATGCGTTCGCCCCGCCGCGCTCGAGGTCGTCCAGCGAGACGCCGCTGAGCGCGAGTGACTCGAACCGGATGTCCGAGAGGGTCACGTTGCCACTGTCGCCCGTCTCGTTTTCGGTGGCGGTCGCGTTCGCGCTCTCGTTGCCGACGCCGAGTTCGTCCTGTAGTTGCTGGACGTCAGCGTCGAACTGTTCGACGGTCAACTCCTCGATCGTCGCGTTCTCGATCGTGACGTTCTCGAGTTCGAGCGTCGTGACGGTGACGTTCTGCAGCGTCGCGCTCGTTTCCGTGTCTACTTCGCCCATGTCTCCGGCGTCGTGATCCGCGGCCGCCGTCGCACCGGCGAGGGCGGGACCCCCCGAGAGTGCGACCAGCAGCGCCATGACGGCGACGCCGAGTGTCTGCAGTCGTGAAACCATGCGCTCCGTCGTACCCTCGAGTGCGTGCTAAAACGAGGCGACTGTTACGGGATTGCCTCGGAGAAAGCCACTGTTGAAATCGCGCAGCGGACGCTAATCTCGCGTTCAACCACTCGCGATCGATGACTGTCTCGGCCGTGAGGACGGAACGACCATGGCATTGATACGGACCGCAACTTCCTCGAGACGAGCGGTAGGGTTGCGACTGCCGACCCTCGAGACAGCCGATCGAACAGTTCCCTTCAGCGCGTCAACATCTCTCCCACCGACCGCGACGGACTCGGCCGCTCGAGCGGTCGAAAACCGTCAGGTCTTACGTCGGACGGGCCAACGGACGGGCAATGCGCGAGTGCTTCGAACTCCGGGATACCGATGCCGGCGGTCGCATCGGCGAACTCACCGTCCCGCGTGCCGGCGTCACCGTCGAAACCCCGGCGCTGTTACCGGTCATCAATCCAAATCTCGATACCATCGACCCTCGCCGACTCGCCGACGAGTTCGGCGCGGAGATCCTCATCACCAACTCCTATATCATCCACGGCGACGATACCCTCTGCGAGCGCGCCAGAGAGCGCGGCCTCCACGAGATGCTCGATTTCCCGGGCGCGATCATGACCGACTCCGGGTCGTTCCAACTGTCGGAATACGGTGAGATCGACGTGACGACCGAGGAAATCCTCGCCTTCCAGCGCGAGATCGGTTCCGATATCGCCACTCCCGTCGACATCCCGACGCCGCCGGACGTCTCCCGCGAGCGCGCCGAGGCCGACCTCGAGACCACCCGAAAGCGCCTCGAGATCGCCGACGCGGCCGATACGGGCGAGATGCTCGTCAGCGCGCCGGTGCAGGGATCGACCTACCCGGAGCTGCGCGAGCACGCCGGTCGCCACGCGGAAGGAACTGACCTCGACGTCTTCCCGATCGGCGCGGTCGTCCCGCTGATGAACGACTACCGCTACGACGACATGGTCGACGTCGTCGCTGCAGCAAAACGCGGCCTGGGTGCCGACGCGCCGGTCCACCTCTTCGGGGCCGGCCACCCCATGATGTTCGCGCTCGCCGTCGCGATGGGCTGTGACCTGTTCGACTCGGCCGCCTACGCGCTCTACGCCCGCGACGACCGCTACCTGACGGTACGTGGCACCCGAGCGCTCGAGGATCTCGACTATCTCCCCTGTTCGTGTGCCGTCTGTACCGACCACTCACCGGATGACCTCCGCGCGCTATCCGACGCCGAGCGCGAGTCCGAACTCGCCGCCCACAACCTCCACGTCACCTTCGCCGAGATCCGTCGGATCAAGCAGGCGATCCGCGCTGGCAACCTGCTCGAACTCGTCGAACAGCGCGCCCGCTCCCATCCGACGATGCTCGATGGCTACCGGACGCTGCTCGACCACGCCGACCAACTCGAGCGTTCGGATCCCGTCTCGAAGGGCTCCTTTTTCTACACCTCCCACGAGAGCGCGCGCCGCCCCGAAGTCCTGCGCCACCACCAACGGCTCGAGCGGCTCTCCGCGCCGGACTCGCTGTTGCTCACAGTCGATCGGTCCGCGCCGGACGACGGCTACGACGCGGTCTGGCGAGTCCAGCCGCCGTTCGGCCCCTTCCCGCGGGCGCTCTCGAAGAGCTACCCGCTCACCGCCGAAGTCCCCGAGCGAACGGATCGCGCGGCGCTCGCGGCGGCGGCCGACGGCGTCGCTTGCCTCGCGGAGACGAGCCCCGAAACCAACCTCACCCTCGCCCATCGCGGTTGGCCCGCGGGCGTGCTCGAGCGCGTCCCCGACGGCGTCGCACGCATCGATCTCGCCGCAGACGGAACGTAGCTGCCGCTTCACCGTCGGATCACCGCCGCGGCGCTCCGTCTGTTCGAACCGAAAAACGCGTCGCGTCCGGAACGGGGGTTACGCGTCGATCGGAGACTCCGATTCGAACTCCGCGGCGACCGAGTCGCCGACCAGCGTCCCGTCAACCGTGATCGACATCTCGTCGGTACAGTCGACGGTGATCTCGTGGCCGTCGTAGGTAAACTCGAGGTGACCGCTTCGCGAGCCGCCGCGTTGCATCGGCGCAAAGAGAGCGTCCAGCGCGTCCGGATCGAGCCACTCGTAGAGGGGCGGCAGTTCGATCGGGTCGACATCTCGACGCGCCGCGACTGCGGTGACGACGGCGACGCTCACCGACCGCTGACCGCTTCCGGACGATCCGCTAATTGCGTTGTTCACAACGTGGTCAGCGGATGAGCATACATAAGGATGACGGGAGTTGTGACGATACCGAAACCGCTACCGATTACGTTTCGGTTTCCGCAATTCTCGAGCCAGTCAAAGCGCTTCTCATCGGTCACGACAAACGGCGTTCGAAGACGGCTCCGCTCGACGGCCCCCTCAGTCGAGGGCGTCCGATCCGAAGTTATCGAACGGCTGTAAGTACTCCGCTTTGAGCAGTTCCTGCTCGTCGACCTCGATTCCCTGCTGTTGCAGTTGGCTCACCGCCGCCGTGATCTCGTCGGTATCGGCGGCGACGAGGTCGATCCGGAGATTTCGATGCCCGGTCATCACTTCTCTGACGGCGACGACGCCATCGATATCCAGGGCCGCCTCCGCGAATTCCCCCCGCTCGTGGATCGGCACCGTACACTGGACGACCATGTGCATCGACTGCTCGGTCCGCTCGTAGTCGATGATCGGCACGTACCCCTTGATGACCCCCGCTTCCTCGAGACGGCTGATGCGGTTTCGAACGGTATTGGCCGTCACGTCGACATCTGCCGCGATGTCCGTCGCCGTGTTGTGGCGAGCATCCCGCTGTAGATGGTGCAAGATCCCCCGGTCGATCTCGTCGAGCTCGAGACCCATGGATGCGAGTAGTTCTCGGAGTGGCAAGCGCTTGCTGGTTCCGACGCGTCGAACGCGGCGTACTCGACGCACCGCAGTTGGTCGCGGCGTGTAGGGCGAGTATCGCAACACCGAAGACTCGAGCGAGCACCGTTCTGGTATGCTCGATCCAGCGATACTCGGCGGCGGCGGTCTCGTCGCCCTCGCCCTCGGCGCGATGCTGTTCAGACGACTCCGCGGCCGGGCCGGATCGGTGAGCGAGCGACGCTCAAGAGAGCGCCACGAAGCGGCGCAAAAGCGCGAGCCACCGGTCGATATCGGCGACACCGTAACGGTCGCTATCAGCGAGTTCACCGACCATCACTCCGGCGAGCGCCGAGCGGTCGGCAAGGTAGAAGGGTTCGTCGTCTTCATCGAAGACGTCCCCGAGGACTGCGAAGTGACCGACGCCATCCGGATTTCGATCCTCTCGTTCAACCGCGGCCACACGTCGGCAACGGCGCGGTTTCTCGAGTCCGTCTAACCGCTACCGACGGTCCCGCGGCTGGGCGTTGGTCAGTATAAAAGAACGCTTGGTTCGACGGAAGGCGATTCCCGCTACGTTCGTCGCCGGAGGACGAGCGCCGTCAGCAACGCGGCGACCGACGTGAGACCGGCTCCGAATCCGAAGCCGGGGATGCTACTGCTGCTCTCGTCGTCTTTCTTGTCGCTACCGTTCTTCCCCTCGAGGTAGTTGTTCATCTGCTCTGTATCGACCGACGGGAACTCCTTGTCCCACTCGCCGGCCGCGTGGACGGTCGTCTCGGAACCGACTACGCTGAGATGTTCGATGTCCGCTTTCGTCGCCGACGCGGTGTCGACATCGCCCATACTGTCGACGTAGACGTACATCGACGCGGTGTCGCCGTTCATCTCGCTTGCAACCCCGCTGACAGAGAGGGTGCCGGAGATGGTGTCCGTGATCTTGCTCATGTTCTCGAACTTCGCACCGCCTTCGACGCGCACCGTGCCGTCACCGAGGTCGGCGTCGACGCGAGCAACCTGGAGTTCGGACTCGGACAGTGCCGTGATGAACTGGTTGGCCTCCGAGGACATCGTCGGGCCCGTGGGACCGCGCTGTATCGACTGCGCCCAGCTCTTGACTGCTTGGCTGGCCAGATCCTCGGCCTCGAGTTCGAACTGCGCATCGAGCGCGAGTTCGCCGTCGTTCGTCTCGGCCGTCATGCTGAACGTGACGTCTTTCGGCGTCTTGATACCTCTCGACTTGAGTTCATCGATGTACGAGCCCCAGTTCTCCGTGTCTCCAGAGACCGTGGCGTCGAGTGTCATCTCCTCGCTGGAGGTCTGCTCCATCGAGAAATCCCATTCGAACGTCGACTTGAGATTCGCCGCCTGTTGTGCTTTGATGGCGCTTTTGGCCCTCTCAAGGTCCTCCTGGGCGAGACCGCCGGAGGTGGAACTCGCCTCGGCCATGTCGATCATCGCGAGCGTGAGTTCGTCGTAGTTCGAGATGGCGATATCCCATGTGATGTCCATCGAGCCGCCGCTTCTATCGAACGTGACGTCGAGAGTCTCGATCTCGAGTTCGGAGACAGTCGATGCGATCTCGCTCGCTTCGGACCGGCTCAGGTCGGTCGTCGGGTCGCTCGCGAGTTGCTGCTCGAGAACGCTTTCGATATCGGAATATTCGACCGTGAAGTCGAGTTTGAGTCGGTGCTGTCCGGTCGAGCGCTCTTCGAAGTCGTAGTTGGTGATCGTGACCTCGCCGACTCCGTCGAGGTCATCCGAGAGATTTCCGTACTGGTTTTGAAGGGTCTGTTTGGCCTTCTCGCGAGTTTCCCACTTGCCGGCCGTCCAGTCGGAGACCGACCGGTTCTGCGTCACGTCGAGGACGTAGTTGCTGCCGGTGTCTCGCAAGGACGCGTCCATATGCATGTCACCGACGGCGTACATCCCGACGTTGGCCGAGACGGAGCCGCTCGTCTTGAATCGCTCCGCGGTGGCGGTGACGGTCCCGTCGGTACTGACCGTGCCCATGGCCGCGCCCTGACTCTCGAACGTCCCGGAAGCGGTCGCGTCGAACTGGTTGGCCTCGTCGGAGACCTCGCCCGAGATGTCGACGGAGAGGTCTTTCAGCGAGTCGGGCTGTTGCATGACGAGCGAGCCGTCACCGGAGAGACCGCTCTGGTCTAGGACCGCCGAGAAGTTCGCCTCCTTGTAGTCGGCGTTCTGCTTGCTGGTGTTATCGACGATGAGCATGTGGACGAGCCCTTTACTCACGTCGGCTCCGAGATCGAGCGTGGAGGCATCTGCCTGGTCGTCGTACTGGAGGACGGCGCTGCCGTCATCGCGGAGGTAGACCTCGTCGGCCGGACCGAGGCTCGACTCGGCCTGGGAAATGCTGTCATACGATTCGATTGTTGCAGCAGGCTCCGCTGCGGTAGCGGTTGTCGTCACGCCGCCGTAAACAGCGGGTAAACCGATCGTCGCGACGCCGACGGCTGCGACCAACAGGACGGCGAGGAAGGCTTTAACTCCCTTCTTCGATCGCAGCTTCGGCTGTGATTTAGGGTCTGTCATAGTTCGATCTTTGACTCCAGGAGCTTAAAGGTTGACTATCGTGACTTTACGCGTTCAATACCAATTACCGCTCGCAAAGACACCGAGTCGCCGTTGCGATTCGGACGAGACGGCACTCGACGGTCGCCGGCTATCGACAGCCTCTTTCGCTCGCCCCGGCCATATCGCGTATGACCGACTATTTCGAAGTACACGCACGCGACGGGGCCGCGCGCGTGGGCGAACTCCGCCTCTCTTCGCCGGTAACGACGCCCGCACTCGTCGACGACGTCCTCGAGGACGCGGGCTCGCTCTGGAGCGAGGAGCGAGCGCTCCCCGACGGTGACGAGTCGCGGCTCACCGTCCTTCCCCACCGAGCGTTCCCCGGCGGCACTCCCGACGAAGTGCAGGAATCGTTCGCCGTTGACTCTCCCGACGTCGACTACCCCAGCGTCGCCGTCGTCTCGAGCGAGCGCGTCGACGAACAGGGAACGGACGCGTACGCCCTCTCGAACGTCCAGTCAGTGATGGGCCACGGTGCAGCGCTCGTCGAGGCCGTCGTCTCCGTCCGCGAGGCGATCCCCGCCGACACCGCCTTGCTGTTCTCCGGGGTCGCGACGCCGCGAAACGTCGCCCTGTTGGCCTACGCGGGCGTCGACCTTTTCGACGAGACCGCGGCCGTGGTGAAAGGGACCGAGGGGCGGTATCTGACGACCGACGAGGCGTACTTCCTCGAGGACCTCGACGAACTCCCCTGCTCGTGTCCGGCCTGCCGGCAACCGCGCGAGGAGTTTACGCGCGAGGACTGCGCCGAACACAACGTCAACGCGCTCGAAGCCGAACTTGCGATCGTCCGCCGGCGGATCCGGGACGGCCGCCTGCGAGATTACGTCGAGGGCCAGGCCCGACAGGACCAGTGGCTCACGGCGGCGATGCGTGAACTCGACGACCAGTGGGGGTATATCGAGGAGCGCACGCCCGTTCTCCGAGATGCCCAGATCAGCGCCGCGACCGCGGACACGCTGCGCCGAGTGGAGATCCAGCGCTTTGCCGATCGGGTGACGACGCGGTACCGAAACCGCTTCCAAAACCCGCTCGTGTTGGTCCCCTGTTCGGCCGCCAAGCCCTACAGCGAGTCCCAGAGTCACCGCCAGTTCCACGACGCCGTCCAGTGGCGGGCACACCTCGTCTCGATGACCAGCCCCATCGGCGTCGTTCCCCAGGAACTCGAGACGACCTACCCCGCCCAGCACTACGATACCGTCGTCACAGGTCGCTGGTCCGAAGACGAAAAGCAGTTCGTGAGCGCGGTGCTTGAGCGCTACCTCGAGCGCAACGAGTACCCGGAGATCATCGCCCATGTCCCTGACGAGGGCTACCGCGACATCGTCGAACGGGTCGAGGAGACTCTCGATCTCGATATCACCTACACCGTCGACGAGCATCCGACCGACGAGCAATCGCTCGCGAATCTCTCGGAGGCGCTCTCGGGCGAACTCAAATATTCAAAACGCGAGCGCGAGCACAACACTGTCCGCGCCATCGCGGACTACCTGCTCGGCGACGGGGCCGGCGACGACCTCTTCAGAGACATACAGACGACCAGTCGCTACCCGAAGATTCAGGTCCGCGACGCCGACGACACCCAGCTCGCGACGATGGTCCCCCAGTACGGCACCCTCTCTTTTACCCTCGAGGGTGCCAAGCGGTGGCTCGAGAGCGACGCGCCCGTAAAGCGAGTCGAGATCGACGGCTTCGTTCCGCACGGCAGCGTCCTCGCGCCGGGCGTCGTTGGCGCCGACGAGGAGATCCGCGTTGGCGACGAAGTGATCATCGAGGGGCCGAAGGCGTTCGCCGTCGGCCGCGCCGCGATGTTCGGCCGCGAGATGGCCGAGAGCACGCGCGGCATCGCCTGCGAGGTCCGCCACGTCGAGGAGCGATGAGCACCGGGAGATAACGCGGCTATCGCGAGGGCAAACGCTGCACCCCCCGTCATCCGGACGGACGCCGAAGACGGCCGTCCGGCCACCCCGTTGATAAGCGCCGGCGTCGTCTCTCTCGATATGGACACGACGCAGCGATTAACGCTGGCGGGAGGGGTCGTCGTCCTCGCCGGGGTCGCGAGCGCCCTCGCGGCACCGGCGCTTCCCGATTCGGTCGTGACCCACTGGAACGCCGCCGGCGAGCCGGACGGGACGATGGCAAAGTCGGTGGCGCTTGCGTTCCTTCCTGCGCTCTCGGCGGTCCTGGTGGTGCTTTTCGCGCTGGCCCCTCGCATCGATCCGCTCGGAGCGAACGTCGAGTCGTTTTGTCCCGCCTACGACTGGTTTATCGTCGCCGTTGCGACGTTCGTGCTCGTCCTCCACACCGGCGTCATCGCGTTCAACCTCGGCTACGAGTTCGATGTTACACTGCTCGTCATCGCCGGCGTCGCCGCCCTCTTCTACGCCGTCGGCGAATTGCTCACGCGCGCAGAACCCAACTGGTTCGTCGGCATCCGGACGCCGTGGACGCTCAGCAGCGAGGCGGTCTGGGAGCGGACCCACGAACTCGGCGGCTGGCTGTTCAAGCTCACCGCCGTCGTCTCGCTGATCGGCCTCTTCTTCGGGGACGCCGCCGTCTACTTCCTCGTCGTACCAGCGCTCCTGACGGCCGCGATCACCCTGGCGTACTCATACTATCAGTACCGACGACTCGAGAACGGGACTGAGTCCCCCTCGGACACCGGCGTCTGAGCGTCCGGACACGGACCAGATCCGGCGGCTACTCCCTGCGGCCGGGACACGCTTTCAGTAGGTGTTCGTGGTAGACGGCGGCGGGGACCCGTTCACCGCAGAGGTCACAGGTCTGGTGGTCGGCGTCGGTCTCGTCTGTCACGGGTCGGTCTGTCGTCCGGACGACAATAATAACCGCGCTTCGGCGGCCACATCGTCACGTGCGACTGGACGGCGCTTTCCGCGAGACCGCTCGAGACGGTCGTTCGTCCGCGTTTCCGACTAGTCCGTTTGCCCGACATAATGTCAGACCACATACTTGTTTTATATGCGCACACGACGTAGTCAATGTTGGTGAGTTCAATGAGTAACGACACTGTAGACACCATGTCCGCGGAGAGGGACTCCCTCAAGAACGAATGGCGGACGCTCGCGATCGCGGGCGTGCTCGTCGGGTTGATCGGCATCCTCGCGGTGGCGTTTCCGTTCGTCACGGGGCTCTCGGTATCGCTCGCGATCGGCGCGCTGCTCGTCGTGGGGGGCATCGTCCACGGCGTCCATGCCTTCACGGCGCGGGGGTGGCGCGGTTCGCTCTGGCAACTCGCGCTCGCGGTCGTCTCGGTTGTCGCCGGCATCGCCGTCCTCGCGGCACCCGCCGTCGCGCTGCTTACCCTGACGATCGCGCTCGTGGCGTATCTGCTCGTCGACGGGATCGCAGAACTCGTGCTGGCGACGCGGATGCCCAGTTCCCGAAGTCGAACCGCAGTCGCCGTCAGCGGCGTCGTCGGCCTCGTCCTCGCCGCCCTCCTCTGGGTTGGCTTTCCGGCGACCGCAGCCTGGGCGATCGGACTCCTCGTGGGTGTAAACCTCCTCGTGACCGGCCTTTCGATGGTCTCCGTCGCGATGGCCGCTCGGTCGACCGAGGACGTGACCTCGCCCGCGACCGAACCGCGCGGCACGTAACTCCGTTTTTTACCCGACACACACCGCTTTGTTTCCCGGGCGTCTAGACCGAACGGTTATTGGCTGTCCTGGCCCGAACGGGTCGTATGGACCTCTCGATCGTCGATCTCGCGCCGGTCCCCGCCGACGGGACCGCGACTGACGCGTACGAAAATACGGTCGAACTCGCGCAAGTGGCCGAGGAGCGCGGCTATTCGCGGTTCTGGGTGGCCGAACATCACGGCATGGCCGATTCCATCGCGAGTACGACACCGGAGGTGCTGATCGCCCGTCTCGCGGCCGAAACCGACGCGATCCGTGTCGGCTCTGGGACGGTCCTGCTCAACCATTATCAGCCGTTCAAGGTGGCAGAGACGTTCGCGGCCCTCGACGCGCTGGCACCGGGTCGGATCGATCTCGGGCTCGGCCGGGCGACGGGGATTCCGGCCGCCGATCGAGCGCTTGGCACCGAACGCCAAAAGCGAAACCCGGACGAAGACCACGCAGAGAAGATCGACGCGACGGTCACTCACCTCTACGACGGCTTTCCGGACGGTCACGACTACGCCGAGTTACCACTGCCACGGTCGGCCGACGACGTTCCCGAAGCGTGGGTACTGGGCTCGAGCCCCTCGAGCGCCGAAATCGCCGGCGAGCTCGGGCTTCGGTACTGTTTTGCCGGGTTCATCAGACCGAATCTCGCCGAGCGCGCGTTCGAGACATACCGAGAGCACTTCGAGCCCTCACCGCTGGGCGCGGGACCAGACGAACCGACGGGAATGCTCGCGATGAACGTCGCCTGCGCCGAGACGGACGAAGAGGGTGCTAGGCTGCGAGCGACCGCCGAAGCGTCCTACCAGCGGATGCGACGCGGCGTCGTCGGTTCGCCGCCGTCGGTCGAGGCGGCCATCGACGAACTTGGCGGCGTGCCCGATCCGACGCCGAATCCGCTTCCTGACGGCGACTGGCGGCGATCGATCTCGGGGAGCCCGGAGACGGTGGCGGACCTGCTCGAGCAACTGACGGATCGAGTCGGCGTCAACGACGTGATCGTCCAGAATATCATCGCCGACCACGACGACGTGATTCGCTCGCACGAACTCCTCGCGGACGGAGTGGGGCTCTAACTACTCGCCGAACACCGAATTGAAGAACTTCCGCTCGGCCGTCCGGAGGTGCTGGTTGAACGTCGCCGGGGCGATACCGAGTCGCTCGGCGATCTCCTCGCCGGTGCTCCCGCGCGGCCAGTCGAAATAGCCCGCGAAGTAGGCCGTCTCGAGGGCTGCGCGTTGCTTGTCGGTCAGTTCGTCCTCGATGACCGACGGGGAGGCCGAATCGCTGCGGTCGCCGCGTTCGGTGGTACGCTGAGCGAGGTAGGTCACGTCGTCGCGCCGTTCCTTGATGAGTTCGATCATCCGACGGGTATCGCGACCGCGTGGGAGTTCGACGACGAACCGGAATTCGCCGTCGGCGATCGTCGCCGACGCGACGCGGCCGCCGTGGGTGGCGATCGTCTCGAACAGGGAGACGGCCGCGGGGGCAACGAGTTCGAACTCGAACTCGTCGCGCCCGACCGAGAGAAACCGAACGTCGCCGATCCCGTCGGTCCGATCGACGGTCTCGGAGAACGTCTCCTGGGAGACGCCGCGCGCCGAACCGTAGGCCAGCAGCGTCTCGTCGCCGCCGACCAGCTGTTCGAACTCGATCGTACACGACTCGGTCGCCGAGAGCTCCACCAGCGATTCAGCCATCGCGTCGACACGAAACTCGAGTTCGATGACGGCGTCGCTGACCAGCGCGTCCTTGCGCTCGAGTGCAGTGATCGCATGTGCGATAACGTCGCCGATCCGGGCGAGGACGGCGGTCTCCGGCCCTTCGAACTCTCGCGGCGAATCGGAGTAGACGTTCAGGACGCCGTAGACGAGGTCCTCGTGGACGATCGGGATCGACGCACTGGATCGATAGCCGCGAGTGCGCGCCGCCGCTCGCCACGGGTCGTAGTCGGGCGCGGTCTCGAGATCGCTCATGACTTGGACCTGTCCGGTTCGGACGGCCGTCCCCGCCGGGCCTTGGCCGGTCTCGTCGTCCTCGTCGACGGAGATGGAGATTTCGTCGAGGTAGCCGTCTTCGACGCCGGCGGCCGCCTTCGGAACGAGCCGGTCGTTGCCCGGGTTCACGCCGCCGATCCACGCGAACCGGTAGGCGTCGGAGTCGGTCAACCGGTCGCAGACCTGCTGTTCGAGTTCCGCCCGCGTCTCGGTCGTAATCACCGCGTGCGTGATGTCGTGGCCGACCCGGTTGAGCCGGTTGAGCGCCTCGAGTCGCTCGCGCTGCTGGCGTCGTTCCCGCTCCTGATAGGCGCGTTCGATCGCGTGGTGGATCGTCCGCACCAGCAGTTCGCTCGTCACCTCGTCTTTGACGAGAAAGTCCTGTGCGCCGCGCTGGATCGCCTTGACCCCGACCTGCTGGTCGCGGACGCCGGTCAGAACGACGATCGGCGTCTCTCCGGTCTCCTCGTGGACCGTCTCGAGAGTTGCGAGGCCCTCGCTGTCGGGGAGGTTCAGATCGAGCAAGACGATATCGGTCGGTTCGGATTCGACCGCCGCTAGCCCCTCCTCGAGGCGGGTTTGACGCGAAATTTCCGGGGGCTGGTTCGTCGCCTCGGTCGGACTCACTCGTTGGGCGAGTTCCTCGGTGTCTCGGAGCATCTCCTGAATCAGACGGGCGTCGCCGGGGTTGTCCTCGATCAGAAGGATGCGAAGCGCGTCCGCGGTCTTCTGGCCTTGCTCGCTGCCGGTCTGGGTGTTCGTTTCGCTCATCGGTTATCGACCTCCGGGGGGAGCCGCACGACGGAGAACCAGAACTTCTCGAAGGCTCGCACCGTCTCGATGAACTCGTCGGGATCGACCGGCTTCGTGAGGTAGGCGTTGGCGTGGAGTTCGTAGGACTTGACGACGTCTTCTTCCGCTCGTGAACTCGTCAGGACGATCACCGGGATCGATCGCAGCGCCGGATCGTCTTTGAGTTCCTCGAGGACGTCCTCGCCGTCCTTACCGGGGAGATTGAGATCCAAGAGAATGAGGTCCGGCCGCGGCGCGTCGGCGTAGTCGTCGCGCTGTGTGAGGAAATCGAGCGCCTCGGTGCCGTCGGAGACGACGTGGAGATCGTTCTCGATGCGGCCCTGTTTGAACGCCTCCTTGGTCAGGCGGACGTCGCCGGGATTGTCCTCGACCAGGAGGATCTGTGCCGGCTCGGCTCGAGAGGTATCTGACTCACTCATTGGTCATCGATCTCCGTCTCTCGAGTGCGAGGTGAGGCTCGCGCATCGCTGCCGATCCCGCCGCCGTCGGCGGGATCGCCCCGATCCCACGGTCCCGAACTGCAGCCGTTCATCTCACCCTGCCTTTCTCGGCGAGTACGGATATACGTGGGGTTCCACGCCGCTGTCAGAGACCGAACCGACGGGAATCCGGGGCAACGGGCGGCGTGGGCCGGAATCACCACTGACCCGGGCGGGCGTGGCGACGGCGACGCCGCTGACAGCCGAGTCGATCGCCCGTTCCCGGGCGCGAGAGTGGGGCGGCTCGCCGAGTTCGAGGAATCCATAGCACGCTCCGAACGGCCGCAACCGGCGTAAATGTAGCGCCGTCTCCACGCGAGGGCGACTCTCCACCGATATGACGGGTTCACGGGACAGCGGTGACTCCCCTTCGTGGCACTGTCGGCGGTCGCTGCCCACGAGCGAGCGTATAGCGGGCGCGGCGGATCTTCGCCGACGCCCGTCGGCCCGAACGGGAAGGCCGGACCCGGCCGCCGCCGGACAACAGCGGCTCGAGGGCCTCAGACGACGTCGGGCCGTTTCTGAATTTCGATCGTTCTATATCGCAATATGTGATTTATGTGTCCGCTCCGCAGTTGCACCGCCGCTATCACGAGAGCGCGACGAGCGTCAAGTCGAAAGGGGACCTGATATCGGAGATCGACACGGAGGGCGATCGAATCGGCCGACGACCGAAACGGCCACCGTCGATCACCGCCTGCAGAGAGCAGGATACCGACAGTCGCGCACGTGCGTTCGGTCAGCGGTGGCCGAATTCCGGATGCGAACGAGTAGCGTTCACCCTAGCCTGCCCGTTGCCAGACGACTCCTAACGCGAGAGGATGCTAGTGAACGCGTCTCGAGTGAGAAACGGAACTACAAGTTGGGTGAGCAAACGTTCGTCACGGAACTCGACGAGGTGTTGAACGGCGAGCACCCCACGTTCGACGGCCGGTCCGACCTGACCGACACGGAACAGATACTCTGCGAGGGAGTGCGGAGCACCCTCCACTGCCGCAGAGCCCACGAGACACGACCGAGCGGGTCGAACTGGCGGGTAGTCACTCTCGGAGGGGGCCACGGTTGCCGCCTACCAGTGGACGGTCCACCGCGACGGACGGTTCCGGGAGTCCCTACGGGTGGTTCGCCTCGAGCGAGTTGCCGGCGAAGATGATCGTCCACGATTCGCTACCCCTCTTCGGTGGTGGCTCGCCGCTGTATCGGCCAATAGTTCGCGATTGTCGAGGGCAAACTCATTCTGGCGACGCTTGCCCAGTGCTACCATCTCGAGCATCCATCCGAAACCGAGTCGAGCGAAACGGCCCTCGAGTGCCACCGAAACAGCGTGTGCCGGGGGTGACGACCGTCGCTACCGCTCCGTTTTCGCGATCGAGCCCCCGAGAATCACGTTTTTCGTCGAACGATGGCGCGCTGAGGGGGTAACCGGCCGAGCGGTTTCGATCGGAACGATGTAGTGTCGACCGCCCACCGCGCCATAAACCAAATACCACGATAGCAAATAGTCGATCGGGCAGACGACATGCCATACTGCGAGACCGAGCACTAATCACCGATTGGCCGGGCGACGAGGGCGCGAGCGGTCGTCGAAGCGAATCTCGCTTGCAAGCAATAGCGGACTTCGCGGCCGTCCGGCACGGGCGGTGGCCGATACGGATCGCATACTAATGTCGACGGTCGACGGGACCGTCCGTATGAGCGTCTACCCGGCGACCCCCTTCGAGGACGACGTCCAGCGTCGCGTCTACGAGTACGTCGAGCGTAACGGTGCCGTCACGCCGGCCGAACTCGAGCGATCGATCCGAATCGAGACCGACCGGCCGAACTCGAAGCCCGCGCGGTCGGGCACATACACCGAAACCGTTCCGCCGGAATCGGACGATCTCCGGTCGTGCATCGCGGCGCTGAAAGACGACGGCTACCTGACCGAATCCGACGGTGCGCTCCGAATTGCGCTCTCGGCGTCGCCGAGCGACCTCGAGTGCGAAGACGGGACCGTCGTGATCAGACCGGCGCGCGAAGAGGATCGAGACGGCATCGTCGAGACGATGCGGGCGGTCGCCGACGACTGCACGTACGTCGTCGCCGAGAACGTCACGGCGGAACTCGAGCGCGAGCCGGCGCTCGTCAGGGCCAACGAGGAGCGTTCGCGCGTGTTCTTCGTCGCGGTTCTCGAGACGGAGTCAGAAGCCGATGAGGAGGCCACGGCAGCAGGAGACGAAACCGACGACGCCGAGTCGACGGCGGAGGGCGAGGTCGTCGGCTGGCTCCACGTCGACGCGCCGGAACTGCCGTCGCTTCGCCACACGGCCGAACTGACCGTCGGCGTCGATGCCGACCACCGGCGACAGGACATCGGCTCGTCGCTGCTCGAGTACGGCCTCGAGTGGGCCACCGACGAGGGGTACCAGAAGATCTACCAACGCGTGCCTGCGACGAACGAGACCGCGATCGAGTTTCTCGAAGCCAACGGCTGGCAACAAGAGGGGACACACGAGGGTCAGTACTGCATCGACGATGAGTTCGTCGACGAGATCATGCTAGCGACGTGGCCCTGATCGGGGGCACCGCCTTCGGGCGAACATTTTCATGGCAGTCAGTCGCATACTACATCGTATGGACGAGATCTCACTCGGCGTCCCGGAACCGATCCTCGAGCGCCTGCCGGCCGACGACGAGACCGCGGCAACGGACATGCAGGAGGCGGTCGCGGGCTGGGAAACGCGGCTCAACCGGGCGATCGACGCGGCCGACGACGACCGCGAGGCGGCGAGTCGCGTCCTCGAGGCGGTCGACCGGTTCGAGGAGCGCTACGAAACGTACGACGGACTGGTGCCGGAACTACGCGCGTGGGGGCAATCGCCGATCTACGCGATCGCCTGGCGGACGCTGTACGCCGACGTGATCGCCCAGCTCCACGACCACGACGAACTCGGGGAGCATCTCGACCGAGAGCGAAACGCACGGCTGGTAGCGGACGGTATTCGACTGCGCGACCTGTAGCGATTGCAGACGACGATCGACCGAGATCTGTTCATACCGTGAAATATATTCCCAAACGGATCTGAACCGTCACAGGGCTCGAAATACCTGCTCCCCTTGACTGCAAAATGCAATTGACAATCACGATAGAGTAACGATTTAGTGGGTTCACTCGAGAGAGAGTGCTGTGGCGACGACTTCCGACGAACCGGTCTCGGATCGGACCGACGCGATCGACCTGACGACGCGCGTTCGCCGTCGGCTGCTGCCGGTACTCCATCGAGTCAAGGAGCCGCTGGGCGGGTACGCCGTCTGTCGACAACACCCCGCAGAGTACGTCGGTATCGTCGAGCGCGACCTGTCGGCGGTCCGGTCGACGCTCGAGGAGATGGGGTTCGAACCGGAGCCGATCGCGTCGCTGAAGGTCCACGACGACGGCCGACTCTCGGCCGGGAGCTGGGTACGACGCGAGTCGGCGCTCGCGCAACGGCAGCTCCACGTCGCGCTGTTTCGGACCGACGACGGCGTCGAGGTGTTCGCCCATCGCGAGTACTCCTGGCTTCGCCATCCCTACAAACACTACACGCAGGAGGGATGGGACACCGCCGGTGGCGTCGAGCGAATGCGGTCGCTGCTGTCCGAACACGGCATTCCGTTCCGGATCGAACGAGAGGAGACGGCGGACGACGAAGACGAGCGGTAGCGGGCGACGCGTCCAGCCCAAGCGTTCAAATCCGCTGCCTCGCTAGCAGTAGCATGGAGTTCGCTGTGTCCCGCAACGGGACGACGCTCGTCACCCTTCACGGGGGATCCGAGACGACCGCCTGCGACGACGCGACCGCGACGGTCGGAGCCGCCCTCGAGACACTAGCCGGTGACGGGGCGATCGCCGACTGGGAGGTCACGGACGCCGAGGTCTACGAGCACCCGACCGCGCCGTTCGATCCGTACGCGATCACGGTCGCGTTCGCGGTGACGGTCGGCGTCGCGGCCGACGACGCGGACGCGGCAGCAGCGCGCGGCGCGAGCGCAATCGACGACGCCCTCGAGCGGACCGAACTCGACTCGATCACGTACACGTCCTCGCCAGTGGCGTCGGCGGCCTGAGTCGCGGTCGACTGCGCGCCCTCACGAATCGGGAGTCGCCGACCGCCCGGACTTATGCCGCCCGGCAACAAGTAACACGTATGGACGTCGATCTCCGCTTCTTCGCCACGTTCCGAGAGGCTGTCGGCGACAAAGAGCGAACGCGAACGGTCGCTGACGATGCCACCATCGGCGACGTGCTCGCGGCTCTCGAGGCCGATTACGGAGGCCTCGAGGGGCAATTGCTCGAGGACGGATCGATCCGACCGCAGTTGAGCGTGCTGAAAAACGGTCGCAACGTCGTCCATATGGCCGGCGTCGAGACGGCACTCGAGGACGGCGACGTGGTCTCGGTGTTTCCGCCGGTCGCCGGCGGCTGACGGTTCGCTGGCTTCCACGTAGGCGAGAGAAGTACCGTCCGATATATTTTTTACTAACAGAAACACAGCTGTATTCATGCTCGACGATCTCCTTATTCTTCCATTCGAAGCCGGGATCGAGTGGCTCATCGGCCGGGACGACGCTTGGACGACGGCCCAGCAGTTGTGTCTGTTCTTCGGCATCGTCTTCGGACTGCTCGCGATCGCCCTCGCCGTCGTCAGCGAACTGTCGTACGGACTCGCCGCGGGAATCGTCGCGCTCGGACTACTCTTGTATGGTTCCTGATATCGATCCCGCTCGATCAAGCCGCCGCCCGCGGGCGGTTTCGAGACCGCTTTACGCGTCGTTCGACTCGAGGAGGACGTGATGGGAACCGACGGTGGTGACGTCGATCGCGGTCCCGGTGAGAGCGGCGGACGGACAGCCGACGGACAAGCCGACGATACGCGACCGCCAGCGGACGACGGACGCGAGCGGGTCACGTTCACTCGAGCCGGAATCCGCGCCGGGTTTCTCTCCTGCCTCCCGGTCGCGCTCGGCGTCGGCGGTTACGGAATCGCGTTCGGGATGCTCGCCCGGCGGGCCGGACTGAGCGTCGCGGAGGCGACGCTGATGAGCGCGACGGTCCTCGCGGGTGCCGCCCAGATCGTCGCCGTCGAACTCTGGGCGGAGCCGATCCCGATCGCGACGATCGTTCTCACGACGCTCGCGATCAACCTGCGCTACTCGTTGATGGGGGCGGCACTAGGGCCGTGGCTCGAGCGACTCTCGCCGAGTCGGAGCTACGGGAGCCTGCTGTTGATGGCCGACGAGAACTGGGCGCTGACGATGCGCGAACTGAAATCCGGTAGCGGCCGGGGCGCGTTCCTCTTGGGGACCGGTATCGCGATCTGGGTCTGCTGGGTCGGCGCGACGGTCGTGGGCGCGGCCGCCGGCGGCGTGATCGGCGATCCGGCGCAGTACGGCCTCGATTTCGTCCTCGCGGCGGTCTTCGTCGCGCTCGCGGTCGAACTCTGGGAGGGACGCCCGACCCTCGTGCCGTGGCTCGTCGCGCTCGCGACCGCCGTCGCCGCTGCGGAGTTCCTCCCGGGTCGGTGGTACATCCTGCTCGGCGGGTTCGCGGCCGCCGCGGTGGAGGTGATCCGCCATGATCGGTGACGGCACGCTTGCACTCAAGCCGCTCGTGGTCGGGACCGTCCTCGCGATGGCGCTCGTGACCGCCATCGCGAAGGTCGGCGGCTTCTGGCTCTTACGCCGACTCGAGGTGAGCGAGCGATTCGAGGCGGGGCTCTCGGTCCTGCCGGGCGCGATCGTGATCGCGATCCTCGGGCCGGAACTGGCGGCCGGCGGACCGGCCGAGTGGAGCGCGGCCGGCGTCGTGTTGCTGGTCATGTGGCGGGCCGAGAACATCCTGCTGGCGCTTTGTAGTGGCGTCGGCGCCGTCGTGTTGTTCCGGGCGTTTATCTGACCCGCAACCGGCGAACGCGATTTTATCAGTCCGGCCGTCGAACCGAAGGTATGGGAACACGACTCGAGCGCTCCTTTCGCGGTATCTCCAAACGGCTCGCGATCCGGTATCTGACGAACTTGGGTGGCGAGCGAGTCGCCGAGGACACCGTCGAGGGCGACGACTGGACGGCGACGCTGTCCGCCGAGCAGGTCGGCGTCGGACCGTCGCTGCAGTTGACCGAGGTGACCGTCGTGTTCGAGGGCGAGGAAGATACCCTCGAGCCGCTGGTCGACCGGTTCGCACAGAAGGCGATGCGCGCGGGTGGCTGATGGCGGGCGAGCCGATCGAGGGGCAGATACTGCTGCTGACGGCCGCCAAAGCGAGCGTCCCAGCGACCAGCCTGCCGGACCTGATCGACCGGGCGCAGGCGCTGCTGGAGCCGGCGCTCGAGCGCTATCGTCGGGACTTCGAGCGATTTCACGCGGACGACGAGTGCGAGATCTTCCTCGTCGAGTGGGGTCACTGGGACGAGATCGGCACAGAACTCGGTGCAACCGACCGCGAACTGTCGGCGATTCGGCGCGCACACGAGGAACAGCTGACCCGCATCGGCCGGCGGACGGACCGGGAAAACGAGGTCGAGACGGCTCTCGAGATTCGAGAGGCGGTCGTCATCGGGGTCGACGACTAAGCGGACTCGGCGGCGGACGACGGGCCGGACGCGACCGCTTCTCACGTCGATGGCAACGCTAAAGATCGCGTTTCACCATTGGCAAACCATTGAGACGATGGCCATCGATCAGGAGACCGAGATGACCGACGCGGAGATCGACGATTTCCTCAGTCGTCACGAGACTGGGGTGCTGTCGCTCGCGCGGACGAACAAACCCTATGCGATTCCGATCTCGTACGGCTACGGCGACGACGAGCGAGCGTTCTACATGCGGCTGGTGTCGACGCCCGACAGCGAGAAACGCCAGTTTCTCGAGTCCACACCGCAGGCGCGCCTCGTCGTCTACGACGAGACGGGGTCGTCGTATCGGAGCATCATCGCAACGGGCGACCTTGAGAGTATCGAGCCGGCGGATCTCACGCCCGACGAGATCGCACAGTACGGAGCGGCAAAGCGGCCGCTGTTTGAGATTTGGGCCGAAGGCAAAGACAGCTTGAACATCGAACTCTACCGGCTCGTCCCCGAAACGCTCAACGGGCGGCGAACAGAAGTCGACCGGGAGACGTAGGCGGACCGCCGACGTGGGACGGGCGGGATCGTCGTGCGCTCAGTTTTCGGTCTGTTGCTCCGCCACCGCCACGAAGTCAGCCGGCGTCACCGACGCTGCACAGACCGGACACCCGTGTGTGAGCGTGGCTTCCCGCATCGATTCGTTGACCTCGATCTCCTGCCCGCACTCAGGGCACGTGAATTCGTATCTACTCATGGCGGAGCGGTCGTGGCGCGAACCCGCGATTGCGTACGTTCTACGAGAGCGTCCAGTGTATATATCGTTGCGGTTCGATGCCGGCGGCCCGTAGGTTCCGATACGTTCTTTTGGCTCGAGATCCCCCTGCGGTGGTCCTTTCCCCTGTAGTGGTCCCCCTCTCCCGCCGTGGTCTTACGAACCGTCGCGTGTCGAGCGCTCGTCGACGAGGCGGACGTTGTCGAAGAATCTGCGGATGTCCGTCTCCCAGACGACGTTCATGCCGACGGCAAGCGTGGCGACGCCCGTGAGGTCGCTTACCGAATAGGTATACGTCTTCCAACCGCTGTGATCTTCGATATCGTGTTCGCGGTTGAAGTCTCGCTCGGAGAGGCCGTCTCGCGGCTTCGTGCCGGCGAAGAACGCCACCTGCGACATTCGGTTGAACGATTGCTGGTGGCTGTAGACATCGACGGTGACCTCCTGCACGCCGGTGAAGTTCACCGGTTGTTCGACCCAAATCGTCCCGTCGTCGGCGATACCTTCGATGTACAGCCGAAGCGAGTTCATCCCGTCCGACGCCCGTTCGGAGGTGACCGAGACGGCGTGGTCGACCGGAACCGTCGGATCGTCCGCAGCCGCTGGGAGGTCGGTCCCGACGGTCCATCCTGTGAGGTACTCCTCGAACGACGGATTTCGAAGGGCCGCCGTGGCCGGCGATCCGCGGGACGTCGCGGACTCGTCCGGTTCGGACTGTGGGTCCGTACTGTCAGTTGCGTTGCTACCGAATCGAGGGCGGTCGGCGAGCCCGATCGAGAGGACACCGCCGACGCCGGTCAGGTACGATCGTCGTTTCATCGGCAGTTTCCCGTAGATTGGCGCGGAGAATAAATGTCTGTCAAGCTGAAACGTTTCTTTCAGCGGATCGCCGGACCGTGACTCGAGCCGTCCACTCTCCGATGGCCGTCGTGGTGGGCGTCTCGATCGCCAACGCGCCGGGATCGACACCGAACCGGAGCGAAGGAAACGGCGCATACGGGCTGCTGTGATTGGGTAGCGGCGTCCCCCGGAAGCGGGTCTCGGAGACGCCGGAACTGACGCCCAGTGGACCGTGTCAATCGTTGTCGAGGATCGCGTTTAACAGCTTCGTCTGGGCCGCTGCGAGGTGTTCGGTGAGCGTCGTGCCGGAGATACCGAGTTCGTCGGCGACATCGCCGGCGTTCGCCCGCTTGGGGTGTTCGAAGTAGCCCATCCGGTGGGCCGTCTCGAGGACGTCCGCCTGTCGATCGGTCAGCATACTCCGGTCGACGAAGACGAGGTTCTGTTCGGTATGGTCCCGTTGGGAACGGAGCAGTCGCTGGACGTCGAGGGTCGCGTACCGCTCGCGCAACTCGCCGATGACGGCCTGTAAGCCGTGCATGTCCGGTGCGTGAAAGGTTAGGTACAGTGCCGATCCCGTCGTTCGGACGTCGGTGACCGGACAGTCGTGTGCCTCGATACATTCACAGGGGCATCCGCAACCGAGGTCGCGCTCGAACCGGTAGATCGCGCTCGAGCCGTACGAGAAGCTCGACGAGAGATCCGCGTCGACGTCGATTTCGTCGGGGTCGGTTGTCGGCTCGAGCATGAACTCTTCGGTCACGCGTTCGGGCGCAGACGGGTTCGTGCTCTTCGAGACGGAGTGAACGCGGCCGCTCGTCTCGGCCGAGGCCTGCGCGACGACGCAGTCGGCCGGCTCGTCGATCTTCACCTCTGCGCGAATCCCCGAGGCCATCACTCACCGATGGAGGCCCGCTACCCTAAACCCTCCGTCCGCCGGCGCGGCCCGGCGCTCGTCGCTCGAGCGTCCCCCGGTCCGGACGGCGACGAGGGGCCACCGCTGACCGCGCGAAAGCAGCGCGTGAGACCGGCCACCCCCGACGAAGTTTCCCGACAGTATATAAATCACCCCGATTTGATGGGTATCGATTCGAGGTGCCAGGGTCGATAGGAGCACGTATAACAGATGTCCGCTACGAACCCCGACGCACACGAGACGAAGAAAGGACGGCAGCGCGAGGGTCCAGTCGACCCCCGAGCCGTCCTGGCCGCGCTGGACGACGACGCCTGCCGGTGCATCCTCGAGGCGACGAACGAGGAGTCGTTGACGGCGACGGAACTCTCAGAACGGTGTGGTATTCCGATGTCGACGGCCTACCGCAAGGTCGAACTGCTGACCGAGGCCGATCTGGTCGAAGAGCGGGTTCGAATCAACACCTCGGGCAAGCACGCGACCGAGTACCGCAAGCACTTCGACGACATCCTCGTCTCCGTCGCCGGCGGAGGGCTCGAGGTCGAGATGACGAAGCCCGGTGACGAGGGAGGCCGGGCCGCCACCGACGCCGTCGCCGACGACTGATCGGTCCGACGGACCGCCGACGCTATCGTGGCTCCCGGTCGGTTCGCGCCGTCACGGCTATCACGGCGGGTCGTCGATCTTCTAGGTGCGTTTTCCGACTCGGACCGGGGAGCGCCCTCCGAACGATGCGACTCGTCGATCGGTCGCCCGAACCCCGATGGGCGAATCCGCCGTCGCCAGATCAGTACTGGACGGCGAGTCGCTCGAGACCGGTGGCGATCAGTCGTCGCCCGAGATCGCCGCGCCGCTCTCGCCGCTGACGCCCGTCCCGGGGCCGACGTCGATGCCGAGTTCGTCGAGTTTCTCGTCGGGAACGACGCCGTCAACCCAGCCGCGGTAGTCGTAGTACTCTGCTTTCATCTCCTCGAGTTCGCAGTACTCGCCCTCGCTGGCACCCTGCCCGCGGATGCCGTCCTCGAGGAAGCGCGCGGGCAGCGAGTCGTCCGCGCCGTCGAAGCCGTTTACGTTGTTGTAGTAGCGCTCTAAGTTGTAGACACGCTCGCCGGCCTCGAGGAGTTCCTCCTCGGTCACGTCGCGGCCGGTCATCCCGTTGTACTGGGTGACGTATTCCTCGATGCCCTCCGCGAAGGCGTTGAACTTGCAGATGTCGAAGGAGTCGCTGATCGCGTGGAGGTCCTGGAACTGGGCGGTGAGTTCGCCCTTGCCCTCGTACTCGTAGGGATCGACCTTCTCGGGGATGCCGAGGATCTCCGCGGCGGGGGTGTACCCCCGCAGGTGGCAGGCCCCGCGGTTCGAGGTGGCGTAGCCGATGCCCATCCCCTTCATACAGCGCGGGTCGTAGGCGGCGATGGTCTGGCCCTTGACGGCCAGCGAGTTCTCCGCGGCGTCCTTCCGCTCGGCGACGCGGCGCGGGCCTTCGGCCAGCAGGTCGCCGAGGTCGTCCTCGCGGTGGGCGATCCGCTCGATCAGGTCGATCATCGTTTCGTGGTCGCCCCAGTCGAGTTCAGCGTGGGACTCCGTCCCACGAGCAGACGGGCTCTGCCCGTCGACGCCCTCGGCCTCGAGTTTGCCCTCCTCGGACATCTCCATGGCCATCGCCATCATGTTGCCCGTGTCGATGGTGTCGACGCCCATGTCGTTACAGCGGTCGATCATGAGCGCGATGGCGTCGCGGTCGGTGTGGCCCGAGTTCGGGCCGAGCGCGTAGGCCGACTCGTACTCGTAGGACTCGGTGCGGACGTTCATCTCCTCGCCCTTGTGCATCGCCGTCACCTCGACTTCCTTCTTGCAAGCGACCGGACAGGAGTGACACGTCGGCTCGTCGACTAAGATGTTCTCGCGGACGTTCTCGCCGGAGACACGTTCGGCGTCGATGTCGACGCCCTCGGCCTCGCGCATGCTCTCGGTCGAGGTGTAGCGGCCGTTTTTCGTCGGAAGGCCGTCCATCTCCTCGCCGATGTTCATCAGGACGTTCGTCCCGTACATCGAGAGCCCGCCCTCGTTGGGCGCGGTGACCTCCGACTCCTGGATGGCCTGCATCGCCTGCTGGTGGCCCTCCATGAAGGTCTCCTTGTCCGCGGGCTTGGGCATCTTCGTGTTCGACTTGACGACGACCGCCTTGAGGTTCTTCGACCCCATTACGCAACCGGTGCCGCCCCGGCCTGAGGCGCGGTCGTCCTCATTCATGATGGACGCGAACTTGACCTCGTTCTCGCCACCGGGGCCGATCCCCATGATGCTCAGGTTCTTGCCGTAGGAGCCCTCGACCTCCGCTTCGATCGTATCGCGCGTCTCGTGGAAGCCGGTCCCCCAGAGATGAGAGGCGTCTCGAAGTTCGACCTCGCCGTCCTCGACGACGGCGTAAACCGGCTCGTCGGCCTGCCCCTCGAAGAGCAGCCCGTCGAAGCCGGACCACTTGAGTCGGGCACCGGACCAGCCGCCCTGGTGGCTGTCGGTGACGGTACCGGTCAGCGGCGACTTCGTACAGACGGCGATCCGGCCGCTCATCGTCACCTGCGTGCCTGACAGCGGCCCGTTCATGAACGCGAGCAAGTTGTCGGGCTCGAGCGGATCGACGTCCGGCCCTTGGTCGAAAACGTACTTTACACCCAGTCCCCGCGCACCGATATACTTCTTCGCGTCCTCGTCGTCGATCGACTCGTAGGCAACCTCACCGTCCGAGAGATCGATGCGGGCGACCCTGTCTTGGAATCCGCCGAGTTCGGTCATGGTAAGTGCTCCCCCTTATCTACGACGCCCAGCATGTTAGGAGTTGACACCCAAGCGTAACCGGAGGGGGTTACGGCCGAGCGAGACGCGGGCCGCGAACGAGTAAGACGGCGACGGTGGCTCGAGCGAGATGATCTCGAGCGCTGGCAGGAACTGTGGATCCGTAATCGTCGTATTCCGGCCGGGCGGATCGCTCGGACGCGTGACGGGGGCGACGCGGGTAGCCGGACGGAGCCCCCGCCGTGGCGAACCGCGTCGGGTCGTGGCGCGCCTACAACAGTAACGCGACCACCGCGAGGATGATGAAGATCAGCACGAAGATGCGCGCGATCTCCATCGAGACGCCGGCGACACCGCGGGCACCGACCGCGGCGGCGATGATCGCGAGGACGAAAAAGATGATCGCCCAGTACAGGAAGCCACCGCCACCGATCTGAAGCGGGGTTGCGAACGCGAACATAGCGATCAGTCCCACGGCTGACCATATAAACGCCGGCGACCGTCCGCGACCGTTTTCGGCGCTAAGTGGGGGCTACAGGTCTCGAGCGATGACTGTCTCCGACCCTCAGCTATACGTCCCCGAAGAACGCCCGACAGAGTTTCGCCTCGGCCGTCCGCAGGTGTTCGTGGAAGGTCGGCCGCGAGACGCCCATCGACTGGGCGAGTTCCTCCCCGGTCGTCGGCCGGGGCCATTCGAAGTAGCCGCCGAGGTACGCCCGTTGCAACGCGGTGAACTGGCGGTCGGTCAGCGCCTCCTCGAGTCGAGCGGCGAACTCAGCGCGCGTCTCGCCGTCGCGCTCGCGTTGCCGGAACGAGATGACGTCGGTCCCGTCGTAGCGGTCTTCGACGGCCTCGACGATCGAACGGACGTTCGCCGACTGAGGGATCTCGAGGGTGACCCGGGCGCGGCCGTCCTCGCTTTCGATGGCTCGGGTGCGGGCACCGCGTTCGGAGAGCCAGCCGACGAGGTCCGTCGGACCGGCGAGTTCGACCAGACATTCGTCGTCACGCTCGACGACGACGCGGCAGTCGATATCGGCCAGTTCGGCCGCGGCCGAGAGCAGGTCGTCGGCGCTCGCGCCGGTTGCGGTGAAGAGCGACGCCGTCTCGTCGCCGGTGCGGTGGACCGAGCGACGGTACTCGAGCCGGCAGTCCGTGTCGGCCGAGAGGGCGACGGGTGCGAGGGTGCGGTCGGTCACCTCGAGTTCGACGGCGACGACGGCGTCGGTCGCGAGCACGCGGCTGGTCTCACGGGCGTTGATCCCGCTGGCGACCGCGCGGGCGAGCGCGGAGAGGATCACCGCCTCGCGGTCGTCGACGGCGCGGTCCCGATCGGTCCGGACCGTCAGGACGCCGTACTCGATGCCGTTGTACGACAGCGGGAACGCAGCGCGGGTCGTCCCGTCGACGGTGTCGACCGCGGGGTCGCCCGTCGCGAGCGTCTCGGCGGCGGGGTGGTCGGCGTCGGTCGCAATGTCGTCGGCCCCGGGCCCGGTCCCCGCGCTCGAGCGGCCGTCGATCGTCCCGGTCGCGGGGTTCCGTTCGCCGATCCAGGCCCCGTCGTAGCCGTCCTCCGCGGCGATCCGGGTACAGACCTCGGCCTCGAGTTCCGAGCGGTCGGTCGAACCGGCGACGACGGCGGTGACGTCCTGAATCAGCCCCTCGACGCGGTCGAGAACGTACTCGAGTTCCTCGGTGCGGCGCTCGAGGGCGAGTTCGGCCTCCTTCCGCGCGGTGACGTCGTTCTGGAAGCCGACGTAGTTGGTCACACGGCCGTCCTCGTCGCGGACCGGGGCGATCGTCACCTCGTTCCAGAACTCGGTGCCGTCCTTGCGGTAGTTTTTGAGTTCGACGGTGACGGGACGCTGCTCGTCGATCGCCGCCGCCATCTCGGCGATCGCGTCCGCATCAGAATCTGCGCCCTGCAGGAACCGGCAGTTGCGGCCGACGATCTCGTCGTACTCGTAGCCGGTGATCGCCTCGTAGGCCTCGTTGGCGTAGACCAGCGGGTTGTCCTCCATGTTGGGATCGGAGATGGTGATTCCGACCGGAGCCTCCTCGAGCGCGCGGTCTTTGCCCAGTCGATCGCTCGTCCCGGCCGGCGAGCCGGCGTCGTCGGCGTCGGTATCGTCGCCGCGGCCGAACGTGATCGTCGCGCCGTCGGCCCCGCGGTGGACGCGCGCGCTTTCGAGGTCGTCCGCGGCGAGGGCGACTCGGCGGGCAGTACCGACCGTCGTCTCGTCGATCGCCGCGGCGAGTCTGCCCCAGCGTGGGCCGAGTGCGGTCGCCGCCTCGCGGTCGGCCTCGCCGAGGTCGAAGGCGTCGCGGGCGGCCGGGTTCGCGTACGTGATCGTTCCGTCGGCGACCGCGACGACCGGATCGACGACGGACTCGAGGGCAGTCGCCGCTGCCGCGGGGTCTCCGACGTCGCCACCGCGATCCGCGTCGACATCATTCATGGGCTCCCTACGGCGGGACGACTAAGAACGATTGGGACCGACTGACGGTTCGCACGACGGCGAGAACGCTAGTGTGTTATATGGTACCATAGCGTAGCTAGATGCATGTCCGTCTACCGTTCACCGTTCGAGCAACTCCGGAAGAAGTTCGACGAATCGGAACTGCGCTGTCCGGCGTGTGGCTACGTCGACACCGAGGGCGGGTGGCGCGTCACGACGTCGGGGGGACGCGTCCGATACCAGTTCGTCTGTCCGTCCTGCGAGGCGATCGAGACCAGGGAACTCCGCCTCGAGTAACCCGTCGTCGGGCCGGCGTCGCCGACGCTCGAGTCGGCGCGGCCGTTTCACCGTCACAATAGCGTGTTTCGGTACGAACGGACGAGTAAACAGTCGCTGGTCGGTGGACGAATCGACGGACGGTGAGGTGAGTTTAGCGAGGAGTCGAGATTGGAAAGCGGACCCGACCGGCGTCGGGAGCAGTCCTGTGGGTTCGGTCACAAGAACCGCTTTCGGGACGATAATTCCGTAACAGTCGCCCCGTTTTAGCCCACGATCCGCCGTTTAGCAGGTCGTATGGTTTCACGACCGCGGACGATCGGTGTCGCGTTCGTCGCGTTGTTGGTCGCGTTCTCGGGGGGTCCCGCCCTCGTCGGTGGAACGACCACGACCACAGCCACGGACGGCGACGCCGGAGACATGGGCGACACAGGTGCAACGCTGAAGAACGTACAGGTCGGTACGCTCCAACTCGAGAGCGTTACGATACACAACGCGACGATCGAGGAGCTCAGCGTGCAGCAGTTGGATATCGCTGCCAATCAAGAGATACAACAACAGCTGAACGAGACGGCCAACGAATCGGCGACCAATCAGACCGGCGGAAACGCGTCCAGTGAGGTGACGATTTCGGGCGTCTCCTTCGAGGAGTTGGTGCTGCAGGACGTCTCCATCGACCAACTCGGTAACACGACCGGGAACGCGACGAACGCCACCAACGCGACGAACGCCACCAACGTGACCGCCGGCAACGCGACGAACGCGACGACTGGCAACGTGACCGCCGGCAATGCGACGAACGCCACCAACGCATCGGGCGGTCTTGCAGGAGTGATCGATGAAGGTGCGAACACCGTGGAGATTCAGAACATGACGATCGAGTCGATGAACGCCGATCGATTATCGATCAACGACTTCAGCGTCCAGGAGAGCGAGGGCGGTATCCTTCAGGGTATCTCCGACTTCGTCGGCGGTCTGTTCGGCGGTGGCGATGGTGGTGACGGCGGTGACGGCCAGAACGCCACCGCGCAAGGAGAGGCCGACCAGACGATCGAATCGCTGACCGTCGAGCAGTTCAACGTCAGCGAGATCACGATCGACTCGATGACCATCCAGACCTTAGAGCAACAGGCTGGCGGAAATCAGACGGCGGGCAACGCGACGAACGCGACGACTGGCAACGCGACCGCCGGCAACATGACGAACGCGACAGCAGACAACGCGACGAACGCGACCGCCGGTAACGAGACCGGGAACGCGACGGCCGCCGGCAACGCGACGAACGCGACGGCGACCGGGGAGACGATCTCGTCGATCTCCGCGGGGTCGATGTCGATTAGCGACGCCACCGCCGACTCCCTCACCTTCGCCGAAGCGCAAGGTCTGCAGGACGCGCTCGAACGGCAGGCCGCCGGCGGTGCAAACGAGACCGCAGGCGGCGCGAACGAAACCGGTAATCAGACGAACGAGACCGGCTGACGATCGCTCCGATCGAACGCCGGACCGCTCGGTCCGGCGTATCGATTACGCTGACCCCTGCGTTGCAGCGAACAGCCGATAGTACGAGACGGCGAGCACCGTCCGCCCGTCTCGAATCTCACCGTCGGCTACCGCGTCGGTCAGTGACTCGAGCGAGCGGGTCGTCGGACGAATGCTCTCGTTGTGGTCGAGACGCTGGTCGGCGGTCGGCCGACAGCCCTCAGCGACGAAGAAGTGCAGAAGGCTGTCAGCGATCCCGTTTGCCGGCTCGACGGTCACTAGCTGTTCACATTCCTCGGCCTCGTAGCCAGTTTCCTCGGCGAGTTCGCGGCGTGCGGCGGCCTCGAGGTCGTCGTCTTCGGGTTCGACGCCGCCGACGGGGAGGCCGTGGCTGACCCGAGAGACGGCCTGTCGCCACTCCTCGATACAGACGACGTCGCGGTCGGGGGTAAACGGAAGGACGCAGACGCTGGCGGATTCCGAGAGGTAATCGAAGTCGGTTTCCGTCCCGTCGGGAAGACGAACGGATTCGTTAACGATATCGAACCCCGGACAGGAGTAGGCTACTCGACTGTCGCGGGTCTCCCAAGCAAGTGGATCGGTCGGCATAGCGGCCGCTACGGCGGTGATCGTCAAAAGAGCGCCGTCATGCCGACGACCCAGGCACGGCCGACGAGTGAGCCGACCGCCGTCGAGCGCGGACGGCCAGCAACGGTCATACGCGGTGCGTTCCGCGCCGCTCGTACGCCGTACCAGCCCTATAACAAAGCCACAGAACGGTGAACGTCGTTACTCAGAGGGTGATCTATGGATCAGCTAACTGGCTTCCAGCGTGACCTGTTGTACGTGATCGCAGGCAAAGACCGACCGTCCGGGCAGGAGATTCTCGACGACATCAACGACTACATCGATCAGCCGGTCACACACGGCAGGCTGTATCCGAATCTCGATACGCTCGTCGAGAAAGACCTCGTCGAAAAGGGAGCGCTCGACCGACGGACGAACTACTACGCGCTGACGCCGAAGGGCCGACGCGCGCTGCAGCGCCGCCAGGAGTGGGTCGACCAGTACGTCGACGTCTGACTCCCGGCACTGTCCTCTCTCGAGGCCAGCAGACAGGGAGCGCCTCGCTTCGCGTCGGCGGCGCGACCGCCGGCAGACGGGTCGTCCTCAGCGGGCGTCGTCGAGGTCGACGACCGTCTCGAGGTCCGCGGAGAGCCAGGCGTTCAGTTTCTCGCCGGTCGTGGCGTCGTGGGGAACGAGGGTACAGCGGTCGTGACCGGATTCGTACCGGACGACGACGGCGTCGAACAGCACCGCGTTCGCGATGTCGTCCTCGTCGGTGCCGGCCACGTACTCGTGGGCAGTTCCCTCGTCGGTCCCGTCGGCAGAGCCATCCATGGTAGTCCAGGCGAGCGTCGTCGCCACTATCCCGTAGGCCGAGAGCGTACAAAACGGCTGCTAGTTCGACTATAGAGCGGTTGGGTGCGCTCGGTATCGGTTCGAACGCCCACTCGAGCGAGGGCAGGACACCGACGGGATCAAGCGGACGCAGAGAATCGAGTGGACGCCGCGAGAGCGTCGGCGGTCGACAGAGTGGGGCACCGCTATCGACCGTCGAAGCTGACCCGCTCTAAGTCCGCCTCGAGGTCGTCGACGTGGTCGTTGAAGTCGTCGACGAACGCCGGCACGTCGTCGGCCAGCCGGCGGACCTCGGGGGCCGGCGGCGGGCCGTACTGCGAGAGGAGGTAGATACCGTCGGAACCGCCGACGCGCAGATACGAAGCGACGTCGCCGTCCCACTTCAGCTCCCAGCGGGTGCCGGAAACGGTGGTCGCGTAGGTGCCGTACTCGCCGTCGTACCGGTGGAGCTGGGCCGCCATCGCGTCGCCGACCTCGCGGACGCGGTCGACGACCCGATCCCGTTCGGCGACTAGCTCCGCCGTCGATTCGACCGCGGGAAACTCGTCGGGCACGTCCTCGAGTATCCCGTCGAACGAGCGGACGTACTCGTTGTACGCCGCGACGAACGCGTCGTAGTCGGCCATCGCCGTCTCGAGAGCGCCGGGATCGGGCGGCCGTTTGCTCGAGACGACGTACGTCTCCGAGCCCGATTTCGGCTCGAACCGAAGGTACTGCACGTCGCCGGCCTCGTACTTGAGCGTCCAACTGCCGCCGTCGGTATCGAACGTCTCCTGGCCGTAGTCGCCGCCTTGCAACACCGCGAGCTCCCGCGCTATTTCGCCGGCGTGGGCGCGTACGCGGGCCGCGACATCGTCGCGCCGCTGGGCGATTTCGTCGGTTCCCTCTACGTCGGCCTCGAGTCCGTCGGTCATCACTCGAGAAAGGTGTCGGAGTCCGGTAACGGTTACGCCGTCGCGCCGAGCGGGACCGTCGTTTGCAGCGCTGCTCAGCCGGTTTCGTTGGTCGCGTTGCCAGTCTCGTTGCCGGTCTCGTTGGTTGCGTTGCCAGTCTCGTTGCCAGTCTCGTTGCCGGTTTCATTGCCGGTCATGTTGCCGGTTTCGTTGCCAGTCTCGTTCGTCTCGTTGGTCGCGTTGCCACCGGCCGGTTCTTCTTCGATGTCCTGCCCGTTACCGGTTCCTTCCTCGGCTTCCGCTTCGTTACCGCCGCCGGTGCCGTTTCCACCGCCGCCCGGACCGCCACAGCCGGCGATGAGAGCAGTGGACGCTGAGGCGCCTGTCAATACCAGTACTCGTCTGCGGGTCGGTCGTTTTTGGTCGAACATCTACCGGCGAGCATGCTACGAACCAGCATAAGCGGTTAGCCGTCATTTGCCTGCTCAGTGATGATCCGTGACATTTGTCCAGTCTGCCGACGGCATCGATGAATCCGTCAGCTTCCGCGACCGTTCGCTTGCGATCAGTGTAGGCAGTACAGCCAAACCCGTGGCCGGCGTACGAGGATCGATGGCATCGATACCCGAGGAGTTCCACGATCTATTCGAGAAGGAAACGTTCGCCCACGTCGCGACGCTGACCGACGACGGACTGCCCCACGTCACGCCGGTCTGGATCGACTACGACGCGGACGACGACCGGCTGCTGGTCAACACCGAACGCCACCGCCAGAAGGCGCGAAACGCGGAGCACAACCCCGGCGTCGGCGTCAGCATGACCGATCCCGACGACCCCTACCGGCACCTCTCGGTGATCGGCGAGATCGACGCGGTCACTACCGAGGGCGCTCGAGAACACATCGACGAACTCGCCCGACGGTACATGGACGTCGACGAGTATCCGAATCCGATCGAGTCTGAGCGCGTTCTGCTGCGGATTCGTCCGGATCGGGTCCTGTAATCGTCAAATCGATCGCCAAAGGAAGCCATCGTCACTCGATGTATCGCGAAACAAGCGGTCGGGGAGCGCGCTACAGCGCGATCGCGGTCGTGCCATCGCGACGCTCGTCGACCGAGGAGACGGACTGAGACGAGGCGAGCGCGTCTCGAGCACCCGGGTCGGCCCGATGTCGACGGGGGGCGATTAATGGCGAGCGGTGTGGACGGGACGACCATGCAAACGGCAGCCGAGCTACTCGTCAACTGTCTCGAGTCCGAGGGCGTCGACCGCGTTTTCGGGGTCCCGGGCGAGGAGATCGAGGACCTCCTGTTCGCGCTTCGAGACTCGTCGATCCGGTTCGTCCCGACGCGCCACGAACAGGGCGCGGCGTTCATGGCCGACGTCCACGGCCGACTGACCGGCGAGGCCGGCGTCTGCCTGTCGACGCTCGGCCCCGGCGCAACGAACCTCATGACTGGCGTGGCCGACGCGCAACTCGACAAGAGTCCGGTCGTCGCGATCACCGGCCAGGGCGGCCGCGAGCGCCTTCACAAGGAGAGCCACCAGGCTCTGGACGTGGTCGACATCTTCGAGCCCATCGTCGCGTGGAACGCCCAGATCGCCGATCCCGAGATCGTCCCCGAATCGGTCCGCAAGGCGTTCAAGCTCGCCGAATACGAGAAGCCGGGCGCAACCCACCTCGAGTTTCCCGAGGACGTCGCCGCCGAGTCGGTCGATGCCGACCCGATCGAGGGCCGCGATCCGGTTCGCCGGCCGGACCCCGACGACCGGTCGGTCGAGCGCGCGGCGGACCTGATCGAAGTCGCCGAGCGGCCGATCATCCTCGCTGGCAACGGCGCGGTGCGGACCCGCACGTCCGAATCCGTCCGGGCCATCGTCGACCGCGTGGGCATCCCCGTCGTCGAGACGTACATGGGCAAGGGCACGATCTCCGACCGCGAGTCGGCCTCGCTGATGACGCTCGATTCTGGCCCCGAGGACGAGGCCGCGCGGGCGATCGAGCGCGCCGACTGCGTCGTCGCGGTCGGCTACGACATCGCCGAGCACGACCCCGAGGGGTGGAACCCCGACCTCGAGAAGACCATCGTCCACGTCGACTACGAGCCCGCGGAAGTCTACCGACACTACAACCCCGACGTAGAGATCGTCGCCGACATCGGCGCGGCGCTGCAGGCCATCGACGATCAACTCGAGGATGAGGCCTGTTCGCTGTGGTGTGGCGATCTCCATGAGCGACTGCTCGAGGCCGTGACGGAGCCACCGGCCGACGACGATCCGGTGACGGTTCGCAACGCCCTGCCGCTGTTGCGCGAGGCCATGGCTGATTCCGACGTGCTCGTCTCGGACGTGGGCAGCCACAAGATGGCGATCGCCCGGTCGTTTCCGACCTACGAGCCGAACACCTGCGTGATCTCGAACGGGTTAGCGAGCATGGGAATCGCCGTCCCCGGCGCGTTGGCGGCCGATCTGACGGTCGATGCGAACGTCGTCGCCGGCACCGGCGACGGTGGATTTCTGATGAACGCCGCGGAACTCGAGACCGCGAACCGGCTCGACTGTGGTTTTACCACCGTCGTGTTCAACGACGATGATTACGGGCTGATCTCGGAGAAACAGAACGAACACCGCGGCGAGCACACCGGGACCGAACTGACCACACCCGACCTCGTGACGTTCGCCGAGAGCTTCGGGCTCGAGGCCCATCGCCCCGAGACGTGGGCCGAGATCGAGGCGGCGTTCGCCGAGGCCGTCCCATCTGATGACCTGTCGCTGATCGAACTCCGACTCGACTGAACGGACTGAACGGGGAATTCGCCGCGTTCCGGGACGTCGACCGAACGTGGTTCGACGCGGCCGTCGCTTTCGGCGTCCGTCCCTTCACCGCGGCCACGCTTGTGAACCGCGTAGCGTGCGTTGTGTCGGGGACCCGTTCGATTCGGAAAGCCGTCGGCTCGAGGTGGCGTCTATCGCGTCGGAGCCGCAGATCGGGCTCAAAACGGCGGGCCGGGTAGGTATGATGGCAGAGACAGTACTGACGGCAGTCTCTCGGCGAACCCCGGCCACAGAACGTACGGCGTCGGCAGCCATAATGCTGGCACTTACAAGCACAAGGTCGCCGTACTGAGCAAGAGACGGGCCGATTCCGCATCGACCGTGTCGTGTGGCGGTACTCGCCGCTCTCGAGCGGGCGTTCGAGGCTCTGCGAGCCGCCATCGGACACGGGTTCCAGAGGCTCACGGAAGCCGCGCAGGCCAGTGCAATGATTGACGATGGTTGCCAATGATTCTCGCGTCGCTACGCTGGTAGGTGACGGTGATCACTGCGGACCCAGCAATCGAAGACTGCGACCGGCGTCGTTTCGAAATGGAACGGTGGTGAAAACGGTGGTGAGGGTGGCCTCCGGATGGGGAAGTGGGGAATGGGGGGCCGGAGGCACTATATTGTTTCTGGCAATTCGCATTAATTGTTACGATAAGTGCCGCTCGGACGATACGGATATCTCGGCCGAATCCGAAGACACGAGTGGTGTCGGCCATCGATCGACCCTGCCTGCCTTCGAGACGGCTGAACCCTCGCCGAACTGAGGTCCGGTCTGACGTGAAGCCGATAGACCGCTCGTTCGAAGCCCGTCACTCTCCGAACCGAATCGCTGCTCTTCTTCGGGTTCGAGGCGATCGCGACCAACACAGAGGAAAGCGAGGCGTCGGATCGGACCGCCCTTGAGCGATCGTCGTGACCGCTGCTTCGGAGTACTATTTCGGGAACGCCGGCTTCTACGTTGTCCCACACAGTGTCAGCCTGCCGACTCGCAAGCGCCCGATCAGTGTGCAGAAAGGCGGGAAAAGGCTATGTATCCAGTAGGCCGGCACAGATATCGAACCACGGTCGGAGCGACGCTCCTCTCTAATTCGAATCTGCTTGGATCCGTTTCCCCGCCTCGCAGACCGTTCGCTGTGGCTCACGGCTTCGCCGTTCGCGTATCCGTGGCGCTGACGCACCACGCGTCGCTCGCGGGTTTTGCGATGCGGGAAAAGTGGGCCGGCGCGAATTCGAATCGAGCGAGACTCACTGCGTTCGTCTCGCAAACTCTCGTTCGCTTCGCTCACGAGGACGCGGTTACGGCCACCCGAAGGCCGTCGTTCGAAGGCGTAGAAATGCGGGAGAAGTGGGCCGGCGCGAATTCGAATCGAGCGAGACTCACTGCGTTCGTCTCGCAGACTCTCGTTCGCTTCGCTCACGAGAACGCGGTTACGGCCAACGCTCCGGTCGGTTTCGCGGTTCGGTGCTCGGGGGCTCCGCAGGCTCCGCCCCCTGCGCTCCGCTTCCACCAACAAAGGCCGACGGCAGCGCACGCGCTTGGCCCGCCAACCCGCCCGTGCCCCAGAACAATGGCACGAAACTCTCCCGACGACGGGCTTGAACCCCTCACACCGCGCGACGCAGTTGAACTGTACAAACAAGATCGAGAACGCGAACTCTCAGACGCAACGCTCCAAAGCCACGGATACAGGCTACAACGCTTCGTGGAATGGTGCGACCAAGAAGATATTGACAACTTGAACGACGTCACCGGCCGCGATGTTCAACGCTTCAAAATCCACCGGAAACAGACGGTGAGTGACGTAACACTCAAATCGAACCTAGACACGCTCCGTGTCTTCTTGCGGTTCTGCGTCAGCATCAACGGATGTATCGACGGTCTCGATGACACTGTTAACTCCCCATCCCTCGCGGACCCAGGCGCGAGAGGCACCGACACGGTCCCCCGACAGAAGGCCGAGCAAATCCTGCAGTACCTCGATAAGTACCAGTACGCGAGCCTACAACATGTTCTCTTCCGCATCCTCTGGGAAACCGGGATGCGGATGGGAGCTGCACGAGCAATCGACCTGCAACACTACCACCCGCGAGACGAATATATTGAACTCCGACACAACCCGGACACCGACACTCCACTGAAGAACAAGCGGAAAGGGGAGCGCGCGGTCGCTGTCAGCACGCGTACCTGCAGAATTATCGATGATCACATCGATCATCACCGTCACGACGTGCAGGATGACCACCGCAGAGACCCGCTGCTGACGACGGAATTCGGGAGAATCACGAAGAATACGATCCGGCTTAACGTGTACCGAGTCACCCGCCCGTGCACGTATAGTGGCGGTGACTGCCCGCATGACCGTGATCCGGACGAGTGCGAAGCAATGGATAACATGGCTGCGAGTAAGTGCCCGTCCAGCACTGCTCCGCACTCGATTCGACACGGAGCGATCACTGATTATCTCGCGTCAGATGTCCCTGCAGACGTCGTCAGTGACCGGATGAACGTCGGGACAGACATAATCGAAGAAAGATACGACCATCGAGATTCTACATCTCGGATGCGGCAGCGGAGAGAACGCATCGACTGGCTGTAACCCGTGGGTGACGGGACAGGCACCCCAGGCCCGCCCACGTTACTCCTCAGTGTCACCCTCCCCGTCATCGAGACCGTAACGACCAGCATTCTCCTCAGCACGAGTGATCGTTCTCGGTGACACTCCTAACCGATCCGCAGCCTTCTGCTTCGGGATATCCTCATTCAATCGCACCGAGATGACCGCGCGAACGGCATCGAACCGCGGGCCTGGGACGAGTTCCCCATCGACTTTTTCATACCCTAGCGGCGGGCGGCCAGCCTGAGCGTTGTCCGGCAACCAGCGCTGCACGTCCCTGACGTCCGCCCGCCGCTGCAGCTCCAATCCATCGGTATCGAGACCATCCAGCACCCCAAGTACCGCGTCTGCGTTATCCTCAGTGATGTCGAATCCTTGCGAGACGACGTGCACCTCAACACCAGCATCGACCAACTCCCTGACCCGATCGGCAATCTCACCCGGTGACTCACCGAGAGTGACGAGGTTGTTAACGAAGAAGTGCGGGATCTCACTCCGCGTAGCGTACCCGATCGCACTGTCAATGTCAACATCACTCGCTGACGACCCCACCCCAATAAGCCCCTGCCGATCGACACCTACAGTAGCAGGTAATTCGACCTCCTGATTGACGACACTTCGCGTTATGTCGTCGCGTTCCGCCGCTCCGAGACCAGATCCAGCGACTGTGCGTGTCGCTGCGAGCGCTGGGCGTAGCGAGTCGTCCACCTCACCCCACGTCTCTGCCGTCACGACAACGACGAAGGCCTTCCCTGCAGTGTCACTCTCTGCTTCGTTGCCGTCATCAGTTCCGAACTCTGTGATATCTACCTGTGGCATGATTTCACGGTTAGAGATTCTGTGCCGCCCGGTATAAGGTTTCGCGGGGGATTCTGCGGGCACAGGAGGAAACCACTCGCAGAACACCCCGGCGGAAACGAAAACACGTCGCAGAATACCCCGCAGAAACGAAACTGGGGGTGCAGAAACCCCACGCAGAACCCGTTTCACCACCCCATCTCAAATCGTTGAGCTATTTAATCGTGGCGCGGGTTCTAAGAACTTTAGAACCCGCGCCAAGCAAACTAAGAGCGTAACACTGGTTTGGCGCGGGTCTATACCGGCCGGTTTCGTCCGAAGAGGGTGTTAGGTGTAGTGGGGTTGGAGGATTTACCTCCCAGGAAGTTGAGACGTTTCAGTGTCACTGTGACTGCGCTCATGCGCCGCGCAGCTCAACGACTCCCGAGAGACCATTTCGAGAACCAATGCAAAATCCCGCGATCGGACATCAGCCGTGGAATCGCCGCGAATCGAACCAGGGTAGCTAAGGCGGTATACCACCCTGGCATGCGCTCTAAGCGCGTAGCTCCCGTTTGCCAGGGTAGTATATCGGCCGATCTCGTCCAAAGATGGGGGGTGATGTAGAGGGATTTACCCTCCGCGTGAGAGAGACAGTGGTAGTGGTCACTCAGACGCCGCTGGGCTTCGAAGCAGTAACCACAGTGTCACGCACCCACCCCGGGGTGCAGACGACGTCGTCACAGTCACAATCGACAGCAACGACCCTGTCAACGACAACAACCGCTCACACGTCACCACCGGCTCACCCCGACAGTAACACGAACACGAATGAGGATACGTCTCAGAAACCACTCACACGCCGCGTAACACTACCACGACAGAACACGTGTCATAACCTCATCGACCAACACGTACCGCTCACGCGCACGCAAGCGACAGTAGGAACATCGAGACCATCGATCCAGACGCACTAGCGAGGGGAACACAATCGAGCGTGGCAGCCGCCGCGCCCTCCCATCGATATCCAACGACGACTGGTTTTACACAGGATCCCTCCTCGGTTCACACCGGGTTACACCCGATTGTAAAACGAAAACCGCAACATGGCGAGCAGTTGCATACGGATTTTACAGATTTTACGCTATCTCAACGGAGGGGGTATACAGAGACACATACCGACACGAACGGAGTAACCCGCAGGAGGTCCATCTTGCACATACCCCTCCATATGAGAGGTGTAAAATCCGTAAAAACTGTAAATCAGAAAGGGGACTCTCCGGTATTGAGACTTGAGACGCCGAATCACATTTTACACTTGTTTGAACGGGGTGTAAAATTGAGTAACGTCTCTGTAAAATCGGTCGCGTGACGGTGGGGAGTGACGGGCTATGGAACATTGGTGACGGGGTCACTCGATCTCTCGCGTGTGGCGTGTTATGGAATTTCGAGAATCGCATGATGGTGGAATGGCTCTTCGAAAATTCATTGTTATAGGTGTCGGTGACTACCTGCACGAGGATTGTAGTCATCAATTAGAGGCCCTCTACCGCCTGTTCGATTTACCCACTTGAACCTTAGCGCGATCGTTTATCTGTTACCTGTTCTTATGACATGACAAGCACGGCGGCGACCCGCGATCACTGTGTCGCCACTCACCACAAACTCGCATCTGCCAAGTTGACGATGCAAAGGAATCTAACGCGGGCAGTGCCCGCGGGAACCGCCGTGTGAACACCTCACCACAGGGTTCACAGAATGACATACGAGAGCCAACCTAATAAGAGTGGACGCAGCGAATCAGAAATACCGGCGACAGTCCTGATGCAAGACGGGACTGTCATCGACGCCGCACACCAATTCGTCAACACTGACGGTCAGCTAGCAGTGTACCTGGATACACGTCACCAGGGTATCGACGCGCGCATCAACCTCGATAACGTGAAGGCAGTGCTGACATCTGACGACGCCGAAGCCCTCCTCATTGACGATCGTGAAAGCGACCGTGAACTGGTTGCTGACGGAGGGACGGTCATCGGCACCGGAGACCTTGTCAACCATGACAATCAGATATGGAAGATCACCCGCATGAACGAGGAGTACGCAGAACTGCACGCACAGGACGCAAGTCCGCGGGTTGCGCCGCTCAATGACGTCGAACGCGTTAACGGAGGTGAAGGTAGTTGGTAGACGACCTCGCATTCGACTACGAGTCACTGCGATACATCCAGACACGCGGACCTGACGACAAACGCCCCAAGCACTCGTGGGGCGGGTACTCGCAGGACTTCGACGCGGCCGAGCACGTCCACACGCACGAGGAAGTGCAAGCGCACCCGGAAGATAACTGGGCGATCGTCGATATCGAGGACTACAGCAGTGAGGAACCGCGGTCACTCCTCATCATTGATATCGATCTGTACAAGGCAGACGACCCGGACGAAGGTGACGGGGTCGAAGACATTGAGGAAGCCGCGCGGAAAACCGGGGAACCGAACGGGATCCCGTTTGCAAAGTCGCAGCACGGTGGATTCCACGTGTATGCGTGGGTCGCGGAGCCAGTCGGGTCGTTGAGCCCATCTGACTTCGAGCTCGCCCCGGACGTGCCGTACGACATCGACGTGAAAGGCTCCGCTGTGAGCGGTCACGTCGTCGCACCGACCGACGTCCCAGGTGTTGAGTCCAGTTACGAACTCGTACAAGACGGCGAGATAATCGGTGTTATCGACCCGCAGGACGTCCTGCAGGACATCACGTACGATGGGAAGCAGGCGCTCAAGTATCGGCCGGGGTCAGGCGGTGTTGATTGGGACGGAGACCTTCCATCAGAGTCGCCGGAGAACCTCCCGGCCTGTTACGGTCGTGCACTGCAGCTCCGTCGGAAAGCCCCGGACGACCACGGGAACACGCACAAAGTGAACCTCATGGCTGCGATGTGCGGTCTCGCAGCAGGGTATGACGCCGAAGACGTCGCGGGTCACATGTGTGACGAGTACGCGCCGGGTGGAGACTCCAGTAGCGCTGATGAAGAGGAGACGAAATACCAAGTCGATCACATCGCGGGGATGATGGAGTCCGGTCGGTACGCACCGCCGTCACTGTCAACGCTCCGTGGTTACGGGGTCCTCGATGAAGGAGAGTCGTGTGGAGACTCGTGCCCGATCGGCAAGCATGACACGCGGAGTCCGAGTGAGCGTGAGGCTGCAGAGACTGTGGCGGAGTTCACTGCAGAATTCAATCCGGTCGAGGACCGCCCGGAGGAGCCTGACCTTTCCGACAAGGATGACGATGAAGAGTTGTCCGAAGAGGAAGAGGAAGCGCTCGCAGAATGGCCGTCAGGGAGTGAGATTAAGGCCGTTCGTGATGCGATTCCGCGGTTAACGGACGACGACTACGACGCCATCAAAGAACCCCTCGCAGCACGGTTAGATGGAAGTTCGTGTGCGCTCCTTGACCGTCACAGAACCCTCACGCGGAAACTGTGGGACGCGAGAACGGACATTGTGAACTACGACGGGAAGCTCGTGAAAGCCAGTAGTTCCGGGTGGGCAAGTTGCACGACGCTGTTGAACTTCGAACTCGATGTCACGTCACTCCTCTCGGTCCAAGGCGAGGACCGGATGGCGAACGTCGAAGTGCGGCCGGAAGAACCCACAGAGTCAGAGTTCGAACTGCAGATTGAACCGCGAGTGTTCAACGACGCCCGGCGGTTCAAAGACGAAGTCCTCGCAAAGCGGTTTTCGACGACGATCGAGTCGAACAGGGCCGAGACGGACGTGATGGACTTGCTGCGGAAGTACATCAGCCGCCAGGATGTTCCCAACCTGGCCGGTCAGAAGTCGATGGGGCTCGCCCGGTCCGGTGACGAGTTCGTGACGCCGAACGGAGTCCTCGGTGTTGATGGGTGGGTTGACGAGCCGGATACAGTCTTCGTAGAGCAGGACGCTGCGAGCGAACGGAAGTTCGAAGCGAACCCGGGCGACCACGACGTTGACGAGATTGTTAACGGTGATGTCGCGGAGATGCTGGAACTGTTCACCCGGACGCGAGACCCGGAGAGATTCGTTCCGGTTCTCGGGTGGTGGTTCGCCGCCCCGCACCGCGAACGCATCGTTGACACGAGCGGGTCGATGAACCTGCTGTTCATCACCGGCGAGTCCGGTGTTGGGAAGTCCGGCACGCTGAAAGTACTGCAGCGGTTGTTCGGGATGGAAGAGAAGCCGTTCAGCGCCACAGACACGAAGTTCGCGCAGATTAAGACGTTCAGCAGCAGTAACGGCGTGCCGATCTGGCTTGACGAGTACAAGACCAGTGAGATGCCTGATTGGCAGCAGTCGAACCTGCACGAACTCCTCCGGAAGGTCGCTACTGGTGGTGTTGAGCAGCGTGGTCGGGCGGACCAGTCCACGGTCGAGTACCACCTCAAAGCCCCGGTGTGCGTGTCCGGTGAAACGTCGCTCCGCGGCAGCGCGGAGCAGCGCCGTGCGATTAGCACGACGTTCACGAACGCCCCGACAGAGAGTGGGGCACCGGAGTATCAGCGGTTCAAGGAACTCGCTGGTGACGCGGTCACTGACGAGGATGGGAACGTCACGTTCCCGGACGCGAACTACGGGTTAGAGCAACACGCGGTGAAGTACTACCAGTACGTCGCCGGGATGAGTGACGACGAGTTCGAGGACGCGTGGTTCTCGGCGCGTGAGTACGTGTCCGCGAAACTCGCCGAATGGGACACGGAACTCGATGACCTGGAGGTGCAGGGGCTGCAGACGGTCGCGTTCGGGTTCCGCGTGATGCGGTCGTTCGCTGAAGAAGTTGGTGCAGACCTGTCGAACCTCCCGTCGGAAGACGATCTCGATGATGCGCTCCGATACGTCGCAGACGTGGAAGGCGATGGGCGTGAGACGCACATCGACCAGTTCACGCAACTGGTGCAGCGCGCCGCAGTCGCCGACTACCTGGAGAAGGGCACGCACTACACGGTTGTGCGTGCCGGGAAGGCCGGTGAAGAACTCCGGGTGAACGTGAATCAGTCGTTCGACGCCGTCAGCAAGTACATCCGCGACCACGACCTGAACGAGGATCTTCTCGGGAGCGCGAAGGACTACACGGACCGATTCGGTGAGGCTGAAGAGCAAGACACGTACGTAGCGTGCACGTCTCAGCCGACGACGGGAGTCGGTCGTGCGGTCGGTATCCTTACCGACCGCGCGGAAGACGCGATTGCTGCGTTCGACATCCGTGCATTCCTTGATTCGGATGACTTCGATTCAGAATTCGACCCGGAACTTGTCGGTGACGATGACGATGATGACCCGGATGCGTCTCCGGTTGCGGGGTTGAGCGCGAACGACGGGACCGGGTACGAAACTGTGACGGTCACCGTGACGGACTGGGAAACCCCGGATCACCCGGCCATCGAAGCACGTGGGACTGTGAAGGACACGTCAACTGCGATCAAAGTCGTGGACTTCGAGGACGGGTCGCCTGATGCTATTGAGGAAGGCGACACATACCGACTCACGAACGTGCAGGTGGACGAGTACGATGGGAAGACCCAGCTCCTCATCGACGCAGGAACGACGGAGTTCCAGTCGATCCAGCCGGGTGTTGGGTGGACTGACAGTGAGGAACCCGGTGACGGACAGGAAACTCTTGACGGCGCGTCAGAAGCCGCTGAGAGCCAGCAGGAGAGTGTCCTGACGGATGGCGGTGACACTGACGGTAACAGTCCGTCCATCGATGCAGATGTGCAGCGCGACCGCGTGATGGAGCTCAAGGACATCATCGAGACCGTCGAAGACAAACACGAAGATGGTGCCCCGGTTGACGGAGTGCAAGAGCGCGCTGTGGATGCAGGGCTGAGTGAGGACAAGTTCGGTCACGAGCTGGCGAAGTTGAAGAAGCAAGGGGAAGTGTACGAGCCGTCTGAAGACCGTCTCCGAACGGTCTAACGGGGTGATCGAGATTGTCAACATCAACATCGAACGAGACGGTGACGTGGCAGTCGGACCGTGCGAGAAACTTTCGGAAGCGGACTGAAGGGAAGCTCGCGGCTCACTGGGAAGAAATCCGCAGGAACCTCGCCCCTCCAGTTGTGGCCTGGGGCTGGGGTGAATCGAGCTTGTCAATGGAGATGAAGTGCTACCTCCGCGACAAGGGGCTCATCGAACGGAGCCCTGACGGTGAGAAGTGGCGGACCTCGATGGACCTCTGGTGTTACGCGATTAGCAAAGCCGGTGACGATGAAGCGATCGGTGTGGAAGCGTCGGGTCAGCAGTTGCTGTTAGAGGACACTGTCTTGTCACCAGAGACGACGCGGTACTTGGGTGACCAGTCGGCTGGCCGTCGTTCGCGGGCGCGTCAGGCGACGCTGGATGGCGAAGCGAAGCGTCTCAGTGAGGTTCGGTGCGAGCAGCACGGGAAGTTCAAGCTGGTTGACCGGAATAAATCGAAGCGACGCGGTGACGGTGGCCGTGAGAAAGCGGCCCGGTACCCACGGCAGTCGCGGCTACAGACGTTCAAGGACTACGACTTGGCGAACTGGGACATGGCGACGCCGTGGTTCCGCGACGGTTCAGTGAGTGTTCCGACCGGTGAAGTCTACTGACAGTAACACTAACCCTGACCGCGTCGGTCTCCTCTGCACGAATTCTTGGTTCAGCTTTACGCGAGTTGACGCGCCGCTTCACGGTGTTTTCACACTCCTGTATAGTCTCTTCACCCCCAGCTTCACGGGTTGATCACTGCAAATGCAGTCCTTGTAACGCGTTTCACAGTCCAGATTCGACCGGTCTGTTTTACAAGGATTGCGAGTTTCAGTGTTATGGGTCTTGTCAGCCGTGTTTTCCGTGTGTTCACACTCTTCCGGATAACACTTTCACAATTTGGCTCGGAGCCTACTTTGTCTGTACTGACCGTTCGGTGGGAACAAGGGTACGCAAGCGGTTATATCGTGCCCTCAACCAGGGAGTACCCGGCTTACTCTCATGCCTGCAAAAAGTTCCGGACACCCCCCGTTACAGTGCGCGTTTCCCAAATGATAACTCCACGTAAAACAGCGTTTCAACATTTGAGAGCAGCATATAACCTATACTACATAATTGGGGTGGCAAGCAGGAAGAATGTGTCATAGAAAGATTCCCAGAGAGTTTGTTTCAATGCTCTCTGATGGAACTAGCCGGTTAGTATGCATATGTACGGAACGCGTGTTTCACCGCTACCACTGAATAAAGGAATCGTATTGGCGACTACTGTTAAGCAGAGTTCCGGACATACCCCCTCCTTTCGCGGGCAGTGTTACTTGTCTTATACGGATCATCGACCATAGCCGATTACGTGCCCGTCCGCCCGACGGTCCAATATCCATAGTTGCGCACGTACGTATAAGCCCGCGTACGTGATGACTGTACGTAACCGCGTACGTACCCGAGTACGTCGCCGTGTACATGAGGACGTGGGTAGGTAGACACCCCACGCCGGGGGCTCATACGAGCCCACACACAAACACGAGTATGAGCATAACAGACACTGTAGTCCGGAACAACCCGGTCGAGTACGAGGAAGAGAGTGATTCCCTCCGCTGCGCAGAGTGCGGCACACCGGCCTCACAAGTTGGTGATCGTAAACAGTTGTGTATCGTTGCGCCGCATCGACCAACTCGCCAAGCAGTGGGATATACTACCTTTGAAGATGGTAGGACCGCGTCGACAAAATGCCGCCCACACGGGGCAGCTGTGTTCCCGAACAGAGTGGAAGTCCCGGTCGTGGTGGGCCGGGACTCATTCGGATCGGCGGTTGTTCAACGGTTCGCCTGGACGCAGTAGTGTGCGTCCGCTTGATGTACGTGATCACGTACGTACCCGAGTACGTACGTCGATCCGCCCGGTCGAACCTACCTGTCTCGGTATTTACGAGCACAAAAGAACAATCGAGTCTGTCCGTAACAGACACTGTACCGCGGCTACCCTGGTGAGTACGACGGAGAAAGCATTCCAGTCCGGTGTGCCGAGATACGCTAGTCTCACAAATCCAAGACTGACCGTCGTGGTATTTAGTGTGCGCTGCGCCTATCGACCCACCAAGCAACGGAATATGCCACCTTTGAAGTCAGTAGGCGCGCGTCGACAAACTGCCGTCCGTAGGGGCGGCGTTCCCCGGAAAGAGAGAGCGAACGGATCCCGGTCCGTGGTGGGGACATGACCCATTCCCGGCCGTAATGGCGTGTGCGGCCAGTCACTCGTCACTACTCTCGAAGCAATCCGTATGGTCGAGACTGGATCGACCTACCGTGAAGTGGAGGACGAACTGGATATTGCCCCATCAACGATGTCCGGTATAATGGACAGGGGAGAGCGATATCTCAGCGTCAATAAGAACGGTTAGATGAATATTGGCACCTGTGGGCCAATAGGAATCTGCTTGGCTCTTGAACGGGATTTTATATACTCAGAACTACCTGTATCCGATAATGAGTGACTCGTCGGACGACTATACGCTTGAGGATGCGCAAGACGAAGTCGGAATTCTTCGCCGTGTAACCGACGACGTCGTCGAAGCAATCCAGAGCGCGGAGAACGAGAAGGTACTAGAGTACCTGATTGAGGAGGAAAAACTCGACGTGGTCCACGACGGAGAGCGTGGTCTGGGCCAGGTTCGACGGGCCGTACTTGAGTCTTCTTTGGCGTCAGATCGGCTCAAACGTATCGTGAGCCTCCGCGGTGACGAAACACCTGAAGAGATACTCGTTCCGAACGACGTTGAGCGGAACGCGAAAGTAGCACTCGAAACTGGCAAACCAGTCGTCCTGTATGGCCCGACCGGGACAGGGAAGACAACGTTTGCCAAGCAACTCGCTCGTGAGACTGGAATCGGATACACCCTCAACACTGCCACTCCCTCGTGGACACCGTCAGACATCATCGGCGGCATCAGTCCGGACTACACCGGTGACTCGCTAAGCTACCGGACGAAACTCGGGTGCGTGTCCGAAGCCGTTCAGCGTGCTCGCCGGTTCGACGTCGAATACGGCGTCATTCTCGATGAAATCACGCGAGCGGACATATCGAAGATCTTTGGTCCGCTGTACACTGCAATCGAGAACCCCCACCAGACCATCTTCGAGACCGACGAAGGTGAGACTATTGAGCTGGACGAGCGTGTGAATATCATCTGTACCATGAACATGTCCGACCGGACAGTGAACGAACTCGACAACGCGATCACCCGCCGGTTCGCCATGATCGAGTTGGACGAATATGAGGAAGACAAGCGCCGACAGCTCTTCAAAGACTGGATTACCACGCACGTCACCGACCACACAGATCTTGGAGAAAGCGAGATTCTCCGGCTGTTCGAGCGGGACTACCAGGGAATCAATCACGGCCATGAATCGACGTCGCAGGGGTCGATCATGCGGTTCGGTCCGATGCACTACCGCGACATCGCCGTCTTCCTCGGCGTCGGCTGTCGGGAAGGCGGAGAGTACGAGTACGACCAGACAGACGCGGTCGGACAAGCATTCCGGACGTACATCGTTCCGCGACTCCTGAACGCCGCCGCGTTCCCACAGATCGAGCGGATCGCGGAACACTACCGCGCGATGAACGGCGAGTTCGAGGAGTTCGATCTCGCCTCTGCTGCTGAGCTCGCCGAACGGGAACTCGAACAGGAACGACGCCAGATGGGCTCCTACGAGTAATGAGTACGGTTGACGAAGTTTACGAGTACGGGCAGGACACCTTCAACGTCCCTGAGCGCGGGGAGATCCGGATAGAGGGCTGTCCGTCGTCCATCGGGGACCAGCTTCGTCGCGCGTCCTTCACGCAGGAGAGCCCCGGCGTCTTCACGAAGAGCCAGGCGGCACTCGATGGTGAGCAGGAGTACGAAGTTGTCACGGTCACAGTAGACGGCGACGAAAACGAGGTACTCCACGTTGAGGCGACGGACATCATCGGCGTCGTGAGCCTTACGCCGTCGTCGAAAGTCCAGGTCGATCCGAAGATCGACTGGGAACACATCTTCGACATGCTCCTGGCCGTCTACAACCAGAACCGGTCTATCGAGTATCACGGGATCCCGCTGCAGGATTTCCTCTCCGACGATATCCATCTTGACGACGTGTTTGTCGTGCTGGCGATCAACTACTTGGATGGCCTGGAGACGATTCACCGGCAGGGCTACATCCGTGACCTGGTGATTCGTCGGCTCGACAGTCTCGATGGACGTGGGGAGATCGACGTCGAACAAACGCTGTTGAACCACGGGCGCGGGACGTTGGAGCCACACTGGATCCGCAACGAGACCGAGTACGACAACGCGGTGAACTCGCTGCTCCACTTCGCTGGAAAGACGCTCCTTCGACTCTTCCGACAGAACACCCACGAAAACGACCACCCTGCATACGATCGAATCTTCTCGGAAGTACACCGCGAGGTGGAGCGCCTGGAGAGTATAGGTGTTAGCAGCGGGTTGGATCGGATGGACGAGTATCGACACCTCTCGCTCAGCGCCCTTCCAAAGCAGCGACGGTACTACCAGAAGGCGTTCGACGTCGCCAAGGCAGTGATGTCGTCGTCGCTCGGCCAGCAACTCCGTGACGGCCCACGAGAGCTGGTCGTGGACTACGTCCTGAATATGGAGTCGCTGTTCGAGCAGTACTCGCAGGTCGTCATCGAGCGCGAACTCTCGTACATCAAGTCTTACGACCACCTCGGAGACCTCGACGACGTGACACCCGTTCGGTCACCATCGGTGAACCCGTTCGAGGGTGAAGGGCAGATATACCATGAACCGGACCACGCCCTGCAGGAAGGTGACGAGACACTGGCTGTACTGGACTCGAAATACTACGCAGAGGGTCACGATCCGGTGAAGGAATCCCCGTCCAGATCACGGCTTTTCAGTTACGCGTATCTGCTTCACTCCGATCGATTCGCGTTCCTGTGTCCGCTCCTTGAACCGAAGCGACGGCGAGTCACCCAAACAGGTGCCGAACTGCAAATCGTTTCGCCCGAGCAAGAGTTCACGTTGGGCGGATACGGCGACGTCGTCCACGACTATCTGCACGACGTACTCGTCCGCAAATCCGCTGAACTCGAAGCCTTCCGCGCCGTTGCGGAGAACCGACTGTGCCTCGATGGCGTCGAAGAGACGGATCTGAGCAACGCAAAGTCGATGAGCGGTCCGTTCACGTTCAAGGATGCTCGGGATTTCTCCTTGCGTGTTCTCAAGGCTGCCGCCGACGAACACTCTTGGGAGGTCCGAAACCGGTACGACTTAGAGCAAGATGGCGACTGGACACGAGAACAGATTGAAACGCGGTGTGAACAGCGCTACGAGCATACGACGACGTGCGTACCGGTGTTCTGTCGTGACCAGGGGCAAGAGTGGATCGACCTCTACTTCCTAGACGGAGGGGGAGACGTTGAGAAAGAAGGCCCATTGAAGCTTTTATAGAGATAGTATGTACCAAACACCGTACCAGTGGACGACCAACGGAGGAACGACACACGTCTTCTACGACAATAATCTGCCTCCGAGCGAAGGATTCGGCTGGAATAGTCTCTGTGATAAAGAGAAAATTCCTATTGAAGGAGATCACTTCGAACTCCAAGAGGACGTTATAGAGGAGTCGATAACGTGCGAACGTTGCCGTGACCAGCTCGGCAAATCGTATGTAGACCTTGGTGACGATGATATCGCAGGCGTTCGAAGTTGCTTGGTTAGAATTCGTCGGGATGGTGGTGGGGTACTAATCGGGGCTCGTCGTCTCTGTCGGGGGAGACCTCTCCACTATGAAATCTCGTTCGAACCTAAGTCCTTTACTGGTGATCTTCAGACAGAGATGGACGTGGTTTGCGAAGACTGCTGGCAGAATTACGTTGATCGTCAGTGGAGCGGCGACGTCGAAGGAGGAGAGCTTCAAGTCGAATGCTGGGTAGATGGTGAGAAAGAATCGTACTATGCAGCATCCGTTGAAGCAGTTAATACGGGCCCGAAAGCGAAGCTTCGACTAACCAGTGAAAACGGTCTCAAACAGGAGCTTGCCAGAGGGGAGATTGACTCAATCACACTAACGCCAGCACAAATCGTGGACTATTGATTCCGTGGTTCAGGGCTTCTGGTCAGAACGGTGCCACGAGCCACTTGCCATCCTCTTTCCGTTCAAGTTGGGGGCCGAAAACCTGCTGGAGAGAGTGAAGTTCGTCCTCGTACCGGAGATCGTACGTTTTTCCACTTCGATGGAACGAACCTTCGACGACGAACTGCACTGTCGGACTTTGGTACTCTAAATCGTTTGCACGTCGATCCATGTCATGGGCCAACTCATTCGCCAGATCCTCATCCGCCAAGGCATCTGCGAGACCAACAACACTCACACTATCCGGAACATCGTCTTCTTGGAGTTGCTGTACAAACTCTTCCACAGGAATCTGATGCTCGAAGGTCTCATACGCACCTTCGATAACAAGATTGTAGCGTCCGGGTATCTGTCCGGGGCCTGCCATTACGGATACAACGTCTCCGAAGGGACAAAAATGGATACGGTAGCGTGAGCTCACTCGTGGTCAGCGATTAGTCCGAGGTGGTGAACTGTAACAAGGTGGACTGCTGTTCGTTCGTTCCTTGGTGGGCGGAGGCATCCCGACAGTCGATTGTCGTCGAAGGGGTAATTGTAGGATCGAGATCCTGTAGAAGATAGTGGCCATCCGACGAATCAATCGTTTCGAGGCACTCGCTACAGACCAATACGAGATAGTAGTCATGGAAGTCTATCTGCCGGTCGGCAGAATCACCACACCAGTAACACTCGGGAGTTGCCTCCCGGAACCGCTCCAGGAGGCCTTCTGAGTCCATCACCTGGGTAAAGAGGGTGGACAGATTAGCGTGGTCCGACATATCAAGTCGGAGTGTCGAAACGGACTCCTCAATCACGGGCCGCAGATTTTCCAACCACGGTGCTATACTGTCCCTAGTCGGATCTGAACGTTGCTTGTCCATCTCTCTGGTCACATGCCGGAGAAGGGTATCTCGTTCGTCCCGCGAGATCGAGAACGTGCAGTATGGTTGGATCGATCCCACGAGCAGAACCCGATGATCAGTGTCACTCATCGCAACTACCACTCTTTACGCGCGAGAAAACGGCTGATCGAACGATTCGAGTCAGAAGGGGGACAGAGTCAATTCTTGACCACCTTCGCCGACGACCCGCCGTTTCGAGCTGTTGTTTTGCCCTCATCGTTCGGCATAGGTGAAATAACCAGGTGCGTAAAAACCTCTGCCCTGAGAACACCGTTATATCGCCCCAACAGAGCCTATACGGCCAATATCCAGATTGAGGGCCCGGGACGCAGACTCACGGCACGACCATATCGCCGACTCGCCTTAGACAGGTTGTAGGAAGAAGGGCGCGGCAAGCAACAGAAGCACTCTCAGCGGGAGTCTCGAAATGGATTGTCGAAAATCCCCACCGAGCGTTGTCTTCGCGTTCTGCGTCGGGGTTCCTATTCGCCGTAACTCGTGATGTCCCGGTCCCCGAGCACGCGCGTGTACGTGTCGTCGCCGGTTACGTCGGCGAGCCGACCGGCAAGTTCCCGCAGGTCGTCATCGACGTCCCACTTTTCGACGTAGTTCTGGACCGCTTGGCCCTTCTCGTAGCGATACCGCAGGAACTGGAGCTTATCGAGGTTCGAGAGGTGTTCGCCGCCGTCACCGTTGACGCGCTCCTGGATGTACGCCTGGCGCTTCTCGTTGTCCCAGGTGCCGAGTTCGAAGCCCTCGTCCTGGTTGTATAGGTGTGTCTCCTTGAGGTCCTCCGGCGTGGCATTCGTCCCACGGCAAAGCTTGTTGACGTCGTCGAACGAGGGGTTCGGCGTGTCGAGCAAATCGATGAACACGTCTTCAACGCCGATGTCGCTGGCCTCCTGAATGATGCCGTAGATTTCTTGGACGACCTCCTTGGCGGACATGATCTCGCCGTCACGCTGCACCTTCCCGTGGTGCTTGGAGTACTCGCGGAAACACGCGCCCATCTCCATCACGCCGATGTCGCCGCGTGAGAGATCGCGGTTCTCTTCGAGTTGCTTGCGAGTGCGGCGAGCTGTCCGGTAGATGTCACGGCGAAGGGAGTTCCACGAGGCGGGATCTGTGTCGTCGATGGGGCGGGCCACGACAGCAATGTCGAAGGAAACGGCCTCACCCGTGATGAACTTATTAGAGTCTGCACTGATTGGATACGTTGCTGTGACCTCGAATCCATTAGCACATAACGATGCAAGTAATTCACCCCACGACTCTGAATCAGAGTGGTGATAGGTGAATGCTAGAACACCATCATCTTTTAGAGCTCGTCGGATTACGGCGAAGGCTTGCCCGATCTCAGTTTCGAAGTCCTCGACTGTTTTGTCCAGATACGGGTTAGTTACGATTGATTCGGTACGTGGTGTCTGGTCGTGTCCAAATCCTGGGTATTCATCTTCAAGCAGAATTTTCTGCCAGACGTAGAAGTAGTCAGAGACCTCCGAGTAAATGATGTTGTCATAGTATGGCGGGTCAGTAATCACTGCATCAAATTCATCCTCGAAATCGAGGTTTCGCATATCCCCTTGGTGAAGACTAAACTCCTCACCGATTGGCTGTGCGAACTTCCCCGTCTCTTGGGTTTCCCCATCTTCAATGAACCGTTCTGTCGGAGAAGAGCCATACTCAACACCGTTCAACACTTTTTCAACCGAGTTCGAGAACGTACCTCGGCCTGCTGAAGCGCCCCAGACATTGTTCTCAATTGTCTCTGAGGTGGGGACGAACGAGTTCATCCGGAAGACTCCCTCAACCTTGTTTGCAGGTTGGTTATAGATACAGAACATATTTTGGAACATAAGGGAGTCCGTTAGAGCCAACAGGAGGTAGTCTCGCAACGAGGGGTCCACATCTTCGATAGACCGCATGATCTTCGCAATTGAGAGCAACTGGCGCTCGTTGTGCATATCAGTCCAGTACTCGTATCCGTGGTCAAAGACATCATTCCCGGCCAGCTCAGAGGACGCCGTAATCGCTCCTTCCGGGATCTTTTCGTCGGGTACGTACTTATGGAGGTCACCACTACTCTCCCATTCCTCAATAGCCTCATTGAGGAGTTCGATGTCCGCCTCTTCGACGCGTTTGTACCCCTTATATTCACTTCGTTCCCCACCGGTGGATTCGCAGTGGTCACAGTAGTATTCGACCGCGTACAGACGGAGATCTGGTGGACCCTGTTCCTGGATGGCGTCTGTTATTGCGTACTTCTGGCCGCAGTCAGGGCAGTTGTACTTCCCTCCCCGCGATACATTCCCATTCTTCGGGACAAAACCATGACCACAGCAATCGCAGAGGCTCTCGGACTGCCAGTCGTCCACTAAAGTAACCGCCCCACAATCAGGACAGAGAACGTTGTACTTATCGTCGTTCTCGTAACGACCCTTGGCAACTCGATAGTCCTTGAACAACGGTACGGTGTGGCCGCAGGAGACACAATCTAGTTCCTTAACCCAGAAGTTGTACATTACGTCCGCGTCGTGGTCGCCGTTAGGGCAGGGCGTTCTGTAATACTGGGTGACTTCCTCGGCAACCTCCGCCTTCACTTTCTCAAAGGCAGCTTCTAGTTGATTTACGTTTGTCTGACCAGCTTCAAGCTCCTTCTTTGTGACAAACCAGGCCACAGGGTTCAAATCATTCCCGACTACCTCTGCTCCGAAACGCGATGCTTCAACCAGTGAAGTTCCACCCCCCATGAAGGGGTCAAGCACCTTCTTATCTTCAACGCGGACATCCTTTGGGTACAGCTCCCAAAGACTCTCGGGATCCGCCATATCGACCCGTTCAAGAATGGAAGCAATATCCAACTCGGTAGAGTCATCGCTATTCCAACTCGCCAGTGTCTCCCCATTGTCACCTGGCTCGAAAACATCTATTGCATCTGGGTCGTCAAGGAGTGAGTAGAGCGAGATCGAACGGAAGACACATCCAAGCCGCCGGGCCCACCACTTGTGCATCGTGTAGATGGGGCGGTAGTACATCTTCGCTCGCCCTTCTCGCTCGGCCAACTCATTCACGCGCTCAATAGGGAAACCTCTCTCAATTGGAAGCTCCGACCGCTCAGACAACTCGGGCGATGGCCCAGATTGTTCAGACATGATTCAGTATGGTAAAGGAATACAGAACTATCCCCTTAAGTGTGCAGTCTTCACGACTCCACTCAACGAATTAAGATTCCATCCCTTCACGGAACGTCTGATGGTGGAAGTGTTATAACTGGGCGTTGAGAAGGGAGACGTATGACTAAGTCGGTGTTTCCTTATCCGGGAGGGAAAGCCTATCTCGCCCCCTGGATCATCGAACATTTCCCGGCTCACCAGTGCTACGTTGAAGTGTTCGGCGGGAGTGCCGCTGTCCTCGTCACTAAGGAGGAGAGCCACACAGAGGTTTACAATGACAGAGACGGGGACCTTGTTCAGTTCTTCGGAGTGCTTCGAGACCACGAAGAGGAACTCATAGAATGGCTAAACAAGACTCCCTACGCAAGAGATCTTCATGAAGAATGGAAGGAGGGTTTCTACTCTGGAGAGCGTCCGGATGACCCTATTGAGCGCGCAGGAAGGTTCTTTTATCTCCGATATTCACAATACGCTTCAAAATATCGGACAAAATCGGGGTTCGCATCAGCAAGCCAACGGAATAAGGCTCGAAAACTCCGGAATGCGACAGAGAAACTCCACGAATTCGCTGAGAGGTTCCAAGACGTTCAGATCGAGAATTTGGATTACGCAGAGTTAATGGATCGCTTCGACAGTGAGGAGACCTTCTTCTACGCTGATCCACCATATGTTGATGAAGGCGACGCTCTATACCGCCACGGGGAGTTCGACCATGACCGATTCGTCGATACGCTCGAAGAAATGGACGGGAAGTGGGCGGTCTCCTATCAGCGGCTCCCCGAACGCTTAGAGACGTATCACGTTGTGGAAAGAGGTCGCTCTCAGTTTATGAACAAGCAGCATGACAACGAAACCCGCAGCACAGAGGTCACGGAACGTCTTGTGATGAACTATGAACCCAGCGAGGCAGGCTCTTTCCAAACTGGCAGCCAGACGACGCTTCCGGGTCTCTCTGACGAAGGAGTTTAACGATCTAATAGCGATTAAGAGTCAAAGCCATTCATCTGGCGGTGTTCAGCCAGGAATTTCGGATGTGGCCTCTTGTCGTCCTCTTCCGGGAGGCGTATCCTATCTTCCTCCAGCGGACTGAATTCATCATATCCGTCTAACCCTGACTCATCCTTGACGAGGATCTCGTAGTCATCAGAGAGTGATATCCACCCACAATCAAAGGCCCAGTGGTGGAGTTTACAGAGAGCAATACCGTTTTGAACGTGATCACGGCCATTCATACTCTTCGGGTAGATGTGGGCTGCCTCGACCTCAGGATTCCCGGCAGGCGATACCCGTTTGCTCCCACAGACAGCACATCTTTCGTCATATGCATCCCTCACTGCCTCGGTAAATGCAGAGTCACGTGCACGACGTTGAGTCTTATTGAACTCCTCTTCCTCTTCGGTGAGTGTCGGCTCAGATGTTATTTGTTCTTCAACTGAATCACGTTCTGCTTCGATATCTTGCGACGTTGGTTCCCCCAGCCAATCATGTCCCACCTTCGACAGAACATCATATAACGCTGACCTATCTGATAACCCGATCTGCTCCAAAATATGAGATGTGATAGGGTGCGAGAGTTCTTCGGCGCGATTGCATCGTGCAGGAATGGTATGTGTCTGTTCAGTTTGTGTGAAGAAATAATCAGCAAAAAGCTCAAAGCGATGGATTCGCATCGATTCATTATTTGATGAGATGCTACGCCAATCATCCGGGAGATACTCTGAAAGAAGGTCTCGGGTCTGTTCTAATCGATACCGCATCCGGATTGCACGTCGAAGTGATTCTTTCTTAGCCGCGATTACGGTTTCACCTCCAGAACCGCCGTTACGATGCTGAAAACCGACACCTTTTGCTTCCGCTTCGTCAAGGGTTTCCTCCTTTACCTGTAGATGCCGAACCCAACTGTAACTCTCATACAGATCATCGTCCCAGAAAGCGAATACTTCCCTCTCTGGGTTGTACCCCCCAAGTAGAATTAAGGAATCCCCCGAACGGTCTGGAGCTGCGGGGGAAACATCTCCTCCTTCGTGGTTTGGTAGTCTTAGGTCAATTCGATATTCGTCTTTTGATCTGTGTTCTGACCCAGTAGCGGTCAAAGTGAACAAGTAGAACCGGCACCGAGTTGGTTCCTCATCCTCCAGGTTCACCTCAAAAGGTGGGTCTGAATCAATCCCGCTATTCTGGACTACGTCACTGCCAATTGACTCTAAAACAAGCGAATGGAGTTCTGACTTATCAAGTGAGGGCATATTATGTCGATAACATTAAGCAGGAGTCACATAAGTGTGCGTTCTTCGCAGTAACATCTCAGCGAGCGAGCTTCGTTGGGTGTTTCGAGAGGGGGAATGAGCGTCGAAGAAGTCGCCTACTCGTCGTCAGAGACGAGCGTTTCGAGGTCAGTCACGTTCTGGATGGCGTCGGATGCCAGGTCGTCATGACCCGTCTCGATGGCGAAACCGGCTGCCTCAGTCATTGCTTGTACTATCTGTTCCACAAACATCGAGTCACTCATGACGTACTGTCCAGCCACCTGTAGTTCTCGCCGGCTCTCTGCCAGCGGTACTTCGATCACTTCTTCGATCTTAGCGATGATCTCTAGCGATTCGTCGATCTTCTTCGCGCGGTTGATCGTTTTTTCTGTCTGCATAGTGGATTGAACCCGAACAACTACAACCGCCAGCCACTTTTAAAGGTAAGCCCAGAGAGGATCGGATTGATTTGGTACTCGTTTCCCGAATCGCTACAATTCGAGCAAAACCCTCGGAATACGTTGTGTTACGGGGTGAGACGCCTTTGAGTGCCGGAGGGAGTGGGTGAGAATATTCACAGAGTTCTGAGATAGCCCGGGTTTCTAACAGCGGTGCGAAGGGGTTCGACGCCAGAAACCGATGAGCTTTCAATGAATTGTCTGTGAACACACGACGATGCGGTGGTTCGGCCCAAAGACGAACCAACACGGGCCATACCACAGATTCGTTGGGGAATCTATAAATTGGCCCGCGCGATGGTGATGTCTTCCCGCTCCCATCCCTCGGGTTCGGATGATGGGTTAGTCTTGGAATCATTTATACAACTATCCACGGAACATTTGGCCATCGATGAAAGCGGACACGCTTGACCTCAAGGACATCTTCCGGAAGGACACGCGGTACGTCGTTCCACGCTTCCAGCGGCCGTACGTCTGGAAGGAGGAAGAACACTGGAAGCCGCTCTGGGAGGATCTCCAACTCGTCGTGGATGAACTAATGGATCGACAAGCAGGGGCGAGCAACAGAATCGAACGCCAGGAAGCCCAACAGGACACCTCTCCACACTTTCTGGGAGCAATTGTCCTCGATCAGCAATCGACGCCGACGCAAAAGCTGGAGACGCGCGAGATTATCGATGGCCAGCAGCGCTTGATCACACTCCAAGTTCTGCTGTCTGCCGTACATTCCGTGGCGACCGATCTCAGTCACGAGGAGTCGGCATCGTTGGTGGAGAAGCTGATGTACAACGACACGGATCTGACCACTACCGATACAGATCGGCTGAAGGTTTGGCCGATAGAAGCCGATCAGGATGCGTTCATCGACGTGCTAACGTTCTCGGACCCGGAGTCGGAGCATTCTGAACTTGACGGCGACGACAACTTGGAAGAGTGCTTCCGTTACTTCAGAGACGAAATTCGGGAGTGGGCAGAATCCGGAGACGAATCCAGCGAGGAGCATCTCGATTCGCTCGTCACGACGATGTGGCACCTGCTCCGTGTCGTCGTCATCGACCTCGAATCTAACGACGACGCACAAGTAATCTTCGAGACGCTGAACGCTCGCGGGACGCCATTACTCGCCGCCGACCTAATCAAGAACTACCTCTTCCGGGAAGCATCCGTTCAGCACAACGACCCTGGCGACCTCCACGACAAGTACTGGAAGCAGTTCGACGAAGATGAGTGGCGTGTCGATGTCTCGCAGGGACGGCTCGACCGCCCGAAGATAGACGTCTTCATCATGCACTGGCTCACGATGGAGATGAGCCAGCAGGTCCGTGCGAAGAAACTCTTCCCCGCGTTCCGAAAGTACCTCGATAGGACCGACAACTCTGTCGAAGAGATTGTGACGGACATCGACTACTACGCGTCCATCTACGAGACAATCTCTGAGCCCGACCGTGGGTCTCGGGAGGGGATCTTCTTCCACCGGCTGGACATCCTCGATACCACGACACCGTACCCGGTTCTTCTCTGGATCTTCGGTCACGAGGACATCCCCAAGGAACAGCGGGTGAAAGCCGTTGAAGCAATCGAGAGCTGGCTGATGCGTCGGATGCTCTCCCGACTAACGTCGAAGAACTATAACAAGATCTTCATCGAACTGCTGGACGAGCTCAAAGAGGGGGACAACAAGCACGTCGGTGACGTCGTCGTTGAATTCTTCCGGAGCAAAGAGGGTGAGAGCGATTATTGGCCCGGAGACGAGAAGCTGGTAGACTCGATGGTGAACATGGAGTACTGGGCCGTTATCAACCAGCGACGCCTCAAAATGGTGTTCGCGGCTATCGAACGTGAGTTGCGTAACACTGGGTACAGCGAGACAGTTGAGTTCACGCAGGATCTGGAGATTGAGCATATCCTTCCGCAGAAGTGGTCCACCCACTGGTCACTCCCAGGAGACCGACCAGCTGAAGTCGAACGGATGGAGCGTGATGATGCAAAGGACCGAATCGGGAACCTGACAATCCTCACCGACAAGCTGAACCCCTCGATTTCGAATGCAGCGTGGGACGATAAACGAGAGGCGATTCAGGAGCATACTGTCCTGCGGCTGAACAAGCACTTGGTAACAGACTGGCCCGACGAATGGAACGAGGACACGATTGCCGAGCGTGGTGAGTGGCTCGCAAAGCAAGCAAGTGAAGTCTGGCCTGAACCCGACTCAGAGTACTGGGACAGATAGAGTCGCACCAACACCGTTCCACGTCGATTATCGAGTTGGGAGACAATCGAACAGGCTATTCAGCATGCTGGGGATTGTTGGGTATGACGGATTTGCTGGAAGTGCGAGAAGACGGAGATTTCGTGATTTCTGGAACAGTAAGCCGAGATGAGCTTGAAGCGGAACTGACACCACTGAACCCACGCAGTTTGTTCGATAGACGACTAAAGACTGTGCTGAGAGATATGCTGGATGAGGCGGACGGCGACGAAATACTCGTTGAAGCCTTAGTCAGAAACGCGGACGCCGACCAGTAGGAGAAGAGAGTCTACTTCTGGAAGGTGATCTCGATCTTCAGGCTTGACGCCTCATCGGGCATCCGCTCGAACAGATCCTGCACCTTCGTGTAGTCCTGTCCGGATCGCAGCGTCAGGCTGACTTGCGTCCGTTCGACGTCGGCGGTTCCCTGAAGAGCGCCGGGAACACCCTCGCGGTCGGGCAGCATGAACGTGACGTCGCCGTAATCGACACTTCCAGTCTGGTGGTTGTTCCGCCACTTACTCCGCATCGCGGCGACGTCGTCGCCGTTGTACTCGAAGCGCCACGTGGGGATCTCCGTGTCGGCCTTCCGGAACGGGTATCCCGGAACCCAGTCGGAGGCTTTCTCCGAGCCGGTCGTGTTGACGACGTACTCGGGCTCTTCGTCCTTCCCGATGTTCTCCAGCAGGTACGTCCGCACCATGTACTCGGTAACACTGCTGTCGAACCGGTCCGTGACCTTGTTCACCGTGAACTGGTCGCCCGGTTCTAGGTCCTCGATGTACTCCAGGATCTGGTCGCCGATCCGTTCGGGAACGGTCGGGACGATCTTTACCGTCGTCGGGTCGCGGTCACCGAGCGATCCGAGATACCGACCACCGGCTTCCAAGACGTAGTTGTCTACGAGGAATTCGTTGACTGCCTCGCGGGCGACGGACTCGGTCTCGTCCGGCGGGAGGAACACCGACTCCTCGGCACGGATTTCGCCGATGATCGTGTCGAGGTTCGCGTAGCCGTCGTCGTCGATGTGCGTCTCGATGCGGCCTTCGAGGGATGATGCACCGACGACCTCTGCGCCGCCGACGTCGCGGACTGTCGCGTCGGATTGGGGCTTATCGAGGATCTCGTTCCCTTTCACGATGACATACTGGTCCTCACGGGCGAGCCGACCGATTGCCCGCATCACGACGTCGTGGCTGTCGCCGTCGATCCAGATCTCGCCGTCTTCGACGAGCTCCAGTTCGAAGTCTCCGATATCGAGCGCGGTCGTTCCGCTCCCGAACCGTTGACGAAGCTCTTGTTCGACGTCATCGACGCCCCATACGTCCACATCGTCTTGCTGGACGAGGACGGTGTCCAGCGAGCTTCCGGAGAGGTCGTCGCGGAACCCGCCAGTGTCACGGGCGAGCACCGGTTTGTCCGAGAGCGCTTCGACGGTTGCATTCAGCACGTCGTTCGCACTACCAGGGATCGGAAGCTCCGGATCGCGGAGGAACTGCTCGTAGATATCCTCGACCGAGATTTCTCCGCGTCGCTCCAGAAGATCCTCAGCGATAGCCCAGACGTCCGACTGAAGGTCGAACGGATCAGCAGATGCCGAGTCCGCGATGTTCGAGGCGTCCAGCTCGGCCTCATCGTGAACGTAGACGTCGAGTTCCATCGGCGTCATCTTTCCCCAGTCGTTGAGCAGATCGTTCCCGTCAAGCACCTCACCGTACAAGAGTTGGAGTTCTTCACGGAGTTCGTTCTCTTCCTGCTCCCGCATTCCCTGAATCGACGTGCGAATTTCGTCATCGAGGGATTCGTCGGCGAGAACCTGCCGTGCGCCCTCGATGTACCGCGCCTTGTCGATGTACCGTGTCCCCGACTCGATGGCTTTGTCGCCAGAGGGTTGGACGAACACGAGAGTGTTACGCCACTCGCGGCCACGGCCGTCGTTCGTGATGACCTTCTCGACCTCCTCATTCGTCCACTGGTCGTCCTTCACGACGACCTTGACCTCACGGTCGTCTGGGATGTCCCGCATATCGTTCGTCCGGAACCCTACCGGGTGTGCGTTCGATCCGAAGATGTCGGTCATGAAGTCTGCGACTTCAGCCTTCGCTGATGTCTCGGAGACATCCACGGCTGCGTTTCGGATGAGTGCGTTCGGGTTCTGTCGGTCGCGGATCGCGTATTTCCCGTTCAGCTTGTGGAGATGCCACGCGACACCATGGAGACGTTCGAGATTGAGGACAACGTCGGAGACGAGATCCCCGGTCTGGTAGGCACCCATGACGATCTCAGAAACCTCCGCACCCTCGCCCTCGCTCGGCTTCAGCGAGTACAGGAGAATCGTGTTCAGAATACGTCGGCCGTGGGGAACGTCGTCGTCATCGATTCGACTCTTGATGTCGCCCGTCGCCGCGTTCAGCCTCTCGTAGTTGATCTTCGCCAACTCGTCCTCGAACTCGATAGCATCGATATCACCGTGCGTGATCAGATCCGTCTGATCCTGCATCTCTAGGAGAACCTTCGAGAAGAGGTAGATCATCCCTCGCGTGTTCTGGTTATCCTCGTCAGCGTAGTACCGTGTCTCAAGCGCATCCAGAAGCACAGGATGGAACGGATACAGATTGTGCATCTCCGACAGCAGATCATCGGGAAGGGAGACGTGGTCAGATTGATCGTAGGCATCGAAGTACCCGTTGACGATCTCGCGGGCGGCGTTCTCGTTCACTGAATCGATCAGGCGGTGACGCAGAACCTCGCGCTTGTCCACCTGGTTGTTCATGTTGACCTCGACCGCCTGTTCCCGATTCAGAATGTCGTGGACCTCGGAGCCCTCACGGAGGACGGAGACAATAGTGTATAGTTCCAGATCAGAGAGTGCCGTCGATTCGAGAAGTGACTGGAGGAAGGCTTTGTTCGCACTCTTGCGGTCGCCTTGGAGCGTATCGAACCAGTCCTCAAGTTCGTCCACGAAGAACGCGACCGTGTTGTCGCCGACGGCTTCCTGAATCGTCTGCATATCGGGATATCCGCCGGAACTGAACGTTCCAGGATCGTAATCGAGTGCCTCGAAAAACGGCTCCCAGAGATACTCGTACTGCTCGTTCTGCATAGCGACCGTAATCGGCGTCGCCGATTCGGGGAGTGCCGAGTCGAACCCCTCGACTGAGTCGCTTGACCACTGGCCTGCTGCGTCGGGGTCGTCGAAGCAGTGGTACAGCGCCACCATCTGGTGGGACTTCCCACTGCCATACGGACCGTAGAGGATGTGCGTCCCGCGCGGGTCATCGCCTGTGAGCGAATCGCGGAGAATGGAGAGTGCTTCACGGAGCCCCTGGGTCATCAGGGTTCGCTCGAAGAAGAGTTCCGCGTCTGACTCGAACTCGTCATCGTCATCCACGTTGTAGAGCTTTACCTGGCCGTCGATTTGCCCCTCTTCCCGAAGCTCACGGCTGAGTGTTACCGTGTCTTCGAGGGTATTCGACAAGGATCCTGACTGTGCCATCTTGATACTTAAACACACCTCTTGGGCACCCAATAAACACTATGGTCTTGCAAATACCTCTCTCGGGGCCAAGCAGACGGACCGTCCAGTGTTTTCCGGTCACCAAACGTATTTAGCGCGAACATGTCTCTACGAATCCATGGGAAGTTACGACCTCGTTGATGTTGAGGTCACACACGAGTCTGCAGACGATCTTCTCGATTCGCTGTCTGAGGATAGGGCAGAGACGGATCATTTACAAAGCATCCAAGCTGTTCGTCTCCAGGCGGGGCAGCCGGACTCCGAACTTCGGTCGCTGAAAGAGTTGGACGAAAACTCTGTCAAGCTACTGGAGCATCAGGTGGACGCCGCCTATCGAGCCCTCTTCGAAATGGACGGGAAAGCCCTTCTCGCGGACGAAGTTGGGCTCGGAAAGACCATCGAAGTCGGGATGATTCTCAAGGAGATGCACTTCCGAGAGACGGACGAATCCGCCCTCATCCTCACGCCTGCACAACTGGCGAAACAGTGGCAAGCAGAACTCCGTGAGAAGTTCGGACTCGACTTCGTTTGCAACTACGACGACGAATTCGAGGACTTCGACGCGCATGACTACATCATTGCAAGTATCGACACGGCGAAGAGTGAGAGACACCGCCAGACCGTTCTCGACCGCGACTGGGACGTTCTGGTTCTTGATGAGGCACACTACGTCAAGAACGAAGAGACGGACCGATACGACCTGATCGACCAACTCTCGTACAACTATGCGTTCTTCCTCACGGCGACGCCGATTCAGAACGAACTGACGGACCTGTACAACGTCGTCTCACTACTCCGTCCCGGACTGTTCGGGACACGCGACGTCTTCCACCAGTACTTCGTGAACAGCAATCAGGAGACGCTGGTGAACCGGGACGAGCTACAGGACCGGTTAAACAAGGTGATGATTCGAAACCGCCGAGAGGACACGGATATCGACTTCACAGACCGAACCATTGACACACGGACGTTCGATCCGACTCCAAAGGAACGTGAACTCTACCAGGCAGTCTCTGACTATGTCAAGGGTGCCTACAGCCAAGATCAGGGCCAGAAGCTCGTGTTGATGCTCCTTCAGAAGGAGGTTGTTAGCAGTCCTGTAGCGCTCAAGGAAACGATCGAGAAACGACTCTATGAGCAGTCTGAACTCACCCACGCGGATGAACTGGAGTCCATTCTGGACCTGATAGAAGAGATTGATACAGTGACGAAACAGGAGCGCCTTCTCGATATCGTCGAAGAAGCACGTGAGACCGTCGAAATGGGGCGTGTGATCGTCTTTACTCAGTTCCGTGCGACGCAACGCCAGGTGCTTGATCGACTCGCCTCGGAAGGGTATACCGTCCACGCATTCCACGGTGGGCACTCCAGTAGTGAGAAAGAACAGATCGTAGAGGATTTTGAAGAAGAAGGTGGAATCCTTGTTTCAACCGATGCAATGAGCGAAGGTCGAAACCTTCAGTTTTGCAACATAATGGTGAACATGGATTTGCCGTGGAATCCCATGCGCGTTGAACAGCGAATTGGACGTGTTCACCGTATCGGACAGAAACGAAACGTCTTCATCTTCAATATGGCGCTAAAGGACACAGTTGAAGAATATGTACTGGAGCGCCTTTACCATAAAATCGACCTGTTCCAACAAAGCGTGGGCGAGCTAAGTTCGATATTAAGTCGGCTAGAAGAGTCGGGGACAAGCTTCGAGGACCAGATTTTCGACCGACTCGTCAATGCTGATTCAGAGGTCGATTTGGAGAACGACTTCGATGCGATGGCCGTCGATCTGCAGGAACAGCGCGAACTCGCTGACAAACTGGAGGAGTTCAACAACGGCGTCTTCGAAGGATTCGACTTGGGGGAAAGCGATGACTGACGAAGCACTCGCGGTCACGCAGTCCGTCGTTGAGAACTTCACCGAACGCTACTTAGAGTCACTCGGCGGCACCATTGAGAAACGAGGAGACACCTGGGAAGTTGCAATCCCAGACAATGAGGATACAGAATTGCCGGCAGGCAGCCTCTCGTTGCTTTGTGGTGCGGGCAGAGACGAAGATAGTACTGGGGAGCCTCTTCATCCAGAAAGTGAGTTTTTCCAGCGGATGCTCAGAGAGGCAGCTGAACGTCGCCCTACCGGAAAAATACTGATGGAAGCCGATCAGGACGACGTAGTGATTCCACAGTGGATTAAAGAAGGTGACGTAGAGGTGAGGGAAATCCAGTTCACGCCGTACTACGACCGTACCGCGATTGTGGTACTTTTCGAGGTGAGTATCGAGACAGTCAGTGAATACCAACAAGAGCTCCTTCGCGCCATCGCCATCGACCACCGCTCGGAAGAGAGACTTCCGGCGTTGGAGGAGACATTTCTTCAAATGGCATCGATAACCACGAACGGCTCACCGACTACCACGGAATCCTCATTATCGAAATCAGACGCACGATCACCTCTCAGCACAGCCCAAGATCAGCTGATGCAGAGCATCCAGAACGAAATTGATGAGATCCATAATGAGGCATCCAGAGCAGCGGACGCAGAGGTCGAAGAGTACCGTCAACTGCAACAACAACGGATCCAAGAGCTGGAGGAGAAACGTTCTAAGCTGTCTTTGGAGATCGATGAGCTGAGTGAAGCGATCAATAGCAGTGATCAGAACGATCGCGTGGAGGCACTGAAGAAACGGAAAGAGGCAAAAGCGGAGTATGAAGAGGTCGATTCGGAATTGAGAGCTCTGCACGAACGGCGAGACCAGGGGTTTCCCCAGAAGCAGGACGAAATCCGAAAGCGGCATGCGTTGGATATTCGAGTGACTCCTCTCACGGTAACACAGGTAGAGTACGAACGGGGAGAGATCGATATCGAACTGGTCGAACAAGGAGTTTCCCGAACGGTGACTCTCGGATACGGGAGCGGGATCGGAACTACGGACACCGTCCAGTGTTCTTCATGTGATAGTGTGTTGAGCGTAGATAACCCTCTGAAGACGATCAAAAGCTCGCTTCAATGCAGAGCCTGCAGTTCTTCTAACGAGTAGAGTAGGTGCAGCGAAAACCATCGAATTCACCGACAGATGGAGACCTCTTAGCGAATCTTAAACGTTGTCTCCTATGAGGATTAACTCATCATCCTCGATCTGTAGTAGGCCCGAATTCTCCACATCGTGGCGTTTCACCCTCTTCACATCAACTCCAGTGTTTCCCGATATTGGTCGTATTCGTATCCTGATGAGAACTCAGCGATTTCTCACATCAATTGCCGGATCGTACTTTTCCGTGCTTGACCTTTGAATAGGTCAACTGCATCGGGTATGCTGAAGACCGCTTTTATCGTGTCACTATAAGTAGAACGGTACGAAGGGCGATTAGAGACGTACGAACAGCAGGATGAGCGAGGAAGGACATGTCGGCACCCATCGGAAACACGAAACGCCAATTGGAATCCCTTCGGCGTGAACGTGACGAAGAATTAGCTCGTTAGAGGAGGAGAACCACGTAACACCCGAAGAACCCGACTTTTGGATACAGCCACAAGGCCTGAACACCAGTGGGTGATTTTCCAACTTTATACGGTAGTCTAAGAGCAACAGTCTGTATGCGAAACAAATGGCAACTCAGATGTCGGGAACCAGGTCTTCGAGGCCGATCCCGTGGGGTTGCACGTCAATGTCATCAGCATCCTCGATGTATGTACGCCAGCGTGTGCACCCAGCCGGTGAGCGTGCATAGATTCGGCCGTGTCGCCGCGCCGCTCACGCCGTGGTCGAGGGTCGGCCGAGGCATCGTATTTAAACAGAACCCGATTCAGCAATCCCAGAATCACGGTGAATCAACCCCCGTATGCACATCCGTTTATGTCTACTGACCGTACCACCTTGAGACTCAGTGACGAGAGGAAGAGACTACTCGACCAAGCGGAGGAGATTGTGGCGTCCGACCCATCGGATGACCCGCCGATGTCGGACGTCATCGATGCGGCGCTGACACACCTCATCGAGAGCCGGGAGAACCTCGACGATGTCCGCGACCAGTACCCGCCACAGACGGTGAAAGAATGCTGCAACACCTCGGTTCTCAGGCTCCGCTACCGGACAAGTATTGAATCGAAGTGGCGATGATCCGTGATTTCCTCCAAGAAAAATATCTCCATTTCCGATGAGGACATTGCGGCGGCGATTGATCGGACCTCAGGGCTGGCCTTTCGCGTAAATGGCGGGACAATCAGATTCGAGAACGAAGGGGCGTGCCAAACGAGTAGTATGAGTGTGTATCGTCCGGAGGAGATTACGATGTGGGGATGGCCAGTGTCATCCGTCAGCCCCCTAGGACACCTCACGGTAACGCGCGACGTTACACTATACAATACACTCTAAAATGACGGCAAATGTGAGTGGGTGATGATATTAAGACTTACATTAATACGATTAGACTGATTTTACTATGAATCCGGTTACCCGTGGGAATAGTGGTGCAGAATTTCGTAAAGCGGACCTCCACGTCCATACGCCTGGCTCATACGACTATGAAGCCGATATTTCACCAGAGGACCTAGTAGACGCGTTTATCGAAGAAGGACTCGAACTTGTGGTCGCCGCTGACCACAACCGCACTGGCTGGTTTGATGAACTACAAGATGCGGCAGAAGAGCGGGCAGAGGAACTTCAAATTCTCCCTGGAGTTGAGATAACTACACCCCAGGGTGGGGATAATCAGATTCACCTAGTCGGGATTTTCCCTCCCCAGAAGGTGGATGAAATCACGGCACTATTACATACCATCAGCATCGACCCGACAGATCCAAGCAGTACGCAAGCTTCCCAGAGAATTCCAGAAATCTGTAGTGAAATTAGAGAACGAGGTGGCTTGGCAGTACTCGCGCATATTGATGCTAATTCTGGAGCACTTGAAGAAACAGAATCTGGAAACATTCGAGACAAGATTTTCAACCCGGACTTAGTCGCTGCAATTGAAGTTGTTGACCCGGCTATTCGTGAGGAATTCCCGGCATTCCCAGCAGTCCGATCCTCAGACGCCCACCATCCGGATGATCTCGGTCGCGGATTCACGTACTTGAAGATGACCGAACCCTCATTTGAGGGATTCCAGACTGCGTTATCTGACCCCGAGTCACGCATCCGCTTTGAAAAGGCTGAATACGACCATCCGTATATCAACTCAATCCGCTTCGATGGGCCCTTTTTCGATGATAGGGCAGTTCAACTCAGTCCCAACCTGAATTCCCTCATTGGCGGTAAGGGAACCGGAAAATCATCGGTAATACAGCAAGTCAGGTACGCGTTTGATATTGATCCCCGTCCGGACCGAATTAGGGAGGATTACCACAGCTTGATTGAGGCCACAATGGCTCCTGACGGCGAGATCAAGGTACAGGTGATAACTGAGGCTGGAGACACCTACTGGGTTTGCCGAACATACGGTGAAGACCCAGTTGTGAATCGGGCAGACGGGACGGAAGCAGATATTGGGATCGAAACGTTCCGGGACGAGTTCTTTGACCTGGAAATTCACAGCCAAGGTCAGTTACTCGCACAAGCCCGAAACACCTCTGACCAGCTTGACCTGATTGACTCATACTTCGATTTTGGCGAGCAGAAACGCGAGCGGGAAGAGTTGAAATCAGAACTCCGGAGTAACGCGCAGGCGTTGAATAGTGCACGGACAGCCCGAGATCGGATAGAAAGCGACATTACGGATTATGATGCCGTTCGAGAAAACTTGGCGCTGATGGAAGATAGCGGCGTCGAGGAATTTCTTGATGATCAGGACTCCTGGGATGATGAAAAGATTCACTTAGACCGACTTGAAGACTCACTAGACGACCTAGCCGATACAATTCCCACGGAGGAAGAGCTCCCGACGGCACCCACTACCGAACCGGAAGACACTCCGAACAATGAACTGCTTGCGGAGGCCAATCAGATTGCTGAAGAAGCACAGGACGATGTTGTTCAGGCAATTAGTGACATTGAAGATCGTATTGAGGCTGCGAGGAGCCAACTGTCCGATTCAATTGATGAATGGAGCGAGCGGGAAGACGATAGACAAACCGAGTATCAACGGCTAGCAGACGAAATTGAGGACGAAACAGGCGTCGATATTGACGAATACTTCGAGCTAAAAGATGAAGCGGCGGAACTCGATGCTTTAGAGAATGAGTTGGATGAGAAAGAAAATGAGATTCAAGATTTAGAAAATAGAAGACAAGAGCTCCTGAGTCAACTGCGGGATGTTCGTCGTGGGATTACGGATACAAGACGGGCGGGAATTACGAATATTACCGAATCGCTTCATAATATTCGAGTCCGATTAGACCCAGACGGAGACCGGGAGAGTTTCCAATCCTGGTTTAATGACGTTCTGAATGGGTCGAACGTTCGGACCACCGATAAGGAATCCATCACTGAAGAGTTTGACCCAGAGATACTGTTCGAGATTATCCGTGATAAGGATACCCAGCGGCTCATCGATGATGTTGGATTGACACCGACTGCCGCGGAGAATGTAGTAGGATTCGATAACCTCAGGAATCAGCTTCATGAACTCCAAATCAAAGAGCTTCATGATAAACCCATAATTGAGATTCAGCATGAAGGAGAGTGGAAAGCTCTTGACGACATGTCAGACGGTCAGAAGTGTACGGCACTCTTGTCTATCGCAATGCTGGAACGTGAGAAGCCTCTTATTGTTGACCAGCCCGAAGATATGCTTGATAACGAATATATCTACGATGAAGTCGTAGAAATGGCTAGCCAAGTCAAGGAAAACCGCCAGATTATCGCCGCCACGCATAACGCCAATCTCCCAATACTGGGGGATGCTGAGAAAATCAACGTCATGTTTTGCAACGGCCGACAGGGATTCATTCAGGAACGTGGCTCAATTGACGATCCTGACGTACGCAGAAAGGCAAAAAAGATTCTCGAAGGTGGTGAAGACGCGTTCAATGAACGAACTGAAAAGTACGGGGCACTCCAATTGAATTAAGGCCGTCTTCTAAAACTACGGTATTCTCTATATTCCCGGTTTTCTCGTTCTCACGAATAATAGGCCCGAAATTGTCAACACTGTATTGATTGGGTGTGAGTTGGAACCTAGCCCCCAGCAGAGCCCGTCAAACATCGAACGGCTTGGAGCCGCTCGGTGCCGGAATTTATCCCGTGAGGCTCGATCGAACGGAGTACACGCCCGCCGCTAACGATGAATGGTCTCACCGGGAACCCAAGACGAACGGCACGCTCGGAACCCGGTGAGTACCGCGCAACCGGCAACCCCAGCAGGCGAGACCAGCCGTCACAGGCAGCCAGCAAGTGAAGAAGTTGAGGGCCGGGTTTGAACCGGTAGACAAAACGACTACTCCCCTGCAATCACGCACACCACCCGCAGTACCCAGCAATAGCCCGCACACGCGGTCAGCGTCAAGCGAGAACAAGGTCTGCAGAATCGCCGCCTCCGGACTCCCTCAAATAGGAGTAGTCGGTTTGGCCGTCGAATTCGGTCTCCAGTTGATCGTGTTAGTATAGACGTCTACTGTCTAGACCGGAAAACTACGCTCGCGGAATTCCAGCACGCAGTTGGCTGGTGAAACCGGGGAGACAATTATTCGAGCCGTTGAGTTGCTTGCACCGCAGGCACCCCAAGCAAGGCGTAGTCGCTCTGGTTAACGCTTCACCCTGATGGCCGAAACCCCACTTTCATCGCGTTGACCCTGCGAAAATCACCAGCAAGCGCCACCACCAACATGAGTCCTGTTCGACTCTACCCTCCGAAGCCGGCGAGCGAAACCTCGAACCCCAAGCTATACGGGGATTATCTTCGGCTTTCAGAAAACACGGCCAGAAAGGGCCGGAATAGGTGGATTTGCGTCCACCTACAGATCTACTTTCCTTTCAAATCGGGGTGAGTGGGATATTCGTTACTCCTCTAATCGATGTATTGGCAGATATTTGTACAATCCGAGTATTGGTCAAGAACCTCATCCGCACTGCCCGCAGGCCGCAAGTTCCTTGAACAGTACAAACGGACGACTTACAGGAAACGTTGCAGAACCAAAGCAAACCAGTCATCAAATCCCGAAGATAGGAAATCGAATCGGAACAAGGGCGCGGCACGAGTGTCGATTTTATCTATCTCCAACTTGAGAACCACGGAGAAGTCGTTGCCGAACACCTGTATGTCCGCCCGTCTCTGGTTGTCCGTTACAAGCCAGACCCCGGTGAAGGGACGCCGATTGACATTGAGGATGCCTGTTTCCTCACACCAGACGGGAACGGGTTTGAAATCATCCTTCGATACTTCCCGCTCACACGCACGGAGGGAGACCACTTACAGGATAGTTCACGGGAAGGAGACGTGTTAAGCCCGCATGATGGGCGTGTAGAGTTCGCCGCACAAGTCGAGTGTAAGGAAGTCTTCTACAAAGGCGACGGGAAGGAGAACTACATTCGCTCAACTATTCCTGAGACCACACAGCGCCTGTACGATGCAGGAATTCGTGATATTTCCTTCCAGTTGCATGTCCTATACACAGACGTGAACGGGAACGTGTACGTGGAGCAGGTGATGGGAAAGCCCGGGGAGTTCACCGGGAGTGTTACATTAGAAGACATTATCGAGTTCCGGATTTCCTCGGAATCCTCGGATCACAAACTCCACCAGCGTATTGAGGAGACGTTCAGGTACCCCCCGTGACCGTCGGGAGACGTGTTACTGTCAACGGCCGGTCTGGCAGTAGTCGGGGTGCCCTGCCAGCACGACCATACTGCCGATACCAACCGGCACTGACTCTTTTATCAACTGGAGGCGTCTCTCACACCATGGACGGTGACGAGGACGAGGAGACCCGCCGCGCCGCAGCCACCCTCACCCAACTCAAACGGATGGTTAGACGCCCGATCGGCAACCCATGCGGTGAAGACGGGACCGAGGGTCAGGTGGACGATGAAGAGCTCGATGAATTGGAAGACGAATTGAGCGCAGAGCGCGAACAGTAGCCGGTTTCTTGTCAACTACCGCAGTCAGGAATCGTGTTCTCCCCAGTCGCCCACGGTGAGCAACCACGGTGGTCGGACAGTGTTATTGCCCACAGTGACCGCGCAGTGTTAGCGCGAAATGTTATCGCCCCCAACGGACACGAAAAGCGAGCACGAACACAGAACACTAACAGGACGAACCACGCACTGCCAACACGATCATACTACCCGGTAACGCAAGGCAGCAACCCTGTACCCCCAACCACTGCGGTCAGGACCTGTGTTCTCCCTAGCCACCCACTGCGATCACCCACAGTGACCAAGAAATGTTACCGCCCACAGTGACCGTACAATGTTATCACCCAGAGTCAACACGTTGAACGACCACTTTCACCGCGACGGCCTTGCGAAAACCACCAGCAAGCGCCACCACCAACATGAGTCATGTTCGACTCTCCCCTCCCAAACCGGCGATCGAACCCCCGAACCCCAAGCTATACGGGGATTATCCTCGACTCTCAGAAAACACGGGCAGAAGTGGGCCGGCGCGAATTCGAATCGCGGTTACGGCCACCCGAAGGCCGAAGGATACCAAGCTACCCCACCGGCCCGCATTCGAAACGAACGCGTCCGTTCGTTTAACGCTTGCGAAAGGGGCCGTCAGCCCGCCGGCGGCGACCCGTTCTCCGCTCGAGCCCACCCACGATCCCTGCCTCAAAACCGCTCGTAGCCGTCCGTGTCCAGATAGTGGTGTGCGATCGTGATCGCCTGGTCGGCGTGTAGCAATTCGGGGCCGAGTCGAAGCCGCCGGTCGGTGTATCCCTCGAGCACCTCCGTCTCCGCGTCCGTGAAGTCCCGATGATCGGAGAGTACGAACACCGCATCGCCGAGCGCGTCCGGTCCCACATCCACGACCGCCGCGCCGTCTTCGTGCAATTGGACGACCGGCCCGTCGTCGGCGATCTCCTCGAGCGTGCCCGCGAATCCCCGCCGATACAGTTCGACCCCTGGACTGGGTTCGGCCGGGAGCGCGCCGATGGCGTCCGCGCGGTGCTCGAGGGCGTTTCGAACGAGCGCGGCCGTGCTTCGCTCGTCGGGGTTGAGCCGGCGGAGTTCGCGCCCGTCGAAGGTGATGGTGTACTCATCTCGCGCGATCAGGTGGACGCGGACGTCCTCGCGGATGCCGTGAGACGTAACGAACGCGGCGGTGATCGACCGGCAGAGTGCATCGAGGCGGCCGGCCCCGCTCGAGAGGTCGTCGAGCGAGAAATCGGGCGTCGTCGGCACATCGTGGCCGAGCAGGACGAACTGGCGCATACCGGGACGAGGGTGCCCGCCGGGATAGCCGCCACGATTTGGCGGCGGATCAGGTTCGCACGCCGAGGCGGCGCTCGAGCGAGGTACGGACCAGTCCGAGCCCCGGCATCCCGTCTACGTACCAGACGACGACGGCGGCCGCGAAGAGGGCGAACTGCGTCCACTCGTAGAGTCCCAGCTCGTAGTAGTGGAGGAACGCGTCGAGGATGCCCGCGACGGGGGCCTCGGGCGGCTGCTCGAGGGCCGGCCAGAGGAGGTAGGCCGCGGCGTCGAACTCGCCCGAGAGGGCCGACGGCGGGACGTCGGCCAGCAGGTGCGAGCCGTAGCCGACGAGGAAGGCGACGCCGACGGTTCGGGACTCGAGGCGGTCCGCGAGGACGAAGACGGCCGGGACGAGGATCGCCGCGGTAAACAGCGAGTGAACGAGCGTTCGGCCGCCGGGCAACACCCCGAAGTTCCACGCGAGCGGTTTGTCGATCAGATCAGGGAACTGCGAGCCGATAGCGAGCGCGAACGCCGGCAGCGCACGCGGCGGTCGATCGAAGCGCCGGCGAGCGACGACGGAATACAACAGGTAGGCGACGGCGAGGTGTCCCCAAGGCCACATCCTGCGGGCGTACACCAGAGTCGAGTATAGGCTCTTCGACTCGGAATCACCGTCGGGCTGCATAGGCATGGCCAACCGTTTCATCAGTATCCAGTATGGAGTGTCTATATGGCGAAATCAGAGTCGTCGCAGTCCGGTGGAAAGCGGCAGCTACTCGCGATCCTCGAGGGGCGGCCCTGTCCGAACTGCTCGGACGGCGAGCTCGAGCGCGACACCTACAAAACCAAGCAAGCGGTCGTCTGCGACAGTTGCGGGATGCCGCAGGCACAGGTCTGGTCGACCGCGCTCGAGTAGCGGCTCTGCCGACGGTCGGCGACGGACCGACCGGCTCGCCGAGTTGTTACGCATCGACCCGGTATCGTCGCCGTTTCTCGCCCGATACGGATCGCATCAGAGCGGACACCGAGTTCGCACGCGGGCGGTTCGTTCGGGCAGGTATTTCTCTCGGTGCGGTCTTGACCCGTTCTAGACCGCACACGCGACCGAGCGAACAGGGCGAGTTGCGAAAGAGCGAGAGACGAGGTCAGCGAGACCGCGCTCCCGGGTAATCGTGGCCGACGACGAGGGCGAATGCGTGAAATAGGAGTAGGCCGATGAACAACGACAGGCGACTGGCGGAATCGATGCCGCCGGCAATGACGGGGAGATAGGCGACCGGGAACAGGGTTCCGAGCCAGAACCCGGCCGCGGTGACGGAGTGGCTCACGTGCATCGTCACGACCTACCGGATCGATTCGAGGTCGACGAACGAGCCCTCGTGAGCCGAGATCCAGGTGTTCGTCTGCACGTCCTCGCTGGTATCTCGGGGAAAGATTGCGCACTCGTTCGGGGCGTCGTCGTTCTCGACCAAGACGTGCTCGAAGTCGGTGATCGGTGCCTCGGTATCGGGCGGCTGGAAGTCGGCGTCAGTCATACAGTCTCGGGCGGCGGATGGTCGCGCCAACGAGTACTACCAGCGTCCGTACTATTGTTATCGAGTGTCTAATTCGGCGAACTCGGCCGGTAGCGCTCGAGTCCGACTCGATTCGGACGGTTCAACCGTTCGGAGCAGAACTCGACAGGAACTGACGTGTACGATCCTGATACGGGACGGGCGGCCGAACGAACGGAGTTGAATCGAGGTAAACCATCCGTTATAAACGATCTCTCATGCGTTTTCGAGAGACAGGGGCAGCTCAGACCGACGGTCGAGCGCCGAGGGTCAGGTCCCGCGTGATCGTCCGGCCGTCTCGTCGGAGCCGAACCGCGATGGTATCGCCGGGGCTGGTCTCGAGCGCGAGATACGTCGAGAGCGCGTGGCGATCGGGAATCGGCTCGCCATCGAACGCGAGGATGACGTCGCCGCCGACCGGGATCGACTCACTGCGCCGCTGGACGGTCCCCGAGGCCGGCCGGAGGACGCCGTCGGCCGCCGAGCCGTCGACGACGGCCGTGACCATGACGCCGGTCGCCTCGGAGAGATCGTTGGCCTCGGCGACGAGCCGATCGACGGGCCGGAGGTCGACGCCCATATAGGCGTGTTCGTACTCCCCGTCCTCGATGAGCGCCGGCACGACGCGCTCTGCCAGCGCCGCGGAGATCGCGAAGCCGATGTTGTCGCCGATGGTGGCGTTGACCACGCCGACGACCCGTCCGTTGAGGTCAACGAGCGGCCCGCCGCTATTGCCGGGGTTGACGGCCGCATCGGTCTGAACGACGTTCGGGAACGGGAACCGGCGCTCTTGGGACGCGAGCCGTCGGTTGACGCCGCTGACGATCCCCGTCGACATCGTTCCCTCGAGGCCGTAGGGGTTGCCGACTGCGGCGACTTGCTGGCCGACGACCGGCCGTTTGTCGGTCAGGGACAGCGGCGTGGCCGAATCAGGGACGTGATCGACCTCGAGGACGGCCAGATCGCTGTAGTAGTCCCGGCCGACGAGGGTGGTGCTCGTCCAGTCGCCGGTGATGTACTGGAGGTCGGCCGCCGTCCCGTTGGCGATGACGTGGTCGTTGGTCACGACGTGGCGGTCGTCGTAGAGAAAGCCAGAGCCCTGGCCGCGGCCCGCAGCACCGGTGTCGGTCCGGATCCCGAAGACGCGAACCTGCGTGACCGATTCGATGATCGCGTTATAGAGGTCGGTAAACGCCGACCCGTCCGCGAGGTTGCCCTGGTTGATGGCGTACGACGAGCTCCCCTCGATCGAGCTGTCGGCCCGGGGCTCGGCACAGCCGGCGACGGTACCGGCGAGACCGGCGGTCGCGGCCGCGAGGAAGGACCGCCGATCCAGTCGGAAATCGTGCATGACGCAGCGATGGAACCCGACCCATTTGAACCTCGGGGCAATCGATCCATAGAAATCGGTCGGATGCCAGACGGAGCCATATTACGCACGTACCGACATGCAAGCGTGTTCCGACGGAACCGATGATCTGGTGGTTCTTTCACCGGTCTCACGTCAATAAGGGGCACCGTGAGTCAGCCGACCATGCGCCGACTGCGAGAAAACCAACTATGACCATGAGATGTTTTCTGTTACACGTCTCGGCGAAATAGCAATCATCGCTGCGAATGCGCGGTGTCTGTGAGGAACGCCCGAAACACTCGAGCGCGTCGTATCAGGTCGCCCACGAAGGGAAAACGTGTTACCCGCGGCCGCCCGACTCCCGAGGTATGATCACGGAAGACGCCCGCGCGCTACTGGCGACGGGGGCCGTCTGTGACTCCTGTCTCGGACGGCCCGTCGCCGAGCGGAGTTTCGGGCTGACCAACGCCGAGCGCGGCCGGGCACTGCGGACCACGGTCGCGCTGGCCGACGACGAGGATTTCGATCCCACCCCGCCCGCGGAGTGTTGGGTCTGCGAGGGCTACTGTGGCACCTTCGATGCGATCGCCGACGCCATCGTCAACGCCCTCGAGGGGACCGAGTTTGCCACCTACCAGGTCGGCACCCGCGTCCCGCCGCTGGTCGAGGAAAACGAACGCCTGCTGCGCGAGGATGCCGGCCTCGAGCCGGACGTCGGCGAGTCGATCAAACGCGAAGTCAACCGAGAGGTCGGCCGACGCGTCGGCGCGGCGACCGAAACCGAGGTCGACTTCGACCGCCCGGACGTGCTCGCCGTCGTCGACCTCGAGGGGTTCGACCCGCTCGAGGCCCTCGAGTCGGGGACCGTCACGGGCCACGCGGTCGACGTGCAGGTCAACCCCGCGTTCGTCTACGGCCGCTATCGCAAACTCGAGCGCGACATTCCCCAGACCGAGTGGCCCTGTCGGGAATGCGGCGGCAGCGGGGTCCAGCTGAGCGACGACGGCGAAGAGCCCTGCGATTACTGTGGCGGCTCGGGCTATCTGTACGACACCAGCGTCGAGCAGGTCGTCCGTCCGCACGTCGTCGACGCGATGGACGGTGATGAGGGCACCTTCCACGGCGCGGGCCGCGAAGATGTCGACGCCCGCATGCTCGGCGAGGGCCGCCCGTTCGTCCTCGAGGTGAAACGACCCCGGAAACGCGACCCCGACCCGGCCGAACTCGAGCGCACGATCAACGACGCCGCCGAGGGCGCGGTCGAGGTCGAGAGACTGCGACTCGCGACCTACGAGATGGTCGAACGGGTGAAAGAACACGACGCGAGCAAACGGTACCGGGCGGACGTCGAGTTCGTCGAATCGGTCGACGAGGACGCGTTCGGGGCCGTACTCGCGGACCTCGAGGGAACCACGGTCGACCAGTACACGCCCGAGCGGGTCGACCACCGGCGGGCGGGGCTCACCCGCGAGCGGACAGTCTACGCGATCGAGGGCGACCTCCGATCGCCGACCGAAGCCGAGGTGCGGCTCCACGGCGAGGGCGGGCTCTACGTCAAGGAACTCATCAGCAGCGATAACGGCCGGACCGAGCCGAGCCTGGCGGGGCTGCTCGAGACCGACGCCGAGGTGACCGCGCTGGACGTGACCGGCGTCGAAGGGGAAGACGAGCCGTTCGAACTCGAGGCGTTCTTCCAAGACGAACCGCGAGCCGACTCCAGCGACGGAGTCGCGGAGACGGCCGACTGACCGACGACGAGTCGCAACGATTTTCGTATCCGCGGGCGACCCACGCGGTATGCCATTCGGCGTCGACGAGGCCGGCAAGGGTCCCGCGCTGGGGTCGATGTTCGCCGCGGCGGTCCACTGCGAGGACGCGAGCGCCCTCCCCGACGGAATCAGGGACTCGAAGCGCCTCTCGCCCGACCGACGCGAGGACCTGGCCACGACCCTGCGCGAGGACGACCGGATCGCGGTCGGCGTTGCCGAGATCCCACCGGCTCGGATCGACGACCCCGAGACGGACATGAACTCGCTGGCGGTCGAAGCCCACGCCGAGGCGATCGAGGCGGCGGCCGACGACCTCGAGCGCAACGCGAGCGCGGACGCGCCGCTCACAGGACTCTGCGACGCCTGCGATACCGACGCCGACCGGTTCGAACGCCGTGTGACCGACGCCTGCTCGCTCGAAGCAGTCGAAATCGACGCCCGTCATGGAGCCGACGATGAGTCGCCGCTGGTCGGCGCAGCGAGCGTTATCGCCAAGGTCGAACGTGATTCACACGTCGCCGCGCTGGCCGAGGAGTACGGCCCGATCGGCAGCGGCTATCCGGGCGATTCGACCACTCGCGAGTTCCTCGCGGCGTACGTCGACGACCACGGCGCGCTCCCGCCGTTCGCGCGCGAATCGTGGTCGACCTGCGAGGACCTCCTCGCCGAGGCCGAACAGACCGGACTCGAGCAGTTTTAACGGCGTCCGACAGTCACCGCGAACGCCAGACCGCAGAGCCGTAGCAAGCGATTCCGAGGAAAACCAGTAGCGACGAGAGCGCGTTGACGGCGACCGACCGCGTGAGGACAACGGCAAACGCCGACACGCCGCCTGCGATCAAACAACCCGCGGCCACGGTCAGCGCCGATCTGGCTGCCGAGCGATGCCCGTACAGCATCGTCCCGACGGCGATCGCGATACTCCCGAATCCGACTTCCGCGAGCGTGGCCGCCAGCGGGTCGTTCGCGATCGTCGCGTAGGCCAACACGGCGAAGTAGCCGACGATCAGGCCGGTAATCGCTCGAGACCGCGCCGTCGATCCGGCAGTCAGCTCCATGAATCGACCGAACCGTTCTCGGCCCTTAGCTCTCGAGGGTGTCGGCCCACTCGATCTCGAGGCCCTCGTGGACGACGAATTCGAGGGCGTTGATGAGGTAGTGGGCGATGACGACGACTAGCAGGCTTCCGGTGACGACGAAGACGGCCGCGAGGACGAACCCGAGGAGACCGGTGACGATGATGCCGACCGAGCCCTGCATTCCGTGGCCGAGCGCGAACGCGACCGACGAACCGACGGCGAGCAGCCACGGCGAGAGGCCAAAGCCGGTGGCGGGAACGCCGATCAGCGCCGCTCGGAAGAGCAACTCCTCGAAGCCGGCGATGATCGGCAAGACGCCCAGCAACAAAAGCAGCCAGCCACGGGTCGAATCGGGCGAGAGCAGCTCTCGGAGCTGCTCCTCGTGGTCGAAGCCAAAGCGAGCCGCGACCGCAGCGGCGAATTCGTTCGCGGCGTAGAAGGCGATCCCCGCGGCCGTCCCTAGAACGAGCCCCGTCTTGAGGTAGGCGACGGAGAACTCGATACCCAGCGCCGACGGCGGGATCGCCGTGTAGACCACCGCGCCGAGCAACACGAGCCCGAATAGGCCCTGAGAGAAGGCCACGTTCGCGAGGACCATCCCGGTCGACAGTGAGTCCGGATCGACGCCGCCTTCAGGCGGCCGTCGGCGTCGATCGCCGGCCGTGCTTGACGCGGACGGGCCGCTCGAGTCGCGGTGTTGGTCGCGTTCGGTCCGCTCGTCGACGGCATCCACAGCGCTCGAGGAGGAACGCGGCGACGGCTCGTCGACGGCTCGAGGATCGTCGCGGCAATCGGGTTCCGTCGCATCGGTGGAGCGTCGGTCTGAATCGGGCTCCGCGTTCGGGCCGACATCCGACTCGTGATCGCGTGGGGGCGATTCGACTGCGATGTCGGCGCGGTCCGTGTCGGCCGCGACACCAGTCGCGTCGGTCGGGGCTGTGGTTCCGTGGTTCTCGTCCGCGTCGCCGTCGCTAAACGCTGACTGTGTCAGGTGCGAAAGAACGAGTAGTAACACGAGGACGACGCCCGTCAGTCCGACGAACGTCGTCCACTGGGGCATTTACTGCGGACTCGGATTCGAACCGCCGGCAGAGCCGACGGTCCCCTGATCGAACGCAGTGCCGGTGATCGACTTGAGTCGATCGACCAGCGAGTCCTTCTTCGGTTCGCCCATCAGGGCGACGTCTAAGACCTCGCTGATGTTCGCACAGGGGATGATCTCGATCATCTCCTCATACTCCTCTTCGATCATCACGTCCTGCTCGTTGGCCTCGGGGATGATGACCTTGCTACAGCCGGCCTTCGCGGCGGCTTCGATCTTGTGGGTGACCCCGCCGACCGGAAGCACGTCGCCGCGAACCGACAGCGAGCCGGTCATCGCGACCGACTGATCGACCGGAATGTTCTCGAGCGCGCTGATGACGGCGGTCGCCACGGTGATGGAGGCGGAGTCGCCGTCGACGCCCTGTTGGCCGGCCTGAACGAACTGGATGTGGATGTCCTTCTCCGAGAGGTCGACGTCAGAGAACTTCTTGATGATCGCGGAGACGTTCTGGACCGACTCCTCGGCCATCTCCTTGAGCTTCCCGGTGGCGATCACCTGACCGCCGCCCTGCGCGGGCGCGATTTCGGCCATGACGGGGAGCATGATGCCCGAGTCCTCGCCCATGACGGCGAGGCCGTTGACGCGGCCCTCGACGCCGCCCTCGTTGACCTGCAGTTCGTAGTCCTTGCGGCGCTCGATGTAGTCGTCGGCGAGCTGTTGCTCGATCGAGCGCGAGCGCTGTTTGGCCTGCAGGACGTCGTCGCGGGTGGTGTACTCCCGGTCCTCGGCGCGGGCGATGTCGCCGGCGACGCGGACCAGCCCACCGAGGCTGCGGAACAGCAGCGTGAGGTGGTTTTTCCGACCCGAGCGACGCTTGGCCTCGAGGATGAGCTCCTCGACCGCATCGTCCGTGAAGTGGGGCAGGCGGCCGTCGCGTTCGACCTCCTGGGCGATGAAGCGGGCGTACTTGCGCCGCATCTCGGGGGTGTCCTCAATAGTGTCGTCCATGTAGACCTCGTAGCCGTACCCCTTGATCCGGTTGCGGAGCGCGGGGTGCATGTTCTCCATGGCGTCGAGGTTACCCGCGGCGACCATGATGAAGTCACAAGGGACGGGCTCGGTCTGGACCATCGCGCCCGAGGAGCGCTCGGACTGGCCCGTGATGGCGAACTCGCCCTCCTGAATGGCCGTCATCAGCTTCTGTTGGGTGCGGATGTCGAGCGTGTTGATCTCGTCGACGAACAGCACGCCCTTGTTGGCCTTGTGGATGGAGCCGGGTTCGACGCGGTCGTGGCTCGGGGTCTCCATGCCGCCGGACTGGAACGGGTCGTGGCGAACGTCGCCCAGCAGCGCGCCGGCGTGAGCGCCAGTCGCGTCCTCGAAGGGCGCGACGCGCTGATCGCCGTTATTGACGATCATGTTGGGAACCATCGCATCGGTTCCGCGAGAGGTATAGCGGAAGATCAGCCAGATGATCCCCGCTGCGACGACACCGAGCAGGAGCCGCCCTCCGGCAAGAATCGCGTATCCCATGACAACCGCGATGATGATCCACATCAGAATCGAGCGCATCTGGTTGCGCTTTCGGGCTTCTTCCTTGTGGGCGTCGATGATCTGCTCGCCCTTGCCGGCGGGAACGGTGCGGACCTTCGGTTCGTTGCCGTCGTCCGGGTTGTGGTAGACGAGAACGTCCTGAAGTTCCTCCTTCGGGAGCAGTTGGCTCATCGCCTTCGCCAGCATCGACTTGCCGGTCCCCGGCGAACCGATCATCATGACGTGCCGGCGTTGCTTGGCCGCTTTGATGATGATATCTCGTGCTTCGTCCTGACCAATGACCTGATCGACGAGCCGATCGGGGACTTCGATGTCCTCCGTCGAGTCGATTTTGAGGCCGCCGAGGAGGTCGTCCTCGGCGATCTCCTCGTCGACCTCGACGCCGGGATCGACCTCGACTGAACTTCCGAGGTCGTCGACGGTCTCGATGTCGTCGTCCTCATCGTCGGACGACGGCTCGAGGTCGTCGGTCGGATCGTCGACGTCGGTGCGGCGGTCGCCGTTCTCCTCGTACGGCGACCGCTCTCCCTGACGCTCGCGACGCTCTTCGACGGATTCTCCGTCGGGAGCGGCGTCTGAAGCGTCTTCGGGAGGGTCGTCAACGTTCGTATCGTTACTCATAGAACTCTGTTCGGTATCTGTTTCGAAGGGATTGCGACTGATATACTTTCTCCATGCGGAGTATGGTGTCAGTTGCTGATACCGGAGGACACAGCGGTCGACGGAGGCGATCAGGCTGGTCCTACTTCGTATTCAATTCATATCAAAACAGTTCTGAATCTACCGTATTGCGACCGATCGATCACGATCGGTCGTCGTCGACCGAAATCGGCTCGAGACGGGGGAAACTCGCCACGCTTAAGCGGACCGCACGAGCAATGTTCGGCATGACTCGGGGGTTTTACATCGGCCGGTTTCAGCCCTTTCACAACGGTCACCGAAGTATGGTCGAGCGGATCGCCGAGGACGTCGACGAACTCGTCCTCGGAATCGGGAGCGCCGACAACTCACACACCGTTCGGGATCCGTTCACCGCCGGCGAGCGGATCATGATGATCACGAAGTCGCTGGTCGACACCGACCTCGTGACCTACGCCGTCCCGATCGAGGACCTAGAACGCAACTCGGTGTGGGTGAGCCACGTCCAGAGCATGAGCCCCGACTTCGACGTGGCCTACTCGAACAACCCGCTTGTCATCCAGCTCTTCCGGGAGGCCGGCATCGAGATCCGCCAGTCGCCGATGTTTAACCGCGACGTACTCGAGGGATCGGAAGTCCGCGAGCGCATGATCAACGGCGACGACTGGGAATCGCTCGTCCCCGAGGCCGTCGTCGAGGTCGTCGAGGAGATGGACGGCATCGAGCGCATCCAGATGGTCAGCGACACGGACGCAAACGGGGACTGATTTGGGTCGGCGGGTCGTGGGGGCTGCCATGATCACGCTCGCGTCGGACTTCGGCGCGCCGTACCCGGCGGCGATGAAAGGCGTACTGCTGCGTCGCACGGACGCAAGACTAGTCGACATCGGCCACGACTTCCCCCGACAGGACGTTCGCGCGGCTGCTTTCTGGCTCCGGGAGGTGCTCCCCTATTTTCCACCGGCGGTCCACCTCGTCGTGGTCGATCCCGGCGTCGGCACCGATCGCGATGCGCTCGTCGTTCGCGCCGGTGACCACGCGCTCGTCGGCCCCGATAACGGCGTCTTACTCCCCGCCGCACGGCGACTGGCGGGCGGCGATCCGGACCGGCTCGAGGCCTACGCCGTCGACGAACCCCGACTCGAGCCGGTCGAACCGGCCGGCGACGGTGGGACGACCGTGAGCGCGACGGCGCTCTCCGGGAGCGATGGCCCTGCAAGCGCCACGTTCCACGGTCGAGACGTCTTCGCGCCGGCGGCTGCGGCCGTCCACGATGCCGATCTCGACGCGCTCGGCGACCGCGAATGGCTCGCGCCGACCGCGTTCGACAGCGACCTCGAGCTTCCGACCGCCGAACCGGAAGACGGGCAAGCGATCGGTGAGGTACTCGTCGTCGACGGCTTTGGCAACGCGATCACGAACGTTCCGGGCTCGTATCTCGAGGGTCGCGAGCAGATCACGGCGAACGGCGAACCCGTCCCGGTCGCGGAGACGTTCGCGGCCGTCCCCGCCGGCAAGCGGCTCGCGACCGTCGGCAGCCACGGTTACGTCGAACTGGACGTCAATCGGGGCCGCGGCGACGAAGCCTTCGGACTCGCGGCCGGCGATCGAGTCGTCCTCAAGTCGGTCACGGACACCGACGACTGACCGAATCACGATCGCAAAGCGCCGTCCGTCCGCGTCCGTCAGCCATCGAGGACGCGCCGTCGCGTCGGGTCGATCACGATCTCACCGTCCGATTGGACGGTGACGGCACACCGGGAGAACGTAAAGGAAATCGAGCCGTCACCGACACGGGGTTCGTCGCCTCGCCAGTGGACGACTAGCTCGTTCAACGCGTCCGGCTCGATACATTCCGAGAGCGGCTCGAGGTCGTCGGGTTCGACCCCGAGCACCGACGAGACGGTCATGAGCAGTGCCGTACTCACCGGCTCGTATGCACCCTCGTCGCACCACGTGTGATAGGTTTCCCGGTCCTCGTCGTAATAGACCGTTCGGCCGGTCGTGGTACCGATAGGCGTCAGGTTCGCTCGCGGATCGGTTCCGGACATGACGCGCTGAAATATCATATGTTAACACTTAACATTGGCGGCCAATAGAGACGACGAGACGGCGATGGTAGCGGGTCGAAAAAAGATCAGTCGTTCGAGACGACAGCGACGATCGGCGACGTTATTCTGCGGCGATAACGTCGTCGATGCGGGCGATCATCGTCGCGGCCTCGGTCGCGCTCTCGACGGCCTCACGCTTGACGTCGGCGGGGTCGACGACGCCGTGCTCGAAGGGATCGTCGATCGTGACCTCGTCGCCGTTGGTGATCAGACCGGCCCGGCCCTCGGACTCGTGGGCGGCACGGAGGTCGACGAGCGCGTCGATGGGATCGCGGCCCGTGTTAGCCGCGAGGGTTCGGGGAACGACGTCGAGTGCGTCGGCGAAGGCCGTCACGGCGAGTTGCTTGCGGCCCTCGATGCCGGCGGCTTCCTGTCGGATCTTGTCCGCGATCGCGATCTCGGTCGCGCCCGCGCCGGGGACGACCTCGCCGGACTCCAGTGCCGTCGCGGCGACGTCTAAGGCGTCGCCGATGGCGCGCTCGAGTTCGTCGACGACGTGTTCGGTGCCGCCGCGGACGAAGACGGTGACGGTCTCGGCGGCCGCGCCGCCCTCGACGAACGCCAGATCGTCGTCGCCGAAGTTCTCGGTGTGGATGCGGTCGGCCGAGCCGAAGTCGTCTTCCTCGAGATCCTCGAGTGCGCCGACGCGGCGAGCGCCGGTCGCGGAGGCGACTTCGCGAGCGTCGCTGTCGCCGAGGCCCTCGAAGACGAGGATCCCCTCGTTGGCAAGGGCGTTGGCGACGCGGTCGGCGACGTCTTCAGTGGTGAAGACGACGTCGGCCCCGCTGTCGGCGATGGTCTCGGCGTAGCCCTGCAGTTCGCCTTCCTCGGCGTCGATGGCGGCGTTAAGCTGGTCGATCGAGTCGATGGCGTACTCGGCGTCGACGTCGCCCGTGCGGACGTCAAGTTCGACGTCGAGGACGGCGATCGAGGCGTCCTCGACCTCGTCGGGCATCGCGTCGTGGGCGGGTTCCTCGTCGACGATGATGCCGGGGACGAGTTCGGTCGCGTTCGAGGAGGCACCGATCTGGGTGTGGACGGTGACGTTGTCGCGGGCGACGCCCTCGTCGGTGTCGACGTGACGGATCGCTTCGACGACAGTCTGGGCCAGCGATTCGGCCGTCAGGCCGCCGGTTCCCTTGCCGGTCATGCTCGACTCGGCGACCTGCTGGAGGATGTCGTCGTCGACGTCGGCCTCGTTGACCTGCTCGTCGATGGCTTCGAGGGCGATGCGGGCGGCTTCGTGATAGCCCTCGACGATCGTGGTCGCGTGGACGTCCTGTTCGATCAGGTCCTCGGCCTCGCCCAGCAGGTTGCCGGCGAGGACGGCCGCGGTCGTCGTGCCGTCGCCGACTTCCTCCTCCTGAGAGTCGGCGACCTCGACGATCATCTGGGCCGCGGGGTGCTCGATATCCATCTCGTTGAGGATGGTCGCACCGTCGTTGGTGATGACGACGTCCCCGCCAGAGTCGACGAGCATCTTGTCCATGCCGCGGGGGCCGAGTGTCGTGCGTACCGACTCGGCTACGGCCTTCCCGGCCATGATGTTCGACGACTGGGCGTCGCGGCCCTGCGTTCGCTGGCTATCCTCGCTCATAATGAACATGGGCTGTCCACCCATGCGTCGCTGTTGTGCCATCGTTGATCCTCACTAACCATGTCGTTAGCACTTCTATATAATTCTTTCTCTCCGGCAACCGTTCCCTCTGGCGATTGCGCGTGCGAACCGGCGACAGACCGGCCCGCGACGGAGCCGGTAGGGAAATATGGCTTGGCTCGGAACACCCGGTAGATGCTGGAGCTGGAACATGGGTTTCGCGTCGTCGACATCGCGGCGCGGCTGCCGCCGGCCGACGGCAGCGAGGGGCCCCGGGGACGAACGATCACGGCCGACCGACTCGAGCGGGAGATGCATCAGGCGGGGATCACGAAGGCAATCGTCTTTCCGCCGGCACAGCCGGAGGGACGGTATCTCGCGCCGAACAACGGCGTCGCCAGGCGCAGCGTCGACCGGCCGTTCGTCGCATTCGCTCGGATCAACGGAAGCGAGACGCCGGGGCGGAAGGCGACTGGCCGACTTCGTAACGCGGTGAGCCGCCGCGGGGAGCACCACACCTCCCCCGAAGACATCGAGAAGTTTGCCTACGACGACCGCTTCCACGGGTTCGTCCTCGACCCCGCCGTCGACGACTACCCCGACGAGGAGGTCCTCGCCGCCCTCGAGGACGTCGACCTCCCGGTAATCGTCCGCGGCGGCGTCGACGCGCCGCCCAACACGCTCGCCGAGACGCTGCTCGAGCGCTCCTTTCCCGTCGTCGTCGGGCGCTTCGGCGGCCACCCGCTGAACCGCACGCTCATGGACGAGATGATCGACCTCCTCGACGAGCACGACGACTGTTACCTCGAGACGAGTTTCGTCCGCTATCGCGAGCAACTCGAGCGCGCACTGTTGGAACATCCCGACCGCGTCTTCTTCGGCAGCGGCGCGCCCGCCTGTCACCCGAACGTCGCGGTCATGGAGATTCTCACCCTCGACGTCTCGGAGGACATGCTCCGCCGGGCCTTTTCGAAGAACGCCTGCCGCGTGATCGACGCACTCGCGCCGGACGCACAACCGTAGCTCCAATGAGCTCGTTTTCTCGCGACTGCAGCGGCGTGTCACCGCCCAGCCTCGCGCTCATCCCGTGATCACTGAGACCGAGCCATCGGCGGACGACCGCCATCGGCTCGATGCGCGAAACGCCGAGCAGTACCGTCTCCGAATTTGGTGTCGCCATCCATAATTTATATCCTTCTCTATATTTCCCCATATATATTCAATAGTGGATGGTATTTTTACTATAACGTAGTGGGGCCGATCGTCAGGTTCATCATAGTTCATTATCGAGGGTAGGTTGCATGCTCGAAGGATTTCCATTGGTATTGTTGCTCGCCGCGGCGGTGGCGTTTATCATCGTCGCCACGGCGAAGTTCGATCTCCACGCCTTTCTCACACTGCTGATCACCGCCTATCTGACCGGTCTCGTCGCGGGGCTCGATCCCGCAAAGGTTGCCTCGCTGGTAACCGACGGGTTCGGCGGCATCCTCGGCTACATCGGCATCGTCATCCTCGCAGGGACGGTCATCGGCACCTGCCTCGAGCGCTCGGGTGCGGCGATCGTCATCGCGGAGACGGTCCTCGACTACGTCGGCGAGGAGTACACGACGGAAGTGATGGCGATCACGGGGAGTTTCGTCTCCATTCCGGTGTTCTGTGACTCCGGGTTCGTCATCCTCTCTGGATTGAACCGATCGCTCGCGGAGCGCTCCGGCCTCTCGCTGTCGACGCTCGGAGTCGCGCTCGCGGGCGGGCTCTACGTCACGCACGTTTTCGTCCCGCCGACGCCCGGCCCGATCGCCGGGGCCGGGATCATCGGCGCGGACATCGGCCTCGTCATGCTGGCCGGGATCATCGTCAGCGCACCGATCGTCTTCGTCGCCGCGAAGTGGGCCGACACGGTGGCGTCGAACTACGACATCGATCCCGATCCGGAGCTGACGATGGCGGAGATCAAAGCCGAGTACGGGACGCTGCCCTCTCGCGCGGCCTCGTTCGCGCCGCTGCTCGTCCCGATCGCGCTCATCGCCGTCGGCTCGATCGCCGCCTACCCCGAGGCGGAGAATCCAGAACTGATCACCGGTGCAATCCAGCGCTGGTTACTGTTCATCGGCGACCCCGCCGTCGCCCTGCTCATCGGCGCGTTCATCGCCTTCGCGATCGTCCCTGACTTCGAAAGCGCTGTGACGGACAAATGGGTCTCCGACGGGATCGAGAACGCCGCCGTCATCCTCGCCGTCACCGGTGCCGGCGGCGCGTTCGGCGAGGTCCTCGGCGCACTCCCGCTCGAGAGCTTCATCACCGACACGCTCGGCGGCCTCGGCATCGGGCTGTTCGCCGCGTTCGTCGTCGCGGCGGCGATGAAGTCCGCGCTCGGTTCCTCGACGGTCGCGATTCTGACCACGGCCGGCCTCGTCGCGCCGCTGCTGGGCTCGCTCGGGCTGAACACCGAAATCGGTCAGGTGTTCACCGTCCTCGCGATCGGTGCCGGCAGTATGACCGTCAGCCACGCCAACGACTCCTACTTCTGGATCATCACGGAGTTCACCGACATGGAGGCGTCGACGGCCTACCGGGCGTGGACGCTCGCAACGCTGGTGCTTGGCGTCTCGAGTATCGTCTGGATCGCCGTTCTCCGAAACGTCGCGGGAATGGTCTTCTAGCGGACGACCAGTACCCGCAGATCGTTCAGGTTCGTCCCCGTCGGCCCTGTTCGGACGAGCCCGTCTCGAGACTCGAGGTACGGATAGACGTCGTTGTCGGCGAGCGCAGCGCGTGCAGCGTCGGGCCCGCCGACGGTCGTCCCGTCGATGAGCGCACCAGCTACGTCGGTCGCGCCGTCGATCCCATCCGTGTCGACCGCGGCGGCCGTAATGCCGGTCTCGAGTCCGGTTTCGGCCCCCGTATCGAGTTCGAGCGCCGCGCTCGTCGCGAACTCCTGATTCGGGCCGCCGGTCCCGTCGCCCCGAACCGTCACCGTCGTCTCACCGCCCGAGAGCACCACGGCCGGCGGGGAAACGGGTGTCTCCGTCGCCCGGATCTCCTCAGCGATCGCCACGTGGGTCGTGGCCGCCGCTCGGGCCTCGCCGCGAACTCGCGAAGAGAGCACAAGCGGCTCGTACCCACGCTCGAGCGCCGCCTCTCGAGCGGCTTCGAGCACGGTCATCCCGTCGGCGATCACGCGATTCGAGACTGTCTCGAAGGCGGAATCGGCCGGCCCCGGCGTCTCGGCGACTTCGCCGGCCGCGCCGCGCTCGAGGTGGTTCGTGACGGTGTCGGGCGCGTCGATTTCGTAGCGCTCGAGGACCGCGAGCGCCTCGTCGAACGTCGACGCATCGGGTGCAAGCGGGCCGCTCGCGATGACGCTGAGGTCGTTCCCGACGACGTCGGAGAGGACCAGCGAGACGACCGTCGCGGGAGCGGCCCGACGTGCCAGTCGGCCGCCTTTTAACGCAGAGAGGTGCTTGCGGACCGCGTTGATCTCGCCGATGTCGGCCCCGCTTGCAAGCAGGGCGTCGGTGGTCGCCTGCAGATCGGCCAGCGAGACGTCGCCCGCCGGTGCGACCATGAGCGCGCTGCCGCCGCCGGTGATCGCCGCCAGTACGAGCGTACCCGCATCGGCCGCGTCGGCCGCCGCAAGCACCTCGCGCGTTCCCTCGACGCCGCGCTCGCTCGGTACCGGATGATCGCCCCTGCGAACCGTCACGCGGGCCGTTTCGACGGGATCGTCCGTGACGACCACGCCATTGTCGATCCGATCGCCCAGCACGGCCTCGAGCGCGGCGGCGACGTGGGCCGCGGCGTTACCCCCGCCAAGGACGACGACCTCGTCGTAGTCGCTGAGATCGTACGCCGCGTCCGCGATGCGAAGGCTATCGCCCTCGAGCGAGATGGCCTCGCGGACGACCGTCCGCGGGTGACCCGCCTCGATGCCGGCCTCGACGCAGGCGAGTGCGACCTCGCGGGCCTCGCTCGAGGCGAGGCGGTCGCGGTCCTCGATCATCGGTGAGCACCCGTTGTCTGTCTCGATGCGATCGAGGAACCGGTTCGGAAGACGGCTCGCGGCTCGTTCATAGACGATTGGTCCGTCGCGAACCGTTAAAATTAGCGGGTTCTGATGGCGGGTGGGCTCGATCGCGTTTAATCGTAGCGGAAACTCCGCTGGCCCGTAAACGCCATCGCAGCATCGACCTTTTTCCCGTCAGGTTCGCTCGCGCCGCTCACTCACCCTTCTCGAAAAATCTCGACCAAAAAGCCGCTCACTCCCGCCGGTCGTTCGCGGATCTAATCGTGCCTGAACCAACGAAAGACGTCACTTCGATCGTCTTTCGAGTTTCAGATACGCCTTCGCTCTCGCTCAGTCGTGTCTGAAAGACCGCTGGCCCGTAAACGCCATCGCCATGCCGTGTTCGTCCGCGGCCTCGATCACGTCCTCGTCGTTGACCGAGCCGCCGGGCTGGACGACCGCCTCGATGCCGGCCTCGGCGGCCTCCTCGATGCCGTCCGGGAACGGGAAGAACGCGTCCGAGGCCATGACCGCGCCCTCGGCGTCCTTGCCCTCCGCGTGCTCGTCGGCTTTCATCGCCGCCAGCCGAACCGCGTCGACCCGCGAGACCTGCCCCATCCCGATGCCGACCGTCTCGGTGCCATCGGCAAAGAGGATGCCGTTGGACTTGACGTGTTTGAGCGTCTGCCACGCGAAGACCATCGACTCGAGTTCCTCGTCGGTCGGCTCGCGATCGGTGACGACCTCGAGGTCGTCGACCGAGATCGACTGCAGGTCGCGCTCCTGGACCAGTCGGCCGCCCACGAGGGGCTTTTCCGTGAAGCGCTCGGTTCGCTCGCCGAGCTCCGCAACGTCCAGTACGCGCAGGTTGTCCTTTTCGAAGAGGACCTCGAGTGCGTCGTCGGTGTAGCCGGGCGCGACGACGACTTCCTTGAACGAGTCGATGATCTGCTCCGCAGTCGCGGCGTCGCACTCGCGGTTGAGCGCGACGATGCCGCCGAAGGCGCTCATCGGGTCCGTCGAGAGGGCCTGCTCGTAGGCCTCGGCCAGCGAATCGGCGGTCGCACAGCCGGCGGGGTTGGTGTGCTTGATGACCGCCGCGGCGGGCTCGTCGAACTCCTTGATCAGGTTCAATGCGCCGTCGGCGTCGTTGTAGTTGTTGTACGACAGCGCCTTTGCGCCCTCGTTTAACTGATCGGCGTGGACGACGCTGGCCTCGTCCGTGGTGTAGTCGGCGTAGACCGCGGCGTCCTGGTGGGGATTCTCGCCGTAGCGGAGCGTGTCCGCGCGGTCGTCGGAGACCAACCGGCGGGCGGGCAGCCCGTCATGGTCATCCGAATCAGTGCTCGCCACGTCGGCGTCGACCGAGACCTCACCTGTATCCGTGTCCACGTCGACCGCGCCCTCGGCGAACCACTTCACGGCGCGGGGGTACGCGCGGAACTCGCCCTCGTAGAGAACTCGTTCCTTCAGCCCCTCCTCGTCGTCACCCTCGTAGACCGGAATCGGTTCCTGAGTGACGATCGGACCGGCGTCGACGTCGTCCTCGATAACCTCGCCGTCCTCGTCGGTCGCGTCGGTGACGACGTGGACCGTACAGCCGGTCACCGAGACGCCGGCCTCGAGCGCGTCGCCCCAGGCATCCATCCCGGGGAATGCGGGCAGTAGGGCGGGATGAACGTTCAGCGTCGTCGGAGCCGCTTCGAGGAACGTATCCGAGAGGATTCGCATGTAGCCGTCCAGACAGACGAGGTCGAACTCGTAGTCCGAGAGGGCCTCGAGCACCGCCTCCTCGTGCTCGCGGCGACTCATGTCGTCCTCGAGCGGGACGACTTCGGTCGGAATCCCGCGTTCCTCGGCGGCCTCGAGTACCGGCGCGTCTTCCGTGTTCGTCAGGAGTACCGCGAACTCGGCTCCGCCTGGCCGTCGGTCGGCGATGTTCAACAGGTTGCGCCCTCGGTTGCCGGCCATCCCGGCGATTCGCGTCATGGTCGAACCCGCGCTCGCAAGCGGCAAAGTGGTTGCGGTCTCGAGCCCCGTTATATGCACGATCGTGTATCATACAACCCCTATTCGAGACTCGTCTGCCGGAGGTATGCACGCTCGTGGCCCCGCACGGGCAGGGTTTCGACACGCTTTTGCGATGCCCCGGACGAACGGTCGGTATGACCGAGACCGACGCCCTGTACGCCGTCTCGCCGCTTGACGGCCGGTACGGCGGCCGGACCGCGCCGCTATCGCCGTACGCGAGCGAGGCCGCGTTGATGCGCGCCCGCGTTCGCGTCGAAGTCGAGTACCTGATCGCGCTGGCCGACCTCGAGGCGACCCCGCTGGAACTCGACCTCGAGGCGCGAAAGCACCTCCGGAGCCTCTACGAGAGCTTCGCCGAGGAGGACGCCCAACTGATCAAGAAACTCGAGACGGAGGGCCACGCCGACTTCGAGGCGACCAACCACGACGTCAAAGCCGTCGAGTACTTCGTCCGCCACCGGCTGCCCGACGGCAGCGACGCCTCGGCCTGGATCCACTTCGGGCTGACCAGCGAGGACGTGAACAATCTCGCCCACCGGCTGCTCGTCCGCGACGCCGTCGACGAGGTGCTCCTGCCCGACCTGTACGACGTGCGCGATACGTTGGCCGGGATGGCGCGGGACTATCGCAATACCCCGATGCTGGCCCGCACCCACGGCCAGCCCGCGACGCCGACGACCTTCGGGAAAGAGCTGGCCGTCTACGCCTCGCGACTCGGCCGCGCAACGGGGCGAATCCGGCAGGCGACCGACGACCTCAGCGGGAAACTCGGCGGCGCATCGGGCACCTACGCGGCCCACGTCGCCGCTTACCCCGACGTGGACTGGCAGGCCTTCGCGGAGGACTTCGTTCGGGGGCTGGGCCTCGAGTTCGAGCCGCTGACGACGCAGGTCAACCCCTGTGACGACCTCGCGGCGCTGTTCGACGCGTTCCGCGGGACCAACGACGTCCTGCTGGACCTCGATCTCGACATGTGGCTCTACGTCTCCGATCGCTACCTCGGCCAGGAGACCGTCGAAGGCGAAACCGGCTCCTCGACGATGCCCCACAAGGTCAACCCGATCGACTTCGAGAACAGCGAGGGCAACCTCTCGAAGGCCAACTCCGATCTCACCTTCCTCGCGGACTACGTCACCACCTCCCGGCTCCAACGGGACCTCTCCGACTCGACGGTCAAGCGCAACATCGGCAGCGCCTTCGCCCACTGCCTGATCGGCTACGGCAAGACCGCCGCCGGGCTCTCGAAAGTCGTTCCGAACGAGCAGGTCATGCGCGACGACCTCGAGAACACCCCCGAGATCATCGGCGAGGCCGTTCAGACGATCCTCCGGCGCGAAGGACAGGCAGACGCCTACGAGCGTGTCAAGGCCGTCACCCGCGGAAAAGACGTGACCCTCGCGGACTTCCGCGCGATGTTCGACGAACTGGACGTCGACGAGGACGTTCGCGAGGAATTACACGCGCTGACGCCCGCGGGCTACACCGGCGTCGCAAGCGAGTTGGTCGACGACCTCGAGCGCAGCGAGTAGCCGGGTTTCCACGCGGACGGTCCAGTCTTGTTGCGGACCGCGATTACGGCCCACGCTTTCGAGACCGTGACAGTATAAGTCGCCGTTAGCTACACCTCGGTATGGACTATCTGCTGTGGGTGATCGTCGCCCTCGTGGCCTACGGTCTCATCGCGCCCCTGACGAGCGTCGTCACGTCGGACGTGCCGCCCGCGGTCGCGCTCTTCCTCTCGACGACGATCTTCCTCTGTCTGACGACCGTCGTCCTCTTCGCCACGGGGACCGGCCGGCCAGCCGACGTAACCACCCCCGCAGCGGGGATCGTTTACGTCGCCGGCCTCTTCCTCTCGACCGGGATTCTCGCGTACTATCAGGCGCTCGAGCGCGGCCCGGTCAGCGTCGTCGTGCCGATATACGGCCTCTTTATCGTCGGAAGTTCGATCATCGGGATCGCGTTTCTCGACGAGGAGCTGACCGCCGCCCGCGGGGCCGGTATCGTCGTCGCGGCGGTCGCGATCTACCTCGCCGCCGGAGGTGAGGAGTGATGCGTCGCTACCTCGAGCTGTCGATGTTTGCCTGTCTGGCCTACAGCCTCGTCGCGCCGCTGCTCTCGGTTGCGATGACCGATCTGCCAAGCACGCTGGCGGTGTTCCTCTCGAATTCGGTGATGTTCGTCACCGTCGGGCTGGTGATTCTCTACCGCGGGCTGTCCGTCCGGCCCTATCTCCGGCATCCACAGACGCCGAATATCGCCGCGATGGGCGTCCTACTGACCGTCGGCCTGCTGACCTACTACCGGGCGCTCGCGCTCGGTCCGGTCAGTATCGTCGTGCCGATCTACGGCCTCTTCATCGTCGTCAGCTCGCTGGTTGGCATCGTCGCCTTCGACGAAACCGTCACTGCCCGCAAGCTCGCTTCGATCGCGTTGAGCGTGCTTGCGATCGTGTTGATGTCCGTCTGACCCCCTCGAGTTCACGGCCGGTTCGTCGTATCGATCCCCGTAGCGTTGTTGATCGGGCACTTCTGTGTCGTCCCGGTCACCAGCAAAATCGCGCCGATGACGAGGGCCACAAGCGCGGTCACGATACCGACGGCCCAGTAGCCAGTCAGCGCGGCGATACCGGCCAGCGCGGCAACCGCGCCGACGACCAGACGGCCGGTGCGGTCGATTCCGCCGACGTTCTTTTGCATGTCATTCACCCGCACACAGTTTGCCTTCGGGAGATACAATCGTTCGGTATGACCCTCGAGCGATACGTCTACGGGGAGAACCGTTACGCGACCAGTTCCGAAAGCGTCGTCTCGATCGCTCGCGCCGCCGCCCGCACGTCCGCGACTTCCACGTACTCCCGCGGGGCGTGCGCGACGGCTCCCTCGTCGTCGGCGAGGACGCCGGGGCCGAAGACGACCGTCGGAGCCTCGGCCGCGAAGTACGAGGCCTCTGTCGCCGCGGTGAACGGGCGTACGTCGCCGCCGGACGCGTCGGCGAGCGTCTGCACCACCCGCGCGTCGGGGTCGGTGTCCCACGCCTCGAGAAATGGCGTCGGCCGGTCAGTAAAGCGGAACTCGAGGCCTACATCATCCGGAACTGCGGCCCGCAGATGCGCGGTCAGCGCCTCGTGGAATTCGTCGGCGGTCTCCGGCGGAACGCTCCGGCGGTCGACGGTGAGCGCACAGTCGGCCGGCACCTGATTCGTAGCCTCGCCGCCCTCGACGACGGTCGGCGTCAGCGTCGCTGCGCCGAGTTGCGGGTGGGCCGGCGGCGCGTCGTCGCGCTCGTCGAACGTCCGGATCGCCGCGAGCACGGACTCGAGGGCCGCGACCGCGTTGGTGCCGGTCTCGGGTTCGGCGGCGTGGGCGTTGGCTCCAGAGAGGTGGATCGTCCCCTGAAAGCGACCTTTCGCCGCGGTACAGACGTCGAGATCGGTGGGTTCGCCGACGATCACCGCGTCGGCGTCCCGCGTCGGCGATTCCTCGCCCGAGACCAGCGCGTACGCGCCCGTCGAGAGCACCTCCTCGTCGGGCGTGATCGCGAGCGTGACGCGGTCGTCGGTCGGTTCCACGGCGAAGAAGGCAGCGAGGATGGCCGCGAGCGGCCCTTTGGCATCACAAGAGCCCCGGCCGCGGATCACACCACCGCCGTCGGCCTCTGGCGCGTTCTCGTCGCGCTCGAACGGGACGTGGGGCGAGACGGTGTCGATGTGCGTGTTCAACACGACGTGGGTCTCGGTGTCGGCCGCCGGCGGGCCGCGGGCGGCCAGCACGGTTCCGCCGTCGTCGACGCGGGCCTCGAGCCCCCGGTCCGCGAGTGTCTCGCAGAGAAATTCCCGCATCGGGCCGACGTCCTCGTGAGAGGCGTGTTGGACGGCATCCTCGAGGAATGCGATCGGATCGAACGAATCGGCCGCGCTCGCGTCGGCTCCCGTCACGACTCGACCGGCGATTCGACGGCCACCTCGCCGTCGAACTCGTATTCGACGGGGCCGGCAAGCGTCGCGTTACCGCGCTCGTTGAAACTTACCTGCAGGTCGCCGCCGGGCGGACAGACGGCCACCGGGTCGGCGTCAGTGAGTCCGAGTCGGCGCGCGACGACGGCGATCGCGACCGCGCCGGTACCGCAGGACTCGGTCTCGCCCTCGACGCCGCGCTCGTAGGTTCGCTGGCGAAAGCCCCCCGAGCCGTCGTGGCTCGCGACGGTGACGTTCGTCCCCTTCGGGAAGACGTCCGCGTAGCGAACGGCCGGCGCGATCGCCTCGAGGTCGACGTCATCGACGTCGTCGACGAACGCGACCGCGTGTGGAACGCCGGTGTTGACCATCGTCACCTCGAGGCCCTCGATCTCCTCCTCGAACACCTGCTCGTCGGCGCGGACGGGTACCTCCTCTGGATCGAACGCGGGCGTGCCCATCTCGATGACGATGTCCTCGCCCGCTCGGTCGGCGCGCAGCGTGCCCGCCTGCGTGTCGATCATCACGCTGTCGGCTCCGGTCCGCTGCATCGTCCACTCGGCGGCGCAGCGAGCGCCGTTGCCGCACATGGGTGCCGTCGCACCGTCGGGTTGGACCAGCGTCATGACGACACGGGGCGGGTTAAACGTCTCCTCGAGAGCGAGATAGAGAACGCCGTCAGCACCGACGCCGTCGTCGCGATCGCACTCGCGCTCGGCGAGTGCGCCGCGGTCGGGGACGTATTCGTCCGCGTGGATAATTAGAAAGTCGTTGCCGGTGCCGTGGTACTTCTGAAATGGAACGGTCATCGTGCGATCACTAGAGTGTGCTCATCGTCGCGGTCGCCGACAGCGGATGCCGCGGCGACCCCGGGTCGTGTACCCCTTCTCTGTTCGGTCGCGCCTTCAATCCGTCGCTCGCTGCTCGAGCGTCAGTCCCGTTCCGCTCGGCCTCGCGTTCGCGGGTCGTCCTGTCCTGCGTCCCTCCTCAAGGCACTCACTTCGTCTTCGCGCGGCGTTGCCGCGCGAACGGCCTGCGAGACGCTAGTCTCGCACCGTTCGCGCCTCGCGTTCCACCCGCGTCACGTCGTCGACGGTCTCGCGACGCCGCGAGAGCCGGCTGTCCTCGCCATCGAGAACGACCGACGCTGGGCGGGGCCGGGAATTGTACTGATTCGCCATCTCGTAGCCGTAAGCCCCTGCATTGCCGATTGCGAGAAGATCGCCGCGCTCGCTCGCGGGGAGGTCACGGTCCGAACAGAACACGTCGCCGCTCTCGCAGATCGGTCCGGCCACGGTCTGTGGGATCGTCTCGCGGCCCTCGGCGGCGCTCGAGCCGGCCGTCCCCGAATCCGGCGCTGCGTCGACTGTCAGGTTCCGAACTGGGTGGTACGCGTCGTACATCGCCGGCCGAATCAGGGTCGTCATCCCCGCGTCGACGCCGGCGACGACCGTGTCGCGGCCCTCCTTGACGGTGTTCACTTCGGTGAGGAGTACGCCCGCGTCCGCGACGAAATAGCGGCCGGGTTCGATCGTCAGCCGCGCGTCGACCTCGCCGAGCGCCTCCCGGGTCGCGTCGGCGACCGACGCGAGATCCAGCGGCTCCTCGTCCTTGCGGTACGGAACCCCGAAGCCGCCGCCAACGTCGACGAACTCGAGTTCGCTCGTCTCACGGGTCGCTTCGCTCCCCGTTTGGCTGTTCGAGGCGCGTAGCGCCTCGTTCACGTCTCTGGCCAGTTCACCCAGTCGCGCGACGAACTCCCGGTGATCGTCGAGTTGGTCGCTCGAGACGCCGGAGCCGACGTGGGCGTGAATGCCGACCACGTCGAAGCCCCGATCGGCGGCGTCCTTGAGCACACTCACGGCGCGCTCGGCCGGGACGCCGAACTTCGCGGCCGCGCCGGTCTGGACCTTCTCGTGGTGGCCCGCACCGATCCCCGGATTCACGCGGAGGCAGAGCCGGCCGTCGTAGCCCCGATCGGCCAGCCGGTCGATCGTGTCCGCGGAGCCGGCGGTGACCGTCAGTTCGGGGTGGTCGTCCCAGGCGTCGACGATCCAGTCGAGATCACGCGCGGGCGGGTTGACCGCCGTGTAGTGGACCGCCGAGCCTGACGCGCCGGCTTCCAGCGCCCGCTGTACTTCGCCGGCGGAGGCACACTCGAGGCCCGCGCCCTCCTCGCGCAGCGTCGCGAGAACGTCACCCAGCGCGTTCGCTTTTACCGCGTAGAGAATCTCCGCGTCGGGGAAGGCGGCCGCGAGCCGCCGGTAGTTCTCCCGGACGCGCTCGAGATCGAGGACGTACAGCGGCGAACCGTAGTCGTCGACGAGCATCTGCAGTTCGGCCGCGTTCCAGTTAGAGAGGCGGCGAACGGGCAGCGAAGCCGCAGCGTCAGTCATTGGCGAGACCAAGTAACCGCGAGGATTCAAGCGTTTGGGTTTTCCATGATCGTTTTTCGGTCCTCCGATCGGAGCGGACGCAGTTCAAATATGAAGTATTATATTTCCTACACCAAGTGCTATGATCGATGCCTGCTGATCGCTTCCTGACGCCGCTCCGTCGCGACGCCGTGCTCGTTCTCGCCGTGATCGGGCTACTCGCTGCGCCGCTGTGGGTACCCACCTTGCACCTGAGCGATCCGAACGTTCGGTACGAGCGTGCCGAAGTCGTCACCAACGGGACAGAGATCAAATACGCTACCGAAACCGACGTCCCAAGCGGAACGCCGATCAGCGACGAGATCGCCTGTTCGGGCGCTTGGGAGACGCGCCCCTGCGCGTTCGAGCGGTTACTACTCGAGAACCAGACCGTTCCAACGCGGGTCCAAAGCGCCAGTCCGGGGAAAACGGAGCCGCTCCCGACGGACCGCTATCGGTATCAGTACGTCCACATTGACGACACCATCTACAAGCCGACGTATGTCGCGAACGAGTCGGCCCGACGCGGCGGCATGTACCGCGTAGAGCTATCCCTAAAGCGGATGGCCCCCGAGGAGGTACTCCGATCCGTCAGTCGTCCCGTCTCGTCGGACGACGTGCCATCGGCCGTCGCGGAGGTCGTCCGGAGCGGCGACACTCGCACCAGTCATGCGATTGCCGTCCCGGAGACCCCGATTCGGATCGAGGAGGACGGAGAGACGGCGTACTATCGGGTGTACGAAGCCGAGCGAAGCGATCCGTGGCCCAGAGTGGGCACACTCATTTCCATGCTCACCTTCCTCGCACTGCTACCGGGGATTTGGCTGCTTTGGCGGCTTTCGAGGCGGATCGACGTAACCTACGTCGGCGGACGCCGGCGATAACGGAACTGCCGACGCGATTCGGGTGGTCCGCGGGTTATTCCCGAAGCGCGTCCTCGCGTTCGGTCGCCTCGAGCGTCTCCGTCTCGAGATCGGTGGCGACGACGGCGGGCTTGTACGCGCCGCCGTCGAAGAGGTCGTGGTCGCCGATCGAAGACTCGACGAAGCGGGTGAACGCACGGCGGTTCGGGGGCAGTTCGCCGTAGAGAATTTCCTCCTCGACGAGGTCGTAGACCGGGATGCGCGGCGTCAGGAGGGTGTTCTCGCCGACGACGCTGTTCTCGCCGACGACGAAGCCACTGGTGACCCGACAGCCCGCGCCCAGCGAGACGTTGTCCTCGACGATGACCGGCGCGTCCTCGACGGGCTCGAGAACGCCCCCGATGAGGAGGTTCGCGCCGAGTTTCACGTTGTCGCCGATCTGCGCACAGGAGCCGACCGTATCACAGGAATCGACGAGGGTGCCGTCACCGATGCGAGCGCCGATATTGACGAACGCAGGGCTCATTAGGATGCAGTCCGAGCCGATGTTCGCACCGCGACGGACGACCGTCCCGTCGGGCGTGTTCCGACTCCCGCGGTCGCCGTACTCGCTCGAGTCGGCAAGCGGGAGCACGTCGTTGTACGTGACGCCGCCGTGCTCGCGGGGCTCGATCGAGCGGAGGCCGAAGTTGAGCAGGATTCCCTGCTTGACCCACTCGTTGGCCTCCCACTCGCCGCCCGATTTCTCGGCGGCGCGGACCTCGCCGGCCTCGAGGGCGTCGAGGAAGGCCTCGAGGGTCGCGTACTCGTCCTCGCCGGCGGTCTCGGCGGTGAGTTCGTCGTTCTGCTTGCGCTCCCACAGCTCGTCGATTTCTGTCTCGAGTGCGCTCATTCTGCGATCACGTCCGCAAAGTCGTAGCTGCCTGCCTTCTGTCCAGCGATCCAGACCGCCGCGTCGACCGCGCCCGCGGCGAAGACGCCGCGGTCCTCCGCGCGGTGGGTAAGCCGGACCTCCTCGTGGTTGCCCGCCAGCAGGATCTCGTGCTCGCCCGTGATGTCGCCCGCGCGAAGCGCGTGAACGCCGATCTCGGCCTCGTCTCGCGGTGCCTCGCCCTCGCGGCCGTGCGTCCGCTCGTCGAGGTCGCCGTTTTCCTCGATCTCCTCGAGTAGTCGGTTCGCGGTGCCACTCGGCGCGTCGCGCTTGGCGTTGTGGTGGGTCTCGACGAGTTCGACGTCGTAGCCGGGCAGATTCCGGACCGCCTCGCCGACGACGTTGACGAGCGCCTGCACCCCGCGGGCGAAGTTCGGCGCGTGGAGGACGGCCACGTCTTCGGCGGCATCCTCGAGCGCTTCCCGTCCCTCATCGTCGAAGCCGGTCGTGCCGGTGACGAAGGCGACGCCGGCGTCGGCACAGGTCTCGGCGTAGTCGGCGGCCGATTCGGGGCCGGTGAAGTCGACGACGACCGTTGGCTCGCGGTCGGCGACCAGCGCGTCGAACTCGCTCGCCGGCTCGACCGCGATGCCGTCGACCGTCTCGTCGTCGGGCTCGCGGTTGACGGCAAAGACGATCTCGCAGTCCTCACGCCCGGTCGCGGCGGCGATCACTTCTCGGCCCATGCGGCCCGTCGCGCCGGTGACGCCGAGCCGGACCGTCATCGATCGCCCTCCGCCGCGTCGGCGACCTCGGTCGTGTCTCGCTCGAGGTCGGAAAGCACCGCCTCGAGGCCCTCGCGGTACTCGTCGGCGAGGCGGGTCAGCGGCGGGCGCATGCGAGCGGAGCCGTAGCCGCGGATCTGCATGGCCTCCTTGACGGGAATCGGATTGGTCTCGACGAATAGTTCGCGGAACAGTGGGCCGAGTTCGTGGTGGAGTCCACGGGCGCGCTCGTAGTCGCCGTCCAGTGCCGCGCCGACCATCGCGCAGGTCCGTGCGGGTTCGACGTTCGCGGCGACGCTGATCGTCCCGGTCCCGCCGACCGAGATGGTCGGCAGGGTGAGCGCGTCGTCGCCCGAGAGGACGGCAAACTCCTCGTCGGCGGTGCGCTCGGCGATCTCGCCGATCTGTCCCAGGTCGCCGCTGGCGGCCTTGAAGCCCGCGATGTTCTCGTGGCTCGCGAGTTCGACGGCGGTGTCGGGCTCGATGTTCCGGCCCGTCCGCGAGGGGACGTTGTAGACGATCTGCGGGAGGTCGACGGCGTCCGCGATCGTCCGATAGTGTTCGATCAGGCCGCGCTGTTCTGGCTTATTGTAGTACGGCGAGATGAGGAGCAAGCCGTCAGCGCCGGCCTCGGCGGCGCGCTCGGAGAGTTCCAGGGCCTCGCGGGTGTTGTTCGAACCGGTGCCCGCGATGACGGGCACGTCGTCGACGGCCTCGATGACCGCCTCGACAACGCGGACGTGTTCGTCGTGGGTTAGGGTCGCGGACTCGCCGGTCGAGCCGACGGGAACGAGCCCGTCGACGCCCGCGGCCTCGAGCCGCTGGGCATCCTGCTGGAGCGTTTCGAAGTCGATCCGTTCGTCCTCGTCGAAGGGCGTACACATCGCCGGGAAGACGCCCGAAAGGTCGATTGCTGTCATGAGTGTGTGTGTGTCGTTGGGTCGTGTGTCGGCCCCCAATCGGTAGGGTGTATCGGTTCCGATCGGTGGCCGGTCGGTGATCGGTGAAACGGGACTGTGCGCGGTCGAACCGCGCCCGGGACGGGGGTGCCACGCCCGCCGCGAGCGCTCTCACGCGCGTTTACGTTTCGGAAAACGAGAGCAGTCGCCGCTCACGACGGCACCGACGGTCGGGTGAGCGACGCGACGCATATACGGAAAACTCGAGCGAACTGCCTTATCGGTTGTGGCTTCGGTCGAACGAGCGCCCCGTTCGTCGGAGATCGGTCGAGGGGACCCGCCACCGGCACCACGAACTAGTCGCCTGGGCGAACAGTTCGTTGCCGCGAAGTTTATCCGTCCGCGCGACTGATCACCGCGCATGAACGATCTAGGTCTCCAGCTACGGATGGCGGTCGTCGGTACTGTGCTGTTCGGCCTCTATCTGGCCACGGCGCTGTTCGTCTCCGCCGCGTTCGGAATATCGCTCGTGCCGGTGCTTATCCTGAGTATCGTCCTCCTGCCAGCCGGCCAGTACAAACTCGGCAAGTGGCTCGCGATCCGGAGCTCAGGGGCAGAGGAGATGCCCGAAGACGCCCGGTTCCAGCACGTCCATCGAATGACCGAGTCCCTCTGTGACGATATGGACATGGACAAGCCGCGGCTGATGGTCGCCAAAATGGGCGTTCCAAACGCCTTCGCGACCGGCCGCAAGGGTGCCGGGGTCGTCGTCGTCTCGAGCGAGCTCCTCTCCCTACTCGAGGACGACGAACTCGAGGGCGTCATCGCCCACGAGCTCGCCCACCTGAAGAACCGCGATACGATCACGATGGTTCTCGGCCAGTCGATCGGGACGGTCGTCAGCTACGCCGTCTTCATCGTCGTCCAGTTGCTGGGCGACGACAATCCGGGTGGCTTCATCGTCGCTTACGTCGCCTCGATGCTGGCGAACTTCCTCGTCATGCTCTTTGTCATGGCCATCTCGCGGTATCGCGAGTACGTCGCCGACGACGACGCCCGGCAGTACATCGGCAGCGGTGATCCCCTCGCCCGCGCCCTCGAGAAGATCTCTGCCGGTGCCGAGGGTCGTGAGTCCGCCGTCGACGACAGCGGCGTCAACGCGCTCTGTATCTTCAACGCCGATCGAAGCCTCCTTCAGCAGATCCTCTCGACGCACCCGCCGACGGAAAAGCGGATCGAACGGCTTCGAAACTAACGCCTCGCTCGAGCGTGACGGTCGACCGACGCGATTTTTTACGTTCGCCGGGATACGCTCGTACGTGACGGAAATCCATTCCGGTCAGCGCGTCGCCGTCCTCGTCGACGCCCAGAACCTCTACCATACCGCACAGAGCCTTTACAGCCGCAATATCGACTACTCGGCCCTGCTCGACAAGGCCGTCCAAGACCGCCAGCTGACGCGCGCCATCGCGTACGTCATCCGTGCGGACTCGCCCGAAGAGGAGAGTTTCTTCGAGGCGCTGATCGACATCGGCTTCGAACCGAAGATCAAGGATATCAAGACGTTCGCCGATGGGACCAAAAAGGCCGACTGGGACGTCGGCATGAGCTTAGACGCGGTGACGCTGGCGAACCACGTCGACACGGTCGTTCTCTGCACGGGTGACGGCGACTTCTCGCGGCTTTGTTCGCATCTGCGCCACGAGGGAGTCCGCGTCGAGGTGATGTCCTTCGAGTCCTCGACGGCCGAGGAACTGATCGCCGAAGCCGATTCGTTCCTCGATCTCGGCGAACGCCACGAGACGTTCCTACTTTGAGCCCCGCGTTCGCGCCGCGCTGACCGAAGCGGGCCCGCGATGTATCCGGAGCCGACGACGGGCTAATTCGGCTGCCTGTTCTGCCAGAGGCCGAGCAACAGCGCATAGCCCGTGACGAGGAGTGTCGCCCCGGACAAAAGATAGACGAACGGCCCCGTGACGATCGTGGCCGGGCCGGCGAGCGTCAGAGTGCCGAGTACGAAGAGGCCACCCCCGAGACCGATCTGTGTGACATCCATCGCTGGCGGTAGTTTCAAATCTATTGTCTTAACAGTCACCATCTCGGTACGATTCTCGTTCCGGCGACCGTCCGTTCGCGGCCGGTCGAGTACGTCGTCTCCGCCGTTCACATGTAAATTTTTACCATAGCCACCTGCGGACAGGTCGAAGGGCTTTCGACCCGCCGCGTCGAACGGCGACCGATGAGCGACTCGACGGACGGCAGCGCGGGACTGTCCGAACTCCGGACCATCGCGGACTACCAGTTCGGCGCGAGGGCCGGCGCGGCCCTGTTCCCCCCGGCAGAATCGCTGACGATCAAACGCACCACTTCCGGCCGCCCCCAGCAGGTCCACGCCGACGCGGGCCGGCTCGTTTCCTTCGGCACCGACGGCCGATTCACCCTCGGCCTCGAGGGCGGTCGCCGACTCGATGCCGCACTCGAGGCCCCCGCCTATCGCGTCGTCGTCGACGACGAAAGCGAGCCGTTCGTCCGCGACGAGAAGAACGTCTTCGCAAAGTTCGTTCTCGAGGCCGGCGACGACATTCGGCCGGGTGACGAGGTGCTGGTGGTCCACGAGCGCGGCGAGTTGCTTGCGGTCGGAACGGCCCAGCTCGCAGCCGACGCGATCCGGGACTTCGAGACCGGAATGGCGGTGAGCGTGCGCGAAGGCGCGCCCGCAGAGAACTAACTAGACAAACGCGGTTGGCCGGGAGCGGGCTCCTCGCGATGCTCGGAGCCAGCGACCCTACGGAAGAGCGAGCCCTTCCGAGCATCGCAGAAGCAAGCTTCCGCTCAGCGGGGAAGGGCAGGCAGTTCACCGACGCTCACCGCGAGCGAGTGAAACGAGCGAGCGGGCCGACGATCGACCCGGAAAGCGCGGCGCGACGCGCCGCGGCGAGGCGAGCGGTAACGCCGCGAGCCAGGGGAGGGAGGAGTGCTTTTCAGCAACGTTTTACCGAGGGCGTGGCTCCGCCGCGCCCGCAGCGTAAAAGTTTGAACCGCAGAGTAAAAGGTCGCCCGCGGCGACGTAGCGAGTATGTTCGGAGGAGGCGGCGGCGGACTCAATCCGCGCAAGATGGAACAGATGATGGAACAGATGGGTATCGACGTCGAGGACATCGACGCCGAGGAGGTCATCATCCGCACCGAGGAGTACGACCTCGTCTTCGACGACGCCGAAGTGACCAAGATGGACGCCCGCGGCCAGGAGACCTACCAGGTCATCGGCTCACCCGAAGAGGTCGAGGCCGGGTCGGCCGGCGGTGCCACCGGCAGCGACGACGCCGGCAGCGAAGCCGAAGCGTCGATCCCCGACGACGACGTCGAAATCGTCGCCATGCGCGCCGACGTCAGCGAGGACGAGGCCCGCACGGCACTCGAGGAGAACGACGGCGACCTCGCCGCGGCGGTCGAATCCCTCGAGTGAGCGACACCGATAGCGCAGACGGCGGAGACGCGTCGACCGACGACCGCGTCCCGGTCTTGCTCGTCCGTGGCGACCGCGAGTACCTCGTCGCACCCGGCGGCGAACAGGGGACCGACCTCGGCGTGCTCGAGGTGCCCGAGGACGTGCAGTCGGGTGACACCATAGAGACGCATCTGGGCGACGAGTTCCAGGTACGTGGGCTCCGGGGGCCGGACCTCTTTCACCACTTCGAGCGGACGGGCGCACCGATGGTCCCCCGCGATATCGGCCTCGTCATCGGCGAGACGGGGATCGCCCGCGGCGATCGCGTCCTCGACGCCGGCACCGGAACTGGTGTGCTCGCGGCCCTGCTGGCTCGGGCCGGGGCCGAGGTCGTGACCTACGAGCAAGATCCCGAATTCGCGGACGTCGCCCGCGAGAACATGGCGCTGGGCGGCGTCGCCGACGCCGTCGACGTTCGAACTGGCGACGTGACCGACGAGATCGACGACCTCGAGCCGTCGTCGTTCGACGTGCTCACGCTCGATACGGCCGACGCGCCCGCGATGGTCGAACACGGGCCCGACCTGCTCGTCGACGGCGGCTTCGTCGCGGTCTACAGCCCCTTCATCGAGTCGACGCGCGAAGTCGCGACAACGGCCCGCGAGGTCGGACTAGCGAACGTCACCACGCGGGAGACGATCCAACGTGAGATGCAGTTCGACGACCGGGGCTCGAGACCGTCGACCGCACCCGTGGGTCACACGGGGTATCTGACGATCGCGCGCAACGAATAGTATACCACGTACTTACGCGTCGTTCGCTTCGCGGATCCGCGCCACCGATTTCGGTATTATTTCGTGAAACAGTACCGAGACGGCAAAGGCGAGGATCACTATTTGATACCACGAAAGGCCGAAGGTCGAGTTGCTATACACGAGGATCAGTGCGATAATCAGTGCTCCAATTAGTGATCGTATCTCATCCCAGACTGAGTTTCTATTCTCTGGCATTCCCGTCTTTTATTTCTTGGATGAAATTTCATATAAATAACCACCAGTCGATAGTAGATCGACAGAGTGAGCGGTGGCCGAGAGCGGGCTCCGAGCATCGCGAGGAGTCCGCGATCCGGGGGAGGGCAGGCCGTCACCCCGCCACCGACCGCGAGCGACCGAATGCGCGGCGCTACGCGCCGCGGTAAGACGAGCGGCCGACGGCCGCGAGTCAGGGAGCGAGCGGGCCGACGACCGACCCGCAGGGGGGGGGGAGGAGTGCTTTTGATCAACCTTTTACCGAGGGACATCGCGAGCGAGGCACGGAGCGCCTCGCTCGCGATGTCCCTCGGTAAAAGGTTGTTAGTTGTCGTCCTCGCGCCACTTGTGCTCGCACTCGGTGCAGATGAAAAAGCGCGTCTCGGACTCGTCGGCCGAGCGGATCTGTTGCATGTACCAGTGAGCGCGGTCGTTGCCACACTCGGGACAGATGGCGTCGGTCTCGGGCAGCGAGGTTTCGCCGGAGGACTCGATGATCTCGCTGGCCTCCTGGGCGTCGGTGACGGTGTACTGGGACGCGTCGCCTTTCGGCTTCGTAAAGCCGCAGCTACCGCATTCCCAGATGCCGTCGTCGGCTTTCATCATCGAACCGCATTCGTCGCAGAATTCCATCGTTGTCCGGGCTACGGAGGTCGAGCGACTTAAGGGACCCGTTTGGGACCCCCGATCGGCCGTCGGTGGGCGTTAGCCTTCGCCCTCGGACTGGTAGGGCTCGCCGACGGCCTCGCGCGGGAGGACGTTGTGGAGGTCCGACTCGAGGTCGTCGGCCGACTCGAAGCGGACGCTGTCGCTTTGTTCGACGAGCTCGCCCAGGTTTCGCTCTCCATCGGCAAGCAAAAGGGTGACGTCCTCGAGTTCGGTCGCGGCCTGATCGGTCGCAATTGGATACTCGAGGTCGGCGAGGACGGACTCGATGCGGCTGAGTTTGACTTCGGACATGAGTCGGAAGACGCTGGCCGGGTGCTTGTAGTTCTCCCGCGATGGCCGGGACGGTCAGTGAATCCGATATTTCGGTTCGAAACTATAATCGGGCGCGGTCGCCTACGACAGAGGCGATGCGGAGCCTCGTTGATCGGCTCGTTGCACCGTTTGCCGTCGACCGACGGGTACTCGCGCTGGCGGGTGCCCGGATGGCCGACGGGATCGGCAACTCGTTTCTGATCATCGTCATCCCGCTGTACGTGACCAGCGGCGTCGTCGAGGGAACGGCGTTCGGGCTCGGCGAATCGCTGCTCATCGGGCTTATCCTCTCGCTCTTTGGCTTTCTCAACAGCAGCTTTCAGCCGCTCACCGGCCGGCTGTCAGATCGGCTGGGGCGGCGCAAGCCGTTCATTCTGGTCGGGCTCGCAGGGCTCGCGCTGACCAACGCCGCCTACGTCATCGCGGAGACGTACGTCTCGCTGCTTCTCATCCGCGGGCTACAGGGGGTCAGCGTGGCCTTTATTATCCCGTCGTCGGTCGCGCTGGTAAACGAACTCGCGACGTCGGGCGACCGCGGCGGGAACATGGGCGTCTACAACACGTTCCGGCTGATCGGCTTTGGAGCCGGACCGGCCGTCGCCGGCGCGGTCGTCAGCCGCGGTCCCTACGCGCTCCCCGGCGGGATGACGGTTGACGGTTTCGACGCCGCGTTCTACATCGCCACGCTCGCGGCCACGACGAGCTACGTCATGGTGACGATCCTCGTCTCCGATCCCAAGTCGACGGCCGCGAACGCCGGCGCGGATCTCTCGATCCCGATCCTCGATCGGTCGGGCACCACCTTGCTCGACCCGATCTTCACGCTCGGTCTCGCGTCGTTTTTCATGGCCACGTCGATCGCGCTGTTCGCGACCATCCAGCCCGAGGTCAACGCCCGCCTCGAGCAGGGCGCGACCTGGTTCGGCCTCCAGTTTGCGGCGTTTATCATCGCGCAGGTGGCCCTCCAGACGCCGATCGGGCGGGCCTGCGACCGGTACGGTCGCCGACCATTCATCGTCACCGGAATGGTGTTGCTGATCCCGACGACGCTCGCGCAGGGCGTTATCCTCTCATCGCCGCTGATGTTCGTAGCGCGGCTGTCCCAAGGCGTTGCGGCCGCGATGGTGTTCGCGCCGTCGCTGGCGCTTGCGGGCGACCTCGCCGGCGAGGGCGAGTCCGGCTCGAAGCTGTCAGTGCTCACGATGGCCTTCGGCTACGGGATCGCGGCCGGCCCGCTCTCCTCGGGCGTGCTGATCAGGTTCGGTTTCGAGGTCCCGTTCATCTTCGGCAGTGCACTCGCCGTCCTCGGAGCAATTCTCGTGTACACGCAGGTCGAGGAGACGCTCGAGACGACGGCCTCGATACCGGTCGTCGGGAGCGATTGAAGGCACACCCCGCGACGGTATTCGTCGCGCGATCGGGGCCGGCAGGATCGCTTCGACCTCGTCCGTTCGCCGGGATCGGACGTGACACCGCTGTGGGTAAGCCACGTCCGACCCTTCTCCGCGAACCGTCCGCCGGTCCGGAAACGCCGCACGAGCGCACGGCGGGACGCAACGCAAAAGTACCGGATGCGCATACGGTTCGACGATGACGCTCTCGGAGGAGGCCCAGGACCGGTTGGCGGACGTCGTGGAGCTACAGCCGACGAAAAACTCCGAACTCCAGGAACGCTGGGGGATGGACAGCGGCAGCGAGGTCCACCAGTACCTCGAGAACGAGCTCGGCGACTACTACTTCCGCGACGACAATAGCCTGATCCGGGCGACCGCCGAGGCGGCCGATCTGGTCGACGTCGAGCCGGGGGTCGAAAGCGACCCCGACGACGGAATCCCCTCGAAAATCCGCGTCCCCGAACTGCAGGCACAGATCGTCGCGATACTGGCCGGCCCCGACGAGGAGTCCGAGAGCGTCGTCTCGGTGCTGCATAAGCTCCGGGACGAGTACGACATCGATCCCGCGGCCGAGGACGTCCGCTCGGGGCTCCAGAGCCTGCGTCGCAAGGGCGTCGTCGAGGTCGAGTACCGCACCGTCCCAACGTTCCGGCTGGCCGTCGAGCGCGACGACCTCGAGGTCGGCGTCGCCGACTGACGGCTCACGTTCGAGCCGTCGAATCGGGCTACAGTCCCGGCCGCCGTCGCCGCCGACGTTCCTCGAGCACCCGCTTAAGCCGTTTTCCCGGTCCGCCCTCGATCGGCCAGTCGCGGGTGCGCCAAGACGGCGGCTCGGGTTCGAAATCAGCACAGGAGCCGGCGCACTCGGCAGCGGTCTGACACCGACCCTTGGCGGCGCAGTACGGTAGCGCCTGTGAACCGTCTCGAGCGCGCAACTCGAAGTGCCGGCAGTCGGGGCGCATCGTGTCGGCGAACGAGCGCCAGCCGCGCTCGTAGGCGCGTTCGGCGATCGCGAGCCGTTTGTCGGCCTTCGTTTCCGGGTCGACGTACTCGAACCGAGCCGCGGAGCCGTCTCGCTTCCCGCCGTCGGGTCGCTCGAGGATGCTAGTTCCCGGGTCGTCGACCGGGAGCGTTCGCGGGTGCCAGGCCACGTCGGCAGCCAGCGTCTCGGGCTCGAGCGCGAGGATCCCCGCCTCGACGGGCAGGTCTTCGAAGAGCACCGGTTCGACGCGGTCGTCGGTTGTTCGGGTCGCGACCCAGACCTCGTCGGCCAGCCCCATCGCGACGTCGTACTCGAGTTGCGAGGAGAGCGCGCGAGCGGCGCTCGCGTCGAGGTCCGGCTTGTTCTCGATCGCGACGATCCGCTTGAGCCAGTCGGGGTAGGCCCACTTCCGGCGAATTTCGATGCGAGTGCCATCCTTTCGGGTCTCGACGATGCCGCGGTCGTCGGCGCGGTGGATCGATTCGCGGACGTACCGCCAGGGGTAGCCGGGATGAGGAAGGGCATCGCGATAGTACGTCCACTCTGCAGGCGCGTTGCGGACGACGTGTAGCAGATCGCCGTCGAGTCGGTCGGGGCCGAAGTTCGCCCGCCGGCGGAGGGCTTCGGGGTCGCACTCGAGGACGATGGTGTCCCAGCGGCGGCGCTTCGTCCCCAGTTGGCGGGCAACGACGGACGTATAGCGGTCGCTCTCGAGGTCGGTGCCCGGTGGCCACTCGCGTTCGGCCCACCGACAGACCCGGAGCTCGAACCCGAACTCCGTGGCGGATGGGGTCACAGCGGCCGTTGGTGCCGGGCGTGCAAAAGCACTTCTCGATCGGTCTCGCTCGCGATCTTAGGCTTCGTCTTCCTCCGTGCGTTCGTCGAGGAACTCGTCGGCTTCCTCCAAGATTTCCCGCGGGCCGTCCTGCGTGACGGTGTTGACCGCCTGTTCGTAGTCACGCCACTGGAGGTCTCTGTGTTCGTTCGAGAGTTCCGCGCTGGCCTCGAACGATTTCGCGATAAAGAGGTGAACGGTCTTGTGGATCGTCTTGCCGTTTGCCTCGAAGACGTAGTCGTAGTCCTCGCGAAAGCCGTCGAGTAATCTGAACTGTTCGATACCTGCCTCTTCCGTTACTTCGCGGATCGCCGTCTGCTGTAGCTCTTCATCTCCTTCGACACCGCCCTTGGGAAACTCCCAGTCGCCCGGGCGGCTCTTGAGTAGAAGATACTCGCGCCGGCCCCGCGTATCGCGGAAGAGGATCGCGCCTGCGCTCGTAGCTTCGACTGCCATTAACTGGGATAACGGATGCGACGTTAAGAGAATATCGGACTGTTCGTCCAGCGTACACTGCTTCCGGATCCGATTGTCACGCTGACGCGGGTCGATCGACTGCACTTGTTTATCGCCAGCGGCACACGTCGGCGCGTCTCAGCAGGTTTTTACGCACCCACCGTGGACGTATTCGACAGCACCACCATGACCTTCGTCACCCGTCTCACCCTCCAGAGTGGCGATCGCGCCGCGCTCGATGGCATCGTCGAGGACATCAAGACCACCGCCGAGCGAAAGGGGGCCGCGCTGAAGGGGCCTCACTCTCATCCGCCCGAGAAGTTCTCGGTTCCACAGCGTTGTCGACTCCACGCCGACGACGAGCGTCGCTTTTCCTCGTGGGAGTACACCGTCTTCACCCGCGAACTCGAGATCCACGGCCACGACGAACTCGCCCGTGATATTGCCTCGCAAGACTTCCCCGACTCGATCCACATCGAGGCCGAGGTCGAGCAGATCCACGGCGCAGGCCGCGGGAACTGACGCGCCTGCCCCGTCGCGGCGTGCGAGGGTCAGTAGCCCTTTTTACCGTTCGCGACCACATCGGAGCTATGACAGCTGACGACCTCGTGTCGCTGCGCCGTGACTTCCACCGAATCCCCGAACCGGCCTGGCGCGAATTCTACACCACCGCACGGATCGTCAACGAACTCAAGTCCCGACTCGGCGACGAGCTCGCCGCCCTCCACGTCGGGCCCGACGCCATCGCGGCCGACCGCCGGATGGCGGTCCCCGACGACGCCGAACTCGCCCGCTGGTACGAACGGGCACGGACTGCAGGCGTCGACGAAGAGATCCTCGAGTCACTCGAGGGAGGCTATACGGGCGCAGTCGCCGTCCTCGAGCGCGGCGAAGGGCCGACCGTCGGCCTCCGGGTCGACATCGACGGCCTCCCGCGGAGGGAATCCGACGATCCGGTCCACAAACCCGCGGCCGAGGGCTTTCGCTCCCAACGCGAGGGCGCGATGCACGCCTGCGGCCACGATGCCCATGCGACGATCGGGATCGGCGTTCTCGAGCGACTCGCGGAGAGCGACTTCTCGGGGACGCTGAAGGTCTTCTTCCAGCCCGCCGAGGAGGTTGTCGGCGGCGGGAAGTCGATGGCCGAAAGCGAACACATCGAGGACGTCGACGCCTTGCTCGCGGTTCACATCGGCCTCGACCACCCGACCGGCGAGATCGTGGCGGGGATCGACGGCTTTCTGGCGGTGTCACACCTCGAGGCGGAGTTCACCGGCGAGTCGGCCCACGCGGGCGGCCACCCCGAACAGGGGCGCAATGCCGTCCAGGCGATGGCGACGGCGGTACAGAACCTCTATGGCATTCCCCGGCACAACGACGGGAAGACGCGGGTCAACGCGGGCGTCGTCGAGGGCGGCAGCGCCGCCAACGTCATCCCCGACGAAGCCCGGATCGTCGCCGAGGTCCGCGGCGAGACGACCGCGCTCATGGATTCGATGAAGATGCGAGCGCGCCAGATCCTCCGGAGCGCTGCAGAGATGCACGACTGCGAGGTCTCGATCGAAACCGGCGCGGAGGCCCCGAGCGCGACCAGTGACGACGAACTCGTCTCGATCGTCGCCGACATCGCGGCGGCGACGTCGGGCGTCGAGCGCGTCCTCGAGCGCGACGAACTCGGCGGCAGCGAGGATGCGACGTACCTCATGCGGAAGGTACAGGAAAACGGTGGGACCGCCTGCTACGTCGGCGTCGGCACCGACCACCCCGGTGGCCACCACACCGCGACGTTCGACGTTGACGAGGACAGCATCGGTCACGGAATCGACGTGCTCGCGGGCTCGATCGAGCAGATTAGCCGTCAACACACCTAATCGGCGCTTTTTCTACTACTCTCGAGCGGAAGTGGCCGGGAGCGGGCTCCGAGCATCGCAAGGAGCCCGCGACTCAGGGGAGGGCAGGCAGTTCACCGACACACACTGCGAGCGAACCCGAAGGGTGAGCGAGCGGGCCGACGACCGACCCGGAAAGCGCGGCGCGACGCGCCGCGGCGAGGCGAGCGGTAACGCCGCGAGCCAGGGGAGGGAGGAGTGCTTTTCAGCAACGGTTTGCCGAGTGCGGTCGCGAAGCGACCGTACGTGGTTCGAAAGGCGCGAAGCGCCTTTCGTCATCACGGAAGACGCGTAGCGTCTTCCGAACGACAGAGCAACCGTTTGGTTCTAGTACTTCGGGTCGGCTCCGGTCGTCTCGTAGACCTTCTCCATCAACCGATCGCGCCGATCCTGCCAGCCGGCCAGTCCCTCGGGGCTGGTCGGGTAGTTTTCGTAGTGCGAGAGCAGTTCGTCGGCCCGGCGCTTGGTCTGGTAGAGATTCCAGATGGTTCCCCAGTGGCCGCGGCTCTTGAGTAGCGCCTCGAGCTTGAGTTTGAGCCCGATGTTCGTGCTGCCCGAGTACAGCGCCTCGGCGAGCTTGTCGCCGGGCATTGCGGCGAGCAGGCCCATGAGGTCGTCAACGTCGACGGCCGTCGAGAGGATGTTGTAGACGTCGAGCGCGGCGTAGCGCGCGCCGAAGTGATCCATCACGCGCTCGTTGTATTTCCAGAAGGTGGCTTCGCCGTAGTCGCCGGTCTCGAGCGCTTCGATCGCCTGCTCGGCAGCGTACTTGCCGGCGTAGGCCGCGCCGGCGATGCCGCCGCCGGTGGTGGGGTTGACGTGTCCGGCGGCGTCACCGACGGCCATGTAACCCGGATGAACGGCGGAGTCGTACGGGCGGCGGGTGGGCAGGGCCGCGCCGAGTTTGTCCTCGACCTCCGCGCCGGCGAACTCGGGGCGATTCTGGAGGTCGTGCTTTAAGTCGTCGACCAGTTGCATGGGTTCTTCGGTCATCTGAAAGCCCAGCCCGGCGTTGATCTCCGTCTCGGTGCGCGGGAAATACCAGAGGTAGCCAGCGGCCCGCTCGGTCGGCTTGAAGACGAGCGCGTCCGACCACTCGACGGGTTCGTCGACGTGGACGATCTCGCGGTAGGCCGAGCAAAAGTGGCTGTAGTTGACGTTCGTATCGAACGTGGAGTCGGAGAAGTCGACGTTATCCTGCAGGATAGAAAGCGAGCCCGCGGCGTCGATGACGATGTCGGACTCGTACTCGATCGGGTCGCCCGTTCGAATCGCCTCGACGCCCGTGACGCGGCCGTCATCGGCCTGCACGACGTTCTTGACGACGGTATCGTAGTGGAAGTCGACGCCGGTGTCGCCCGCGCCCTCGATGATGCGCCGACCGTACTCCCAGCGGTCGATGACGGCGAGTTCGCCCGGCACCGGGATTTCGAGGACCGTGTCCTCCTGCGGAATCTCGAAGCGGCCGTGGTCGACACCCGTGTTCGTAAAGGCGGGCTCGAGTTTCGATTTTGGGATCGCTTCGGGGAAGGCGTCGGCACCCTTCAACGCGTCCCCGCAGGCGATGTGACCCGCTTCGGCCTCGGATTTGCGCTCGAGAATGACGACGTCGTACCCCGCCTGCGCGACGGTCGCTGCGGCGTAGCACCCTGCGGTACCGGCCCCGACGACGACCGCGTCCGGCGACTGGGTCCGGGTCGTCGTGGTGGCCGACTGCTCCTGCGTACTCATATCAATACTGTGGACACCGCGGTAAGAAAACGTTTTATGGTCGATGCGCGATATTCGCCGCGCCGCCGGAGGCATTCGTCCGTATCAGGTGCCGATCGAACCGGACAGGTCGTGGCACATAAAACGTTTTAGGCAGGTCATCCGTACCGAGGTGTATGACGGAGTACACCATCGAGTTCGTCGGGACGGGTGAGACGATCACCTGCACCGACAAGGAGACGATTCTCAGCCGCTGCCTCGAGGAGGGCATCGCCCAGGAGTACTCCTGCCGGGTCGGGATGTGTCTGGCGTGTTCGGCAGAGATCCTCGAGGGAGAGGTCACCCAGCCCGCCGCTCGCGGGCTAACAGAGGAGGAAGCCGAGCGGTACGCGCTGACGTGTATGGCGCGCCCGCAGTCGGACCTGAAACTCGAGCGCGGGACGTACCCGTCGAGCATCGATGGCGATCTCGCGGGCGGCGCGAGCGACGGCGCGGTCGCCGACGACTGAGCACACCGGCGTCCGCATTTTCGAGTCCTCTTCGGTTCGTTCGCGTCGCCGTCAGTCCGCGACCGCACAGTTGTTCGGCCCGAGTTCAAGTTCGAACGCGGTCTCCTCGTCGACGTCCTCGCGGCCGAGGTTCACCGCCACGATCCGCTCGTCGTTGGCCGGCCGCGGCGGGAGGTCGCTCGTAGCGCGGTCGACGAACTCGTCTTTGCGCATCGAGAGCGCCGGAAGCCGGCCGCGAAGGTCGCCGAGTCGGACGGCGTAGGTCCCGTCGGCCCGCGGGTCGGCGGCGTCGCTGTAGTGGCCCGGTGCGATGGTCGTCTCGTCTGACTGCTCGAGGAGCTGCTTTTGCAGACTTTCGTACAACCGACGTGCGGCGGCCGGTGCCTCGTCACGTCCACCTTCGAGGTCCGGCCGGCCGACGCCCTCGAGGAACAGCGTATCGCCGGTGAACAGCACGTCTCCTAGTCGGTACGAGAGCGATTCGGTCGTATGTCCCGGCGTGGCCATCGCGGTCAATGTCGCCTCACCGACGCGGAGTTCGTCGCCGTCCGGCCGAGCGTGCGAGGCAGGGCTCGCGGAACCCCGTTCCGCGGTGTCTACGAGCGTCCGGGCGTCGAACGCGAGGCCGCGGTCGCGAGCGCCCTCGGGGACCACCGCTTCGGCGTCGGTTCGCGCAGCGAGGTCGCGGACGCCGCTGACGTGATCGGCGTGGACGTGCGTGTCGACCGCGTAGGAGAGTTCGGCACCGCGGTCGGCGGCAGCTGCGACGTATCGATTTGCGAACGCCCGCAGTGGATCGATCACCGCGGCCTCGTCGCCGCTGACAACTAGATAGGCGAGACAGCCGCTCGAGGGCCGGTCATACTGCAAAAGCGTCGCGGGCGCGTCCGTCTCGAGTTCGCGGGCGAGGTACAGGTCGGCCCAGGCGTCCATCCCGCCGGCGAGATTGTACGCCTCGACGCCCGTGTCCCGGAGGAGGCCGACGGCGTGGGCGCTCGCCTCGCCGTGGCCACAGACCGCGAGGATCGGGTCGTCGAGATCCGCCACGAGATCGTCGACACCGCCCGTCGCTTCGGCCTGGATGAACCGCACGTGCGGAACTTGGACGGCCTCGATGCCCTCGCCCTCGAGGTGCCAGCGCTCGAACTCGTCGCGGTCGCGGACGTCGAGGACGGTCAGGTCGTCGCCGGCCCGCAGCCGGTCGACAAGCGCCGCGGGCGCGATCGACGCTCCGTTGTCGCTCGCACCCCCGTTGTCGCTCGCGCGGTCGGCGTCGTCGCTCCGGTCGGTCATGGCGATGAGTACGCGCCCGATGCGGGTAAAGCCGCGCCCCGCCGTCCGGTCGCTGTCCGGAGCACCGCCAAGGTTCAACATGCCCGCCGGTGTCGAGCCGCTATGAACGCCGACGACGTCCGGCCCGCGGTCGAGGAATCGATGGCAACCGAACTCGAGCGCCTCGGCTCCTCGAAGCTCCTCGTGGCTCGAACGAATGCGGACCTGACCATCGATCGCGTACTACGGGCCGCCGCGGACGGCGAACGCGCCGCCGCGGACACCTTCGAGGCGTGGGCGGACGACGAGGACCGCGAGGACGCACGTGACGCGTTCGCCGCGTTTCGAGACCAGGAGCGCGACCACTACGAGCGAGTCGCGGCGCTGCTCGAGGGCGATTACGAGGCCGACGACGCGGACGGCGGAGCGATGCACGAGCGGCTTCGAGCGCTCGAGACGACGGCGGAGCGCCTCGGCGGCGTCGTCGGGCGGTCGCTGGTCGGCGACCGGACACACCTCCAGGTGGTGAACTTCTTCGTCAACGAAGGCGACGAGCGACGGGCCGACGCGTTTCGGGACCTGCGACGCGAGACGACGGCGCAGGGGGATCAAGCGCTTGCGGTGCTCGAGGACGGCTGTGACGACACCGAGGATTGGGAACGCGCTCGGTCGGCCGCGGAGGCCGTGATCGGCGTCGCCTACGACGACTACGCGGCGTCGCTGGACGAACTCGGCCTCGATCCGAAGCCGATCTGTTGAGCCGCGGCTCGCTGGGCGGTATCGAGAAGACGGAACCGGGCGGATTCGAAGTGGACTCGAACCGTCGACGAGACGATCAGTCGACGAAATCGATGTCGTCGCCCTGTGCGGGTGCTTCGGGCTGGACGGCCTCCTCGCCGTCGGGGCGGCCGTAGATCTGGGGTGACTGGACGCCGGTGACGACGATCATCGTCCGCATACTGCCCTCGAGGCTCTCGTCGATCGAGGTCCCCCAGATGATGCGGGCGTCGGGATCGATTCGGTCGTAGATCTCTTCGACGACGCCTTCGGCCTCCTCGATGGCCATGTCGTTGCCGCCGGTGACGTTGACGAGCGCGGAACTCGCGCCGGAAATGTCGACGTCGAGCAGCGGCGAGCGCAGTGCAGTCTTGACCGAGTCTTCGGCCTTCGCTTCGGAGTCGGCTTCGCCGAGGCCGATCATGGCGACGCCACCGCGTTCCATGACGGTGCGAACGTCGGCGAAGTCCAGATTGACGAGGCCGGGTTTCGTGATGAGTTCCGTGATGCCCTTGACCGACCGCATCAACACCTCGTCGCTGACCTTGAACGCCTGACGGACGGGCAGTTTGCCGACCGAATCGAGCAGGCGGTCGTTGGGAACGACGATGACGGTGTCCGAGACATCGCGCAGGCGCTCGAGGCCGGCCTCAGCGTTGGTCCGTCGGACCTCTCCCTCCGCGGTAAAGGGCGTCGTGACGATCGAAATCGTTAGTGCGCCGGCCTCGCGAGCGGCCTTGGCGACGACGGGGGCCGAACCGGTGCCGGTGCCGCCGCCGAGGCCGGCCGTGACGAAGACCATATCGGAGCCGTCGATGGCGTCGTAGATGTCCTGTTGGCTCTCGAGGGCGGCTTCCTCGCCGACCTGCGGGAGCGATCCTGCTCCGCGGCCGCCGGTCTTTTCCTCGCCCATGAGGATCTTGGTGTCGGCCTCGATCTCGACGAGGTGCTGGACGTCGGTGTTGGCGGCGACGAGTTTCGCGCCGTGGATTCCCTCCTCGTGCATGCGGTTGATCGTGTTGCCGCCGGCACCGCCACAGCCGACGACCGTGATGTCGGTCTGGAGGTCCTGAAGCACGTCCTCGAGTTCGTCGTCGGTCATCGTCCCCGTCTGTCGGCCGGCGTCGCCCTCGGGCGACTGCCCCGCTCCCGGAGCGCCGTCGGGAACCCCGGCGGGGTCCCCGTTCTCGGCCTCGTCGATCGCGTCGTCGATGATAGAGTCCATTCTTGGCCCTGTCTAAAAGATGGAGCATAATTACCTTTCCCCTACACGTCAGCCGTCTGTCCGACACGTTAATAGAATATTACGTGTCCGGGGTCGGAAACGGGAAATTCGCGATGCGGCGCGGAGTAAATGTCTACTACTGTCGACCGCCGGGTTGGTCAGAACGGAAATCGACGCGTCCGCTCGGTCCGAACCCTCTCAGGATTGACTGTTTCCTCATCGACTGTGACGGCCTCGCCTTCGGCGAGCGCGCCGAACTTCGGTCCCTCCGGAACGCCGGCCTCGCGTGCGAGTGTGGGATCGAAGGCGACCTCCTCCGCGACGACGGCGTCGTCCTCAAGCCGAACATCGTTGAACTTCGACTCGAGGATCGCGGCCAGTTTCTCGACGATCGCCGCCCGAGGGCCGCTCGAGTCGCCGTCAGCGCTGGTCCCGCTCTCGACGTCGGTCGCGGGCACCGCGGCCCGTGAGCCGACGCGACTCCCGCCGTTCTCGGTGGTAAACGCGACGGTGTGTGCTTCGACGACGGTTCGAACGCGTTCGTGGTCGATCCCCTCCGCGGTCGTGACGAGTTCCGTCGGGAGGTCGACGACCGTAATCGAGTCGGCGAGCCGATCGCCAAAGCGGATCCCGTCGTCGATCGCGCCCAGTTCGGACTCGACCGTATCGACGAGGTCGAGCGGGCAGTCGCCCGCTTCGCGCAGCCACGTCTCGCTGACGATCCGACAGTCCATCGACTCGAGGGTCTCTTCGAGGACCGGCCAGTCGCCGTCCAGCAGCGCGATCTCGGCGTCGCTGGCCTCGAAGGCCCGCTCGAGGACGTCGCGGTGGGCGGTCGGGTGCCCCATTGCCTCGAGCGCCCAGTCGGCCGCGACGTGGCCGACCGCCCACGGCGTCTCGCGGACGACCCGCTCGAATCGCGGGGCGTAGTGGTTGCCGCCGAAGCCGACGATCTGTCTGTCTCGGTGGGGGTCCACACCCCGTAGGTCGAGGATGGCGCGAGCGACGGCCGCGGCCCCGGCGGGGTCGTCCCACTGCTCATCGCCGCTGCCGAGTTCGGCAAACAGCGAGGGACAGCCCACGTCGGTCGGGCCGTGGTGGGTACACTCCATGCCCACGTCGTACTCCTCGGGCGCGTACTCGTCGAAGGCCTCGAGCAGGCGGGCCACGGCGTTGGGCGCGGCGTCGGCCAGCGCGTCGGGCTCGCCGCCGAACTCGGCCGGGCCGACGTTGCCCGTGAAATGGCCGGTCAGCAACGGCCCGGTATCACCTGAGTGTCGTGAGGCGAAGACGAGCAGGTCGGGGTCGCAGTCGAAGGCGTCGGCGGGGCGCTTGAGGTCGATATGCAGGTCGTCGAACGAGCGGAGTTCGGCACCGTCGGTCCGATAGTAGGTATCGCCGCCGTCGGCCGCCGGCCGGGTCTCGTCCGTGTGTCGCCCCCAGTCCGCGTGCTCGCGGAGCTTTTCGCAGATGTGCTCCGATGCGCGGTCGGCGCGGCTCTCGACGATCGCGAGCGTGGTCATACTCGTGGTCGCGTTTTGAGGGCGTTAACGGCGCCGGTTCGCGGCGGCTCTCTCCTCGACACCGAAGCGGCGAACACGCGTAGCGCTTGCCACCCGTAGCTTTTCGTATGTGGCAGTAACGCATACCGAATACGGATAGGCCACCGATCGATGAGCGATAGACCGCCGAAACGCGGGAAGTCATCGGCAGCACAGGGGGACACCGAAAGCGGGATGGCAGACGATATCGGTCTCGAGCCCGCGGAGTTGAGCGACCTTAGCAGTGACTGCGCCGTCGCGCCGCTTGGCCCCGACGGAGCCGTCGCCGACTGGAACGACGGAGCCCAACGGCTTACGGGGTACGGCGAGGAGACGATCCTCGGCACACACTACCGAACGTTCTTCCCGCCGGCAGACCGCGAATCCGGCCGCCCAGAGCGGCTCCTCGAGCAGGCGCGGACGGACGGCCGGACCGAGACCGACGGCTGGCGGGTCAGGCGGGACGGGAGCCGGTTCTGGGTCCACGAGGTCGTCGCCCCGATTGGTCTCGACGGTGAACTCGCCGGCGATGGGGCGGTCACGGAGAGCGACCTGCGAGGCTACCTCTGGGTCGTCCACGACCGCACCGAGGAACGCGACCGGGAGCGGGAACTCCGCGAAGAGAAAGCCTTCGCAGAGCACATCTTCGAGGCGCAACCGGACATCGTCTACGCGTTCGATACGGAGGAGAACTACCTCGAGTGGAACGACCGAGTGCCGGCGGTGACGGGATACACCGAGGCGGAACTGGCCGGGATGACCCCGACCGAGTTCGTCGCGCCGGAGGACCGCGAGCGTATTGCCGAGGCAGTTCACCGCGTTCTCGAGGAGAACGAGCGCGTCACAGCCGAAGCCAGACTCCTCACGAAAGACGGGCGCCGGATCCCCTACGAACTCAACAGCGCCCGGATCACCGACGACGACGGCACCGTTCTCGGCTTTACGGGCACTGGTCGTGACATCAGCGACCGGAAGGCGCGCGAGCAGGCGCTTCGCGAGGAGAAGGCGTTAATCGAGAGCATCCTCACGGCACAGCCGGACGTGCTCTACGCCTACGACGTCAAGGGGAATCTGCTCCAGTGGAACGAGCGGTTCGAGCGCGCGACCGGCTACGACCCGGATGAATCCACCGATGTAGACCCGCTCACGTTCATCGCACCGGAAGACCGCGACCGCATCGGCGAGGCGATCGAGCGCATCTTAGCGGAGGGCGAGCGGGTGACCGCCGAGGGACGGGTGCTCGCCGACGACGGACAGCGAATCCCCTACGAGTTCAACAGCGCCCGGATCACGGCCGACGACGGCACCGTCCTCGGTTTTACCGGCGTCGGCCGCAATATCAGTGAGCGCAAAGCACGCGAGCGAGAACTCGAGCGCCTCGAGCGGCTCAACGCGGTCGTTCGGGCGATCGACGAGACGATGGTCGGCGCGGAAACTCGTGAGGAGATCGAGACAGCGGTCGTCGAGGAGTTCGCCGCCGCCGACGCCTACCGGTTCGCAGTCATCGGGCGGGCAGCGTCCACCGCGACGGCCGAGGGGTACACCTGGGAGCCCGAGGCCCGAGCCGGAATCGACGAACTAGCGGCCGACGACGTGCTCGCGTCGTTCGTCGATCCGCCGGCCGACGTATCGGGAGCGTCACCGTTCGGAACGCGAACCGTCCAGCGGTACCGGGACCTCCGAGAGAGCCCCGTCGACGACTGGCGAAGCGATGCCCGCGACCGTGACTATGACGCGGTCGCGGTCGTTCCCATCGTCGCGACCGATCGGCCGCTCGGCGCGCTCGTGATCGGAGCCGACGAGCCGGCGGCGTTCGCCGACCGCGAGCGCGAGGTCTTACAGGAGTTTGGCGGCACGATCGGCCACGCGATCAACGCGATGGCCGTCCGACGGCTCCTCTATATGGACACCGTCGTCGAACTCGAGCTCGAGTTGACCGCCCGAGAGGACACCTGCATTCGCATGTCCGAGCGCACCGGCTGTACGCTATCGGTCGATCACGTGCTCCCGCTGACCGACGAGGTGTTCGTCTACTACCTCACCGTCTCCGATGCCACCCCCGAGCGGATCCGGGAGGCGGCGACCGACGACGAGGCGATCACGGAGTTTCGATTGATCGACGCGACCGACGGGGAGAGCTACTGGGAGGTCGTCGTTCGCGGGGCGACGATCACCGAACTGCTCGCCGAGCACGGCGCGCGACTGCAGTCGGAGACCGTTCGTGACGGTGCCGGGACGCTCACGGTTCAGGTGAGCCCCGACGCGGACCTGCGCGAACTCCTCGACGCGGTCACGTCGGCCTACCCTGACACGAGGCTCGTCTCGAAGCGAAGCGTCGACCGACCGGTCGAAACGTGGGGCGATTTCCGGCAGCGCGTCGAGTCGTCCCTGACCGAGAAACAGCAGTTGGCCCTCGAGGCGGCCTACCACGGCGGCTACTTCGAGTGGCCGACGCGAGACAGCGACGCCGGCGAGATTGCCGACCGGCTCGGAATCGCCCGCCAAACGTTCCACCAGCACCTCCGGGTCGCGCTTGCAAAGCTCCTCTCGGCGTACTTCCGAGCAGCCGACTGACGACTACCCGGCGATACCAGAGCATGCTGGTACAGTTCTTTCCCCCGCCCAGTGGCTCTATCGGACAATGAGTTCATCCCCGGCGTCAGACACGACGACCGCAATAGCCGTCCTCGCGAAGCCGCGGCGACGATACCTGCTCGCCACACTACGCGAGCGAGCGGACACAGCGTCGGACCGCTCGTCGCAGATGGGGCGCCTATCGGTCGGGACGCTCGCGACGGAGGTCGCGACCACGGAGCACGGCTGTCCCATCGTCACCGATGATCAGTGCGAGCAGACGCAGACCGCCCTGTATCATCTCCACGTCCCGCGACTGGTCGATCTCGGGCTTCTGACTCGAGAATCTCGCGGCGACACGACGATAGTCGGGCTCGACGACCACCCGATTCTCGAGGCCGACTGGGTCCAGACCGTACTCGAGGATCCAACCGGCGAATCGTTCCCCGCGGACGAGGAGACGCTGAACCGAACGCTGCAAGCGCTTCGCGCGCCGCGTCGCCGAGCGGTCTGTGCCGTCCTCGCGACGCGACACGGAGCGATTTCCGTCTCGGAACTCGCCACAGCGGTCGCCACTCGAGAGGCGACCGGCGAAACGGACACTGCCGACGCGAACTCCGCGGATGAGGCACACACCACCACGTCGATCGTCCACGAGCACCTCCCCGCACTGGCCGACGCCGGCCTCGTCGAATACGACCGCAACGCTCGTCGCGTCGCGCTCGCCACCGACGCACCCCAGTGGGAAGCCGACTGGCTGCTCGAGGGGCTGCTCGCCGACGTTTCCGGATTCAAACGGCGGTCCGGACGGGGAGACGACACGGCCGAGGACCAACGTGATTCGGACGAGACGACGAGCGACGAGACGGGCGCGGCCGAGTCAGCCACGGACAGCGGCAACATGTCGTGGATGCTGGCACGACCGCGCGCTGGATGCTCGAGCAGCGAGGAGACGTCACCGCGAGAACTCACGAATCCCGTCGGTTCGTCGTCGACCGCGACCGACGGCCACGACTGATCGCTGTCGACCGAAGCCGCCGCATCGCCGATCGTTATTGCTCCGGCCTATCGAACCTGTCTGAGAGGCCACTCCGACAGTCGATCCCTGCCGAAGCCAGACCGATTATAGTCTTCCCGCACCGAAGAACAGGAACCGATGGCTATGGACGTATACGGGCTCCTCGGCAACCCGGTGGGGCACTCGCTATCGCCACCGCTACACGAGGCCGCCTACGACGAACTCGGACTCGAGGCGCGCTACGTCACGTTCGAACCCGAACCCGAAGACATCGCCGACGCGATCCACGGAGCCGACGCGCTCGGCATCGCAGGGCTGAACGTGACGATCCCGTTCAAACAGGACGCCCTCAAGATCGTCGCCCCCGAAGATCTGGCGACACGGATCGGCGCGGTCAACACGATCGACTTCTCGGGGTCGGGACCGCCGACGGGGTACAACACCGACGCCGTGGGCGCGCTACGCGCGTTGCGCGATCACGATGTGACGGTCGAGGGGGCGCGAGCGGTCGTCGTCGGTGCCGGCGGTGCGGGCCGAGCGGTCGCGTTCGGGCTCGCCGACGCCGGCGCGACGGTCGCGATCGCTAACCGGACCGAGCCGAAGGCCCGCGAACTGGCCGCGGACGTTCCGCATGCGACCGGTCACGGCCTCACGGAACTCGAGACGCTGGTGCCAGAGGCCGACGTGTTGGTCAACGCCACGAGCGTCGGCATGGAAGAGGACGTTTCGCCGGTGCCGGCCGACGCCCTCCACGACGACCTGGCCGTCCTCGATGCGGTCTACCAACCGCTCGAGACGAAACTGCTACGCGAAGCGGCCACAGCCGGGGCGACGACCGTCGACGGCGCGTGGATGTTGCTCTATCAGGGCGTCGAGGCGTTCGAGATCTGGACCGATCGAGACGCGCCCGTCGCAGCGATGAACGAGGCGCTTCGCTCACGGCTCTGACGATATCGCGAGCGTGCGTCTCCGAGCAGTTCCGCCGACAGTATCAGGCGAATTTAAGTGTCGGAGCCGACTACATCGGGATAATGGCAATCCTCCAAAAGCTGAAGTCCCTGTTGGGATTCGATGGGTCGGACTCGGAGCGCGGAGGCGCTCGAGAGGTCGGGGTAACGGTCGAACGGGAAGGGTCGACGGACGAGGGGAACGGATCGCCCGCCGGCGCTGATCGGGATGAACCGACAGAGGGGCGGGCCGCTGAGCCCCCGCAGTCGGCCGCGAGCGGTTCGAGTGCGGCGGGATCGACGGAGTCGCTGACGGAGCCGACGGACGCCCCGGAGGAGGGCGCTGAACCGGCGGAAGCGACCGGCCCAGAGACGGGCGACGCAGCACCGACGGCGGAAAAGACGCCTGATCTCTCTCAGGGCGAGGAGCCCGAGCCGGACGCCGCCGGCGTGGGGGACGTCGACGTAGCGGAAGCAGAGCCTACGGCCGAGACGGACACAGAGGCGGCCGAAGCGGAGGCGGGGACGGAACCCACGGAGCCCGAGGACGAACCGGACGCCGACGCGGAGGACGTCGGCGCGGCCGACGGGCCGGTCGAGGGCGAAGCGGACGCAGACGAGGCCGACACCGAGCCCGAACCAGAGCCGGCCAATCAGGAGCCGGTCGACTCGATCAAGGGCATCGGTCCGGCCTACGCCGACCGACTCGCCGGTGCAGGTGTCGAAACCGTCGGCGAACTCGCCGTCGCGGACGCCGCCGAACTGGCCGACCAGACCGATATCTCCGAGACGCGCATTCAAGGCTGGATCGACCGCGCCGAAGTCCGATAACCGATCCGCATCGCTTGGCGACCCGGGACCGCAACCGACCGTCCGACTCGTCCTCGAGTGGCTACTCGCGACGGATTCTCCGCTCTGTAGACGACCGCGAGTCATGTTCACGTCGCTTGCCCCGTCAACGGAGACGGCCATCGCGGCCCGAAATCGCAAGAGGATTAGCCGCCGGTCTCGATCGATGAGACATGAGCGATCCGCGCGTCGTCACGACGGTCGACTCGTTTCGCGCCGCCGCTCGCGGCCACGACGGTAACGCGGCGGCCGACCGTGACGTCTCGACGCGCGCCGGACGCCGAGTTCCGGTCGAGGTTCGCACGACCGTCGACGATCCGTTTCTCGCCTACCGTCGAGCCCGCGACGGCGACGATGGAGCCTTCCTCGAGACGACCGGCGGCCAACCCGGCTGGGGCTACTTCGGCGTCGATCCCGTCGATCGACTGACCGTCAGTGCCGACGCCGTCGTGCGCTCGGACGACGACGGGCAGTCGCCGACGCTCACCGCGCTCGAGGGACTCCTCGCCGGCGATCGACTCGTCCGCGGCGAGTGCGACGTGCCTTACCCCTGTGGAGCCGTCGGCTGGCTCTCCTACGACGTGGCTCGCGAACTCGAGGACCTGCCCGATTCCGCCATCGACGACCGCGGACTGCCCCGACTCGAGACCGCGGTCTACGACCGGTTTGCCGCCTGGAAGGGGCCGACCGACGGTGCGGTGACGCTGCGGATCACGGCCTGTCCGCGAGTCGGTGGCGGCGAGACGGACCCGACGGACGCCGACCTCGAGACGGCCTACGAGCGCGGCCGGGACCGGGCGCTTGAGCTCGCCCGGGCGGTCCACGAAGGCGACCCCGCGGTCGGCGAGCCGCCGGTCTCGAGTCCCGAGGCGACCTTCGAGAGCGACTGCGGTCGCGCGGCCTTCGCCGCTCGCGTGCGCCGAGTCAAGGAGTACGTCCGCGAGGGCGACACCTTTCAGGCCAACATCTCACAGCGACTGGTCGCGCCCGCGGCGGTCCACCCCGTCGCGGCCTACGACGCCCTACGGCGGGTTAATCCGGCACCCTACTCCAGTCTGCTCGAGTTCCGGGCGGCGGATCTGGTGAGTGCAAGCCCGGAACTCCTGCTCGAGCGCGACGGCGACTTCGTCCGAACCGAACCCATCGCCGGCACCCGACCGCGCGGCGAGACGCCCGCGGAAGACGCCGCGCTCGAGGACGACCTGCTGACCGACGAGAAAGAGCGCGCCGAGCACGCGATGCTGGTCGACCTCGAGCGCAACGACCTCGGGAAGGTCTGTGCGTACGGCTCGGTCGACGTCTCGGAGTACCGCCGGATCGACCGCTACGCCGAGGTGATGCACCTCGTCTCGAACGTGACCGGTCGGCTCCGCGCCGAGGCGACGCTGTCCGACGCCATCGCCGCGACGTTCCCCGGCGGGACGATCACCGGCGCGCCCAAGCCGCGGACGATGGAGCTCATCGACGAACTCGAGGCGACCCGGCGTGGTCCCTACACGGGCAGCGTGGGGATCTTCGGCTTCGACGGCCGTGCGACGCTGAACATCGTCATCCGGACGCTGGTCCGCCACGCCGACGAGTACCACCTCCGTGTCGGCGCGGGCATCGTCCACGACTCGGACCCCGCCCGCGAGTACGACGAAACGTTAGACAAGGCCCGCGCGCTCATCACCGCGGTCGACGAGGCGCTCGGCGAACGCGCGGAACTGGGGCTCGAGGCCGAGAGAGGTGAGAACCGTGAGTGACAAGCACGGCAGCCGTGAGCCGGCGAGCGAGCGCAGCGAACGGTTGCTCGTCATCGACAACTACGATTCGTTCGTCTACAATCTGGTCCAGTACGTGGGGGAGGTCGCCGACGAGGTGATCGTCCGCCGGAACGACGAAATTGACCTCGAGGGCGTCCGCGACCTCGAGCCGACGGGAATCGTCGTCTCGCCGGGGCCGGGGACCCCACGGGAGGCCGGGATCTCGATTCCGCTGTTCGCCGAGACCGAGTATCCCATCCTCGGGGTCTGTCTCGGGCATCAGGCGCTCTGTGCGGCCGAGGGCGCGCCGGTCGTCCACGCGCCTGAGGTGGTCCACGGGAAGCCGTCGACGATCGGCCACGATGGCGAGGGGATTTTCGATGGCCTCCCAGAGACGTTTCAGGTCGGCCGGTATCACTCACTGGCGGTCGACCGCACCGATCTCCCCGATACACTCGAGGAGACCGCTCGGACGGCCGACGAGCGCGGCGTCCTGATGGCGGTCCGCCACCGAGAGAAGCCCCACGTCGGCGTGCAGTTTCACCCCGAGAGCATCCTCACACGGGGGCACGACGACGCGGCCAGCGGTGACGGCATCTCGCTCGCCCTCGGGAAGCGCATGATCGCGAACTTCTGTCGGTTCGCGGCTCGAGTCGACGAGTGATCGGGCCGACCGAGAAGAGAAACCCTGCTAATGAGTGTTTCCCAAGCCACTCGAGTGGGACGGGGTTGGACGATGACCGAGCGATAAGTGCAGGCGAAGGCGTTACCGGAGCAGCTGCCTATCTCTCGGATAGGCATCAGAAACCCCCTGCTGAATATAGAGCATAGGTTCAGCACGACGAATTTGTTTGTTTCATGCCGAAGCCAATGAACAACCCGCATACTACGCGTGCGAATTTAGCGCTGAGTCAAACAGCTCTTTTATTTTGCCGAAGACATTTATTGCTTTAGTCCGATTCATAATATATGGACCGTCGGAGGTTCCTTGCCGGTGTTGGTGGTTCCTGCTTCGCTGTTACGAGTGGCTGTCTTGCGATTGATGCTAGAGAGACGCCCATGGTTCTGTCTCTTGTCTCTGTGGACCGTGGCCCCGAACCGCTATCCTTCGAGATCGACCTACGCGAGGAGACATTAACCGAGACTCGGGCTCCAACATTAGATATTGCCGTTACAAACAGGGGAAAGAAATCCGCTAAGTGGGAATACGGGGGAGGAGTCGGAAACCTGCCATTTCCACAACGAGTCTATTCAGCGGACGATCGCCTTGTAATCGGGCTGGAAAAGGAGGTTGAGTCTCAATTGAGGGATACCTCGCGTGGCTGCGCACGTCTCGAGCATTTCGTAGCTGCTAACGGTATCCAACACACCAGTCTTGAGCCCGACGAGACAATTAGAAACCGATACGCGGTAGCTGGAATTGGTGGGAATTTTAACGGAGTCTGTCCGGAACCGACAACATATCGAATGGAGGAGCAACTGGGGGATTACGGAGAGTGGGGGTTCACAATCAAACTGGACTGAGATGATCCGTTACTCCTGATGAAGGGGACTGCTGTTCTCTACTGGATAGGATATACCTCCGCTGTACTGAGCGCTCACCACATTCTCAAACCGGGCCCGGTCTCATGCGACATTCGCGCCCTGTATTCAGCACGCCTCTCTCAACACATCTATTAGCTGATGGAAGGCACAGCGTTAGGTTCGCACACGTAGTTATCACGGCGTTCGGCCACCTATCAAGTGAGCTGAATACGATGACCCATGCACTGGGTTCGACTGCCTCGACTGGAACTTGGATGCTTCTTCGATGGCGTCTCAGAGACTGGGACAGACGACCGCCACCTCCCGAGACACGCCACGCGAAATCACCGGTTCTCACCGTCCGTCTCCACACCGAGACCCCACTCTCGAGAGCGCCGAACCGAGTCGATCTGTCGCCACACGAGCGGTTGCCATCGCGCTGAGCGGCCTCTCGAGGTCCGCATCGCCGGTAATCGCGCAGTACTCGCCGCGGTAGCGGACGAGTCCGCAGTCCGCTACCCGAGACAGGACGAAGGCGGCGCGCTCGAGCGGAAGCCCGTAGCTTGATACCGCTCCAAGTGCCACGACGAGACAACGCCGACTCGAGCCCACCGCATGACCGACGACCGACTCTACCACGTCGATGGAGAACTCGTTCCCGCGAGCGAGGCCACCGTCAGCGTCGACGATCGCGGCTTCCGGTACGGCGACGCCGCCTTCGAGACGCTGCGGGCCTACGGCGGGACGGTCTTCGCGTGGGACCGCCATCTCGAGCGCTTGGATCGAACCTGCGAGGCCCTCTCGCTCGCGCACGGACTGTCGGCCGACGACCTCCGGCGTCGGATCGACGAGACGCTCGCCGCGAACGACCTCGCGGACGCCTACGTCCGGCTGTCGATCACCCGCGGCGTCCAGCCGGGGAAACTGACACCCCATCCCGAGGTCGATCCGACGGTGGTCGTCTACGTGAAACCGCTCCCCCGGGGTGGGCTTGAGGGCGAACCCGTCTGGAACGACCCAGCGGCGGTCGAGACGGTCGAGACGCGGCGGATCCCTGACGACGCCGTGCCGGCCGCGGCGAAGACCCACAACTATCTCAACGGGATCCTCGCGCGCGCGGAACTCGGCGACAACGCCGACGAGGCGCTCATCCGTGATCTCGAGGGGGCCATCGCGGAGGGCGCGACGAGCAACCTGTTTTTCGTCCGCGATGGGGAGTTATACACGCCGACGACCGACGGTCCGGTTCTACCGGGGATCACGCGGGAACTCGTACTCGAGTGCGCTCGAGTGGCTGAGATTCCGGTTCATGAAGGAAACTACGAGGTCGCGGACGTGCACGCGGCCGACGAAGCGTTTCTGACCAATCGGACGTGGGAACTGCGACCGATCGCGGCCCTCGACGGCGAGTCGATCGGCGGCGGCTCCGTCACGGACCGGCTCGCGCGGCTGTACGACGAGCGCGTCGAGCGGACGTGTTACGACTGAATCGGCGCTCGACGATCACTCCGACTCGGTGGCCACCCGTTCCGGCTCGTCCGAGTCGTCGAACACATCGGGTGTCGCTACCAGTTCGCGCTCCGTTCCCGCAAGCTCGAGCGCAAACTCGCTTCCAAACGCCGATGCCGGAGTCTGGAACCCCGACGGGATTCGGTGGCGATCCCCGAGGACGCGTTCGGCGGCCGTCACCGCCGACTCGGCGGTCAGCGCGTACGGGTTCGGCGTCCGTAGCCGCGCCCGCGCCCGTTGGCCGGTGGCTCGATCGGTGGCTTCGCCCCAGACGACGGCGCTGCCGGTCGCGAGTTCGCGTTCGTCCGGGCCGTCGAGGCGGGCGTCGATCACCCACTCGAGGAGCCGCTCGACGGATCGGCGCTCGAGGAGCCACCCCAGCGAGTCGACTGCCGAGAGACCCTTCGTCGTCCACGGCGGCGCGGCGGCGTAGACCTCGACCGACTCGATGCCGGTAGTGTGGGCCGCGGTGACGATGTCGCCCCAGGGAATCGTGACGGCGTGTTCGGGACCGTCGCCGAAGTCTATTTCGCGCGTTCGGAACGCGGTCGGCACCCGAATGAGCCGCCCGTTTCGGCGGACGACGCCGCCGCTGCCGAGGTGGTCGACGAGCGTCTTGGCGGTGCCCCGCGAGAGGCCACCCCCGACCTTGACACCGAGGCACAACTGATCGGCATCGGAGAGTCGATCGGCGAGAAACGCCGCCAGACAGTCCGAGGGGACGACATCGAAGCCGACGCCGGGTAGGAGCGTGAGCCCCGCCTCGCGGGCCGCGGCGTCGCGTTGGCGGAGCGATTCGAACGCGGCGAACTCGCCGGTAATGTCGAGATAGTCCGTCCCCGTCTCGAGGCAGGCTTCGACCAGCGGTCCGGCGGTGTCGACGAACGGCCCCGCACAGTTGAGAACGGCGTCGAAGGACGCGAGGTGGGACTCGAGGGCGGCGGACTCGAGGTCGAACGTCCGGCCTTCGACGCCGAGCCGATCGGCCTGCTCGGCGACCGCGCGACCGTCGCGGCCCGCGACGACGGGCGACCCCCCTCGGGCGACGGCCTCGCGCGCGATCAGCCGCCCCGTGTAGCCGTAGGAGCCGTAGACGAGAAGGGAATCCATGGGCGGTGTTGGTCGGAGAGGTGGTTTAACGTTCCGTCAGACGCGTGTCCGTTCGGTGGCGTAACGTTCAGGGCGGCCGATCGATAACCGGGGCGTGATGGACGCAGGACGGATTACGGCGCTCTCCGAGGTGCCCGACGACTCGACGGTTTGTTTTCGCGTGACCGACGACGCGGGCGAGGTTCGAGAAGCGATCCTCGTCAGGACCGACCCGGCGGCGACGGACGGCGGCGAATCGACCGCCGAGACGGACGGCGGAGAGCGACCCGCCGAAACGGACCACGTCGCCTGCTGGCTCAACTACTGCCAGCATCTCACGCACATCAAGCTAGACAAGGGGTCGGGCGCGCCGATGCGAGACGGCGAACTCGTCTGTGCGAACCACGGCGCCTACTTCGAGGCCGATTCCGGCGAGTGCACGTTCGGCCCCTGCGAGGGGGCCTACCTCACCGAACTCGAGGTGAGCGTCGCCGACGGTGACGTCTATCTGACCGACGGTAGCTACGAGTTCGTCGGAACGGGCCCGATCGAGGACGACGATTTCGATCGGACCTCGACCTCGAACGTCGAGTTCTAGACCGCGTCGGGGGCGACCAGATCCCGCTCTTGATCGTACTCGAGGAGGCCGGCGTCGACCAGCCGCGGGAGGTGGTCGTGATACAGTGAGAGATAGACCTCGGTGACCCGTTCGGCCGAGATGTTCGTCACGTCGTGACCCGTTTCGCGGACGGCGACTTCCTCGGCCGCGTCGGGGAGCGTCAACTCCTCCTCGTAGGTTCGCATGACCTCGAGCAGCAACCGCCGCCGCTGGTCGGCCAGCAGGGCGAACGCGTCATCGAGCGATTCGCCCGACGCGTCGCGCTCGTCGCCGTCGAGCCAGTCGAGCAGTCGTTGGACGAACTCGACCGCGTCGAACTCCGAGTTAGATTCGGAAGTCATGGGTGCTCGAGTCCTCGAGTCGAGCGACGACGTCAAACGACGGAGACGATACCCGCAGTCAATGAAGCTAGACGCTGCCGCTCGCTCGAGGGTTCGTATCAGTCTCTCTGCTGCACCGTAAATATTAGTATCGGATTTACCTGAGAATTGTCAACTAATACTGAGAGTCAGCAACGGATGAACGTTGACGGCGTTACTCGATAGTGAACGTCGGTTCGTCAATCGACTCGCTCTTGCAATCGGGGCACCGCGAGGGGAGGTTCAAGAGATCGTCGTAGTCGTCGAAACCGCAGTCTCGGCATGTCGGCGGTGCGACAAGCAACTGTTCGTCGGTGCCGTCAACCGATCGAGAGACGTGTTCGACGTGGCGGACCACCGCGTGCGGCGTTAGATCGAACTGCGCAGCCAGTTCAGTCGGCGTCGCCGGCTCGTCACGGAGAACGTCAGCGAGTCGCTGTCGCGTCGTTTCGTCGGCTTTGCGCATACGTCCAGTCACGGCGCTCGTGCGTTTACCGTTTGCTCTGTCCGCCCGCCCTCGAAACCGCGTGTCGGGACACCGGGGGACTTCCAGTCGGGTCACTGAAAGGGTAAGTGACTTACACCCCGCTGGCGAACACCGGTCCATGAAGGCCGTCGTCCTTGCAGGCGGGTACGCGACGCGTATGTGGCCGATAACCAAACATCGGCCCAAGATGTTCCTCCCGATCGGCGAATCGACCGTCATCGATCGCATCTTCGCGGAACTCGAAGCGGACGATCGCATCGAAACTGTCTACGTCAGCACGAACGAGCGGTTCGCCCCCGATTTCGAGGCCCACCTCGCTGACAGCGAGTTCGACAAGCCCCAGCTCTCGGTCGAGGAAACGACCGAGGAAGACGACAAGTTCGGCGTCGTCGGCGCGCTCGCCCAGCTGATCGACCGCGAGAACGTCGACGACGATCTGCTGGTCATCGCTGGCGACAACTTGATTAGTTTCGCCGTCTCCGACTTCCTCGACTACTTCGAGGACCACGACGCGCCCACGCTCGCCGCCTACGACGTCGGCTCCCGCGAGAAGGCCAAGTCCTACGGACTGGTCGACCTCGAGGGCGACCGGGTCGTCGACTTTCAGGAGAAACCCGACGACCCCAAGAGCACGCTCGTCTCGATCGCCTGTTATGCGTTCCCGCAGGACTCGCTTTCCCTGCTGCCGACCTACCTCGAGGACGGCAACAACCCCGACGAGCCGGGGTGGTTCGTCCAGTGGCTCCAGAACCGCGAGGACACCTACGCCTACACCTTCGAGGGCGCGTGGTTCGACATCGGTACTCCGGAGAGCTACCTCGACGCCGTCGCCTGGCATCTGGACGGCGAGTCGCTCGTCGCCGACTCCGCGACGCTTGACGGTGCCACGATCGGCGAAAACGTCCACGTGATGGCCGACGCCACTCTCGAGGGGACCAACCTCGAACACACGGTCATCTTCCCGGACGCGACGGTCCGCAACGGCGACATCCGTCGCTCGATCATCGATCAGGGGACCCATATCGAGGATCTCGACCTCGCGGGGGCGCTGATCGGTGCCCATACGACGATCACGAACGGCTCGGAGTAGACCCAGTCACCGACTATTCGTGTGGATCGATCCGGTCGACACAGCTATAGGTCTCCCGTGTGATGCGTGGGGACGACGCGTATGCACTCCGATCCGGCCGTTCGAGCGGTGCTCGAGCCCTACGCCGATGACGCGCCTTACGACGGGCTTGCACGAGACTTTCGCGAGTACCGACGCTGGACCGGTGACGAGCCGCTGTTGCTGATCGCCGAGGCCGCCGCCGCGTCGACTGGCCAAGGGTTCGTCGACGGCATCAAACCGGCCGTCGAACGGTTTCGCGCCGCCTTCCTCGCGACCGATCGGGTCGACTCGCTGGCGGCTCTCGCCGAGGTCGACTTCGAGGACGACGACCTGGTCGAGGCCCTCGGAGCGCAGCGCAAACGGCGTGTGCTCCTCGAGACCGCACGCGTCCTCGCGGACCGGCCCGCTGACGACGCGCTGGCCGCGCTCGTCGGGTGGGCCGCGACGGCGGACCACTATCGGTACGAAGAGGACCCGATCGGAGCGATTTCGGGCGTTGGCCCGTCGACGTTTCAGTACCTGCGCCAGTTGGCCGGCGTCGACACCGTCAGGCCAGGCCCCACGATCGAACGGTTGCTCGAGGCCGTCGACGCCGACCTCGAGTCATCGCCGATCGATACCGCGACCGACCGACGGACGATCGCCTCCTGCGAGTGGCTGGCGTTCGTCTCCGGGTACACCCCGCTCGAACTCGATCGCATCGCGTGGTGGACCCACACCGACCCCGAGGACCGCGACGCCGCGCTCGAGGCGCAGTGAACGCGTCGGGCCGCCGCGGTATCGACCGTCGCTGTGACGCCGACCCATTGCTCTCATTGCTCTTATACCGCGGTCAGCTCTCGCAGCCGTTCGAGGCCGGTTTCGGCCTCCGTCTTGGTCTGTTCGAGCGGATCGACGATCTCGTCGGGCAGCTCCATCCGATCGGCGAGCGCCAGCAGCGTCTCGAGCTTCGTGATCTCGAGGCGTTCGATCCCCCGACCCAACTCCGTCTCGACGAGATCGCCGAGCACCGGGTCCTCGAGGTCCTCGACGAGGTCCTCGCGGTCGGTGCGCAGCCCCTCGAGCGCCGCGTTCTCGAGTGGGGTGGGCTCGGCTCCCACTCCGTCGAAGATCGGCTCGAGCCGGGCGATTTGTTCCGTCGTCCGCTCGCTGTGGCCCATAAAAAAGTCCTCGAGATCCTCGTCAGTCGCGGCCTCGGCCAGCCCAGACTGGAGGTCCTCGAGTTCGCGCTCGATGTGGTAGAGTTTCCTGAGCTCTCGGACGAACAGATCGCGGTCGCTCTCGATCATGGACGCAACGTCAGCGGGGACGCGCAAAGCGGTTCGCCCGTCATTCGAAACGTCACTCCCCACCGTTTCCCGATCGCACTCGTCGTTTCGCTCTTCACGATAGCGCTGCATCCGTAATCCGCAACCGCCCGCGCGTTCCGTCCCACTCGCGCTCATACTCGAGGTCGATCCGCCGATCCATGTGCGGCCCGTCCACGACCAGCGTCTCGAACTCGCCGCCTTCGCCGAGGATGTGGACGCCGTACTCGTCGTTGAGCGCCTCGAGATCGGCGATGGCCTCGCGGTCGAGCGTCCGACCGAGCCACGACTCGTCCAAGCCGTGGGCCGCGACCTGAATGATCTCGATCTCGAAGCCGGCCTCGAGCATCGCGTCAGCCAGCTCCCGCGGGTCTTCCTGCCACAGCGGGGCGAAGAGCTCGCAGCCGAGGCGGTCGCACATCCCTCGAATGCGGCTCGTCTGGTATTCGCTCTCGACGGCTCCCGCCGTGACGCCCGCGACCCCGCCCGGCAGGTCGCGCTCGAGGGTCGCGAGCGCGGCCTCGAGCGGCTCGAGTTCGTCATCGCCCTGCGTGCTCGAGTCGGTCGCCGCGTCGGCTCCGAAGTCGTCCGGTTCGACGTCGACGAGTTCGATCCCGATGCTCTCGGCCGCCAGCGCGGCTAGGTCCGTCGCAGGGACGTGGTACATGTACGAGTCGCCCGCGGGGTGGACCGTGACGAGTCGCTCGACCGGGAGCCCGCGCTCGAGCGCTCGGTACAGCGCCCACGCGGAGTCCTTGCCGCCCGAAAAGAGGCTCACCCACGCGCCGTCTGCATCGCTCATGGTCGGGCGTGGGCGGGCGCGGGTAAAGGGATACCGAGTCCGGATGGCTCAGCGAGGCGGGTCTCGAGAGGCGTCCGAATCCGCGTTCGGATCGGCCCCGCCGTCGGTGAGTTCGGGATCGGTCCGGTCCAGTCCCCGCTCGGTCTCAGGGTCGGCGGTCTCGTCGGCCGAGCGGGCGGCCTCGAGGTCGGTGTCAGCGCCGGTCCCACCGGCTGCGGCTCCTGCGTCCGAGCCGCCGTCTCCCCGTTCCACGGCCTCGCTCGAGCCGCTGAAGGCCGAGGCGACTCGCGCACCGACGAGGCTTACGATGATGGCGGTGACGACGAAGAGCGCGAGGCGTTCGCCGGCACCCATGACGAACCGTTCGTTCGAGACGACGCCGAGTTCGGCCGCCGGGACGACGAACGGCTCGATCACGTCCTGTTGCTCGAGGAAGTACGCGGAGAAGCCGCGGACGACCAGCCCGACGGCGAGGACGATAAACGGCAGGTTGAGGAAGGACGTCCGGATCGGGTCCTCGCCAATCGCCTCGTCGAGGAGCCGGCCGGCGCTCGCGGTCAGCGCGGCCATCGCGAGCCAGGGGATGCTGTCGAAGGCAAACCGCGTTGCCGGGATCACCACACCTGGCGTATCGCCGAGGTTCGAGACGCCGAGCGCGCCGACGAACAACCCGATGAGCGTCAGTCCGGCCGCGACCACGTAGGTGACGACCGACACCTGCCCGGAATACAGCGACTCCCGCGTCTGATGGGCGAACCGCGTCAAGAGCTCGTCGACGTTGAATCCCTTGTAGAGCAGGAACAGGCCGATGACTGTGGTGATCGCGGCCGCGCCCGTCGCCGGACCAACGGTGGTCGCCAGCATTGGAAAGACCAGCAGCGCCAGCCCGATCGGCACGAGCACGGTCTGGCGCAGTTCCTCGTCTGCGAGGAACTGTTTGAGCAGGTAGTAGGTCGATTCGATGTCGCGGGCCTGTCGGACGACGACGCGGTCGACCGAATCGACCCGAACTCGGCTCTCGACGATCGGAATCAACCGCTCGTCCTCCGCGCTGTCGGTCACGACGACGGCCGACTCGGGGTCGTAGTCGGCGATGAGGTCGTCGAGTTGTTCGGCGACCGCCCGGTCGGCCGACACCATCGACTCTCGGTCCCCCGAAACGACCGCGACGACGACCTCCTCGTTCTCGTCGCGCAGGTTCTGTGCGACGCGCAGCGACTCGAGTAACGTGTTCACTCCCGAGTCCTCCGGATCCGCGAGGCCGACATCGGTCACGAGCGCGCGGACTGCCTCCCAGCCGACGACCGGCGATCGGAGGCCGGTCTTGCGGCCCACGTCGTCGGTCCGGTCGAGGCAGACGACCAGCGTTGTCACGGATAGGCGTTGGGTTCCGTGCGACGATAAAACCACTTACTCGTTCGAGACAGTCTCGCACGCTCGGCGGTCACACGGCCGTCCGCGAGCGCGGTCGACCGCCAACTTAGCTTCGCAGCCGGAAGCCGCGCCCGTCGCCGAGGCCGGCGATCCCGGCACCGAACGCGTACGCGACCCGCTGGGCACCCGCGCCGACTCGGGCCATCAGCGGCCGCTTCGGTTCGAACTCCTCGACGGTCACGTCGTCGACCTCGAGTCGGTCCGCCAGTTCGGCTTCGATCTCGCGGCGCGTACCGAGGTGATCGACGAGTTCCATGTCGTCGGCCTCCTCGCCGAGGTAGATCCGTGCCTCGGTGTCGCGGACGAACTCCGCGTCGAGGTCGCGGCCGTCGCTGACCCGCTCGACGAAGGTGTCGTAGTAGTCGTCGATCAGTCCCTGCAGGTACGCGCGTTCGTCCTCGTCCAGTTCCTTGAGCGCGGTGCCGGCGTCTTTGTACTCGCCGGCGGCAAAGCGCTCGTAGGAGAGGCCGACCTTCTCGGCGAGGTCGCTCGCGTTGATCCGCGAGCCGATGACACCGATCGAGCCGACGATGGAGCCCTCGCGAGCCCAGAGCTCGTCACAGCCGCTGGCGATCCAGTAGCCGCCGCTGGCACAGACGTCGGTCGCGTAAGCGATCGTCGGCCCGTCGAACCGCTGGGCCGCGAGCCGGATGTCGTCGCTGGGCACGACCTCGCCGCCGGGCGTGTTGAGCTTCAGGAGGAGTGCCCGGACGTTGTCGTCGTCGTTCGCGCGATCGATCTGGTCGACGATGTCGTCGGCCGGCGTCGAACCCGGACTCGTGGGAAAGCGACCGCCGCCGCCGTCGCGGCTGATCGGCCCCTCAACGGTGACCTCGGCGACGTCGTAGCCCGGGAACACGGAGCCGGCCGCGTTGCCCGCGAGTCGGAGACCGACGAGTGCGAGTACGAGCGCAAGGAGCACGCCCAATAGCTCCGCCAGCGTCGCCGGATAGACGACGAACAGGCCGACGCCGACGAGCGCGAACGCGAGCGTCCCGACGACGACGATCGCGAGTCGGCCGATACCCTCACTACTGACCACGGCGTCCACCTCGAGTCGAAAGCATATCGGTATCTGGAAGGGGATCCCGTTAAGCGTTGGCGGTCACCGATCGTACTGCCGGAATTCCGTGCCGGCGGGCGCTACGACCGGCGCGAGTCGGATGGCGAGCCGCCGTCGGTCTGGGCCGACCGCGTCGGATCACCGTCCGCGGCCAGGCCCGTATCGGTCGCGTCCGCACCGTCTCCGGTGGGGTCGCGTTCGGAGTCGCCCTCGGCCGCAGCATCGGTCTCGGTGCTCACGGCGACCCCGGGTTCCGCCGAGGAATCCGCCGTCGTCGCGCTCTCGAGCCACGCCCGCACGAGGTTGACGCCGTCCTGAAAGAACGGCACCGGATCGTCGGGAACGGCGTAATCGAACCGGGGGTGACGGACGAGCGACGCAGCGACGTCCCGCACGGCCTCGTCCAGCGCCGGGCGTTCGACGAGCGGGTACTCCTCGGTCGCCACGCTGTGGAGGTAGCTGAGTTCGCCCCGCAGCAGGTGGCCGCCCATTCCGACCTCGTAGGTCGGGTCCGACGGCATCGGCTCGTCGGTCGCCAGCCGCCAGTAGTAGTACGGGAAGTCCGCGCCCGCGCGAACGGAAAACGGCAGTGACGACCAAAAGCGCGGATTGACCTCCATCAGTTTGAACTCACCGTCGGCGGGATCGCGGAGGAACTCGACCATCGCGAGGCCGTGCCACTCGAGTTCGTCGAGCAGGGCGCGGCCCGCAGTCTCGAGTTCCGGGATGTAGACCGCCTCCCGATAGGCGCTGGGGCCGCCGCAGTACTCCCAGCCCCGGCGCTGGCAGTGCTGGAAGGTCGCGATCGGCTCGCCACGATCGTAGAGCGCAAAGAAGCCGAACTCCCTCGGGTCCGAGATCCGCTCCTGGACGAGCGGCACGTGACCGCGCGTCTCGACCGCCGCCGCCGGATCGGGCCGCGTCCCCGGGTGCTGGTACTCGGTCGAGCCGATCTCGGCGCGATCGAACGTCGGACCGAGATACGCGGGTGCCGCCACGGTGTAGCGCGGTTTCACGATCGTTTCGCGATCCCAGTCGTCCCAGTCGTCGAGGAGGGCTGTCGCGGGTGCTCCGACGCCGGCGGCGTCGGCAGCTTCGAATAGGTCGACGCGGTCTTGCACTCGGCGGAGGGTCTCGAACTCGGGCCACGGCGTCGCAATTTCGTCGGCGAACGCGTCCTTCCGATCCGCGAGGACGTAGACGTCTTCCTCACGAACGGGGACGATCGTTTCGACGTCCGGGCGCTCGGCGAGCGAGAGCAACGCGTCGCCGTAGGCAGAGAGATCGGTCGCGGGATCCGGGAGAGCAACGAACTCGTCTCGGTGCGACGAGGCGGCCGCCGGAGTCGACAGCGACTCGGAGCCGACGATAGTGCGGACGCCGCGCGGTCGAAGGGAGCGGAGGCAGGCGACGGTACTCGGCGCGTCGATCCCCGGCACGACCACGCTTGCGTCGTCCCTGGAACGTTTCATGACCCATGGGAGTGGATCTGGTTCCATTGTTATAGATCGAATACTGTGCGCCACGGGTTCCCGAACCGAGTTGGCCGCAGATACACGGTGGTAGGCATCGAATACACGGTGCTCGATGTGGGTTCTCCGTCGGCCGTACACCCGACTGTCCGACCGGCCTGCAGGTCGAACACGCGAACGAACGCGATATCGATGGGCCTACCGCCGGCCGTTCCGACGTAGGAACCGGCTACCACCATGTCTCGTCCGCGTCGACGAACCGCTTTGGAAGCGCCCGCACGTATCGGTCCGGTCGACCGGCGTCGCGACGACGGTCTCGAGGACGGCGGCGATTACCTCGCGGCCGACGATAGCCCTCCATCGACCGATAGTAGCCACTGAAACGAGTTCTACACTGGTCGCAATGCCAGCCAGTGAGCAGGTGTGCAGTGACGTTCAGTGATGGCAATACTCGAGCGCCGCGTACCGTTCGGCGAGTCGTGCTCGAGCGGTCAGGGTTTCGATCGACCGGGTCGGTGGCTCATCGCCCTGGTCGGTCGCGTCGAATACGCGTGTCTAGATAGAAACAGTGCCACTCGGTTCGCGGGCGATGAAAACGGACTCGAGACTAACAGGCGATCGGTGCGTTCGGCCGAGTAGAAATTCCAGTTCTGACGAACGATCGGTTCGCTACGCGCACGCTGTGATCCGTGGGTCGCTCAAACGGCCGTCCGGTTATGCCGGAGCGGTGCCGGTTCCGTTAGGCGTCCGCCGTCGAATCCCGAACAACGGGAAAAACCGCGGTAGACGAGATCGGCTTACAGCAGCCCCGTTTTCTGGAGCTTCATCAGGTCCTCGGTGTCTAAGGTTTCGCCCTCCTTGAACTTCTGATAGATCTCCTCGGCCTCTTCCTTGGCCTCCTCCTTTTTCTTGTCACGCTCGGACTTGCGCTCTTCTTCTTCTTTCTTGTCCAGTTCGCGCAGGCGCTTCTGGACGCGGACGAAGTCCTCGTGGTGGCGGTCGGCGGCTTCCTGGGCTTCGACGAACTTCTCGTGCATCTCGTCGGCCTCGTCGCGGATGTCGTCGGCCTCGCGATAGGCCTCGATCATCTGATTGTGGTGTTCCTGAGCCTTGTCCGCGAGCTCAGTCACCTTCTGGTGGTGCTGGGAGGCTTCCGATCGCACTTCCTCGGCTTCCTCGACGAGTTCTTCTAAGTCCTCGTTCTGATCGAGCTTCTGCTTGCGCTCTTCGTACTCCTCGCGCTTGGACTCGATCTTCTCGATGAGCTCCTTCTCGTCCTCGCTCGAGAGGACCTCGGTCTGCTGTTTGAACTCGAGTTCTTCGATCTCCTCCTCGAGTTCCTCGAGGTCCTTGCCCTCGTCGAGCTCCATGTCCGATTTGAGCTGCTCGACCTTGTCGAACAGCTCGTTGGCTTCCGCGTTGAGCTCGTTGCGGCTCTCTTTGTGCTCTTGGACCTGCTCGTTGAGCTCGTCGCGCTTCTCGCGGTGTTCCTGGGCCTCGTCGACCTTCTCGCGGGTCTTCGCGTTGAGGTCGTCGCGTTTGGAAGCGCGCTCGGAAGCCATCTGGTTCAGCTCGTTTCGCCGGTCTCGCAGCTGACCGGCCATCTTGATGAGCTGTCCCTTCGATTTGTTTTCTAAGTCGTCCTCTGTCAGTTCGATGTTCTTCGATTCGTCTACCATGTTACTCAAACCTCTGTGCCATACCCGCACCGGGGAACCGGTCGGACGGCTCGTACGAACCCCTCGTCGAGTATCGAACGAAGAGGATCGATTGACGGCCGCCCGGCCGTTCGGAGCGAGCGCTCACGATCTGCGAAACCTCGGTGAATAAGATTTCCTGTCATCGATCGTCGAGCGATACGCGCCCCGGCGGCGTTCTGGTAACCGTGACTACTGGCCCTTGTAATTTAAATGTACCGGTCACCAACCCCCTGAAACCGGTTCGCAGGGACCTCGTCTTGCCATGCTGGGGGATGGCACACGACGCGTAATACTTATAAATAGTACTGGTTGCGGATCCGCCGGTCGGCGATCCCAACCTCGAGGACGACCCGTTCGGCGTCGGCCGGAATCCGCGCCGACCCGGCGGCGGCCGTCTCGAAGGGGTCGACGCTGACCCGTTCGGTGTCCGTGTTCTCGCCGGCCTGCCAGCCGACGATCGCCTCGAGGGCGTCGTCGGTGTCGTTACAGAGGGTGATGCCGATCGTTCCGGAGCGGGCTGGCCCGTCGAGGACGGCCTGAACGGGTTCGAACGACTGGGCGATCGCCTCGGCGGCAGGTTTGGGCTCGCCGTCGACGGTGTGGACGCCCATCCCGCCGCCCGTCGCGGTGTCCCGGATCGTCGACGCCGCGAGGACGCCACAGCCACGTCGGCGGAGCCCCTCCGCGACCGTCTTCAGCGTTCGCGCCTGCTCGCGCTGTGACCCCTCGGCGTCGGTCGTCCGACGCTCGAGCAGGGCTGCGTCGAGCCCCGCCACGGCCGCCGGATCGGCGTCGTCGTCCACGAGCGAGCCGGCACCGAACCCGCCGACGAGGTCGCCAAGCGAGGGATAGGTATCGAGCAGCCAGTCGATATCGTCGGCCGCGAGGTACTGCCAGCCGAGCGCGAGGTTGGCGGCGTCCGCGCCGGTCCCCGGCACACCGGTCGTCGCCACGACGGGGCGATCGTCGGGAAACGCGTCGGTGACCTCGTCGGCGGGACCGTGATCGACCGACGTTCGCCACGCGCGATAGCGAAAGCGGAGTCTCGAGAGCAGACCGCTCCCGAGGGGCTCTACAAACGGGTCCGTCGGCCGATCCCACACGCCGTACATCGCGAGGCTCGGATGCCGGCCGTATTCGTCGGCGATCGCCGCCGCCAGTTCGGCCCCCCGTTCGACCGGGAGCTCGTGGCCGCAAGCGGGCAAATCCTGCCAGACGAGGAGACCCGCCTCGTTGCAGGCCTCGTAGAGGGCGTGCGGTGGTACGTGCGCGCGGGCGAGAAGCACCGTCGCGTTGGCCTCGACGGCCCGATCGACGTCTTCGCGGGGATCGCCGCCGGGGAGCCGCGTGAACCCGCGGGCTCGAACGCGCCGGCCGTTGACCAGCAGGCCATCCGCGTCGCGCTTGACCGTTCGGAGGCCGACGGTCCGCTCGAGTGTGTCGCCCCCGAGTGTCGCCTGGATCGTGTACCGGCTCTGCGGGCCGTACTCGCGTGGCCACCACAGCGACGGTTGTCGGATCGGGATCGTCTTCGACACCGTCGTTCGCTCGCCCGCGGTGGCGGCGACCGGAAGTCGCTCCATCGACGCGCCGCCGCGGAACCCCTCGGGCCGGACCGATAGCGTCACCGCGTCGTCGATCGCTCGCCCGGCGTCGATCTCGAGCGTGACGTCGATCGCGGCCCCCGCGCCGTCGGTGGTCACGTCGCCCGCGGTGGATTCGGCCGCCGCGTTCGCGGTCTTGGCTGTGTCCGTACTCGCCTCCGGCCGAGGTCGCGCCTCGAAGCGTCGAAGGAACGTCGCGGGTCGGGACTCGATCGCGACGCCCCACCAGATACCGGGCGTCCCGACGCCGGTAGGGACCGCATCGGTCTCGTAAATCCCCGCGAAGGACTCGGGGCGCTCGCAGACGACGATCAACTCGTTTTCAGGCTCGGGCTCGAACTCGAGGTGAACGGGGACGAAGTGTGGGTCGTGGGTCGCCAGTCGCGTCCCGTTTAGCCAGATCGTCGCGCGGTCGTAGGCCCCGCAGAGCTCGAGCAGCGCCCGTTCGGTCGCGTCGCTTCGGGGATCGGCGAACGTCGTTCGGTAGGCGATCGGCCCCTCGTCGGCGAACGCGGCGGGCCGTCCGGGAACCGACACCGACCGCCACTCCTCGACGACGGGCGGGCCGTCACCGCTGCGGTCCGTGACGATGCCACCGGTCCACTCCTCGGTCATTGTCACTGTGAGTGAACCGGGGGTAAAAAGCCCTTCCGACGTTTCAGAGGCGGCTAAAAGAGGTCCTCGAGTCGGTCGTCTTCGAACGCCGCCGCGTGGTCCGTCGATTCCGACTGCTGGGCCTCCGTGGCCTCCCGAGCGCGTTCCATGAACGCCTGTATGCGATCGGAGCGCTCCGCTCCGCCGAGTAACACCAGCGCGCCCAGCCGATCGCTGTCGAGCGGGAAGTCCCCACCGCGGACCTGCATGCTACCGGTCTCGTCCTCGAGCCACCGTCGGGCCCGCTCGACGCCCTTGCGGGGGATCGCCTCGGGTTGCCCCGCGACGACCAGCAGCGCCGAGTCGGCCGTCGTGGCGTCGGGCAGGCTGGTCCCGGTCAACAGCGCCTGCCGCGCGACGGTCATCGCGGTCCGAATGTTCTCGCCGCTGTCCTCGCTTGCGATCTCTGTCGCGTAGCCAAGCGCCGCGACGCCGCCCGCACGGAGGGTGTTGATGACCTCGCTCGAGTCGACGACACTTTCGCCGACGCCCTCGACGGCCTCCCCGGAGGCGAACAGCAGGCCGACGCGCTTTGCGATGCGGTCGTTGATCGTCTCGAACGCACCTTCGACGCTCTCGCCTTGCTCGTGCCAGGCGTCGTTGTCGATCAGCAGCGTCGAATCGGCCTCTCGCAAGAGGGTCTTCAGCGAGCGGCCGGCGTTGGCCTGATAGAGGGCCCCCTCGTTGCGCCCCGGCAGAACGCCGAGGGCGTAGACGGGGACGTCGTAGACCTGCTGGAGGTTGTGGACTAGCACCGGCGCGCCGCCACTGCCGGTGCCACCACCGAGACCGGCGACGACGAAGATCGCCTCGGCTTTCGAGGTGACGCGGCCGTCGAGCGAGCCAAGCACTTGCTCGATGTCAGACTGCATTACTTCGGTCCCGAGTTCGTTGTCGCCGCCGACGCCGTGGCCGTTGACGCGGTCGGCACCGATCAGCTGCGTGTCGACGTACTGGAGAGACTGGAGATCAGGTTTCGCGGAGTTGACGGCCAGTGCACCCTGCACGGCTCCAAAGCCCATGTCAGCGTCGAACCGGGCGAGCCGTTCGGTGATCTTCCCACCGGCCTGACCGACTCCGATCAGGGCGACTTTCATATCTCTCTCATGTGAGTAGGGCGTGTTGAACGTTCCGGTGATTCGAGACGTCGATCCGCTCGTCTGAGGCGGCGTTCACATCGCTCACTCGGCAAACAGGTGCGCCAGAGGTGCTACCCCAGACAGTGCCGATAATCGGAAAGTGTTAGTCACTGGTGTGTGCTATTCCCCCTATGGTGTTACCCGAGGGGTTCGTCATCCCGCCGTGGTACCTGGTGGTTCCGGTCGTCGTTATTCTGGGGAGTGTCATCGCACTGCTGTGGGCGATCGAGCCGCCGGTCACCGATCGCACGGTCATCGCGTTCGCGCCGTGGATGATGTTCGGCGCGACTCTCCACGTCCTCTATAAGATAGGTGCGTTTCCGGCGAGTATCGAAGCCCTGTTTAGTTCACCGCTGGTCTACGCGGTGACGGCGGTCATCGCGGGGATCGCCTGGATAATCGCGGTCTTCCTCCATATAGGCGGACTTCAGCCGACGATACCGCGCTTCGTCGGGATCGCCGGCACGGCGTTTTTCACCGTCTTCGCGATGATCGCGATCTTTCGTACCGTCCAGACGGACACGCTCGAACCGTTCTGGCCGGTCATCGCCGTCGTCGCCGCCGGTATCGTCACCGCCATCGCCTGGGTCGCGCTGAGTCTCTGGTTTACCGACGTCGCGGCGACGACGGGCGCGACCGGCGCGCTCGTCGTCTTCGGCCACGCACTGGACGGCGTCACAACCGCCGTTGGCTACGACGTCCTCGGTGTCAGTGAGAGCGTGCCACTGTCGCTCGTGATCCTCGAGGCGGGCGAGGCGCTGCCGACCGCCGAATACATCGGTGCCGGCTGGCTGTTCGTCCTCGTCAAGGTCGTCCTTGCGCTGGTCATTCTCGGCCTCTTCCGGGAGTACGTCGACGAACGGCCCCAGCAGGCCCGGACGATCCTCGCACTAGTCGCGGCGGTCGGGCTCGGACCGGCCATCCACAACACGCTGCTGTTCGTCGTCGGCTGATCCGTCACCTCTTCGCGCGGCCGTCGTGCTCCGGTACCTAGGTTTTTCCCGGCCGATATCGTCCCTCTCTAGTCGTGCAATGAATCGGGTCTCGGTGCTCGCGGCCGGCCACGTCAACTGGGACGTAACCCTCCGCGTCGACAGGCTCCCCGCGGCCGACGGCGAGGCCGCGATCCACTCGCAGCGCCAGTCCGGCGGCGGCAGCGCCGCCAACGTCGCCGCCGCGCTGGCCGCTCTCGAGGTCGAGACGAGCCTGATTGGCAGCGTCGGTGACGACGATAACGGCCTGCTCGCCCGCCGCGAACTCGAAGCCGCAGGCGTCTCGCTGTCGGGCGTGCGGGTGGTCGAGAGCGCCGCGACGGCGGTGAAGTACCTGCTCGTCGATGGGGCCGGCGACGTGGCGATTCTCGGCAACGACGGCGTCAACGAGGCCGTCGCGCCCGCCGACCTCGAGCCGGCTCGGATTCGCGCGGCCGACCACGTCCACCTGACCGGCCAGCGGCCCGACACGGCCGCCGCGATCGCACAGCTCGCAAGCGAGACCGGTATCAGCGTCAGCTTCGATCCCGGCCGCCGGTTCGGGGACCGTGACTACGGCGAGACGCTCGCGCTCGCCGACGTCGTGTTTCTGACCGATCGGGAGGCCGGCGCACTCGAGGTCGACCAGTTCGAGGCGATCACCGACGATCGCCTCGTCATCGTCACCCGCGGGGCCGACGGCGCGAAAGCGTACGCGCCGGATGGTGAGACCGTCCACCCCGGTTTCGACGTCGATCCGGTCGACACGGCCGGCGCGGGCGATGCCTTCGCGGCGGGCTTTCTCGCGGCGTGGCTCGAGGACGGGGAGATCGACCGTGCGCTGGCATACGGAAACGCCTGTGGCGCGCTGACCGCGAACCGCGACGGGGCCCGGAGCGCGCCGACGAGAGCGGCGATCGACAGCGTGCTCGACCGCCGGTCGTGACCGGTGTTTCGGCGGCCGCAAAGACACGGCCGATCGGACTGCCGTCATGCGGTTCTCACCGGATGCTGTCTGACGGTAGCTATATACGCAGCGCCGTTGCGAAATCGAGTGAACGGTCACGATCTCGTGACTGAGAGACATGACGGAAGGAAGGGTAAACGAGCCTAATGGATGCGACATCAGACGGCGCATCCGGTACGAGCGACGTGCGGACGAACCGCCCAGTATCGCCGCTGCGATGGCGCTGGCACAGTATCACGGCGATGACGTCACTGCGGCCAGTACGCAGCTGTACGACCATATCGACCCGGACGCACTCGACAGTCTCTTCGCCGAGACGAACCGCGGTGGTTCCAGAACGCAAGGGACCGTCGGGTTCGAGACCGACGACGCGGTGGTTACGATCCGACCCGAGCGCATCGACGTGTGTCCGCTCGACTGACCGGGACATCTCGATCGACGGGCGAGCATGGGAGCCGGGGGTGGCGTCGAGGATCGCCGACGCGGTCCCAGCACCTCGGCCTTTCCTCGAATCTTTTTTCTCGCCGCTCGCGGAACGCGACGATATGGCGACGCAGCCACACCTGCTGGTCGAGGACGGCGAGTTGACCGACATCGCGCTCATTCCGGGCGATCCGGGACGAGTCGATCGCATCGCCGACCACTGCGACGAGTCGGAGACGATCGCACGTAACCGCGAGTACAAGGTCGTCAACGCCACCTACGAGGGCCGAGAGCTGACGATCTGTTCGACGGGCATCGGCTGTCCCTCCGCCGCCATCGCCATCGAGGAGCTAGCCAACGTCGGCGTCGAGACGTTCATCCGCGTCGGGACGACCGGGGCGCTCCAGTCGGGCATCGAGATCGGCGACATGATCGTTGCGACCGGCGCGGCCAAAAACGAAGGGACGAGTAAGCGGTACGAGGCCGTCGAGTACCCCGCGGTGCCGGATTACGACGTGCTGTCGGCGCTGGTCGATTCCGCCAAAGCGCACGCGGCCCAGTGGGCCGCGAATAGCGCGACCAGTGAAACCGTGAGCGGAGACGAAGACGTACACGTCGGTCCCATCGCCTCGGACGACGCCTATTACGCCGAGACCGGTGCGACCGTCGATGACTGGGAGGACGCCGGCTTACTCGCCGTCGAGATGGAGGCCGCCGCCATCTTCTCGCTGGCCCGGCGACGGGGCCTTCGCGCCGGCGCGATCTGTACCGTCGACGGCAACCTCGTCGAAGGCACCCAGAAGGGAACGGACACCGAAGACGACGAACTCCCGGACAAGGCGAAGAATAACGTCGGCCGTGCGATCGACATCGCGCTCGAGGCGGCTACCGACTGCTGAGTTCGGCCGTTACGCGTTACGCCGTGAGCCGTTCTGCGAGCGTCATCGTCCGATCGGTCAGCATCTCGGTCGTCGTCGAGGCCGCCCGTAACGTCTCGTTGATCGTCGCGAACAGCCGATCGAACGCGAGCGTTTCGTCGTCGTCGCGCCAGTCGGCCGTCTCGCGGACGGCGAGTCCGCAGGTCTGACACGTTCCGCGATCGCCCTCGAGCGCGTCGAAACAGCCGTGGCAGCGCTCGAGCCCGGTCGCGACCGTCTCGCCGAGTTCGATAACTCGGCGGAGGTCCGACTGCAGGTCTGCCGCCGTCTCCGAAAACGCCGCAAGCGGCGGCTGAACGTCGGAATCGGCGGCCGACTCGAGCGCGGCGATGCGTTCGAGCCGAGCGTCGACGATATCGAGCGCGAGCGAGACGTCACGGCGGGCGCGGCGGAACTCGTCGATCGAGTCGTCGAGGTCCGCGCCGGTTCCGTCGTCGACCGCCGACGCGAGCGTCTCGGGGAGCGAGGTCGCAAGCGACGCGAAGCCGGCGATATCCGAAATCGTCGCGCTCTGAACGCCCGTCGCGTCTCGCACGAGACGAAAGAGGTCGTCGTTCGCCATCGACACCGGTTCGGGCGCGGACTCGAGGAGCGCAGCGCAGTCGTCACAGACGGTGACGAGACCGCTCTCGTGGGAGTCGGCAGCCGGGCCGTCGTCGAGGGAGTAGAGTCGAAGCGTCACTGATTCGTCGTCGCCGTCCGTCGCGCAGTGTCGACAGCGCCGGTCGTCGCGGTCGAACACCGCCGCTCGATCGGCGTGGCGGTCGGGGGAAGTCACGGGCGAGCGAAGACAGGCCGACACCAAAAACGCACCGGCGCGACGGCGTAACCGTGCGAAATACTAACTCGCAGTCGGTCGTAGTCTTCGTATGACCGATTCGCCGGCGGATTCCGATCGACCGGACGTAACGGAGTTCGAACTCGAGCGTGCGTACGACCGCGAAGAGCTCGCAGCGGTCTTCCGCGAGTTCGCAGACGCCTTCGATGCCGGCCGCCCGATCCGGCTCGATGGCGACGAACAGATGGTCAGCCTCGCGGTCCCGCGGGGCGTCGTCGCCGAGTTCGAGGCGGAACGCGACGCCGATTCGGAGCCGCCGGTCGGCGAACTGGAGATCGATCTCGAGTGGGACGACCCCGACGGCTCGAGCGTTCGGATCGCCGACCGCGACGCGGACGACCGCGCTGCTTCCGACGACGACCGCGGTGACCGGTCGGACGCGACCGACGTGAGCCCGGCGGCGGCCGTGATGTCGCCGGCAGACGTCGCGGGTCGCGGTGGACGCGAGGACGAACCACCAGGGAGCGCCACCGAAGGCGAAGACGAACCAGCGGCGGTCCAGAGCACGGGCTCTGAGACGACGGACGACGACCGGCCGGATGACGACGGCCGGCGGAGTCGCTTCGAGGTCTACGAGGACACGGCGGGCGAGTGGCGCTGGCGGCTGGTCCACTGGAACGGCAACATCGTCGCCGACAGCGGCGAGGGATACGTCTCGCGGTCGAACGCCGAGCGGGCGGCGCGAAGCGTGATGCGAAGCGCCGCGACGGCGACCGTCGAGCGTCGCGGTGAGCGGTGAGCACCGGCGGTCGATCGGGCGGCGTTACGGCCGAACGTCTTCGCCCTCGAGATCGACCTCGAGCTCCGCGGACCGGTCGACCTGTTCGTACTCGAGCGACGGCGACACGTCCGGTGGGACGGCGTTGTACTCTCGGAGGAACGAGACGATGCCGCGCCGGCCGCCGAAATCGCCGCGATACGTCCGGAAGCGTCGCGGGACCGTCGCCGTCTCGGCCTCGGGATCGTACGAAACGTTCTCCTCTAAGAACCACTCGATGGCGATGTCCAGTTCCTCGTCGACATCACGCGGCGAGTAGACCGCGATCGGCGGGCAGTGGTCGGCTCCGTGGCTCAGCGCGAAGTGAATCCGCGGATCGCACTCCTCGAGCCGGAATTCCCGCTCGAACGACGAGGGAAACAGTCGCGGGATGTAGCCAAATCCCCAGGGATGTTTCGAACTGCGGAGCAGCCCGTGCTCGATGTCGTTGAGACTCAGCCAGACGCCACAGACGGGAACCCGATCGCGACCGAAGAACTTCCAGCGGTCGAGGAATCCACCTTCGAGTAGATCGGGCTCTCGTTCCTCCAAGAGGAGTTGGGCGTAGGCGTTGTAACAGTTGAGCCAGAACGCGAGTTTGCCTTCACGGCCGGCGAGTGCCCGCTCTAAGTGTGATTGCTCGAGGGTCGCGAGTCGCTCTCGCAACTGATCGGCGTCACCCTCGGTCTTGACCGTAAACAAGAGATCGGCCGAGAGCGAAAGCGGATCGAGCTGGGTCGACATTCAAGTATGAGTTCGCCAACCAGGCCCTTGAAGGCGTGTGACGGCTTCAGACGACAGTCAGTACGAGAGATAGGTAGGATAGGTGGTTTTATTCTTTCGAGCGGAGAGATACCAACCGTGAATCTCAGTAAGGGGTTTCTGTTCGTCCTTGTCGGGGTCTTCGCGTACCTCTCGCTGTTACTCGTCCTCCCCTTCTTCCAGTACGTCCTCGGTGCGATCCTCGTCGCGTACATCCTCTATCCGGCACAGGAGCGTCTCGAGGGGCGAGTCTCGCCGCGGATCGCCGCGTTCGCGCTCGTCGTCCTCGCGGTCGCCGGCGTCGTCGTCCCGCTGTTCGTCATCGTCGCCGCGGTCGCCAGCGACGCCCGGCGGCTCGTCGAGAACGCCGACGCTGAAGCGTTTCAGACGGCCGAGCTCGAGCGCCTTATCGAGACGCGAACCGGCGTGAGCGTCGATCTGACGGCGACGCTGGCCGACTCCGCACAGGGTATCGGCGGAATGATCCTCGAGCAATCGACCGCATGGGTCGGCGCGCTGACTCACACCATCGTCGGGCTGGGCGTCGCGGTCTTCCTGCTGTACTATCTGCTCAAGGATGGGAGCGAACTGCTCGCCTGGATTCGAGAGCTGACGCCGCTGCCGGACGAGGCACAGGACGATTTCTACCGGCAACTGGACGCGGTCATGTGGGCGGTCCTCGCAGGCCACGTGCTGATCGCGATCATTCAGGGCGTCATCGCCGGCCTCGGACTGGTCGCGACCGGCGTGCCAAACGCCGCGTTCTGGACGGTCGTCATGATCATCCTCTCGCTGATTCCGCTGGTCGGCTCGTTTCTCGTCTGGGGACCGGCCGTCGTCTACCTCTTCGCGACGAGCGAGCCGTTTCTCGCGACGGCGCTCTTTGCCTACAGCATGGTCGTCGTCGGCCTCTCGGATGATTATCTCCGGCCGATCCTCGTCGACCGCTACGCCGACCTCAATCCCGCGGTTATCATTCTCGGTGTTCTCGGCGGTGTCTACGCGTTCGGCGTCATGGGACTGTTCTACGGTCCGGTCGTCCTCGGCGCGCTAATCGCGACGCTGAACGTGATGCGAGAACATTACAACCAGCTAACGGAACCGGGACTGCAGTGACGGAGTTCGGTCGCCCCCGTCGTAGCCGAGCGACCGTAACACGGCCGACCGTCGCGACCGTCCTATCGGGTGTCGGACGTCCCGGAAAGCACCTCGTCGACGAGTCGCGTAAACCGATCGACGAGCCGATCCGGAACCGTCGGCGTCACCGTCGTCAGCAGTCGCCCCGTCGCCGTCGGATCGGCGAGTGCGAGGGCGACGCGGTTTCGCTCGTCGTACCGTTTCGTGACGATCTCGTGGTCGACCAGTCGGTCGACGTGGTACTCGAGCGTGCTGCGAGCGATCTCGAGCGTGTCGGCGATGTCGGCCGGCGCGGCCGACTCGTGTTCGAGCAGGTAGACGACGATCTCGCGGGCGGTCTCCCGGCGGAACAGCGCCAGTGCGGCTCGCTCCCACTCGTCGTATGCCGGCGGATAGTAGTGGGTCCGGCCGTAGAACTCCTCGCGGACGAGCCGATCGTTCTCGAGCAACCGACGGACGTGGTACTGGACCTGTCCTGGCGCGAAGTCGGACTCCCTGACGAGTTCGTTGAAGTGGATACCGGCGTTCGAACCGACGTGTGTCCTGATCTCCTGTCGCGTCTCAGTCATCGTAACCCCTGGTCGCCCTGCGGGCGGACGTACCGATAGCTAGCGGCCAGGTGCATATAACGGGTTCACCGCGTTCCCAACGGCCGAGAACGGTCGGCTCACGGCTCGCATCGAAGCGTCTGCCGAACGGACGATCGATGCGGTGGCGCTCGATCCGCCGGCGCTGTCCGGTCGGAAAGACCGACACGAATAGGTAGCCGTCGGACCGAGTACCGGTACGATTGCATGGTGTCTGCAACGTCTGTCACGGGGGAGTGGCTGAATCCGCAACTCGCGCCCGTCCTCATCGGCATCATTGTCCTCGCGGTACTCGGGACGACCGCCCTGTTCGTCGTCGGACTCGTCGCGTACTCCCGTCGACGAACGGTCCGCTACTGGCTCATCTGCGTCGTCCTCGGCGTCCTCGTCGTCCGCTCGATCACTGGACTCGGGACCGTCCTCGGTCTCGTTCCGATGACGGTCCACCACCTCGTCGAGCACGGGTTCGACTTCCTGATCGCGGTGTTAGTCCTCTATCTCGTCTTCCGGAGCGGCTCGTCCAACGCCACCGCGTCGCTGAGAACAGACAACGAGTAACGCCGGTCGTCGAAGCGAAGTGATTCGACGACGAGTCGCTCCGCCCGACGACCGACCGCCGCCGATCGTGTCGATAGTCGTGAGATATATATTTTCGTAGACAACTGTATCCGTATGTCAGTCCCCGACGCCGCGGCGACGGCCGACGCCGTCGTCGACGAAATTCGCTCCGCCGTCGTCGCCGATCGAACCGTCCTCGAGGAGATCACTGCCGGACTCCTCGCTCGCGGACACGTCCTCCTCGAGGACGTACCCGGAACGGGTAAGACGCTGACAGCGCGATCGTTCGCGACCGCGCTCGGGCTGGAGTTCTCCCGGATCCAGTTCACCCCCGATCTCATGCCGTCGGACATCACCGGCTCGTACGTCTTCGAGGAGGAGACCGGCGAGTTCCACTTCACGCCCGGACCGGTGTTTGCAAACGTCGTACTGGCCGACGAGATCAACCGCGCGCCGCCGAAGACGCAGGCCGCCTTGCTCGAGGCGATGGCAGAAGAACAGGTCACCGTCGACGGCGAGACCCACGAGCTTCCGGAGCCGTTCGTGGTCATCGCGACGCAAAATCCCGTCGAACAGGAGGGGACGTTCGAGCTGCCCGAAGCCCAGCGCGACCGCTTTATGATTGAGACTGCACTCGGCTACCCCGACGAAGACGGAACGCGCGAACTGATCGACCGCCGCGCCGACCGCGATCGGCCGGATCCGACCGTCGAGTCGGTGGTCGACCGCGAGACGGTCCGCGAACTCCAGCGCGTCCCCGAAACGGTCACCGTCGAAGGGCCGATGCGCGACTACATCGGTGCCGTCTGTCGCGCCACTCGGACCGACGGTCGCGTCGACGTCGGCGTCTCCCCGCGGGGCGTCCAGCGGCTATTCGAACTGAGTCGGGCGCGAGCCGTCCTCGAGGGTCGCGAGTACGTCGTGCCCGAAGACGTCAAACGGATCGCTCGCCCCACGCTCGCCCACCGGCTCGTGTTGATGCCCGACGCGAGCGTCGACGGCGTCTCCCGGCGCGCGGTCGTCGATTCGGTCCTCGAGCAGTGTGAAGTCCCGGCGATGGAACCGCCCTCAGCGAACCAGTAACCACGCCCCGGCAAGCAACGCGAGCAGCGCAGCGACCGCACCGGCCGTCGCCGGGATCGACAGCGTCGGCGCGAGAAGTGTCGCGACTGCCAGTCCCAGAGCGGCGGCCAAGAGACCGACGCCCGCCACCGCGGCGCTCCAGCCGAGCCGCACGAGCTGGGGCCGGCGGGACGCGCTGGGGCCGATCTCGCGGCCGAGTCCGCGCCCGTAGCGGCCGGCGTCGAAGGCGAACGAGGCGGTCGCGATCGCAACGACCGTCGCTCCCCCGGCCCGCACCGTCTCGAGTCCGAGCGTGACGACGTCGACGGTCGCACCGACGACGACGCCACCGGCGGCCAGCGCGACGGCGAGGACGGTCGCTATGGCGGGGAGGGTGTTTTTCCGCATCGCCCCTTCGGCGACCCACGCCGCGCTCCAGCCGAGGCCGAGGACGACCGCTGTCGCGCCGAGGAACACCGCCGAGCGGCCAGCCGAACCCGTGACCCCGATCGCGCCCGCGGCCGCAAAGCCGACACCGGCGACCGCGCCGGCCACGATCGGGACGACGACGTTGCGTCGCTGCTCGGTGTAAAGCCACGACCAGCGGACGACGACCGCAAACGCGGAGACGGCGATTGCCACCGCGGTCACGGTCGTAAGCAGGCCGTGTACGACGGCACTGTGTCCGATCGCGTCGGCGAGGTCCCGGAGCGGTGCCGCGAACGAGGAGAGGATTGCCAGTACGAACAGGGCGGCGAGCGCGAGCACGGTCGCGACCGCAATCGCTGCAGCGAGGCCGTTGCGAGACGAGACGTACGAACTGCGATCCTGTGGCCTGGTGACTGCTGCCTGCGGAACGAGCACGAGCGCGCCGATGACGGTGACGCAAGCAGCACCGATCGCGACGCCCGTCCCGACCATCCCGTCGCCGGTGACCCATAGCACCGCGTCGAGGGCCGATCGCGGGCCGCCGGCCGAATCGACGCCCAGCGCGAGCAGCGCCGCGGCGGCGGCGACGACCGCTGCACACAGCGTGGCCGCCCCCGCTCGAACGAGTACGGCCGGTCGCGGCCAGCCGGTGACGACGCCGGCGGCGGCGACGGCGACGATCATGCTTACGGCGGTCACGAGGCCTGGAACTGGCGCTCCAATGACGGCGACAGCGACGATACCGCCGCCGACAATGAGCGGCACGAACGCCGACCCGAGCGCGACGCGGCGGTACGAGCCGGCGAACAGGCCGATCGACACCGCGAGGGCGAGTCCGAGGCCGACGCCGAGGACGACCATCGGTTCGAAGACGGCGAGCGCGAGCGTCCCGACACCCGCGGCGAGGGCGATCGCCCGCCGCGTCGTCGCCGGGAGCCGGCCGTCGGGTGCGCTCATCGGCTACTCACCTCTCCGACCGTCCTGCGGAGGACCGGCTCGAGCGGTCGCCCGTGGTCCCAGTCGACGACGCACGCGCCGGTTGCGCGAGCGCGGCCGAGTCGCGTCCGCCGATCGAGCGCCTGTAACCGCGTCTCGAGGGCGTCGGCATCGGCCGTCACGTCTGGCGAAACAACGCGGACGGCGTATCCGTGCGCTCGCAGCCGCTTGACGAGGTCGACCGGCGCGTCGTCGACGAACGAGGTGAACAGGTACACCTGCGCCTCGTCCGGGAGGCGGTCGACGACGCTCGAGACGGGATCGCTCGTCTGCGACTGCCGAAACGACCAGTAGTCGGGATCGGCCGACCGTAGCTCCGCGAACAGGCGCGACGCCTCCCGTCGCGTCGCGGCGTTGTCCCCCGGCGAGACGCCGGTTACTCGTCGGTCGTGGAGACCGACGACGCCGGTCGAGTGGCCCGCGTCGATCAGCGCCTCGAACGTCCGTTCGGCGGCGTTGGCCGAGCGTTCGATCGCGGGCGGTCGCGTGGCGGTCGCCACACGGAACTGACTCGCGCGGGCGTCGACGACGCAGACGGTCCGCGTCGCCCGCTCGGCGCGGTACTCGACGGTCGCCAGCTCCCGCGTATTGGCGTAGCGCCGCCAGTCGATCGCCCCGACCGGATCGCCGGGCTCGTACTCGCGGACGGAGTGGAATTCGACCCCGGTACCGCCCTCATCGGTCGGTACCTCGCCCACGTGCTCGTTCGTGCCGTCGCCGAGCGGAGCCGACTCGACGGCCGGCGAACACGTCACCGCGTCGCCGCCGTCGACGCTCGCTCGCCACGTCTCGGCGACCGTTCCCGTGAGATCACGCGTGCGAACCGTGGCGTCGTCGAAGGCGTGCTCGCCGCGACGGAGCTCGAGGTCGTACTCGACGGTCGTCTCCGCGAGCGGCTCGAGGGAGACACACGCCCGCGGAGAGCCGGAGACGACTGGCAGCGCCTCGGGGACGCCGTCGACGACGCGTACATCGACGATCGGCTCCGAACCGGTATTCTGGACGGTCATCCGTACGGTGATGGTATCGCCAGGATCGCCGGAGACGGGCCCATCAGTGTCCCTGTCGCCGGCCGTCCCGTCGGCGACGTGGAGCCGCCGGTGAACGCGTACCATCGCGTCTCCCTCGGACCCGAGGGCGGCCGCGCCGACGTACCACAGCGGTAGCGTCGCGGCGGCGACGAGCAGTTGGCTGCCGACGCCGAGTCCGAGGCCGGCGATCGCGACCGTCGTCGCGACGGCCCACTTCCCGTTCTCGAGCCGATCGACGGTCCGCTGGCTCATTGAGCCACCTCCGGGTCCGTCACCTGCCCGTCGAGCGCCTCGATCGCGTCGAGCGTCCGACGGACGCGGCGGTCGTACGCCGCGCCGGGATCGATCGCCGCGCGTCGCCGTTCGCGAGGGGGCTGGCGCAGGTCGTCGGCGAGGAACGCGGCGGCGACCGGATCGTCGGTCCACGACCCCGACCGGACGGCCTCGCGCGCCGCCGCCGTTGCGAGCCCGTATTTCGTCGTAAGGGTGCGGACCGCGCCCTCGACGAGCCGTCGGCGAACGTCGGCGGCCGATCCCGTCATCGAGCAAGCGTACCAGCCGCGAGCGGCGTTCGTGAGTTCCCGCTCCGTCTCGCGGCCGAGCCACTCGTCCGCACACGTCTCCATCGTTTCGGGCGGGTTCCCCTCGAGTAACGGCGGCGCGCTCGAGCCGTCGTCGTCCCACAGCCACCAGCACACGCCGAGGACGAGCACTGCACCCAGCGCCGGAAACAGCAGCGCCAGCGGATAGAGAAGCGAGACGAAGGGTCGGCTGTCCGGTGCGAAGCCACCGAACAACACCGTCCCGATCGCCAGAACGACGCCAACAGCGACGGCAGTGGCGGCGACCGTCTCCGGATCGATCGACGGAAGTCGAGCCGCGAGTGTCCGCCTGGAATCCGGAGGCGAGCGGCGGCTCATGACGATCCCTCCTCGTCGGGCTCCGACGCGAGCAGTTCGCTCACCGTCTCCCACACGGCGTCGACCCGCTCCGGAGACGGGCTGTGGCCGCCGTACTCGATCTCACGGACGTGCGAGACGAGACGATCGACCCGATCGGCCGGAAAGCCGGCGGCGAGCGCCTGACGAGCGACGTCACCTGGCGTCGCCGTCTCCCGGTCGTCGATCTCGAGGCGATCGACGAACGCGTGCCACGCTTTGCGGACATCGGCACGTGGCCCGCGAGGTGCGAGCGGTTCGGCCGCCAGGTCGTGGCCGTGGTCCTCGTCGGGTCCGTCGGCCGCCTTGTCGTCGGTCGTTCCGAGTAGATCGCCGAGCGCCGACCCGCGTTCGCGGTCCCGCGACCGAGTGAGCAAGCCGAGCGACGGTACCATCCCGAACGCGTGACCGACCGATGCGAGCGACGGCCGCGCGAGCGAGGGACGCGGAAGCGAGAACGACAGCGACAGGGGAGTGCGATCGCCGCGAAACAGCGCTGCGACCGAGTCAGCCAGCCCGGCGACGACATCTGCGAGCGCGAGGAACCAGCCGGTGCCACCGGCCCCGCTCCCGCGACGGCGCTCGCCGGCGGCGACCAGCCGGAAATAGGTTAAGATGCCACCGATGCAGAACCCGGGGATGAACACGGCGACGGCCGTCAGCCGCAGGTAGAGGTTCCCGACGGTCGCCGTCGCGGTCTCGTTGCCCACCTCGGCGGTTACGGTCGCCCCGTCATCGATCGGGAGCCAGATCCGCGTGCGCCCGTCATCGCCGGTCACCGACGACCCACCGCTCTCGAGCGAGACCGTCGCGTCCGAAACGCCGTGGCCGTCGGCCGACACCTGTACCGGAGCCGGTCCGCCGGGGAACAACAGCGGGGAGACGAACTTGACGGTCGGTTCGGCGATCTCGACAGTGGTGTCGCCCGTGACCGGGCCGCGTTCGACGCGCACGTCCACCGAACCGGCAGTGTCCGGCATACGCACCGACGCCTCGCCGTTCGCGTTGGTCGTCTCGACGGCCTCCCCGTCGAGCAACACCGTCGCGTTTTCCACCGGCGTCGATCCGACGGTCGCCCGGAGCTCGAGGTCGTGAGCCGGAGCCGCGCCGCCGCGGGTGGTGATCGTCGCCGCCGTCGGAACGCTGACGGTCCGCGAGCGGTTGAGATCCGGGATCGTAACGGTCATCGTCTCGTTGTATGGAACGGTGATATTGGCGCGGCCGAATCGGCTGGTCTCGGTCACGTTCTCGCCGTTGACGCGGATCGTCTTCGGCCGGTACCATCCGGTCTGCTCAGTCTTGACGGTCACGTTATTGCCCGGTTCGATCTTGCCCTCAATCTCGATCTCGTCATCGGCCGTCTCGTCGGTGTGCTCATCGGTATCGTCGGCCGCCGGCAGGCTGAAGTCCGGCGTCCCCTCTATCGACTCCCAATCGCCGGCGATCGGTTCGCCCCCGCGCTCGCCGGGCCGGTCGATTCGGGGATCGGCCGCGGGCAGCGCGCTCGCGACCAGAAGCAGACAGCAGAGACAGCCGGCGAGAACGAGGACCCGGCGTGTCCCCGTCACGGTCGCGCCTCCGTCTCGAGTTCGGTCGCGATGTCGCTGAGGTTCCGGATCCGGGCCTCGACGGGCGGATGCGTGCCGGACGGATCGTCGGCGTCAACGGGAGCCGACGGTGTCGCCCCCTCGAGCCACGCCGTCACGCGCTCGCGACGGTGGGCGGTGTCAGCCGGCCGCCGAACCCGTGGTAGCGACGCGGTCTCGTCGCCGGCGATCGGTTCGGAGGGGACGATACACAATGCGCGGATCTTGCCCGTTCGGAGGTCCGTCGCGGGCGTCGGCGTCGCCTCGGAGATCGTCAGCAACGCGGTCGCAAGCGCCAGCGGCGAGCCCGTAATCGTCGCGGCCGCGGTGTCGGCGGCGAACTCGCGAGTCCGTGAGAGCGTGCGCGTCGCCCAGTTGGCGACTGCGGGAAACGCCCACAGGATCGGCGCGACGAAGACGTAGGTCAGTGCGACCAGCGGGAGGAACCAGTACAGCGCCACGCGGCCGCCGACGGACAGCCCGCTAGGGTCGGACAGCGCGCGCCGAGCCAGCCCCGCCGCGTGGTAGGCCCGGTCGGCGATCTCGAGAAACAGCGTCGCGATTGTCATCAGCGTCACGTCCCGATTCGCGACGTGGGCGAGCTCGTGGGCCAGCACCGCCTCGAGTTCGTCTGCGTCGAGGGTCGCGACCAGTCCCGTCGTGACGACGATCGTCGCGTCGGTGAACCGCCCGACGGTGTAACAGCTCGGCGTCTCATCGTCGACGACGCGGACGTCGGGTTCCGGGACGTCGGCAGTCATCGCCAGCCGACGGACGATTCGAGTGACGGCGTGATCCGCGTCACCGACGGTACCGCGCGTCTCAGAGAGGAGGTGCCGATAGCCGTAGTAAATCTGTGCCGCGAGAAAGCCGCCGATCAACAGCAGGGCGGCCGGCCACGAGATCGGTAGTCGGACGAAATCGAAGGCGACGGAACCGTGCCGGAGGAAGACGAGCGCTCCGCCGACGATCCCCGGCAGGAGGACGCCGTAGGCCCAACACACCGCGAAGACGAACGCGGCGTTGACCGCGACGAACACCGCGAGGACCGCACACATTCGCACTCGAAGATTCATGGGAGTTCGTTGACAGTGGTTCGTTCCCCACCGTGCAAAAATTTTCGGGTGACGTACAACTCAGTATTCACGACCGGTGCGGATCGACCGGCAAAGCGCCGACCGCCACCGGCGGTAACGGCTTGAGCCGACGGGTCACGGTCGCGACCGGGATCCGTCGGGCTTTTGCCTTCCCGCACCCGACGGTGGACCAAGACGAATGGCTCGGTATCACATCGAGACGTACGGCTGTACGTCCAACCGCGGGGAGAGCCGTGAGATCGAGCGACGGCTCCGAGACGCGGGTCACTACCGAGTCGACAGTGCCGACGAGGCGGACGTGGCCATCTTAAATACCTGTACCGTCGTCGAGAAGACCGAGCGCAACATGCTCCGGCGGGCCGAGGAGTTGGCCGACGAGACGGCCGACCTCTTCATCACCGGCTGTATGGCCCTGGCCCAGGGCGAGGAGTTCGCGCAGGCGGACGTCGACGGGCAGGTACTCCACTGGGACGAGGTTCCCGAGGCGGTCACCAACGGCGAGTGTCCGACGACGACACCCGACGCCGAGCCGATCATAGACGGCGTCGTCGGCATCCTCCCCATCGCGCGGGGCTGTATGTCCGACTGCTCCTATTGCATCACCAAGAAGGCGACCGGCAAGATCGACTCGCCGCCGATCAAGGAGAACGTCGAGAAGGCCCGCGCGCTGATTCACGCGGGCGCGAAAGAAATCCGTATTACGGGCCAGGACACCGGCGTCTACGGCTGGGACGAGGGCGAGCGCAAACTCCACCGCCTGCTCGAGCGCATCTGCGAACTCGAGGGCGACTTCCGCGTTCGCGTGGGGATGGCCAACCCGAAGGGGGTCCACGGCATCCGCGAGGAACTCGCCGAAGTCTTCGCCGCGAACGACGAACTCTACGACTTCCTGCACGCGCCGGTCCAATCCGGCTCGGACGACGTGCTCGGCGACATGCGCCGCCAGCATCAGGTCGAGGAGTACCTCGAGGTCGTCGAGACCTTCGACGCGGCGCTTGACTACTGGACGCTCTCGACGGACTTCATTGTCGGCTTCCCGACCGAGACCGAACACGATCACGAGCAGTCGATGGCGCTGCTGCGCGAGACTCGCCCGGAGAAGATCAACGTCACCCGCTTCTCGAAGCGGCCGGGCACCGACGCCGCCGACATGAAGGGACTTGGCGGCACCGTCAAGAAGGAGCGGTCGAAGGAGATGAGCGCGGCCAAGCGCGAAATCGTCGCCGACGCCTATGCGGACATGGTCGGCGAGCGTCGCGAGGACTGCCTCGTCGTCGAAGAGGGCACCGCCGACTCCGTGAAGTGTCGCGACTCGGCCTACCGCCAGATCATCGTGCAGAATGCGGACGACTACGGCATAGCGCCCGGCGACTTCGTCGATCTCGAGGTGACGGCCCACGAGACGATGTACGCGTTCGGGACGCCGATCTAAGCGCGAGGTCGACCGCTACTGGACGAGACGGGATCGCCCCGAAACAGGGTCGTCCGGTTGGCGAATCCCCTCGAGCGCACGGCAAATACTCGTTTTCGCGGAGACGAACAACGCACCGGTCGCTGAGCCTGCGGCTCGCGACCGTCAACACTCTACGACGGCGGCCTCGATCTCCTCGCGCGGAAGCGGCGAAATCCAGTCGTCCGCGACGAAGGCGTATCGAACCTCGCGGTCGGGACCGAGAACGAACGCGGAGCGACGGGGCGTCGAGACGCCGGCCATGTGCGTCCGGTCGGTCAGCAACTCGAGCGACCCGCTTACCGTTCCGTCGACGTCCGCGAAGAACTGAAACCCCGGCCGGTTCAGCCAGCGGAGGAACTCGTTTTGCGCGTAGGGGCCGTCCCGGCTTACGCCGAGAATTGACACGTCCTCGAACTCGTCCCAGCCGGCGCGGACGAACCGTTTCCACCAGTTCCGTGCGATGGCGCTGAACGCGAAGCCGGTCGAGACGATGACGCCGCCGCGAGCGCCGAGCGCGTCGGAAAGCGCCGTCGATCGGAACGTCTCGCCGTCACAGAGAACCGCCTCGACATCGGCGACGGTCTCGCCCTCGGTCGGTGGCATACGCATGGATGCTCGCGCGACGACAAAAAACTCGGCGTAGCGGGAATCTGTCGGCGAGGCCGCGTCGTGAACACCGACGAGCGTGTGGCGGAACCGACGGCGGCGGTCACCGAACCGAGACGGTGGGCGTTCTCCGAGGGCCTCGAGCGAGGCGTATCCTTTTGCCGATGTATGCCATAGCACCGGGCATGTTCACGCTCTACCGACTGGAAGGCTGTCCGTACTGCGAACACGTTGTCGATCGGCTCGAGGAACTGGACGTCGATTACGAGAGCGTCTGGGTCGAAGGGCTCCACTCGACACGTGACGAGGTCAAGCGCGTCTCGGGCCAGCGACAGGTGCCGGTCGTCGTCGACGAGGACCGCGGTGTGACGATGGCCGAGTCCGAGCGCATCCTCGATTACCTCGAGACGACGTACGCCTGACGGAGTGAACGGCCGCCGATCGCTACGCGTCGTCGTCGAGACCGTGGGGGTCGACGCCCGGATCGTCGACCGCGGGCGCGCCGATCGCCAAGATCACACCCTCCTCGTCGCCCACGTTGCGGTGGCCGTGGCCGACCTCGGGTTTTGCAACCCAGAACGTCCCCGGACCGGCGTCGACGAACTCCGTCTCGCCCGAGCGACCGAGTTTCAGCGAGAACTCGCCCTCGAGAACGTAGTAGAGTTCCTCCTGTTCGTTGTGGGCGTGGTAGCCGATCTCCTCGCCCGGTTCGAAGTACCAGAGTTTGACGTTGAGTGAATTGGTGTCGAAGATCTCGTCGATCGCCCGGATGCGCAGATCGGGCGGGATCTCGTCGATATCGGAGAGGTCGGTGATCGGTACGTCATCGGTGTGGACCACGTCGTAGTCCATGCTACCATTGTGCATGGTGGCGGAGGGGAAAAGGGTCTGGTTGCCCGGCCTGGATTGCTGGCAACGGCGACTCGCGTCGCTCGAGCGGGATTGGGAGGCCGACGCGGTGGTGATCAGCGATCAACGGCGACGGCGTCGGACTCGTCGGTGACGGTCACGCCGTCCTGGGTGGCGAACGCGTCGTGGAGGTGGTCGTAGGTCGCCTCGAGCGCCTCGACGATCACCGTCGTGTCGCTGATGACGGGCATGAAGTTAGTATCGCCCTGCCATCGCGGAACGACGTGGGTGTGCAGGTGGTCGTCGATCGAGCCGCCGGCACCGTCGCCGAGGTTCAAGCCGGCGTTGAAGCCGTCCGGTTCGAAGGCGGCGTCGAGTGCATCGAACGTGCGCTGTTTCAAACGAGCGTGATCGAGGAGGACATCGTCCGCGAGCGCGCCGTAATCGCCGGTATGTACATGCGGTATCACCATCGCGTGGCCCGGGTTGTACGGATAGTTGTTCAACATGACGAACGCGTGCTCGCTGCGCGCGACGATCCGGTGTTCGCGATCGGCGTCCCGTTCGGGCAACTCACAGAAGACGCAGTCGGTAACGTCCGGATTCTTCTCCTCGCGTCTGATCCACTCGATCCGCCACGGTGCAAACACCTGCTCCATATCGGGTACCACTCGAGGCGCGCCAAAAGCGTTTCAGTCCCCCGTCGCTCGCGGTGATCGATCCAGCGCTCGGCCACCGACCTCGCGTCGCGGGAGATTTCCGATATCGCTACGAAAGTTCGAGAGAGATCTATAAACGATATAGAACGTTCTCGTCCGATTTTACCCCGGTGTTAATGCCCACTTGCGGTTTCCACAACTCACGGTTCAAAATGAAGCATGGCTTTAAGAGGAGGCTACTGCAAGTACTTCGGTAATGGCAACGACCGACGACTCATTCAACGGGATGACCGAGCACTGTGAAGAATGCGACTTAGAGACACTCCATGAGGTATCCGTCCAGATCAGGACCGAGAGCCTCAAGCAAGAGAACGCACAGTTCTCCCGCGAACCGTACCGCGTCAGCGAGTGTCAGCGGTGTGGGAACCGAACGAGCCAGCGGATGAACAACGCCTGAAGCCGATTCGGACGCGGATAGCGCCATACTGCTCTCGTTGCCCGGTCTCCCGCTTTAGATACCAATCGAGGCGGTCGCGGTCGCTCCGAGTATTACCGATTCAAACCGCCATCGGGTACTCACTCGGTCGTCACTTCGCAGCCGTCCTCGGTGACGATGATCGTATGCTCTTTCTGACTAACGAGGAAGCCGTCGTCCTCTTTGAGCACCGGATAGCCGTGGACGATGTCGTTGCGCTTGAGTCGGCGCAGCGCCATCTCCGGCCGGTCGGTCTCGAGCCACCGCGTCGCAAAGGGCAGCGTGCGGAACTCCTCGGTGATCTGGTCTAGGGCCTCGCGGGCCTGCCGGTTGCGGACGTTGCCCTCGCGCTCGAGCGAGAAGATTTCCTCGGTTGCGCCCTCGGTGACCTTGCCGCCGCCGTCGGTCGCGAACGGCTCGATCGCAACGACGTCGCCGACCTCGAGGGTCGCACCCTGGGAGACGGCGCGGTTAGGAATGTTCGGGCTGGTGTGTTGTTCCCAGTGGCCCAGTCCGTGCCCGGTAAGGTTGACGACGGGGTTGTAGCCGTAGCCGTCGATGACGTCCTCGATCTCTGCGCCGATCTCGCCGGTGTCGACGCCGGGTTCGACGATCTCGAGGGCGGCCTCGAGGGCCTGTTCGGGCGCTTCGGCCAGTTCGGGGTTGCCAGAGAGATCGACGGTGATAGCGGTGTCGGCCAGCCAGCCGTCGACGTGGACGCCGATGTCCAAGTTGACCATCTCCTCGCCGAAGGTCGTCTCGTCGTCGATCGACGGCGTCGCGTGGGCCGCCTCCTCGTCGATGGAGATGTTGACCGGGAAGGCGGGCTGGCCACCGAGTTCCCGGATGCGGTCTTCGGCCCACTCGGCGACCTCGAGGTGGCTCGCACCGACCTCGACGCGCTCGGCGGCCTCCTCGCGTACCTGCGCGAGGATCTCGCCGGCTTCGCGATGTTTGTCGTACTGCTCGGACTCGAGGTCCACCTCGGATTCAGCCATGCGTCTGACTTACATCGATCGACAAAAAGAGGTTCCGTCTCGCCGTCGAACGCCGCTACTCCCCCGTCCGGTCGCCGACGGGGCGGCGAGTTCCATCGACCCAGTGGCAGTCGAGACAGACGGCGACGCCCTGAACGTTCGACAGCGTCGCGGTACAGTGTGGACACTGTTTCGCCGCGTACTGCGGTGGTCGGAGCATGTATCGAGCCACGGGTACGTCAATAATAAATCTATGCCTCGACGTTTGTCGAAACCGCAGCCCGGACGACGACGGTCGAGTGCGGTGTGCCCACGGATATCTTCGCTCGCTAACCGTTTGCGGAAGAAATCGCGCGTGTCGACCTCGAGACCCGTGAAACGGTCGCACGGATTATATCCGTTCGCGCCCCGGGTTCAGGTGGCGTGAGAGACGCCACGAACCGAGCGATCGTCACCGGACGCTGACGTCGGCTCGGCAGTCGGCCACCGTGAGACCGGCGCACGAACGTACCCGGCGGGTGGATCCGCGCCGGTTTCGCGGCGGCCCCCACCGATTTTCGCGTTGTCAGTGCTTCGCAGGCACGCCTGACGTCGTTTCGACATCTCCCGGACCGATGAGCGGTTCGTTCGTGCTCGCCGGTTCGGCCCATTTCGACCGGGCGGTTGACTCAACGAGACACCGCCTGAACGCGACCCTCCGTCCGCTCTGTGTGCCGATCGTTCGCTCAATGTCGATGTAAACTCGAGTTATATTGCACGAATTATCATCCAATTTCTGCGATCGATGCTTCTCACGCCCGGTTTTGCCGTTACTGAAGGGGCGAAAAAACGGGAGTTCGTTCAATTTTTGCCAGGCCGAAACGGAAATGAGAGACCTTTTACCCCCGTCGAAGAACCGTGTAGACGAGATGAGTTACGACAAGATCGAGGTCCCCGACGAGGGGGAAAAGATTACGCTGAAGGAGGGCACCGAAGACGAACTCGAGGTGCCTGACGACCCGGTTATCCCGATTATCTACGGTGATGGCGTGGGGAGCGACGTCGGCCCCGCCGCACAGAAGGTCCTCGAGGCCGCCGCGGAGGCGACCGGCCGTGAAATCAACTGGATGCGCGTCTACGCCGGCGAGTCCGCCCGCGAGAAGTACGACGAGAACCTGCCCGCCGAGACCGTCGAGGCCATCAAAGAGCACCGCGTCGCGATCAAGGGCCCGCTGACGACGCCCGTCGGTGCCGGCTTCCGCTCGCTGAACGTTGCACTGCGCAAGAAGCTCGACCTCTACGCGAACGTTCGCCCGACCTACCACCTCGAGGGCGTCCCGTCTCCCGTCTCCGAGCCCGAGCAGATGGACATGGTCACCTTCCGTGAGAACACGGAAGACGTCTACGCCGGCATCGAGTGGGAGGAAGGCACCGACGAAGTCGAGCAGGTCAAGGCGTTCGTCGAAGACGAGATGGGCTTCGACAGCACCATCCACGACGGCCCCGTCGGCATCGGCGTCAAGCCGATCACGGAGTTCGGCACGAAGCGACTCGTCCGCCGCGCCATCGATTACGCCTTAGAGCACGACCGTGACTCGGTCACGCTGGTCCACAAGGGTAACATCATGAAGTTCACCGAGGGCCAGTTCCGCGACTGGGGCTACGAGGTCGCAGAAGAGGAGTACGGCGACACGGTCATCACCGAGGACACCCTCTGGGAGGAGCAAGACGGCGAGGCCGACGACGACGTACTCGTCGTCAACGACCGCATCGCGGACAACATGCTCCAGCAGCTGCTGACCCGCACCGACAACTACGACGTCATCGCGACGATGAACTTGAACGGGGACTACATGTCCGACGCCGCTGGCGCGCAGATCGGCGGCCTCGGCATCGCCCCCGGTTCCAACTTCGGTGACGGCCTCCTGCTGGCCGAGCCCGTCCACGGCTCCGCGCCCAAGTACGAGGGCCAGGACAAGGTCAACCCGACCGCCATGATCCTCTCGGGCCGCATGATGCTCGATTACATCGGCTGGGACGACGCCGCCGACCTCGTGCGCGACGCCGTCGAGGAGACCATCTCCTCCGGCAAGGTCACCTACGATCTAGAGCGCCAACTCGAGGATGCCGAGAAACTCGCCACCAGCGAGTACGCCGAGGAAGTCGTCGACAACATCGAGAAACTGTCGTAGACCGTTTCTCGGGCAGTCAGGCCGCGAAGCGGTCTGACGCTCTCGAGAAGCTCTCGTAACACGGCCGCGAGCGCATTCGATCTCTGCCATTTCTTCTACCGACGCGATAAACGGTGCCACCGGTGCCGTGTCGTAACGCTCTCACTCCCGGCGAGCGTACCGCCACGCGATGGCCGAGTTCGAGGTTCGCGTCGCCGAGACCGAGCGAGAGCGCGAGGACGCGTTCGCGGTCCGCAACGTGGTGTTCGTCGAGGAACAGGGCGTCGACGAGGAACTGGAGTACGACGGCCGTGACCATGCTGCCGTCCATTTCATCGCGTACGACGGCGACGAGCCGATCGGCGCGGCCCGGCTCCGCGAACCCGCAGACGACGTCGGCAAAGTCGAGCGCGTCGCCGTCCTCGAGCCGTGCCGGGGCGAAGGCGTGGGTCGCGCGCTAATGGCGACACTCGAGGAGCGTGCCGCCACGCTCGGGTTCTCGGCGTTGAAGCTCCACTCGCAGACGCGAGCAGCCGGCTTCTATCGCGACCTCGGCTACGAACGGCGCGGCGAGGAATTCGAGGAGGCAGGGATTCCCCATGTCGAAATGCGGAAGCCGGTGAACTGACTCGTTCGGTTCGCACGCTCGCTGCCACTTCTGGGTTCATTCGTGAAACTCGCGATCAGTACAGAGAGACGAATTACCGTGTATCGCTCACAGAGTCCGCCGTCCACGGGGGCTGCAAAAGATCGCCGATAGAAGCTACTCGGTACGTCGGATCGAATCCCTGTCGGTCGTCGTCGGGAGAAATCCAGACGGAATCGAGTCCGGCAGCGGTTGCGCCGGCGATATCCGTTTCCAGCGAATCACCGACGTGAACGGTGGTCGATGGGGAGACGTCGAGCGACTCCATCGCGCGTTCAAAGGGTTCTGAATTCGGTTTCGGCAACAGGTTACGACCCGCGACGACCGCCGTATCCGTCCACTGCTCGAGATCGACAGCACCGATCTTTCGCTGTTGGGCATCCCGTGCCCCGTTCGTAATGATGGCTACCTGGTACCGTCGACTGAACTCGTCCAAGACACGATCGGCTGACGGTAGTAATTCGACGTTCGACTGGTCACGCTCGTTGCTAAACGTATTCGCAACGTCTCGCCCGAGTTGCCGTTCGTATCCGTTCTCGGCGGCGAGCGCTGCAAAACATTCGGAACGAAGCGCCTCCATCGAATTACACTTCCTCGCAAATTCGTCGTACCGGGCGTAATACTCCTCGACAGAAAAGAGCGGTTCAACCTCGAGGATCTCGAAGGACGTCCGAAGAACCTCTGCGGGAGAGCGTTCGTACTGGACTAACGTATCGTCGAGGTCAAAGGTAACTGCCTCAATCTGACTTCTCTTTTCACTCATCATCCGTCTTCCGTCAGAATACTATTCTAATAGCCAACTGATAACGCTATGGTCAGCACGGCCACAACTAAAGGCACTCTCAGAGACTGTTCTCTGGAGTCTCGTAATAAAACACCGCGATTTCAGTGATAACTGACGTAGATAGCTATACGAACGGAATCTGCACACGAGGTATGAGATCTGACCGTCACATGACGAGTTCCGATGACGAACTGCTACCCGAGCACAGCAGTCTCTCGCTCGAGGAGTACGGCGAGTAGTCGGCTTCGCTGCCGCCCCACCGGAGCGTGCGGTCTGCGTCTGTCGAGCGTCTGACTGAGCTTCAAGGGTCAGAGCGTTGGCGTCGATAATATGGAACAGGACGTTCGCACCCCCGTAGACGCGGTCGCGACCACGGTAACGACGGCACAGCGACTCGGCCGACTGCTCGTCCCGCTCGCGATCGCCGCCGCCATCACCGGCGGCGGACTGCTCGTTTTCTTCGCGCTCGTCGCCGGAGTGTTGCTATAGCGCCTCGAGCGAGATTGGCCGAGTCAGTTCGTACTGATCCGATCGCGCGCGTAGCTGCCGGCCAGTCCGATGAGCGCCAGCGCCATCGCCGCCGCGAAGACGACGACGAACGCCGAGACCGGTTCCGAGACCGTCTCGAGCTCCCCGCGGACGAACTCGCCGGCGAGGACGACCGTTACGGCGAACAGTGCGAGCCCGCCGACGTTCGCCGACAGGGAGTTCGTCTCCGGGACGACGTCGGGGTCGTTCAGCAGAAAGAGGATCACAGCGATCGCGAAGGGCGTGCCGACGAGGCCGAACGCCAGCGTGAGTGCGAGCAGTTGGAAGAACGAACCGCCGAGGAACGCGCCGCCGGCGGAGACGAGCGCGACGGCGGCGACGGCGGCCCGGTAGCGGCCGTCGTCGGTGGAGCGTTCCCAGCCGAGTTTGTCGGCGAGCAGGTACGGCGGGACGATCGTGTTCCCGCCGAGCGTCGAGACGGCCGCGCCGAGGAGGCCGGCGAGGAACACCCAGGTGGCGTACGCGCCGGCGACCGGCCCGAGTGTTTGCGCGGCTCCGATGCCGTCGATCGTCGCGGGATCGACGCCGGCCGCCGGGAGGACGCTCGCCGCGACGAGGAAGACGCCGAGGCTGAAGACGCCGAACGCGATGAGCATCGAACTCACGACGTCGACCGCCGCGACGTCCGTGTCGCGGGCGGTCCAGCCGCGTTCGCGCATCGTGTAGCTCTGCATCGTCAGCAGCGTGATGTGGACCGCGCCGCCGAGGATGCCCGCGGCGACGAGCGCGCCGTCGACGCCCGCCGGAATCGCGGGAATCAGCCCGCTCGCCGCTGCCGCAGGATCGATCGGCACGACGAACGCGCTCGCGACGAACGCGACGACGACGATCGAGACCAGCAGTTTGGCCCCGAACTCCGCAACGCGGTACCCACCGCCGGCGAGCCCCAGCGCGAGGATGACCGCCCACGCGACGCCCCAGAATCGGGGGTCAGTCAGGGCCGCGACACCGACGCCTGCCTCGGCGACCATCGTCGCGCTGACCGACGCGAGCGTCTTCATGATGACGAGCTGGGCCAATCCTGCGGCGAGCAGCGCATCAATCACGAGCACCCATGCCCAGAACGAGCCGAGGTGGCGTTCTACGACCGAGACGAGTCCTGCCTCCGTGAGCAGTCCCAGCCGCATCGCGAGGTACTGGCCGACCGTCCCCAGCACCGCCGACAGGACGACGACCCACAGCAGGGCGTACTCGAATCTCGCGCCCGCGACGAGCAGGCTGCCCATCGTCGCCGGCCCCGCTGCAATCGCGCCGGCCACCCACGTCGGCCCCAGTCGCTCGAGCGCCGTTCCGATTCCTCCACGTCCCACCGACTGCTGTTCGGTTGCCATCGGGCACCCTTTCGAACTGCGATATATAACTCCGTGGTATTCTCGAGTTGCGGGCAGTCGAGCCCAGTCGTGACTCAGTCCGACTGCCAGTTCGGGTTCTCCCGTGGCGGACTGAAGATATCGACGCCGCGGACCGTCTCATCGCCGCGGTTCTCGGCCGCGTGAGATTCACCGCCGGGAATCGCGTAGGAATCGCCGGGTCCGCAGACGATTTCCTCGCCGCCGACGAGGAAAGTCAGTTCGCCCGCGACGATGAAGCCGGTCTGTTCGTGGGGGTGGCTGTGCTCGTCGACGGTCGCATCGGGTTCGATTTCGAAGTGCTGGACGTTCATCGAGTCGGTGCCGGCCAGCAGGGCCAGCCGGACGCCGTCGGCGGCTTCGGACGGGTCACAGTCGTCGAGGGAGACGCGTTCCATACGTCTCGAGAGGGGGCGGACGCTAATAGGTCCCCGCGTCGGCGGCGTCGATCGTCGGTCGCGTCGGGAGGCGGCGGAACTGACAGGCGGACGGTGTCTCGGCTCGAGACGAACGAGGGTCCCACCTATATCCCGCTGCTTGGTCGACATCGGTCCATGGAGGCGATGGTCATCACCGACTTCGGCGGGACCGACGTGTTCGAACGCCGCGATATCGATCGGCCGACGCCCGGCCCGACCGAACTGCTCGTTCGGGTCCACGCGTCGTCGGTCAATCCGGTCGACTGCAAGATTCGGCAGGCCGGTTCGTGGGCCGGCATCGAACCCCCGACGGTCATCGGTTACGACGTCTCCGGTGTCGTCGAGGCGGTCGGCGAGTCGGTGACGGAGTTCGAGGCCGGAGACGACGTCTTCTACACGCCGGAGATTTTCGGAGAGCAAGGAAGCTACGCGGAGTTCCACACCGCAGACGAATCGATCGTCGCCCGGAAACCCGACTCGCTGTCCCACACTGAGGCGGCGGCGCTCCCCCTCGCGGCGGCGACCGCCTGGGAGGCGATCGTCACCCGCGGCGACGTGACGGCCGGCGAAACGGTCCTGATCCACGGTGCAGGCGGCGTCGGTGCCCACGCGGTCCAGATCGCCGACGAGAGCGGCGCGACGGTGATCGCGACGGCGAGCCCGCAGACGGTCGATCAGACCGAAGAACTCGGTGCGGCCCGCGCCGTCGACTACGAGTCCGAGTCGTTCGCAGACGTGATCGATGCGGAGTTCGGCGGGGGAGTCGACCTCGTCTTCGACACCGTCGGCGGCGACACGCTGGTCGACAGCACCGGCGTGACGAATCCCCACGGCCGGCTGGTCACCGTTCTCGAGCCGGAGGGCGAGTGGGGAACCGCCTACCAGAAGAACCTCTCGGTCGAGATGCTGTTCCTCGAGCGAGACCGGCGACCGCTCGATGCGCTCCGTCGGCTGGTCGACGCGGGCCGCCTCGAGCCGGTCATCGATTCGGTGCATCCGCTGGAAGACGTCGCGACGGCCCACGAGCTGGTCGAGGGGAGCGGGCTCACCGGGAAAGTGGTGCTGGACGTCGCGGGCGAGTGACCGCGGTCACCGCGTCAGTATCCGGTTCCCGCCCGACCACGTTCGCTTCGGTTGCCGAAGGTTGAACTGCCGGGGTAACCGACTGTGAGCCATGTACGCCGTCGTCGGCTGTAGCGACTGTTCGAACCTCTGGATCATCGAGGGGCGATCCGAGACGACGCAGTGTCCTCGCTGTGGCGCGCGCAAAGCCTACGAGAAGCGCAAGAAGTTCGTCGAGACCGACGACGCCGCCCACGCCCGCGACGTTCGGGCGTCGATGCTCGCCAACCGGCAGGGCGAGGGCGAGGCCTTCGCGAGACTCGATTCGTTCGCGGACCTCGAGGACGACGTGGCCGACGGCGTCGTCGACGATCAAGAATACCTCGCGGAATCGGGACTCGACGTGAACGAGGTCGAGGCCGCTGGCGATCGCGATCCCCGCGGACCGAGCCGCAGCGGCAGCAAGAAAGAGATCGTGAAGGGGGCACTCGAGGCCCTCGACGAGCCGACCGAGGACGAGGTCGTCGACTACGCGGACGAGCGGGGCGTGTCGGCCGAGTACGTTCGAAAGTCGCTCGAGAGGCTGACGCGACGCGGCGTCGTCAGCGAGAGCCGCGGGCGGTACCGGCTCCTCTAGACAGTCCGGGCGAGCCCCGCGAAACCGCGTCCGGCGCGATCAGGCCGGCTGCCGCCAGCTCCACTCCGGTGTCCAGTCGAACAGCGTTTCGGCTTTCGCGGTGTCGATCAGCGACGTGTGGTCGCCCTCGCCGAGCGCGTCGCGGGTGTCGGCGTCGGGAAAGACCGTCGCGGCGAGTTCGCGGCTGGGCGCGTCGGCGCTCGTATCGGGTGCCGACACCCAGACGCGCTCGTGGCCGTCGAACGTCGCCTCGACGGTCCGCCGGACGAGGTCGACCGCGTCCGACAGGTGGACGTAACTGAACAGCGTGTTGCGCTGGGCGTGGAACGCGCCCGCTTCTCGCAACCCCGCCAGCGTCCGATCGGCCTCGCGGAACGTCTCTCGAGCCAGGTCGTCGTCGACGATCCACGGGAATCGAAGCGAGGTGATGGTGCGTGGCCGGTCCGCGGACCGCCGTGCGAACCCGTCGGCGGTGATTTCGAGGGTCTGCTTGCCGATCCCGTAGGCGGTCGACGGCCTGAGCGGGTGGGCCTCGTCGACCGGCAGGTAGTCGACGGCGATCGGCTCGGGTTCGTAACCGCCGCCCATGGCGCTGAGACTCGAGGCCAGCGCCACGGTGTCGATCCCGAGTTCGCCCGCGGCCTCGAGGACGTGGTAGCTCGAGAGCGCGTTGCTCTCGTAGGTCCGGAAGCCGGGCGTCGTCTCGGGCGTCGGGATCATGCCGAGGTGGACGACGGCATCGGCGTCGCTCTTCGCGAGCGAGCCGTAGACCTCGCCCGCGTCGAGCAGGTCCGTCGTGAGATAGGCGTCCGCCCGCTCCTCGTCGCGCTCACCCCGCGAGCAGTTGACGGTGCGGTGCCCCTCGTCGGTCAGGTGCGCGATCACGGACCGACCGACGCGGCCGTTGCCGCCGGTGACGGCGACGGTCTCGGTCATACGGTCTCTGCCCCGTACAGCCCCAAAACGGACGGGGGTGGCCCTGCCAGTGCGGACTCGAGCAGCGTCGCGGCAGGCGATTCGGTCGGTCGCTACCGACCCAGATCCTCGTGTGCGCTTGCGAGATGGCGCGAAGAGAGCGCGCCGAGTAAGGAGAGTTCGCCCGCCAGCGCGCCGACCGCGATGATCTCGGCGAGCGCGTCCGCGTTCGAGCCCGACGGGTCGCCCCCGCCCCGCAGCCCGAGGATCTCGAGCGCCTCGGCCTGTGTGGGGAGTTTCGTGCCGCCGCCGACGGTGCCGACCTCGAGCGAGGCGAGCGAGACGCTGGCGTAGAGGTCGGTGGTGCTGTCCTCGCGCTCGCGGGCGTCCATGGTCGTGATCGTATTCGCGGCCTCGACGACCTGGGCCTCGTCCTGGCCGGTCGCGAGGAAGGCCGCGCCGACGACGTTGGCAGCGTGGGCGTTGAATCCTAAACTGCCGGCTTTGGCGCTGCCGATCAGGTTCTTGCGGGTGTTGGCCTCGGCGATGGCGTCGGCGGTCGTGTGCAGCCGTTCCTCGACGAGTTCGCCGGGGATCACGGCGTCGGCGGTCACCGACCGGCCCCGTCCCTCGACGGCGTTGATCGCGGCGGGTTTCTTGTCCGAACAGAGGTTCCCCGAGAGCGCGACGAGCGAGGCCGGGGTCTCGGCCTCGACGACCTCGCAGGCCTCGCCGGTCGCGATCGTAGCCATGTTCATCCCCATCGCGTCCTTGGTATCGAAGGCAAAGCGCAGGAAGACGGAATCGCCGACGACGTAGGGCTCGATATCGAGCAGTTCGCCGTGGCTCGTCGTCGACTCGGCGGCCTCACGCAGCGTCTCGAGGTTATCCTCGACCCATTCGACGGTTTCGGCGGCCGCGGCGACGCCCTCGACCCGAAACACGGGGGCGCGGGTCATCCCGTTTTTCGTGACGCGGGCCTCGGCCCCGCCGGCCGAGCGGAGCACGCCCAGCCCGCGGTTGACCGACGCCAGCAGCGCGCCCTCGGTGGTCGCCAGCGGCAGGTAGTACTCGCCGGTAGCCGCGCCGCCGTCGGCCGATCCAGTCTCTTCGCCGTTGACGGGAACTGGGCCGACGACGCCCATCGGCACCTGCGCCGCGCCGATCATGTTCTCGACGTTCGGGTCCGCCTGCTCGGCGGGGAACGCGTAGTCGCCGATCGCCTCGAGTTCCGTGCCCGTCTCGCGCTCGATGAGCAGCCGGCGAGCTTCGGCCGCGGTGTCGTGGTCGGCGTGTTCCTCGAGTTCGTGGAGACGAAGGTCGCCCTCGCGCACCCGCTCGGCGAGGTCCTCGGGGTCTGTCATGCGTGGGTCGAGACGGGGCGAGGCCCTAACAGTTGCTGATTCGCGCGCGGCCACCGAGCGCCGGATCGCGCCGGCGCGGGCGCGGACAACGGCGGGACCGAGCCGAAGATGACGCGCCGCTCGAGACGGGTGCCGAGTGGCGGCTCAAATGCGGATCGAGCGGGGCGATTTTTGCCCCTGGGCAGTGACTGGCAGGGCATGGACGTTGGACTCATGGTAACCGACTTCGGTGACGCGGACCTCGCGGACGTGGCCGTCCGCGCGGAAAGTCGGGGTTACAACGCCGTCTGGGTCGGCGAGCTCTGGGGTGCCAGCGGCGTCGTCCAAGCGACCGAGATGGCCTGTCGGACCGACGAGATCGACATCGGCACCGCGATCCTGAACGTCTACTCGCGCTCGCCGGCCGTCCTGGCGATGACCGCGGCCTCGCTCGATGACGCCGCCGACGGCCGGTTCACGCTCGGACTCGGGACGAGCACGGCGACGGCGGTGGAGTCCCTCCACGGCATGTCGTTCGACCGGCCGGTGCGCCGGGCCCACGAGACGATCGAACTGCTCCGCGCGTTCACCGCCGGCGACGGCGAGCCGGTCGACTACGAGGGCCAACTGCTCGCGTCGTCGTCGTTCCCCTCGCTCGAGGCGTCAGTGCCGATCTACCACGCCGGACTCGGGCCAGCCAACCGCCGCGTCGTCGGCCGGCTTTGTGACGGCTGGATTCCCCACAACATCCCATTTTCGCGGCTCGACGAGGCCTTCGAGGAGGTCGCGGCGGCCGCGCGGGAACGCGGCCGCGACCCCGACGCGATCGAGATCGCGCCGTACGTTCCGTCCGCGGTGAGCGACGATCCCGAGGAAGCGCGCGACACGCTCCGCCGGCACATCGCCTACTACGTCGGCAGCGGCGAGGGCTACCGCCGAGCGGTCGCGACGGAGTTCCCAGAGACGGCCGATCGGATCGCCGAGGCGTGGCGCGACGGTGAGAGACGGGCGGCCGCGGGCGCAGTGACCGACGAGTTGCTCGCCGATCTCGGCGTGGCGGGGACGCCCGACGAGGCCCGCGAGCAACTCCGGACGCTCGTCGCCGAGACGGGGATCGAGCACCCGATCGTCGTCGTCCCGGAACCCGCCTCGAGCGAGGTGACGGAGGCGACGATCGAGGCGCTCGCGCCCGAGAACGTATAGCGGTCGCGGCGGCGTCCCGTCGCTCGGGGGATCGAGACCCTTGCGAATCCGCGGTCGGTGTTTTTGCAGTCGACGGGCGACAACTCGAGCGCGCGGAAACAGCTATGAGCACGAGCTATACCGATTTCATCGGTGAGGTACAGCACCGGATCGAGGCCGGCCGGCGGGCCGAGGCCGTCCGAACGACGCGGGCGGTCCTCGAGACGCTCGGCGAGTGCGTTCAAGAGGGTGAAGCGACCGACATCGCGAGCCCGCTCCCGATGGAGATCGATCGGTACCTGCTGGCCGCCGATCACGGCCAGCGCTATGACTACGACGAGTTCGTCGACCGGGTCGTCGAACGGCTGAACTACGACGATCTGGCGCTCGATTCCGCCTACGGCGCGCCGTCGCCGGTCGATACGGGCGAGGCGGTCTACCGGATCAAGGCGATCACGGAACTCCTCGACGAACACCTTCCCGGCAGTGAGCTCGCCGACATCGAAGCGCAACTGCCAGACGACTTCGGCGACATGTTCGAGTTCATCGACGCGGAGACGAAGCCCTGGGAGGAGGCCTGATACTGCAGACCCCTCTCCCCAGGGCACCCGCCCGACGGGAGGCAGAGAGAACGACCGCGAACGTCGTCGGCGGCCGGCCGACACGAGACGCGTTGGATATACAAACGGTGTCGCCGTATTCCCCGATAATGGGGCTTCACAAGAACAAGTGGCTATGGCTGTCCGTGTTGGGCGCCCTCCTCTCCGGAGGCCTGTTGCTCGTCGTCGTCGGCTATCTCGCGCTGGTCGTCTATTCGGGGCTCGCGACCGGGGCACCGATCGCGGCGACGCTGCTCGAACTCGCACTTCCCGTGCTCGCGGCCGTCACCCTCCTGATGGCAGTGCTGGCGGTCTCGAGCGTCGGCGCACTGTGGGTGTTCGCCCGACACGCGTCGCTGCCACGGAGCGAACGGGCGGCGTCGGCGGCCGAGCGCCTCGAGCGCGAGTACTCCCCGCTTCGCACACTCGGGCTCTCCGAGGTCCTCTCGCCGCCGGAGCCGTCGGCCGAAGAGCGAGCCGACCGCGCGCTCGCCGAGTTAAAAGAACAGTACGTCGACGGCGAGATTTCCGAAGCCGAGTTCGAGCGGCGCGTAGACCGCCTCGTCGCGAACGAGTCCATCGACGAAGCGCGGGCCGCCCGCGAACGGCGACAAGTCGTCGACGAAACGTCGTAAAACGGCTCTCCGAGGGCGGCTACTCGGTATCGGGCTCGAGGTAGGGGATCTCTCGTTCGATGCGGTCGCGTTCGAAGTAGAGCCCCTCGACGGTGACCATCGCGATGGCGATCAGCACGACCGCATAGAACGTCTCTCGTTCGGCGGTGTAGAGGTGATAGAGCATCAAGACGAAAAAGAGACCGGCCCCGATCGTCCCGATCACCGGCCAGACGGCAGCGATCCGGTCCGCGTCGCGACGGGTGACCGCGAGCGCGCTCATCGCGCCGAAGACGACGATAAACGACAGTGACGCAAAGGAGGTGATCGCCGAGAGACTACCGTAGGCGGTAAACGCCGCCGTAATCCCGCCGAGGAGGAGTAGCGTCCGGGTCGGAACGCCGCTGGCGCTCGAGTCGCCGGCCCGGTCCGGTAACAGATCGTCGGACAGCATCCCCTTGGCGAAGTATCCCGCGGAAAAGAGCGTCGCGTTGATCGCGCTTCCGGTCGAGAACAGCGCCGAGAGCGAGATGATAATCGCGCCGACGCTCGCCAGCCCGGCGACGCCGCCGATCGTCGAGGCGGCATCGACCAGCGCGGTGTGGGGGTTGCGCTGGACGGCCTGCGGGGCGAGGTTGTAGGTCACAACTCCTACGATTACGTAAATGGACACGGCGACCGGGATCGCGATCGCGATCGCTTTCCGGAGCTCCGCGAGCGGGTTCGCCATACTCTCCTGATCATAGAACAGCAGCTGCCATCCCTGGAAGGCGACGAACGAGACGGCCGCGGCCATGATCGGATGAAGCGACGTGAACTGTGATACGCCGAGGTCGACTGGATCGGACGAGACGAACAGCGCGTACGCCAGTCCGCAGACGCCGAACGCGAGGAGGACGAGGACTTTGACGGACGTGAGGACGTTCTCCGCAGATCCGGTCGCGCGTGCGCCGAGCAGGTTCAGCCCGACGAATCCCGCGACCACGAGCACGGAGATAATCGGCCGAAGCGGGAGTCCCGCGAGCCGGCTCGGAACACCGGGAAGGGCGATCGAGAACTCGGCGAACGCGAACGCGTACATCGCCATCGAGCCGAGATAGCCGACGAGCAACGTCCACCCGATCATTCCGGCAAGCGTCGAGTTGCCAGTAAACGACTGGACGAACGTGACCGAGCCGCCACCGTCGCTCCCGCCGTCGGTGACGAGTTCGTTCAATCGAACGTACGAGTAGGCCGCACACGATGCGACAACCCCCGCCAACAGGAAGGCACCCCACGTCGCCGCACCCGTTATCTGGGTCACGATACCGAGAACGGCGTAAATTCCACCGCCGATCATCCCGCCGAGCGCCATCGCCACCGCTTCGGTGAGTCCCAGGCTCCCGTCGCTCATGAGACATCGACGGTTCGTGGGCGAGCGAGGTATACGTGTTCCCTGTATTCGAACGACCCATCCGGGACTCGGTCCGCGAGCGGATCGATTACTCGAGGTCGACCTGTCGGCCCGTCTCGGCCGACTCGTAGGCGGCCTCGATCGCGCGCAGATCGGCAAGCCCGTCTTCGCCGTCCGGTTCGGGGTCGGTCCCCGTCAGCACGCAGTACCCGAAGTAGTCGAACTCCTCGCAGACCTCGTCGATCCGCGGGCCGGTGTACTCCATGCGCATATCGCCGCTCTCGACGACGATCTCCTGGGGCACGACGCCGCCGAAGGGCGACTCGATGTCGATCATCCCCTCGGTGCCGACCAGTTCGAGGATGCTGCGGGCGTGGGCGTCGAAACTCGCCGTACACGAGGCCGTCGCGTCGGTCTCGTACTCGAGTTGAAAGGCGACGTGTTCGTCGACGGTCGCGAACGGGCCGCCACTCGAGTGCGTCGTCGCGAAGACGTCCGTCGGCTCGCACTCGAGGATAAAGCGGATCGTGTTGAGGGGATAGACGCCGAGGTCGACCAGCGCGCCGCCGCCGGCGAGGTCGGGGTCGAGCCGCCACGTGTTGGGGCTCGCGTGCTCGAGCAGCGGGTGCGAGAACCCGCCGTGGACCTGGACGACGTCGCCGATGACGCCGTCGCGGACGAGTTCCCGCGTGCGCCGAACCGTCGGCTCGGTCTGGAGCCGGTAGGCCGTCATCAGCGTCACGCCGGCATCGGCGCAGACGTCGACGACTGCGCGGGCGCGCTCGGCGGTGGTCTCGAGGGGTTTCTCGCAGATGACGTGTTTGCCGAAATCGGCCGCGGCGGTCGCGTACCGGCCGTGGAAGGCGTTCGGCGTCGCGACGTAGACCGCGTCGTAGGCGTCGCGGGACTCGCCCGCGAGAAAGGCCTCGTAGTCGACGACGGTGTCGACGCCGTACTCTTCGGCGACATCGGCGACGCCGTCGGGCGAACCCGTGACCAACACCGTCGTCTCACAGTAGTCGCCGTCCGCGATCGCGGGGAGCGCGCGCTGGCGGGCGAACCCGCCAATTCCGACGACGGCCACGCGGACCGTTCCCGCGACCGATTCGCGCTCCCAGTCCCGTCGCGTGAAGTTCGAAAAGGCGTCCTCGAGTGGCATACCGGCCGTACGGTTCGAGGCGAAAAGGCCGCTATTGTTCGCAACAGAGACGTTCGTCTGTCGTCACCTGTCGCTGCCGGTGACAAACGACCGTTGCGTTTTCGATCGTTCCACCAGTCGATGGTATTCCCCCAGTAAGGGGTATCGAAGGAAAAAGTTATTCAATAGTCCCCTCCGATATGTGATCAACCACAGGTGACGTGATATGGTCGAAATGGAAACGGCGGAGCTGGAGACCGATTTGAGTCTGTTCAAATACGACACCCTCGAGCAACTCCCGTCCCGGTATCGAGACCTCGAGGAGGCAGAACGGACCGAACGCATCGAGGCGGCGCTCGAGGAACTCGGCGACGACGTCGTGATCTTGGGCCACAACTACCAACGGCGAGAGATCGTCGAGCATGCCGACTTCATCGGTGACTCCTATCAGCTCTCGACGGAGGCTGCCGAGGCCGACGCGGAGTACGTGATCTTCGGCGGCGTGACGTTCATGGCCGAGAGCGCGGACATCATCACGGACGACGATCAATCGGTGATCCTCCCGAGCATGGAGGCCTCGTGTCCGATGGCCGGGATGGCCGAGGCCCTACAGGTCGACAGCGCGTGGGCCGAGATCACCGCGGCCGCGCCCGAGGCCGACATCGTCCCGATCACCTACATGAACTCCTACGCAGACTTGAAGGCGTTCTGTGCGAGCCAGGGCGGGCTCGTCTGTACCTCTTCGAACGCGCACAAAGCGTTCGAGTACGCCTTCGAGAAGGGAGACAAGGTCCTGTTCCTCCCCGACAAGCACCTCGGGGAGAACACGGCCCACCGGCTCGGCATGGAAGACGAAATCGCCGAGTGGGACCCCTGGGACCCCGAGGGCAAGGACGCCGACGAGGTCGCCGAGAGCGATATCATCCTCTGGGACGGCTACTGCCAGGTCCACGAGCGCTTCCGCGAGGAACACATCGAGCGGGTTCGCGAAGCGAACCCCGGTGCAAAGGTGATCGTCCACCCCGAGTGCCGACGCGAAGTCGTCGAGGCGGCCGACGTGGCCGGCTCGACAGCGACGATCTGCGAAACGGTCGCCGAGGCCGATCCCGGCGAGACGTGGGCCATCGGTACCGAGATCCACCTCACGAACCACCTCCAGCGGTGGCACCCCGAGGTGAACGTCGTCCCGCTCTGTGGCGACGCCTGCATGGACTGCAACGCCATGCGCCAGATCGACCCCAACTACCTCACCTGGGTGCTCGAGGAACTCGCCGAGGGCCGGGAACACAACGTGATCGAGGTCGCCCCCGAGGAGAAGGAACTCGCGGGCGTCGCGCTCGATCGGATGCTCGAGATCTGACCATGACCGAAACCGACACCGGCACGGCGACGACGACCGAGGGTGAGACGACCGACGTGCTCGTCGTCGGCAGCGGCATCGCGGGCTGTGCGGCCGCCCTCGCCGCGGCCAGAGCGGGCGCGTCGGTCACCCTCCTGACGAAAGCGACGAAGCCCGACGACGCCAGCACCGACTGGGCGCAGGGCGGTATCTCGACGACGCGCGGCGACCCCGAGTCGCTCAAGGAGGACATCATCGACGCCAGCGATGGCACCGCCGATCCAGACGCCGTCGACGTACTCGTCGCAAACGCCGACGACGCGGTCGAGGACGTGCTCATCGACACGCTCGAGGTCGGCTTCGACGAGACCGACGGCGGCCTGGACTATACACGCGAGGCCGCCCACTCCGAGCATCGCATCCTCCACGTCGACGCCGCGACGGGGACGCACATCCTCCGGCCGTTCCTGAACCACGTCGACGACCACGAGCGGATCGAGGTCCGGCAGGACACGGCCGCGCTCGAGTTGATCACCGCCGAGGGGCGCGTCCACGGCGTCGTGAGTGACCGCGAGGGGCCACGCCCCTCGGAAGACTCGAGCGGTGCGAGGCGCGAACGAAGTGAGGGCCTCGATGAAGCGAACGGTGAAACCGTGAGCGGGCAGCGCCCACGAGAGAGCGCGCCGACGGGGCAGCCGATCTACGCCGGCGCGACGATTCTTGCAACCGGCGGAATCGGTGCGCTCTACGGCCGGTCGACAAACCCAGACGACGCGACCGGCGACGGGATCGCCATGGCTGCGCTCGCCGGGGCCGACGTCGAAGATCTGGAGTACGTCCAGTTCCATCCGACGGCCTATGCCGGTGAGGACCCGTTCCTGCTCTCGGAGGCGCTTCGGGGCGAAGGGGCCGTCCTCCGCAACGGCGAGGGCGAGCAGTTCATGGACGACTATCACCCGCAGGGAGATCTGGCACCCCGTGATGTCGTCGCGCGCGCGGTCGAAACGGAACGCGAGGAGACGGGCGCGGTCGTCCTGGACGTGAGCCCGCTCGAGTTCGAGGCCGAGTATCCAGGTATCGCCGAAAAATGTCGCGACCGCGGGATCGAAGGCGACGAGATCCCCGTCGCACCCTGCGAGCACTTCCTCTGTGGCGGGATCGACGTCGACGAGCGCGGCCGCGCCTCGCTCGACCGGCTCTACGCCGTCGGCGAATGCGCCCGCACCGGCGTCCACGGCGCGAACCGGCTGGCGAGTACGAGCCTGCTCGAGGGGCTCGTCTGGGGCCTACGTGCGGGCGAAAACGCTACCGGATTTGACCCCGAGATCGTCGAAGCGCCCGAACTGCTGAACCGCGACCCCGAACTGCCCGAGCGCTTCGCCGCCGAGAAGTTCACCCGGTTGCGACAGACGATGGACGAGTCCCTGGGTCTCGAGCGCGACCCCGACGAGATCGCCCGCGCGAGTAGCGTCCTCCGGCGGCTCAAAGGCGAAGTCGACGCCTACATCCGCACGCGGACGGCCCGGGAGCTCTACGAACTGCGTAACGCCAGCGTCACCGCGCTATTGATCGCCCGCGCGGCCGGCGAGAACGACGAATCGGTGGGCTGTCACTACGTCGTCGAGGGCGACGAGTCGACGGCCGAACCGACCGCTAACGACTAAGATGATCACCGACGCACAGGTCGAACGCTGGCTGCGCGAGGACGTCGGCCACCACGACGTGACGAATCAGGTACCCGGTGAGACGACCGGCCGGCTCGTCGCCAAGGAATCGGGCGTCGCCGCCGGCCTTGAGGCCGCGGCGGCCGTCTTCGACTACCTCGACGTGGCCGTGACCGACCGGCTCGAGGCGGGAGCCGAAATCGAACCCGGTGACGAACTGCTCCGGGTCGTCGGCTCGGCCCGCGAGGTGCTTCGGGGCGAGCGCGTCGCGGTGAATCTCGCGGGCCACGCCTCGGGGATCGCGACGCGGACCGGCGAGGCGGTCGAACGGGCGCGGACGGAAGCCGACGACGTTGCGATCGCCGCGACCAGAAAGACCACGCCCGGGCTGCGCGGCCTCGAGAAACGGGCCGTCGTGGCGGGGGGCGGCGACACACACCGGCTCGATCTCTCGCACATGGTGATGATCAAGGACAACCACATCGAAGAGCTGGGACTCGAGGAGGCCATCGATCACTTCCGGGAACGGACCTCGTTCGCGACGAAGCTCGACGTGGAGGTCGAGACCGTCGCGGACGCGCCGCGGGCGGCCGCCGCGGGGGCCGATATCGTCCTCCTCGACAATATGACGCCCACAGAGACGCGGGCGGCGGTGGACGAACTCGCCGACTACGAGGGCGTGCTGGCCGAAGCCAGCGGCGGCATCGGCCTCGCGGACGTGCCCGCGTACGCCGCGACGGGCGTCGACGTAATCTCGATGGGATCGCTGACTCACTCCGCGCCGTCGCTGGATCTGTCGTTCAAAACGGGCGAGTAGCGCCCCGCACCTACTCCACGCTCCACTCCCTACTCTGCACTCCACTCCTTGACGTCCGACTCCTCGAGAGACACTCCTGAAACGTCTATAGGTTTTATAGACCAGTAGCATAAACAAGTGAATATAGCCATGGCTGATAGAAGCCAGATCAATATACGGATCGACTCTGACAAGAAGAAAGAGTGGGAGAAGCACGTTGACGAATCAGATGAATACAGGTCACTCACTCATTTCATCGAGAAAGCAGCAGCAAGAGAACAGAGTGGGAGAGAGGCCTATAGTGGCTCACCAACAGTAGATGGTGAGATAGATGAATTGAAAGACGAAATGGGTGATATTCGTAATCTCATCAAAGGCTTACAGAGTGATATAGACGATCTGAGTCAACTGAGTGAAAGAGCTATTGAACAGTCCCAAGATACTCGAGAAACGGACACAGAACGCTATCAGACTGTTCTAAGCCATGTCCCTACAGAGAAAAAGACTTCTTCTCCCACAGGGGGACAAGTCTCTCGTTCAACCACGGACATGATAAGAGAGAAAACTGGTTACACTCCTTCAGCAGTTGATTACTATCTTGAGCTTGGTATAGAGGAAGAAGATATTTCTAAAGATACTGTTGATGGAGTTACTGTTTATTGGAAAGAAGGTGAACAATGAATCTCCGTGAGGAATTTTACGATGATATGGAGATGGAATTGGCTGAACATACATATAGGGGCTATAAAAGAGAGATTGATGTGTTCTCACAATGGATATTGGATAAGAGGGGGAAAGATGATCTGGAAAACGTCTCTGACAGGGATATAAAGTATTATCTCAACCATCTGTCGGATGAAGGATATGCTACATCTACAATCAAAACCCGATATACTGCTATTAGGAAATTTTATTCTTGGTTAGAGAAGTTACATGCAAACCCATCAGTAAGATTCGAGTTGGAGAATAAAGAGTGGGAAAGTCCTTGCAATTTCATTGACATTGGCAGCCTCAATGTTTTCAAAGGCAATGGTGAATCAATGAAGGAAAAACATGCAGGAGAAAATGTCAGTCTCTCTCAAGAGAAGATAGAGTTGCTGATTGATAACGTTAGCAATCCTACAACACGTAACGAGCTTCTGATTGCCCTGATGTATGAGACAGGAATGAGACGACATGAAGCGAGAGATGTGAGGTTACGAGACATAGAGATTGAGAGTGGTAGAGTGAAGATCTATGACTCCAAAACCGACAGTACAAGGATGGGGGCATTTGATTCGAGAGTCAAGTCTCTACTTAGAGACTACATCCATTATGGAAACAGAGATACTTTCAAAAAATCCTCTAATTCTGATTATCTATTTCTCTCGAGACAGTCAGAAAAGATGAATGTGAAACAAATCAATAGGACAGTGAAGAAAGCAGCAGAGAACGCTGGCCTACAAGAGAAAGTTGGTGAGGATCAACAGGGTAGACCTCGATACTTAATCACTGCTCATACCCTCAGAAAGAGTTTCGCCATGAGTTGTTTGGAGAATGATATCAGTGTGAGAGAGATTCAAAAAGCATTAGGACATAGTGATATTCCAACCACAGAGGATTATCTTGGTTTAGATCAAAGAGATGTAACGAATACTTTAGAAAAGTTTGGGCCAAAACTCGAGTGATAGTTGCAAAAGATTATTCCACAGTTCCAGATTCCATACGAATTCTTGTGTAAGTTTCTTCTTCTTCCACTTCTGTGACGAGTCCAGATGTTGTGATACATGCACCTGTCTCAGTGTCGTCAATGTGTTCTCGATAACGCGCTTGCATCAAAACGGAAACTGATTTGTCATCACCTCTTACAGAGATGCGCCTATTATCTCTACTTTTTATAGATAATCTTCCTGTAACTGTGGCTTGAGAACCAATATCTCCTTCATCAATATCAATATTAGATCTACAACCCAGTAATACATATGCACCAAGGCCGCCAACACCTAATGTACCTGTTGCAGCAAGGATTCCCCTTCTTGATACCATACTACACTGCAATACATTCAGTATAGAAAGAACTATTGGAAAGTCATACAATGGAGATATTCTATGATCATAATGCTTCAGTACCAGAGTCTACGATCTCAATATTGTTATTTGTCACCTCAGTATTAACACGGAGATGTGTTCTACGTAGAAATTGATCTCCTTCGTAGCCAACTCTTTGTGTAACCTCCTCTACAGAGTAGGTGATTGGCTCCACGTTTTGAGCAACGTTCTGGCCGCAAGCTGGTTGACTACTGATCAGGTCATGAGGTTCGATATGGGGGAATTGGTATAGAATTATCTCCCCCATGCCACCTCCTTCAATCTCTTTGATTAGTGTTTCTCGTGCATAGTCCTCTGCGTCAGAAATATTGTTCACATTGGGAGGTTCCTTGATAGGAGGTTTGTACTCAGATCCTGCTAATTCATAGAGTCGCTTGTGTCTCGCCGTAGCAACAGGATATTCATTCCCATCGTTATCAATGATGTCAGTTAGATCATCAAGTACTCCTCTACTCGTACTCCCACGGACTTCTACAGAGTTAATTGGTTGAATTTCGTATAGAGAGTTGTTCTTAATCACTGTTGGGCCAGATTCATTGCCAGTATGTTTAGGGTGGAATTCTCTGTTTCTATCTTCATCGTAGACAAGTGAGATATCACTGGGGTTTGTCCCTGAGTTCGTGAAATAAATCTCGCCATTTAGTCTTGATGTAATGAAATCCATAGCATCTTGGAGAGTATCTCTATTACTCTTAAATTGCTTCTTGCCAGATCCAGTGAAAAAGTCACCAAGTGCTTGTGCAGTCAGATCAATGCCTAAAGAGATGTTTAGCCCACCACCTGAGCCACCTCTTACATCACTTTCAAAAACTCGTTCATCAATATGTGCTACGTCAACGACATTGAAAACATCCTGATGATTATTGAACTTCTTGATAACATCATTGAGTATATCACCAATAGTAGCACCTCTGGAATAACTCTCAGTAAAAGGAGTGTTGTTCAAGAGCATCCCTGGATCACCAACACGAAGTCTCCTTTCTAATGTCTCTTTCGAGCCAGCACCATAGGCCATAGAGAAGCCACGGTGATACGTGACGTATTCTCCTGTAGTGGGATCTAAGAGTTTCACATCAACAGGTTCCCAGACATTTGTATCTCCATTGTTAGGAGCATAGGCATCGATCTTCTTAGCGATGTTCTCTCCCTGCCACTCTACGGGAAAATATACGTCGCTAATCTTGTTGATATCCATGGGACCATCAACTCTGGCCTGTGTCTCAACACCCTTGTTGATGACAGGGATCTCTACGTCATCGACATAGACCCTTGCAGGTGGATCACGGCCAGTATAGAAATCTTGTGACATATATTAATCCTCTTGGGATTGTTCGATTTCTTCGTTTCCAGCCATGTCTTTGTGGATTATTTCTCCATCGTCGGTATGATCTTCTTCATCAGTATGTTTAGAACACATTTTCTCAATATATTGGTTATAGCAGACTATTTTGTTTCCAAGTGAAGGAAACCGTGCCACTATGATGGTAGCTTTAAGAAAAATAAAAATAGATGTGACTGATCCGATATTCTGAATGTAGAGGTTAGATACTAACGTCTTTCTCCCCCATATTCATTGCAACAACCATTTTCTTGGTTCCAAGAAAGTCTGCAATTTCCTGTTGACTCATACCGTTGCCATAGTGTAGCTGTCGCAGAAGTTTCTCACTCTGCCATGGCTTTTCCTGCTCGAGTAGTTCTTCATCAAAGTCCAGGTCTTGTTCAAGTTCTTCAGTTTCGTTACCAGTCTGATAATTGATGGCTTCATCAGAACTTGTGCTGTTATCGATCTTCCTAATTCTACGAGTCATGACTCATTGGTATAATTATTAATCCAGATTATTAAAATCTTCGGTTTGTTGATCATATAATATTGCTGTCCGCACATGGCTGCATAATTATAATGCATGAGAGTTATGAGATGGACGGATTTGGGACAAATACGTTCAGGAGTATTTCAAAATAATATTCAGAGCAAATTAGGTTCCCTTTCAACTTTCCCCAGAAATATATTCTATGGGGAGAGGCATCATGATCTGCTCTACCCCGCCACATATCTGGTCTATTGTCAATCTAATTTTGACGGGGAGGGTGATAGAAAGATACACCTGTCTACCAAAGATATATGTATGCCTGTCCTGTACACCTACATTAGATTTAATACTATAATTCTCTTAGTCAATAATGTAATGTCGGCAGAGAAGTACACCTACGATGGCGCAGATAATGAGAGTACAGAAGAAGAACCATGCAGTCAAGGAGAGTTGCTTGACTTTCTCATTGCAGAAGCGATAGCAGAGTACCAGGACCCAAGCCTAACTCTCAAAGTCAACCACATTACGACAGAGGATATTCGTAAGATCGAGCAGCTTGGTTGGACAGCAGAGATGTACAATGAGGATGGTAGGACAATGCTCACTGTCCATCAGCAATGATATAGAGACGGTTAAGCTACATTCTCTGGCCAAAAACCTACACCTCAAGCCAGCAATCTACACTTCCAGATCACTCTACTCGAGAGATACACCAGAGACTTGGTTCTCATTTTGATTCTAAGATGCCTCATTCATTCCACAACCAATTCTTTTCTATTCCAAGTAGTTTCCATTATCTTGGGGTAAGAAAGTGGTTATAGACTATTCTATGGCTTTTAGAAGTAATGATGGTCCTTAATAACTCATAATTATGTAACATTCCCAATAAGGAAAGAATACAAGATAGGATAATGGTGTGCTGTTAGTGGTATGTCTTGAGGCAGATGTATGTATTCAGCAAATGTATATGATTCGGCTGTTCACTTAGGTTCCGTTCTTCACAATTACTGAAGGTTTTCCTACGGAAAACCGTTCGTTACACTCACTCCTTCAGTAATTGTTCATCACTCACCTTACGTTCACAGCCTCATAGTCACAACTTTGGCTGTAGTGATTGGTTGTGTTATTTTTGTTCCCTTTGTCATGAGATAGTTTGACATGGGGGTGGCTTAATGATGGACGATCTCTGTTAGGTATCCCCATGGTTGTGACGGTCTATGAGTCTGATTGTCGTAACTGATAGACTCCTATCGTGATTCTTCTTCGCCTTCGTCTACATTAAATATAGACGCTACATCTTGTTTCTCGAGAAAGAGCGACGGATCGTCGTGAGAGAAACTGACCCAGCCGTTCTCGGGAGCCGCCAGTACGTGGATTAGCAGTTGCTCCTCGACGAGCGCCGTCTCGAAGACGGACCGCGCGTCGGAGATGTCGTAGGAGAGCGGGACGAAAATCGCCGTCTCACCCTCCTCGTCACGTTCGACCGCGAGCGCGACCCGTCGGTCGCTCCCCTCGTCGGCCAGCGGGCGGTAGTAGACGTCGGCCGCGGAGATCGTTACGTCGCCCTCTTCGATGAGTCCCGCAACGGCGTCGTACTCCTCTGCGGAGACCGACACGTCGAGGCCGATCCTGTCGTCCGACTCGACCGGCGAGACGCCGTCTGGTTCGAGAACGACGGCGTCCCAGTCGTCCTCGCGATACTCCTCGGCGATGGCGCGTGCGTCCTCGAGGAGGTCGTCCCACGGCGGATCGGCCGCGTCCGAGCCGTCGGCGTCGGCCGACTCGTCCGTCGGCTCCGAACGATCGCTCGTCATCGACCGCCCTCCGGGCGCGTTTGCGTCGTCATACTCGAGTCGGACACCCCGGAGCCGAAAAAGCGTTACCTCACCGCGGTCACCGACGGCCGCGCGTCGCCGACCAGCGCGTCCTCGAGCGCCGCCTGAACGGCCTCCGGTTCGGACGGCCCGCCCGCGTCCGCGACGGTGCCGACCGATCGCGGCTCGAACGCCACCTCGAGCGCGTCGTAGACCGGTTCGAGGACGCCCGCGAGCGCCTCGCGGTTGGCGACGAGGACGACGCCGGCGACGAGCGCCGCGTTCTGGCAGATCCGCTGGGCGATACCGACTATCTTCCGCCGCTGTCCGTCCCGCTGCCCGCCGTCGGCTCCGTCTGTGACCGACAGCGAGTGCGTCCCCGGGCAGAACGAGTCGTCGGGCTCGCCGCAAACCGGGTCGAGTCCGAGCGTTCGAAGCGCACGCTCGATGTCTGCCGTCGTGCGCTCGTAACGCTCCGTCGTGCCAGTCCGACCGTCGGCAACCGGCTCGGCGCGGGCGAAGGCCAGCGTCGTCTCGCCGTCGTAGGCCACCGCGCGGCCGCCCACGTCGCGCTCGAGCGGCGGATAGCCGCGCTCACGCGCGGCCTCGCGGGCGTGATCGTACCCCTCGAGGCGGGCGTCCCGTCGGCCGAAGGCGACCTGTTGGTGGGGAATCCAGACGCGAACGGCGCGCTCGCCGTCGGCGACCGCCGAAAGGAGCCGGTCGCTCGCCTCGCGATCGGCCTCGATCGACGCCGCCCGCCCGCGGAACACGCGCATAGCCCACCGTCGGACTCGACGCACCTAAACGCTCCCGCCGCGCAGGTATCGGTAATCGATGGCCGTCACGTTCCCCGAGGCCGTGCTGGCGCAGTACGAGCGGTTCTCGCTATACAACTCGCCGTACCCCGCTCACGACGGCGGCTGCGCGATCGACCTCTACCCCGGGACGCTGGTCGACGACCGAACGACGGCCGCGCCGAGTCCGGTCGCCGGCATCGTCCGTGAGACCCGCACCGTCAGCGCGCCGCCGAAACCCTACGCACCCGAGCACGACCATCTCATTCTGATCGACTGCGACGGCCCCGCGCCGCTCGAGGGGCTGACCACCCGAATCCTCCACGTCGATCCCGCCGTCGAGGCCGGCGATCGGGTCGAACCGGGCGACTCGCTGGGTCGGCTCGTCCGGGTGGGCTTTTTCGCGCCGTGGGTCGACAACCACCTCCACGTCGGCTTCCGCCGGCCCGACCAGAACCCGTATCGGGCATCGGGATCGCTCCCGATCGAACTCGGAGTCCGGGTCCGGCCGCTCGAGTGGGACGGCACCGGTCGTGTCGTCTCGACCGGCGACACCTACGCGGTGCTGGACGCGCCCGCACATCCCGCTCCCGGCACGGAATTCGTCGGCGTTCGGGCCGACGGCGGTGGCGTCGTAGACGGCGGATTGCCCCACTACGACGGCGGCGGGTTGCTCGAGCGCGGCGGGGGAGGTGGATCGCTCGAGGCCGACGCCGAATCCGTCGTCTCGCTGAACGGCGATCGGCTCGGCGTCGCCGACGGCCGGACGATCGCGTGGGACGACGTGACCGTGACTGCCAACGGCGAGCCGATCACCGGGCTCTCGCTGTTCTGTGCGCGCGACGGCGACTTCGGCGCGAAGCTGATCTGTCCCGATCGTTCGTTCGAGCAGGGAGCGCACGTTCGGGTGCGCGTTCGCTCGAGCGTCGACCATCGCTAGTCGGTCTGTTCTCGGTGACCGGCTTTCACCCGCTAATAGGCCTCGTCCTCGTGGACGCGCTCCCAGTACTCCTCGAAGACGAGCGCCGCGGCTCGCGCTCGTCGCCGTCGTCGTATTTCCGGCTGCCGGGATATCTCGCGGAGCGAATTTCGCGGGTGTCCCCCATCCGAAGGTACTTGCGAGCCATGTCCGTGCCCGGGAACTCATCGGACTCACCACCAAAACGGTCGTTCGCGGCGCGGCCGCCGTCGAACGCGCAGATCATACTCTTCGAACGGTCCGGAGAGGGATGAACGCTCGAGAACGGGAACGGCCGGAAACGTAGCCGTAAAGAACGTCGGTGGGCGACGAGAGTGTATGACCGACGAGATGCAGGCGTTCTTCGAGGAGTTCGACGACCTCGAGAGCGCGCTGCAGCACCTTATCGACGAGAATCAGGAGTTTCTGTCGTGGCTCGGGACCACGGTCGAGAACGTCGACCGCGGGACGATGACGCTCGCGATTCCGTACGACGAGAAACTGACGAACACGCGCCCGGACACGGTCGATCGACGCGCGGACCTCCACGGCGGCGTCGCCGCGACGCTCATCGACACCGTCGGCGGGTTCGCGCTCCAGACGGCCCTCGAGGACGCGGACCCCTTCGCCGTCAGCATGGCGACGATCAATCTGAATATTAATTACCTCCGGCCGGCAACCGGCGACCTCGAGGCGACGGCGAACGTGATCCGCCTCGGACAGAGCGTCGGCGTCAGTGAGATCACCGTCGAGAGCACGACTCCCGACGGGGAGACGAAAGCCGTGGCGACCGGCCAGGGGGCCTACCGCGTCTTCCGGCCCGAGTAGGGCCGGCGGTCGCAGTCATCGCCCGGCGTGGGGACCAGTCCGCGTTAGGAATCGGAAGTCAGTGTCCGGAGGCGAAGCACGAAGACGGCCGTCGCGAGCGCGAACGGGATGGCGTATAGAATCGAGTCGATCGAGGTGAGGACGTACCAGAACGCGTACGCACTGGCCATGATACCGACGACGTACACCGACCGCAACCGGCTTTCGTTCATTCGCTGCCCCCGTTCCGTTCCGAGCCGGACCACAGACCGACGGCCGACACCGCGAGACGCGCTCGAGTTCCTTCCATATCCGGTCGTCGGAAAGACGGCAGTAAAAGCTGTTCACTGACGGTCGTGCGGCGTCGCGCCCTCGATCGCTCGAGCGTTCGGTCTCGCGATTGCTCACCTGTGACCTACGTATCGGCGGACAGCATGCGGAGCCGAACGACGAGATAGACCGCCACGACGGCGAATGCCCCGGCGTACAGCACCGTCCCGTTCGTCGCGGCGTACCCAAACGCGACGACGTTGAGCGCGATCCCGAGCAGGTACAGCGGTCGCAGCCGTCGTCGATTCATTCGTGATCACCACGCGGGGGCTCGAGACGCGAGCCTGCGAATCCGTGGTCGATCACGCGAACTCGAGGTCCGCGCTCAGTTCGACCTCGCCGAACAGCCACGCGGCGTGTTCGAGGGCGTACTCGTGGTGGTCGTCTGCTATCGCGCCGATGCAGTCCTCGACCAGAATCGGGCGGAAATCCCGCAGCCCCGCGCTGCCGCCGGTATGGAGGACGCAGACGTTTGCGAGGGTGCCACAGAGCACGAGATCGTCGATCCCGCGGGCGTTCAGCCATCCCTCGAGTTCGGTGTCGTAGAACGCGTCGTAGGTGTGTTTCTCGACGACGAGATCCGCGTCTTCGGCGGGAAGTCCGTCGACGATTTCGGCCTCCCACGACCCCTCGAGGACGTGTTCGCCCCACTGCTCGAACTCGTCGTAGTAGTGGGTGTCGTCGAACTGCTCGGGCGGGTGGACGTCGCGGGTGAAGATCACCCGCGCCCCGGCCTCGCGGGCCCGCTCGATGAGGTCGGCGATCGGTTCGATGACGGCCTCACTGCCCGACGCGTACAGCGACCCGTCCGGATGGCAGAAGCCGTTTTGCATATCGACGACCACCACCGCCGTGCGATCTGGCTCGAGGCGCATGTCTAAATGGGTGTACGAACGGCATCGTAAAAACGTTCGCGGGCGCGAGAACGGTGGCCGGGAACGGCCGCGGTCGCGTCACTCGAGAGCGCACCGCGCGAACCGATTATATCCCACACCGGTAACAGTAGATATAAGTTACAATAGATTAGAAATCCGATCGGAAGTCGCTCTCCGAGAACAGGGGGCTCATCGAAATGCCCCGGGTGCTGGAACCACCCGAGACGTGGCTTCCAACCCGAGAGGGTTCGAAAGCCATGTTTGCGTTGATTCTACCGGGATATAAACGTCCCGCACGACACCGGAATCGCCCGACACGACCAGCGTCGACGCCGTCGAGGTACCGCCGAACGAGGCGCGGTCGTGATGGATAGCGACGCCGACGGGGCCGACGACGACGGCGACGGCGTATCGCCGCTGCCCGACTGCCCGCGCTGTGGCGACCCGGTCGGGTTCGTCACCGCCAGCGGCCCGCTGACGGGGACCGCGAGTCCCTGTGGCTGTTCGGTACCGCCCGAACTGGTCCAGCGCGACCGCTGAGTCCGGGGTTCGCCCGCGAGCCCCGGCGGTCAGCCGGCCGGTCGACGGGACCGATCGGAACCACCACGCCGACACACCGCCCCGTCGGACGGTCGGCTCGCAAGCGGGGCTCGCGCGTTCTACCACGTCCATCGCAAGCACAGCGACCATTCGAATGACTGCCGAATAGGGAAACGGACGCAGCGACTACGGACGGAGCGTCCACTGAGGATTGAATCGGCAGGGTATCAGTGTGCGTATCGTTCGCAAGACGGTGACGATGTGGTCGAACCCGACGCTATCATGCAGTACACTCCGATCGAAGAGTACGGCGCAATCGGCGACGGAAATACGGTCGCCCTCGTCGGCCGTGACGGCTCGATTGACTGGTGTCCGCTGCCCCACGTCGAGTCGCCGAGCGTCTTCGCCGCCGTACTCGACGCCGACCGGGGCGGTCGTTTCGCCGTCCGACCGGCGCAGTCGTTCGAGTCCGTCCAGCGCTACCGCGACCGAACGAACGTCCTCGAGACGACGTTCCAGACGGCCGCCGGTGCGATGACGATGTCGGACTTCATACCCATCGCGGAGGCCATCGACGCCGACGACCGGCCGCCCGCCGTCTACCGGAAGCTCGACTGCGAGGACGGCCCGCTCGAGGTCGAGATCGAGTTCGATCCCCGGTTCGACTACGCGCAGGACGTGCCCGAGATCGAAGCGACCGCCGACGGCGTCGTCGCGGCCGGCGACGACGAACGGGCCGTCCTCTCAAGCGGCCTCGGCCTCGAACCCGCACGCGACGGCCGCGGGGCGAGCGCGACGGCGACGCTCGAGGGCGGCGAGACACACTGGCTGGTGCTCGGCTACGGCGAGGGGATCGCCCTCGAGCCGGCGCGCCACCGAGAGACGCTCGCCGAGACGGTCGAGTACTGGCGCGACTGGACCCACGACTGCGACGAGGAGACGTGTCCAGTTGGCGGCCGGTGGCACGACCTCGCGATCCGCTCGTCGCTGGTCCTCAAACTCCTCAGCCACCGAGAGACCGGTGCGGTGTGTGCGGCCCCGACGACGTCGCTTCCCGAGGACTGCGGCGGCGTCCGCAACTGGGACTATCGCTACAACTGGATCCGCGACGCGGCCTTCACCGTCCGCGCGCTGTCCGAACTGGGCCACCTCGCAGAGGCTCGCTCGTACTTCGAACTCTGTCTCGACCACTGCAGCCGGCACGATCCGGCGGCGGTCCCGCCGGTCTACGGCCTCCACGGCGGGGGCGACCTCGAGGAACGGGTCCTCGACCACCTCGAGGGGTATCGCGGCTCCGCCCCCGTTCGCGTCGGCAACGCGGCGCGAAACCAGCACCAGCTCGACGTCTACGGCGAACTGGTCCTCGCGCTCTACGAGAGCGTCCGCTACGGCGAACCGATGCGACTCGACGACTGGACGGTGGTGTGCGATCTCGTCGACTACGTCGTTGAGGGCTGGGACGAGCCAGACGCCGGCATCTGGGAGCTGCGGACTGACCACGAGCACTTCGTCTACTCGAAGGTCATGTGCTGGACGGCGCTCGATCGAGGAATCAAGCTCGCCGAGGCGGCCGACGGCGTCGACGCGCCACTCGAGCGCTGGCGGACGGCTCGCGATGACATCCGGGCGGCGATCCTCGAGCGCGGGGTCAGCGAGTCCGCGAACAGCTTCGTGCGCTCGTTCGGCGATGCGGACACGCTCGACGCGGCGACCCTGCTCGTGCCGGTCGTCGGCTTCCTCCCACCGGACGACGACCGCGTGCAGGGGACGATCGACGCAACACTCGACCGGCTGGCGACCGACGACGGGCTCGTTCGGCGCTACGAGGGCGACGACGGCCTCCCGGGCGTCGACAATCCGTTCCTCGTCACCTCGTTCTGGCTCGTTACCGCGCTGGCACTCGCCGGCCGGACCGACGAGGCCCGCGACCGCTTCGAGTCCATCCTCGAGTACGTCGGCCCGCTTGGCCTGCTCGGAGAGGTGGTCGACCCCGAGAGCGGCGAGCAACGCGGCAACTACCCGCAGGCGTACAGCCACATCGGCCTGCTCAACAGCGCGCTCTATCTCGCCGATGCGGCCGGCTCGAGCGACGCGTCACTGGCACCGCTCGGCACCGACGGCGCGGATGGAATCGACTCGAGCGCGGAGATCGTCCGCCAGTCGAACGACAACGAGTGAGAGACAATCAATGAGCGACACAGCCCACGACTCGACCGACGAACCGACTGCGGTAACGACCGACGCGCGAGAGCGCCGCCCGCGGCCCGCCGGCGACGGGGCCGGGGCGGGCGGCACGACCGGCAGCGGCGGCAACGGCGGCGATGGTGGCGGTAGCGATGGGAACGGCGGTGACGACGGCAACGATGACGGCGGCGACTCGATGCGGCCGGGCGACATGATGCTCGCCCATCCGACCAAGGAAATCTGGCCCCAGTACGCGGTCATTTCGCTCGGTATCTGGCTCGTCGCGACCGCGCCGGCGCTTGGCTACGAGAGCGCGCTGGTGTTCTGGAACAGCGTCGGCAGCGGGCTCGTCCTGATCGCGCTGGCCGGGCTCACGATCTACCGCGAGAGCGGGTACGCCAACTACGCCAACGGTTTCGTCGGCCTCTGGCTGGTGTTCGCGCCGATCGCGTTCTGGGCACCGACGGCCACGGCCTACGCGAACAGCGGGCTCGTCGGCGTCATGGTGATCACGTTCTCGGTCTTGATCGTGATGCGTTCGGAGATGGAGGGGCCGACCGTGCCCTCAGGCTGGACGTACAACCCCTCCACGCGCGCACAACGCGCGCCGCTGATCGCGCTTGGGATCTTCGGCTTTTTCGCCTCGTGGTATATGGCCGCCTTCCAACTCGGCTACATCGGGAGCGTCTGGGACCCAATCTACGGGTCCGGTACCGAACAGATCCTCACCTCGAGGGTGTCGAAGGCGTTCCCGGTCTCCGACGCGGGTCTCGGTGCGGTCGCCTACTCCGTCGAGGCCCTGATGGGCTTCATGGGCGACCGGCGGCGCTGGCGCACGATGCCGTGGATGGTCGCCTTCTTCGGCGTCGTCGTGATCCCCCTGGGCTTCATGCAGGTGTTGCTGGTCATCATGCAACCGATCATGGTCGGGACGTGGTGTACCCTCTGTCTCCTGTCGGCCTTTGGCATGCTCTGGATGATCTCGCTGACCGTCGACGAGGTCGTCGCGATGGGGCAGTTCGTCGTCCGGCTGATGCGCCAGGGTGACAGCCTCTGGACCGCCTTCTGGATGGGCGGGAAGCTTCCAGAAGACGAGGCCGGCGTCGACGAGCACGCGATGCGGGACATCGGTGATTCTCCGGCGAGCGAGCCATTCTGGGGCATCTCGACCCCGTGGACGCTGGTGGGCGCGATGGCACTGGGCGCATGGCTCATGCTCTCGCCGACGGTCTTCGGGACGACCGGCTTCATGGCCGACAGCAGCCACCTCGTCGGCTCGCTGGTCGTCTCCTTCACCGTGATCGCGACCGCCGAGCCAGCGCGTGCGATCCGGTTCCTGAACGTCCCGCTGGCCGCCTGGGTCGCCGTCGCCCCGTGGCTGTTCGATGGCGTTCCGACGTTCGCGGCGATCAACGCCGTCATCGCCGGTGCGCTCATCGTGGTGCTCAGCGTCCCGCGCGGTTCGTTCGCGGACCACTACGGCGGCTGGGAGGAGTACGCCACCCTCCAGACGTTCGACCGGTTCAACCCTCTCAAGAGCTAACGATGGAAAGAACACGCGATTCGGAAGTCGTCGTCATCACGGGTGCATCGGCCGGCGTCGGGCGAGCCACCGCTCGCGCGTTCGCCGAACGCGGCGCGAAGGTCGGCCTCCTCGCGCGCGGCGAGGACGGCCTCGAGGGCGCACGCGAAGATGTCGAGAGCGCGGGCGGCGAGGCGGTCGTCGTCCCGACGGACGTGGCCGACCCCGACGAGGTCGAGGCCGCGGCCGAGACCGTCGAAGAAGCGTTCGGCCCGATCGACGTCTGGGTCAACGACGCGATGGTGTCGGTGTTCTCGCCGGCCGCGGAGATGACCGCCGACGACTATCGGCGCGTCACCGAGGTCACGTATCTGGGCTACGTCTACGGTACGCAGGCCGCCCTCGAGCGGATGCGCCCCCGCGACGAGGGGACGATCGTCCAGGTCGGCTCGGCGCTGGCGTACCGAGGGATCCCGCTGCAGTCGGCCTACTGCGGCGCGAAACACGCCATTCAGGGCTTCACCGAGTCCGTGCGGACCGAGCTCATCCACGACGACTGCGACGTCCAGCTCTCGATGGTGCAGATGCCCGCGATGAACACGCCGCAGTTCGAGTGGTCGAAGAGCCGAATGCCGCGCAAGCCCCAGCCGGTGCCGCCGATCTACCAGCCCGAGGTTGCCGCTCGAGCGATCACCTGGGCCGTCGACCGCGACAAGGACGAACTGTGGGTCGGCCGATCGACGGTGAAGGCGATTCTGGGCGACCGCCTGATTCCGCGGCGGCTGGACAACATGCTCGCAAGCGGCGGCTACGACTCGCAGTTGACCGACGAGCCGACTGATCCGGACCGCGAGAATAACCTCCACGAGCCGTTGTCGGGCGATTACGGTGCACACGGCCCGTTCAACGAGCGGGCGCGCGACCGTAGCTACCAGCTTCAGGCGTCGATGCACCGACGCGCGCTCGCGCTGGTCGCCGGCCTCGCGGCCGCGATCGCGAGCATCGTGCTCGGTCGGTACGTGACGGACGACGACTGAGCCGCCCCCTTCGCGCGCTACGCATCCGCCGTCGTCGCGGCGACGACTGGGACCTCTCGAGCGGTGCAACCACCGTGCTTTTTACACTCCTATTCCAACGGATAGCTATCCGATTCAGATGGAATCGACGTCTCTCCGTTCGTCCGTCGCCCTCTTCTCGGTGTTGCTCGTCGCGGTGCTGGTGACCGGCGCGGTCGCCGGTCCGGTGCGTGCCGAACCGACGCTGGGAGCTTCGAGTGCGCCGGCGACCGCGTCGTCCGATTCGACACTCGCCCCGGCCGCCGGTTCGATCGCGACGACGAACGCGGCGACCGTCCAAGAACAAACCGATCGGCCCGAGAATCCGACGACCAGCGGAACCGTCGGCTACGTCTCGGGCTACTGGTACGACGATCCGCTACCGGTCGACAACCAGTCGAACGCGGTCGTCGACGATGGCGAACTCGCGCCCGTCGTCTACCGGTCGATGGCCCGCGTCGAACTGATCCGCAACATGACCTTCGAGAAGAAGGTCTCCGTCGACGTCGTCTCCCGTGCGGCGTATCGACGAAATAACGACGGCCGCTTTGCAAACCTCACCGCGGCCGAACGCTTAGAGCAAAACGTCGCCTACGAGGCGCTGTTCATGGTCGGCCGGGAAACCGCCGCGTCGAACGCGACGGAGTCGCTGTACGGCGGGGCCGTCAGCGGCTACTACGACCCTAAGACCGACGAGATCGTCATCGTCTCTGAGAACCCCGAGACGCCCGAACTGGACGAGGTCACGCTCGCCCACGAGCTCGTCCACGCTCTGCAGGACCAACACTACAACCTCTCGGCGCTCGAGGGGACGACCCAGGACCGCGAACTTGCGAAGAACGGTCTAGTCGAGGGCGACGCCAAGCGGGTCGAACTCGAGTACGAGAGCTACTGTAGCCACATATGGAACTGCCTCGAGCCGAGCAGCGCGAATCGCGGTCTGCCGCCGGAGATCAACTGGGGTATCTACTTCACCATCTATCAGCCCTACAGCGACGGCCCCGACTACGTGAACCACCTCCGCTATCAGGGGCCGGGCTGGTCGGCCGTCAACGCGGCCTACGACGACCCGCCGACGACCACGTCGGCGGTGATCCACCCCGGCTCTGAGCGCGAGCCGGCGAACGTCTCGGTGCCGGATCGCTCGAGCGGCGACTGGCGACAGCTCACCGTCGACGGCGAGCCCGCGAGCGACACCGTGGGCGAGGCCGGCATGGTCGCGATGTTCACCGCGGACGCGTTCGGCTCGAGCCGGGATGCGGTGATCAACGACAGCGAGTTCCTCGCGGATAACCGGGGCTATCAGTACAACCACGCGGTCACGAACGGCTGGGCCGGCGACAAACTCGTCGTCTACACGAACGATGACGCCGTCAACGCCAGCACGCCGGCCGCGGCCGGTGAGGCCGGCTACGTCTGGCGCACGCAGTGGCAGTCGAAAACGGACGCCGAGCAGTTCGTTGACGGCTACCTCCACCTACTCGAGAGCCACAACGCCGAACCCGTCGACGGGCAACGGAACACCTTCAGAATCAGCGACGGCGGCTACGCCGGCGCGTACGCGATCGAACAAAACGGAACGACAGCGACGATCGTCCGCGCGCCGTCAGTCGGAGAACTGTCGAACGTCGAGGCCGGCACTGCACCCGACGGCGAGGATACGATCGAACTCGACGGAAGCGACGGCTCAGACGGGATCCCCGAGTTCGGCCCGCTCGTCGCGGTCGGCGTGATCGCGATCGCACTGCTTGGCACGGCAACGCGGATCGCCCTCGATATGAGCCGGGCCTGATCGGTCTCGTTTCAGACGGATCGAACGCGGAGCCGAAACCGACCGCCGGGTCCAGCGACCGAGATACCTTTCACGCTCTCGCCGAACAGTAGGGCAATGACGCGGGCCAGGCTGTTTGCGGTCGTCGCGCTGGTCGTCCTCTCGGGGTGTACGCTCCCCGGCGACACGACCGGATTCGACACCAACCGCGAACTCGGTCACGTCGGCGACTACGCCCACGACGACACCTTCGCGTTCGACGCGAGCGACGGCCTCACCCGCGACCAACTCGAGGCCGTGAAGTACCGTACGATGGCTCGAATCGAGGTCGTCCGGGGGCTGAAGTTCAGCCGCGACGTCGACCTCGAGGTGGTGAGCCGCGACGAGTATCGCGCCCAGCGAGCGGCCCGGAACGGAAACGCCTCCGCGTTCCGAAACGAGCTCTGGCGGGGCACGTTCGTCGTCGACGGCGAGACGGACGTGAGTCGGGCGTTCGACGATCTCTACGGCGACTCCATCCAGGGCTACTACATCGACGACCGGATCGTCATTATCACGAACAACACTGATGAGATCCGGATCGACCGCTGGACGCTGGTCCACGAACTGACCCACGCCCTGCAGGACCAGCGGTTTGGCATCGCTCGGCAAAGCAAGACGATCGACGGCCTGCGGGCCGAGAACGGCCTGCTCGAGGGAGAAGCAAATCTCGTCCCGGAGCGCTACGACCGCCGCTGTGGCGACGAGTGGCGGTGCCTGCCGGATCACCAGACCGGAACGGCCTCGGGCGAGGCGCTCGCCGACCGCCCGTTCAACGTCGGCCTCTTCCTCTCGGTCTACGCCCCGTACGCCGAAGGACCGCCGTTCGTCGCCGATCTCTACGAACGGGACGGCTGGGCGGCCGTCGGTCGCGCCCACGACGCGCCGCCGGAGAGCACCGCCCAGCTGATCCACCCCGACCGCTACCCCGAAAGCGAGCCGGTCGACGTGACGATCCGGGATCGCTCGAGCGACGCCTGGCGGCCGATCGGGGGCGGCTCGAACGGCGATGGCAGTGGCCACGGTGCCGGCGAGCCCCAGACGGAGACGATCGGCGAGGCGACCATGTTCGCGACGCTGTGGGCAAACGGCGTGATCGACCGGCCGCTCACCGCCGGTGGCACCGACCTCGGGCCGTACAACTACTCCCACCCCGCGACGGCGGGGTGGGCCGGCGATAGCTTCCAGGTCTACCGGAGTACGGCGAACGCGAACCGAACGGGCCACGTCTGGCGACTCGCCTGGGAGAAGCCGGCCGACGCACGGGAGTTCGCCGCCGCCTACCGTGACCTCCTCGAGAACCGCGGTGCCGAACCGATCGACGCCGCTGGAACCGCGGAGACCGACGTCTACCGGATTCCGGACGGCGAGCCCTTTACCGGCGCGTACCGCGTCTCGGTCGGCGGCCAGACGGTCGAGATCGTCGGCGCGCCGAGCGTCGACGCCCTTGCAGCAATTCACGCCGCGGGCGGCGAGCCGGCCGCGACCGCCACGCGGGCGCTCGAGCCGGCGTCCACGTCGAGAGCGCAGACTACGGCGTCCGCGACACCGGCAACCGCGGGCTGACCTACGGGTGCGCCGGAAATCCGGCGCGCGGCGGCAGACGAGTAGCTTTTTTGCCTCCCGCGGGCAACCGGCGATATGTCAAATCCGTTCGGAACCGTTCCTCCTGAGGCGATTCTCGCGGGGGACGCGACTGACGCCTACTTCGAGCGTACACGGGCCACGCTCGAGCACGCTGAGAAGAACCCCCACGTCATCGCCGAAGTGACCGCCGACCAGTTCCCGACTGGAGAGTTCGACGTCTTCACCGGCGTGAAAGACATCGCGACGCTGTTCGAGGGCCGGCCCGTCGACGTCGACGCGCTCCCCGACGGGACGCTGTTCGACGGCGGGCCTGTCTGCCGAATCGAAGGGCCCTACCTCGCGTTCGCCGAACTCGAGACCTCGCTGCTCGGCTTCCTCTCGCAGCCAAGCGGCTTCGCGACGGCCGCGCTCGAGGCCAGACTGGCGGCTCCCGACTCGCTCGTCCTCTCCTTTGGCGCGCGCCACGTCCACCCGTCGATCGCGTCGACGGTCGAGCGAGCCGCGCTGCTCGCCGGGCTGGACGGCTTCTCGCACGTCGCGGCGGGCGAGATCCTCGACCGAGAAGCGAGCGGGACGATGCCCCACGCGCTCATGTTCTGTTTCGGCGAGGGCAACCAGGCCGCGGCCTGGGAGGCGTTCGACGAGGCCGTCGGCGAGGACGTCCCCCGTATCGCACTGGTCGACACCTTCTGGGACGAAAAGAGCGAGAGCCTGCTGGCCGCCGAGACGCTCGGCGACGAGTTGGACGGCGTCCGCATCGATACCACGAGTTCGCGCCGCGGCGATTTCGAGCACATCATCCGCGAAGTCCGCTGGGAACTCGACGCCCGCGGCCACGAGGACGTCGACATCTTCTGTAGCGGCGGTCTCACGCCCGAGACCATCCGCCCGCTGCGCGAGGTCGCCGACGGCTTCGGCGTCGGCAGCCACATCACCGGCGCAAACTCAGTGGACTTCAGCCTCGACATCGTGGAACTCAGCGAGGGATCTTCCGATCCCTCGAACAGTCGGACGCCGTCCGACGATGAGAGGGAGCCGATCTCCAAGCGAGGGAAACTCTCCGGCGTCAAACAGGTCTACCGGACCCCCGATGGCGGTCATCACGTCGCGCTCGCCGACCGCGAGGGGCCCGAGGGCGGCGAAGCGCTGCTCGAGCCGTTGCTCCGCGACGGCGAGATCGTCCGGGAGTTCGACCTCGAGGAAGCGACCGAACGCTGCCTCGCGGACGCCGAGGCGGTCGGATTCGGTGAGTCACCATAAGACGTCGGTAACGGCCGATCGCCACTGTCTCGAGTGGTCCGTGAACCGACCATTCAGTCTAGTTTACTTTTACTCGTCCTGGACGATAGTCGGTCGATGGCACTCGGCTCCGCCGCCCCTTTCTCCGAAATCGCGACCAACTGTCGGTCCGTCTCGTCATCATCTTCGCGATCAGCCGGTTCTGTACGCTGATCCTGCTCCCGTGGTCCTCGGCTCTCTCGATCCCGCTGGTGCTCATCGTCAACCTGCTCGCGCGCTGGTTTACCGTCCAGTACGTGTTCACGGCGCTCGACGACCTGCTCGAGGCGAAGCTCGCGGCGCTGAATCGGTCGGGGCGATCGGACGATTGAGCTAGTCACGTCGGCGGTCCGATGACAGGGTGCTCTCGAATCCCGGAAAATTGTCAGCAAAAGCGGTGTTGTCGCCGTTAAACCTGTTCGACGCTGCCGTCCGCCTCGCGCTCGCGGAAGACCTGCCCCTCGAACAGCGTGACGATCACGTCGTCGTCCTGCCAGGCCCCCGGCGCGAGTTTGGCCTTGCGGCAGGTGCGATCGAGGTACTCGCGAGCGCTCCAGCCGTTTTCGACGGGGACGGTCGGATAGAGCCAGCCGCCGTCACCGCCGTCGATTGCGACGCCGTGCGTGCCGACCTCGAGGTCGGCCAGCGGATCGTCGGTCAACAGTACGTTCCTCACGGTACAGACCGAGACGGTGAGATTCGGCAGCTCCGACGGGCTCACTTCAGAGCCACAGGAGTCCTCGCTGGCGGCTTCGATTGCCGCGTCAACGATGACGTGGCCGAGCTGGTCTCCCGAGCGGTAGCCGCCCGCACAGCCCCGCAGGCTCCCCCGGCCGCGGGTCGACTCGAGGCGGACGAACGCGCCGGTCCGCTCGTAGAAGGCTTCGCGCATGCTGCCCGGTTGTTCTCGTTGGCCGTGTTGTACGTAGGATTCGACGGATTCACGCGCGAGTTCGACCGCGCGTGCACCGTCCTCGTAGGAAAGGTCGACGCCCTGTCCCTGGGACATACAGAGACACAAAGAAGTAGTCGTCCTAAAACGCTTCCCTTCGTTTCGAGGCGCGTTTCGGACGCCGACCGGGGGACTTATTCACCCGACCCGTCTAGAAGAACTGGGAGAGAGAGCCCGGCTGCCGCGATGATCGTACCGGCAACGGCGCGATCACCTCTCGAAACGTTGGCCAACCCACCGGGTTGCCCAACGCCCGCGAGGAAAGTCCCCCCACCCGTTCGGGCGGGTGACCGGACGCAAGTCCGGAGCGGGAGACCGCTGGCGCTGGAACAGAAACGACACGTCTCGGCCCGACCGATGATGCGCGCGAACCCGACCGAGAGGAAGGGGAGTTGACCCGCAGAGGGAATGCGTGGCCGCCTCGCGGCCACGATTCGTGAGGCGGTGGAAACCGCCGAAGGCGAGACGGCGCAAGCCGTCGAGCAGCGTGTGAGCGACCGATCATGGTTCGAACCCATGGATCGCGCTCGGCGTGATCGCCCACACCAAGACGGCCGAGGATCGATGGAACGGCGAATCCTCACCGGTGCAAGTCCGCGCCGTGGTAGCCCGAACGCCCTGCGGCACTGCCGCGGACGGTGCGGACGCTCAGCCGAATGCCGGGCCGAACAGAAGGGGGCTTACTCCTCTCACCCGTTTCACGCTCGAGAGCGACGGGGCCGCTCGAGTGCGCCTCGCCGTCAGTAAAGCGGCCGTCTCGATTCTACCAGCACAGGCTCAGCAGCTTCGTCCATATCGAAGCCTGGTGTTGGCCACCGTCGGCCGTCTCGTTCGGGTCTTCCTGCACATCGTCGGCGGCATCTCGAGCGTCGGTCTTCGGCGGTTCTTCGACGTCCGACCCATCGTCATGCGTCTCGTCGTCCGCAGCATCGCCCGTGTTCGGCTGTGGCTGGTCGTCGGCGCTATCGTCGCCGTCACCGCCGTCGTCCGATGACACGCGGATCGCGGTCAACCCGCCGTCGTCGATGTAGACCGTTCGATCGGCGACGACGCAGCGTTCGCCGACGTATGCACTGCCCGTTCGCTGCCGAACCCACCGCTCGCTGCCGTCGTCGATATCGAACGCGACGAGCGAGTTCTCGTATTGACCGCCCTGAAGCCCGATACTGACGAAGACCGTATCGCAGGCGATCACCGGATCACCGATGGCATGAGAGTACTTCCCGACGGACCACCGCTCCTCGCCGCTCTCGAGATCGATCGCGACGAGTTCATAGCGCGTGACGAACACTAGCGTCTCGTCACGGACGGCGATCCGACGGATGCCACCGTACCAGATCCCCACTCGCTCACAGGTCTCCGAATCGTAGGCGGCGACGACTTCAGACTGCGTCCTGACGAACACCCTCCCGCCGGCCACGACGAGGTCGTACAAGTAGTAGTAGTTCGTTTTGATCGTCAGGTCCAGATCGCCCGTCAGCGGATCGAGCCCGACGATCGTCCCCTTCTCGGCGATGGCGTAGATACGGTCGTCATCGGCCACCACGTTGCGCTCGAGCGATCTGCTGACCGTTTCCGGCTCCTCCCACGGATCGCCGATCGACAGCTCGACGCCGCTGCGCGTCCATTCGACCGCGCCCGTCTTGCAGTCGATCGCGGTCAGGCACTCCTCCGTGAAGACGTAGACCGTTCCGAAGGCGACCGTGGGCGACGCGACGGTATCGTCGGCGGCGTCCGCGACTGTGGTTTCCCATTGAACGGCCCCGGTCGCGGCGTCGAGGGCGACGACGGTATTGTCACAGCGGGCGTAGACAGTTCCGTACGCGACCGTCGGCTGGCCATGGGCACCGATTCCCTTGCACTGCCACTCGAGGGAGCCGTCGGCGGTGTCGAGCGCACGTACTGCGCCCTCGACAGACAGGTAAGCCGTCCCGTCGGCGACAACCGGCAGCGCCTCGGCGTCGGTCGTCCAGTCGGTCTCGAGGGCGTCGAACTCGAAGGCCTCTCCGAACCCGTCACTGAAGCCGACCGCCCCCGTCCGTCCGGGGCCACACCGTGCGGTCGACCAATCGGTCGCCGCTTCGGGCGGGCGAGGAGCGACGTCGGTAGATCCGTCTTCGTCCCCGGACGTCGCGCTCACGCCGTTGGCTCCCGCGAGTACCCCACCGGCCACAGCGGCCGTCGTGCATCCTTTCAAGAACTTCCGTCTCGTATTCTGACGCATAGGTGGCCCGAGATATGTAACCCCCATTACTATATAACGAATAACGCGGTTTTCGATGTCGAACCGGGCTCTCGCAATCGTTCTATTTTTGCAACAGCTATGGATTTCAGTTTACGTTCGAAGAATGGTCATTTCCGTGCGAGTTCGGCACAATCATTGCTACGCGAACTCGAGTGGCCCACATCACCTCGTTCAGTGCGCGCTCGGGCCGCGAACGGCTCCTCGACTCGCTGTGTCCGACGGGCTCCGATATAGCCACCTCACGTTCTCGGAGTTGCCGTCGCTAAAAACGTCCTGACGATGTTTCACACGAACAAAATGAGCGGGAGACACGGCAGGACCGAACGCCGAAGCAAGCGCTGCGTAGCGTAAACCGCTCGCGAAGGGTGAACGTCCTGGCGGAGATTCGAACACGGAAGACGATCGCTTCGCTGGCCGCTGTGACTTCCCTGCTCACATCGCCGGGTCCGGTTGCCAAACACGGCCGACTCGCTACGCTCGTCGACGTTGTGTTCGGAAAAACGTCCTGACGGAGATTTGAACTCCGGTCCCTGGCTCCGCAAGCCAAGAGGATAGTCCACTACCCTATCAGGACTCATCTCTTCGTAACCGCGTGGACATTAAAGCCCTTTCGAAAGAAATCGGTCGCCGGCCGGCGATTCGTGTCGCCCGTCAACACGGTTCGATCCAGATGCTGGTTGACCCCGTTGACCTCGCGCGTATCGCTTCCGTCCGATCGGAAGGGGTTGACGAGTCGCGGCTCGACGGCCCTCTCCCCCCACACGACAGTTTATATACGATCGAGCGGCCAGACGGCGGCATGATTCCCCGCTCGAGTGCCGCCATCGAACGGCCCGGACGCGCCGAACTCACGACGCCGATATCGACCGATATGGTGCCTATTACGGCGCAATCCGCCGAACGCGATCTGCCGTCGGGACGCCGAATGGACAACGCTTATGCGCGACCTGCCCATGCCTGAGCATAGAATGAGCGACATCGAGGGCGTATACGAGGATCTCGAGGCCGACGTCTCCCTCGAGGAATTTCGCGAGGCTGTCGAGGCGAAGGTCGAGCAGATGGGAGGGCTCGCGGACGAGGAGACGGCGGCGATGCTCGTCGCTCACGAGGTGGGCGAGAGCGAGGTCGGCGGAATCGCCGACATCGAACCGGGCATGGAAGAGGCGAAGTTCGTCGCTAAGGTGCTCTCGATCGGCGAGAAACGGACCTTCGAGCGCGACGGCGACGACGAGGACGGGCAGGTCGTCAACGTCGAAGTGGCGGACGAGACGGGGTCCGTCCGGGCGGCCTTCTGGGACGACCACGCCGAAGCCGCTATCGAGGAACTCGAGGAGGGGCAGGTGCTGCGGATCAAGGGCCGACCCAAAGAGGGCTTTTCCGGCGTCGAGGTCAGCGTCGACGACGTCGAGCCCGATGCCGATACCGAGGTCGACGTACAGGTTTCCGATACGTACGCCGTCGAGGACCTCTCGCTTGGCCTCTCGAATGTCAACCTCGTCGGCCTCGTTCTGGACACCGACAGCGTTCGGACGTTCGACCGCGACGACGGTTCCGAAGGACAGGTCTCGAACCTCGTACTCGGCGATCCGACCGGCCGCATCCGCGTGACGCTCTGGGACGAACGGGCGGCCCTCGCGACGGAGTTCGAAGCCGGCGCGACCGTCGAAGTGATCGACGGCTACGTCAAGGAACGCGACGGCAGTCTCGAGCTCCACGTCGGCAACCGCGGCGCGGTCGAGGAAGTCGATGATGAGGTCGAGTACGTCCCCGAGAGCACGCCCATCGAGGACGTGGAGATCGATCAGATGGTCGATCTGGCGGGGGTCGTCCGCTCGGCCGACCCCAAACGGACGTTCGACCGCGACGACGGCTCCGAAGGACAGGTCCGCAACATCCGCGTCCAGGACGCGACCGACGACATCCGTGTGGCGCTATGGGGCGAGAAGGCCGACATCGACATCGGTCCGGGCGACGAGGTCGCGCTGGGCGACGTCGAGATCCAGGACGGCTGGCAAGACGACCTCGAGGCGTCGGCGGGCTGGCAGTCGACGATCACGGTACTGGAGTCCGACTCGGCCGACGCGAGTGCTGCTGGCGGCGAGGACGGCTCGAGCGACGCAAACGCCGGCCTGTCTGCCTTCGCCGGCGAGGACGGAGACGGTTCGAACGGCGAGACGGCCGACACAGGACAGGACGCAAGCAGCGGTAGCGAGGCGGCCGCCAGCGCCGACGCCGATTCGGACGAGCCGTCGGACGGCGAGGAACTCGAGTTCACCGGCGTCGTCGTCCAAGCCGGCGATCCGATCGTCTTAGACGACGGCGAGACGACCATGAGCGTCGCGACCAACGTCGATGTCGGCCTCGGCGAAGAGATAACGGCCCGAGGGGTCGTCCGTGACGGCCGACTCGAGGCAAACGACGTGTTCTGACGCCGCGAGCAACCTCATCGTCCGCCTAGGAAAAGCGTTAAGGGAGTTAGCTTCGCCTATCATGATATGAACGTCGAACTCCCGTTCGCCCCGGTGGACACGATAATCCGGCGGAACGCGGGCGATCTTCGGGTGAGTGCCGACGCGTCGAAGGAACTCGCAACGCGGATTCAAGAACACGGGAGCGAGCTCGCGATCGACGCCGCCGACGAGGCGACGACGGACGGTCGCAAGACACTGATGGCACAGGACTTCGGCGTCGAACGGGTCGTCGACAAAGACGACCTCGAGTTGCCGGTCGCGCCGGTCGATCGCATCGCCAGACTGGAGATCGACGATCGCTATCGCGTCTCGATGGACGCGCGCGTCGCACTGGCCGACATTCTCGAGGACTACGCCGACAACGTCGCTCGGGCGGCGGCGACCCTCGCACACCACGCCGACCGGCGCACCATCACCGACGACGACATCGAGACGTACTTCTCGTTGTTCGAGTGAGCAAATGCAGTTCGGCTACAGCGAGACCTGTCTCGCACACGACCCCGGTTCGCGCCACCCCGAGTCGCCGGACCGGCTACGGGCGATCCGGGAGCGACTGAAGAAGAAACACGGCGTCGAGTACGTCGAGGCAGACCCCTGTGACCTCGACGCGATGGCCGCCGTCCACGACCGCGAGTACCTCGAGTCCGTCCGGGAGTTCTGCGCGGAGGGCGGCGGAAGCTGGGATCCCGACACCGCCGCCGTCGAGGCGACGTGGGACGCGGCCCGCCAGAGCGCCGGCCTGGCGTGTTGGGCCGCCGACGAAGCGCTCGAGGGTGCGACGGGGCGGGAGACACCGTTTTCGATCGGTCGACCGCCGGGACACCACGCCGTCTACGACGACGCGATGGGGTTTTGCTTCGTCGATAACGTGGCCGTTGCCGCCCAGCACGCGCTCGATCACGACGAACACGATGTAGACCGGGTCGCGATCGTCGACTGGGACGTCCATCACGGCAACGGGACGCAAGACATCTTCTACGACCGGGGCGACGTCTTCTTCGTTTCGCTCCACGAGAAGGGGCTCTACCCCGGCACCGGTGCCGTCGACGAGACCGGCGAGGGCGACGGTGAGGGGACGACGATGAACGTTCCGATGCCCGCCGGCACCGACGATCACGAGTATCTGGCCGCCGTTGAGGGGCCGATCACCGCCGCGCTAACCGAATTCGACCCCGACTTGCTGTTGATCAGTGCCGGCTTCGACGCCCACCGCCACGATCCTATCTCGCGGATCAGGCTCTCAACGGAAGCCTACGCGCTGTTGACCGACCGACTGCGGACGCTGGCCGACGACACCGACGCCGCGCTGGCCTTTGTCCTCGAGGGCGGCTACGGGCTCGACGTTCTCGCCGATAGCGTTGCGATCGTCCACGAGACCTTCGACGGACGCGAGCCGATCGCCCCCGACGGCGAGTCCGACGGGAAGGCAGCGTCCACCCTCGAGGACGTCCTCGAAGCGCACGATCTCGACGTCGATCTCGGCGATCTCTAGGCCGGTCTGCAGGCTCAGGGCTGGGGATCGAAGTAGGCCGCGAGCTCGGTCCCGAACTCCTCGAGCAGCACTGCGACCTCCTCGCCGACGAGCACCTCGTAGTCGTCTTCAAGCGCCGTCTCGACGTGTGCGCCCAGACCCACGTCGAAGAGTCGGTCGCTCTCGAGGAACGCACGTGCGGTGGTGAACGACCGGTCGCGCTCGGTGACGTAGCGGTCGCCCTCGATGAACGGGCCGTAGGCGTCGGTATCGTCCACGTAAGCGTCGTAGAAGCCGGTCGCGTGGTCGCGGACGGAAATCGGCGGTCCCTCGTGGCGCTCGACGGCGGGGCGCTCGCTGACCGCGAGTTCCGCGAAGACGACGGCCGTCTCGTCGGCGACGGTCACGGCGCGGAAGATGTCGAACCCCCGATCGTCGAGGCCCCGTGTGATTCCTGCAAGCGACTTCCGGAGCTGTGGGTAGAGCTGGTCTTCGACGAGATAGGGCGCGTCGAAGCGGACGGCGACGGGTGTAGTGCCGCGGCGCTCGAGGTGGGCACGCAGTTCTGCTTCCGTCAGCGGATCGGGAGCTGTGGGTTCGAAGAGAGCGGTGCGCGGAGCGTCGAGGAACTCGCGGGCGTAATGCTGGAAGCGGGCGACGTTGGCCGGCGAGCAGACCGCCGCGACGTTGCGCTCGGGGTCGGTGGGATCGATGACGACCAACGGATCCTCGAAGCTCGCGCGGCCGTGGGCTTCGGGATCGAGTTCGACCGGCGGCTGCCAGTCGGCCGCGGCCGCGAGCAGCGGCCGGAAGCCGCCGTACTCGCAGACGAGCAGTTCGGTGAGGTAGCCGCTAAAGCCCCGCGTCCGGAGGTCGCTGCCGTATGCGCCGATCCCCGTGAGGAACTGTTTCGTCACGCGGACATCGCCGGCGAGATCGTCGTCGAGTCGCTCCTGCAGGTATCGCGTGTGAAACGGCGTCCGATCGACCGCCGAACGGATCTCCGTCGCCGACTCGAGCCGAAAACAGGGGACGACGTCGATGTCGAATCCCTCGACGGTACCCTTGACGTAGGGGTGTTCGGCGTACTCCTCGTGGCCCGCTGGCAGCGTCTCGTGGCCGACCTCGAGGCCGTACGCCTCGAGCGTCTCGCGGTCGAGGTCGGGTGGGAAGCGGACGAAGATGTCGATGTCGCGGTCGCCGCTGATCCACGTATCGCGGGCCGTCGAGCCCACCTGTAGCACGTCGGCGTCGGCACACCGATCCGTCGCGGCGCGGTCGGCCCGATCGATGAGTTGGTCGGCGATCTCGCGGAGTCGCGCTCGTTCGTCCGCGTCCGGAGTGACCTCAGTTCGGACCTCGGCGACGACCCGCTCGAGGTCTCGCGTCTTCGACTCGTCGCGATCGGCGTCCTCCTCGCTCATCGCATGGGGCTACTCGAGCGGTGCGTGAAAGGGTGTCGAACCGCCGGAAGCGAAAACGAAAGCCCTATCAAATCAACCCGGCTATCAATTGATGAGCCGAAGTAGCTCAGATGGTAGAGCACCTCGCTGTTAACGAGGTTGTCCCAGGTTCGAGTCCTGGCTTCGGCGCTGTTTTTCGAACGGTACTCGCGAAGGCTCTCGAATCGACGAGAGGGCCGTACTCGGTGGGGAGGAATTAACGTCGCTCGGCAGTGAGATAGTCGTATGACCAGCGACGGCGACGACCGACGGGGTACCGACCATCACGGCCACGACGTCATCGATCCGCTCCACGTCGGGATCGTGACCGTCTCGAGTTCGCGGGCGAGCGAATCCGATCCCGACGATCCGGGCGGCGACACAATTCAGGAGGCGTTCGAGGCCGAGGGCCACGAGGTGCGCGAGCGACTGTTGGTCCGGGACGACTACTCGGCGATCCGGACCGCCGTCCGCGGACTGGTCGCGCGCCGCGACATCGACGTGGTCTGTACCACCGGCGGCACGGGCGTCACGGCCGACGACGTCTCCCCGGAGGCGACCGCGTCGCTGTTCGAACGCGAACTGCCCGGCTTCGGCGAGCTGTTCCGCTCGCTCTCGTGGGACGAAGTGGGGACGCGGGCGATGGCCTCGCGCGCGACGGCGGGAATCGCCGTCGATACGCCGGTTTTCTGCCTGCCCGGGAGCGAAAGCGCCTGCGAGACCGCCTGTGAGGAACTGATCGTCCCCGAGACGCCCCACCTCGCGGGACTGGCGACCCGTCACCGCACCGGCGCGAACGACCAGACGCTCGCGGATTATCGGGAGGAGTAGGACGTCGAACGAGCGGCAGCGCGATCGCTCCGGTACTCGAGCGAGCAGTCAGTACGCCTGACCCAGCTTTTATTGAAAGCGCTCGCGTGTCTTCGGATGCCATGTGCCACCACTTCGAAACAGCCACCGAACTCGACGCCGAGGAGCGCGAGGAACTCCTCGAGTTCCACAGCGAAGACGAACTCGAGGCGGAACTCGACGATGAGGACCTCGAGGCGCTGACCGCGTAACGGCTCCGTCCTTTTCTCGCGAGCGAACCGGACAGCAAGCGTTAATTACCGGGCACGATTTCTCTCGTCTGGCGGGCCCTTAGCTCAGTCCGGTGAGAGCGCTCGGCTCATAACCGAGTGGTCGATGGTTCGAATCCGTCAGGGCCCATCCGCAAAACAGTCGAACTGTGGCCGATGTAGATTCGGCCGATAAGAGCAACCTCAACGATACGAGACGGCTATTTTCTACTCCCGATTCATCGGCCGCTGAACCGGAGCCGAACAAGTCACTAGTTCCGGCGGGCGGCTATACGCGCTGAGAGCCGAACGCCATCGTCCATCACGCGACGACGAGGACAGTCGGCATGCGCTCGGCGATGGAAGATTCGAGTCGACGGCAGATGGGTCTTGAGCGAAACCGATCGACTGATACCGAGCTCCGAGCGCGAAGGAGACCTATGAAACTACTCGATCACCACGGACTCGCCACAAGCGGGACAAACGGGTCCGGTGTTTGTACTATCGAGTGCGGACTGTTTCCCTGTCCATCCGCAGATCGGACACTGTATCGGGTCGGGTCCAGACACGGGCCACTGCACCCATCCGTCGCCGAGTCAAAAAGCGTAGTGTCTCGACTGAACGGTTCCGGTCGCTCGACGAGTGCTGCTTATAAGGACAGAGTATCGGACTCGAGTATGGTCGCATCGTCGCCTGACCGCCCGAGGTCGCGTTCGGTCGTGGCTCGAAGAGACATCCGTCGGCGTTCGCGTCGTGTACGCGCCTCTCGAGAGCGAGCCATCGAGCACGACTGGAACTGGCCGTAGCATCGGTGTCACCCTGCTCTGAAACTGGTCCAGATACGCGACGTTCGTCATGGAGGATAGCTTCCCCCGATTCGGGGGTCGCTGAGGTCGAATGATGACCGACGTGCAAGAGCGGGGGCCGACGAGCTAGTCGTTGATGTACTGCTGTTCCCACCGCCGTCGTTCTTCGATGGCCCGGCGGCCGCTGTCGCTGATCTCGTAGTAGTTCGTCCGCCGATCGAGTTGTCCCTTCTCGACGAGTTCCTTATTGACGAGCGTGTCAAGGTTCGGATACAACCTGCCGTGATTGATCTCGCTATCGTAGTACGTTTCGACTTCATCTTTCACGTCCTGGCCGGACGGCTGATCGGCCCCCGCGATCACGTACAGAAGGTCTCGTTGAAACCCTGTCAGATCGTCCATTGTCGTATTCAGGCGGACGAACGGGAACACGGCTATTTGTTATCGATTTCGTATCAACCGTTTTCCGTACGTTCTGTCGTACTAACTGAGTCGTCGTCGCTACTGTCTCCTGTTTCGTCTAGTAATGAGTGATTACGTCCGGCGGTTCGGTCTCTGTTCACCCGAATTTTCGCGGTCGAGATATAGCTATTAGTTGTATGATACGAACAATCTTACAGAACATACTCACCGTCCACTCGAGTAATTGCCGGCCGTCGCTCACGACGTGAGTCGGACGAACGACGGTCGAACGAAAAACGCGGTACCGAACGTGAAAGCCGTCTTACAGCCGGGTGACGTTGGTGGCGCGGGGGCCCTTGGGGGCCTGTTCGATGTCGAATTCGATATCTGTGCCTTCTTCGAGGTCCGGACCGCCAACGTCTTCCATGTGGAAGAATACGTCATCGTCCGCGTCGTCCGTCGAAATGAAACCGTAGCCGCCTGTGTCGTTGAAGAAATCAACGTTTCCTTTCGCCATTGCGTTTCAACGGAGGTCCCCGATACGTATAACAGTTCTGCTATGGCTCATATGTCGAAACAAAATAATCTGCGTCCAAAACCCGACAATCAGTACAAGAGAACGAGCCACTCGATCGATTTGGATTTTCTATTTCCCAGAGAAATCGATCGAGTACGAACGCCTCTGTTACACTCTGCCGTCTCCGTCGAGCGTGAGCAGGAGGACTTCGGTTCCGCTGGCAGCGCGGCTCCGAGGGTGGGACTGATCGAGAGCGATCCGGTGTCGTCGCTTTCGCCTCGAGCCGAACCGACCGTCCGTCCAGAACCGGGTTACGTAGCGCCCGCCCTCGGTAGCGGTACCCTCCTCGAGCGACCGTCGGTCGCGGGGCCAATCCGCGTTCCCAACTCACAAACCGGCCACCGGTCGTCCGCGAGGCGTTTCCGAACGACACCGTTTAGATAGGTTCGATGGGTAGGCAGCGCTATGACCGAGTCACGGACACACGGCGTACCGACGGTCGCACAGGTGGCCCTGATCGGCCTCTTCGTCGCGGCCCTCGGGACCGCCCAGTTGACCGCGTCGAAGATATTGGCGTTCGGACTGCCGTTTAGGCTCCCCATCGCAGGTGCGCAACTCGCGTTACCGGGAGCGGCGCTCGCGTACGCGCTTACGTTCCTCGCGAGCGACTGCTACACCGAACTCTACGGCCGTCGCGCCGCCCAGATCGTCGTTAACGTAGGATTCGTACTGAACTTCGTCGTCCTCGCGCTTGTCTGGTCGACGATCGCCGCTCCGGCGGCCGACTCGAGCGTCGACCCCGAGGCGTTCGCGACAGCGCTTGGCGCGTCGACGAACGTGGTCGTCGGGAGCCTGTTCGCCTACATCGTCAGCCAGAACTGGGACGTGATCGTCTTTCACCGCATTCGCGAACAGACTGGCCGCGAGAAGCTCTGGCTGCGCAACATCGCGTCGACGGCGAGTAGCCAGGCGATCGATACCGTCATCTTCGTCGCGGTCGCGTTCGCCATCGCGCCCGCCGTGCTGGGCGTTGGCGTCGTCCTACCGGCAAACGTCGTCCTCTCGCTGATCGTCGGCCAGTACCTGCTGAAACTCGCGATCGCCGTCCTCGACATGCCGATCGTCTACGCCATCGTCGCGCTCGTCCGCTCGCGCGAGGACCACGGTGCCGACGACGTTCACGCCGCCTGAATGTTCGTCTCGAGCGCGGTCGATGGCGGCCGCGGACGTTCGGGGTCCGCGAAACGGTGAGCGTTTAGTGGCCCGCTCGAGAGAAACGCGTATGGACGAACGCGTACGCGAACACGCCGAGGTGCTGGTCGACTGGAGCGCTCGCGTCGACGCGGGCGACGACGTCGTCGTCTCGGTCGGCCCGGACGCCCACGAGTTGGCGGTCGCCGTCGCCGAGGCGCTCGGCGAGCGCGGAGCGAACTTGCTCGCGACCTACAGTTCGGGCGAGATCACGCGGGCGTATCTGCGAGCCCACGACGGCGACTTCGACGAAACTCCGGCCCACGAGCGCGCGTTGCTCGAGAACGCCGACGTCTACCTCTCGCTGGGCGGCGGCCGGAACACGAGCGCGACGGCCGACGTACCCGGCGAGCGGCGACGGGCGTACAACAATGCCAGAAGCGAACTCCGCGAACTCCGCCTGGACACGCGCTGGGTCTCGACGGTCCATCCGACGCGCTCGCTCGCCCAGCAGGCGAACATGGCCTACGAGGAGTACCGGGACTTCGCCTACGACGCGATCCTGCGGGACTGGGAGTCGCTGGCCGAGGAGATGGCCCAGTTACAGGACCGACTCAACGACGGCAACGAGGTCCGACTCGTTTCGGCGGGCACCGACCTCACGATGCAAATCGGCGGCCGCACGGCGGTCAACAGTGCCGCTTCGGTCGCCTACGACTCCCACAACCTCCCCAGTGGCGAGGTCTTTACCGCGCCCGACGCGACCGAAGGCGAGGTGACCTTCGACGTGCCGATGACGATCCGCGGCGAGTCCGTCCGAAACGTCCGCCTCGCATTCGAGGGCGGCGAGGTCGTCGATTTCGACGCCGAGCAGGGCGCGGACGTGATTGAGGACGTGCTCGAGACCGACGACGGCGCGCGTCGGTTGGGCGAACTCGGGATCGGGATGAACCGCGGGATCGACCGCTACACGGACAACATCCTCTTCGACGAGAAGATGGGCGAGACGGTCCACCTGGCGTTGGGTCGGGCCTACGACGCCTGTCTGCCCGACGGCGAGACGGGCACCGAGTCGGCCGTCCATGTCGATCTCATCACCGACGTAAGCGAGGACTCGCTCCTCGAGATCGACGGGGAAGTGGTCCAGCGCAACGGCAACTTCCGATTCGGAGACGGCGAGGGCTGAGCGGTGTGACCCCCTCGGGTCGAAACGGCAAGCGGCGCGAGCCGTGGTGACGGGGCAAGGGAGAGCCGCTGACGGAGCAGCGTCGTCCGGGCTAGGCACCGATTACGGCACCAACAGCCGACTCGGAGCACGGAAGCTGCTATATACTAATACGTGCGTCGTCCCTCACTCAGCGTACCGCCTCGCCGGTGGCGGCCAGTTAGGGGCCTCGTGTCCCGAACGACTCGTCCACACGTCCACAGTTGTCTGCTCCGCCCTGCCGGAGGCGGTATCTCCGCCGTCGAACACCGGCACGCGGCGTCGTTCGCTCTGGGAGCGACTACGACGCCGCGTCCGACGGGGTATCCGGCGGTCACCGTTTTCGTCACGTTCTCGAGTGTCGAGCCCCAACGACGGCTATGCGTGATCGGCTCCGGGCGGGCGCGGCCGTCTTCAACGACGGCCACTACCACGCCGCCCACGACACCTGGGAGGACCGCTGGCTCGACCTCGCGTCCGGCAGCGACGACGAGCGGCTGCTCCACGGCCTCATCCAGTACAGCGCCGCCGTCTACCACGCTCGCGAGCGCAACTGGGAGGGGGCCGTCGGGCTCGCCGCAAGCGGCGGCGAGTACCTCGCCGGGCTGCCCGCCGACTACCGCGACCTTCGGCTCGAGCCCGTCCGCTCGTTTCTGACTCGACTCGCGGCCGACCCCGAGATTGTCGAGCGGCGGCAGCCGAAGCGGATCGAACACGAAAGCACCGCGCCGACGCTCGCGGACGTTGGATTCGAGCCGACCGCGATCGCGGCGGTCGTCCTCGCCGAAGAGTTCGGCTACGACGACGAACCAATCGAGCGGGCGCGGACGTACGCGAAACGGGACCTCGAGGGCGGCGACGACGATAGTCGGTTCATCACGCTGCTATTCGATTTCGTCCGCGAGGACGCAAACCGCGGGATCATCTACCGGCGGCTCGCGGATCACGTCGGGCGGCGGCGGGCCCGTGAAGAGGACGTGGAAGGGTTGTTCTGACTCTCGCGGACCCAAACACCGCGGACCCAGACACCGGCGAGAGCGGCAAGGTCGACCCTGCCGAACGCATTACTCGTGGCCCGCCACCGGCAGCGGCTCGTACGGTTCCTCAAGGTACTCCTGTTCCGAGTCCGAGAGGTTGATCTCGAGGGCTTCGACGGCGTCCTCCAAGTGTTCGACGCTGGTCGTCCCGACGATAGGCGCGTCGACCCACTCTTTGTGGAGCAGCCAGGCCAGCGAGATCTGGGCCATCGAGACGCCCTTCTCGTCGGCTACCTCCTGAATCCGCTCGTTGATCGCCTCGCCGCCGCCCTGGAGATAGGACATCTGCTCGAGGTACTTGTCGGTCTGGCCGCGCGTCGTGGACTCGATCTCCGCGTGGGGCCGAGCCGCGACGCCGCGGGCTAGCGGCGACCACGGAATCACGCCGATGTCCGCCTTCTTACAGAGCGGCAGCATCTCGCGTTCCTCCTCGCGATAGAGGAGGTTGTAGTGGTTCTGCATCGTGACGAAGCGCTCTGTACCCAGCGCGTCGCTCGTGTGCAACGCGTCGGCGAGCTGGTGGGCCCACATTGAGGAGGTGCCGATGTAACGGACCTGTCCACGCCGAACCGCGTCGTCGAGCGCTCGCAGAGTCTCGTCGATCGGCGTCTCGTAGTCCCAGCGGTGAGTTTGATAGAGGTCGATGGTGTCCATCCCCAGCCGCTCTAAGCTCGCCGCGAGTTCCTGTTCGATGGCCTTGCGCGAGAGCCCGCTCGCGTTCGGATCGTCGGGATCCATCTCCCCGAAGACTTTCGTCGCGACGACCTGCGAATCGCGGTCGTAGTCTGCGAGCGCGTCGCCAAGGATCTCCTCGGATTCGCCCGTCGAGTAAACGTTCGCCGTATCGAAGAAGTTGATCCCGAGATCGATCGCGCGGTCGATGAGCTCCTGACTCTCGTCGGGCTCGAGCATCCACTCCCGCCCCGTGCCGAAGCTCATGCACCCGAGACAGATGCGGCTGACCGTCATACCGGTCGAGCCAAGCGTCGTGTACTCCATGGCGGGAGGTGCCACTCCGAGCGACAAAAGGGCGCGGCTCGTCGGAATCGGTTGCCGGCTTTGTCAAACGCGAGGTGCGATCGGTCCTGATACCGTCAGTCGCGGTTCGCGGAGCTATCCTGTGACTCGTACTCTCATTTCATCTCTGACTTTGCTCCAAATGGTGATATGCGATAACGGAGGTGGTAGAACGAGCAAGCGCTTCGGTGGCGGATACCTTTTTCACGTGCTGATCTGTTCTCTATGCTGGAAGATGGACGTAGACGTACTGGTGAAAAACGCCAGAGGAGACTCGGTCACGAAAGAGGTCCTTGAAGACTCAGGAACAGTAAAAACGGGGTTAATCGCCAAGTCATCGTACTCTTCTATCGTCAGCCATCTCGATGAAGGGGAGCAACCACACTTTGTTCAAAGATATGAACATCCAAACCTGCAGTTAAGCTGGAACCCTGACGATGAGCCTCGATACAAGAAGGGGCACATGCGTACCACAGTCGTTACTGACCGACGTATTTTCTACTACTCGACGGACAATAGCTTCAGCGTCCCCTATACGAATATTAGTGAAGTAGAGGACAACGGAACAACGCTCAAGGTAACTCAATCCGGCGGGAGGACAGTAGAATTTATATTTTTCGTCGGAACGGAAGGCGAAAACGCCATAGAATATGTCCGTAAACGGATGCACGAAATACAGGCGGGAGAGACAAGTCAAACGGCCGCATCTACCACTGCAGACCGACTTGAGGAACTAAAACAGATGCGCGATAAGAACCTCATCAATGAGGAGGAATTTGAAGAGAAGAAAGAAGAAATCTTGGAAGAGCTGTAGCTGATACTTGAGAGCAGTCAAACGTGAAGTGAGGTGTCTCCACGTTTCACCCCTCTCATCCAGCGTTTTATTTTCAAGTTGACCATATCTTCTCAACGATGTTCAACAAGTAGATGGAGCCATACATCGCCACGTGATTTGGGAGAGAAGTAGCCAGAGCGTATGGTTACGCCGAATTCGGGCAGAATAATTATCTATAAGAACACTAGGCGGAAGCTCAGTCGTAGTTCGCGGAGTTGTCCTGCGGGTCGTAGTCCAACACGTCACGAGCCCGCTCGAGCGAGTAGTATTTCCGGTCGTTGTCGGAGATGCCGTAAACGATTTCGTAGCCGTAGTCGGCCCGGATACAGCGATCGAAGAGGTGTGCGCAGTCGCGGTAGGAGAGCCACATCGCCTGCCCACGCTCGTAGTCGATCGGCGGGTGGCCTTCAGTGAGGTTCCCAATGCGGACGCAGACGACCGAGAGGTCGTGCTCATCGTGGTAGTACCGACCCAGCGTCTCGCCGGCAGCCTTCGAGACGCCGTAGAGGTTACTCGGTCGCGGAAGTTCGGTACCGTCCAGCAGGTAGTCGTCGTGCTCGCGGTACATCGCGGGCGTGCGCTCGTTGGTCTCGTAGTTGCCGACGGCGTGGTTCGACGAGGCGAAGACGACCTTCTCGACGCCGGCGTCAACGGCCGCCTCGAAGACCGTCTGCGTGCCGTCGATGTTGTTTGTCAAGACACTGTTCCACGGTGCTTCCGGACGCGGATCGCCCGCGAGGTGGACGACGACGTCGATGCCGTCCATCGCCTCGCGGACGGCCTCGTCGTCGGTGATGTCCGCGACGACGAACTCGCCCGGCTGCTCGTCGGTCGGCGGATCGCGGTCTACCAATCGCCACTCGTGGTCGTCCGCGAGGCCGCCAAGGATGGCCTCTCCGACCCGCCCCGCAGCCCCAGTGAGCAGGACTGACTGTGCCATTCGTTCGGTGTGAAGGCTAGCGCCGATAAGTACCATGCGGTTCGCCCGGAGCGCGGGCGGTGGTGGCACGCGTCGCTCGAAGAAAGGGCGACCGCTCACGGCTCGTTCCTCCCTGATACGTCACGTGCGGTGGCGCGCTGTCGGCAGTCCGACGCGAGTGCGGGCTGCCGATGACTCTGCGCAAACGGTAGCACGGGACCGACGGTCCCGTGAACCATGCGACCGGGCGAAGCTCGTGAGCAGAAATCGGCTGAGGAGGGCATGGGAACCCTCGTGTCCACAATAGCAGAACGGTCTCTCACTACGCCTCTCTCAACACACGGCGGTGCTGTACGCTCACCAGATGCGGAAACCATCTCTGCCGGTTTGGGCTCATCGCAATCCCCTTACCGACCCTACGCGACCGCGTATACATGGCCACGGACACATCTCCCACGGACGCCGAAGCCGCCTGCTTCGAGGCCGGCATCAAGTTCGGCTCGCTCTACCACCAGTTCGCCGGGACGCCGCTTTCACCCGACAGCGCCGCGAGCCTCGAGGCCGCGATGGAGGAAGCGATCGAAAACCAGCCCCACTGCACGGCCGTCACCGTCGCGGTCCAGCGCGACGAGCTCGAGGCCGAACTCGCCGAGTCTGCGGCCGACTACACCGAACTGACGGGACGCTTCCTCGAGGTCGAGATCGTCGTCGACTACGAGGACTGCGAGGTCGTTACCTGCATGGAAATGGCGGACGGCTATCCGCTGATGCGCCTCGAGTCGGTTCGAGAGTAAGGACGCGACGACGATCGACACGAAAGCACGCTGTTATCGGAACGGCTACTCGCAAGCATCGCCTGTGCACCGCTCGACGGTCGATAAATGGTGAACAGAAACTGCGAGTACCCCTACCCGCTGTTCACCGTCCTATCCGGAAAATTGGACGGTGATAGAATATGCTTTGTGGTCCCGGTAGTCGACTCGAGCGGAGCATCCACGGCGTCGGATTCGGCGATGCCATCGCTTTCAGTCGGCGACCGACACAGTCGGAGTGACCTCCCTTTCGAAATCCGAGCGCCGTTCGACCGATACCGGAACGCTCCCGGCAGATTCCACTTTCACTTTCGGGCGATCTTTTAACCCCGGTGCCCGCAAAGACGGTGACATGAGCCAAGCCACGTTCGGCGACGATGACGAACTGTTCGGGGAAGCGGCCAACGAGATGCGCGCGGACGTCGAGTCCTCGCTCGCAGACGCCTGGGCGGCGCTGCCCGATGCCGACGACATCTGGGAGGCCGACGCGGATAACGTGCTGGGGGTTCTCAACGGCTTGAACTCCGCGCTGGACGCCGGTGACGCCGAGGATCACCTCCACGACGCCAAGAAGTGGTTCACCATGGGCCAGCGCGCCGACGCCTTCGACGATGCCGACGATCTCGAGGCGGAGATCGAAGCCCTCGAGGACGCGATCACCGATATCTCCGAGGCGGGCAGCCAAGTGAGCGAACTCGCGTCCACGATCCCGGCGCTTCGCGGCACGCTCGAGGGAACGGGACCGAGCGCCTCGGAGGCCGACGAAACAGACGATGGAGACGACGCGGACGAAGCTGACGCTGACGCCGCGGACGAGGGCGAGTCCGAGGACGAGTGACAGGGCCGCAGACGCCGGCGGTAACAGCCAGATAGCCGGCGTTTCGTACCGGCCGCCCGTCGTCGCTCGCTATCGGCGCTCGGGCCGCGAAACGTCTCGCTCCGCGACCGCGTCGAGCAGCCGCACCAGCGCGTCGCCCGCTAGCTCGAGCAGTTCGTCCCCCCGATCGGCGTCGCCCGCCGTGGGGTCGCCGACGACGCCGTTTTCCGTAAACTCCGCCGCGTCGTAGGCCAGATTGACGTAACTCGTCCAGTCGCCCCAGCCGTCGGCCGCGCCCGCGCGGCCCTCGTCGACCCGCTCTTCGCGGATCAGTTCGGGCTCGCAGTGGCGCAAGAGGGCGGTCTCGAGGGGGCCACCGTGACCCATGTCGGCGGAGTGTTCGCCGACGCCCTCGAACCACGTGAACGGGACGACGTAGGCGTCGCCGTTCCGAGTAAGCCGGCCGCCGACTTCCCGAAGGGCGTCGACGTTGCCGCCGTGACCGTTGACGATGATGACGCGGTCGAAGCCGTGGTGTGCGAGACTCGAGACGGCTTCGCCGACGTAGTCCCGAAAGGTGTCCTCGGAGACCCACATCGTCCCGGGAAACTGGCGGTGTTCCTCCGCGATCCCGACCGGAATCGGCGGCGCGCGCACGACCTCGCGGTCGGATCGCTCGATCCCGGCATCGGCGACCGCTTCGGCGGTCAACACGTCAGTCCCGAGGGGCGCGTGGGGCCCGTGTTGTTCCGTGCTTCCGACGGGGACGACCGCGAGGTCCGTCTCGAGGTCGCGCACGTCGGTCCACGTCGCGTCGGAGAGGTCCATGCGAAGGTATGCCGACCGCGCGGACATGAAACCCGCGGTAGCCGCCGTCGGACCGCCGGTTTCGAACACTCGCTTGCAGATCCGCCATCCCGTGGCGAGCGCAGGGCGAACCCGTTTGTGCACCGTCACGAACCATCGAGTATGCCCGACGATAACCGCGAGCTCGGCGTCGACCTCGGTGACCTGCGAGACGACCTCGAGGACGAGGAGTATCCGATCGGCCACGACGAGTTGCTCGAACGGTACGGCGACGAGGAGATCGAGATGAGCGGGGAGACGACGACGCTCGAGGCGGTCATCGGGCCGCTGGGGGAAGATGAGTATCGAGACTACGGGGAACTCGAGGGAGCGATCATGACCATGGTGGGCGACGAGGCCATCGGGCGGAAGAACTACAGCGATCGAACGCCGCCCGCAGCGGGCGAAGACAGACAGGACGAGGGCGCGCCGGACCAGGACGACCAGCGCGAACAGGAATCGTTTTGAGCGAGGTGGGCCGACACCGACTCAGTCGTCGTCACCGCCGACTTCCGTTCGCGCCTGTCGGCGCTGTGCACGCTCGATGAACTCCTGTGGTAACTCGTCGATTTCGCCGGCCTGGACGCCCCAGAGGTGTGAGTAGAGGCCGTCGCTCGCGAGCAACTCGTCGTGCGTGCCCCGTTCGACGATCTCGCCGCCCTCGAGGACGAGGACCTGATCGGCGTCCTTGATCGTCGAGAGTCGGTGGGCGATGGCGAACGTGGTTCGGTCGGCGGCGAGGTCGTCGATCGAGCGCTGGATGAGCATCTCGGTCTCGGTGTCGACGTCGCTGGTCGCCTCGTCTAACAGGAGGATGTCGGGATCGCGAAGGATCGCGCGGGCGATCGAGATTCGCTGGCGCTGGCCGCCCGAGAGCTTGACGCCGCGCTCGCCGACTTCGGTGTCGTAGCCCTCGGGAAGATTGGTGATGAACTCGTGGGCCTCGGCCATCTTCGCGGCCTCGATCACGTCCTCGCGATCGGCGTCGAAGGTTCCGTAGGTGATGTTCTCCGCGACGCTGCCGTAGAACAGGAACGTGTTCTGACTGACATAGCCCAGTGATTCGCGCAGGCTCTGGAGGGTGACGGTTTGCACGTTCTGGCCGTCAATACGGATCTCCCCCTCGTCGACGTCGTACATCCGCAAGAGGAGTTTGAGGACCGTCGACTTGCCGGCCCCAGTAGGTCCGACCAGTGCGACCGTCTCGCCGCCGTCGACGGTGAAATCGACGTTTCGGATGATCGCCTCGTCCTCGTCGTAGCCAAAGGAGACATCGTCGTACGCGACGCTCCCCTCGGTGACCTCGAGGTCAGACGCGTCAGGGTCCTCGCCGACGCGATTCGGCTGGTCCATCAGCCCGAAGATGCGGGCGCTCGAGGCGCGGGCGCGCTGGTACATGTTGATGATTTGCCCGAATTGGGCCATCGGCCAGATAAAGCGCTGGGTGTAGAGGATGAAGACGACGAACATCCCGGTGCTCAGTTCGCCTGAGAACGGCCCCGGCGGGCCACCGATGACCCAGAGCCCGCCGACGAGAAAGGTGATGACGAAGCCGATCCCCGCGAGGACCCGCAAGCCGGGGAAGAACTTGATCCGGGTGCGGATCGCCCCCCAGTTGGCGTCGAAGTACTCCCGCGAGACATCCTCGACGCGGTCGGACTCGTAGGATTCAGTCGTGCTGGACTTGATGACCTGGATGCCGCCGAGATTGTTCTCGAGTCGGGAGTTGACTTTGCCGACGGTCGAGCGTACCTCGGCGTACTTCGGCTGGATCGTCTTGATGAAGAAGTACGTAAAGAGGGCGATCAGCGGCACCGGTAGCAAGGCGACCAGTGCCAGCTGCCAGTTGATCGCGACCAGTAAGCCGCCGATGCCGAGGACCATCACGACCAGCCGGAACAGGGAGTTCATTCCGTCGTTCAAGAACTTCTCGAGGCGGTTGACGTCGTTCGAGAGGATCGACATCATCTCGCCGGTCTGCTTGTCGGCGAAAAATCCCATGTTCAGCCGCTGCATCTCGTCGTAAGTGTCGGTCCGCACGTCGTGTTGGACGTTCTGTGCGAAGGTGTTAAAGCCCCAATTGCGGGTCCAGTGAAACACCGCCGAGAGCAGGAACGCGCCCGCGATGATCCCGATCGTCAGCCAAAACTGGGCCATCCGGCCCTCGGGGACGTACGGCGCGATCAGCCCCCCGCCGATCGGAAAGGCCTCGACGTAGCCGATCTCCTGTCGGATCACGGCGTCGATCGCGACCCCCAGCATCAGCGCTGGAAGCAGATCGAGGATCCGAGCGGCGATACTGGCGATCACGCCGAGGGTCGCCGCGGCCAGGTAGTTCGACCCGTACTCGAGGAACAGGCGCTTCATCGGGTTCTCGACCGCCTCGCGTTGCTCCTCGAACGGATCATCCTCGTCGAGATCGGCGCTGCTCATTGACGAGGGTCAGGGACCGTCGGCAATAAGAATTACCTACGAATCGAAATAGGTCACGCGTTCGACCGCTCGTCGCGCCCCCAGTTCGCCGCTCGTCGCGATGGGTGCAAGCGCACCGGCGCTCGCACTGATCCCGGGGATGATCGTCTGGTTCGACTCGAGATCGATCTCGACGCGGTCGCCGACCTCAATTCCCGTCTCGTTGGTATAGCCACGCGGGACCTCGAGCACCCACTTCCCGCGACCGGGGTACTCGATATTGTTGCCGTTCTCGTCAGGACCGGGCGCGCGGGCGTGATGGATCGACGTGATCTCGTGGTCGGCACCGATGTAGATGATATCAATGGGGAAGTCCATCTCCCGCATTACGAACGTCCGGCTTTGCTCTTGCTCGTAGACGAATAGCATACCGTTGCCCGGCTCGAGGGATTCGTGATCGCTCAGGCCGGTATATTTCTCTTGGCGAGAGGTTGCGACCTCAACATCGATGACGGCCGTCGGTTCGTCATCGGACTCGTTGTCGACGACGCGGGCGGTCCCTCCGTCCGGCCCCCAGGGCGGGGAGACGAATCCGGCCTGTACGAGGACGAAACCGCCGAGGCCGAGAATCGCGACCGCGAGGAGACCTTTCCATACGCGCTCGAGCACCATGCAGGATACCTGCACCGCGAGAAAGTAAAGGTTATTCGGACGGGGGCACTCAACCCGAATGCGGGCTCGTGGTCTAGCTGGTCATGACGCGGCCTTTACAAGGCCGAGGTCGGTGGTTCGAACCCGCCCGAGCCCACTACCGCTGGCGGAACCGCTCGTGAGCGACAGCGTCGTGACGAGCCTATTTCTCTGTCGAACAACGCGTGAGTCAGAGCAGTGTCTGCGAGGGCGACCCGAACGTGACGGCGATCGCAGAACAGAGCGGCGTATTCGAGCCCTCGAGCCCGACGAATCGACTAATCACCCACTATGCACGATCTCCGTCCAGGGAGCAGCGGTAGTCACTGCTTGAGCCGCGCAACGTTTTCCCGGATCTGGCCAAGCAGGCCGTCGCCCGACTCGGTCTGGAGGGCGGCGTGGAGCGTCGAGTTCTCCGGCTCGTCTTTGACGACGATCCGGAGGTACGGCTCGAGCTGATCGAAGTTGTCCGCGAGGACGACGGTGTGGTTGTCCTCGTCATGGTCGACGACGCCGGCGTCGTCCAGCTTCGGGACGTGGCACTGGACCGACGAGACGTAGACGCTCTTGTACTCGTTTTTCGCAACCTCGTCGGGCGGCACGTCGTGTTCCCAGCCGGCGACCGTCTCGGCCAGCGTCGACAGTTCGATCGGATCTTTCTGGCCGCGAAGCGCGTAGAGCAGATAGCGCCGCCGTCGGTTCGCCAGCAACTCGAGGATCGTGTCGGCGGACAGCTCCTCTGCTTCCTGGCTCGAGGTAAGGGCTTCCATAACACGATATTACCCCCCAGGGCGCAAAAGCGTGTCTTGAATATTCGATAATCCAACAGACGGTGCGTAATCGTCCGTGGGCGTCACCGTATTCGGTGTGTAACGTGTCGTTCGCGTCGCTTACGTGAGAAGACGTGAGGGTGTTCCCGTTAGCCCGTCACAGAGTGACAGGCGAAACCGGTGACGGAACTCCTGTGAGTGGACGGGAACGACGGCTCCGATTCGAAATCCTTTTTTATACCATGGACGGAGAAAGGAATAGGCCGCCTTAGCTCAGACTGGGAGAGCACTCGACTGAAGATCGAGCTGTCCCCGGTTCAAATCCGGGAGGCGGCATTTTCCTGCGGACAACGTGAGCAGTGAAAATGCTCACGACTGGATTTGAACTCTATCAGACGCGCACAGCACGGCGAGCACGTCTGATTTCAGTTCAATCCGGGAGGCGGCATCCTTCTCCAAACCGTTCTACGCTGACCGTACAGCAATGGATTTCGGCAGCAGCGTCCCTGCAAGTCCTGGAGTAGTTTGAACCGGGCACGCCTCGTCACCGTCGGGCGTTTCACCACATTGTACGTGCTGTATACGTATCGGTTTGTTCCCTCATTCGGGATGAATCAGAGGGGACAGGATACAATGGGCGTGATTCCGTGGATATCCGTCTTCCAATCCGTATCGGGAATTCCTTGATTCAGGTCGGCGCGTATCGTCACTCGTCAGCCAGAGTTGTGTGTGAGAAGGGTAACAGTGTGCGAGCGACTTTGTCACTCGTGGTCTGTGTTCTCCTTCTGTTGTCGCACGCACCACTCGAATAGTTCCTCTTTCATTTCTTCGGACGTGTCATCAAAGAGTGTGCCGAGTCGCCATCCGAGGTTGTTCCACTTGAGTTCGTCAAGGACCTTGTTGTATTCCTGTCCCTCAACCGCGCAGGTCCATCCCTGTTTGAAGTTTCCGAGTCGATGGCTATCGAGGTCTGGATCTTCCTCGTCTGTCAGGCCGTCGTAAGCCATAGTAGCGGATGTGCCACTGAAGGGTTATGAAGGTATATTCAATTCCGACTCGCTCGTCAGCGCTACAATAGCGGTCTTCACAAGGTCGATGTAGCCGGAGACGACGGTTTTGTACTTCGTCCCGTGCCTGCATGCTTTCTGCGCGAAACGCAGAGCGACAATAGTCAGACGCGGATTGCTCCGGAGATACCTATAAGGGCGACGTAGACGGGAGAAATCCGCAGTTGGGCTCGGCTCGAATCAGAGGGACTGAACCGGCCCCGCAGGACCGACGAGACGCCACTACTGCTCTCCGGGGGGTTCGACGGCCACCGGCGCTAGCTCTGGCAACGGATCCTGCGGAAAGGGGTCGTTGTCGCAGGGCTAGTTGCTGTCGCCGTCAGTCTGTGGTTCGAATGCTACGGTTTGCTGGTCGTGCTATTCGCCGACTGGGCCGTCCACACCAGCTACCACGTCGTAAAAGGTGTAGGCGTCTTGCTGGAGTGGATTCGAAACTAACCTGCATACAGACTCGGCTGTTCGAGTTCGTCCGCAACTGGGACGTAAGCGCCTGCCTTTTGGACGGTCACGACTCGGGAGACACGGTGCGGATCGCGGGCTCAAAGTAACTCTACACAGCATCGACAGTACGTAAACGCGGGATCGTTCTCCGCTCCGCACTGCCGACACGTCAGTCTCGATTCCGCCGTCGTGTCCTCCTCGAGCGGAGCGGTCGACGGTCGAACGGACGGATCGGCCGCAGCGTCGCGATCGTTCGCTTCGGATCGGCGGTCGTGCCGTCGCTCGAGGCCGTCCCGGAAAATGCCGCCGAGAACCGGGAGACAGATCCCTAACGCGGCGAGCAGGAGGCCGATACAGACCGCGGCGTATATCTGCCCGGGAGAGACCACACGACGGCTACGGTCGCCGAGCAGTTAGGTCATGTGCATTGGTGTCAATCAACACGAATTCACGGACGATCGCGATCGGTCTTCGAGTACGAACGGGAAACGAGAGAACCGACTGGCCGGAGAACCGGGTGGCCGAATCGTCGGGCATGTATCGTCACGCGGATCAGCTATCATCACGTGGGTCACGCTCGAGGGCGGGCGCGCGTGGGTCGGCTCTCGCTCGAGGACGGGCGCGAGGCCTCCTGCACCAATGGGAGTTCCGGCAGCGACGTTTTCGGCCTCGAACCGCTATCGGCGACCGATGAGCCATTCCGACGAGGCGGTCGATGTCGCGACGACCAGTCCGGTTCCGGAGTACGTCGTCGAGACGTCGATCAACCAGTGGCTGCTCATCGACGCGAATCGCTGGGTCGTCGCCGGACTGTTTTCGACCACAGTGTTCGTCGTGTTTTTCGTTCTCACGTGGATGGGCGTCATCGGAATAACGGCTGCGGGACCGGCACCGCTGTTGTTGAGCGTCTTCATCGCCGGGAACCTCACGCTCGTCCCGATCACGATTACGATCAACCAGCTCGTCCTCTCTCGCGAGTTCGGGAAGCCCCACGACCTCAACGAGCGAGACGAAGGGGTGCGCGACCTCCGGCGCAATCTCAAGGACTTGGCCGACGTATCGGCCATCCAACCCACCCCCATAGCGTTTCTGCGCGTGTTAGTGGAAACGATCGAAGAATCTGGTGAGTCGGTCAGCGAGGTCGTTTCCGCCACCGATGACGAGGAGCTACAGCGCCGTGCAGAGGTCGTCCGGAAACAGCTCGCGACCAACACCGATCGGATGCACAGCGCGCTCGAGGATGCCGAGTTCGGCTCCTTCGAACTGCTGTCGGCCATGTTACGAGTAAACAGCGCGTGGCTGATCGGCGCGGCGGAGCACCTTCAACACGAGGAGTTCGAGCCGATGCCGGCGGAGCCGTTCGACCGACTGGAGAAGACGCTGCGGATGTTCAACGTCTCGAGGCAGTATACGAAAACGCTGTACGTCCAGCGGGAGATCGCCGCGCTCTCCAGATTGTTGTTGTACGTCGGCTTCGTCGCGGTCGGCAGTTCGGCGGTCGCGATGCTCGTCTACGACGCCTCGATCCGGCCGCCGGTCTCGGAGACGATGCTACAGGTCGCGTTCAGCCTGCTGTGTGCCGTCGCCTTCGCCCCGCTCGCGTTCCTGCTGTCGTATACGTTGCGGCTCTCGACGATTGTGAGCTATCCGCCGGTGCGAAACTCGTTCATCACCGACGGCTGAGCGGCGCACTCGATTCCCCCGCTCCCGTCGGCTGGTCCGAACTCGAGTTCGACTGCCGGAAGCGAGAGACGGCCGGGAGCCGACGGTGGAGCCACTCGGCGAGCGTCGGCTCGAGGTTTATCCGCTAAACGGGCGTAACAACGGCCGTGGAACTGCTCGAGAGAGACCGGCTCGAGGAGCGACTCGCGGCCGGCGAACTGGCCGACTGGAAGGCGACGCGGTACCGGACGTTCCGCGAGACGATGACCGACGAGGCCGCGCCGTACCCGTGTTACTTCGCCGTCGAGGCCCAGCGGAAGGGGGACTTCCGGTACGTCTTCCCGGAGTCGCCGATCGACGAGGAGGCGCTGGCCGAACTGGTCGAGCCGCTGACCGAGTTCCTCGAGCGCTACGAGCGCTTCGGTGAGTACCCGTCGCTGGTGGTGCTCTTCCGGCCGCCCGAGGAAGATCCGGCCGTGGCCGACGAGCCGTCCACGGAGGCGTACAAGCGCCAGTTCTGGTCGGTGTTGCGGTACTTGCAGGCGAACGATCCCGAACCGTGGCCCGCGTCGGTGCCGACCGACCCCGACCACCCGAAGTGGCAGTACTGCTTCGCCGGAGAGCCGACCTTCCTCGTCGGCCGCGCGCCGTTCTACGAGCGCCGGCGGAGCCGGTTTACGCCCCACGGCCTCGAGATCACCGTCCAGCCGTGGGGGATCTTCGAGGGGCTGACCGGGCTTGACGACGACGGGCAGGAGGCCCGGACGATCATCCGCGACCGGCTGGCGGCCTACGACGACGTCGAGATGCACCCCGACGCCGGGGACTTCGTCGACTCGCGGAAACGAGAGTGGAAGCAGTACATGCTCCCGGAGACGAACGCCGAGAGCGTCGCCCGGTGTCCGCTGTACGAGCGCACCGACGTCGAGGGGAGCCGGCGTGACAGATAACGCGCGGCGAGCGCAAACCGGCATTCCGTTCGGGGAAGCCCATCCCTCAAGAGGCACGGGACTGTCAGTACATCCGTGAGCAGCAACTCGATCACCAACGAGAGCGACACGTTCGAAATCGGCGGGAATACCGTCCACCGCCTCGGATTCGGCGCGATGCGGTTGACCGGCGAGGACATTATCGGCGCGCCCGACGACGAGGAGACCGCACGCGAGGTCGTCGAACACGCCGTCGACTGCGGCGTCGATTTCATCGACACGGCCGACTCCTACGGCCCCGCCGTCAGCGAGCGGCTCATCGGCGAGGCGATCGGCGACCCCGACGACGTGCTGGTCGCGACCAAGGCCGGCCTGCTGCGCAACCGGGAGGGCGAGTGGATCGCCCACGGCGACCCCGACTACATCCGCAATCAGGCCCTCACGTCGCTCGATCGGCTTCAGACTGAGACCATCGACCTCTACCAGTTCCACCGGCCCGACGACGAGGACACGCCGTTCGAGGACTCCGTACAGGCGTTCGCCGAACTTCAGGACGACGGACTCGTCGAGCAGGTCGGTCTTAGCAACGTCTCGGTCGACCTCATCGAGCGCGCCCGCGAGCACGTCGAGGTCGCGACCGTCCAGAACCGGTACAACCTGAACGACCGCGGCAGCCGCGAGGCCCTCGAGTACTGCGAGGAGCACGACATCGGCTTCATCCCATGGGCCCCCATCAACGGCGACGATCTGGACGAACACGGCGATCTGCTCGACGAAATCGCCGACGAACACGACGCCACCCGGCGACAGGTCGGGCTGGCGTGGCTGCTCGAGCGTTCCGAGGTCATCCTCCCGATCCCGGGTACGTCCGATCCCGGCCACCTCGAGTCGAACGTCGCCGCCTCGCAGCTGTCGCTGTCCGACGACGAGGTACAGCGACTGACGGACGCGGCGGAGTGAGAGCGAGACGAACGATCCGTCAGCCCTCGAGTCGCCCCGCGATGCGCTGAGAGAGATCGGTGAGGTAGAACGATCCCCAGACCGCGGCGACGACGGCACCGAGGGTGTCGTAGACGAGATCGACGATCGTATCGCTAAGCCCGTACTGGGCGACAACCGCCTGCGTCCCAAGCAGCCGTGCGCTCTCGTCGATGGCGAACTCGAGGAGCTCCCAGACGACGCCGAAAGCGAGGACGAAGATCAGAATGAAGGCAAACAGCATCGGCGTCGGCAGGTACACCTCGTCGGAGTGAAGGTCGATTGCCCGGACGACCGCGTAGCCCGCCGCGGCGACGATCGACGCCGAGATCGTGTGCGTCAAACTGTCCCACTGACCGACGACCCCGTAGAGGCCGGCCGAGCCGAGCGCGTGGAGGAAGACGGCCGCCGTGAGCCAGAACACGAGCCCCGGCTCGAGGGGAAATTTGGCGTCTCGCTCGAGGACGGCGGGGAGGACCGTGATCCCCAGCGCGACGCCGGCGTTGACGACGGTCGTCAGGTCCCGGCGGACCAATCCGAACAGCAAGAGCGCAACGAGGGAGGCCTGCGTGATCCGCGAGAGCCGCCTGACGAGCGCGTCCGAGGCGTCGAGCCGATCGCGGAGCAGGGACGGCACGGGGTCCGGAACCGACTCCGCGGACGGCTGTGGGCCACGGGACGCGCTCGGTCGCCCGGCGACGCGACCGGAGTAGGGACGGAAGTACCGGTCGAAGAGAACGCCCGCGAGCAGGCCGGCAGCGGCCGCGTAGGCGAAGTCATACATTAGCGCCCGATTAGCCGCCTCCTGTGAGCGATCGGTCAGGAGGTAGTCGGTCCCGACGGCCACGTCGGCAGCCCACTGGGCGACGTGCCAGCCGCCAGCGACGGCCAGCGTCACGAGGACAACCAGCGCGACCGCGAAGGAGTGACTCATTTGGACCGCCGTGAACCGATCGAGTTCGACCGCAGCCACGAGCGCGACCGCAGCGACGGCCACGTAGACGGCGATCGCGGTCAGAAACGACCGTCCGAACGTCGCCGCGTCGGCGATCGGCAGCAAGACGAGAACGAGCAACGGCCACGGCGGTATCGCGCGCGGCTCGCGAAACGCGGCCGCCGGCAACACGATGATCGCGACCGCGAAGCCGGTAAAGATGAACCAGCGATACGAGCCGACGAGCCCGTGTGCGATCGCGAAAGCGGCGAGGACTGCCGTGACGAGCCAGGCCAGAACCGCACGCCGCGGCTCGTCAAGCGGCCCGTCGAATCGGGCGTCAGCCATACCGTTCGATACGGCAGCCGGCGGCTAAACCCGAGCGCCTGAGTGCGCCACTCCTTCAGATACGCGCTCGAGTCGAGCGCCATCATCTCGGCCGCGTCCGACGGGTTAGAAACCTCTGACGATTCCGTCGGCTCACGAGTTTGTTCACCGGAGCAGCAAGACTGCTCCGAGCCATCGCTCACTCCGTTCGCGATAACGCCGCAGGAAGTCCGGGTGCGAGAATCGAACCCGCGTCTCAGCCTCCACAAGGCTGAAGGATAACCACTACCCCAACCCGGACGCGCTTGCACGCTATTCTACACGCGGTTGGCCTGAAATACGTTACGACTCCGAGATCGAGGTATGCGACTCCGTACCGCGCGATTTCGAACGGCGAAGACGACCGGTCGCGCTCGCCCGGTTCGTCGGACCGTGACCGAGACGTTTTTCGGCGCACAGCCGTTAGGACAGTCAACGCGTGGCCATCACCGACAAGATCTACGTCAAGAACCACCGCCAGCTCAGCTCCCAGCTCGAGACGAACATCCCAAAGGGAGCGTTCAAGGGCGCGACGCTTGACGTGCTCTTCCAGGGCGACGGCATAGAGAAGTTAGACGACGCAACCCGCGATCGGATCCTCGACTTCGCACAGGACTTCCTCGACTGCGATTGCGATAACAACCCCTACTGTGGCTGTCCAGAGCGGAAATTCATGCGGTACTTGCTCGAGTTGCGCGCACAGGGGCTCGGCCCCGACGCGATCGTCGACGTGATGACCGACGACTACATGGTCTATGCCTACTCCGGCGACGTGCTTTCCTTCCTCGATAGTGCCGTTCGGACGCTCGAGGCGGCCGAAGGGCTCGCTCGAGTCGACGGCGCAGACGAGAACCGCGACGAGATTCGACAGACAAAGCAGGATCTCGCCCGATAGCGCGGCGGCTGGGCCCGACCGTCTGTGACCCGCTCGGAACGAACGCGCGCGCTGTACTTACCGGAGCTGGTACGATTCGTCTTCGTCGTCTAACTCGTCGAGCAACAGCACCTCGTCTTCTCCGTCCTCGAGTCGGTCCTGCAGGTCATTGACGTAGGCCTTGTATTCGTCGAGTTGCTCCCGGAGATGCTCGGCCTCGAGTTCGAGCCGCTCGTGTTCGCGGATGAACCGCTTTGGGACCTCGACGGTCGGCGGGAACGAGACGTCGTCGTCCGCGTCCGATTCGGTTCGGGCCTCGAGGTCGGCCTCGGGGACGACCTCGACCTGGCCGTCGTGTTCGACGAGCCGGTCGACGTAGTCCCGAAAGACGGCCGACAGCGAGATGTCGCGCTCTTCGGCGATCTCCTGTAGCGCCGCGAACGCGTCCTCGTTGACCCGAAACGAGATGGTCTTGTTCTTGTTCCCCATCGATACCCCTACTCGTCGTTCACGACACTTAACCATTAGTCAGACGAGAGCCTGAGCCGAAGCGAACGGCGGTCGGACTCGAGGCGACTACCACGGTGTCGCCTTCCTCGCGTCACAGCCGAGGGCAGTCGCCGGGATCGACTCGGCGTCGCTACTGCTCGGTCGAAAAACGAAAAGTGGGATCGGTCGCTGGATCAGACGGACGCTTCCGCGTCGTCCGAATCGACGGTCTCGAGGCTCTCGAGCGCCTGGATCACGTCATTGCGGTAGTTGACGACGGGCGAGTCGTACTGCTCGCGGGCCATCTGGGCGTACTCGTTCGTGGGCGCGGTCGAACCGCTTTCCGGCGCTTCCTGCTCGCTTTCCCACTCCTCGAAGGCCTCGATGCGATCGAGGGTGCGCTCGGCGGTCTCGACGACCCAGCGGTCGCGGGTGGCGTCGTCGACGACCGCGATGGACTCGGGTCGCAGGGAGACGTTGACCGTGCCGTCGTCGGTCTCGTACGTGCGCGGTTTGCCGACGATGGAGACGTACGCTGGCGGCTCCGTTTCCCGCAGGACCGAGGCGGCCTCCGGCTGGTACTGACCGGCGTAGACGAAGAACGTCCCGGTCGGATCGACGACCCGGCCGCGCCAGTACTCGCTCTCATCGCCGACGTCTTCGGTCTCGGTCAGCGTGCCGGCGACGAACACGCGGTTCGCGCGGTCGCCCGTCGGGAGCAACGCGTAGTTGGGCGCGCGCTCGTCGTCGCTCTCTTTGAAGGCGTACGTCGAATCGTTGAATTCGGAGGCGAAGACGCGGCGGGCGACTTCGCGGGTGAGTTCTGCCTGGCTCATATCACATCGACCTCGCTTTGATCAGCAGTTCCTCTGCATCCGCCGGCTCGTCGAGTTCGTCGACCTCGTCGGCCAAGACGTACCGACCGAAGGTCGGTCCCTCGATGCGGTAGTAGGTGCCAACGATGTCGTCTGCGATTTCGTCGGCGACGATCGTCGTGTCCAGCGCGTCCATCGCCATGTCCTTGGCCTCCTCTAAGCTCAGTCCGGTCAGGTCCTCGGTGGCGTCCTTGTCGAAGATAACCTCGTGGGCGTCGATGCCGTCGTCGACAACGGCCTTGATGCGAAGGTCGAACTCGCCCTCGACCTCACCGTGTTCGTTACAGCGGCCGTTTTGGAGGACGCGCGTGCAGTCGTCCTCCGGGCAGCGCTTGATCAGGCCGCTGCCACTTTGCATGTCGACCAGCGCGCCCTCGATCTCGCTGGTGTCGTCGCCGACCTCTATGTCTTCGTCGAGCTCCTCGATCACCGTCGTCGAGTTGAGTTTGACCGAGTACCGGCCCTGGTACTCGTCGGTGACGACGTTGCGAAGCTCGTAGACACCGCCCTCCTCGAGCGCGGGGAGGTCGGATTTGGCCCACTTCGTGAACTTGATTGTCCCCGTCGGATCGCCCAGCAGGCCGACTTGCGCGACCGAGTCGCTGCGGGGATCCCAGAGTTCGATGACCTTCGCGGTGAGGTCGATCCACTCCTCGGGCTCGTCGACGTCCTCGATGGTGGCTTTCTCGCTGTCACCGCCCGCAAGGTCCTCGCGCTCCAAGCCGGCCTCCTCGAGGTAGTGATTCGTGACGCTCCGGCGCGCCTCGTCGATCGGTACTTTGTACTCGTCGACGAGCGTGGTCAGGCGCTCCTCGACGTCCTCGACGCTCACGTCGAGGTGGTCCGAAAACTGCTCGTGGATGTCGTCCGCGTGCTGTCGTACGTCGCTCATAGTGTCTCGCCTCCTCTTTGGTTTCACTGGGAGGCATACGTCCGTTCGCTCCCCATAGTATTTAAACTGCCGGCACCGGAGCGGAAGTGAACAACGAGGAAAGAAACCGGCAGAGGGCGGCAGCGTGACACGTCCGGTCTGGCGATCGGTGCGGGCGTGGTCGACTACTTCGCACTCGCTGAAAGTCGATGTTCACTCGGTCGCGTAGCCGTCGTACGATCGGGCAGGGATCGTATCAGCCGGTGCTCTTGCTAGCGTATCACAGAGATCTACGTTCGGTTTCTTCACGTGTTGGTATTAGAACCCTCTGACAATCTCAATAACGCTGGCATTTCGGTCTTTGCCCCACAAAGGGTCAATTTCAATATATGTGTCCGACGATAAGGAAGAACTGATGACGGAAGATACGACTCAGGACTTCCCCGCAAGCAAAGCAGCACAGGCGCTCTCTGATATTGAGGGATACGATGAAAGCCTGACCGCACGCGTGTTCGGATTGAACCTCATGGTGTTCGCGCTGGCGATCGCAGCGATTCCGATCTCCTATACGGCGGCCGATCCGTGGCTCTCCACGCTCGAAAACGGCTCACTGGCACTTTCGGTCCTCTGGTTCCCATGGATCGCTGGCGCAGTCGCCATCACGGCAATGCTCTGGTCCACCCACTCGATCACACTCGGTCAGGACCACACGTCACTCGGCGGAAGCTCCCTTGGAATCGGATTCACCATCCTGTTCTTCGCGGTCACAACTGGCGTCTCCCTTATCCTTGGCTCTGAGGCAAGCATCTACATCGTCATGGGAATCGCTGGTGGCATCTTCACAGCCATCATCGGCGTCGTCTACTCTCTCTTGCACACCGCGAGATGGATGCTGACACCGATGGTATTGGCCGGCATCGCGATCCTCCTCGCAAGCATCGCGATTCACCAGGCAGATGTCTCTGTCGCCGGAGAAGGCTTTTCCCTCGGATTCATTCAGGGAGCCGCGTATTTCGTCACCGGCTGGATCATCGCGTATCGAGGCTAACAATGGATCTCCCATCGGATCTCAAACTCATCCATCAACCAACCCGACTTCGAATCATGGGGGTTCTATACAAACACAGAGACGTCTCGTACACTCGCGTCCGAGATCATCTGGATCTCACAGATGGGAATCTCGCCTCACATGCAGAGAAACTTGAACAGGCAGGATACGTCGAGGACCGACGCGCGTGGGCTCAAAATGGCTTCGAAACGCGCTACCATATCACAAAGTCAGGGGTAACTGCATTCAAAACATACCTCCAAGAACTAAGCGGATTCGTAGACGAACACGAAACAGTGCATCGATCAAACGATGACGTGGGGTGAATCTTACTGATCACCACGGGACTTCAACAGTATACCATTAGACGGTGTCACTTATTGTTGGTGGATAGAAACGAAGACGTTACCAAAACGACTATCCTAACTCTCTGGTAGTTGTCAGAGACAACGTGCAGAATACACTTGCGGTGGTTCACCTATGACACGACACGATGATCGTGCCCATGAGAACCGATTTAAGACGCTCGCCGTCGGGTCGGCTGAGAACGCGACACACCCCAACGAGGGCGGAACGAGCGACGTCATCCCGCCGGTACATCTCTCGAGTACCTTCGAGTGGGCCAGCGGGGACGATGGTAACGAACACGACTACTCACGCGAGAGTAACCCAACGAGAGCGGCCCTTGAGGGGCAGTTAGCCCGCCTCGAAGGTGGCGAACACGGGTTGGCGTTCGCCTCGGGGATGGCTGCCATCTCGACGACGATGCTGTCGCTCGTTCCACCGGGGGGTCACCTTGTCTCGTCGGACTCCATCTATAGCGGAACCGAAAAACTGCTCACGGAATTCATCGCCGGGCATTTCGGTGTCAACGTTGAGTTCGTCGATGCCCACAACCCCGAAAACGTCGCCGCGACAGTCGATTCAGATACCGACTTGGTCTGGACAGAGACGCCGACGAACCCGCTGATGCGGCTGTGCGACATCCGTTCGATAGCCAACATCGCCGATGACCACGGCATCCCGTTCGGGGTCGACAGCACTTTCGCGAGCCCGTACTTCCAGGCTCCACTCGAGTTGGGTGCCGACATCGTCGTTCACAGCACCACCAAATACCTCAACGGACACTCCGACTCAATCGGCGGTGCCATCGTCACCGATGACGATGAGGTCTTTGAGAACCTGGCGTTTTCCCAGCGGATCGGGCTCGGAAACATGCTTTCGCCGTTCGACTGCTACCTCGTCGCGCGAGGCATCAAGACGCTGCCGGCACGGATGGAACAACACGAGGAGAACGCGATGGCGGTCGCTCGCCTCCTTGAGGACCACGACCACATCGCCCGCGTCTACTATCCAGGTCTCGAGAGTCACCCGCAACACGATCTCGCGGTCGAACAGATGTCGGGATACAGCGGGATGCTTTCCTTCGAGTTCGACGGCTCACTAACCGAAACCGAGGCGTTCGTCAAAGGACTCAATGTATTCACTCCAGGGGCCAGTCTGGGTGGCGTTGAAAGCCTCGTTGAGGTACCGTCGCTGATGATCCCCGACGAGGTCAGCCACGGATCGGACACCGCGGACATTCCCGAGACCTTGGTCCGGCTATCGGTCGGCATCGAAGGTGTCGACGACCTCCGCGAGGACCTTCGGACGGCGCTGCCGTAAGCGCGTCCCCTTCCTCCTGACTGCCCCGGTCTACAAACAGGGCGACCGACCATCGGTCGTGGCGGCCGTAAGCGAGAATGCAATCCAGGTCCGAACGAATAGGGAGGACTATTCGAGCGGTTCGATTTTGTCGCCGGGACGAATCATCCCGCTTTCGAGGATGTCCGCTCGAAGCCCTCCCCGATGGGCTAATGCATCCAAGACGTCTTTTCCGGTGATGTGCTGTAGATACCCACAGGGTTCACACAGTCGATCGCCCCGACAGATGGCTTCACCGACACGGAATCGCTCGCCGACGAGATGGTTGAGTGCGGTATCCCGCGTGACGATATTCCGCCGATGCTCGCCGGGAGCGAGTTTAATATCTGCTTCGCGCTCAAGTGCCTCGATGGATTCTTGCTCAATGAGTGTCAGATCGTAGCCAGCAGGGCGCTCTTCGTCCGGCTCCCACGTGACGAAGGTCCCAGTTTCGATTTCGCTGAAATATCTGTCACGCCGGAGGCCACTTCTAGCGACGGCCTTAACTTCACTGCGTTCGTTCATTTCGGCTTCGGCTTCAGGAGCAGTGAAGATGCGTTCGACAGTTTCTACACCCTTCATACCCTTAGCAATATTAGTACACGAGTAAATAGTTTTGTACGCGACTTCCAGCAAGTCGATTATTATTGGGCAGTATTTGACTACCGTGGAGAAAGCCGAACTTAAGACAAGATAGAAGGAATGATGTATTCATGTCCGAACATGACATCTTATGAGCGAAATGCAACTCCTCCGAATGATCCTCGTCACAACCGTGACCGAAACGAACTGTGTGTTCGGCACGGCTCTATCAACAGCAATGATATCTGATTGAAGTATCAGTGTTAGGTTTGTACATCTAGTTATCTACTAATCCATCGTGTAATTGTATGAAATGAGCGCCGTGAGAAGACATCTACGACACCCACACTAATGCTATCGATCGCCGACTTGGAGCGCCGCGTCGACGGCGTCGCCGATCGCTTCCGTCCCCGCGTCGTCGACAGGAACGAGCGGCGGGCGGACCTCGTCGGCGGGGACGACGCCGCGGTGAGCCAGGGCCGCCTTCGTCGCTGGAGCGAAGTCGTGGGTCGTACACGCCTCGAACAGCGGCGAAATCGCGTCGCGTTGTAGCTCGCGGCCGCGTTCGGCTTCGGCTCGCTCGAGCGCCTCGCACAGTACGTCGGGGACGACGTTCGACAGCGCGTTGATCCCGCCGTCGGCACCCATCCGCAAGGCGGGAACCAGCAGCGCGTCGTACCCCTGCAGGCACAGGAAGTCGTCGGGGGTCTCGCGGAGCACCGAGAGGAAGTACGCGAGGTCGCCGCTCGAGTCTTTCAGCCCAAGGGCCGCCTCGTGCTCCGCGACGGCGGCCACGGTTTCGGGTTCGATGCGCTGGCCCGTACACTGCGGGATGTTGTACAGCAAGACGGGCAGCGAGGCGTCGTCGAGGACGGCCTCGAGGAACCGCCGGTTGCCCGCGGGCGCGTTCGCAGTGGTGAAGTAGGGCGCGACGATCGCGGCGGCGTCGGCCCCCGCATCGGCGGCGCGGTCGATGGCCGCGACCGTCTCCCCGACGCTCGTGGCGGCGGCTCCGGCGACGACGGGGACGTCGGCGCGCTCGACGGTAGCCGCGACGACGCGCCGGCGTTCGTCGGGCGTCAGACTCGGGAATTCGCCAGTCGTCCCACAGGGGAAGACGGCGTCGACCCCGCCCGCTTGTACGTGTGCGAGCAGGTCGGCGAGTGCCGACTCGTCGATCGAACCATCGTCGAACGGCGTCACCGTCGGACAGGTGATACCCCGAAGCGCGTCTCGGATGTCCATGCTCGAGAGTCAGTTCGATTCGTCAAAGTCGTTGCCGTCGGGCGGGCGGGGCAACCGCCGGTGACGGCCAACAGTATATGTGCCCGGCGGCCAAACGGTGTGGCAATGGCGGATCGGCGTCGACTCGAGCGCCTCCTGCGTACGACGCTGCAGGGCGCGGGCGAGCAGTTCGAAGAGCTTCGCAGATCGACCGACGAACAACTCACGGAGGCTCGTGACTCCTACGAGGTGGCGAAAAACGCCCGCAGCCTCCCCTCGGACGAGGCGGGCCGGGCGAAGATCGTCTGCCGGCGCTACGCCGAGCAGCGCGCGGCGAAGTTAGACGAGAAGTACCGACCGGCGTGTTACGAGGCCGGCCATCCCGACTGCGAGGGGTGTACAGAGGACGTCCGCAAAGGCCGGATCGAAACCTGGTGACATGGACCGGCCAATCGTTGCCTGCGTCCTCGCCGGCGGTATCGGCAGCCGGCTCTATCCCGCGAGCCGGAGTGACCGCCCAAAACAGTTCCTCGCGTTCGGCGGCGAGCAGTCGCTGCTCTCTCGAACGCTCGATCGGACGGCCTTCGCCGACGAGCGCTACGTCCTGACCCGCGAGGAGTTTGCCGACGAGATCCGCGAGCATGCACCCGAGGCGGGTGCGCTCGTCGAACCCGCCGGCAGGGACACCGGCCCGGCGCTGGTCTACGCCGCCTGGCGGCTCCGCGACCGATTTGACGCCGAGCCGGTGCTGTGCTGTCTGCCCAGCGACCACCACGTCGCCGACGACGCCGCGTTCGCGACGCGCCTCGAGCGGGCCGCTGAGGTCGCCGTCGAGACGGACGGACTCGTCACGCTGGGCGTCGAGCCGACGCGTCCGGCGACGGGATACGGCTATATCGTTCCTGAGAGCGACGGGACCGAGCCCGCGGGCGTCGAGACCGCTCTCGAGGCCGGTGACGACGGCCTCGGAGCCGACGACTACGCCGCGGTCGACCGCTTCACCGAGAAACCCGACCGCGAGGACGCAGAGCACGTCATCGAAGGCGGGGCGTACTGGAACGCCGGCATCTTCGCCTGGACGCCGAGCGCCCTCCTCCGCGAGGCGCGCGACTCGCCGCTTGCGCCGTTGGTCGACGCGCTCGAGGACGGCGAGCCCGGTCGAGGGTTCGACGCGGTCGACGCCGTCAGCGTCGACTATGCGATCATGGAACGGGCGAGCGACGTCTTCGTGACACCGTTGTCGGTCGGCTGGGACGACCTCGGCACGTGGGACGCCGTCGGGCGCGTGCTCGCGGCCGACGACGGGGCCGGAGGCGACGAGAGTGCGAACGCGACCGTCGCCGGCGACACGCTGTCGATCGACGCCGAACATAACGTCGTCGCTGCGCCCGACGCCCGCGTCTCCCTGCTCGAGGTGGACGACCTGATCGTCGCGGCGTTCGACGACCGAATTCTCGTCGCCCCTCGCGGGGCGTCCCAGCGGGTGCGGACGATCGTCGATCGGCTGCGCGAGCGCGACGCGTTCTGAGCGGTGGCGAATCGAAACGCAGCGTCAGTCAGCCGAGCCGTGACGACGTGTCGGTAGCGTCGTCGGGCGACTACACCGCCCGGATGATGACCGCCAGCGCGGTCGATGTGACGTTCACTCCTCGGCGGCGTCGTCCACCGTCACGACTCGTTTGACCTCCCGCCGCTGCCCGTCTTCGTAGATATAGGTCGTCCCCTCGTCCTCGTCGCGCGTCCGCCGATGGCTCCCATCGCAGAACGGAAACGACTCCGAGAGTCCGCACTGACAGACCGCAACGTCGCCTTTCTCGTCGTCGAGATCCGAGGGATCGAGCTTCCGCGGGCCCCGCTCCTCGAGTTCGACCAATCGTGTCATCGGTCACGTCTCCGGTCGCCGCCGTCAAAACGCTTCGCTCGCGCCACACCGTTCGATCGCTCCAATCACGTGTGGTGTTGTCACCCCACACCAGTTCGGGAACGACAAGGTTCTTGGTACCGGTCTCGGATATCCGAGTAGACACAGTTATGTCGTCCTCCGCCGCCGTGATGCCGACCGCGATCGCTCTCGCGGTCGTCAAAACGCTCGTGCTCATCGTCGGCGGGGTGATCACCTTCTTTGCGTACAAAGCCTACCGGCGAACCCGGCAACCGGCCCTCGGCTATCTCTCGCTTGGGTTTGGCCTCGTCACGCTCGGGCTGGTACTCGCCGGGATGTCGTACGAACTGCTCGCGGTCCCGTTGATGACCGGTATTCTCCTCGAGAGCCTGCTGGTGCTGGCCGGCTTCCTCGTGATCGCACACTCGCTGTACGTTTCATAGGCGCGCCTCGTCCGTCACCGTCGCGATACCGTTCGCGCGAGGGCAGTCTCATCTCGAACCGGTTGACGTCGGTTCCCGGTTGGACCCAAATATATTTGGAGACAGCCGTATCGGTGCCCTGTTCATACAAATGAATACGGCAGGGACAGGCAACACTGAACCATGGAGTTCCGTTCGCCCTGCCGTCGTACCCCCACCCCCACCCCCTTCCTTCCTCTCCGACCCGACGAGGGACCCGAAAGGTAATGGCCGGACACGCGGCCGGACCACATAGACGTAAGTGGACCCCGTCCCCAGTGGGCCGCATGAACGCCAAATTCGAACGCACGAACTCACGTCGCGGTCCCGTCTCGAGTCGTCGGTTCCGACCGATATCAGCGAGTGATCACCGATGAGCGGCGCCGACGACCCCGAACTGGCCGTCGGCGCAGACGCGTTCACGCGAGATGGTGCGGGTCTCGAGGTGGCGGTCGTCGGCGCGGGTGCCGTCGGCGCGACCGCGGCCTACGATCTGGCCCGCGAGGGTGCGGACGTGACCCTCTACGACCGCGGGACCGTCGCGAGCGGCGCGACCGGTCGGGCGGCGGGGATCTGTTACGACGCGTTCGCGGACGGACTGGACGCCGAACTCGCGAGCGATGCGATCGAGCGCTTCCGCGCGCTGTCGGGCGACGACACCTTCCCGTTTGTCGAGTGTCCCTACGTCTGGCTCGCCCGTGAGGGCGACGACGAAGGGGCCGACGCCATCCGCACACAGGTCGCGCGGATGCAGGACAACGACGTCGTCGCCTTCGAAATGGACGCCGCTACGCTTGCGGACCGCTTCCCTGCCCTGCGAACCGACGACATCGCGGTCGCGGGGATCGCCGGCGCGGCGGGCTACGCCGATCCGAGCGCGTACGCGGCCTGTCTCGCGGCCGCGGCCACCGGTGCCGGGGCGACCCTCGAGACCGAGACGCCGGTCGAGATTCGAACCGACCCGGCGCGGGTGGTCCGTCCGGACGGCGAGACCAGCGAGGTCGACGCGGTGCTCGTGGCCGCGGGTGCACACACGAAGGAATTGCTCGCGAACGCCGGGATCTCCCTCGCGATGAAACCCTACCGGGTGCAAGCGCTCGTCGCGAGTGGCGAGCTCGCAGAGCCGATGTGCTACGATGCGACCGGCGACTTCTACCTACGGCCCCACGCGGATGGCCTTCTCGCGGGCGATGGCACCGAGAACCGCGAGGCCGATCCAGACGCGTACGACCGCGAGGCCGACGACGGGTTCGCCGACGATCTCAGCGAACGGGTCGCACACCGCATACCGGCCGTCGCAGACGGGGACGCAACCCTCGAGCAGGCGTGGGCCGGACTCTGTACCGCGACGCCGGACCGCGATCCGCTAGTCGGAGAATGTGCGGACGGACTCTACGTCGCGACCGGGTTTCAGGGCCACGGCTTCATGCGTGCGCCGGCGATCGGAGAGCGGATCGCGGCAGAACTCTTAGGCGGGTCGGGGATCGACGCGTTCGATCCGACGCGGTTCGACGGCGACGAGGCGTTCGAGATCGGATCAGGGATGGCGATCGACCCGGACTGAATTAGTCATCGACGGCGACGGGCTCCGTCTCCGCGCTTGCGTCCGACGTCGACTCGTCGCGCTCGTCGAGAGCGGTCGCAGCGTCGGTCGTCTCGACGCCGCCAACCGCGGAATCCTTCGGGATTTCGACCGTCAGCGTGCCCGTTTCGGAGAGTTTCGCCGTGCCGGCGTCCGGGTCGACAACCGCGTCGGCAGGCAACTCGGCCTCGCCGCTCAGCCCCATCCCGCGGCCGGGGAACCGCATCTCGTACCCCTCGTGAAACTGGCGGAACCGATCGATCCTGATCTTGACGGTGCCCTCGAGGTAGCGGACCTCCACGTCGTCCGGTTCGGCACCGGGTGCATCGAAGACGACGCGATAGGAATCGCCGTCCTCGAGGATGTCGACGGGGAGCGAGCGGTGACGCTGGACACGGCCGTTCGCCCGTCCGACCTGACGGTACAACGCGCTGCCGAGCGATTTACCGAGGTCCGTAAGCGTCACGGACGGTCACCTCGGACGGGGCGTTCGAGGCCGGGAGCGGTCACAGGGATCGAGGGAAGGGCATGGCAGTACATGACAGAGAGGACTCTATCGAAAGCTACAACGGCCGCGTTCATATCCCTTTTGGCGCTATCAAAAGAAACGTCAGACAACGGTCGCCGCGAGCCGACTGACCCTGTCGGTCCGGGCTGTCGCGATCGCCCGGTCAGAGCTCCACCCGCTCGAGACAGTCGGTGCCGCCACAGACCGGACACGATAGCCCCGAGACGTCGAAGTCGTCGGGCACGTCGTACGTGTAGTGGTTCTCGAACAGATCGAGAAAGCAGTCATCGTCGGTGCACACGATCTCTTCCGTCGGAGGCATACGCGATAGTAGCGTCACGACGACCATCAACGTCGGGGTTGCGGCACTAAAGCGGCGTCGAGTCGTGCGATAGTACCGAACGAGCGGCGGAAATCGGCGGATCGACCGTCGGCACGGCACACGCTGGCGACGTATCTGGACACCAGCGACGGCGTGTCGGCGAAGGCGTGCGAGGTCGAGCGACCGAAGCGAGCGAGTCAGGCGCAGAGGGCACAGCTTCGGACGACTCGAGCGGAACTGGAAGGGACGCCTCGGCGGGCTCGCGGGCCGTCGAGGCGGGACTTCGTGTAGTCACCGTTTTAGCCCTCGAGTCGCTATCGGAAGCTATGACCGACCCCGAGACGCTGTCCGTGACGATCGTCGACGGCTACGTCGACGAGCCGGCACACTTCGGGGTGCCGCCGTACATCTCGACGTACCCGCGATACGTTGCGGGGGCGCTCGTCGACGCGGGGGTTCCCCGCGAGGGAATTACGTACCACACGATCGACGGCCTCCGCGACGAACCCGACCAGTGGCGGGCCGTCGACGAGGCCGACCTCATGATCTATCTCGGGGGCATGACCGTCCCCGGCAAGTACGTCGGCGGCACGCCGGCCGAACCCGACGAGGTGCGCAAACTCGCCTGGACCGCGAACGGCACGAGCCTGATGGGCGGCCCCGTCAAATTCGGCGTCGGCGAGGAAAACGCCGGCGCGACCGAGACCGAGCGACAGGACCTGGACTTCGACTTCGTCGCCAAGGGCGACGTCGAGGCCGCCGTCTACGATCTCGTCGAGAGCGGCCTCGAGGGCTTCAACAACCGGATGCGCGACGTCGAGGAGGTCTCGCGGTGGGCTCGGGAGGGAGCGTTCATCGTCGAACAGCATCCGAACCATCCGGACCACCTCATCGCCGAACTCGAGACCTCGCGTGGCTGTGCCTACCGCTGTTCGTTCTGTACGGAGCCGCTGTACGGCAACCCCGAATTCCGGCCGCCGCCGACCGTCGTCGGCGAGGTCGACACGCTCGCAGACCACGGCGTGAAACACTTCCGGCTCGGTCGCCAGGCCGATATCCTCGCCTACGGCGGCGACGGCGAAGCGCCGAATCCGGACGCCTTACGGCAGCTCTACGGCGGCATCCGCGAGGTCGCACCCGACCTCGAGACGCTGCATCTGGACAACATGAACCCCATCACGATCGTCGAGTGGCCCGAGGCCAGCCGCGAGGGGATTCGGATCATCGCCGAGCACAACACGCCCGGTGACACGGCCGCGTTCGGCCTCGAATCCGCCGATCCCGTCGTACAGGAGGAGAACAACCTCAACGTCACCGCCGAGGAGTGCTTCGAGGCGGTCCGAATCGTCAACGAGGAGGCCGGCTGGCGACCCGGCGAAGATCCCGCGGACGGCCCGAGTTTCGGGCAGGACGCTCCGAACCGGCTCCCCAAGCTACTCCCCGGCATTAACCTTCTGCACGGGCTCAAAGGCGAGCGCGAGGAGACCTACGAGCGCAACCGCGCGTTCCTCCAGCGGGTCTACGACGAGGGCTACATGCTCCGGCGGATCAACATCCGGCAGGTGATGGCCTTCGACGGCACCGACATGTCCGATACGGGAGCCGAGATCGCCAACGAACACAAGAAGCTGTTCAAACGGTACAAAAAGCGGGTCCGCGAGGAGATCGACAATCCGATGCTCGAGCGGGTCGCGCCCACCGGCACCGTCCTGCCGGACGTCCACCTCGAGTACCATCAAGACGGCACGACCTTCGGCCGCCAACTGGGCACCTACCCGCTGCTGGTCGGCATCCCGGGCGAGCGCGAACTCGGCCGCACGATCGACGCGGCGGTCGTCGACCACGGCTACCGCTCGGTCACCGCCGTTCCCTACCCGCTCGATCTCAACGCGGCCTCGATGGACGAACTCACCGCCATCCCCGGCGTCGGCGACCGCACCGCGGGCGACCTCGTCGTCAACCGCCCCTACGAGTCCGTCGGCGACGCCGACCTCGAGACGGCGTTTGACCTCTCCCAGTTCGTCACGACGCGGCCGCTCGAGCGCGCCGACTGATACCCCTACTTCCCCTCCCCTCGCGGCTCTTGTGAACCAACCACAGGAAGTTTCGGCCCCGTTCGCGGGACCTCGTGCCGCCGATTCCTCCGTCAACCGGCGGTTCGGTGTCGGTAGTTCTATTATGGATGGGGATCTGCACTGAAATAGAGGGTCTACCTGTGGAGATATCTGACAAACTGCTGTGTCTGTTCAGTACGGACGTTTCGGAAGAGGAGGATCGGTACGTCATCGAGGTGCCGCGACAAGAGGTCGAGACCGGCGACATCGACCCCGGTGAGGTCTACCGCGTTGCGCTCATCTCGCGCGACGAGGCCGCCGGCGACGACGACACCACGACGACGAGTCAACCGTCGACCGCGCCGTCCGAACCCCAACCGCCGGTCGACGTCGGCGAAACGCGCTACGTCGAGATCGAAGACATCGGCAAACAGGGCGACGGGATCGCCCGCGTCGAACGCGGTTACGTCATCATCGTCCCCGATGCCGACGTCGGCGAACGCGTCAAGATCGAAGTCACCGAGGTCAAGTCGAACTTCGCGGTCGGCGAGATCATCGAAGATACGTTCTAAGAACGACCTTTTTACCGGGGGCATCGGCTGGCGTCTTCGACGTCGCCCTCAACCCCCGGCAAAAAATCTCGACTAAAAAAGGCCGAGTGCGAGCGACGCTCGCGCTCGGTGAAACGGCGCGCAAAGCGCACCGTACAGTAACCGATTTCGTAGCCAAGCCGTTAGCTATCGTCCGATTTCGTCACAGAAGTCACAGCGGTCGGATTCAGTACCAGCCAAGAATCGAACGATCGGCCGCGGCTCCGTCTCATTCCTCGAGCGGCGTTCCGTCGACTCGTTTTGTACCCTCGGAGTCGTGGACGACGACCTCACCGGGGTCGGGATCGGCGGGTTCGTACTCGTCTCGGACGGCGATGGCCTCCTCGAGTTCGCGCACAGCTCGTTCTTTCAGCGCTCGAGCCAGTTCCTCGGCGTCATCTCGCGAGATATCGCGGCCGAGGCCCTCGCACTCGTGGGCCCGGACCACGCCAGCCTCGTCGACGGCCTCGCCCATGGGCTGGCTGGTGCCCGCGAGCGCGACGCTGAAGGGATAGGTTCGACAGATCAGCGGGCGGTCGTCGTGAGCGGTACACGCGCCGGTGCCGGACTCGTCTTCCTCGTAGAAGGTACAGTCGCCGCAGTCGTCGGTCTGGAGCGCCCACTCGAAGGTTTCGCCCTCGAAGCCGCCGTCGTCGGTTTCGGAGAGACCGTAGGGCATCGGCCGGGCGATATCGCGCCAGTCGTAGTCGCCGTCGTAACTGTCTCCGGCTTCGAGGTCGCGCACTTCGTCCGGAAACACCGTCGCCGTGTGATCGTCCTCGGCGTCGGCTTTGCAGCAGGCCCCACAGCGGGTACACTCGAAGCCGATCGACTCGATCGCGTCCGCGAGGTCGTCGACGGCCAGTCGGCGGGCATCTTCGAGTTCGGCCTCGAGCGATTGCACACCCGAACGTGGGCGGCGACGCGGAAAAGTCAGTCGACCGTCGGCGGCGTCGCGCGGTCGCCGTCCCATGCGACTCGTCCCTCGACGGCGAGTTTCTCGAGGTGGGCGCGGACCGTCGCCCGTGCGAGATCGCGCACGCCCGAGAGCTCCTTGTCGTAGGCCGCATCGAGAATTTCATCGAGCGTTTCCGCACCGCCGCGGACGGCCTCGCACACCCGCTGTTCGCGGTCGGCGCGGTGGGCGAGCAGTCGCTCGAGGGTCTCCCGCGGAGCGTCGATCGCGGGCCCGTGTCCGGGGTACAGCGCCGGCGGGTTTCGCGCCCAGAGCCGACGCAGTGTCGTCACGTACGCGCGCATGTCGCCTTCGGGCGCGCCGACGACGACGCTGCCCTCGCGGACGGCAACGTCGCCGCACAGAACCGGGCCGCCGCGGCCGGCCTCGAGTGCGATGTGGTCCGGTGCGTGTCCTGGCGCGTCGAGAACGCGAACGCGCTCGTCCCCCAGCGAGAGCGTCGTTCTGGGTGCGAACGTCCGATCGGGCTCACAGCCCGTCGCGTCGCGAAAGCGGTCGGTGCGGCCGTAGCGGGCCCAGACCGTGGCATCGGTCTCTGTGGCGTACTCGTCGACGGCACCGACGTGGTCGGGATGAGTGTGAGTAACAAGCATGTGCTCGATGGTGTGCTCGGCGACCAGTCGATCGAGATCGGCGGTTCGTGCCGCCGGGTCGACGAGGACCGCGGGATCGGTCCCGGACTCGCGACGGTCGTCATCCGGCGACGAGGACGTCGGCTCTCGCAGCAGATAGGCGTTGGTGTCGCCGCTGGGAGCGCGCGTCGCAACCGGGACGGAACACCGCGTAACGTGCATACGTCGACAATACGAGCGGACGAAAAAGGATGTATCGGCGGGGACGACATCGGTCAGTCCACCTCCCGCTCCCCCCAAGCGGTGGAACACAGACGGGCGAACGGGAGGGCGATCGGGACGGACCGGTCAGTGCTTGAGGAAGTAGACTTGCTTACGGGCGTCACGGAAGCTGTATCGAGAGCCGACGAGGCCGACTTCCTCGAGTCGATTGAGGGCGTAGCGAACGGTTCGGTCGGGGAGCAGTGATTCCTCGGCGAGTTGGCCTTGCGAGAGCGGCGACTCCGTCTCTAGGACTTTCGCGACGAGTTTCGCGCTCGGGGGCAGGTCACGGAGTCGATCGCGGTATTCGTCCTCCGAGAGGGGTTCCTCGGCGGCAGCGCCACGGTCCTCGGCTGTACGCGTGCTCATATCTACGTGAGCGGAATCGCTAATGGTAAAGCTTCCCTATATTCAGATACGAATGATGCAATTTGTATAAGGCATATGGATGGAGTATTAACACAGGATTTCGACATCGTCTCTCGGCCACGGCCACCGCGAAGATCGGACGTCTTCGGTTTGAATACGCCAGCCGCTCGGACGGAGTCCAGTATCGTTTTATCCCATCAGGACTGTAGCTTCGCTCAGTGTGAAAGGACAGGAGTGGTACCAAGCCGATGACGTCGCCGAGGAATACGACGATAAGCGGTTCTCCCGGGGCGGACAGCTGATCGATCGCCGGGAGAAGGAGGCCGTCCTCGAGGCGATCATGCCCGTCGAGGACCGGTCGGTTCTCGAGATCGCCTGTGGTACCGGGCGATTTACGCTCATGCTCGCCCATCAGGGAGCAGATGTCGTCGGACTGGACATCTCGGCGGCGATGTTACAGCAGGGACGGCGGAAGGCACAAAACACCGAGACGGAGGGAACACTCGAGTTCCTCCGGGGAGACGCGGGACGGCTGCCGTTTCCGGACGATCACTTCGATATCGTCGTCGCGATGCGGTTTTTCCATCTTGCGGACGATCCGGAGGCGTTCCTTCGGGAGATGCGACGCGTCTCGCGCGATCAGATCGTCTTCGATACCTTCAATCGCTTCTCGTCGCGCAGCGTCTACAACTGGGCGCTCCCGATGGGATCGCGGCTCTACTCGAAGAGCGAAGTGGCCGTCCTGCTCGCGAAGACGGAACTGCGACTCGAGGACGTCGAAGACGACTTCCTCCTGCCGTACGGGCTCTACCGGTCGATCCCCAACGGACTGGCGTCGCCGCTGCGTGCGATCGACGAAGCGACCGGTGAACTCCCGCTTAGCGACCACTTCGCGTCGGTGTCGTACTGGAACGCCCACGTCCGCTGATCGGACCGGCCGAAATCCAATCTATTTACTATCGGGGGCTCCTAACGCGAGGTATGGAGCTCTCGGTAGTCGTGTCGACGCTCAACGACCGGGAGCGGTTGCTGTCGTGTCTCGACGCTCTCGAGGAGCGGACGCCACCGTCGACGGAGGTCATCGTCGTCAACGGCCCCTCCTCGGACGGGACGACCGGCGTAGTACGCGAGCGCGGCGACGTCGACGTCCTCGTCGAAATTTCGGAACGAAACGCCGGCGTCTCGAGAAATGCCGGCCTCGAGCAGGCGACGGGCGAGATCGTCGCCTTCCTCGACGGCGAGTACGCGATCGACCACGGCTGGTACGCGGCCATCGACGAGGTGATCGGCGACGGAACGAACATCGTCACCGGTCCCGTCACCGGTGATCCCGACGGGAGCGATCTGCGATCGCCCCAGCGAATCGGCGGGCGCGCGGTAACGCATTTCCACGGCGACAACGTCGCCTTCGAGCGGCCGGTCCTCGAGGCCCTAGACGGGTTCGACGAGTACCTCGAGGCGGCGGGCGAGCGCGACTGTGCACACCGCGCGACCGAACTCGGCTACGACATCGCCTGGGACGCGGCGATGGCCGCCCGCTTCGAAGTCGGGACCGACGGCGGTCGGGCGGATCCCGATTGGGGAGAGACCTACCGATCGCTGTCGTACCGGCTCGCGAAGAACTACGGGCTGCGACCGAGCGTGCTCGCTCGAACCGCCGGCAGTGCCGTCCGAGACGGTATCACCGGAGCCCGCCGGCTTATCGCCGGCGACTCGACGCCGACGGACTGGCTCTCCGACGGCACCGACGTGACCAAAAACGTCGCCCGCGGACTGTGGGACGGCGTTCGCGCCCGGTACACCGATCGGTCGGAGCAGCGCAACCCGAACGGGCTCTCGGTGCGACACGACCGTGCAGTTCAACTCTACGATCGGCGGTGAGCGGCCGCGATCGGCCCTGCCCACTCACTCGCCGCGGAACGCCGGTTCTCTGTCCTCGAGTCGCGCTTCGAACCCCTCGCGGTAGTCATGGGTGTCGTCGAGTTCGTGGCCGAGTCGACGCTCGTACTCGAGCCCCTGCTCGAGGGACATCTCGAAAGCGGCGTTGAGTGCCCGTTTTCCGTTTCGAAGGCCGAGCGGCGCGTTCTCACAGAGGTCATCGGCGAAGGCTTTCGCTCGCTTGTCGACCGCGCCGGCGTCGACGACCTCGTGGACCAGCCCCATCTCGGCGGCGTCCTCGGGCTCGACGAATCCGCCGGTCAGGACGATCTCTTTGGCCTTCGAGAGACCGACCAGCCGAGGCAGACGCTGGGTACCGCCGCCGTGGGGGAAGGTTCCAAGTTCGATCTCGAGCAGGCCGTATTTCGCGTCGCGGCCGATGATTCGGAAATCACAGGGGAGCGTGAGTTCGAACGCACCCGCTGGGGCGGCCCGCTTGATTCCCGCGACGACCGGCTGGCGGAGTCCCTCGATCGTCTCGAGGAGGTCGGGGAAGACGTCGCGGTCGATTTCGGAATCGGGTTCGACGCGGTCGCGCATCATGTTTAGGTCCATTCCCGCACAGAAGACGGGACCCTCGCCAAGCAACGTGACCGCGCGGATATCGTCGGTCGCGTCGACCCGCTCGAAGGCCTCGATCAGATCGTGCATGAGTGGGACGGTCATCGCGTTTCGCGTATCCGGCCTCGAGAGGGAGACGTCGGCGCGGTGGTCGTGCCACTCGATCGATGCGAATCCATTGCCAACTGATTCCATGAGTCGTGGCCACTGTCCACATGCTTAACAGTCGGTGAGGGAGAACGTGCTGCCGATACGTGGCCGGCGTGGGACTTAGAACAGCCCGACGGCGAAGCCGACGCCCATGGCAACGAGGACCGCAGCGGAGAAGGCGGGAAGATAGGGCGTGTATTGCTCGACCCGCTCCTCGTAGTGCTGATAGCCCGCGATCAGGAGCATGGTCAACCCGACGATGCCGACGATGACCGTGAGCGCGTAGGCGCTCATCAGTTCGAGACAGTGAGTCGAGCCGGCACAGAGCGCGATGATCTCGAACTCCTCTTCGTGGGCGAACCCGAGGACGAACGCGAACCACGCGATGCCGAGCAGGTCGCGGTCGGCGTCTGGCTCGAGATCGTCGTGTGAGTGGCCGTGATCGTGGTCGTGCAAGTTGTGGTCGTGTGAGTGGCCGTGATCGTGTGAACGCGAATCGCTGTGGGAGTGTTCGATATCGGACCCGTGGTGATGACCGGCAGCGCGGTCAGCGCGGGCGGAATCGTGGCCGTGCCCACCGTCGTGGCTTCCGTGCGTATGGCCGTGGCGGTACTCGCGGACGCCGAGTGTAATGAGCAAGACGCCGGCCACGAGACTCACCGGCCCGCCGATCTGCACGCCACCGAGGACCGTGATCGGCTCGTTGAGCTGTGTGAGGCCGAAATAATCCTTCGCGTAGAAGAACACTGCCACCATCGCGATGCTGCTCACGAGGTGGCCGACGCCGATGATGAGACTTGCCACGAGGCCGTACGCCCATTCGTTTCCCGTATCGAGCGCATACGATGCCGCGATCGGCCAGCCGTGTCCCGGTTCGATGCCGTGGACTGCACCGAGCGCGACGGCACCTGCGAACAGGCCGAACGCATCGCCGTGTATCATCGTCTATCTGAGAGAGCGTGACGGCACGGTTAACGGTTGTTACTACCGAAACCGGGGTTCGATCATACGGGAGACTCTTATGGAACCGCGACTGTTCCGGAGATATGCGAACATCGTTCACCGTCCCAGACGACCTCCTCGAGGAGTTCGATCAGATCTGGCGCGAGCAGGGCATCGACAACCGGTCTCGAGCGGTCAGAGAGGCGATGCAGGAGTACATTGAAGCCCACTCGCGGCTCGAGGCGACGACCGGTGAAATCGTCGCTCTGGTCGGGTTCGATTACCGACACCACGACGTGATCCGGGCGCTCCACGCCGTACAACACGAGTATCAAGACGTGATTCTCAACACGAGTCACACTCATCAGGGCGAGTGGTGTCTCGAGTCGCTGTTCTGTCGCGGCTCGGCCGACCGGGTCCGCGACCTCACCGACAGGCTTCGCGACTTCGACGACGTGCGTCGCGTGAAGGTCATGGTCATCCGCGACGAGGCGGTCTCGAGCGCCGTCGCGAAAGGGTAAACGTTCGTTTGAGCTTGAGATGCGTTTTTCTCCGTTCCCCGTGACGGACCCCCATGGACCGACGACAGTTCATCGCGGCATCGACGGTCGGACTCGCGGCGACGGTGACGGGCTGTACTGGCAGTCCGCTTCGCACCGACGATGCCGGCTCGGACGGAGAGGGGAAGCAAAGCGCCGATCGAGGCGAGATCACGGTCAGCGCCGACGGCACGGTCGAAGCGGATCCGGACCGAGCGATCGTCAGCGTCGGCGTCGAGGCCAGCGGCGAGAGCGCCGAAGCCGTCACCGACGAGTTGGCGACGGGAGCCGAACGGCTCCGCGCGGCGTTCGACGAACTGGGTATCCCCGGCGAAAATGTCGAGGAGGGACAGTATCGAATCTCGCCGGCCCGCAAGCGTACCGGCGAGGAGGTGAGGTTCGAGGGAACTCACTCGTTCGAGGTGACGCTGACCGACGTCGACCGCGTCGGCGAGGTCATCGACGCGGCGGTCACGGCGGGCGCGGACGATGTCGGCTACGTGAACTTCTCGCTGCAAGCGGAAACGCGCGCCGAACTCCGCAAGGACGCGATCGACGCGGCGCTTTCGAACGCCGACGCGGAGGCGACCCACATCGCCGACAACCGCGGCGTCAGCCTCGAGGGGACGACGGCCGTCACGACCGGCGACGTTCAGGTCCATCCGGTTCGACAGGAAACGATGGCCAGCGGCGACGCGGCGGGCGGCGCGCCCCCGACGGAGATCGACGCGGAGCCAGTCAGCGTCAGCGCCAGCGTGACGGTCACGTACGCCTTCGCCGAGTGACGGTGTCGGTCGGCAGCGATCGTCGCCGACCGACGCCGTCGTATCGCTCCGCCCGATTTCGGCCGGCCTAAAACCGAACGACTTTTGAATTGTTAGGTGAGCCTAAACTGCATGGAAGTGACACGGCAGTTCGGCTCGAGTCGACGAGCGTTCGTGACGGCGGGGATTACGGCCGGGAGCGCGGCGCTGGCCGGCTGTATCGGTGGAGCGGGGTCTCCCTCGGAGAGCGACGGCTCGTACACGGTGTCGATGGCACCGATGGGGGACCTCGAGTTCGACGCCGTTCCCGAGGACGCCTTCGTCACCTTCGCACAGTACGCCGACATGGCGGTCGCGCTCGGCCACGGCGACGCGGTGAATTCGCTGCACGCTCCAGAGATGTCGGGATCGACGATGAGCAAGTTCTATGAACGGCTTCCGGGCGTTTCCTTCGACTGGGAGGGACTGGAGAACCCGCTCGATGACGGCGTGACCAAGGAGCAACTCTACAACGCGGAGAGCGACGTCCACTTCCTCGATCCGTCGTACGTGCTTACGACGCAGAACGACTGGGACGCATCCGACATCGAGGACATCGCCGACACGGTCGCTCCGTGGGTCGGTAGCTACCACAGCGGCGTTCACAGCGACCCCGCGGCGGCGTACGCCGACAGCTACGAGTACTACACGCTCTGGGAACTCTTCGAGAAGGTCGCGGCCATCTTCCAGGAGCGAAAGCGCTACGAGGAGCTCCGGAGCGTCTACAATGAGACGCGGTCGTACATCGAGTCGAATCTCCCGCCCGAGGATGAGCGACCCACGGCCGCCCGAGTCACGCTAGGCGACGGCGTGTTCTACTCTTACCACCTCAATACGCCGGGCTTTTGGCAGGCCGAGACGCGACCGCTCGGCGCACGCGATGCGCTCGCCGACGTGGAGTGGTCGGGCGACTGGGGCACCGTCAACTACGAGACGATGCTCGAGGCGGACCCGGACGTCATCCTCCACCTCTGGGGCATCACCTCGAGATACGCCATCGAGGACGTCCGCGACCGAATGGAATCACACGCCGCCGGCAGCGAACTGACCGCGGTACAAAACGACCGGGTCGTCGCCAGCGGGATGCGCTATCAGGGACCGATCATGAACCTGTTCCAACTCGAGATGACCGCCAAGCAGCTCTACCCCGACCAGTTCGGCGCATGGCCGGGCTACGAATCGGGCCAGTCCTATCCGGAGATTCCGGCAGACGAGCGGCTGTTCGATCGCGAGCAGATCGCAAACATCGTCACCGGAGCGGGCAGCGATGGGCAGTGAGAACGTCGCGTTCGACACCGACACGGACCACGACGCTGCGGTCGCCGTCGTCGGCGGCGGCCCAGCCGGCTGCTCGGCCGGCATCTACACTGCCCGCGCGGGCCTCGAGACGGTCGTCTTCGATCGCGGCCCCTCCTCGCTACGGCGGTGTGCCTCCCTCGAGAACTACCTTGGCTTCCCCCGTGCGATCGACCCCGAGACCTTCCTCGAGTTGGCCCACGACCACGCCGAAATCGCGGGGTGTCGGATCGAGGCCGACCTGATCGAGTCGGTGACGGCGCTCGAGCGAGGCGGCTTTCGGCTCGAGCCACAGGACGGAGATCCCGTCACGGCCGGATTCGTGATCGCCGCGACGAAATACGACGGGTCGTACCTCAGCGGGCTAGACGACGAGGGCGCGATGTTCGTCACCGAAGAACACGACGGCGAGACCACTCGGCGATTCGATCGCGACTACCCCGATAGCGACGGTCGGACGCCCGTCGACAGGCTCTACGTCGCCGGGCCGCTCGCCGGCGGTGGCGATCAGGCGATCGTCGCGGCCGGTCACGGTGCCACGGTCGCCCGGACGCTGCTCCGGAAACTGCGCGAGGACGAGGGGTACTGGGGCCGGTTCGCGGGCCACTACGACTGGCGGCGCAAGGCCGGCAACCGGCGGGAGAAGTGGGACGACCTCGAGCGATGGATTGCGCTATTCGAAGACAGCGCGCCCGACGACCGCGAGACCGAGACGGTCCGCCGACTCGCCGAACGCTACGCCGCGGACCGCGACACGGCCTACGTCGATTCGGAGACCGCCGACCGACAGGCCGAACGGGGGCAACGGCGGCTCGCGGCCGCGCTCGACGACGACGTGTTGCTCGAGGCCGTCGACGACGAGGCGATCCGCGAGCGGGCGGCGGAACTCGAGGGCGGTAACGCGCGGTCGGACGCCGACCTGATCGACGACTGATCAATCGATACGATTTTTAGGTCAGCCTAAAATATCAGGCGTGATGAGATCGTCCGAAACGACACGACGGAAGTTCATCGGCGCGGGGGTCGCCACCGGCAGCGCGCTCCTCGCGGGCTGTATTAGCGGCGACGCAATGGACGGCTCGAGCGACGAGACGTACACGGTCTCGATAGCGCCGATGGGCGAGGTCGAATTCGAAGGCCCACCCGAGAAGTGGACCGCGTTGCTGCCGACTTACGCGGATATGGGGTTCGCACTCGGCGGCGGACAGACACTCGGGATTCAGAACCACGCTCGGTTCGGAACCGAGGTCTACGACGAGCTTCCCGGCCTCGAGTTCGACGAGGACGACGTCGTTGAACTGACCGAAGGCGGTGTCGATAGGGAACTGTTCTATGAAATGAACGCCGACGCCCATTTCATCGACCCACACATACTGACACACTGGTACGGCTGGGAGCGGTCCGACGTCGATAACGTACGAGACGACATCGGGCCCTTCTTTGGTAACTTCATTCGCCGTCACAGTGACGAGTGGCACGATTACCGCTACTACGACCTCTACGAGGCCCTCGAACTGATGGCCGATGTATTTCAGGCACGAGCGCGCTACGAGGCGTACGTTGAACTCCACGACGAAATGCTCGCGACGATCGACGAACGACTGCCGCCGGCCGAGGAGCGACCGAACGCGATGCTCGTCTACCCGGCCAGCGGCTCGGGCACCGAGTTCTTCCCCTTCCGGTTCGACGACGGCGGGATCAGCACCAAACAGTGGCGGGATCTCGGTTTGACGGATGCGCTCACGGCGACCGACGTGGACCACTACAGCTATAGCGAGCGGGGGACACTCGATCTGGAGATGCTCCTCGAGATCGATCCCGAGGTGTTGCTGGTGCGCAACCACGGCGGTGCGTCCGAATCGGAGTTCCAAGAAGCGGTCGTCGATCCGCTACAGGACGACCCAGTCGCCAGCGAGGTACAAGCAGTCCGGGACGAGGCCGTCTATAATGCCGGCTATCTCGATCAGGGGCCGATCATCAACTTCTACCAGACCGAACGCGCTGCAAACGACATCTACCCCGGTGCGTTCGCAGATGCGACGCTGTTCGACCGTGAACGCGTTGCGAACATCGTTACCGGGGGCGTTTGAAACCGCGGCTGCGATTGCAGACCATGACTCCGGTCGTCGGCCACACCGTCTCGAGGTCGCGACGATATCGTCGAGCCTCGAGCGGCGGGTCACCGGTACTGGTAGCGTCCTTTCTGTTCTCACGAGCGTGTGCGTGAACGTGTAATCCTGTCCCGGGATCGAAACGGAAACGGCGTTACGGCGTCGATCAGTTGCAGTAAAACGGCGAAAACAACAATCAGCGGTCAGTGCCTGACGATCAGTCGTCGGCGGGAACCGCCTGCGTGTCTGCTCGCCCGGAAGCCATGGCGAGCACGTCGTCGAAGAAGTCGAGGGTGTCTTCAGGACCGGGGTTCGCTTCGGGGTGATACTGACGGGTAATCACGTCGTACTCGACGCCGTCGATTCCTTCCGGCGTGTCGTCGTTGACGTTGATCTGGGTGACCTCGAGGTGCTCGCCGGGCTCGGCCACGGTGTAGCCGTGGTTCTGCGTGGTCATGACGACCTGTCCGGACTCTAAGTCGAGGACGGGCTGGTTGACGCCGCGGTGGCCGAAGGTCATCTTCTCGGTGGAACCGCCCAGCGCCTCGGCGACGATCTGCTGGCCGAGGCAGATGCCGGCGACGGGCGTGTCCTCGACGAACGCTTCAACGAGCGCGATCGCCTGTTCGAAATTGACCGGATCGCCGGGTCCGTTCGAGATGAACAGCACATCGGGGTCGACGGCCTCGACATCCGCGACGCTGGCGTCGTAGGGCAGGACGTGAACCGTCGCGTCGCGGGCCAGCAGCGAGTCGACGATCGAACCCTTCGCGCCGCAATCGACCAGCGCGACGGTCTCACCGTCGTTGTCTTCGCCGTGGACCTCGGGTTCGTCGACGCTGACCTGCGCACCGATCTCGGTGTGGTCGCTCATCGCTTTGCAGGCCTCGAGTTGCTCTATGGCGTCTTCCTCGGAGACGTCCTCGCCGACGGCGATGCCGCACTTCATCGCGCCGCCGTCGCGGATGTCGGTGACGACCTCGCGGGTGTCGAGGTGGTCGACCGCCGGGACGCCCTCGCCCTCGAGCCACTCGGCGACGTCGTCGGTGAGTTCCTTTGCAAGCACCGCACGCGGGTGCACGCGGTCGTCCTCGAAACGCTCCTCGCGGACGCCGTAGTTTCCGATCAGCGGGTACGAGAACGTGAGAATCTGCTCCTCGTAGGAGGGATCGGTCAGACTCTCCTCGTAACCCGTATACGCTGTCGTGAAAACGAGTTCCCCGCGGGCCGTACCTGATGCACGACCACGTCCCTCGAGTACGTGGCCGCCTTCCAGTGCGACGTAGGCTTCCGTCATTACGATCTACGTATCGGATGGACCTCCATAAGTGTTGTCTTCGAAGCTCAGTTACGATTTTCGTAATCGGTAAGTGCAGGCTGGTCGTAGTCGTGCATCTCCATGGACGACCTGGACCGGCAAATCCTCGATATCCTCCGGCGGGATGCTCGGACGCCGTACACCGAGATCGCCGACGAGGTGGAGACGAGTGAGGGAACCGTTCGCAACCGCGTCGAGCGCATGATGGACGACGACGTCATCGAGCGCTTTACGATCTCGACTCGCACGGGCAACGTCCAGGCGATGCTCGAGATTAGCGTCGCGGTCGACGTCGACACCAAGGCCGTCTCCGAGCGGATGGCCGAGTGGGACGAGGTCGACTTCGTCTGGATGGTCTCGGGCGAGCAAGACGTGGTGCTCGTCGTCGACGCCGCGGACACGCGCGGGGTCAACGATCTCATCACGAAGGCCCGCGATCAGGAAGAGGTCGTGAGCACGAAGACCCGGCTGATTCTGGACGAAGAGCTCGGCTGAACCGGCCGCGCTGAACGGCAGCCTCGCTCGTTATCGGCCGACGGCGCTGCGAGCCAGCTTATCGAGAGACCGAGAGCGGGCGGTTCAGGATCCCTCCTCGCCGGGCGGCGTTCCGACACCGGGGGTCGGCCGCTCGAGCGCGTCGATTACGCGCTTGCGGTCGTGAATCGCGCGGTAGCCCCGGCGGAGGAGGCTATCGAACCGCGAGTGTGAGACGCGCGCGCTCACGCGACCGTCGCGGATGGCGTCGACGACCGCTTCGGGCGTGAGCCGGTCGGCTTCGACGACGGTGTAGGCCCGGCCCACCTCGAAGGGGTAGTGGGCGTCGCTACCGCCGACGAGCGGCAGGCCGCGCTCTCGAGCCAGTTCCTCCACCAGCGGGCGCGAGCGGGGGTGTTTGCCGTTGAGTTCAATGGCGTCGAAGGGAATATCCTCGAGTTCGCGGACGGTGCTGTTGCGAAACGGGTGGGCGACGATGGCGGCACAGTCGCGGTCGTGTGCCAGCGCGACGGCCTCCTCGGGCGAGAGCGCGCCCGGCTTGGTCGCCTCGGGCGGATCAGGACCGACGACGAGGACGTGGCCCCGATCGGTCGTGATCTCGATCCCCGGCAGCGTCGCGGTACCGCCGTCTGGCTCGAGCGGCGTGTAGTAGTCATGGTTGGTCGTCGCGACCCCCTCGAGGCCGCGTCGGTCGGCGACTTCGGCGAGCAATCGAACGCCAAGCGGATCGAACCGGTCCCCGAGGTCCCGACGCCCGTGGAAGAATCGCGTGTGCGCGTGCAGGTCGACGGAGTACACGGAAGTGCAAACGCCGGCCAGACCCTTTTGCGCTCGGCCGGCGTTTTCCGTGGCATGGCACTCGCGGGTCCGGACGACGGCCAGCCGAGCGACGACCGCGTCCTCGTCCTCAACCCCGTCAGCGGAAGCGGTGATCACGTCGACGAGATCGTCGAGCGCGGCGAAGCACACGGGTTCGACGTTCGAACGACCGAGGGGGAAGGCGACGCGCGCCGACTCACCCGCGACGCCGCGCCCACCGCCGACCTCGTGGCCGTGGCCGGCGGCGACGGGACGGTGAACGAAGTCGTCAACGGCGTCGCAGCCGCGGACGAACTCGAGACGACGACCGTCGCGGTCGTCCCGGCGGGCACGGGCAATAACTTCGCGACGAACATCGGCGTTCGCGGAATCGAGCACGCGTTTACGGTGATCGAAGAGGGGCGACGGCAGTCGATCGACATCGGAGTCGCGAACGATCGCGTCTTCGTCAACTCCTGTGTCGGTGGCGTCACGGCCGAAGCCAGCAGCGAGACCTCCTCGGAGAGTAAAAAAGAACTCGGCGTCCTCGCGTACGTCAAGACCACGCTCGAGACGATCGGCTCGTTCGAGTCGCTGCCGCTGCGAGTGGAAACGGTTGCAGGCCCGAACGGGGAGACGAGGCAGGCTTGGAACGGGGAGGCGATGTTCGTTCTCATCGGGAACTGCCGGCGGTTTACCGGCGCGCGAGCGGCGCAGGCAAACGTCGAAGACGGCCTGCTCGAGGTCACCATCGTCGCGGACGCGTCGCCGGCCACCCTGCTCAAGGGGGCGGCCCTCGAGAGGCTGTTCGACCGCGGCAGCGAGCACATCGTCCGGCGTCGCACGCCGTCAGTCGTCATCGAGAGCCGAACGGATTCCGTCGAGTACAGCCTCGACGGCGAGATGCTCGAGACCGAAACGCTGCGCCTCGAGACGGAAGCGAAGACGCTCAGTATGGCCGTCGGCGAGGCGTATCAGCCCAACCCTGACGGCGAGGAACTGTGGCCGCTCGAGCGGGCCGAATAGCGCCGGGTATCGATTCGAAACAGCCGTGACGAGACGATACTGGTTTCAAGAGCCATCGTAATTATCGGGGTATGAGTACGCCGGACGAGGAGCTCCAACACGAGAACGCAGGACAGGACGTGATCGCCGTCGACGCCGACGACACCGAACTCGAGTTAGTCAACCGACTCAATGCCCATACGGGCGACGGTATCCGCCACCGCGCCTTTACCTCGCTCGTCTTCGACGGCGACGGCAACGTACTGCTCGCCCAGCGAGCGCCAGATAAGCGCCTCTGGGGGACCTACTGGGACGGCACCGTCGCCTCCCATCCCGTCGAGGGCCAAAGCCAGAAGGAAGCGACCCGCGAGCGCGTTGAGGAGGAACTGGGGATCACCCCCGACCAGTACGACGACCTGCGGCTGACCGACCGCTTCGAGTACAAGCGCTACTTCGAGAACGAGGGGGTCGAGCACGAGGTGTGTGCCGTCCTCAAACTGACGCTGTCGGACCGCAGCCTCGATCCCGACGAGGAGGAAGTCGCCGGCGTGATGTGGGTCCCTTACGAGCGACTCAGCGCCCATCCGGAGTGGTACCGCCAGTTCCGGTTCTGCCCGTGGTTCGAAATTGCCATGCGACGAGATACCGAGTAACTAGATATCGCGTCACTTGACCGCTACTACGGCGACCGCTCTGAAGGTATCGCCCAGCGAATAGCCCAGCGGACCACCCAGCGCGGGAACCAGTTTCGCTCCACAGCGTTCGGAGCCAAACGACGCGATCCGGTCGCTCGAGGACCGATCTCCGGTCTCGAGCACGACGATCGCCCCCCGCTCGAGCCACGTTTCGAGACTGAACAGTATCAAGAAACAGTACACGAGCGGGAGGTTTATGAGGGAGTGCCCACACATGCAGGATAGACTGCGATGGTCATTGGTACGTTCAGGCGTCTTCTCCGGGGGAGCGTTCTCACCTCGTCCGCGTCGGCAAGGGGAGCGACCGCCGTGGAACCGACGGGGAAGTCCGAGCCGTCGCTCAAGGCGGCCGAGGCCGGTACACCGCTCGATATCTGTCTGCTGAGCTACCGGTCGAACCCGTATTCGGGGGGACAGGGAGTCTACGTGAAGTACCTCAGTCGGGCACTGACCGAGCTCGGCCACTCCGTCGACGTGATCTCGGGAAAACCGTATCCGGAACTGGACGACGACGTCGACCTGGTGAAACTACCTGGCGAGAACGTCGTCGACGAACTCGACCGGCTAGGTCAGTTCGAACCGTCCTATCTCCGCGATCCGCTCGCCCTCTACGAGTGGCTGAGCGCGCTCACCGGCGGCTTTCCGGATCCCTACGCCTTCGGCCACCGCGTCGTCGACTACTTCGACGAACACGAGCCCGATTACGACGTGATCCACGACAACCAGTCGCTCTGTCACGGCCTCCACGCGCTGCGCGAGCGGGGCCACCCCGTCGTGGCGACCGTCCACCATCCGATCACCGTCGACCGCGACGCCGCCCTCGCCGCGGCAGACGACTGGAAAGAGCGACTGCTGATCCGCCGGTGGTATCGCTTCCTCGAGATGCAACGCGAAGTCGTCCAAGCGCTCCCCCACGTCCTGACCGTCTCCGAGTCGGCCAAACGCCACACCGTCTCCGATTTCGGTGCCGATCCCGATGCGATCCGCGTCGTCCACAACGGCATCGATACAGAGTTGTTCGAACCCCGCGAGCGGCCCCGCGACCGCCCGCGGATCATGACGACCGTCAGCGCCGACGTGCCGCTGAAGGGGGCGCGTTACCTCCTCGAGGCCGTCGCCGAGGTACGCGAAGCCGTCGACGCCGAACTCGTCGTCGTCGGCGAGTTTGACGAGGGCGGCGACTGCGACCGGCTGATCTCGAGACTGGGAATCGGTGACGCGATCGAGACCCACAGCGAGATCAGCTACGACCGGATGGTCGACCTCTATGGAACCGCCGACGTAGCCGTCGTCCCGTCGATCTACGAGGGCTTTGGCCTCCCCGCGGGCGAGGCACTGGCCTGTGGCGTCCCGGTCGTCGCGACCACCGGCGGGGGGCTCCCCGAAGTGGTCGGCGACGCCGGCGTCCTCGTCGAACCGGCCGATTCGGCCGCACTCGCGGAGGCGATTCGGGAGCTACTGACCGACGACGAGCGCCGCCGTCGGCTCGGCGAGCGCGGCCGCGAGCGCATCGTCGAGGAGTTCGACTGGGGGCGGGCTGCCCGCGAGACCGTCCGAACATACCGCGATGCGATCGAAACGCGTACACGGAGGACCTGAGATGGAGACGATCGACTTCGACCGGCTTCCGCTGACGCCGAGTACGCGCGTCCTCGACGTTGGCTGTGGCGAGGGACGACACGTCCACGCCGCCGCCCTCGAGAACGTCGCCGAGGTCGTCGGCCTCGATCTCGAGCCTGAAAACCTGGCCGCGGCCCGCGACGATTTCGAGGAGTACATCGCCGGCGAGACGGACGTGCCAGTCACCTTTCTGTCCGGAGACGCGCTCCGGCTTCCCTTCGAAGACGGCGCGTTTGACATCGTCTGCTGTACCGAAGTGTTAGAGCACCTTCCAGATTACGAGGCGGCGATCGACGAACTCCGGCGCGTCTGTGCACCCGGCGGGACGCTCGCGGTGAGCGTGCCACGAGCGGGGCCGGAGCGAGTCTGCTGGGCGCTCTCCGACGAGTACCACCGCGTCGAGGGCGGCCACGTCCGTATCTTCGACCGCGAGGAGCTTCGGGCCGCGATCGAGCACCGGGGCTTCCGGAAGGTCGGCGGCCACTTCGCCCACGCCTTACACGCGCCCTACTGGTGGCTGAAATGTCTCTGGTGGGACCGCGATCAAAACGACGACGCGCCGCTGGCGCTGCGGGCCTACGACCGCTTTCTGGAGTGGGACGTCCTCGAGTCACCCCGTCCGGTGCGGCTGCTCGAGCGCGCGCTCGATCCGGTCGTCGGCAAGAGCGTCGTCTACTACTTCCGGCTGGAGGGGCGGGCGTGAGCGACGCCTCCGGCCGCCAGTCGCTCTCGGCGTGGAGCCTCGAGCCCGCGATCGACTACGTCGAGCGCGTCCAGCGATCGGACGGGCTCATTCTCTGGTACCCCGACGGGCCGGCAGATCCCTGGGATCACGTCGAAAGCGCGATGGGGCTATCGATCGCCGGCCGCCGCGAGGCCGCCGAGCGCGCCTACCGCTGGGTGGCCGACGCCCAGCACGACGACGGCGCGCTGTGGGCCACCTACGGCGAATCGGAAGACGGCGACGGGGCCCACGCGGGCGACGAGCCGCGCAAGGAGACCCACCGCAGCGCCTACGTCGCCGTCGGCGTCTGGCACCACTACCTGTGTACCGGCGACCGAGCGTTTCTCGAAGCATTGTGGCCGACCGTCTGCGACGCGCTCGCGTTCGCGTGCGCCCAGCAGGCCGACAGCGGTGAAATCTACTGGTCGGTCGACCCGAGCGGCGAGGCCTACGAGGACGCGCTCATCGCCGGCTGTGCCTCGCTCTACAAGAGCCTCGCTTGCGGCGCGGCAATCGCGGACGAACTCGGCCACGTCGCGGTCCGCGACCGGTGGCTCGAGGCCCGCGCCGACCTCGGGACCGCGATTCGCACGCGGCCCGACCGGTTCGACCGCACGTGGGAGAGCAAGTCCCGCTACGCGATGGACTGGTTCTACCCCGTCCTCTGTGGCGTCCTGACTGGTGAGCCGGCGCGAGATCGGCTCGAGGCCGGGATGGGGAGATTTCTCGAGGACGGGCTGGGCTGTCGCTGCGTGGACGACGAGCCGTGGGTGACCGTCGCCGAGTCCTGCGAACTGGTGATTTCCCTGGCCGCGGTAGGGCACACGGAGCGCGCACGCGAGATTTACGAGTGGCTGTTCCAATGGACCGACGACGAGGGCGTCTTCTGGACGGGCTACCAGTTCGAAGACGAGGTGTTCTGGCCGAGCGAACGGCCGACGTGGACCTGCGGGGCGGCGGTGCTAGCTGCTGATGCGTTATCGGGGGTATCGGGGGCCGCGGATCTGTTTACTAATCCGTAGCCGGAGTGATCTCTACCGGGCGGCTGTCAGTGAATCAGTTCGCTTACTGGGGCTAAATTAGACGGTCGCGCGGAGACAAGGAGTTGGTACCTCAGGTTGAATACTCCCGCTACTTCTGGATTTTCCCGCATGAACTCGTCACTCAGTGTCAGTTCAACGATCACGTCATATCCGATCTCGAGTTTGGAAGCATTATCCTTAAATTCTTTAAGAATGGATCCTGATATATGGACCGAACAGAATGGTTTCTGGGACTGATCGTATTTTTCTTAGCATCAATAGTTTATGTAATTGGAGAAGGAGACAGCACCCCTATGATCATCGTGATACCGCTCATGATCACTCTTTACGGGCTGCCTATTTATTTGGTTATAAATTCATTTGCCGACAAAATCTCAAATTGAGAGGCCCATTTGTATATAACATCAAATAAACCACGACACCAGTGAGCGCATTTAGTGGTCAATACTCAGTTAGATCATCGGCAGCAAGCTCCCCAGCAAGATATGCCCGACCCTGCTCACTGATCCGATACAGACCCCGATCTTCGTCGTAATACTCTACGAATCCACCGTCCTGCAGTGCTCGCAGTCTGCGCCGAACGTGCGAGATTTTGTAATCGATGTTGGCCTCGACAGTGGACGGATTCGCGATGAGGGGTCGGTTTCCCTCGTTGAGAAGGACCCACAGCTACCCGAATCGGTCCTCGAGAGAAGGCGGACCGGTGCCCAACCGCCGGCCTACATGGCCGTCTACCGCCTGACGGGTGCCGGGAGCGCGCTGCTGATTCAGCGGGCCGAACGGCTCGCTGTGCTCTGTGACTTCCGGGGGAGCGGGGTGGCAGAGTCGTAGCTATCGTACCCACTGTCACTGACACTTGATCGCTGGACGGCGTTGCAAGTAGTGTGTGGATCGTTTCAGTGGCGACTAGAGCGCGACTCGTCGTCAGATAGCGTATCGTCCAGGACGAATTCAATCATTGTACTCTTGTGCGGACCCGATAGGGGAACAGATAAACTGCTGCGACCTCCGTTTGTGAAATCGGGCGTTTGTTTTCTACATCCAATCCCTGTCCCACAGGCGAGTGCGCATTTTGAAAGCCATTCGCTTTTTCCTGTTGCCGTATAGGCGGTATATACGATGGCTGATGACGCTCGAGACAGCACCTCCTCTGGGTCAGAGGCCGATACTGGCCAGTCGGAGGCGGCAGGCGAGGTTGAGACAGAACTCTCACGGGACATGAGTCTCGCCGACGTGACGTTCATCGGCGTTGGGGCGATGATCGGTGCCGGTGTCTTCGCCTTAACTGGGTTTGCTGCCGGGCTCGCCGGGCCGGCGTTGACACTGGCGTTCCTGCTGAACGGCTTCGTCGCAACGTTCACTGCGGTCTCGTATGCCGAGCTCGGTGCTGCGTTTCCCGAGGCCGGCGGTGGCTATCTCTGGGTCAAGGAAGCACTGGTCGATCCGAACGGGTTCTACGCCGGCTGGATGAGTTGGTTCGCCCACGCCGTCGCCTGTTCACTGTACGCAATCACCTTCGGAACGTTCTTGCTGGAACTGATTCACTACGCCGGCTATCTCCCTGCTCGAGAAGAGATCCTCCTCTTTGGGTTCATCACCGGCTCGCTCCTCGAGAAGCTATTTGCGGTGCTGATGGTCGCGCTGTTTGCGTATATCAATTACCGCGGTGCCGAGGAAACGGGCACCGCCGGGATCATCGTCACTGTAATCAAGGTTATCGTCCTCGGGATTTTCGTCGGCTTCGGTATCCTTGCAACCGTCAACAGCCCCAACTGGACCGGCAAGTTCCTGAACAGTCCAGAGTTCGCGCCGGCCGGTTTGTTCGGGATCGTCGGCGCGATGGGGTTTACCTACATCGCCTTCGAAGGATACGAGATCATCGTCCAATCAGGTGAGGAAGTCGTCAATCCGGGAACGAACATCCCGAAGGCGGTGTTCTACTCGATGGTCATCGTTGTTCCCATATACATCCTCGTCGCGTTCGCCTCCATCGGTGGCATCGAAGTAACGCAGGATCTCGTTCAGCAAGGTGGCCTCGGCGGCCAACAACAGGTGTACACGTGGGAACTGCTCGGAGAACTCGGAGAACTCGGTATTATCGAAGCGGCGGGGCAGTTCGTTCCGTTTGGCGTTCCACTCCTTCTCTTCGCTGGACTGGCAGCGACGATGAGTGCGCTGAACGCGACGGTGTACTCGTCCAGTCGAGTCTCGTTCGCGATGGGTCGTGATCGGGCACTGCCGGCGATGTTTAAGCGAATCAATCCGGACAAGCGCACACCCGACGTGGCGATCTTCCTCTCAGCCGTCCTTATTGCGATTATGGCAGTCGCGCTCCCTATCGAGGCGGTCGCCGCCTCGGCAGACATCATGTTCATTCTGCTCTTCGTGCAGGTGAACTGGACCGTCATCCGAATGCGTCAGACCCATCCTGACCTCCCGCGGACGTATACTGTTCCGTTTATGCCGTGGCCGCCGCTTATCGGGATCTTCCTGCAGTTTCTCTTGACGCCGTTTCTCATCTACACGCTGGGACTCGAGTTCGTCGGGATCGGTACCAGCAACCATGGGCTCATCGCACTTGTTACGACGACGGTCTGGATGGGACTCGGGCTTGCGATCTACTACGGCTACTCGAAACAGCAAGAAGCCGAGCAACTCGAGGAGGAAACACCGACGATCATTTCTGAGCGAACACCGTCAGAGGCGGAGCAGCAACTCGTCGTTCCTATTGCGAACCCCGAGAACGCGACTCAACTCATGCGGACTGCGGTCGATATCGTAGAGGATCGTGGCGGCGAAATACTCGTCATGAGTGTGGTGACGGTGCCCCAACAGACACCGATTTCGCAGGGTCGGCAGTTCATCACAGACGAACGCGAGGTGCTGAACGAGGCGATGGAAATCGCAGAAGCAGAGGATATCCCCGTAAGCGGTACCATCCGTATCGGTCACGATGTCGCACAGGCGATTTTGAATACCATTGACCAGTATGGGAGTGAGGGTGTGCTGATGGGGTGGAAAGGACAGCACAAGAGCCAACGGCGTGATATCGTGCTCGGAAGTAACGTAGACACGGTTGCCCAAGAAGCGAACGCAGACGTACTCGTTGAGCGGTTAGGTCCCGATGCAACTGGTGCGGCAGAGACCGTGCTCCTCCCTACTGCGGGGGGTCCACACGCCGAGTTCGCAGCAGAGATCGCATCTGCGATCGCTGATAGTGACAACTCGAGGGTCGATATCGTCCACGTTGTCGATCCGGATGCAGACGAGACGGAACGACGAAACGCACAAGAGCAACTTGCGTCAACGAAAGATTATGTGAGTGATGCAGGAGAAATCACGACACGAGTCATAGAAGGCGATGACGTGGTCGAGACGATCGTCGAAGAGTCGGAGGGATACGACATTACGATCGTCGGCGCAACACGAGAAGGACTCCTTAATCAGCTCACCTTCGGTTCTGTGCCGGAAGAGATCGGCTGGAACGCAAAAAGCACGGTTCTCATGGCAAAGCGGAATCTCGGAATAACGTCACTCCTCAATCGTTGGCTCTAAGACGATAGTGAACAAGTAGTTCCAGTTCGTAACCTTCGGAGTCGAGGTTGCGGCCTTCATGATGACGTGCGCAATGGCGCTGGATTATCTGTGGAACAGCTCGCCAGTGAAAGCCTAATCCGGAGTTCGACGACGAGTACGCTTTCAACGATAAGCGCTATCCGAATAGGAAGCGAAGGGGAACTATGGCCCTCATCAGTATCATCGCAGCGCTACTCGGAATTGCACTCTTCGTCATGGTCCTCGCGCTCGTGATCGATATTGCGCGATGGGTCAGAGACCCCGATGCGAACTCTGGCCTTCAGACCTAAGTGCTACTGACGGACCTCGTAGAGTCCTCGAGACAGGGCGTCGTGATGAAAACCAAGGGAGAGAGACGCATGTCTCCAATAACGATTCCGGAGACAATCAGTGCTGATACTGCCCACTACTCGCCCAGACCAGAGAACCTAGCAGTGAGACGATTAGCGGCCCAGACAACGTCGCGAGCGATATGTCCATCGTAGATCGGCTACGTTAGCACGGAGAGCGTCCGACCGAGAGACCGCACCTCGATCGCTCGTTCCGGGACTCATTCGATCCGATCTTCGGGATGGCCGAACGCATCGGTGAGTTTTGGCGTCGCCCCAAACGCCGAATACACTGTCAACAGATCGCCGGCCTCAATCCGCGTACTCCCCTGCGGTGTAAGCGGTGGGTCCCGTCCTTCGCGTTCGATCGCGACGACCAGCACCTCATCGGGAAGTAAGTCCTCGTCAGCCGTTTCGAGGAGAGTCTTTCCGGCGATAGGTGCCTTTCCGGTGACACGGATTTCGAATACTTCCGCGTCATCGCCGATCCGCATGTAGTCGATGATGGCCGGCCGAGCGACCGCTCGATAGAGGTATTCAGCGATGAGGTCTTGCGGATTTTCTATCGTGTTGACGTCGATCTGACGGAATACGTTCATATGTTCGGGATCGTGCACGACCGAGACGATCGACGGGACGTCGTGTTCCTGTGCGAGCAGACAGACCATGATGTTGGTCGCATCACGGTCGGTCGTGCTTATCAGTGCATCTGCCTGATCAATACCAGCGTCGGTAAGCACTTCGTGGGCCGTTGCGTCGGCAGTAAGGACTAGACAGTCATGCTCACCGGCGATCCGGTTTGCTCGTTCGGCATCTCGCTCGATGACGACGACTTCGTTTCCCGATCTGGTCGCGATTTCCATCAGCGGTGTTCCGATATCGCCCGCTCCAACGATGATAATATACATACAGAACGTATACCTCAGGCGACCGGCCGACTATCTCTTCGATCAATAATGACTACCGCTCTCGGGAAGCGATAGTGTTTGGAACCATCTTGATGGCGCGTGCAGTCACTTGTTGGTGACTGGCTCCGCGGTGTGGTCCGTGACCGATCGCATCTACTCGGAATTCGTATCATGTACGTCTCCCAGGAACGACCAGTGTAAGGTTTCCTCCCCGTCAGGGTGTCTTTCTCGTGTCACCTGATAGAGAGAGACGAGTCGAGTTTCCCTCTCGGAGTCTCCTTGACTCGGTGGACGCTTTCGGACGAGGGTGTAGATCCCCCGGTCCTCAATGCTCAAGACTTCTCCCTCTGCGTCCTCGAGGATCTGTTCTTCGATGGGTTGCTGACTCTCTGTGAGACGCTGTTCGACGTATTCGTGAACTACGCGGAGTTCTGCCGATCCAAGCGTATCAAGTTCTTTGACGAGAGAGTCCGGGAGTTGGTCCGGTACCGATTGTTCGTCAACTGGATCGCTCATACGAAAACCATTCGATCGGGAAAGGAAAATACTTCCGTTGTATATACTGGTTCGTTTGCTCGATCGGAGAATGCTTTCGGATCGTTTGGTACCGGGAGACCATGTAGCTAGTAGAAGCCAAAGAATTCAAACCGAACTGTAAAGCGATCTCCCCGGTCGGACATCTTCTCCAATCAATAACAAAAGCCAAGTTAAAAGGAAATACGGAACCAATACTCCCATATAAATATGTCTCAGAGTATCGATGATATCGATAAGCAAATACTCTATTACCTCACTCAGGAGGGCCGCCACACATCTGCACCGGATATCGCCGGTAATGTTGATGTCTCGGCCCCGACAGTTCGTAATCGAATTCGGCGACTCGAAGAAGACGGAATCATCAGAGGGTATCATGCGCATATCGATTACGAACACGCTGATAGCCGGCTAACGAATCTATTCATCTGTAGTACGTCAGCGACCGATCGGCAGGAACTGGCCCAGCGTGTGCTCGATGTCCCCGGCGTTATTAACGTGAGAGAGATCATGACGGGCAAGGGTGACCTTCAAATCAAGGTCGTCGGAACGGATACCGACGACCTCACACGAATCGCACAAGATATCACCGCTCTCGGCATCGAAATCGATGACGAGGGCCTGATTCATCGAGAGTATTTCCGCCCGTACGCACGGTTCGGTCCGAGAGAGCAAGAGCCGATCTCGCCGGTGACGGGTGTTGCGGGTCTCTCTGGGGATGCAGACGTGATCGAAGCCATCGTTAAAGAGGGAGCGCCGATCGCCGGTAAGACACTCCAACAGGCGAACGAAGCGAATCTTATTCCCTCGAGCGTTTTAATCGTGAGAATCGACCGAGACGATCAGGCTATCACACCGACAGGAGAGACGACGATCGAAGTTGACGACTTCGTTACGATCCACTCGCGGTCAGGCATCGGTGATGAGACATTGGAGGTATTCACCGGATGACGGGCGTTGAATTCGGTGTTATTGTCTTACCGGTTAGGTGACTTATTAGCCACATACCTGCGCCCGTTAGTTGTACCACTCTCGTTAGGTCCCGCGATTCCTTTTAAGTACGTTGGCAGAATCTACCCACCGAATATACATGCGAAGTACGGGTTGCTGCGTCGTTGCATACCTGATCGCTCGACAGCGTTGCGATCAGTGTGTGAATCGTTTCAGTGGCGACTAGGGCGCGACTCGTCGTCAGATATCCGTATCGTCCAGGACAAATTGAAAAATTGACAACACGACGAAGCCGCCCGCCAAGACGATGCTCTCTACTACCCCGTACTGGAAGGGGTAGACGGAGAGTCCGAGGAACAGTAGCGCACCGATGACGCCGACCACGCTAAGCAGAAACATTGTCGCCGGACGATCCATATGCTAACTAAGATATCGGCGGTGAAAAAAGTGGACTACTATCGATCGGTTCTCCGTCCCCGTGCGGTTCACGTGGGTCTGACAACTGGTGCTCAAGCCCTCGGGCCGGTCAGGCGACGGAACTGCGAGGAGACGTACGCGACCAGCACGTCGTCCTCGGGGGAGACGCTCCCGGTGAGTCCGAGCGACAGCGGGAGCGCAGCGATGGCCGCGACGTGGTCGAGGCCGAGAGCGACGACCGGGACGAGCAACAGAAGGAAGCTCGCGTTCCGGGCCAGCCCCTGATACGCCACTCGCTCGTGTGGGCGACCGTCACCGCTTCGGATAGCCGATCCGACGACATCAACCGAGCCGCCTCGAGTGAGACGCCCGCGCGATTCCGGTATCACAGACGACGCACGACCGCAACTCGTTTTCCGCGGTGAATCGATCGAACAGCCTTGAGAGCCGCACGTCGTGACTCGCCAGCACCCCGCCGGGCTCGAGGGATTCGAGTGCCGTCTCGTACTCGAAGCGCATGTGGGGCAGCCGGTGGTCCGAATCGTGCAAGAAGAGATCGACGGGACCGACGCGCTCGAGCAACGTCGGAAGTACCTCCCGGGCGTCGCCTTCGTGAAGCCGCCAGCGGTCGCGACAGTGGTCTGGGATCAGGTGGCCGTACTCGAACGGCCCTGGTGGTCCGCCGGGCAGGTCGACCGAGTGCAGCGTCCCGCCGCCGTTTTGCTCCATCGCCGCCAGCACGTGTGCGTCGAACGAGCCGAACAGTACGCCGGTTTCGACGGCGGTCTCGATCCCCAGCGCGCGACAGACGACGTAGGTCGTCATCCCGTCGCGCCAGTGGGTCGTGTCGGTCGCGACGCCGGCCTCGTGGATTTCCGCGACACCGTCGGCGTAGGAGTCGTGGAACCACTCGAGATCGCCATACTCGCGCTCGTACTCGCGGAGTTCGGCCGCCGACGCCGGAAGCACGTCAGCCAGTCGCTCGGCGCGCTCGCGTGTTTCCTGGCCGTAATCGAGACGGCGACGCTCGAGGTCGAGGCGAGCCTTCCGGACGGCGTAGATCGCGTCGCGGACGAGCCCCGCCATTACTTGTATCCCAGCGCCTCGAGGCGCGAGCCGATCTCGTCGCCGGCCGCGTTGCCGTCGCGATCACGGATTCCGTCGGGGAGCCCGGGATCGCAGGTCTCTCGATCACGCCCCTCGCGGACCACCCAGGGGACCCGACGGACCGCGGGGACCGGCGTCCCGGGCGGGTGCGACCAGACGCCGAATTCGCCGACGCCGTTGCCGTGGTCGCTGGTCATCGCGACACGGCCGTCGCAGTTCTCGAGCAGTCGCGTCAGGTCGTCGAGGACCCACTCGAGGTTGTCCCGGTAGGCCCCCCAGACCGCCTCGAAGGAGAGGTCGCCGTCGCGGACGCGCAGCCAGGGGTCGTTCATCGAGTCGCCACCATCGTCTTCCGCTTCGGCGAGCGCCTCGAGGGCCTCGCGCTCCTCGGGCGAGAGGTCGGCGAGCTCGAGGTCCTCGTCGTCGCCGTTCGCGCCGTCGTCGCCGTCGGTGAACTGCCCCCAGTGTTCGATGTCGGCCGAGCCGAAGAACCACCCCGGCTGCGATCGGAACGGTGCGTGGGGCTGCATGTAATGAACGAGGACGCGGTCGATCCCGAGAGCCTCGCGCTCGCGCCAGACGGCGATCGCGGCGTCGGTCAGGGACCCGGGCGGAATCGTCGAGATTTCGTCGTCGACCCACTCGTCGCGCCAGGCCTCGTGGAAGACGCCGAAATCGTCGGCCGAAAGCGGGAGGACCTCGTCGGAGGTGACGAGGATGTGCTCGCAGGACTGCGACGAAAAGGGGTTGCCGGTCACGTAGGCGGTCCGAGCCATCTCCGCGCGGTGTGCCGGGCCGAAGGTCCGGTCCATCCACTCGGCCGACTGCGAGCCGACGGACCACAGCGAGTCGACCGCCTCGGGGCCGGGAAGCGCGTCGTGGCCGACCGCGGCGACCTCGCGCATGAGATCGAGGCGACAGCCGTCGAGGATACAGCAGACGTCCCACTCGCGCTCCCAGACGGGCGTCGCGGGGAGAAGCCGCGAGAGCGCACCGCCCAGACGCCCGGTCGCGAGCTTCTCGGATACCGTCGCGAAGTCCATTGGCGTCGTTCTGTCTACTCACTGGTGCCGATTCTGTTAGAAGCTTGTGATCGAACACCGACTCGTTCGCCGACCGAACGAAGCCCCGCGTCACACGGTCGGCCGACGTTCGACCGACGGGTCGTCCCGACTCGCAGCAACTATGCCATACGGTAACAAGGCTTATTACATCGCTGTTCGTAACGTTCGATGAGGACCGTCAAACAGGTCCGTGTGACGAAATGAGCCCCTCACCACCGGAAACCGAGACGTACGAAGTCACGCTCTCCAGAGACGAGCAGTGGGTCGTTCACCACGTTCTCTCGAACCGCCTCGACGAGGCCTTCAACGCCGAAGAAACCCCACCCGAGTGGGTCATCGAGGTACTCGAGGCGGTCGAGACCGACGGCGCTACGGAACGACTCACTGGCCATCAGGCCGGCCGCGTCTATGACGCGCTCGCCGCGTACGTCGACCGTGAGGAGACGCCCGACCGAGACGTCGGCCACGGCTCGGCCGTCCTCGACCGGCTCGAGGACGTCCGCGAAGCCCGAGCGTAGCTCGGCACGCAGTTTTTCTCTCGGCGAGACCGGCTCTCCGCAGTCGATACTCTCGCCGGCGTCCGTCAGTGGCGGGTCGTCGCTCGGACGGCTGTGATCGCGAGCAGATCGCTGAGAGCCGGCCAATATAGTGCAGTTGGATCAGCCGCTATTTCTACTGGATCACGGCGCCGAGAACCCGGCGGACAGCATCTACGGCGTGCAGCGGGCGACGACGAGGACGTCGACAGACGGCGACGGTCGGTCGGTACTCCACTTCGATTCCGCGGCCGTCCTCGAGTATTGTACACCTATGTAGGAACCAATCGAATAGTGATAAATAATATACCAGAACTCATTTATATTATGATGGAATACGGCGGGGCAGAGCGTGATATGAGATGACACTACAAGAGACACTCGATATCGATAGGCGAACGTATCTCGAGATGGCCAGCGGTGCTGTGTCGATTCCCGCGCTGAGTAGTGCGGTGGGCGCACAGAGCGACGACGCCGAAGACGCGCCCTCGAACGTCACCCGTTCTCGTCAGGAAAAGTTCGACCGACTGGACACGTATCTCGACGAGAACGGCCTCGAAGCCGTCTGGTTCGCGGATTCGGACGCTTACGTGTGGCTCACCGGCCGAAGCAACATCATCGACCGGAGTTCGTCGACCGGCGTCGCCGCCGTCGGCTACGACGGGTCGGGTCTTACTATCGTCGTCGACAACGACGAACGCGCGCTCGTTCGGGAAGAGCGGTTCGACGGCGGCGGTTCGGATGACTGCCACCTGACGCCGGCACTCCCCGACGTGACGATCGAGACATTCCCGTGGTACGCTACGTCGCTCGGCGACGCCGTTGCGGAACACTCGCCGACGCCCGCAGCCGCGGCCTTCGACGTACCCGGGTTCGAATCGCTAAACGCGAGCGCGCTCCGACAGCCGCTCACGGCCGGCGATATCAAACGGTATCGGACGCTGAGCGCCGAGACGGCCGCCGCGGTCGAGGGAGTCTGTCGAAACGCCGAGTCGGGCGACACCGAGCAACAGGTCGCAAACGCACTGGGCTGTGCGCTCGATCAATACGGTATCGATCATCCGGTCGTACTCGTGGCGGGCGGAGAACGGGCACGGAAGTATCGCCATCCCGTTCCGCGGGACGTCGAACTCGGCGAGTACGTCGTCGTCTCCGTCGTCGGCCGACGACTCGGGGAGTACGCCAGCTGTACGCGCACGGTTGCCTTCGACCCGCCGGAGTGGCTCGAGAAACGACATCGAATCGCGACGCGCATCGACGCGACCGCGCTGGTCTCGACACGAGCGGCCGCACGGTCGGACGGAACGGCCGGCGACGTCTTCCGGGCCATTCAGGCCGGGTACAGGGAAGCGGGCCTTCCGACCGAGTGGCAGGAACACCACCAAGGTGGCGCGGCTGGGTACGCGAGCCGAGAGTGGGTCGCGACGCCGGGGCTACAGACGAGGGTCACGGCACCGATGGCGTACGCGTGGAATCCGACCGTAAAAGGGGCAAAGAGCGAAGGGACGGTCTTGGTGACGGACGACGCGATCGAACCGCTCACGACGACTGGAGAGTGGCCGACTCTCGATGCGGCGTCGTATGTGGAGGACGCTACCGTCACTCGGCCCGACATCCTGTACAAGAACTCGTAGACTCTTCCGCTGGGCGCGTCAGGGCCGCGTCGTCGCCCAAACGGCCGCCACCGCGAGCAACACGGCGGGGGCAAGTGGGAGAATCAGCAGCGCAAAGCGGTAGCCCTCCGCACCCGGCGGGAACAGATAGATGGCGGTCGGAGCGACGAGAAAGGCAAAGACGATGACGCCAACGAGCGTCCAGCCACGCCAGTCGAACTCCCGGTCGGTCGAATCGGGATGTGGTGGGTCGGAACCGCCGGCGGTTTTGGTCCGCTTCCCACCCTCGTCGAACGTGGACGGGTCGTGGACGTATCCGCCATCGTCGCTCGGGCTCATATTTGGGCGTTTCGAGGCGGTAGTAAAAGGATCTGTGGTTCCGAAGAGATGTTGCGTCGCGGCCGAACCGGTTCGGCGTATGACTTGAGTTGGCCGCTGAAAGCCGATTTGAACGGAGACACAACGCGACTCGAGTCACCGTCACCGCTGTCTCGTGGACAATGAAGTTACATGAAGTTACTTGTACTGCAACGACGATCGATCATAGCATGGGAACGTGGCTGCGGACAGTGACGAAGATCCACCACTACCACTACCCCGTTCTCGCCTGTGTCGGGCTGATCGTAACGGTCGTGCGCTCTAGTCCGGGAACACACCACTACACCATCGGGCCGATAACGGTCGACGCTTTCTACAGTACCCTGCTCGTGTTCGGGGCGCTATTGATCCTCTCCGTGGCAGATACGTACGATCCGGAAGATTATGAGCTCGAGTCGGACGACGCCGAACGGTAACGGCGCTACCTCGGCAGCGCCGAGCCGATTCCGAATCGCCGTCGTCGATTCCTAGAGTTCGCTGTCCGGCCGAACGACGACCTTGCCGAAGCCCTCTCGGTTCTCGATGATCTCGTGGGCGCGGTCGATTTCGCTCATCGGCAGTTCCTCGCGGATCGCGGGCTCGAAGGTCCCGTCCCAGACGAGTTCCATCACGTCGTCGACCTGGCCGGGCGTGGCCATCGTCGAGCCGATGATCTCAAGTTGGTTCCAGAAGATCCGCGGGATGTCCGTCTCCGGCGCGCCGCCCCCGGTGCCGCCACAGGTGACGAGTCGCCCGCCCTTGGTCAGACTCGCCAGCGAGTCCTGCCAGGTGGGCTCGCCGACGTGTTCGACGACGACGTCGACGCCGCGGCCGTCCGTCTCGGAACGGACCCAGTCGGCGAAGTTCTCCTCCTCGTAGTTGCAAACGTGATCGGCACCGCGCTCTTTTGCGTACTCGAGTTTCTCCGCCGTGCTGCCGGTCGCGTATACCTCCGCGCCCGCGTAGTCGGCGATCTGGAGGGCCGCGTGGCCGACCCCGCCGCTTGCACCCAACACGAGCACCGATTCGCCGGCCTCGAGGTCGGCGCGCTCGATCAGCATCCGCCAGGCGGTCTGGAAGACCAGACAGCTCGAGCCGGCGACTGCCCAGTCGACGCCCTCGGGGACGGGGATCAGGTTGTCCTCGGGGATCGCGGCGTACTCGGAGTGAATTCCGGGAACGTGTTCGCCGATGATGTGAAAGCGCGGGTCGAGCGTCGGATCGTCCATCCGCAGGTCGCCCACGCCGGCGGAAAGCGCGACGCGGTCGCCCTCCTCGAAGCGGGTGACGTTCTCGCCGATTTCCTCGACGATTCCGGCCCCGTCGCTGCCGGGGATGTGTGGCATCTCGAGGTCCAGTCCCGGCATCCCCCGGCGCGTCCAGATGTCGAGGTGGTTGAGCGCGGCCGCCTTGACGTCGACCAGCACCTCGTCTGTGCCGACCCCGGGGTCGGGATACTCGCCGTATTCGAGGACGTCCGTGTCGCCGTGTTCGGTGACTTTGACTGCCTGCATATACCGTTAGCAACGGAAACGCCGTCCATAACAGTTGGGCTACCAGCACGCTGATGGCGCGGTCTGTTTGCACTGCAAAGTGACTTTGCGATGCAAACTACTATGTTTCAGCGAGCCGTCGGATCGATGCAAAGTGATGGCGACCGAAACAGCAACGGCGGGAGAAACGGAGCGAGCATCGGCCGAGAACCGCGGTACCCGGCTCTCACAGGCCCGCGCGTTCACCGTCCGAAGTCTCCGAGAGGTTCGACACAGTTGGCTCATGCTGACGTGGGTGGTCTCGTTTCCCGCGATCATGTACCTGCTCCGGGTGACGCAGGGCGGCGAGACATCGGCCGCCGCGGACGCAAGCGTCGCGCTCGGTACCGGCGTCCTCGGTGCGATGTTCGTCTGTCTGTTCGTCTTCGGAAACCAGCTTGCGACGGATCTCGAGGATCGGCGGTACGAAGCCTACCGGTCGATGCCGATCTCGCCGGTGGCCGAACTGACCGGCCGGATGGCTGCCGGGCTCGTCCTCGCCGCGGGCGCGTTTGGCGTCACGATCCTCATCGGGGTCGCGACCGGCGCGTCTTTCGGACTCCGCGGTCTCGAGTCGATACCGATCGTCCTGCTCGCGGGCGTGTCGACCTGTCTGTTCTGGATGGTCGTCGCGATCCCGTTCGTGGTCGTCGCGGGGAACAAACGCGTCGCCTCGATGGCGACGACGCTCGTTGCGGTCATGGCGTTCATCCTCACCGGCCTCAACGGAGTCGTCCCGGCGCAGTCGACGATCGACGGGCACGTGTTGAACTACCTCCCGAACACGCTGGCGACGCGGCTGCTCGTCGCCCACCTCGTCCCGGCCGAGAGCTGGACCGCACTCGGCGTCTCGCCGCCCGCACTCCCGACCGAGCCGACGTTTCTCGCGTTGTTGGCCGTCTACACGCTGCTCGCGGTCCTCGCGGGAACGGTGCTCGTAAACAGGACGCTCTACCACCGGGGGTGGTCGGCGTGACCGACCCGATCGCGACCGCCGACGGTCTCCGCAAATCCTTCGGCGACGAAGGCGTCCTCGAGTCGGTCGATCTCACCGTCGAGGAGGGCGAACTACTCGTCCTCATGGGACCTAACGGGGTCGGCAAGTCGGTCCTGCTGTCCTGTCTCGCCGGCAGCCAGCGGCCCTCGGCGGGCGATATCGAAGTCTTCGGCGAGCCCGCGACCGCCCGCGCGGACACCACGAGTTTCCTCTTACAGGACGCACTGGCACTCGAGAAGCTCACCGGGCGCGAGAACGTCGACTTCTACCGGCAGCTTCACCCGCAGTTCACCGACGAGTGGCGCGATCGCGTCGAGAGCCTCGGCATCGCGGACGACCTCGAGAAGTCCGTCGCGGACTACTCCGGCGGGATGGTACGGAAACTCGAGCTCGCGATCGCGGCCAGCATCGACGTGCCGCTGTATCTGTTCGACGAGCCGACGGCCGCGCTGGATCTGGCGACGATTCCGACGGTCCACGAACTGTTTCGCGAGAAGCGAGCGGCCGGGAAAACCCTCGTCGTCGCCAGCCATCGGCCGATGAACGCCGACGTGGCCGACCGACTGGCCTTCCTCGCGGACGGTCGGATCGTCGCAACGGGATCGCCAGAGGAGCTGCTGGCGTCGGTTCCACCGGTCCTCGAGACCCGCGCGGCGAACGCGAGCGCGCTCGCCGATGGAGCCGCAGGCGAACCGTTCGCGGTGGCCGGGAACGTTCGAGCCGTCGTCCCGCCGCGATACGAGGACGCCGCCGACGATCCAGAGAGAGTTCTCGCCGACCTGGCGGCGGAGACGGGGATCGATCGGTCCGACCTATCGATCGTCGAACCGACCTACACCGACCTCTTTAATTACTACACGACCGGTATACAGACGATGACCGCTGAGTGACGATGGCTCGAGACGTCTCAGACGAGGTCGACGCGGACAGGCTCCGGACCCAGGTCGAAGAGATCAGGGGAGCGATGGGGCTCGCGTCGGACCATCCCTACTGGTGGCGGTTCTGGATCGTCGAGGGGATCTGTACCGGGGTCCTCTTTGCCGTCGTCCAGTTCTGGCTTCGCGAGGGGTTTCAGTCGTGGATCGCTGTCGCGGTCGCCGGCGTCATCGGCTGCGGGGAACTCACGAAGCGACGCCTCCGGTCGAGCTACGAACCGCCGGCCACGGGACTGCCGAGCCAACGGCGCTGGTTTCTCGCCATGCTCGCCGGGGTCGCGGTTCTGATCGCCGGGCTGCGCCCCGTCTTCGACGCGCTCGGCCCGACGAACGCGGTTCGGCTGGCGCTCGTCTCGGCCGGGGCCGTCGTCGGCGTCGGCTACGTCCTCATGGGCCAACTGCTTGCCGCGTACGATATCAGGGCCGCCGACCGGTACGCGTTCATCGGTGGCGGTGCGTGGATCATGGCCCTCTCGGCGGTGATTCCGTACGTCCCCGCCCTCGAGGGCTGGGAGTACGCTGCGCTCGGAACGGGGATCGCACTGCACCACGTCGCTACCTACGTCGCACTCTCACACCACTGACATGGAATTCGACAAACTCGTCCACCAACCGACTCGGCTCCGCATCTTCGCCCACCTCTACGCACACGGCGCGACGGCGTTTACCGACCTCACGTCGGCTCTCGAGGTGACCGAAGGGAACCTCGCCAGTCATATCGACCGTATGGAAGACGCCGATTGCGTCGCCGTCGAGAAGGCGTTCGTCGACGGGACGCCACAGACGACGTACCGACTCACCGAGCGCGGCGAAGACCTCTTCGAGGACCACGTCCGGACGCTCGAATCGCTCATCGACGGCCTCGAGACCGATTCGTCGCCGGAGTCGGACGCCGAGTCGGCGTCCGATACCGAACCGATTCCGGACCGAAACGCCGATTCGACTCTCGGCCCGGGTCCGGACCCGACCGCGTGATCCGGGTGCGTGGTTTTTACTCGCCGGCTTTCGAAAGCGGCATATGAACAAGACGGACGCGGGCGACGTTCCCGAACCCGACGATGCGACGCTCCGTTCCGGCGTCGTCACGATCTCGTCCGACCGATCGCTCGAGGATGATCCGGCCGGCGAAGCCGTCACCGCGGCGCTCGAGGAGGCGGGACACGAGATCGCGGTGCGAGAACACGTCAGGGCCGACCACGATCGGGTACAGTCGATCGTCTCGCGCCAGATCGACCGCGACGATGTCGACATCGTGATCACCGCCGGCGCGACGGGCATCGAACCCGGCGACGTGACCGTCAAAGCCGTCAAACCGCTGTTGGAAAAAGAGCTCACGTCCTTTGGCGACCTGTTTACCGCACTGGCCTACGAGCGGCTCGGCACGCGAGTCGTCACCGCACGGAGCCTCGCGGGCGTCGCTAAAGGGAGAGGAACACCGGTCTTCTGTCTCCCCGGTGTCGCCGACGTGGCGCGTATCGGACTCGAGGAGATCGTTCTGTCGGAGGCGGTCGCAATCGTGGACCTCGCGCGAGCGGACGACCTTGATGCCGACGAAGGCGGGACGGAAACCGACGCGGCGAACGGGGGTGTCTAACGTGGATGGCGACGGCGGCGGTGACGGAACCGATCGCGTCGACAAGGAGACCGTCCGTGAACGCGTCTGGGACGATCTCGAGGAGAGCGGCGAGGCACGATTTCCGTTCCCGCCACACGGCCGCATTCCGAACGTCGCCGGCGCGGACGCGGCCGCCGATCGACTGGCCGAACAGCCCGAATGGGAGGCGGCGACAGCAATCAAGGCGAACCCCGACGCGCCGCAACTACCCGTCAGGCGGACGGCGTTACGCGAGGGGAAGACCGTCTACATGGCCGTCCCGCGGCTCCGCGACGAGGCATGTTTCCTCAAACTCGACCCAGACGAACTCGAGGACTACGACGCGGCGACGACCGTTTCCGGCTCGTCCGAGCACGGCGAGCAAGTGAGACCGGACGAGGTCGATCGAGTCGATCTGATCGTCTCCGGCAGCGTCGGCGTTACGGAAGACGGTGGCCGAATCGGCAAAGGCGAAGGTTACAGCGACCTCGAGTACGCCGTCCTCCGCGAGCTCGGCCTGGTCAACGATTCGACGACGGTCGCGACGACGGTCCACGAGCGCCAGCTGATCGACGAACCAGTGACAATCGGCGCACACGACGTCTCGATGGATCTCGTCGTCACGTCCGAGCGAGTGCTCCGACCCGACGAGAGCGAACAGCCGGACGGCATCGACTGGGAACTCCTCGAGGACGAGCGGCTCGCGGAGATTCCGGTGTTGCAGCGGCTCGCGGAGCAAGAGCGGTAGTAACGCAGTGGCCGACGATCGATCGGTGTCCGAGACGAAGTCGAGTAGTTCTACCCCCGGGACGCGGCGAACCCGCCGCGCCCCGAATGCCAGAATTCCAGGGTGTGACGCGGGCCGGTGGGGCGGGCCCCCGCCAGCGAGAATCGGTTGGCAGTGGTGGGGAAAGGGTGCTGTGGTGGGGTTGCTGGAAGTCGCGGGAACAGGTGGTGGGTGCCATCGGTGGGGTCTGCCCGTCGACCTCCAATAATGTCTATGGGCGAACGTCACTTGAACGGGGGTGATGGTATACCGGCCTTACGCCGAATTCTGCCGAATTCACTACGGATTTACGCCGCCGATATCGGCCACGAGAAAGTTTACGCATCGGTCACGGGGCGCGCTCCCGAGCCCGTTGCTATCAAACTCGTGCATAAGGTAAGTAATACGGCGTTAAGGCGGTCGCGCTCGGACGACGGCGTCAGCCGACGAGTTCGTCGGCAACGACGCTCGCGTCCATCAACTGCGGATCGATCGCGAGATCGAGTTGGCCCTTGACGAATTCGGGAGCCGTCTTGCGGGCGTAGACGACGGTCCGCACGTCGTCGTTTAGATCACAGACGATCGGGATCGTCGTCGCCTGACCGATGTCGGTCAGGACGTACAGATCGGCGGCGACGATGCCCGCCTCCTCGAGTTGCGGTCTCGAGACGACGCCGTCGACGCGCGTGACGTCGACGCCCTCGGCCTCGAGGGCATCGCCGATACCGTCCTCGTCGGGGCCGGCGACGACCGCGGTCGTAGCGGAACTCATTCGTACTCGATGGTCGCAGGCGGTTTGTGGGTCACGTCGTAGACGACGCGGGCGACGTTGTCGTTCTGGCCGGTGATGCGCGACTGGATGCGCTGGAGGGTGTCCCAGTCGATCTCCTGAGCGCGGGCGGTCATCCCGTCGCGAGACTCGACCGAGCGCACGGAGACGACCCAGCCGTGGACCCGGTTGTCGCCCTTGACGCCCGTGGCCTTGCCGATCACGGCTGCAAGGGCCTGCCAGGGCTCGTACTCCTCGAGTTCCTCCTCGACGACGTGACACGAGTGGCGGGCAACCTCGAGTTTCTCCTCGGTGACCTCGCCGATCACGCGCACTGCGAGACCGGGGCCAGGGAACGGCATCCGCTCGGCGACGATTTCGTCTAAGCCGAGGTTGCGGGCGACCTCGCGGACCTCGTCCTTGTAGAGGTCCCGGACCGGTTCGACGATCCCGTCGAAGTCCACCACATCGGGCAGGCCGCCGACGTTGTGATGGGACTTGATCCCGCCCTCGCTCTCGATGCGGTCGGGGTAGATCGTTCCCTGGACGAGGTAGTCGGCGTCCGCGTCTGTGGCCTCGCGCTCGAACTCGCGGATGAACTGCTCGCCGATGACTTCGCGTTTTTCCTCAGGGTCCGTCACGTCAGCGAGGGCCTCGAGGAAGCGATCCTTCGCGTCGACGATCCGCAGCGACTCCATGTAGTCGAACGTCTCGCGGATCTGGTCGGTCTCGCCTTTCCGCATCAGGCCGGTGTCGACGTAGACCGGCGTCAGGCGGTCGCCGATGGCCTCGTAAGCCAGCGCGGCGGCGACCGACGAGTCCACGCCGCCCGAGAGGGCGATGACGGCGTTGGCGTCGCCGATTTCGGTCTCGATCTCTGCGACTGCGTCGGGGACGAACGTTTCGGTGTCTACCATCAGTGGGTGACCTCCGTTTCGGTGTCGGTATCGGTATCCGCGTCGGCGGATTCAGGTTCGGCTCCGCCGTCGACCTGCCCGAGAACGGCCTCGACCAGCCCCAGGAACGGCGGACTCGGCTGACCGGGCCGTGACGTGTACTCGGGGTGGAACTGCGTCCCGAAGAAGAATGGGTGGTCCTCGAGCTCGAGGATCTCCATTCGGTTGCCGGCCGTGCCGGAGAACTCCAGCGGCTCGTCTTCGAACTGATCGAAGTACTCGGGGTTGACCTCGTAGCGGTGGCGGTGGCGCTCCGAACACGAGGTGTCGCCGTAGAGGTCGTAGGCCAGCGTCTGGGGCTCGATCACGGTCGTATGCTCGCCCAGGCGCATCGTCCCGCCCATGTCCTCGACCTCGTACTGCTCGGGCAGAATGTCGATGACCGGATGGGGCGTGTCCGCCTCCATCTCGGCGGAGTGGGCGTCCTCGAGACCGAGTACGTTCCGGGCGTACTCGACGACGGCCATCTGGAAGCCAAGACAGAGCCCGAGGAACGGAACGCCGTTCTCGCGGGCGTACTGAACTGCGCGGATCTTGCCTTCGGAGCCGCGCATGCCGAAGCCGCCGGGGACGATGACGCCGTCCATGTCCGCGAGCTGGCCGTCGTGACCGGCGCTCAGCTCGTCGGCCGCGACCCAGTGGACGTTCACGTCGACGCCGACCTCGAAGCCGGCGTGTTTGAGCGACTCGTGAATCGACATGTAGGCGTCCTCGAGGTCGTACTTGCCGACCAGCGCGATGTCGACTGCGCCGTTTTTCTCGGTGGTGACGATCTCCCGCCACTCGTTGGCCCGCTCGCCTTCGGGCAGCGCCTCGTCGGCCAGCCCGAAGTGCTCCAAGACGTACTGGTCTAACCCCTCCTCTTCGACCATCAGCGGGACGTGGTAGACGTCCTCGACGTCGGGGTTCGAGAACACCGCCTCGGTCGGGATGTCACAGAACAGTGCGATCTTCTCTTTGGTCTCGGGGTCGAGTCGGTCCTCACACCGACCCACGATCACGTCGGGTTGGAGCCCGATCGAGCGGACCTCCTTGACCGAGTGCTGGGTCGGTTTGGTCTTTTGCTCGCCGTTTTTCGAGTACGGGACGAGTGTGACGTGGGTAAAGAGGACGTTCTCCTCGGGCTCTTCGTGGGCGAACTGTCGCAACGCCTCGAGGTAGGGCATTCCCTCGATGTCACCGACGGTGCCGCCGACTTCGATGATACAGACGTCGGTGCCTTCGGCGGCCTCGCGGATGCGCCGCTTGATGTCGTCGGTGATGTGCGGGATGATCTGGACGGTCTTCCCCAGATAGTCTCCCGCGCGTTCCTTCTCGATGACGTGCTGGTAGGTCTTGCCCGTCGTGATGTTGTGATCCGAGGTCATGTCGATGTCGAGGAACCGCTCGTAGTTCCCCAGATCGAGGTCGACCTCGCCCCCGTCCTCTAAGACGTAGACTTCCCCGTGCTGGTAGGGGTTCATCGTTCCCGCGTCGACGTTGAGATACGGATCGATCTTCACCGCGGTGACGTCGAACCCGGCATTTTTGAGGAGCCGGCCGGTGCTCGCGGCCGTGATCCCCTTGCCGAGTCCCGACATGACGCCGCCGGTGACGAAGATGAACTTGTTCCCCAGCGAGGGGTCATAATGAGTGTCCGATTCCGTCGGCATACCGAGTGTGCGCGCGACCGCCTGAAAACGATTTCGGGACCGCACTGCCTCCGACAGGCGTTGTCATTCATCGGCGGTGCGCTCGCCGTTCGGTGTCCGCTTTGCAGGCCTGTGTCCGTCCGAGCGAAGACGGTGTTCCCCGGACGGGTACGTCCCTAGGGCTCTTCGTCCATCGATTCCTTGCCGTAGGGTTCGTCGTCCTGCGACGCCTTCCCCTCGGCTTCCTCTTCTTCGACCTCGAGGTCCTGCACCTCGACGATCTCGGCCTGTGCGATGTTTTCGATCCCCCCGCCCATGCGCAACTGAATCGTCTGCCCGGGGAGGTCCGGATCGTCCGCGTCGGTCGGCTCCTTCGGGACGGAGACGGCGGTGACCCCGTCGATCGTGACGGAACGGCGCTCGATCGGATCGTCCTCGTACTCGATGGTATCCCACGTCTCAATGTCGAGTTCGTCCATGTCTTTCCCGAAGTAGTCTTCCGACTCCGGATTCACCGCGTCCTCGGTCTGGGACTCGCCGGTCGTCCTATTGTCGTCGAACTGGACCTCCTCGTGTTTGTACTGTCGGAGCTGTACAAGCATACAGAACCCACCACGAGTAGCATGGTAATCCTTACAGGGGACATCGCAAGGTCGGCACCGAAAAGGATTCTCGCCCGTGGCCTCGAGCATGACCGATTCCCGCGCCACCGTCGACGGCCGCGACCTCGAGGCGATCTGGACCGACGACGCACCCGAAACCAAATGGCCGACCGGGAACGAGGGCTGTCTGTACTAGGGACCGACGCCGGCGAAACGCGAGGGGTGAGTAGGGCGAAGACCTCGATACGGCGAGCGATGACGGATGGAGCCGCGAGCCAACGGGGACGAACCGCGGGCCTCTCACCAGTCAACGACGACTACGAAGAAGAAAGCGCGTTCTGCTATCGTGGCAACAGGGCATCTCCACGTCCTCCCCACTCGATTCGCTCACCCCTGCGGTCGTTCGCTCATCCCTCGCACGAGGTTGTGCCGCGGTTCACTGACTCACGGCTCACTTCCCCCAGAAGGGGTCCCGGTTGCGCTGCTTGTCGAGGTACATGTTCAGCGCCTCGAGTTCGTCGGCCGGAATTTCGCTCGCGAGTTCCTGCTCTAAGATCTTCGCGTGTTTCTCGGGGATCTCGGCCCAGAGCTCGTCGTCTTCCTCGATCTGGCGGCCGACCGTCGGGCCGTCGATGGCGACGGAGACGCGATTGCCCGCGCGGGCCTCGTCGACGTCTTCGCCCTGCTCCTGAATGCCTTTGACCTGGCCGACGCGCTCGGGTTCGTTGCCCTCGAATTTGACGACGTTCGTGTTGTTCTGGACCGTCCCGGAGTTCACCTCGACGCCGACAACCGCGGGGTCGTTCTGGCGGAAGGTGTGGTCCGGCAGGATGCGAAAGCGTGCGGGCCGGGTAATGTTCTCGAGGATGGTGTCCTGTTGGGCCTGTTCGATCCCTTCGACGTACTCCTCGTACTCCTCGATCAGTTGGTAGATGACCTGATCGGTGAAGATCGTCACGTCCTCGACCTCCGCCCGGTCTTCCGCGTCGTCGAGGACATCGACGTTGAATCCGAGGATGGCCTTCTGCTTGCCGTCGTCGGCCGTCGAGGCGACCGACACGTCCCGCGGTGCGACGTCGCCGACCTCCGCGCGGACGATCGGCACCTCCGCGTCGTCTAAGGCGTCGGCCATCGCCTCGAGGCTGCCGAGCGTGTCGGCTTTGACGACGACGCCCTCTTCGGCGGTGTCGACGGCGATGTCTGCGAGTTCGGCTTGTACCTCCTCGATGACTTCATCCACGTCGCGGTCGCGGACGACCCGAACCGGCGCGCCGGCCATCGCGTCGGCGAGTTCCGGCGCAGCGACCTTGATCCCGGATGCGGCCGAGACCTCGTCGACTTTCTCGAAGCGACTCTCGGTGCGAATCTCCGCGAGCGGCCGGGGCTGGAGGAGCGCGCGTACGTCGGTGACGATCGGCTCGTTCATCCCGCCGACGACGAGCTGATCGTCGGCCCTGATCGTCCCGTCATAGAGGACGGTGTCGACCGTCGTCCCGAAGCCTTTCTCCTCTTTGACCTCGAGGACGGTGCCGACGCCGGGGCCGGCGACATCGATCTCCATCTCCTCTTTCATGTAGCGCTGGGAGAGCCCCATCATGACCGTCAGGAGGTCGGGAACCCCCTCGCCGGTCATCGCCGAGACGGGGACGACGCCGACGTTGCGCTGGAAGTTCTGGACTCGCCAGTAGAGGTCGGCGGAGAAGCCCTCGTCTGAGAGGTTGCCGATGATCTCGTAGAGGCTTTCGTCCAAGCGCTGGCGGACCCGGTCGGACTGGGATTCGTAGGTGTCGTTGATCGGCGAGTCCTCGTGGGCGTTCCAGCCCGGCACGGTGTCGATCTTGTTTGCCGCGACGATGAAGGGAGTCTGCGAGCGACGGAGGATGTCCAGCGCCTCGAGGGTCTGGGGCTGGAAGCCGTCGTTGACGTCGACGACGAGGATGGCGATATCGGCGAGCGCACCGCCTCGAGAGCGTAGCGTGGTAAAGGAGTGATGGCCCGGCGTGTCGATAAAGAGGAGGCCCGGCAGGTCGAAGTCGTCCGGGTCGACGAGATCGCCCGCGATCGAGGAGATGATATCCAGCGGGACGGCGGTCGCGCCGATATGCTGGGTGATCGCGCCTGCTTCGCCCTCGATGACCGCGGAGCCGCGGATCTTATCGAGGAGACTTGTCTTGCCGTGATCGACGTGTCCGAGGACGGCGACGATCGGCGTTCTGAGGGATGTAGGGTCGCGTGTGTCCGTGTCCGACATGATGAACCACCCGAGAAGGTCGTACCTAAATCGTCCGTAGCGCCGTAGTTAAACCCATCGTCATCGCCGGTCCCGACATTGTGGCTGCACCGGTGAGCCGCAAGCGCCGTCGGCCGGGTCGATCGCGACCGGTCGCGGGTCGACCGTCGCCGCCGTCGCCTGCGGTGATTCGTTCATTTCACCCGGCTGAGAGCGGATCGTAACACGGTGTTCAATCGCCGACTCGGCGGTGACGGCCGGACTCCGACGCGGTTTCGGGCGGTCCCCGTGTCTTTAATACCGATTAGTAAGTACGGGCATGCATGAGCGATATACTCGCTGAAAACCTCTCGGGGAAGTCCGTCATGGGGTCTGACGGCACCGAGCTCGGACTGCTCTACAACATCACGATGGATCTCAAATCCGGGAAGCTTCGCGACCTCGTCATCGAACCCGACGAAGAACTAGCCGGGCGTGCCGTCGACTTTGATAGCGACGACGACGGCCGCTTTCTCGTCCCCGTCAACCGCGTTCAAGCGGTGAAAGACTACATCGTCGTCCAGCGCTAACGGTATGTACGTTCTCGACTCCTCGGCTTTTATCCACGACTTCCATACGACAGAACAGACTGCGACCATCCCGCTCGTCCGCGAGGAACTCGAGGACGAGAGCGCCTATCGCTACGACGCGATGGAAGGCTCCGGGATGCATATCCACATTCCCAATGAGGACACCACCGAGAAGGTAAAGCGCGCCGCCAAGGAATCCGGCGACCTCGAGGTGCTCTCGAACACCGACGTTCGCCTCGTTGCGGCGAGTTTCGAACTCGACGGCGTCCTCGTGACCGACGACTACGCGATGCAAAACGTCGCGGAGAAGCTGAACGTCGACGTCGAAGTGATCGCTCGCGAGGGTATCGACGAACAGCGCCACTGGCTGTTCCAGTGTCAGGGCTGTGGCCGCGAGTTCGACGAGGAGAAAGACCGGTGTCCGATCTGTGGGTCGGCGCTGGCTCGGAAGAATCCGTCATAACGGCGTTGTGAAACGCGTTGGACCGTCGACTCGAACGCAGTTAGCTGTAGATGAAATAGAGGTTCGCAAACGTTAACGCGTTGTACACGCCGTGGATCAGCGCCGGAATGAGTAGATTGTCGGTGCGTTCGTAGCTCACCCCAAGTACGATCGAGAGCCCAAAGACGGTACCGAGACTCGCGATCACCGCACCGATGCCGGCAGTCGCGTACGCGAGCACGTGGACGCCCGCGAAGATGATGCTTGCGACACCGACAGCACCGAACCGGGAGAAGGGCTCGTACAGCGATTTCTGGATCACGTTTCGGTAGAGCACCTCCTCGAACGGGCCGATGACCAGAATGGCGATCGGAACCAGGAGCAACATCAGTTTGGGGTTGTCCGCTGCCTGCTGGGTCGTCGAGTGCTCTGCGCTCTCGACGCCGGTCGACTGCATGAGAATCGAGATCGCCTGAATCGCCCCTAGCAGTACGATCACTCCGCCGACGATCCAGCCGATCTCCCGGAGCGTCGGCCACCGAACGTCGATATAGGACAGATCGCGGTCCGTCGTACGGAGGAACGCACCGACCACGAGCACCGTCCCGATGATGACGCCGGACTGACTGACAACCTGTCTCGCGATGAGGCGCTCGAACTCCGGCAGCGTCTCGATGAACGGAACGGCGAAAAGATAGAGGATAGCCATCACGATCTGGGGCACGAGGAGACCGGCGAGTCCGACAACCGACAGGACGAGCGTCCGTTGGCTTCGGCGCTTGAGACCCGCGAGTCCAATACCGAAGTAGTCTGCGACGCCGACGCCGGCGGTGAGCCCCGCCGTAAGGAACGCGACGAGGACGATCGGTATCGACACCGGAACCGTCGGCAAGGCAGTCGACGCTAGCACCCCCTGATTCAGCGCGTAGCCGGCGAGCAAGACGACGCCGACGCTCGAGACGGCGGCGATCGACGCGACGATGCGGCGCGCGATGTCGGCGTGGCGGCGGACCAGAAAGGCGAGGACGGCGGTGGCGGCGAAGGCGGCCCCTGCCCAGACGACGGGATCGTCGACGCCGCGGCGAACGGGAACGAGCATCGCGACCATCGTGATGCCCGCGAGGGCGGTTCCGATCCCGGGAACCGCGTCGGACGCGATCGAGCCGGTGTCGTCGGCCCGTGCAGTCTCTGTCATACGCGAGTGTTCGTGCGAGGACTCATAGGCGCACCGCAACCGGACGACGCCGCGGGGAACCGGCGAACGACTCGAGTGGCTACCGTTCGACGCGAAGCTCCGTCTTCTCGGCGACCGCCTCGGCTTCCTCGAACTCGCCGCCGCCCAGTAGACCGCGAGTCGCCTTCTTCGCCCACTCGACGGCCGGCTGTTCGAACGTGTTCACGCCGTAGAGTTCGCCCGCGAGCACGCAGGCGGCTTCCATCCCGTAGAGCAGCCCGCCGAGTTCGTACTCGTCGACGCGCTCCATTTCGATCCGAACGTTCGGCCGGCCGGCGGCGGCGAGGCTAGCCTCCGTGGCCTCAAATTCGGCCTCGAGTAGCTTGCCCAGCGTCGAATCGCCGAGATACGCCAGTTCGTCGACGTCGGTGGCCGGAATCTCGCGGTCGCCGCCGCCCCGCGGCGTAACGAAGGTGACGAGTTTGTCCCGCGGGCCGGCCCGGTACAGTTGGAGTTGCGAGTGCTGATCGGTGACGCCGAGCGCCCGGGCCGGCGTCTGGCCGAGGTCGTCTTTGCCGAGGCTCTCGGCCCAGAGCTGGGCGAACCACTCGGCCGAGGTCTCGAGAGATTCCGCGTAGGGCATCATCGCGTTGACCCCCGCACCGCGCTGGTCTAACGCGTAGGTCGTCGCACCGTAGGCGTAGGCCGGACAGTCGAACAGCGAGCCCGAGAGGGTCTCGGCTTCGGCCGCCGCGCCCTCGAGCAGCGCCTCGAGATCGTGCCCGCAGACGGCTGCGGCGACCATGCCGACGGCCGACAGGGCCGAAAAGCGGCCTGGCACTCCATCGGGCACCATGAGCGAGGGCAGATCGTGGCGTTCCACGAGATCACGCAGCGGGCCGGCCTCGCCGGTCGTGACGATCGTCCGTTCGGTCCAGTCGACGCCGGCCGACTCGAAGGCCTCGCGCACGACGAGGAAGTTTGCCAACGTCTCCGCCGTCGTCCCCGAGCGCGAAACGACGTTGATCGCCGCGTCCGCGAGCGAGAGGCCATCGAGGCGGCGCGTGACCCATTCTGGGTCGACGTTGTCCAGAAAGACCGTCTCGGTGTCGGACTCGAGTGCGTTCGCGATCGTCGCCGCGCCCAGCGAACTGCCACCGATGCCGACGGTGATCAGCGCGTCGGCGTCGGCGACCGGCTCGACCGCCGCCCGAATTTCGGCCGGGTCGGTCCGCTCAGGGAGATTCAGCGACTCGTAGCCGTGCTCCCCGGTTGCCATTCCGCGTTCGATGCGCTCGTGGGCATCGGCCACCTGCTCGTCTAAGCGCTCGAGGGACTCCCTCGAGACGCCCGGCGATGCGACGGACGAAAGCGCGTTTCCGATATCGACGTTCACGTCCCAGCACGCACCCGCCTGGGCTAAAGGCGTTCCTGACTGTATCGGTCGGGTCTCCATCCAGCAACCCCGCCCGACCACCTGTATCGGCACCCCAGCCATCCACCGCCGGGGTGGGAATGAAAGGGGCTTTCACCGTGTTTGTGATAGCACGACGATCGGTGGCTCCGACAGCAACCGGTCGCACGGCGGATAGAAGCCGAAACCCGGAAATCGGTCCCCCGTCTACGGATGCCCATGACCGATAAGACGGGCACGTTCGTCGTCACGCACGCCGAAGACGAATCGGCCGTCGTCCGCGACGTCGAGACCGCACAGGTCCACACCCTCGCGTCGAACCCCGGCCTCGAGGTCCACGACGTCCTCGAGGCGACCGTCGCACCGGAACCGCCGCTGGAAGTCGCCTGGGAGGTGATCAACGTCGAAGAGCGGCGTTCGATCGACCTGGTCGACAGCGACCTCGAGCCGACCCAGCACGCCAAGGACCTCGCGGCCGACAGCGATGTCGGCGACCTGGTGCAAGATGAGCGGGCCGGCACCGGCGAAATCCACGTGTTCCGCGTCCCCGACGGAGGGGTCGAACCTGCAGCGCAAGACGTGCTCGAAGACGAGGAGACGATCGCGCGAGCGGCCCGGCTCGAGGCGGTCCGCGTCGAGGTCCGGCGGTCAGCCGACGACGGCGTGTTGAGCGTCCGCTATCTCCCGGACTGAGCGGCGTCGGCGCTGCGTCGGTTCCGAACGCAACATACGACATGATATCAAGAGCCAGCCGTCTTCCGGTCACTTGCGGACGGCCGGGAGAGGCGGGCGAAATGGAGAAAGCTTACTTCGCGGGGCTACAAGTGTCCGGTATATGGCGTATTTCAACGTACCGGAGATCGATTATACCCGGTACAGTAACCGCCAGTTGGCGGCGGTGCCGCTTGCGGTCCTCGCGGTGGCACTGCTCGTCCTGAGCGGATCGTTTCTCGTATACGGGACGCCGGTCTCGCTGGGGATGGATTTCGCCGGCGGTTCCGAGTTGACCGTACAGACGACGACGCCGCAGTCTGAAATTCCGGCGGCGTTCGACGAACAGCCCGAGTCAGTCACGAGCGCTGGCGGAAACGAGTACATCGTCCGGTTTTCCTCGACCGACGCACAAACGCTGGGAGATCAGGCCGAACAGAACCTCGAGCAGGACGGAAACGCCGAGATCGTCCAGATGACCTCCTCGACATCGGCGAGTTTCGGCCAGCAGAGCCAGCAGACGGCCCTCCTGGGGCTCGTCGTCGCGTTTCTCGGGATGAGCGCCGTCGCCTTCCTGCTCTTTCGGACGTTCGTCCCGTCGATCGCGATCGTCATCTCGGCGTTTTCCGATCTGATGATCCCGCTGGCGTTCATGCGGCTGGTTGGGATCCCGCTCTCGCTGGGGACGGTCGCCGGTTTACTGATGCTGATCGGGTACTCCGTCGACTCGGACATCCTCTTGAACAACCATATCCTGCGACGGAGCGGTGACTTCTACGAGAGTACCCACCGCGCGATGCGCACCGGCGTCACGATGACCGTCACGTCGATGGCCGCCATGCTCGTCATGGGGGTCACGGCGTTCGTCTTCGGCATCGAGCTGTTGGCGTCGATCGGTATCATCCTGTTCGTCGGCCTCGCGGCCGACCTGATGAACACGTACATGCTGAACCTGAGTCTACTCCGCTGGTACAAATTCGAGGGGATCCGCTCATGAATCCGATTACCGCCGTCAAGGAAAACTGGCGGATCCTCCTGCTCACGCTGTTTGTCTGTCTGGCTACCGTCGCGCTGTTTATCCCCAGTGGGATTCTGGCCAACGATGGCGTCGCCGCCGATAACGTCCAGAGCGGCCCGACCAATCTCGAGTTTGGCCTCAGCCTCGACGGCGGGACTCGGATCCGGGTTCCCGTCACCGGCATGACCGCCGAGAACATCGCACCGGGAATTACCGAGGACAACAAGATCAAGCAACATGAACAGCAGCGCTTAGACGAGATCGAGTCGACGCTGTACCAGGAACTCGGCCTCGACACGGGCAACGCCAGCGTCGACGTACAGGACGACGGCACCGTCACCGCCGAGGTGTTCACCGACAACGTAAGCGAGGCCGAATTCGCCGCGGCGCTGCAAGCGGCGAACGTCGATGTGTCCGAAGACGACATCCGTCCCGGCGTCACCCAGAAAACCCGCGATCAGATGATCGGGACGATCCAGACGAAGATCAACGCGGCCGGACTCTCCGGCGGCACGGTCTACGAGGCGTCGACGGTGAACGGCGACCATTACATCGTCGTCGAGGTCCCGAACATGGGAAGCGACGAACTCCGTGATCTGCTCTCGGAACGCGGGGTCGTCGAGGTCGTCGCCTACCATCCGAACGAGAATGGGAACCAGACGAACACGACGGTGCTGACCGGCGACGGCATCGCCAAGGTGGATCCGCCAGATACCCGCGGTGGCGAATATGTAGTCCCGGTTCAGGTCCGTGAGAGCGCTGCATCCCAGTTCCAGCGACAGATGAACGAACTCGGCTTCACCGACGAGGGGATTGGGAAGTGTAGCCTCAGCACCGAGAACGGGACCGTCAGTTTCGATCACGAGGGAGAACAGTACTGTCTGGTGACTGTCACTGACAAGAAGCCCGTCGCCGCCCACAGCATGGGCGACAGTGGAGGAAGCGGGCGAACCGGGCTCGCAACATCCATGAGACAGGGTAGTTGGGAAAACGATCCGACGTTCCAGATGGGGGCACAGAACCAGCAGGACGCACGGTCGCTCTCGCTCAACCTCAAAGCTGGCAGCCTGCGCGCGCCGCTTGACTTCGACCGGAGCCAGATCTACTCGATCGACGCCTCCCACGCCGAGCAGTTCAAGCAGTACTCGCTGCTGATCGGCCTGCTCTCGGTGATCACCGTCAGCGGCGTCGTCTATACCCGCTATACGGACACCCGCGTCGCCCTGCCGATGATCCTCACCGCGATGGCGGAGGTGGTGATTCTGCTGGGCTTCGCCGCAGTGATACGCATGCCGCTCGATCTCTCCCACATCGCCGGATTCATCGCCGTCATCGGGACCGGGGTTGACGACCTCGTGATCATCGCTGACGAGGTGATGGACGAGGGGGACGTCAGTTCCGCTCGCGTCTTCCAGTCGCGGTTCCGCAAAGCGTTCTGGGTCATCGGCGGCGCCGCCGCGACGACCGTCGTCGCCCTCTCGCCGCTGGCCGTGCTGAGCCTCGGCGACCTCCAGGGCTTCGCCATCATCACCATCCTCGGCGTCTTCATCGGGGTCCTCATCACCCGACCCGCCTACGGAGACATCCTGCGGCGGCTGCTGACCGATCGGTAGCGCTCTTTTCCCGCCGCTTTACCGCTTGTTTCGACACCGCGGACACCAGTCGACGCGCTTGCCGTCGCCATAAGCGCGTGCGAAATCGTACGACACGGGGCTCTCACAGGACGTACAGACCGGCATCGCAATCACCCGCATACACACTGGTTCGATAGTCAAGAGCGATCGGGTTGCGAGTGCAACCCGCTCGAGCGAGACGGGCGCTCTCAGTGCCCGCCGTGGTCGCCATGGCCGTCCTGATCACCATGCCCGTCGCCGCCGAGTGCGCTCGTGACTCGGTCGTTCAACGACGTCAGCTTCCGCTGGACGGCGTCCGGTTTTTCCGACGGCGGGTCCGCTAGCGCGGGTTGCTCGCTCGGATCGGGGCGTCCGACGATGACGCTGCCGATCATCCCGGCCGTCTCGTGGGGCGTACAGTAGTACTGGTAGACGCCCTCAGTTTCGAACGTGTGTTCGAACGTAGCACCCTTTTTCGAGAGGACACCGCTGTCCCACGCCGCCGCCCCGTCAGGAGCGAGTTGCGGTTCGCCGTTGTCGGCGTGATAGGCAGTCGTCGAGTGATTGCCGCTCTCGTTAGTCCACGTGACGCGCCCGCGCGTCTCGACCCAGACGACGTGTGGCTCGAAGTGCTGTCCCGAATCGGTCGTTGCCATGGCTACCTCGGCCGTTTCGGACGGCCCCTCGAGTGCCGCGTCGTGGCCGTGGCTCTCGTTGCCGCCATGAGGCTCGTTGTGGCTCGTCTCGTTGGTCACACTCCCGTTTTCGTCGCCGCCGTCGTGGCTGTGATTGCCGTCGCCGTGCTGGTCGGTCTCGCTTTGGCCGCTCAGACAACCCGCGAGCCCGATGCCGATCGCACTGCCCGCAATCCCGAGCACCGTTCGTCGAGGCGGCTGATCGTGCTTCGTCATTCCACCGAAGCGATGCCGATCACCCACTTTTCTTATCCGGTATGTAGAACGGTATCGCCGCGACAATCATCCTACCCAACGTATAAGACCGACTCTTCGCAGAACGTGGTCGACCCGCTCAAGAACTGATAGCGAACCGGCCAGCGAAGCTACTAGGTATCTCGAGGAACGAAGGAAGCCTAGGCCGGGATTTGAACCCGGGCTCTCGTCCTTACCAAGGACGCGCTTTACCGCTAAGCTACCCAGGCGCGCATCTTTTCGTTGTTCGGAGTCGTCTTTATGGGTTTCGATTCGGTCGGGCCGTGCGGTAGGTTGTCTCGGTCCCGTCCCACGATTGCGACCGACGATCAGGGATCGGTCGCCGACGTCGCTCGATCGGTCGGACCCTCCTCGAGCGAGCGATCGCGAGTTCGCGCGTCGAAGTCGGCGAGACACTCCGCGGCTGGGGGAAACGAGGAGTCGGCGAGATCGGCCAGGTCCTCGGCGACGGCGAGCAGGCGCGGCGAGGGCGTTTCGTCGACGGCGACGGCCCCGGTGAGGACGGCGAGTTCGAGCACGTCACGCTCGAGGTTGGCGTCGATTGCCGCGGGGTCGGCGTCGGCGACGGCGGTGCTGGTCTCGAGGTTGGTCCGGCGGGTCTGGTCGCGGCCGAACGACCGGACGGTTCGGACGGCTTTGCCGGCGGCGTCCGTGCGAGCGAGCAGGTAGAAGCCGCGGGCGACGAGGATGTCGGCGGCGAGGATCGCGAGGTCGCCGTCGCCCGCGTCCGCGTCGGTCGCCGTCCAGGGTTCGTCGCGGGCGAGCGAGCGCGTTAGGCGCAGGCCCTCGTAGATGAGCTGGACGCCGGCCGCGTGGGTGACGACATCGTCGGATTCAGAATCGACCGCATCGGCGGGCCGCGACGCGTCCTCGAGGATGGGTCCCTCGGCTGCCGTGGCCGCGGCGCTCTCTATGGTGAGCGTGCCAGGGAGCATCGACGCCCGATCGAGAACGGATTCGAGGTAGTCGTGTAGCTGCGATGGTTCGACGTCCGCGACGGCCTCGACGGCGGCACGCCGACAGCTGTCGGCCTTCTCCATTAGCGGGGGGTTACGAGGGCGGAGCCAAAGACCTTTGGAAACGCCCGGTCGACTGCTGCCATGATCGACGTTGACACGAACGGTGCGGTCCGTACCGTCACGATCGACCGTCCTGAGGTGCGAAACGCCCTCTCCGTCGACGGCCTCAGGGACCTCGAGACGGCGATCGAAGACGCCGACGAGTCGGTGATCTACCTCCGTGGACGCGGGCCGGCCTTCTCGGCGGGCGCGGACGTAACCGAGGTCGCGGCGCTCGAGGGAGAGCGCGACCGCGCCGCCGAGTTCGCACGGCTGGGCCAGCGCGTCGCCCAGACCATCGAGGATTCGCCCGCGGTCGTCGTCGCGGGGATCGACGGCCCGGCCCGCGGCGGCGGTCTCGAGCTCGCGCTGGCCTGTGACGTTCGCGTCGGGACGCCGGAGTCGACCTACGGCGAACCGGGCGTCAGCTTCGGCCTGTTCGGTGCTTGGGGCGGCACCGTCCGCCTACCCCGCGTGCTCGGCGAGGGCGACGCCCTCGAGTTCGCCCTTTCCGGGCGGTCGATCGACGCCGAGGAGGCCCTGCGGATGGGCCTCATTTCGCGGCTCGAAGACGAGCCTCGATCGGTCGCCGAGGAGATCGCTGAAAACGCGCCCGACGCACTGGCTGCGTTGAAACGGCGGCTTCGAGACGATGGCGAACGCGCGACTCAGGAGCGACGCGAGGCCGAGGCGTTCGCCGACCTCGTGACGGCCCACGCCGACGATATAGACGCGCTGCTCGAGTAGGATCGCGGCTCGTACGTCCTCGCCGTCGGGCCGTGCGAAAGTGATTTAGTAGCTTACATATACGAGAGTGGTATGCCCGAACCGGTGTTTCTCGAGGCCGACCGGGTCACGCTCCGGCCGATCGAAGAGGCCGACCTCGAGTTCCTGCAGGCGCAGATCAACGATCCGCGAATCTGGCGGCTCATCGGTCGCTCGAGGCCGATGAACCGTGAGCAGGAACGCGAGTTCTTCGATGACGTCGTCTGTGGCGATGAAAACGTGTCGCTCCTGATCGTCGACGAATCGACAGCGATCGGAACCATCGCGCTCAACCGGATCGATCTGGAGGCACAAAAGGCCGAACTCGGCTACTGGGTCGCAACCGACCACCACGAGCGAGGCTACGGCTCCGAGGCGGCGGAGCGCGTCGTCCGGTACGCCTTCGACCAGCTTGGGCTCCACCGAATCGAGGCCCGCGTCTTCGAACTCAACGAGCCGTCGCGACGGCTGCTCGAGTCCGTCGGGTTCACGCAGGAAGGCGTCCACCGCGACGTCGCGTTCATCGACGGCGCGTATCAGGACGCGTACTGGTACGGGCTACTCGAGGACGAGTGGCGAAGCGAGCGCCGTGAGGGCGGCGACTAATCCAGCTTCTCCGGTGCCGGCGGCGCGGTGCGCTTGTGTTCGCTGCGCTCGTAGAGTCCGCGGACTTTCTCGACGGTGGCTTCGTCGACCTCGAGCAGTCGGGCGGTCGCGGCGACCGACAGCGGGCCGTCGATATGGGTCACGAGGATCGAGTCGAGCGTCTCGTAGCTGATCCCAAGTTCGTCCTCGTCGGTCTGATCGGCCCACAGCTCCGCGGTGGCGGTCTTCGCGGCCAGTTCCTCGGGGACGCCGACGTGGCGGGCGAGCTGGCGGACCTGTGCCTTGTAGAGGTTGCCGATCGGGTGACAGTCGACGGCCCCATCTCCGTACTTCGTGAAGTAGCCGACGGCGGCCTCGCTTCGATTGCCCGTTCCCAACACCAGCCGGCTCTCGTGGTTGGCGACGAGATAGTTCATGACCGCCCGAACGCGGGCGCGTGCGTTGCCAACGGCCTCGCGGTCGCCCTCGGCCTCGGGATAGGCCGCCAGCAGCGAGTCGACGATCGGCTCGATTTCGATCACGTCGTAGGTAATCTCCAGCGTCTGTGCGACCCGTTCGGCGTCGCTCATGTTGCCTTCGCTGCTGACCGTCGCCGGGAGGACGAGCCCGTGAACGTCGTCGGCTCCGAGGGCCTCGACCGCGAGGTGTCCGGTCAGCGTGCTGTCGATCCCACCCGAGAGCCCGAGCACGACGCCGTCAGCCCCCGCAGCGTCGACCTGTTTGCGAATGAACTGCGTGATGTGGTCGCGCTGCAACGTTAGTTCCCGCTCGGAAAACCGAAGGTCGAGCATATCACCCCCTATGGCCGGTATAACCTAATACCCTCCCCTCACCGGAGAAAAATGACCGAGTGGTCGATTTCCGCCCTCTCGAGGGGGGAAGGGGGCGCTGTAGCGGTTATCTGGCGGTCGGTCGGGTGACCTAAGGTGAGAATGGATGCGAGCATCGAACTCCGCGACCCAGTCCGTTCGAGTCGAAAACGGGCACGAACCCCACGCTGCCGACAGTTTGCCGCAGCTATCGGGACGACGGCCGACCCGCGGTATGCATCGAGGGCCGCAGAAATCGCGACTCGAGGCCGGAATCACGGTCGCCGACGACGGGGGCGCTCGAGAGCGCTACGTTGAAGTGCGATGGGCGGATACGCTCGAGTGTCGGCGCACGCGAGCGTCGGTGGTCTAGTGGTAGGACATGAGCTTCCCAAGCTCATAGCCCGGGTTCAATTCCCGGCCGACGCATTTCTGTAACGCACGGTCAGTAGGACGGCCGGCGGGTACCATCGCGGGTAGGTGGTTTTAGTAACTATCCGGCTTCGTCTCTACGCGCTAGTAGATCCCCATCGCTTCGATCTGTTCTTGATACCGGTTCCGGATCGTCACTTCGGTCACCTGCGCGACGTCCGAGACCTCCCGTTGGGTCTTCTTCTCGTTACAGAGCAGCGAGGCGGCGTAGATGGCGGCGGCGGCGTAGCCAGTCGGCGACTTACCCGAGAGGAGCCCCTTCTCGGTCGTGGTGTCGATGATCTCGTTTGCCTTCGTCTGCACTTCCTCGGAGAGTTCGAGTTCGGAGCAGAAACGCGGGACGTACTTCTTTGGATTGACCGGCTCCATCTCGAGGCCGAGTTCCTGGGCGACGTAGCGATAGGTGCGGCCGATCTCCTTGCGCTCGACGCGGGAGACGGCGGCGACCTCCTCGAGCGAGCGCGGAATGCCCTCCATGCGGCAGGCGGCATAGAGGGTGCTGGTCGCGACGCCTTCGATCGAGCGCCCGCGGATGAGGTCTTCGTCTAACGCACGCCGGTAGATGACGCAGGCGACCTCGCGAACAGACCGGGGAATGCCGAGCGAGGAGGCCATGCGGTCGGTTTCAGACAGCGCGAACTGCAGATTGCGTTCGCCGGCGTCTTTGGTGCGGATGCGCTCTTGCCACTTTCGCAGGCGGCGCATCTGGCTGCGCTTGTCCGAGGAGATCGAGCGGCCGTAGGCGTCCTGGTTCTTCCAGTCGATAGAGGTTGTCAGCCCCTTATCGTGCATCGTTTGGGTCGTCGGCGCGCCGACGCGAGACTTGTTCTGTCGCTCGGAGTGGTTGAACGCGCGCCACTCCGGTCCGTGGTCGATGTTCGAGCCCTCGACGATCAGCCCGCACTCGTCACAGACGAGTTCACCGTGACCGTCGCTCTTGACGAGTGTGCCACTCTCACACTCGTCACACGCCCGCTCGCGCGTTTCGTCCTGAGTTTCGGCAGTCGTTTCAGAGGTGCGTTCGCGCTGACGGGGTGGGCTTGCCATATCGTATCGAAAACGACGGTGCATGGACTTAAGGACTCGCCATAATGGAGTCGGCCTCGAGCCGAGGTCAGACCGTCGGTGTCACGGCGGAGCGAGGCCACAGCGGGTCAGAAATAGCCAAAGAGCGTTCCGGCGAGGACCACCAGCCACATCGCGGTGCCGACCAGCAACATATCGTTGATCTTCGCGTCGCGAGCCGCGCGCTCGGCCGCGCCACCGGCGATCAGACCGAGTGCGACGACGACGAGCATCCGCTGGACGACGACATCGACGGGGAGCGTATCGACGCCGAGCATCCCGTAATCGAGCCAGATCGCGGCCGCGAGCGAGCCTGCGGCGACGACGGCGGCGTCGAGTCGACGCGTGAGTCCGCGCGCGATCAGGTACGTCGCCGCCGGAATGCCGACGCCGATCACCGGATAGAGCAAGGCGGCGATCTGATGGGGCGTAAGAAACGCCGCGTGGCGCTCGAGGAAGATGCCGCCCGCCCGCACGCCGAGCAACAGCGCGACGACGGCGAGTGCAAGCAAGAGGTGGCCGGCCTCGAGGCGGTCGTAAGCGGCGGCGAGGCGACGGCGGTCGACGTCGGTCAGGCGGTCGTCGATGGCGGCGGGCGTCCGTTCGGTGAGCCGAGAGGCGTGCTCGGTCTCGCTCGAGGTGCTGCCATCGCGTCCGCTGGCTCGAACCCCGACGAGGGTGGGGACGACGATCAGGCCGGCGAGCTCGACGAGCGTCGCCCAGCCGTCGGCGTCAGAGGAGTTGCCGTTGTCGAGGTAGATGCGGCTGACGTCGTCTTGGACGTCGATCGCCGGATGGGCCATGAAATCGGACTCGACGTTCCGCTGGGCGTCCTGGGAGCCGTGAACGCGGTGGCGGAGGGTGAACCAGTCGAAGTGTTCCGAGTGAGTCTGCATGGCGATCCAATCGTCGTCCGCGTTGGGGCTCTCGTAGAGCCGGATGTGGTAGCGCTGGCCGTAGTAGGTACCGTCCTCGAGTTGCAGCGTCTCGGTCGTCCAGTGGCCGCTCTCGTTCGGGCCGGGGTCGACGTAGGCGTAGCGGATGCCGCCGTCGGCTTCACCCCACTCGAGGTCGGGGAGACGGCCCCTCGTCGGCTCTGATTCGGTTCGATTGCGATCGGAGGGGATAGCGGACGAGTTATTCGTCCCGTTCGCGTTCGGTGGCGATTCGTTGGTGGCCGTTCCGTTCCCTGCTCGCGTCTCGTCGGAGTCGTTCCCGCCGAAGAGGGCGTACGTATCGGGGAGGGCGGCTTCCTCCGATTCGTTGACCGCCGACCAGTGGCCGCCGTCCGCCTCGGTCAAGGCCGCCTCGACGTCCGTGACATCGCCGCGGACGACGACGTTGATCGGGCTCCGCTTTCGGAACGCCGTGCTCGGACTGAGGTACCGCCAGAAGCCGCTCTCAGAGTCGTCGAACGAAATGAGGTCGGGGTCCGGTTCGGCGGTCTTTGTTGGGGTCGTCGTGCTTGGCCCCGCAGGAGCGCTCTCGTCGGTCGAGAGCGACAACAACAGCGACGGACCACCGACGAGCGCGAACGCGAGGACGAGCAGGACGGCCGCGATGACGAACGAGCGACGCATCTCTCGGCGGTACTAACGGCACACATATCAAACCGCGTGTGCCGAATTCGACACGATCGCTCGAAGCGGCTCGAGACGGGACCTCCGGACGAGTCGGTTCCTGTCAGTGCAAACGGCTCGAGACGAGAGGTCACACCGACGCCGAAATCGGTCAGACACTCGGCCCGACAGTGGTGACGGGGACGGGTGCCTCGCGGACGACGCGCTGGGAGACGCTCCCGACGACGTTGCGCTCGTACTCGTCGCCGCTGGTTCCCATGACGATCAGATCGACATCGCCGGCCGCGGCGTAGTCGACGATACACTCGGCCGGGTGACCGGTGTCGACCGCGGTCGTCGTTTCGACGCCGCGGTCGGCCGCGCGGGTCGCCGCCTCGTCGACCGCCTCGTTGGCGGTCGCCTCGAGGTCGTTACGGACGTGCTCGACGCGGTCGTCGTCGAGGACGAGGAAGGCGCGATCGTCGACGACGGAGAAGACGTGGAGGGTCGCCTCTCTGGTGGCTGCGACGTCGATCGCGTGCTCGGCGACGGTCGCCGCGTGGTCGCTGCCGTCCGTGGGAAACAGGATCGTCTCGTACATCGCTGTCTAGATATCTCTCGAGCGGACGGAAAAGAATGGGTGCTCCGTTCTCTCCCGGTGAAAATTCGACGCGGCGTGCACTCGTCGGTCGCGACCGGTCAGATGCCCGGAATGCCGAGCGCGTCGGGCGTGACGAGACCCATCACCGCGAAGGCGTAGACGATCGCGACCGCGACGATCCAGGCGACGAAGCCGATCGCGACGGCCGACCCCCAGCCGCCGGGGTAGCGCCAGTTGATGATGCCGACCCAGATGATCAACATGAGCAGGACGCCCAAAATCGGGATCCACCCGACGAAGAAACTCGTCACTGCCCAGGCGACCGCGCCGATCAACGCGGTCACCGTGGCGTTTGCGAAGCCGGCGTCCCTGTCCAGAACCAGTCGCGCGCCCGCGAGGATGGCGATCGTCCCCACGAGCAGGCTTAGGACGAAGATCAGGACGGAGTCCGCGACGGCCATGTCAGGGTTTCCAGCTTAGTTCGATCTCGATCGTCTCGCGATTCCCCCGGAGCATCGAGGAGCGTTCGACGACTTCGACCGACAGGTCGACGTTCTGGGGTGGGTTGAGCGATACGTTCTTGTTCCCGACCGAGATGGAGACCTGCTCGTCGCCCCGCTCGAACTCCGTCGCGAGGCCCTGCAGATACGCTGCAAGTTCCTCTCGTGGCAGTGTTTCGTCGGCCGTCGTCCGTTGCGCCATGCGGGAATATGCCAGTCGTGCCCGCAAAAGTATGGGCAGCGAACGCCGTCACAACGCACTGTTACCCGCTCGAACGGCGCCGTAACGTTCAACTGATCGAAACCGAGACCAGATCGACCTAAAACAGGTTCGCCTGCTGATAGACCGAGATCCCATCGCCGGTGATCTCATAGGGCTTTTTCTCCCGGGAGTGGTTCGCGTCGCGGATCTTCTGGATCTCGATCGCCAGCCGCGTCTCCCGGAAGTCGTCCGGGCGGACGTATTGCAGGACGAAGACGGCGTCCGTGAGGTACTCGACGATGCCGTATCGCGAGGCGTACGGCGTCTCCGGTGCGGCCTCGCTCGTCAACAGCGCGGTGACGCCTGCCTCCTTTAGGCTCCGGGCGAAATCGTAGATTTCGTTGCGCCGCTTCGCTCGGTCCTCGTACATCATCTCGAGCAGGGAGACCGAGTCCAGGACGAGCCGAGACGCGCCGAACTCCTCGACGAGCGCGGGGAGTTCGTTGCGGATCGACGCCAGGCTGTTGGCCATCTCGATCGGGTCGACGTCGACGACCGCCAGCCGGCCTTCCGAAACGTACTCGTCGAAGGCGTACCCCTTCTCGGTCGCGCTGTTAATCACTCGCTCGCGGCTCTCCTCTAAGGTGATACAGACGCCGCGTTCGCCCTGCTCGAGACCGCAGTTGAGAAACTGGAGTCCGAAGGTGGTCTTGCCGGTGCCAGCGCTGCCCATGGCGACGATCAGCGAGCGTTCCGGGACGCCGCCCTGTATCATCCGATCGAGCCCGTCAATCCCGAGATCGAGACGAGGGAGTTCCGAGTCGAGCTCCTCGTCGAAGTCAGGGTCGTCGCCCCCCAGCACGAAGTCGAGATCGTCGAACCCGTCCGGACCGGCGGCCGGGGGCGCATCGTCACCGCCGGCACCGGCCGACGGTACGTCGACGTCCTGAAGCGCCGAGCCGAAATCATCCTCGAACAGCGACTCCTCCGCCGAATCGACATCGGTTTCGCCCTCATCGGGGTCGGCACTCGAGTCGGTCGCCTCAGGGTCGGCGGGCTCGTCGTCGCCCTCCTCGTCGAGTGCGCGTTCGAACCAGTCGTCGGCGTCGTCGCTCACGGCGACCACCCGCAGACCGTCACCGGATCCGCCCGAAATCGGACCGAGTGCCGCGGAGAGATGCAGCTGTCGACACCGCTGCGACGCGACGGGGGACTGGTCGAGTGGACGGACGCCATGCTGGTCACCGCGACGGGGTCGTCGCGAGAGTACACGTGTCCGGAGTCATTCCAGCCCGATTAACCTTGTTGCCGTCGGCGGACAAGCGTGGCTTTTTGACGACGGGGCGGGTAGCCGCCGTCGATGGACGTCGCCGTCGGAATCGTCGCCCAGCGCGACAACGAGCGTGCACAGGAACTCGCCGGGAGCCTCGTCGACGCCCTCGAGCGCGAGGGTGCCGGTGTCGTCGTCGACGAGGCAACCGGCGGGGCGATCGGGGCGACCGCCGTGCCGGTCGACGCGATGGCCGGTCGTGATCTCGTCGTGAGCATCGGCGGTGACGGCACGCTGCTGTTCGTCGCCCGAGAGGTCGGCTCGACGCCGATTCTCGGGGTTAATCTCGGCGAGGTCGGCTTTCTCAACGCCGTCGCCCCCGCCGACGCGCTCGGCGTCGTCACCGACGTCGTCACCGACATCGCGGAGACGGGTGCCGTCGGGGGACGCGAACTGGCGCGGCTGCGAGCGATGGGCGTCGACGACGACTGGACGCTCGAGCCGGCGCTCAACGAAGTCGTCATCCACGGGCCGCGACGGGGCCACGGCGGCGGCGCAACGATCGAGGTCCGCGTCGACGGCGAGGAGTACGTCGAGAGCCACGCCGACGGCGTCCTCGTGGCCACGCCGACGGGGTCGACGGCCTACAACTTAAGCGAGGGCGGGCCGCTGGTCCACCCGACGGCCGACGCGCTGATCGTCACCCAGATGGCCGCCACCGAGGCGATGCCGCCGCTGATCGTCGAACCAGATACCGAACTCACGCTCACCGTCACCGGCTCCGACACCGCCTACGCGATCAGCGACGGCCGGAATCGAGTCGAACTCGAGCCGCCCGCGACGGTGTCGGTCTCGCTGGCGGCCGATCCCGTCACGCTCGTCGGGCCACAGGCGAACTTCTTCGACGGACTCGACAAACTCGAGTAGGAGTAGGATTATCGGCGGCCGCCGGCGTCGCCGTTACCGCCGTCGACGAGTCGCTCTATGTGCTCGGGAGGGACCGCGCCGCGGGCGACGCGGCCGTCCGAGACGAACGTCGGCACACCGGTGACGCCCGTCTGCTGGGCCTCGGCAAAGCGGTCCTCGAGTTCCGACCGAAGATTCTCGTCCGCGATCGCGTCGCGGATCTCGTCGGCCGGCAGATCGACGTCGTCGGCGAGATCGGCGAGTACGTCGGCGTCGCCGATATCGCGCCCGTCCTGCCAGAGCGCGGTGTAGATCGCCTCGTCGAACGCCTCCCACTGCTCTGGGTAGTCCTCTTTGACGTACCACGAAGCGACCTGCGCGTCGAACGAGTCGACCTCAGACACCATTTCTTGAGCCATCTCGACGCCGTACTCCTTTTGCAGCCGGCGGACGTTCTGTTTGGCCTGCTCGTAGTACCCCTCGTCTTTCCCGTCGTCGGCGTCGTGATCGATCGAGCCGTCGGGGTTTCGCTTCCCCCGGCGGAGATCGAACGGACGCCACTCGACGTCAAGCGGGGCGTCGCGATCCTCGCGGTACTGCTCGAGCGAGCGCGTCCCGAGATAACAGAACGGACAGACGTAGTCGGCATAAACCGTGATCCGATCACTCGTCGTCGCGATGTCGTCGGCGTCGGTGTCAGCGTCAGCCATAGCCCCGCTAGGAATCTGAGACTGAAAAGTCGCCGCCCACCGGCAGACGGGTCGGGGAACGGGCCGCGACGGGTGACAGACATGGACCGCAAACGCGGACGACGCGCGATCAGCGCTCCGAACCGGTGGCCGCCACACCAGCCCCGTCGGCGTCGGCTTCCGTCACGTCCGGCAGGTTCGGGTCCCGATACGGGTTACGGCCGTAGGCCGGCAACTCGTCCTCGAGTTGCTCCTTCAGGACGCGGCGCAGCCGGTTCAGGCTCGTCGTGTCGAGGCCGTAATCGGCCGCGAGGCGCTTGAACGTCTCCTCGTCAGTGATATCGTGGGCCCGATACTGAGCGAACAGCTCCTCCATTCGATCGGCAGAGAGCGCCTGGGCGTCGATGTCGTCGAGCCCGAAGTACTGCTGGCGGTCGACGTCGACGACGTGACGGACCACCACTAGTGCGACCTTCTCGATAGCGCGCTGGCTGCCGAACTCGGTGAGATCGATCTCGTCCATGACGCCGAGTGCCAGATCGCGCTGCCACGGCGTCACTTCGAGGGCGTTGCAAAGCGCCTGCGTCGTCCGCAGCCGGTCCAAGTGATGGGCGCGCTCGCTGTAGCCCGGCGTCGCCGCGTGCTGTTCGTCGTGGAGGCGGCGCACGCTCTCGGAGAGGTCCGCGTCGGCCGACTCCGCGCGGCCGATGACCGTCGCGCTCGGCGTGACGACGCCCCAGCGTCGGACCGTCGAATCGCGCTGGACGTCCGCCCGCGAGAGCGAGCCGGAACCGGGCCGCGTCTCGAGGCGGCGCTCGCGTTCGGGGCCGTACTCGACGCCGTCCGCGGCGGCCGCGTCCCCCGCCGGGAAGCGATCTGGGTCGGCACCGTCGTCTTGCATCGTCTGTCGCTCAGAGAGGGAGAGTGAAAAAGGCTCGCTCCGACCGCGATGCATTTCACTCGGCCTGACACAGATGCTATCGGGAGTTACAGACGAGTCGAACGATGGCCGTCGCTATCGCTTCTCGTTCGGAGACGGAGTCGCGAAAAGCCCTTCGTAGCTTCACCGTGTGACCAGAGGGACATAAAGAATCGCGCGGCGACCGGGCCGACGCGGCTATCGAACGGCCGCGATCAGGTCGTCGACGAACTCGTCCAAGCGGGCGGTATCAGGACCGTCGCGGGCGTGGGTCGCGGGGTCGACCTCCAGGGGCGGGTGCGCGAACTCGCGGCCGACGGCGTCGCCGATCCGGGCCGCCCCCTCGCCCGCCCGCTTGCGCTCGAGGAGGGCTCGAGCGCGTTCGATCCGGTCAGCGTCGAAGACGGCGGGGGCCTGCTCGCGCAGGAATCGGTCGAACGCGAGCGCGGGTAGATCGTGGTCGCCGCGCTCGCCGGTCGCTTTGAGATAGCGCGCGGCCATGGCCGCGCGACAGATCGTGAGGTTTCGTTTGACGGTCGGCTTCGTCTGGGTTTCCGTGAACCGCTCGTCGTCAGCCGCGACCGTCGTCGTGCCGTCGTCGGTCGCGACGAGGTACGAATCGTCGTCCGCCTCGAGGATCGGAAACAGTTCGTCGTCGCTGCGGACCAGGTGGTGAGAGACGTACTTCCGATAGTTGCTCGTCGCGATCCCGCGCCATGCGTGATACAGGTCGATCGGATTGTACGTCCGCTCGACGTAGTCGGCGAGCTCGGCGGGATCGTAGCCGACGCGGTAGCGGATCGGACTCCGCAAGAGATCGATCGCGCCGTCGTTCGAGTCGGCGAGCAGACCCGCGAACGTCCGCACGTCCCAGCCCTGGTACTCGAACGCGCCGCGGTCCTCGACGATGGTTTCGGGCGGCTGCTCGAGGTGAGCGTACCGGCGAAGATCCGTCGGCACGTAGACGAACCCCACGTCGTAGTCGCTATCGGGACTCGCCGCGCCCCAGGCGTGGCTGCCGCGGGCAACCGCCAGCGTGACCGCGACGTGGCGGTCGCGTTCGATCGCCGTCAGATGCTCGTCGATGGTCTCGTGGACGTGTTCCGGGACGGTGGGCATGGCTGTTGCTCGAGGAACACGGAACGAAAACCCGAGAATGCCGGGTGACGAATGCCCTTCGTAGCTTTACCTTGTGGCCAGAAGTACTTAAAGAACGGCGGGACTCGAGGGCGAACGGCGCTCGGTTGGCCCCGGAATCGTCGTGACCACCGACGGATGCGTGGCCGTCGCTATCGGATGTCGATCCTCGAGAACGATGGCACCCTCGTCATAGCTCTGCCTTGTAACCAGAGGGACGTAAAGAACGGCGAGCAGTGCTCGCGCATTCGGGGAGCACGAACCGAGCACGTACTCCGTGGTCGCGGCAACACTGAAAACTGAACAGGGCGGCGATCGACCCGGACGCGGCGCTACATAGGTCGAGACTGACTCGAGAAGCGTCCGGTCTCCCGTCGTATCTTCACCTTGTGATGAGAAGCACTTAAACGCGAGCACGGACGAGGCAGCGATCCGCCGGCTCGCCAGTGTCGTCGCTCTGGAACGTGGCAGGCCGAGAACGACGATCTCCCGTCATATCTTTATCTTGTGACCAGTGGGACGTAAAGGGTCGACGGCTCGAGTCACTCCGAGTTGGTGTCAAACTACCACTATTATAGGTGACGGCGACGATTGAGAGCACGATGTCAGCGGTCCGATCCGTGCTGCTCGAGTGGGACTGGAACCGAGTCGCCAGGGTCGTCGTCTCCGGGCTGGCGGTCTTTCTCGCGCTCCGTCTCACGGACGGCTTCGTCACAGGACTGGGGGCGACGTTCCTCTTTCTGGCCGTGTTCACCGTTCCGTGGGAGATAGCGGACCGACTCCTCGATCGGTCGCACGATTCGTGAATTAGTCGCACGGCCTCGAGCGAGCGACGGCGTCGCTGTCGGACGACCGATCGGAAGTAGGCCAAATGCACGGCTGGAGAAGCGAGCGCCGGAGAACGACGACTTCCCGTCATAGCTCCACCTTATGACTAGAGGAACTTAAAGAAACGACGGCTCAAGTCGGTCGACGCCGGACGCAACGCTGGCGAACGTGAGTCGATCGAGAAGCGTCCGGTCTCCCGTCGTAGCTTCACCTTGTGATCAGAAGTACTTAAATGCGGATCGGAGACTGGTGTGATAGTCCACTGAGCACGGACACCGTCGCTAGTGAATCATGAGAACTCGAGAACGACGACTTCCCGTCATAGCTCTACCTTGTGATCAGAGGCACTTAAACAAACGACGGCTTGACCAGACCGACTCGGCGACGAGAACGGGACGACGCAAGCGACTCCCGGTTCCGAAAGGTTGAATCGCCCGCTGCCCTGAATGCGGTCAATGAGTCATCAGCTGCCGGACGTGCAGGCGACGTCGCCCGACATCACCGTGGGTCTGAGCCGGGTCGGCGTCACCGGCGTCGACAAGCTCGTCAAACTCGCCCGCGAGGGGGAGCGACCGATCGTGCTCACCGCCGAGTTCGAGGTCTTCGTCGATCTGCCCGCCTGGCGCAAAGGCGCGGACATGAGCCGCAACATGGAGGTCATCGACGAGATCCTGGAGGATGCGACCCGCGAGGAGGCCTACAGCGTCGAGGAGGTCTGTGGCGAGGCCGCCGAACGGCTACTCGAGAAACACGACTATACCTCGAAGGCGGAGGTCTCGATGGAGGCGGAGTTCATGCGCCGCGAGCAGACGCCGGCGAGCGACCGAGAGACCCAACACATGGTCGACATCGTCGCGTCGGCGACGGCGACCGAAGACGGCACCCGCGAGGAGATCGGCGCGCAGGTCACCGGAATGACCGTCTGTCCGTGCTCACAGGGGATGTCCGCCGCCCGCGCAAAACAGACGCTCGAGGAGCTAGGCGTCGAAGAGGAGACGATCACGACGTTCCTCGACGAAGTCCCCCAGCCGGGTCACTCCCAGCGGGGCCACGCGACGCTGACCGTCGAATCGAACGGCGATCCCGCAGTCGATCTGAACGATATCATCGACATCGCCCGGGACTCGATGAGCGCGCGGATTTACAACCTCGCGAAGCGACCCGACGAGGATCACATGACCTACGAGGCCCACGCCGACGCGAAGTTCGTCGAGGACTGTGTACGTGCGTTAGCCGAGGGCGTCGTCGACGAGTTCGGCCACCTGCCCGACGACGCGGTGATCACGATGAGCCAGTCCAACGACGAGTCGATTCACCAGCACAACGCCCACGCCGAGCGCGTCGTCGAGATGGGGGCGCTGCGCGAGGAGATCGAGGACTAAAACTCGAGCGACTCCGCTTCCTCCCACCGCGGGACGAACTCCTCGTGGACGTTGGCGGCAAACTCCGGATCCTTGAGATCGATCATGCCGAAGGCCTCGCCCGACGAGAGCGGGTTCGGCACCTGGATACAGATCTCGACGCCGTCGATGATGTCGAACGAGCCCGAGATATCGTTGTTCGTCCGGACGTCGAAGTCATCGCGCTGCTGTAACGTCTCGCGGTAGCGCTCCCCGACCGCTTCGGACATCGAGGAGACCATCTCGCGGGACATCAAGAGATCGACCGAGACGCCCCGATCGAGGGCGTCCTCGAGTTGTGCGGTGACCTCCTCGCTGACCGACTGCATGTCCCACTGGGGAGACGGATCCGCCGAGACCATCACGATGTCGCGGTCGGCGGCCGCGAGCCGCTCTAACAGGAGGTCGATCGTCTCCTCGGGGCCGACGGCGGCGGTCCAGAACTGTTCTTCGACCGGTTCGGCCGCGTCGAGTTCGTCGGCCAAGTTGTCGACGATCGACTCGTACTGGTCGGCCTTCTCCTCGAGTTCGCGTTTCTTGTCCTCGAGCAGCCGATCGAGGGCCGTCGTGGGCTCGACGGCGACGTACTTCTTCGGCCGGCTCGCGGTCTGACTCCGAACGAGATTGTACTGCTCGATGCTGTTTAGCACGTCGTAAATCCGCCCCATCGGCACGTCGCTCGCACGCGACAACTCTTTGGCCGTTGTGGGGCCGGTGTTGAGCAGCGATCGATAGGCTCGAGCTTCGTATTCGGAGAGCCCGAGATCCCTGAGACTGGCCATGTCGGGAACTGACCTACCGAAGAAACATAAACGCTGTGGTAGTTTGGCGCGGTATCGGGGACGGCCGGCTCGCGGCCGAACGTCAGTCGAGAACGGTCTGGACGCGCTCGCTCAACTCACCGGGAGTTTCAGCGCCATCTGATATGCGGTCGCCGCGTTCGACGCGCGCCGTGCCCGCCTCGAGGTCATCAGCGTCGGGAACGACGACCTTCTCGTGGTCGGCCATCCGGAGCGCCGCGCGGTGGAGGTCCGACCCGGGCTCGGCGGCGAGCCGGATCGCCAGCGGCCCCTCGAGCAGCCGGGAGACCGCCGTCGCATAGCGGGCGATCTGGACGCCGAAGCGCTCATTTGCGCCGGCGAAGGCCTCGAGCGTCTCTCGTGCGCGCTCGCGGTAGCGGTCCTCGCCGGTAAGCGCGGCGAGTTCGAGCGAGGCGTCGGCGAACGCGACGTTCGAGTCCAGCGGCCGCAGCGGCCGGTCACAGAGACCGACGCCCGCGGCGGGGCCGTCGAGGAACGAGTCCTCGTCGTGGAGCCGATCGATCGTCGCGTCGGCGACCGCCGTCGCGTCCTCGAGAACGTCCGTCTCGAGGGTGCTCGCGGCCGTCGTCAGCGCGGCCAGCGCGCGCGCCTGATTCGCGAGGAGCGGAGTCGGCTCGTCGTCGTCGGTCTCGAGTCCGTGAACGACGACGCCGTCGGCGAGCAGGTCAGCACGGAGGGTCTCAAGTGCGCGTTCGGCGTACCGGCGGGCGCGCTCGTCGTCGGTGTACGCGGAGTAGGTCAGCAGGCCCTCGATCGCCAGCGCGTTCGGGCCGGCCAAGACGCCGTCGTCGACCGGCGGCTCGGCGGCGGCCGCCCGATCGGTCGCGTCGAGGCTGTGAGCGTCGTCCTCGCCGGGGGCCTGGCTGTTCGCGAAGGCGTCGGCCTCGTCGTTCCACAGCGTCGTCGTCAGATACTCGACCGCGCGCTCTGCGGGTTCGCGATACTCGTCCTTGCCAGTCACCAGATATGCGTTCGCAAACGCGCGGACGAGCGCGCCGTTGGAATCGAGCAGTTTCTCGCGCTGGAGGCCCGACCAGTCGCGTTCGGTCGCGAAGCGGTAGAAACCGCCGTCGTACTCGTCTAACAGGTTCGCACTGACCGCGTCGTAGGAGCGCAGCGCCATCTCCCGATCGCGCTTTAACGCGAACTCGAGGGCGTCGGGCAGCGGGAACTTCGGGCTCTGGCCCCAGCCGCCGGCGACCTCGTCGTAGGTGTCGGTGAGATGGCCGAGCATCCCCCGTTCGATCTCGGCGGTTAGCTCGCCGGCCGGTGGGTTGTCCTCTCGAAGCGGGCGGGGGACTCGCGCCGCGCCGCTGCCTTTCGTCTGCCACATGGTCCGGACGCTATCGAGGACCTGACGCATTCCGTCGGGACCGAGATAGCCCGCGCCGGTCAGGACCTCTCCGGTGGGCGCGAGAAAGACCGTCGACGGGAACCCGCCCATATTGTACCGATCGCGGACGCGCGGGTGACGATCGACGTCGACCCGCACGGGCACGAAACTATCGTTGATGTTGGCCGCGATACGGGGCTCTGCGTACGTTTCGGCGTCCATCTCGTGGCAGTGATCACACCACGTCGCGGTCAATGAGAGCAAGACGGGAGTGTCGGCCTCCGACGCCTCGTCGAACGCGTCTTGACCCCACTCGCGCCACTCGACGCGGGTCGTGTCGTTCATACCGGAGCGACGGGAGTCGCGGGCGTAAGCCCTTCGTTCGCCCGTAAGGCCAAACGTTCGGACGGCCTCGAGTCGCGGACGAGTGCCGGAAGCGGCCTGCAGATGGAGTCGGAAGCGGCCGCGATTCCGTTGTCGCGTTGAGAGTAAAGGATTTTCACCCTTCGGGCGCTAGTTGGGGTATGCTCCGGTGGATCTTCGCGCTGTTGCTCATTCCGTTTCTCGACGCCGTGTTGCTCGCGGTCGTCGTCAGCCAGACGAGTTACGTCGGCTGGGTCGGAATGGTGTTGCTCGTCGTTCTGACGGGCCTGATCGGGATGTTGCTCGTCCGTGCGGAAGGCCGACGGACGATCGGGAAGATGCAGCGATCGCTGGCCGCGGGCAAGCCACCGACCAACGAACTGCTCGATGGCGGCTTGCTGATCGCCGCCGGAGCGTTCCTACTGACCCCCGGGCTGGTGACCGACGCCATCGGATTCCTGCTTGCGATTCCGGTAACGCGGATTCCGATTCGCGCGGCGCTCAAGCGCTTCGTGATCGTCCCCTACGCGGACAAGAAGACGGGCGGGTTCGCAAGCGGCAACGTCTGGACGTTCGGCTTCCCCGATCAGGGCGGGGCCGGCGGGGCGGATTCGAGCGACGGTGGTACCTACGACCTCGGCGATGACGCTTACAGCGTCGACGGAGAGGATTCGTATACGATCGACTTCGGTGACGACCGGACGGACGACGCGGACGACGACCGGGACGACGATCCCTTCGCCCGGTAGCGGTTCCCACGGTCCCGAAAGAAAGAAACGCTTAAACGTCCCACCGAGCAACTATCGAATGCGAAGCGGGCCAATAGCTCAATTAGGTTGAGCGCCACTCTGATAAGGTGGAGGCTCTCGGTTCAAATCCGAGTTGGCCCATTTCTGGCGACCAACTACGTCATGAGTCCCACGTACAGCTCATAAGGAGGTGACTCGATGGAAGTCGCATAGTCGTGAACAAAGCGAATGAGGCCGGTTTCCGTCGATCCGGACTCGAGTCGGCTCGTCGTTTTCAGTGCGTGACTCCGTGAGCCGAGCGTCGAGAACGCAGCCACAGCCAGAACGAGTCGTCCTGTAGAGCGACCCGTCCGATCGGGGCGGGGAACGGGCCGGTCAGGGAACGAGCGCGAACAACAACGGGCGTTGAAAGACGAGGAGCACGACGTTGTGGCTCGCAAAGAGGGCGTACAGGACGACGATTGCGGTCACGAAGCCAACGTCGAGTGGCCGCGAGAGAACGTTACCGATCGCGACCACGAAGCCGGCGTAGATGAGGGCGGCGAGAACGACGCCGGCGACCCCGAACAGCTCGTGTAGAAAGACCGTGACGGGATTCAGTTCGGACGCGTACGGGACGGAGAAGAACAGGATCGTCGCGACGAGGTCGACGAACCAGACGCCGAAAAACGCGGCGCGTAGCCTGATCGTCCCCGGAGGATCTACTCGGCGCTCGAACGAGGGTTCGTGACCCATACCGAAAATGAAGCGTCCGTCGTGGATAGGCGTGCTACTTGCTGATTATGGCCGCGAGGATCGATATGTTGTCTCCACGGAGACAGTGAAACGACCCGACGCTCGGAGCCGGTGACCGAAAGCGACGCGGCCATCGACCGGTCAGCGTCTTTGCCGGTTTCCGATGCCATCGCGAGCAGTTACATCCGAAGATACGTCTCTCGAGTAGACAGCCATTACATAATAATACGGTACTATATAGCGATTATACTATTGCCACTCAGGACACAGTCTGAAACGCATAAATATGGGAGTTATACGGCCAAATATGACTTTCTCTGAGATCCCCTCGTCACCGCCGGGACGATCAGAGAACTGATGGAGGAGGTATTCTACTGAGCCGCAAACGCGCCGAGAAAAGCGCTGAAAGTCGTTTCGTCGGATATGGTGCGATTACCGAGGAGCGAACGCTAAACAGCGAGATAGAATAACCTATCTGATTTGCATTCATCATCCGAACCAGATATATAACATTCTTAGACGTACTGCGGAGAGGCGAGGACTATACGTCGAAAGGCACCCATAACAACGGTACGACTGTTACGGGTTTCCGGCGCTGACTCGTCGCTCGCGACACCCGGACGCTCGCTTACGGACCAAATCGCTACGAATCGTCACACGCGCACCCACCGGCCTCGAGCAGCGTGGCGATATCGTATTGTCGGCCACACTCCTCACAGAGGACCCGTACGTCAGCGAGGACGCGGTGAGAGCCGAGTTGTAAACGATCGGTGTCGCACAGGCGGTCGAGTTTGCTCTCGGTGACGGCGACCGTCCGCTGGCGGAGTCCTTCGATCGCACTCACGTCGGTCGCTCGCGCGTCGTCGTCTTCTGGAAGCGTGGCATTTCGGTAGCCGGTGAGGTACGATCTGATCGCGCCGTAGGAAACGAATTCGTCGGTGATCGCCTCCACGTCGACGCCCGCCCGCTCGAGCCGTCGAGTAGCTGCGGTCCGTTCGCCGCGGCTTCCCGCCTCACCGTTTAAGAGGGCATAGAGCCGGCTGACGTCGTCGGTGATCGTCTCGACATCGGCGTCCGTAAGAGCGGCCCGGAGGAGCCGTTCGTTAAACGAGTCGGCGAGGGCTCGCAGACTCGTTCGGTCCTCGGGATGAGTCCACTGTGCCTCGAGGTCATCGCCGACGCCCTCGAGGTCGTACTTCCGGATCAGCCGCAGTACTTTCGGGTCCGGCCCCGGCCCCGTCGGTCGCTCGGTCATCGTGTGAAAATGCGACTGGTTCGGGAAAGTGATTGCGGAGATCGGCGGCAGAAATCCGCGATACGAAACGAGTCGTTCGGGTTTCGGGTCGAGTGCCCCGGCAGACGAGATCGTCGATGTCGCCGGTACGGCGGGCTCGATTCGGTCGCTTCGTTCCGACCGCGAACCGAGACGGACGGTCGGAACGGATGGCATCGCTCCCGTTAGCCGTACGCGAGCGTGACCCTGATCTCGCCGGCTTTGTCTCGAAGTTGGGTCCGGAGGTCGTCGTGGACGTACTCGTCCGTAAACCGGCTGGTCGGTCCGAACGCGGCCAGCGCACCGAGGAACTCGTCATCGGGCGTGTAAACGGGAACGGCGACCCCACGAAGGCCGTCCATGTGCTCTTGATCGTTCACCGCGTACCCTCGATCGCGAATCGTCTCGAGTTCGTCGAACAGCGCGTCGGAATCCGTGATTGTGTTCGGCGAGACCGCCTCGAGGCCGACGCTATCGACGTAGTCGGAGACCGCGTCGTCGTCCCACTCTGCGAGAATGATCTTCCCCGATGCCATCGAATGGAGCGGTCGCCGGTGACCGATCATCGTGTTCGAGAGGCTCCCGTATCGATGGACGTAGACGGCCTCGTTATCCTCCTCGACGATGAAAACGGCGCGCTCGTCGGTCTCCTGACCGAGTTCGAACACCGCTCGCTTGGCCGCCGTGTATCCCACCTTTCGGGATCGTGCCTGTTCGCCGAGTTCGACGAAGCGAAAGCCGACATAGTAGCGCCCGTCGCGTTCGATCACGTAGCCGAGGTCGGTGAGCGTCTGCAAGTGCCGATAGACGGTGCTCTTGGTGAGATCCGTCCGATCGGTGAGCTCCGCGATGGTGACGCCTTCCTCGTCTTTGAGCGTCTCGAGAAGGGCGAACGTTTTTCGCGTCGTCGAGACGCCGACGGAGTCGGCTTCGATCTCGTCTCGGTCCGTGTCCATATCCGGACCTACTCACAGGACGCAATCAATGTTCCGGAGACTGGGACGGAGTGCGTGTGTGTCGGAACGGGTTCGGTGGACAGACGAAACTCGAGTCGGCTTGCGGGCGCGGAAAAACGGAGAGACGAGACGTCGGGGTTACTGGTACGCCTTCAGACCGGTCAGGTCCTCGCCGAGGATCAGCGTGTGGATGTCGTGGGTGCCCTCGTAGGTGTAGACCGTCTCGAGGTTTGCGAGGTGGCGCATCGGCGAGTAGTCGGTGGTGATGCCGTTGCCGCCGAGCATCTCGCGGGCGACGCGAGACTGTTGGCGAGCCATGCGGACGTTGTTGCGCTTGGCCATCGAGATGTGCTGTGGACGGAGGTCACCGCGCTCCTTGAGTTCGGCGACGCGGTAGACGAGTAGCTGGCCGAGCGTGATCTGCGTGGCCATCTCCGCGAGCTTCTGCTGTTGGAGCTGGAACCGCCCGATCGGGCCGCCGAACTGGTCGCGGTCCTGTGCGTACTGGCGAGCCTCTTCGAAGCAGTCTCGCGCTGCGCCCACCGCGCCCCAGGCGATGCCGTACCGGGCCTGCGTGAGACAGGACAGCGGCCCCTTCATGCCGGTGACGCCCGGAAGGACGTTCTCCTCGGGGACGTAGACGTCGTTGAGGCCGATCTCACCCGTGATCGAGGCGCGCAGCGAGAGCTTCTCGGTGATCTTGTTGGTCGTGACACCGTCACGGTCAGTCTCGACGAGGAAGCCCCGCACCGGCGCGTCCTCGGCCGACTGGTCGCGCGCCCAGACGACGGCGACGTCGGCGATCGGCGAGTTCGTGATCCACGTCTTCGACCCATTGAGGACGTAGCCGTCGCCGTCGCGCTCGGCGCGAGTCTCCATCGCCGATGGGTTCGAGCCGTGCTCGGGCTCGGTCAGGCCAAAGCAGCCGACCGCCTCACCTTTGCCCAGCGCCGGCAGCCACTCCTCTTTCTGCTCCTCGCTCCCGAACGCGTGGATGGGGTACATGACGAGCGCGCCCTGAACCGATGCCATCGAGCGCAGCCCCGAATCACCGGCCTCGAGTTCCTGCATCAAGAGCCCGTAGGCCGTCTCGGAGACGTTCGGCGACCCGTATCCCTCGAGGTTCGGCGCGTAGAACCCGAGTTCGCCCATCTTCGGGATGAGCTCCGTCGGGAACGTCCCGTTCTCGAAGTGATCTCCGATGTCTGGCTTGACATGTTCGTCGACGAACTCCCGGGCCGTGTCCCGGATCATTCGCTCTTCCTGGTCGAGGTCCTCCTCGAGCTGAACGAAATCCAGCATACTTAGGCCTACGCGAACGGCGCAATAGGTATTGCGATACGGAGTGTCACACGAGCAGCCGCCGAGACGGACCCGGCGGTAGATTTCGGCTGTCGTCAGCGTTCACGCCTCAAGAAGGGAATTCCTCCCGGAGCTGATCGACGCGAGACGCAGATCAGAACGCGCGTAATAGCGCGTTCTGTCACGCTCCGTAAGTTCGATGGATAGCGGAAGTACTATAATAGGTAAATATGAAGAGACTTGGCATGGCGAACGGACACAAGTTCTCGGAGAAAAGAACGACTCGACGATCGATTCTCGCAGCGACCGGTATCGGAGCCACGACGGCGCTGGCCGGCTGTTTTAAGAGCTCGAGTAGCTCCGGAGGGTCGGTTCCAGGTGCGGACGGCGAGATGGTCATGACCACATCAGGGCCAACGACCTCGGCGTACACTATGACCCAGGTCATCGCCAATGCGGTCGCGCAGAACTCCGAACTCAAGGTGCAGGCCTTGCCGAGCGAAGGAACCAACGCCAACATCGGTCGCCTTCAGCGCGACGAGTCCGACATCTCTTACATCCAGAATTGGACGGCAAGCAAGGTCGCGAACGGAGAAGATCCCTTTGAGAACCTCGACTATACGCCGTATCAGGTGTTCCACATGTACGACCTCGCGTGGTTCCTCTGTACCGGCAACGACGGCTGGACGAGCGTTTCCGACATCGGATCTAACGACCGTGTCTCGCCAACCCCGAGCGGCTCCGGGACCGCCGAGATGCTCGAATACGCGCTAGACACCGTCACCGATGGCTACAAGCGCGTCAGCATCGAATACGGCAACCAAGGCGGTGCTATGAGCGAAGGTCGCCTCGACGCCGGTGCGGGGACGTTCATCAACGGCAGCGTCGAACCGCCGTGGCTCCAGCAGATGAAAGGGTCCGTTGACCTACGTCTGCTCCAATGGCCTGAGGACGCCGTCTCGAAGCTCGAGCAGGACCCCGCCGTCATCATAAACTCGATCGACACAACCACGTTCGACAACTACGGGTATGCGCCGGACACGCTAAACACGCCTAATCTGTCATACAACTTCGTCGTCCGTGATGACTTTAGCGGCGAGACGCTGAAAACGTTCCTCAACACGTTGTGGGAGCAACGGAAAGGGCTAGGCAAAGACAACGCGCTCCTCGGTTCGATGGCTCAGGGTGACCACTGGCTGAAAAACGGCTATACGACTCTGCCGTTCCACCCCGCCGCTGCGGAGTTCTACAAGGAGAAGGGCATTTGGAACGATAAGTACGAGATCGGCGAGTAGGACGATCTACCGCACGATAGTACGATCGACCAACACTTACAGTCTCCACTGCCCCACCATATTATGAGCGAAACTTCGACAGAACCCGACGTACCACAACCCAGGAAGGCGTTCGCCGCCTTCCGGCAACGCCCACTCATCGAACAGCTACTGGTTGCCGCCATCACCATTGTAAGCATCGCGCTGACCTTCTGGACACTCGTCTACACCTACGTCCGCCCCATCGTCCGAACCAAGTTTGCGGTTCTGTTCTTCGGCGTCGCCATCTTCCTCTACTACCTCACGCAGGCGCTCGAGCGGGTCGAGAACCCGACAGACGCGAGCGCCCGGACCCGTCTGACGAGCTGGATGAGCGAGCGCCAGTTCGGCCTGTTCCGGCGAATCGACGCCGGCATCTGTGTCATCTTGTCTATCGCAGCGCTAACTGCAGGTTACTACACGTATCAGGACTATATGCGGCTATCCCAGGATGCCATCGTCTTCGGGTTCAACACCACCGACCTCTACGTCGGCTTCGTGGTGATCGTACTGACTATCGACGCGACCCGTCGCGCGTACGGCTTGTCAATCTCGTTGGTTGCACTGGCATCGGTGTTGTACGCGCTGTTCGGCGAATCGATGCCCGGCTTCCTCTCACATCCGGGCTTCTCGAAGACCGACATCGTGACCTTCGGCGCGATGCGTATCTCCGGTGCGTTCAGCTTCATCATGGAGGTCGGGGCTACCTGGGTCGCCGTCTTTATCATGTTCGCCGGCCTCGCTCGCGCCTACGGCGCGCTCGACTTCATCCTCGGACTCGGCGAGAAAATCGGCAACAACCTCCGTAGCGGCGTGGTCCACATCGCCGTCATCTCGAGCATGGCGATGGGATCGATCACCGGAAGCGCAGCCGCAAATACCGCGACCACCGGCTCCTTCACCATTCCGATGATGAAGCGCCAGGGCGTCCGCGACGATTACGCGGCCGCCATCGAGAGCGTCGCCTCCTCCGGCGGGCAGATCATGCCGCCAGTGATGGGCGTGGCCGCCTTCCTGATGGCCAATATAATCGGCGTCCCCTACGCCCGCATCGTCCAGGCGGCGCTGATCCCAGCGGTCCTGTTCTACTTTAGCACCGGCATCGCCGTCCAGTTCGCCGTTCTCCGGTTTGGCTGGACCACTGACCAGGTCAACGAGGGCGGCCTCCTCGGCTCACTGTTCAGCCTCAAGACGATGACATCGGTGTTCTACTTCGTGCTCGCCGGGGCCACGTTCTATTTCCTTCGCATGGAGGGTGGGCTCGTGCTCTTGACGGCGGCCGCTACGGGTTTGGTGCTTGCCATCGCGCGGGTGCTGCAAGCAACGCTGGTCTCCCGAACCGACGAGAGTATCATCAGTGAATTCTTTGGCGCCGCCCGTGTGTTCTTCAGCGGCGCACACTTCGGCATTCCCATGGGCGTCCTACTGGTAACGCTGGTCGTCCAGCGGCTCTCACCGATGGCTGCAGGCCTCTACACCATTATAGCGCTTGTCGGAACGATGGTCATTCGCGACCAAGCGCTCATCCTCGACGATTGGGTCCGAGGATCGGCCGCCAACACCGAGGATAACCCCGGCGCCAGCGAACAATACTCGAGCTATCTCGAGGAAGCAGTCTATACCTACCTGCTGACGATGTATACGACTGCGAAAGGCTTCAAGGATGGTGCGCTCGACATGACGCCACTGGTGGGCGTTCTAGCGGCGATGGGAATCATCATCTCGATGTTTACTCAAACCGGACTTACCTCCGAGATCAGCGTCCGGATGGTATCGCTCGGCGGCGGCGTGCTGCTCGTCGTGCTCCTGCTGGCGATGATCACTAGCATCCTGTTCGGTCTCGGAATGCCGACGCCCGCGGCGTATATTCTGGTCGCGACACTGCTGACGTCTCCACTGAAGGAACTGGGCGTCACCGTGATCACGGCTCATCTGTTCGTGTTCTACTTCGCGATGCTGTCGGCGATCACACCGCCAGTCGCGGTGGCAGTGGCCGTCGGCTCACGCATCGCCGACAGCGGATTTATGACCTCCGCGAAGCAAGCACTGCGCATCGGCGCAGCGGGTTTTCTTATCCCATTCGCGCTGGTCGTCAACGACAGCCTCGTTAACTGGTCCCTGACGGCTACACCGATCGCGACGTTCGCCGTCTTCATCGGCGTCGTTGCGCTGACCGCCACCACGATCGGCTACGACGGGTGGAATGTCCTGAAGCTCCCCCAGCGGTTCGTTTACCTCGTCCTCTCGTTCACGGCAATGTACGCGCCTGCACTAGGCTATGCCCTCGGCGATAGCCTGACCACGATGGTACAACTCGCCGCCGCGGTCCTCGCCCTCGGTGGGTTCAGCCTGTCCTACATGAGTCAATTGCCAACCACGGGCGCATCAGCCACCGGAGGCAAGGACTAGCCGACACGACCGGCCCCCGTTCCGTCGGATCAATCGCGAGTAACAATCCTTTTGTAAATGCGTGCGACACCTACCCAAAGAATGACGAATCTCGTGACCAACGTCGCCGAGACCGTCGAAGAGTATCCGGACTCGCCCGCAATCGTATACGGCGAGACGGAACTGACGTACGAACGGTTCTGGGAGCGAGCCGGCCAGTTCGCACAGGCGCTCGAGGACCGTGGAATCGGCGAAGGCGACCGCGTCGGGGTCTATCTGCCGAACCTGCCGCAGTTCGTCACGGCCTTCTACGGCACCCTGCGCGCCGGCGGGGTCATCGTCCCGATGAACCCACAGTACAAGGCTCGCGAGATCAGCCACCTGTTGGGCGACAGCGAGGCGAAGGCAGTCGTTTCGCTCGCCGAGAACGTCCCGAACGTCCTCGATGTTCTCGAGGAGACCGATGTCGAGGAGGTCATCAGCGTGGGCGCTGACGCCGACGGCGCGACCGAGTTCGACGACTTCCTGGCCGACGCGACGAAAGCCATCGTCGAGCGCGCAGACGACGACGTCGCGGTCCAGCCCTATACGTCCGGGACGACCGGGACGCCGAAGGGCGTCTTGCTGACCCATCACAACATCGCGTGGACGACGCGAGCGAACGCGGACGTTCCACCGAACGGGTTCCAAGCCTCCGACCGGCTCGTCGGAACCCTGCCGCTGTTTCACATCTACGGCATGTCCGTCGTCATGAACGGCGCGATGTACAGCGGCGGCACCTACTACCCCGTTCCCGAGTGGGATGCCGCCGAAGTCATGGGGCTCCTCGAGGACGAGGATATCACCATCATGTTCGGCGTTCCCGCGATGTTCAACGACATGATCAACCAGCCCGACGCCGACGAGTTCGAGTTCGAGGCGTTGCGCTTCGTCAACTCCGGCGGCTCGAGTCTGCCGATCGAAGTCCTCGAGCGCTTCGAGGACCTGTGGGGCGTCGAGCTCTACGAGGGGTACGGGCTCACCGAGACGAGCCCGGTCACCCACGCTAACCGCGGGGAAGCCCGCCGAAAGGGTAGCATCGGCAAGCCACTCGAGGGCGTCGAGGCGAAGATCGTCGAGAGTGCGGACCGAGGGTCCGCTGACCGTTCGGGCGGCGAGGAGTCGCCCGAAGACGACGAGCTCACCGAGGTCCCGCGAGTCGAGGAGGGACCGATCGACGAGGACGAGGCCGCGATCCACGAGATCACCGGGGAACTCGTTATCCACGGTCCTAACGTGATGAAGGGGTACGACGGCCTGCCCGAGGCCAACGCGGAGGCGTTCACCGACGAAGACGGGAAGCGCTGGTTCCACACCGGCGACATCGGCTACTGGGACGAAGACGACTTCTTCTACGTCGTCGACCGTGAGAAACACATGATCGTCACCGGCGGCTACAACGTCTACCCGCGGGAAGTCGAGGAACTCCTCTTCGAACACGAAGACGTCGCCGACACCGCCGTCGTCGGAGTTCCGGACGAGCGCCGCGGCGAGACCGTCAAGGCCTTTATCGTCCCGACGCCGGACGCCGAGGCGACCCCCGAAGCGATCAAACAGTACTGCCTCGAGAACCTCGCCGAGTACAAACACCCCCGCGAGGTCGAGTTCGTCAAGGAACTCCCGCGGACGACCACCGGGAAGGTCCAAAAATTCGAGCTTCGCGACGAAGACGAGGCCTGAACGTCCGCCTCGAGCGGGTCCCGCGGCTCAGAGCGAACGAACGGTCGACGGCACACGGGGCGAGTGCTCGAGCGAACCACGACGTCGTCGTTCGTTTCCATCGCGGCGAGTAATCCGCCAACTGATTAACAAAAACAAATTCCGCGCGTATCCGAAGCTACTTTGTAAGACGGCAACGAGCAACGTACTATGGCGTTCCAGCTATCCGCTGAGCACGAGGCGATCCGCGAGGCAGTCCGCGAGTTCGGCGAAAACGAGATGGAACCGGTTGCCGAAGAGCACGACCGGAATCACAAGTATCCCGAGGAACTGCGCCGAAAGGCGGCCGAGTACGACTTCGTCGCACCGAACATCCCGCTCGAGTACGACGGTGCCGGGATGGACAAGATCTCCTCGACGATCGTCACCGAAGAACTCTGGCGTGCCGACCCCGGGATCGGGAGTGCCGTCGGCTCTGCCGGCTTCGGGACGGACATGATCATCGAGTTCGGCGACGAGTGGATGAAAGAGGAGTGGCTCCCCAAGATCGCCAACGGGGAGACCGCCTCCTGTTCGATGATCTCCGAGCCCGCCCACGGCTCGAACGTCGCCGGCATCGAGACGGTCGCCGAGAAGGACGGCGACGAGTACGTCCTAAACGGCAACAAGATGTGGATCACGAACGGCACCGTCGCCGACGTCGGCGTCCTGATGGCCAAGACCAGCCCTGACGAGGGCCACCGCGGCATCACCGCCTTCCTCGTCGAGATGGACCGCGACGGCGTCAAGACCGAGAAGATCACGAACAAACTGGGCATCCGCGCCTCCGACCTCGCCGAGGTCGTCATCGACGACGTGCGCGTCCCCGAGGAGAACGTCATCGGCGAGGTCGACAAGGGCTTCTACCAGCTGATGGAGTTCTTCGCCTCCGGCCGCACCAGCGTCGCCGCACAGGCCGTCGGTGCCGCCCAGGGCGCACTCGACGCCGCCATCGAGTACGCTAACCAGCGCGAGCAGTTCGACCAGAAGATCTCGGAATTCCAGGCCATCCAGCACAAGATCGCCGAAATGGCCACCAAAGTCGAAGCCGCCCGCTCGCTGACCTACCGCGCCGCGACCCAGGTCGAGCAGAACAACCAGGACGTTGCCGCGCAGTACTCGAGCATGGCGAAGTACTTCGCGAGCGAGATTTCCGTCGAGGTCGCCGACGAGGGCGTGCAGGTCCACGGCGGGTCGGGCTACGTCACGGACTACCCCGCCGAGCGCTACTACCGCGACGCCCGGATCACGAAGATCTACGAGGGCACCAGCGAGATCCAGAAGAACATCATCGCCGACCAGATTCTGTAAGCGGGCCCCGCTCGAGGACGGAGCCGGTACGCGAACACCTCGTCTTTTTATAGGCCGCAATCGGACCTCGTCTTTTCACAACCCGCAATCGGATCGCTATCGCGCCCGATTAGGAGAGTCGTGTCGCGGGTCGGTCATCGACTTCGCACTCGACGTTGCTCGTCTCGACTCGAGTCCGCCCGATCGCGGGCGAGCCGACAGCCTACTGGTCCGGCACGCGGAATTCGACGGCCGCGCCCTGGCCGTAGCCGACGCACATCGTCGAGAGCCCGAGACCGCCGCCGCGGCGCTGGAGTTCGTGAATCAGCGTGACGGGCAGGCGCGCACCCGAGGCACCCAGCGGGTGGCCGATGGCGATCGCGCCGCCGTTGACGTTGAAGATGTCGTCGTCGAAGCCGAGTTCGTCCCGGCAGTAGATCGTCTGGCTGGCGAAGGCCTCGTTAAGTTCGACGAGGTCGTAGTCGTCGGCCGAGCGGCCGTTTCGCTCCCAGATGCCCCGCACCGCGGGCACCGGCCCGATCCCCATGACGGTGGGATCGACGCCGGCGACGTTGTGAGCCTCGATCTCGGCCATGATCTCGAGGCCGCGATCCTCGGCGAATTCGCGGCTCGTGATGAGAACGCCGGCCGCGCCGTCGGAGATCTGAGAGGCGTTGGCGGCGGTGACGGTGCCGTCCTCCTCGAAGGCCGGCGGGAGACCGGCGATCTTCTCTTTGGTGGTCCCGGGGCGAAGGCCCTCGTCCTCGGTGATCGTGCCGTCCTCCGTTTCGATCGGGACGATTTCCTCGTCGAACTTTCCGGCCTCCGTCGCGTCGACCGCGCGGTGCTGGCTGCGCGCGCCGTACTCGTCTTGGGCCTCGCGGGAGATATCGTACTCGCGGGCGACCTTCTCGGCCGTTTGGCCCATCGCGAGGCCGGCCGCGTCGTACTGCTCTGCGATGCCGTCGTAGGAGCCGATCCCCTTGCGACGCTCGTTGCGGGACATGTTCTCGACGCCGCCAGCGACGATGACGTCGCGCTGGCCCGCCCGGATGGCGTCACTGGCGCTCATGATCGCCTCCGCCGAGGAGGCACAGAGCCGGTCGATCGTCGTTCCGGGTACCTCCTCGCCCAGTTCGGAGAGCAAGGCGATGACCCGCGCGATGTTGTTGCTCTGTTCGTTGACCTGCTTGGCACATCCCCAGCGCACGTCGTCGACATCCGCGCCGGAGAGCCCCGTTCGCTCGAGCAGTTCGTCGACGAGCGGCACGGAGAGTTGCTCGCTGGGCGTCTCGGCGAAGACGCCGCCGTGTTTCCCTTGTGGAGTCCGGACTGCGTGTACGATGACTGGCTGCCGATCGCTCATTGGTAGCGACTACCTCGCCCTCCGGCGGTAAAGTAGCTCCGTTCTGTCGTGCCGTTTCGTGACCGTCCCACGACCGCCTGTCACTCCGAGTTGACGCTTCGACCGCGGTGGCGACCATCCGTTAACACCGCCCTCGCTTCCCCGGATGGGAACGCTTTTGCCCGTCTCACCAGAGGTGTCGCACATGCAAATCGCAGTCCTCGGAGCGGGAAGTATGGGACACGGAATCGCACAGGTCTCGGCGATGGCGGGCCACGACGTGGTCCTCCGGGATATCGAAGCGGAGTTCGTCGAGAACGGCCTCGAGGGGATTCGCGAGAACCTCCAGGGCGGCGTCGACCGGGATAAGGTCACCGAAGACGAGATGGACGCCGCCCTCGAGCGAATCGAGGGAACGACCGATCTCGAGGCGGCCGTCGAGGACGCTGATCTGGTCGTCGAGGCCGTGCCCGAAGAGATGGACCTCAAAAAGGAGGTCTTCTCGGACATCGAGGCCGCGACGGGCGAGGACACGATCATCGCCTCGAACACCTCCTCACTGTCGGTCACCGAGATGGCAAGCGCCCTCGAGCACCCCGAGCGCGCGGTGGGGCTGCACTTCTTCAACCCGCCCCACATCATGGACCTCGTCGAGATTATCGTCGCCGAACAAACCGACGAGCGCACCGAGGAGTTCGCGGTCGAGTACGTACAGGGCATCGAGAAGGAAGACGTCGTCGTGCGCGACACGGCCGGCTTCGCTACCTCCCGGCTCGGCCTCGCGCTGGGTCTCGAGGCGATCCGGATGGTCGAGCAGGGCGTCGCCAGCCCGGCCGACATCGACGAGGGCATGTCGATCGGCTACGGCCACCCCATGGGTCCCCTCGAGTTGACCGACCACGTCGGCCTCGACGTGCGCCTGCACATCGCCGAACATCTCCGCGAGGAACTCGGCGAGCGGTTCAAGCCGCCCCAATCCCTGCGTCGAAAGGTTCGCGCGGGCAAACTCGGCAAGAAGACCGGCGAAGGCTACTACGTCTGGGAGGACGGCGAGCGCGTCGGCATGAGCGGCGACTGGGGTATGGACGGCTAGCGAATTCATACGCTCGCCGTGACACTCGACGCGGTCTTCCGCTCGAGAGACGAACACGCTCAAGGGAAACGACAGTCGTCATCGAGCGCCCGGGGCCCATGCGTCAACGGCAGGCCTGCCGAACTCATGGCGGCCGTCGCGGCCGCCTCCTCGAACCGAATACCGTTCGCCGGAACCGAGAAAACCGGTTCTCGGTCGCTTAGTCGCTGTATAATAATCCCGGGACGGTTGTTACGAGCGAACGATGTATCTGATCTGTCGGTCGGCGCTCTCTCCGCTCCAGCGGTCGAACGCATGGACGTGTTCTCCGGCGTGCACACGAGACAGCGCCTCCATCGACTGCGCGCGGCTCGGCATCGCTGCTCGCTTTCGTTGCACCGTCGACGCGTCCAACCGGCGAGTCAGGGCCGGCGGACCGACGCCGGCCGACTCGATCACGCGCGGCACGGACGACACCGTATCACGGCGATTGTCTCACGAGGTATGAAGCGAAGCATCACGAGTGGGTTTCTCTCGATTGTCAGCATCAAGTTTCTCCTCATCGGTCTCGATTTCCTCTCGTCACCGCTGTTGACCCGGTTTCTGGGGAAGGGGTACGGTGACTACGCGTTTCTGATGTCGATCTTCGCGATCTACATGATATTCGTCAGTTCGGGCGTCGGCGACGGCGTGAGAAAGTACGTCGCCGAGGAACGCGACAGAGCCCGCTGGGATGAACACGTCGTCGGATTCTACCTCCGGATGGCGATCCTGCTCGCGGCGATCGGGTGCCTGGGACTCGCGCTCGCGGCTCGAGCAGGGATCGTCACGTCCCTGCTCGGAACGTCGTATCGGACGTACTTCTATCTCCTCTCGCTACTCGTGTTTACCTCCCAGTTTCGCGAGTACACGCGGCGGACGCTCATGGGGTTCGGTCTCGAGCGCTACTCCGAGCCGCTGGTCTTCCTCAATAAGATCCTGTTTATCGCCGTCGGTGTCGGCCTCGCGTTCCTCGGCTACGGCGTCCCAGGCGTGCTGATCGGCCACATGGCCGGCGCGGTCACGACATCCATCATCGGGCTCGTGCTGATAAACCGAACGGTATCGCTGCGAACCGCGCTCGCCCGGATTCCGCCCAGAGACTTTCCGCGCCGCGAACTGTTCACTTTCAACGCGCTCAGCATCGTCTTGATCCTCTGTTTGACGACGCTGTACCAACTCGACGTCATCATGCTCAGGATGTTCACGACGACACAGGAAACCGGCTACTACAAGATTTCGCTCACGATCGCGGAGTTCCTCTGGATCGTCCCGCTGGCGTTACAGAACGTGCTCTTGCACTCGACCTCGAACATCTGGTCGAATCACGACCACGAACGGATCAACGCGCTCGCCGCCCGCGTCACTCGATATACGCTGTTGTTCACGTTACTGCTCGCGGTCGGCATCGGCATGCTCGCCCCAGTTGCGCTACCGGTTATCTACCCCGACGAGTACATCGCGAGCTACGTGCCGATCCTCCTGTTGCTTCCCGGCTGCGTCGGGTTCGCGCTGGCGCGACCGGTTCTCGCGATCGGGCAGGGGAAAGGCGATCTGCACGTGCTGATCGTCTCGACCGGCGCTGCGGCGATCGGCAACGTCGTGCTCAACGCGCTGTTGATCCCCCGGTACGGAATGTACGGTGCAGCCGTCGCGACAAGCCTCAGCTACGGGTTCATGTTCGTGTTCCACATCTGGAGCGCCAAACGAATCGGATTCAACCCGGTCGCCGGCGCGCGGATTCCGCGGGTCATTTTCGCGGGCGGCGTCGCCGCGGTTCCGCTCGGTCTGCTAGCACGATTTCTCGGGGATTCGATCCTCTCACTGGTCGTCATCCCTCCTGCCGGAGCGGCGCTCTTTTTCGTGGCCGCGATCCTCGCCGGTGCGATCGATGCAGACGAAGTTATCACCTTCCTCGAGGCCGTGCCGGGGCCGATCGGTGCGGTCGGCTCGACCCTCCGCACTAAACTCGACAGTGTCGATGATGACCGCAAAGCGGACGGTAACGAGATCCCGGACGACGCGTCGACGGAGGGAGAGAGGCAGACTCCGGAAAAACGGAACGTGGCGACGGAGGGGGACGCGGCGACGGAGGGAGAGACGGTCTCGAGTTCGGACGCTCACGACCGACTGAACACGATCGAAACGAAGGCCGAACGACAGAACGAACGGATCGAGAGCCAGCAGCAGACGATCGAGAAGTTGATCGACGAACTCCGCCGAGGGCGGTGACGGGCTCGGTCTCCTCGAGCGATCGAGAGTACCGCGCGGCGTGCGAACTCCCGGTGCGTCGCATGGGATCGGGGAGTGACGGCAATGCATGCTGACGCCCGAGCATCTCGAGTCGAGACGCCGCTACCGAGACGCGTAGCGGTGCACCTGTCGGCTTCGCCGTGATCGACAATGCCGATGCTTTTGGCCGCCCCCGAGTAAGGAAGAGTATGTCACTGGAGCCGAGCGCCGACCCGGCCGCCGACGGACGTGCGAACTACGATTACCGGAGCGACGAGGTCGATCGGCCGGCCCTGGTCGACGACCTCGAGCGACTCGTCGACTGCGAGGTCAGGGCCGACTCCTACTCCCGTGAACTGTACGCGACCGACGCGAGCGCCTACGAGATGACGCCGATCGCCGTCGCCTTCCCCGAATCGACCGCCGACGTCAGCGGGATCGTCGAGTACTGCGCCGAACGGGAGATTCCAGTGCTCCCGCGGGGCGGCGGTACCAGTCTCGCCGGCCAGACGGTCAACCGCGCCGTCGTCCTCGATTTCAGCCGCCACATGACCGAGATCCGCGAGATCGATCCCGACGGACGGACGGCGACGGTCCAGCCAGGGACGATCCTCGGGACACTGAACGAGGTCCTCGCCCCCCACGGCCTCAAATTCGCACCCGATCCCGCGTGGGGCGACAAGAGCGCCATCGGCGGCGCGATCGGCAACAACTCGACCGGCTCGCACTCTCTCAAATACGGCAAGACCGACGCCTACATCGAGGAAGTCGAAGCCGTCCTCGCCGACGGCACCGTCGCTCGATTCGGCGAGGTCACACTCGAGGAAATCGCGGAACGGGCCGCTCACGACGGCGGCCTCGAGGGCCGGATCTACGCCGCAGTCGACCGAATTCTCGACGAAGACGCCGATCGCATCGCGGAGACGTATCCCGATCTCAAGCGAAACGTTTCGGGATACAACCTCGATCGACTCGTCGCGGAGGCTCGCGGCGAGGGCCTGCCCGGCGGCGAGGACACCGGAGACCCGGGAACCGTCAACCTCGCGCGCCTGCTGGCGGGCAGCGAGGGGACGCTGGCGGTCGTCACCGAGGCGACGGTCTCGCTCGAGCCCGTTCCGGAGACGAAGGCGGTCTCCTTGCTCTGCTATCCCGATCTCCACGAGGCGATGCGGGACATCGAGCCGATCCTCGCACACGAGCCATCGGCCGTCGAGGTCCTCGACGACGTGCTGATCGACCTCGCACGCGATACCGCCGAGTTCGGTCCCGTCACGGAGATGCTGCCAGAGGGGACCAACGCCGTCCTCCTCGTCGAATTCTACGCCGCAGACGCCGACCACGGCAGGGAGCAGGTCGCCGGCCTGCTCGCCGACCGGGTGCCGTCGGCGACACCAGCAGGCGAACCGGCCGCCGACGCGCCACGGGGCGAGGCCGAGACGCTCGCGATCGACGCCCTCGAGGCCTACGAGAAGGCGGAACGCGCCCAGCTCTGGAAGCTCCGCAAGTCCGGGCTGCCGATCCTGCTCTCGCGGACGACCGACGCAAAGCACATCTCCTTCATCGAGGATACCGCGATCCCGCCCGCGCAGCTCCCGGAGTTCGTCGAGCGCTTCGAGGAGATCCTCGAGTCTCATGACACCTACGCTAGCTTCTATGCCCACGCCGGTCCGGGCGTGCTCCACGTCCGACCGCTTGTGAACACGAAGACCGAAATCGGGCTCGAGCAGGTACACGGCATCGCGGACGACGTGACGGACCTCGTGGTCGAACTCGGCGGCTCGGTCTCGGGCGAACACGGCGACGGCCGTGCCCGCACGCAGTGGAATCAGAAGCTCTACGGCGACGAGCTCTGGGAGACGTTTCAAGCGCTCAAGACGGCGTTCGACCCCGACTGGATCCTGAATCCTGGACAGGTCGTCTTCCGCGAAGACGATCCGACGGACCTGCGAGCGCACCTGCGGTTCGATCCCGACTACGAGTTCGAGGCGGGCTTCGAGCCCGAACTCGAGTGGGACAACGACAACGGGATGCAGGGCATGGTCGAACTCTGTCACGGCTGTGGCGGCTGTCGCGGCGAGCAGTCGACCACGGGCGGCGTGATGTGTCCGACCTACCGAGCCAGCCGCGAGGAGATCACGGCGACGCGCGGCCGGGCGAATGCGCTTCGTCAGGCGATGAGCGGCGACTTAGAGCCCGATGAAGCCGTTTCCGACGAATTCGTCGAGGAGGTGATGGACCTCTGTATCGGCTGCAAGGGCTGTGCCATCGACTGTCCCAGCGAGGTCGACATGGCGAAGCTCAAAGCCGAGGTGACCCACGAGTACCACCAGCGAAACGGCGCGACGCTGCGCGATCGGCTCTTCGCCAACGTCGCGACCCTCTCGAGGTGGGGCTCGCGGCTCGCCCCGCTCTCGAACGCGCTGTCGAAGGTGCCTGGGGCGCGAAAGGCGCTCGAGGTCGTCGTCGGGATCGATACCGGGCGGCCGCTGCCGACGTTCCACGCGGAGACGTTCCGCGACTGGTTCGACGCGCGAGGCGGCTCGCGAGTGAGTGAGACGGAGGCCCGGCGCACGGCCCTCCTCTATCCCGACACGTATACCAACTACAGCCACCCAGAAGCCGGCAAGGCGGCCGTCCGCGTCCTCGAGGCCGCCGGCGTCCGCGTGGCCGTCCCCGACGGCCTCGGCGATACCGGCCGGCCGGCCTTCTCGAAGGGCTTCCTCGAGAAGGCGCGGGACGCGGCCCGCGAAAACGTCACCGCGCTTGCGCCGCGGGTCGAGGACGGCTGGGACGTGGTCGTCATCGAGCCCTCCGACGCGGTCATGTTCCAGTCAGACTACCTCGACTTGCTCTCGACGGAGGCGGCGGAGACGCTCGCGAACGCGACCTACGGCGTCTGCGAGTACGTCGACACCTTCCGACTGGACGAGGCAATCGACTTCGACCCGACGGCGGTCCAACAGGACCTCGTCTACCACGGCCACTGCCACCAGAAGTCCGTCGCGAAAGACCACCACGCCGTCGGCGTCCTCAGACGAGCGGGCTACGCCGTCGACCCGCTCGATTCGGGCTGCTGTGGCATGGCCGGCAGTTTCGGCTACGAGGCCGAACACGCCTCGATGAGCGACGCCATCGGCGACATCCTCTACGAACAGGTCGACGACAGCGACGGCGACCGCGTTGTCGCACCCGGCGCGTCCTGTCGCACGCAACTCGAGAACCGGCCGGACGCGAGCGCGGAGCCGCCGACGCCGGTCGAGGTCGTCGCGGAGGCGCTCGAGGGACGGCGATAGCGCCATCGGCGTAGCACGGATCGCGCCGTTAGACGCCGACCAGATCGTCGTAGCGCGCGCCCGTCTGCTTCAACGTCTCAGTCGAATAGAGCCGGTCGTGGTCGACGGGGAGGTAGTCGGCCGCCAGTTCGTCGATCTTCTCATCGACGGCGGCCGGGTCCCGGCCGTGGATCATCGTAAACAGGTTGTACGGCCATTCCTGGTTGGGTCTGCGGGGGCGGTGATAACAGAGCGTGACGGAGGGCAGGCCGCCGGCGCGCTCGCCCCACTCGTCGAGGCGGTCGTCGGGCACGTCCCAGACGACCATGCAGTTGGCGTCGAAGCCCGTCACGACGTGGTTGATGACACAGCCGATGCGCTTGAGACAGCCGTTCTCGAGCAGGCGCTCGAGCGCCGAGAGCACGTCCTCGACGGCGTAGCCGACCGCCGCCGCGATGTCGCGGTACGGCGTCGCCGACAGCGGAAACCCGTCCTGGATCTCGAGCAGTAGTTCGGCCTCGAGCGCGGAGAGATCGCCGGTCGCCGCCTCGCTGATCCGGGTGGCCGAGGAATCGGTGCGCTCCTCGAGGGATTCGCGTGCGAAGCGATCGGCGTTGACCACGGGAAACTCGAGGTCGATGTAGTAGTCGGTCAGCATCGGCAGGTTCAACACCGCACAGCCGATGCGCGCTTCGATCTCGGCGAGGATGTCGTCGCGGGCCGCCTGCGAGCCGGCGGTGACGACGAACCACATGTTCCACTCGTGATCGCGGGCGTAGTTGTGGTTGACCTGCCGGTACTCGTTGACGATCGCCGCGATCTCGTCGAACCGCTCGTCGGGGGCTCGCACCGCGGCGAGCGTCGACGAGCCGATGACGGGCGGGTTGAGGACGGCACCGAACCGGCGGACGACGCCCGCCTCCCGCAGCGCGCGGACGCGATCGACCGCCGCCGACTCCTCGAGGCCGATCTCGGCACCGACGCGGCGGAACGGGCGCTCGACGACGGGAAAGCCGCTCTGATAGCCGTCGATCAGCGCCGCGTCCGCATCGTCGATCGCCTCGCGCCAGTCCCCCGTCAGGCCACTCATTGATTGCCCTAGGGAGAAGGGGGCCGTATCGTTTTCGGGTCCGCCTGAACCGCGGGCGGAAACGGTCCATGCTGGTGCCAACTCGACATCGGTCGGCACGGTGCTGGCACACCGCGGTCGACGTATATCGACATACCTACCAAATTTATATATAGATACGTAGAATGGGATAATAGCCGAAATCGGAGCTGCGACGACGGAGTCGGACGCTGACCTGGCGTAGGCCATACGATCAACTACACGGCCGCATCGACCGTGTACGTCGATTAGCGTCGCTGTCGCCCCTATTCCGCCGGTTTCGGGAGTGGATGCCGATGACGAACGGAACGGCCGCGACGGTCGAGAACGGTCCGTCCGGTCGTGCTAAAATCGTCGTCGGTGAGCCTTTTTCGGCCATTCTCCATTGGATACAGGACAAAAACCGCTCGAGCCGGCGCTTCGAGGTGATCTCGAGAAAACCGAACGAATGTAGCATACTAAATCTAGTATGACTCACCAATAGTCGCTTTTCTTTTATTTAATTTCGATCGGCCGAGTTTGGAGCCGTGCTTCACTGCGACGACCGCGCGGCTACTGATTACAGCCGTACATCTGTAATACAATCGGCGCCTGCTGGAAGTCCGTCGGCGACTGCCACGTCGAGGGCCGAATCGAACCGAACGACGGTCATCGAACAGTCGCGGAACGGTCGATTCGAACCGATTCCTCCATCCCAGACAGCGGCTCAGAGCACAGAAAATATGATCCTATATGCGCTTGAACCATCTATATATAGGAGAACATATTGTATCCCGTATTCGGGAAACCACCCGCTTGAGGGCCGTTGTCCGATAATTTCAAATCTAACAACGGTCGAGAGATCGAAAATAGTTATCCACAATGATAGCTTATGGATATTTACTGCCGTCATAATTAGATGAAGGTGTGCTGTGGGTTCAATGAATGGCGACACAGCGACGGATGCGATTCGTCCGCGGACAGCTCGGCTGGATGGTGGCGACGGTGCTCGTCCTGTCGCTGCTCGGGTCGTTTACGTACGAGCTCGCGTTCGTGTGCTCGCTGATCGGACTCCTCGTCATCGGCGAATTCACGGCACCGGTCGCAGCGACGCCGACGTGGCGGACGCGCCTGAAGTGGCTCACGGTGCTCGGGCTCCTCGGATTCGTGATTCTCGTCGCACGCCGACTGCAGGCACTGCTCCCCCCGGAGGTGCTCCCATGGTGACCGGGTGTCGTTCGGGTCTCACGACGGGGGTGCGAGTGCCGATATCACAACGGAGAGGGCCAGCGCGATGGGGAGTGATCGAATGAGCCGAGACATCGGTGTCCTGGACGAGGCGAACGACATCGTCTGGCCGCGCGCCCTGCTTCTTACACTCGCGATCGCGACCGTCCTCGTGGTGGGCGTCCTCACGGCGACGTCCACGGCGTCGTTCAGTCCGTACAACCCCTCGTGGGACGGTTCGACCGCTCTCCGTGAGCGGATCGAAGACGATCCCGGCGTAGACGGCGAACTCGTGCGCGACCCCGACAGATACGGCGCGTTCACGGACGAGTCGGTCGCCAACGAGACGGTCGCGTTCGTCATCGCGCCCGACGAGCCCTATACCGACGACGAGGCGGCCCAAATCGAGGCGTTCGTCGAGAACGGCGGTACGCTGGTCGTCCTCGAGAGCTTCGGCGAACACGGCAACACGCTGTTGGCCGACGTCGGTGCGACGGCCCGCGCGGACGGGCGGATCGTGCGCGACGACTACCGCAACGGCGGCGGGCCGGCGATGCCGGTCGCCCCCAACGTCACGAACCACTCGCTGACGGACGGCGTCGATCGGCTGACGCTCAACTACGCGACGGCGATCGACCCAGGTTCGGCGAACACGACGGTACTGGCGACGACGAGCGACGTCGCGTATCTCACCGCCGAGGACGACCCCCTTGAGAACGGAGACGAACTCGGGGCGTACCCGGTCGCGACCGTCGAGAGCGTCGGTCGCGGACGAGTTGTCACGATCGGCGATCCGAGTATCGTGATCAACGCCATGATGGAGCGGTCGGACAACGGTCGCTTCGTCCGCGAGTTGTACGCCGACGAGGAGCACGTGCTGTTGGACGCCTCGCACGTCACCGACCCGCCGCCACTGGCCGCGGCGATGCTGACGGTCCGGTCCGTGGAGCCGCTTCAGCCGCTGCTCGGCGTCGCCGGCATCGCCGCGATCGCGGTCTGCTTCGGTCGGTTCGGCCGCTCGATTCGGATGCGGGGACGGAGACTGTGGCCCGGTATCCGTGACGGGAGTGGCGGTCTCGAGCGCCGCGGGCGAGACCCGAACCCGTCGGACGCGGAGCGAGCAGCGGCTCTCCGGGAGCGACACCCCGACTGGGACGAGGACCGAATCCAGCGCGTGATAGCGGACGGTAAACGTAACTGGCCTCGGCGAGACGATGTCGAATGAACGGGCCGACCGGCAAGACGGGCGATCGGCGGCCGAACGCGACCCTACATCGAGACAGATGAGCGAGAACGATTCGAGAGCGGACGACACACGTACAGGCGATCCAGCAGCGATTCACGACGCGCTCCGCGCGGAGATCGATCGCGTCCTCGTCGGCAACGACGACGCGGTCGAGTTGCTCACGACCGCGTTGCTGACCCGCGGGCACCTCCTGCTCGAGGGCGTCCCCGGCGTAGCGAAGACGACGCTTGCGAACCTCTTCGCGCGGGCGAGCGGCCTCGAGTACAACCGGATTCAGATGACGCCGGACGTGCTCCCCGCGGATATCACGGGAACGGAAATCTACCGGAAAAATAGGGAGACGTTCGAGCTTCGGCGCGGACCGGTCTTTGCGAACGTCGTCGTCGCCGACGAGATCAATCGCGCGACGCCGAAGACCCAGAGCGCCCTGCTCGAGGCCATGCAGGAGCGCCAGGTCACCATTGGTGGCGAGACGCTCGAGTTGCCCCAGCCGTTCATGGTCATCGCGACTCAGAACCCGATCGAGATGGAGGGCGTCTTCGAGTTGCCGGAGGCACAGCGCGATCGCTTCCAGTTCAAACACCGGATCGACTTGCCCGACGAGGCGGGAGAGCGAGCGCTCGTCGATCGGTTCGACGACGACCCGAGGCTCGGTCCGACGGCGATCGAACAGGTGGTCGACCGCGAGGCAATCCGCACCGCTCGAGAGCGCGCCGCCGCCGTCTACGTAGCCGGACCGGTCAAAGACTATCTCGTCGACCTCGTCGCCGCGACGCGGGAACACCCCGACGTCACCCACGGTGCCTCGCCGCGGGCGACGTTGGCGTACCTCGACGGGGCCAAGGTGCGAGCCGCGATCCGGGGCCGCGAGTACGTCATTCCCGACGACGTGAAGGCACTGGCCGAGCCGGTGCTGGCACATCGGCTCGTGTTGACCGCCGACGCCGAACTGAGCGACACCGCGTCGGCCGAGGTCGTCGCGGACGTCCTCGAGTCGGTCGACGTGCCGGCGGCGGACGCGGCGGTTGAGCCGACGGCGGTGAGCGACGGCGGTGGAGCGAACGACGCGAACCGATCCGCATCGGGCGGCGGGACGGGCGGCGAGGACGGTCGCCAGTCGTAACGAGTACCGGCGCGGTCACCGGCGGGCGGCTCCGAGCCGGCTCACGTCGCGTCCCACCGACAGGTCACGAGCCAGTGGGATCGGTCGTCACCCGGCTCGACGGTGAGTTCGATTGGTCGATCGAGGGTGTCGGCGAGCCCGACGGCGAAAAACGAGGCGATGGGATGGTCGAACCGGTCGACGGCACCGAACGCGCTCGATTCGACGGCGACGGTGACGCGACCGTCATCGGCGTCGACCGACGGCTCGGCGCTGGTCGCGAGTTCGAACTGTTCGACGACGCCGTCGGCAAGTTGTGCCGTGGCCGCCGTCGGGTCGGTCGGGAGCGGTTCGGCGAGCGTTCGCTCGAACGACGCGAAGAGCCGCCCGCCGGTCGGCTCGAGGAGGAGGCCGCGCTCCGCTGCGTGGGTGACGACGGGGCCGGAGCGGTCGTCGGGACGGTCGTAGTCGGCGCGTTGCGGAACGAACAGCCGGACCGGCGACGAGTCGCGTCCGGGAAGGTAGAGCCGGTCGTCTCGGAGGGCGAGTTCGTCGACCAGGGCCGTTGCGTTCGCCGCGGCGGCGGCGTAGACGCGCTCGCCGACGTCGGCGGCGACGAACTGACCGGGGGTGAGATAGTACGTGAGTATCGCGCCGAATAGGCCGATCGCACCGAGGGAGAACAGCACCTCCCGTCCGTCGGGGAGCAAGACGCCGCCAAGGGCGGCGACCGCGCCGACGACGGCGAGCCATTGTGCGGTGCGCCGGTAGGTCGTCCGCATCGCGCGTGCGTATTCGTCCCGGAGGCGACTGTTCTCCGCCGCCAGCAGGTCGGCTCTGGCGGCCAACTCGGTCGGGTCCGGGCCGGAGTGCGAGACGCCGTCGTCGTTTGGAGACGGTCGCGTGTCCGTTCGATCGGGGTCGTCAATAGTCGGAGTCATGAGTGGGTATCAACGTCGGCTGTCGGGTCCGCGTCCGGAGTCGATGGGCCGTCGGCTGTCGGCTCGCGACCCTCACTTTGCGAACCGTTCGCACGACCGTCTCGATCGAGCACGAAGACGAGTCCGTATCGGTGAAGGCCGTACACGCCGCAGGCGAGTGCGGCGAGCGTTGCGACGGCCGCCATCCAGATCGGCCATCCGCCCGGGCCGAGAACGAGCCAGGCGATTCCGCCGAGCGTCCCGGCGCTTGCGGCCGCGGTCACGGCATAGCGAACGGGGACGCGAGTCGTCCGCCGAGGGGCCGACGCGAGGACGAGCGCACCGAATCCGACTTCCGCGAGCGCGAGCGACGTCGGATCGATGCCGGCCGGGAAGAGGCCGACGAGCGCGACGTGGCCGATTCCCACCGCGTACGGCGTTCCGGCCGCATACCAGACGACGGCGGTCGCGATGCCACAGGCCGCACCCGCTAGTCCGGCAATGGCCGAGAGCGCGGCGACGAGGGTCACAAGCGCCAGGACCGCCGAAACCGGGCGGTCCGTGGGTCGGCCGTCGGCGATCGGTTGCACGGTCCCGCTGCGTTCGGTTCGCCCGTCACCGTCGTCGCTCGCCTCGGCTGCCGTCCGTCGCGGGGGAGTCACCGTCGATCACCCCGCTCGCGGCCCGCCTCAAGCACGGACGCGAGTCGATCGCCGGGAGTGACTTCGAACGCGCGGACGCGCTCGAGTCGATTGAGATCGCGACGGAGCTCCTCGAACGCGAGATAGCGCTCGTAGGCCTGCTCGAGGTCGTCGATACCGCCGGGTTCATAGAGCACGGTCGGGGCGAGAAACACCGTGACCGCGGCGTTCGCGCTGGCCAGTGACACTGTCTCGCGGAGTTCTGCCGGATCGGAATCGTCGGTGAAGACGACCGTCCACATCGCGGACGCGGTGTCGGTCGCGGCCGTTCGAACCGCATCGGCGAGCGGTCGGTCCCGAAGGAGGCGCTGATATCGCTTCGAATCGGCGTAGAACGGGCGAAGCGTCTCGGCGAACGGATTCGATTCGTCCTCGAGATGCAGGATCGAGCGGCGGGCCGTCGACCGCGTCGGCTGGTCGTGAACCGACGGCGGAGCGGCCACCCCCGACAGCCTCTCTGAATGGCCGGTGGCCCGCCCGGTGGCGGTCGCGCGGGTCGATGTCGGCTCGACCTCGCGGAGGGTTCGGCGAACCGTCGCGTACGTTTCGGCCGTCGCCGTGGGCTCGATGCGCTCCGTCACGCCGCGGTCGTCGACCCCGACGAGACCGACAGGATCGTCGAGTTCGCGGGCGATCTCAGCGGTCGCGAGCATCACCTCACGGAGGTAATCGAGTTTCGTCTCGGCGGACGGACCGACCGCGAGTGACTGTCGGTGATCGACGACGAGGAGGGTCCGGCGGGTCGTCTCGGTCTCGTACTCCCGTACGTGGGGCGTTTCGAGCCGCGCGGTCGCCTTCCAATCGATCCGCTTGGCCGCATCGCCGGGAACCTGCTCTCGCAGTTCCGACGGTTCGATCCCGCGACCGGACCGGCGCAGCGTGTGCGACCCGTAGAGGGTCGCGCGTCGGTCGCCACCCTCGCCGACGTGGACACGCCCGGGGCCTCGCGGCTCGACCGAGACGGTCGGCCGCTCGCCCGCGGCGAACGTCTCGACGAATCGGCCGTCGGTGGCGGTCACTCGAGCGGGTCCGAAACGGTGCTCGCCCGCGGTCGGCCACGTGGTGACGACGGTCTCCGTCACGGTCGTCGTTTCCGGCTCGAGTTCGAGAACCGGAGTGACCGGATCGGTGGTCGCCGTCGCAACCGGGAGACCCACCTCGACGTCGAGCGACAGGAAGACGGGGTCGGCGAACGCGGCGGAGACCGTGACCGGCGTCGATTCGTCGACCCGAACGGTCGGAGACGGAACCGTTCGCGTGACCGAGAGCCGCCGGGTCGTTCGATCGAGCGCGGCGAGAAAGGAAGACTGCGTCGCGAGAACCCACGCGCCGATCAGTGCCGTACCCGCCAGCGGGAGGGGGCGTCCGAGGACGACCGCGAAGGCCGCCAGAAAGCCCGCAAGAGACAGACAGCCCCACAGGTGACGTGTCAAGCGCATACGCTTTTAGAGGTTCATTGGGACGGTGTTGAAAGTACCGGTCACTGGCACCTGCGATGATGGTCGCCAGCGATTAATCCTCCTCGCGGTTTTCGGTGAGATGGGACCAGATCTCCACACACCCCGCGCCGTCGTCGATGTCGTCGAGTCGTTCCTCGTCCGCCGCTTCATCGGCTCGATCGCTCGTCTCTGACTGCTCGTCCGAATCGCTGGTCTCGGCCATACGAACCGAGGTGCCACACCGACGGTAATAAATTTGCTGGCATATTCGATTGGACTATCATTGTCTTTCTACTCACAAACGCGAGAGCTATTTATTATATAACCACACCGTGATTATCACAAGATGTTGCTAGTGGTTACATTTTTATCGTTGTTCGAGGCACGTTGGAACGACAGTATGTCAATACTACTGACTGGTGCAGACGGCTACATCGGCTGGCCCACGGCGCTTCGAATCGCGACGCGAACCGACGATCGGGTCGTCCTCGTCGATAACTTCGCGCGACGGGACTGGGTCGACGGCGTCGGCTCGACCAGCGCGACGCCCGTCGAGCCGATGGACAGCCGGCTCGAGGCGGCCGAAGACGTTCTCGGCGTTCGGAACCTCTCGTTCGTGGAGGGTGATCTCACCGACGGCGAGTTCGTCGACCGGTTGCTCCGGGTCCACGAGCCCGAAACGATCGTGCACACGGCGGCGCAGCCGTCGGCACCGTACTCCCAAATCGGTCGCGAGCGAGCGAACTATACGCAGCACAACAACCTACAGGCCACGCGGAACCTCCTGTGGTCGCTACAAGAACGCGGTCTCGAGGACACGCACTTCATCGAGACCACGACGACCGGCGTCTACGGCGCGCCCGAGTTTCCGATCCCCGAGGGTGGCGCGACGATGGAACACGGCGGCGAACGCGACGAGGTCCCGTTCCCGGCGATGGCAGGTTCGTGGTACCACCTGACGAAGTCCCACGACGCGGCCAACATGCGGCTGGCACACGAACAGTTCGATATCCCGATTTCGGACGTTCGAACGGCGATCACGTACGGCACCGACACCATAGAGACGGCGGTGGATCCGCGACTCGGCACGCGGTTTGACTTCGATTACTACTTCGGCGTGGTCGCTCACCGCTTCTGTGCACAGGCCGTCGCCGGCTACCCCATGACCGTCTACGGACGCGGCGAACAGCGAAAGCCGTTCATCGCGCTCGAGGACGCCGTCGAAGGGTTGGCCCGGCTGGCGCTGTCCGATCCGGCCGAGCGACCCGACGAGCACACGGTCTACAACCAGACCACGCGGGCGATCAGCATCGTCGAGATCGCCACGACCGTCGCTGGCGTGGCCGAGGAGTTCGGACTCGACGTCGCGGTCGAACACTTCGAGAACCCGCGGTCGGAAGACGAGAGTCACGCGATGGAGATCGAGAACGACCGCTACGACGCGTTGATCGACGGGCAGTCGACGACGTTCGAAGCGGGTATTCGATCGACGCTCGAGACGCTGCTCGAGTGCGAAGACACCATCGTCGCACACGAGGACAGATTCCTCCCGGGCGTCCTGAGCGAGGGCTGACTCGTGCGGGTACTCGTCACCGGCGGCTGTGGCTACATCGGAAGCGTCCTCGTTCGTCGGCTCCTCGAAAACGAGGCGGTCTCGGACGTCGTCATCTTCGATTCGCTCGCCGGCGGCTCGCCCCGAGCGCTGCTCGGCATGGTGGACGACGGACTCGAGTTCCGTCGCGGGGACGTACGGGAGTACGGTGACGTCGAGAGCGCGATGCGCGGCGTCGACCGGGTGATCCACCTCGCGTCGATCACCGGCGCTGCGAGCACGCATGACCGCCGCGAGGAGACGCGGGCGGTCATCGTCGGAGGGACCGAGAACGTCGTGACGGCGGCGGGGAAAGTCGGCGTCGAGTCGGTCGTGTTCGCCTCCTCGTGTAACAGTTACGGACGCGTCGCGGACACGGACATCGACGAGACGGCGGCACCGGCACCGCTCAATCCCTACGGCGAGGCGAAAGTCGAGGCCGAGCGGGTAGTACAAGAGGCGGCCGCTGAACACGGCTTCTCGGCGACGTCGCTCCGCATGAGCACGAACTACGGCTACGCGCCCGGGATCCGATTCAATCTCGTCGTCAACGGGTTCGTCTTCCGTGGACTGACCGGCCGCCCGCTGACGGTGTACGGCGACGGGAAGAACTGGCGACCGTTCATCCACGTTCAAGACGCCGCACGGGCGTACGAACACGCGGCAGTGTCTCCGGACCGCTGGCCGCGTGACCTGTACAACGTCGGGCGCACCGACCAGAACTATCGCATCGAGGACGTCGCGCGCATCGTCGCAGAGGAACTCGACCGCGATCTCGAGGTCGTCTTCCTCGAAGACGAGCGGTCGGGGCCGTCCTACCACGTCGAGTTCGATCGGCTCTCGGAAACGGGGTTCGAGCCGACGTGGACGCTGCGAGAGGGCGTCCGCACGCTCGCAAACGAGTTCGCCCGATCGCGGGCCGACGGGGCGACGGACGCGGCCCGAGAGCGATCGCCGTCGCGGGAGGTGAACGCCGATGGCTACCGATAACGAGCGGGCCCCTCTTGCGGCCGACGACGAGTCGCGGCCGATCCGCATCGCGGTCACCGGGGCAGCGGGGTATATCGGCAGCCGTGTCGTCTCCCTGCTCCAGTCCGAGCGGCCGTCGTGGTCGGTCACGGCGATCGATAACTTCTATCGGGGCTCGCTTCGGCAGATTGGCGATGTCGCCGTCGAGCACGTCGACATTCGGAACCGCGACCGCCTGTGGGAAGCCCTCGAGGGGGCCGACATCGTGATGCACCTGGCCGCGATCAGCGGCGTCGAGGACTGCGAATCGAAGCCGGACCTCGCCTACGAGAGCAACGTCACCGGGACGGGACACGTCGTTCGGTTCTGCAGGGACCGCGGCGCGGCCTTGATCTTCCCCGCGAGCATGGCGGTCGTCGGCGATCCACAGGAGTTCCCGATCACGGCCGATCACCCGCGGGAGCCGCTGAACTGGTACGGTCGGACCAAACTCGCAAGCGAGCGCCTCATCGACTCCCTCGCCGACGACGCGTTTCCGGCGCATCTCTTCCTCAAATCGAACCTCTACGGCGATCACACGATCGATGGGGAAGTCGTCACGAAGGGAACGGTGATCAACTTCTTCGTCGAGCGGGCGCTCGCTGCCGAACCGCTGTCCGTCTACGAGCCGGGAACCCAATCGCGGAACTTCGTCCACGTCAAAGACGTCGCTCGTGCCTACCTGCACAGCGCCGACGTCCTCGTCGACCGGCTCGACGACGGCGAGACCGGGGTCGAGGCGTTTACGATCGCGAGCAACGAGGATCCGAGCGTCGAACGGCTCGCCGAGTTCGTCAGCGACTGCGCCGCCGACGTACTCGGCGTCGACGTCCCGACCGAGGTCGTCGAGAACCCTCGCGGCGACGAGACGCTCGTCGACGCCTTCCCGATCGAGACGGCGCGAACACACGACGTTCTCGGGTGGGACCCGACGCACACGGTCGAAGATACGATCCGGCGACTCATCGAACGGAACGCATGATTTCGGTCCCGCCCGATCCGCTCGACGTCCTGTTACTCGCGCTCGCGGGCGGCGTCCTCTACTGGGGGTTCGACCGATATCGCCGGCGGTTCAAGCGGCGCGACCTCGCTATCGCGTTCGCGCTCGCGGGCGGCGTGGCGTCGTTCGTGTTCGTCCCGGAAACGTTCGACCTCGTCGGCTCTCTCCTCGAGATCGAACGGCGTTACATCGTCGTCTCGCTGCTCGCAAACTTCGTCTTGCTCGGCATCGCGTTGTACGTGATGAGCCTCGCCAGCGGGGCGCAAAACGAGGTCGCGGCGCTGACGCGATCGTTGACCATCGAACAGGCCCCGCGGACGGACGGCGGCGGCGAAACGGTGTTCGTCGTGATTCCCGCATACGACGAGAGCGATACCATCGGGACCGTCGTCTCGTCGCTGCCGGAGACGATCCACGGCTACGCGGTCCAACCGCTGGTCGTATCGGACGGGTCGGACGACAAAACCGCCGCGAACGCCGCGGCCGCCGGCGCGATGGTCGTCGAACACCCGATCAATCAGGGGCAGGGTGGAGCACTGAAAACGGGGTTCGAAATCGCGCTCGCGAACGACGCGGCGATCGTCGTCACGGCGGACGGCGACGGCCAGCACCCGCCAGAAGAACTCGACCGCCTGCTCGCACCGATCGTCGACGGGGAGGCCGACTACGTAATGGGATCGCGGTTCCTCGGCATCGATCGCACCGACAACGGCATCGTTCGCCGGACCGGCATTCGGTTCTTTACCGGCGCGATCAACGTCCTGATGGACACCGACATCACCGACTGTACGAACGGCTATCGGGCCATCCGCGGCTCGATGCTCGATCGACTCACGCTCACCGAAGAGCGGTTCAACGCGCCCGAACTGATCATCGAGGCGCGAAAGAACGGGCTACGGCTCACGGAGATTCCGGTCAAGATCGAAGACCGGAAAGACGGCGATACGAAGAAACCGAAGCTGGGCTTCGCGATCGGCCTGACTCGCATCATCGTGGTCGCGTGGCTGCGATGAAGCCGCCGCGACCGGTCGCAGCCGTCGCCCCGCGGCCGCCGGCGATGCGGCTCCGGTACCCACGAACACGGCACCCATGAGAGCGAACGAAACGCGCAAACGACGCGTCGAAGCGACGTTCGAACGCTGTATCAAGCCCCACGTCAGCGGCGAGACCGTCCTCGACGTCGGCTGCGTCGCCCACGACTCCGAGAAGCGACACGACGAAGCGTGGCTCCACGAACTCGTCGTCCGGGCGGCCGGCGACGCGCTCGGCGTCGACGTCCTCGAGGACGAACTCGCCGACCTCGAAGCGGCGGGATACGACGTGGTCCACGGCGACGCTCAAGACCTCGCGCTCGGGGAGACCTTCGACGTGATCGTCGTCGGCGAACTGATCGAGCACCTCGTCGATTTCGACGGGCTGTTGCGATCGATCGACGACCACCTCGCCGACGGCGGCGAGGTCATCATCACGACGCCGAACGCGATGGCGGTCCACTGGACCGCCCTTCGGCTCCTCGACCAGGAGTTCGTCAACAGCGGGCACACCTGCTGGTTCGACGCCACGACGGTGACCCAGCTCCTCGAGCGATACGGGTTCGAGCCGGTCGAAATCACGTACGTCGGAGACTGTCGGCTCACGCTCGCGGACCCGCTCCAGGTCGGCGGCTGGCTCTGCGAGCGCATCCTGCCGGACCGCGTCGGAAAGAGTACGCTCGCTGTCGTCGCGCGTCGCGACGACGAGTAGCCGGTCGCCCGCGTCGGGCATCGATTTTCAGCCGTCACGTCTCACCACAGGCAGTCGACAGCGAAGCGACGGGGGTCGGCGTCGAACTCGCGAACGAGCGATCGGCGACGTCTGCGGCCCAGCGAGTCGTTCCGCGCTCGGTCGAGAAAGAGAGAGAAACGGGGCCACCGCTGACCGATGGACGGCCGCGCCGCCTATCGGCGGCGACCGGCGGCCGCGACGAGCCGATCGATCCGTGTCCGAATCCCAGCGTCGCCGGTCCGACGCTCTCGAGCCACCCTCGAGAGGAGGTCTCCGACTCGGTCGCCGAGGTCGTCCCAGCGGTGTTCGCGATCGACGAACGCCACGCCCTGCTGGCCCATCAACCGCCGCCGCTCCGGGTCGGCGGCGAGCTCGCGAAGCGCAGCCGCGACGGCATCAGGCTCGTTCTCGACGGCGATGCCCGCGCCGACGTCCTCGGTGACGGACTCGATCTCGGTGACGGCGCTGGCGACGTAGGGCGTGCCAAGCGCCATCGTCTCGAGGAACTTCGTCGGCCGCGCGTACTCGAGGGTGCGGCCCGTCTCGAGGGGCACCAGACTGATCGCCGACGACGCGACCAGTTCCGGCACCGTCTCGCGAGGGACCGGCCCGTTGATCTCGACGCGGTCGTCGATGCCGAGGTCGGCGGCCAGCGCCTCGAGTTCGGCCCGCCGTTCGCCGAAACCGTAAACGACGAGGTCGTACTCGAGGTCGGCGCGGCGAAAGCCGCGGAAAAACGGCTCGAAGGCCTGACCTTCGCCCAGTTTACCGGTGTAGATGATCCGGGGGCGCTCCTCGTCTGCGACCGACGGGTCGAAGCGGTCCTCGTCGACGCCGAAGGGGACCGTTTCGATGGTCGCGTCCTCGAGATCGTACGTCTCCCGGTAGTGGGCCGCCATTGTCGGCGTCAGCGCGATGACCCCGTCACAACGCTCCATGGCCACTCGCTCTGCCCACCGTAACAGCCGGTAGGCGACCGAATCCTCGTCAGCAAAGCCGAAGTCGACCGCGTTGTCGAGCCAGCGGTCGTAGACGTCGATGACGAGTCCGCGGCCGGTCGCCAGCGCCGCGAGCCCGGGCACCAGCGTCGTGTGGGGGCCGATCTGGACGACGACGCAGTCGTACTTCCGGCCGTGAACGAGGACGTAGAGTGTAGCCAGCGCGGCGAAGATGACGTGATTGAGGATTCGCTCGAGGTCGGTCCGGTCGTCGACGGGCTGATACGTGAACAGTCGGGTGACGGGGACGCCAGCGACGCGCTCGCGCGACCACGGACTGTAGCGGCGCTCGAACTCGCCGACCGGGACCGACGGCTGCGGACAGACGACGCGTGCGTCGACGCCGTCGGGCGCGTGCCGGAGGAGCTTCTCCCACCGGTGTGCGCCGGCCATCGACTCCGGGGGGAACAGTTGCGAAACGACCAGGACGGACGCGTCGTCGGTCCCGGCCGCGCTGTCGCGCGTCGACCGTCGCTTGCGCTGTCGTGTCGTCGTTGCCATCGTGTTTTCAGGGGTCGATCGGATTCTCGACGCCGAACTGCAGCAGTTCGATGCCCGCATCGGCGAGCCACGAGCGGTGCTCCTCGAGGGCCGCCGTCGTCTCCTCGTGGGAGACCAACTGGACGACGACATCGGCCGCCTCGTGCTCGAGGACCGATCGGAGGTCGTCGTAGGCCAGTTCGTCGACGTGGCGGTCGTAGTGGCGAACGCGGTAGCCGTCCGCGCGCAGGTCGGCGACGATCCGCTCGGCGGGGCTGTTCCGGCGGTCGTCGACGCCCGGCTTGTACGCGGCTCCGAGCGCGACGACCGTCGGGTCGGCAAGCGGGGCGAGCGCCCGGCGGACCTTTCGCGCGGCGACGGTCGGCATCTTGTCGTTGATCCGGCGTGCGGTGGTGATGAGGTTCGTGTGTTCGGGATCAACCTCGTTTAAGAACCACGGGTCGATCGGCAGGCAGTGGCCGCCGACGCCGATCCCCGGCTGCAAGACGTCGACGCGCGGGTGGTTGTTCGCAAGGTCGATCACCTCGCTCGCGTCGACGTCGAGTTCCTCGCCGATCAGCGCGAACTCGTTAGCCAGCGCGACGTTGACGTCGCGGTACGTGTTCTCGACCAGTTTACAGAGCTCGGCCGACAGCAGGTCGGTGTAGTAGACCGCTCCCTCGAGGAACGGCTCGTAGAGCATGGCGGCGCGACGACGGCTCCGGTCGTCGATCCCGCCGATGATGCGGTCGTTGGTGACGAGTTCGTCGAAGACGTTGCCGGGGAGGATCCGCTCGGGCGAGTGGGCGAGTTGGATCTCCGCGCCGGGTTCGAGGTCGGCGTCCTCGAGTGCGGGGACGACCGTCTCGGCGCAGGTCAACGGCGGCACCGTCGACTCCACGTTTACGAGGTCGCCGGGCTCGAGGTAGGGTCGGATCGACGCGAGGGCGTCCTCGAGCGCCGAGAGGTCCGGACTCTTGTTCGGCTCGGTCAGCGGCGTCGGCACCGAGACGACGAACGCGTCGGCGTCGGTCGGCTCGGTCCGCGCCTCAAGGTTTCGCTCGACCGCGTCGGTCTCGAGCAGCGCCTGCAGGTCGTCCTCGTCGAGGTTGAGCGTCCCGTCGTTGATCGCCCGCACGAGGGTCTGGTCGATGTCGACGCCGACGACCCGCTTGCCGCGGTCGGCAAGCAACAGTGCCAGCGGCAGGCCGACGAAGCCGGTGCCGACGACGACGACCTCCTCGATCGGCTCGAGGGCAGAGTCGGTTCGGGCCGTCTCGTCGTCGGCTCCAGTTCGGGCCGCCGCGTCACCGGCGAACGGCTCACTCGAGGTCATAGTGCTCGCGCATCCAGTCGATCGTTCGCGGGATTCCTTCCTCGAGGGAGACGCGCTGTTCGTGGTCGAGGTCGCGTTTGGCTTTCTCGACGCTGGCCTTCTTGTTGAGGGTGTTGTGTTCCTCGGTGCCCCGATACTCGACCTGCTCGTCGTCCATATCGAGGTAGCCAAGCACCATGTCAGAGAGCTCCTTGATTCCGTAGTACTCCTCGCCGGCGATGTTGTACACCTCGCCGGGGTGGAAGGAGTCGACGATGTTCGCGAGCGTGCGGATGGTGTCGTCGATGTAGGTAAACGAGCGGTGGTGATCCTCGTAGACGTGGTAGGGCAGGTCGTGAAGCGCCCGGTAGCAGAACTTACAGACGACGCTCCGGTACTCGCTGTAGCGCTCGCCCGGTCCGTACGTGTTGAAAAACCGGACCCGGACGGACTCGGTGCCGTGGCGGTCAGCCGCGTTCATGATCTGCTGTTCGTTGACCCACTTCGAGATCGCGTAGTCGTTTAGCTGACGTGGTCCTTCCTCAAGTGGCACCGACTCCGCCATCACGTCGTCGTAGTCGCCGTACACCTCGCTGCTCGAGGAGAAGATCAGCCGGAAGTCGTACTCGGCTTGCAGCCGAAGGACGTTCTTCGTGCCGACGGCGTTTGACTGCCACATGGTCTCGTAGAAGTCCTCGCCGTTTCGCCGGCCGAACTCCGCGCCGAGGTGGTAGACGTAGTCGAACGTCCGGTCCTCGAAGACTCGCTCGAGTTGGCGGTATTGGCTGACGTCACACCGATAGTACCGTTCGCGTTCGTTCCACGGGCGGTCGGCGACCCAGACGTCGTGACCGCGTCGTTCGAGCTCCTCAGTCAGGGGTGCACCGATTGCTCCCAGGCCGCCGGTTACCAGCACTGATGCCATGATTCGACGCTCCACGTGCAGTTATAATTATCTTATGACAGCACCACTTCGAATGATTCCGATGCGTTACGATAAGGCGTCCACAATGCGAGCCGCAGCGTCACCGTCGCCGAACGGGTTCGACCACGAACCCGATCGATCGGCCATCGCCTCGGCACCGTCGACGATGGTCGCCGGCTCGATGCCGACGAGGCGGTTGGCACCGACATCGATCGTCTCCGGCCGCTCGGTGTTGTCTCGGACCGTGACACACGGCGTTCCGAGGATGCACGTCTCCTCTTGTACGCCACCCGAGTCGGTGATCGCGAGGCGCGCGTGCGACTCGAGTGTGAGGAAATCGAGGAAATCCAGCGGCTCGACGAGACGGATCGGCTCCGGGACCGAGAGGTCGAACGCCTCGACGCGCTCTCGCGCCCGCGGATGGATCGGGTAGACGACCTCGCGGTCGGCTCGGGTCGCGAACCGCTCGACCCCCTCGAGGATCCCCGCAAAGCGGTCGGGATCGTCGACGTTTTCGGCCCGATGAGCGGTCAACAGGACGAACTCGCCCGACTCGAGGTCGAGGTCCGTGAGCACGGTGCTCTTCTCGGCCGCGAGTTCGCGGTGCTCGAAGACGGCGTCGACGATCGTGTTGCCGGTGACGACGACCCGGTCGCCGTCGATCCCCTCTGCCGCGAGCAAGCGGGCCGACTCGTCGGTCGGTGCGAAGCAGCGATCGGCCGCGTGATCGACCAGAACGCGGTTTACCTCCTCGGGCATCTCGCGATCGAAGCTCCGCAACCCCGCCTCGACGTGTGCGAGCGAGGTCGGCCGCTTGCTCGCCGCGATCGCCCCGGCGAGCGCGGAGTTTGTATCGCCCTGAACGACGACGTGGTCCGGTCGCTCCTCGTCGAGGACCGACTCGAGGCCGCGGATCATGGCGGCCGTCTGTTCGCCGTGCTCGCCCGAGCCGACACCGAGGTCGTGACACGGCGTCGGCAACTCGAGTTGCTCGAAGAAGACCGTATCGAGCGAGTCCGAGTAGTGTTGGCCGGTGTGGACGACGACGTGGGGAATGTCCCGCTCGAGACACGAGCGAAGCAGCGGCGAGAGCTTGATGATCTCCGGTCGGGTGCCGAGCACGAACGCGATTCTGGGGGCGCTCATATGTGAGTTGTACAATTGCTTCTGCGTGAAAAATACCCGGTGCGTAACGGCCGGTTTCGGGACGCGAACGACGCGGCCGCCGTCTCGCTCACGTGCGTACCGGTTCGGTCGGCCGCCGCGTTCGCGACTCCCGCGCCGCCTCGTAGAGGTCGCGGTGACGGTCGACGCACTGCTCGACCGAGAACGCAGCGACTGCGCGGCGGCGGGCCGCCGTGCCGCGACGACGACGCTCGGCGGGCGACGCAAGCGCGTTCTCGATCGCCGTCGCGAGCGCCGGCGGGTCGGTCGGGGGAACGAGCCAGCCGTGGGTGCCATCCTCGAGCTGTTCGGGGACACCGCCGACCCGCGTCGCGACGATGGCCGATTCCATCGCCATCGCCTCGAGAACGGCGATCGGACACGCCTCGGTGACCGACGGGAGGACGAATACGTCGAACGCCGAGAGCAGCGCCGGCACGTCCGAGCGGTGGCCGAGGAACCGAACGACGTCCTCGAGATCGAGACGCGCGCGAAGACGGCGCAGTCGGTCTGCGTACTCCCGGCGGGACTCGAGCAGTTTGCCGACGATCGGAACGACTACCGGCCCGACTCGGTCGCGGACGCGGGCGATCGCCCGGAGCAGGTACTCGTGACCCTTGACAGGGTTGACGTTGCCGACGGTGCCGACGATCGGCACGTCCTCGCCGACGCCCAACTCCTCGCGGAGCGCCGCCTCGTCGGCGGTGACCGTCGACGGATCGAACTCGTCGATGTCGACCGGTGGATACACCGTCTGTGTCGCCACCGGTTCCTCGAAGAAGTAGTCGCCGACGGCGTCCGCGGCGAGGGCGATCTCGTCCGCCGTCGCGCGGGCGAGACGAGCCGCGACGCGGTCGAGCGGCCACGGCGTCCCGGTGTCGTTGAAAAACCACGCAAGCGGTGTGTCGGTCCGCCAGGCGGCGATCGCGGCCGGGAGGGCGAGCGTCATGCTCGGGTGGACCACGTCGATCTCCCGGCGTTCGATCGTCGACGCGAGTCGGGCCACGGACGGCAGAAACCGAGCCGCAAACCGCGCGTTCGCGAGGAGGTTCGGGGGCGGCCGCATCTGTGACGGTCCGGGCCGAACGACCTCGAAGTCGGCGTCCGTCGCCATGCGCTCGAAGGCGTCGTCGCCGTCGGGCACGTGAAACACCGTCTCGATGCCGCGGTCGCGAAGCCCCCTCGCGACGGTCAGCGCTCGGAGCTGGGGGCCGCCCACTCGCGGGTCGGCGAGGCTGTTGAGAACTCGCATTCGTATTCGAATCGTTCGATCCGACGGCGTATAAAACGTACCGGCCGTCGGCGGAACCGCTCGTCGTTCACTTCCGATTCGGGTTGGGAGCGGCGACCGTCGGCCGAACGCGTTCGCTGTCCAGTGTTCGTTGATGTCGATCGGAGTATCGCGTCAAGAATTAAGTCACGGTCGGTGGAAGACCAGAGCAGATGCCCTCGAGTTCGATAGCGCTCGTGCTGTTCGCGAGTGAGTTGGATCGCGAACACGCGGCCTACGAGGCGGTGCAGAACTTCGTCGACGTGTACGAGGACGAGGTCGACCGGATCACCGTCCTCGGCCCAGAACGGATCGATATCGATCGCCCGGTGGTGGAAGCGGTGCCGGTCCAGCGTCCACAATCGAGCGTTCCGCCGGCGACGATCCTCGAGTACGTCGGCTACCAGCTTCGGATCGCGGCGGCGCTCTGGCGGGAACGAGATCGACTCGACGCCGCGTTCTTCCATATCGGCGGTACCTTGCTCCTCCTCCCGCTGCTCGCGAGTGAACTGGCCGCCGTTCGAACGCTGATTTTCGTGACTGGCACGGTCACTGAGGGCGTGTCTGCCCAACGTGGTCCCGGACCGGTGACGGCGGGCCTCGTCCGCGTGGTCAGCACCGTCGAACGTCTCACGTGTACGCTGGCCGACGACGTGATCCTCCTCTCGAGCGGGATGGACCACCCCGCCCTCGAGTGGCCGATCTCACCGACGATTCGGACGAGCAACTTCAACTACGTCGACTGCGAGGAGTTCTCGAAGCAGACGCCCGTCGAGGACCGGTCGGTCGACGTGGCCTTCGTCGGGCGGTTCGAGACCGTTAAAGGGGTCGACGCGATCCGGCGGTCGATCCCGCTGCTCGTCGACTCGAACCCGGAGATCCGGATCGAACTGATCGGCGACGGCAACCTGCGGGACGAGGTTGAAACGTTCGTCGACCGCCGCGGGTTCGGGGAGAACGTGACGCTTACCGGCTGGGTCGACCACGACGAGCTTCCGGCCCGCCTCGACGACGCGCGAACGCTGTTGCTCCCCTCGAGGTCGGAGGGAGTTCCGAAAGCCCTCCTCGAGGCGATGGCCTGTGGCACCGTTCCGGTCGCGACGCCCGTCGGCGGCATCCCCGACATCGTCACCGACGGCTCGAACGGATTCTTGCTTCCAGACGCCGAGCCGGAGTCGATCGAACGGACGGTGACGGCCGCGCTCGAACACGACGACTTGGACGAGCTCAGCGACACCGCACGCGACGATATCGAGCGAGACTACGCCTACGAGCCGATCAGGGACCGATACCGCCGCATCCTCCGGGCGTCCGACGAACGATGATCACCTCAACGATCGACTCGAGGGCGGCTGATATGCGAGAACAGAGGCGACCATGAGCCCAAACGTCATCCAGCGATTCAGCGCCGTCTTCGGCTCCAAGGTCGGTGTATTGGCGGCGACGCTCATCACGACGCCCATCATCACGCGCCTGCTCGGCAGCAGCGGCTACGGTGATTACTCGTTCCTGCTCTCGACGCTGCAGTGGCTGCTGGTGTTCGTCTACGGCGGCGCGTTCAAGGGGATCCGCAAATACATCGCCGAGGATCGGTCCGGCGACTGGGCGGACCACGTGTTCGCGTTCTATTTCCGGCTCGTGTTCGTCCTCGCAGCCATCGCAGTGGCCGGCATCGCCCTGCTCTCTCGATCGCCGCGCCTCACCGCGATTCTCGGCCCGGAGTTTACCCGCTACTTCGCCGTCCTCGCGCTCATCATCCCGGTGCGCGCCTTCTTCCGGGTCGCCAGAAGCGCCCTCATGGGCTTTGGCCTCGAGTCGTATTCGGAGCCGTTACAGGTCGTCGATCGAGTGCTGTTCGCGTCGTTCGTCGTCGGAGTGAGCGTCGTCGGCGGTGACATCGCGGCCGTCCTGACGAGCCGAGTCATCTCGACCGGGGTCGCGGCCGTGCTCGCGTTCGCGCTCGTCTCACGGCGGATCGATCTCTCGACGCTGCTGCGTCGCTCGACGGGACCGGTGTCGGGAAAACGCCTCGCGATCTACGGCGGCTCGACCATGGCGCTGTCGTTTCTGTTGCTCTCGCTGTATCACGTCGATATTATCCTCCTCAGGCTGCTCGTCGGGAGCACGCAGACCGGGTACTACCGTTCGGCACTGGTCATCGCCGAGTTCCTGTGGTTCATCCCCACTGCGATCCAGATCACACTCATCCACTCGACCTCGCAGCTCTGGGTCGACGAACGGTACGACCGGTTGACGTCGGTCAGTACGCGGGCGGTCCGATACACGCTCCTCTGTACGGCACTGCTTGCCCTCGGCGTCGCCGGACTCGCCGAGCCGGTCCTTACGCTCTACTTCGGTCCGGAGTTCGACGCGGCCGTCACACCGCTGTTGTTGTTGCTCCCCGGCGCGGTCGGCTTTGCGATCGCGAGGCCTGTCTTCGCGATCAGTCAGGGCCAAGAGAACCTCCGCCTGCTGATCGGCGTCACGGCCGTCGCAGCGCTGCTAAACGCCGTCTTGAACCTGCTTCTCGTCCCGCGATTCGGACCCAGCGGGGCCGCGATCGCGACAAGCATCGGGTACGGGTCGATGTTCGGCCTCCACGTCTGGAACGCCCGCCGGCTCGGGTACGATCCCCTCGAGGACATTCGCACCGGCCCGGTCGCGGGAACGATCTTGCTCGCGGCGATTCCGATACTCGGCCTCCCGCAACTCCTCGCGTCGGAGTCGCTCTCGCTCGTCGTCGTCCCGCCGATCGGAGCCGCGACGTTCGCCGCGCTTGCACTCACGACCGGCGCAGTGTCTGTCGGCGAGATTCGGCGCGTCGCGTCGGCCAGTCCCGTTCCGACGGCTCGGCTGGCGGTCCTCTGTCCCGATCGGATCGTCGAGGCGGTCGGATCGATAGAGCGCGACGGCTAACCCACTCGAGAACCGGAGTCACCCGCGGTCGGAAGGGACAGCGGCCCGTCAGAGATACCCGAGTTCCTCGAGGTGCTCGCGCGGCGCGTCGACCGTCGCGTCGGCCGACTCGTCCGGCCCGTCGTCGACCCGCTCTTCGAGCCACGCGCGAACGGCGCGCACGTCCGTCGGTAGCGGGCCGGACTCGGTCGTCGCGATCAGGGCGTGCTCGGAGTGAACGCCGGGATCCGGATCGTCCGTCGCGGTCGTCTGCATCCCGTGGTCGGAGACGATGACGAGTCGGTCGACTCGCTCGCGAAGCCAGCCGAGCAGCGAATCGACCTGCTCGTAGACGCGGCGGAGTTCCGCCGGCCGCCGTGCGAACATGTGGCCCGCATGGTCGAGGAGATGCGCGTGAGCGCCCGCGATCGCGACCGGCGACAGCGATTGCCCGGCGAGCCAGCCCAAACAGGAGCCGGTGGTACCGAGAGAGCGCCGAACGAACGCGTCGGACGACATGTCCCCCTCGGTCGCCCTCGCGAACCACTCGCCCTCGCGTTCCCAGACGTGACAGGGCGTCACACCGGGCCAGTTGTGAACGCTTCCCTCGTCGAAGACCGTCGGCGCGTCGGTTTGTGGGTATCCTCCCTCCGAAATTCGCTCTTTGAACTCGACGAACTGGTCACGGATTCGATCAGGGAGCAGTTGGACCGCGCGAACGACGGCGCGCAAGCCGGGCGTCCCGTCCCAGCCGACGCCGTCGAGCGTGACGCCGTGGTCCGCCGGCGAGAGGCCGGTCGCGATCGTCGGCCAGACCTCGAGCGTCGCCGGCACCGAAAGCGAGTGCGATATCGACTCGAGTCCGCCGTGGGCATCGAGAAGCATGTTCTCGCAGTCCCAACGGGTTGCGAGGCGATAGTCGGCGGCGTCAAGACCGATGACACAGAGCGTCGCTGACATAGTTTCGACGAACCCATACGTGATCTTAAAACTAGGTGCCAGACAGCGGACTACAGAGCGAGAGTTCGCGTGCGGAAACGGCCGTGAATGGGCCAGCGCTAGCGGTCATCGCCGAATCGGACCTTCGACGCCAGCGAGTGAGTTCGTTCGGACTTATTTATCGGTACGACTGTCACTCCGTTTGAATAGTGAGTACGCTTTTCACTCCGTTCGTCGTTATTGTCCGTGTAACCAACTGTTCAAGAGGTGTACAAACGAATGCCAGCAACGATCCTCCTGTCAGTCGATTGCCTTCGATCAGATCACGTCGGGTGTTACGGGTACGACCGTCCGACGACGCCAAACATCGATTCGTTCGCCGCCGACGCAACGCAATACCGGTTCAGCTACGCCAACTGTCCAGGGACGCGATGGGCCTTTCAGTCGATTCACACCGGCGTCTACGCCGGGCAGATCGACGGCCTCGGCATCCCCGGCGGCTACCGCGACCAGCTAGCCGAGCGGTTCCGCTCGGCCGGCGTCGAAACGTTTGGGGCTGCGCACAACGGATTCCTGAGTCGGGACTACGGCTACGACAGGGGGTTTGACCGATGGATCGGCGTCGCCGACTTCGACGAGGACGACTCGCTGCTGGTCAAAGCCGGCAAGGAAGTCGCGAGTGCGGTCGATTCGGACGTTCTCAAACGGCGACTGCTCCGGCCCGCCTACAGGGTCGTCGCTGGCGGCGGTGAGTCCGGCGCGTATCGGCCACCGACGACCGACGCGGACGTCGTCGACGAGGCAGTCGAGTGGCTCCGCGACCGGCGATCGGCCGACGACGACTACTTCGCGTGGATTCACTTCATGGACGCACACACCCCGTACGGGCGATACGACGACCACCTCCGCGCGATCCGGGGCGATGCCGACGTCGAGCACGTCGTCGCACCGAACGAAGCGGGCGCGGTCGTTCGCGGCGAGCCACCCGAACAGCGCGTGATCGACACGTACGACGCATGCATCCGGAGCGTCGACGAGCAACTCGGTCGGATCCTCGAGGTCGTCGACGACGACACGGTCGTCGCGATCGTCGGCGACCACGGCGAGGAGTTCGGCCGCTACGGCGAGTTCCACGAGGCCTCCCTGTACTCGTCGATGACGAACGTTCCCATTATCGTGCGTGCGCCCGGCCTCGAGGCGGGCGTCGTCGAAGATCACTTCGCTCAGCACGTCGATATCGCTCCGACGCTGCTCGTGGCCGCCGACATCTCGGTTCCCGAGCAGTACGTCGGCGACCCGTTACAACGCGTCGACGATCGCACGCTGTCGACGCCGACGTGCTACTCGCTCGAGTCTGGCCATCTCGGCGTACAGACCGACCGCTGGAAACTCGTCCAGCGCGACGGCGACCGGACGGGATATGCACTAACGCGGACGGAACGCGAGACGGACGCGGCCGACGACGGTGCCGTTCCGGATGACGTTCACGCGCGGTTGGACGCGTTCGAGCGCAGACTGGAAATCGACCGTGTAGGCGGCGGAACGGCGGCTCTCGAGCGAGATGACGACCTCTCGGCGGCGGTCGAGGAGAATCTCAGCGACCTTGGCTACTTAGAATGACGGCAGCGAACGGACCGCGGGCGAGATTGCCCTCAAGCCATCGCCTCGAGTCGGCCCGACGTGCATCGACCAAGACCGGTCGTTTTCGGCGACGGACCCGTTGCGATGGGCTTTTACCGGTCGGAATGGCAGTCGGAATTAGACGGACTTCATGAACGATCGGTGGCGAATCGGTTCGGCGGTGACGGCGCTTGCCGCGATCGGCTTTGTCGGAAGCGTCCTCGTGACGCCACCGGCGACCGGATACGAATCGTCGATCTACGACGCCTATTCCGTGTGGACGTGGGCGGGGTTCGGGGTGGCCCTCGTCGGCGGCATTGCGCTGGTGTTTCGCTCGGCGATCACCGGCCGTTCGGGCTGGCGTCACGGCGCAATTGCGCTCGGAAGCACCTACGCCGTCTTCTTCGCACTCCCGCTGTTTCGCGGGTACTATATCTACGGTACGCCGATGTCAGATGCACTCTACCATTTCGGGATCGTCCGGGACGTGCTGAAAACCGGTTCTCTCCCCGAAACCGGCTATCCGGCCACGCACCTGTTGTACTCTGCACTGACGCTCGTCACGGGCGTTCCGGTACGCGAGTTACAACCGCTCGTCGCGTTGTGCTTTTTCCTGTTGCTCATCGGGGCGTGTCTCCTCCTCGGCCTGTCGTTGTTCGGCCGACGCGGCGGACTTGCGACCCTCGGTGCGGCGACGCCGCTTATCCTCGTCTCGCACCACCTCACGACGCTCCCCTGGCTGTTCGCCCTGCCGTATCTCCCGCTCTCGCTCTACTTCGCTCACCGCTGGGCGAACCGCCGCCGCTCGAATCGGACAGGGATCGTCGGCGTGACGCTGGTCTGTGGCGTCGCACTCGTGTTCTATCACCCCATTACGGCACTCGTGACCGTCTTCGCGCTCGTCCTGTACGCGGGTAGCATCGCCGCGCCGCGGCTCCGTCGACACCTCTCGCTCGGCGGCGCAGAAGCCGAGCGCTCTGTGCACGCGTACGCGATCCCGTACCGGTATCCGATCATCCTTGCGATCGCGGGCGCTCTGTGGTACCTCTCGATCGGCCATATCACTCACTTCCTCGAGACGGTGTTAACGACCGACCTCGACGGCGGTGCCGCCAGCTACGCCGACACCGCCCAGCAGACCAGCTATTCGGCGTGGGAGTTGCTCTGGGAGTTCCTCGTTCTGAAATGGGGAACAGTACTCGCCTATGCCGGTATCGGGGCATGTATCAGCGCTGCGATCCTTGTCCGCGTCCTCCGGCGGCGAAGTAGCCGCCTCGAGCTACTCTGTGCCGTTCAGTACGGCGGGGGGCTCACGGTCGCAGTCTTCTTTATCGGTGCGCGGGTGCTCTCCCGAAACATCGTCCGGATCAACCACTACACCGTGATCGGGGCGATCTTGCTGCTCGGACTGGCGGTCACGGGGCTGGCCTCGGCCCGCGACGGTGTTGGCGGTCGCTGGAAGCGCCGTGGAGCGACGGTCGCACTCGGCGGTCTCTGCGTGACCGTCATCCTCGTCGCGCTGCTGGCGGGTGCGGTCGCGTATGAGGAGAATCGCCACGTGACCCACGCGACGATGGCCGGCGCGGAGTGGCAACACGAAAACCACGAGCCCGGCGTCAACACGCGAGCGTTCCGGATGTCAGAACAGCTCCAGCGGTATTTCGAGGGGACGACCGGCGCGAAACCCGGCGACCGGCAGTTCCATCGGTCGCTCCCGGGATATCAGCTCCCGACGAGACTGGGGTACGACGGCAACGAATCGGTCGCCGGCGTCTACGAGAACGAAACGTACCTCGTCACGAAGACGGCAGACGTCAAGTGGGCAAGTGACCGATCGCCGGATCGCCAAGCGGAGATTACCTACTACACCGCGTCCGATCTCGCCCGACTGCAAGCCGATCCCGCGGCCCATCGCATCTACAACAACGGCGATTTCAGCGTGTGGTTCGTCGCTCCAGACGGGTGACTCGAGGGCTAGCCCGTCGACGTGTTGACCCAGAGGTGCGTCGAGTAGTCGGCGTTCTCGAGGGACGGCGTCGGTGGAACGGACCCGTCTGCGTAGACGAGCCAGGCGATGCGAACGCTATCGCCGGTCAAAGTCGGTTCGACATCGTGCGAACGCGACCACGATTCGCCGTGGGCGAGTCGCGTCTCGAACCGTCGTAGCTCGTTTTGCTCACGGACGGTCGCGTTGATGGCGGTGCCGTCGGATGCAATCCGCTGCTCGACGACGACGACGGAGTAGCTGATCGAACGCTGTTCCCTGTTCTCGAGGGTGATGACGAGGTCCCGGCCGTCGGCACCGACCGAGGACGAATAGGAGTCGGTAACGCGTTCGCCGTCGTCGGTCTGAATGGCGACTTCGGTGAACGTCTCGCCGGTTTGGGAGTACGTGACGGCGTATCCGACGCCACCGACCGAGAGGACGAGCGTCGTCGCTAGCAACAGCGTCAGCGTCGTTTCGGCCCGCGAATCCGCATCGAGCACCCGCTCTCGGGTCGACGCGAGCCACTGTCGATAGGGCGCTCGGAAGCGCGCTTCCGGAGAAACCGATCGCCGACGGTACGTCGCAACGGCCGTCAGCGCGACCGTCGTCCCGGTCAGCACGACCGCGATCGATTGCAGTCGGACTGACACCGGCGAAAAGTGGATCGCGAGACCGAGCAGCGGCGTGATCGCGACGCTCGAGGCGACAGTAAGAACGATCCGTTCAACGTCGGTGATCGGATCGTCAAGCGGGAGCGACCGACGGATTCCCGTCGCTGGTCCGTCGGCATCATCCGTCGTGGTACCGTTGCGACCGAACTGAGCGCCGCGTTCGGGAAATAGCGCCGCGACGAAGGCATACCCCGGCGCGACCAGCACGAACGCGAGTCCGAGCGGGACGCGGATCGCCGTTTCCTTGAGTACCGGCGTGACGACGGCCAGATCCGTCGCGAGGACGACGACGACGACCGCGACGAGGTCGGCCGGCATGGTACGGATCGATCGGGGAAGCAGTCGCCACAGCGAACTGAACACTGCCATTGATATCGACAGACGTGATCGAGGGTGAAAATTAACCGGGATGATTTACGATGGCTGCGAAGCAAACGGTACCGGCCACACGGTCACTCGTCGTCCACCGCCGAACGAGCGTCATCGCCGTCCGCGTATCGATCGCACAGGCGACGACCGACCTCGAGAACGCGCTCGGCCTCCGCGGCCGAGACGGTCGCGACGTCGAACGTCGCCCGCTCGTAGCGTTCGGTCACGGTCCGGAGGAGATCGGCGTCGGAGTCGTCAGCCCCGTCGTCCCGACGGTCGGCCCACCGCCGATAGAACTCCCAGTGAGTCAACGCGGTACTCGTCGTACTCGAATCGACGGCCCCGGTCAGAGCGTGACGCACGGCCGCATATCCCAGTTCGACGGCCCTGTCCGGCCGTCCGCTCGAGAGGGCGTCGTGTCCGTGTTCGAGCACCGATCGGGCGATTTCGGGTCGCGAACGGCCGTCGCCCGGCGTCGTCCCCCGGTCTGCCGTTCCGTCACCCGGTGCGGTCGCCGACTCGCGGTCGCTCGAGCGGGCACGCGAGCGCCACGCGAACGCAACGAGAGCCGCGAACGCGGCCACCCCGCCGCCGAATCCGAGCCACGCCCATGCGGGGAGGCCAGACCACGCACGCGAACCGCTCGAGAACGACACGGTCGACGCGGCGGTTTCGGACTCGAGGTTCGATCCGGAGCCGTCGTACGCCGCGACGACACGCACGTCGCGGCCGGCCGTGGCAGGGATCTCGATCGTCGTGGCGTACGAGCCGTCGTCGCCGGTCGTCACTGTCTCGATCGTCGTGTCGCCTGCGTTGAGACGGATCGAGCGGCCGGCGATCGCAGAGCCGTTGACCGTCTCGAGAGTGCCGTCGACCGCGACCGTGCGCTCGTCGTCGCCGACGCGAGTCGCGGAAATAGTGACATCGGTCGAGGTCTCGCGGACCGTCACGTCGTTGGTCGCCGTCATCGCGGCCAACGCCCGGCCCTCGCGGTCGAAACGAACGCCGAGTTCGCGGTCGCCGTCGGCGACCGACGCGGGTACCGTCACGTCCGTCTCGAAGAACCCATTCGACGTCTCGACGGTCGCGATCCGCTTGTCACCGAGCGTCACCGCGAGCGGGACGCCGTCGACGGGCGTTTCGCCGACCAGGAGATTTCCGCGAACGGTCGTGTTCTCGTCGTAGGCGACCGTATCGGGCGTCTCGAGGTTCGACACGGTGGGCTCGACCTGCGAGATCGAGACGGGCACGCTCGTCTCGCTGCCCAAATAGATCGATTCGTTGATCGGGACGTACTCGACGTTGAGCCGGTCGGTCGACAGCGACTCGGTCGTCGGTCGGTACGTCACCGAGAACGAGCCGTCGGCGGCCGTTTCGGTTCGAACGGATCCGTTCCCGATCTCGAGTCGGATCGTCTCGGACCCGACCGGCCGGCCGTCGGCGGTTCGCAGTTGCCCGGTCGCCGTCAACGGCTCGCGAAACGAAATTTGCTCGCGCTCTGCCTCGACGGTGAGTTCTGTCGTCACGAACTCCGCCTCGCGAATCGCCGCCTGTTCGCGCCGGATCTCCGCGGCGACCGACTCGACCGCCGCGTCGGACTCGGAGAGGTTCGCGTTGGTCGACCTCTCGAGGCCGTCGTAAGTGGCTTGCAGCTCGCTGCTCGATTCGTTGACCGTCCCCGCGAGCGACTCGAGTTCGCGAGCGAGCGCGCGCGCCCGCTCATCGTCGCCGATCGCCCGCGCCCGCTCGTATTCGGATCTGGTCGCGTTGTACTGGCGTACCGCCTCGACGAGGCGCGCCTGATTTTCGCCCGCGAGTTCGAATAGGTCGCCGTAGTCTTCGCCCGCCGTTGCGTCCGCAACGTCGGCGTACCGGGCCAGATCGGCGGCGTACGCCTCGTCGACTGATGCCGCCGCAGCCGCGTACTCGCCGTCCTCGAGACTGATCGCGCCCGTCTCGAGGGATTGGGCTAAGCGGGTCGCGAGTCGATTTTCCAGTCCGGTGAGATCCCCGCTCTCATCGTATTGGCGAGGATTTCTGTGCTGGCGGGTATCGTTGCTATCGGTAGTGCCGTCTGACTGCAGCGCTAGCCGAGACGGTGGCGCATCGCCGACCTGATCGGGAGACGCCGCTGCGGGGATCGCGGCGTTTGCGGCAGCGACGCCAACGCCACCGCTAGCGAGAACGACGACGACGGTGACGAAGACGACGCTCCCGGTGCGTAACTCGACCACGGTCTTTCATTCGGCTGCCGATATATAGCTATTCGTGCCGTTCTCGCTCGCGGAAACGTTTCGGCCGCGTTCAATCCGTCCTTACGCCGTACTGGTTCGTCGAAAGAGCGAGCCGGCCCGTCGGTCAACAACGGTGGCGATGAGAGCCGACGACGTGGTCCGAGAACCGTCCATTACTTGCTTGACACGGGAAATAGTTTCGGTTAAAACGTGAGTAAAATGTGCTTTTCGTACGTATGTGTCTTGTCAGCAAGCAACTCACTTCTCGGCCCAGCTATCGCGCCTCTCGGCCCAATTGTACTCGCTGGGACAGGTCGACACGCGTCGATAGGCCGAGAAGAATCGGACCGCAGAGTGCGAACGCCCACCGTTGACGGGCGAACGTCCGCCGGAAGCGGGAGATTTTTGCGCGGTCCGACCCAACCCTCGCACGATATGACGCAGGCAACCCAGGAATTCGGCGACTGGCCGTTGAAGCGGCTCATGACCGACGTCGTCGGCTCCGGCCCGAAGTCGGCCGACGACATGACCCGCGAACAAGCCCGCGACGCGTTCCAGCGCATTCTGGCGGGCGAGCCCGACGCGACGACACTCGGCGCGTTCTGGCTGGCCAACCGCTGGAAGCGAAACAACCCCGAGGAGCTGGCGGCCTACACTGACGTCATGCGCGAGGAATCGGTCGTCACCGCCGAGCCAGACTGCGATCCGGTCGACTGTGGGGCTAACTACGACGGCAAACACACCTCCGCCGTCCTCGGCGTCGGGGCCGGCATCGTCGCCGCCGCGGCCGACACCCCCGTCGTCGTCCACTCCGGGGACCGCGTCCCTACACAGAAAGCGACGGCGTACAAACACGTCCTCGACGAACTCGGCGTCCGGACCGACCTCGAGCCAACGGAGAGCGCCGACATGGTCGACGAGACAGGCTTTGGCTTCTACTACCAGCCCGGATTCAATCCCGGGGTTCAGGAACTCCACGGCCGGCGCGACCAGATGGGCGTGCGCACGTTCGTCAACACCGTCGAGACCATCGCGAACCCGGCGAATGCCGACGTCCACCTCGGCTCGTTCTACCACCTCGCGTTCGCGAAGAAACTAACCGACACGCTCATCGAGAGCGAGCAACTCGACTACTCCCGGGCCATCTTCTTCCAAGGGATGGAGGGGTACGACGACATCCGGCCCGGCTACACGAAGGTGGCCGAATGGGATGCCGGACGCGAAGCGCTCGAGGACTACGAGATCGAGACCGCCGAGTACGGCATGGAGATGGAAGCCGAGGACCTCGAGGTCGACGACGTGACCGTCGACTCGGCGACGATCACCGAGGAGGTCCTCGCCGGCGACCGCGAGGACCACTTCGCCGACGCGATCACACTCAACGGTGCGTTCCGGATGTACGCCCGGCAGGACGTCGACAGCCTCGAGGACGGACTCGAGCGAGCCCGCGAGGTCATCGCCGACGGCAGCGCGGCAGCCGTCCTCGAGGACCTGCGGTCGTTCTAAGCGGCGGCTCACTTTCGCGGCGGCTCGCTTCCGTTTCGTGGCTTGCGCTCGATTGCGCCCTCGTATTTCTCTACGTATTCGAACATATATTCGAACGTGTCATGTCTTGCTCCTCAGTCGGCCAGCGGAGAACCACAGCGGGCACTTACTCTCCGGTCAGCGAGACGAGCGATATAGTCGCTGTGACGACCCGGGAGAGGCGGTGACGAAGCGACACGGCCACGTTTGGCGCTGTCTCGATGGTATTCATCACCGGTCGAGCTAAGGACCCCGGTTCGACGGCAGCCCTCGACCGATCTCGAGTCTTCGCGGTGAAAACACCGGTGTAACCAGGTCTCAGGTGACGACAGCGACGTTCTTGTCGATAGCCCGACCGCGGAGTGTAGACGGGACGGACTCCGATCGTGAAACGGATCGGAGACTTGTCCGACAGAAGAGACAATCCAATACCCATCAGCATTCGATCAGCATTCGAATACGGTTTGCGCCGCCGAACGGACGCTGCGGCTTCGAACTCGAGTCGCCTTGCGTCGTCGGCCGACCCCGCGAATTCGCCGGCGAGCGTACCTTTTTGATCGTCGCCCGAGACCGACCTCTATGGACGAATCACTGGATACTGTCCTGGTGGAGTACGACGAGGACCGCGGCGTCGGCACGCTCACGATGAATCGGCCGGACGCGCTGAACGCGCTGAGCGCCCAGCTTCGAGACGATATTATCGCGGGCCTCGAGCTCTTAGAGGAGCAAAACGAGGACGCAGACGGTGTCGCGCTACGCGCCGTCGTGCTCGAGGGGGCCGGCGAGAAGGCCTTCTGTGCCGGTGCGGACATCGGCGGCTTCTCCGACGAGTCGGCGGGTGGCTCCTCGGCGCGGTCTCACTACGACTTCATCCGGGACTTCCCGGCGCCCATCATCGCAAAGATCGACGGCTACTGTCTCGGCGGCGGCTTAGAGACCGCGCTGGCCTGTGACTTCCGGCTGGCCAGCGAGTCGAGTACGTTCGGCTTCCCCGAGGTCAACCTCGGCATCCTCCCCGGGGCCGGCGGCGTCCAGTACGTCACGAAGATCGCGGGTCCCGCCGTCGCCAAGGAGCTGGCGATGACCGGCGAGCACATCTCCGCGGAGCGGGCGGGCGAGGAGGGCATCGTCAACCACGTCTACGACGACGACGAGTTCGAGGACGCGGTCGACGAGTTCGTCACCGACCTCGCCGGTCAGGCCCCCCTGGCCATCCAGGCGATCAAGCAGTCCGCGGACATGGCGGTTCACAGCGGGCTCGAGGAGGGCCTCGAGTACGACCGGCGGCTCTTCGAGGGGCTCCTCCAGACAGCGGACCACGCCGAGGGCGCAGCGGCGTTCTCCGAGGACCGCGAGCCCGAGTTCGAAGGGAAGTAACGCACTAGACGGGCGACCGTCGTCCGACACCGGACCGGTGCAACGCAGAAAACGGCCCGGATTTTACGTTGCGGTGGCGTGTGCCGTGTCGGGGTGAGTGTTCAACGAACCACGCAGCGTCGTCGACTGCCCTCGTGATACACGGACGGTCGACAGTACTCGGACGGTCGACAGTGCGCGCCATCGGGTATCGGACGTCACTCCGAAACGGGAACGAAAGAAGTGTCCGTTAGTCCCACTCCTCGCCGATGCCGCGCAGCGAGAACGGCCCGACGGGGAGGTTATACCCCTCCTCGAGGGCCGTGTCGACTTGCTCTTCCGTGGCGATGCCCTCGTCGACGATCTTCTGGGCCTCCTCGCGCATGGCGGCGTGACAGCGGTTAGCGATGAAGCCGTAGGAACCGGGGTCGTCGTCGATGGTGACGCTGGTTTTGTCGAGTTCGTCGACGAGTTCCTCGGCGCGCTCGACGACGGCCGCGTCGGTTTCAGGAGCCCGGACGATTTCGACCATCGACATGATCGGGACCGGATTGAAGAAGTGAGTCACCGCGACGCGGGAAGGGTCGGAGACGGCGTTGGCGATCGAGGTTACCGCGAAGCCGCTCGTGTTCGAGTACAGCGGCTGGTCGTCGGTGACCTCGTCCAAGTCGCGGAAGACCTGGCCCTTGATCGCGAGGTCCTCCGTCACCGCCTCGATGACGAAGTCGGTGCCGTCGGTCGCCTCGTCGAGATCGGTGGTAAACGTCAGCCGCTCGAGGACGGCTGCCTTCTCCGCTTCGGAGAGGTAGCCGCCGTCGACGGCGTCGTCGAGGCCGTAGTTGCCCGAAACGATCCGCTCCTCGGCCTCCTCGGCCAGCTCCTCGTTGATCTCGCGGACGGAGACCTCGTAGCCGCTGCGTGCGAGTACCTGTGCGATACCGGCTCCCATGATGCCGCCACCGACGACGGCAGCACTCTCTTGTGCCATGGCACCATCCTTCACGGGTATCGACTTAGTTCTTATCAACGATCGTGGAGACCGGCACTGACTACCCGACGCCGCCGATTGGCGATCGACGCTCCACGGGTTGTCAACCGGCCGAAGATATTTCACCTATAGTGTGGTGAGTTATGACATGGCAATCGGACGGTACCGCGACGAGCCGTCGGAGATGGACGATATCGAACGCGAGGTCGCCGCGGCACAGTACCCCGAGGGCGGGCTCGTGGTCGGCCTCGGACTCGGGATCGTCCTCCCGCTGCTGACGGTTCCGGCGCTGCTGGTCGTCGCGCCGTTTCTCGGAGGTGTCCTCGGGTTCACCCTCGGCCGACGGGTCCGCGACGCCGCCGTCCGACGCCGGCGGGCCGATCGGTCGACGGGGGAATGAGCGACATCGGCGGCACAGACGCGGAGACGCTCTCCTCGAGCATCGGTCTTGTCGGCGTGCTCGCCCTATTGGTCGGCAACGCGATCTCGGTGCCGATATTCGTCCTGCCGGGGCCGTTGGCGGGGGCCGCCGGACCGGCGCTCGTGGTGGCGATCGTCCTCGCGGCGATTCCGGCGTCGTTCGTCGTCCTCTACAACGCCCTACTCGGCTCCGCGATGCCGGTCGCCGGCGGCCTGTACGTCTACATCTCTCGGCTCACGGCACCGTACTGGGGATTTCTGGTACCGTTTACGATCCCGCTCGTCGCGTGGGCGTCGTTGCTCATCACGGCGACCGGCTTCGCCGAGTACACGCGGCTCTTTCTCGACGTGCCGTCGACGCTGCTCGTCTACGTCCTGCTCGCGTTCGTTTTGCTCATCAATCTGATCGGGCTCAGAGTCGTCACACGGGTCCAGCTCGTCTTCGTCGTCGGCCTCGTACTCGCCCTGCTGACGTTCATCGTCCCTGGTGCAACTGCAGTCGACGCCGCCAACTACACACCCTTCGTCCCGGATTACGGCGCGTTCGGCCTCGCCGTCGTCGCCCTGTTCTATCCGTTTCTCGGGTTCGGACTGCTGGTCGAACTCGGCGAGGAGATCGACGATCCCGGGCGCACGATCCCGCTCGTACTGGGACTGGGCATCGGGATCGTCGCCCTGTTCTACGTGGCGCTGATCGCCGTTCTCGTCGGCGTCGTCCCCTACACCGACCTGGGCAACGAGGCCGACCTCGCGCTCGCCGCCTCCCGGTTCCTCCCGTGGTGGGGCGAGTCCGTCGTCGCCGCCGGGGCGGTCTTCGCGGTCGTTACGACCGTGAACACGACGCTGCTGGTCTTCTCCCGGACGCTCATGCGCGCGAGTCGCGACGGCATCCTCCCGGCGTCGCTATCGCGGCTTCATCCGCGGTTCGAGACGCCCCATTACGCCGTCGCGATACTGGGCGTGCCGCCGTTTCTGCTCGTCCCGATCGCGAACGAGATCGTCGGCCTCTCGGTGTTCATCGGTCTCGCCAGCCTCACCGCGTACTTCTTCTGCGCGATCGGGCTCTGGAACCTCCCCCGGGAGTTCCCGGCCCACTACGCCAACGCCCCGTTTACACTCCGTCGATACCGCGGCCTCCTCCTCGCGGTCCTCGGGGGCGCGCTCGCGACGGGCGCGTTCTGGCTCATCACGCTCCTCCAGCGGCCGCTCGTCGGCGTCGTCCTCATCGGCTGGTTCGTCGTCGCGTACGGCTACTATCGCTACCGGCTCGCGAAGACCGACCGGGTCGAGACATACCGAACGATGACCACCCTCGAGCGTCACGAGCGCGTCGAGGAGAGCGAGGCGCAACGCGCCTCGGGTGACGCGAGCGGGGACACCCCGCGAGCGGACGCCGACGAGACCGACGACTGAGCGCTCGAGGGGGTCGATATCGCGATCGACCGAATGACAGAGACTGCACATTTAATAGCTGCGGCGAGTAGTGTGTGATATGGCAACTGAATACACACCGACGGAGATGATGGACCGAGAGTCACGATCGAACCGGTACTACCGTAACGCGGTCGAGCGCCACTGGGACCCGGGGGAGATCGACCTCGAGCGAGACGTCGAGCACTTGCTCGCGTACATCGAGGGCGCTGACGAATACGATCGGGAATCGTGGTATGGCACGTTAAACGGCATCGCGAAGTTCGGCGCGGGCGAGGACGCGGTCACCGAGGACCTCGCACCGCTTGGCGCAGTGCTCGATAACATCGACGATCAGCTGTTCCTGACGACCCAGATGTATGAAGAGGCCAAACACGCGGACTTCTTCGACCGGTACTGGCGGGAGGTCGTCTGGACGGTCGAGGACGAACTCGGCTGGGAGCGGTCGAACCCCCGCCATGACAGGTGGTTCAACGAACCCTACATCGAGCTGTTCGACCGCAACCGGAAGGCGCAGTTCCGGCTGCTCGAGGAGGACACCCCCGAAAATCGGGCGAAAGCGTACTGCCATTACCACCTCACGGTCGAGGGCATTCTGGCCCAGACCGGCTACTACGGGATGCAGACATCCTACGGCGGCGACTTCGAGGAACTGCCCCACCTCCCAGGGCTCGTTCAGGGCTTTACGAAGATCCGCAGCGACGAGGGCCGCCACGTCGGCTTCGGGATGAACCAGCTCAAGAAGCTCATCGCCGAGGGCGTCGACCCCAACCTCATCGAGGACACCGTCGACGACCTCCTCCCACTCGTCCAGGGGATCACCGAAGACGAGCGGTTCCAGCCCGACGACCCCGATGAGCGCGTCGGCCTGGAGGAGGGGAAACTCGCCGCCTACGCCGTCGACAAGCACACCGACCGGATGCGACAGATCACCGACGCCGCGGCCGACATCCCGGAGGTCGACGAACTGGTCTCGCTCGAGGGCGACGACTGAGGACGGCGAGTCGGCGGACGACTCACTGCAACCCGGCGACGGTAGGCTTTTGGAACGCGACCGGGACATGGTAGCATGCAACTCGATTCGGTGCGGATACTCGATCTGTCGCGGCTCCTGCCAGGGCCGTACGCGACGCAACTGCTGGCCGACGCGGGGGCCGACGTGGTGAAAGTCGAGGACACCGACGCGGGAGACTACGCCCGCTATACTCCGCCGACGACCGAACGCGGCGTCGGCGCGCTGTTCGACGGCGTCAACCGCGGCAAGCGAAGCGTCGCGCTCGACCTGAAATCGGAGGGCGGACGCGAGGCGTTCTACCGGCTCGTGGCGGAGGCCGACGTCGTCTTCGAACAGTTCCGGCCCGGCGTCGCCGAACGCCTCGAGATCGACGACGAGACGCTGCGCGAGTACAACGAGGACCTGATCTACTGCTCGCTGTCGGGCTACGGGGGAACCGGTCCCGACGCCGAGCGCGCGGGCCACGACTTGAACTACGTCGGCGTCGCCGGCCTGCTCGACATGACCCGCGAGGACGAGGCGATGGCCCCGCAGCTCCCAGGCTACCAGATCGGCGACTTAGGCGGCGGGCTGTTCGCGGCCTTTTCGATCGTCGGCGGGCTCCTGTCACGCGAACTCGGCAACGGCGGCGAGTATATCGACGTGGCGATGACCGACGTGGTCGCCTCCTTCTCGCAGGCCGTCGCCCACGAGGCGCTTTCCGACGGCGATCCGCGGCCCGGCGAGACGGCGCTGACCGGCGGGGTCCCCTGGTACGACGTCTACGAGACCGCCGACGGCCGGTACGTCACGTTCGCCGCGCTCGAGCCGAAGTTCTGGCAGGCCTTCTGCGAGGAGACCGGCCGCGAGGACCTCGCGGACGCACACGGGACCGACGATCCCGCAGAACTGGCGGCCGTTCGCGAGGAGCTCGAGACCCTGTTCGCGAGCCGAGAGCGGGACGCGTGGCTCGACGAACTGAGCGACGAGACGATGACCGGGCCGGTCTGCACGCCGGCCGAGGCCGTCGAACACCCGCAACTCGAGGCCCGCGGGCTGGTCGAGCGACCCGACGACGCGCCGCCGCGAGTCGGCTTCCCCGCAGTCGGATCGGACCTTCCCGAGAGCCACGACGAATCGGTGCCCGATCACGGCGAGCACACCGACGAGGTGCTCGCGTCGGTGGGGTACGACGAGGACGAACTGACCAACCTCCGCGACGCCGGGTCGATCCTCTGAGCGGCGCAGTGGTCGGGGAGCAATCCGATCTTACTCCGCGAGCGCGGAGCGCTTGATCTTCCCGCTGGCGGTCTTTGGGAGTTGCTCGAGGAACGCGATCTCACGTGGATACTCGTGTTTCGAGAGCTCCGCGCGGGCGAACTCGCTCAGTTCGTCCGCGAGTTCCGCTGACGGCTCGTGGTCGCCGACCAGCGTGACGTAGGCTGTGACGATCTGACCGCGCGTCTCGTGGTCATCCCCGACGACGGCGGCCTCCTCGACCGCGGGGTGGTCGAGCAGCGTCTCCTCGACCTCCGCAGGGCCGATCCGATAGCCCGCGGAGATGATGACGTCGTCGGCCCGGCTGACGTACCAGACGTAGCCGTCCTCGTCCTGACGCGCGAGGTCGCCGGTCCGGAGCCAGGGGCCGGTGAAGGTCTCGAGGGTCTCCTCGGGTCGCCCCCAGTACGACCCCCGCGCGTCTTCGTCGCGCCTGATCGCGATCTCGCCGACCTCGCCTCGATCGACCTCGTCGCCGTCCTCGTCCAGCAGCGCTACCTCTTCGCCGGGGGTGACCTTCCCCATGCTGCCGGGCTTTACTTCCCAATCGTCGAACGCGTAGTTGCAGACGACCATCCCGCCCTCCGTCAGCCCGTAGGCGTCCTGTGGCGGCGCGCCCAGTCCGTCCTTGCACCAGTTGACGGTCTCCTCGTCTAACGACTCGCCGGCTGAGATCAGCACCCGGAGGTCGATGTCCCACGCCTCGAGGTCGATCCCGGCGGCCCGGGACTGCCTGAGCGCCGTCGGCGGGATCATCGCGTTGTCGACGTTCCACGCCTCGAGCGTCTCGAAAAACGCGTGCGGGTCGAACTGGCCGCGATAGCAGCCGATGGCCGTCCCCCGGATGCCGGACATGATCGTGCCCATGGTGAGCCCGTAGGACCACGACGGCGACGCCGCGACGAGGTAGACGTCGTCCGGCCGGAGGTCGACGACGTACTCGGTGTAGGCGTAGAGCTCGATCGGGCCGCGGTGACTCGTCGGCACGCCCTTCGGCGGGCCGGTCGTCCCCGAGGTGTAGGTCAGCGAGTAGGGATCGTTCGGGTGCGTCTCGACGGTCTCGAACTCGTCATCACGGGCGCGGACGGCGTCGTAGTCGTCGACCGTCGCGTCGCCCGTGACCGCCTCGCCATCGTCGCCAGTCCCGCTACCGGCGTCTCCATCGTCGACCGTGACGACGCGCTCGAGCGCCGGCAGATTCCCGTCGACGGCCTCGCAGCCGTCGCTCGTCGTGAACAGCGCGACTGCGCCCGAGTCCTCGAGCCGGTAGTTCAGCGCGTCAGGGCCAAATACGGGCGCGAGCGGGAGGTAGATCCGACCGGCCGCGATGGTGCCGAAGACGACGGCGTAGAGCTCGAGTCGCGTCGGGAGCATCGCGCCGACGCGGTCGCCGCGCTCGGTGTGTTCGACCACGTAGTTACTGACGCGGTTGGCGGCCGCCGCGAGGTCGGCGAAGGTGTACGTCTCGGTCTCGCCGCGCTCGAAGTCGCGGATGCGAAGGCCCGTCTCGTCGGCATCGGCGTGGCGACCCAGCGCCTCCTCGGCGACGTTGAGCGACTCCTCGTCGCCGACGTGGACGTGTTCGTCCCAGCCCATCCCCGACTCGTACCGGTCGGCGACTGCTTCGTATATGCTATCGTATAACACGGCCCACCGATCCACGACCGCGCACATAATTCTTCGCCCACGTTGACAGAAATTCGACGGTGAACTGTAGGCGATGGTCGCGATGTCGACCCCTGAAACACCGCGTTGAGCAGGCGAACGAGGCAGGTGGTGTTTCCGCGACGTGTGTGCAGAACTGCTATCGACCCAAACCATAAGTCGCTGGACAAAATCTCTGCAGACGACCATGATGGGTGTCCAGTTAACACTTGACAAGCTCCTCGAGCGGGCGGTCGACCTGTTCCCCGACCGGGAACTGGTGACGAAACTGCCCGACGGGAGCACACACCGGTACACGTACGCCGACGCGTACGATCGAATCAACCAGCTCGCGGGCGCGCTCGACGACCTCGGTCTGGAGACGGGCGACCGGGTCGGCGTCGTCGCGACGAACCACTACCGCCACTACGAACTCTACTTCGGGCCGGCGTGTTCGGGGCGGTCGATCCACATGTGTAACATGCGGCTGCCCGATCACCACTTCGTCCACACGATCGACGACGCCGAGGACCGGGTGATCTTCGTCGATCCGGGGCTCATCGAGAAGGTGGAGGCCAACGCCGACGACCTCGACACCGTCGAGCAGTACGTCGTCCTCGACGACGAGGTGCCCGAGACGAGCCTCGAGCCGGTGACCGACTACGAGTCGCTCCTCGAGGGGCAGTCGACGGAGTACGAGTGGCCCGATATCGACGAGGACGCAGAGTACGGGATGTGTCACACCTCCGGGACGACGGGGCTGCCCAAGGGCGTCGCCTACTCCCACCGGGCGATGTACCTCCACAGCGTCATGGGTGGCCACGTCGACGCCAACGCGATCGGCGAGCGCGACACCGTGCTCCCGGTCGTCCCGATGTTCCACGCCAACGGCTGGGGGATCCCCTACGGCGCGACGTTCGTCGGCGCGAAGCAGGTCTTCCCCTCGGTCCACACCGATCCAGAGTCGATCGCCCGTCTGATCGACGAGGAGGGCGTGACGTTCTCGGCCGCGGTGCCGACGATCTGGCTCGAGATGGCCGAGTTCTTGGACGAGAACCCGGCGGTCGACATCTCGAACATCGACCGGCTGACGGTCGGGGGCTCCGCGCCACCCGAGTCGCTCATCCGGAAGTACGACGAGGAGTACGACGCGCCGATCATGCAGGGCTGGGGGATGACCGAGACCTCGCCGCTTGGCACCCTCAGCACGCTCCGCAAGGAGACCGCGGAGTTGCCGAGCGAGGACCAGTACGAGTACCGCGCGAAGGCCGGATTGCCAGTACCGGGCATGCAGACCCGCATCGTCGACGACGACGGCGAGGAAGTGCCCCACGACGGCGAGACGATGGGCGAACTCCAGGTCCGTAGCCCCTGGGTGACCGACGGCTACCACAACCGGCCCGAGGAGAACGAGCAGTCCTTTACCGACGACGGCTACTTGCGGACCGGTGACATCGCCACTCGCGACGAGATGGGCTACATCGACGTCGTCGACCGGGACAAGGACGTCATCAAGTCCGGCGGCGAGTGGATCTCGTCGGTCCAACTCGAGAACGAACTCATCGCCCACGAGGGCGTCCGCGAGGCGACGGTCATCGCGGTCGACCACGAGCGCTGGCAGGAGCGGCCGCTGGCCGTCGTCGTGTCGACCGCCGACGCGGACGGAGACGAGGACGACCTCGAGGCACACCTCGCGGAGACGTTCCCCTCGTGGTGGCTGCCCGACGAGTACCGGTTCGTCGAGGAGATTCCGAAGACCTCGACGGGGAAGTTCGACAAAAAATCGCTGCGCGACGAGTTCGATATCGTCCTCGAGGCCGAGGACGACGAGCCCGCGCCGCACCAGTGAAGTGATATATAAATGGTATCAAACACCACAGGCGGCGTGAGTTTCGACACCGACGAAGAGACCGCACTGATCCTCGATAGCATCGACGAGTTCATCGACCGGGAGGTCGAGCCGATCGTCGAGGATCTCGGCGACACCTACACGAATCCGCGGAAAGGCCACCACGAGAACGGCCGCTGGACCGACGAACTGCTCGCGGCTCGCGAGGAGATCAGGCGGAAGTCGGCCGAAGCCGGCTTCTATGCGATGAACCTGCCCGAAGACGCGGGCGGCGACGGCATCTCGCCGGTCACGTGGTATCGAGCCAAAAAGCACCTCGCGACCCACGGCGGCGGCCTCGAGCGCTACGTCCTCGCCGGTCCCGAGGGGCCGAAGCCGCTGCTCTTGCAGGCCGAGGGCGACCAGCGCGAGGACTACCTCGAGCCCGTGGTCCGCGGCGAGAAGTCGACGGCGTTCGGCCAGACCGAGCCCGGCGTGGGGTCGGACTCGCCGAACATGGAGACGACCGCGGAGAAGGACGGCGACGAGTGGATCATTAACGGGCGCAAGCAGTGGATCACCAATGCTCCCTATGCCGACTTCATCCAGCTCTTCGCGCGGACGACGCCCCAGGAGGAGGCCGGCCGCTACGGCGGCATCACCTGCTTCATCGTCGAGGCAGACGAGTACGAAATCGGGTCGTACAACAACGCCGTCGGCGCGGAGGGGACCCAGGCCGAAGTGATTCTCGACGGCGTGCGCGTTCCCGACGACCGCGTCCTCGGCGAGGTGGACGAGGCCTTCTACGCCGCGATGGACTTTCTCTCGCTGGGCCGGCTCGAGCTGGGGGCCGAGGCCGTGGGGTACTCAGAGTACTTACTCGAGGAGGCCGGCGAGTACGTCACCGAGCGCGAGGCCTTCGGCGAGCCGATCGGGAACTTCCAGCAGGTCTCCGCGAAGCTCGCGAAGGGGCGGGCGAAGACCTACGCGGCCGACGCGGCGGGGCTCAAACTCGCCTGGAAGATGGCTCAGGACGAACGGACGATCATGGACTCGTCGGTGCTGAAGTGGTTCGCGACGAACGTCCTCTGGGAGGTCGCCGACGCGGCCGTCCAGGTCAACGGGGCCAACGGGCTGGCGGAAGAGAGCCCCTATATGGATCTGGTTCATCAGGCCAGAATCCTGCGAATCGTCGAGGGGACCGACGAAATTCAGCTGAACACCATCGCGAAATCGATGGGGATCACGGACTGACCCGATGGTCTCTCCACCCACGCGACTGACCGCCGCCGGGCTCGCGAGAGCGATCAGAGACGGGGAGCACTCGCCCACGGAGGTGGTCGACGCCGTCCTCGAGCGCATCCACGAGCGAAACGACCGGACGAACGCGTTCGTGACGGTCACGGACGAGTTGGCCCGCGAGGTGGCCGCCGAGGCCGAGCGCGCGATCGACGAAGGCGAGCCGCTCGGGCCGCTCCACGGCGTCCCAGTCGCGATCAAGGACTTAGACGACGTTGAGGGAGTTCGGACGACCTCGGGCTCGCTGCTCTTCGAGGACCGCGTCGCCAAGTCGGATTCGCCGTTCGTCGCCCGGCTCAAGGCGGCGGGCGCGGTCGTGGTCGGGAAGACGAACACGCCCGAGTTCGGGCTCGGCGTCACGACCGACAACCGCGTCGCCGGGCCGACGGGGACCCCGTTCGATCCCGACCGGGTCTCGGGGGGCTCCTCCGGCGGAGCCGGCGCGGCGCTCGCCGATCGGCTCGTGCCGCTGGCACCCGGCTCCGACGCCGGCGGCTCGGTCCGAATTCCGGCGAGCTTCTGCGGCGTCTACGGACTCAAACCGACGCAGGGCGTGATCCCGAACGTCAGCCGACCGAACGCCTTTGCAAGCCATACGCCGTTTTCGACGAACGGACCGCTGGCCCGGACGGTCGAAGATGCGGCGCTGTCACTGGACGTGATGGCCGGGACCCACCCGCGCGACCCCTTTTCGGTCCCGAAGCAAGGCGAGTACCGCGACGCGGTCAACCGCCCGATCGACGGGCTGAAAATCGCCTTCAGCCCCGGTATGGGAACCTATCCCGTCGATCCCGCCGTGCGAGAGACGCTCGAGGAGGCCGTCTCGGCGCTCGAGCGCGCCGGCGCGACCGTCGACGAAGTCGATCCCAAACTCGGGCACAGTAACAAGGAGATCCTCGACGCCTACTACACGATGGCGACCGTCCGGTGGGGGTCGCTGCTCGAGACCCTGGAGGACGAGGGCTTCGACCCGCTCGGCGAGGACCGCGACCGCCTGCGGCCGTCTCTCGTCGATCTCATTATGGATGCCGAGGAACCGACTACGCGGGAGTACAAGCGCGCGGACGTCGTTCGGACGCGCGTCCTCGACGGACTGGTCGACCTGTTCGCGGAGTACGACCTCCTCGCGACGGCCACCTGCGCGACCACGCCGTTCCCACATGGCGAGGAGCCCGAAGAGATCGACGGCGTCGAGATCGAGCCGTACCGCGGCTGGGTGCTCACGCAGCCGTTCAACCTCACCGGGCAGCCGGCGGCCTCGGTTCCGGCCGGATTCGTTGATGGACTCCCCGTCGGAATGCAGATCGCGGGTCCGCGACACGCCGATGGCGACGTGCTCGCCGCCAGCGCCGCCCTCGAGCGCCGGCGGCCGTGGCATGACGCGTATCCCGAGTGACGGAACGCACGGCGAATTCGAGGGCGAATTCCCGTTCAGAAGCTGAAGAGGTCGATCCCCCCGGTGACGCCGACGATCTGTCCCGTGACGTAGGAGGCCTGCTCCGAACAGAGGTAGGCGACCATGTTGGCCACGTCCTCCTCCGTCCCGAGGTGGCGCATCGGCGTCGCCTCGGCGATGCGAGCGTAGTACTCGTCGACCTGTTCGCGGAGTTCGTCGGGGCTCATATCGGCCCACTGGCCGACGACGATGTTCGGCGCGATGACGTTCGAGGTGACACCCGACTGGGCCCCCTCGAGGGCCATCGTGCGGCCGACGCCAATCATGGCGGCCTTCGTCGCCGAGTAGGAAATCTGGCCGAAGCCGCCGTACCAGCCGGCCATCGAGGACATGTTCACGACACGACCCCAGCCGCGGTCGCACATCTCGGGGAAGATCTCCGCGCTGATGTTGTACGTCCCGGTCAGGTTGATCTCCACGTCTCGGTTCCAGACGTCGTCGTCGTAGTCAGCCAGTCTCGAGCGCGCGTCGACCATCGCGGCGTTGTTCACGAGGATGTCGATGCCGCCGAAGGCGTCGCGGACCTCGTCCATCGAGTCCGCCACGTCTCCTCGGTCGGTCAGATCGCACTCGAGGGCCATCGCCTCGCCGGTGTCGGCCGTCTCGTCGATTTCGTCGGCGACTGCGTGTGCGCCGTCGGCGTCGACGTCGAGGACGACGACGTCAGCGCCCTCCTCGGCGAGCGTTCGACAGTCGGCGCTTCCGATGCGTCCGGCCCCGCCGGTGATCACCGCGGTCCGGTCTTGAATTCCGAAATCCATCGCCCGAGAGACTACTTCGCTATCTGACTTAATCATTGGGGAATGGTACCAGAGTCCGCTATCGACCGATGGAAATATTCGACGGTACAGTCTCCAACTCCCTCGATCACGAATTTATGCACAACTTCTATGAACGATGGCGGAATACTCACGAGTACGTCATGAACTCAGCAGTCATCGTCGACGCCGTTCGCACGCCGTTCGGGAAACGCGGCGGCTCGTTCCGAGATACGCACCCGCAGGATCTGGCCGCCGAACCGCTCGAGGCGCTTCGCGAGCGCAACGGCTTCGAGCCGGAGACGATCGAGGACGTTATCTACGGCTGTGTCACGCCGGTAGACGAGCAGGGGCTGAACATCGCCAGACTCGCGCCGATGGTCGCCGGCTGGGGCGATATCGTCCCCGGCGTCCAACTGAACCGGATGTGCGGGTCGGGCCAGCAGGCCGCGAACTTCGCCGCGGCGAACGTCATGGCCGGCCAGCACGACGTGCTCATCGCCGGCGGGGTCGAACACATGACTCGCGTCCCGATGGGGTCGGACGGTGCCGACGGGGCGGACAGCGCCGACAGCCTCACCGACACCTACTTCGAGCATTTCGACGAAGTGACCCATCAGGGCGAGGGTGCCGAACGCATCGCCGAGAACTACGGCCTCACCCGCTCGGAGCTCGACGAGATCGCCGCCGACTCCCAGCGCCGCTGGAAGGAGGCCTGGGACGAGGGGCGCTACGACGACCAGATCACGCCCGTCGAGACCGAACTCGACGGCGAGGAGGTCGTCGTCGAGCAGGACGAGCACCCGCGTCCCGGCACCGACGAGGAGACGCTGGCCGAACTGCCGCTGTCGTTCCGCGAGGAGGGCGAGGGATTCCACCACCCCGGCAACTCCTCGGGGATCGTCGACGGCTCGGCCGCGTTGCTGATCGCCAGCGAGGAGGCCGCCGAGGAACACGGCTGGGAGCCGATGGCCCGTATCGTCCAGACCGAGGTCGTCGGCGTCGACCCGATTACGATGCTGAAGGGACCGATCCCCGCCACCGAGAACGTCCTCGAGCAGGCCGACATGACGATCGGCGACATCGACCTGTTCGAGGTCAACGAGGCGTTCGCGTCGGTCCCGGCGGCCTGGCTCGAGGAGACCGGCGCGTCCTGGGAGGACGTCAACGTCAACGGCGGCGCGATCGCCCACGGCCACCCGCTGGGCGCGACCGGCGCGACGTTACTGACGAAACTGGCCCACGAACTCGAGCGCACCGGCCAGGACACCGCACTCTCGACGATGTGTATCGGCTTCGGCCAGGGGATCGCGACGATCATAGAACGGGTCTGAGCCGCTCGAGCGGGGACCGACGCGGCGAACTGGCGACGGATAGATCGGGGCGACGCGATCGGATGGGGTGGCGGCGGGTCTCGGGGAGCCGATAGTCTCGCCGCCGCTTGCCAATTAATGCGATCCGTTACCTATAGCTTTACAATGCTGTATCCGATCATGAGTGATATGGAGTACCACGACTCCGAGAAGGCGAAGGAGGTTGCGGGTCGCGTAGCGGACTTCATGGACGAGGTCGTCATCCCGCGCGAGCGCGAGGCACTCGCCACGGGCGAGGAGATCACGATGGACGAGATCCACGACATGTGGGATCTGGCCAAGGAGCGAGACCTGTTTGCGCCACAGGTGTCCGAGGAGTACGGCGGGCAGGGACTGGACTTCAGCGACATGCTGCCCTCGTTCGAACAGGTCGGCCGCTCGCTGATCGGCGCGCTCTCGATCCGGGCGAACGCACCTCAGGAGGGCAACATGCACACCTTGGAGTTCGCCGGGACCGAAGACCAGAAAGAGGAGTACCTCCGCCCCCTCGTCCAGGGCGACATCTCCTCGGCGTTCGCCATGACCGAGCCGAAAGTCGGTGCCGGCTCGGACCCGAAGATGCTCCAGAGCACCGCCGTCAAAGACGGCGACGAGTGGGTCATCAACGCCCACAAGTGGTGGACCTCCGACGGACTCGACGCCGACTTCTACTTGCTGATGGCGCGGACCGATCTGGACGCCCACCCCTACGAGGGCACCTCGATCATCCTCGTTCCGCGTGACGCCGATGGCGTCGAAGTTCAGCGGAACATCCCCCATTTGGGCGGCCATGGGATCACCGAACGCGAGGGCGGCCACGCCGAGGTGAAGTTCGACAACGTCCGCGTCCCCGTCGAGAACACCATCGGCGAGGAAGGCGAGGGGTTCCGTATCGCCCAGCTCCGACTCGGCGGCGGCCGCCTCACCCACTGCATGCGCTACTCCGGGATGGCCGAGCGCTCGCTCGATATCGCGAAAGCCTACCTGCAAGAGCGCGAGGCTTTCGGCTCGAAACTCGAGGAGAAGCAGGCGCTGCGCCACCGCATCGCCGACGCCGAGACGCGCCTGCACGCCGCGCGAACGATGGTCCGCCACGCAGCGCGCGAACTCGACGAAAGCGACGCCCGCATCGAGGTCGCGATGTCGAAGATGTTCACCGCGAACGTCACTAACGAGACTATCGACCTCGCGCTGCAGTGCTGTGGCGGCAACGGGATCGGCAAGGACCTGCCAATCGCGCACTTCTACGAGAACGTCCGCGCGTTCCGCATCGTCGACGGGGCCGACGAGGTCCACCGTCGCTCGATCGCCCGCTGGGCCTTCGAGGACGTCGACGAGACCGAAATCGAGAACACCCTGCAGTTCGACGAGAACCTGCGAATCGACGCCCTCGACGAGTAGCCGACCACGTTCTTCCGTTCTCTCGTTCTCTAGCTCTCTCGTTCGACGGCTCGCCGAGCGACGCACGGCTCGAGAAGCGCCTCGCTGTCCCCAGCGATCGCACCGAGCCGCGATCACCGTCACCGGCGGGAGAGACGCGCTCTGGGCCACCCACAGCTATATATGGTCGGCTGCCAATGAATGGCATACATGAGCGGAGATACGACGCGACGCGCCTCGGAAGACGTGAGTCTGGAAAACATCCGCGAGGCGTCGGACGCGGTGGAGAAGTCAACGCTTGCGATAACCGTCGAGAAGACCGTCGAACGGTGGCGAACCGTCAGCTCCATCATTGTGCTGGCAGCCACCAGCGTCATGCTGTACCGCATGGATGGCTACCTGTCGATCGATTCGCAGGTGTTCGGCGGCATCACCATCCTCCTGTTGCTCTACTTCCTCACGACGCTCCGGACGGACGTCAGCCTCGAGTGATCGAGGCCGCGTCGGCCCCCTCATCGCCGGCGGAGGGGCAGGTATTTTGTACGCGCTAGCGAATGGGTTCGCCATGAACGGCGAGGCGGTCGCACCGTGATCGACTGGAAATTAGACGCCTTCCTCCCGACCGAACGACAACCGGCACCGGTACTCGAAACCGCAGACGACCGCGACGTGGTGCTCGCTCGCGGCGCTGCAGCGGCGATCGACCTGTTCGTCTGCTACGTCTTCCTCGAGATGCCTGCGATCTACGTCGCGAGCGTGGCGTTTGGCGAGACCTACGAAGCCCTCGGCGGCTACGTCGTCCTCCTCTCGTTGCTCGCGCTCTTTCCCGTTTTCGCCACCTATTCGTTCGTCCTCGAGTGGCGCTACGGCCGGACGCCGGGAAAAGTCAATCGCGGTCTGCTGGTCGTCACGGCCGACGGCCGCCCGTGTACCTACCGCGCCAGCGCCGTGCGGAATCTCCTCCTATACGTCGATCTACTCGGCGTTCCGCCGCTCGTGATCGGCCTCGTGACGGCGCTGGCGACTGACGGCCGTCGCCTCGGGGATCTCGCCGCCGGGACGGTCGTCGTTCGCACGACGCGTCCGCCAGACCACGGCGAGGGCGTGTCTGCGGACACAGACGCAAGCGCCGCCGCTCGAGCCGGCGAAAACCGAACGAACTGATCGTCACAAACAGCGACTCATACGGCCCACTGGAAGGCAGTTCCGGCACCCGCCGCGTTCGGGGGACGCCGGTACCCAGTGACACCAGCCCGTATCAGGCGATTCGAACGCCGGAGTCGGCGTCGAACAGCTGGATGTTATCCTGCTCGAAGACGAGTCCGTACTCCTCGCCGTTCCCCTCGAAGTCCGGGTCGGTGACGACGACGATCTCGCCGAACTCCGTCTCGAAGAAGCTGTGCGTCGAATCGCCCAGCGGCTCGTCGAGCAGATGCGTCGCCGGAACGCCGGCACCGGGGTCGTCGCTGACGCGGATGTACTGCGGCCGAAGGCCGACGCGGACGTCCTCGCCGGCCCAGCCCTCGAGGCCGTCGCGGGCGAGGTCGTACTCGTAGCTGCCGACGGCCAGTTCGGCGGTCCCGTTGACCGACTGGACGTTCCCCTCGAAGAACTGCGTCGAGGGCTGGCCGATGAACTGGCTGACGAACTGGGAGTCGGGTTCGTCGTAGATCTCCTTCGGCGGAGAGACCTGCTCGAGTTCGCCGTCGTTGATGACCGCGACGCGGTCGGACATGGTCATCGCCTCTTCCTGATCGTGGGTTACGTACAGCGTCGGACAGCCGATCTCGTCGGTCACCTTCTCGATGACCGGCCGCAGCTCGGCCTTGAGTTTGGCGTCTAAGTCCGACATCGGTTCGTCGAACAGGAAGACCTCCGGGTCGCGGACGAGCGACCGGCCGAGCGCGACGCGCTGTTGTTGGCCACCCGAGAGCTCCGAGGGCATCTTCTCGAGTTGGTCGGTGATCTGGAGCAACTCGGCCGCTTCCTCGACGCGGGCGTTCCGTTCTTCCTTGGAGAAGCCGGCGATCTTGAGGCCGTAGGCGATGTTCTCCTTGACGCTCATGTGCGGGTACAGCGCGATGTCCTGGAAGAGCAACGCGATGTTGCGCTCCTGGACCGGCTTGTCCGTCACGTCGCGGTCGCCGAACGTGACCGTGCCGCTCGTCGGCTTGTTCAGCCCGGCGACACAGCGAAGCGTCGTGGTCTTCCCACAGCCCGAGGGGCCGACGAGCGTCACGAACTCGCCGTCCTCGATGGTCAAGTCGACGTCGTCCACGGCGACGATTTTGTTACCCGATTCCTCGTATACCTTCGTCAGATTCCGGATTTCGATGTCTGGCATATGTTGTCGTGTTAGTTGTGAATGGTGGTCGGAATTCGATACGTTCTCAGAGCGCTCTGACCTGGAACCCCTTCAGCAGGTAGCTCTGCATGAAGTAGGCGAACAGCAGCGGCGGCAGCGTCATGGCCAGCGAGACCGCCATCAGGTAGGCGTCCGGCAGGAACTGCGACTGGCTCATCTCCCGAAGGATGCCGGGGGCGAACGTCGTGGTTTCGGTCGACGGGAGGAGGATCTGTGCGAACGTGAAGTCGTTCCAGGCCAGCGCGAAGGCGAACAGGGCCGCGGCGATGATCGCCGGTCGGCACTGGGGCACGACGACGTCGCGAAAGCCCCGCCAGCGCGAGGCTCCGTCGACCCACGCGGCCTCCTCGTGGGCCTCCGGGATCGTCATGATGTACTTCCACATCAGCCACACTGCGAAGGGCATGGAGATCGCCGACAGTGCGATGATGAGCCCGACGCGGGTGCCAAGCAGCCCGAGGCCCCGCCAGATCTGGTAGAGCGGAATGCCGATGACAATGGGGCTAAAGAGGTAGCCGATCAGGAGGACTCGCGCGAAATTCTCCTTTTGCGGGAAGTCCAGCCGCGCGAGCCCGTAGCCGGCGATCAGCGAGATGGCGATGACCGTGACGATGGTCCCGATGGCCACCACGGTCGTGTTGAAGATGTACGTGTATATCTTCGGGTCGGTGAGGATGGTGAAATTATCGAGGGTGAATATGTCTGGCGTGGGGAAGGCGGTGACCGTGCCTTCGACGATCCTGTACTCGGTGAAGGCGAGCTGGGCCATCCAGTAGATCGGCCAGACACCGACGAGAACGATGATCGCGGTGCTGACGAGTTTCAGCGCTTCGAAGACGTGACTTTCGCGGTCGTATGAGAGGCCGAAGACGCCTCCCGGGGGTTCGCTCTGACTCATGCCGTCGTTTCCACCTCCTCGCTCGGATTGAAGACCATGAAGTAGCCGATCGCCGCCGCGAGCAGGAAGAGGAACATAACGACGGAGATCGCGTTCGCAAGTCCGTACGCCTGATCGGTGTAGACCGTCTTGTACGCGAGCACGGGGAGCGTAGTCGTTGCGTTGCCGGGCCCGCCCTGCGTGAGCTGCCAGATAATGTCGAACTTGTTGAACATGAAGACCGACCGGAGCAAGACGACGACCAGGATGATCCCCATGAGACGCGGCAGCGTGATGTCCCGAAACATCTGCCATCGGTTCGCGCCGCACACCTTCGCCGCCTCGTAGAACCGGTTCGGGATCGCACGTAGCTGCGCGAGCGTGAAGATGGTGATGAAGACGGAAAACTTCCAGGTACCGATGAGGATCAACAGGGGCATCGCCCACTGGCGCGACCCCAGCGGTGCCTCACCGGCCGCCCACAGACTCAGCCACTCGGCACCCATCATCTGAAACACGCCACCCTGCGGGTCGAACACCCGAAGCGCGATCAGCGAGACGATGATCGTCGGGATCAGGTAAGCCGTAAAGACCACTGCAGTCAGCAGCTTCTGTCCGTACGTGATCCGGTTTAGCACGAGCGCCATCCAGAGGCCTACGGCGAGTTGGATGAGCGTGCTGCCAACCATGTAGATGATCCCTCGCCACAGCGAGCCCCAGAACCGAGAGAGTTCAAGGACCGCCGAGTAGTTCGAGACGCCGGCCCACTCCCAGACGGGGTTGAGCGTGTGGATGTTGTGCAACGACGCCCAGAACGCAAAGCCGATCGGGAGCAACGCGATTAGTATGTACAGGGCGACGACCGGCAGGACGGTCCCGATTCCGGCGATCGTCTCCCGGCTCACGGGAAGGTCGTCCCACGGGATATACGCCCCGTGCGGTCGAACCGATTCACCAGTTTTCCCGGCCATAGTTAGCTCTCCTCTGCATCCGTGTCTATCAATCTCATGGTCATCCGTGTGCGATTCTCTCCGTCCATGTATGTTAATCTCACGGTTGTTCGTGTAGGTTACGTTCCGCACCGCCCGGTTCAAACGGGAGATGGATAGAGCCGCGGTCGGCTATCCGAACTGTTCCTGTGCGTCCGCGAATGCACTCTCGAGTTGGCCGTAGCCCCAGTCGTAGGCTTCCTGTACGGTCATCGAGTTAGTGACGACGCGGTTGACCATCTCTCCGTAGAACCACTGGCGCTGCAGGTACAGCGCCACGGGCGAGGAGATGTTGGCCGCGTCGACGCTGCCGTAGTGGTTGCCCCAGATCTCGTTTTGCACGTACTGTAGTTTCTCGAGCAGGTGGGGGTGGGCCTGCATGATATCTTGGTTCCGGAACGCATCGGAGCCGAGCACGTCGGCGTAACTCGGCAGGAACCGCCCTGGGTCCGCCGCGTAGAACTGGACGGTCTTCTCCATGCTGTCGGCGTAGAGCCACTTGAACCACTCTTTGGCCCCCTGCGTGTTCCCACCGTTCGCGAAGACGTGGTAGCCGTCGGGTGCCGGGGCGGACAGCCAGTTCTCGTTCTTGTCGATGTTCCCCCACGTCGGGTACGCCCTGACCTGCGTGGCCTTGGCCAGCCCGCGCAAGGCGTCGCTGTCCTGGGCCTCGGCCTGTGCCGCGGTGAGCCCGATCGGCCAGGCGTTGAGGTGGTACTGCTGGGCGTACTGTCCCTGAAGCCACCCGCTGAGCGACTTCGACCAGCCGATGCTGGTCGGGTCGGGCGAATACTGCGCGAGATCCTTCATATACTGTAACACCGTGGTCACCACGTTCTCGGGGAAGTGGATCTCGAGTTCGTTCTGGGCCTCAGGATCTTTCCAGCGAATGCCGAGCCCGGAGATGCCCGCACTCGAGAGGAGAACCTGGAACTCGTCTTGGCTCTTACCGGTCGGCATCCCCGCGAGCCCGTAGCCGCGCATGTCGGAGTACTGGCCGCCGGCCTCGTCGATCGCCTTGGCGTTGTCGAGGACGTCTTGGAAGGTCTGGGGTTCCGACAGACCGAGTTCGTCGTAGACGTCCTGCCGGTACACGAAGTCAGAGACGTACACGCCGTGGGGAACCTGATAAATCTCGTCGCCCCCGAGGAACGCCCCGCCGACGTTCAGTTTTCCGTTGACCTCCTCGATCGACGAGACGACGTCGCCGACGGAGCTGAGCTGCTCGGTCGCCCAGATGTCCGCTACCTGGTCGAACGTGGAGGTGTTCGCGTCCGGCGGATTGCCCGCCTGGATCAGGCGGGCAAGCCGGCCCTCTTGTGTACCGGACATCCCGCCGTTCTCGATGTTCATGGAGTGGTCGGTATTGCTCTCGAACTGTGACTCCATCTCACTCCACAAGCCCTCCCAGGAGCTGTTGTAGTAGTCCGTGATGAAGTGTATCTCGTTGTTCCCACCACCACCGCCACCGATACACCCTGCCATCGCTGCGGTGAGTCCTGCACCAGCACCCGTGAGTACTCGACGCCTGTCGATATTGTCCCATGTCATTGGTACACAATCACTCTTGTCCATTGCTACCATCCAAGCACAGCCACATAAACGTTCACGTTTTTTCCGGATAATGTATGGGGCTGTTTTTAGCTCCGACCCGTTTCGGCCGCTGCTGTAAGTCATCACACGGATGTCTCATCGCCCGAACGACACGCACAATCGGGCCGAATCGTGAAAGACGAGAGCGGTCATCGAGGGTCGACGGTTTCGGACACCCACCCCGTGGCACCGTCGGGCTTCGGGCCGTCCGTTTCGGGAATCTGAAGCGTGCCGTCGGCATCGCGGGCCCGGACGATCACCTCGTGGCTTCCCGCCGCCCCGTACTCGTAGCGCCACTGCCGCCAGACGTCGTCGCCCGGAAGCGGCTCGGACAACTCGGCGTCGTCCCACGTGTCGCCGCCGTCGGTTGAGACCTCGACGGCCCCGATGCCTCTGGTGCCGGCGTAGGCGTGTCCGGCCACCTCGAAGCGCCCGCTTCCGAGGTGGTTCGTTTGCCAGAGTTTGGCCACGGTGTGGACCGGGCCGGTGCCGTGCCAGCCCCGGTGCTCCCAGTAGCCCATTGTCTCCTCCTCGCGGACCTCGATCTCGGTCAGCCACTTCACGTTGATCTCGCCCCAGTGTCCCGGGACGAGCGCGCGAACCGGAGCGCCGTGTGCCCGCGGCAGCGAGCGCCCGTTCATCCGATAGGCCAGCAATCCCGGCCACAGCGCCTCGAGCGGGAACTCGTTGTAGTAGCCGTCGGCCCCGTGAAGGACGACGTAGTTGCCCTCGGGACCCGCCGCCTCGAGCAGCTTTCGGACGGGCACGCCGCTCCAGAGGGCGGTGTCCAGTTGTCGCCCGTTGAGTTGATCCCCGACGCAGCGCAGCGTGACGAACCGATCCTCGATAGCCATGGTCTCGAGATCGGCGAAGTCGTACTCCGCCGCCTCCGCGACGGCCCCCGTGATCGAGAGCGTCCACTCCTCGCGGTCGACGGCGGGATCGACGTTGCCGATGTCGACCTGGTAAAAGTTCGTGCTGACAAGCGGCTCGAGCCCCTCGACGGCGAGCGACCGGTCGTTGGCCCGCTCGAGCAACGTTTGCACCGCTGGCCGGGCATCCTCGGGGATATCGAACGGAGGCGGGAACGACGTCGTACCGGTGCCACGAACGAAGAGTCCGAGCGCGCTCGAGCCGATCGCCGCGCCGACGGCCCCGAGGACGCGCCGCCGCCCGAACGAGTCGACTGCGGCGTCTCCTTCCGCGAGGAGGCCGATCCCGACCGTTACGAGTGCCACGAGCCCGGCCCCGGCGGCGGCTCCGGCGCTCGAGGCCGGCGACCCTGTCAGTCCGAACGCAACGGCGGCCGGAAGGGCCGTTCCGACGAGCACGCCGACGGCGGTGGAAACGGAACCCGGGCGAGAGATCGCGCCGACGACAGGCGGGCCGTCAAGGAGGATCGCGACGCCGGGCAGGGCCGCGAGCCCGAGGACGGCACACGTCAGTGCGATGGCCGTCAGGAAGGCCAACCGATGACCGAGCGGTCCGAGAACGGTGATCGCGACGGTCACGAGCGCGTCGGGGCTGTGGGTGATGACGAAGCGGTCGATCGGCGTCACGACGAACGCCGGCCGTCGGCCGACGGACAGATACGAGCCCCCCACTGCGGCGAGTCCCGCGGCGAGTGCCACGGCGATCGGTGGGAGCCACGGGCGGACGCGGGCGGCCCACTGCTTCCGTGTGGGAGACATTGTGTCACAATATGGTGTGGACGGTTATGAACGCTTCGCGACCGGCGGTCGTGTCGCAGTTTCGCGGTCGAGTTGGCAGCTCCAACGATGGAATCTGCCGGTCGATCGGCCCTCAGTCCGCTTTCACCCTCGAGCGGGTGACCTCGGGGTTTCGCAAGAGCGGCAGCGAGACGATCGTCAGGCAACTCAACACGAGCACCGCACAGAGGAGGTACGTCAACTGGTAGCCAAACCAGCTATCGACGGCCGGAATCGCCAGCAGCGGCCCGAGGCTGAGGCCGATGTCGCCCATCACCTGATAGGCACCCCCCATCCGGCCGAGTTCGTCGCCGGGCGTGAGATCGCCCATGATCGCCAGCAGCGACGGCGCAGCCGCGCCCATCCCGCCCCCGATGAGGACGATCGCGCCGAGTAGCGCCTCGATCGTCGGGACGGAGGCGATGATCAGAAACCCCGCCGCCATCGACAGAAACGCCGGCACCGTCAAGACCGTCCGATCGTCGACCAGATCCGACGCCCAACCGGTGACGATCGTCAGCGACCCCGTAGTGAGCACGCCCAGTCCCATCACGATGCCGCTGATCCCGGCCGCGTCCAGAAACGACAGCTCGAGGCCGGTGGCGCTCGCGTAGCTCGCGAGCGTCGAGAGGATGACGCCGCCCCAGAGGAACCGCACGGCGAAGTTCCCGTAGCCGACGAGGACGACGGTCGGATTGCCGGCCAGCAGAGAGGGGACTTCGCGGAGGCTCACCGACCGGCTCTCCGAGCCCGCGCCCGCGTGGACGTCCGGCAGGACGAGCGTCGCGACGATCCCCGCGAGCAACGCGAGTCCGCCGGCGGCGAGAAACGCCGTCTTCATGTTAGCGAGGTCGGTCAGGATGCCGCCGAGGATGAGCCCGGTCGGGAAGCCAAGCGACTGACCGCCGCGCATGTAGCCGACCCATCGGCCCCGGTTGTCGGCCGTCGTAACGTAGGTGACCGTCGCGAACGCGCCAATGAAGACGAACGCGCTGCCGACGCCCCAGAACAGCCGCGCCAGAACGAAGACGACGCCCGGGAGCGAGACGCTCCCGAGTATCGCCACCGTGCCGAGCTCGAGTGGCGGCGTATGGAGGCCGACGACGTAGCCGAATGGGGCCAGCGCCTGGGTGAACAGGCCGACGATCATCGGTTTGCGCGAGCCGTACCGGTCGATGATCGTCCCCGCGGGCGTGTTCATCACCAACCGCGCGATGCGGTTGGCCGAGAGGATCACGCTCAGCATGACCGCGCTGATCACCAGCTTCTCGTCTAACAGCGGCAGCGTCGGGAACGCGACCCCCGTCGCCACGCCACCGAAGAAGATGCCGGCGATGACCGCGAGCGCGATCGTCCGGATCTCTCCGTTCGAATACGTGGAGTCGGCGGTCTCGTCAGTCATCGGTCATCCAGGCGGTCGCCGGAGTCGTTCGCGACCCGGGCGGCGTCGCACTCCGTCCGGCAACCCCTCGAGCGGCCCGTCGCGTACGTCCCGTCACGACTCCAGCCCGCGTTCCTCGGCGAACTCGTCTCGCAGTGCCGTTTTGCGGATCTTTCCGCTGCCGGTCTTCGGGAGTTCGCTGCGGATCTCGACGACTCGAGGGTGCTTGTAGGGGGCGAGCTCCCCGAGGACGTACTCCTCGACGTCGTCGTCGGTCAGTTCCACGCCCTCCGTCGGCGTGATCGCGGCCGCGACGGTCTCGCCGCGGCGCTCGTCAGGGAGCCCGAAGACCGCGGCCTCGTGGATATCGGGGTGCTCGTAGAGCAGGTCCTCGACTTCGCGCGGGTACACGTTGTAGCCCGCGGTCAGGATCATCTCCTTCTCGCGGCCCTTGATGTAGTAGTAGTTGTCCTCGTCACGCATGCCGATGTCGCCCGTGCGGAAGTAGCCGTCCTCGGTGAACGCCGCCTCGTTCGCCTCGGGGTTCTTGTAGTAGCCTTTCATCACCTGCGAGCCGGCGATGAGGATCTCGCCCTCCTCGCCCGCGCCGAGTTCGTTCCCCTCCTCGTCGACGACCTTCGAGCGCGTGTGGCCGACCGGCTGGCCGACGCTCCCGGGTCTGTTGCCCAGCGACGACCACCGAATCGTGTGGCTCGTCGCGGTCGTCTCCGTGAGGCCGTACCCCTCCGAGAGCGGCACGTCGAACGCCTCCTCGAACCGCTCCTGAGTCGGTTTCGGGAGCTTGTCCCCGCCCTGCCCCGCCTTGATCAACGTCGACAGGTCGTACTCGTCGGGGTCGTGGGCCTCGAGCAGGTCGACGAACATCGCGGCGACGCCGGTAAAGGCCGGGATGTCGTGCTCGTCGAGTTTCTCGAGGACCAGTTCCGGGTCCCACTGATCGGGCCGGAGCAGGTGCAGCGTCCGGCCGGCACACAGCGAGGCCATCATCTGAATCATCCCGGTGATGTGGTACATCGGCAGGACGATGATCCCGTCGCCCTCGATCGGGCCGGCGCTGTAACTCGAGACGCTCTGTGCGATCTGGACCCGGAAATTGCGGTGGGTTAGCAGGACGCCCTTCGGTTTCCCCGTCGTCCCCGAGGTGTAGGGCTGGAGCAACACGTCGTCGTCCTCGCGGTCGACGATCGCCGGGTCGGCGTCGGCCGCGCCGAGGTCGGGCAGCGACCGGAAGTCGCCGCCGGCCGTCGCGCTGACGATGTCCGTCTCGAGGTCGGCGACGGCCTCGACGACGTGGTCGTCGGGCTCGCCCTCGACGAGGACCGCCTCGGCGTCGGCGTGCTCAAGCTGGTAGGCGATCTCCCGGCGGCGGTACTCGGGGTTCAGCGGGCTCGCGATGATCCCGGCGTGACAGCAGGCCCAAACGGCGGTACAGAACGGAATCCCGTTCGGCATGTAGAGCCCGACCCGATCGCCCGCTTCGAGGCCGAGTTCCCGGAGGCTGTCGGCGAACTGCGCGACGCGGTCGCCAAAGTCGCGGTAAGTGATCATTTCCCCGGCGTGTTCGATCGCGATCGTCTCGGGCTGGTCTGCCACCGCTCGCTCGAGTAGATGGGCGACGTTTCCGTCGTACGGTGCCGCGAAAAGCGTCTCCGCGGGAACGACATCGAGTTCCATGTGCCCCGCGTTTGTCGCTGGGGATGAAAAATATACGGGTGGTGGTAACAGAGGACGTGTTTCGGTCTCACGAGCGACACGTCTCGGCCCCAATCGGGCTACTCTCCGAGACGCGGCAGTCCCTTGATCTCGACCGTTTCGCCGACCATATACGAGGAAGCCGGGCTGGCGAGGAACTGCGCGAGGTCGGCGACCTCCTCGGGTTTACCGATGGTGCGATCCGGCGTGTCGCGGGCGATCTCCTCGGCATCGTCCTCGACACCCATCTGGGTGCGGACGCCCTCGGTCGCGACGAGGCCGGGCGCGATGCAGTTGACCCAGATGTCGTCTTCGGCCCAGTCGGCCGCCGAGGAGGTGGTGAAGTTGACGACGCCGGCCTTGGCCGCGCCGTAGTGACTCATCGTCTTCGAGCCGCGAGTGCCCGCGACGCTAGCGAAGTTGACGATCCGACCGCCGCCGTCGTCGCGCATGTACTCGACGGCGAGTTGCGAGCAGTGGAAGGTGCCGTGGAGATTGATGTCGACGATGGTCTTCCAGCCGTTCTCGCTGATCTCCGAGGGCGGGGCCTGAAAGCTCGCCCCCGCGTTATTGATCAGGATATCGAGGCCGCCGAACTCCTCGACGGTCTCATCGATCATCTCCTGGACCGCCTCGCGGTCGGTCACGTCGCACTCGATCGCCAGCGCCTCGCCCGGCCGGTCGCTCTCGTTGATTGCGTCGGCGACCGGCTCGACGTTCTCCAGTTCCCGCGAAGTGACGACGACGTTCGCCCCGTCGTCGGCGAACCGCTCGACGATCATTTTCCCGATCCCGCTCGAGGAGCCCGTGACGATCGCCGTCTGGCCCGCGACGCTGAACTGGTCGGTCGTCATCGCCGCCCCTCCGTCCGCGTAGTGATCCCTACAGCCGATACTCCTATCCCAAGAGTGACACTGTCTGACATTCGCGTCTACGGGTTCATCGACGGACAGCATAAGCCATTCGACCAGAACGAGGGGATCGCTCGAGTCGATGAATCCGGGATCGGGGACAGCGCCCGAAGAGACTGACTACGTGCGGTCGGCGCGCGCTAGGGCGCGGTTGGCCATCGGCGAACCGCGGTCCGAAATTGCGCGAGGGATGAGCGAGCGGTGCGAGGCCGAACGGAGTGAGGCCTCGAACGCGAACGGTGACGAACGGAACCGTGAGCAGCGAGCGAATCGGCTGGGGAGGACGTGGAGAGCCCTCGTGTCCACGTGAGCAAGACGTTCGGTCTGCTCGAGACGGGCGTGGATGGGCATCGATCGCGACTACCCAGAATACGATCGATCGAACCGAGTTCCGAGAGAGGTACTGTTATGCCGATCGTGCCCAAACCGTCGTGGCGATGAACGGCGGAGACGGCCCCGACCGACAGCGCAGGACGACCGAACGACCGGCGACGCTCGGCAGCGACCCCGCGGAGGTGACTCGAGATGCCAACTAGACCGCTCGAGGAACTCGAGGCGATGGTCGGGGACACCCGCGTCACCGTCGAGGAGTTCCGCGTCGAGGCCGGCAAGGTCGAGGAGTTCGCGCGTGCGATCACGGCCGATGACCCGGTCTTCCGCGACGAGGCGGCGGCCGCCGAGCGGGGCTACGACCACGTCCCCGCGCCGCTGACCTACAGCCAGGTCGGCCGGTTCCCGCGGTACACGCCCGCAGACGTCGACGGGAAGGGCTTCGAGCTGGGCTTTCAGCCCGAGTACGTCCTCCACGGCGAGCAACACCACGAGTACGAGCGCCCGATGGCCGTCGGCGACGTGCTCGAGGGGACGACCACGCTCGCGAACGTCTTCCAGCGCGAGGGCGGTCGCGCGGGCACGATGACCTTCGCCGTCCTCGAGACCGAATATCGGAATCGGGACGGCGACCTCGTGTTGACCGATCGCTCGACCGCGATCGAGACCTCGGGCGCGGTCGACGACGACGCCGGCGATGAGGAGAGCGCCGAAAGCGAGGCGGACGACGCCTCGAGCAAGTCCACTGCACCCGCGGCAAACGGCGGCACCGCCGCGGCCGAGGCAGCGGTCCCGCCGGCGACCGTCGACAAGTTCGATCACGTCCGCGCCCTCGCCGACATCGCGGTCGGCGATACGGGTCCCACGGTCGTCGTCGAGGATCTCGACCGCCAGCAGTTCGTGAAGTACGCCGGCGCGAGCGGGGACTTCAATCCGATTCACTACGACGAGCCCTACGCCACGGCCGCGGGCAACGAGAGCGTCTTCGGCCAGGGGATGTTCACCGCCGGCGTCGCCTCTCGGGTTGTCGCGAACTGGTTCGAACTGCGGGACATCGCCAGTTTCGGCGTCCGGTTCCAGTCGCGGGTCTTCCCCGGCGACACCGTCGTCGCCAGCGGCGAGGTCGTCGACATCGACGAGGGCGACGGAACGGTGGAAACGGAACTCGAGGCGTGGACCGACGACGGCGAGACGCTGCTCACCGGCACGGCGACGGCCGACCTCGAGTAGCCACCCGCGCGCTGTTTTCGAGACGAGCACGCGAGCGCACTTCCCGAGCAAGCAGCGCGGCGCTCGCGCGCTCCTCCCGGCTTACTCCGGCGCGAACACCGGCATCGCAGCCTCGTCCGAAATCCGCCAGAACCGCACCGCGACGGGCATCCCGACCTCGAGGGCGTCGGGAGCGGCGTCGATCATCGCGAGAAGGCGCGGTCCCTCGGCGAGTTCGATCGCGCCGACGACGTACGGCGTTCGATCGCCGAAGCCGGGTTCGCCGGGGACGTGGCAGACGGTGTAGGTGTAGATCGTCCCGACGCCCTCGCTTTCCTCGAACGGCGGGTCTTCTGCGCCGCAGTCGGTACAGATCGCCCGCGGGTAGAGCTGGCGGTGACCGCACTCACACTCCTGATATAGCAGGTCGCCCTCGAGCGTCGCCTCCCAGAACGGTTGCGTCGCGCCGGACGGGACGGGAACCGGTCCCTCCGGAGGACGACGGTGCTACTCGAGGACAGCACGCCGCCGGTGCCGTGGGCGACCGCGACCTCGGCGTCGTCGACCTGGCGCTCGCCCGTATAGTCGCCCCGCAGCTGGCGGACGGCCTCGATGAGGACGAAGACGCCGAAGTGGCCGGGGTGACAGTAGGAGAGCCCGCCGCCTTGCGTGTTCATCGGCAGTTCGCCGCCGGGAGCGGTCGTCCCACCCGAGACGAACGCGCCGCCCTCGCCCTTTTCACAGAAGCCCAGGTCCTCGAGGGTGACCAGCGCGGTGTAGGTAAACGAATCGTATAGCTGGGCGACATCGACGTCGTCGTGGGAGATTCCGGCTTGCTCGAATGCCTTCGGACCCGTGACCGCCGCGCCGGTCGTCGTCATATCGGGCATCTCGCTTACGTCCTGGCGGTGCGTGCTCGTCGAGGCGACGCCCGCGACCGAGATCGGCGGCACGCCGAGTTCGCGGGCCTTCTCCTCGGAAACGAGGACGACCGCGCCGCCGCCGTCGGAGACCAAACAGCAGTCCAGCAGGGTGAACGGCTCGGCGATCTGCCGCGACTCGAGTACGTCGTCGACGGTGATCGGTTCCTGCTGGGCCGCTTTGGGATTCATCGACGCCCACTCGCGGGTCGCGACGGCGATCTCGGCGAGTTGCTCCTCGGTCGTGCCGTACTCGTGCATGTGCCGGCGGGCGGCCATCGCGTACGCGCCCGGCGGCCGGAACAGGCCGGTGGGCCGAACGAAGCCGTCGATCGGATGCGTGACCTCGAGCGACCGCTCGTCGCTCGGGCCGGTCTTGCTCGTCGACCCGTAGGCGACGACCACCACGTCGGCCTCGTCGCGGGCCATCGCGTCACGAACGTGGCCACAGAAGTGCTCGAACGACGAGCCGCCGATCTCGGTGCCCTCGAGGAACGAAGGCTCCTCGAGATCGAGGTACTCCGAGAGGAGCAGCGCCGGCATGTAGTCGTCGCCGCCGGCGACCGCGACGCCGTCGACGTCCGCGAGGGGACAGCCGGCGTCCTCTAAGGCGCGGACGGTCGCGATCGCCGCGTTGTCGAGCCAGTTTCGGTCGGGGGTCTCGCCGAGATCGCTCTCGGCGACGCCCGCCAGGATCGGTTCAGCCACGGGTGTCCCTCCGTCTCACGGACCGTGTCATCGTCTTCCCGATATCGGAACCGGACGCAAATAGATTGTGGTAGGAGGCACCAATGAACGTGGTTTCCGAATCGTGCAGCCACAGCCCCGGAGACACATGGATACTGTTTTATATTATTCCATGATAGCATGGCCCATGGATTTGGCACATGTTAGCGAGGCTGCCAGCGCCGGGAACGTCGCGCGACTCCACGACGAGACGGTGCGCCACCACGGCGATGCGCAGGCGATCGAGTACCACGGGCAGACGCTGACCCACGGGGACCTGCAGGCCGCGAGTTCGCGCTTTGCCGGCGGGCTGGCCGACCTCGGAATCGAACCCGGCGACGTGATACTGCAGTACCTGCCGAACTGTCGGCCGTACCTGATCGGCGCGCTCGGCGCGTTCAAAGCCGGCGCGATCGTCTCGCCGGTCAACCCGCAGTACCGCAAACGCGAACTGACCTACCAACTCGAGGACACCGAAGCTACGGCCGTGTTCACTCACATCGCCTTGGAGCCCCACCTCGAGGAAGCGCTCGCGGCCATCGACTGGGACCCGGAAGTCATCTCGGTGGACACCGACAGCGAGGGAGTCCACGCCTTCGAGGACGTCCGCGGCGAGGAGACGTTCGTCGAGCGGGCCGACGACGACGTGGCGCTGTTGCCCTACACGTCGGGAACGACGGGGAAACCGAAGGGCGTCCAGTTGACCCACCGCAACTTCCGTGCCCAGATGTTCTCGGTGCTCTCCCAGGAGCAGGCGCTCGACGACGAGGATGTCAAGAGTCTCGTCTGGCTGCCGCTGTACCACATCACCGGCTTTACCCACACCGCGTGGCAGCCGCTCATCCGGGGCGGCAGCGTCTACCTGCGGAGCGCGGCCAACTGGGACGGCGACGCCGCGATGGCGTTGATCGAGGAGGCAGGCATCACCCACTACGTCGGCGTTACCGCGATGTACGTCGACATGGTCAACAGCGAACAGTTCGGCGAGTACGACCTGACCAGCCTCGAGTCAGTCGGCGAGGGCGGCGCGAAGATGTCCGTCGCAGTCCAAGAGGAGTTCGAGGAGACCGCAGGCGTCGAGATGGCCGAGGGGTACGGATTGACCGAGACCAACGGCGCGACCCACTCCCAACAGGGATCGACGTTCGGCCTGAAACACGGGACGATCGGCCAGCCGACCCGGATGACCGAGGCCACGATCATCGACGATAGCGACGAGACGGTCGCCATCGGCGAGGAGGGCGAACTGCTCGTTCGCGGCCCGCAGGTGATGAAGGGCTACCACGGGATGCCCGAGGCCACCGAGACGGCGTTCACCGAGGACGGCTGGTTCCGCACCGGCGACATCGCCCGCCGCGATGCCGACAACTACTACGAGATCGTCGACCGCAAAAAGCACATGATCAACTCCGCCGGCTACAACATCTACCCCAGCGAGCTCGAGGAACTGCTGGCCGAACACGAAGCCGTCGCGGAGGGCGCGGTCGTCGGGATTCCGGACGAGCGCCGCAACGAGGTACCGAAAGCCTACGTCGTCACCGCACCGGGCGTCGAGCCCGGCGAAGACGTGACCGCCGAAGAGCTCAAAGAGTACGTTCTCGACAACGTCGCCTCCTACAAGCACCCCCGCGAGATCGAGTTCATCGACGAACTCCCGCGGACCACGAGCGGGAAGATCCAGAAGTACAAGCTCGAGGAAGGAGATGAGACCGAGGAATCGAACGAGACCGAAGATGCCGAGGACTCGGAGGACGACTGACTCGTGACGATCGTCGTCAGCCCGCACATCCTCTCGGGCGGCGGGCCGCGGCTGGTCGCGGCGATCCGTGAACGCCGGCCAGACATCGACCTCGAGCACGTCGAGGACGAGGACGAGCTCTCGGCGGCCGTCGACGACGCCGAGGTGTTCGTCACCCACCGGCTCCCCGACGCGGTGCTCGAGGCCGCCGGCGACCTCAAGTGGGTGCAGGCGCTGAGCGCGGGCACCGACATCTTCGATCACGACGCGCTGGCCGACCGCAGCGTGGCGCTGACGAGCGTCTCGGGGATCCACGCGAAGCCGATCGGCCAGCAGGTGCTGGGCTACCTGCTGCACTTCGAGCGCGGCTTCGACCGGGCGGTCGCCCAGCAACGCCGGCGGGAGTGGGAGCGGTACACGGGCGGCGAACTCGGCGACCGCACGGTCGGTATCGTCGGCGTCGGCGCGATCGGCTCGACAGTGGCCGAGTACTGTCGGCCCTTCGACGCCCGCGTGATCGGGACGAAACGGGACCCGACCGACGCGCCCGAGGCCGTCGACGAGATTTACGGGTCGGACGCCCTCGAGTCCGTCCTCGAGGCGAGCGACTACCTCGTGCTCGCATGCCCGCTGACCGACGAGACGCAGGGACTGATCGACGCAGACGCCCTCGCGACCCTCCCGGACGATGCCGTGCTAGTCAACATCGCCCGCGGGCGAGTCGTCGACCAGTCCGCCCTCGTCGACGCGCTCGAGACGGACGAACTCGGCGGGGCCGCGCTGGACGTCTTCGAAGAGGAGCCCCTCCCCGAGGAATCGCCGCTGTGGGACCGCGACGACGTGCTCGTGACCCCTCACATGGCCGGCAGCACGCCCCATTACTGGGAGCGCTGCGCCGACGTCTTCCTGCGAAACTACGACCGGTTCCGCGAGGGCGAGGCCCTGGAGAACCGCGTCGTCTGAGTAGGGCGGGGGGTTTTCGTGGGGCGGTTTCCGCTCGAGCGGACCGCACCGCGGCCATAGATTGAAGCCCCGTCACGTCGACTGTCAGGTATGTCAGATCTTCGCATTGACGCGATGGTGCCCGGCCTATCGACCGACTCCGGCGACGCGGCTGCCCGCGCCGAGGAACTCGGGTTCGACGGCGTCTGGACGCCCGAGATGGACAACGACGCGTTCCTTCCCCACCCGTTGATCGCGGACCGGACCGACGAGATCCAGCAGGGGACGCGCATCGCGCTGTCGTTTACCCGCAGTCCGATGGCACTGGCCTACACCGCCTGGGACCTCGCCCGATACTCCGACGGCCGGTTCGTCCTCGGTCTCGGCACGCAGGTCAAGGGCCACAACGAGCGGCGCTTCAGCGTCGACTGGGAGTCGCCCGGGCCGCGGCTGCGCGAGGTCGTCGAGTCCCTCCGGCACATCTTCGACGTGTTCCAGGGCGAGGACGACTTAGACTACGAGGGCGAGCACTACTCGTTCTCGCTGATGACGGACAACTTCAATCCGGGGCCGATCGACCACCCCGACGTGCCCATCTACATCGCGGGCGTCAACGAGTACAACATTCGGCTCGCGGGCGAGCTCTGCGACGGGCTCGACATGCACGTCTTCAACACCCCCGGCTACACCGACGAGGTCATCGCTCCCACCGTCGCCGAGGGGGCCGACCGCGGGGACCGCTCGCTCGAGGACGTGTCGCTCTCGGCGAGCCCGTTCGTCGTGACCGGCGAGACCGAAGCCGAGCGCGAGCGGTCCCGCGCGGAGGTTAAGCGGCGAATCGCCTTCTACGGCAGCACGCGGACCTATCACGACGTGCTCGACCACCACGGCTGGCGCTCCGTCGGCGAGGAGCTACACGAACTCTCGAAAGAGCAGCGCTGGGACGAAATGACCGACCTGATTACCGACGAGATGGTGGCGACGTTCGCGATCGAAGCGCCGCCCGAAGCGTTACTCGCGGAGGCCGAGGACGTCTACGGCGGCATCGCCGACCGCGTCGTCCTCCCGCTCGATCACGGCGAGGCCTTCCTGACCGAGTAGTGGCGGACCCCGTCACGCTCTCTGTACTGCACCCGATCGCGGCCCTCAAGCGTGCCGAGCGCGCCGAGCGTGTCGAGCAACTGCGCCGGATACCGGACCTCGCCGGCGCGGTGGCGGGTGACCTCCATCGGCGTCGCGGGGCCGACGCTCGCGACCGCCTCGAACGTCTCGCCCGCGAGCGACTCGAGCGCGGAGCGCGTGCCCTCGATGGCACCCTCGTAGTCGGTGAAGACCGGCCCGTGGCCGGGGTAGACCCGGTCGATCTTACGGCCCTCGAGGCGGTCCATCGCGCGGTGGAACGCGTCGACGGCGTCGTAGGCCCCGTAATCGATGCCGACGTGGATCGCGCCGGGCCGGAACGGCTCGATGAGCGCGTCGCCGCTGAACAGCGCGCGCTCGCCGTTCAGGTCCGTCGCGAGGCTCGCGTGGTGGATCTGGTGACCGGGCGTGTGCAGGGCCTCGAACTCGCGGCCCGCGACGGTAAACGGCTCGCCGAACTCGAAGGCGACGGCCTCATTGGGCGCAAGCAACCGCCGATTGCGCTCCAGCGACGACTGGGCGCGTTCGACCTCGCGGTCGATCGCCTCACCGCGGTAGCCCGCCGAGCGACCGACCTCGCGGACGCCGTCGGCGAGGTCGGCCGCGTCGCGCTCGAGTTGCTCGAGGACGGGTCGGGAGGCGTACACCGTCGCGCCGGCCTCGCGCAACAGCGGCACCTGCCCGATGTGGTCGCTGTGCGGATGGGTGACGACGACCGCCTCGACGTCCTCGCGGTCGTACCCCTTCGCGGCCAGCCCCTCGCGGATGGTCGCTTCGGCGCGGTCTTGCGGATCGCCGGCGTCGATCAGGATCGGGACTGGTTCCTCGACGAGGTAGGCCGCGGCGTGTTTCGGCGGCCACTCGATATCGAAGTCGAGCCTGGAAACCTGCGTCGTAACGGCTGTCGTCCGCTGTTCCGTCGGATCGTCCATCGTCGACTCTCAGATGAGTTCGCGGGCGATCGTCCGTTTCTGGATCTCGTCGGTCCCCTCGAAGATGCGGAAGACGCGGGCCGAGCGGTAGTTGCGTTCGATCGGGAGCTCCTTCATGAAGCCGGCCCCACCGTGGACCTGCATGGCGATATCGGCGGCGTCGTTCGCCAGCTTCGCGCCCCGGAGTTTGGCCATCGACTCCTCCTTGCGGGCGCGCTCGCCGTTGTCCATCTTCCAAGCGGCGTAGCGATAGAGCTGGCGGACCTGCTCGATGTCCGTCGCGAGTTCGGCCAGTTGAAACGAGATCCCCTGCCGGTGACCGATCGGTTTGTCGAACGTCTCCCGGTCGCGGGCGTACTCGACGGACATGTCGAGCAGGAACTGCGCCGTCCCGACGGAGCCGGCGGCGATGTTGATCCGGCCGCCGCCGATCCAGTCCATCGCGGACTGGAAGCCCTTGTCGACCTCGCCGAGCACCTGCTCCTCGCCGACGCGGCAGTCGTTGAAGTACAGTTCGGAGTGCGTCCCGGGGGTCATCCCCATCGCGCGGTGGATCGTGCCCACCTCGAAGCCGGGGTTGTCGTCGTCGACGAGGAAGCACGTGATGCCGCCCAGATCACCGTCCTCGCCGCTCGTGCGAGCGAACACCATCGCGAAGTCGGCGTACGGACCGTTCGTGATGTAACACTTCTGTCCGTTGATCACCCACTCATCGCCGTCTTTCTCCGCCCGAGCGTCCATGTGGTGGGCGTCGCTGCCGTGACCCGGCTCGGTCAGCGCGAAGCAGGTCGTGATCTCGCCGTCCATCAGCGGCTCGAGGTACTGCTCGCGCTGTCGCTCGTCGCAGGCGAGCAGGATGGGGGTCGGCCCCCCCGCGCCGCCGAAAATCGAACTGTGAAAGCCCGGCGGCCGATTCGACATGTGCTCGCCGACGATCGCTCGCGTGAGGATATCGACGTCGCCGCCGCCGACCTCCTCGGGCATCGTCATCCCGTAGAAGCCGGCTTCGACGGACTTCTCGCGGATCTGCTCGACGATGTTGCGGTACTCGGGAATCTGTCGGTGCTCGTCGTCGACGATCTCTTTCTCGTAGTCAGCGTCGAGAAACTGATCGTACTCGTTCTCGAGGGGCGCGACCTCCTGTTCGATGAAGTCGTCGAGGGCCTTCTTGATCTGCACGGCTTCGGACGGTTCGCTGAAGTCCATAGCCAATGTCACATAACGTACTACTTAAACGTTACCGTGTGATTGACTTTCAATTAGCACGGAAACGAGCGATCGGCGGATATCGGCCAGCCCGGTGATGAACGCGGCGGAATTCGAACCGGCGAGATTTTTTCGTCCGAGGTTCGCGTTCAGCAGAGCGGAACAGTTTTGATCCGTTTCGTGGAATGAGTAGTATGGCAACACCGGACACGAACGGGGGAAGCCGGGTGGCGGCGGTGGTAAAGACCTTGGACATTCTCGAGGCGTTGTGGCAGGCTGGGGGTGCCGGGGTCACGGAACTCACCGAGCGAACGGGACTTGCAAAGAGCACGGTCCACGCCCATCTGACGACGCTTCGCTCGAAGGGATACGTCGTCCAAGAAGGCGACGAATACCGCCTGAGCCTCCGGTTTCTCTCCTTCGGCGAACACGTCAAACACGCCGAACCGCTATACGCCGCGTCCGAGACGCCGATCGACGAACTCTCGGCGGAAACCGGCCAGCGAGTGCTCTGTTCGACACATCAGAACGGGCTCGGGACGATCATCAACGTCAGCGAGGGGAGCCGATCGTTTACCAGCGACATCGACGTCGGTACGCACGTCTACCTCCACAGCTCGGCCGGCGGCAAAGCCATGCTCGCACACTTCACGGAGGAACGCGTCGACGCGATCATCGATCAGTGGGGCCTGCCCGCTTTTACCGAAAAAACGATCACGGACGGAGAAACCCTCTTCGACGAGCTCACGACGATTCGCGACGAAGGCGTCGCGTACAACCGCGGGGAGTACCTGCCCGGAATCAGTGCCGTCGGCGCGCCGATCCTCGACAACGACGGCACCGTCCACGGCGCGGTCACCGTCACTGGCCCCGAGCACCGACTCGAGAACGAGTGGGAGGAAAACGACCTTCGGACCAAGTTGCTGTCGACGGCGAACACGATCGAAGTGAACGTGATGTTTTCCTAACCGTTCGGCCCTGTTGAACGAGCGTGCACACTGCCAACATGATTCAATTGATGAGACTGCGTTCCCCACCGGGTCCGCGCGGGCGTAGGCCGGTACTCGAGCGATTATCGGCCACCACCGAATCCGTTCGCCCAACGAGAGTTACAATCATAGGGATGTAATCCAAAGGCGGTCGATCCGTTTGCGTGGGGGGTCCCGTCGCGTTCGAGACGAACGAACGGCGGCCCGACCGATCGGGCCCTCTCGCTCTCGCCCGCATCGCCGACGGAGTAGCGGAACACGCTTGCGGGCATCGACCGCTCGGGCGGTCACGGTCTGGCGGTCGCGCTCAGTCAGACGCGTCCGCTCGCTCGGCCATCATCGTCGCCGCCGTCTCCGCCCAGTCGCCGCGCACGAACCCGACCCCGACGACGAGCACCCACCACGCGTAGTTCAACACGATGCCCGCGTAGACGCCGGATAGGCCGTAGCCGGCGGTAATCGCGGCGAGATACGAAAAGGCGAGCAAGAACCCGAACGAACCGGTAAAGCGGGCGTAAAACGGCGTTCGCGTCTCGCCCGCGCCGCGTAGACACCCCGACAGCGGGAAGAACAGGCCGAAGGCGACCATCGAACCGCCGAAGACGCGAGTGAAGGTGACGGCGTACTCGAGCGTGGCCGCGTCGTCGGTGAACAGTCGAGCGATCGGCCCCGCACCGACGACGAGGACGGTCGCAGAGCAGGAGAGCGCGAGGAGGGACAGCGCGGTGATGGCAAGCCCCGCAAAGCGCGCATCGTCGGGCCGGCCTTCGCCGAGCGTCTGGCCGACGACGATACTCGCGGCGACGCTGGCCGAGCGATACAGCGGGCCGCTAAACTGCTGATAGGCCCGCCGACCGATGTAATAGGCGGCCGTCACCTCGGTCCCGAAGGTGAGCAGGAGGGCGTTAAAAGGGAAGTTCGCGAGCGAGGTGCTTAGTCCCTCGGCGAAGTTCGGCAGGCTGACCGCCACGAGCTGTCGTGTGATCACCGCGCTCTCTGGCCGAGTGAGGGAGAGCGCCGTCCGCTCGCTGGCAATCGCGACCGTCATCGCGACGGCCTCGAGCGTTCGGCCGATCGCCGTCGCCAGCCCGACGCCGACGATCCCGAGCGACGGGAGCGGGCCGAGACCCAGTCCCAGACCGACCGTCGCCGCGATATTGATGCCGTTTGCGGTGCCGTTGACGACCATCGGCGTCCGCGTGTCGCCGGTCCCTTGCAGCGAGCGCGCGCCGACGATACCGACGATACGCATCGGCGCGGCGGCGAAGATCAGCGCGAGATAGCGGCCGCTCATCTCGACGACCGCAGGATCGGCACCCAGCAGGGCGATCAGCGGCTCCGACAGCGTCAGTCCGGCGACGACCAGCGGCACCCCCATTAGAAATCCGATGCTAAGCGCCTGCGTGATCGCCTCGTCTCGAGTCGCCTCGGCACCGCGACCGGTGTCCTGGCTCGAGAGGGCGATCGCCCCCGTCCCGAGTCCGAGCCCGATCCGTAAAGGAAGCTGGGCGTAGAGGTCCGCCAGTCCAACCGCGGCGACGGCCGCCGGCGAGAAAACACCGGTGATCAGGATGTCGACCGTCCGCATCAGCGTGTTAAGCGTTTGCTGGACCGCGACCGGCCACGAGAGGGCGGCGGTCCGTCGCCACACGTCGCGGACCCGAACTCCGGAGTCGGCCATACGTCGTCCGAAAACGGGAACCTGACGGATCAAGGTGTTGATACGCATCCAAACGACGCGAGATCGGCGAAACCTACCACTATTAGAGGTAGATAATATATTCGATAGCTCCGGTAGGCGTTGATTCTCGCTGAGCAGCCGAAATCGATCTCGCTCGCCACACGAGGCACAGCGGGTCACTGCTTTCCGTTCCTTTCGGCGAATGAAACCGTCTCGTCCACGTTCTTCCGCGCCGAGGCTTTGGTTCGTCTCGTCCATCTTCGGGAAGACGTTCGGCGATACGTGATAGCGGTATCACGGCTCGAGCGGACGGTATCCGACGGCTTCGTCGTTCGAATTTCGCGGCCGTGGCTGTGACGACGAGGAACGACGCACGGCCGAGATAGATGTGTGTGAGTAGATAGTATCAGATATAAGTTGGCCTGTTTATGCTATCCGGAGCGACGCGATTGCAACGTCGCGACACAGTCGACAGTGGCGATTCGAGCCGCCATCGATCGACGAAACCGCAGTCGGACGAGCGCATCGGCCGGGGTCTAGCCACGCTCGAGGGAGAGTTAGTTACCAGTGTTCGATATAATGCACCACTTTGCAAACAATATCGGCCATGTGGCGCACAGCCATGAACGAATTTATGTATCAGCCGTTCGATACGGAAGCTATGCGACTCGAGAACGAAACGGTGGTTATCACGGGAGCAGCGACGGGAATCGGGCGGGCGACGGCCGAGCGCTGCGCCGAAGAGGGAGCGCGCGTCATCGTTACGGACATCGATACCGAGGCGGGCCAAGCGGTCGCCGAGGCCATCGAGGCCGACGGCGGCGAGGCTCAGTTTCACGAACTCGACGTCACCGACAGCGATCAGTTCCACGCGGTCGTCGACGCGGTCGCCGAGGACGACGGACTGGACGTGATGGTCAACAATGCGGGTACCGGCCATCCCGGCGGGAGCCTTGAGGATCTGGACGACGAGATCCGCGATTTCGTCATCGATATCAACGTCAAGGGCGTCTGGAACGGCTGCCACGCGGCGTTGCCACACCTGAAAGAGCAGGGCCACGGCCGGATCGTCAACGTCGGTTCGCTGGCAAGCATCCTCGGACTGCCCCAGCAGTCGGCGTACTCGATGAGCAAAGGTGCGGTCCTGAACATGACCAAAGCCGTCGCCGCCGAGGCCGGCCCTCACGGCGTTCGCGCAAACACGGTCTGTCCCGGTTTCACCGAGACCGCCCTGCTCGATCAGTACCTCGAGGAGCAGGACGATCCCGAGGCCGCTCGCGAGCAGATGATTCAGCAGTATCCGCTCAAGCGCCTCGCCGAACCGGAGGAGATCGCGGACGCGATCTTGTTCCTGGCCAGCGACGAGTCCTCGTTCGTCAACGGTCACGGACTGGTCGTCGACGGCGGGTTCTCGGCCTGAAACCGGGCGTCACTCATTGCGGACGAGCGCGACGCTCGCGAGTTGGTCGCCCGCGGTGACGGTCGCTTCTCGCGTGAGTGCGTAGAGGATACCGCTCCGATCGGCCGACGTTTCGTGGCGCGGCTCGTACGTCGTCGGATGATACACGGTGCCGACCGAGACACCTTCGTCGACCGCATCACCGACCTCGAGCGACGGATTCGGCCGGAAGAGTCCCGACTCGGCGGCGGTGAGCCGTCCGAGGTGGTTCCGGGCGATCGTCTGATCACGGTCGGGGACGTCGCCGGGGAGCGAGTCGAGGGACCGGCAAACGTCGAGCAGGCCTTCGACGCCCTTCTCGACAACCTCCTCGACGATCTGTCTGTTGTGCGCGAGTTCGGGCGTGATCGATGGGACCCCTTCGTCGGCGGCGGCAACGCGGAGTTTGCCCGCAAAGCCTCGTTGGTGCCACTCGTCGGTGGCGTCATCGTCGGCCCGCTCGGACAGCAGGAGGTCGGTTCCGAAAGCTTCGCCGAGTCGCCGCGAGCGCTCGTCGCCCTCGCGGTAGACGACGTGGGGAAGCATGTCCGGACTGCCCGTATGGAGGTCCACGATGGCGTCGGCCGTCGTAACCGACTCCCAGAGGCGGGCGGCCATGCGCTGGTGGAGGCTGCCATCCTCGTCGCCCGGCCAGATTCGATTCATGTTCGGGTTGGCGCTGTCGAGTTGCTCCGGCGTAGTGTAGGAGACGCGGTCGAACGTCAGCGGGTTCGCGACCGGAACGGCAATGACGGTACCCGATAGCGACTCGAGGGGCAGGCGGTCGTGGAACCGCCGGAGCACTTCCGTACCGTTGATCTCGCGGCCGTGCTGGGCCGCCTGCACGTACAGCGTCGGCCCCGGCTCGTCGCCGTGGTAGGTATGAACCGTCGTCGTCAGTTCGACCCCCGACGGTAACCGCGCGAGCGTTAGTTCCTCCGCCGTGTGCGTACCACCGCTCATAAGACGCCGTTCCACGTCCGGCGGTATGTAGCTGCGGCCGGCCGTCGACCGCAGCGCCGGTCGTGTCGTCCGCGGCGTCGAGCGAAATGCGGACGACCGTCGACTCGAGACCACTACCGTTTTCAGTCGGCCCGTCGATTCCGACGTATGGGAGACGTTACTGCCACGCTGCACACGAACAAGGGCGACATCGAGGTCGAACTCTACGACGAGCGCGCGCCGCGGACCGTCGACAACTTCGTCGGCCTGGCGACCGGCGGCACGACCTGGACCGACCCCGAAACGGGCGAAGAGGTCGAGGGCGAGCCGCTGTACGACGACGTGGCCTTCCACCGCGTTATCGAGGGCTTCATGATTCAGGGCGGCGACCCGACCGAGACCGGTCGCGGCGGCCCCGGCTACCAGTTCGACGACGAGTTCCACGACGACCTGCGCCACGACGACGAGGGCATCCTGAGCATGGCGAACTCCGGGCCAGACACCAACGGCTCGCAGTTCTTCATCACGCTCGACGCCCAGCCCCACCTCGACGACCGCCACTCCGTCTTCGGCAAGGTCACCGACGGCATGGACGTCGTCCGCGAGATTGGAAACGTCGACACGAACGCGAACGACCAGCCGAAAGAAGACGTCGTCCTCGAGTCGGTTTCAGTCGACTACGAGTAAGACAGCCCGACTGCGGCCGAGTCCGAAACAATTTTTCGCAGGTTACTCGCTCGAGTGCGGATTTTCGCCCCGCTCGAGCGCTGCTTACAGGGTGGCTATTTAGGTCACGGACGGCGTAGCGCGGATATGGGCTGGACAGCCGACGACGTTCCCGACCAGTACGGACGTACGATCGCCATCACGGGCGCGAACAGCGGCATCGGTCTCGAGGCGACCCGCGAACTCGCGCGCAACGGCGCGACGGTGATCATGGCCTGCCGGAGCACGGAGCGTGGCAGAGAGGCGGCCGACGATGTCCGCAAGGACATCCCCGACGCCGATCTCCGCGTCGAGGAGTGCGATCTCGGCAGCCTCGAGTCGATCCACACGTTCGCCGACCGCCTCGGCGATGAGCCGATCGACGTCCTGATCAACAACGCCGGCGTGATGGCGATCCCCCGCTCGGAAACCGAGGACGGCTTCGAGACCCAGTTCGGCGTCAACCACCTCGGCCACTTCGCGCTCACCGGCCTCCTGCTCGAGAACCTGCGCCTCGACGACGAGCCCGACTCGCGGATCGTCACCGTCTCGAGCGGCGTCCACGAACGCGGCGAGATCGACTTCGACGATCTCCAAAGTGAGGACTCGTACGACGAGTGGGACGCCTACGCCCAGTCGAAGCTGGCGAACGTCCTCTTCGCCTACGAACTCCAACGCCGGCTGCTCACCGCCGACGCACACGCCAAGAGCATGGCGGTGCATCCGGGCTACGCCGACACCCAGCTACAGCTGCGCGGCCCCGAACAGCGCGGCAGCCGCCTCCGGAAGGCTGCGATGCAAGTCATGAACACGGTGGCCGCACAATCCGCCGAAATGGGAGCGCTGCCGACGCTGTACGCCGCCACTTCGCCCGACGCCGAGGGCGGCGCGTACTACGGCCCCGGCGGCTTCCAGAACATGCGCGGCACGCCCGAACGCCAGGCCTCCTCGGACCGGTCCTACAACGAGGAGACGGCCCGCCGGCTGTGGCGGGTCTCGAGCGAGCTAACCGGCGTCACGTACGATCTGCCGAAGCCAAAAGGGGAGGTCCCGGCGTAATCGATTTACGACAGATCTGTTCGCGAGCGAATGGCTCCGTCGAATTCACGCTTCGTCCGTCGAAGTTCTCGAATGACTGCGCGAGCAGAGAGACGCAGCGCAAGAAGAGAGGCACGTGCAGCGATTACCGACCATCACTTACCTGTTCGTGGATCACTGGGAGTGAACCAACGGGCAAGGCCATCGGACTGATCGACCCAGCGTTCCCCGTAGATCGACCACTCCATCGTGAGCTTTGCGAAAATCGGGAACAGGGGAATCGCGCTCTCGATAGCGCTTTTCGCGTCGAACACGATAGCCACTGGCCAGAGTAGTAGCGGGACGACGATTTGTGCGATGACCCCCACAACTATCCAAAATCCGATCTTCCGAGCTGGGATTTCAGCGATCATGGGTGCTGAGAGGGTTTTGTACGTGTGATGTGCGAAAAAATGACGAATAAATAGAAGCTGTGAGACGAGCAGTACGAGTCCATTGAGGAGAAGTACGGGAGAGGATGTCGCTACTATGGCGGCTAGCCCTTCGCCGAAAAGGGCCCGTCCCTCGGCACCGGTCTCGACCGATCCGGGATACGAAAAGATGATCAGCAGTACCGAGAGAGACCACCAGAAAACGATTCCCCAGACGAATTGTCCGACAGCGTATGGAACATTTCGGCGGTATAGTGGTGGTAGCCAGTCGACCGGCTGTATGACACCCGACCGTGTATCCAAAAGCGGAATCTTGGGCTTCGGTGGGTTGAGATCCCGATCATCCGGTTTCGGTTCTCGGCTCGCAAACAGTACTAGTCCACTGTAGAGGATGACAATGAATCCGACCTCGAGCCAATACACGAACAGCACTTCATGCAGTTGCCATCCGAGAACTGCGATTTCAGCAAGTGGAAATAGATTCCCGAGGAGCAAAAGTCCACCTCGAGCGTTCACGTTCAATTCACTGGCCATTACTGTCCCGTATAGCATTCTGCGTTATATAGCAATTCGTTTTCACTTTCTGCAGGCGCAGATCTCCGTCTCACCCGTACCGCGAAAGACCGCGCTCGAACGGTATATGTAGGCGACAACAGCGACTCCGCGAGGAACGACAACGGCCGCGTCCGTGTCCTCGACCGCCGCACCGATGAGGGAATCACTGACGACCGTTCTCGTTTCGGAACTCAAATATATTACAATATATGTCTCAATAAGAGCGTAGTTCAGAGCGATACAGCAGCCGACCGTCTCACTGGGAGCGCGGTGTGGACGGCCAGCCACACAACGACGACTCCGTCTGAGTAGATTTGCCTGTCTACGGACGATACGCGCCCATTATCGCAGAACAGCGCTTTCCGTGGTTAATCCGGTCCCGATTTCGTTCCTTGCAGTCTGTGGACGGCGGATCACCTACTTCGATATCACCGTCTTCTCGATATCGGTCGCCTATCGCCCTCTTCCCGCCATCTTCGGGAACCTCGAGCGAACCGAGACCGCGCTCGATCTGATGTTGCCGTCTTCCTCGAGCGGCCACCTCCGTAAGGCTTCTCGGACGTTAGTATCGCCTATACAGAATAGTATCGAGTCAGATAGATCGCCGATTCGCCGCTGTTACGAGGACGGCGAGGTCATCACGGCTGAAACGCCAAGCGCCAGCAGTCCCCCGCCGGCGAGGAACGCGGTGCCGACCGATTCGCCGAGGAATACGACACCCAGGGCCGCGCCGACGACCGGCTGGGCGAAAAACGAAACCGCTACCGTTCCCGTGTCGCTGCGCTCGAGCCCCTTGTACCAGCAGACCCAGGCGATAGCGGTGCTCAAGACGCCGAGATAGAGGACGGCGGCGACGAGCGGGTCGGTCACCGAGATCGATCGAACCGTCGCGTTCGAACGGCTGAGTTCGATTAGCACCAAGACCGCGAGCATCGGAACCGCGAGCCGCGTCGAGTACGTCACGGTTTCGAGAGCCGAGTACCGACGGACCAACGGCTTTCCATACACCTATAGGCTGCCCAGCCCGCGCTCCCGACGACGAGCAACGCGATTCTGACGAGGCTCCCAGTTCCGATCGTCGCCAGTTCGTACTAGTCGGCGAGGACGAGCGTCGTTCCGCCGAGCGCGATCGCCGTCCCAACGAGCTTTCGAGCCGTCACGTCCTTGCCGACCGGGAAACTCCAAGCGCGAGGGTGAACGCGGGCGTGAGAACGGTAATCGTTGAACCTTCGTTCGCCGTCGTTAGATCGGTTTCTACGAACTTGCCACCACCGCAGTACGGGCAGAACCGGCTCGTGCTCGACAGTTCCGCTGGGCTGCGATTGATCATGACCGAGGGTTTTAGTTGTCCGTCCGACGGACGCGCGTCGGCGAACGAGAGCCCGTAGTTGGGGAAGGCCAACAACGAAATCAGGGTATAGCGGAGAATCCACCGCTACCGCTTGGGGCAGTGGATTCGCTCGTTCTCTCGTAACTCTTTATCCGCGACGCAACCCTCGTGGAGCAGGAAATTTTCGTTCTGAACAACCGAATCCTCTCCGATCCAACCCCTTCGACTTACTGACCCTCCTAACGTCGTTTAGCCCGAATTTCTTAGTATCGAAATGTTGTCAGATTTAGACACTGAAATGTGGGACCGAGTCGTCAGGATCACGTAAGAACTTGTGGGTCGCGACGATAGACGCGGATCCGGCAACCTCCGATGTCATCACACGGGTACCGTCTCTGTCCTCGTGGTCTTGAAGTTCGCCTTCAAAACGCGTTCCGACCACGCTTTCGTACCGGTACGGCTCGTTAAGGTCAAGTTCCTCCTCGTCGTGAAGAAGGGTCATTTTGGCACAAGTCCCGGTTCCACACGGGGACCGATCAACTTGCCCTTCGCCGAAAATAACGACGTTTCGGTCGGCGTCGTTGGCTGACTCGTAGAACTCCGTAATATCTACTGTCGTACTTTGTCCAGAAAGTGGGTCTTGAAGGTCGATCTCTTGGTTGATGGTCCGCCGAATTTCGAGACCTAATTCCACGAAGTTGTCCGTATTCTCCGTCGTAACTGCGAGGTCAACTGCGGACGCAGGGACGAGTGCGAATACGTTACCAGCGTGGACAACGGCTACCGGTACTACGACCGTTCTGCTGCCAAGCGACAGGGTAACTTCGACTTTATCAACAATATATGAGGTGATGTTCTGGACCGCAACTCGGTCAACCCTCCCGTCCTTACTCATCTCTGGACGCGCTGAGACGATACCTGCTGGCGTTTCGATTCGTAACTGTGATTTCGCTTTTAGTCGTCCCGTTTCTATCAATGCGGTCACGACGCCCATAGTCCCGTGCCCACACATGTCGAGGTACCCCTCATTATCCATGAAGAATAATCCAAGGTCTGCTTCGTCACAAGAGGGTGGGACCGTAATCGCCCCGAACATATCGTCATGGCCCCGTGGCTCCTTCATTAGGAACTTACGTAAGTGGTCGAATTCTTCGGCAAACTTATCGCGTTGCTCTTGAACTGTTCCGCCCTCGAATACTTCTCGATTGAGACCGCCAGTGATGATGCGAGTCGGCTCGCCACCTGTATGCGTGTCGATCGACTCAATAAGCACGTCAGACTGCATATCCTATCATCCGCAAGTTCAAGTATAATGATTTCGCTCCTGGGGGATCTCAGTGCCAATGAAAAAGACGGCAGTTAGATCCGCAACGGCAACCTATAGTCTCTCTAAGTTGGATATCTGAGAGTCGTTCCAGTTGTAAAACGGCTCATCGATCTCTTTCAGAGTCTCAACACACTCGTTGTACCGCTGGACCGCTATCTCACGATACGGGTCGTTAGGGTGGTTCTCGATCCACTCACGGAGTTCGAACAGAGCGCGTGGGGAGTAGCTCTCTATCGCCCCCTGTTGGGTGATTAACTCGGCTTTCTTGTCCTCTTCAGAAAGGGTTTTTCTGAGAGCCAATAGGGAAGCGCACCACAGAGTAATTATCATCGACAGCATGACGCCCCAACCGAATGCAGTTAATGTCTCCGCCATTATCAGTCACCTCCTGGCGTCAGAGCGGGTTCATTCGTCTTTCCTCTCCGAATGAACTGCATGAGTAGGATACTCCCGATAGTAAGCCCAGCCATGAGGGCGAGACCGCTGATTGCCCGCGGGTCCTCGATATTGGTTGCGAAGTAATATCCCATAATGAAGACCATCACGGTCGGAATCACGTATTTGATGATCGGATCCCAATAAGAGCCAATATAGACGTCACTGTTGTGATTTAAGTCGAGGATGCGAGCGCGTTTCGAATCAATCACCCAGCCGACAAGGAGGAGTATCATCAACGTCGCGAGCGGGAGTCCGAAGTTGCCGAACATGAAGTCCATCCATCCGAGGAACTCAGAGGAATACGCGCTCGGAATCCCGAGCAACCACCAAGCGCCGACAACTGCTATCACGGACTGAGTACGGGTCAGACGCGTCTCTTCTTTGACCGTCGTTACCCCGACCTCTGTGATACCGAGGCCGGACGAGTATGTAGCGAACAGGAAGCCAAGGAAGAACAGAAGGCCCCAGATGTAGCCGCCGGTCATACTTGGGAAGATAGAAACGAGCGAAACGAAGGTCAACTCAGTTCCCGTAGTCGGTTCTAGACCGAACGCGAAGACGGCAGGAAACACGGTAAAGATGGCAAGTAAACCGATGCTCGTGTTCCCAACCGCGGTGATCAGACCGCCGCCGAGCGGAACGTCGTCGTTCTCTCCGAGGTAGCTACCGTAAGTGAGTGCAATACCCCATCCCAGCCCGGTTGAGAAGAGTGCCTGACCAAGAGCAGCAATCCACGTATCTGCATCGGTCATGTACTCCCACTTAGGATTGAACGCAAACGCGAGCCCTTCCATTGCTCCAGGGAGCGTTAGTCCTTTGATAGCGACTGCGGACAGCGTCACCACCAAAGCCGGGATCATCCATTTAACGACTCGTTCAATACCATCCGAGATACCGAAAAGTAAGACGAATCCGACTAGAACCGCAACTAACGTGTGCAGTCCCACGACTAACAGTGGTGACCCAGAGAACGCGGCCCAGAACGCCGTGGGGTCGAATCCAGGTTGGTAGAACGTTCCCAGTACTGCGTGCACTAGATAGTAGATTGTCCACGCGATTACCGGGGCGTAGTAAGACATCAACCCGATATTGACGATGACGACTACGAGGCCCAACCCTTCGGACCACCCCTCTCCGAGGAAGTTCTTAAACGCGCCAATGACTCCACTTTGCGTGTACCGGCCGAGAAGCGTTTCTGCCATTAATCCAGGGACGGCGATGAGGTACAGTAGGACGAGATATATAACCAGAAACGCCCCACCTCCGTTCATTCCAGCAACATACGGCATTCGCCAGATGTTGCCAGACCCCACCACAGCTCCGACCAGTGCCATAACGAAACCAAACCGTGTTGCCCACTGATCACGGGCGAGTCCTGTATCTTCTCCCATGCTACGAAAAAACATGAATGATACGTTTGTATAAACCTTCCTGTTCTCGTATCGTGGATATCGTTATATCAAACCGCCTGCTCGAATGCTATAACCAGGGTCGACCCTCCAGTACTTGGTGATTCTAAAGTAGTTGTAGAGGTCGTGGAGGCGATCAGCCATCGCTCTGTGCTGGTCTGACTGCCGTACCATATCTCGTGAAATCGTTCGGTCCCCCATTGTATCGGTCTCAAAATCAGTATATTCGAAGAACCCGTAGGTCAGTGCGGGGGTCCTCGATCAGTGTTCATTCTCCAAGGAGGAACTCCCTTCGGCTCAGCCTCGATCTATCAATGTCTCGCTGAGCAAACAGCAGATCGCAGTACTATACGATTACGCACAGATGTCTATATTGCCGGTGGCTGATGCGTTCAGCGATCAATGACTAAAACTGTGAACTCCGTGTACGCTGAGCACGTGTACTCGGTGATTCGCGAACCGACAGGAATAGTATCGTCTCTCGTCTGAAACGGGTCTTATGCGCTGTCGTCAGTAGGAGCGGTTCCTCGGCGTTACTGACCTGCACTCGATCAGACGCCGAGGACGGCCCGAAGCGCGAACAACGCGTTTTCTTTGCGCTCGCGTACCCGTCGGTAAAAGTACTGCATCCACTTATCGCCGTACGGAACGTACTGGTTGACCTCGTAGCCCTTCCGGGCGAGTTCGCGTTGGGCGTCCTCGCGAACACCCATGAGCATCTGGATCTCGAACGGCGTTCCGTACTCCTCGTAGAGCTCGGTAGCGTGCTCGAGCATCTGCGGGTCGTGACTCCCGACCGCGACGCCGCGGTCGAACTCGCGGAACAGGTACTCGAGGTGCTCCTCGTAGGCGTCGTTGACGGCCGACTTCGACTCGTAGGCGACCGACGGCGGTTCGTCGTAAGCACCTTTGACGAGTCGGACTGCGGCCGGAACGTCGGCGAGACGGCGGAGGTCCTCACGCGTCCGTTTGAGATTCGCCTGAATGGCGACGCCGACGCCGTCGGGGTGGTCGCGGGCCGTCGCTTCAACGGCGTCGAGGGTCGTGTCGGTCGTCGTGTGATCTTCCATATCACACCAGACAAACACGTCTTCGGCGGCCGCGGCTTCGACGATCCGTTCGAAGTTCGCCGTGAAGACGTCGGGGCCGACGTCGATCCCGATCTGGGACGGCTTGACCGAGAGACAACCGTTGAGATCGCGGCTAGCCAGTTCGGACGCGAGCCGGCAGTACTCGTCGGCGTCCTCGTCCGCGGGGCTACGCTCGTGGTAGTGTTCGCCGAGGAGATTGACGATAGCGCCCAGGTCCTCGTCGTTGCAGTCTGAGACGTGATCTAACGTCCCTGAAACGGTCGTATCGGCGACGAAGCGGCTCGCGATCGGCGGAATCATACCGTATCGCTGGGACGGAGCGATCCTAAATGGATACCCGACCACAAGATTCGTTCGTTTTCGGAGTGAATTAATCGGGCCGCGGTCAGGCGTCGTCGGGGTTGAGCAGTTTCGCCTCGGCCTTTCGGAGGTGCTCGAGCAGCGTCGTCTTCGAGACGCCGAGTTCGTCGGCGAGTTCGCGCGTGCTAATCTCGCGGGGCCACGCGTAGTAGTCGTGTTCGCAGGCGAGTTCGAACGCCTCCCGCTGGCGAGGCGTCAAGCGATCGATTCGATCCGGCGTCCCCGACGGATCGCCCGCCGGCGAGGCGATCTTGCTGACCGAGATGGTGGCGTCGGTCTCGGCACGGATCGCCTCGAGTCGGTCCCGGATCGCCGTCCGGTCGTCAGCGACGAAGACCGGCCAGTGCTCGAGGCCGGCCTCGACGCGGACCGACGCCTCGTGGATGAACCCGTGGGAGGCGAGCGTGTCGCTGATGCTGTGTTCCGGCTCGTATTCGACGAACAGTTCGCGGGTCACGTTTCCCGGATCCGGTGCCGTCCCCGTCGAGCCCTGGCCAAGCTCGACCGTCGAGTGCGTCAGCGGCGATTCGTCGGCGAACGCGACGAACTCGTCGAGTTGACCCGCCGTATCGGCGTAGGCGGTGAAGTGACCCTTGACCGTTCCCTCGACGGTCCGGTGGGCAGTGTGGACGAGCAATCCGGCATCGGCCGCCTCGGTCGCCTGCAGTCCCCAGCAGTCTGGATGCCAGATCTCGAGTGTGAGTCGCGTCCCATCCGCCGCCCCGGACCCTGTCGCGGTCGTTGTAGAACTCGTGCTGCTCATGGCTCGGTTTCGCATCGTTCGTTTTCGTGTGAGCACCATAAGCATACTGTCTGCCGACCGGCGTGTCAGCCGGTGGTGGGAGTGCCCGACCATGGGAGGCCACTGTTATTCCGGACTGATCCGCGAGGGAGATCATATGAGTCAACAGACGACGGCCCAGCCCGAACGTCATTACATCAACGGCGAGTGGACCGACGGTGCGGGCGACGAGACCTTCGAGAGCGAGAACCCGGCGACCGGCGAGACGCTCCGGACCTTCCACCGGGGAACCGAAGCGGACGTCGACGCGGCACTCGAGGCGGCTGACAGCGTCCAGGCCGAGTGGCGCTCCCTGTCGCATATCGACCGCGCGGAGTACCTCTGGGAGATCTACAACGAACTGCGCGAGCGGACTGACGAACTCGGCGAGATCGTCACGAAAGAGTGTGGCAAGGAGATTTCCGAAGGGAAAGCCGACGTCGTCGAGGCCGCACACATGGTCGAATGGGCCGCCGGTAACGCCCGCCATCCCCACGGTGACGTCGTGCCCTCGGAGATCGGGAGCAAGGACGCGTACATGCGGCGGAAACCTCGCGGCGTCGTCGGCTGTATCACGCCGTGGAACTTCCCGGTCGCGATCCCCTTCTGGCACATGGCCGTCTCGCTGGTCGAGGGCAACACCGTCGTCTGGAAGCCCGCCGAACAGACGCCGTGGTGTGCACACATCGTCGCCGAGATGTTCGAGGAGAGCGGCATCCCCGACGGCGTCTTCAACATGGTGCAGGGCTTCGGCGACGCCGGCGAGGCCATCGTCGAGGACGAGCGCGTCGACACCGTCCTCTTCACCGGTTCGGCCGAGGTCGGCCAACAAGTCGGCCAGACCGTCGCCGAACAGCCCGGAAAGATCGCGGCCTGCGAGATGGGCGGGAAGAACGCGGTCGTCGTCACCGACGAGGCCGACCTCGACACGGCCGTCCACTCGGCCGTGATGAGTTCGTTCAAGACGACCGGTCAGCGCTGCGTCTCGGCCGAGCGCCTGATCGTCCACGAGGACATCTACGACGAGTTCAAGGAGCGATTCGTCGAGGTCGCCGAGAACGTCGCCGTCGGCGATCCGCTCGCCGAAGACACCTTCATGGGCCCGCTGATCGAAGGCGAGCACAAGGAGAAGGTCCTCGAGTATAACGAACTCGCGCGAAGCGAAGATGTCAACGTCCTCGTCGACCGCGACGAACTGGCCGACGACGAAATCCCGGACGGCCACGACGAAGGCCACTGGATCGGCCCGTTCGTCTACGAGGCAGATCACGAGGCGGACCGCCGCTGTACGCGAGAGGAGGTCTTCGGCCCCCACGTCGCGCTCATGGAGTACTCGGGCGATATCGAGGACGCCGTCGAAATCCACAACGATACCGAGTACGGGCTCGCGGGCGCGATTATTTCCGAGGACTACCGCGAAATCAACTACTACCGCGATAACGCCGAGGTCGGGCTCGCGTACGGCAACCTGCCGTGTATCGGCGCGGAGGTTCACCTGCCGTTCGGCGGCGTCGGCAAGTCCGGCAACGGCTATCCGAGCGGTCGGGAAGTGATCGAGGCCGTCACCGAACGCACCGCGTGGACGCTGAACAACTCGAACGACATCGAAATGGCACAGGGGCTGTCCGCCGACATCACGACCGACGATGACTGAAACGAGTTGTCCGCTCTGCGGGCGACCGACCGACGCGTCGGACGAGTGGTGTCGACGGTGTGGGTGGACTGGTCGCTGCGGTGCCGACTAACGCCGCCCGTCCACGCTACACGCGGACCGAGACGACGGTCCCGATGCCCGGCCCCTGTTTCGAAACGTGTGAACGGTCCGCCGGACGTTCGCTGGCGGTGCGGCCGATGACCGTGCCTAACCGATACGGAGCGGCGCGCGCTCTCGTCAGTTCACACAGTCCGAACGCGACTCCGTCGAAGCAACCCGTCGGACGAGCTTTGATCGGGTGTCAACCGTCGTCGCGGTCGATCTCGTAAGCCGGTCGGCATATCGCGTCTCCGAAATCATACTTTCGATCCCTCTATAAAGAAAATAACAGAGATTCCGGAAGATGTTTCAAAATACTGTTCACACATCCCGAACGCTTATGCGCCGACGGGATGGGAGCTAAACCCATGACGAACGATCGCCCCCGACCGGTCAAGACGACGAAGACGTCGCTCGCACTCGTTCGGGCGGTCTACGACGACGACGGTGCCACGCTGAGCGAGCTGGCCGACCGTCTCGATCTGGCGAAAAGCACCGTCCACAACCACCTCCACACGCTGGTCGACGAGGGGTTTCTCGTCCGCGACGAGGACACGTACCACGTCGGTCTCGAGTTCCTGCCGTTCGGCGAACACGCGCGGGAGCGAAACCCGCAGTATGCGACGGCGCGACGACGGGTCCACACCCTCGCGGAGAGGAGCGGGCACGAAGCCGATTTCATCGTCGAGGAACACGGCCGCGCGTACTCCCTCGAGTACGCGATCGGTGAATCGAATCACCGGGGGCTGTCCGAATCCGGCCCGTTTCGGGCGGGCAATCGCTTTCACATGCACAACTGTGCCTCCGGGAAGGCCATGCTGGCGTCGATGTCCGACTCTCGTGTACGCGATATTATCGACCGCTGGGGGCTACCGGCGACAACAGATCGTACCATCACCGACGAGTCGACGCTGTACGACGAACTCGAGGCGGTACAGCGCCGCGGGTACGCAATCAACGACGAAGAACTGATCGACGGCTACCGCTCTGTCGGCGCGTCCGTGATGAGTCCCGACGGCGAGGTCGTCGGCGCGTTCTCGATCGGGGGGCCGACGTATCGGCTGGGCATCGACGAGTCGACCACCGAGGAGATCGGACAGGTGCTACTGGACGAAGTCGGATCGCTCGAGTCGGAACTGTTCTGATATCCATTACAGACCTATGCTTGTAACCCTCTTGCGTTCCAAGCGCTATCTCGGTGATACCAACCGTCGACAAGCGCGTTCACGGGATACATTGTTCCGGCACCGCGGTTTCCGTAAGCGGTAGTCGCGCCGCCGCTGGACACCGAACTAGGCCGAAGGAGAACGAACCGATGTGATTACCGATCAAATCACCATCCGTCGGACGGTCGCTTCAAGAGACCGACGCCGAAGCGAGAGAATTGACGCGCCCGACCGAGTACGGGCGGCTCGAAGAGACAGTGAGCCAAGCGCCATTCGAAAGAGTCGATAGTGCGAAGATAGTTGATAAACTTCTCTATAGTTTACTTCTGGGTGTGGATAGACATATAAACATCCATGGAATTAAATATTCCTACCAACGCAGGCGTGGGTGGCCAACGGACTGTCATCGATTTCGGAACCGAGACCGAAACCGAAACGCTATCAGAGATCGGTCGACGGTTCACCGGCGAGACACGGACTCAGCGTCGACGACGCGGCCGCATGCGAGTCTCGAGTGTGCAATTTTACTGCGAAGTCGCTCAGTCCGATTCGCCGTGGGCCACAGTATCGCCTGCCCCGTGCACGATCACAGCGGACGCCCGTCTCACTCGTTGTCGCGTCGAGTCGTTCGCCGTCGGCCGAAACCGTAACCGGACGAATCGCCCCCAGGTCGATACGTATCTGACATGGAGTTGTATACTCGTACTCGTTCTGTCACATTGGTCTTCTCGATAGTTCTCGATAGAGAATAAACTCATTGAATGTTTTTGAAGTGGTCGTCTTTCCCGACATGGAATCGGCGTCGGCTCGCAAAAGCGATCAGTCCGGAGACGCGACCTCGAGTCGCTTCTCGTCACGGTTCGCGCCAACCGTAACGCGAAAGACGGCTCGCTCGAACGGGTACACATGAGCGACGACGGTATCCAGCGCGCCAGCGACGTCGGCTCCAGCGACGCGCCGCCAGTCGAGGAGAAACCCTACAAGATCATCTTCGAGGCGAACAAGTGCTTCGGCGCGGGCAAGTGCGCCGAGGTCAGTGACAACTGGGAGATGTCCATCGCGTCGGGCATGGCCCAGCCCGACGAGTACTTCTTCGGCGAGGAGGACTTGGAACACAACGTCCGCGCGGCGGAGGTCTGTCCCGCGAAGAAAGACGACGGCTGCATCCACGTCGTCGACCGCCGGACCGACGAGGAGATCGCACCCGACCCACACGGCGACGGTACGCTGAGCGTCGACTGGTAGGCCGACGTCGCGCCTCGAGCGGGCACGAACATCGAAACGCACATCCCCACCCCGGGACAACGACCGACTGCATTCTGTGCGAGGGTAGCCAAGCAGGCCAACGGCGGTGGGCTTAAGACCCGCTCCCGTAGGGGTCCTTGGGTTCAAATCCCAACCCTCGCACTCGTCACGAGCAACTCGTGAGTGACGAGTGCGAGACGCGGGATGTGAAAGAGAGAAGTCACAGCACCGAGCGAAGCGAGGTGATCGTCTTCGCGTGGTTCAACACCCCTCGTATACCGCTACAAGCGATGCTCGAGCAGCGGCCATCCGTTCTGAAACGGTTCAACTCGGCAGCCGCCCCGCCCGCTCGAGCGCGGCAAGAGCGACGATCGTCGCGCCGAGACACAGTGCAGCACCGGTAAACACCGCGTCGTAGGTGTACCCGCGCTCGAGGAACAGGCCGACGGCGACCGATCCCAGCGATTGGGTCAGCATCCAGACGGAGCTGAACGTGGCGTAGGCACTGCTCCGCGTCGAATCCGGCAGCGTATCGAGGAGGTAGGTGTCCGCGGCCGGGTACACCGCGTGGACAGTAGCGCCGAGGACCGCGGTGACAGCGGCGATCGCGAGCAGGCCTTCGACGACGGTCAGTACGAGCAGACTCGCGGCGAACGCGCCGACGATACCGAGCAGGTAGGAGACGTGCGGGAGTCGGTCGGCGAGATCACCGCTGACGAAAAACGCGGGCACGCCGGCGGCGAAAACGAGCGTGAGCAACGCACCTGCGGCCTGCTCGGAGAGCCCCTTCGACCGCATATAGAGTTCGTAGAAGTTGAAGACGCCCTGCCAGACGAACACGGCCGCGCCGACGAGCGCCAGCGCCGTCGCGATGATGCGCCACTCCGAGAGCGCGCCGTCGACGAAGTCTCGATCCGCCGCGCCGGCCGTCGGCAGTTTGGTTCGCTTCGCGGCGGTCCACGTCGCGGCCGTAATGACCGCCGCACCCGCGGCGATCGCCCACAGCGAGAGCCGCCAGTCGACGACGAGCGCGAGTGCGACGAACGGTGCGGCGACTACCGCGGCTATCTGGCTCGAGGCCCCGTGGATTCCCATGACACGACCGACGCGGGCCGGATAGAGTTCGCTCAGGAGCGGGTTCGCTGAAACGAAGTAGATTCCGGACGCGATGCCCATGAGGAAGGAACCAGCCATGAGGTGGGGGACCGTCGTCGCGGTCGCGGCGATCCCGCTCGAGAGCGCGAGCACGACGCCGGAGCCGAGCACGACGCGGTGACGCGGGACTTTCGTGAGTAGCCAGCCGGTCGGCAGTCGAAGGGACGCACTCCCGATCCACACCAGCGTCGCGATGAGGCCGGCGGTCGCCTCGGTGATCCCGAATTCGGCGATGAACACGTCCAGCAGCGGCGCAAAGACGATTCTGGCGAGATTGATGAGAAAGACGAAGCCGCAGAGAGAGGCGAACAGGCGATCGCGGGACACGGCCGCTCTTTCTACCGCCGGGGCTCAAGTGTTCCGAAACCGGCCGATTCGTCGACCGGAGCCCCGAAGGTCAACCGAGCGCCTCTTCCGGGGACGGCCCAAGCGCCTCAGAACGGGTACTCGCGGGGCTCGTGCTGGACCGAGATCCACTTCGTCGTCGTCACTTCCTCGAGGATCTGGTCGCCGTTGTACCGGCCCATGCCGGATTGCTTCATCCCGCCGAAGGGAACGTGGGGCTCGTCGTTAATTGGCTGGTCGTTGATGTGGATCATCCCCGTGGTGATTCCGTCGGCGATCGTTCGAGCCTGCTCGAGATCCTCGCTGTGGACCGAGCCCGAAAGCCCGTGGATCGTGTCGTTTGCCAGTTCGATCGCCTCCTCGTCGCTCGAGTAGGGGATCACGGGCGCGACAGGGCCGAAGTGCTCGTTGCAGGCCGCGGCCATGTCGTTGTTGGCGTCGGCGAGGACGGTGGCCTCGACGACGAGATCGTCGTGATCGCCGCCGGCCGCGAGGGTCGCGCCCTCGTCGACCGATCCCTCGACGTACTCGATGATCTGGTCGCGCTGGCTCTCGTCGATGATGGGGCCGACGACGGTGTCCTCCTCGCGCGGATCGCCAGTCGGTAGCGAAGCGGCCCGGTCGGCCAGTGCGTCGACGTAGTCGTCGTAGACGTCTTCGTGGACGAGGTGGCGGTTGATCGAGATGCAGATCTGGCCCTGGTGGAGGAACGAGCCGAATGTCCCGCCGTCGACGGCCCGCTCTATGTCGGCGTTCTCGGTGACGACGTGGACGTTGTTCCCGCCGAGTTCGAGGGCCGGTAGCGCGCAGTTGCTGGCGGCCTTCTCGGCGACGCGCTGGCCGATCTCGGTCGAGCCGGTGAAGGCCAACACCCGTGGCGTCTCGTGGTCGGCGACCGCGTCGCCGATGTCGGAGCCCCGGCCAGTGACGACGTTGATGATCCCCTCGGGCGCGCCGGCCGCCTCGAAGATGCGCGCGAGCAGGAGGCCGCCAGTGATCGGCGTGTTCGAGGCGGGTTTCAGGACGACCGCGTTGCCGGCCGCGATCGCCGGTGCGACGGCACGCATCGAGAGGTGCAGCGGGAAGTTCCACGGCGAGATGACGCCGACGACGCCGACAGGCACCCGCTCGGCGATGTTCTCCTTTCCGGGAGTGATCGAGTCCATGTGCTGGCCGTCCATCCGGAACGGGTAGCTCGCGGCCTGTTGCATCATCCCACGGGCGGTCTGGATCTCGGCCTCGCACTTGACCTGCGTGCTGCCGCCCTCGAGGGTCAGTAGGTCGGCGATCTCCTCGCGGTTGTCGCTCACAAACTGGATCGCGGCGTTGATCACGCCCGCACGGGCCTGGGGCGGCTGTTCGGCCCACGCCTCCTGTGCCTCGGCCGCGGCCTCGTAGGCCGCATCGATGTCGCCGTCGGTTCCCGCGGGGACGGTCGCGATCTCCTCGCGCGTATAGGGGTTCTCGTCGGTGATCGTCTCCCGATCGCCGGCATCGGTCCACTCGCCGGCGATATACAGCGACTCCCAGCCGTTCTCTGGTTCGAGAGGAAGGTCGGTCATGCAGGTAGGCTATCCCTCGAGCGAGCAAAAAGAGCGGACGCGCAGACGCAACGGGTCGAGGGCTCAAGCGGCCCCGCCGTCGCTACGCGAGCCGTTGGGGGAGCAACACCGCGAGCGAGACGTAGATCACCGCCGCGATGAAAAGAGCGACGAGCACGCCCATGAGGAGGGCCTCCGAGACGAACCGCCAGCCAAATAGCGTGACCGCGGCCGGCGGGAGCGCGAGTCCGGCCGCCGTCCGGTGGAAGCCGCGGAGTCGCGTCCCGACCTCGACCGACGGGACCTCGTCGTCGGCTTCACCGTTGTCGGCCATGATCTCAGGCAACAGCAGGTACATCCCGAGGCCGACGACGAGGCCGACGAACGCGCCGAAGGCCAGATCGTCGAACAGTACGAGGCTGACGTAGGCGAACACCGGGACGTCTATCGCACCGGCACCGAGCGCGATCAGCTGAAGCGGAGGTCCTCCATCGTCGACGGAACTCTCCTGTGCGTCGCGTGAGCCGTTCATTCGTATGCCGACCGAGTCACTGCAGCCATATTATAGTTCTCTGTCGGCCCGTTTCGTCGCTCGGTGGTCTACTCGGCGTCCTCGTCTCGGTCGCGGAGTTCCTCACTGGCCTCGCGGACCTCGCGCATCACGCTCGAGATGCGCTCTTCGGCCTCGAGTTCGTCCTCGACCGAGAGGTCGACGCCCTCGACCTCGAGGAGGAACTTAGCGACCTCGGTGGCCTCGTACATCACGTCGTCGAGTTCCTCGGCGGTAAAGAAGTCACACATCGCGCCGTAGAGGAACGTCGCGCCGGCCGTGCGGACCTTCTCCTCGAACGAAGAGCGGGCCTGATTGACCGCCTGGGGCGTGTAAGTGTCGGTCATGAAGGGGACGAGTTCGGGCAGGTTCTCGCCGATCTTCGTCATCTCGACGCCGGTCTCAGTCCGAAAGTCCGAGCAGAGCCGCGCGATGGCCCACTCGCGGGCGGTGATGTAGGTCCGATCGCGCAAGAACTCGTTGACGCGCTCGTACTGTGCGCCGTCCATTTTCTTGAAGCGGGCGTACTTCTGTACGTCTTCCGGCACGTCGTTCGCTTCGGGTTCGGGATCCGGAACGCTCGGCATGGAGTCTCCAGCGGCGTCTTCGGGGGCACCCGCGTCGGGGTCACCGCCGGGAGCAGCCTCGGCAGCGTCATCGGCGTCACGTTCCTCACGGGTCGCCGATTCCGCGTCGTCGTCGACTCGAGCCGCGTTCGGTCCGTCCTCGTCCATGCCCGCGTATTACCAGCAGCCCGAGATAAGGGTTGTTCTCGAGCGAGACGGTCATAGACGACTCACGGTCGAAGTCCGGATATCGGCCGCGACGGTGCCGTCGGCGGCTGTAAACGCTTTACGGAGGAACGCGAGTTCGACCGGATTTAAGTCCGTGAGGGACATTCGATAGTACATGTCACAGACACCAGTCGTGGTGAAGGCAGTGCGGACGCCACAGGGGAAAGAAGACGGCGTGTACGCCGACGTTCGTAGCGAGGCGCTCTCGGTCCCGCTGATCGACGAGATTCTCGCCGAAACCGGTCTCACCGGCGAGGAGATCGACGACCTGATGTGGGGCTGCGCTCAGCAGCGCGGCGAGCAGGACAACAACCTCGCCCGGGTCATCGCACTACTGTCGGAACTCGGCGAGAACGTGCCTGCGACGACGATCAACCGCTGGTGTGCCTCCTCGATGCAGTCGGTCATCTCCGCGTCCGACGCCATCGCGGCCGGCAACCGCGACGCCATCATCGCCGGCGGCGTCGAAAGCATGAGCCGCGTCCCGATGGGCGGCGGCTTCGAGGACATCAACCCGCGACTGGCCGAGATGTACGATCTGGGCGATCTCCAGATGGGGATGACCGCCGAGAAGGTCGCCGAGAAGTACGGCGTCAGCCGCGAGGAACAGGACGAGTACGCCGCGCGAAGTCAGCAACGCGCCGTCGAGGCCACCGAATCCGGCCGCTTCGACGACGAGATCGTCCCGATCGAGACCGAGGACGGCACCGTCGAGGAAGACGAGGGCCTCCGCCCCGGCACCACCGCCGAGAAACTCGCCGAACTCCCGACCGTCTTCAAGGAAGACGGCAGCGTCACGCCCGGGAACGCCTCCCAGATCTCCGACGGCGCGGCCGCCCTGCTCGTCACGAGCGAGGCCTTCGCCGAGGAACACGACCTCGAGATCATGGCCGAAGTCGGCCAGAACAACGTCGCTGGCGTCGACCCTACCGTTATGGGCATCGGCCCAGTCCCAGCCACGAGGGGCCTGCTCGAGCGCAACGGCCGCGACATCGACGACTACGACCTCGTGGAACTCAACGAGGCCTTCGCCAGCCAGTCGATCTACTCCCGCGACGAACTCGGAATCGACCCCGAGATCTTCAACGTCAACGGCGGCGCGATCGCGCTCGGTCACCCGCTCGGCGCGTCGGGTGCCCGCCTGCCGGTCACGCTGATCAACGAACTCCAGAAGCGCGGCGGCGGCCTCGGGCTGGCGACGCTCTGCGTCGGCTTCGGTCAGGGTGCGGCGATCGAGTTCGACGTCAACTGAGCAACGGAAACTGGACCTTTTGGTCCAGATTTTGCGAGGGAGGCTGCGTAGCAGCCGACCGAGACAAAAGGTGGTTGCGCCAGGGCGCGGCGATCGAGTTCGACGTCAACTGAGACGGAGAGTCGGCTAACCCGCATTTTGTGTTTCTTTTGCCGAGAAAGAGCGACAGCGGATGCAATCCATAGCGGCGGCGCGCGCTGTGCAGCGGTGAGCGAATGCGAACCGCAGCTCAAAGCAGTGCGAGGGATGAGCGAACGAAGTGAGCGAATCGGTTGGGGAGGACGTGGCGATTCCCTGCCGCCACGATAGCGGATTACGCTGCGTTCCGCATCGGATTCGGTAGAACGCTCGCCTCCTCACCGACTCTGGTAGTACGGTCGACCTCTCGTCAACGCTCGAGCCACTGGGAACTGACTGGTCACGTCGAGCGAACGACCGACGATTTAGGGTACTCGAGCGCGTCGAGACGCGTATGAGTACGGTCTTACAGGCGATCATCGTCGGGATCCCGCTCGCCTGGCACCTCGGCCTGACCGCCGTCGCATACTGGGACGCCGGCCGCGTCGGCCTCGAGCCCCCGAAAAAGTGGGCGGCGATCACCTTCTGTCTCCCGATTATCGGCTTCTTCATCTACCTCTTCGAGCGCAGCGAACTCTCATACGACCCGGAGACCGACCCCTATCGAGGGAACAACTTCAACGTCCACCCTTCTCGAGCCGACGACACGCCACTGCCGTCGCGGGGCGACGACCGGCTCTCGCCGCTTGAGGACGACGAAGACGGGTAACGTGGTACTCGAGCGCAGTCGACGCCCGACCGCCGCCGGGGTCGTAACTTCAAGCACGTGGCCGTCGAACGGGCGACCGAGATGACAGCCACCGGTACCATCACCCTCGTCCCGAGCGTCCACTTCTCGGCGGCCCACCGCCGCCGGGTTCGGGAGACGATCCGCGAGACCGAGCCCGACCTCATCGCCGTCGAACTCGACGAAACGCGGTTCGACCGGCTCGAGCAACACGACCGGCCGGTGCCGGGCGAACTGGCTCCCGAGCTACCGGTACCGGCCGCGGCGGCCTACGCTACCCTGCAGGCGATCCAGCGGACGGTCGTCCGGCTGTATGGGCTCGATCCCGAACAGACCGATATGGAGGCGGCCATCGAGACCGCCGCCGAACTGGATCGCCAGGTCGCGCTCATCGACGAACCGATTTCCGAAACCATGACCGCGATCGCGAACCGGCTTGGGCCGGAGACGCTCCCGAAGGTCATGGTTCGTACGTGGGCGATGGGGCCCGAAGAGTACGCAAACCAGTTCGAAATGGTGTCGCTGCCGCTGCAGGACGTACGAAGTGGCGACGACGTGCAACCGGCGATCGATCACCTGCGACACCTCCTCCCAGAGGTCGCCAACGTACTGATCGACCGGCGCGACCGCGCGATGGCCGAGCGACTCCACGTACTCCGTCAGGAGGGCTACGACGTGGTCGCGGTGATCGGCGCGGGTCATCACAACGGCATCGAGCGCGCTCTCGCCGACCTCGAGTCGAACGCCGCCGGTATCGACGACGTCTCGACAACGACCGTGCCGATCAGAGTGCCGGCTCGGTCGGTGACCCGAATTCCGATTCAGTAAGGCGGACGGCAAAGCAGCCGACAGCCGCGACCGCTCAGTCGTCGGCCGGCGCGCCGTGGCCACTCTCGAACGCTGCCTCGGGGACGGTGCCGTCGTCGTTCCAGCCGCGTTCGTCGTAGTACTCCGCCAGTCCCTGCTCGAAGTCCGGAATTTCGTATGGCAGGGCGTCGTCGCTGCGGTCGAAGCCGCGCTGGTTGTTGAAGTGACGTTCCATCGCGACGACTTCGCCGCCGAGTTCGAGCAGCTCCTCGTAAGCGGCGTCCAGCAGGGTCTCCATGCGCTCTTCGGTCATGAAGTCCCGCGAGAACTTACAGAAGACGGCGCTGTCCTTGACGGCGTTGACGTTCTCGAGTTCGACGAGCTTGGGCGGCTTGCCCTCCAGTCCCGCTTTGTCGAAGGCGTCGTCGGCGTCGACCAGCGGGTACTCGTAGGGGTAGAACTCGGCGTACATGTGGTCTGCGCCGCGGTTCGAGGTGGCGAAGGCGAGACCCTGCCCGTTCAACGTGCGGCCGTCGTGGGCGGCGAACTCCATGCCCTTGACCGACCAGTTCTCGACGCCAAGTTCGTCGTGGACGCGGTCGACACCCTCGGCGAGCGTGTCGCCGACGCCCTCGCGGTAGGCGATCTTCTCGACGAGATCGTGGATGAGGTCGGCGTTGCCGAACTCGTCTTCGCTTGCGAGGTAGGCCGCGACGGTGTCACCGGCCGAGATGGTGTCGAGACCGTACTCGTCGCAGAGCTTGTTCGACTTCATCAGGTCGACGATGTCGTCGATACCGGAGTTCGAGCCGAACGCCATCAACGTCTCGTACTCCGGCCCCTCGGTCTCGAGGCCGGACTCCTCGTCTTTGGTCGGCAGTTTGCAGGCGAACGCACACGACGAGCAGGTGCCCTTCTTGTACTTCTTCTCCTCGACGCGGTCGCCGCTGATCCCGTCGATCCCCTCGAAGGACAGTTCCTCGAAGTAGTAGCTCGGCAGGGCTTCGACCATGTTCGCGTACTCTGCGACCGAGGTCGTCCCCTGAGCCTTCATGGGATGTTCGGCTTGGGCGGCCTCGCCGTGGATCTCCATCTGGATCGGCGGCACTTCGACCTCACGAGTCGAGTCGCCGTCGAAAGTGATCGCCTTGACGTTCTTCGCGCCCAGCACCGCGCCGAGCCCACCGCGGCCGAAGGCCCGCTCCTCGGAGGTCATGATCGAGGCGAACCGCACCTGGTTTTCGCCGGCCGGACCGATGACCGTGGTGTGCTCCGAGCCGAGGCCGTGTTCGTCCTCGATATACTCACAGGTCTCGGGAACGGTCGCCTCTTCGAGTTCGGGTACCGGCTCAAACTCGACGCCCTCGTCGGTGACGTGGACGATGACGAGTTCGTCGCTCGCACCGGTGAGCTCGACGGCGCTGTAGCCGGTTCCGGTGAAGTTCCGCGAGAGGAACCCACCGGCGTTCGAGGAGAGCAACCCGTCGGTCAGCGGCGAGACCCCGGTTGCGGACATCCGCCCTGTAAAGCTCATCGTCGAGTGTTGCATCGGCCCCGTTGCGAAGTAGAGCCGGTTCTCTGCTCCCAGCGGATCGGCGTCGAACGGAACTCGGTCGTGGGCGAGTTTCGTCCCCAGCGCCCGCCCGCCGACGTAGGACTCGAGGATGTCGTCGATCGCCTCGGTCTCGGCGGTTCGCTCGCCGACGTCGATCGAACACAGCGGCCCCCGTACGTGTTTCATGGTGCCACAGTGGTGGTCACGAGCGCAAAACGGTATCGGTTTTTCGAGCGGTAACGAGCCGCGTATCCAACGATTACGTCGACTGTGGCCGATCGCGACTGACGGCTCTCGAGCGAAACGGTTTTCCGGCCCGACGCGACAGCCGCGGGCATGGTCGGAACGGCGATCGCGTTCGCGTTCGGCGCGTTACTGTTGTATGGCGGCTGGGCGGTAGCCGGCGGCATCGCGACACGGTCGCTCTCGCCCGTAAACGCGGTATTCCTCTCGTACGTCGCAAGTCTCGTGATCGTGGGCGGCTACGTCCTCTGGCTGCGCCGTCCCATCGACGGAGCGCGCGTCGACGTCGCCGCCGCGCTCGTCTCTGGTGCGTTCCTCGCGGCCGCCTCGATCAGCTTCTACGCCGGCCTCGCCCGCGGAAGCATGGCGATTGTCTCGGCGATCACCGCGCTCTACTTCGTCGTACCGGCGATCGTCGGCGTCGTCTACTTCGATGCCGCGCTCTCCGCGACGAACGTCGCCGGACTGGCACTGGCAGTCGTCGCCGTCGTCCTCGTCGCGGCCTGAGCGGAACCACCCGCTCGAGAGACGAGCCGTCGCGATCGCGGCGGTTGCGACCGTCGGCGCTACACCGGCGTTCCGCAGCGTTCGATCCCTTCGCGGACCGCCTCGGTCCGGCCGATGAGCGTGATGTGGTCGCCGCGCTCAAGTACCACGTCCGGCGTCGGCACCTCGCTGGTACCGTTACGACTCACGAGCGCGATGAGGACACCGTTAGGGAGTTCGCTCCCGACTTCGGCGATTTCCCGACCGACGAGGTCCTCGTCTGTGACCTCGATCTCCTGAACGTCGCCGGAGCGGCCGAGTTCGGACATCCAGTTCGAGAGCGCGGGCCGTTCGATCACGTTGTCGATCGCCCACGCGGTCGACTCGGCCGCCGAGATGGTCTCGACGCCCAGATCCTCGAACGCCGCCGCATTTGATGGGTTGTTCGCTCGGGCGATCACCGTCTGTACGTCAAAGTTCGACTTTGCGAGCTGTGCCACAAGGAGGTTGGCGTCGTCGTCGCCGGTCGCGGCGACGATGATTCGGGCGTTATCCGCGCCCGCGCCGCGTAACACGTCGATATCGGTCCCGTCACCTTGCCGGGCGGTGAAGCCCTCGTTGCGGAGCTGTTCGAGGACCGACCGGTCCTCCTCGATCAGGACCACGTTTTCACCGCGCACTTCCAGCCGTTCTGCCAGCGAGCGACCGACGCGGCCGCCGCCGACGATGAGTACACGCATAGGTATCACGTCGAGTTTCTCTGCGATCTGTCTGGCGAACCCGCCCTCGATGACGACCGTCACGAGGATCACGAGAAAGACCGTGCCGACCAGCAGGTCCGCACCGGCGTTGTTACCCGGAATGCCGTCGTTTTGCAGTCGGATCGCGAACAGGGTCGCGACCGACGCCGGGATGATCCCGCGCGGACCGGCGAAGCTCATGAACAGCGTCTCCCTGAACGTAAATCGGTCCCCTCGAGTCGAAATGATGACCAGCAGCGGCCGTAAGACGAACATGACGATCACGACGACGGCGACGCCGCCGAGGCCGAGCGCGAACAGCTGGTCGAAATCGAGCAACGCAGCGAGCGTGATGAAGACGAACGAGAGGACGAGCAGCGTCACGTCGCCTTTGAACGACTCGATGTCGCCTTCGTAGGGGAGGTCGGCGTTGCCTAGAATGAGTCCGGCGGTCGCCGCGGCCGCGACGCCCGCTTCGGGGAAGATGTAATCGGCCGTCCCGAAAGCGACGATCGCCCCGGCCAGCGTGAGCAATCGGGCATTTCGCGGCGCGTCATCGGGCGAGATGTCGATGTACTGGAGCACACCCCAGACGACCAGGGCGACGATGACGCCGACGAGTAGCCCGGTCCCGAGTCGCTCGGCGAACAGCTGTAAGTAGTCGTTCAAGGTCGCGTGCTCGCTTTCAGCCATCGCCTCGAACACCACGACCGCGATGATCGCTGCCGTCACGTCGTTGACGATCCCCTCCGTCTCGAGGGTCGCCGCGACGCGGTCGCGGACGGCGACGACGTTCAGGATCGGCGTGATCACCGTCGGGCCCGTCGCGACCAGCAATGCCCCGATCAACAGTGCCATCTCCCAGGAGGCCCCGAGGAACAACCGGACCGAGGCTGCTGTTCCGACGAGCGCGATCGCCGCGCCGACGGTCGTCAACCGCAACACAGCCGACGGTGCTTCTCGGATCTTGTCGATCTTGAGATGGAACGCGCCCTCGAAGACGATGATTGCGACGCTCAACCCGACGATCGTCGAGAGGCCGCTGCTCCCGCCGAACGACTCGACGGACAACACGCCGATCCCTTCCGGTCCGATCGCCACTCCGGCGACGATGAGAAAGAGGACGCTCGGCACGCGGAACTTCGCCGAGAGGAGCTGCGAGACGACTCCGAGCCCGACGATCGCGGCGACGAGAATAAGCAGATTCCCGCCACCAGCAGCACCCGTCATCGTTGCGACTGTCGGTCCGCAAACGGTCGGCGCGACGACACTGCTGACACGTCCATTCGTGTCGGCAGACTCACCCCAGGCGGTTAACTCCTACGAGAATCGACGCGAATCGTGCGAATCTGTCGCAAGATAGTAGCGGTCGAGGGACGTGTTGGATCGGTCGGCCGCCCCGTCTCTCGATCGCGTGCAGTTACGCGTTCTCGTAGATCCGATCGACGCGGTCTTCGAACTGCTCGAGAATTACACGGCGCTTTTTCTTCATCGTCGGGGTGAGCATGTCGTTGTCCTCGGTGAACTCCTGGGGAACGAGTTCGAATCGCTTGATCGTCTCGTGTTTCTCGAAGTTTTCGTTGACTCGGTCCACCTCTCGCTGGACGTATTCGCGGACTCGCTCGTCGTCGCACATCGCCTTCGGGTCATCGGGAAGGTCGATCCCTTCCGTCGCGGCCCACGAGCGGACGTGATCCGCGTTGGGGACCAACAACGCGCCGATGAACTTCTCACCGTCGCCGACGACCATCGCCTGTTTGACGACCTCGTTCGCCGCGAAGGCGTCCTCGATCGGCCCAGGTGCGACATTTTTCCCCGTCGAGAGGACGATAATCTGTTTTACGCGATCGCGGAACTCGAGGTAGCCGTCGGGGCGGATGTGGACGATGTCGCCGGTCCTGAACCAGCCGTCGTCCGTGAACGCGCCCTGGGTCGCGCCGGGCTTGTCCCAGTAACCCTGCGTGACGCTTGGGGCCTTCACGAGGAGTTCGCCGACATCGCCGGGATCGTCGGCGAAGGCGTCCTGATCGGCGACGGTCTCGTCGACGGTCACCTCGACGTTGGAAAGCGGCGCGCCGATCGTGCCGATCTTGGCGGCGTCCGGCGGATTCGTCGAGACGACCGGCGCGGTCTCGGACAATCCGTACCCCTCGGAGATCGGTAGCCCCATCGCGTAATAGAGCCGACAGAGCTCCGGCGAGAGGCTGCCGCCGCCGCTGATGAGAAGTTCGATCTCACCGCCCAGCGCCTCGCGGACCGACGAGAAGACGAGTTTGTCCGCGACCGCCTGTTTGGCCGACAGAATCGGCCCCGGCGACTCGGTCTGCTGGTACTCGACGCCCACGTCCGTCGCCCACTCGAAGATCCGCTCGGAGACGCTCGAGCCGCTGGCCTCCTCGCGGATGCTATCGTAGATTTTCTCGTAGACACGCGGGACGCTCGTCGCCGTCGTCGGATTGACGATACTGAAGTCAGCCTGTAGCGTGTCCGGGCCCTCCGCGTAGGCGACGCAGGACCCGCTCGCAAACAGCACGAAGTGTCCCGCCGTCCGCTCGAAGACGTGGGCCAATGGCAGGTACGACATCGCCAGCGACTCCTCGTCTAATACCGGCACGTCGTCGTCCCTGTCCGGGCGCGGTGCGAACCGTTTCCGGATCGCGTTGACGTTCGACCGGAAGTTACCGTGGGTCAGCCGGACGCCCTTTGGCTGTCCCGTCGTTCCGCTTGTATAGATCAGACTCGCCAGATCGTCCCACTCCGTCTCGTCGATCCGGTCCTCGTAAGCCTCGAGATCGAACGCCTCCTCGCCGCGGGCGTAGACCTCGCCGAGGGTGCAGACGTCGTCGCGGTCGTCATAGCCCTCGAGTTCGTCGATCGAGACGATAAACTCGAGGTTGAGGTCGTCCTCGACCTCGAGTACCGTCTCGAGGAGGGCCTGATTTTCCACGACGACGCCGGTGGCGTCAGGGTCATCGAGCAGGTACCGGGCCTGATCGGGCGAGGAACTCGTGTAGACGGTCGTGACGACTGCACCGGCCGAGAGCAAAGCGAAGTCGGATTGGGCCCATTCCATTCGCGTGTTCGAAAAGAGGCCGACGCGATCCCCCGTTTCGACCCCCAGGTCTCGAAAGCCGGCCGAGAGGGTGCGGACGATATCGCGCATTTCGGCGTAGGAGATCGTCCGGAACTCACCGGGCGTCGCGGCGGCCAGGACCGACTCGGTCAGCGATCGGTCGTAGATTCCCCCCTTGTACTTCTGTGCCGGCCGATTTGCGTTCCGGTCGGCTGACTCCTCGAACATCCGCGCGAGCGTCGTCTCTCCGACGACCTCGTCTTGGTAGTCCCGTTCGGCGTCCAGCCAGTCCATATACGCGTGAAAGTTGCGCCTGCGCGATAAAATGTGCTGAAACGGGTTTCATTCACCACCGCGTTTACCGTTCTCGATCGCGGCGCTGAACCCCCACTTGTGCCGTCGCAACCTTCCGTCTCGCGGGACTCAAACTATCGATTTCGGCCGTCCCGGCGGTCTCCGGCGGCTCATTCCCGCCGTTCGAGGTAGCCCAGCACGCCGCGTGCGTTCATCGCCGCCTCCGCGCTCGACTTCTCTTCGCCCCAAACGTCGTCCATCGTCGCCGTTTCGGCGAAGTGCTCGACAACCGCCTCGTCGTCCGCGAGTTCGTCGTGCTTTGCCTCGACCGCCGCGACCCACTCAGAGAGGACGGTCGCGTACTCGTCGAGCGCCGCGGCAGCGTCGTCGCCGACGTAGCGGGGCCCGAAGTGAGGGTACAGAAACACGCTCGGATCGAGTTCCGTCAGGGTCTCGACGTCCGCGAGACACCCCTCGAGATCAAACTGCGAGGGCGGCGAGGTCTCCCTGATCTCCTCGGTCTGTGGCACCCAGATCCCGGCCGCGTCAGCGACGAAGACCGCATCGTTTGCCGGGTCTTCGAAGACGACCTGATGCGGGGCGTGGCCGGGGGCCGCGTGGACGCGCAGGTCGTGCATTCCGAGGTCGATCGCGTCGCCGTCCTCGATTTCGACGATCCGGTCCTCGGGGATCGGTTGCGGCTCCACGTAGTAGTCCCACTGCTCGCCGACGGCCGCTTTCGTCCCTGCGACCAGCCGCGAGGGGTCGGCCAGATGATCGGCCCCGAGCGCGGGGACGTAGACGTCGGCGTTCGGACAGTCGCGAGCGAGAAAGCCCGCACCGCCGGCGTGATCGAGATGAATATGCGTGACGGCGATGACTTCGAGGGCTGCCTGATCGATGCCGACCTCGGCGAGCGCCTCGAGAAGCAGGTCGTAATTCGTGCCGATACCGGTGTCGACGACTGCGGGTCGGTCGTCGTCGATGATGTAGACGGCTCCGTACCCGCTGGTCCCGTACATTCCCGTATCCAGGTAGTAGAGGTCCGAACAGTCACCGGTCGTGACTTCGCGGACGTCTCCGACATCCATATCGAGAACCCCGTCACCGGGCGGGATAAAAGCACCCGTCGCGGCGGCCTGGTTCCCGGGCGACGCCGGCGACGCGGCCGAGTCCCGGTCAGCGCTCGTCGGCAGACTCCTTCCATTCGCCGATGCCCGAGGGATCGAGGTGGACGTGCGCGTCGCCGACCTCTTCGAGTGTGCGCAGTCGATCGACCAGTTCCGACTCGATATCGTGGGCCTCGCGAAACGGCATGTCGCCGTCGACCTCGACGTGGACCTCGACCTCGAGGACGGTGCCGTCGTAGAAGACGGCGAGGTCGTGGACACCTTCGACGGCCGGATGCCGCCGGAGCGCCCCCGTGATCTCGCTGCGCTTCTCGGGACCGGGCGCGGCACCGATGAGGTAGTCGACGTTCTCCTTGCCGACCTCGATGCCCTGGTAGACGACCAGCAGGCTGACGAGGCCGCCGGCGGCGGGATCGAGCAGCGGCAGGTTCACTAGCACGCCGAGGACACCGACGATGGCCGCGATCGACGTGTAGATATCGTTCAGACAGTCCTTGGCGAGCGCCGCGAGCGCGGTCGACTGCAGTCCCTCGTTGACGGCGACGGTGTAGCGGTAGACGAAGTACATGTCAGCGATCGCAAAGCCAAGCGCCACGAGCAGCAACACGCTGAACTCGATATCGGTGCCGTATAGCAGCCCCTGGACGGATCGGTAGAGCAAGTTGAGCCCGAGCAGGGCGATGACGGCTCCGACGAACAGTGCGGTCAGCGGTTCGATCCGGTCGTGGCCGTGGGGATGCGTATCGTCTGGTTCGTCGAACGCGCTCCGGCCCCAGACGAGAACGACGACACTGGCGACTAGGTCCGCAAGCGAGTGGGCCGCGTCCGCCAGCAGAGCGACGCTGCCGAAGACGTACCCCGCCGCCCCCTCGGCGATGATTTTGGCGACGTTCCCGAGGACGTTCACCCACGACGCCCGCGCGAATCCGCTTCGACCGCCGTCCGCGGCAACGTCTCCGTCCATGGCTTGGTTTAGAGGCAGTCTAACCTTGTCTCTTTTCCTTCCACCGTTGGCGGGAGTATCGGCGTCGATTCGGGACTTTCGCAACGCTCATACGGACGCCGTGAGAGTCCAGAGATAACTGAGCGACGGGATCACGCCGCTCGAGCACCGTGACACAGCCATGACAGCCGATCACCCCCTCGTTCGACTCGAGACGGTCGCGCTGATCGCCGTCGGTGGCTTCGCCGGCGCGAACCTCCGGCTGTTCGCGATGGGGCTGGTCTCCGAGGTCCCCTCGATCGTCCTCGCCAACGGCGTCGGGAGCGCGGTGCTGGGCTTTCTGGTCTACGAGGCCGAGTACGCGGGCCACATCGGCTCCGAGACGCGGACCGTCTTCGCGACTGGCTTTCTCTCCTCGCTGACTACCTACAGCACGTTCGCGCTGCAGACCGTGTCCGCGTCGGGGCCGCTCGCGATCGGCGGGATCGTCGCCGCCAACTACGGTCTCGGCGCTGTCGGCGTCCTCGCGGGTCGGGCGCTGGCCCGCCGCGTCGGCGAGTCACAGCCAACAGGTGGTGAGACGGCGTGAACGCGGCGAGCGTGCTCTCAGACATCGGTGTCATCGCAACCGCGCTTTTTGGACCGCTGCTCGCCGATGGGATCGTCGCCGTCGATCCAGCGCCGGCCCACGTCGTCGGCACCGGCGGCGCGATCGGCGCGGTCTGCCGACACTGGGTCGGCCGACAGGTCTCGAGTCGCGTCTCGAGTTCCCGGTTCCCGCTGGCGACGTTCGCGGTCAACGTCGTCGGTAGCTTCGCCCTCGGGCTGCTCGTCTTTGCGGGGGTGAACGAGTCGACGCTGCGACTCGTCGGGACCGGGATCTGTGGCTCCTTTACGACCTTCTCCTCGTTTTCGGTCGAGACGGTCCGACTGTACGAGCGCGGGGATCGGGCGCTCGCGGTCGGCAACGCCGCGGCCAACCTGCTGTGTTCGCTCGCGGCGATCGGCCTCGCGTGGGGGCTCGTCGTCACGATACCGCTCTGAAACGCGGGTGAACAGCGGCCCGCTCGAGTCGAACTCGGAACGGGTTAGCGATCGGTCAAAAGTGGTACCGAACCACACTACCTCGAGCGATACGCTCGCGTTCGACCCGCGGTAGGTTTATGTTCGGCCTGCGTGAGACGCCGGTATGGAGGCTCGCCAATCCGCGTGGCGAATCTACCGCGAGTCGCTGCCGATCCTCGTAGTCAGCCTCGCCGGCGGAATCTTCGCGGGGTCGGTGCTTGGCTCTGAGGGGATGACCGAAGGCTTCCAGCGGTTTCCCGGCATGCTGTTGTTGCTGCCGGCCTTTCTCGCGACGCGGGGGAACGTCTACGGCGCGCTGGGCGCGCGCATCTCGAGTGGCCTCCATCAGGGGATGATCGACCCCGAATTCTCGTGGGACCGGCGGCTGGTCAACGCCGTGACAGCATCGTTCATCAATGGAATCAGCATTTCGGTGTTCATCGCCGTCCTCTCGTGGGGCATCCTGCACGTCCTCGGGCGCGAATCCGCCAGACTCGTCGAACTCGTCTCCATCATGCTGGTCTCGGGAATTCTGACCTCGTTCACGCTCATCTTCGGCCTGCTGGCGCTCGTCTTCGCGAGCTACGAGTACGGGCTCGATCCTGACAACCTGATCGGCCCGATCGTCACCACCCTCGGCGACGTCTTCGGCGTCGTCTTCCTCTTCATCGCGCTTACCGTCGTCGAGGTGATCTTCTGATGGCCGCCGCGGGTCCCGACGACTCGCTCGACGCGTGGTCGATTCGCCACATCGTCGCCACGATGTTCCCCATCCTCCTCGCGCTCTCGGTACTCGAGATGGGATCGGGCTACGTCCTCGAGGAACTCGAGAAGACGTACCTCTCGAACCCGACGCTGCTCGTACTCGTTCCCGTGATGATCGGGATGGGCGGCAACCTCGGCGCGATCCTCTCCTCGCGGCTTTCGACCCGACTGCATCTGGGGGTGCTCGAGTTCGATCCGCGGGACGACGTACTCTGGACGAATATACTGGCGATTCTGGGGCTGGCTGCGACGGTCTTCTCCGCGCTCGGGATCGCCGCCTGGCTCGTCGGGCAGGTCATCGCCCAACCGATGCCCCTCGTCGATCTCCTGTTGATCTCGATCGTCAGCGGCATGCTGCTGGCCGTTATCGCCGTCGTACTGAGCGTCGGTGCGACGTACGTTTCCTACACGCAGGGGTTAGACCCCGACGACACGACGATTCCAGTCGTCACGAACCTCTGTGACATCCTCGGTGTGGTCGTCCTCTCGGGGGTCGCGCTCATCGTCCTGAACTGACCGATGCTGCGGAAGAAAGGCAATATACTGCACGAGAAAAGCCATCGGCTACGCGGTGTACCGACTCGAGAATGGACGGCCTCGCGTCATAGCTTTGCTTTGTGACGGGAAGCACGTAAAGATCGAATCCCCGAATCCGGACCGGCGCAGCTACGCGGACGCGAGCTCCCGAAAGTCAGCCGCGGCGGTTCGGGTCCCCTTCGAGATGAGCACGTCGCCGCCGCGGAGTTCGGCGTCGGCGTCCGCAACCAGCAGCCAGCCGTCGCTCGGTCGGCGGATGGCAATCACCGACATCGTCGACTCGGCGTCAGGAACGCCGGCCGTGACCGGAGTGCCGTCGAGGTCGCTCCCCGGTTCGACCGCGATGCGAGTGATGATCTCGTCGCTCTCCTGGACGGCCAACTGCACGACCGGGTGGACGTCGATGTCCCGCAGGACGCCCTCGCTGATCTCGATCGCGGTGTCGCTGATCCGTTCGGTGCTGCTTCCCAGCTGGATCAACCCTCGCAGAACGACCGGATCCGCCGCGTCTGCGGCCGCCCGGAGCGTCCACGCCTCGAACCGCGACTGCATCGCGTCGACTTCCACCTCGAGGTTACGAACCTCCTCGGCGAGCTCCTCGCTGTCGAACAACACGCTGCTGTAGGCCAGATCGACCGCGAGTTCGGAGAAGTCCTTCATGTGGACGATCGTGTCCACGGCCCGCTCTAAGTCGTCAATATCCGGATCCGCAGCGGTCGGGGCTTCGTAGCCGTCGCCGGTCAGCGTCTCGTAGACGTCGCCGATCGCCGTGTCAGGGCCCCGAAGGAACGCCACGTCGTCGGCCTCGATCCGCGTGTTCGGCCCCGGATTGAGCAGCCAATCGCTGCCCCGCCGGAGCGCGATCGCGCGCACGCCCGTCTCTGACTCGAGGTCGATCTCCTGTAAGCTGTGCCCGGCGTAGGTCGACCCCGACGCCACGACGCCTCGAACGAGGGTTCCCGCGGCGTCCGGCAGGGCCGCCCGCATCGCCTCTGGCAGCCCCATGTCCTCGAGGACGATCTTCGCGATATCGCCGGCGGCGTCGCTGATCTCGTCGGCCGCGCCGACGATCCCCAAGACCGGCGCGAGTTGTTCGGCGTCGGCCGGCTTCCGAGCGGCCATCAGGAGACTCATTCGCGCCCGCATCTCGAGGACGTCCATCCGTTCTTCTAATCGGAGCACCTCCGTCGCGAGCTCCTCGCTGCGGTGGAGGACGGCCGAGTACGAGAGGTCGATCAGCAACTCCGCGGTGTCTTTCATCTCGACGAGTACGTCCTTGACGCTGACGGGCTCGTACTCGATCGGGGCCGACGACGTCTCGCCCTCGAGCGGGTCCATACCTCGAGAGACGAAGCCCCGCGGAAAAAGCGTTTCCCGCCGGCGGCGTCTCGGTCGGCGCGCGACGCGACCTTCCGACACGGTTTTGGCCGGGCGCAAAGAACGCACGAGCAATACCAATGCTCGACCGGACCTATCTGCGTGAGAATACCGACGAGGTGCGCGAGGCCTTAGAGAACCGCGGGGCCGACGTCGACATCGACGAGTTCCTCGAACTCGACGAGCGCTGGCGGGAACTCAAAGCCAAAGGCGACGACCTGCGCCACGACCGCAACCGGATCACCGAGAAGATCGGCAAACTCGTCGCCGCGGGGAAAGACGAGGAGCGAGAGGAGGCCATCGAGCGCTCGCGAGAACTCAAAGCCAAAATCGAGGAAGTCGAGGAAGAAGGCGTCGAACTACAGGAGGAACTCAACAAGCGGATCCTCGAGATCCCGCAGATCCCCCATGAGAGCGTTCCGCTAGGACTCGACGAACGCCACAACGTCGAAGACCGGCGCTGGGGCTTCGACGACCGACGCGACCTACCCGCCGACGTGACGCCCCACTACGACCTCGGCGAGGACCTAGACATCATCGACGAGGAACGCGCCGCCAAGACGACCGGCTCCGGCTTTTATTTCCTCAAAGGCGAGGGCGCACAGCTCGAGCACGCCCTGATCCAGTTTATGATGGACCTCCACCGCGAGCAGGGCTACGTCGACCTCTTCCCGCCGATTCCGGTCAAAAGTGCGTCGATGCGAGGCACCGGCCAGCTCCCGAAGTTCGCCGACGACGCCTACCGGCTCGGCGACAGCAACGACGAGGACTACGAGGAGGAAGACCTCTGGCTTTGTCCCACCGCGGAGGTGCCAGTCACCAACATGTACGCCAACGAGATCCTCCTTCAAGACGATCTCCCGCTCAAACACCAGGCCTACACTCCCAACTTCCGGCGCGAAGCCGGCGAGCACGGCACCGAGACCCGCGGCATCGTCCGCGTCCACCAGTTCAACAAGGTTGAACTCGTTAACTTCGTCGAACCCGAAGAGAGCTACGACCGCCTCGAGAACCTGCTCGACGAGGCTGAGACGGTCCTCAAACGACTCGGGCTCCCCTACCGCATCCTCGAGCTCTGTACCGGCGATCTTACCTTTGCCAGCGCCAAGACCTACGACATCGAGGTCTGGGCACCCGGCGACGACATGGACGACGGCCCCGAGGAAGGCGGCCGCTGGCTCGAGGTCTCCTCGGCCTCGAACTTCGAGGACTTTCAGGCCCGCCGGGCCGGCCTGCGCTACCGCCCCGAACGCCACGAGTCGGCCGAGTACCTGCACACCTTGAACGCCTCTGGGCTCGCGATTCCGCGGGTCATGGTGGCCATCCTCGAGTACTACCAAAACGAGGACGGCACGGTGACGATTCCCGAGCCCTTGCGGCCGTACATGGGCGGCAAAGAGGTCATCGAGGGCCACGAGAAGGTCGGCGAGAGCGCGCTCGGTGCCGGCGAGCGGGAGTAGCGCGGGACCGCGTTTTTCTGCCCGTCGCGATTCGACGACGCGGCCGATCCGGCACGCGAACCCGGAGCGCCGCTCGAGCCACGTTCGATTCCTGTCAGCGAAACAGTTATAGACCGAACGGAGAGTCGGGACGTATGCACGTCGATCTCCGCCAGAAGGTCGTCGCGTCGATCGTCGGCGTGGCGTTCGTCGTCGGCGCGCTGGCCCTGTTCCCGTGGTGGGTCGCGTTGCTCGTCGCCTTCGTCCTCGCGCCCTTCTACGTGAAGATTCTCCCCGCCTGACGGTCCGACGCGTCCGCACACCGAGACGGAACCGACAGTCGCCGCGGTCGTGAGACGGGGAATGGACTGGCGAACGGTCGAACCATCAGTACGTGACGACGTCGACGCCCAACGTCTCGAAGTCCGTTGGGTTAGCCGTTACAACAGCATCGTCGAGGACGTCGGCAACCGCGCCGATATACGCGTCGTTCGTCTCGACACCGCTATCCCCGCTCGCCTCTCTGTCGGCTTTTGCGAGGAGCGTACTTGCAACTTGAGCTATTTCTTCGTCGACGTCTACTCTCGGGTAGCCGAGTAGCGCGTTCTGTACCTGTCGCCGTTCGTCTTCGCTTCTCGTATACGCCACGCCGTAGTACACCTCGGCCACCACCGGCGATGGGAGCCACTGCACCTCTCCCGTTTTCGTCAGTCGATGCCCCTCCTCGACTGCTTCCGGACGGCCGTCCATCAGATCGAAGATGTACGACGAATCGAGAATCACTCTTCGAACGCCTCTCGCGCTCGCTTCAGTCGCTCCTCGTCTCTCCCGCCGAACCGTTCCGCTGCCTGCCGTGCGTCGTCGACCTCGTCAGAAGACAGAATTCCCGCGAGCGCCTCTGGATCCGGCTCTCGAGTCAATCGCCGAAGCGTCTCGAACATCGTTTCCCCCTCTTCATTGTGTGCTTTTACCCACGCGTGGTACTCGTCGGGGACGCGAATCATCTTGGCCATGCCGTAAAATGGAATTTACAGAGTCAAAAGCGTTTCTTTGGTCTCAGCAGTCTGACCGATCCGCGGTCGAACGGCTTTTCGTGTCGCTTTGTCAAGTCAGCACGTGACACGATACTACGAAGACGTCGAAGTCGGGGAGACCACCGACTGCGGCAGTTACGAGGTATCGAAGGCCGAGATCATCGAATTCGCTGAGAAGTACGACCCGCAGCCGTTCCACGTCGACGAAGAAGCGGCCGAGGAGAGCTTCCTCGGTGGGCTCGTCGCCAGCGGCTGGCAGACCGCCGCGCTCTGTATGCGATTGAAAGTCCAGCAGATGGACGAGAAGGCGATCGCCGGTGCCCGCAGGATCGACGACCTGCGGTGGATCCGACCGCTTCGCCCCGGCGACACGCTGTCGGTCGAGACGGAGTTCGTCGAGAAACGACCGGACCCGGAGCATCCGTCGATCGGCCGCATTCACTCCCGAACGACCGGCTACAACCAACGCGACGAGCCGATCATCTCCTACGTCGCGCTGGGGCTGATCGAGCGACGGGAGCCGGCCGACGGCTGACCGGCGGCGACCTGGCGGGACCGACCGCGCTCACTGCCGGTCGCCGTCGACGGCCGTCGCTGGTCGATCGCCGAAGCGGAAGAAAAACCGCAACCGCGCTGGAAGCGCGTCGAGCGCGCTCGGTGCCGGCGAACAGGAGTAACGGTTCGAGACGTTTCCCTATTCTCATTGATAGTTATTATTTTATTATAATTTTTAGTTCTTAAACTGCGCCAACTCATCCATCGAATATCAGGATAGATTTAGTTGTGTAACCTTGTTGCCACTTCAATTACAAAATGGGATCACTGGTGAAAGCGTTGATTTTATGCCTGACCTCGTCGTTATTGATGGTAATGGAAAGCTCTGATACTATCACTTGGTCATATCGGGCATCGGAATCTCGACAAGGGCGTTTTTTTCTCTATCTACAGATCGCGTTGATAGGCGGAGTGGTATCTCTTCTAATTTACTTACTATTATTAGCTACTGCTGCCACTACTGATGTGGGGGAATCTCAGACTCTTATCCTATTTGTCTTAGCTATTTTAATAGGCGGCCCAGTTTCGATACTCTATCTTTTATCATCAATAAGTAACTCAGGGCGGGACGCTTCCTTCAGCAGACAGTTTGGTCTCACCAGCTATAATCGGCTGAGTATTGGCTGGGTCGTTATAAGTTCAGTATTCGGAGCGGTGATCTCCATTAGTTCTTTTTTCACGCATCCACTACTGATATTGATCGTATTTGTCGGTGGCCCTGTGGTCGCATTTGGTGGCGTCGGTCTCTTTGAATCTCAGGGGAAAATTAACACTAAAACGGGAACGTTTCGCGTTGGATCCCAGTCGTATGCCATCGAGGACATTAACGAATTCTCCGTTTATGAATGGGATGAATTCGCATTTCTTCGGCTCTCTTTTGCGAACGAAATAGCTTGGATAACCACTCCACTAATAATTCCTATTCCAGCAGACATATATAAGAAAATAGAGCCAGTACTCGTAGCAGCGCAGGAAAATAAAACAGAACCAGTAAATCCGTCAAGTTCTGTAGAGAGGATTATTCTTGCAGTTTTCGGCGTTGGAGCGCTCATTGGCGCTATTGGGTTGGTCTATATGGGTACTCAAGAAGGTGGGGCAGTACTGTATTGGCTAGCTTCACTCGTAGGTGTCCTTGCTTTGGTATTTCTTGTAATGTCTATTCGTGACTTCAGGAAGATGGGATTTTGATCAAGTAATATTCAACTCCATCCTATCCATTATCGAATGTATCCATATGGGCCGATCACGGCAAATCACAGTTTTTCGCCACATCATAACAGTTTCCGGATACGTGCATGATATAAGCATTCGGCAAACAGAGATCAATTACGACCAATAAACAGGCAAGTGAGGTAGGGCCCCAAGTCATGCATCCAATTCCGGCAAGACCACAGTGGGGGGTGGACATAACGATATCCAGAGCACAGGCTCCGATACTACCTGAACATCTTGAAGCTTGTATACTAACTCCTTGTCTCTTTCCAACAGGTTTCCTTGTCTTTACTTCAATAGGTGAATGGGAGAGCGTGTATACTTCATTCTTATTTGTTACGGTATACTCACCAGAAGAAGTCTTATTGGATATCTCATTCCTCCAAGTGACTTTGTTATGTTCAATATCTCCCCCTATTTCGTTCGTAGCCCTCACTGCTTCTCCACGGGTGGCAGACCTAGTGAAATAGATACCATCCCTCGTTTTAAAATTGATGATCTGACCGTTTGTATTAGACGGCCAGCCTCTTTTGCCTGCAATCTTGCGGCGTATGTGAGAGGAGACGTTCTGACGGTCTAACTGAAGAGCAGCATACATTAGGGTAGCATCCTTGTAGCAGACCGAGAGATTACCAAGATGGGTCGGTATGTGGATCGAATGCGATATGCGGCTGCCATCAATATGTATTTCGACTTGAGTTGGTTCTCCTGATTTTTTAGGTGGTAGTCCTAATACGTCGAATATATTATTCGAAATTGGATTATCGAGTGCGGTCTCAACTCGACGCTTTGAGGGAGTCTTTTCTGACTTTCGTAATTCACTGTCGGCCTCTCCGGCGTTTGCGCCCGCTAATCCCGGTGTTACTCCGATCAGCGCTGAACCTCCAAGCGTTTCTAAGAGTTTTCTCCTGTTCATTTTTTATTGCGGATATTATCTACTATCCGCAATTATGTTCTTTTCACCATTGGTTAAACACTTTTCTATATTAACTATTATAACGATAACAAGCCTAAGTAGCAGAGGCCAAACATATTTCTATAGTGCCAGAATATTCAATACAGAAAGTATAGAATGAAATAACTATATATTTAATTCTTTGTAGAGTCTTATTCCTACATCAAAACACTTTTTCAAGATTGGTTTTGAGATCTTCCTTATCGCATTAGGAATGATTGTCACTACTCGGGGCACTAACCATAAAAAATAGAAACCGCAGGTGGCCGGCTACAACAGTTAGATGTAGTCGATGCTCGGCGGGAGCTCGAGCTTCATGCCCTTGCGCTCGCGGATCTCCATGATCTTCTCGCGCTGGAGGGAGTCGGACATGACCTCGAAGCCGGCGTTCTCGGTGTTCCAGGAGGCCCGACCCTCGGTCGCGCTCCGAATGTCCGACGCGAAGCCGATCATCTCGCCGACGGGCGCGATGCCCTCGACGACCATGAGGTCGCCTTCCTGATACATGTCGTCGACGCGGCCACGGCGACCCTGGACCTCGCCGGAGGCGGCACCCATGTGGTCGTTGGGCACGTCGATACGGACGTCCTGCATCGGCTCGAGCATCTTGATCTTACCGTCGATCAGTGCCTTGTGGACGGCTTCGCGGGTCGCGGGAATGACCTGTGCCGGACCGCGGTGGATGGTGTCCTCGTGGAGCTTGGCGTCGTGCAGGCGGATAAGCGTCCCCTGAACGGGCTCGTTGGCGAGTGGACCGTTGTCCAGCGCCTCCTCGAGCCCCTCGATGACGAGCTCCATCGTCTCGTTCAAGTGCTGAATCCCCTTCGTGTCGTCGATGAGGATGTTCGTCCCGTGGATATGCTCGACGTTCTGGGACGTGTCCTTGCCCATACCGGCGTCTTGCAGGGCCTCACGGCGTTCCTGCTCGGGCATGTCCATCGACGCCTCGCCGAGCTGGATCGTATCGACGAGTTCGTCCGTCATCGGCTCGATGGAGATGTAGAAGCGGTTGTGGCGGTTCGGCGAGATTCCCTCGACCTCGTCGCTGGGGTTCTGGGGCTGCTCGCGGTAGACGACGATCGGTTCGCCGGTGTTGACCGGAATGCCCTGATTCTTCTCGATGCGCTGGGTGATGACCTCGAGGTGGAGCTCGCCCTGCCCGGAGATCAGGTGCTCGCCGGTGTCTTCGTTGATCTCGATCTGGATCGTCGGGTCCTCCTTGGACACCTGTCGAAGCGTCTCGATGAGCTTCGGCAGATCGTCCATGTTCTGGGCCTCGACGGCCTTCGTGATGACCGGTTCCGAGATGTGCTCGATCGACTCGAAGGGCGTCATCTCGACGCTCGAGACGGTCGATCCGGCGATGGCGTCTTTGAGGCCGGTGAGAGCCGCGATGTTCCCCGCAGGGACTTCCTCGACTTCCTCGCGCTCGCCACCCATGTAGATACCGACGGACTGGACACGGTTCTTGCCCGCGGTCCCGGAGACGTAGAGCTCCTGACCCTTCTCCAAAGTGCCGGAGAAAACGCGACCGGATGCGATCTCACCGGCGTGGGGATCCATCGAGATGTCGGTGACCATGAAGACGACCTCGCCGTTCTCATCGACGAGGCGCATTCCCTCGGCGAGGTCCGTGTCGTCGTCGCCGCGCCAGATCCGCGGGATGCGGCGGGGCTGAGCGTCGACGGGATTCGGGAAGTGTTCACAGACCATGTCGAGGACGACGTCTGACAGCGGCGTGCGCTCGTGGAGTTCTTGGCGCTTGTCGTTGCGCTCCATCTCCATGATATCGGCGAAGTCCATGCCGGTGCGCTGCATCGAGGGCAACGAGACGCCCCATTTGTAGAGGGCCGAACCGAAGCCGACGGTACCGTCTTCGACGGAGACCGTCCAGTCGTCGATGTCGTCCATGTCCTCGGTCATCCCGCGAATGAGTTCGTTGACGTCGCGGATAACCGAGAGGAGTCGCTTTTGCATCTCCTCGGGACCTTCCTGAAGTTCGGAGATGAGACGGTCGACCTTGTTGATGAACAGGGTCGGCTTGACGCCCTCGCGGAGCGCCTGTCGCAGCACCGTCTCGGTCTGGGGCATCGCCCCTTCGACGGCGTCGACGACGACGAGCGCACCGTCGACGGCGCGCATCGCCCGGGTCACGTCGCCACCGAAGTCGACGTGGCCCGGCGTGTCGATGAGGTTGATGAGGTGGTTGGTGTCCTCGTACTCGTGGGTCATCGAAACGTTCGCCGCGTCGATGGTAATCCCACGTTCTTGCTCGTCTTCCTCCGTGTCCATCGCGAGCTGTTCGCCGGCGGTCTCGTCGGAAATCATGCCGGCACCGGCGAGGAGATTGTCAGAAAGCGTTGTTTTTCCGTGGTCGACGTGAGCGGCGATGGCGATGTTCCGGATGTTCTCCGGTTCGTCCATCAGCCGTTCACATTCTTGGACGATCTTCTTGCGTCGGCCCATATACACCCCTTTACCGCCAGCGGGGTCAAAAGGGTAGTGTTTCGTCGCCGCCGGATTTCGTCGCCTTACCCCGTCCGGACGCCGGAACGTCTAATTTGCGTGAGTGAATACCACGCAGCTAGCAACGACGGCAGCGGTCACGGCGTCGGTACCGCTATCCGGCAGACACCGTGCGTCCACCGAAATTACAGCGGGGCGTAAGAGACATACAGCGACAGCCCCTGGTATCGACACACATGAATATACGCGTACAGGGACCGGGCCCGACCGCGCCGTTTCTCAGCGCCCAAGATCTCTTCGAGACCGAACACGATCTCTCGTTGCCAGTGCAGGTCCAGCTCCGGGACGACCCTGACGAACGGACCTGGGCCGCCCACTACGACGACCGCCACGTCCTGAATATCTCGCGACAGGCCGCCTCGTCGGCGATGGCTCGCGAACTCGCCCTCCACGAATTTTCCCACATGGCCCGTCACGAACAACAACATCCGTCGCATACGCAATCGACCGAGGAAGTCCTCTATCTCGCACTGACCGGCCGCAGCGTCGAGCGCCGCAAACTCTCCCACTGCTACCAGATCGCAAACCACATGAAAGACATCTACGCCGACGATATCACCCTCTCCGTCGGCCCCGGCGAAAAACTGCTTTCGTTCCTCGAGTCGAGTCTCGCCGTCGCGGTCGCTAACCGACCCGAGACACCGCCCCGACCAGGACTCGAGCGTCTGTCGCCGAGTGCTGATCCGGAGATCACGGCGGTGAACGCGGCCTTCGCGCTGGCACTCGCAGAGCGCCACGATCTCGTCGACGAGGACCACCGGCTCTACGACCTCGCCCACGCGGCCGCGATGGACGCCCCCGAGATCGATTTCAGAGAGTTCAAGCGCCGGTTTCGCGAACTCGCTCGTGAGCCCGACGCGAGCACCTACCGCCAGGTACTCGTCGACGCGACTCGCTCGTACGTCGGCGGTGACGGCCCCGCTGCCGACTGACCGTAGCTAGCCGCGACCAGCACCGTACTACCGCCGTCGAGAGGCAGAGAACGGAGACAAAAACAAGCCACAGTACTCGAGAGTCGCGGCCAATAGTGTACGCTTCAACCCGAACGTTTATTGTTTGAGACTTCTGATTGTTGGAACATATACGTGATGCTCTCGGGAACGGACTGCACAGAAGCAAACGGGGACGCGTTCTCCGACGAACTCTCGCGATTGAAACGCCGAGGGGCAAGCGTCCTCGTCGTCGGATCCGTCCGTCCGAGCCAGTGGCGCGATACCTGTCAGCGGCTGTTAGGACAGCGATCTGATCAGGTCCGCCGACGGGTCCTCGTCTCGACGACCGATGACCCACATCGACTTCCCTTCCTCGTCGACGACGTCGATCCGGAAACGATCTCACCGATCAGCTACAAGGCACAGGCCCGCAACGCCACTGTGAGCACCCCGTCGGCCGGACCATCAACTCCCGCATCATCGAACGAGGTCGACACCCTCGCCGATCTTGGCATCGCCATCTCGAGTGCGATCGATTCCTTCGAAACTGACACGACCCGACTCGAGCCCGCGGAGTTGCGGGTCGGCGTCGACTCGCTGCTCCCCCTACTCGAAGAGTACGGCAGACAACAGCTCTTCAAGTTCCTACATCTGACCAACGGGCGAACCCGAAACGCCAACGGAATGGCGCACTATCATCTGCCGGTAGAACGGGATGCAAAGATCGTTCCGACCCTCTCACCGCTGTTCGACGTGGTCGTCGAACTTCGGGAGCAAAACGGCGACTGGCAAGAGCGGTGGGTTATGGATGACGGAGACCGTTCGTCCGGATGGCTATCGGTCGACCCGAAGTAACGTCTCGTCGTCACAGCGTCGGGCCAAACCTCGAGACGGTATTGCAATCGACCTAACCATGGCCGTCTAATACGAGCATCCGCTCCGATGAAACCGAAATTCGAGCCAACACCGAATGGGGTAGAGATAATCGATCCGATCGAACGCCACCGATATCTGTTAACAACCGGCGAATCAGTCTCGCTCGAGTCAGTGGCTACTGATCAAATTGAGTTTCCAGTTAGAAGAGTGGTTCAATTTACCGCTGATTCGGTCACGTTGCCGACCACGGACCACATCTTGGTTCGTGATTCAGATAAAACGATGTTAGCAGAAGTTCGCCCGAACGAACAGGGCGATTTCTCGCACGGACGGTACATACTAGATATCTCTGGGCCGATGAAGGTATATGCTCGCATCACCAGTCCAGTTCACATTTATTCAGACAGTGAGCAAACGTATATCAACTTTGGTGAGGTAACGCGAGTAACTCTCGGCGCGCGATCATTTCATGAGCGGCCAGCGGGGACAATTACCACGACAACCGAGCCAACGGACGTGATGGCAGCGGTATCCGCTTTCGGTTCGGCATTGAAAACAACGACACCAGAACGAACGTATCCAACACTCCGTGGCCATCCTCCCCGCGTTGAAATTGGCGATGAGCTCCACGTTCCTGAGAAGTTTAATCAGACAGAAACGGATATTCGTATAAAGATACCCGAAACACTGCAAAATGCATTCATAGTTACGCCATTAGCGTATTATCTCAACGCAGATGTAATATCGGGCTCTCGTCCAGAATTAACAACGAGCTCCGGATACAGGTATTCGATAGGAGAAGAAGATAACATCGAAACGGCGATCGCACGAGTACTAAAACAAATATTTTTTCTCGATTGCGTCGTCCGCACCGAAGGATCAACTCCTCTCTCACTATACGAGCGTGAAGCAGTAGAGGACGTACTCGAATTTAACCCTAAAACCGTGTACAACCAACCCCTCGCGGAACGGGTCGAGACTTATCTTGATATCCCATATTCGGCCTTGCAATCGTATCTACCCAACTGGCAGTTGAAGACACAACTCAAGCCAAGTGCAGAATATATTCGATTTCTCCCCTTCGTTGCGAATGACCTCGCTACCGTTGAAATTCAAGATCATTCAATTACACCACCATCACCTACCCAGAGAGTGGAAAAAGCAGTAAGCGATTTTACTCGAGCTAACAACGATTTTGTGAGACGTTCATGGTCGAAAGATGTTCGCGGCAACAAGACCATATCACGGACTATAGATCCGCCAGACTTAACAAAAATATCACAAAGGTGGGAAGGAATTGGAGATACAGAAATTAGCAGTACAGCCCCGCTGGTGGCGTACGAAAACAATATCGGACGGACTCCGAAAGACGGTCCTATCGAGATCGAGGTCATCTGTAATGATTCGAAGATGGTAGAGGAGATGAATAGTGTCAATGAGACATACGGGGATCGAGAAGAGTTGCCGTTTGATATTACAATCCATTATGAGCTTACTACGTCTGCTCTCGAAAGCGTACTAGCACGCGACAGTGATTTTCTACACTATATTGGACACATTGATGAAGAGGGGTTCCAATGCTCAAACGGGAAACTAGACGCTGTATCCATTGACACGGTTAGTGCGAAAGCGTTCTTGCTAAACGCGTGTCAGTCGCACAGACAGGGGCTACACCTAATTAGAGCAGGGAGCATTGGTGGGATCGTAACGTTAGGCAACATCGTTAATAGCGGGGCAGTTAGAGTGGGATGCCTCATTGCTCAATTGTTGAACCTTGGCTTCCCGCTCTACGCTGCGCTCGATATTGCCCGTCAGAAGAGTATTGTTGGGCAACAATACTGCATGGTTGGCGATTCTAGGACTACAATAGCGCAATCTGAGACGCGGATACCAAACGTATGCCTATTAGATCAAACTGACGACGAAATAACTGCAGATGTAATACCCTACATCTCTGCACAGATGAGAAGAGGTGGTGTTTTTTCACCATATCTGGAGCCAGTTGATCTATACAGTATTATCCCAAACGGAATTAATGATGTATCGGTGACCGAATCACAACTTGAAGAATTCTATCGCGAAGGCAAATTCCCAGTACTGCTTGATGGTGAAGTCCGATGGAGTAACGAATTACGTTCGAATAGCGTCTGAGTTTTACGGCCCCATAAAGACACCAGCATTTGCTGCTGCGGCATTCCCAGCCTGTGCCAGCAACAGCAAAGTCGTAAACAGGACGCCGATCGTTCGAGGGTGGTTCTTTAAGTGGTCTGTAATGCCCGTCATGGTGCACCCATGATGTCGGTGCTGATGTTAATTAATTTATCTCAATATACTATTCCTAAAACCGATAATATCAATATTATACACCATTGGTAATAAGTCAATTAAACGAGCTGAAGGAGAGTATGAATGAGAACGCCAGACTGAACTTATAAAATTATATTCGGATGTCCAACGGACAGTTCCGCCGACCTACCTGCTCGATATTCGTCTAATGGACACAGACAGAATAAAAGGGAACTTCAGTTAAGTCGGAAGACTGCCGCTGATCGAAACGAAAATGAAACGAAAGAAACCGAATCGCGTTAGCGTGCAGCTGCCGCGACGCGCTCTTTTTCTTCTTTCTGGCTGACCGCGTAGGTCTGAACGTCGTAGTTGGCCGCGCCGATAAGCTGGCGGGCGATAGCCTCTTCGACGGAGGTCGCCGTCTTGAACGAGTCGCTGTGAACGCCCTCGGCGAGGAACTTCAAGGCCTGGTCAACCCGGCGCTGCGGGGCGACGTCGACGGCCTTCGGGACTGAAATACCACCGTACTTCAGGCGGACGGTCTCCTCCCGTGGCGCCGCGTTCTCGACGGCCGTCACGAGCACCTGAATCGGGTTCTCCTCGGTTCGCTCGTTGATGAGGTCGAAGGCATCACGGACGTAGTTAAGCGACTGCTGTTTCTTGCCCGTATTCTCCTCGGTCTGCATCAGGCGGTTGATGAAGCGCTCGACGATCGACACCTGAGACTTCTTAAACTGCTTACTGGCGTGGCGACCTGCGGTGTGAGCAACGGGGGTCACCGTGATGTAGCGTTCGGTCGAGGGGTCAGCGTACTCGATCTCGCCGATCTCCCATTGGCCGAAGAGCTTCGCCGAAACGTCTGCCTCTGCGCCGCCAGCCGGCGCATCCGGATCCGGTTGATCTTCTGCCGCCATGGTTATCGCACCGGTTTTTCTGCGTTCCCGCGTACGAGTTCCTTCAGCGCGACACCGTTGACCTTGTCAACCTTGTAGTTGACACCAGAGAGGTCACCCATCGCACGACCCTTTGCCCCACCGATACCGGCGATGGTGACCTCGTCGTGCTCGTCGATGAACGAGATCGCACCGTCACCAGGACAGAACGCGGTGACCTGCTTCCCGTTTTTGATCAGTTGCACTCGGACGCACTTTCGAATCGCCGAGTTGGGCTGTTTCGCCTCGATGCCGACCTTTTCAAGTACGATACCGCGAGCCTGGGGTGCACCCTCGAGCGGGTCGGACTTCTCGCGAAGTCCGCGGGCGCGGCGCGCGTAGTCCGAGTCGGACCACCGCTGGTTCTGGCGGTCCTTCTTGAGCTTGCGCGCGGCGTATTTGCCGTTTGCCATAGGGGCCGCTATCCGTCGGAGGCACTTAAGCGACCTGTTTCGAGTCGCCGTTACGGCCCGAGATTGCTCGATCAGGGCCAACGAAGAGATGTGAGCGGGTTTCACCTCCGCGCGGAAGCTCTCAGGATGTCCGCCGCGTTCTACCACCGGAACTGTAACAAGAATGTCAAATTCGGGTAAGGGCAGGTGATTCGTCGACCGAGATACAGGAGCCCCAGGGACGTAAAGTGTATTCCGCCCGATGAAATGGCGATCTCACACCGAACAGTAACAAGAGGATATTAGTTATACCGCTTACGTTCTGCACTCGTTATGAGTACGATCAATACGGTACTAATCACGACGTCTTGGCTCAAGCGACTCGTCGGGAACGGCGACGAAGAGTCCCAGTCTACCGAATTGCCGGCGACAAACGACCGAATCGGCTACGACGGATCACTCGAGGACGCGGAAGTGATCGGGCGGAGCCCGCTATCGTACGTCGCCGCGGGCGAATCGGTCTCGTCGTTCGTCGGAAAACAGATCACCAACAAACTCGCCGAATACGGACTCGAGGACATCGAGTCTGAGGAGTGGTACCCGCTCGCCATCCCGCTGGCTATGCTGTACGATATGCGCGACGAGTACGGCGGCGTCAGGATGCGGAACATGGGTCAGAACGTTCCCAAGCACGTCGAATTCCCACCGAATCTCACCGACGTCGATAACGCGTTACGGGGGATCGATCAGGCCTACCACCAGAACCACCGCGGCGACGGAATCGGGTCCTACGAGTTCCGGATGGACGGGGAAAACGAGGGTGTGATGACCTGTGAGAACCCCTATCCGTGCGAGTTCGATAAGGGACTCATTCAAGGCGTCGCCAGAAAGTTCGCTGACAACCCCGTCGACGTCGAGGAGGTCGGCGACGAGTGTCGATCGGACGGGGGGCAGCACTGCGAGTATCGCGTCAACTGGATCTGATCGCGTTCCGCGTCGCGACGCGTAATCGCTCTCGTGATTTTCTTCGGAGTCGGGGGTGTCGAATCCGGATCAGTACGGATACTCGCGCGGCTCGCGCTGGATCGAGATCCACTTCAACGTCGTCAGGGTGTCCATGATCCACTCGTCGTTGTACCGGCCCATTCCCGAGGCATTGACGCCCCCGAACGCGACATGTGGCTCGTCGTTTAACGGCTGATCGTTGATGTGGACCATGCCCGTCTCCATCGCATCGGCCACATCGCGCGCTCGAGCCACGTCCGTCGAGTGAACCGATCCCGAAAGGCCGTACTCGGTGTCGTTAACGATCCGGATCGCCTCCTCGTCGCTCTCGAAGGGGATGACCGGCGCGACCGGCCCGAAGTGTTCGTTGGAGGCCGCCGGCATGTCGTTGGAGACGCCCGATAGCACCGTGGGTTCGACGAACAGGTCGTCGTGGTCCCCGCCGGTTTCGACCGTTGCGCCGCGTTCGACCGACTCCTCGATGAAACCGACGATCTTGTCGCGCTGACTCTCGTTGATTACCGGTCCGACGAGGGTCCCCTCCTTGAGCGGGTCGCCGATGGGAAGCTGCTCGGCGCGGTCGGCCAGTCCCGCCACGTACTCGTCGTACAGCGACTCGTGGACGAGGTGGCGATTGATGGAGATGCACTCCTGTCCCTGATGGGTGAACGACCCAAACGCCCCGGCGTCGATCGCCCGCTCGAGGTCGGCGTCTTCGAGCACGACGTGAGCGTTGTTACCGCCCAGTTCCAGCGCGGGCTCTGTGTACGAGCCGACAGCGCGCTGGCCGACACCGCGTCCGACTTCCGAGGAACCGGTAAACGACATCACCGACGGAACGTCGTGACCCGAGAAGTGATCGCCGATCTCGTGGCCGTAGCCGGGGACGACGTTCAGGACGCCCTCTGGAAGGCCGGCCTCTTCGAAGACCTTCGCGAGCACGAGTCCGCCCGTTATCGGGGTGTGCTCGTCGGGCTTTAACACCACGCTGTTGCCCAGCGCGATGGCGGGTGCGACGACTCGACTAGAGAGATACAGCGGGAAGTTCCACGGTGTGATGACGCCGACGACGCCGGCCGGTTCGCGCACGAGCAGGTTTTCCTTGCCCGGCGTAACCGAGTCCTTGCGGCGGCCGCCGTCGCGCATCGCCAGCCCAGCGCCGACCTCCATCGTCCCCTGTGCGAGCTGGGTTTCGAAGCCGGCTTTCAGTTGGACACCGCCGCACTCGACGGCGAACAGCGTCTCGAGGTCGGCGGCGTACTCGCCCAGTAACTCGCAGGCTTCGGACACGATCGCGGCTCGTTCCTGTGGCGGTCGCTCGGCCCACTCCTCTTGAGCGGCCGCCGCGACCGCGTACGCTTCGTCGACGTCGTCCTCGGTTCCCGACGGCACCGTGGTCACGGTCGTCCGACTCGCGGGGTTTTCGACTTCGATCGAGTCGCGGTTGCCGTCCGAGATCCACTCTCCGTCGAGATACAGCGCGTTCCACCCGTTTTCTGGTGCGATATCGAGTTCGTTTACGTCTCGTTCGTCGGTAGATTGCGTCTCCGTTCCCGTCATACGGATCCGTTTTCGGTGAGTGCGTTTATTGGTTTGGTTATGATAATATCAATCGAGAATATTAAGATACATTCGAAGGAGGGCGCCACCGTCGGAGAAGATCGACCACGAATCGCGCGGCGTCTCACTCGCCCATCAGTAACCGCTATCGGATGGTCCGTATCGGAGGAAGGAAAGAAGGCGAGAAAGCGGGAACGGTCAGATCAGCTGCACATTGTCGATCTCGAAGTGCTGGTCCGCGTGCGGGTAGCGTCGATCTCGAGGCCGCTCGTTTCCTGAGGAAGCATCGACACCGCCCTGCCCGTTTGCTGTCGGATGTGAACCAGTTCGTGAGCGAGCCTCATTCAGAATCGTCCGTCGAGGGAGTCAGGGTCATAGTACTTGGGGTACAGGTCGAGTAGGTTGTACGCGACAGCCGCCTTGAACCGGCCGTTGCCGACGACTCGGAACCGCTCTGGCGGTTCGAGTCCCATCCGGACGAACGAATCTCTTACCTGGCATTTCAGATGATGGTCAAGATACATTCGAAACTCCGACAGCGAGCCCGGTTCGACCGGGAGCAGCTCCAAGACCGTGTCCGGTTCCCGCTCGAGGGGATCACGGTCGGGCTGTTGAAATTGTTGGTCACCAGTCTCGTCGATGTACGACGTGTACAACGATGAGACCGTCCCGAGGGATACCGACTCCGAGATGTCCGTTTCACTCTCACTGACGAGAGCGGTGAATTCGCCGACGAACTCGTCCCACCGCTCGAGATTGGTCTTCGAGAGATCGGTCGCCGACCGATCTGCAAACTCCTCGAGGTCGATATCGTGGACGGCCGCGAGTTCCGCTACCTGATCAGCCACCTCGCTTGCTCCGAGATCGATCTCGAGGTAGAGATTCTGGCGGTAGATCACGCTGTCGGAGTCGGGGGCCCCACGTGGGATCGTAATCGATCGGTCGACTTCCGGGTCGTGATAGCTCGCTAGCTGCTGGGAGAGGCCGCCGAACAGGTCCTCGAACGCGTCGTCAGACAAACCGTGGATGGCCTGCCGAACGGCTTCGATCCGTTCAGGGTGGCGTGACGCCGGGACCGTGTCGTAGCCCCGTTGGCGGTACACGTAGTACTGGGCGAATTTCCGCGCCTGTTCGACGTGTTCGTTCCCGTCTTTCGTCCGTTTTACTGCCTTGTCCGGATAGCCGTCTTGTTCGTGGTACTTGATCTCGCCGTCGAACTCCATCTCAATCCAGTGCTCGATTTCGTTGTTGTCGTATACGTAGAGGCCAACTCGTTCATCGTTTTGGCCGGTTATGTTCGCTTCCATAGATATCACTTACCGAGTTCGTCAGCTTGTGTATTGCCCGAGCCAGTATTGTTGCGGTCGAGGACAGAGAGAACCTTCTCCTCGATGAGTTGATTCAGCCAGGTGCTGGCCTGTTGGGTCTGGTCGGTCAGCGTCTGCGTAGCGTCGTCGAAGTTGCGCTCGTAGACTGCACCCATGGCACCGCCGAGGGCACCACCAACAACCTTTCCGGTTGCACCGCCTGCTACGGCGCCGATCGTCGTTCCGACTCCCGGCAGGACTGACCCGACGGTCGCACCCAATACCAGTCCACCACTGGTCGCAAGCGTCCCACCCAGTGCACCCATCGTGCCTTTCCCGGCTTCGACACCAACCTTCTCGACAGCTGACTGTTGGGACGCCTCGAGCGCTTTGAGTAGCTGTTGTTGGTTCTCGACGAGCGTCCCCACCGTCTCCTCGAGATCGCCACCGTCGAACTCTCGGAACTGTGACTGTGGCTGCGACTGGGCGGACTCACTCTCTTTAGAAAAGCGGTCACGGACCGACGACAGTGCATTCTTGACCGAACGCTGGACGTGAACCTCGGTCTGAGCCAGTCGCTGAATGCCCAGTTCCCCGCCGCTCATTACTCGCTGTGCTGTTTCTTCGGCCTCCCGCTCTAAGCGTGGATCTGGATCGATCTCGAGGCCGAAATCTGCTTGGGCAGCATCGACACCGCCCCGCCGGTTTGCGGTTTGCTGCCGGACGTGCGCGAGTTCATGACAATACATCGAGCGAGTCGGGTATTTTGCTACTGCAGTAGTGGGCAGCGGTCGCCATCTCGTTTGTGAACTTCGGGATACAGTTCAAAGTGATCGTATCGGCGTGCGTCCCGGAACTTTCCGAACCCGACTACGCGATACGGTTTCGGTGGAACGACACCCATTTTCAGGAAGCAATCCCGCACCTGACACCGCAGATGATGGTCGAGGTAGTCACTGAATTTGTCGATGCTGTCAGGCGCATGTGGGAGTAGCGAAAGTCGCGCCTGTGCCTGGTGAGTGAACGGCGAGTCGGCCTCATCGACTTCGTGACGCCCACGGCGGTTCGGATAGCCGATATGCAGCCCCGAGACGCCCGTGATTGTCAACTCCGTCTCGAGGTCGTCCGCGGCGACGATGTCGGCAAGTTCGTCACCGAAGGCCTGCCAGCGCTCGACGGTGCCGTCGTCCAGTTCGGAGGCGGGCTGGACGGTGGTGTCATCGTCGGCGAGTCCATACGATTCCGCGAGCGCGATAGCGCGGTCAGTGACGTCCTCGCCGACTACCTCGAGGCCGAGGTAGACTTCTGGTTCGTAAACGACTGCGTCGGGTTTACGCACGCCTGACGGGAGTTCTCGGGGCCGGTCGGTATTGTCGTGGTGGCTGCGCAACTGGCGGTACAGTGCGCCGAAATACCGCTCGAACTCACCGTCTGAGAGCCCAGCGATTGCCTGACGGACGGCATCGATGTATGCCGGGTTCTCGATGTGTTCGACAGTGTCGTAGCCACGCTCGGCGAAGACGTAGTACTTCGCATAACGACGGGCCTGGTTCACGTGTTCGTTGTCTGTGCTCGTTCGCTCATCTGGGTCGTCTGGATAACCGTCCTGCTCGTGATACTTGATCGCGCCGGCTTCATCCATCTCAATGAGATGTTCGATGTCATCATTATCGATAATACTCAGGCCGATTCTCTCAGATTCCCCAGTTATGATAGCATCCATACGAATTACCTCCGACTCTGTGCATCGCCAGTCGAGTCACCTAAGCCAGTACCCTCTTTAGCCTCAATGAACTCCTGGTACATCTGGGCCATTTCGAGGTACATCTGTTCGAGTTTGTCGGCTTCGCCGCCCGGCCGATTATTCACCAGTGTTCCCATCAGTTCCTTTGAGATGTCCTTGGCAATGGCGGTGCCTCCGACGATGAACGCGCCTGTGCTAGCAGCGGTAGGACTGCCGGTCATCGCGCCGATACCAAAGCCGACGCCGGCACCGGTCGCGCCCTTGGTGGCCGCGCCTTGCCAATCGAACTCGTCGGGTGCTCCTGGGGCGGCTTCCAAGAGCGTCCCCATCACCTGCTCTTGACGATTTTCGAGACCCTGAATGTTTGATTCGTTCTGCTCAATGCTAGTTTCGTGTTCGCTGATCTGCTGCTGGAGGTCTTCAACCACTCCGTAGAGCATCCCGTCGCCTTCTGGCAGTCGCTGGACGTGAACCTCGGTCTGAGCCAGCCGCTGAACGCCCAGTTCCCCGCCGCTCATTACTTGCTGTGCTGTTTCTTCGGCTTCCTGCTCTAAACGTGGATCCGGGTCGATCTCGAGGCCGAGGTCCTCTTGGGGAAGCATCGACACCGCCCCGCCGGTTTGCTGTCTCACATGTGTGAGTTCGTGGGCGAGAACGTGTTGACCCTCCGGACTCGAGGGATCGTATTCGCCGCTATTGAAGGCGACGTGATTCCCGACGGTAAACGCCCGCGCGTTGATCTGCTGGCAGGCTTGAGCGGCCTTCGGCCCAGTATGAATGCGGACGTCGCCCAGCGAGTCGCCCATTCGGTCTTCCATCGCGCGCTGGATCTCGCCGTCTAGCGGCTGTCCCTTCGACTGAATTACTTCGCGGACGGATTCGGGAACGCCTGCGTTCCCGGCCGAATTCGTGTCGCTGGCGGCCTTCTCGCTGCGAAGAACTGAGCGCCGATTCTGGCGCTCGATGTTGTGAGGGACGCTTGTAGGGCGTTCGGCCTGTCGCTGTCGAAACGCCTCCATCGACCGCGGAGAGCCCATGTCCTCGACGGTCATCCCCTCGTCGACCCACCGCTGGACCTGCGAGAGCCCGTTCATCTTCTCCTGGCGCACCAGTTCCGTTTTCGTCTCCTGATCTGCAATCTCCATTCCGAACTTCTCTTCGGCCGCCTCGTCAGTCGGTCCCGTCGACCAGTGTCTCGCCACTGAGCCACCCGACGCAGCCGTCTCTGCCCCCTTCGCGAGCTGAGTGTGCGTCGTGTTGACACCCGAAGAGTCGGACTCGGCTGACCGCGATGATCGATATCCCATCCGTGGTATTCTTGCTGTTGCGTTTCCCCACCACCATCATAAATATTGTGCGTTAGATGAACTTTACAAAATCTATCGGGCCGTGATCTGCTTCGTCCCAACCACCATTTATTTGACCAGGACACATATCATAGTAAATCAAAATCGGTATAACGGTTAGCATGAAGATGGAGCCATGAGCTATGCGACGACGCACGAACACCTCCTCGCGGAACTCGAGCGGATCGAGACGATGCTCGACCGCTACGAGGCAGCGCTGGAGTCCGGGGCCCCACAGCAGTCCGCGCTCGACGACGAGACACCCAACGCGGTAACCGTGGCGACGGAGCCAGAGGATCTCCGGCTGGCACTGCCCGAGGGCGATCGGCGCGAGATCAGTGAACGGACCGAAAGCATCGAGCGAAACTGCGAGGAAACTGCTACCAACGTCACGTTGCGCCTGCGCGTCCTCAAGGATTGCTTCGGTCTCTCCCGTCGACATCTTGACGTGCTCTTGCTGGCACTCGCCCCACGGCTCGACGATACCATCGCAGGCCAGTACCAGTATATTCAGGACCATTCGGCGCTCCCTCGGTTGACGATTATTCTTCTCGAGGAACTATTCAGTCGTACGCCCGAAGAACGCCTCACCGCCGGTGCACTCGTCGCTAGTACTTCCCCGCTTCGAAAACACGGTCTACTCACCGCCGAATCACCGCCCGAGGGGTTTCCCTCGGAACGCGGCCGCCAGTTCAGCGTCGACGACCGCATCCTCGAGTACCTCAAGGGCTACGACGGCGTCGACCCGTCCCTCGAGGCGGCCGTTGACGCCCGCAGTCCGGTAGACCTCGACGACCATCTAACCGTGGCGGCCGCCGATGCCTCCCTCGAGGACCTCCTGATCGACGACGAACACCGGGCGGCGCTGGCGTCGCTGCCCGCGGACGAGGACGGAACAGGCCGTCGAGTCTACCTCCACGGACCGCCGGGGTCGGGCGTCGGTCGCGCCGTCGAGGCCTGCTGTGGGAACGACCGCTACCTCCGGGCCGACCTCGCGGCCGTCCTCGAGGCGGACGCGCTGGACGCGCTCGTGCGCGAAGCGCTCCTTCAGAACCGACCCGTTCACCTTGCTAACGCGGACGCGGCCACCGTCGTAGACCGAGAGACCGACCACACTCTCGAGGGCGTCCTCGAGCGCTTCCGGGCGTTCGACAGGGACCTGTTCGCGACCGGCGAAGAGTCGTGGACGCCCGCCGAAAGTCGCCAGCCCTGCGTCGACGCCATCCGCGAGCTTCCCCGGCCCTCGATCGCGCTCCGCCGCCAGTTCTGGGACGCCCGCACCGACGAACTTCCGAGCGACCTCGATCCAGAGGCGATGGCCAGTACGTTCGATTTGGCACAGGGGCAACTCGAGGCGGCGCTGGCGACCGCCGAGTCGCTGGCCGGCGGCGACGAGCCGACGCTCGAAGACGTGCGGGCGGGCTGTCGCGCTCAGTCTAGTAGCGAACTCGCAGAGCTGGCCCAACACGTCGAACCCGCGAAAACCTGCGCTGACATCGAGGTCGACGACCGAACCGAACGACAACTGCGGACTCTCGAGGCACACATCACGAACCGAGGGCGAATCTACGACGACTGGGGGTTCAGGGAGGCAGACGGCAACACGGGCATCGTCGCGCTGTTCAAGGGGCTTCCGGGCACGGGAAAGACCCTCGCAGCCGAGGTGCTCGCCGATTCCGTCGGGATGGACATCTACAGGATCGACCTCTCGAGTGTCGTCTCCAAATACATCGGTGAGACCGAGGAGAACTTAGAACGGATCTTCCGTGCCGCCGAGCAGTCAAACGCCGTCCTGTTGTTCGACGAGGCTGATTCCATCTTCGGCGACCGCGCGGACGTCTCGGATGCGAGCGACCGCTACGCCAACGTCGAAGTGAACTATCTCCTCCAACGGGTCGAAACATACGACGGCGTCATCTTCCTGACGACCAACTACGCCCAGAATATCGACACGGCCTTCACCCGGCGCATTACCCACTCGGTCCGGTTCGACGAACCCGATGCGGGCGCACGCGAGGAAATCTGGAAACACGTCTTCCCCGACGACTGTCCCTTCGAGGAAATCGACTGGGAGTGGCTCGCCGAGTTCGATTACAGCGGCGGCAACATCGAGAAGCTCGCCAAACACATCGCCATCTACGTCGCCGGTCGGGACGACGACGTGATCACCATGCGCCACGTCGTCGAAGCCCTCGAGGAGTACAAACGGAATCGGAACAGTCGCATTCGCGAACCCGACTTCGAGCCGTATCTCGAGTACCTGCAGGGGCCGAGCGAGCGAGAGGAAAAGGAACGGCTCCACCGGGAGCGACGCGATGGATAAACCGGCGTCAGCGACACAGGCACCATTCGCTCGAGGCCGATATTCAGGTGGAAGAAGTAATGGCACTGGCCGCTAATGGCAGCAGATAACCGATGACATACAGCGCCATCGCGGACGTCAGCAACGTGTTGGCCGAACTCGTGAAGGCGAACGCCGACGAGCGGAGTCCACTCGACCCGAATGGGGTCGAGGTGGCCTCGCCGGCCGATATCGATTCGCTCTCGAGCGTCGACCTCGCTCTCTATCCGTATCGGATCGAAACGGACGCCACGCTGGGATCGGTCAACCGACAGACCGAGGGAACGTCTCGCGAGGACCCACCGCTGGCGCTTTCGGTCCGATATCTCGTGACCGCATACGCCGTCGATGACGGTGGCGAAGACGATGACGACTCGGGGCAGACGGACCCGCTCCGCCGCCAGCAGCTCCTCGGTGCGGCCCTCCAGCTATTCCACGATAACAGTCGGATCGAACCAAGCGACGCACCGGCTCCACTGATCCAGGAGCGACCGCTTTCGATTTCGATTATCGACGAGCCGATCGAGGAAGTGCTATCGCTGTGGTCGCAGTTCCCGGAGGCGACCCACCAGCCATCGGCGACGATAGAGGTGAGCCCGGTAGTCGTTCGGTCGCTGAACGAAGCGGCGTTTGCACGTGTCGAAGAACGTGAGACGGCGATCGGCCGACGGTCGGACGAGTCCGATGACTCGTCGTAGCGACCGGATCGGGTCGAAAACGGACGATCGGTTACAGCAATTGCACGTCGTCGATCCCGAAGTGACGGTCCGCCAGCGTGCGGGCAGCGTCGATCGTCCGCCCGTTGGTACCGATCGCAACGCCGTGATCGTCCTCGGCAACTTCGACGTAAGCGACGGTGTCGTTGTTCTCGCTGATGGTGACGTTGTAGACGGCCGCCGGTGCGAGCGCGTTCGCGACGAACGCTTCGGGATCGTCGGCCCCTTCGACGAGGCGGACCTGCGCGTCGGCTCGTTCTTCGAACCGTTTGACCGTCCGGCCGCCGGGACCGATTGCCTCGCCCATTCCGCCGCTCGCGACGACGATCAATAGCCGATCGCCGCCGTCGGTGACGAGGCAGTCCCGACCGTCGACGCCCGTCACGTCCTCGAAGACGGCGAGGTACCGCCGGGCGTCGTCATCGAGGGTGACGCCCATCGATCAGTCGGCCTGGCTGCCGTCGGATGCGGTCGATCCCATCCGGAGGTCGACGTCGCCGGTGCCGAGCTTGATCGGCTTGCCGACGATGACGTTCTCCGTGACGCCGTCTAAGTCGTCGACCTCGCCGTGGATCGCGGCGTTGAGCAGGTGGTTGACCGTCACCTCGAACGCTGCACGGGCTAACACGGACTCCTTCGAGCCCGAAATGCCGTGCCGGCCGATGGACTCGATCTCGCCGCGGTTAGTCATGATGTCCGCGACGAGCATCAGGTGTCGAACGTTTACGTCGTCCAGCCCCTGTTCGGCGAGCGTGTTATTCGTCTCCTCGATGATGGCCTCGCGGGCCGCCTCGATGCCGAGGTTACGCCGGATCTCGTGGATGTTGTTACACGTCGTCCGCGAGGCGTCGACGCCCTCGATCTCGAGCACGTCGCCGAAGGCCGACCCCTCGGTGTAGAGGACGAACTCCTCGCCCTCCTCGAGTTCCTCGCGACGGATGACGACGCGGGAGATATCCTCGATCCCCTTGAAGGTGATGTCGCGAAGCTCCTCGACCAGTTGTAGTAAGTCGCGGTAGGACGGTTCCTCGGGACCGAACTGGATCTGGGTCCCCTGTTGGACCGCGCTCACACCGAGGGAGTCCTCGATGATCTCGGCGACCTCCTCGGGCGTGATCATCCGCTCGCGGAGGGTATCCTCGTTGAGCGAGATTTGGACGCGCATGTCCGCGACGTTCGTCGAGACGTCGCCCAGCGCGAGGATTTTGGTCGCTTCGATGTTCCAGACGACCTCGTGGGCCTTCTCGCGTTCGGTGGCGTACTCGCCCTCGAGGTAGACAGTCATCATCGGCGTGTCCGGGGTCTTCCGAGCGTCGACCAGTTCGATCAGCCGCGGCAGCCCCTGGGTCACGTCGATTTCGGCGACCCCCGCGTAGTGGAACGTGTTCATCGTCAGCTGCGTGCCGGGTTCGCCGATCGACTGCGCGCTGACGGTGCCGACGGGGTCGAGCGGATCAACTCGCGTATCCAGATAGCGAGTCTCGACGGCCTTTGCGAGTTCGTCGGCGTCCTCGACGGTGGCACCGTCGCGGACCTCGAGCGTCTCGTAGACCTCGTTTTTGAGTCGTCGCGGGAGGTCGGTGTCCTCGACGACCGCGATCGAGTCGTCATCGACGTTGTACTCGACCTCAGTCATCGGAGCTCACCTCCGTACCCTCGGTGAGGCGATCGTCGGCGTGCTCGGAGAGGTTCGTCGGCCGCGGGCGCGAGCCGAGGAACTCCTGGCGTTCCTCTTGGGACTCGAACTCGGAGTCGAGGACGCGGTCGGCGATCTGTGCGACGTCGATGTTGTTCTCGTCGTCGGAGGAGACCTTGACCGGCGAGGTGCCGTCCTCGCCGAACTCGAACTGGACGATCGTGTCCGAGGTGTCCCGGACGGTGCCGTCGTACTGCGTCTCGAGTTCGGAAAGGGCGTTGATCAGCCGGCGCTGCAGGTACCCGGATTTCGACGTCCGGACCGCAGTGTCGACCAGCCCCTCGCGGCCCCCCATCGCGTGGAAGAAGAACTCTCGAGGCGTGAGGCCGCTCGTGTAGGAGTTCTCGACGAAGCCGTGTGCCTCCGCCGAGAGGTCGTCCGGCTCGTAGTGAGAGAGGGTGCGGTCCTCGTAACCGCGGTTGATCCGCTCGCCCCGAACCGCCTGCTGGCCGACCGCGCCGGCCATCTGGGTCAGGTTGAGCATGGAACCGCGAGCGCCGGAGTCGGCCATGACGACAGCAGGATTCTCGTCCGAGAAGTGCTCGTCGGCGATGTTCCCGGCGTTGTCACGCGCACGCGAAAGAGTCTGCATGATCTTCATCTCGAGGGTTTCGTCGATCGTCCGCCCCGGCAGACTCTCGAGTTCGCCACGCTCGTAGGCCTCGATCAGTTCCTCGACGCGGTCGTTGGCGTCCTCGATCGTCTCGTCGATGCGGGACTGGGCCTCCTCGGGGATGGTCTCGTCGTCGATCCCGATCGAGAACCCGAAGTGCATGATGGCACGCATCGCCAGCGTCGAGACCTCGTTGATGAAGATCCGGGCGCGGGTGTTGCCGTAGATCTTCGTGATCGTGTCGACGATTTCGCCGCCGAACTCGCCGACCTCGTCCTCGGCGATCGTACCTTGCAGCAACTGGCCGTCCTCGATGACGACCTCGTCGCCGATGGTGCCGGTGAACTCGAGGTTGAGATCGTCGGGCAGGAGTTCGGAGAAGACATCGTAGCCGGTCCAGAACGGCTTGCCCTCGTCGTCGACACCGCTGGGCTCGGGCAGTTCGTCGATCCGGGTCGCACGGAGCAGGTCCAGCGCCTGGGTCTCGTTGAACCGGGGGTTGTCGTTGGTCAGCAGGTACATCCCGGAGATGTGGTCCTGGATGGCCCCGATGATGTTCTCCCCGAAGCGCGGCGAGAGGATCTGTTCTTGAACGCGCATGAGCACGCGGGCCTCGGCGCGGGCCTCCTCGTTTTGCAGCGCGTGCATGTTCATCTCGTCGCCGTCGAAGTCGGCGTTGTATGGCGGACAGACGACGGTGTTCAGCCGGAACGTCTTGTACGGCATGACCACGACCTCGTGGGCCATGATCGACATCCGGTGGAGCGACGGCTGGCGGTTGAAGATGACGATATCGCCGTCGATGAGGTGGCGGTTGACCTCCCAGCCGGCCTCGACCTTCTCGGCGAGTTGCTCGCAGTTCTTCTCGGTCACCTTCAGCCGGCGGCCGTCAGGCCGACGGACGTAGTTCGCGCCGGGGTGTCCCTCGGGGCCGTTCGAGACGAACCGGCGGGCGTCCTGGAGATTGCGCTCGGTGACGTTCATCGTCTGGGTCATCTCCTTGGCGACACGGTCCGGAACGCCGACTTCGTTCAGGCTCAGCGTCGGGTCCGGCGAGATGACGGTTCGGGCGGAGAAGTTCACGCGCTTGCCGGACAGCGAGCCCCGGAAGCGACCCTCCTTGCCTTTCAGCCGCTGAGAGAGGGTCTTGAGCGGCCGGCCGGAGCGGTGTCGCGCCGGCGGCGTGCCCGAGATCTCGTTGTCCATGAACGTCGTGACGTGGTACTGTAGGAGCTCCCAGAGGTCCTCGATGATCAGCTGGGGTGCGCCGGCCTCGCGGTTCTCCATGAACCGCTGGTTGATCCGGATGATGTCGACCAGCTTGTGCGTGAGGTCGTCCTCGGAGCGCTGGCCGTTGTCCAGCGTGATCGACGGTCGCGCGGTGACCGGCGGCACGGGGAGGACGGTGAGGATCATCCACTCCGGCCGGGATCGCTCGGGGTTGATACCGAGGACTTCGATATCCTTGTCCGGGATGTTCTCGAACCAGTCCCGGATGTCGCTCGGCATCAGCTTGTTCGTGTCCTCCTCGGTCAGATCGATATCTAAGGCCTTCTCGATAGCCTTGCGCTGGCTCTCACGCGGCCGGAACGAGCCCGAGAGGATCTCGTTGACTCGAGTGAGTTCGATGTCGGTCTTCTCGGCGAGTTCGTCCGGCGTCGTCCGCTCGACGCCGGCCTCCTCGTCGCCCTGCATCGCGCCGGCGATGCGCTGGGAGTACTCACTAGTGAGGACCTGCTGGACCTCGTAGTAGGTGGTCGGCTTCTCGTGATCGATGTCGTATTGGACCTCACCGCAGAACGGACAGCGATCCTTCTTGCGGGCCTGCCGGATCGCGGCCTTGGTCACGTCGTTTAGGTCCCGGCTTAGCTTCCGGGACTCCTCTAACTGATCGTGGAACTCGTCGCGTTCGTCCTCAGTTAGCAGCAGTCGCGAACACTCTCGGCACGTTCCGCGCAGGAGTCGCCGGATGAGCTTCGTAAAGCCGACGTGGATGACCGGCGCGGCTAGTTCGATGTGGCCGAAGTGGCCGTTACACGACCCCGAGTGCTTCCCGCAGGTCTTGCACTCGAGTCCGGGGTCGATGACGCCCAGCCGCGGGTCCATCAGCCCCATATCGATGGGGAAGCCGTCGTCGTCGTAAGTGTCTGCGGTGATGATTTTCGTCGCGCTCATCTCCCGATATTCCTCGGGCTCCATGAGCCCGAAGGAAATCTGTCCGATGTCTTTTGGTGTGCTGTTTTGCATGGTTTAGACGGCGTCCTCCAGGTCGAGTCGCGGCGCGATACCCAGGGCCTTCATCTCGTCTAACAGGAGTTTGAAGGCGTAGCTCATCTCGATCTCGTGGATATCGGTCTCCTCGTCGCAGTTCGGACAGTAGACGCGCCGTTGTTCGACGTTTTCGACCGCGCTCATCCCGCAGTTCGCACAGACGTGGATGAACTCGCGGTCGGACTCGTCTAACAGTCGTTCCTTCAGCGTCATGGCCGCCCCGTGGCCGATGAACACGTCGCGTTCCATCTCCCCGATACGCAGCCCGCCCTCGCGGGCACGACCCTCAGTCGGCTGCCGAGTGAGCACCTGCACCGGCCCGCGCGAGCGGGCGTGCAGCTTGTTCGAGACCATGTGGTAGAGCTTCTGGTAGAAGATCACGCCGACGAAGATCTCCGCCTCGATCTTCTCGCCAGTGATGCCCGAATACATGGTCTCCTTGCCGGCCGAATCGAAGCCGGCATCCTCGAGTCCCTCGCGAAGTTCGTCTTTGTCCTCGCCGAGGAACGGCGTCCCGTCGACGCGACGGCCCTCCATCGCGCCGAGTTTGCCACCGATCATCTCGAGGATATGGCCGACGGTCATCCGCGAGGGCAGCGCGTGGGGATTGAGCACGAGGTCGGGCACCACGCCCTCCTCTGTGAAGGGCATGTCCTCCTGCGGTGCGAGGTGGCCGACGACTCCCTTCTGGCCGTGGCGGCTGGCGAACTTGTCCCCGAGTTCGGGGATGCGCTCGTCGCGCACCGAGACCTTCGAGAGCTTCGAACCGTCCTCGCCCTCCATGAGGGTGACGGTGTCGACGATGCCGGACTCGCCCGAGCGCATGGTGACGGAGGTTTCGCGCCGTTTCTGCGGCGAGAGACCGCCCATATCGTCGGGTTCCTCTAAGAACCGCGGCGGGCTCGTCTTCCCGAGCAGGACGGAGTTCTCGTCGACATCCGTCTCGGGGTTGACGAGGCCGTCCTCGTCTAAGTGGTTGTAGGCTTCCTCACCGCGGGCACCGCGGACGTCCTGGCTCGGGATCTCGAAGCGGTCTTCTTGACCGCCAGGGTAACGCCGTTCCTCGCCCTCGTAGGTGCGGAAGAAATGGGAGCGAGCGAGCGCACGCTCGACGCTGGCCTTGTTCATGACCAGCGCGTCCTCGATGTTGAACCCCTCGTAGCTCATCACGGCGACGACGAAGTTCTGCGCCGCCGGGCGCTCGTCGTACCCGATCTGCTCGGTCGTCTGGGTTTTGACCATCGAGAGCTGCGGGTAGTGCAGCAGGTGCTGGCGCGTGTCCGGTCGAATTCGGTAGTTCGCGCTCGGCAGCCCCAGCGACTGCTTGATCATCCCCGCACCCATCGTAATACGCGGTGAGGCGTTGTGCTCGGGGTAGGGGATCATCCCCGCGCCGATCGAGAAGATCAGCGATGGGTCGATCTCGAGGTGTGTATGTTTCTCGGTCAGATCGTCCTCGTCGACGGCGACCAAGATGTCCTCTTCCTCCTCGGCGTCGATGAACTCGATGTAACCGTGATCGACGAGATCCTCGAACTCGAGGTCGCCGTCTTCGAGCGCCTCGATCTCCTGGTCGGAGATGCGGGGTTCGCCGTCCTCGACGACCAACAGCGGTCGTCGGGCGCGACCCGCATCGGCGTTGACGATTACTTCGCGAGTGCGATCTTTCACCGAGACGTTGACCATCTCGGAGACATCGCCGATACGACGCGCTTCGCGGATCTGTTCTGCCAGTTCGTGCGGATCGGGATGGGTCCCCACCAGCGACCCGTTGACGTAGACTTTCGCCTCTCGTTCTTGGCTGCTCATGATTTATCAGTCGTCTGCGGCCGATGTCGTCCGTTCGATCCCCTCGAGGCCGGGAATGCCCTCGACGCCCATCGATGCCAGTTCGCGTTTGAGTTCCTGTTCGTCCTCGACGTTCTGGGAGAGCTCCATCGACTGCGCGAAGTTCTTCACCAGTCCGCAGTTTGGACCCTCCGGCGTCTCGGAGGGGCCGATGCGACCCCACTGAGTCGCGTGCAGGTCCCGCGCCTCGAAGTGCGGTTGCGAGCGCGAGAGCGGGCTACGAAGCCGGCGAAGGTGTGAAAGAACGCCCATGAAGTCCGTTCGGTCGACCAGCTGGGAGACGCCGGAACGGCCACCGACCCAGTTGCCCGTCGCAATCGGGTGCTCGAGACGTTCGGTCAGCACGTCGGATCGAACGACAGTGTTCACCGAGAGCTGTCGGTTGCGCATGTTGGCGCGCTCGAGCTGGTATTTCACGTCCCGGGCCAGCTTGTTCAGTGCGGTCCGGAACAGGTCTTTCATCAGGTCGCCGCTGACCTTCAGGCGCTTGTTCGCGTAGTGGTCCTTGTCGTCGGCCTCACGGCGGCCCAGCGCGAGTTCGAAGCAGGCCTCGGCCATCCGACAGAGGTAATGGGCCTTGTTGATCCGAACGTCTTCCTCCTCGACGCCGTCCTCGTGGAGGTGTGGCAGGAGGTATCGATCGATGACGTAGTTCGCGCGCTTGAGCTGGTAGTTTTTGCCCTGGCCGGAGGCGACCCGTTTCCCGAGGGCTTCGATGGCCTCTTCCTCGGTCTGGACCTCCGCTTCCTCCAAGTTCTCGAGCATGTACTTGACGACCTCGGGGTCGTTCGAGACCTTGTGGACGATCTCCTCGTCCGACTCGAGGCCTAATGCGCGCACGAGAGTGACGAAGTTGATTGAACCCGATACGGAGGGGAACGAGACCTCGAGCAGGCCGTCGCGCGTCCGTTCACAGAGCACCAGCGCACGGTAGCCACGGCGCTGGGAGAACGTCTTGGCGACCTGGATCTCATCGCCGTACTTGGTGTCGTATTCGGCGAGGATTTTGTTCGGCGCGAGGTCCTCGCTGGTCATCAACACTCGCTCGGAGCCGTTGACGATGAAGTAGCCGCCGGGGTCGGCGGGGTCTTCGCCGATCTCGATCAGTTCCTCGTCGGAGAAGCCGGCGATGTTACACTTGTCGGAGCCAACCATAACCGGCATCCGACCGATCTTCGTCTCGGTCGAGTCGACGACTCGTTGGTCGCCCTCCTCGCCCTTGACGATGGACATTTCCATGAATACCGGCGCGGAATAGGTGATGTTACGAAGCCGGGCCTCCTGCGGGTAGAGGAGCTCCTCGGAGCCGTCGGCCTCCCGAACCCGCGGAGTGACGACGCGAACGTCGCCCAGTTCGACGTGGACCGGCTCCTCGCCTTCCTTATCGCCGATGTCCGTGTCGATCGTCTCCTTCTCGTCGACGACCTCCTGCATCCCTCGGTTGAGGAAGGAGTTAAAGGAGCGATAGTGGTGTTCGGCGATCCGTTCCTTCGAGAAATATTCGCGCGAGATCTCTCGCCGTTCGTCGCGGTTGAGTTCCATTGCCATTTATTCCACCACAAGTCGGTATACGACTGCTTGGTCGGTTGTTCGCGAGTCCCGGACGATCTTGATTACATCGCCGATCTCGGCGTCGTCCGGCAGAGCGGGATCGTTGCGCTCGATCTTCGGTAAATCTGTACGGTCGATATCGTATTCCTCGAGCACCTCGTCGAGGACATCCTCCTCGAGGACCGTGTGCTCGGGAACCAGGTCGTGTTGGCTTACGTCTACCATGGATTGGTGTGGGTGTGCATGTCGGCTATCGGGAGAGAAGCGGCTGTCACGAGATACTACAGGTAGATACCGGCGGGAGGCATTTAACGGTTACTAACTCGACGCACAAGCAGGGCTACCCGGTCGGACGAACCGGACCGGAACGAACGATCTCATTCGAACGTATCCGGTTCTCGGTTATATTCCTTGTGGGTCGTGCGATGTTGTGGCACGATGTGGGCGACAGACCCGGGCTCGAGGGAGCGATCGTGCTGAGGCTGGCCGTACCACACGCTCTCCGATTGAAAAGCCTTAATACCACCAGCGGGCAACGGTGTATTGCAAGCCCGGGTGGTGTAGTGGCCCATCATACGACCCTGTCACGGTCGTGACGCGGGTTCAAATCCCGCCTCGGGCGCTTTTCCGCAAAATCAATCGACGAGTGAAACGAGCTATTAGCTTCGGATTCGTAGTGGAAACGTCGCTTCGTAGGGAAAACCGGCTAATCGGTAGTCACCACCGACCCAGTGTGAGGCAGACAGACACACACGAAGACACAAGAACCAAATTCTGTCAGCAATCGATGATAACGATAGAGGAGCAAAACCCTTAATACTTCGACGGGGAAACGGAGAGTTGCGAGCCCGGGTGGTGTAGTGGCCCATCATACGACCCTGTCACGGTCGTGACGCGGGTTCAAATCCCGCCTCGGGCGTTTTCTCGACGGCTGATCCGTGAGCAGCTGGTTTGTTGTGGTGTGACTGACTGAATTCCGAACACCGATCAGACGAGTAGCGAAAGCAGGCTCTAAACGGTTAGCATAGGTAGGAGCCATATCCGAATGTATTAGTGCCCCTGTGATACCCACTAATGTGAGCCGACGAGCACATCGGCGGACGGCCGTCCGTGACGACAATCCGTCGGCACCACCAGGGCAATGACGAAACCGATCACCGTACTCGTCGTCGATAACGAACCCGGCTTCCCGGAACTGGCCGGCGAGATGCTCGAGCGCGAGCGCGATTCGATCACCGCGCTCGCAGCGACCGATGGCACGGAGGCGCTGTCGATACTCGAGCGCCGGGAGATCGACTGTATCGTCAGCGATTACGAGATGCCGGAGATGACGGGACTGGAGTTGCTCGAGACGGTTCGCGAGGAGGACCGCGATCTACCGTTCGTGTTGTTTACAGGGCGAGGATCCGAGGAGATCGCCAGCGAGGCAATCGCAGCAGGGGTGACCCAGTACCTCCAGAAGGGGTCGGGTAACGAACAGTATGCGTTGCTGGCGAATCAGATCACGAACGCGGTTGCGCAGTATCGCACCGAGACGGAGCTTCGAGAGAGCGAGCGCCGCTACGAACGGACGCTGACGACGTTACACGAGACGACGCGGGATCTGATGCGGGCGGAGACCAAAGCGGAGATCTATCGGTCGGCGGTCGAAACGGCGGGCGAGATTCTCGACGTGGCGGTCGCGGCGGCCTACGCATTCGAGCCGACGGACGGCGTGCTCGAGCACGCGGCGTCGACGCGGCGGTCTCCCGGACGGATCGATCCGGAACGGACCTTCGAACGCGGCGAGGGACTTGTCTGGGAGGTATTTTCGGAGGGCGAAAGCGCCTATTACGAGGACGTAACCTGCGAGGACAGCGAGGGGTTGGAAGCACCGTGTGTGGACGGCGAAGCCGTCGACGGCGTCGAACCCGCGAAGAGGGCGAGCCGAAGCGAACTGATCGTGCCGCTCGGGACCCACGGCGTTCTCGTTGCCGGGACCGAGGGCGTCGACGGGTTCGACGAGACGATGACCGAGCTCTTGCACATCCTCGGGGCGAACACCGAGGCCGCGCTCGATCGCGCCGAACGCGAGCAGTTGCTCCGCGACCACGATCGGACGCTCACGCAGCAAAACGAGGAACTAACGCGGCTCAATCACACCAACGAGATCGTTCGCGAGATCAACCACGGCGTTGCACAAGCGTCGACGCGAACGGCGATCGAGGAGACGGTGTGTGATCGCCTCGCAGAGACTGATCGGTACCGCTTCGCCTGGATCGGCGCGAGCGATGACGATCCGCCGATTCCGACCGCCTGGTCCGGTATCGACACGGCCTACATCGATCGGATCCGTGACGATGGCGAGTGCGCGCCCGAGATCGACCTCGTCCGCGACGTCCTCGAATCGAGCCGGGTGCGACTGATAGACGACGTCCTCGAGACTGGGGGGTGGCAGGCGCGACGGAAGGCGGCGTTGACATACGGGTTTCAGACGGTCCTCGGCGTCCCGTTGACCGCCGGTGAGCGCAAGTACGGTGTACTAGTAGTACACGTCGCAGGAGCCGATTCGATCGGCGAGCGCGAACGCGAAGTGTTGGCAGAACTCGGGGAGACGATCGGGCACGCGCTCCGGTCGGTAGAGCGGACCAAGGCGATGCTCACCGACAGCCGGCTCGAGCTCGAACTCGCCGTGAGTGACTCGCGTCTGTTACTCAATCGGCTGTCAGAGCACGCGCCGAACGCGGAACCGATAACGCTCGAGGGCGTCGTCGATCGGGGCGAGAACGGGATCGTCCTGTTTCTCAGCGCGCCGACGACAGCGGAGCTCGCATCGCTCGAGGACGCGTGGGCGTCGATCGAAACGCTCTCTGTCGTCTCCGAGGGGGACGACGAGACGCTGTTCGAACTGACGGTGACGTCGACGCCGCTTCTCAGTGTTTTGCGGACGTACGACGTACAGATACGGATAGCGACGGCCAACGGTGGCACGTCCACGCTCATACTCGAGGTGCCACAGCAGGTCGAGACGCGGTCGTTAGTCGAGGCGATCGGAGAGGAGTATCCCGAATCGGAACTGATCGCCAAACGAGAGACGACCGACACGCCGTCGGCGCGACAGCTCGATACGCATCTCGCGGAACGGCTGACGGACAAACAGTTCGAAGCGCTGCAGGCAGCACACTACAGCGGGTTCTTCGAGTGGCCCCGGGAAAGCACCGGGGAGGACCTCGCAAGTGCGCTGGACGTGTCTCCGCCAACGTATCACTACCACCTTCGCGCAGCAGAGCGCAAGCTCGTCACGTTGGCGTTTGATGGGACATCTAATTGATTAGTACCGGGTCACCAGAGTACCAAAGAGTTAGAAGGTATACTTAACAAGCACCCGGACTTACCCGTAAGTGGCGATCTGAGATAGACTGTCGCCACCCCCTAATCCCCCACCCCCTTTCCCCCTTAGACCAACAATCGATAGCGACGGCACTCGCGTAGTCGGTCGACCGGTCTCTGCAGTATCGAGTCGGATTCTCCCGCACGGTCAGTGCGATCACCGACGAGCGCCAGCTTCGGACGTGTCATCGCCATCCTTGGCTCGAGTCCCGACGAGTCGGTGCCGGCGGGTAGTCGTCGGCGCTGACGCGGCACGTACTAATTAATTAGTGCCATTGTCTGAACTCCACCAAACGATTAGAAGTCATATTTACTGTCCCGTAGTTCGTACCGATAGATGGCGGCGAGAGACAGACTGTCGCCACCCCCCACTCCCCCCCCCCCACCCCCCATCCTTTCCCCCTTCCGCGTTTCGAGAGTTACCCGGCTGAGCGGTGCGAGCCGAACGACGGGCCGGGTGCCGCTTTTCGACGGCTCATCGGCGCTTCGCCGGTGAGCCCGTCAAAAGCAGCGTTCTACCGCGATCGGCCGCGCTGTGAGTTGCCGTCGGTCGTCTCCTCCCACTCGATCCAATCCTGTTCCCAGCCGCGGCGAGATTCGGCGCGCCGCCGGGCGCGTTCGCGGTCCTCGCGGGTCGTTCGGTTGCGTTCGACGGCACCCGACTGTTCGCCCTCGACCAGCAACGGATCGAACGAAACGGGGTCAAACCGATCGGTCTCGCCGTCGGCCGAGACGGAGACGAGTGACTGGCGGTGCGTCCCTCGTGGAAACACCAGCCGTCCCCCCTTGGCGAGTTGCTCGAGCAGCGGGCGAGGCGGCTCGACGGCGGCCGCCTCGAGCAGGATTCGGTCGAACGGAGCGTATTCGGGGAGACCGTTCGCGCCGTCGCGGCAGTCGACGAGGACGCCGTCGTATCCAATTTCGGCGAGGTTGCTGCGTGCCTCGACGACGAGCGGTCGCGAGATGTCGACGGCGTGGACGTTGGTCTCGCCGACGAGTTCGGCGGCGACGGCAGCCGTGTAACCGACGCCGACGCCGACGATCAGGACGGAGTCGTCGTCCTCGAGTGCCAGCGCCTGGAGGAGGCGAGCGGCCGTCCGCGGGGCGAGGACGCGAGTTCCGAGCGCCTCGTGCTCTCGGTCCGCATAGGCCGTCCGCTCGTCGTCGACGAACACGTGGCGCGGGACGTCACGCATCGCGACGGCCACGTCTTCGTCGACCAAGACGTTCTTGGGCGCGGCCTCGAGGCCGTCGACCATGTCCTCTCGCAGTACCGCGGGGTCCATACGCCAGCTATCGCACCGGCCGTTATCAATGGCGCGCTTGCGCGCTCAGCCGAGAGCGGAGAGCGCTCGGTTCAGCCACGCAGCCGTACGAATCGAACGCCTCCGCGGCCGGTTCGCTCGAGCGAGCCGTCGGGGCGTTTCGTCGCGTCGACGAGCGTCTGGCGGCCGGTTCCGACGGGGGCGATCACCTGACCGCCGGGACGGACCTGCTCGACGACGGCCGACGGGAGTTCCGGCGTCGCACAGGTGAAATAAGCGGCGTCGTAGGGGGCGTGTTCCGGCCAGCCCTCACGGCCGTCGCCGACACGGACCGAGACGCCGTCGTAACCCAGTTCCGCGAGCCGGTCGCGGGCCTCCCGGGCGAGTGCCGGACCATACTCGACGCTGTAGACGTGCTCGTCGCCGACCAGTTCGGCCGTGACGGCCGCGTGGTAGCCACAGCCGGTACCAATCTCGAGGACGTCGTCGCCGGGATCGACCGTAAGCAGGGTAGCCATGATCGCGACCATGTGCGGGGCGCTGATCGTCTGCCCGTCGCCGATCGGCAGCGGGCGGTCCGCGTAGGCGCTGTCTCGCCGATCCGGCGGGACGAACTCGTGGCGCGGCACCGCCTCGAGGGCCTCGAGGACGCGGTCGTCGTCGACGCGCGGCGCGACGGTCTCGACCATCCGCTGGCGCGCAGACTTGTAGCTGTCGGACATGGATCGGTTCGAGTACGCGCTCGAGAACAGTAGGCGTTCGGTGGCGAGTACCGGGTTCGGCGGACCGACCGATAGTGGCCATTGACCGTCACTGGACACCCGATCGCTGGACGGCACTGCGATCAGCGTGTAAATCGTTTCAGTCGCGACTATAGTTACCAGGCCGACCAGGCGCTGCTCTGCTCGTCGTAGGCGTAGACCCGTTTCGCGTCCTTCGCTAGGACGGTATCGCCGTCCATCTCATAGCGATCGCGCTCGTAGCCTGCGGCGTCGTCGCGGACGACGAAGGCGTCGATTTCAAACTCGTCGTCGCCGAACGATTCGACCGCGCCGACCTCGAACTCGTAGTCGCCGGGGACGTGGACGGTGATACCGCGGCTGTCGTCTCGCGATCCGTCTTGGGGGTGAACCGTGACGTTGACCGCGACGTTGTCGACCTCGCGGGTCCAGACGGTCTCAATTTCGTCGGCTGGGGCCTCGTCGACCCGGCGCTGGCCGTCGAGTTCGACGCTGGTCACGCGAACCGTCGAGAGGACCGCCTCGGTCTCGAGGATGAACTCGTCGCCGACTTCGATCGATTCGCCCTCGGGCGTCGTGACGTTCGCGGTGAAAGACTCGCCGCCCTGAGAGACAACTACGTCGAGCGTGACTTCGCGCTCGGTGTCGGGCTGTACTTTGTGGACGTGACTGCACTCGCTGCAGCGGACGGTCAGTGTACCGCCGCCTTCCGTCAGCACCTCGTGGACCGTCTCGAGGTCCGGCGAGCAGGACGGACAGGGGGTCGGAATCCGATCCGGAGTATCGCTCATATCACACCGTAGCGGCTACGTACCTAAAAGGCGATTGAAGCGGTCGTCGGTCTAGTTCCCCTGAATGGCGTCGATGACCATCGCCGCGGCCACGACCGGCTCTTTCGGGACCGTGCTGGCGTCGTCGATGGTGATCTCGTAGCGGTCCCGCAGCGAGAACTGCCCGCTGATGGAGCCGACGTGGGTCCCCTGCTGGTCGGAGATTTCGTACTTGTGCGGGATCCAGCCGCCAAACGGAACGATGTTTCGGGCGACCGTCACGGCGGCTCCCCGAGAGTTGATCTCGGCCAGTTTCTCCTCGGTGGTCGCGTCGCGGATCTTCCACGTATCCTGAAAGATCGAGTAGTCGTTGTCCAGAACGATGATGTCCTCACCGGTCTGTGCGTCGGTGAGGACGTAGTTCCCCGCGACGTCGATGATCCCACCGGCTTTCACCGTGAAGACCTCGTTGCCGTCGGCGTCGACGAAGGGGAACTCCTCTTTCATTTTGAGCATCTTCTGTTTCCCCCTGAGAACGACGTTCCCGTCTGCGTCGAGCGCTCTGTACTTGTTTCGAATCAGTCCCTGCTCGACCGTGTATAGATCGTCGGTGAGCTCGATCCCCCGAATATCGTATCCTCGCGTGTCGCTCATCGTCCCGAACTATCGCCAGGGGCACTTGAAACCACTAGGTACACACAGTTCGGTCGAAGATTTAACCCGGTTCAATCGGGTGAAATCGGGGCTCGAGCGTCGAGAATCACGGAGCGGTGACGGCGTTACGTGTCGGCCGGCGCGGGGAGGTCGATCGGTGTTCCGTCGGCGAAGACCGTCGGCTCGCGGATGATTCCGTCGAGGTGGATTGGCGCGTCCGTATCGCCGCCGATCCCCGCGTCATCGCCGATCGCGATGTGGACGGTCCCTCCCGCTTTCTCGTCCAACAGGACCGAGCCGACCAGTTCGGTGACGGCGACGTTCGTCCCGATTCCCAATTCGGCGAGGTTGTACGCGGCATCGCCGACCTCGTCGGCCGCGCTTTCCACCTCTTCGCGAATGTCGTCGTCCGAGATGTCCGTGACGAAGCCGTCCTCGACCACGAACGAGAGCGTCCGGCCGTCCTCGAGCAACCCGTGGGGCATCATCGTTCCGTCGACGACGAACGTCCCGTTTGCGGTCTCGGGGCTAATGAACACCTCGCCAGCCGGGAGGTTCGACATCGTACCGGGTTCGTGGACGATGCCGGTGTCGGCGAGCCACTCCCGGTCGCGGACGCCGAACGTGATGTCGGTACCGGCCTCGGTCGTCACACGGACCTCATCGGCACCGGCGACCTGCTGACGGACCGCCTCGCAGTGGGACGCGATCGATTCGTAGTCGGCCTCGAGTCCCGTCGTGAAGACGTCCTCGGTGATCCCCGGCAGCGTCGCGACTCGCGTGCCGGCCTCGTTGGCCTCGGTTCGGGCGCGGGTATGGCTCAGGCTCTTGGTCGTCGGCGCGAGCACCACGTCGGCCCCGGCCATCGCCGCCGCGACTGGTTCCGGCGGCTCGCCGCCGTGGGTCTCGCCCGGCGGATAGCGGACGATCACCGCGTCGTCGGTGATCTCGCGTGCCACCTCGTAGAGCGACTCCCCGATCGGACGCCGTTCGTCGTCGGTAACGATCGTACAGGACTCCCCCACCTCGAGACCAAGACACTGGCGGACCGCCGTCTCCGCCGCACCTCGACGTGCTGTCATACGTGCGTGTGCGGCGAGCGGGCCGATATGTCTTGCCCTCGGTCGGCTCCGGGCTCTCGAGCGGTTTCATCCTCGACCGGCACCGGTTCACAGATCGGACGGATCGAAAGTGTGGTGTAAACGAGCAACGATATCGGCCTCGAGAGCGATCGAGAACTCCGCTCCGAGTAAAAATCGGCTACGAGTCCTCGAAACGATTATCCCGTTCGGTGGATCACTCCCGGGTATATGCAACAGGTCGCCATCAACGGCTACGGCACGATCGGCAAGCGCGTCGCGGACGCCGTCCGGGCACAGCCCGACATGGAGGTACTGGGTGTTGCAAAGACACGCCCGAACTTTGAGGCCGAGACCGCGGTCGAGAAGGGATTCCCGCTCTACGCGGCCGTCGAAGAGCGCGAGGAGCTGTTCGACGAGGCCGGCCTCGAGATTGCGGGGCCGGTCGAGGACCTCGTGGCCGAGGCCGACGTGGTCGTCGACGCCACGCCCTCCGGAATCGGCGCGCAGAACAAGAACCTCTACGAGGACCATGACACGCCCGCGCTCTACCAGGGCGGCGAGGACGCCGATCTCGTCGATACGAGCTTCAACGCGCGCTCGAACTTCGAAGACGCCGTCGACGCTGACCACGTCCGCGTCGTCTCCTGTAACACGACCGGGCTCTCACGCGTGATCGCACCCCTCCGCGAGGAATACGGCGTCGAGAAGGTCCGTGCGACGCTCGTCCGCCGCGGCGGCGACCCCAGCCAGACCGATCGCGGTCCGATCAACGACATCCTGCCGAACCCGGTGACGATCCCCTCGCATCACGGCCCCGACGTCGAGACCATCTTCGACGATCTGGACATCGACACCCTCGGGATGAAGGTGCCCGCGACGCTGATGCACATGCACAGTCTCAACGTCACCTTGGCGGAGGAGGTCGACGCCGCCGAGGTCCGCGACCTGTTCGCCGACGAGTCGCGCCTGTTCCTGATCCCCGAGCGGATGGATATCGACGGCAGCGGCAAACTCAAGGAGTACGCGCTCGACGCAAGCCGGCCCCGCGGCGACGTCTGGGAGAACTGCATCTGGGAGGAATCGGTCTCGACCGTCGGCAACGACCTCTACCTCTTCCAGGGCATCCACCAGGAGTCAGACGTCGTCCCCGAGAACGTCGACGCGATCCGCGCCGTCACCGGCAGCGCCGACGCCGAAGAGAGCATCGAGACGACCAACGAAACGCTCGGAATCGGCCTGTAACGCCGCGAGAAGGGAGACTACACCGATCTCCGCTCGTCCTGTCTTCGTATAGGGTCGACAGAAAGTTTTTGCCACACGGTCCCCTAGGTACCCCCATGCGCCGAGACGACCGCGACGAACCCTTCGACGATCTGTTTCGCGAGATCGAGCGGATGATGAACGAGATGATGAACGGGGCCGACACTAACGTGAACTTCGACTCTACGACCAACGTCGACAACGGCTTCGGCATGGACACCCACGTCGATATCCACGAGACCGACGACGAAGTCCGCGTCGTCGCCGACCTCCCCGGCGTCGAGAAGGACAACATCGAACTCGAGTGCGACGGCAAGACCATGACCATCTCCGCCGAGAGCGAACACCGTCAGTACGACGAGCGCGTCTCCCTGCCGACCCGCGTCAACGAACACACCGCCGCCGCAACCTACAACAACGGCGTCCTCGAAGTCGTCTTCGACCCCGCCGAGCAGTCCTCGGACATCAGTCTCGAGTGAGCGGCCGATCGCGGTCGTCGCTGCTCGGTTTCGATTACGTCTCGTCGGCGGCCCGTCGAATCGCGGCCGCGAGGTGATCGTAAAACTCCGGTTCGTACTTCGTTTCCTCGTCGATCGTCGGCCGCGCGTTCGTCTCGTTGACCACCAGCTTCTCGCCCGTCTCGAGCAGATCGACGCCGAGAAACGGGATCTCGAGTTCGGCGGCGACCGACTCGGCCAGTTCGCGCCACGGCTCCGGCAGATCGACCCCGGTCGCCTCCGCGCCGCGGTGGACGTTGTGTTTCCACTGGCCCTCACGTACCGCCTCGTCGGGGAGTTTACGCTCGACCGCGCCGACGTACTCCCCCTCGAGTACCATCACGCGGTAGTCGGTCGCGTTCGGCAGATACTCCTGGACGAGAAACGATCGATCGCCAGTCGCTCGGTAGTCGTGGACCAGCGAGAGGTAGTCGCAGATCCCCAGAAACGAGTCTAGATCGTGCGCTTTCGCGACGCCGACGCCCCGCGTCGTCGAGTTGGGCTTGACCACGACCGGCGGCTCGAACCGCTCGAAGACGTCGACCAGTTCGCGCTCCGAGACGTCGTTCGAGACGTAGACGGAGTCCGGAACTGGGATGCTCGCGCGCTCGAGGCGCGCCAGCACCTCGGCTTTGTTCCGCGAGGTCAACACCGCTTCGTGGTCGTTGAGCCACGGGACCTCGAGCAGGGCGTCGGCGACCCCGCCCTCCATGAGCCGACCGGGATAGACGAAGCCGACGTCGTAGTCGTCGGGCGACCACGGCGGGTCGCCCAGCGCCACCACGCGCTCGCTCGCGGGCACGTGATGAACCCGTATGCCGCGCTCGGCCAGCGGCTCTCGCATCCGCTGAAACGTCTCCTTTGCGTTTGCCACGGCGAGATCGATCATACTCGGGACTCGGGAGCAGAGCGGCAAAAAGGTGCGCTGCTCGAGACCGAGAGCTCAAAACGCGGTGGCCGGGAGTGTGGCTCGAGCACCGCGAGAGGCGCACGACCCGGGGGAGGGCAGGCCGCTACCCGACACCGACCGCGAGCGAAGCCGTGCGCGGCGCTACGCGCCGCGCAGTGAGCGAGCGGGCCGACGACCGATGTGGAGAACGCTACGCGTTCGGAACGGAGGGAGGAGTGCTTTTGATCGAAATTTTACCGAAGGACATCGCGGTCGCGGTGACACGACCGCGATAGACTGCAGCGTAAAATTTCGTTATGCGATTAGCTGCTCTTCGCCCTTCTCGACGACGACGCGACACGGCGGCGAGACCTTGTTATAGGCACGGCGGAGCGCGTCCTTTGCGAACTCGGCGTCGTCGACGTCACACCAGATGGTGAAGATACGCTCGCCGGCGTCGATGCGAGCGGCGGTGCCGACGATCTTCCCGAAGGCCTGACGCATTCCGTCGGAGACACGGTCTGCACCCGCGCCCGTCGCCTGCTTGTTCTCCCGGATGACGTGGTGGGGGAACTTGCGCAGGATCATCTTGTAGTTGTTCTCACCGGCGTTTTTCAGCATGTGACGGTTGGCAGACAGCCGCGAGGCCTCGAGGCTCCCGTGGCGAATCTGGACCTCTTCTTCGGTGATGAGGCTGACCTGAACGGGGTAGTCTTCGGGGTCCGCGGCGGTGTCGCCCATCTTGTGCTGTGCGATCTTCGAACCCGGGATGCCGGTGATGTACTCGCGTCGCGTGTACGCCGGCTTGCTGATTTCCCGGTACATGGAGGCGGGTTTGTCGGACATGGTTGTGGTTACTTACGAAAACGCAGGCCCACCGGGCGGATAAAGGCTTCGAAGCGCCGCGTCGGCCGGTTCTGCGGGCGAGGACCGCGAGCCGGTCCGGATCGACGTGGGAGCATCACCGTCGACCCGACACGAACCGTCGACTCGAGAGCGAGCAACGGACGACTACCACAGCTGCAACAATGTGCGCGCGATGTGCGCGCAAACTAGTATCGGCGGCGCGCTTAAGGTTCCGCCGCCGAAACTAGTCTGTATGAGGAGTTTTCGGATCGGCTCGCTGTTCGGCATCCCGATCAAGCTCGATCTCACGTTCCTGCTCGTCCTGCCGCTGTTCGCGTATCTCATCGGGACGCGGATCGACCCCGTCGCGGAGATCCTAAACGGTGCGCTCGGAGCAGGGATCGACGTCGGCGTGATCAGCGGCGGCGCGACGCCGTGGCTACTCGGGTTAGCTGCCGCGGTCGGGCTGTTCGTCGGTGTCGTCCTCCACGAACTCGGCCACTCGCTGACCGCCCAGCGATATGGGTTTCCGATCGACTCGATCACGCTCTGGCTGTTCGGCGGCATCGCTTCGTTCACGGAGATGCCCGAGGACTGGCGCCAGGAGCTCACGATCGCCATCGCGGGACCGATCGTCAGCGTGCTGGTCGGCATCGGCTCGTACGGGCTCTACGCGGTCGTCCCCGAGGTCCTTTCCGACGCGTCGCCGGCGCTGCTCAACGGCACGCGGTTCGTCCTCGGCTATCTCGCCGTCCTGAACGTCTCGCTTGCGATTTTCAACATGCTGCCCGCGTTTCCGATGGACGGCGGGCGAGTGCTCCGTGCGCTGCTCGCTCGGAGCAAACCCTACGCTCGAGCGACCCAGCAGGCCGCCAGCGTCGGCAAGGTGTTCGCGGTGCTTATGGGGCTGTTCGGCCTCTTCGCGTTCAACATCATCCTCATCGGCGTCGCCTTCTTCGTCTTCATCGCCGCCTCGAGCGAGGCCCAACAGGTGACGATGAAAGCCGCCTTTCAGGACGTCACCGTCGGCGACATCATGACGCCGGCGAGCGAACTTCACACCGTCGAGCCCGAGACGACGGTCGCGGAGCTGATCCAGCGGATGTTCACCGAACGCCACACCGGCTATCCGGTCATCGAGAGCAGCGGGGTCGAGAGCGAGCGACTGATCGGGCTCGTGACGCTGTCCGACGCCCGCGAGGTCGAGCCGGTCGAGCGCGATGCCTATACCGTCGCGGACGTGATGACGACCGATCTGGAGACGATCGCTCCCGACTCAGATGCGATGACCGCGATCGAGCGCATGCAGGAACACGGGATCGGCCGGCTGCTCGTTATCGATTCCGGTCGGCGGCCGTCCGCCGATGGCACCCCCGCGGAATCGTCGCCCGACGACGGGGATCTCGTGGGACTGATCTCGCGCAGCGACGTGATGACCGCCCTCGACATCGTCCGCCAGAGCGGCTCGATATCCCCCTCGAGCCGTCCGCGAACTGCGGACTGACCGCACTGACGCACCGGGGATCCGTCGACACGGTACAGTGCGATGTGGCTAGTGCGGTGTGACCACGGTACAGACAGAAACGGATAGCTCGCGTGCCGCTACCACTATTCTTAACCGACGTCGGAGCCGAGGCTGGGCCGATGTCACCGGCCATCGAGACCGTCGACCTCGTAAAGGAGTACGGCGATCTGCGCGCGCTGCGGGAACTATCGCTGACCGTCGAGGAGGGCGAATTCTTCGGACTGCTCGGACCGAACGGTGCGGGGAAGACCACGTTCATTAACACGCTGGTCGGTCTGGTCCGCAAGACCGGCGGCGAGGCGCGGGTCTTCGGCTACGACGTCGAGGACGACTACCAGCAGGCCCGCGACGCGATCGGGCTCGCGCCACAGGAGTTCAACGTCGACCGGTTCTTCCCGATCCGAGAGGTGTTGCTGCACAAGGCCGGCTACCACGGAATCCCCGAGGACGAAGCCGCCGAGCGGGCCGACGAGGTGCTCAAACGCGTCGGCATCTACGACAAGCGAAACGAGCGCTTCGACTGGCTCTCCGGCGGGATGAAACGCCGGCTACTGCTCGCTCGCGCCCTCGTCACCGACCCCGACCTCCTTATCTTAGACGAGCCGACGGCGGGGGTCGACGTCCAGTTGCGCCACGACCTCTGGGAACTCGTCACCGAACTCAACGACGAGGGGACGACGATCCTGTTGACGACCCACTACATCGAGGAGGCAGAGCGCCTCTGTGACCGCGTCGCGATCATGAACGAGGGCCGGAAGGTAACCGTCGCGACCCCGGACGAACTGAAACAGCGGGGTACCGACACCATCGACGTAGGACTCGAGTCACCACCCGCCACCGCCCCGGACCTCGGCGCGTACGCACACGAAACGACGGTCTCGGGCGACCACCTCGAGGTCCGCGTCGACGACGGCGGCTCGACCGCGCCGCGCCTGCTCAACGACCTCGAGGCGCGGGGCTTCGAAATCGCCGACCTCGAGATCACGCGAACCTCGCTCGAGGAGATTTTCGTGGATCTGACCGAGCGCGAGGACCGAACCGTGACGAGATCGTCGGCAGAGAGCGCGGATACCGAGGAAGCGGCGACCGGAAGCGACGAGGCGGAAGCGCAGTCAAACAGCGACCGCGAGCGGGAACAAGAGGGGGTCGTCTGATGTCGGCGGTTAGTTTCCGCGCACTGTTCCGGCGCGAGGCGGTCTCTCACGGTCGGTGGAACGAGCGCGTCCGTCCTACTCGGACTCGAGACACACGGAACGGTGATCGAGCATGAGCGTTACCAGTACACAGCTACAGACCCTGATCCGACGAGAGGTGCTTCGATTCGTTAGACGGCCGTACAACACCTTCCTCCCCCCACTGATAACGAACGTGTTGTACTTCTCCGTGTTCGGGGTGATTCTCGGCGGTCGAATTGGAACAGTGAATGACGTAACCTACATTCAGTACGTGTTGCCCGGTCTAGTTGTACTGGGTGCTATGTCGAACTCGTTTGAAAACGCATCTTTCAGCATTTTCCATGGGAGGTGGAACGAATATATTCACGAGGTGGTTACATCCCCATTGTCCCATACCCACACAGTCGCTGGCTACGTAATAGCAAGCGCACTTCGTGGGATTATCATTGGGTGTCTGATAATCGGAGTTGGCTTTATATTTACGTCAATTCCCTTTACACACCCGTTCTACCTGCTTAGTTTCGGTATCGTAACCACTACTCTCTTCGCCGGTTTAGGAATAATCGGTGGTCTATGGGCAGAAGACTTCGATCACCTGACGGTCATGAACCAATTCCTTCTCCGACCGTTGGTATTCTTTGGTGCGGTTTTCTATTCACTGGATCAACTTGAGGGAATAGCCTACACTGTATCACTATTCAACCCAATGGTCTACATGGTCAATGGGGTTCGTTACGGCATGTTGGGCGTTACCGAGATCAATCCAAATGTATCTCTAATTGTACTTACAGCCACTACCATAATTGTCTTGTTTATAAATCTTATACTATTTGAACGGGGGTTTGGAATTTCCGAATAAAGACGATCAGACACCGCATCCTCAGCGCGCCGGTGCTCTCTGACACGAATAGAACATAGACAGGGGGCTATCCTTATGACGAAGAAAACGATGACCAAATGGTGCTATTCTGACACGATGGTGATTATACGAACTTAAATAGGGAGACTTCATATAGCAATAGAATTTCCTAATACTTTTAAGACCAGAATGTCTGGGACAGCTATATGGCAAGGATCCGTCGGGTTGACGATAAAAGAGAGATGGAACGAGTGATTGATGACTTTATTACGCAAGGGTATAAAGTCAAAAATCAGGGAGAACGCAGTACCCTGATGAAAAAGAAGACTTGGGGAAGCGGAGGAACACATCTTATTATTGGCATTCTTACAGTTTGGTGGACTCTTGGTATTGGCAATCTTGCTTATGCCATCTACAAGTACTTCACTGCAGAAGAAGTCCAGATTAAAGTAGACGACAAGTAGATCGGTAATCCTCTCTTCTTGGATTCTTTGATGGTACTTGCGGTGCATAATACGCCCTCTCTGAGAAGCACGTAGAAGTGGTTCCTCGGTGCGCTAAGAACAGGATCGAGCCTCCACTTTGGAGATATAGAGATCCATATTTTCAGAAATTGGCAAACTGCTTCGATTCTTTATTGGGCTGTGGGCAGAGGACTTCGACCACCTGACGGTCATGAACCGATTCCTGCTCCGACCGTTGGTGTTCTTCAGTGGGGTGTTCTACTCGTTGACGCAACTCGAGGGGGCGGCCCACACCGCGTCCCTGCTTAATCCGATGGTCTACATGGTCAACGGTGTCCGATACGGGATGTTAGGAGTCACCGAAATCAACCCGAATACGTCCCTTCTCGTGCTCACAGCCGCGACTGCGGTCGTTCTCCTCATCGACCTATTGCTGTTCAAACGCGGGTTCGGGATTACCGAGTGAGAAACGGCCCACCGACGCCGCTGTCCGCGTCAAGGACCGTATTAGGGTCGAACCCAACTCCGGCCCGGAAGCCGACCAAGAATCACCCACTGCAGGAACGCTCGCCCGCGATAGGTGCTAGTCCGTGGCCGGAACCGCCACGTCTGCGGTCACGGGAGAATCAGTCGTTCCGTTCGCCGACTTTGACTAGCTGCTTGCCGATGTTTTCTCCTTCGAATAGCCCGAGGAAGGCGTCGGGCGCGTTCTCGAAGCCTTCGACGACGTTCTCGCGGTACCGGATCTCGTCGTTCCGAACGAATTTCGAAAGGCGCTCGAGGGCCTCGCCCCACCGGTTCTCGTAGTCGCCGACGAGCAGTCCCTCGACTTTCGCGCGGGTCTCGATGAGTTTCGTGAGCTTCCGGGGACCGGTCGGGACCTCGGTCTCGTTGTACAGCGCGATTTGGCCGCAGACCGCGACCCGCGAGTGGTCGTTCAGGCGGGGCCAGACGGCGTCCGTGATGGGGCCGCCGACGTTATCGAAGTAGACGTCGACTCCGTCGGGACAGGCCTCCGCCATCGCGCTCGAGAGATCGTCGGTCGTCTTGTAGTTGATCGCGGCGTCGAAACCGAGGTCGTCGGTGAGCCAGTCGATCTTCTCGTCGCTGCCGGCGGTACCGACCACGCGTGCGCCGTTGATCCGGGCGAGTTGGCCGACGACGGAGCCGACCGCGCCCGCGGCGGCGGAGACGACGACTGTATCGCCGGGCTTGGGATCGCCGACGTCGAGCAAGCCCCAGTAGGCGGTCACGCCGGGCATGCCGAGGACGCCCAGCGCCGTCGAGATCGGCCCGAGTTCGGGGTTCACCCGCTGGAGGTCGTCTGCGTCTGCTATAGCGTGTTCCGCCCAAAGGAGATTGCCCGTGACGACGTCGCCCTCGTCGAACCGGGCGGCGTTGGATTCGACGACTTCGCCGACGACGCCGGCCTGCATGGGCTCGCCGACGTCCCAGGGCTCGGCGTACGATTCCGCGTCGCGCATCCGTCCGCGCATGTAGGGATCGACCGACTGATACAGCGTCTTCACGAGGACCTCGCCGTGACCCGGTTCGGGTCGGTCGACGGTGACGAGTTCGAAGTTTTCCATAGTCGGTTCCCCGACGGGACGGCTCGCGAGTCGCCACTGTCTGGTCTCTGCCATAGCTTCGTATAGGTGCGCCGGTACGTGAATATTGGGCTCGCGGAACCTCGCAACTGGTCAAGCGCGGGCCGCTCGAGACCGAGAGCCGAGAACGGCCGCCGGCGATGCAGTCCGGTCGCCGGACGCAACCGGGGGACGCGCCTTCAAGCCGCGTCGAGACATGCCGAGAGGGGGTTGCAGATGAGATCAAAAGAAGCCGACACATACCGCGAACGCCTCGCGTCGTTTCGCGTACCCCGTCCGAGACGGCACGCAAGAGACAGAGACGGGAGTCGATCGGAGTCGGAGGGTTTATCAGTCCCGGGCCGTTCTCTTTAGAAGCAATGGCGAAAGGAACCGTTGATTTCTTCAACGACACTGGCGGCTACGGATTCATCGAGACTGAGGACGCGGACGACGACGTGTTCTTCCACATGGAAGACATCGGCGGCCCGGATCTGGAAGAAGGTCAGGAGCTCGAGTTCGACATCGAGCAGGCCCCCAAGGGCCCGCGCGCGACGAACGTCGAGCGCCTGTAAGGCGGATTCGTAACGGTATCGGCACTTGACTGCAGTATTTTACTCCCCCCGAGCGATAGCGCCATCGATTGCAAGTCGGCACACCTCGTTCGGAATTCTTATAGACGGTTGACACGTACAGGACGTAATGACGGATCGGTCCGGCGCGATCACGTGGACGCGACCCGCGTCGGCGTCGACGGTCGGCCGGTTCTGTCTGTACCTTCAGGTCGGCTTTGTCGGCGGGATGGCGCTACTCGTGGTCGTACTCGGAGCAACGGCGCTCGTTCTCTCCGTTGTCGATGGCGCGTACGAACAATTCGCGCTACTCGCCTTGCTCTTGCTAATCGGCGGCCCGTTCTCACTGCTCTATGTGCTCCCGCTGATCGAGGACGAGACGGCTCGATCCTCGGTACGGACCTGGGCGAGCCACACCGGGTACGATCGGCTCCGTCCGCTCCCCGCAGCGGTGAGCGTCCTCGCCGGTGCAATCGCGATCGTCGGCTCTGTCGCGGTGTCTCCGGTAACACCGTTCGTGCTGTTCCTCGTAGTCCTGTTCGGAACAGTGGTCGGTATGCAGCCGCTGACCTCCCATGGGGAGATCGATCCTAAGGCGGGAACAGTTTGCGTAAACGACCAATCGTTCGAGCTCAAGGAACTCGCGGCCGTTCGCGGCTACCGCGTGCCGGCGGTCGAAGTCGTCGTGCTCCGACTATCGTACGCGACCAAGACGCGAGGGGTAACGGCACCGGGGTACGTCACGCTGCCCCGCGACGTCTACGAGGAGGCCCGACCGGTGCTTGAGGCCGCCGCGAGCGAGACGGAGCGGACGACTCGAGGGAGTCGGACCGAACGCGTCCTCCTCGCCGTCTTCGGCGTCGGCGTGCTCGTCGTGGCCGTCGGCGCTGCGTTCTTGGGATTCAAGCGCGGGGGCGATGCGCTCGTGATCCTCTCGTACGTCGCATTGCTGATGGGCTGCTTCGGAGTCGGGTTCCTCGCGCTGGCCGTTCGAAAGCCCTGACACGGTGTTTCTCGAGCGGGGCTCAGTCCCATTTTAGGGGATCAGCGTCCGGCGAACCGGACGATTTTGTGGTTCCGCCACCGACTTACGGTGTGACCGATCCGCAACTACGACGCGGCAACGAGATCGAATACGAACCGGTCGAGGCCGCCGACGGCCTCGAGAAGGGCGTTCTGATCGCCGACGATCACGGCGCGCCGAACTTCGCGATTCGACGGTTCACTCTCGAGCCCGGCGGGGAGGTGCCGAAACACACAAACGATGTCGAGCACGAACAGTACGTACTCGCGGGCGAGTACACGGTGGGTATCGAGGACGAAGAATACGAAGTCGAGCCGGGAGATTCACTGCTGATTCCCGCTGGGACGGCCCACTGGTACCGCAACGAGGGCGACGAGCCCGGCGCGTTCATCTGTGCGGTTCCGAACGGGGACGACGAAATTCGGTTGCTCGAGCGCAGTCGCGAGTAATCGGATGCTATCCGACCGCGGGCCGACACGGCGTGGTTCGTAGCTGGGTTCTGTCATGCCGTCTCGCAACCGCAACTACTAAACGTCTTTTAGGCACACCTAAATGCGATGGCAGAAGCGCAGTCGGTCGGTGAGCAGGCGGCCACCCGGGAGCGGGAGGGATGGGTTACGGGGACGCTCGTCCTCTTTTGTCTGGCGAGTGCAGTCATCACCGTCGTCGCCGGCCTGATACAGGTAAGCTTCGGAGAGTACTCGATGACGTTCGTCGAGGCGTGGCAGGCAGTGTTCAACCCCGAAGTGATATTCAACCTCAACGCCTGGTCAGCGTTCCTCCTTGGGACTGAGATCCCGGAAATGAGCACCGGCAGCATCGTCGTGTGGGAACTTCGGCTACCGCGGGTGTTCGTCGCGATCATCGCCGGCGCGACGCTCGCGGTCTCCGGCGCGATCTTTCAGGCCGTGACGCGCAACGAACTCGCGAGCCCGTTCGTGCTAGGGGTTAGCTCCGGCGCGGGCTTTGCCGTTTTAGCGACGCTGATCGTCTTCAGCGGGCTTTCTCACATGTTGCCGCTGGTCGCGACCGTCGGCGGCGCGGTGGCGTTCCTGACCGTGTACGCGATTGCCTGGAAGGGCGGTACGAGTCCCGTTCGGCTTGTCCTCGCCGGCGTCATCGTCAACATGGTCTTCCAGTCGCTCCAGCAGGGACTGTTCTTCTTCGCGGACGACCTCGGCGTCGTCCAGACGGCGATCGCCTGGCTCACCGGATCGCTCACCGGGACCGGTTGGGACGAGGTCCGGATCGCGATCCTGCCGGCGCTGCTCTCGATCGCGATCGCGATCGGCGGCGCACGACAGCTGAACGTCTTGATGCTCGGCGAGCGCACCGCCCGTTCGCTCGGAATGCGCGTCGAGCGAACCCGGTTTCTCCTCTCGGTCGTGGCTATCTTAGCCGCGAGCGTCGCGATCGCCGTGGCCGGCATCGTCAGCTTCTTCGGGCTCGTCGTCCCCCACATCGTCCGGAACACGGTCGGTGGCGACTACCGACGGCTGATCGTCGGCTGTCTCTTCGCCGGCCCCGCGCTGATGGTCGTCGCCGACGTCGGTGCTCGGCTCGCGATCCCCGGGCTTCAGTTACCGGTCGGCGTCGTCACCGGGCTGGTCGGCGGCCCGTACTTCCTCTATCTGATGCGCAAGCAGCAATCGATGGGTGAGCTATAATGTCACGAACGTATCAAGACGCGAGCGGCGAAACGAATCGGATCACCGACGGCGACGGCGTCGCCGTCGAGAGCGCACTCGTCGGCGACGACCTCGAGTTGAGTTACCCGACAAGCGAGGAGACGATCGTCGAGTGTGCGCGTCTCGACGTTCCCGAGGAGGCGGTGACCGCGCTCGTCGGCCCGAACGGCAGCGGGAAAAGTACGCTACTGAAGGCGCTTTCGAACCATCTCGAGCCCGATACGGGGACGGTGAAGATCCACGGCGACGACCTCGATTCGTTCGGTCAGAAGGAACTGGCGCGCGAACTGGGCGTCCTCTCCCAGGAAAACGACTCGCTGGGTTCGATCACCGTCGAGGACCTCGTCTACCACGGCCGCTACCCCCATCGGGGGTTCTTCGACAGCGTGGGGGAGACCGATCGCAGGGCGGTCGAGCGCGCGCTCGATCTGGCCGGGATCGAGCACCTGCGAGACACCGAACTCGGCCAGTTAAGCGGCGGCCAGAAGCAACTGGCCTGGATCTCCATGGTGCTCGCACAGGACACGGACGTGCTCTTGCTCGACGAACCGACGACGTTTCTGGACGTCCACCACCAGTTTCGCGTCCTCGAGACGATCCGCCAGCTGAACGAGGAGAAAGGCGTTACCGTGGCGGTTATTCTCCACGATATCTCGCAGGCGGCCCGCTTCGCGGACTACCTCGTCGCGATGCGCGACGGCGAACTCTACGACTGGGGGCCGCCCGAGGAGGTCGTGACCGAACAGTTACTCGCCGATGTTTTCGGCGTGGAAGCGACCGTCGAGTACGAACCCGAGCTACAGGTGTTGCCAAAGCGGGCGCTGCCGGACCGGTGACCGATCGGAACGGTTTTGTACTTTTAGGCCAGCCTAAAACTTGATGGTGGCCGAGACGCGGCAGACGAGACGGACTGTGCTGAAAGCGGGCGTGGCGGCAACGGGAGTCGGCGCGGTCGCCGGCTGCCTGGGTACGTCCGGGCCGGCCGATGGCGAGAGCGCGTACTCGGTGACGATGGAGCCCGTCGGAACCGTCGAGTTCGACGCCGTCCCGGAGACGTGGCTCGCCTTTACGGGCGACTACGCCGACATGGGTGTCGCGCTCGGCCAAGGTGACGGACTGGTGGGAATCGGACTTCGAAGCCGGTACGCCACGCATCACTACGAGGAACTACCGGGCGTCGCGATCGACCCCGGTGATCTGACCCAACTCTGGGACGGCGGAACCGACACGGAACTTTTCTACGAACTCGAGGCGGACGTCCACGTCGTCGATCCGAATTTCGCGATCAACCGGTTGAACTGGAGCCGAGACGACGTCGACAGAATCGCGGAGGTCGTTGGACCGTTCGTTGGCAACACGATCTTCTCGGTCAACTACGACTGGCACGACTACACGCGTTACACCCTCTACGAGGCCTTTGAGAAGATCGCCGACGTGTTTCAGGAGCGAGCACGCTACGAGGCGTTTGCGACCCTCCACGAGGAGGTACTAACCGACGTCCACACACGGCTCCCCGACGAGCGACCGACAGTCGCGGTCCTCGTCCCGAAATCGGCCGAGCCCGACGCGTTCTATCCGTATCACATCGACGAGGGGACGCAGTCCAAACACTGGAACGATCTCCGAGTCGACGGCGCGCTCGCCGCGAACGGCGTCGGAGACGCCCAAGCGACCGGCGGCGCGATCGGCTACGAGACGCTCCTCGAGATCGATCCCGACGTCATCGCGATCAGACAGCAGGGTGCGGTCACGGAGTCGGAGTTCGAACGTGGAATCGTCGCGTACATGCGCAATCACGACGCCGCGAGCGAGCTACGAGCGGTACGGGACGATCGCGTCATCTACGGCGGTATGACCTATCAGGGGCCAATCATCCATCTCTTTCAGCTCGAACGGACGGCGCAAGGGCTCTATCCGGACACGTTCGGGGGCGAAGCACTGTTCGACCGGGAGCGAGTCGCAGCGATCGTCACCGGCGACTTCTGACCGGCGGACGAGTGAGTCCGCAAGACTTTTACTGTTTTAGGTTAGCCTAAATATTGATGAGCGACCAAGGAGCGTGGACGAGACGGAACGTCCTTCGAACGGGAGGAGCGATCGCTGGCGTGAGTGCACTTGCCGGCTGTATCGGCGGCGACGGGAACAGCGGAAACGGCGGCGGATCGTCGGAGGGAGGGCCGTACACCGTGTCGATGCCGCCGGTCGGCGAGGTCGAATTCGAGAGCGTCCCGGAAAACTGGGCCACCAATAACGGTAGCTGGGCCGACATGGGGGTCGCGCTGGGCCAGAAGCCGCCCGCGGCAATGTACAAGACGGGACGGTACCACACGCAGTACTACGACGAGATTCCGGACGTGAGCGTCGACAAGAGCGGCATGACATCGCTCTGGGGAGACGGAAGTCTGACTTCGGAGGAGTTCATGACGCTGAGCGAGAACGTTGACATGTTCGTCATGGACCCGAACTTCGTCGTCGGGAGAGCCGACGGCTGGAAACAGAAGGACATCGACCGAATAGAGGCGACCGGAACGCCGTTTTTCGGCAATAGCATCTTCTCGACCGGCTACGGCTGGCACGACTACGACTACCTCTCGCTGTACGAAGCCTTCGAGAAGCTATCACAGGTATTCAAACAGGAAAAGCGTTACCAGAAGTTCGCTTCCCTCCACGACGAGTTCCAGTCGAGCGTCGAGGAGATCGTGCCACCGGAGGGAGAGCGGCCGAACGTCGCCATCATGTGGGCAACTGAGGGCGAGATGGGCTCGTTCTCGCCGTACCTGATCGGCGAAGGAACGAGTTTCAAGCAGTGGCGCGACCTCAAAGTCAGAGACGCGTTCGCCGAGACGGACGTGCGAGACTTCCACAGCACGCGCGGGAAGGTCGGCTACGAGACGCTGCTCGAGATCGACCCCGATTACATTATGTTCCGCGGGCAGGAAGACAAGACCGCCGAGGAGTTCCAGAACGCGATCGTCTCCCAGATGGAAAACGACGACGTTGCCCGCGAACTGAGCGCCGTTCAAAACGGCAACGTCTACCGTGGCGGCCCGCTCTATCAGGGACCAATCACGAACCTCGTCGTCACCGAGCGAGCGGCTCGGCAGGTGTACAACATCGACAAGGAACTCTACGACCGTCAGGAAGTCAGTAACATCGTCAACAGCGATAGCTGACGAGCGATTTCGCGACCCCGTTTTCGGCGCGTCCGACGGTGACACTCGAGTCACGAGGCCACCTCGAGGCGAGCCGTGACGACCGGTCCGAGCGCCGGCTACTGTGAACTCGTCCAGTCGAAATCTCGAGGTGACGCTGACGCCGCCTCGTCGTCGGTACTCGGCTCTACAGTGGACTCCGAGTCGTCGTCCGCCACAGCGGAGTCGACTACGTGGGCGTCGGCGGACGGGAGGCCGCGGTCCGTCGCCGCCGGTTCGATCGCAGCGGAATCGGATGGTTCGGCCGAGACCTCGAACGAGGAGAGCGCGTCGGCGAGTTCTCGCGCGCGCTCGGACAGCGACGTGGCGGTGTGCGAGACCTCGACGAGCGAGGAGGTCTGTTCCTCGGCTGCTGCCGCGACCGTCTCCGCCTCGACACTGGTCTCTTCGCTAATCGCCGTCACGTCGTCGGTCATCGTGACGACCTCCTGGGTCGCGCCGGCCTGCTGTTGGGTCGCCGCCGAAATCTCCTGGACGCCGTCGTTGGTCTCCTCGACGAACGCCGAGATTTCCTCGAGCGCATCGACCGTCGTCTCGACCGCACTCCGGTGGTCCGCGATCCGCGCGTCGGTCTCCCGGACTACGGCCGCGACCTGCTCGGTCTGGGCGCTGACCCGCTCGAGGCGCTCTTCGATATCCGTCGCGGCCTCCTGCGTGTCCGCGGCGAGAGACTTGACCTCCTCGGCGACCGCGCTGAACTGGGCGTCTTCGGAACTCGAGCGTGCGGCCTCGATGCTCGCGTTCAGCGCGAGCATGTCCGTCTCCGCCGTTACGTCACCGATGAACTCGAGGAGGTCGTCGATCGCCTCGATTTCGGCCTCGAGCCGGTCGACTTCCGCGACGGCGTCGGTCGCCTCGTCCTCGATGGCGTTCATCCCGGCGATCGCACGCTGGGCGGCCTCGCGGGCGTCCGCGCTCGTCGACGCAGTCCGTTCTGCGAGGGAGGCGACTTGCGAGGAGGTCGCGGCGATCTGCTGGGTGGTCGTCGAAAGCTCGTCGATCTCGTCGCCGATCGCCGCGAGGTGGGTGCTCTGGCGCTCGGCACCGTCGGCGATCTCCTGAACGGACGTCGTCACCTGTTCGGAGGCCGATCGGACCTCGACGACGCCGTCGGCCGTCGACGCGGCGGCCTCGTCGACCGCATCGGCGAACGCCCGCGTCGCCGCCACCGTCGTCTCGAGGTCGTCCATCATCGCATTGAACTCGGTCGCGACCGTCGCCATCGCCTCGCTCTCGGCGTCGGGGTCGAGCCGTCGCGTGAGGTCGCCGTCGGCGCAGGCGCGCATCGTCTCACCGTAGGCGTCGGCCGTCCGCTCGAGTTGCCGGGAGAAGCGCTCGGACTCGGTCCGAGCCCGCTCGGCCTCGGCCCGCGCCGCCTCCGTCTCCTCGAGGCGCTCGCGCAGTGACCGGCGCATCCGGTCGATCGACCGGTAGAGGTCGCCCAGTTCGTCGGACCGGTCTGACTCGAGGGATTCGTCCAAGTCGCCGTCCTCGATCGCCGCAGCCCGTTCGGCGAGGTCCTGAAGTGAGCCGGCGGTGTTCCGACCGACGGTCGCGCCGAGCAGGAGGAAGCTCCCGAAGACCACGGCGAGCATCGCCAGAATCTGCGTCGAGATGTCCGACTGCAGCGAGTAGGCCTGCGATGCGGGGACGCGAGCCGTCAGCGTCCAGTCCGCGTTTGTAAGCGCCGCGTAGCCGACGACGGTGTCGCCCGACGTGTTTCCGTCGGCCGCGAGCGAGGTCGTCCCGTTGGCCGCCGAGACGGCCGACGAATCGAGGGCGTCGTCTTCGAGCAACAGCGATCGATCCTCCGCGAGAACGACGGTCCCGTTTCCATCGACGACGATCACGTCGTTGGTCTCGTCGGAGCCGATCATGTACTGCGACAGCGACTCGAGGTCGACGAGACCGACGACGATGCGATCGGCCTGACCCGGAACGCGGCTGACGGCGAGTAGCGCGGGCCGCCCGCCGTCGGTGCGGAACGGGGCAGAAAAGACGACCTGAGACTCGTCTGCCGTGGCGGCAGCAAGCCGATCGCGGACCGTGGCGCTCAGGTTACCGTCGTCGATGACCGCGTTCGTTCCCGCGCTGGCGCGGACGGCCCCCGTCTCCGCGTCGACGTAGTAGGCCCCCTCGAACGCGGTCCGGTCGTTCATGCGGTGTAACGAGTCGGCGATCGCGACCCGGTCGTCGTTGCGAAACGCGACCGACCGGGGCAGCGATCCCAGATAGCGCTCGGTGGACCGAAACCAGATATCGAGTCGATTGGCGTCCTTCTGTGCGTCGCTGACGAGTTGCGACTCAACGTCGGTCCGGAGTTCGTTCCCGGTATGCGCATAGATGCTCGCACCGAAAAGCCCTACCACCAGAAAGACGACGACGAGCGCGGAGAGAAATCGAAGCGCATAGCTGCGCCGAACGCCCGGAACACCCTCCCACGGATTCGGAATCATCGAATAGGGGATTCGATGCACCATTCATGTAAGTCGCTAAGAGTGTTACGTATGACTATAGGTAGCATGCATTCGATACTGAACTCGCAACCGAATTCACCGGAAGGCCTCGGCCCTACGAGCGGCCGCCGGTATCGGGACAGCCACCCCAGTCCGAACCGCTGAAATACCGTGCCACCATACGAACGTGCGTGTCGAAGCAGGTCCCGCAGGTCGAAACGATCTTTTGTCACCAGACCGGCGACGACTACCTCGTCGTCGTCGAACGCGACGGAAAACGGCTCTTCCGAGCGAAACTCGAGCTCTCGGAGACCTCGGCCGGCCCCCGCCCCGCGAAGTTCCGGCTCAAGGACGGCTCGAGCGAGGAGCCCCGCCAGCCCGACGAGTTCGTCGAACTCGCTCGCCGTGCCGAGCGTATCCGCGTCTCCGAGCAGACCTCCCCCGAAGCCCGCCGGGAGCTGACGGAGATGCTCGCGGGCTACCAGCTCGAGGACAAGGCCAAAGCCGTCCGGACCTGCCGGTACTGCGCCTCCGCAGGCCGCTATTCGCCGGTGACGACCGAGACCGCCGTCAAGGACGACGAAGACTGGATCTGCCGTGACTGCGCGCGCCAGGAACTCGAGCGCCAGCTCTCCTTTTCCGGCGGCGGCGACGTGACCGGTGCCGCGAAAGAGCGCCTCGAGGACCTCATGATGGAGGTTCAGGACTTAGAGCGGATCGTCAACCTGCTCAAGGGCCGTCTCGATCCCGACCTCACGAAGTTCGATACCATTTCGGCGACGACCGACGAGGTCGATCCCGTTCGGACGGACTCGCTGAACCTGCACCCGGGGCTCCAGGGACTACTCGAGGACCGGTTCGAGACCCTACTACCCGTCCAGAGCCTCTCGGTCGAGAACGGACTGTTCGATGGCGAGGACCAACTGGTCGTCTCGGCGACGGCGACCGGGAAGACCCTCATCGGCGAGATGGCCGGGATCAATCGCGTGTTAAACGGCAAGGGGAAGATGCTCTTTCTCGTTCCCCTCGTCGCGCTGGCAAACCAGAAGCACGAGGACTTCAAAGACGAGTACGGCCACCTCGTCGACGTCTCCATCCGCGTCGGCGCGAGCCGGATTGCCGACAACGGCAACCAGTTCGACCCCAACGCCGACGTGATCGTTGGCACCTACGAGGGAATCGACCACGCCCTGCGGACGGGCAAGGACATGGGCGACATCGGCACCGTCGTCATCGACGAGGTCCACACGCTCAAGGAAGACGACCGCGGCCACCGCCTCGACGGCCTGATCTCGCGGCTCAAGTACGTCTGCGAGCAACGGGCAAAGCGCCGCGACGACTACCAGGGAGCGCAGTGGATCTCCCTCTCGGCGACCGTCGGAAACCCCGAGCAGTTGGCGGCGGGCCTCGAGTCGACGCTCATCGAGTTCGAGGAGCGGCCCGTCCCAATCGAGCGCCACGTCACCTTCGCGGACGGCCAAGAGAAAGTCCGGGTGGAGAACAAGCTGGTCAAACGCGAGTTCGACACCGAGTCCTCGAAGGGGTATCGCGGCCAGACGATCATCTTCACGAATTCCCGGCGGCGCTGTCACGAGATTTCGCGGAAACTCGACTACTCGGCCGCACCGTACCACGCCGGCTTGGACTACGGACGCCGGAAGGAAGTCGAGCGCAAGTTCGGCGACCAGGAGCTGTCGGCGGTCGTGACGACCGCCGCGCTGGCCGCGGGGGTCGACTTCCCGGCCTCACAGGTCGTCTTCGATTCGCTGGCGATGGGCATCGAGTGGCTCTCGGTCCAGGAATTCCACCAGATGCTCGGCCGCGCAGGCCGGCCAGACTACCACGACGAGGGCAAGGTGTACGTCCTCGTCGAACCCGACTGCACCTACCACAACTCGATGGAGATGACCGAAGACGAGGTCGCCTTCAAACTCCTCAAAGGGGAGATGGAATCGGTGATGACCCACTACGACGAGGCCGCGGCCGTCGAGGAGACGCTGGCCAACGTCACGGTCGGCGGAAAAGCCACGAAGGCGCTCAGCGACCGAATGATCGGCGAGATCCCGACGAAACACGCGATCGGAAAACTGCTCGAGTACGATTTCATCGACGGCTTCGAACCCACGCCGCTCGGTCGTGTCGTCACCGAACACTTCCTGGCACCCGGCGAGGCGTTTACCCTCGTCGACGGCATTCGGAAGGACGCCCACCCCTACGACCTCGTTGCGGACATCGAACTCCGCGACGAAGAGTTATAACGCCGTGTCACTGCAGATCGATACCCACCGATAGCGAAGCTCGGAGCGGCCGTAACCGTTTTTGCTGACCTGTTTGCGGCCGGAACGATAAAGGACGAGAGGGACCAATCGATGGCCGACGCGGGGAACCGCACGCAGCATTGTCACCATGGACACGAGTACGCCAGCCGCGATCGACCCACCGGCGAATGTCCTGCTCGTCCATCCGAAACGGACGGAGCCGGAGACCTGCGATCAGCTATGTCACGATGACGGTGGCACGGCACGTCTCTCGGTCACGTTCGCGGACGAAGAGCCAGATTATCCGGACGAGGACGCAGTCGACGGAAAGCACGGACAGCTCACGGTCGGGAACGTGTTGACCGCCGACGAGTCAGTGCCGGACTTCGACCGGTCGGTCGTCACCGACTCGGTGACCGATCCGACCGACCTCTCGGCGATCGGCGTCGCGATCAGCCGCTTTTGCAAACACTGGTCCGAGGCCGACGAGGACATCACGGTCTGTTTCGACTCGCTCGACGGCCTGCTTCGGCACACCTCGCCGAAGGAGGTCTTCCAGTTTACACACGTCCTCACTAACCGACTCGCGAACGTCGACGCCTACGCTCACTTCCACTTCGACCCGACGCGCCACGAAGACCGCGTCGTCTCGACGTTCGGTACGATCTTCGATGCGGTCGTCGCCGACGACGCCGACGAATCGCTCCCGGAAGCGACCGACGAGGAGGTCGCAACGCTCCTCGCCGAGTGGGAAGACGAGCCGACGATCGACCTCGAGCCCGACGCCAGTACCGAGGCGACCGACGAGGACATCGCCCGAATTCTCGGCAAGTGAGTCCGACTGCGAGAGCGGTCAGAACGCGACGCCGACCAGCGACAGCGCGATCACGAGTACAGAGCCCGGGACACCCCCGATCGCGACGACCGCGAGGACGATCGGCGTCACCGCGACGCCGACACCGAAGACGACCTGTGCGATATACAGCACCACGAGTCCGGCCACCGCGTTGACGATGAAGGGTCTGGCCGTCTGAACGAGTTGGGCCGCGCCAACCAAGACGACGAGCACGAGGACCAGAAGCAGGATCTCGAGGCCAGTCATAGCGAACGCTATCACGGCAACGGCCAAAATCGTTCGGCCTAGCTTCCGTCGCTGCGACATAAGGGGAAACCATCCAATCTGGCACGGCGACCGACCGACAAGTGACACCGAGAGGAGAACGAAACGCTTTATGAGGTCGGGACGGTAGCAGGGATACGGGATCGTGGGTTAGCTTGGTATACTTCGGGCCTTGGGTGCCCGTGACCCCGGTTCAAATCCGGGCGATCCCATACGTACAAAATCGAAGTGGAGGGGTTCGCCATTTCTCTGCGTCCGTTCTCATACCGGTCAGTGGCTGATCCCGGCTACTATTGGGGTGACGGCAGCGTCCGATAGTAGCTGCTGAAACGATTTCCACACCAATCGCAAAGCAGTCCATCATCGTGGCCGCGCGGACGACCGACGTTCATCGACTGGGCACTGATCTGACTCGAGGCAAGACCCCGACATGCCGGCGGACGACCCCCGACGGACTCGGTCAGTTTCACCGCGGTATACGACCATTTATACCCGATGGCAGCCCTAGAAGGGTGCAATGGCGCAAGCGGGTAATTCCGAACTCGTCGACTCTTTCGAGCAGTTTTTTCGCAACTACTACGACAACGAGATCAAACGGCTTGCGCAGCGCTACCCCAACGAACAGCGATCGCTGCACGTCGACTGGCAGGACCTCTATCGATTCGATCCCGATCTCGCCGACGACTTCATCGCCCAGCCCGAACAGCTACAGCGCTACGCCGAGGAAGCGCTTCGGCTGTACGACCTCCCGATCGACGTGAGCCTCGGGCAGGCCCACGTCCGCGTTCGAAACCTCCCCGAGACCGAGTCCCCCGAAATTCGGGAGATCCGCGCCCGGGACATGAACTCCCTCGTCCAGGTCCACGGGATCGTCCGCAAAGCAACGGACGTCCGCCCGAAAATCGAGGAAGCCGCCTTCGAATGTCAGCTCTGTGGCACGCTCACCCGTGTCCCCCAGTCCAGCGGTGACTTCCAGGAACCCCACGAGTGTCAGGGCTGTGAACGGCAGGGACCGTTCCGCGTTAACTTCGACCAGTCCGAATTTGTCGACTCCCAGAAGATCCGCATCCAGGAGAGCCCCGAAGGGCTCCGCGGCGGCGAGACGCCCCAGTCACTGGACGTCAACATCGAAGACGACATCACCGGTGAGGTCACCCCCGGCGACCACGTCTCCGCGACCGGCGTCCTCCGACTCGAGCAACAGGGCGACCAACAGGAGAAATCGCCCGTCTTCGACTTCTACATGGAGGGCATGTCCGTCGACATCGACGAAGAGCAGTTCGAGGACATGGACATCACCGACGACGACAAGGAAGAAATCGTCCGGCTCTCCTCGAGCGAGGATATCTACGAGCAGATGGTCGACTCCATCGCGCCGTCTATCTACGGCTACGAACAGGAGAAGCTCGCGATGATCCTCCAGCTATTTTCGGGGGTGACAAAGCAGTTACCCGACGGCTCGAGGATTCGTGGCGACCTTCACATGCTCCTGATCGGGGACCCCGGTACTGGGAAGTGCGTTCGCGGTAACACGATGGTCACACTCGCGGACGGCCAAGACGTTCCGATTCGCGAACTCGTCGAATCGAATCTCGACGCTCCGACGCCGATCGACGATGGCTGGTACGACGAGATCGATCTCGAGGTTCCGTCTCTGCAAGACGACGGCTCGATCGCCCTGCAGCGAGCGACGAAGGTCTGGAAGCGCGAAGCACCTGACCGAATGTATCGCGTGCAGACCTCGAGCGGTCGTGAACTCGAGGTGACGCCGTCGCATCCGCTGTTCGTACCCACTACCGACGGCGTTCGGCCAGTTCGTGCCGACGACCTCTCGATCGGGGACGCCGTCGTCACGAGTGGTACCGGTACAGGCGGTCAGCCGGCTACGGCCCCCGTACTCACTGACGGCGGGGCGGCTATTACACCGACGACTGTCACCACCGATCGAATCAGTTCGATCGAGACGGTCGAACCCGATTACGAGTGGGTATACGACCTCGAGGTCGAAGGCACCCACAACTACATCTCGAACGGGGTTGTCTCACATAACTCTCAGATGCTGGGGTACATCGAAAACATTGCACCCCGGTCCGTCTACACCTCCGGGAAAGGGTCGTCCTCGGCGGGGCTGACGGCCGCCGCCGTCCGAGACGACTTCGGCGACGGCCAGCAGTGGAGCCTCGAGGCCGGCGCACTCGTCCTCGCCGATCAAGGGATCGCAGCAGTTGACGAGCTAGACAAAATGCGGTCGGAAGACCGGTCAGCTATGCACGAAGCCCTCGAGCAGCAAAAAATATCTGTGAGTAAGGCCGGTATCAATGCAACTCTTAAATCTCGCTGTTCGTTACTCGGCGCGGCAAACCCCAAGTACGGCCGGTTCGACCAGTACGAGCCCATCAGCGAGCAGATCGACCTCGAGCCGGCGCTGATCTCGCGGTTCGACCTCATTTTCACGGTCACGGACACGCCCGACGAGGAGAAAGACCGCAACCTCGCCGAGCACATCATCACGACCAACTACGCCGGCGAATTGACCACCCAGCGCGAGCAGATGAGTTCGCTCGATGTCAGCGCCGACGAGATCGGCGAGATGACCGAGCAGGTCAATCCAGAGGTCGACGCCGAACTTCTGCGGAAGTACATCGCCTACGCCAAGCAGAACTGTCACCCGCGGATGACCGAAGCGGCCCAAGAAACGATTCGGGACTTCTACGTAGACCTGCGCTCGAAAGGGACCGACGAGGACGCTGCCGTTCCGGTCACGGCCCGAAAGCTCGAGGCGCTGGTTCGACTCGCGGAGGCGAGTGCCCGCGTTCGGCTCTCGGACACGGTCGAGCAGAACGACGCCGAACGGTCCGTCGAAATCGTCCGCTCGTGTCTGCAGGATATCGGCGTCGACCCCGAGACCGGCGAGTTCGACGCGGACATCGTCGAGGCCGGCACCTCGAAGTCCCAGCGCGACCGGATCAAGAACCTCAAGCAACTCATCAGCGACATCGAAGAGGAGTACGACGACGGCGCGCCGGTCGACATCGTCATGGAACGAGCCGACGAGATTGGGATGGACCAGTCCAAGGCCGAACACGAGATCGACAAGCTCAAACAGAAAGGCGAAGTCTACGAGCCGAGTACGGACACGCTCCGGACGACGTAGATCACAGGTCGTCGATCGCAGTGACCGTCGACCGAATCGTTACCGGCACGACATCGGCGACATCGGCCGCGTCGGCCTGCGTTACCGTCGGCCAGTCCTCGCGTTCGCCGGCGGCTTTGTAGAGACAGGCCGCGGCAACGCCGCTTGGCTTTCGGCCGCCGATCCGCTTTGCCTCGAGCAACGCCTCGAGGTGGTCCATTGCTCGGGTTTCGATGGGTGTCTCAAGGCCGAGTTCCGAGGCGAACCGCGGGAGATACTCAGCGGGATCGATCGGCCCGGTCGGCAGACCGAGCTCTCGGTTCATTGCGTCGTAGGCCGCCGAGAGTTCGTCGGCGTCGGCGCGCGCGATAGCGACGATCTCGTCGATCGTTCGGGCGTTCGAACTGGTCCGGCAGGTCGCGTAGACGGTAGCGGCGGCAAAGCCCTCGAGAGAGCGGCCCTGAAAGAGCCCCTCGGACTGTGCGGAGTCGAAGAGGACACAGGACTGCTCCCGGATGGCGTCGGGCAACGAGAGTCGAGCGGTGATCCGTCTGATCTCCGTGAAGCCGTACACCTGATTTCGGTCGGCTTTCGTGGCGATGCGAGCGCGGTTGTGTTCCCGACGGAGTCGCGTGATCTGTCGGCGCTTTCGACCGGTCAGTCGAGTCCGCCGAGCCGACCCGGAACCGGTGCCGTAGCCGATCTTCGTCGAGAGCCCGCGGTCGTGTCTCGAGCGGGTCAACGGTGCACCGGTCCGCCGTCGGTCGACGTCATCGTCGTCGAACGATCGCCACTCCGGTCCGCGGTCGATCGCGTCTTCGCCGGCGACGAGTCCGCACTCTTCACACACCGCTTCGGTACCGCTCCACCGTAATCTGCTGTTGCACTCGGGGCAGACCACAGACGAATCAGCGTTTGACATGAATACCTCCTCCCGTCCGTTACTATCACGCCTGTAGTATTTAAAGAAGTGGAGATGTTTAACGGATCAGAAAAGAGTCGAAAGGCGGAATTGGAGTGTCATCGACCGATCAACCGCGAGAGGAGAGGGCGTGACCGCGACGCCGGCCCGGACCGTTCTGGGCCGTCTGCATCGTCACGGTCGGCCAGCAGCCGTTCGTACTGATCGATGACGTCTTGACGCCGTTGCTCGCTCGTTTCGACCGCTCGCTCGAGCGCGGCGACTCGAGCGCGGAGTCTTGTTCGTTCAATTCGGTAGGTGAGCGGGAGTTCGAATCGGCCAGCGTCGACGGTGGACGACCGTCGGAACGGACTCTCGAAGCGGGAGTCCGTGCCGGGAGTCGGACCGATCGACGTGATCCGGGACCGCTCGTCGATGGCGGTGACGGGAGTGTAGCCTCGTTGCTCGGCGGACATGGCTCGTCACAGATTACCACACGAATTCGGAAAAAGGTCAGTCAGTCGGGTGTCAGACGCGTCCGACGAGCGTCGTGCGTCCGACCGACGTGACGACGTTAGCGGTCGAGGTGCTCGAGCACCCCTTGCATGTCGGCGGGGACGGGTTCGGGATCGCCACCGGCGGCGGCTGCGGCGTCGGGGTCTTTGAGCAGGTGGCCGGTGGTGAGACAGGCGACGCGCTCGTCGTCACCGACGATGCCCTCGTCGCGGAGTTTCCGCAGTCCGGCGACGGAAGCGGCAGAGGCGGGTTCGACGCCGATCCCCTCGCCTGCGATATCGCGCTGGGCCTCGGTGATCTCCTCGTCGGAGACCGCGACGGCGGTGCCGTCGGTCTCGCGGATGCCGGGGAGGGCTTTCGGCGCGTTGACCGGGTTACCGATCCGGATGGCGGTCGCGCGCGTCTCTACGTCGTCCCAGCGACGGACCTCGTCGGCTCCGTTCTCGATCGCCTCGACCATCGGCGCGGCACCCTCGGCCTGGACACCGGTCAGTTTCGGCACGTCGCGTTCGTCGAGCTCGCCGGCCTGGACGAGTTCGCGGAAGGCTTTGTACAGCGCCGACGTGTTGCCCGCGTTGCCGACCGGAAGGACGATCCGATCCGGGACGGTGTCGTAGTCCGCGAGGAAGCCCTCGAGGATCTCGAGGCCGATCGTCTTCTGGCCCTCGAGTCGGAAGGGATTCAGCGAGTTCAGCAGGTAGGCCTCGCCCTGGCCCGCGAGTTCCTGAACGATGTCGAGGCAGGCGTCGAAGTTGCCGTCGACCTCGAGGATGCGCGCACCGTGGAGACTCGCCTGGGCGATCTTGCCCGCCGCGACCTTTCCTGCGGGGAGGAGCACGAGCGTCTGCATCCCGCCGCGGGAGCCGTAGGCCGCCAGCGCGGCGCTGGTGTTACCCGTCGACGCACACGCGAGTCGGTCGACGCCGAGTTCCTCCGCAACCTTGACCCCGACGGTCATCCCGCGATCCTTGAACGAGCCGGTCGGGTTCATTCCCTCGTGTTTGATCCGCAGGGCCTCGACGCCGATATCGTCCTCGAGGCGGGGAACCTCGTACAGCGGCGTCGCGCCTTCCTGAATTGAAACGCCCGTCTCGAAGGGGAGTGCGTCGGCGTAGCGCCAGACGCCCTGCCCCTCGAAGTCGTCGAACGTCGGGAGGTCGGCGTAGCGGACCTCGAGCAGGCTATCGCAGTCGTCGCAGGTGTATCGGACGTCGTCGAAGGGGGCGAACGTCTCGCCGCAGTCGATGCACTCGAGCCAGACGCCGTCGTCGGCGTTGTCGGGAACGTCCGGCCGGTCAGCGGAGAGGCTGAGACTCATTGTCGGCGAGACGGAGGCGAAGGGGAAAAAGTGAGCGGATTCGGCGCTGCACTCACTGTGCGTCGAAGTCGTCGATCACGTCGTGGACCGTCGCCGTCCAGGCGTCCAGCGCCTCGTGGAGCAGTTCCTTGGCTTCCGGAAGCGCAATGGCGGTGTACTGATAGACGTAGCCGCCACCGTCCAGCAGGCGTCGGTCCCGTCGGACGAGCCCTCGATCGCGCAGCGTCGACAGCGAGCGGTTGACCGTACTGCGATCTCGGTCGAGCGTGGCGGCCAGTTCCTCGATCGTGCTGCCGGGTTGCTCACAGAGGACGAGGTACGCCCGCGTCTCGTGGGTCTCGATTCCGAACACGCAACTCATCACCTCCTCGAACGGCGGGTTCGACCGCTCCATCAGTTCCCCGAGGCGGTGTTGAGGGGTGTCAGTCATGCCCATCCGTACGGGCGAAAACGTGAAAAAATCGCCGCAGCCGGCGTTCGAAGCCGAGGACCCCACGGCCACTACGACGTTACGCGTCCCCACCGTCCGCCCCATATCCCATCTTCTGGATACAGGCCCGCATCTCCCGTTCGCTCTCGTGGCGGTGGAGCCGCGTCGGCGTATCGCAGTAGTACACCGACCCGTCGTACCGCAGCGTCACCTCGTACTCGTCCTGTGCCGCCGTCGTCGTGATCACGACTCGGTGCCCGTCCTCGATCGCGGCCATGATCGCGTCCGTCTCGAGTTCGCCCGCCGCAATGCGAAGCGGGTTCGACATCGAGTTGTTCTGGGACCGCCGGTCCAATGAAGTTTCGTGTCGGACGGTTCGCGCCTGCCGACGGCTGTGCAGCACCGTTACCAGACCGAGATAGCGCTACACGCAGTACGATCGTCTGGTCTCGTATGGCATCAGAGACCACCACTCGAACGGCCGACCGAACCGAAACGAAACTCGAGCCCTGGCAGGCGGGCACCGTCGGCGGAATCGCCGGTGCGATCGTCTTCGGCGCGATGCTGGCGATGCAAACGCCCGGCGTCCTCGAGACCGCGATTCCGGCGCTGTACGGCCTCGAGGGCGGCCTCGCGGGAATGATTCTTCACGTCGCTCACGGGGCCGTCCTCGGCGTCGTCTTCGCCGCGGTGCTCGTCGCGACGGGCCACCCCGATCCGGGGATCGCGACCAGCAGCGCGCTCGGACTCGGCTACGGCATCGTCGTCTGGGCGCTCCTCGCGGCCGTCGTCATGCCGATCTGGCTCTCGGCGGTCGGCTTCGCGATGGCACCCGGCGTGCCAAACGTCGCGGTCGAGAGCCTCATCGGCCACGTCGCGTACGGGTTCGTCCTCGGCGCGGCGTACGCGTTGCTCGAGTGAGAAATCGCAACGGCGGAGCAACGCACTCCCCCGATCAGTCGCCGATACCCCATCCCCAATCGTCACAGCACGACCAGCGCCATCAGGGCCGCGGGCCCTGCCAGCATGAGTAGCGCCGCAAGCAGCAATCTGAACGACATTGTCCACTCGTTTCATCGACGCCACCCAATATAACTGTGCCAGATAGTTAGAAAATAAGTACGCTCAGAGAGAGCTACCAAGACAGTGTTGACTGAGTAAACGATCGGTTTCTTCGACGAGAGCAACATTCAACGGCGTGTCGAGCCGCCGGCGTACAGCCGGCTACTCGAGCAGCCAACTCAACAGCGCCTCCAGGGCCACCTTTTTTCGCTTGGGCTCGTTTCACTCGCCGCTCACGAAAAAATCTGGACCAAAAAACCCGCCCGCTCACTTCGTTCGCGGCCGGTCACTCGAGCAGCCAACTCAACAGTGCCTTCTGGGCATGCAGCCGGTTTTCAGCCTGATCGAAAACGATCGAGCGCTCGCCCTCGATAACGTCGTCGGTGATCTCCTCGCCGCGGTGGGCCGGGAGACAGTGCATGACCGACGCCTCGGGGGCGTGCTCGAGCAGGTCCGAGCAGACCTGAAAGCCCTCGAAGTCGGCCATCCGGACGTCGCGTTCGTCTTCCTGGCCCATGCTGATCCAGACGTCCGTGTAGATGACGTCGGCGTCGGTCGCCGCCTCGACGGGATCGGTCGTGGTCGTCGGATCGCCGCTGAGGTCGCGGGCGCGCTCTACGACGTCGTTGTCGACTTCGTACCCCTCAGGCGTCGCAATCGTCAAGTCGATATCGGTCAGCGCACAGCCGAGCGCGAACGATTGGGCGACGTTGTTGCCGTCGCCGATCCAGGCGGCCGAGACGTCCTCGAAGCCGTCCTCGTGTTCGCGGATCGTCAGCAGGTCCGCGAGCGTCTGGCAGGGATGGGCGTCGTCGGTGAGGCCGTTGACCACCGGCACGGCGGAGTACTCCGCGAGCACCTCGATGTTCTCGTGTTTGAAGACGCGAGCCATCACCGCGTCGACGTACCGCGAGAGCGCACGCGACGTGTCTTTCAGCGGTTCGCCCCGCCCGAGTTGGATATCGTCTTCCCCGAGGAAGATCGCGTGACCGCCCAGCTGGGTCATCCCCGTCTCGAAGGAGACCCGGGTCCGGGTACTTGCCTTCTGAAAGAGCATCCCCAGGGTCTGTCCGGACAGGTCGGCGTGGTCCGCGCCGGCTTCGACGGCGCGTTTGTACTCGTCGGCCCTGTCGAGCACTGCGAGCAGTTCCTCCTCGGAAAGGTCGTCGACGTCGAGGAAATGTCTCGGCTGCGTATCGTTCGTTGTCATGGTATGCAAACTCGTCTGAAATCTTATTGCTCACTGAGCGTCCGCGCGACGCGCTCTAAAACCGCCACCGACTGGTCGAACTCCGACAGCGCCAGTCGCTCGTCGGGCGCGTGATCGAGGTCCGAGTCGCCGGGCCCGTAGGTGACCATCGGACAGTCCCAGTCCCCAGCGTAGATGTTCATGTCGCTCGTGCCGGTCTTTCGCACTAGGCGGGGATCGCCGCCTTCCTCGCGGATGGCGACACGAAACGCCCGTGCGACCTCCGTTCGCGGACTCATCATCACCGGCGGGACCTTGTCCTTCCAGGTCACGGTCCCGACCTCGAGTTCGGCCTCCGCGGCCTCGCGGACGGTGCCGACATCGAGCGCCGGCGGGACGCGCAACTGGACATCCATCGTCGCCTCGACGGAGAGCCCGTCGTCACTGACGCCGCCCTCGATGTCGACCGGCTTGGTCGTCACCTGTTCGAAGACGGGCTCGTACTCGTCGCCCTCGAAGTGCTCTTCGACGGCCGACCACCAGCGGACGGCGTGTTGGATCGCGTTCGGGTCCGGCCGGGAGGTGTGGCCGGACTCGCTGGTCGCGACGTACGTGCCGGCGATCAGTCCCCGATAGCCCAGCGTGATCCCGTCGGCCCCGGAGGGCTCGCCGTTGACGACGGCGTCCGGTGGCTCCTCGCGGTCGTCGACCAGATAGCGCGCGCCCTTCGAGTCGATCTCCTCGCCGACGACGCCGACGAAGGAGACGCCGGTACGGACGGCGGCGGCCGCCATCGCCGCGAGCGGCCCCGTCGCGTCGACGCTGCCGCGACCCCAGAGGACCTCGTCGTCGCCGGTCTCCTCGACCTCGACGGGAATGTCCCCCGGGACGGTGTCGATGTGTGAGGTCAACAACACGGCGTCGTCCGCCGGCGCGCGGACGTTCCCGACCGCGTCGATCCAGACCTCCCGGTCGTGGGCCTCGAAGAAGTCCACGAGGCGCTTGGCCGCTTCGCGTTCCTCGCGAGTCGGCGAGGGGATCGAGACGAGATCGACGAGCAACTCGCGGGCCTCGGCGGCCGACACGTCACTCGAGGGGTCAACGTTCGCGCTCATGATTCGGTGTCAACGACGGTCTCGGTCAGCGCGTCCACGAGCCGATCCGCCTCTGCCTCGCCGATCACCAGCGGCGGCAGTAGGCGGAGCACGGTCCGGCCGGCGGGCAGCGCCAGCACCTGCTCGTTCATCGCCAGATCGCGAGCGACGCGGTTCGCGCCGCGTTTCAACTCGATGCCGACGAGCAGCCCATTGCCGCGAACCTCGCGGACCGAATCGCCAAGCGCCGCCTCGAGTTCGGTGACGAGGTAGTCGCCGAGCTCGGCGGCGTGGGTGGGCCACTCTTCTTCGACCAGCGTCGAGACGGTCGCGTGGACCGCCGCGGCGACGACGGGGCCGCCGCTGAAGGTGGCGTTGTGCGAGGCCGCGCCGTCGGCGATCCAGTCGCGGACCGCGACCGCGCCGACGGGCAGGCCGTTGCCCAGCCCCTTCGCGGTCGTCAGCACGTCGGGCGTGACGCCCGCGTTCTGGCAGGCCCACATCGAACCCGTGCGGCCCATGCCGGTCTGAACTTCGTCCAGTACAAGCGCCGCACCGGCCTCGTCAGTCAGTTCGCGGGCGGTCTCAAGGTAGCCCGCGGGCGGGACGTTGATCCCGCCTTCGCCCTGAATCGGCTCGAGGATCACGGCCGCGGTCTCGTCGTCGACGGCCTCGGCGAGTTCCTCGCCGTCGCCGTAGGGGACGAACTCGACGTCGCCGGCCAGGGGCTCGTAGGGCTTCTTGTACTTGTCCTTCCAGGTAGCCGCGAGCGACCCCATCGTCCGCCCGTGGAACGAACGGGTCGCGGCGACGATCTTCGACTCGCCGGTCGCCGACCGGGCGAACTTCAAGGCGGCCTCGTTGGCCTCGGTCCCCGAGTTGCAGAACCACGCTTGCTCGAGCCCGTCTGGCGTCGACGCGACGAACGCGGCGTAGGCGTCTTCGCGCGACTGTACGGGATAGGAGGAGTCGACGAACGTCAGGTCGCCGACCTGCTCCTGTACGGCCTCGACGACCGCCGGGTGACTGTGCCCCAGCGGCGTGCAGGCGAAACTGGCACCCGCGTCGAGGTACTCTGTGCCGTCGGCGGTGTAGAGGGACGGTCCCTCGCCGCGTTCGATGCCGATCGGCTTGCTGCCGGAGATAAAGTCAAGATCGCTCATTCTGCAGCCTCCGTTTCCGTTTCGTCCGCTTCGTCGGCGAGCGCGCCGGGCTCGAGCGTCGTGCCCGCGCCCTCGAGCGCGCTCGTGATCGGTGCATCGGCGTTCGCCGTCGCGACGATGACCGAGGACGCACCGCCCTCGAGCGCTTCTTCGGCGGCCATGACCTTCTTCGTCATGAACCCTTCCGCGGCATCTGTGACGGCTTCGAACTCCGCGGGTGTGGCGGCCGACTCGATCTTGGTCGACTCGTCGTTGGGATCCTCGTAGATCCCCGACACGTCGGTGAGGACGACGAGATCGGCCTCGAGCGCGCCCGCGATCGCGGCCGCGGCGCGGTCGGCGTCGGCGTTCACGGCGGTGTACCCGCCCGACTTCTCCTTTCCGAGCATAGGAACGGAGACGACGGGCGTGTAGCCGCCCTCGAGGGTCGTCTCGAGCAGGTCGGCGTTGACCGACTCGATTTTGCCCGAGTGGTCGCCGCGCTTGATCTTCTTCTTGCCGTCTTCCTTCACGCGGACGGCGGACTTGCGCTTGCCCTCGAGCAACTTCCCGTCCGTGCCCGAGAGGCCAACCGCGTCGACGCCCTCGTTGTGCAGGCTCTCGACCAGATCGGTGTTGAGCTTGCCGGGCATCACCATCTTGAAGACGTCCATCGACTCCTCGTCGGTAAAGCGCCCGACGACGCCGCCGGGGGTCTCGACGTAGGTGGGCTCCTCGCCGAGGTCCTCGAGGGTCTCGTCGACCGCCGTGGAGCCGCCGTGGGTGAGCACCACGTCCTCGCCGTCCGCGACGAGGCTCGCGACGTCCGCGAGCGCGCCTTCGGGGTCGACGGCGCGTGCGCCGCCGATCTTGACGACGACGGTCATTTACGGTGCCCCCACGGGGTGCAGCCCCGTAAACTCGAGTCCGGCCGTCTCCTCGAGTCCCAGCGCGACGTTGGCGGCGTGGACCGCCTGACCCGCCGAGCCTTTCATCATGTTGTCGATCGCCGAGAAGACGACGATGCGCTTGTTCGAGGGGTCGAGTTCGAACCCGACCTCGGCGAGGTTCGTGCCGGCGACCGCCTTCGGTTCTGGGTAGCGGTAGACGCCGGAGCCGCCCGCGGCCATGCGGACGAACGGCTCATCCTCGTAGCAGCCGCGATAGGCCTGCCAGAGGTCGCCCTTCGAGACGGGCGAACTCGGGAAAACGTGGTTCGTCGCGCTCGCGCCGCGGATCATGTCTACGGCGTGGCAAGTGAAGGCGACCGAGGTGTCGAGGAACTGCTCGATCTCGGCCTCGTGGCGGTGACCCGTCGGCGCGTAGGGACGCACGACGCCCGAGCGTTCGGGGTGGCTCGAGGCCTCGCCGCCGCCGGCTCCCCCTTCCGAGGAGCCGACTTTGACGTCGACGACGACCTGCTCGCCGCCCTCGAGGATGTCGTGTTCGAACAGCGGGTACAGGCCCAGAATGGTCGCGGTGGCGTTACAGCCGCCACCGGCGATCAGTTCGGCACCCGCGAGGTTTTCGCGGTTGATCTCGGGCAAGGCGTACTCCGCTTTCTCGAGATACTCGGGGGCCTCGTGGCCGTCGTACCACTCGTCGTACTGTGCTTCGCTCTCGAGGCGGAAGTCCGCCGAGAGGTCGACGACCGTATCTGCAATCTCGAAAAAGTCGTCGATCTGCCCCATCGAAACGCCGTGGGGCGTCGCCGCGAACAGCACGTCGACGCTCTCGAGATCGTCAGGCTCGGTAAAGCGCAGGTCCGACCCGCGCAGCGGCGGGTGAACAGAGCCGACGCTCTTGCCGGCCTTCGAGCGGCTTGTGACCTCCGTGATCTCGAAATTGGGGTGGCCCGCGAGCAGGCGAAGGAGTTCACCGCCCGTAAAACCGCTGCCGCCGATGACGCTCGCGGTGACCGTCTCAGCGTTTGCGTCCGCGCCGGTCTCGGTGCCGACCGCCATCAGGCGGTCACCTCGAGTTCCGGATCGGCCGCTTGCGCTTTCTCCTCGAGCCAGTCGACGACGGTGCCGGCGATATCGGTCTCAACGGCCCCGTCGAGCGCTTTGAACTCGACGGTGTGGTTGACCTCGTGGACGGTGTACCCGTCTTCGGTCTCCATGAGGTCGATGCCGAGTAGGCCGCCGCCGACGGCATCGCTGGCCTTCTGCACGAGTTCTTTCGCTTCCTCGTTCGGCTCGAAGACGTCCGTCTCTGCGCCCTTGGCGGCGTTGGTGATCCAGTGGTCCGAGGAGCGGACCATGCCGGCGATGGGCTCGCCGTCGGTCGCGAGCACGCGGATGTCGCGGCCCGGTTTCTCGACGAACTCCTGAACGTAGAACACCTTGTGCTCGTAGTGGCCCAGCGTCGCCTTGTGCTCTAAGATCGCCTCCGCGGCATCTCGGGAGTCGATCTTGGCCATCAGACGGCCCCACGAGCCCACGACGGGTTTGAGGACACAGGGATAACCGAAGTCCTCGATTGCCTCCATCGCGGTCTCCTTGGTGAAGGCGACCTTCGTCTCGGGCGTGGGCACGCCCGCCTGCTCGAGCGCGAGGCTATTTTTCACCTTGTCCGCGCAGATATCGGCGGTCTCGTGGCTGTTGACCACGGGGATGCCGTACGCCTCGAGGAACTGCGTGGCGTACAGGCTCCGGCTCGTGGCGAGACAGCGATCGACGACGATATCGAGGTCCGCAAACTCGTCAGGGGCGTCCGAAATGTCGAACGTCTGCTTGCGAACGTCGATCTTCGTCACCTCGTGATCGCGCTCGCGGAGCTCGTTCAAGAGGAGCTTCTCGTCTTTGCGAATTCGTGAATAGAGTATACCTACGTTCACGCGAGCCACCTCTGGCTAGTCGTGAGAGGCTCGCTACGAGCCCCTCGAGTCGTGTGTGCAGGGCGGGCCGATGTCGTGCCCGTCTGCAAGGTCACTCACCCCAGTCCTCTTCGAGCTCGGGGGCTCGCTCGAGGACTGGCGGCTCGGTGTCGACGACTTCCAGTTCGGCGCCACAGGTCGTACAGTCAACGATCTCTCCGACTTCCAGATCGTCGTGCAGGGACACCTCGGCCCCACACTCGACGCATTCAGTCATTGTACTCGCACGTGGGAGCGCGGATCCCTTAAAGCCTTCGAACTTAACAGCAAAATTATACTATCTGCACACCCCTCTAACGGGACGAGGACGCCATCAAACCGCAGCTTTATTTTGACATATCATGAAGTCGGTAGGTAATCCCCTCGCGGGGATCGTCGCCGAACCGGCCGCCCGACAAGCCGCGATCGCGGCGCCCCACTCGTCGGTCTCGTCGGCGGTGACAGCTCAGACATAGTCGTTCACCGCCGACCGAAGCTGTTCGTGGGCCGCCTCGAGCGCCTCAGTCAGCTCTTCGTGTCCGTCCTCGTCTGCCGCGAGCGCCTCGCGGGCCGCCTCGAGTTGGTCTACAACCGCCTCGGGGGCAGGCCCTCCTTGCGAGTCGCGGCTCGCAACGCTCTCGACGGGGTCGAGCGCGCTCTCGACGGCTTCGGGTTCGACGTGGGCCTCGAGCGATTCGCCGAGGACCTCCTGGGCCGCGGACTCGAGGGTGTCGTAGTCCGCCCCGTTCGCTCGTGGTTCGTCACCGCTCGCGTTCTCCACGGAACTGCGTTCCGCGCTATTTTCGGCCGCGATCGCGACCAGTTCGTGCGCGGTCCGGAACGGCAATCCGTTCGCCGCCAGCAGGTCCGCGACGCCGGTCGCCGTCGAGAAGCCAGCGCCGGCTTCGGCGGCCAGCGTCTCCTCGTTCCAGTCGGCGGTCGCGACCGCGCCGGCAGCGACCTCGCTGGCCTCCGTCACCGCGTCGACGGTCTCCCAGGCGTGGGTCGTCGCCCGCTGCAGATCGCGGTTGTATGCGCGGGGCAGTCCCTTGAGCGTCGTCGTTAGCCCCTGGACGCCGCCGGCCGCGTCGCCCGCGACCGCGCGGACGAGTTCCAGCGTGTCCGGATTCTTCTTCTGGGGCATAATCGACGACGTCGAGGAGTAGTCGTCCGCAAGATCGACGAAGCCGCGGTTTGCGAAAATGATCACGTCCTCCGCCAGCCCCGACAGCGTCGTCGCGTGAGTGGACAGCGCCTGCACCGTCTCGAGCAGGAAATCGCGGCTCGAGGAGGCGTCCATCGAGTTGGCGACGACATCCTCGAAGCCAAGCAGGTCGGCGGTGCGCTCGCGGTCGATGTCGAAGGTCGTTCCCGCGAACGCGGCCCCGCCGAGCGGCGACTCGTTGATCCGCGCGTAGGCCTCACGCAGGCGCTCGGTGTCGCGGCGCACCGCACCCTCGTAGGCCAGCGCCCAGTGGGCCACGGTGGTCGGCTGAGCGGGCTGGAGGTGGGTGTAGCCGGGCATGATCGTCTCCCGGTGCTCGTCGGCCACCTCGGCGAGCGACTCGCGCAGGGCGAGCGTCGTTTCGATCGCCTCGAGGACGTCCTCGCGCAGGCGATATCGGATGCAGGCCGCGACCTCGTCGTTTCGCGAACGCGCAGTGTGCATCTTGCCGCCGTCAGCGCCGACGCGCTCGATGACAGCCGTCTCGATGGCCTCGTGGACGTCCTCGCCGTCGGGCAGGGAGCCGTGACCGTCGACCTCGATCGCGTCTAGCGCCGTGAGGATCTCACCGGCCACGTCGTCCGCGGTGATGTCCTGCTCGGCGAGCATAACCGTGTGCGCGCGGTCGACCTCGAGGTCGGCCGCGAAGATTCGTTCGTCGGCTGCGAGCGAGGAGAGGAAGCTCCGGGCGGGGCCGCCGCTGAAGCGGTCCCGGCGGACGACTCCGTCGTCGTCCCCGCCGTCAGTCCGCAGTCCATCGGACCGCGTACCGTCGTCGGGAGCACTCTCCTCGGTCATGGTTACTCGTCCTCGCCGCTGCCGTCGGTTGCGATCTCGGTCTCCTCATCCGCGGCGTTGGCGGCGATCGCCTCGTTCGCGAGACGGCGCTGGAAGCCGTGGTACTTCGCGACGCCGGTCGCGTCCTCCTGTTTGATCTTCCCGACCGTCTCGGTGTCGAAGGAAGCATGTTCAGCGGAGTAGGCTGCGAACTCGCTGTCGCGGGCAACCGGACGGGCCCGACCGCCCTCGAAGCGGATCGTGACGGTCCCCGTCACGCGCGTTTGGGTCTCGGCGATGAAGCCCTCGAGTGCACTCATGAGCGGCGCGTCGATCAGGCCCTCGTAGCCCTTCTGGGACCACTGCTGATCGATCTGCTGTTTGAACTGGCGTTCCTCCTGGGTGAGGACGAGGCCCTCGAGGGCCTCATGGGCGGACAGCAGCGTCGTCGCACCGGGGTGTTCGTAGTTCTCGCGCACCTTGAGCCCGAGCATGCGGTCTTCCATCATGTCGGTGCGGCCGACGCCGTAGCTGCCGGCAAGTTCGTTCAGATGCTCGATGAGTTCGACGGGCTCGTACTCCTCGCCGTCGACGGCGACGGGATACCCGTTCTCGAAGGCGATTTCGATCTCCTCGGTCTCGCCGGTGGGCTCGTCAGTCCACTCGTAGATATCCGTCGGCGGAACGTAGCTCGGGTCCTCCAAGTCGTCGCCCTCGACCGAGCGACTCCAGATATTGGTGTCAATCGACCAGTCACCGCCGCTGCCACCCTCGACGGGGAGGTCCTTCTCGGCGGCGTACTCCTGTTCCCACTCGCGGGTGAGGCCGAGTTCGCGCACGGGGGCGATGACCTCGAGGTCCGAGTCGCGCCAAACGGCCTCGAACCGCAGCTGGTCGTTGCCCTTGCCCGTACAGCCGTGGGCGATGCCGGTACAGTCCTGTTCCTGTGCGACCTCGAGGATCGCTTCCGCGATCACCGGACGGGCGAGCGCCGTTCCCAGCGGGTAGCCCTGATAGGTCGCGTTCGCGCGAACGCTGTCGAAACAGAGGTTTGCGAACTCGTCTTTCGCGTCGACGACGTAGTGCTCTAGGTCGAGCGCTTCAGCGGTCTCCTCGGCTTCCTCGAATTCCGAGGCCGGCTGGCCAACGTCGACGGTGACGCCGATCACGTCATCGTATCCGTATTCTTCCTCGAGCAGCGGGACACAGACAGTCGTGTCCAGGCCGCCCGAAAACGCAAGTGCCACGCGGGTCATGTCGTACTCGAAGCCACTCCCAGGAAGGACTTAAGATCATTGGTTTCATTTCCGGAAATAAACGATAGAGCGGCTGCTGACGGAGAATTATGCGGTTTCGGGGCCAGTGGAACGATCCAGGAACGTGGAGTGAAGTAGAATACGGGCTCAAAGGGCCCGTCGCGGTCGCCGCACTCGAGCGACGGTCCCGTCGGTGGCGAAAACGGCGAGCAGAGTGCCGACGGACTGGGTCATTGGGGAAACGGTGTCGATCCACAGTATTAAATCCTGCTACATAGCCTGCTCGCGGGTGAAAGCGGAACGCACCGGTCTCGAAGCCCGAGGTGGCGTCGTAGCCGTGAGGAAAACAGGCAACGTGCCGACAGTCGAAGGCCGTTACGCGGAATGAGAGTGACGTTCAGTGGCTACGATAGCTGCTCCCTCGTAGACGTCTCAGCGTCCTTGGCGAGTAGGAACACCGAAGGCCAGGTCGAAATCACTCCTCGTCGGGCAGCGTCAGGACGTTTTCCCGGCCGATCCGAAACACGTCGATCTTGTCGTCCTCCCGCAGGTCGCCGACGACTTGACTCGTCTTGGCCTCGGTCCAATCGAGTTCCGAGACGACTTCCTGTTGTTTGATCCGGCCGCCGCGGTTCTCGAGCAGGCGCAACACTCGTTCCTCGTTGCTCAGCAGTTCCGGCGGTGGCTCGTCGACGGTCGAATCGTCGTCGCTCGAGCCGTCGGTCCGTCGGACGGTCTCCGTGGAGGCGTCCGTCGGCACGGTATTGTGCCGCCGGCGTCGACCGAGCAGCCAGCCGACGGCACCGACGGTTGCAAGCAGGGCCAGAGCCAGAGCGACGATGGTCCATGGCATCGGCGGCCCCTGATCGGGATTGGCTGGTTCAGTCGTTGCACCGGTGTTCTCGACCAGAATGATCCGTGGCTGGCCGTCGGTGAACGATGTCCCCTTACCGTTCCAGGTGACCGAGCCGTCGGGCGTCTCGCTGGGCGCGGGGTCGACCTGTGGCTCGCCCTCGTGCTGGTAGATCGCGTACGACTCCGGCCAGTGGAACTGCAGGGTCGTCCCGTCGTCGAGCGTGAGCCCGGAGAGCGCAGCCCCCGCCTCGATGCGGTTGAGTTCGACGAACGCGAACTTAGACCACTGGAAGGAGACCGTGACGTGGCCGATCGTCCGCGGTGCGGTGTTTTCCTCCGTAGTGATCGAGACGTTCGAGATATTCATGTCCCGGTCGGTCGCGTTTTCCCCCGCAGCGAGGGTTTTAATCCACTTCGATCGTTCGTCGGCGACGTACGCAGACGTATTCGTCTCGATATCGGTGCGGAGCCGGTCCCATTGAGACGTGGAGTTATTCCCTCGATCGAGATGGAACTGGTAGTCGACGGACAGCTGTGCCGAACCGTTCTCGGCAATGAAAACGTCGATATGGATCTTATCGGCGTCCTCGAGCGTCATGCTCTCGTTACCGCCGTTGTCGGCCTGTAGCGCCATACGGTGGGCACTGGTATCCGCCACAGCGGCGGTCGAGGCCGGCACGGACGTGATCGAACAGGCCACCACGAGCACCCAGATAAGGGCTCGAAGCCCCTTCCCGTCCATTACCCGGACATGCCGTGGCCGTCCAAATAGGTCTTTCCGACGACAGCGGTAGTTCGTTTTGCAGAGAGTCATCCAAGCGTGAACGGACGGCTGACAGACGCGGTGAACTCGAGGCCGAAGCGCTGTGTCGATCGCACTCGGACCGATCGTCGGTTTGCTCGTCCGTTGGCCGCTCGATCGGCTCCACCGCGGGCCTCGAATACGGATCACCAGACTGATAGCCGTCGCGGCCCGATATCTGGCGAAGTGTACAGCGTCAACGTCCCTGTCCCCGGCCGCGTCCGCCGGCTCGCGGATCGGCTCTATCCCGATCTAGTCGGGTTCGACACCGTCCGCGAGGACCACTCGTGTCTGCTCAAACGGCTGGGCGAGGCCGACCACGTCGCACAGCTTCAACACCGCGCCCACCGCGCGCTCGAGGGAGCGCCCGCCGTCGAGGCCGAGATCACGGGTATCGACTACTTCGAGGACCCGCCGCTTGGCTCCGCGCCGGTCGTCTATCTGGCCGTCGAGAGCCCCGGCCTCGAGGGGATCCACGCCGATCTCACCGAGGCCTTCGAGACCGTCGAGGGACTCGAGGGCAGCGACTACGTCCCCCACGTGACGTTGGCCCGGGGCGGTGACCTCGCGACGGCGAAACGGCTGGCCGACCGCGAGATCGAGCCCGTCCGGTGGACGGTCAGCGAACTCGAGTTCTGGGACGGGTCGTACAAGCTGCCGGTGAGTCGGGTTTCGCTCCCGTCCTGAGCGCGGCCCGCGACGGCAAAGCGATCAGGGAGCCGGCGGCTCGCCGTCGTACGCGCCGTGGTCGCCGTAGAAGTTGAGCATCGCAAATTTGAGCTTGTCCGGGTCGATATCGATCAGCTCCTCGCGTTCCTCGTGGGGGAACGTGCCGTTGACGCTGTATTTCCCGAGATCGGACTTCGCCGAGCGCGAGTAGCGTCGATCGAGTAACGCGCGGACGCCGACGTCCTCGGGCGAGCGGATGACGCGGCCGAGCGCCTGCCGTGTTTTGCGGACCGTCGGAATCTCGACGGCGTACCGCCAGCCGGTATCGGTACCGTCGAAGGCCGCGTCGTAGGCCTCCTGGACCGCCTCGGCCCGGTCGTCGAGATGGGGATAGGGAACGCCGACGACCAGCACCGTGTGGGCGTCGTCGCCGTCGAAACTCACTCCCTCCGCGAGGGTGCCCCACAGCGAGGTACACAACACTGCGTCGTCATCGGCGACGAACTCCTGGCGGAGTTCCTCGACGGACTGGCCCGGTTCGTCCAGATAGACCGGCCGGTCGCCGCGGCGCTCGAGTCGGTCGGCGTACCGGCCGGCCTCGCCGTAATTGGGGAAAAAGGCGAGCGTGTTGCCGGGCGTCATGCGGACGGCGTCACGGATCGCCTCCGTTACCTCGTCTTGTACCGCGGGATCGTCGCGATCCGAGGAGAACAGCGGCGGCGTCTCGACGGCGTACGTCCGGCGGTTGTCGTCGGGGAACTGCAGCCCGTAGGCCATCGTCACGGCATTCTCGAGCCCCAGCACGTCTTCGGTGACGTCGAAGGGCTGCAGCGTCGCGCTCATGAGGACGGTGGCGTAGATCTCGTCGAACAGCTGGCCGGTCACCTGGCGCGGCAGACAGGAGTACAGCTCCGCTCGGCCGTAGATCTCGTCGGTTCCGGCGTCGCGCGTGACGGAGACGACGGGATAGAGCCCCTCCTTCGAGCCCTCGTTCATCCACGCGCTGACGAAGCCGGCGGCCTGCAGCGTCTGACACTCGGTGCGTGTGGCCGTCTCGCCCTCACGGTAGGCCTCCTCATACTCCTCGTCTAACTCCTGACCGAGTTTCATCGCGGCCTCGAGATCGTCGTCGATGCCCCGTCCTGAATAGCGCTGGAGGAACTCGAGGGTGAGGTCGTCCTTGCGGTCCTCGTTGGCGATTGGGACATCTTCCCAGGTCCCGCCGACGGCTTCGCGGTCGCCGAAGCCAAAGGAGTCCTCGTAGGTCTCGACGAGTGCGCGGTGAAAGGCCGAGAGAACGTTCGCGGCATCTTCCGAGCGCGGGTCGTCGGTATCGGCCAGCTCATCGAGCGCGGAGTCGAACGTGCGCTCGGAGCAGGTCCGGGTCGCGTGCTCGCGGGCGGCGTCCTCGACGTTGTGGGCCTCGTCGAAGACGGCGATCACGTCGTCGGGATCGCGGCCGAGCCACCGGAAAAACTGCTCTCGAATGGTCGAATCCAGCAGGTGGTGGTAGTTGCAGACGACCAGATCGACGCCCTCGATCCCTTCTTTCAGGAGTTCGTAGCCACAGAACCCCTGGCGCTCGGCGTACTCGTAGATCTCGTCGGGCGTGCGGACATCGTCGAAGAGCCACGCGAAGAAGTCGTCCGTGTCTTCGGTCAGGTTGTTTCGGTAGTACTCACAGACGTTCTGCTCCTCGAGATCCTCCAGTCGGTCCTCGATGTCCTCGAGTTCCTCCATCACCGCCGAGCGAGCGTCGGCCGCCGACCCGTCGCCGTCCTGACTCTCCGCGAGGAGTTCGCGCTGGCGGCGCTCGAGTTGTTCGCGGTCGCGTTCGGCGTCGACGACGGCGCGGGTGTTGTCCCGCAGGGCCTGACACTCCTCATAGTCGACGTCGATGTGACACATCGAGGACTTCCCTTTGAACACGATCGCGCGAATGTCTTCTTCGCGCGTGATCGCGCGGGCTTCGGCGACGAACTGGCGCATCTGCTGGTGGACGTTGGTCGTAATGACCACCGTCTTGTCCTGTTCTCGGGCCACCTCGAGGGCCGGCACCAGCGACGAGAGGGTCTTACCAGTTCCACAGGCACCCTCGAAGAGCACGTCTTGGCCACGGTGGAGGGAGTTGTGGATGCGGTCCATCGCCTCGCGCTGGTTCTCGTACGGCTGATCGTACGGGAAAAAGCGCATGTACCCGGCAGTCTCGGACACAGTGCGTGATAGGTCCGCGCTGCGATAAAAGGATTCGTCTCGATTCGGTCATCCCCTTTAAACAGCTGCGGGGGAACGACTATCACCGGCCGGCGAGCGCGCGGTACAGGGCCATATATCTCGAGTGCTTGCCCTCGGTATGGCTATTCCCGGATACGATTCCAGTAGCGTCTCCGAGTACGCCCTCGAGAGCGCGGGGGCACGCGTCGATCTCGTCGCCGGCGTGGTTCCCGACGCCTTCGGGCTCGAAAAGAGCGTCAGCGAGCCGCCGGCGGATAGCCTCGCGGATCCGGTCGACCTCGTGGCCTGCGAGGACCTGAAAGCGGTCGAAGCCGTTCGGATCGCGCTCGTCTACGATCCGTCGAAGCTGCCACCGGGTGCGAGTCCCACCGATGTGACGGTCGCCGTCGAAACGGACGAGGGCTGGGAACCGCTCTACTCGACGGTCGATCTCGAGGAGACGACGGTGACGGCGGTGTTGAACGATCGGCCGCCCGGCTCGACGATCGTCGCGGCCCACGACGAAGGGGAGGGCGAGGAGTCCGACGACGCGAGCGCGTAATGTCGGTCGTTACGAGTTCGTCTGTGGTTCGATGTAGATTCGGTTGACCTGATCGTCGTGTTCTCGCAGGGCGCGCTCGAGTGCCGTGATGCGCTCGTCGATCGTGTCGGCGTCGAGGTCGGATTCGAACGCCACGTCGGCGGTGACGAGCAGTTCCTCAGCACCGAAGTAGACGGTCCGGAAATCGATGAGTTCGGTGACGCCGTCCCAGTCGGCGACGATCCGGCGGAGTTCGTCCTCCTTGGCCTTCGGGAGACTCTCCCCGATGATGAGCCGCTTGTTCTCCCAAGCGAGCGCGACGGCAAAGCCCATGAGCATGATGCCGATGATCAGCGCCGCGCCGGCGTCGTACATCGGGTTTCCGGTGACCCGGCGGAGGTAGATCCCCAGCAGGGCGATCCCCGCGCCAGAAAGCGCGATCGTGTCCTCGGTGAGCGCGGTCAGCGTCGTCACGTCGCTCGTTTTCCTGAAAGCCTCGCGGAAGGTCGACCAGCCGTACTCGTCCATCTGGCGGCTCATCCCCTGGTAGGCCTTCCAGAGCGCGTAGGACTCGAAGAGGATCGCGCCGATCAACACGGCGTAGTTGACCAAGATGGGGTCGAACTGCTGCCCGAGCAGCGTGACGTCCTCGCTGGCGCGGTGGACGCCGCCGTGGGTCAGGGCGTTGTAGCCGTGGCGGGCGCTCTCCCACCCGGCGATCCCGAAGAGCATGACGCTGACGAGCAGGCTGTAGAAGAACTGCGCTTTCCCGTGGCCGAAGGGGTGTTCGCGGGTCGCCTCCTGTGCGCCGTACTTGATCCCGACCAGCAGGAAGATCTGGTTACCCGTGTCCGACACCGAATGATATGTTTCCGACAGCATCGCGGGACTCCCGGTCAACAGAAATCCGCCGAACTTCAGCGCCGCGATCGCGGCGTTGGCGAACAGCGCGGCGATGACGACGGAAGTGCTACTGGCCATCGACGGCGACTACGAAAGGGGCACCTAAAAGTGTAAGCGGTTCTAGAGCAAGGGCCGCCGCCGAAAGCCGGCCGAGACCGTATCTCGCTGGGAGGCGACGAACGTCGCCCGACCGCATCGAAAGGAATCTGACAACGGCGACCGAAGCGCGACTATGATCGCGATCTTCTCTGACACCCACAGCAGCGGCGGCCACGACCTCGAGGGCGAGGCCCTGGCCGCGGCCCGTGACGCCGATACCGTCATCCACGCGGGCGATTTCACGACCGAGGCCGCGCTCGAGGTCTTTCAGGACGAGTGCGACCGACTGTTCGCCGTCCACGGCAACGCCGACAGCGCGGCGGTCCGCAACCGGTTGCCGACGGCCCGCGTCGTCGAGGCGGGCGGCGTCCGCGTTGCCGTCACCCACCGTCGAGAGGGTGGGGAGACGGGGCTGGCGATGTTCGGCCGCTCGAAAGGGGCCGATGTCGTCGTCTTCGGCCACAGCCACCGGCCGACGGTCGTCGAGACCGACGACGTGACGCTGTTAAACCCCGGCAGCCACGCCGACCCACGCGGGAACCGGCCGGGATTCGCCGTCCTCGAGCCTGCAGCCGAAGCGGACGGCGGGCTGACGGGCGAGATTCGAGAGCCCGACGGGACGGTGATCGAACCGCTCGAGATTCCGACGGTGTGACGCGAGGGCGGCGGGCCTGTGCGGGCGCGCCGAACGGGTCACCGCAGTTGCATCTCTGCTGCGCGTTCGACCGCGAGGTCGGTGATCTCGTCGATGTCGCTATTGGATCGGTCTGCGAGCACTTTGAGGAGCATGCCGAGTTGGACCGCGGCCGTCGATCGCAACTCGCTGACGTCCTCGGTGTCGGTTCCGAAGTAGTACTCGTACTGGCCGTTCTCGTGGACGATCCCGGCGTAGACGGATCGGAGTTCGTCCTCGGAAACCGCTTCGGACACCCGCGTCTGGAACGCCTCGAACTCGAGGTCTGTCATCGCGTCGAAGAGAACAACGCGGAGCGTAGTCAAGGGATGGGCCGGCGCTCTCCGCGACGACTCAGTCGGCTCACCACCGGTCCGAGCAGCGCGTCTCGACCGCCGAAATCACTACCCTCCCTCGCGACGTACGCGGCGTATGGACCGAAGCGCTGACTCGAGCGGCGTCTCGAAACTCCTCATCGCGATCACCCTGTCCGTGGCGGTCGGCGGAGCCGCCTTCTTGGCGTGGCGACGGGCGGCCCCCCTCTCGCGGTGGTACCGACGGACGCGACGACGGCGTGACGAACGCACGCAACGCGGACCGAACCCGCAACGGACGCCCGGAACGGACCCGATCTGATCGGACGCGACGACAGTCACGGACCGGAGACGGCAGGTCCTATCTTTTCGTACGGTCTCGCCGAACGCTACGGCAGTGAACAACACATACGATTCCCGTGACGAACGGCCGATCGTCCGCGTCACTGTCGGCCGCGGTAGGCCGCCGAGCGTTGCTCGAGAACCGGCGGGTGACGATGCCGACGAAACGGCTCACCCCCTCGAACGGGGGCGGAAAACCCTCCAGACGGCCCGCACCGCCGCCGAACGAGTAGCCGTGCTCGAGGTCGGTTCGACCGGCGCTCGCGCGCTCGAACCGCTCGTGCTCGTTACGACCGAGGGGCGGACGGCCTACCATCCGCAACCCTCGTCCGAGCGAGTGCAGACGCTCGTCGACCGCGCCGAAGCGGGAACCGTCGGCGCAGACGACGCCGCGTGGGTCGTCGAACACGACCCCGACACCGAGACGCTGCCGACCCCGGCGGACGGGCCGCTCGCGATCGGAACGCGGCGCGTACTGGGCGGCTGCGGGTGGACGGATCCCGAGGAGAGCGCCGGCGCGACCGCGGACGCCACGGCGCTCGCGCGCGACGATCCGGCGGCGGCGCTCGAGCGTCTGTCCGAGATCGGCCTCCTCGGACGCGGTCGCGGCGACGCGAGTCAGGACACCGCGCTCGCCGAGTCCGTGGCCACCGTGCGCGAGGCCGCGGGCGATCCGGTCGTGGTGGTCAACGCCAACGAGAGCGACCGCCGAAACGAGACCGACCGAACGTTGCTCGGCGGGTCGCCAGCGGCGGTGCTCGACGGGGCGCTCGCCATCGCCGAAATCGTCGGCGCGGACCCCGGCGACATCGTCGTGTACACGAACGAAGACGACGACCTCGTCCGTCACCGAACCCGTAGCGCGGCCGTTGCGGTCACCGACGCCCTCGGCGAAGACGCGGCCGACGACGCGGAGTCTCCGCAGGTCGTCGCCGGTCCGGACGAGTACATCGCCGGGGAGTTCACCATGGCGCTCGAGGCCCTGGAGGGCAACGACCGGCTGGAAGCGCGCCTGCGCCCGCCGGGACCCGCCCGACACGGGCTGTACGGCCGCCCGACGATCGTACAGACGCCCCGGACGCTGGCGCAGGTGCGCGCCGCGCTCCTCGAGCCCGGTGCTTTCGACGCCGCTGACGCCGACCCCGGAACCCGGCTCGTCACCGTCACCGGCGACGTAGGGACGCCGGCGACCGTCGAGGTGCCGACCGGGAGTTTGCTTTCGGCCGTCCGCGACGCCGTCGACGCGCCGGATCAGATCAAGATGGCGTGTATCGGCGGTCAGTTCGGCGGCTTCACTCGATCGCTTGACCACACCGCGACCGCGTCGGCACTGAGAAATGCCGATCTCGGCACCGAGGGCGTGGTCGAACTGTTCGATCGGGATCGCTGCGTGCTCGCGACGGCCGGCGAGCGCATCCGGTTCGCCAGCGAGGAGAACTGCGGTCGCTGTTTCCCCGGCCGCGAGGGCTCGAAACAGCTCCTCGGCCTCCTCCGAGAGATCTACGACGGAACGTACGACGACGATATGGTACGAGAACTCATCCGGACGATGGACAGTTCGAGCCTCTGTGACGTCGGCCGGTCGGCGGCACGGAGCGTCGAGACGGCCCTCGACCGATTCGAGACCGAAATCGAGGCCCACGCGGCCGGTCGCTGCCCGAGCGGTGCCTGCGAGGTGTCCGGATCGTGAGCGCGGACGACCCCGGCCCGACCGAGCACGGGCCGACCGAACACCTGCCGGGCGTTCCCGACGTCGACGACCCGCGCTCGAGCACGCCGCTGACCGAGGACTTCCGCACGGGGACGGCAAACGACCCCGACGTCGGCGTCGAGAGCGACGAGATGACGACCGTAACGGTCGACGGCCACCCCGTCGCCGTCGCCCCCGGATCGACGCTCATCGACGCCCTCGAGACGGTCGATACCGCGTCCGACGTGCCGGCGCTGTGTTACTACGACCGCGACACCGAACAGGCCGACGAGATCGGCCCGCGCAGCACCTGCCGGACGTGTATGGTCGAAACCGACGCGTACGGCGTCGTCCCAGCGTGTAGCTTCCCGGCCGAGGACGGCCTCGAGGTTGCCACCGACGCGACCGACGCGGCGGAGGCGCGGGACGTCAACCTCGACCTCGTCCTCGGGAACCACAACCTGCGGTGTACGACCTGCGGCCAGAACGGCCGCTGTGAACTGCAGGACGTCTCCATCGAACACGGCGTCAATCGGCCCCGGTACGGCGTGTTCGACGAGCGCGACGCGTACGCTCCCATCGACGACACGTCGGTCATTCAGATCGATCGCAACAAGTGCATCCTCTGTAATCGCTGCGTCGAGGCGTGCAACGACGTACAGAACGCGGGCGTCCTCCGGATGTCCGGGACGGGCGACGACATCCACATCGACTTCCAAAAACCCGACGCCGACACGATGGAGGACTCGACCTGCATCTCCTGTGGTCACTGCGTCACCGTCTGCCCGACCGGATCACTCGTCGAAGAGGGGCTCGTCGACGCGACAACTATCCCGCTTCCCGGATTCACGCAGAAGGTCTCCATCGGAAAAGTACGAGAGGGGAGCCCCGTCGAAACGACCGACACGGCCGACGCACCAAACCGCGAGGTGCCGTCGTTCGGCGGGGGCACACTCGAGGTCGAGGATCACCCGGACGGCGAGCCCCGGACGGACGCCGAGGCGCTCGAGGGCGTCTCGAAGTTCATGGCGACGGCGAAACGGCGGGCGTCGGCACTTCCCGACCGGGCGGCCGAGACGGTAGAGCACGCCGCGGAGTCGGTCGCGGAGAAGTCGCTGACGATCGGACAGCTCTTCGACGCCGCACAGGTCGTCAGCGGCGTTCGGAAGCGCGAGCTCACCGTAGCCGACACGACCTGTACCTACTGCGGCGTCGGCTGCCGGTTCGAGCTGTACGGTCGGGGCGAGGAGGTCCTGGGCGTCCGGCCCGCCGACCCCGACCAGACGCCGGCTAACGACTTCTCGACCTGCGTGAAGGGGAAGTTCGGCTACGACTACGTCAATTCCGACGAACGGTTGACCACGCCGCTCGTCAAGGAGGACGGGACGTTCCGGGAGGCCTCGTGGGACGAGGCGCTGACTCGCATCGTCGACCGCCTGACCGAAATCCGCGACGAGTACGGCGCAGACTCGCTGGCGGTAACGTCCTCCTCGAAGGCCACGAACGAGGAGAACTTTCTCGCCCAGAAGTTCGCCCGGCAGGTGCTCGGAACACCCCACGTCGACAACTGCACGCGGCTCTGTCACTCCTCGACCGTCGCCGCGTTGAAGCAGACGGTCGGCTACGGCGCGATGACCAACCGCATCAACGAGGACATCGGCGAGACCGACTGTTATCTCATCACCGGCTCGAACACGACCGAGAGCCACCCGGTGTTAGCGACGCGGATCGTCCAGAACGTCCGTGACGGTGCCGATCTGTTCGTGTTCGACCCGCGGGAGATGACCATCGCGGAGCATGCGGACCAGTACAGCCGGACCAAGCCCGGCACGGACACCGCGTGGCTCAACGGGATGATGCACCACATCATCGAGGAGGAACTCTACGACGAGGCGTTCGTCGACGAGCGCACGAAACACTTCGACGAGCTGAAGGAGACCGTCGAACCGTACACTCCCGACCGGGTCGAGGAGGTGACGGATGTCCCAGCGGCGGAGCTTACGAACGCGGCCGAGACCATCGCAGCGGCGGACACCTGCGTCTACGGCTGGGCGATGGGGCTGACCCAGCACGCCCACGGCACGCGCAACGCACTCGCCATCGCGAACCTGGCGCTGCTCTGTGGCCACGTCGGCAAGCCGCGGTCCGGGCTCTCGCCGTTTCGCGGCCAGAACAACGTCCAGGGCGGCGGTGGCGATATGGGACCGATCCCGAACAACCTCCCGGGCTACCAGTCCGTCACCGACGACGACGTACTGGACAAGTTCGAAGCGTCGTGGGGTGTCCGGCCGCCGGACGAGGTCGGCCTCCGTATCACCGAGATGTTCAGCGCCATTCCGGGCGTCGAGGAGACCGTTGCCGGCGGGACGGGGACCGACGCGTACGGCGGCGACTATCCCACCTCCGGCGAGGGGGACCGCGGTACCGACGATCCGGGCGCGGGCGAGGGATACAGTCCCCAGATCACCGACCTACACGGGATGTATATCGTCGGCGAAAACCCCGCCCTGTCCGAGCCAGACATCCAACACGCCGAGGCGGCGCTGGCGGCGCTTGACTTCCTCGTCGTTCAGGAGCTGTTCATGACCGAGACGGCGAAGCACGCCGACGTGGTGTTACCGGCGGCGTCGATGGCCGAGAAGTACGGCACCACCACGAACACCGAGCGCCGGATTCAGCTCGTTCGGCCGGCCGTCGAGTCACCGGGCGACGCGCGGACGGACGCCGCCATTCTCCGGGACCTCGCCGGCCGGCTTGGGTTCAACTGGGACTACGAGAGTCCCGCCGACGTGATGGACGAGATCAGCGATCTCACCCCCATCTACGGCGGCGTCAGCTACGACCGCCTCGAGGAGAAAGAAGACGGCCTCCAGTGGCCGTGCTGGGACGAGGATCACCCCGGAACGCCGTACCTCTACGAGGAGGCGTTCAACTTCGACGACGGGCTCGCGCGGTTCGTGCCGTCGGAACTGGCGGACGGTCTGCATCCGGGTCCGACCGAGGAGTACCCGTTCACGCTCACCACCGGGCGGGTCCTCTACCACTGGCACACGGGGTCGATGACGCGCCGCGGAACCGCATCGATGAAGCAGGTGTCAGAGAGCTTCGTCACCATCCATCCGGACGCGGCCGATCGGCTCGGCATCGCGGACGGCGAGTACGTCAGTGTCGAGTCCCGACAGGGCGAAATCGTCGTGAAGGCGAACGTCGAGGAAACGTCGGGGCCGGACGTGTTGTTCATCCCGATGCACTTCGTCCACGGTGCCGTCAACACGTTGACCAAAGAGGAGTTCGATCCGCGGAGCAAGATTCCGGAGTACAAGATCACGAACGTCCGCGTCGAACCGCTCGGAACGGATCCCGCCGTCGAACCGACATCGCCCGACGAGCTGGCCGACGACGACTCCGAATCGCTGGCGGGAACCGACTAACGCTCCACGGCGCGTCTCCCATTTCCCACGATCGGAAGAACACGGAACCCGACGGACGCGCGAGCCTCGGTCGCTCGAGCGATGACTGGGTCCGGTCGCGAGACGAGCGACGACGCCAGCGGGGAACTGAATCGAAAACGGTGTCAGAGGGGGGTGCCGCCGCAACGGGACCGGACTGTCAGACGGGAGCGAGCGGCGGCCGAACCGGCGCGGCCGGTGGGGACGGGCGGCAGGCCTCGATCCCGAGGTCGAGCCTCGGACGGGAGGTGGTGGCTAGAGGGCAGCGATCGAGGCCTACGATGACCTATGCACCGACCCACGTTATACGCAGCGCAAGCTGAAGCGTCGATTTCAGCTAGTTGCCGGGGTCGATTTCGACGACTCGGGGTCGAAACGATTAACCGCGGTGACAGAGTAGCCGGCGCGTATGCTGGACCTCATCACCGGCCTCCTTCCCGACGATCCCGTCATCATCGCGGTCGTCCTGATCCTGCTGGCGCTGGTCTTTTTCTTCTATCTGCTCTTGCGCCGGACCGTCCTCGAGTTCCGCGACGGGATGCGCGGCGGCGAGCGCTGATGTCGACGACGGGTCGATCGCACGGCCGTCGTCGACTCGAGTCCCCGCCCGCTGCCTCATCACGAACCGTTTTTTCCTCCCCGCCTCAATAGCGAGACATGGACCCACGCATCCGCGAGCACGCCGAGATCATCGCGAACCACTCGGTCGATCTGGAAGAAGGTGACAACGTCATCATCGACGCCCACCCCGTCGCCGAAGACCTGGTCGTCGCGCTCCACGAAGTGATCGGCGACCGCGGTGCAAACCCCGTTACAACGAGCCAGCGAACCGGCAAGCGCAGCCAGCGCGCCTACCTGCGAGCGTCAGACGGCGAGTTCGAGACGCCGGAACACGAACTCGCGCTGATCCAGAACGCGGACGTCTACATCGCCATCCGGGCCAGCGACAACGTCACCCAGACCAGCGACGTCGATCCGGAGATCAGCGCGGCCCACCAGCAGGCCCACCGGCCCATCCTCGAGGAACGGCTCTCGAAGCGGTGGTGTCTCACGCAGTTTCCCGCGCCCGCGAACGCCCAACTCGCCGAGATGAGCACCGAGGGCTACGAGGGCTTCGTCTGGGACGCCGTCAACAAAGACTGGGAACAGCAACGCGAACACCAAGCGCATATGGTCGAGATCATGGACCCCGCCGAGGAGGTCCGCATCAAAAGCGGCGACACGACTGACGTGACGATGTCCGTCGCGGGCAATCCGACGCTGAACGACCACGGCGAGCACAACCTGCCCGGTGGCGAGGTCTTTACCGCTCCCCAACCCGACAGCGTGGAGGGCGAGGTGCTGTTCGACATGCCGCTCTATCACCAGGGCCGGGAGATCACGGACGTCTCACTCGAGTTCGAGGGCGGCGAAGTCGTCTCCCACTCGGCGGCGAAAAACGAGGACGTGCTCACGGAGGTCCTCAACACGGACGACGGCGCGCGCCGACTCGGGGAACTTGGCATCGGGATGAACCGCGACATCGACCGGTTCACCTACAACATGCTGTTCGACGAGAAGATGGGCGATACGGTCCACATGGCCGTCGGTCGGGCCTACGACGACACCGTCGGCGAGGGCAACGAGGCCAACGACTCCGCGGTCCACGTAGACATGATCGTCGACATGAGCGAGGACTCGTTCATCGAAGTGGACGGGGAAGTCGTCCAGCGTAACGGAACGTTCCGGTTCGAAGACGGGTTCGAGGAGTAACGAGCGGCTTTGTATCGACGGTTTTGCGCCAGCGCGTGAAATCTCGCGAGCCGTGCGAACGAGCGCAAAGCGCCCGCGAGCAACAGAGCGGTCGCAGAGCGACCCCGAGCGGACAACCGTCGGCGTGACTCGTTCGTCGACGTGACCGTGACGCGGTGGGCGAGACGGTCCCGTTCGGTTCGATGGCGGACAAGCACGAGCAACCGAGACGGCTTCGCGCCCGAAACAGACGTTGCACCGTCGATGCGGCGGTCCGGAAAGCGGTGGCAGTGCGATCGAAGGTGAGTTTCGGCGTAAAATCGATCTGACCAGTTACTGAGAACGTCAGTAAATATAATAGCGATAACCACAATATAATATACGTACGACAGATGAACGTACTGCTACTGGCCGCCGGACTCCTCGTCGCGGCGTTCGTCGGCTACAACATCGGCGGCGCAACGACCGGGCCGGCGTTCGGCCCGGCCGTCGGTGCGGGTGTCGTCGGCAACATCATCGCCGCCGCGTTCATGTCCGTCTGTTTCCTGCTCGGCGCGCTCACCGTCGGCCCGGCCGTCGTCGAGACGCTCGCTCAAGACCTCATTCGCAACCCGGCCGTCTTCACCCTCCGGACGAGCGCCGCCGTCCTCTTCGTGATCGGCAGCGCGCTGCTTCTCGGCAACTACGCCGGCGTTCCCGCCTCGACGTCGATGACCGCTGTCGGCGCGATCAGCGCACTCGGGCTCGCGACCGGCACCCTCGACTGGTCGGTCCTCAGAGCAATCGCCGTCTGGTGGCTCGTCGCACCGATCGCCGGCTTCTGGGTGGCCGGCGTCGTCGGTCGGTACTTCTACCCCCAACTCGAGGAGTGGCTCGCGCTCGAGGATCGCACACGAGACCGGCCGCTGGTGTCCGTGAGGGCGTCCGGGTTCGTTCCTCGGCTTCGGCTCGGCTCGAGCGCCGACCGACGCGAAATGGCCGGCTCGCTGAGCGTCATCGCCATCGGCTGTGTGACGGCGTACGCGTCGGGCACGAGCAATATCGCCAACGCCATCGCCCCCCTTTATGCGACCGGCGTGATAGCGTTCACCCCGCTGGCCCTGCTCGGTTCGGCCGCCGTCGCGATCGGCGCGTTTACGATCGCTCGTCGCACGCTCGAGACGCTCGGCAGCGACATCACGAAGCTACCGCTGACGGCCGCGATCGTCGTCGCCGTCATCAGCGCCGGTCTCGTCGTCTTCCTCTCTTGGCTCGGTATTCCCGCGAGCTTCGTCGTCATCGCGACGACGAGTATCGTCGGCCTCGGCTGGGGCCGGGCCACGCGGACGACGACCCGTCCCACCGCCACTGACGGCGAGGGACCGGACCCCGTCGATGGCGATCCCGACAGCGTGACAGCGACACCAGAGCTGTTCGATCCGACGACGACGGCTCGCGTGCTGCTCATGCAAAACGTCGTGCCGGTCGTCGCCACGGTCGGCGCGTTCGTCCTGTTCCGGTTCGGTCCGCTGTTCGAGTTCTGAAACGGTCGACCGTCGTCCACCGTGAGCCGAGTGCGAACGAGCGCGATCGAAACGGCGCGAGCCCCGCTTTCGGACCGGCCGCTCGCCGTCGACGGTGGTTTCGATGCGGTGACCGACGGCGACGGTCGGCTGTCCGCCGGGGCTCGAGCGACTCCTCTACGCGCCCGGCGGGCATATCACTCGCGCTCGAGTGCGAACACATCCGGCGGCACCGAACAGCCACAGGGGCCGACGGAGCCGGTATGGGGACCAGTGGCAACGGAGAACAGCACCGGGTCGCCACAGCGCGGGCACGCCGGAAACGGCGAGTCCTCGTCGTCGCTTGGCTCGCGGTCGGGACTCACTGGCCGTGCCCTCCGGTTCGTCTCGAGGCCGAACGCGGACTCGAGGCTGGTCGTGGCGTGCGATTCGATCGTCGTGCGGGACGTTTATATCCCGACAGAATGTACGCAATCATGGCTTTCGAAGCCTCGCGGCTTGGAAGCCACGTCTCGGGTGATTCCAGCACCCGGGGCATTTCGGCGCATGCCCCCCGCGACAGATGGAGTATGGCTTCCGTTCTAATTGTTGGTCAGTAGTGACTTATATCTACTGCAAATGCATCGGAATGGGGTTCGGCGTCGTCTGCACGCCCCTCGAACGGAGCGCTGAGCCGGCTTTCACACCACTCGAGGGGAGACGGAGGTCGACGCGTCTCATTCGCCGCATCGAAGGAAGGGACAGAACAGAGTAGCAGCCGGAGCAGAGCAATAGACGAAGCAGAGTAGCGGGCCACGATCCGCATACGTGACAACAGGGAATTTCCACGTCCTCCCCAGCCGATTCGCTCGTTGCACTCGCTCATCCCTCGCACACAGTCTGGCCGCGTCTCGCGTTCGCTCACCGCAGCCCAGCGCGCGCCACCGCGACGCCGGAGAACAGAGCGAAGTGGGGCCGTGGCGCTGGCAGCCGTCGAATGGCGTCGTGATTCGATCCGCGAGTCGGGCTTTGAGGTCGCGTTCAGTCGAGCAGGTCTGCGACCATGTCCGAGACGAACGCGAGTTCGTCCTCGTTGACGCCGTGGCCCATCCCCTCGTAGAGGCGTTTGGTCACGTCGGCGTTCATCGACTCGAGGACGGCGGCGGTGTCGTGGACCCGTTCTTCGGGGATGTGCGGGTCGACGTCGCTGCAACCGAGGAAGACGGGAGTTTCCTCGAGGTCGCCGGGGTACTCGTCGTCGAGTTCCTCGCCGATCAGCCCGCCGCTGAGCGCTGCGAGGCCGCCGTAGCGGCGCGGATTGCGCGCGAGGTACTCGCTGGCCAGACAGGCCCCCTGCGAGAAGCCGACGAGCATGACGCGTTCGGTCGGAATGTCGGCGACGTTGGCTCGCTCGATGGCGTCGGTAATCGCCTGTAGCCCCGACGATCGGCCGGGCTCGTTGCGCTCGACGGGCGCGAGAAACGAGTTGGGGTACCAGGTCTGGCGGGCCGCCTGCGGCGCGAGGAGAGCGACGCCCTCTCGGTGGAACTCGTCTGCCATCTGGATCATGCCTCGAGCCGTGGCTCCACGGCCGTGGGTGAGCACGACCGCCGCCTCGGCGTCTGCGAGGTCGGTGCCGCCGGTGACGAGTTGCTGGCCCTGATGGGGGCCGTCCACGTCCGCGCCGGCGCTCATTCGACACCACCGACGCCGGCGCTGGCATCAGGCAGGTCGTGCTCGACGACCTCGAGGCCGACGGCCTCGATGGCACCGCGGAGGTGCTCGTCTTTCGCGTAGTCAGCGCCGTCTTCTTCGCGAAGCTCCTGGGCTTTCGCCAGCACCTCGCCGCGGCGGTCGTCGGGGACCTCGTACTTGTCCGTCGAGAGTTCGATCACGAGCCCGTTGTTGTCGCGGGTGTAGATCGAGTGGAAGATGCCCCGGTCGAAGACGTTGTAATGGTAGCCGGCCTCCTCGAGGGCGTCCATCGTGTCCTCGTACTCGTCGGGAGCGATGCTGAAACAGAGGTGGTGGACGGCACCGACACCACCGCGCTGGCCGTTGGCGGACGGGCGGTCATCGCTGACGAAAAAGGTCAGGATACGACCGTCGCCCGTGTCGAAGAACAGGTGCGTCTGCGAGGGGTCGTCGAGGTTCGGCTGGCGGAGCACGAGCGGCATGCCGAGCAGATCGCGATAGAACTCGATCGTATCGGCCTCGTTGCTCCCCCAGACGGTGATGTGGTCGGTTCCGGTCGTGTGGACGGGGCTGTCGGGCAGTTCCGGCGTGACTGGATTCGTGGATTCGTTAGACATGGTAGGGTGGGTGGATCGTGGACCGATTCGATCGGTCGTAGCCGTCTCGTGGCTCGTCTGCGATTACTCCGCGACGTGTTCCCCGAAGACTTGCGCGGCGTCGTCGGGGACATCGAAGTCGTGGTAGTGTTCTCCCTTTACGGCAGAGAGGATGTTGAGTGCTGCGGCGGCCCCGTCGCCGACGGCGATGGCGGCCTGCCACTCTTCGGCGCGGACCATCGCACCGGTCGCGTACGCGCCATCGACGCTGGTCTCCATCGAGACGCCGACGTCGACGGGTCCTTCCTCGGTCAGGTCACAGCCCAGCTCCTCGGCCAAGTCGCGGTTCGCGCCCGTCGCAAGGACCACGTACTCGGCCTCGTAGCTGTCCGCTTCGGTCTCGACCGTAAAGCCGTCGCCGGACTCGCTGACCGCGGTCACTTCCTCGCCCTGCCGGCGGTCGACACCGAAGTCGTCGACCTGCTGGCGAGCCGTCGCCATGAACTCGCTGCCGCCGACCGAGCCGATCCCGAGGTAGTTAAAGAGGTGGGCCTTGTGCATCCACGTCTCATCGGTGTCGAACACGGTCGTCTCGAGGCCGTTTTTCGCGGTGAACAGCGCCGCACTCAGTCCGGCGGGGCCGCCACCGACAACGATTACGCGCGCATCGTCTACAGGCGTCTCGTCGCTCATCTGTAGTTGCACAATGTTACTACAAGGGTATCAATCCGGTAGCAACCCCGACGCTACCACGTAACACTGATGTCAGTGGTCCGTGCAATCCGACGACGAGATCTGCGGGCGTCAGATCGGCCCGAGAACGAGCACCGTCGGCACGGCGACGACCGCGAGCCCCCGTCGAACCGTCAGTCCGCGGGCGGCGGCGACCGCGTGCGCCCAGAGGTATCCCGACCAGAGCGTACAGAGCACACCGACGGCGTTCACCGCCACAAACAGCGGTTCGGACTCGAGCGGATAGGCGTAGATCCGTGCGGGGACCGTCACCCCGAGTCCCCAGATCTCGGTCGGCGTCGCGGGGAACTTCACGGCCAAAACGGCAAGTACGCACACGTTCGCGACGAGTTGCGGAGCGAACCCCCACGCGACGAGCCTGACGGTTCGGCCGAACCCGCGCTCGCGCGCGATCGGCCACGAGAGCAGATAAAACAGTGCCGCGAAGACGATCCAGGCGACTATCGGCTCTGCGATCAGCGTGCCGACGAGGACGCCGACGACCCCCGGCAGGGACACCTCCCAGCCGGCCGTGGCGTACCGGATCGGCGGAAACGCGTCGAAGACCGCCGCGTCGGAGATCACCGGCGAGCGCAACAGGGCGAGGACCGGCGGGATCACGCCCAGACAGACGGCGCTGAGCGCCGCGGGAACGCCGGCCGACTGCGACAGCGAGGGGGATGCGGCGTCAAAAAACGACGCGGGATCGACCACCAACTGTCGCATACGCCCGTCCATACCGTCGTGTCGTCGCCCCGACTATTCATGCGTTCCGGCTCACGAAGGGGGACGGAAGATAGCGAATTGAAAACGGGGCTCACCGCTCACAAACGAGTGGCAACCGGTGAAAGGGTGTACACAGTCGGCAGCGGGGATGGCGATCGTCGTGTGTGCGTGGCGATGATCGGTGCTCCCCCGTATCCCCTGTGATGCCATCAGTCGGCCCTGCCGACATTCTATATAACGTTAGTGGCCGACATTAGTGTATCGGAACCAGTCATTTTAGATATCGCTTCGCTCGAGATTCGTGCGAGTACCGGCCCACTCAGAAGCGAGCGTCCTCGAGAGGAGCGGCGAGCGTTCGATCGCAGCAGTTCGGCGACCGCCCGGTACTGACGCCGGAACGAGCGAAAGTCCGTAGACGACGTATCGCGTCGTTCTCAGTCCGCGTTGGGAGCCACATCGTGCAGCGGTCAGGCGTCTTCCGGTGTAATACTGATCGTGACGTTTTTCTCCGCCGTCTGGTGGCGAACGTGGACGTACTCCCGGGTTCGGCAGACCGGTGTTCCGCCGTTGACCGTCAGTTCGTATGCGCCGCCGTACGCGCGTTCGGGTACGTACACAACGGTGTCCGGATTCACGCCGCGGCGCGGCCGATACTCGAGGGCGAATCGTCGCGACTCGCGGTCGTACGACCACGACTCCGGATAGCCCGCGATGGCCTGCGGATATGGGCGCACCAACTCATGGAGGTTCTTGCTGACGTGTCCGTCGCTGTACAGCCAACTCCGCGGCGTTCCGTTCCACGGCTTGTACTGCCAATATGCCCAGCCAATCATTGCGTCCGCGGCGGCGGTCAGCCCGTCGCGGACGTCCGCCGGATCGGGATGAGCGCCGAACTCGGTCATCACGGGGACCGCTCCGAGTCGATCGGCCGTCTCTACGGCGTTCCGAGCGATGTGTCGATGGCCGACGGCACTGACGTCGAAATCGACCGGCAGTCGGTTCGTCACGCGATCCGCATCGGCGAGGAGTTCGGGATAGCTATGAAACGAGAACGCCACGTTATCTGCCGGATCGTCGACGCGTCCGATGCGGCTCGGAATACCACCGCCGAAGAAGATGCCGGGCTCGACCCAGATAGCCGTGTCGTCGTCTACCTCTCGAATGCGCTCGATGACGCGATTGGTAAACGGGGTGAGCCACTCCCGTTCGAAGGAAATCGGCGACCCGCTGCCGGGTGTGGGCTCATTGAAGATATCATATCCGACGACGTTCGTCTCTGTCCCGAACCGGTCGGCGACTGTCCGCCACATCCGGGCGAAATATTCTTGGATCCGCCCTCGATTCTCCCAGAAGTTGTCGAACGCTGCCAGCACTGCAGGTTGCAGGTAGCTCGTCCACCACGGATCGGTATCTACGAACGGAATATTGTCGTCGTAGACCGCCCATTTCGGGGCCCCGTTGCCGTCGAACACATCACTGAAAAAGTCTTGGTGCATGTCGAGCAGGACGGATACGTCATGACGGGCGAGGTTCCGGACGAGCGTGCGGAGCCGAGTCACGTATGATTCGTCGACGGCGGAATCGACGGCCGACGGCGACGGCGGTCGTGTCGGCGTGAGTTTCGCCCACTGAATTCCGAGGCGCACGAAGTTGAAGCCCCACGAGGCAATCCGCTTGATGTCGGCCGAGCTGATCTCCGAGGCCGGATAGTGTGGCGGCTGCTTCGTTTTGTCCACCATATTCGCGCCCTGCAGGATGGCGATCCGACCGTCGTCGCGCACGAAGAACGAACCGTTGGACGACGTGTGGGCTTGGAGCTTTGACGGACTGGGTCGCGGACAGCCCCCGTCCGGCACCGACAGATCGAGCGCGGGGCCGTACCGGTTGGTCGTCGACCCCTCGGAGAACCACCCGGGAAGACGCCCTAGCAGGCTTCCAACGACGCCACCAGCGACACCCCTCATCGCGGTGCGGCGCGAAACACGCTCGCGTGTCATCCGTCGTTCCGTCCCTCGAGTGTTTGATGGAAGCGCGGTTAAGACCGATGGGGGCTGTTGCATGCACGTTCCTCTGATAAGTCACGGCTAGAAGAAGGGACGACGAACTATGCTCGTAGACCGGCGGTAAGTGGCCACAATAGCACCACCGATTCGTAACAGAGGACCACCCTCGAGTGTCTCGGCGGGATAGTCGAGGTTCTTGCAGGCTTCGATCGTCGCCGGCAAGACCGGTTCCTCGTTGTAGGCCGGAATAACGACGCTCACCGGCGGCAATTCGTCCTCTCAGTTCGCTATCGGGTCTGTTCGTCGCAGAATCACGGGCACGACGGGATTTGAACCCACGACCGTCGGATTAGAAGTCCGACGCTCTTTCCGGACTGAGCTACGTGCCCTCGAGTCCGAATCCACGGCGGAACGGCATAAGCGGTGTGGATTGTAGGCCGCTGTCGCTTGTCGGCTTCGAACGCGACGCGTCACGAACTGATCGACGTCGGCTTCGAAAAAGAGAAGTCCTGGATGGCGTGAGCGTCGGCCTAACCGGCGTCAAAACTCGATTTCTGAGCCCTCGCTGCTCTCGTTCGTCTCGTTGCCGGTGTCGGCACCCGACTCGTTGGTGGACGAGTTGGTCGTGCTCTCGTTCGTCTCGTTGCTGGACTCGTTGCCGAGCCCACCGTCGTCGGATTCGTTACCGAGACCACCGCTATCGGACTCGTTGCTACTGGAATCGTCGGAGCCGAGGTCGCCGGTGCCGCCGGAGTCGGCGCTCGAGTCGCCGGAGCCGTTGCCCGACTCGTTGCTCGATTCGCCGCTGTCCATACACCCGGCCACTGCTGCGACCAGTCCGACGCCGAGTCCTGCCGCGAACTGACGCCGGTTGATGCGCGTTTCTGTCATAGTGCGACACTCGAGGCCGCAACGGATTGGCATATAACGGCGAGAGTCCGTTTCGCGCGTCAGTCTGGATTTTATCTAATTGCGCCGAATTCGAACGGTTTGGCGGGACGCTACCGTCGAACCGTCCGTTTTGATTCGACAGAAAAGACGGCTAACGAGGACATAAGGGAGCCCGCTCGAGCGAGGCCGAAGCGTGCCGGTTTCGCCTCGAACAGTGACTGACCATATCGAGACAGATCTAAACGGTGCACCGAAGGCAACTGCAACGCGTGAAAGACGATCCTAAAACAGTTGCACTGAGACGGGAAAGCGATTCGGGCGTCGACGGCGTGACGACGGGCGCTCGAGGGGATAGCCCGTTCGACGAGCGGCGAACACAGCGTTTATGCACGTCTCGCCGGTACGTGTGCTCGATGCACGTCATCGGAACGGTGGGACTCCCCGGAAGCGGCAAGGGCGAGGCCGCCACCGTCGCACGCGAGGACGGAATCCCGGTGGTGACGATGGGCGACGTCGTCCGCCAGGAGACGGCCGACCGTGGCCTCGATCCTGCGAAGGATCACGGCACGGTCGCGCAGGCGTTGCGCGAGGAGAACGGCCCGACGGCGATTGCTGAACGGTCGCTGCCGATGATCGAGGATCGCCTCGAGGACCATGAGACGGTCCTAGTCGACGGCATTCGCTCGGACGTCGAGGTCGACATCTTCGAAGACGAGTTCGGCGACGCGTTCACGCTGGTCAGCATCGAGGCCCCCTTCGACCTCCGCGCAGAACGAATCGACGCCCGCGGCCGGGACGCGAGCGAGGACGACGGCGGCGAGGGGCTGGCCGCCCGCGACGAGCGCGAACGGGGCTTCGGAATGGACGACGCGATGGAGCGGGCCGACGTGGTCGTCGAAAACGCCGATTCGCTCGAGACGTTCCGCGAGCGGATTCGGGCAGTTATCCGAGACGGAACCGACGATAAGAAACCCGCGGACCCGGAACTCGAACCATGAGCGAGGTCTACCGCGTCGACGTCGAAATCACGGCACCGATCTACGACACCGAGGTCACGAGTCGCGTGATCGACGCCGTAGCGAACATCTTCCCCACCGCCGACCTCGAGGAGGAGTTTGGCGAAGTTCGGGGCGAGGCGCATTCGCTCGATCACTTCTCGGACCTGCTCCACCGCCAGGAGATCCTTGATACCGCCCGCGGCGAGTTCTTCGCGAACCGCGAGGGCGACACCTTCTCCTTCGCGCTGAAAAAGCAGGCTGCCTTCGAGGACCGCGTGAACTTCTCGGTCGGCGAACCCGACGAACTCGGCGAGATTGCGGTGCGGGTGCGGGTCGACGAGCCGAGCCTCGAGGCGTACATCGACCATATCGCGCCGCCGACCGAGGACGGCCGGCCGGTCGACGCCTGAACCGGTTCGATTTCGCCGTCCCGTCAGTCCTCCGTTTCACCGGTCGTCTTGAGCCGTTTTCGCGGTCGCTTGCTGGTCGTACTCGCTGACACAGAAGCCGTTGCCATTGAGATTGAGTAGCGACCCCCGGCGACTGATACCGCTGGACGGTGTACGACCGTCAAATGTACGACACGATACCCGTCGCCGAGATCATGATCGAAGACGTCGTCACCGCCCCGCCGGACGCGACCGCGACCGAGGCGGCGACGCTGATGCGCGACGAACGCGTGAGTTCGGTGATCGTCGCTCGAGACGGCGACCCCGTCGGCATCGTCACCGAGGGCGACTTCGCGACCGAACTCTGCGAGCGGGGGGATCTCGGCCGTCTCGAGCTGTCAGCGGTCATGTCACGTCCGCTGACGACGGTCGCGCCGACCGCCTCGATCGTCGACGCCGCCGAACTGTTGCGCTCGTCGGAGATCGAACACCTACCGGTGGTCGCGGACGGCGACGGCCGCGGTTCGCTGGCGGGCATCCTCACGACGACGGAACTCACCTACTACGTGCCGCATCTGGCCCACGAAGCGGGTCGCCGCGAGGCCGAGCACCCGAAGCGACGGACCCGGACCGACACCCTCTACGAGCGCGACGACTGGGACTTCGAATATCGCGGTGCAGACGAATCGACGGTTTCGGTGGGCGACACCGCCCGGTTCTCGAAGACGCTCTCGGCGGACGACGTCGAGGCGTTCGCGGACGTGACCGGTGACACCAACCGGCTCCATCTCGACGCGGCCTACGCCGCGGAAACGCGCTTCGGCGAGCGGATCGTCCACGGCGTCCTCGCGAACGGCCTCATCAGCGCGGCGCTCGCTCGGTTGCCGGGGCTGACGATTTACCTCTCACAGGAGAGTGGCTTCCGCGCGCCGTTGCCGATCGACGAACGCGCCACCGCCGTCTGCGAGGTCGTCGAGGACCTCGGCCGGGCGAAGTATCGGATCGAGACGACCGTGTTCGACGGCGACGAGACCCCGGTCCTCGAGGGGGATGCGGTCGTCCTCGTCGACGACCTCCCGCCGACGGCGGCCCGCGAGCGCGACGCGACGGTGACGCAGTAGGTCAGTTCGTACAGCTACTGAGGTCCTCGAGAGCGTCCTCGCCGTCGTTCTTCCGATTTCTGGCCGTGACCGCGTTCCCGTCGGCTGCGGCCTCCGCGGCCTCGGCGAACGCCCCCGCCGCCGTCGTCAGGTGCATGGTCTGGCACGACGCCGTCTCGAAGTACTGGACGAGCCCCTCCGGGGCCGACCCGGTTCCGGTCTCGAGGGACTGCCGTGCGTCCGCGAACGTCGACTCGGCGGTGGCGAACTCACTCTGTGCCGCCGCGTACTCGCCGTTCTCGAACTTCGTCCGGCCCCGCTCGAGCGCGCCGTAGCCCGACTCGGTATCAAGCGTCGAGTCGTAGGCCGCCGCGAGCGTCTCGAGCGAGCCGACGGCGGTGCCGAGTGCGCTCACCCCCTCCTTGAGGTCGGCGAGGTCGATGCCGGTCAGGTCGGTGAGTCGATCGCCGTCGAGATTCTGGATGGTCGTCTCCGCCTGCTTGAACCGCTCGTAGGCCGACGAAATGTCGGTATGGCGAGCGTCGACGGTCTCGCTGGCCGCCTCGAGGTCACCTTGCTCTTCGATCGCCGTCGTGACGGTGTCGATATCGTTGGTAATCGTGTCGTCGGTGACGGTCACCGTCACCGCGATCAGCCCCTCGAGCGCGTCGGCGTACGACCGGAGCGTCTCGATGTCGGCCTGTCGATCGTCGCCGAGTTCGGACTCGGCGGTCTCGAGGTGGTCGCGCGCGTCCGAAATCTTGGCTCGCGGCTCCGACGGGTCGAACGTGACGGTTTCGGGGGTCTCGAGCGAGAGTTCGTTCAGCGATTTGGCGGCCTTGTTCAGCTTACCAGCGGCACGATCGAGCGCGCGGACGCCGGCCCGACTGGCGACGTCGGTGTTACCGGTATCGTCCGACGACCCAGTGAGGCCGCCTAAACAGCCGGCACCGCCCGCGAAGAGGGCGACTGCGCCGGTGCGAGTCAGGTACTGTCGACGATGCATTGCTACTCGAGGGTTCGTCTAGAGCTGCATTAACGTAGCGGCAGCGCGACTGTCAGGCAAACGAGAACGAACGCGGGAACCGGAAGCGAGCGCACTCCGAGGGCGCGACGAACGCGCAGGCGGCGTTACCCGAACGGACCCATGCCGCCCATGCCACCGCCGCCACCGCCGCCCTGTTGCATCTGCTTCATCATGCGCTGCATCTCCTGATCGGAGCCCATTCCCTGGAACTGCTTGATCGTGCGTTCCATCATCTTGTACTGCTGGAGGAGTTCACGGACCCGCTCTTCGGTGGTTCCCGAGCCGCGGGCGATGCGCTCGATCTGGCTCGCGCCGATGGCCTTGGGGTACTCCTTTTCGGCCTCGGTCATCGAGTCCATGATCACCGAGAACGTGCGCATCCGCTCTTGGGTGACGTCCATCGCGTCGTCGGGGAGCTGGTCTTTGATCCCGCCGCCGAAGCCGGGGATCATGTCCATCACCTGGTCGAGCGGCCCCATGTTGTTCATCGCCTCCATCTGCTTTTGCATGTCCTTGAGGGTGAACTGGCCCTGCAGCATGTCCTCGGGGTCCCACTCCTCTTCCTCGATGTCGGTCTGCTGCATGGCGCGCTCGACGCGCTCGGCGAGTTGCGAAAGGTCGCCCATGCCGAGCAGTCGCGAGATGAAGCCGTCGGGTTCGAAGCGCTCGATGTCCTGGACTTCCTCGCCGGTCCCGAGGAAGGCAATCGAGGAGTCGGTCTGATCGACCGCGGTCAGCGCACCGCCACCTTTCGCGGTCCCGTCTAACTTCGTGATAACGACGCCGTCGATTCCGACCGACTCGTCGAACTGCTGGGCCTGCTCTTTTGCGCCCTGTCCGATCGCGGCGTCCAAGACGAGCAGCGAGGTGTCAGGATCGACGACGCCCTCGATTTGCTCGATCTCGTCGATCAGATCGTCCTCGAGGGCGTGGCGACCGGCCGTGTCCACGATGTGGACGTCGGCCTCGCTGGTCTCCTCGAGGCCCTTGCGGGCGATCTCGACGGGGTCGTCGTTGTCCGGGTTGCCGTAGAAGTCGACCTCCGCGCGCTCGGCCATCTCCGCGGCCTGGTCGTACGCGCCGGGTCGGAAGGTGTCGGTCTGAATGACCGCCGGGCGAAGCCCCTTCGTCGAGAACCACCAGGCCATCTTCGCGGCGGAGGTCGTCTTCCCCGACCCCTGCAGCCCCGCCAGCAGGATGGTCTGTTCCTCGAGGGGCAACTCGGTCGAGTCGCCGATGAGGTCGACCAGTTCCTCGTAGACGATGCGGAGGACGAAGTCCCGCGCCGGGGTGCCCGCAGGGGGTTCTTCCTCTAAGGCGCGCTCTTTGATGTTGTCCGAGAGGGCCATCACGAGCGAGACGTCGACGTCGGCGGAGAGCAAGGAGCGCTGGATCTCCTTGACGATCTCCTCGACGTCTTCCTCGCTGAGTCGCGACTTCCCGCGGAGCTTGTCCAAGGTGCCCCGCAGAGAACTCCCGAGATCGTCGAGTACCATTTGCCTCGTCTACGGGGCGATGGCGTTAAAGGCTTTTTCTACGTCTGACGAGCGAGTGCCGACTCGACCGTTCGACGGGCCGCCGCTGTCTCGAGTGGCCGACCGATCTCCCGACACCGAACGTCGACGCGACGGTCGCTCGAGCGGCGTCGGTGGGTATTTCACTCGACCGCGACAACCACCGCGTATGAGTTCCGACGCAGACGTCGACCCTTCGGAGTACGAGGCGCTCGAGGATGCCGACGTGACGATGCGACAGAACGAGCATGGCCTCCACATCGCCGACGACGAGATCACCGGCGTCTCGAGCCAGGGACAGACGCCCGAGGAGGCGCTTTCGAACCTCGCAGCGGCGGTCGAGTCTCACAAGGAGGCGGTGGACGACGACCCGGGCGACGACTGGCTCTGACGCCGCCGTACGACGACGCGGGCGCTCGGGCTGATTTTTTCGATGCATGCACCAGATTGAATATTACCATCGGCAGTGAATCGTCGATTGCGACATGGCAGACAATCCGAACAATCCGCAACGGCAGGTCGACTCGACGAAGACGAATGACGCGATTGGTCGGCGACGCGCCCTCCAAGCGGGGACGGGGGTCGCGGCGACGGCGCTCGGAATCGCGACCCTCGGTGGGCAGGCCGCCGCACACTTCCCGACGGACCTCGAGATCGACATCCGACCGGGAGGCGGTCGCGCGCCGATCAATCCGGACAGCCATGGCATCGTCCCAGTCGCAGTTCTCCGGACGGACGAGTTCGATCCGGCGAGCGAACCGGTTCGATACCGGTTCGGCGCACCGGACGTCGTCGCTGACGGCGGCGGGGCCCGACCGATCGACGACGGCCACGCCATCGACGTAACCGGAGATGGATGCGCGGACCGACTCCTGTTCTTCCGGGCCGACGAGACCGGGTTCGACGGTGACGAATCGGTGGGCCGACTCGAGTGGGAGCGCACCGAGGACGGCCACCACGGACTCGCCGGTACCGGGCCGGTGACGATCGTCGGTCGACACTACAGAGAGTAGCGACGGCGTCGATAGCGTCGGCCGCGCGCCGTAGGCGGCGAGCGAACGGCCGACTGCGGAGCGCCGGTCGGCGATCGTATCGCAGGCGCTTATTTTAGGCGGTCGGCGGTGGTCGACGCCCGTATGGACGAGTACGACGTCGTCGTCATCGGCGGGGGATCGGGAAGTCAAGTCGCCACCGCGGCGGCCCAACAGGGACTCGAGGCGGCCGTGATCGAGCGCGGCCCGCTCGGCGGGGCCTGCGTGACGCGGGGCTGCGTTCCCTCGAAGGCGCTCATCCACCGGGCGGACGTCGTCCGCGAACTGCGACGCGCCGACGCGTTCGGCGTCAACGCGGAGCTAACGGGAGTCGACTACGACGAGATCACCACCTCGATTCACGACACGGTCTTCGAGAAGGCGGCGAACCAGGCCTCGAGTCTCCGGAACAGCGAGAACGTCGCCCTCTACCGCGGCGAGGGACGATTCGTCGACGACCGGACGCTCGCGGTCGAACCGACCGAAGAGAGGGAAAGCGGCGCAACTGAGGAGAGGGCAGACGGCGCGACCGAGGAGGGGGAAGACGGCGGGCGGGTCCGCGGCGAGACGGTCGTCATCGCCGTCGGGAGCCGGCCGATGGTTCCGCCGATCGACGGACTCGAGGACGCTGACTTTCTTACGAGCGACGACGCGCTCTTTCTCGACGAACGGCCCGACGAGCTCGTCGTCGTCGGCGGTGGCTACATCGGAGCCGAACTGGGCTACTTCTTCGGCGCGCTCGGAACCGAGGTCTCGATCGTCGGCCGGAGCGACCGGCTCGTTCCTCGAGAGGACGACGACGTGAGCGCGGCCGTGACGGAGTCGCTCGAGGCTCACTGCGACGTGTACGCCGGCTACGAGGCTACTTCCGTCGACGACCCGAAGTCCGACGGTGACGTTACCGTGACCGCCGAGCCGGCCGACGACGAGAGCGACGCCGAGACCGTCGAACTCACCGGCGACGACCTCCTGCTGGCGACCGGTCGCCGACCCAACACCGACACGCTCGAGCTCGAGGCGACCGGCGTCGAGGTAGACGAGAAGGGCCACATCGAAACCGACGACCGACTCGAGACGACCGCGGACGGAATCTGGGCGCTCGGCGACGTCCTCGGCGAACGGCCGTTCAAGCACGCGGCCGACTACGAGTCGAAGGTGGTCTCGGCGAACGTCTTAGACGACGCGGGGGAAGCGGTCGACTATCGGGCCGTGCCACACGCGATCTTCACCAGCCCGCGCGTTGCGAGCGTCGGGCAAACGGAGGACGAACTCGCGGACGAGGGCCGCGAGTACGAGGCTGTGATCACGCCCTACGGGGCCGCGCCGCTGGGGATGATCCTCGAGGCCGACGACGGGTTCGTGAAGGCCATCGCCGCGCCCGACGGCGAGATTCTGGGCTGTCACATCGTCGGCCCGCAGGCCGAAACACTGCTCCACGAGGTGGTCGTTGCGATGGACAGCGCCGACGGGACTGTCGACGATGTCGCGGAGCCGGTTCACATCCATCCGGCGCTGAACGAGGTCGTCTATTCGGCGTTCGACGAGCTCTCGGATGCGACGTACTCGACAGCACCCGACTGGCGGGACGTGAGCGATCGAGGGTGACGAGGCGTCAATAGACTATGTTTGAACCGGCTGATCAAAACAGATCGTGTGAGAGTTCGAGAGGCGCATCACGATTGGACCCTCAATCCGCTACTCTGTTAGGAGGGATACCAATGACTCGAGTCACGCTTCCGTCGAGAATCAGGCTCGAATCGATTGCCATCGAGCCCTCTCGTGGGCGAACGACTCGGCGATAGATAAGCCAGGAGCAGTACGATCTAGCGATAGCTATTAAGGCATATCAGGCCCATTGGCCATCAATTTACGCTGCATGAAAGAATAAATGCTCCCGATCCTAAAGTAAATACATGACCTCAAAAGCAGCCTCGATTTTAATACCCGGTATGATGTGGATGATAATTGGTTATTTGCTTTTTGACATATATGGTGCCGGTTTTGGGCTGGTATTAGGATTTGGTATGGGTGAGACATTCTATCAACAATATGGTGATGAGGGTCACCTATAATATTGTATTGGGTATTTTATATTTTTGGGTTAAGGAGGCCGGGACTCGAACAGGGCGGAGATATCGTGCAAACGACATATTCTTGTTATAATATCCAGATATATCAGCGTATTTGGTATATTTTCGGAATTTACTCTGCTGAGGTGGTTCTCATCAACAACGCACGAACCGTCGCTTCCTTGTCGGCAGCACCCGCTTCGATTCAGTTCTCTGAAGATCGGTCTCAACCTGTTCGAAGAGATCGTACGTGCGTGGTGCTCATCCTGCGACGGAACCTCGTCGGTTCACGATTAGGTCGATCGAAGGTGCTCGCCGCGCCCGACGGCGAGACTCTGGGCTGTCACATCGTCGGCCCGCAGGCCGAAACGCTGCTCCACGAGGTCGTCTATTCGGCGTTCGACGAACGCTCGGACGCGACGTACTCGACGGCACCCGACTGGCGGAACGTGAGCGACGGATAGCTTATGAGCCTCAAGCCCCTCACGGTAGCAATGGTCGAGCGACCGGAATTGCCCGAGCCGCACGACGGTGACGCCGCGCTGGCGGCCTACGGGCGCATCACTGACGCCGTCTTCGCGGTCGATGACGAGTGGCGGCTCACGTTTTGCAACGAGCGGATCGAACGGTTGCTCGAGCGGCCCGAGGCGGAGCTACTCGGAACGGTCGTCTGGGACGCCGTGCCCAACGCGATCGGGTCGGCGCGCCGAGACGAGTACGAGCGAGCGATGCGGACTCGAGAGCCGGTCTCGTTCGAGGGCGTCTCCGAGTTACTCGCCGTCGGCCTCGACGGGCGCGCGTATCCCTCCGAAACAGGGCTGACGGTCTCGATACGCATTGATACCGAGCACTCGCGACGAACGACGCAAATCCGAGAGCGCGAACGGGCGTTACAGGACGCCTACGAAGTGATCGCGGCTCCCGATCGGCAGTTCTCCGATCAGATCGAATCGCTGCTGAGCGTCGTTCGGGACACGATCGGCACCGACTACGCGACGCTGTCGCGCGTCCACGAAGACGCCGACGAGTACATCTTCGAGGCCGTCGACGCGCCCAGCGACGCCGACCTCACGGCGGGAGATGTCGTTTCGCTGTCGACAACGAACTGCGAGCGCGTCGTCGACACCGGACAGACGCTTGTCCTCGAGGACGTCGAGGCGGACGCGCCGGATCTCGCCGACCGAGCGGGAAACGCCGAGTGGGGGATTTCCAGCTATCTCGGCACGCCGGTCTCGGTCGGCGACGACGTGTATGGCACCTTCTGTTTCTACGATATGGAGGCGCGCGTCGAGGGGTTCTCCGACTGGGAGGTCACGTTCGTGGAACTGCTCGGCAACTGGATGGGTGCCGAACTCGAGCGCCGAGAGTACGAGCGCGAACTCGAGGCGTCGAACGAACGGCTCGAGCAGTTCGCATACACCGTCTCCCACGACCTCAAAGAGCCCCTGCGAATGGTCTCCAGTTACCTCTCGCTCATCGAGAACCGCTACGGCGACGAGCTTGACACAGAGGGCGAAGAGTTCCTCGACTACGCCGTCGACGGGGCCGAGCGCATGCGGACGATGATCGACGGCCTCCTCGCGTACTCACGTGTCGAAACGCGGGGCGATCCCTTCGAGCCGGTCGCCCTCGACGCCGTCCTCGAGGATGTGCGGAGCGATCTGCGGCTGCGACTCGAAGAGACCGACGCGACCCTCTCGAGCGAGTCGCTGCCTCGCGTCGAAGGTGATCCGGACCAGTTGCGACAGGTGTTGCAGAACCTGCTGTCGAACGCGCTCGCGTATAGCGGGGACGAGTCTCCGCGGATCGATATCACGGCCCAACGAGACGGCAGCCAGTGGATCGTTTCGGTCGCCGATGACGGGATCGGTATCGATCCCGACGACGAGGAGCGTATCTTCGAGGTGTTCGAGCGCCTTCACAGCCGCGAGGAACACGCCGGAACGGGGATCGGACTCGCGCTCTGTCGGCGTATCGTCGAGCGCCACGACGGCGAGATCTGGGTCGACACCGAGCCCGGCGAGGGCGCGACGTTTCGGTTCACGTTACCGGCCGTCGACGGAGACGAAGCCTGACGAACGGGTTGGTCGGTGGGTGCAGCACTATCTCGAGTCGGATGTCACGACCGTGAACGGGACGGTGTACCGCTCGAATCCGGTGTCGAAGACGGCCGTCCGCCGCTGCGGTGAACGAACTGGCGTATTCGGTCCCGTCCAGTCGGAGGGCGACGTCGCGTGCCTCGACCGTCGATTCGCCGACCGTGACGACGACATACTGGCGTCCCTCGGTCGCGAGGACCTCGGGCCGTCGCGAATCGGTCGCCGGACGGACGTACTGGAGCGCCGCCGAGATTCCCTCGAGGTCCGCCGTCGCGGCTGCGTCCGGATGTCCGTCGGTCTCGTTCGAGGACGACGCGTCGGGACTCGAGGGCGATTCGCCGGCGGGCGAGGACGAACAGCCTGCGAGCGCGCTCGCGCCGGCGGTCGCAAGGAGGAACCGACGCCGGTCGACGGCTTCGTTCATGGCTCTCGATTCGTGTCGATGCCCATCAACGTACGGGGCAACGACAGGACTCAGGACCACAGATCGGTCGTCCGGGGCGATTACGCGTCGACCGGGCCGCTCTCGACGTCGCCGTCGTTTTCGAGCCACTCCGTCAGACTCCCTTCGTAGAAGGCCACGTCCTCGTAACCCAGCGCTTGCAAGACGACGTAGGTGTGGCTGATCCGACGTGCGGTATTACAGTAGAGGACGATTTCGCGGTCGCGGGTGATACCGCGGTCGGCGAGCAGCGCCTCGAGTTCGGCCTCGGGCTTCAATCGCCGCGTCTCGTCGTCGACGACCTCGCGCCAGTCGAAGCGCACCGCGCCGGGCAGGCGGGCCTCCTCGAACTCGTCCTTTTCGCGCGTGTCGACGAAGAGGGCGTCGCGCTCGAGGGCGTCCGCGACGGCATCGTAGCCGACCAGCGGGCTCTCCTCGGGTGCGAGCGGATCGGGCTCGTAGTCGGTCGAGTCGACCTCGGGGGCGTCGCTCGTCGTCTCGTACTTCTGGTTCCAGGCGCTGTAGTCGCCGTCTAACAGACGCACGTCGTCGTGGCCGTACTCGAGGGCGGTGAGGACGAAGCGAGCGGCGAAGACGCCGTGGGTGTCGTCGTAGGCGACGATCGTGTCGTCGGGTTCGATGCCCGCCTCGCCGAGCAGGTCGGCGAAAGCGTCGGCACCGGGCAGGGTACCGCGGTCGACGTCGCTCTCATCGCGGTAGCTGTCGAACGGGATGCTCACCGCGCCGGGGATGTGGCCGATGCCGTCGTACTCCCAGGCGTCCCTGACGTCGACGATGCACACGGCGGGATCGTCTAAACGCGATGCGAGCCAGTCGGGAGAAACGACGACGGTTTCGTCCATTAGGGAGGCCATACGAGACGCAGACCCGAGTACGCACCGGTTTCGAACGGCGTTGGGACTACCGGGACAGTGGCAACTATTGCTGGTGTCCAGTGAGCTAGCTGACCGGTAGAGATGGCGACGGATCGAACGAGGCCCGTCACCGCCTAATTCGACCGCGAAAACGGCGAAAGCGGCGCTCGAGCGCCGTCAGAACAGGCAAATATTTCCGATAGAGTCGATCGGTGTCCGAATTGACCGGTTAAGAAGTCCCTTTGTGTGTCGCCATCGAACGCTCGAGTATGGCAAGCGACTACGCCAACGACGTCCTCGTGTCCGCCGACTGGGCCGAGGAGCGTCTCGACGAGTTCCAGGACGACGACTCTGACCTCCGGCTGGTCGAGGTCGACGTCGACACGGAAGCCTACGAAGAAGAGCACGCCCCCGGCGCAATCGGGTTCAACTGGGAGACGCAACTCCAGGATCAGACCCAGCGTGACATTCTCGAGAAGGAGGACTTCGAGGAGCTGCTCGGCAGCCACGGCATCAGCGAGGACGACACGGTCGTCCTCTACGGCGACAACTCCAACTGGTTCGCCGCCTACGCCTACTGGCAGTTCAAGTACTACGGCCACGACGACGTCAAACTGCTCGACGGCGGCCGCGAGTACTGGCTCGAGAACGACTACTCGACCACCGACGAGGAGCCCGACTTCTCCGAGACCGAGTACGACGCCGCCGGTCCGCGCGAGAGCATCCGCGCCTACCGCGAAGACGTCGAGAACGCGATCGATCGCGGCGTTCCCCTCGTCGACGTCCGCTCGCCCGAAGAGTACTCCGGCGAGGTCCTCGCGCCCCCAGGACTCCAGGAAACCGCCCAGCGCGGCGGCCACATCCCCGGCGCAAAGAACATCTCGTGGGCCGCCGTGACCAACGACGACGGCACCTTCAAGACTCGCGACGAGCTCGAGGAGCTCTACGCCGAGGAAGACATCGACGGCAACGAAACGACCGTCGCCTACTGCCGCATCGGTGAGCGGTCCTCGGTCGCCTGGTTCGCCCTGCACGAACTGCTCGGCTACGACGACGCCGTCAACTACGACGGGTCCTGGACCGAGTGGGGCAACCTCGTCAACGCCCCGATCGAGAAGGGCAACTAACGACAGCGTAGTCGTTCGAAGCGATCCGAATCGGTTTTATTGTTATTGCGAGTCCGTAGCCGTAGCCGTCGCTGTCGCTCACACTCCCGTTCTCGCCGGTCGAACCTAGTTCCAGTTTTTGCGTCCACTCGAGCGCAGCCGTCCTATCCCGTAATAAACCAGAACCGTTACCGCGCTCTAGTTGGATTTCTAAAATGGTGGCTGATGCCGACTCATGGTTCTCGAGTCACAAAGCGACGAACCAACTGCTCTGTGTCGGAATCGTCGTCCTCGCTGCGGGGTTTGTCAGCATCGGCGAGGGATACGGTGGCTTACGAGCGGTCGCAAAACTGTTGTTGGTAGTCGTCCTCGCCAGTGCGCTACTCCTGGCTCTCGGCAAGCTTGTCAGTCCCCCTCCGGCCGATAGAGCGCATCCTCGAGACGGCGACCGATAGGCAGCTGCCGCCTCGAGATCGCGAACTCACCGCCGATGACGATAGGCCTAACTCCCGGCCCCCCGAACGACCGTCCATGACCGACGCCGACACGTTCGTCGAGACCGTCCAGGAGGAAAACCAGACCGCCCTCTCGCGACTCGGCTCCTCGAAGTCGCTGTACGCCGACACCGGCGGCGACATCGACACCGAACCCGTCCTCGAGGCGACCGCCGACGCCGAGTACGCCGCCTGGCAGACCTTCCTCACGTGGGCCGACGACGAGGCCGACGACGAGGCCCGCGCGGCCTTCGAGGCCACGGCCGACGAAGAGCAAGACCACTACGAGACCGTCGACGGAAAGCTCGACGACGAGTACGAACCGGACGAGGTCCCGACCCTCCACGAGTATCTGCGCGACCGCGAGGACACCGTGTCTCGCGTCGGCGCGTTCGTCGGCCGCATTCTGGCGAGCCAGCGCTCGAAAGATCAGGTCATCGGCTACTTCGTCGGCGACGCCGACCCCCAGACCGCCAGCCTGTTCCGCGGCTTCGGCGAGGACTTAGATGAACAACTCGAGCGCGCTACGGAACTGCTCGCGGCCGTCTGCGAGACCGACGAGGACTGGGACCGCGCTGAGGAGGCCGCTACCGGCGCGATCCAGGCGGCCTACGACGAGTACGTCGAGACGCTCGAGGGAATGGGCGCGAACCCGAAACCCGTCTGTTGACGGATCGGTCGCACGATCCCGTCGATAGCGGTCGTCCCAGAAACGCAGACTGTCCGCCGGAGAAAGACATTTTAGTTCCAACACGTAGCTTCCGTATAGGCAACCAGCGAGTTCGATACGCCACGAAACAGGGCGTGACGATCGCGATCGGGGTGCTCTCAATCAGAGTCGGAATCAGCGCCATCCGCTCATCGGTGCCGTCGCTAGTCGCTCTTCTCGCCGGTCCGCTCGTGCTCGGCTCGATCTACGCCGGCCTCGTCTATTTCGAGGTCGGTCCGATCCGGACGAGCGGCTGAAAAACGACGGGTTGGTTCGCGTCCGCAACGCGAAATCGCCTCGCGAACCCAACCGCTAGACGCCCTCGACCGTCTCCCGGAACGCGCTGATCGATTCGAGCGCGTCCTCGAGATTCGACGCGACATCGCCGCTCTCATCGTCGGCGATGTCGGTCAGGATGTGTTCGTGACGCGCGAGTTGGCCGTGGTCCGGCCCGCGGTCGGCGTCGGCGTAGTCCGCGAACTTGGCCGCCTGATTCCGGAGCCGTTCGGCCGCCTCCTCGTCGGCTGCGGCGTCGGCTGCCCGTTCGATCGACTCGGCCGCGTCTTCGAGTTCGTCTCGAGCCATACGTGACGGTTCGCCCGGGGGTATGAAAACGGTTTCAATACGTTCCGGACGGTGGGACTGACACCGAAAACGATACGTCCCGGCAGGTCGCGCTCAGAGAACTCCCTCGAGGCGATCTTCGAGGTCGAGATCGGCGGCGGTGTCGCCGGTGACCCCGCGGACGGCGTCGCGGAAGTTCGTTCGGTAGCTGCCCGGCCCCGCGTACTCGAGGTCGGCCGCGCGTTCGCCGGCGATTCCGAACGCGAGCGTCCCGTGGATGGCCGCGTTGCGGGCGTCCTCGAGCGCGGCACAGAAGGTGGCGACGGTCGCGCCGAGCATGCAGCCAGTGCCGACGACCTCGCCGAGCATCTCGTGACCGGCGGCGACGCGGACCGCCCTGTCTTCGTCCGCGACGACATCGTCGACGCCAGAGGCGACGACGATCGAGCCGGTCGATTCGGCGAGCGAGCGGGCCGTCCGCTCGATCTCCTCGTAGTCGCCGACGGATTCGACGCCCTTGACCTCGGCCTCGAGGCCCGCAAGGGCACTGATCTCGCCGTAGTTGCCTTTGATGACGGCGAAGTCGACTTCCGAGAGGAGGCTCTCGACGACCGCCTGCCGCGAGGGGGTCGAGCCGACGCCGACAGGGTCGAGAACGACTGGAATCCCCCGTTCGTTGGCTTTCCGACCGGCCTCGTGCATGGCCTCGACGCGGCCGTCGGGTACCTGCCCGCTGTTGATCAGCACCGCGCGCGCGAGATCGGCCATCTCACCGGCGTCGCCGACGGAATCGGCCATCACCGGCAGGCCGCCCCAGTGCAGCGTCACGTTCGCCACGTCGTTGATTGTCACCGTGTTGGTCAGGTGCTGGACGAGCGGCTCGGTCTCCCGGAGCGTTCGGACCGAGTCCGCGAGATCCGCAGGTTCTATGTCAGTGACACTCATTCGTCTCCCCCTCCGTGACCGACGGCCTTCGAGGTTTCGACGGCCGCCGCGAGCGCCGCCGTCGCCGCCTGCGGGTCCGGGGCCGCCGTGATCTCGCTGATGACGGCCACGCCGGCCGCGCCGGCCTTGACGACCGGCCCGGCGTTGTCGGTCGTGATACCACCGATGCCGACGATCGGGATCGAAACCGCGTCGGCGATCGCGGCGATCCGCTCCGGACCGATCCCGTTCTTATCGTCGTCTACGTCCTTCGAAGCGGTGCCGTAGACCGCGCCGACGCCCAGGTAATCGGCTCCGTCGGCCGCCGCCGCTCGGGCCTCCGCAACCGTCGAGGTCGAACAGCCCACGATCGCTTCCGGCCCGAGCAGGTCGCGAGCGACCGCAACCGGCAAGTCGGACTGGCCGACGTGAACGCCGTCGGCGTCGATCGGCCGCGCGATGTCGATCCGATCGTTGACGATCAGGTCGACCCCCGCTGCGGCCGTCAGTTCGCGCAGTTCGTGTCCGAGTTCGTACCGCGAGCGGGCGCTCGCGTCCTTCTCGCGTAACTGGACGGCGTCGACGCCACCGTCGATGGCCGCCCGGACGACCTCGGTCGTCGGTCGGCCGTTCGATAGCGACGCCTGAGTGACGAGGTAAGTCCGCCAACTCGAGTGATTCATGCGCGATACCAGTCGGTAGTCGCACTAAGCGGTGTCGGTCGATCGAACAGTTAGAATCGCTCGAGCGACGCCTCGCCCGTCCGCACGAGCGATTCCCAGTCATCGTCCTCGCGGACCGCCGGAAGCGGGCGCGGGCGATCGGGGTCGTCGGTCTTTTCGGCGAGCGGCCGCCGCCACCAGGCCACGTCCCGCCACTCGTCGTCCGCGTAACCGATTCCCGGGAAGTCGACCAGCCGTTCGAACCCCAGCCGCTCGTGGAACCGTTCGGTTTCGGGATTCGGAACCGTCGTCACGGCGTAGGCGTCCCGGATCCCCTGGCGCTCGAGGACGGCGAACAGCGATTCGTAGAGCGCCCGGCCGATCCCCGATCGGCGGGCCGACTCGGCGACGTAGATCGACAGTTCGACGACCCACTCGTAGGCGCGGCGCTTTCGCAGCGGCCCCGCGTACGTGTAGCCGACGACCTCGTCGTCGGTTTCACAGACGAGCCACGGATGGCTCTCGAGGGTCGATCCGATTCGATCTGCCAGTTCGGCTTCGGTTGGGGTGGCTTCCTCGAAGGTGACCGCCGTCGACTCACAAAACGGCGCGTAGATGTCACGGACGGCGGCTGCGTCCGCCGGCGTCGCAACTCGAATCCGAACGTCGGATGCCATACGCCGGGTTTCGGGGCCGACTGGATAAACGCGCCGAACCTCGGGCTGGTCGAACAGAATACCCGCGAGAACGACCGGCCTCCCGTCGTATCTTCACCTTGTGACCAGAGGCACTTAAAGGGCAACCGCCCGTGGCGAGTCGACCGCGTCACGCTCGAGTAGGTAGACCACTGCCGTCGCTCCGACGGAAGAGATCACGCAGAAGACAACGTCCCGTCATAGCTTCACCTTGTGATCAAAGACACTTCAAGGACGAGCAGCGGTGTCGGTCGCTGATCGGATCGCGACGCCGGCATCGTAACTCCCATAGTGAACACGGGGAGTAGCTGACGCTGTAATGCAGGGTACGACCGTTTGGAACCGACAAGCACCTCGAGACGACCCTGACAGTACAGGGAAACGCGCTGACTAATGGCGGACCTCCTCAGCATCTTCGCCTCCGCAGTCGGGCCGATCGTCGCCATCGCGGGCGTCGGCTACGTGCTCGCAACCGTCAAAGAGATCGATCCGGAACCGTTGAACACGGCCGTCGTCTACGTGCTGGCACCTGCCTTGGTGTTTCACAGCCTCGCCACTACGAACCTCGAGGCGGCGACGCTGGTACGGGTCACGGTCGGAATCGCCGTGTTCACGGCAGTGATGTGGCTGATCGCCGAACTCGCCGGGCGCGCCGTCGGCGAACGCGAACCGGCGCTGAGCGGTCTCGTGCTCGTTGCGATCTTCTGTAACTCGGGAAACCTCGGGATTCCGGTCTCGGATTTCGCGTTCGGCGAGGTCGGCCGTCAGACCGCCGTCCTCTTCCTCTCTGTCCAGTCCGTCCTGATGTACACCGTCGGCGTCTACGTCGCCTCCCGAAGCAGCGGCTCCGCCGGGCTCGAGGGCGTCCGGCGAGTATTCTACATCCCGCTTGTGTACGCCGTCGTCGCCGCGTTGGGCGCGCGTGCGCTGGCGCTCGTCCCGCCGGCGGACACGGCGGCGATGGAAACCCTGCAGCTCGTCGGCGACGCCTCGATCCCGCTCATGCTACTCATTCTCGGGATCCAGCTCGCCCGTTCGGACACCGCAGCCGTCTCGCGGGCGTGGCCCGCGATGGCGCTGAAACTCGGCGTCGCGCCGGTCGTCGGCCTCGGAGTCGTGCTCGGTCTCGATACCGTTCTCGGCGCTGGCTTTCAGAACCCGACCGTCGCACGCGTGTTCGTCCTCGAGACGGCGATGCCGGCCGCCGTGACGCCGCTGATTCTGGTCATCGAGTTTGCCGGCAACACTCGCTCGGACGGCGTGCTCGTCTCGGAGTACGTCTCGACCTGCGTGTTTCTAACGACCGTGCTGGCGATTCCGGCGCTCACCGGCCTGATCGCGCTCTTACAATCCGGAATCGTGATCTGAAACGACCGACCGCCGTTCGCAGCTCTGTATCGCCCAAAGACGTGGTCGTTGCACGACCGTCCGACCGTAGCGAACGAACTCGTATCGCGGCCGCCAAAAATAAACTATTAATAGTTCATTACCCCGACGTCGTCGATAGTTCGCCGTTGATCCGCCGTTTCCGGACAACTTCGATAGGGTTTCCCACACCCGAATTTATGTACACGTTCGTTGGATGTCACGTCGATGTCCGCGAGCGAACAACCGTTGACGGTGCCGAGAGAACTGACATCACCGAAGACCAAGCTCGTCTACGTGACCGTTCGGGTCACCGAAGAGACCACGGTAAACCGACTACAGAACTATCTCGGACTCCCGAAGCTGACGCTACTACCGATCCTCCGATCGCTCGTCTCACAGGGATACGTCCAACGGACGGAGGGCACATATGAGTGCCACTAGGTGCGTTCTCTCCACGACGGTCGAGTCGTCGGGACTTACCGGTTCGTCCGCTCCGTCGGCTCAGCCCCGCTCGTTGAACCGTCTGCGAACGGTCCGACGACCGAAACCAGACGGTGAGCGCGTATGACCGCTCACCGACACCCGTCGGCGGAACAGACGGACCGCGTGGCCGTGATCGGCGCATCGATGACCCAGTTCGGGCAGCGCGAGGGAGCATGGGTACTAGACCTCCTCGCGGAGGCCGGAATCGAGTGTCTCGCGGACGCGGGCGTCGACGCCGACGACGTCGAGCACCTGTACGTCTCGAATATGACCAGCGGCGAGTTCGAGGGGATGACCGGCGTGATGAACGCGCTGGTTCACGACCTGAACGCGATGCCGGCGTACACCCAGCGCGTCGACCAGACGAGTTCCAGCGGCGGCGCGGGAATCTACGCCGCCTGTCGGTCGGTGGCGAGCGGAGACAGCGACATGACGCTGCTCGTCGGCGGCGAAAAGATGGCCCATCGGTCGACCACCGAAGCGACCGACGTCATCGCCTCCGTGGGCCATCCAGTCGAGTACAAACACGGCGTCACGCTGCCCTCGTTTGCCGGGCTCACCGCGCGCCACTACTTGGAGCGCTTCGACGCGCCCCGCGAAAGTCTCGCGAAGGTTGCGGTCAAGAATCACGCGAACGGCGTCGACAATCCAAACGCCCAGTTCCGGAAAGAAGTCGATCTCGAGACGGTCCTCGAGTCGCCGATGGTGGCGGACCCGTTGCGGCTGTACGATTTCTGTCCGATCACGGATGGCTCGGCGGCGCTCATGCTCTGTCCCGAGTCCGTCGCCGCGGAGTATACGGACGAGTACGTCGTCATTTCGGGTATCGACGGCGCGACCGATACCCACGTCGTCCACGAGCGCGCGGACCCGACCGTGATGGACGGCGTCGTCAAGAGCGGCGAGGGAGCCTACGAGATGAGCGGCCTCGAGCCAGACGATATCGACGTGGCCGAACTTCACGATATGTTCACCATCCTCGAGTTTTTGCAGATGGAAGGGCTGGGCTTCGCCGACCAGGGCGAGGCCTGGCACCTCCTCGAGGAGGGATATACGGAGCGCGACGGCGAGTTGCCGATCAACACCTCCGGCGGGCTCAAATCGAAAGGGCATCCGCTCGGAGCCAGCGGCGTCGCCCAGGGCGTCGAGATCTACGAACAACTCGTCGGCGAGGCCGGCCCCCGACAGGTCGACGCCGATGTCGGGCTGTGCTGTAACGTCGGCGGCTTCGGCAACTGCGTCATCACCACCATCATGGAGGCCGCACAATGAGCATGGACGCGACCCGATACGAGGACGGCACGATCAGTTATCCCGGCCACCCCCGCGGCCCCAACGGCGCAAAACCGGCCGAAACGATCGATCTCAGCGAGTACACCGCCGAAATCGTCACCTGGACGACCAGCACCGCGACCCCGCCCGGCGTCCGCGAACCCAACCATCTCGCGATCGTCGAGTTCGACGTCGAAGGGGAGACGGTTCGCGCGATCGGCCAACTGACCACCGGCGATATCGAAACCGGCGACGAGGTCCAGCCCGTCCACGTCGACGAACTCCGCGATCCCGATGCCGGCATCCGAGAACCCGACAGTCAAGCGTGGGACGGCTACCAGTTCGAGCCAGTGTGAGAACGTATCAGACCGGCGTTCCGACGTGCCGCCGTCGGCTTGGTCGCGCTCGGCGCTGAACCGGCACAAGACGGACGGCAGCGAGGGGATATCTGAACCGAACAGCAGAAAGCGGTGCTCGAACGTGTCCGATCAGTGTCCCTGGTCGTGGGGGTTCAGCGCCGTATCGTAGTTCTCGGCGTGATCAGTGTAGTCGATAAAGCGGGGTGCGTCGGGGTCGAACGGGCGCTCGAGGCTCTCGAAGGCCTTCTTCTTGTCCCAGCCCTGGAGCTTACCGACTGCCGACTTGTCCTCGAGATCGTGGTAGTCGAGTTTCGGCTCGGTCATGTCCCAAGCGTTCATCCCCTGTTCGGTGCGGACGATGACGCTCGAGTACTCGTCGGAAGAGCCGACGGAGCCGACGGTGATGTCCGAACAGAAGCCGGTGAAGTCAGCACACTCGTCGCAGCCCTTGAGCGCGGCGTCGTGGAAGTTTTCGATGTCTTCCTCGACGATCATCTCGCCGTCGTGGTCGTAGACCATCATCTTCCCGTTGAGGACGTCCATCTTGCCGATCTCCGACGGCGAGATGCCGCGTTGCTCCTCTAGCTGTTCGCCCATGAGGCTGTGGTAGTTGAAGTTCTTCGTACACATCAGCGCGATCGTGTAGTCGACCGCGCGGATACCCTCGTTCTGGGCCTGATAGTCCCACTCGAAGTCCTGGAGCGCGCGGATGCCCTCGATCTCACAGGGGGTGCCCACGATCGCGAGGCTGAGGTCGTCCCAGTCCTTGTCGGGGAGTTTGTGCTTCCACTGTTCGAGGTCGAGGTTGCCAAGCGCGAGCGTCTGGTTGTAGACCGTGCCGGCGTTCTCGATGAGTTCTTCCGTCGTCGTCGCGAGGTAGCTCTCGGCCTTCCAGGCCTCCTCGTCGCTCTCGGTGGCGACGAGCGCACCGTCGATTTCGCCTTCCTCGAGCAGGGTCGCGAGGATGCCGGTGACGACGCCGCCGTCCTGGGCCTCGTCGGTCCAGTCGTCCTCGACTTTCGCGGAGAATTCCGTGATCGGGTCCCCCGCACCTTTGACGTTGTCCTCGCCGCCGGTGATCTTCCACTGGCGCTCGTAGCGCATCCCACCGCGGGGGCAGAAGTCCCAGCAGAGCGAACAGCCGGTACACATCTTGACCAGCTTCGGCAGGCCGTCGTCGCCGACGCCGATCGAGTCCGACGGACAGGCGGCGACGCAGGTCCCACACTGGATACACCGTCCCTCGTCGATGACGGCCTCGTCCAGTTCCATGAACCAGGTCTTCTCGTCGGGCGTTTCGATGTCGTTCATCTGCGACCGGATCGAGTACTCCGGCGTGTCTAGATCGACACCCTCGGGGACCCCGACGCGCGTATCTGGCGCGCCGTTATCGACGTCCTGGCTGACGTCCTCGGCCGGCTCGGTGAACTCAAGGTCGCCGAGTTCGCCCATCTCGTCGACGTTCGCCACGCCTGCGCCGTCGGTGGCGACGGGCTGGGTTTCGGACTCGACGTCGGCGGCCGTCTTCTCGCCGCAGGTGCAGGTGTCGGGCGAACAGCTGTCGCCCTCCGCGTTCGCGCCGCCGTCCGTAGCGATTGCGCCCTCTCGAGCGTGATCCGTGTGCTCACGGGAGCGAGATGCGCCAGCGCCGGCGTCCGGCACGATGACGGCGTCGTCATCGTCGTCCGATTCCGGGACGTGCGGGAAACGGGGTTCGTCCTCGCTCCCTCGCGGGTCGCTTCGCTCCCCGCTTGATCCGTCCGAGGCCTCGCTGCGCTCGGCCTCGCGGCTCGCGTGTCGCTTCGCTCCCGCTCGCTTCTTCGAGGACTCACTGCGCTCGTCCTCGCTATCAGTCCCCATGGGCAACACCTCGCGCAACTGGCGCGTCCGCGCTGTTCATAACCTGCCGGAGCCGGTCGTTGTCGACGCGGCGACACCACTGATAGAACTTCTCGCCGTCGTTGCGATCCTCGCTGTAGGCGTCGAACAGTTGCTCGAGCGCCGGGATCACCGAATCGGCGGGTACGGCGTTCTGGATCCAGTCTAAGAACTCGTTGTCGGCACCGAGCGAGCCGCCGAGGCCGAAGTCCATCCCTTCTACGAGGTTGTCGCCCTCCTCGTTGGGGCTGTCCTCGTCTTCCAGTTTGACGGTCTCGCCGCGGAAGCCGATGTCGGCGATCTGGGGCTGTGCACAGGAGGCCGAGCAGCCGGACATGTGCATCCGGATGGCCTCGATGTCGTCGGGCACGTCGATGCGCTCGTCGAGTTCGCGGGCCCAGCGCTTGGTGCGCTTTTTCGTCTCGATGATGGCGTAGTTACAGAACTCGTTGCCCGTACAGCCGACGGCACCCCGCGAGAACGGGCCGGGATCGGGGCTGTACTCCTGGGCGAACGGCTCCGCGAGGAGGTCGTCGACGTTCTCCTCGGGGATGTGGGTGATGAGGAAGTTCTGATCGGTCGCCAGGCGGACGGAGGCGTCCTCGGTACCGTACTTCTCGGCGGCGCGGGCGGCTTCGGCGAACTCGTCGCCGCCCATGCGGCCGGCGATGACGTTGAAACCGACGTACTTCAGTCCGTCCTGTTTCTGGTCGTGGACGCCGACGTGGTCGCCCTGGTAGCCGACGGTCAGGTTCCGGCCGCCGGTGGGCAGGTCGACCGTACAGCGGTCGCGGATCGCTTCCTCGAACTTCTCCGGGCCGAGCTGTTCGACGAGGTAGCGCATGCGACAGACGCCGCGGTTGTTGCGGTCGCCGATCTCTTTGAACGTCTGAGCGACGGCACGGCAGAACTCGACGGCGTCTTCGGGCTTGACGAAGACGTCGAGTTCGGAGCCCATCCGCGGTCCGTCGGAGAGACCGCCGCCGACGCGGGCGTGGAAGCCGTAGAGATGCTCGCCGTTGATCTCCTTTTTCGCCGGGACGAGGCCGACGTCGTTGATCTGTGACTGCGCGCAGTCGTGGGCGCAGCCGGTGATCGTTATCTTGAACTTCCGCGGGAGGTTGGCGTACTCGCGGTTGTTCGTGAAGAACTCCGAAACGGCGTCGATGACCGGCTGAGCGTTGAAACACTCGTGGTCATCGAGCCCGGCCGCGGGACAGCCCAGCACGTTTCGGGCCGAGTCACCACAGCCCTGGACGGTCGTCAGGCCGACTTCGTCGTAGCGGTCCCACATTTCGGGGACGTCTTCGACGCGGATCCAGTGTTTCTGGATGTCCTGCCGGGTCGTGATGTCGAGGTAGGCGTCGCCCCAGAGTTCGTTCTGTTCCTCGCCGCCGTACTCCTCGGGGGCGACCGCGAGGTCGTCGGTGACCTCGCCGATGACCTCGGCCTGCTCGGGGGTGAGCTTCCCGCCCGGCACCTTGGTCCGGATCATGAAGTAGCCCTCCTGCTTTTGGGCGTACATGCCGGCCCACTTCAGGCGCTCCCACTCGCCGCCGCCAGCGCGCGCTTCGATCTCCTCGAACGAGAGTTCGTTCTCGGCGTAGTCGTAGACGTCGTCGACGACGTCGAGGGGATGTTTCTCCTGTTTGTGCTCTTCGACTGTGTTCATACGAACCACCACGCGGTTCGTGCGACGTCGGAAGAATCTGCGCGTTCGAGAGACTGATGGACCATCGTTTACCGGGTCATTCTCCCCCGACCCTATACGCTCCCGCAACTCGGCGAATCCTGACGTGGGTCGCTTCCACCAGCAAGTATTGCCCCTTCAGCCGGCCACAACCGATCGAGGCAGTCGAAAACCCCGACGGCACATCGGAACGCGTCGTCCGACGCCGATCACTGCGACAGGAGCGTCGGTGATATCAGAAATTATTGCCTGTAGTTTGCGATCACCGCGTGTGATCCCCGCCGGATTTACCGCGGGACACCCTCACTGAAAACACGCCACGAGGTCGCCCTGCCGTCGCGGGTCCGGCGTCACACTCGGTTTGTCCGCGATGCCCTCGTACTGTGCCCGGAGCAGAACGTTCTCGTCGAGATAATACGTAACCCGGATGTCCCACTCGTCGTTCGGCGGTGACCGTCGTGTCTCGGTCGTCAGATCGTAGACGAGCGCCACGAGAACGGCGGCCGGGTCGGTGTCTGACCCGACGGGCGAGGTCCGACGGGCGTCGAGTCGAAACTCGAACGTCCGCGTTACGCCGCCGTACCGGGCGACGAACGCGTTCCGTCGATACACCTGTTCGAACGCAGTGACGTACTCGCCCGCGCTGGCCGTGTTTCCCGACGGTGATGAGCGGTCCGTCGAACCGCCACTCTCGCCGTCGAGGAGCGACGACGGCGGCGACGGGTATGTCCGTGGCTCGAGTGCGTTCTCATCGCTCGGCGCGTCGGGATCGGGGCGCGTGACCTCGTTACACTCGTACCAGCCGTCGGGAACGGTTCCCGACTCGAGCGACGAGTTCGTTTTACTTGAGTCGTACTCGAAGCCGCCCGCCGTGACCCCGACGGTCGTCGCGGCCGATGCGAGGAAGGCACGCCGAGAGCGGGACCGGTCCATACGCGAGACATCTCAATCGTACAATAAGTGTCTTCTGAAACGATAGACGGCCGACGGGGCGAGCGCCCCGGCTACTCCTCGTCGTCCTCGAGCAACCGATCGACCATCTCGTCGGGGTCGAACCGCTCGAGGTCGCCGTAGCCCTGTCCAACGCCGAGGAAGAGAATCGGTTTCCCGGTGACGTGAGCGACCGAAATCGCCGCACCACCGTTGGAGTCGGCGTCGGCCTTCGTCAGGATTGCGCCGTCGGTCTCGGCGGCCTCGTTGAACTCTCGAGCGCGGTTGACAGCGTCCTGCCCGGCGACGGCTTCGTCGACGAACAGCGTCAGATCGGGGCCGACGACGCGGTCGATCTTCTCGAGTTGGTCCATCAGTCCCTCGTTGGTGTGAAGTCGACCCGCGGTGTCGCCGAGCACGATGTCGACGTCGTTGGCCTCCGCGTACTCGACGGCGTCGTAGAGCACCGCCGCGGGGTCGCCGCCCTGTTCGTGACTGATACACTTCGTGTCTAGGGCGTTGGCGTGTTCCCGAATCTGTTCGTTCGCGCCGGCGCGGTAGGTGTCGCCGTTGGCCATCACCGTCGAATAGCCCCGCTCTTCGAAGTAGCGGCTCAGTTTGGCGATCGTCGTGGTCTTTCCGACGCCGTTGACGCCGGTGAAGATAATGGTGACCGGCTTGTCCTCGATAGCAATCCGCTCGTCGAAGTCAAACTGGCCGACGCTGATCACGTCGTAGATTGCGTTATGCAGGGCCTCCTCGACGACCTCGCCGGTCGACGTCGTGAAGGTACGGGTCTCGCCGACCAGTTCGTCGCGGATGTTGTCGAGGATTTCCTCGGCGACGCCCATCTCGACGTCGCTCGAGAGCAGCGCCATCTCGAGTTCGTGCAGCGGTCCCTCGAGGTCGTCCTCTTCGATGACGAATTTCCCCTTGACGAGGGATTTCGCCTTGGTACCGAACCCGGTCCCGCCGGTATCGGCTGCTTCCTCCGCCTCGGCCTCGTCTTCCGTGACGGCTGTGTCCTCGTCTGTGGTCGCTGTCTCGGCTGGCTCTTCGTCGGGAGCCGTCTCGGCCGGTTCCGGCTGTGGCTCGTCGGCCTCAGTCGGGTCCGATTCGTCGGACGAACCGCCAAAGAGGGACCTGGCTCGTGCACCTAAGCCGGTCCTGCCGCCGTCATCGGTGGCTTCCTCGTCTTCGGCCCCGACCTCGTCTTCGTCTTCCGCGACGGCCGCGTTCTCGTCTACGGTCGCCGTATCGACCGCTTCTTCGTCAGGGGCCGCCGTATCGGACGTCGGTTCGGCGGCGTCGGGCTCGTCCGGTTCCGTGAAATCGGGAGCGGTGTCGCCCGCCGGCTTCTGGCCCGCAGACTCGGCCGTCTGTGCCGCCACCGAGTCGCCCGTCGCGTCCGGATCCTCGAGTTCGGAGTCCGGATCGGCCGTCGACGCGGCCACCGTCTCGGACGGCTCGTCGTCGGCCGGTTCGGGGGTGGTATCGGCCGCTTCCGCGTTGGGCTGCTCCGCCTCGGAGTCGGCGGCGTCTTCGAGGTCCGTCTCCTCGAGGTCGTCGTCGACTTCCTCGGCGTTCTCTTCGGCGGCTTCTTCGGCGTCTTCGCGGAAGCTTCCGAGCTTGTCCTTCAGGTTGTCGAACATGGGTTATCGAGTGAGGACCGACGCGTTACTCGTCGGGGCCCTGCGGACCCTGACCGCCGCCCATTCCCTGCATCTGCTGTTGCATCGCCTGCTGCTGGAGCTGCTGGGCCTGCTGCTCGAGCTCGCTGCTCTCGGTCTCGAGTTCGGCGATCTCCTCGTTGAGTTCGTCGATCCGGTCGTCGAGTCGCTCCTGCTTGTTCTCGAGGGCGTCGACGGCGTCGTCTTCCTCGAACTCCGCGGCGTAGTCAGCACCGAGGTCGACGATCACTTCGTCGATGTCCTCGACGGTCGCACGGAGGTACGCGCCGCCGCCGACCGGCACTTGCACGGTCGAGTCGGTCTCGAGCGAGCCGAGGGCCTCGATGGCCTCGTCGATCTCGGTCTGCTCTTGTTGGACGTCCTCGACGTTGGTCTGGAGGGCCTCGATCTGTTCTTCGATTTCCTGGAGTTCCTGAGAAAGCTGCTGGAGCTGCTGTTGACTCATTGTTCGGATACCTCGTCGAGTTCGATTTCGGTTCGCTTGAGCCCGTGTCGGCTCCCGAGCTGGGAGTAGGCGTGTTCGCGGGCGACATCCTCGTTTTCGGCGTCGATGGCCGTCTCGAACGGCGCGAAGCCGTCGCGGCTCTTGAACCGACCACTGACCGTGAATTGACTCATACGTCTCCATCCGGCGGGCAGTCGGAAGAATCTTCCCTTCCGGGTCCGGTCCTCGCAGCCGGCGCGAGGGAAAACGCCGAACTGATCGACACCGATCTCTCGACGATCGAACAGTCAACGGTTTTACGTCATCGGCTCGAACCCGCAAACATGAGCGAACTCGACCCAGACGAGCTGTTGCCAAGCGAGCGAATGCGGACGCAGGCCCTCGAGGGCGAGGTCACGCAAATCCACCGCGGCCATCAGTACGCCGACGAAGGCGACACGTTCGCGATCGACGGGACGACGTTCGAGGTCACCGAGGTCCGCGACCGCACGCTCGGCGAGCTGACCGACGAAGACGCGCGGGCCGAGGGGATGGAAGACCTCGAGGCCTACGAGCGCCTGCTCGAGCGCGCCCACGAGAACTTCGAGTGGAACGACGACAGCGAGGTCGTGTTACACCGGTTCGAACGACAGTGAGAACGGTCAAAGAAGGGATTCCTCGAGCGTCGGATGGTCGTGCCAGCCGCGTCAGTCGAGATAGCCGAGCGCGTCCTCGATCCGGCCCAGTTCGGGACCGGTCGTGTCTTCGCCGACGACGTAGCCGGCCTCGTTCGCGATGAGTCCGGAACCGACCAGCGGCGCACCGTAGTTGACCGTCCCGACATCGGCCCGGACGTCTAACGCCGCCTCGAGGGCGTCGAGTTCCTCGTCGGTCGCCTTCGGATGGCAGAGGACGCCGGTGTCGTTCGCGACGGCGGCCGTCCCGACGGTCCGGACGCCAGCGAGGTCGCCGCGCTCGGCCGGCACCTCGAGCGTGTCCTCGACGATCTGGAGCGCCTCGCGGGGCAGGTTCGGGTGGACGTAGGCCCCGTAATCGTTCGCGAGGACGACGTTGCCGGCGGCGTTGATGTTGCCCGGCAGTTCCGCGACGGGAACGTCGACCTCCTCTTCGAGCGTCTCGCGTTCGTACTCGAGGACGCGAGCGCTGACGAGCAGACCGTTCTCGTTACCGGTCGCTAAGGCACCGACCGTCGAGGAGCCGCCGACGGTCGTCCGGACGGCGGGCACCTCGAGTTCGTCGGTCAGGTCGGCGACGACGTCGTCATCGACGTCGGGGCGAACGAGTACGCACGAGTCGGTCGCGCGGGCGAAGACGCCGACGTACGCCGACCCGGCGAAGGCGAGGCGTTGCAAGTTTAGTCGGCGACCTCGGCTTCGACGACGGCTTCGCCCTCCTCGTCGAAGCGAGCCGCGCGGACGCGCAGCTTTCGCGGCGGGTTAGATCGGCCGTTCGACCAGACTTCCTCGTTGATCGAGGGGTCCAGTCGGATGGCGTCTTCGTCGACCGCGAAGTGTTTTGCGAGGTGCTCGCGGATGAGTCGCATCGCGAGGTCGGCGGCCTCGTGGTTCGCGCCCTTCTTGACGTCTCGCAGGGGAACGGTAACGACGCGTTCCTCGAAATCACTGGCACTCATCGTTATTCGTCAGTATCGTTGCGCCGCCAGTTGCGTCGCTTGGGGTTTCGCTGAACTTCCATGTCAGTCTTCATCATGACCCAGGCCGGCACGCGGCTGTTCTGGTTCTCGAGTTTGGCAAGTCGCTTCTTCTTGCCCTTCGATTTCTTACCCATAGTGGCCGAACGTAGCCCACGCTGGCTTAAAATCTTGTCCATCTTGCAGGGACCGGCGCTGACCGCCGATGACGGCACTGCGAGCGTGATCAAGCCGTGATCGGCGGTCGGAACGACGTCAATCCCCGAATCGCCGCTCGAGGGAGCGCGTCACGCCCTCGCGGGTGGCCTCACTGAGTTCGGTCGTGTAGCTCCAGTTCTCGATACCCTCGGTGCCGTCGTGGCGATAAAATCGGTCGTGATCGTAGCAGCCGGTGCCGTGGAACCGGGTGCCGCCGCCGAGCCGGTCCGGGCCGGCGTAGGCGGTCGCCATCGGCGAGATTCGTAGGGTGTCCGGAGCCGTCCGAACGGCCGCCCCCAGTTCGTGGTCGCAGACCGCCGCGCCGATGTCGGCGACGACGTCGCTCGAGAGAATGGTGTGGAGCGTCTCGTGGATCGCGACGTTTCGGCTCACCGACCGCGAGTCCCAGACCTCGGTCGCGCCGACGTTCGCGACTGTCTGGGCGTCACCGCCGCCGTCGGGGTCGCCGATCAGCGCGTTCGGCGATAGCGTCCCGCCGTAGCCGACGCGGTAGTTGAGCGGCGACCAGCACAACAGGAGGTGACAGGTCCGATTGGTGAGCGCGTCCCGTTTTCGCAGTCGCTCGCGAAAACGGCCGAGCAGTGTCTCGAGCGACGGCACCACGGCGTCGGCCGACAGCGGTGTCTCCGCGGGCGGAAATCGGATCGGCGGGCCGCGCTCGACGCGAATATCGAGGTCCGCGAGCCGCTCACGGTCGCGGGCGTAGGCGAGGACCTGCTCGAAGGCGGACTCGACGGCGGCCAGCGCGTCCCGAAACGGGGGCGGCCAGTCTCCGCGAAGCGCGTCGCGGCCGTACCACAGTCGCGCCCGGAGCGGCACGGCTCCGGGATAGACGCGAACCAGAACGGGGACGCGACGGTCACCGGCGACGGCGGTCGCGGTGGTGCCAGTGGAAGTCGTGAGGGCCGCACCGCCGATCGCAGCGAGGGCCTCCCGTCGCGTGACGGCCAGCCGACTCCTCGCGCTCGCGGTATCGTCGTCCGGCATCGTGCCCGCTCGGTACGCCGAAGCGGCTCATCATACCTAGTTCTGTAATTCCTGACTATACCGGCGGGAGCGCCATTATCGATCACGAATAGCAGACAATCGTCGTTCGGCGACTGGACGCCGCTGGCCTCACTCGAGCGGGAACGACTCGATGGTCGAGTAGACCGGCCCTTCGTCCGTGAGGGTGCTCTCGGTGAGCCGCAACTCGTCGACGCGGGCCTCGCCGATCGTCGGATCGCGCTCCCGGACGAGGTCCTGTACGAGGTCCTTTCCGCCGGCATGTTCCATCCGCGCGAGCGTGACATGGGGCGTGAAGTCGTGGTCCTCGGGGTCGAACCCCATCGCGGTCGTCCGGTCCTCGACCGCCTCGTGGAGCCGCGTGAGTTCCTCGCCGCCCGTTTCGGTGCCGAACCAGACCACGCTAATGTAGTCGAGGCTCGGGAAGACGCCGAGGCCGCCGTAGCGGACCGTGAAGGGATCGACGTCGGCGTCCGCGACCGCGGCGGCGAGCTCTCGCTCGAGGTCGTGAAGCCGGTCGTTTCCCACGTCGCCGAGGAATTTCATCGTGACGTGGACCTGCTCCGGATCGGTGAAATTGAGCCCGCTTGCGTCCGCGAACTCGTTCTGTAGGTCCGCGACCGGGTCCGCGAGGTCGTCGGGAAGGTCGACGCTGACGAACAGTCGCATACTCGAGTCCTCGTGAGCGGCGTACTCAACGATGACGGTCGTCGCGGTCGCGACGCGTCGACCGTCGAATCGATCGCGGATACGGGAACCTTGGATCGGTAGGGGCGCTGGTTATTCCCGTGGGCTTCCTGGTACGCGTATGACTGACGTTGCCGTCCTCGGCGGCGGAATCGGTGGTCTCACTGCGGCGCACGAACTCGCCGAGCGTGAGGTCGACGTGACCGTCTACGAGGCGAACGACCGCTTCGGCGGGAAGGCCCGATCGATGCCGATCTCCGACGAGCCGGCACCCTTACACGGCGAGCACGGCTTTCGGTTCTTCCCGGCGTTCTACCGCCACGTCATCGACACGATGGAGCGCATTCCCGACGGCGACGGCACCGTCGCGGACAACCTCGTCGAGACCGAGGCGACGCTCATCGCGAACACGACGGGGCCGGGCCAGATCGCCGAGACGCGCACGCCTGACTCCGTTCGAGGCTGGCTCGAGGCGCTGCGCCCGGCCTTCGCCGAGGACCTGCCCGCCAGGGACGTCCGCTTCCTGCTCGAGCGGCTGTTCTACCTGCTGACGGCTTGTGAGGCCCGCCGGGAGGAGGAACTCGACGATATCTCCTGGTGGGAGTTCATCGACGCCGAGAACCGCTCGCCGGCGCTTCGCGATCGGCTTGCGTTCGCCGTCCAATCGCTGGTCGCACTCCGGCCGCAGGTCGGCAGCGCCCGAACGATCGGCACCGTCTACCTCCAGTTGCTGTTCGGCCAGCTCGACCCGACGCGGCCCACCGAGCGGGTCCTGAACGCACCGACGAGCGCGGCCTGGATCGACCCCTGGCTCCGTCACCTCGAGTCACTGGGGGTCGAGTTCCGGCCGAACGCCCCAGTCCGGCGGCTCGAGACCGACGGCCGCCGCATCACCGGCGCGACGCTGGCCGACGGGGAGACGATCGCGGCGGACGAGTACGTCCTCGCCGTGCCGGTCGAGGTCGCTCCGAAGCTGATCCCGACGGAGTTAGCCCGGAACGCGCCGGCGCTCGAGCGGATCGACCGGCTCGATACGGCCTGGATGAACGGCATCCAGTTCTATCTCGCCGACGACGTCGATCTGACGCGCGGTCACCAGGTCTACGCCGACGCGCCGTGGGCGCTGACATCGATCTCCCAGCGGCAGTTCTGGACGGGCTACGACCTCGAGGAACACGGACCCGAGGCGGTCGAGGGCGTCCTCTCGGTGATCGTGTCAGACTGGGACACGCCGGGGATCGTCTACGGCAAGCCGGCGAGGGAGTGCACGCCCGAGGAGATCGCGACGGAGATCTGGGAACAGTTGAAGCACCATCTAAACGGCCCCGACCAACGGCTGCGCGACGAGCATCTCGTCGACTGGTTTCTCGATCCGGCGATCGTCGAGACCAGCGTTGCGTCGGAGACGCAACGAGAAGACGGTGAAACCGTCGACGAGGGCGGCGTCGAGAACCGCTCGCCGCTGCTGATCAACACCGTCGGCTCGCTGCGAAACCGGCCGCCGGCCGACGTGGTGGTCGAGAACTTGACGGTGGCGGGCGACTACGTCCGGACGAACGCTGATCTGGCCTCGATGGAGTCGGCCAACGAAGCCGGCCGGCGCGCGGCCAACGCCGTCCTCGAGCGGCGCGGAAGTCGAGGGTCGCAAGCCCGAATCTGGCCGCTCGCGGAGCCCGCCGTGTTCGAGCCGTTCAAACGCCAGGATCGGGTACGCTATCGCCTCGGCCTGCCCCATCCGGGCGCGGTCACGCAGTCGATTCGAGGAGTCACCAGACGGTTCGGCGGGCGGGTCTGAACGGCGGTGTTCCAAACTCCAGCGCGCCGTCCTCGAGCCGCCGACGCTACCCGGGTCGCAGCCCTTAACAGTCGTCGCCGCCAATTCAGGGCAATGACCGACCGAGACGACGATCGCGACCATCGCTTCTCCGAAGGAGAGGGGTTCGACGATCCCTACGAGGAGTTCGACCTGGATCCGCCGGAGCTCGGTGTCGACCCGTCGAAGGTCGATCCCGTCGACTCCCGCGTCGTCACCGACACGTTAGACGAGCACAACATCGACCGGGACGACGTCGACGCGAGCGAACTGCTCGACGTTGGACTGAACTACATGCAGATCAACCGCTACGAACAGGCCACCGAGGCCTTCGAGCGGACTGCCCGCTTCGCCGAAGACGAGCGACTCGAGCAGGAGGCCTGGGTGAACAAGGGCGTCGCCCACGGCGAACTCGAGGAGTGGGACGAGGCCATCGGTGCCCACCGCGAGGCGCTGCGGCTCGACGACTCGAGTGAACACGCCGCGACCGCCGAGACGAACCTCGCCTACGCGCTCTGGGAGTTCGGCGAGACCTCCGAGGCCCTAGAACACGCCGAGCGCGCCATCGAGATCGACGAGCGCTTCGCCGCGGGCTGGTTCAACCGCGCGTTCTTCCTCTCCGAGCGCGGGCTGTCCGAGGAGGCCTTACACTGCATCGACAACGCGATTCGGCTCGGCCTGCGCAACGCGAAAGTGCTCGAGGAGAAGGCCGAAATTCTGGAAGAACTCGGCGAGTTCGATCAGGCCGAAGAGATCGCAGAAGAAGCAAACCAGATGCGCGAGCGCGCCGAGCGGGAAATGATGGACGACCGCGAGGAGATGGTCGACCAGGGGCCGGGCGGCGGTGCCGGGGCCGGTATGGGTGCCGGACCGGGAGCCGGCGGCCAGCCCGGACTCGGAGCCGGACGACAGTCACCCCAGAGAGGCGATGTCGGGCTCGAGGACCTCGGGCTCGGCGACCTCACGGGCGACGCCGCAGACGAGGACGACCGCGAGTGGGAACTCGAGTAGATGCTCGTCAACGAACGGGAGACTCAGGAGGGGGTGCTCGTCGCCGTCTGCGACGAGGACATTCTCGGCGAGACGTTCGAGGAGGGCGACCTCTCGCTGACCGTCACCGAGGAGTTCTACGGCGGTGACGCGGCCGACGAGTCCGCGGTCATCGAGCATCTCGCGCAAGCGGACGTTGCCAATATCGTCGGCACCCGCGCGGTCGAACTGGCCATCGAGGAAGGGTTCGTCGACGAGGCGAACGTCCTCGAGATCGGGCCAACGCTACACGCGCAGTTACTGTGGATGCAGTGACCGCGGTCTGGCAGCCGGTTCGTTGTCGACACTCCCACGCCCGACAGCAGACGCCAACGCTTCGCTGACGGGACAGCGACCGCGATTGTGAACGCAGGTCTTGAACACACCAGTCGGTCGTCGCGTCAGGGCGGTGTGTGAAACGGCCGACCCAACTCGGCGGGCCGGCTCACAGATCCGTCTTCCGGAACCGGTAGTAACCGATCGCGACGGGCACGACCAGCCAGCACAGCAAGACGACGAGGCCGAACCACTCCTGTAGATAGAACGGAGCCTCGCCCGGATACCGCTCGGCGGGCGTCATCCCGTAGGCTTCCATCGACTGAAGCCCGTACTGGAACTGGAAGGGGAAGACCGACCCGTCGACAACCTGGCTCGAGAGGTGTGCGTACGCGAAGATCGGGTTGAACTGCTGGAGGAGGAGATACCACGTCTCGGCCGCGACCGGCGGTCCCTCGTCGTAGATGAGGTAGTAGGGACCGGCGGTGAGCAGCTCCCACAGCGCGACGAACACCATGTAGAGGCCGACGACGATGGCCATCGACTTCCCGCGCGTGGAGACGCCGGCGGAGACGCCGACGGCCAGCCCGACGAACGTCACGCCGAACAGCAACGAGACGGCGGCGAAGCCGAGCCAGTCGACGAACGGGACCGACCCGAAGAGGAGGCCGCCGAGGGCGAGCGAGACGAGGTACGCGAGCGCGACGGCGAGGCCGACGACGCTCATGCGACCGAGCAGTTTGCCGACGACGACGTCGGTCCGATTCGGCGGCAGGCCCAACAGGAGTTTGACACTGCCCGACCGGCGCTCCCCGACGACGGCCATGTAGCCGGCGATCAGCGCGGCGACCGGGAGGATCACCTGCAGCGGCATCCCGAGGAAGCTGAGCACCTCGGCCGCGCTCACGTCGTCCATCGTGTACCAGATCGCAACGTAGCCGATCGCGACGAGGCCGACGAGCAGCCCGGTCAGCGCCCAGAGCAGCTTCGACCGGCCCGCATCGTCGAACTCCTTGCGGGCGACGGTGGTGATGTGCGCGGTCATCGCGCCACCCCCGTCTCCGCCTCGAGCGCGTCCGGCGTCTCCACCGGCGCTCCCGACTCGGCCGCGTCGCCGTTCGTCAGCGCGGTGAACAGCGACTCGAGCGAGACGTCCTCGAGTCGCATGTCTTCGATCGTCGCGCCGGCATCTGCGAGTGCGGTCACGACGCCGGCTTTCGCCGCCGAATCGGTGATCGTACACTCGAGCGTGCGACCGGAGGCGATCACGTCGGTGCTCCCTGGCACGTCGTCGGCCACCGCTCGCAGTTCGGCCGCGGGACCGCCGAGCGAGAGCGTCATCGTCGCGCCGCCGCCGATCTCCTCGCGGAGGCCCGCGATCGTGTTGACGGCGACGAGTTCCCCTTCGTTTAGCACGCCGACTCGGTCACAGACGGTCTCGACGTGCTCGAGAATGTGACTCGAGAAGAAGACCGTCGTCCCGCGTTCGGCCTCGCTCCGGACGAGTTCCTGCATCTCGCGGATGCCGTGAGGGTCGAGCCCGCTCGAGGGTTCGTCCATGATCAACAGGTCGGGGTCGCCGACCAGCGCCACGCCGGTCGCGAGGCGCTGGCGCATCCCTTTCGAATAGTCGCCGGCCGGCCGGGCCGCGTCTTCGGCCGAGAGCCCGACCCGCTCTCTGATTTCGGCGGGATCGTCGTCCGTGCCCTTCGTCTCGATGGCGAACTCGATGTGCCGCCGGCCGGTCAAGCGCGGATAGACGTCGAACCCCTCCGGGAGGACGCCGACGCGGGGGCTGATCGCGTCGGCCTCGGTCTGCGCGTCGTGGCCGAGCACCGTCGCCGAGCCCGTCGTCGGGCGCGTGAAATCCAGCAGCATGTTGATCGTCGTCGACTTCCCCGCCCCGTTCGGGCCGAGGAAGCCGAACACTTCGCCGTCGTCGACGGTCAAATCGAGGTCGTCGACGGCGGTGAGGTCGCCGTACTCCTTCGTTAAACCGGACGTCTCTATCGCGGTCATCTCACCGCCGACTTCAGTTGACGTATAAATAGTCCGTCAGCCACGGTTTCACGCTCGGAAACTGTGGAGGCTTTTATATCTTCTTTCCATACGATCCATCAGATGACCGACGATGAGGGCCAAGAAGTGCTCGCGTTACTCGACGACGAGTACGCCCGCCGCATCCTCATCGCCGCCAGCGAGGAACCGATGTCCGTCGACCGACTCACCGACCGCTGTGACGCCTCACCGCCGACGGTCTATCGACGGATCGACCGGCTGGAGGCGAAGGGGTTCCTCGACGAATACCAGGAGCTCGATCCCGATGGCCACCACTACAAGACCTACAGCACGCGACTCGAGCGCGTGGCGATCGAGATCGCCGAGGGCTCGATGGAGTTGGACGTGTACCGCCGCGACGAGGACCCCGCCGACCGGTTCACCCGGCTGTTCGAGGACCTGTGACGATGCTCGAGGCTCCGCTGCAGACCGTCGATGGCGGTACGCCAACGGTCGCCGTCGCCGTCTTTGTCGGCCAGGCGATCGCGTTCGTACTCGCCTGCTGGATCGCAAAGCGGTCCTACGACGGCTATCGGGACGCACGCCGGCCCGCCTTGCTCTGGCTCGCGCTCGGAATCGCGCTGCTGGCTGCCGTCCCGACGGTCGTTCGGTTCCTGCTGCCGACGCTGCTCGGGGCCACCTCGTTGACGACGAGCGTCGTCGCGGCGACGAGCGAGATTACCGGCCTCACGGCGATCCTCTACACCGTCTACGGCAGACCATGAACGCCACACCGCGCCCGCTCCCGTCGCACGTGACCGCGCCCGCCGGCCACTCGAGGTGGGAGCGATGATCAGATTGGCGGCCGCCGTCGGAGCCAGCGTCGGCACCGTCCTCGAGACGACGGTCTTCGGGCTGGACGAGGAGACGACGATCTTCTTCGTCGGGTTGGCCAGTGCCGCGCTCGGATCGGTGGTCGCGTGGACGGCCTACCGGGGCTACGCTCGCAACGAGAGTCAGCCGATGTTGTTTCTGGCCGTCGGCGTCGCATTCCTGACAGTTGTACCGTTCGTCCTCTCGCATACTGTCGATTTAGTGACCGACGCGGCCGATGCGACGGTGTTGCTCGTCGTTACCGTCTGCCATCTGCTGGGACTCGTCGCGATCGTTCGCTCGTTCAGGAGACCAGATCCCACATGAGTTCGTCACGCACGTCCGCTCCGCTCGCCGCGGTCACGGCCGCGCTCGCTCGCGTTCGAACGTGGTGTCGCCGGTTCGTCGGCGTCGTCGCCCGAAGACGGACCTACTACACCCTGCTCTATCTCCTGCTCGCGTTCCCGCTCGGGATCGGCTACTTCACGGTGCTCGTGACCGGCTTCGCGCTCCCCGCCGGCTTCGCGTTCGCGTTCGTCCAGATCGGCTTCTCGGATCCGGTCGTGTTCCTGTTCGCCGGGATTCCGATCGCGCTGCTCGGACTCGGGGCTGGGGTGCCGGCCGCGCTGGTCACCCTGTTCGCCGCGACCGAACTGACCGCCCTCGAGCGACTCCTCGCCGAACGGTTGCTCGAGGCCGAGATTCCGACCGCGGAACCGGCCCGAAGCGTCCGCGAGCGGGCGCGACGGCTCGTCGCCGACCGCGGAACGTGGAAGGGGGTCGGCTACGTGTTCAGTAAGTTCCTGTACGGGACGGCCGCGTTCGTCGCCGTTACGTTCGGCGTCGTGTTCACGTACGCGCTGGTCGCCGCGCCGCTTCACTACCGGAATCAGACCGTCGGCATCCACATCGGTGATCCGATCAAGTTCGTCCCCCAGTTCACCTATCAACACGAGGGCTGGACCATCGACATCTCGCCGGTCACGCTCTCGATCGCCGACGGCGAACTAATCTCGCTGTACGTCGATTCGCTCCCGGCGGCGCTCGCCGTCTCGGCGGTCGGCGTCCTCGTCGGGCTCGTCGTCTTACACTTGTTCAACGCCGTCGGCTGGCTCCTCGCGAGGTACACGGAGCTGCTGCTGAGGAACACGCAGCCGTCGGTCGTCACCGATCCGCCGTGGGACTAACGCGCTGGCCGTCGGAAAGCGCTATTTCTCGAGCCGTCGCGTTCGTGTCACATCCGAGTGCCAAACAAGTTTGGAGACACCGATATCTCCGAGGGCAACAAACGATATATCGCGGCAGGGGCACCCACCAGGGTACTACTTCCCCACTCCTGCCGTTTTCCCTCCCGAACCCGACCACCCCCACCCCCACCACCCCCTCCCACCTCCCCTTCCCCCTTTCCGTTCATCACGCCGACAGTCCGAAGCCGTCGGGTTCCACAACGGTGATTCGAGCCACACGACCGCAGTCGCGGACGGGGGTCGGACCGAAGAAGTGTTTTGCGTGGGGTTCGTTTTAGTCACTAATGAGTCACCAACATCTCGAGTCGCTCGATGTCGATTCGATCCGGGAGGAGTTCCCGATCCTCGAGCGCACGTTCGACGTTGCGTCGGAGACGCAACGAGCAGACGGCGACGCCGGCGACGACGGCCAGCAGCTCGTCTACCTCGATAACGCGGCGACGACCCAGACGCCCGACCCGGTCATCGACGCGATGAGCGACTACTACCGCGGGTACAACGCCAACGTCCACCGCGGAATCCACCACCTGAGCCAGGAGGCCTCGATCGCCTACGAAGAGGCCCACGACCGCGTCGCCGAGTTCATCGGTGCAGACGGCCGCGAAGAGATCGTTTTCACGAAGAACACGACCGAGGCCGAGAACCTCGTCGCCTACTCATGGGGGTTGAACGAACTCGGGCCCGGCGACGAGGTCGTACTGACGGAGATGGAACACCACGCCTCGCTGGTCACGTGGCAACAGATCGGCAAGCGCACCGGGGCCGACGTGAAGTACGTCCAGATCACGGACGAGGGCCGCCTCGACATGGACCATGCCCGCGAGATCATCACCGACGATACTGCGATGGTCTCGGCGGTCCACGTCTCGAACACGCTCGGCACCGTCAACCCCGTCTCCGAACTGGTCGATATCGCCCACGACCACGGCGCGCTGACCTTCATCGACGGCGCACAGGCCGTCCCCAACCGGTCCGTCGACGTCGAGGCCATCGGGGCCGATTTCTACGCCTTCTCCGGCCACAAGATGGCCGGCCCTACCGGCATCGGCGCGCTCTACGGCAAGAAGGGGCTGCTCGAGGCGATGGATCCCTACCTCTACGGCGGCGATATGATCACGAAGGTCACCTACGAGGACGCCACCTGGAACGAACTTCCCTGGAAGTTCGAGGCCGGCACGCCCCAGATCGCCGAAGCCGTCGGTCTCGTCGCCGCCATCGACTGGCTCGAGGAAATCGGCATGGACCGCATCGCGGCCCACGAGGAGGAACTCGCCCGCTACGCCTACGAGCAACTCGACGCCGAGCCGGACGTGGAGATCTACGGTCCCGAGCCCGGCCCCGACCGCGCCGGTCTTGTCGGGTTTAACTTAGAAAACGTCCACGCCCACGATCTGGCCTCGATCATGAACGACCACGCGGTCGCGATCCGCGCTGGCGACCACTGTACCCAGCCGCTGCACGACAAACTGGGGGTCGCGGCATCCGCTCGAGCCTCGTTCTATGTCTACAACACGAAAGAAGAGGTCGACAAGCTGGTCGCCGCCATCGACGACGCGCGTCAACTCTTTCGCTGACGCGCGAGGAGGTGTCGACGGCGTCGTTATGAACGAACGGAGTGAGTGAACAACGGCCAGCGAGAGTGTCGCTCTCGCCGGGCGCGTCGGCTCGTTCGCTGACTGCGGAGCGTCTTCGCGAACGCAGAGCGAAGGGCAGCGAGAACCCTGTTTTCGCCGGTGCGATAACGGCAGTTGGCACTATCGGTTCGGAATATGGAATCGGAACAGCCGGCTCGGGATGGACGTGTGCGAATCTACCGCTGGTACGACGAGCAGCTATCGGTGATGGTGACAGGGTCAGGCAGAATACACAGCGCGTATCACCATGTCGTCTGAAAGACATATTTGTGAGAATTATCGGTTCTGCGTCAGATTTCCCGGGAGAATATTTACGAGCAACGTGGCACTATTCGACTGATGGCCACCGAAGCGACCTTTACCATCCCATCGGACGAATTTCCCTTGGGAACCGTATTCAATCAGTTACCCGATGTGACGGTGACGCTGGAGCGAATTGTCCCGTCACAGGACGTCGTAGTGCCCTACTTCTGGGTGCGAGGAACTACCGTCGATGATATTGAGGGAGCGTTCACCGACCACCCCGGAGTGAAGAATATACGTCTCGTCGATTCCGTTGAAGATGAGTATCTGTTACGTGTCGAGTGGGCACGAGAATACACCGGTGTTCTAAGCGCGCTAACCGAGATGGAGATTCCACTCGTCAAAGCCGTTGGTGTGAGTCAACAATGGACGTTCGAGGTTCGTGGCGACGATCGAAACGATATCGCGGACTTTCAGAGCTATTGTATAGAGTCGGACATTCCGATTACGCTCACGAAGATACACGCACTCACCCCGGTCGAAACGGAGAGCGAAGCAGCACTTACTGACGCCCAGCAAGAGGCGCTGGTACTTGCATATGATCGTGGCTACTTCGAGTCTCCACGTCAGACAACGATGGAAGAACTCGGCGACGAGCTCGGAATTTCCCAGCAAGCCGTCGCGTCTCGCCTCCGCCGTGGGATGAACCATATTCTCGAGAGCACCCTTTCTGAAACGACGGACTCGAACCGGTAATCCACTTAAGCATTTTGTATAATCAAGAGTGGTGCTAACCCCGGTCTCCGGCTAAGAGAGCCGTGAAATATGCCTGACGGGGAGAGCGAACGGACAATCGCCGAATGTCTCGGTTGCGGAAATGCCTATGCGGCGAAGGAATGGCCAGACGGAACGATTCAACCGATCGGAACGAGAAACGGTTGCCAATGTGGCTCAACGGAGTTTCAGATCGTCGAAGAGACGGCCGCTACCGATCTCTCTGAAGACGGGGTCGGCTAACTAGTGAGACACCGGGCTACTCGAAAATCGGAGGCGATATTCAAAACGATCGCACTGAACACATCCTCTGCACTCGGCACGCAGGGTCTCCTCTCGTAGATGAATCGGTGTTGCGCCATCACCCACTTCTCCTCATCGCAATCAGTGTGAATCGTTTCAGTGGCTCCTATAGCACCCCGGAGAAATGGGCGCGGACGGCTCGAGCAACGCCGAACGCGACTGCCATCGACAGAACGAGAGAGCGTCAGCTCAGCGTTAGGAGACGAAATTACGGCCACCTGTGTGAGCGGCGTGAATCGTCCGAACAAAGGAAAGACCGATCGCGGTGACTGCGAGTTTTTACTGGTCCGCATGCTATGTAATGCAAATGTCTTCAGAAGGCGGACAGCAGACCGACCCGATCGAGATTCTGCTCGTCGAACCCAATCCCGGTGACTGCCGTCTCTTCGAAGAGAACTTCCGGGATGCAAAGCTTCTGAACACCATCCACACCGTCTCTGACGGGGAGACCGCGCTCGATTTCGTCGCCCAGCGCGGCGAGTACGCCGACAAGCCACAGCCCGATATCGTTCTGCTCGAGCCCCAGTTGCCCGGCAAAAGCGGGATCGAGGTCCTCTCGGCGGTGAAAAACGAGCCGGAACTCGAGGAAATTCCGATCGTCGTGCTGACGAGTTCGGACGCAGGAGAGAAGGTCGTGCGATCTCACGGTCTCGAGGCGGACACCTACCTACAGAAACCGGTCGCGCCCGAGGAGTTCGTCGAGTTCGTCCACTCGGTCGAGGAGTTCTGGTTTACGATCGTCGAGAAGTCATCGCAGTGACCCGCTGATCGGTTCGCGAACGTGGCGGTCCCGCTGAACCGACGCGCCAGTAGCGGGAGCGTCCTGGATCGGTTTTTGACGAACCAGGAAAACCAGCCTCGAGGACGCCGATGACGGACGCGACCACCGTGTCGCCCCCCGGAACCCTTTTACAACTCACTGGCCTATCCATATACAGCAATGGGACTGGGCTCGGATATGTACCGACAGCAGATCCTCGACCACTACAAGAACCCGCGCAACTACGGGGAACTCGAGGATCCCACGTTCACCCACGTCGGCGAGAATCCGATGTGCGGTGACGAGATTCGCATGGATGTCGAACTCGCCGACGACGAAGAGACCATCGAGCGGGTCGCCTTCCAGGGAGACGGCTGTGCGATCAGCCAGGCCTCTGCCAGCATGCTCTCGGGCAAACTCGCCGGGACGACCCTCGAGGAACTCCACGAGATGGACCGCGACGACGTGATCGACATGCTCGGCGTCGATATCTCGCCGATGCGGGTCAAGTGCGCCGTCCTCGCCGAGAAGGTCGCACAGGACGGCGCGGAGATCTATCAGGGCGAACTCGACGTAGACAAGACGACGACCGAGGACTAACGACAGTATTACTCTCGAGGTCGCCCGCTGCGCTCGCTCACCGCTCGAGCGGGACTCTGGACTGAAAACGAGCCGCACGCTTCCGTCGTTCGGTCGCGGGTATTGTACCGCATAGATAGCCTGGCGTCTGCGGGACGACGAACGACGGGGACCGCCGTGTGCGGTAACGGACTCGGTTTGGCGGGACGAACGGACGTTCGAGTAGTTACTCCGGCTTCAGGCCTTCGTCTTGGACGCGCATAACGGCCTCGCCGTCGGCGAGGTTCGGCGCGTCGACGAGTCGGACGATCCGCTTATCGCCCTTGGACTTGCGGAGGTAGATCCGGAACGTCGACTTGTGGCCCAGAATGTTGCCACCGATCGGCTGTGTCGGGTCGCCGAAGAACGAATCGGGGTTCGACGCGACCTGGTTCGTCACGATGACGGCCGTATTGTAGAGGTTCCCAACCTTGTCCAGATCGTGGAGGTGCTTGTTGAGCTTCTGCTGTCGGTCCGCGAGTTCGCCCCGGCCGACGTACTCGGCGCGGAAGTGGGCGGTCAGCGAGTCGACACAGAGCAGTCGGACGGGGAACTCTGACTCCTCGTGCTCGCTCGCGAGGTCCTTGGCCTTCTCGGCCAGTAGCATCTGGTGGTTCGAGTTGAACGCCTTCGCGACGTGGATCTTCTCGAGGACGTCGTCGACGAGTTCGTCGACCGCTTCCTCGTCGTCGGCCGAGCCCTCGATCTCGCGGTCCTCGAGCGTCGCGTCGATGGCGTCGTCCGGCAGCCCGCGGACCATGTCGTCGATCCGTTCGGGGCGGAAGGTGTCCTCGCTGTCGACGAAGATACAGGAGCCATGGAGGCCGCCGACTTCCTCGGGAAGCTGGACGTTGACGGCCATCTGGTGGGTGACCTGGGACTTGCCGGCACCGAACTCGCCGTAGACTTCGGTAATCGACTGGGTCTCGATCCCACCGCCGAGCAGGTCGTCGACCTCGTCGATGTGCCAGCTGAGCTTGCCGATCTTGTTCCGTCGCTCGAGGACGGTCGAGCCGGTCTCGAAACCGCCGACGTCGGCGGCGTCGCGGGCGGCGTTGACGATGTCCGCCGCGGTGGAGTCGCCGATGTCCGCCGTGTTCGACAGCTCGGATGGGGACGCGACGGCCAGACTCTGGAAGGAGTCAAAGCCAGCGTCGTGGAGTTTGTCTGCGGTCGCCGGTCCGACGCCGGGGAGCGTCTCGAGATCTGCTTCGGGCATACTCCTCCGTAGTTCCGGCTCCCCCATAAACCCCCGTTTACAGGGAAGTGAAAGTGAAAGTGCCGGCGGGCGTCGGGGGAGTTCGAATCGACAGTCACGGATTATGAACGAATGGAGACTGTACCGACACGAGATTGGCCGCGAGCGAGGGCAACGCGGATCGGGTTCAACGGCCCCGGTCGTCCGCGTCCCACTCGAGGCAATGAAGTCGTCCGTCGTCGCTTCCGACGAAGAGCCGACCGGGAGCGACCGCGGGCGTGCCCGCGATGGCTTCCTCGGCTCGGAAGGTCCAGATTGGGTCGGCGTCGTCGATATCGATCCCGTAGAGCGAGCCGCTGGCATCGCCGACGCAGAGCACGTCGCCGACGACGACCGGACAGGAGCAAATCGGCCCGTCAAGTTCGACGCCCTTCCGCGAGAACAGCCGGCCGCGGAGTTTGCGTCGGCCGACAGTCGTGTCGGTGACGTGGCAGTGGCCGTCGGCGGCTCCGACGAACGTCGTTTCGGCGGCCGCGAGCACGGTCGGAGACGTGGTAAAGGCGGTCCCGGTCTCGTAGGTGAACCACGACTGGCCGGTTGCGGCGTCCAGCGCGAGCAGCGTCCCCGCGTCGTCGGCGACGTAGACCCGGCCGTCCGCGACGGTCGGTCCGACAGCGACTGCGCCGGCGGCGGGCACGGCCCAGGTTTCGTCGCCAGTCTCGGCCTCCAGTGCGAACACGGTTCCGTGTGCGGTTCCGGCGAAGACGCGCTCGTCGGTCCATTGCCGTTCGGGTTCCCGCCGTTCGTCCGCGAGCACGTCCGAATCGACCGGTCCCGAAAGCGGGGTCCGGGTCGATCGCGACGGATCGTACTCCCGGCCGTCGGCGATCACCGGTCGGCCGACCACCGCCGACTCGGTCTCGTGGGTCCACAGTTCCGCGCCCGTCTCGGCTTCGAGCGCCGACACGCCGGCCGCGTGTCCGGCGTAGAGCCGGCCGTCCGAGAGGGAGAGCGCAGACTCGAGAGCGGCCGGGAGGTCGACCCGCCACTCCTCGTCGCCCGTGGCGGGATCGAGCGCGCGGACGGTCCCATCGTCGGTTCCCAGATAGAGCCGGTCGCGGGTGACCACCGGCGTCGCGTCGACCGTCGCCGCCGTCTCGACGGTCCACCGGCGACGGCCCGTTTCCCGCTCGAGCGCGTAGCAGGGTCCGGCGCTCGTGGCGACGTAGGCGGTGTCGCGGTCGCACACCGGCGATCCCGGTCGGCCGTCTAACTCGGCCGTCCACGATTCGGTCACGCGGGACGGCCCCTCGAGATCGCGTCGAAGGCCGGCGTTGCGCGTATCGCCGTTGGACTGGGTCCACTTGGTCACTGCGTATCGGTACCGACGCCACGAGTATAACTGTCGGGCGTCTCGACGTCGGCGAATTCGAACTGGGCACCGCCGTCGGGGGCCTCACGAAGCGAGACGTCCCAGCCGTGGGCGTCGGCGATGCTCTGGACGATATTGAGGCCGAACCCGGTTCCCTCGTCGTCCGTCGTCACTCCGGCTTCGAAAACGGTCTGCTCGAGGTCCGACGAGATGCCGGGGCCATCGTCGAAGACCGCGAATCCAGCGTCGGTCCGCCGAACGGTGACGGTCACGTTCGGTCCGGTGTCTTTCTCGCCGTCGTCGGCGCGGGAGCCGTGCTCGACGCTGTTTCGAAACAGATTCTCCAGTAATCGTTGCAATCGGTCCCGATCGCAGGCGATCGCACCGAGTTCGCCGTCGACGCGGAGCGTCGCCGATGCCGACGCGGCCGTCGTCGACCATGCCGCGTCGACGACCGCCTCGAGCGGGACGACCTCGAGATCGTCGACCGTCTCGCCCTGCCGGGAGAGCGTCAACAGATCGCGGATCAGACCCTCCATGCGCTCTAACGCGGCCGCGGCATCGTCGAGGGGGTCGTCATCCACGTCACGCTGTTCGCGCACGAGTTCGAGGTTACCCAGCGCGACGTTCAGCGGGTTCCGAAGGTCGTGCGAGACGATACCGGCGAAAGCGTCCAGCCGCTCGTTCTGTCGCGCGAGTTCGGCCTCGTGCTCCGCGAGCCGTTCGCGGGCCTCGAGCGACGCGATAGCGTGGCCGATCGTCTCGCCGAGTTCCGACAGCACTGACTGTTCGTGCTCGTCGAACACGGTCTGTCGGTCAGCATAGATGCTGATGAGCCCGTAGACCGTTTCGCCGTGGGCAATCGGGACACCGGCAATCGACCGGACGCCGCGGCGCTCGAACTCCTCCCACCACAGCTCCATCGTCGGATCCGCGAAGACATCGGGGACGCACTGTATCTCGCGGGTCTTGATCACGCGACCGCCGGCACCGGTCCCGGTCGGACTGTCGTCGACGGTGATCTTGAGTGACGTGACGTAGTCGTCGTCGAGGCCCGCCCACACCTGGGGCCGTACTCGGTCGTCGTCGGCGTCGTACCGACCGATCCAGACGCCCTCGTAAGGCTCGGATTCGTCGAGCCGGTCACAGACCCCCTGCTCGAGGGCGGCTCGTTCGGTATTGTTAGCCACCTCCTGTGTCACGATCCGGATCGTGTCGTTGATTCGGTTCAGTCGCTCGATCGACCGCTGGCGCTCCAGTCCGCGAACGTCGTACAGCCCGACCAGCAAGCCGACGAGCGCGCCGAAGGTCGCGACGTTGAGCACCACGGTCACGGGATCGATCGTGACGGTGCCGACCACGGCGGTCGCCGCCAACGCCCACACGCTAAGCGCAGACAGCGCCAGCACACCACTGCCGGTCCAGGCCAGCATCCGACCCGGATACTGGCTCGAAAGCAGTCGCTCTCGAGCGAGCGAGTAGCCGATCGCGGTCACGGCGAGTGACAACACGAGCGGAATGCCGGCGACGAGCGCACCCGCTACGGCCGAACTCGGCTCGAGAAGCGTCTGCGCGTGAAACAGCGAGAGGAGCGCGCCCGCGGTGGCGAGGATGCCACCGACGAGTCGATTCGAAATATCACGCATTCGGCTTATCCGGACATACGGAGCGGCCCATATAGGTGCTCTGGCCGGTGTTATTGGTGTTACACGTACGAGCGGTGACAGCCACGGCACATTGGATCGACCGCTGGATGCCCGAACTGCGGGACGGCCGAGCAGTGGCTCGGCACGGAAAACGGAAAGCGGCAGGAAAAGGGGAGCAACTGGGTGGTGCGCAGTTGTGATGATGTGGTTTCAATGGGTTCGAAGTGGTTTTGGTGGGCTCCTGCCGCCTATTTCATCGTATGCACCACATCGCAATACCGCTGTTCCCAACAGAATTTGGGTGTCCGCCGACCGCGAACGTAGACCGGTGGCGCTCGCCCTCGTTCACTCCCAAGGATGCGTGCCGCGCTTGCTGGGCCAGAGCGGATACCAGTAGTCTTTCTCGTCCTCGACTTCGAGTTCGCCGTCCAAGGCCGACTCGAGGGTGAACTCCGCGCTCGAGTCGCGTTCTCGGCCGTCGCGCGGGACGAACGGATAGAAGCGGCCCCGCCGGAACGAATAGATCCAGTAGGCGGTGCCATCGCGATCCGCATACGCAAACACCGCCGCCAGTAGCCGCGAGCCGTAGCCGTGCTCGATGAACGTATCGGCGGCGAAGTGCATGCTCGTGATCAGGTCCTCGGGGTCGTCGTCCGTGAGGACAACCCAGTGGTAGCCGTGGTCGTCTTCCGTCACCGAGAAGTCGGTGCCGGTCTCCTCCTGGCCGGCCGCTAAGATCGCCTCGACCTCGTCGACGGCGTCCCGGAAGTCCGCCGAATCGACGCCGGAGAAACAGAGCGCGCCGACGTCCAGCGACTCGTAGCCCAGATCGGCCTCCATCGTGAGGTAGGCAGTGCTCATTCCGAATAGGTCGTCGGGGTCGGCGTCGCGTCCGGCGTCGGTCTCGGCGCGCGAACCGAGGATGGACCGGAGCCCGTCCAGTAGTCCCATAGTTCGAGTGAGGGCTCGAGCGCCTTAGAAAGTCTGTATTTCGCGCTCGAGGTCGCGGAGCCGTTCGACGCGGCGCTCGGTCGACGGATGCGTCGCGAACAGCCGCCCGATAATGCCGGACTTGATCGGGATGATGAAGAAGGCGTTCATCTCGGCCTCCTCGCGTAAGTCCTCTTTCGGGACGTTGTCCATCTGTCCCGAGATCTTCAGCAGCGCCGAGGCCAGCGCCGACGGGTTGCCGGTGATAGCGGCCGCGCCGCGGTCGGCGGCGTACTCGCGGTACCGCGAGAGCGCCCGGATCAGCAGGTAGCTAATGATCCAGACGACCAGCGAGACGAGAATCGCGACGATGATCCCGCCACCGCCACCCTCGCGACCGCCGCCGCGGCTGTGGCCGCCGCCGAAGAACGCGCCCCAGCGGACGATCATGAACGCGATCGTCGAGAGGAACGACGCGATCGTCATCACCATCATATCGCGGTTTTTGACGTGGGAGAGTTCGTGGGCTAACACGCCGTCGAGTTCGTCCCGATCGAGCGTGTTCATGAGTCCGGTCGTCACGCAGACGGCCGCGTTCTTCTGGTTGCGCCCGGTCGCAAAGGCGTTGGGAACCCGCGAGTCCACGACCGCAACCTTCGGCTTCGGGAGGTCGGCCTGCTGGGAGAGCCGTTCGATCGAGGCGTGGAGTTGCGGGTACTCGTCGGCTGAGACTGTCTTCGCACCCATGCTCTTCAGCGTGAGGGTGTCGCTGAAGAAGTACTGTGCGAGCGACATGCCGCCGAACAGGACGACGAAGACGACGAAACTCCCCATGTAGGCGGCGATCGCTCCGGCGAAGACGATGTACAGCGCAAACAGCAGGAACATCGTCACGAACATCCGAACGCGCAGCCCCCAATCCGCCTGCCAGTTCATATCTCAAACGACGTGCTCCGACGAAATAAGTGCCCTGTTGAAACGACCAACTGCAAGACGGCGAGTCAGGGTCGATCACTACCACTACCCGAAGACGTATTCCCGTCGGTTCGTTCCGTCGACATGTCGAATGGCTACTCCCGATTCACTACTCCTCGAGGAGTGTACGTGGCCGGAGGTCGAAACGGCGCTCGAAAACGACACGCGAACGGTAATCGTGGCGGTCGGCTCGATCGAGCAACACGGGCCGCACCTGCCGCTGAACATGGATGCGCTCGACGGTGATGAACTCTCGCGGCGCATCGCCGCGGAACTCGGCGACGCGCTGGCCGCGCCGACGATTCGGCCCGGCTGCTCGGGCCACCACATGGCGTTCCCGGGAACGATTACGGTGCCGCCGGAGACCCTGATGGACCTGATTCGGGCCTACTGTCGATCGCTGGACGACCACGGGTTCGAACACATCGTTCTCGTTCCGACTCACGGAGGAAATTTCGCGCCGGCCACCACCGTTGCACCGGAGATCGCCCGCGAGATCGACGCGAACGTGATCGCCCTCGCCGATCTCGACGACCATATGGAACTGTTAAACGAGGGGCTTCACGACGCTGGCGTCGACTACCAGCAGGACGTCATTCACGCCGGTGCCGCCGAGACCGCCATGATCCTCGCGATCGACGAGGGGCTCGTCCGTACGGATCGGCTCGAGACGGGGCCGGAGGGATCGATCTCCACCGCGCGACTCCTGAGCGAGGGGTTCGAATCGATCACCGAAAGCGGCGTGCTCGGCGATCCGAACGAGGCCACCGCCGAGGCCGGTGAGGCGATCTTCGAGGCCGTCACGGCCGCGTATGTCGAGCGAATCGAAGCCGAACGCGACGCCGTTCGATAGCGATGTGAGGTTTGCCCTCGATTCTCGGCCTCATCGGGCGGGTCAGCGGCGCGTTCGGTCGCTATCGAGACTCGGTTCAGCGGCCCCGTCGAACCCCTTCGTTTCGCATGGAGACCACGGGACACGGGTACGTCTGACGAACTCGCATTCGACGACGGCTGACGCTCGTCTGATCGGTGTTGGCTCGACACACCCCCTTCGTTTCGCGTGGAAGGACGCGACAGTCACGGACGGCGACTGGTCTCGAGCCTCGAGCGGGAAAGTACGGGAACAGCAGCGGGGAACAGCAACGGCGGATGGAGCGGGTGGCTTAACTCCGCGAAGTCCCAATCGGGGGCAATGAGTAAGTCGCGTGCGTTTTGTCCCCGATGCGGGGACGCGATACCCGAACGGTCGGCGAGCGACGCTGACGGTGGTGCCGGCGGACACGCAAACGACCCGCTACGGCCCGGTTCGGAGGTCGAACTCTGCGATTCGTGTTACTTCGAGGACTTCGACTTCGTGGACGCGCCAGATCGGATCGACGTTCGCGTCTGTTCGCGCTGTGGCGCGGTCCACCGGGGAAAGCGGTGGGTCGACGTCGGCGCGGAGGATTATACCGACATCGCCATCGAGGAGGTCAGCGAGGCGCTCGCTGTCCACGTCGACGTCGAAGACGTCGCCTGGCAGATTGACCCCGAACAGGTCGATCAGAACACGATCCGGATGCACTGTTACTTCACCGGCGTCGTACGCGGGACGCCGGTCGACGAGCAGGTGACAGTCCCGGTCAAGATTTCCCGCCAGACCTGCACCCGCTGTGGGCGGATCGCCGGCGATTACTACGCGAGCGTCGTCCAGATCCGCGCTGAGGACCGCACCCCGACGACCGACGAGACCGAACGCGCCAAAGAGATCGCAAACGGGATCGTCGCCGACATGGAAGCGACCGGCGACCGAAACGCCTTCGTCACCGAAATCGGTGAGATCGACGACGGGCTGAACATCAAGGTCTCGACCAACAAGATCGGCAAGAAGATCGCGAACAAGATGATCGAGGAGTTCGGCGGCACCGTCAACGACGCCGAGACCCTCGTCACGGAGGACGAGGACGGCAACGAAGTCTACCGCGTTACCTTCGCCGTCCGCCTCCCGCCGTACACCCCCGGCGACGTGATCGACCTCGACGAGGACGACAGCGGGCCGGTCATCGTCCGCAGCGCCCGCGGCAACCTCAAGGGCGTCCGCGCGACGACCGGCGAGCGTTACGAGGCCGGCTACGAGGCGGGGAACTCGCCCGACGCGCGGAAACTCGGCGAACTGGAAGACGCCGTCGAGACGACGGTCGTCACCGTCGAGGACGACAACGCCGTCCAGGTCCTTGATCCCGAGACCTATCAGGCGAAAACCGTCTCGCGGCCGGATTACTTCGATCCGGACGCCGAGACCGTGCCCGTGCTGAAGAGCCGCGCCGGTCTGCACATCCTGCCGGACGAACGCGATGACTGAGGACGGAGCCGACCGGTCCCCGGAAGCCGAGACGGACGCGCTCGAGCCCGCGGCCGACGACGTCCTCGAGCGAGCCGAGGCCGACGCCCCGCTGGCCGTGATCGTCGAGACGCCCCGCGCAGAGACGGCCATCGAGTCGCTGCGCGCCGAGGGGGTCTACGACGACTCGAGGCGCGTACGCGAGGCACGAGGGGGACGTAACGCGGTGCCTGCAGACCGCGCGAACGAGTCGGCGACCCGAGAAGGTGGCTCCGAGAGAGTCGCCCTCCCCGTCACGGAACCGCCGAGCGAAACGCGGGTGCTCGAGGTCGTCAAACAACTCGAGCCCGAGCTTCGAAGTCCGGATCTCGAGGACCTACTGGCCGAGCGGGGCTGGAGCGAGGCGGCCCGCGAGTCCGCGCCCGGCTCGTGGGCGGTGATCGGCTCGGTAATCCTCGTCACGGTTCCTGAAGGGTGTCCCGACGAGACGGAACTCGGAGAGGCCCTGCTCGAGCTCCACGGCGAGGCCGACAGCGTGCTGGCCGACGAGGGAATCAAAAACGACGGCGACGCGGGCACCTACCGCGAGCCGCGGACTCGGCTCATCGCGGGGCAGCGGGAAACGGAAACGATCCACACGGAACACGGCACGAAATACGGACTCGACCCCGCGAAGGTGATGTTCTCGCCCGGCAATCAGGCCGAACGCGCACGCATGGGCGAACTCGCGGGCGACGACGAGCACGTCTTCGACATGTTCGCCGGGATCGGCTACTTCACGCTGCCGATGGCGCGGGCCGGCGCGCGGGTGACCGCCACCGAACTCAACCCGACCGCCTTCCGCTACCTGCTCGAGAACGCCGTGCTCAACGATGTCGGCGACCGGGTCGACGCCTATCTGACCGACTGTCGGGACCTCGCGAGCGACCTCGAGGCCGACCGCGTCGTCATGGGCTACTACGGCAGTTCGGACGCCGACGCGACCGCGGCGGAAGACGAAGAGACGGATCACGGCGTTCGCACCGACGAGGCCCACGAGTTCCTCCCCGACGCCCTCGAGGCGCTTTCCCCCGGCGGCGTCGTCCACTACCACGAGGCGACGCCCGAATCGCTGCTGTGGGACTGCCCGCTCGAGCGCCTCGAGTCGGCCGCAGACGAGGCCGGACGGGAGTTCGAGGTGCTCGAGAAACGGCGGGTGAAGAGTCACAGTGCGGGCGTCACACACGTCGTCGTCGACGCTCGGTTCGAGTAGCGCCGTCCCTCGCGGCTACTGCTGAGACGTCGAGAAGGTCGTTGGATTGATACTCGAGCGGCGACTGCCGGGGCGTATGGACAGAAATCAGCTCATCGCTCTCCTCTTCGCGTTCCTCATGGTGTCTTCGGTGGTCGCCTACAGCGCGACGGCGTTCCTATAACGCAATCCGGCGGTCGAATGTGGTTCCGACGACGGCCCGCCGAACCGAGCGCTCAGCCGTCCGTGTCCCAGACGTCCGCGAGCGGACTCGAGCGCGACGAGCGCCGCGAGCGCGACGAGCCGCTGGAGTTCTGCTGGCCGCCGGAATCGGTCCCGCTCGAGCCGCCGCCGGTCGCTCTCGTGTTCGTCCGTGAACCCGAGTTCGGCGCGTCGGAAAGCGCCGCTCGTGGTTCGAACGCCGGCAACTCCGGTCGTTCCATCCGGTCGACTTGCGCTTCGAACCAGTCTGGCATGTCCGTCCGAGCGCGCTCGAAACAATCCAGCAGGCTCGAGTCCGCCAGATACGTCGCGCCGTAGTCGTCGGGCGCGCGGACGACCCGGCCGCAGGCCTGGATCACCGTCCGGAGCGTCGTCCGGTAGTACCACGCCCACTGACCCTCCTCTAAGCGATGTGCCACCCGCGAGTCTCCGGTGTTGAGGAAGGGGGCCTTGCACAGCACCTGCCAGCGACAGAGATCGCCCTTAAGATCGAGCGCTTCCTCCATCTTCACCGAGAGGAAGACATCGGGGTCGTCGCTCGCTTTCCAGGCCTCGAGGGCGGCGTCGCGGCCGTCGCGGTCGTGGGTTCGGACCCGGTCACCGACCCCGAAGTCGTCGAGGAGGTCCGCGAGGCGCTCTTGAATGCTGTAGGAGTGGGCGTGGATCAGCCCCTTCTCGTCTGAGTGGCGCTGCATGAGCCGGACGATCGTGCGGGCGATCTTCGGCGTCGTCTCGTCGCGTTCCTCGTAGGTCATCTTCCCCTGGGTCACGTCGTACAGCGGCCGGTTCTCGACGGGAAAGGTGTGCTCGACGTCGACCAGCGCAACGTTCTCGGGGGTCAGCCCGACTTGTCGGCAGAAGGCGTCCTTGTTCAGGATCGTCGCCGAGAGGAGCGCGAACTTGTTCCCGCGATCCCAGACGGTGTGCTGGAGGTACTTCTCGGGGTTCATCGGCTTGATCGTCAGGGGGCCGCCCTGCGGATCGTCGCCATCATCGGCGTCGCCACCGTCGCCGGAGCGCGGTTCGGACTGATCGACCAGCCACGTCGTCGGGCTCTCGGGGTCCCGGAAGTCCGAGACGAACCACTCGAGTTCGCCGATGAGCTCCTGCAGGCGGTCGCGTTCGCGCACCTCGCCGGGCGAGAGGGAGTCCTGTGCGAGCAAGTCATCTTTCCGGCGCTCGCAGGTCCCCGCGAGGCTCTCGGCGTAGCGGACGGCGCGCTCGATCGAGTCGACCGCGGGGACGCGGAGGTCGTCCCAGAACGGCACCGTTCGGGGCCCCAGTTGAATGGTCGCGTACATCTCGGCCCACTCGGCGAGGCCGTGGGCCTCGTCGACGACGACGACGTCGCGCTTGCGAAAGACCTCGCTGCCGGCGGTCTGCATGAAGTAGGCCAGCGTCATCGCCGCGATCTCCCGGTTCGAGGCGATCGCCCGGTCGGAGAAGTACGGACACCGGTGTTTGACAGAACAGTCGTAGCCCCGTTCGCGGACGCAGGGGGCCTGATTGACCGGCGTGTCCCGCTCGTCGGGCAGGATACAGGTGTAGTTCGACTTCCCGCGGATGACGTTGAGGTCGGCCAGTAGGTCATCGGCCGCCACGTCGTCTAACTGTGAGACCTGCGGCGTCGTGTAATAGGCTCCCGTGGCGTCGCTGGGGTCGCCCTCCTCGGCGCGACGGGCACAGCCGGCCACGGCGCGGGCCAGCAGGGACTTGCCGCTGCCCGTCGGCGCGCGCACGAGGACGACGTCGTTGCCGGCCGCGAAGGCGTCGCGAATGTCGCGGAGGGCCTGTTCCTGGGCCCCGCGGTAGCTCGGCGCGGGGAACGCCTCGAAGATCCGCTCGGAATTCACCGTTCGATGCAGGGCGCGGCCGCATCCTAAACCCTGCGGACCGTCGCGCCCGCCGTGACTCGCGGCGGCGCACAGCCGCCGGCTACCGACACCGAAACCGCCGGCTACCGCTCGCTATCGACCGCCTACGGGACGATCGCTGCGGGTAGCCGACCGATTACAAATACGAACTCCGCCGTTGCACTGACGTGCGGAAGGGTCGCTCAGCGGTAGAGCACCGCGGTGCCACCTGGTTCCGCGGCGGCATTTCGCCCCGTGGCGTTCAAATCCCACCCCTTCCGCTCACGGCCGCAGTCACACCGCGGCGCGTCGTCCCCATACCTGTCACGGGCGGTCGCGCCGTCTGTCACATCGCCTCCACTCCCCGACCGTCATCATTTCTTCGAAGCGATCGAACGACCGCCGAGCCTACGGCGTCCGAAACTGCGAGGACTCCTCGTCGACCTGCTCGAGGCGCTCGATGTCCTCGGCGGTCGGGTAGTCCGGAACGGCTTCGATACACGGGTAACACAGCAGGTGCGACGTCCCGTCCTCGAGTTCCAATGTCATTGCGGTCCCGACGGTGCCGGCGTCGGTGCCGAACGACCAGAGGTTTGCAATCCCGCCGGAGACTGTGACCGTTCGGCCGCAGCCGTCACAGGAGGTTTTCGACATACGCGAGCGTGGGTGCCACAGGGTGAAAGTCGTTCCCCAGCGCGGGCTGCCAAGCGGCGCGCGCTCGCACAGCGGTTATACGCGCAAGCGACGTACCCGCGCGCATGGAGGTGAACTGCGAGGGCTGTGCGGGCTGTTGTCTGGACTGGCGAGAGCTGCTCGAGGACGGAGCCGAGCCCGACACTCGAGACGCCGGCGACGGCGCGGACGCCGACTGGCGACACCGGCGACGCGATCCGTTCGACGGCGGCGAGGACGCGACGCCGTCGCGGGACCCGCTCGACGACGATCCCAGTTTCGTCCCGCTGACTCGCGACGAGGTGCGGGCGTTTCTCGAGAACGGGATGGGCGACGCGCTGACGCCGCGGTTCTGGCACGTCCGCGGCGAGAGCAAAGAGCCACGCGCCTCGGACACCTCGAGCGGAGAGTCACCACGAGAGGGCGACAGCGTCGAGATCGACGGCCGCAACGTCGCCGCCATCGCGGATCGGCCGGCGTTTTTCGTGGGTTTGCGGAAGCCGCCGAAACCGGTCGCTCCCTTCGGTCGGGAGGAGCCGACGTGGCTCCCGACCTGTGTCTTCCTCGACCCGACGACGCTGCAGTGTCGGATCCACGGGGACGACCTGTATCCCGACGAGTGTGGCGCGTATCCCGAACACAACCTCGCGCTCGAGCACGAGACCGAGTGCGAACGCGTCGAGGCGGCCTTCGGCGGTGACCGACTGCGCGACGCCGAGCACGGCGATCCCGACGGCCTGCTACTGGGCTCACAGGCGATCGGCGCGAAGCTGTTCTGCCACCCGCGACCGGCCGATCTCGAGGGGATCGTCGACCGCGCCGCGGCCGGGGAGCTCAGACGGGAAGACCGCGCCGAACCCGTAGCGGTGGCCGCGGCCTCGAGTCCCGGGACGCTCGCGATCTCGGAACACCACTACGAGCAGGCGAAATCGCGGTTGCTCGAGGACGGTGAAAGCGACGAAGCGTCCGAATCAGCGTCTTCGGACGGCGAGTCCTGGGTCGGCCCGGCGATCTGCGATTGGCACCGACGCTGCCGGGAGGCCGGCGAGACGGTTCCAGCGCCGGAGCTCGCCGACACCGTCGAGGGCGACCGCGGCGCACCCGAAACGCCGGGCTGGGACGACCTCGAGTGAGCCGGCAGCGGCGCTATCCGCGTCCGGCACTGAGTCCGCGATGGCGATTGAGGCGGTCTACCGACTCGGTGGTTCCGTTCGCGGTGGTTCCGTTCGTACTCGAGGAGCGGCTTCCGCAGCGATCGTCCGGAGAGGAAGACGCAGGTCGAGAGCCGGTCGTCACTCGGACTTGATTCGCTCGAACTGATCCAGAAGCTCCTCCGTGGAGTCGCCGGAGTCGTACTCGACCTCACCGTGGTAAACCGTCCGCTCGTCGTCGAACTCCGTATCGACCGCGGAGGCCTGTCGTTCACGGCGCTCGTGCTCGTCTTCGTCGTAGGCACCCATTGACATGGTAACTATACGCAAGATAGGCGGCTGTCGACCATTAATGTAACGGTCCCTCACACCGTTTCCGCTCGTCCGCGAATCGCGTAAGACGTATGCACCCCCGGATCCTACGGGAAACCGTGGCACGGCCGCTTCGCTTTCGATACTCGCCCCAGTCCTGGAGTGATGGGCGAGTGCACAACGATATTCTCCAGCCCCTGCGATCGAATATCGGCGCTCGCGCCGTCACGCCGTGGTTTGCGATCGGCGGCGACTGGCAATCACACCGGTTCGAGATGGACAACGGCGACGTCGCCCTCTTTGCACGCGCCGACGACGAGGCTTACTGGATGGGCAATACGGAAACGCCCTCCTCGCTGTGGAAGACCGACAAGTTCGGCTGGCGGGAGGTCCCCCACCACGTTTCGCGGTGGGCCAAGCGAGAACTGACCGCGACGCTCCACGAGGAATCCCCCTGGCTCGCCGACTATCCGCACCTCTCGTGGTTCTTCCTGCCGGTATTTATGTCCAAAGACGGGCGCGACTCCACTCGCTCGTTCTTCAGCGAACACGCCGCCGGCTTCCCCGACACCGGCAGCCGCGAGGCCACTCGCTTCTTCGAGGACTTCCTCCGAACCGGCGTCTTAGACGAGTATCGCCACGTCATGTCGGGCAAGCTCGGTACCAGTACTCACGTCGATCGCGTCCGGATGAGCGCCGCGATGGCCGAATTCATCGCCGCGAAGATACTCACCGACGCGGGCTACGACGTGGTGCCCGAAATCGAGGTGACGACCGGCCACTCGCTCGACTTCCGGGCCGAAGATGACGACACCAACGTCCTCGTCGAAGTCACCCGCCCCCAGCCGCCGGGGACCCGCGCCGCCGCCGGCCCCGTCGCCGCCGTCCGCGACACCGCCGAGACCAAGACCAACGGTCAGTTGGCCGAACACGGCGGCGGTGCAACCCTGTTCGTCGACTGCTCGAGTTTCCGGGACGACGCCTGGTCTGCCGTCCGCGGCGAACAACCCGACGTGCGCCATCGACCGGCCATCGTCTATCGTGCCCGTCCGGACGGCCGCGTCGAAGGCTACCGGAAAGGCGGGGTACCCCTCGAGTTCGGCGACGCACTCGAGTTCCTGGACTGACGGCGGACTCGTCGCTCGTCGTTCGACTACGAGTCGTTAGAGTCGAAGCGCTCGAGTCGCCGTTTCAACATGTATCCGGCACCGCCGAGACTCGTCACTGCCGCCGGAATTCCCATCCCGGGCATCTCGTCTTCGGGATTTTCCGCCCCGTCGTCGGACTCGGTGTCGTCAGCGGCCACCGAAGTGGTGGCAGACTCGTTCTCATCACCGCCCGAGCGACTCTCGTTCGATCCGTCGTTCGCCGTCTCCCCCGAGCTCCCCTCGCCAGCATTCGATCGGGACGCGGCTGATTCGTCACCGTCAGCGTCCGGTTCGGTATCGGTCGTTTCGGACTCCTCGCTTGAGTCCGCCGTGCCGGCGTCCAGCGCGTGCACCGTCGTCTGGTCAGCCGAAAAGAAGACGGTGTCGTCCGCGAACCTCAGCGAGTCGATGCCGTTCTCGGCGACGAAATTCCACTTCTCGTCGCCCGTGGCCGCATCCAGCGCGTTCAACCGATAGGCGTCCTCGAAATCCGGGGAAGAGCTTCTGATGATTCTGTTGACGACGAAGAGGGTTCCGTTCACCACCGTGATCGGTGAGTCTATCATATTGTCCGCGTTGAAGCACCACAGTTCCGTGCCCGTGTCCGCATCTACCGCATAGACGGCCGCGTCGCCCCCCCGCTCGAATGCGGTCCCGACGAAGATCGTTCCGTTCACCTTCGTCATCGTGTCGACCGAATCGGTCGCCTCGAACTGCCACGTCTCTTCGCCCGTCGTCGCATCGAGGGCGTACAGGCTCGAACACGCCGAAGAATCGCTGTAGCACTCGTCCGATCCGGCGAAGACCGTGTCGTCTTCCACGGTCACGAACTCGATTTTCGGATCTTCGCTGCTGGACGCGTCTTCTCCCGTCGCCGTATCCAACGTGAAACGCCACCGTTCGTCACCGGTCGCCACGTCCAGTGCGGAGACGTAGTACTCCATATCCGCTCCGCCGTATCGCTCCCACCCGCCCATCGCACCGACGAAGAGCGTGCCATCGGCGACCGTCAGTTCGGTGGTCAATCGCGTGCCGACGTCGAAGCGCCACACTTCTTCACCCGTGGCTACGTCCACGGCGAACACGTTCCCCTCAGAATCACCGACGTAGAGCGTGCCATCCGACACCGTCAATCTGTCCTCGACCCCGTAGCCGACCTTGAACTGCCATCGCTGGTCTCCGGTGGCTGCATCCACCGCGTAGACGCAAAACTGTCTCGGGATGAAGACTGTGTCGTCCGCGACTACTAGGGGTGCGACCGACCGGTCGTACGCGTCGAACTGCCACTTCTGTGTCCCCGTCGCCGCGTCTAGTGCGTACACGGCGGTGTCGCTCTCGTCCCGTGTTTCCGAGGTGTAGGGAACGTCAGTCGCGACGAAGACGGTGCCATCGGACACGATCGGCGAATCGAGAAGTCTCGTCTCGCCGACGTCGAACTGCCACTCCTCGTCACCCGTCGACGCGGTCAGTGCGTGGACGGCATCATTATTCACGAAGAGGGAGCCGTCCACCACGGGTGACAGGGAGGGATCGGAGAGGGAGTCCGGACTGCTGAAATCGACTCGCCACCGTTCGTCACCTGGACTCGATTCCGTCGCCCCGACGCTCCCGATGCCGACGGTCGATGCAAGGCAGACGCCCGCAGCGCCTCCCAGAAACCGTCGGCGACCGGGGGATAGTACGGATGACTGATCCTCACTGCCACCACTGTCGTTTTTACCCATACGTCCACGGTCCAGACGAATGGTGTTAGCTACCTGATCGGTAAGATGTTTCGTAGATATAAGATCAATCTAAATAGTATCTTGAAATGGTATTTCACAGCAGCGAACAGTGTATTCGAGTTCGATCACGTATCCGTGCCCGACCGGTTTTTCGTGGGCATCTCGCCCGGATTCCGAAAGCAGTCGTCCTCGCGATGAACGGTTCATGTCGACGGTTTCACGTCTCTCAACAATGCGTGATCGGATTCGAACGGACGTCAGTTGTCTCATCCCGGTTCGAGCACCGATAGCGAACGGCAGAACACGACGCGTCCGTCGCGCTCTGCCGCAGGTCGAGGGTCGAAGGTTCACGACGGTCTCTGAACTACCGTCTGCGGCGAACAACTCGACGTTCGCTACCGCCCCGCCGTCGCCTCTCGCATCCGGTCGAACGGTCACGTCGACGGTTACCGGAACGGGTCGGTGTCCTCGCGCGATACCGTGCTCGAGTTTCCGAACTGACCGGACCTGAACCGCCTCGCTCGCATCGCTATCAATCGCTGCAGCGGGGTTGCACGTATTTATACTGTGACATAGTTAGTCATACTCATGCGAGCAGCTGTTCTCGAAGAACACGGTGAACCGCTATCGATCGAAGACGTCGACGCGCCCGAGCCCGCGCCGGACGGGGCCGTCGTCGAACTCGAAGCTTGTGGCGTCTGCCGCAGCGACTGGCACGGGTGGCAAGGCGACTGGGGATGGCTCGGCCTCGAGACCCAGCCGGGTCAGATTCTGGGTCACGAACCCGCCGGCCGCGTCGCCGCCGTCGGCGACGACGTCGAAAGCGTCGCGGAGGGCGACCACGTCGCCGTTCCGTTCAACCTCGGCGACGGGACCTGCCCCCGGTGTCAGCGGGGCCACTCGAACATCTGCGAGAACGTGATGCCGCTCGGGTTCATCGAGCAAGCCCAGGGCGCGTTCGCCGAACAGGTCCACGTCCCCGTCGCCGACCACAACCTCGTGGAACTCCCCGACGGCGTCTCCTCGGTCGACATGGCCGGGCTCGGCTGTCGGTTCATGACCTCGTTCCACGCGCTGGCCCACCGCGCGGATGTCGGCGCGGGCGACTGGGTATCGATCCACGGCTGTGGCGGCGTCGGCCTCTCGGCGGTCCACATCGCCGACGCGCTCGGCGCGAACGTCGTCGCCATCGACCTCAAGGACGAGAAACTCGAGACAGCCGAGTCCCTCGGTGCGGTCGAGACGATCAGCGCGGAGGACGCCGACGACGTCCCCGGCGAGGTCTCGGCGATCACCGACGGCGGTGCCAACGTCTCGATGGACGCGCTCGGCATCGCGACGACCAGCCAAAACTCCGTCTCGAGTCTCGACGCCCACGGCCAGCACATCCAGGTCGGCCTCACGACCCAGGACGAACAGGGCGTGATCCCCCTCCCGTCCGACGCGATGGTCATGCAGGAGATCGAGTTCATCGGCTCGCTGGGCATGCCGCCGACCCGCTACGACGAGATCTTCCGAATGGTCTCGACGGGCAAGCTCGAGCCCGAAAAGGTCGTCTCCGACACGATCGGTCTCGAGGACGTCAGCGACAAACTCGACGCCATGACGGACTTCGAGACCGAAGGCATCCCGGTCATCGACACATTCAACTAAATTTTGCTCTACGGGCACGGCTTCGCCGCGCCCTCGGCAAAAGTTAGTATAAAAGCACCGGAAGACGCTTCGTGTCTTCCGAGCTCTCGTTCACTACGTTCACGAGAACACTCCTCCTTCCGTTTGATCGCGCTGCTCGCTCACATCAGTCGTCGGCCCGATCGCTCCCAACGGTCGCTCGCGGGTGCTACTAGTGGACCCCCCGCCTGCCGAAAGTGCAAGTGGCAGTACCGAGCGCGCCGTCGGCGCGCTCGGCCTTTTTTAGCTCGAGCGGTTGGCCGGAGGCCGACCCGAGAGTAAAAAACTTCGTTCTTAGAAGGAAACGGCGTCGGGCGCGTACGGACTGCCGACCGGGTTCGGGTCGCGGTCGCTGTAGCCGACGCGGCCGACGGCCTTGTCGCTGACGGCGGAGTAGACGGCGAAGCGGGCGTCCTCCGGCCCTTCGAAGGTTTCGGACTCGAGGCGGGCGAGTACATCGCCGACCGTCTCGCTTCCGTTGGGGAGTTCGAGGGTGCGGTCCCCGTACTCCTCGATCAGTTCCTCGGTCGTCGCGGGGTACTCGTGGTCGTCGATGACCTCACCGGTGCCATTGAGCAGCATTACACCCTATCCTCTGTGAACGATAATTATAAACATTGTCCATCTATGTTTCCTAGTCGCACTGCATACCTAGAATTCCTAGTATACCCCTAGAGACGGCGGAAAACCAAACGCGGGGGCGGAGAAACGCCTTTGGGAGCGGGGCCGTTCGGGTACGATATGCCATACGCGGACCTACACGTCCACACGACGCGCTCGGACGGGAACCTCACACTCGAGGAGGTTCCCGAGGCCGCGCGCCGCGACGGGGTCTCCGTCGTCGCGGTGACGGACCACGACCGGGTCCAGCCGTTCGACGGGCCGGTCGTCGAGCGCGACGGGGTGACGCTGCTCCACGGGATCGAGCTCCGGGTCGGGACGGAGGGGGGCCAGCGGATCGACCTGCTGGGGTACGGACTCGAGCCGAGCGCGGAGCTCGAGGCGATCCTCGAGAAGATTCAAGCGAACCGCATCGAGCGCGGGCGGGCGATCGTCGACTGCGTCGAATCGCGGCTGGGGATCGAACTGGACGTGACGATCGACGGCGGGTTCGGGCGGCCCCATATCGCACGGGCGATCGAGGCCCACCCCGAGGCAGAGTACGACTATCAGGGTGCGTTCGATCACCTGATCGGCTCCGACTGTCCGTGTTACGTTCCTCGCGAGGTGCCGTCGTTCGAGCGCGGCCACGGAGCGCTGGCCGAGTCGTGTCGACTTGTCTCGCTGGCCCATCCGCTACGGTACCGCGATCCGGAGAGCGCGCTCGCGCTGGCGGCCGAACTCGACGCCGTCGAACTGCGATATCCCTACGGTCGCGAGGTCGACCGCAAGCCGGTCGAACGGGCGATCGAACGGGACGACCTGCTCGCGACTGGCGGGAGCGACGCCCACGACGACCGACTCGGCGTCGACGGACTCTCCCGGCGGGCCTACGAGCGACTCGACCTCCCGGCGGGATCACCCTGAACACTCGCCGATAGCGGAGGGTTCAATGCACCCTGGTCCCTACAGGCGTGTATGAACTGTCACTACTGTGACCGCGAGGCCGCCTTCGCCGCGGAGTCCGACGGGCTCAAAGTCGGCCTCTGTGAAGAACACTTCCGCGAGCGGCTACAGGAGCTTGCGGAAGCCGACGGCCTCGAGAACTTAAAGGAGAAGGTCGACGTCGACCGCGCCGAGTAATTTTACGCCGTTCGTCCGGCGTCGACATCGATGGCGTCGACCGGACAGACGTCGACACAGAGCATACAATCGATACACTGTGCTTCGTTTGCCGGATCCGCCTTCTCTTCGCTCTCGGGGTGGTCCGGCGTGTCGACCCACTCGAAGACGTCGACCGGACAGTCCTCGAGACAGGCCCCGTCCGCGATACAGAGGTCGAAATCGACCGCGACGTGGGTGCCGTGAATGCCGAGCTCTTCGGGTTCGTCGACGGGTCCCCAGACGACGTGTCCCTCGTGTTCGTCGACCTGTTCGCGGTTCTCGTGGAACTGTGGGTCTATGGCCATTGCTAACAGATCAAACGAGGGACGTTTACTTAAAAGTACGTCTTCGGTTCGGTCGCGCGAAAGGTCAGCGACTCGGGGTAGCGTCCCCGTCGCGGTCAGTGAGGCGGTTGTCGAGTAGTTCGCGGATCCAGACGGCGAAGCCGTGATCGCGACCGTAGGTCCAGACGGCCATTTCGTTGACCACGTTCGGCAGGTCGCTTTCCTTGATCCCGGCCGCAATGATCGATCGTTGATCGACCATGAGCAACTGGGCCGGCCACTGGGTGTTGACGGTGTGTGTCGTCTCGAGGTCCGAGGCGATAACGACGTCCGCGCTCGGGACCGCGTCCATGAAGTCGTCGCGGTCGTCGTCCGTTGGAACTTCGATACACACGTCGACACCGCGGTCGGCAGCCGACTCGAGTGCCGCGAGGATCTCTCGGTCCGCAACCTCGGTCGCCGGAACGAGGTAGTGGACGGTGTCCTCAGCCTCCTCGAGGAAGGTGACGACGCGCTCGGTGACGTGTTCGCGCTGGGTGATCGCCCACATTCCCTCGTCGTCCGGCGAGTCCGGCTCCTCGAGCTGGCCGAGGGCGTTCTCGGCGGCGTTGATCCGGGAATCGTAGTCCTCGCGGATCCGCCGGCACGCCGTTTCGACCGAGACGGCCTTGTACTCGCGGGGCTCGGTCTGCTGGACGCTGACCAGCCCCTTTCGATCGAGTCGCTCGATAGTGTCGTATACTCGCGAGCGGGGAACGTCCGCGACCTGGCTGATCTCCTTGGCAGTCCCCTTCGAGATCCGAGTCAGTGCGACGAAACACCGGGCCTCGTACTCCGTCAGGCCGAGTTCCTCGAGCGCCGTGACCGCCTCCTCGGCGTCAGACATAGCGGGTGTATAGCCAATCTCCGGGAAAGGACGCTGCCTGCTCTCGCCACGGCATCATAACCGAGCGGCCGTCGTCAGTCGGCTACTCGAACGGCCGGAACGCGGTCCCGCCGCAGGGACAGCCGTCGGCGCTGCCGATCGGTCGAATCCCGTCCGGCGAGAGCCAGACCGCCAGCGCTCTGCCGCAGTCCATACACCGTGCCGCACCCTTTCGGCGTGACTGTGCTGCCATCGAACGGCATTTTCACGCAGGCCCAATAAGGCAGTCGCGAGTGAGACCGGAGTGCACGGGCGGGTACTCCAGTCATGACAACGGGCGACTGCCATGAGTGCCCTCGAGCGAGCGGGAGAGCGCGGTCGGCGAGACCGGGTTCGCGAGCGAGGCGCTTTTGCGACTCCCGTCGAATGCTCGTATATGGATCTCACAGATCGTCCCCGGCGGCTCCGACAGGACCGGGTTCGTGGGCTCGTCAGCGAGACGAGCCTCGAGCCCGCCGACCTGATCGCGCCGGTGTTCGTCGACGCCACGACCGACGAGCGGGTCCCGATCGAGTCGATGCCTGGCCACGAGCGGGTCCCGATCGACGACGCGGTCGCCCGCGTCAAGGAAGTCCTCGAGACCGGCGTCGAAGCGGTCATGCTCTTTGGCATTCCGGAGTCGAAAGATCCCGAGGGAAGCCGCGCCTGGGCCGAGGACGGCGTTATCCAGGAGGCACTGCGCCGGATCACGAGCGAGACCGACGCCTACGTCATCACCGACGTCTGTCTCTGTGAGTACACCGACCACGGCCACTGCGGCCCGCTCGAGGAGGAGTTACGAACCGACGGGGACGTCGTCGAAGCGGACGGACCAGCCTGCGAACCGACGCTGACCGTGGACAACGACGCGACGCTTGAGGCCTTAGAAAAGATCGTCATCTCTCACGCTCGTGCGGGCGCAGACATGGTCGCGCCGAGCGGGATGATGGACGGGATGGTCGGCGTCATCCGATCGGCGTTGGACCGCGAGGGGTTCGAACACGTCCCGATCATGAGCTACGCGGTCAAGTACGAGAGCGCCTTTTACGGTCCGTTCCGGGACGCCGCCGACGGCGCGCCCGCCTTCGGGAACCGGCGACACTACCAGATGGATCCCGCGAACGCCCGCGAAGCCCTGCGGGAGGCCCGTCTCGATGCCGAGCAGGGCGCTGACATGATGATGGTCAAACCCGCCCTGCCGTATCTGGACATCGTCGGTGCCGTCCGCCGGGAGTTCGACCATCCTGTCGCCGCCTACAACGTCTCCGGCGAGTACGCCATGCTACAGGCCGCCGCCGAAAAGGGGTGGCTCGATCTCGAGGAGGTAGCCCTCGAGTCGCTGCTCTCGATCAAACGTGCAGGAGCGGATCTTATTGTGACCTACTTCGCGGAGGACGTCGCGGCGCACCTCACCGCGGATCGACGCCGATAGACGGCGGTCGTCGGTTCGTGCGGTCCCGCGGTGCGCCGAGAAGCCACCTCGGTATCGCCATCGTCGACGCTGGCAAGCGGTGGAATCGGACGACGCGGTACTATTTTGACGAACCGCCATTTGCTCGTCCGCGATCCGAACATGTGGCAACATCTGCCGCGCGCGAGCGGTAGTCGGCTTTCGAGGGCGCTCTATCGGCCTGGTACGCAGGGAGATCGTTCGGCCGGAGTTTTTCCAGCCTTACAAAGAGAGAATATATAACCACAGCTCGAAAAATTCGTGAGATCGAATTGCCTTGTACACATTATATCCCCTCTAGATCTGTGCGCTCGTTCCTACCAGCCAAATATTTTTAGCCAAACGTCAACGCTAATCCTTATATTGGGCTAGTCCATCGAGTTCAGACGTGATTCAGAATACAACCATGAGTTCGATCGTCCCAGACATGGACAAACGTCTACAATCTAGTGGTGGCAGAGCGGGCTACACGGGGGTGAAGGACTGATGGAGCCGACGCTCCTGCAGGCCGACGCCGAGATGCTGATCGAGGCGATCAACTACACGTGGATTCTGGTCGCTACGTTCCTGATCTTCTTCATGCACGCCGGCTTCGCCATGCTCGAGGCGGGGCAGGTCCGCTCGAAAAACGTGGCGAACCAGTTGACGAAGAACCTGCTCACCTGGTCGGTCGGCGTAACGGTGTTTTTCCTGATCGGTTCCACCGTGGAGGGGCTCGTCGCCGGAAACGGTCTCGCGTTCCAGTACAACGCTGAGGCGGTCAACTGGATGGACTGGCTGTACGGTGCGGTCTTCGCCATGACTGCAGCGACCATCGTTTCGGGTGCCGTCGCCGGTCGTGCAAAGCTCCGCGCGTACGTTACCTACACCTTCCTGCTGGCCGCGGTGATCTACCCCGTCGTCACCGGACTCACCTGGGCGGGCGAACTGCTCTCGTACAACGGTGTGCTGTTCGACGACTTCGCCGGCGGGATGATCGTCCACGGGATGGGCGGCATCGCCGGTCTCACCGCCGCGTGGATCCTCGGTCCGCGCATGGATCGGTACAACAGCGACGGGAGCGCAAACGTCATTCCCGGGCACTCGTTGACCTTCGCCGCGCTCGGGACGCTGATCCTCGCCTTCGGCTGGTACGGCTTCAACGTCGGTACCTCGGCGATCATCGGCGAGGGCGCGTTCCTCGGCGATCAGCTCGGTCGCGTCGCCCTGACGACGACGGTCTCGATGGCCTGCGGTGCGATGGGTGCCGGACTCGTCGCCTGGCTCAAGACCGGCAAAGTCGATACCCTGTACGTCGCCAACGGTCTGCTGGCCGGCCTGGCCGCGATCACCGCGATTCCACACGCCTCGAGCTGGTGGGGTGCGTTCCTGGTCGGCGGCCTCGCCGGTGCCCAGCTCCCCATCGTCTTCGACATCGTCGAGAACTACCTACAGATCGACGACGTCTGTGCGGTCTTCCCGGTCCACGGTTCGGCCGGCGTCCTCGGGACGCTGTTGCTCCCGGTCGTGGCCACACCCGAATACATGAGCGGCGTTAGCGGCAGCCGAGTCGACGTGTTCATCGCACAGCTCATCGGCGTCGTCGTCATCGCCGGCTGGACGATCGCCGCGACCGGCCTCATCTGGTTCGCCTTCAAGCTCGCCGGTCAGGCCCGTGTCACGCCCGAGCACGAGCGTGAAGGGCTCGACGTCTCCGAACACGGCGTCGACACCTACCCCGAGTTCGGCGAGCCCGAGGTCGCCACCGACGGCGGTAACTCCGATGAAGCCCTCCGCACCGACGGCGGTGAGCGACTCGATGCGTCGCGATCCTCGTCAGCGGTTCGCTCTGACGGCGGCGACCCCAACGCCGGCGAGATCAAGATGGTCACCGCGATCGTCCGCCCCGACCGCCTCGGCCAGATCAAGCAGTCTCTCGCCGAAGCCGGCGCACCGTCGCTGACCGTCACCAACGTCTCTGGCCGCGGCTCACAGCCCGCGAAGAAAGGCCAGTGGCGCGGCGAGGAGTACACGGTCGACCTCCACCAGAAGGTCAAAATCGAGTGTGTCGTCGCCGACATCCCGGCCCAAGAGGTCGTCGATGCCATCCGCGACGCCGCCGAAACCGGCGAGCCCGGCGACGGCAAGATCTTCGTCCTCCCCGTCGAGGGCGCAACCCAGGTCCGGACCGGCAAGACCGGTCCCGACGCCGTCTGAACTCGAGCCGTACACGTTCGGCGTCCGAACGACGCCGATGTCGACGGACCTCGGTACTACTTTCCCGTCCGAATCCCAACAGTCGCGTATGTCCGAAGACAACTCGCAAGCGCTGTACGACCGGGCGCTGTCGGTGATGCCCGGCGGCGTCAACTCCGCGGTGCGAGCGGCGATCGAGCCGTATCCGTTTTTCGTCCGCAAAGGCGAGGGCGGCCACGTGATCGACGCCGACGGCAACCGATACGTCGACTGGGTGATGGGGCTCGGGCCGCTGCTGCTCGGCCACGACCTCCCCGAGCCCGTGCGGGCGGGGATTCAGCGGAAGGCCAGCGAGGGGCCGATGTACGGCACGCCGACCGAAGTCGAGGTCGATCTCGCGGAGTTCGTCGTCCGGCACGTCCCGAGCGTCGAGAAGATCCGCTTCGTCAATTCGGGAACCGAAGCGACCACCTCCGCCGTCCGCCTCGCGCGGGGGTACACCGGACGGAACAAGATCGTCGTCATGCAAGGGGGCTACCACGGCGCACAGGAGTCGACGCTGGTCGAGGGCGACGCCGAAAATCCGCGCCCCTCCTCGGCCGGCATCCCCCAGTCGTTCGCCGAGCACACGCTGCCGGTACCGTTCAACGACGAGGAGGCGGTCCGCGAGGTCTTCGAGGAACACGGCGACGACATCGCGGCCGTCCTCACCGAGCCCATCTTGGGCAACTACGGCATCGTCTACCCCGAAGACGGCTACCACGAGTTCCTCCGGGAGCTCACCGACGAGCACGGCTCCCTGCTGATCTTCGACGAGGTCATCACCGGCTTCCGCGTCGGCGGCCTCGGCTGCGCCCAGAGCGAGTTCGGCGTCACGCCCGACCTGACCACCTTCGGCAAGATCATCGGCGGCGGCTTCCCCGTCGGTGCGATCGGCGGTCGCGCCGAGATCATCGAGCAGTTCACCCCCAGCGGCGACGTCTTCCAGGCCGGCACCTTCTCCGGCCACCCCGTCACGATGGCCGCCGGCCTCGAGACCCTGCAGTTCGCCGCGGAAAACGACGTCTACGACCACGTCAACGGGCTAGGCGACAGGCTGCGTCGCGGGCTAACCGACATCGTCGCCGACCAGGCCCCCAGCTACACCGTCACCGGCACCGACAGCATGTTCAAGGTCATCTTCACGCGAGAGGGGCCGAGCCCCGACACGCTCGAGGACCAGTGTCCGGCCGGCTGTCGGCAGGATCCGGACTGTCCGCGCTACGACTACAGTCCCAAAAACGCCGCCGACGTGAAACACGCCGAGACCGAGCGCTGGCGGCGCATCTTCTGGAGCCAGATGAAAGAGCAGAACGTCTTCCTCTCACAGAACCAGTTCGAGTGTCAGTTCGTCAGCTACGGCCACACCGACGAAGACGTCGAGCGGACGCTCGAGGCGTACAAGGAAGCGCTGTAGGCGACCGGTCTACAGTAGTACGAGCGCGGTCGTCGGCGCGTCTTCGGCGTCGTGCCGGGCGCTCGAGGCCGCCGGGAGTTCGACCGCAAAGCGGCTGCCCTCCGGCCCGGTATCGACGAGTTCGACGGAGCCGCCGTACCGAGACACCAACTGGTGGACCAGATAAAGCCCCAGCCCGTGCGTGCTCCCGTGGCTTTCGGTCCGGTCGAAGAGCGACTCAAGCTTTGCGTCCGGAATTCCGGGGCCGTTGTCGGCGATTTCGAAGCGAACGGTCTCTGGGCCGGGCTCAACCGTGATCTCGATGCGAGGTGTCTCGGCGTCGTTGTGTTCGACCGCGTTCGAGAGGAGGTTGCCGAAGACGCGGGCGAGCAGCTCGTCCGCGCGGACGAAGACGTCGTCGGGAATCGACGTCTCCACGTCGATGGGGCCCGACTTGTGTTCCAGTTTCCGCACTTCGTTTGTCAGGACCTGCGAGGCGTCGACCGGCTCGAGTCGCCACTCGCCGTCGACCGATCGCAACAGAATACGGACGTCGTCGATCACCGTCGACATCTCCTCGGACTCGTCGATCACGATCTCGGCCCATCGCCGCTGTTGGTCGGTCGACGCCTCCTCGTAGAGCAGCGAGGCGTAGCCGTTGACGACCGTCGCGGTGTTTAACACCTCGTGACGGAGGATGCTGTTGAGATAATCGAGGTACTCTCGTTGCTCCTCGAGGTGTGTCGCCCGAAGCGAGGCGCGTTCTGCCTCCAGCGTGCGCTCGATGGCTTTCCCTTCGAGACAGCCGATCAGTAAGCCGGTGGCAGCGCCGAGGACGACGGCCCACCTGATCCACGACACGACCTCCGCCCACGATTCGGGCGGCATCGTGGCGATGAGCGCGAGGTTGATAAGCAGGAATACCACCAGCCCGCCGACGACCCACCTGACGACCCGTGAATAGCGATCCGCCGAGAAGTCCGCGTTCCGAAGCCACTGTCCGCCGTACGCGATCCCACCGATGGCGGGAACAGTAGTGACAACGCCGACCAGAAACTGCCCACTGGTGACGAATTCGGTTCCGGACGCGGTGTACACCGTGATTTCGCCGATCAACCCGATCAGCAGCGCGATCGCGAAGCCGATCACGTACCGTGGAACTCGATCGGCGACGAAAAGACCGGTGCCCGTAGACCAGCGCATAATCGGTAATCTGGTTCGGTTCTGTTAGCAGTTCTGGCCCTGCCGACCGCGCCGTGTTCGACGAGCCGTCTCTCGACGACCCTCGGAGAAAGCCGGCTGCCAGGAGCAAGGGTGAGAAAACAGCGCGACTTCGACGGAACGGTACCGGAACGACCAGCGCAGGTGTCGGTCCAGCGGAGCGCGACGGGCCGGTGGCTCCGCGCTCATGTCGCTCGCCCGGAGGAACGTCTCGCCCGAGTCGTGGACCTAGCTCAGTCGGCCGCGGTGACGATATCGGACTTATAGCTCGCGATCTCCTCGAGGACGGCCTCGCGGTCGTCGTTGTCGACATCGAACTCGGCGAGGGCGTCGTCGAGGTGGGTCGCGATCGCCCGGAAGTCCGACGGCGTGATGCCCATTCCCTCGTGGGCCGCTTCCATCTCCGCGCCGGTGTACTCGACCGGACCGCCAGTGACCGAACTGATAAACTGGGCCTGATGAGCGCGCTGTCGTTGCATATCGACGTCATCGAAGTAGTCGGCGACCTGTTCATCCGCCACGACACGGTCGTAGAACTCGTCGACGACGGCCGCGATCGCGTCCTCGCCGCCGAGTCGCTCGTACAGTGAGTCCGTCATCGGGCATACGTCCTCATGTTAGGTACATAAATATCACCCCGAACACGTCACGCAGAATAGTTGTGTGGTATTATCACACATGCTCTTGAGCAGGGAGTGTCGGCCAGAGGCCCGGCCAGCCCGCGGATAGTGCGTCAGCGAGGACCGTGACCTGCGTGCGTCGGACAAGCGTGCGCTTTTCATACCCCAGGCACCGACTGACGCCTATGAGAACGCGCGGGACGTTGCGACTGGCGACGAGGGGATCTGCACTCGCCCGGCGGCAGGCCTCACTAGTGAAGGAGGCTCTGGAGGACCGCCGGTACGAGGTCGAACTCGTCACCGTCGAGACGACGGGCGACCAGATCAGAGACGAGTTGCTCCACCGCCTCGGGAAAACGGGGGCGTTCGTCCGCGAACTGGACGAGCGCGTCCTCGAGGGCGACCTCGACGGCGCGATCCACTCGATGAAAGACATGCCGACCGAACAGCCCGACGAACTCGTGACCGCCGCCGTCCCCGAACGGGGCCGACCGGGCGACGCGCTCATCACGCCCGACGGGTCGACGCTCGAGGAGCTACCCGACGGCGCGACCGTCGGCACCTCGAGCCTGCGCCGGCGCGCCCAGTTGCTGTCGACGCGCGAGGATCTGGCGGTCGAGCCGCTCCGGGGGAACGTCGACACGCGCCTCGAGAAGCTGCTCGCGCCCGCATTGCAGGCAGAACATCAGGAGCGGACGGAGGCCGATAAAGAGCGGAAAGGGAACACCGGAAACGAGGATTTCGAGCCCGAATACGACCGCACCGTCGACGAGTGGTTCGACGAGCTGTCCGAACTCGAAAAGCAGGCGCTGAGCCGTGAAGTCGAAACGGAGTACGACGCGATCGTCCTCGCACAGGCCGGCCTCGAGCGCAGCGGGCTCGCCCACCACGTGGACTATCAGAAGCTCTCCACGGAGTCGTTCGTCCCCGCGCCCGGACAGGGAGCGCTCGCGGTGACCGCGCCCGACGGCGAGACCGCCCGGGAGATTCAGACCGCGATCGACCACCCGCGGAGCCGCGTCGAGACGACCGTCGAGCGGGCGATCCTCGCCGAACTCGGCGGGGGCTGTATCGCGCCGGTCGGCATCTACGCGGTCGTCCAGGGCGAGTACGTCCACGCGACCGTCAGCGTCTTCGACCGCGACGGCGAGGCGTCGGTGGCCGGCAGCCGCGACCTGCCGATCGAAGACCACGCCGCGGCCGCCCGCGCGTTCGCGCGAGATCTCGCGGACCGCGGCGCGGCCGAGTTGATCGAGGACGCACGCGAGGCGACCGACGGCGACGAGCGCGAGGACGGCGTCTCCGAGGAAGATAAGCCCGAGGGGAAGTAGCTAGCGAGTATCGACATGGCAGGACCCGACACCGACGCCGAGCCCGGCACCGTCTACCTCGTCGGCAGCGGCCCCGGCGACCCCGAGCTGTTGACCGTGAAAGCAAAGCGGCTGCTCGAGGCGGCCGATGTCGTCCTCCACGACAAGCTTCCCGGGCCGGAGATCATCGAGCAGTTGCCCGAGGATTGCCGCGAGGACGTCGGCAAGCGCGCCGGTGGCGAGCGCACGCCCCAATCGGAGATCAACGAGCGGCTGGTCGAACTCGCCCGCGAGGGCAAGGCCGTCGTCCGGCTGAAAGGCGGCGACTCGTTCGTCTTCGGCCGCGGCGGCGAGGAGGCCGAGTACCTCGCGGCCCACGAGGTTCCCTTCGAGGTCGTTCCCGCAGTGACTGCCGCCATCGCCGCGCCCGCGGTCGCTGGCATCCCGGTTACCCACCGCGATCACGCCTCCTCCGTCTCCTTCGTCACGGGCCACGAGGACCCCACGAAGCCGGAATCCGCCGTCGACTGGGAGGCCCTGGCCGCGACCGGCGGCACGATCGTCGTCCTGATGGGCGTCGGTCGCCTTCCCGACTACACGAAAGCCCTGCGCGAGGCCGGCATGGAACCCGAGACGCCGGTCGCGCTCGTCGAACGTGGCACCTGGCCCGGCCAACGGGTCGCGACGGGCACCCTCGAGACGATCGTCGACGTCCGGGACGCGGAGGACATCTCGCCGCCCGCGGTGACGGTGATCGGCGACGTGGCCGGCACGCGCGCGTCGGTCGTGGACTTCCTGCAAACCGACTACGGCGCGGCCGCCGCCGAACCGGGGGCCGAGGAGTAACGGATGCGCGAAACGCCCACCACCGCCGTCTTCCGCCCCGACGACGACCGCCTCGAGCGCGCCGTCGAACTGCTCGCAGATCTCGGTGCCGAGCCCGTTCCCGATCCGATGCTCGCCGTCGAATCGACCGACGCGACGCCGCGGACCGACGCCGACTACGTCGTCTTTACGAGCAAGACCGGGGCCGAACTCGTCTCCGAGGCGGGCTGGGAGCCAAGCGACGAGACCGTCTGCGCGATCGGTCCCGCGACGGCCGACGCGCTCCGCACGGAGGGGTACGCGGTCGACCTCGTCCCCGAGGAGTTCACCTCGAGCGGCCTCGTCGACGCGCTTTCGGACGCCGTCGACGGCGCGCGCGTCGAAGTCGCCCGCAGCGATCACGGGAGCGCGGTCCTGCTCGAGGGACTCGAGGCGGCTGGCGCGTACGTCCACGAGACGATCCTCTACCGGCTGGTGCGACCCGAGGGGAGCGGCGAGTCGGCCGCGTTGGCCGCCGCCGGCGAGCTCGACGCCGCCTGCTTCACTTCGTCGCTGACCGTCGAGCACTTCCTCGCGGCCGCCGCCGAGCACGGGGTTCGAGAAGCGGCTCTCGAGGGGCTCGCGGACGCGACCGTCGGCGTCATCGGCGAGCCGACGGCAGAGACCGCCGCCGAGCACGGACTCGAGGTCGACGTGGTACCCGAGGAAGCGACCTTCGAGGCGCTCGCTCGAGAGACGGTCGCGGCGGTCGGGGACGAGTAGCGTAGCTCGAGCGGCGGTGCCGGAACGCGCATCCGGGAACTTATCCCGGATGGCGACCCATCATCGACAGATGCACCGATGACAGGGCCGGTTCCCGAACTCGAGGATCGCGCCACTGCGTGCGCCGAGCGCTTGTCCGCGGCCGACCGCGTGCTGCTCGCGTCTCACATCGACGCTGACGGACTCACCAGTGCCGCGATCGCCGCACAAGCGCTCGAGCGGGCCGAAATCCCGTTCGAGACCGTCTTCGAGAAACAGCTCGACGAGGCCGCGATCGCGGACATCGCGGCGACCGACTACGAGACGGTCCTCTTTACCGACTTCGGGAGCGGCCAGCTCGATCTCATCGGCGAGCGCGAGGATGCGGGCGATTTCACCCCCGTCATCGCGGACCATCACCAGCCCGCCGACCGGGAGACGGAGTACCACCTCAATCCGCTGTTATTCGGGATCAACGGCGCGTCGGAGCTGTCGGGTGCCGGCGCGAGCTACGTCCTCGCGCGGGCGCTCGCGGGCGTCGCCAGCAGTTCTCGAGGTGCTGCCACCGACGGTGGGGCCGTTACGGAACCCACGGGGACGACGGCCCGCGCCGACAACCGCGATCTGGCCGCCCTCGCAGTGGTCGGGGCCGTCGGCGACATGCAGGCCTCCGGCGGCGAACTCCACGGCGCGAACGCGAAGATCGTCGAAGAAGGCGTCGACGCCGGCGTCCTCGAGACGGGCAAGGACCTCGCGCTCTACGGGAAACAGACCCGGCCACTGCCCAAACTGCTCGAGTACGCCACCGACGTCCACATCCCCGGCGTCTCGAACGACGCCAACGGCGCATTGCGATTTCTCGATGGACTCGAGCTCGAGTTGAAACGCGACGGCGAGTGGCGGCGCTGGGCCGGCCTGACGAACGAGGAAAAGCAGACCGTCGCCAGCGCGCTGGTCCGGAAAGCGGTCTCGAGTGGCGTTCCGGCGTCGAAGATCGACGGGCTCGTCGGCACGGCCTACGTGCTGAGCGAAGAGCCCGTCGGCACCGAACTCCGCGACGCCAGCGAGTTCTCGACGCTGCTGAACGCGACCGCCCGCTACGAACGCGCCGACGTGGGACTGGGCGTCTGCCTCGGCGATCGAGACGGCGCGCTCGAGCGCGCACGGCAACTTCTGGACGAACACCGGCGGAATCTCTCAAACGGGATCGATCTCGTCACCGAGACGGGGACGACCCAGGAGGAGCACGTCCAGTGGTTCCACGCGGGCGATGAGATCCGTGAGACCATCGTCGGCATCGTCGCGGGGATGGCGATGGGAAATCAGGGGATCAGCCGCTCGAAGCCGATCATCGCCTTCGCAGAGAAAAACGACGAGGAACTCAAGGTCTCCGCCAGAGGAACGCACTCGCTCGTCCGCAAGGGACTCGACCTCTCGGCCGTGATGGGGGAGGCCTCCCGCGCCGTCGGCGGCGACGGCGGCGGTCACGACGTTGCAGCGGGCGCGACGGTCCCGAAAGGGCAAGAGGAGGCGTTCGTCGAGCGCGCCGACGAAATCGTCGGCGAACAACTCTCCTGACGGCCGCTCGAGCGAGGTGGCATGCGGTGTTGCGCTGTCCACAGTGAGCAACAGCGAAGTGTGAGACGACGGCGAAATCGGCGAAATCGGCAAAATCGGCCGGTCAGTTCCGTGTCGTCACTAGGTCGATCTATCCATCGACGCCGGCACTGTCGGCACCAGCGGTGCACGCGAGGTGAACACGTACGCCGTCTTGCGTACCGCCCCCTTTCCGTACTGGACGGCGCTCTTGCGAATCGGCGTCCGCTTGCCGTAGATCTGGGTCCGTCCCTCGAGGATCGCCTCGATGAGATCGTTGCCGTCGATGTCGGCCTTCGTGGGAGTTGCCGCGTCGGGCGTGACCAGGACTTCGGTGTAGGCTTTGCCGACGTTGGGGAGATAGTGAGCATCGCTGGCCCCGATCTGGGGGTAGTCGCGTCGCTTCGCGAAGGTCCGAGCGCGACGGTTCCGGTAGCCGGTAAAGAGCATCGAGTTGTAGGTCTCGATCGCGTCCGCGTCGTCGATCCAGCGCTTGCGGACGCCGTGACGGCTACGCTGGAACGGGTGTGGAACGATCGCCACACCGCCTAACTCGCGGACGGTCTCGACGGTCTCCATGAACGGCTGCCCGGGATCGGGACGTCGCTCGACCCCGATCGCCAACAGGTGGCCGTGCTCAGTCGAGACCTCAACGCCGGGGATGCCGATCAGGCCGTACTCGGGCGCGAGGTCGGCAGCCCGGCGGGACTCGTCGATCTCGTCGTGGTCGGTGATGACCACCCCGTCGAGCCCGATATCGGCAGCGTGCTCGAGGATGAGTTCGATCGGTTCGTGCCCGTCGTAGGAGTCGTCGGAGTGAACGTGGAAGTCGATCGCAAACGGAATCTGCGTGGTCATGGGAGGTGGCGACTGTCGGATACAGCGGGGGGTGTACCACTAATAGCTCGTTGGCGCGCATAAACGCTGTGCTGCCGCCCGGTGGCAGGCTGCCGGACGCATTCAATATATCGTTATATGGTATATCGGGGCAAGTGATCGATACCGAGAACCGATAGAGGAGAGCATGAGAGGCGACTCCTCGGCGATAGAGGCAGACAGCGACCATAGCGACGGACACCGAGCTCGCAGTTGCGTCGGCTGTACACCAATGTCTCCGCACCGATCCGAGTCGTCCGGGGCTGCCGACTCGACGCTGGCAGTAAACGCCGACAAGACTCGAGCGCAGCGCCGGCGACCGATACCGAAAAGGCGACGGGCCGAGTGACCCGCTCGAGTGCTCCCGTTCGCCGGAATCCGTGGAGGCGGTGGTGACGCAGTGGTATCGTGGCCGGGAAGCGGCGGCCGCCGGCACGACCGGCGGTATACAGTGGCCGGCGTCGTGTGTCAGTGCCTGCAGCCGTCCAAAGGAGCGGGGCACCGAGAGGCGACCGGTTCGACCGGGATCCGACCTGAGAAACAGGCGGTGACAACTCCTGACCACTGTGCGAACCGCTCGAGCGGGAGTCACCGTGTTCGATCTCGGAAAATGGCGTGAATGAATCCTATGACGATATATGAAACCGATCCGATGAGCGTCATCGCTTGGCGAGTCGAACGCCGAGTAGCGATGCTCGAGCACAAATCGACGCTCAGGACGGGCGCAAAACCGATTAGTGCGGGACTCGCGGACCGCTCCCCACACCGAATTCAGGCAGTCGATCCGGAAACAACCCGCCTCGAGCCGCGTGTAGGCCGTTGAGAGAAAAAACGATTCGGGAGATGGTCGACGTTCCGATGGACTTATAATATTTTAGGCTAGCCTAAACGAATGGACGACGCGAGGGAACCATGGTCGGAACGACACTCCGAGAGATCCGCGATCACATCGAGCGGCTGGCCAGCGACGACGGGGCGTTCTACGTCGTCGGCGCGCGCTCGGGCGAACGGCCCGTCCCGGTCGCCGGTCACCGGTTTGCGACCCGGACGGGCGCGGCCGAAGCCGCTCGAGCGACCGAACAGTACCGCGCCGCGCTCAGACGCTACGATCCGCAGGTGCCGTTTTACGATCCCATCGTCTGCCAGGAGCCGCCGGCGAGCACAGCTGATGACGCGGTCGCGACCGAAACCGACAGTTCGGATCGACCGCACGCGAACGACGAGCCGTTCGGGCGGGTCGACACAGAGAATCGACGGATTGAGAGCCCGCTGATCGAGTTCTGTCACGACGTCTCGGGGGCCATCTTCGAGGCGCTCTCGTCTCGCGGCCACGAGGCTGCCGAACGGGGAATCATGGACACGTATCTGGCCGCGGCCGAAGCGCCGACCGACCGGGACACGTTCTGTCTGGTGATGCTCGAGACGATGGCGTCGGAGCTCGAGCGGCACCTCGATACGGCCGAGCGGACGCAGATCCTGAAGGCGGCCGCGGCGACTCTCCCGCCGGTCGACGCCGCGACGGATCCGGTGAAAGCGAGTCTCGCACACTTGGACTCGCTTTCACTGATGAGCGAATACGGCGTGTGCCGCGAGTCCGATGGTGCCGGGGATTCCTGGACGGTCTCCCTGCGGGGATACGCCATCGAATGCGACGAGCGACGGTTCCCGACCCTGCCGATCGGGATCGATCTCCTGCGGCGGACGACGACGCCGACCGAGACGTTCGGAATCACCGACGTGACCGCTCTCGGGGACGGAGACTGGCGGTTCGTCCTGACCAGCGACGAGGCGGAACGCGGCGGTCTGGTCTGTACGCAAGGTGAGAACGCGTGAGCGATACCACGGCCGTCCACCGGGCGCTGACGCGTGTCGAGATGGAACGCGAGGCGGCCACGGATCGGGCAGCGGCGTTCGAGGCGTTCGAGCGCCGCGTCCGAGACGTGCCGGCCGAACCACCCACTGCCGAAGGGGCCCGATATCGGCGGGGAACCACCGGGACACCGGCGGCGGCGATGGCGACGGCGGTTGGAGTGGCGGGATCGACACCGTCGACGTCGGACGATCGCTGCGTCACCGTCCGCGAGGCGTTCGCCGAGACGGTCCGTCAACACAGCACCGCCGACGTCGCGACCGACGACTCCCCCGTCGAAGCGATCGCAACGGAGCTAACCGAGGACATCGCCGTCGCGCTCGCGGCCGAAACCGGCTGGTCGCCGGCGCTCAAACGCGCCGTCCTCGAGGCGACCGCCGACAGAAAACGCGAGGCGACGGCGGTTTGCGACGCACTGGACGAGGAACGACAGGCACTCGAGACGGCGATCGACGACATCGACGAGATCGTCGCATGGCTGCGGACGACGGCCGACGAGTCGCTGCTTCAGTGTGGCTTCGACGTGCTGCGGGCGAAACACGACCGCCTCGAGCGCTACCGTAATCGGCTCGAGACGCTCACGAGCGAGCGACAAGATTGTCTTACCGAGTCGACGAACCGGAACGAGACCGGCGGAACGCACCACCGGTCGCTAGTAATATCACTTTACGCTGACCTCTCCGTTCGGTATCCGCTGTTGTCGACCGCGACACGGCTGTACGGAATCTGCGGCGACTGCCAGCGAACGGTTCGGGCACACCTCGCACGCCGCGTCTGAACGGCGATCGGCCGGTGGACGCGGCTACTCCACGGGCCGTGACAGCCCCTCCGGAACGAGGTCCCGAAGCGATACGCCATTGAGTACCTCGCCGACCTCGATCGGGCCGTCGGCCGCCGAGACGGTGTCGTGGATCCGCCGCATGCACTCGAGGAGCCCATCGACCGCGGCCCGACGCGTCGAAACGCGCCCGATCGACTGCGTGACCGTCTGGTCGGTCACGAAATATCGGTAGCGCAGTTCCCAACATCGACAGAGGCCGAGTCCCGGGTGCGACCGATCGGCGAGCGTGCTGTCCGCGATCAGTTCGATCGACGGCCGATTATGACGATAGACGAGTCGATCGCCGCAGTACTCGGCGAGCCCCCACCGCGGCGGCAGCGCTTCTCGCGGAATGGGGTCCTGATCAACGGCCATATGCGGCGCTCTCGCCGAGAGCGAGGGTGTTCGTTCCGCTTGCAAGTGCGGGCGCTTATATGTGAGCGTCGCGCTGACCGGCGATCCGTCTCGAGTCCGACCACCGAACCGCCGATCAGGCCGCTGCTCGAGCGGATCAGCGACGAGCGCGGCCGATCGTCCGACTTTTGTCCTCGCCACCGCTTGTCTCCGGTATGGCCGATTTCGATCCCGAGAAGTTCGAGGACAAGTACGCCAACTACTTCCCCGAGCTCCAGCAGGCGTACAAAAACGCATTCAACCGGATGAACGACCGCTACGACTCCCAACTCGTCCACGCGATCGACCAGCAGGTGCTAAACGAGAGCGAGCCTTTCTACGAAGGCGACGGCGAGTTCCGCATCGAACTCCCCGACGACCCCTACGGGCGGATTTCCGGAGTCGTCGTCGACGAATCCAAGTTCGAAGACGTCCTCGAGACCCACATTGAGGAGATCGAGACCGAACTGCGGCGCGTCTTCGGCTTCGTCTGAGGGTGACCGCAGCCGGCGGGCGACGCCGGCAGCCGAACGTGGCGGACGGAAGGTTTAGGGGGGCCGATACCCAAGGCAGTACTATGAGTACTGAGACCCAGAACGACGGGGGCGACCTCGAAGAGCGTGTGACGAACTTCCTGCGACGCAACTTCCCACAGATCCAGATGCACGGCGGTAGCGCCGCAATTCAGGACATCGATCGCGAGAGCGGCGAAGTCAGCATCGCTCTCGGCGGTGCCTGCAGCGGCTGTGGCATCTCCCCGATGACGATCCAGGCAATTAAGAGCCGGATGGTCAAGGAAATTCCCGAGATCGAGACGGTCAACGCCTCCACCGGCATGGACGGTGGCGACGACATGGGCGGCGGCATGAGCCCCTCCTTCCCCGGTGAGACCGTCGACGACGACGGTGGCGAAGCTGACGAAGGCCCGGAAGCACCGTTCTAGCGCCTCGGTCGTCCCGTTCGGTCCAACGCTGTCGTTTTTCGTTGTTACTCGGTCAGTCGCGGCCTCACCATCGACCCCTCGAGCGAGACGCGCTATCGAAGGTCCCGGCCGCGCTCCCACGTCTTAATCAGCGCCGCCAGCGTCCGATTCGTCGGCGACTCGAGCCCGGCCTCGGCCGCACGGTCGACGACGTAGCCGTTGATCGCGTCGATTTCGGTGCGCCGGTCAGCTAGCACGTCCTGTTGCATCGAGGACGTATTCGCCGCGGTTGCCTCGGCGACGACGGTGGCGAAGCTGACGAAGGCCCGGAAGCACCGTTCTAGCGCCTCGGTCGTCCCGTTCGGTCCAACGCTGTCGTTTTTCGTTGTTACTCGGTCAGTCGCGGCCTCACCATCGACCCCTCGAGCGAGACGCGCTATCGAAGGTCCCGGCCGCGCTCCCACGTCTTAATCAGCGCCGCCAGCGTCCGATTCGTCGGCGACTCGAGCCCGGCCTCGGCCGCACGGTCGACGACGTAGCCGTTGATCGCGTCGATTTCGGTGCGCCGGTCAGCTAGCACGTCCTGTTGCATCGAGGACGTATTCGCCGCGGTTGCCTCGGCGACGGCCTCGAGTGCAGCCAGCGCCTCGCGGTTCGAGAGGGAGACATCGCGGGCGCGGGCGACGCGAGCAGTTTCGCGGGTCGCCGCGCGCGCGAGGTCGTTCGCCGGCTTGGCGAGGACCGCCCCGTTCTCGGTCGCGGTCAGCGCCGTTACGGGGTTGATACCGGCGTTGACCGCGAGTTTCTCCCACAGGCGACGCGGCATGTCCTCGGCGACGACCGTCTCGAGGCCGGCGGCGGCAAACGCCGCACCGACCTGGTCTGCGAGCGCCGAGGGGCCGCCGTCCCGAGCGCCGAGGACGACCTCGCCGCGGCCCGTACACGCGACGACGCCCGCCTCTCGACGGATCGCGCCGTACGTGGCGGTTCCTGCAAGCACCGGCGTCTCGAGTCGCGAGGCCAGCGTCGCTTCGTTCCCCATCCCGTTTTGCAGGGAGAGGACGGCGTCGAACGAGCCCGTCGCGAGCGCGGCCGCGGCAGCGGCGGTGTCGAACGACTTGACCGTCACGACGGCGAGGTCCGCCTCGAGTCCCGTCCCGTCGGTCGTCGCGGCGGGAGTGACACGGGTCTGGCCGTCGACGGCACCCTCGAGGCGCAGTCCCGATTCGCGGACGGCGCGGGCGTGGTCCTCGCGTGCGACGAGAGTCACGTCGTGGTCGCGTGCGAGCAGGCCGCCGAGGAGGCTGCCGAGGCTGCCCGCACCGAAGACGACGATGTCCATGGCTCGAGGTGTGCAGGCGCGGTAAAAACGGTTGCCGTCGGCGGCCGGACGCCGGTACCCAGTGACAGTAGCCCGTCTCAGTCTTCGGTGCTCAGTCTTCGGTCCAGTAGTACAGCTCTTCGCGGTCAGCGCCGCAGTTCGGACACGCGTCCGGAATATCGCTATCGAGTCGGCCCATTTCGCCACACTCCCAGCAGCGCCACATGAGTTCCGCCTCGCCGAACTCGTGGCCCGATCGGACGTGCTCGACGCTCAGCCCCTCGAGTCCGTCCTGCAGGGTGACGTAAAGTCCGTTCTCGTCGACGCCACGGATCCGGCCGATTTCTGTGCCGTCTTCGGTGTAGACAGTCGTTCCAAACGCCAATCGCGGTCGTTCTTCGGCCATGTGACTCACCGGGTGACGCTACGCTCCGTTTTGAGATAAACCTATGAGTGCGATATGAAATAGGGTGGCCACGGAGGCGAACCGGCCGACGAACACTTAGTCTTCGGTCCAGTACATCAGGTTCTCCTTCTCGGTGCCACAGTTCGGACACTCGTCGGGGAGTCCACCGTCGATGTCGCCCATCTCGCCACACTCCATGCAGCGCCACATGAGTTCTGCCTCGCCGAACCCCTGGCCCGAGCGCGCGTGATCGACGCTCAGCCCTTCGGCTCCGTCGCGAGTGGTGACGAAGAACCCGCTTTGTTCGAAGCCGCGGATGCGCCCGAGCGCCTCACCGTCCTCGTCGTATACCGTCTGCCCGAAACTGAGGTCCTCAATTTCCTCGATTGCCTCTTCGTCGCCTTCCTTCGCCGGTGTCTCGCCAGTTTCGACCATGGAAGTGCCTACGCCAGCGACGCCGATAAAGCCCAAGCGCGCATTATTCGACCCGGCCGCTCGAGGACGCACGCGCGGCGATTCAACCGTCGCGAGGCTCGGTGGATGCCAGTGCGATAATAGAAACCGATATACACGCTCCAGCGAGAGACGCGTATCATGATAGTTTGTCGCACCCCAGCGTCGGTCGACGGTGTCTTTTCGGACGGAATGGGGGCCCGCAGGTCACGACGACCGAGACCGGCGTTGATCGGTGGAGCAAGACTGGATACCAGGTGCCCGGTACGAACGGACGACACGGATTCACCGTCGTCACGGATAAAAAACTTCAGTGGCAATGCGGTCCCTCATACGAGCGCGGGCCATTGTACTGACGACGTGATTCGATCATGAGCGGAACCGGCGTCGCTACCATCGGCGACTGTCGGATCGCCTACCGGCGAGCGGGAACGAGTGGGCCACCCGTCGTCCTCTGTCACGGTGCCGGCATCGACGATGCGACCGTCTCGTGGCGGCACGCAATCGACGCCCTCGCGGACGACTACCGCGTCTACGCCATCGACTGGCCGGAGTACGGCAACAGCACGGGCGACGTGGCCCACACCGTCGAGACGTACGTCGACGTCCTCGAGGGGTTCCTCGAGACGCTGCCCTTCGACCGCGTTTCGCTGGTCGGCATCTCGATGGGCGGGGGCGTCGCGCTTGGCTACGCGCTGGCCAATCAAGACCGCGTCGACCGGCTCGCACTCGTCGATAGCTACGGCCTCGGGGCCCGCCTGCCGAACGCCCTCCAGTGGAAAGTCCTGTCGCAGGTCCCCGGTATGACCGAGTTCGGAAAGATCGCCGCCAGCACCACCACGGCGAGCGTCCGCAGCGTCCTCGATAGCCTCGTCGCCGACGCCGACGCGCTACCCGACCCCTTCGTCGAGGACGTCCGGCGGAAGCTGATGGAGCCCGGCTCGATACGGGCGTTTACCGAATTCCAGGAAAACGAACTCTCCTTCAGCGGCCGCGTCAAGACGAACTTCACCGACGACCTCGAGTCGCTGTCCGTCCCGACGCTGCTCGTCCACGGGAAACAGGACCCACTGGTCCCCGTCGAATGGTCGATCCGCGCGGCGGACCTGCTTCCGAATTCGGAACTCGACCTGATCGAGAACTGCGGCCACTGGACGCCGCGTGAGCGCCCCGAGCGGTTCAACGAGAGCCTCCGGAAGTGGCTGCCGGACCCGCAGTGTGCACCCCAACCACAGTACACCAAAGCGGAGATGCCGGGCATCACGCGCGTCGGCAGCGATTGAGTCCGACGTTCGTCCGTTCTACGGTGGCCGGGAGTGCGCCTCGAGCGACTGCGAGAGGCGCACGACCCGGGGGAGGGCAGGCGGTTACCCAGTCACTGACCGCGAGTGAGCGCCGACGGCGCGAACGAGCGGGCCGACGACCGACCCAACGGGGAGGGAGGAGTGCTTTTGATGGAAATTTTCCCGAGTGCGATCGCTTCGCGACCGCACGCAGCGCAAATTTCCTACATGAAATCCTCGATGCCGCTTTGCTTGTTCTTGTCATTCTCGAAAATGCTCTCGAGCGAGCGCTCTAAGACCTCTAAGCGCTGTTTCGTGTAGGGCCGGCAGTCGTACTCCTCGGCGACCTGGATCGCGGTCTGCATGTACTTGTTCACCGAGCCCTTGTGGACGGTGAGATTGACGCGGCCGCCACACTCCCGACAGTCGCCGGTCAGGGGCATCCGACGGAACTTCTCGCCGCAGTCGAGACACCGGGTCTCCTGGCGGGCGAAGGCACGGAGATTACCGATGAGGTCCGGCAGGAAGTGGTACTCGATGACCCGCTCTGCCACGTCGGTCTCGTCGACCGCCTCGAGTTTCCGCGAGAGCTCGAGTTGGGCGTCCATCTTATCCATCATCGAGCCGAGCGTCTTGTACGCCGAGAGGTCGGGACCCATCGCGATGTCGGTGGTGTCGTGGGTGTGCTCGAAGCCGGTGTACTCCAGATCGGTACCGAGGTTCTCCTCGGCGATCTCGACGTCGACGTCCCCGGGGTCGGCCTGCTCGCGGGTTGCGAGGTAAAACTCGCGGGGATACTGCGAGACGACGTCCATGTTGTGAGCCTCGTCGTCGATCTCGGAGGGGTCGATCCGGGAGGACATGACGAGGGGCGCGTCCATCTTGCCCCCCCGTTGGTCGGGCAGGAACGACTTACTGAAGTTGAGAAGGCCGTCGAGAAGGAGCATGACGCAGTCTTCGTCACCGTCGCAATTTCTTCGCTTCGCGGCGTGAAAGTACGGATGAGCATATCCGACCGCCGCGCTCGTGAATCCAATTACTCTCCCGACAGTTGCTGCCGAGGTGTGCGGTGCCATCCCGAAGACGAGTTCGCCGACGAGGTCCTGCCGATCGTCGAACTCGTGGAACGGCTCGAGGCCGTAGTACTGCTCCAAGAGATCGTCGATGAAGTCGGCAGTTTGGAGCATGTGTTCGGCCGCGCCGTCCGAGAGGACGATGTCCTGTACTTTGAGTTCGACCAGCTGGTCCTCGTGGGTGAGCGGTTCGCCGTGGATGTCCGTTTCGTAGCCAAGTGCCTGCAGTTGGCCGACGTCGATATCGAGTTCGCTCGCCCGAACTGACGTGACCGGGAGGTCGGTCATGTCGTAGCGGACGGTCCCGTCTTTGAACGCCGAAACGTCGTGTTTGGCCCGTAGAATTCCCTTTTCGATGGGTTCGGGAATCTTGTTCGTCGAGGTGAGCCCCTTGACGCCTTTCAGGATGTCGAAGGCGTTCTCGCGCTCGCCGACCGACTCGAGGGCGGAGCGGTACTCATCGTTGATGTCGATCTCGCGGGGTTCGACGCAGGTGCCCTCGCGCTCGCAGCGGTCGCACTCGACGCGGCCGGCGTCGTCTGGCTCGAGGCGCTGGTCGCAGTCGGGACAGCGGTAGTCCGGCGTGGTCCGGGCGTCGCAGTCGGGACAGCGGTTCTTGAACGTCTCCGTGCCACAGGACTCACAGCGCTGGCGACCGATCCCGATTTCGACGACGCCGGGCGTGTCCGACATCGTCTCGGCGTGTTTGGCCGCATCGGCGACGTTGCGTTGTGCGCCGCCGGCCTCCCCGATCGGGAATAGCGTGTGGACCGGCGGGCTCAGATCGCGGCGCTCCGATTTCTCGGGCCGGCCCATTCGATTGCCGATCCGCGTGGGGGCGCGTTCGCGGACTCGGAAGGGAGCGACCTCGTTGACCGCTTCGATGGCGTTGTCGCCCTCGGTTTCGTGACCCCACGTTCGCGCGCGATCGGAGAGGTCGGCGCGGGTCCACGTGCGCTCGAGTTCGATCGCGGACTCGCTTTCCCGGCCGTCGGGATCGAGTGCAGCGCCGTCGGCGGCCGTCCGCCGGGGGTGACAGCCTAGCGTGTGGACGAACGGCCGCCAGTCGTCGACCTCGATGCGGTCCTCGTCTTCGCGCTGGCAGTGTTCGATGACGATCGTCTCGAGGGCGTCACTGACGGCCTCATCGTACGTGAGGACGAGGACGCTATCGTCTCCATCGTCCTCGATCCGGCCGTCGGTGACCGCCGCCGCGAGGTCACAGAGGGCGTCGACCGAGAGGTCGTGCCAGAGGTAGGTGTACTCGGGGTGGAGGGGCGCGTCGTACTCGCGGGCCCACTCGAGTGCGTCCTCGGCGTCGGGATGCTCGAGGTCGATCCGGGGGTCGTCCTCGAGGGCCTGGGTGTCTGCGCCGGCGGCCGCGAGGTCCTGAATCCACCATTCGTCGGTGTAGGAGGCGGGGGCCAGCGGGTGATTGTTCTCGACGAATTCGCCGTAGTTGACCAGATACTCGCCGAGGTCGAGGATCTCCTCGACGCCGTTTCTGATCTCGAGGGCGTCCTCGGGGTCGTCGATCCGGCGAACGTCGCCGTTTGCCAGTTTGACCGTCGGTCCCTCGATGGAATCGACGGGGACGACGCCCGCCGCTTTGCCGGGGCGTTCGGTCTTGATCTGGGTGCCCGTCGCGAGGAAGTCGTCGACGAGGTGCATCGCAGCGGGGTGAACGCCGGCGGTCGCGAAGCCGTGGTTGCGCGCCCGGCCGTAGCGCAGCCGGAAGCCGCCCTTCGCGCAGGGATGGGAGAAGACGGGGCGGCCGGCGATCAGGTCCCGGAGGAACTTCGTCGATTCGTCGACGCGGGGCGGGCCTGCGAGTTCGCCGTTGCTGTCGTCAGTCTCGTCGGCCGCCGACTCGGCGTCGGCCGCGTCCTCGCTCTCGTCGTCGCTGTCCGTGTCGCCCCCGTCGTCCGCGCTCTCCTCGTCGCCGGCGTCGTAGTAGGTGCCGTCGATGAGGTCCTGAAGCCACGGCCAGTCGACCTCGTCTAAGTTTCGGGTGTAGCGCTGGATCTTCGGGGCCTTCAGCGCGATCCCCTCCGCGAGGACGAGACACATCCCGCCGCGGGCGCTGTTGGTGTCGACCCGCTCGAGATCGCGAAAGCCCGAGACCTCCTCGTCGCCAGTGGCCTCGCCGTCGAGCATGATCGGCATGTGTTTCGCGATGAACTTCGTCTCCTTGTCCTTCGGCGTGTACTGGAGGCCAGTCTCCTTGTCGTACAGCGAGATCTCTTCGGCGTAGCGCTCGGTCTCGTCGTCGCGGGCGTCGTAGGACTCGAGGCCGACGAGTGCACGGGTGTAGTCTGCGACCAGTACCGACAGCGCCTGTGCGGTCCCGCCGGCCGAGCGGATCGGACCGGCGTAGTAGACGTTGACGAACTCCGTCCCGTCGTCGTTTTCGAGGATCTCGACCTTGTCGATCCCCTCGATGGGAGCAGCGACGACCCCCTCGGTCAGCAGGGCGACCGCGGTCCGGACCGCGCCCTCGACTTTGCCCGCTTTCGTCTCGTAATCGCCGACGCGGCCCTCGGCGAAGTCCTCCGCGAGTTCGAGCGCGGCCTCCTCGCGGCTCATCTCCCCCTCGAGTTCGCGGACGCGCTCGGCGACACCGTCGATCCCGAGGATGTTCTCGACGCGGTCGGCCATGTCCTTGGCGACCGGAATCTCGACCTCGGGTTTCGGATCGCCGCCCCGTTCTTTGGCCCGCTCGGCCACGTCGAACGCCTCGTCGAGCTGTGACTCGAGGCGTTCGAAGTAGCGCTCGTCTTCGGCCCGCATGTCAGAGCCAGAGATCCAGTTCGGTCTCCTCGTCGTATTCACGTTCGAGAGGCTCCTCGAAAACGCGCATGTGGACCTCGCCGGCCCAGACCGTCGCCTCGTTCAGATGGCCGGCGACCGTCTCGCCGTCGGGCCCCGAGAGGACCGCGTGCGTGTGAGCAAACCGCTCACCCTCGAGCCACGACACGTTCCCGGTACAGCCGGCGACCTCGAGCGGTTCGTCGAACTCGATCGGGTGGTACTCACAGGTGTCCTGATCGTAGAACCACAGTTCGGCGTCCTGGACCGCGCCTAGGGCGGTAAACCAGGCGGCGTCTGCCTCGACCGCGTCCGCGAGCGCCTCGACCTCGGCCCGCCAGTCGGCTCCCGTCTCGAGGCGAGCAACGTACTCCTCAGTGGGTTCGACGGCTCGATAGTTCATACGACACACCAGTATCTGCCGGTAGAAAAAGTCCCGCGTTCGGCCACGGTAACTGGCTCATGATACCACACCACGCAATAGTGCGAACTGATGGCCATAAACAGTAGCCAATGGATTCGTTTGCCCGTTAGAGCACAGAATAGCGCCAGATAGTCCAACTTCGTCGAAGTATTGAACGAATATGTGAATATTAACCCAACTATCCAACAGTAAATGGACCATATATCAAAAGTTATAAGGGAGAGTCCATGGGACGTGTTACGGTATGTCACAGAATGTGGCAAAAATTACCAGGCGGCGACTCCTCGGCACGGGAGCTGCCGTCTCCGCGTCAGTGATCGCAGGGTGTATCGGTGGCGGCGGTGGGTCCGGAAACAACGATCGGTTCCACTTCACGCAGGAGCAATCGCGCGAGGAACAGTTCGACCCGGTCGTTTCGAACGACGCATATAGCTTTCAGGTGGTTCAGCTCGTCTTCGACGGGCTCTACGAGTACGGCGAGAACCTCGAGTTACAGCCGAAACTCGCGACCGGGCCGCCGACGGTCGAGCGCGAGGGAACGCGGTTCATTTTCGAGCTCGAGCAGGGTGCGACGTTCCACAACGGGGACGAGGTGACCGCCGAAGACGTCGAACACTCGTTCGTCGCGCCCGTCGAGGAGGAGACGGAGAACGCCTCCGAGTACGACATGATTGAAACCACCGAGGTCATCGACGACTCACAGCTGCAGGTCGACCTCGGGGAGCAGCCGTACGGCCCGTTCGAACTCGCGACGATGGGCGTCACGGTGGTCTCGAAGAGCGTTCGAACCGAGGATCGGGACGCGTATAACACGAATCCGGTCGGCTCCGGCCCGTTTACGTTCGCCGAATTGCAGGAAAACGAGTACGTCGACCTAAAACGCAACGACGACTACTGGGACGACCTCGAGCCGAACGTTCCCAGCGTCCGCTTCGTCGCCCACGACGACAACGCGGGCCGGGTCTCCGACATCAGAGCGGGGAACACCGACGCCATCGCGGGGATTCCGAACGACGATTGGAGTGTCCTCAAGAACGAGCAGGGCGTCACGCTTCACTCGGCAGAGAGTCCGACGTTCATGTACATGGCCTTCAACTGCAACGAGGGCCCGACGACCAACCCGCAGGTGCGGAAGGCGATCGCCCACTCGTTTTCGATGTCGGATTTCATCGAGTCGAACGCGGGAAACGTGACCTCGCCGATGTACAGCCCGATCCCGCCGGTTGTCAACGAAGTCTGGGGGTTCCCGGAAGACGAGTACAAGGGCATGCTGCCGTCGTACGATCCCGATCAGGCCCAGTCGCTGCTCGACCAACACGCGCCCCAGGGCTTCGCGCCGACGATCATCACGCCGGAGGGAATCCGCGCACAACTCGCCGAGCGAATCGCCACTCGGTTGGACGAGATCGGCTACGGGGCCAACGTGGAGGTGCTCGACTTCGCGACGCTCGTCGAGAAGTACACCACCGGGAAGGCCAGCGACTATCACATGTACCTACTGGGGTGGACCGGCGGTCCCGACCCCGACTACTACCTCTACCCGCTCTTCCACGAGAGTCAGGCGGGGACGAATCAGGGCCACTACTACGGCGGGAGCGACGGGTTCCACCAGGCGATCGCCGAAGGCCGCAACTCGGCCGGCCAAGAGAAGCGCTACGACATCTACGAGCCCGTCATCCGGGAGATCGTCCAGCAGTTGCCCGTATTGCCGGCGTTCACCCAAGACAACACGATGGCCTCGCGCGACTACGTCTCCGGCCTCCAGGCGCATCCGGAGGTGACGCGAAACCCGACCCTCGTCGCGGAGTACACGAACGTCTCGCTCGAGTGACGGCATTCGCTCGAGCGATCTCCCCGATCGAGGCGTCGAACGAGTTTGCCGACCCGACAGCGGCGACGGCGACTCGAGACGAACGCGACGAGATACCAGACCAATTCGCGGATCAATGAAACTGCTCAAATACGCGACGTACAGACTCTTGCAGGCGATTCCGGTCCTGATTGGGATCTCCGTCATCACGTTCCTGCTCGCGAACCTGGGGCCGGGCGATCCAGTCAGTCTGATGCTCCAGGGCCAGGAACACAGCGAGGAACTGGTCAGGGCAATCGAACGGAAGTACGGACTCGATCGACCGTTACACGAACGCTACCTGACGTATATGGGCGGCCTGCTCCGAGGTGATCTCGGGCAGAGCATCTACTACGAACGGCCGGTGGCCGCCCTGATGATCGACCGGCTCGGGCCGACGCTCCTGTTGGTCCTGTCGGCGTACGCGTTCGCGCTGGTGACGGCGATCCCGCTCGGGATCGTCGCTGCCGACCGGCGCAACGACCCGGCCGATCACGCCTCGCGGATCACCGCGCTTATCGGCGTCAGCACCCCGTCCTTTTGGATCGGGATTGTCCTAATCCTGATATTCGCGGTGAAACTCGGCTGGCTCCCCTCGAGCGGGCTGGTCTACCCGTGGCGACCGCCCAGTTCCTACCGGGGAATCGACGGCCGGCTCGAGTTGTACTACCAGACGGTACGACACCTCTTGTTGCCGATGATCGCACTGGGGACGCTGCAGATGGCGACGATCATGCGCGTCGAGCGCACGCAGATGATCGAGTCGCTGCAGGGCGAGTATGTCAAGTTAGCGCGGGCCTACGGCGTGCCCGAGCGGACGATTCTACGAAAGCACGCCTTCCAGGTGGCCCAGCTGCCGATCATCACCATCATCGGCCTCAACCTGTCGACGGCGCTGGGCGGTGCGGTGCTGGTCGAGACGGTGTTCAACATCAACGGGATGGGACAGCTGTTCGTCAACGCGATCCAGCAGAACGACTACCAGCTCGTGATGGGCGTCACGATGATGCTCGGCGTCCTATTCGTGGTCGGCGTCATCATCACCGACATCTCGTATGCGTACGTCGACCCGCGAGTCACCTACGGAGAGCGAGAGTAACCATGGCAATCGGCGACTCACACTACGACGGCGATCGAGACTCGGCGACCGGCGGTGCGGCGGCCGAAGACGAGGTCGAGGCGCGCGTCGGCTGGCGTCACACCGTCGCGCAGATTCGACGAGACACGACGGCGCGCTGGGGGCTGTACATCGTCGCGACCGTCCTGTTCGTCGCGGTCTACGCGTTCGTGGACAGCCACCTCTCGGTGCTCACGTTCGGGCGGCTGTCGGATTTCACGTTCGCGAAACTCCTCCCGATCTTCGACCATCCGACGCACATTCCGGACCCAGGCGAGGGAACGCAGCACATGCCGCCGTATTTCCCGCTGGCCGAACAGCCCTGGAACCCGTTACCGGCAGGCGGCACGCTCGAGCACCCCCTCGGAACTGACAGTACCGGGCGGGACTACTTCACCAGAATCGTCTACGGGACGCAGGTGTCGGTGTTCGTCGGGCTGATCTCGACGTTCATCGGGCTCTCCGGTGGGACGGTCGTCGGCGCGGTCGCCGGCTACTACGGCGGCCGAGTCGACGACACGCTGATGCGGCTCGTCGAGACGATCTACGCGATCCCGCCGCTGATCCTGATCATTGTCTTTACCGTCTTCGTTGGCGGGGCGAACATCTGGTATGCAGTGCTCGGCGTCGGGATCGCGTTCGTGCCCGTCTTCGCCCGCATCATCCGCAGTCGGGTCCTGAGCATCCGCGAGATGGACTACATCGAGGCGGCTCGAGCGGCCGGCGTGAAAGACCGACACATCATCATGCGACACGTCGTCCCGAACAGCTTCGCGCCGGTGTTGGTGTACGCGACGCTGCAGATCGGCGTGACGATCCTCATCGTGGCCGGGCTCTCGTTCCTCGGCTACGGCGCACAGCCGCCGACCCCGGACTGGGGTGCGATGCTCCAGACCGCACACGGCTACATGCACTCGAACGTCTGGCTCTCGATCTGGCCGGGGCTGGCGATCATGATCACCATCATGGGCTTCAACCTGTTCGGCGACGGCCTGCAGGACGCCCTCGATCCGCGAATCGACGACTGACAATGAGTTCGGAACCACTACTTCACGTCGAGAACCTGAAGACGCAGTTCGAAACGGAAGCCGGAACAGTACGCGCCGTCGATGGCATCTCCTTCGATGTCTACGAGGGCGAGATCGTCGGCCTCGTCGGCGAGAGCGGCGCCGGTAAATCGGTCGCCTCGATGAGCCTCTTGCGCCTCGTCGAGAGTCCCGGCGAGATCGTCGCCGGCGAGATCACCTACAGGGGCGAGACGATCGTCGGCATCGAAGCGGGACCGGACGGCGAGCCCCGACAGCGGGAGGACGCCCTCTCGAACGAGGCGATCCGGACCCGCATTCGGGGCAACGAGATCGCGGTGATCTTTCAGGACCCGATGGAGTCGCTCAACCCCGTCTTCACCGTGGGAGGACAGCTCCGGGAGGTCATCGAACTCAACCGCGGCCTGCCCGAAGACGAGGCCCGCGCGGAGGCGATCGACATGCTCCGCGAGGTCGGCATCCCCGACCCCGAGCAGCGCTACGAGGAGTACCCCCACCAGTTCTCCGGCGGAATGCGCCAGCGCGTGCTCATCGCGATGGCGCTTTCCTGCGAGCCGAGCCTGATCATCGCCGACGAACCGACGACGGCCCTAGACGTGACGGTGGAGGGCCAGATCCTCGACCTCGTCGACGACCTTCAGGCGAAATACGGGACGAGCTTCATCTGGGTCACCCACGATCTGGGCGTCGTCGCCGAGATCTGTGACCGGGTCAACGTCATGTACTTAGGCGAGATCGTCGAGCAAGCGCCCGTCGACGAACTGTTCTATGACACCAAACACCCCTACACGAACGCCCTGCTGAACTCGATCCCCCGGCCCGATCAGACCGTCGACGACCTCGAGCCGATCGCGGGCGTGATGCCCGAGGCCATAACCCCGCCGTCGGGCTGTCGGTTCCACCCGCGCTGTCCCGACGCGCACGAGGCCTGCAAGCGGGTCCATCCCGAAACGAGGATCGTCGCCGACGCCGACGGCCAGCCCCACCGCGCGGCCTGCGTGAAACACGACGCGTTCGATGTCGAGTACGACAGGAGCCCGCCGCTCGAGGGGGCGACGGCCGAGAAGAGCCGGCAGACGGTCGAGCCGGAGTCGGAACTCGCGGCCAATCCGGTCGCGGACGACAGCGGAGGTGAGGACGGTGAGTAGCGGCATTCGACTGGACGAAGAACGCAGCGACGAGCGAGCGGGACCGCTGCTCGAACTCGAGGGCGTTACCAAGCACTTCGCCCAGGAGTCGGGGCTGCTGGCGGGCGTGCAGTTCGATCCCGGTCAGTTCCCGCCGATCAGCGTCGACCGCGGCCAGGTCGAGGCCGTCGAGGACGTCTCCCTCGAGATTCGGCCGGGCGAAACGCTCGGACTGGTCGGCGAGTCGGGCTGTGGCAAGAGCACGCTCGGACGGACGATCCTGCGGCTGCTCGAGCCCACGGAGGGGGACATCTACTTCAAGGGAGAGAACCTGGCCGACCTCGGCGGAGAGGAGCTGCGCCAGACCCGGTCGGACATGCAGATGATCTTTCAGGACCCGCAGTCGTCGCTCGACCCGCGGATGAAAGTCGGCCGGATCATCGAGGAGCCGATGCGGGCCCACGGGATGCTCGACGATGAGGGCCGAGAGGCGCGGGCGAAGGAACTCTTAGAGAAGGTAGGACTCGACCCGCGCCACTACAACCGGTATCCCCACGCCTTCTCCGGCGGGCAGCGCCAGCGGATCAACCTCGCACGGGCACTGTCGGTCGATCCGGACTTCGTCGTCTGCGACGAGCCCGTCTCCTCGCTGGACGTCTCCATTCAGGCGCAGGTGCTGAACACGATGGCGGAGCTTCAGGCGGAGTTCGGCCTCACCTACCTCTTTATCGCCCACGATCTCTCCGTAATCCGCCACATCTCCGACCGCGTGGCGGTGATGTATCTGGGCCACATCGTCGAACTCGCGGAGAAAGAGGAGCTGTTCGAAACCCCGCAGCACCCGTATACGCGGGCCTTGCTCGAGTCGATTCCCGTCCCCGATCCGCGAGAAGCGGGGTCCAGAGGGGTACTCCAGGGCGAGGTGCCGAGCCCGGCCGATCCGCCCTCCGGGTGTCGGTTCCGAACGCGATGTCCGTGCCTCATCGCGCCTGACGAGTACGACTGGGCCGACGGGGAGTGGGAGCGAACGCGAACGTTCATGCGCGCAGTCAAGCGCCGGACGTTCGAGCCGCTGTCAGCCGCCGAAATCGAAGCCGAGTTCTTCGACGGCGACCCGCCGCAGGGCGAGGCGGGGTCGATCGTCGCGGAGGCGATCGATCTCGTCGCGACCGATTGCGAGACCGACGGCGACCGCGAGGAAGACGAGACGGTGCAGTGGGAAGCGGCGACCGACCTGCTGCTCGCGTCCTTCGCCGACCGGAGCGTCTGTGCGCGCGAACGGCCGGCGTACGAACTCGAGTCGGCCGACGGAACGGGCGAACGGTTCGCCGCGTGTCACCTGCATCGGTGACCCGGCGAGTATATAATATAAACTATGTTTCGTCCGCCTCCGTCACTCGAGATCCGATAGTGCATGAATCTGGCCGTATATCGTATTAAGTCGCTCGAGAGTCAGATATCAGGCGACGCCGACTGACACGATCGCACCGTCGAATCAACACGATCTTTCATCTCGAAAATACTTATACGTCTCTCGCTCTTCTTTACTCGTGTATGAGTAAGATATTCGCCACCGTCACGGCAGGCACGCAGCGAATCGCGAAAGCGCGACGAACGATCGCTCACTCCCCAACGTTCGGTGACGATCAGACGCCGGACGAGGACGGCCGCCCTGCGACGCGTATTCCACCCGGTGGCTTCCTCACCGGGTGAGGCGGCGACAGATGACCGGCACTCGCAGACGACCGCTCTTTCCTTCCACCGTCCTCGATCACAGTGATCTGACAGCTACCGTTCTGGTCGACCGTCTACCCGCGTAATCTGTGCACTCCACTGTCGCGTGATGGCGACCGACCGGTATCGGTCTGATCCCGCTCGCGTCGCTACGCCTCTCGGTCGGCGGCCCACTCGAGCAGCGGCTGGAGCCGCCGGCAGAGTTCCTCGCCGTCGTCGGTGAGATCGTACTCGACGCGCGGCGGAATCTCCGCGTACTGCTCTCGGTCCAAGTAGCCGGCGTCGACGAGGTCCTCGAGCCGGTTCGAGAGCGTCGAACTGCTTACGTCCTCGAAGGCGTCCTCGATCTCGCCGTAGCGCGCAGGGCCAATCGCGCCGACGACGCAGATCAGTTGCATCGCGTACCGGCGGCTGAGAAGCTCCATCAAGCCGTCGAGTTGGCAGTAGCAGTCGACGTCACAGGGCGAATCGGTCGGCTCGAGTCGGTCGTCGGCGGATTCGCTCATCGCTTTTGGTCACCGAAGTTACTCCGTTACTTCGGACTCGACAGTACAAGTACTTCGCGGCTCGAAGTAACGGTGTATGACGGAGCAATCCTGCGAATGCTGTGGCACAGTCGAACGACAGTCCGCCGAGGGATCTCGAGCGGACGAGCCGTCGGGCGACCGTTGGCTCGGCGGTGCGTCCGTCATGGAAACGCCCCTGCCCGACGACGTTCGGACGGCGATGGCGGAGTTCTTCGGCGACGCATCGATCGCGACGCTCGAGGACTGGGTCGCCGAACTCCGGGAGCGGACCGGCGGCGGGTCGATCGACGCCGACGACCTCTGTCACGCCGACGGGGAGACGGCTCATTGGGGCGACCTCGACGGCACCCGGTACCACTTCCGATGTTTCTACGACGCCGTCGCGCTCGCCGAACTGGCGTCGGAACCGATCGAGATTCGCACGGAGAGTCCGAGCGGGGAAGTCGTCGAGGCACGAGCGACGGGCGACGGCGGACTGACCGCGTCGCCGTCGACGGCGGCCGTCTCGTTCGGGATCGCGACCGACGCTTCAACCGCGAGCGAGAAGCCGACGCTCGAGGACGCCTACGCCGCGATCTGTCCGACGGTCCGGGCGTTTCCGACGCGGGACGCATACGAACAGTGGGCAACAGAAACGAACGCAGCGACTATCGGTATGCCGTTATCGGCCGCGACGGGGGTCGCGACCGGACTCGTCGACGATTAGTCACGGACACCCCAGTTATCGCCAGGCCGGAAGCGTCGGCGCGTCGTCCGCCTGCATGGAGAGCCAGGCACCGTCGGCGGAAATGTCTGCAATGACGTACTCATCGCTCGCGGCCGTCGAATCGATCGAACCGACGATGGTGTCGTCGGACGTCATGGCGTGGGGGTCCGTCGCCATGAGTGAGATCCACTCCCACATGTATATAAACTCATCGAATCGGACTGTCCGTTTATGATACCAATCGGTAATCGGACGGATGGCGGGCTATGAAACACTGGGTTTATACTCATTTTCGCCGTACCGACGGGATATGAACGTAGCCGACGCGATGACGCCCCGCGAGGACGTGGTGACCGCTGACCTGCCAGGTACTCGCTCGGACGTCCTCGAGTATCTCCAAGAACAGTCGTTTTCGTCCGTTCCGGTCGTCAAGCCGACGGATGACGGCCTCGAGTACCGGGGGTTGATCTCCCGGGAGACGCTGATCGAACAGCCCGACGAGGACCAGCTCGTCATACTGATGGAGGAGGACGTGCCGACGACGACCGCCGGGACCGCACTCGAGGAGGTCGCACAGACGATGGTCGAAAACGGCGCACGGCGCGTCCCGGTCGTCGACGGCGAGTTCGAAGGAATCGTCACGGTGACGGACGTGATCCACGCGATCGCGACGGGCGACCAGAAGACGTCGGGAAGCGTCGAGGCCTACGTCAGCGACGACGTGAACACGACCTACGAGGGTGCGCCCCTGCCGGTCGCCGAACGGGAGCTCTCCTACGCGAACGTTCCGTACACCGTCGCGTTAGACGATGACGGAGAGATGAGCGGCGTCCTCACCGAGGTCGACATCCTCGAGGTCGCCCGGATCGTCGAGGGCGAGGAGGCGACCGGCAACAACTTCGGCGATCAGGACGACGAGTGGTCCTGGGAGGGGATCAAGGCCGTCGGCAGCCGCTACCTCCCGACCCGCGACATCGAGATTCCGGCGGGCTCGATCCGGGAGTTCATGAGCGACGACGTCGTGACGGTCTCGGCCGACACGTCGGTCCAAGAGGCCGCCCAGCGGATGATCAGCAACGACATCGAACAGATCCCGCTGGTCACGGGCGAGCAGCTGGTCGGCATCGTCCGTGACGTCGATCTGCTGGAGGTCCTCTATGAGTGAGCGCGAAGACACGGCGATCGAACCGACGAGCGAGAGGCTGACCGAACTGGCGAAACGGCGTGGGTACTTCTTCCAGTCGTCGGGTGCGTACGGTGGCGTCGGCGGCTTCTACACCTTCGGCCCGCAGGGCGCGGCGCTGAAAGGCAACGTCGAGGACGCCTGGCGCGAGCGCTTCGCGGTCGCGGAGGGCAACATGGAGATCGACGCGCCGACGATCATGCCCGAGCCCGTCTTCGAAGCCTCGGGCCACCTCGAGGGATTCGACGACATGCTCGTCGAGTGTCCCGAGTGCGGCGAGAGCCACCGGGCGGACCACGTCGTCGAAGATGAGACGGAGTACGAGGACGCCGAGAGCCTTCCAGTTCCCGAAGTCGAGGACGTCATCGCGGAGTACGAACTCGTCTGCCCGAACTGCGGCGCGGGACTCGCGGGCCAGGCCGTCGAGACGTTCAACCTCATGTTCGCGACGAACATCGGCCCCGGTGACTCCCAGCCGGGCTATCTGCGGCCCGAGACCGCACAGGGCATCTTCGTCGAATTCCCCCGGCTCAAGGAGTACGCGCGCAACCAGCTTCCCTTCGGCGTCACCCAGATCGGCCGGGCCTACCGCAACGAAATCAGCCCCCGACGCTCGATCATTCGCACGCGGGAGTTTACACAGGCCGAACTCGAGTACTTCGTCGACCCCGAGACCGACGAACCCGACCTATCGAGTGTCGAGGACGTCGAGGTGACGCTGTATCCGGCCAGCGAGCAAAACGCCGAGGACGGTTCGGAGATCGAGATGACCATCGGCGAGGCCGTCGCCGAGGGCATCATCACTGACCAGTGGGTCGCGTACTTCCTCGGCGTCGCGAAGCCGTGGTACGAGGCAGTCGGCGTGGACATGGACCGGTTTCGCTACCGCCAGCACCTCTCGGGCGAGCGAGCCCACTACGCCAGCGACTGCTGGGACGCCGAGAGCGAGATCGACGGCAACTGGATCGAGATGTCCGGCTTCGCCCACCGCGGCAACTACGACCTCTCGAAACACGCCGAACACTCCGGCGACCGCTTTACGATCTTCCGGCAGTACGACGAGCCAAAGACCGTCGAGCGCGCGACGGTCGACCCCGACATGAGCTATCTCGGCCCCGAGTTCGGGGGCAACGCGCAGGCAGTGGTCGGGAAACTCGAGGACCTCGCGGCTCGCGACCGCTCCGCATTTGACGGTGAGGCGGTCGAGATCGACCTCGAGGGCGAGAGCCACGAGCTTCCCGTCGAGAAGACCGGCTTCGCGGTCGAGGAACAGACCGAGGCCGGCGAGCATATCACGCCCCACGTCGTCGAGCCCTCCTTCGGCATCGACCGATTGGTCTACACCGTCCTCCACCACGCCTACCGCGAGGACGAGGTCGACGGCGAAGAGCGTACCTTCCTCGAGCTCGAGCCCGAAGTCGCGCCCACCTTCGTCGGCGTCTTCCCACTGCAAAGCGACGACGAACTCGAGGCCGAAGCTCGAGATATCGCTGCGGACCTGCGCGAGGCGGGACTGTCGGTCACCTACGACGACTCGGGCAATATCGGCCGGCGCTACCGCCGGCAAGACGAAGTCGGCACGCCGTTTTGCGTGACCGTCGACTACGAGAGCATCGAGGAGAGCGAGGCGCAACGCGCCTCGGATGACGCGAGCGGGGATACCCCGCGAGCGAACGGCGGCGTCACGGTCCGCGAACGCGACTCGACGGCCCAGAAACGGCTCCCGATCGACGACCTCCCCGAGACGCTGTCGGCGATCCGGGCCGGCGACCTTGAGTTCGAGGAGCTGTAAGCGGTTGTCTCGCCAGCGCTGGCGGCATCCAACTCTGTCGCATCCGCGAGCGAACGAGGTGAGCGATCGAGCCGACGACTGACCCAGAAGCCGCGCACGGCGCGGCTGGCGGGGAAGGAGGAGGCTTTTGATCAACCTTTTACCGAGCGAACGAGCGAAGCGAGTGAGCGCAGCGTAAAAGGTTGGAATTGATCGACGCACTGAAGGTCACTTCACTCGAGGCACGATACGATGGCCGACGAACTGAAGCGGCGGCTCGTCCACGCCAGCGGCTCGGGCCTCGTCGTGCTCTGGCTGCTCGCCGACTATCTGGCGGTCGGGCTGACGTGGACGCACTTTCGTGCGTTCATGATCGTCCTCGCAAGCGGTGCGCTTATCCTCGAGTTCTTTCGGCTCTGGATCGGGCTCGACTGGCGGCTCTACGAGGTGCTGACCCGCGAGTACGAACAGGATAACCCCGCCGCCTACGCCCTGTACCTGATCAGCATGGCCGCCGTCGTGGTGGCGTTTGACCCGGACATCGCCCTCCCCGCGATGTTGATGCTCTCGCTTGGCGACCCGATCAGCGGCACGGTCTCGGACAACAGCCTCCAGCGGATCAAGCCGCCGAAGGTGCTCGGAACGATGTTTCTCGTCTCCACGCTCGTCGCAATCCCGTTCCTGCCGCTGCCCGTCGCGGTGATCGCCGCAGTCGGCGCGACCATCGCCGACGGCGTCACCCTCGAGGTCCGCACCTACATCATCGACGACAACCTGACGATTCCGATCTACGCCGCCTGTCTGGCGTTCGCCGCGCTGAAACTCGTCGCCGCGTGATCCCATTGCGTGGCCCACGGTGATTGCGCGACGGCGTATCGGCCGGTTCCGAAATCGGCAAACCCGTATCGTTCTGGAGCTATCAAGGCGCTCGCTGCGAAACGACAGTACTCACCGTGTCATCTCTGGGAGCGATCGACCGACTGTCGAACGTGCGGGCCTTCGTCGCGGACGGGCGCGGTTCGATTCTCGTCGCCGTCGCCGCCGGCTGGTTTCTCTCGATCGGAGTTCGGCTGGCGTATCCGGTACTACTTCCGTACCTCGGAGACACCTACGGCCTCGATCTAACGACGGCCGGATTCCTACTCACCGCGCTCTGGCTCTGCTACGCGCTGGGACAGCTCCCCGGCGGCCTGCTCGCCGACCGAGTCGGCGAGGGGAACGTCCTCGTCGCGAGCACCGTGATCTCGGCGGTGACGCTCGGATTCGTCGCCGTCGCCGGCTCCGCACCGGTTGTCTACGTCGCCACGGCGGCGTTCGGCTTCGGAACGGCGCTGTACGGCGTCGCCCGCTTTACGACGCTGTCGAATACCTATCCCGACAACGACGGGACCGCGATCGGCGTGACGATGGCGGCGGGCCAGGCCGGCAACACGCTGTTGCCGCTTGCGGCCGGCGGCATCGCGTCGGCGTTCGCCTGGCAGTACGGGTTCGGGCTCGTCGTCCCGGCGTTTGCCGCCGTCGCGATCGGCCTCCGGTTCGCCGTCCCATCGCGCACCTCAGGGTCGACCAGCGCCGTCGACAGCGTCTCGCTCGAGACGGTTCGGTACGTGCTCTCCGAACTTCGCCGCCCGGAGATCCTCACCGTTGCGGCGATCCAGATTCTTACCTACTGCGTCTGGCAGGCGTTCACCGGCTTCTATCCGACCTACTTGATTCGGGTCAAGGGATTCTCCGAGGGTGTCGCGACCGGACTCTTCAGCGCCTTTTTCGCGGCGGGAATTGTCGTCCAGCCGCTGACCGGCCGGCTCTACGACCGGTTCGGCATCCGGAAATCACTGCCGCCGGTGCTGGGCGTCGTCGTCGTCTCGCTGGTCGCACTTCCCTTCCTCGAGGGGTTTTGGCCGCTCGTCGTCGGGACCGTCTTTCTCTCGAGCATCCTCGGCTACGGGACGATCACCCTGCCGTATATGACCTCGGCGTTTCCCTCGGACATGCAGGGAACGGGACTCGGCTTCCTGCGGACCGTCTACATGACCATCGGCGCGCTGAGTCCGGTCGCGTTCGGCGCGCTCGCCGACCGGGGCTACTTCGACAAGGCGTACTTCGTGCTGGCCGCGCTCGTGGCCGTCGCGATCGCTTTCACGTGGTGGCTGCCCGAACAGTGACCCCCGGCCAGGAAGCCGCTACGGCTACGCGTTCAGCCGCCAGAGCTCGGCATTGAGGACGGCGGCGAACGTCACCCAGGCGAGATACGGGACGAGCAGCGCCGCCGCGCGGCGGTCGACCCGGCGGAATGCGAGGATCGTCGCGGCGATGAGCACCCAGAGGACGACGATGACGGCGAACGCGGCGAACAGCGCCTCGAGCGTGAAAAACGTCGGCGTCCAGACGACGTTGAACAACATCTGTACGGCGAACAGCCCCAGCGCGAGCCGCCGGCCGTCGTCGTCGCTGCGCCAGACGAGCCAGAGCGCGACGCCGAGCAGCGTAAACAGGGTCGTCCAGACGACCGGAAACGCGATCGTCGGCGGGTAGAACCACGGCTTCGCGAGGCTCCGGAACCAGGCGCTCTCCGGCGAGGAGAGGATGCCCGGAAGACCGCCGACGACGTTTACCAGAAGGACGAACCCGGCTGCCCGAAGCAGCGATCCGGGATCGGGGACGGGGAGGGAGTTCGTACGCGTTTCCATACGCACTCTCCGTCGCGAGCGGGCTTATACCGATGGCCGACCATCGGCTCGACGGATTGAATCGGTAGCGCGACGTGGCGTCTCGTCACCGCTCGAGCGCCGGACCACTTTCACCGCGGTACGAGAACCCTTATTCGAAGCGGGGATGAACGCCCGGTAATGGCAGCGACGGACGAGGACGCGACGACGCCGTCGATCGAGCATCCGCTCCTCGAACCCGACTTCTTGGAACGGCGACTCTACCAGCTGAAACTCGCGGGCACGGCCGCGAACCACCACACCCTCGTCTGTCTCCCCACGGGGCTGGGGAAGACGACGGTGAGCCTGCTCGTGACGGCGCGCAGACTCGAGGAGGTCGGCGGGACATCCCTGATGCTCGCGCCGACGAAACCACTCGTCCAGCAGCACGCGGACTTCTATCGCGAGGCCCTGCAGATCCCCGACGATGAAATCGTCGTCTTCACCGGCGACGTGAGCCCCGACGACCGCGCCGAGACCTGGGAGTCGGCGACGGTCGTAATGGCGACCCCGCAGGTGATCGAAAACGACCTCGTCGGGAGCCGCATCTCGCTTGCGGACGTGACCCACATCACGTTCGACGAGTGCCACCGCGCGACCGGCGACTACGCCTACAACTACATCGCCGAGCGCTACCACGAAGACGCCGATCAGCCGCTCGTGACGGGCATGTCGGCCTCGCCCGGCGGCGACGAGGAGGCCATCCTCGAGGTCTGCGAAAATCTCGGCCTCCAGGAAGTCGAGGTGATGACCGAAGAGGACGCCGACGTCGACGAGTTCACACACGAGACCGACGTCGAGTGGGAGCGGATCGACCTCCCCGAGGAGGTCATAGAAATCCGGGATGCGCTTAACGAGGTGATCACAGAGCGCCTCGAGAAGCTCAAGGAACTGGGCGTAGCGAGTTCGACCCAACCCGATCAGTCCCAGAAGGATCTCAACCGGATACGGGCCGAACTACAGCAGTTGATCGACAACGACCAGTCGGAGGGATTCGAGGGGATGTCGATCCACGCGGAGGTGATGAAGCTCCGACAGGCCGTCACCCTCGTGGAGACCCAGAGCGTCGAGGCGCTGCGCCGGTACTTCGAGCGCCAGCGCAATCAGGCTCGCTCGTCGGGCGCGTCGAAGGCGAGCCAGCGGATGGTCTCCGATCCTCGCGTCCGCGAAGCCATGCGAAAGGCCGAGAGCTTCGACGAGCTCCACCCCAAGTACAGCAAAGCGCGGATGCTACTCGCCGAAACGCTGGGGCTCGAGGGCGGCGAGCGCGTCATCGTCTTCACCGAGTCCCGGGACACGGCCGAGGCGCTGACGGAGTTCCTCTCGGAGAGCTTCGACGCCAAGCGGTTCGTCGGACAGGGCGACCGCGAGGGCTCCGACGGGATGACCCAGAAACAGCAACAGGAGGTGTTAGACGAGTTCCGCGCCGGCGAGTTCGAGGTGCTGGTTTCGACCTCCGTCGCCGAGGAGGGCCTGGACGTGCCGGAAGTCGACCTCGTGTGCTTCTACGAGCCTGTCCCGACCGCGATCCGCTCGATCCAGCGGAAGGGTCGGACTGGCCGCCAGTCCGAGGGCCGCGTCGTCGTCCTCATGGCCGAGGACACCCGCGACGAGGCCTACTTCTGGATCTCGCGCCGCCGTGAGAAGGAGATGGAGTCCGAGCTGCGCGACCTGAAGGGGATGGCCGACGACTTAGCGGATGAACTCGACGACTCCCAGCAGTCGCTTGCCGATTTCGAGGACGACGGAGAACGCGGAGCGAAAGTAAACGGCGACGGCGAGACCCCCGACGCCGTCGGCGACTCTTCCAGCGGAAGCGGAGGGGTCGGCGACCGGCCGGGACTGCAGGAGTTCGACGACGGAGCCGACACCGCTGAGTCGGCAGACAACGCGGCCGAAACGCACGAACCGCACGCCGAGGGCGAGACCGTCGAAATCGTCGCCGATCAGCGCGAGATGGACGCCAACATCGCCCGAGACCTCTCGCGACGGGAGGAAATCGACGTGCGCCTCGAGACGCTCGAGGTCGGCGACTACGTCCTGTCGGATCGGGTCGTCGTCGAGCGCAAGTCCGTCGCGGACTTCGTCGACTCGCTGGTCGGCGGCGACCGGTCGGTCTTCGAGCAGGTCGGCGCGATGGCCCGCCACTACTCACGGCCGATCGTGATCGTCGAGGGCGAGGGACTGTACGAACAGCGCGACGTGCACCCGAACGCGGTACGAGGCGCGCTCTCGAGTCTCGCCGTCGATTTCGGCGCGAGCGTCTTGCGGACCGAACGCGAGGACGACACGACCGAACTGCTCGCGGTGATCGCCGGCCGCGAACAGGCGACCGCCGACCGCGAGGTGTCGGTCCACGGCGAGAAGGGCAGCAAGACCCTGAGCGAACAACAGGAGTACGTCGTCGCCTCCATCGCCGAAATCGGACCCGTCACGGCACGATCGTTGCTCGAGGAGTTCGGCACCGTCGAGGGCGTGATGATTGCGACCGAAGACGAGTTACAGGCGGCCGATGGCGTCGGGACGGTAACTGCAGAGCGGATTCGGGAGGTCGTCGGGAGCGACTATTCGGGGTAGCGGATCGGGATCAACGGCACGATATTCCGATACCACGTAGGAGCGAAGCAGGCGAAGCCAGCCGTCTCATTTCGAGTCACGAAGAACGGATTACCGACCGAGCGCAGTTCAGTCTCGATTCGGTGACGTTCGCAAGGCAAAGACGACTGAGATGACGATACCAACTAACGCTGTGCTGATACCGAATCCGGGGATCTCATCGCCGCCGTCAGTTGCAGTACCCTCGGTACCGGTGGTGTTCGATCCACCATCCCCAGTGTCCGTCGCCGATTGATTGTCCTCAGTGACCGCCTCGTTGACGACGAGTATTCCGGCATCCTCTCGTTTCCCATCGGTCGTTATCGCGACGGGGTACTGGTCCGGTTGGAGGCGTTTCCCGAGGTCGGTTTGTGATTTGTTCGTGACTTCTGCCCCATCGCCTGCGCTGAACGCATCGTCGGCGGGGCCATCGCCGAGCGAACCGGTGTCAAGGAAGACAGGTGCTTTCCCGTCACCGTCAGTATCTATAACGGTGGCGGTCGCGCTGAAATCAGCGTCCTCTGTCCCGTCTATCGCCGTGTTGTTGATCCGTACCGTCGCTTTGTCAGTGCCGGTAACGGTCATGTTGAGGGTGACTGTTTCACCCTGTTCGGCAGTCCAAGTGGACTGTTCCAGCCGAACGCTCGACTCCGATGCGGCGACGGTGGAAGGCGTAACGGCAGCGATTACGACAACTGCTACAAGGATTACTCCAAAGGAATGGGATTTCCTATTCATCATTTGTCATCCTATCGGGTATTTAGATGAAGGTGGTAAATATGTTGCTATAATAAGTAGGTTGTTTGAAAGGACGGCGCAACGAGTGAGCGACGGCGGAGTCAGTCGTCGGACTCAGAGGTAATTCCGTCCGTCGCCTCGTCGAGGGGCGGCGTCGGATCGGTCCCTCCCTCCGCCCGGCCGACGAGTCGCTCGGCTGCGAACACGCTGCCGACGGCGAGGACGATTCCCGCGATCACGTCGATCAGCCAGTGGATGCCCAAGAACATCGTCGAGAAGACGACGCAGGTCGCCACGATCGAGGCGATTCGGAACCAGCGCGGGTACTCCTCGCGCGATCGCCAGGCGAGTAGCATCACGACGACCGACAGCGACGTGTGCAGCGACGGGAAAACGTTCGTGTTCGCCGAGACGGCTGCCGTCATGTCTTGTGTTTGCGGATAGAACTTGTACATAAGTCCGGAGACCGACGAGAGGTGATTTCGCGGGCCGTAGACGATAAATAGCGTGTAACACAGCGAGCCGATCGCGTAGTTGCACACGTAGGCGACGAGGAGTTCCTTGAGGTGGCGCTGGGTCGGCAGCATGAAATAGAGAATCGGCGCGGTCACCAGCAGGAACGGGAAGCCGAACATGTACATCGCCGAGAAGAACTCGAGCGTGCCCGGGTGCGGGATGACGTTTTGCAGGACCGCGACGAACTCGCCTTCGATAGCGTAGATCTCCGCGGTGAGGTCCCAGTCGAGCGCGCGCGAGATTTTCAGGCTACGTTTATGTGTCGCCCGCTTCGCCAGGAAAAACAGCGCCGCGACGCCGAGATACGGTGCGATCTCGAGGAGCCGATCGTCGAGTTCGGCCGCGGTTCGACGGAGGCCCGTTCGGCCGACGCAGAGCGTGGTGGTTCCGACGAGGCCGGTGCAAACGACGAGTATCGTGAGTAGTACGACGAATCCAAGTGCCATCGTTGGATATGTAGTGGGTGACTGGGTCGACGATCGGTCGCGGCGAGCACGCCGGCAGCCGTGGAGGGCGGGCGCGGTCGGAACCCGACTGCCACAGCAGCGAGACCGGCCGGCCGAACGCGATTTATCGAACGGTTATATATTTTTGCTAAACTTATACCTGCTGGTATATGTTTCCCGTCGGAATCGATCGATGCGGTCTCGGCTTGAATCGAAGCGCGTCTGCTCTCGCATAGCCGAAGGTGTTACCGCAGCGTCGACAGCGTCTCGCCGGCCTCTCGAGCTGCCTCGAGGCACTCGCGTGCGTGTTTAGGATCGTCGGTTGCGGCGGCCTCCGCGGCGAACTTCTCGAGGGCGCGGACGAGGTCGTCGCGGGCGGCCTCGAGACCGCCGTCGACCGAGGGAGGACTCATCGCGGCGTCACGCCGAGACGAGGCGGCAGTGGCCGATCGGCCGTCGGCAGCGTCGGAGGAGGCGGACGCGCCGTCAGACGGCGGTGTCTGCCGGCGGTCGTCGGATCGAGGCGCTGGCGACTGTGGCTGTGGGTCGGCACTCGAGGCGGCCGCCTCGGAGCGGGAGTCACGGGCACCGTCGTCGCCGCGCTGGCGGCGGACAGCGGTCGAGTCCGCGTTGGCGTCGGCCACCGAGTCGGCTTCAGCGCTGGTGGCGGCGGTCTCCGGCGTCGAGGCGGTCGTCGCGTCGGTCCGCGTTTCGTCGGCGCGTCCAGCGTCAGCCGTCGCTTGCCCGGCGGGCTCTTCCGTGGCGGACTCGTCCGTCGACGACTGGCCGTCGGCCGGCTGGGCCTCGAGGTCGGTTCCCTCGACGGCGTCGGGGTTGCCGTGACAGCTGGGACAGAAGGTGGTCCCGTTTTGCTGGAAGAGCGGGTCGCCGCAGGTACCACAGTGGGCGTTGGTCATCGTCGCGCCCTTGAGCAGCAGATCGCTCATCCGCTGGGTCGCCTCGCGCTCTTCCTTGTCGCGTTCGTACTTCTCGCGAAGCTTCTCGCGCTCGGCTTCCTTGTCGAAGTCGCTCATGTCCGTTGAGACGTGTCCGAGCGTCGAAAAAGCTGCGACACCCGACAGTCAACGAGTCGCGACGGGTCCGATCACCGGTCTGTGGCGACCTCGACGGCGTCGACCGCGGCCGCCGGGGTTTCGACGGTCTCGAGGTCGATCTCGAGATCCGACAGCGCGTGGGTCTCGAGGCCGACGATGGGTCGGTCGTAGATGCCGGCGAAGCCGATTTCCGAGAGCGTGCCGACGCCGCCTGCAAGCGCGATGACGGCGTCACCGTTCAGCGGGACGAGGGCGTTTCTGGCGTGGCCGAGGCCGGTTGCGATGGCGATATCGACGTCGTCGTTCGCCCGTTCGCGGTCCTCGCTCGGCAGAATTCCGATCGTCGTCCCGCCCTCTTCTTTCGCGCCGTGACAGACCGCTTCCATCGTTCCGCCGCGGCCGCCACAGACGACGGTGTGTCCGCGGCTGCCGAGTTCGCGGCCGACCGCCTCGGCGCGGGCCGCCTGTTCGTCGGTGACCGTGCCGCCGCCGATGACGCTGACGCGCATCGAGAGAACGGTCGCGAGCCCGAGATTTGATCGGTTCGGTCTCGCGGCGAACCGTGGGAAATCGGGCCACGGCCACAGCGTTCGTCGTTCGTCGTAATATGCATCGTCAAACTGTCCGAAGTCGTGGGTTTCGACGGATTTAACGCGGATGCGGGTGGAGTAAAACGTGGTATGACGAAAGTTAGCGTGGTCGGCGCGGCCGGCACCGTCGGGGCCGCTGCGGGCTACAACATTGCGCTTCGGGACATCGCGGACGAGCTCGTCTTCGTCGACATTCCGGACAAGGAAGACGACACGATCGGACAGGCCGCCGACGCCAACCACGGCGTGGCCTACGACTCGAACACGACGATCCGGCAGGGCGGCTACGAGGACACCGCCGGCTCGGACGTCGTCGTCATCACGGCGGGTATCCCGCGCCAACCGGGCCAGACGCGGATCGATCTGGCGGGCGACAACGCGCCGATCATGGAGGACATCGGCACCTCGATCGCCGAGCACAACGACGACTTCGTCACCGTCACCACGTCGAATCCCGTCGACCTCCTGAATCGGCATCTCTACGAGACGGGCGATCGCGCCCGCGAGAAAGTAATCGGCTTCGGCGGCCGGCTCGACTCCGCCCGCTTTCGCTACGTGATCTCCCAGCGGTTCGACGCGCCGGTCCAGAACGTCGACGCGACCATTCTCGGCGAACACGGCGACGCGCAGGTCCCCGTCTTCTCCAAGGTTCGGGTCAACGGGCGAGACCTCGAGTTCGACGAGGACGAAAAGGAGGAACTCCTCTCCGAACTCCAGACCTCGGCGATGAACGTCATCGAGAAGAAAGGCGCGACCCAGTGGGGGCCGGCGACCGGCGTCGGCCACATGGTCGAGGCCATCCTGCGCGATACCGGCGAAGTGCTGCCTGGCAGCGTCAAACTCGAGGGCGAGTTCGGCCACGAGGACACCGCCTTCGGCGTTCCGGTCAAGCTTGGCTCCGACGGCGTCGAGGAAATCGTCGAGTGGGACCTGACCGAGTTCGAGCGCAACCAGCTCGGCGAGGCCGCCGAGAAGCTCTCGGAGCAGTACGACGAAATCAGCTAAATCCGCCCGACTCCGACGTTTTTCCGCGAGAACGGCCGGCCAGCGATGGCCGTCTCAGCGCTTTCGACTAGTCGACCGGTTGCCAGACGTACCACGCTTCGTTGTGGGGCTCCTGTCCGCGCGTCCACCACTGGGCTTCCCAGACGGTGCCGTCGTGGGTCACTCGGTCCCCTTGACGGTATACCTGACCGGGCTTCCAGGCCGGGTGGGAGCGACCGTTACCGCCCCCGTTATCCGGTGCCGACCCGTCGCCGCTACTGCCATCGCTGCCGCCGCTATCGCTACCGCTGCCCCCGTCGCTTCCGGTTCCACCGTCGTTATCGCCGCTCCCGCCGTCACTACTGCCGCTCCCGCCGTCGGCCGTCTCGCTGCCGCTCGAGTACGTCTGGCCGTTGATCGTCACGTCGAACGTATCGAACCTGACGTCGCCACTGGTGCCGACCCAGTATTCGGTGCCGAGTTCGATGCCGCTAAGCAGGAGGTCGTCGCTGACGCCGCTGATCTCGGTTTCGACGTAGGACATGATGGCCGTGAGGTCGACCGTGCCCGACGTCGCGCCGCCGGCGAGTCGGAAAATGTGGAAATCCGCGCTGGTCCCGCCGGAATTGTAGGTCGCCCAGTGATCGATGACGTTCCCGTGGTCGTCCTCGATCGCTCCCTCGGCAACCGGCGAGCCGTGGTCGTGGCCGCCGCCCCAGTCGAGGACGAGCATGATCTCGTGGGTGTGGGGCGGGTTCTGACTGTTGGGCTGGCCGTCCATGAGCCACCACTCTTCGGCGAGGTTCCACTCGCCGCCGGAGATGCTTACGTCGGCGTCGAAGGTGAGTTCGAGTTCGTCGACATCGCCGCGCGCAACGGGGAACGACTCGATACCCGTATCGTCGCCCCACGGCTTCGTCCCGACGAGCGCCTGCGGATAATTGGGTTCACCTCCGGTGGTTCTGGTTCCCCACTCGTAGCCGTAGCTGCCATCGTCGGCGGTCCAGACGCACATATCGATGTCGCCGCCGGCCGCGTCGGTCCCCCAGTCGTTGTTGATCAGCAGGAAATCGCCGCCGCCGACCTCGAGCGTGGCGAACGAACCGCATTTTTCAGCGGTTCGGGTCCGGGCGGCGGCGCTCGAGGTGCCCAATACCGTGGCCGCGAGCGCGCTCGCACCGACTTGAAGGAATCGTCTGCGAGATCCACCCGTCGGGAGTCGGTCCTGGTCGTCTCGCTCGAGCGCTGCCGTCGAATCGCCTGTCGTCGTGTTGTCGGAATCGTCTCGTGTCATGGCTCGTGCCGTGTGCCGACGCGTCGTCACCGATCGAACGAGCGAACGCGGTGCCAGCGTCGATCGGGGCCGCGCCGACCCACATAAGTGCCACACCGAGACCTCTACAATACTATAGGTAATATATCATTGAATTTACGAAGTATTCTATTTCTGGCAACGATCCCGGAAACTGTGTAAGTCGATGGGAACGGCGAAACGATGGCTCGAGAACGGTCACAAAACCGCCTGTGGAGGTACATGAGCGCAAGCGGAAACGCCGCCGGAAAAGTCGGCCTCGAGCGGAGACGGATCGAAACGGTCGTCGGTCGACGCGGGTCAGGGAATCAGTTGCTCGCCGTCGTCGTCGTAGATCGTGATGGCGTCGACGGGGCAGGTCCGGGCGGCGAACTTCGCGTCAAGTTCCGCGTCCGCGGGCACCTCGCGGACGAAGACGCCGTCCTCGACCTCCTCGGCCTCCTGGAGGACGGCTTTCCCCTTCGATTTGTCCTTCTCGAAGGCGTCCCACTCGGCGACGCACTGGAACATCCCGATACAGACATCCTCGTCGTACTCGACTTTCATAGGCGAGGGTTGGGTTGATCTCCGTAAATCGTTAGCGGTCGCCGGTCGTGTGACACGTTATTCGGGGCCAGATGTCATCGTAATTTTATTGTCGGTCGTCTCATCGACTCGAGCGTGACTCGCGACCGATCCCGTTCGTCGGCGGAGGGACGGCTCGAGCGGGGCGACCCGCTCGGCCGGGCGATGCTCGCACAGCAGCGCGGCGATCCCGGACGGCTCGTCTATCGCGACGGAGCCGACGCACAGGACGGGAACGTCGCCGAGTTCTACTTCGCGCCGCCGGAGTCGTGGGCACCGGAAACGATCGAGTGTCTCGAGTACCTGTCTGATGCCGGCCCCGTCCTCGACGTGGGCTGTGGCGCGGGAACCCACCTCCTGTGGTGGGCCGACCGCGGCGTCGAGGCGGCCGGCGTCGACGTGAGCCCGAACGCAGTGCGCACGGCCCGCGAGCGCGGGCTCGAGGCCGTGCTCGTCGGCGATATGTTCGACCTGCCGGTCGCGACGGACGCGTTCGGAGCGGTTCAGGCGGTCGGAACGCAAATCGGCCTCGGCCGTTCGCTGGCCGGTATCCGCGAGTTGCTCGCCGAATTCGCTCGCGTCACCGAGGCCGACGGGGTCGCCGTCGTCGACAGCTACAACCCGAACCGGCTGAATGCGGACTTTTTCGGCTACCGTTCGGACCCTCGCGAGGGGATCGCCCACCGATGTTTCCACCTCGAGTTCGAACGCGAAACGGCCGACGGCGAGCGGCAACGAGAAGTCGGGCGGACGCTCCAGTTCCTGCTGTGTTCGCCCGTCCGGCTTCGGGAGGCGACGACCGGCACGCCGTGGGACGTCCGCGACGCGGTCCAGGACGACGGGGCAGCTCGCTACAGAGCGGTGCTCGAGAAACCAGGCTGACGAGTCGGTCGACGGGAGCGCTCGAGCGCAAGCCGCAGCGATGCCGAGGGAACGCTTTTCCAGCGGGTCGTAGAACGGAGACGTACAAGGTCGAAATGGTCGCATTGTCGTTCGCCGTCCTGGTCGGGACCGCCATCCTCACCTGTCTGTTCATGGCGTGGGTACTCGGGGCGAACAGCAACTCGCCGCCGTTTGCCCCCGCAATCGGCGCGAACGCGATTTCGACGATGCGGGCGGCGTTCGTTATCGGGTTGCTCGCCGCCGCAGGGGCGCTCTTACAGGGCGGGAGCATCTCCGAGACCGTCGGCGCGGAACTGATCGACGGGGTCGCGATCACGCCGCTGGCCGCCACCGCCGGCCTGCTGACGGCGGCGACGTTCATGGCGATCGGGATCTACACGCGGTATCCGATCCCCGCGGCGTTCGCGACGACCGGTGCGATGATCGGCGTCGGGCTCTCGCTGGGCGGTGACCCGGCGATAGCCACCTACCGGCGACTCGGCACCTTCTGGCTGCTCGTCCCGATCATGTCCGGTGGGCTGGCGTACGTGACGGCGGTCTCGTTGCGCCGCGACGACATCCCCGAGCCGATCGCCGTCCCGGCGCTCGCGGGACTCGTCGGCGCGATCGTTGCGAACGTCCGACTCGGGATCATTCCGGATCCGACCGCCGAGCAAGGCACCCTCGCGGGGTTCGTCGCCCGGCAGTTCGGCGGTGGCCCGACGCTGGCCGCGGGCGTCGACCTCGGCACCGTCCTCGTCACGATCGCGGTCGGCGCGCTGGCCTTTTACTGGGTGCGCCGGCGCGTCCTCATCGCCGTCGAAAACGGCATCCGCTCGTTCCTGCTCGTGCTGGGCGGCATCGTCGCCTTCTCCTCGGGCGGCTCGCAGGTCGGCCTCGCGACCGGGCCGCTCGAGAACCTCTTTCGTTCTGAACTCGGCTTGCCGGGGATCGCACTGCTCGCGATCGGAGCCACGGGCATCCTCGCCGGAGCCTGGATGGGCGCGCCGCGACTGCTGCAGGCGACGTCGCGAGAGTACGCCCAACTCGGCGTCCGGCGCTCGATCGCCGCGCTCGTGCCGGGCTTTATCGTCGCGCAACTGGCGATCGCACTCGGCATCCCGATCTCGCTGAACAACATCGTCCTCTCCGGCGTGATCGGCGGCGGGCTCGCCGGCGGCTCCGCGGGCGTCTCGCGGCGCAAGATCGGCGTCACGATCGCATTCTGGCTACTGACGCTCGGCAGTTCCGTCGTCGTCGGCTACGGGCTGTATCGGGTGTTCGCGACGGTCGTCGGCTAACCCGTCCGGAACTCACTCGAGGACGGTCACTGGCTCCGCCGTTCGCTCGACCACCGTCGCGGCGATCCCGCGGCCGAGGAAGTGCCTGAGAAACCCGTCCGTCCCGCCGCCGGTGCCGGCCATCACGACGTGGTCGATCCCTTCCTCGGACGCGTAGCGGGGAACAACGTTTCCAGGTCGCCCCTCGGCCGTCTCGATTCGAACGCGGTCCGCCGCCGTGGAATCGGCGACCGACTCGAGCACCGCGGCCGCGCTGGCTCGCGCCTCTGCGGTCCGTTCCTCGTCTCGCTCCAAGACGCCGCCCTCGCTGAGCGGCGCGTCGAGCGGCGTGACGACGGACAGCAGCGTGATCTCGGCGTCAGGGAACGTCTCGAGGGCGTAGGAAAGCGCCTCGTTCGCGCGCGGACGACCGAGTGTCGGAACGAGGATGCGGTCGGGGTCGACCATGGAACGGGGTTCGGTCGCCGGTCTCATCGGTTTGTCGCCCGGTCCGTCGGCGAATCGGTCGATGACTCCGAACAATATATGTTAGTTCGGTAAAATATCCACCATATGCCCGCATTCGGGATTATCACCCCGATTTACCTCGGTATCCAAGCGTTCATCGCACGTCTCGTATATCACGAGGCCGCCACTCACAACCGCCGCTCGCCGCTCGTTGTAGCCGGTAGCGTATTCGTTTGCAGTATCGGTGCTGTATTTATCGTGAACAGCGTTTTACTTGTTCTACTCGTCCAAGCGCTGGCTATCGCGATGTATCGTATTGGCGTATCTAGAAACAAGCCGATCACTCCATAAGAACCGAACACGTCCCGATGTGGCCGAGAGTCGAACCGTTCTTCCTCGGTATCGACCGCTCGAGAGAGCGACCCGAGCCCTCGAGACGACAGTTTAAACCACGGGACGCGCCAAGGACGGGCAATGAATATCGAGGAGCTGTCGGGGCTCCCGCCCGGTGCGACCCGGCACTTCCGGGAGGAGGGCATCGAGGAGCTCTACCCGCCCCAGGCGGAGGCGGTCGAGGCCGGCGCGACCGACGGCGAGAGCCTCGTCGCCGCTGTCCCGACCGCCAGCGGGAAGACCATGATCGCCGCGTGCTCGATGCTGTCGGCGATCGAACGCGGCGGGAAGGCGCTGTACATCGTTCCCCTGCGAGCGCTCGCCAGCGAAAAGAAAGAAGAGTTCGAGGCCTACGAGGAGTTCGGCGTCACGGTCGGCGTGACGACGGGCAACTACGAGAGCACCAGCGACTGGCTTGCGACGAAAGACATCATCGTCGCGACCAGCGAGAAGGTCGACTCGCTCGTGCGAAACGGCGCGGACTGGCTCTCGGAGTTGACCTGCGTCGTCAGCGACGAGGTCCACCTCATCGACGACCGACACCGGGGGCCGACGCTCGAGGTGACGCTGGCCAAGCTCCGCAAGCTCAACCCGCGGATGCAACTCGTCGCGCTCTCGGCGACGGTCGGCAACGCCGACGAAATCGCCGACTGGCTCGACGCCGCGCTGGTCGACACCGACTGGCGGCCGATCGACCTGCAGATGGGCGTCCACTACGGTAATGCCCTGAACTTCGACGACGGCTCGACGCGGGAGGTGCCCGTGCAAGGAAGCGAGAAGCAGGAGGCCGCCCTCGTCCGCGATATCTTACAGGAGGAGGGCTCCTCGCTCGTGTTCGTCAACTCCCGGCGCAACGCCGAGGCCGCCGCGGGTCGGCTCGGGGAGGTCTCGAACACCGAACTGACCGCCGAGGAACGGACCGAACTCGCGGACCTGGCCGACGAGATCCGCGACGACAGCGACACCGAGACGAGCAACGATCTGGCTGACTGCGTCGAGCGCGGCGCGGCCTTCCACCACGCCGGCCTCTCGAGCACCCAGCGAAGCCTCGTCGAGGACGCCTTCCGCGACCGGCTGCTGAAGGTGATTTCGGCGACGCCGACGCTCGCGGCCGGCGTCAACACGCCCGCTCGCCGCGTGATCGTCCGCGACTGGCGGCGCTTCGACCCCAGCGCCGGCGGGATGGCTCCCCTGGACGTACTCGAGGTCCACCAGATGATGGGCCGGGCAGGCCGTCCCGGCCGCGACCCCTACGGCGAGGCCGTCTTGCTCGCGAAGAGCCACGACGAGAGCGAGGAGCTGTTCGACCGCTACATCTGGGCAGATCCCGAACCCGTCCGCTCGAAGCTGGCGGCCGAGCCCGCCCTCCGGACGCACGTGCTCGCGACAATCGCCTCCGGCTTCGCTCGCACGCGAGAGGGACTCCTCGAGTTCCTTGAGGCCACCCTCTATGCGAGCCAGTCGACCGAGCCCGGCCGCCTCGAGACGGTGACCGATACGGTCTTGCAGTATCTCGAGTCGAACGACTTCATTGTCCGCGACAGCGGCGAAAGTAACGACGCTGACGGAGCCGACGGCGGCGCGTTCACCTCGGCAGCGGATCTCGCCGACAGCGGCGGCCGCGACGAAGAACTCGAGGCCACGAGCCTCGGTCACACCGTCTCGCGGCTCTACCTCGATCCGATGAGCGCCGCTGAGATCGTCCACGGCCTCGAGGACGCCGACGAGCGCCCGACCGCGCTCGGACTCTACCAACTGGTCTCGCGGACGCCGGACATGTACGAGCTCTACTTGCGCTCGGGCGAGGACGAGAAATTCGGCGAGCTCTACTACGAACGCGAGGCCGAACTGCTCGGCGACGCGCCCAGCGAGTTCGAGGAGGACCGCTTCGAGGACTGGCTCTCGGCGCTCAAGACCGGCAAGCTACTCGAGGACTGGGCCGAGGAAACGGACGAAGAGCAGCTCACGGACCGGTACAAGATCGGCCCGGGCGATCTACGGGGGAAGGTCGACACCGCCGAGTGGCTGCTCGGCGCGGCCGAGTCGCTGGCCGCCGAGATCGACAGCGAGTGGACCGTCGCGGTCCGAGAGGCTCGTGCCCGCGTCGAACACGGCGTCGGCGAGGAGCTGCTCGAGCTCGTCTCGGTCGGCGGCGTCGGTCGCAAGCGCGCCCGGCGGCTCCACGACGCGGGGGTCGAGGTGCCCGCCGACCTGCGAAGCGCGGACAAGAGCGTCGTCCTCGGCGCGCTCAAAGGAGAGAAAACCGCCGAGACCATCCTCGAGAACGCCGGGCGCGAGGACCCGTCGATGGACGGCGTCGAGGCGAAATCGCCGGGGGCTGGCGACGGTGGAGCGACGGCGGCTTCGAGCGACCGTTCTGACGCGAACGATCCGACGGCGACAGAAACAGACGCCGAGGAGAGCCAATCTCGGCTGGGTGATTTCTGATGGAGGTACTTGAGTGTCGACTCGCGATCGACGATCTGGACGCGTTCGTGGCCGACCTCGGCAAAATCGGCGACCGCCACGAAGTGACGATACAGGCCGTCGACGCCCGCTACGTCGCCGATCGTCCCCACCTCGAGCGGGCCGTCGAACTCGCAGATCGCGCCATCGAGCACGGCGAGAACGTCGCCCGGGACCGCGCCGTCGAGATCCTGCTGTACGCCGCCGGCCGCCGGCAGATCGACCGCGCGCTCGAGATGGGTGTCGGGGAAGGCGAGAATCGGGCCGCGATCCTCATTGACGGCGGAGCGAGCGGCGGTGACGAAGCGACCGCGATCGAGGACCTCGAAGAACTGGGCGCGTTCCTAGAGCGAACATCGACGCTCGCCGACTCCGATGCCGAAACGCTGTGCGAGTTCTTCGAGATTACCGACGCCGAGCGCGGGGCGACCGACGCCTCGCTGTCGGCGCTCGTCCGCGAGCGGGTCGCCCTGCTCGAGGTCGAGAAGTAGCCCGCGGATCGACCGCCATCAGTCGTCGGCCGGCTTCTCGAGTCGTCCCTCCTTCGCCTCCCGAAGTCCGTCGCAGATCCCGCCCTGACTCGACATGTTGACTTTAGCAAGTCGGCCGCGCTGGTGGACGAGGTCGAACGAGTCGGGATCGATCGGCTCGCCTTCGGGCGTCCGGAAGAGTCGATCGGCCGGGTCGGAGACGCGGTCGGTCTCGCGGGCCTTCTCGAGATAGCGCTCGATCGGGGCCGCCGGAACGGCGACGGCGAACGCGCGATCGCGGACGTAGACGGCGACGGTCTCGTCCGTGCCGTCGGCCGAGTCGTCCGTTATGCCAGCGTCGAGCCCCTCGAGATCGCGACGCCGGAGAGCGACGATCGTCTTCGGATCCAAACCAGACCCGAGCAGCGCCTCGACCGCGTCGTACTGACGGGCCACTCGGGCCTTCTCGTCGAGTTCGGCGCGGACCGCGGCGACGTCACCGTCGGCGTCGGGAAACGCCTCGGCGAACGAGAGGTGGTCGTTGACGCCGCGGTTGATCTCCGTCTCGTGCATGTGCTCGGTGAGCGTGATCCGGACGGTCTCGACGGTCGGCAGGGACTCGATCTCGTCGCGAGCGTCGACGGCCATCATCCAGGCAAAGGCCGGCGAGCACCACGCCGTCGGGAGCGTGAACTCGACCGCGACGCGGGCACCGTCGATTTCGATCCGATCGACGTACTCGAGGGCGACGATCGAGCGGTCGAGTTCCGGATCCGTGACCCGGTCCAGTCGGTCGCGGACGGCCGCCCGAGTGAGCGCGGACGTCGAGCCGTCGGGTTCGGTCCCGGTCATTAGTCGTCGGCCGCCGCGGGTTCCTCGCTGGCGTAGTGGTCACCGAGACCGAACTCCCGGCTGATCTCGTCGTCCTGGAACTCTCGGCGTTTCTCCTCGATGTCGATGTCGTAAAGTTCGGCGGCGTTCTCGCCCATCACCTTCTTTTTCGTCTCTGTGTCCCACTCGACGCCGTACTCCACGCGGTGTTCCTGCGTGAGTTCGGCCTCGAGGACTTCCTCGACGAGCCAGTCGGGGTTCCACAGCGCATAGTCCGAGCCGAACAGGATGCGGTCCTCGCCGAGCCACCAGAGGAGTTCGGACATGATCTCGGAGAATTTGCCCGGTCGGTTCTGGGCGAACGGCGCGGCGACGGCCAGTCCGCCGTAGACGTTGTTCTCCTGGGCGGCGATCCAGCAGAAGTCGTCCAGCCGCGGCAGACCGACGTGTTCGACGATGAAATTGAGTTCGGGGAACGACGAGGCCGCGTCGTCGACGTCGGCGACGTCGAAGGCGTCGCGATTCAGCGGCCGAATGGTCGGGCCCTTGTGAGCGTGGATGTTGTCGATGCCGAGTTCGGCGCACTTCTCGAGGTACTCGAAGGCGTCCTCGTCGTCGAGACGCCACCCCTTCGAGTCACCGCGCCACTCGGCGGTGTAGAGCTTGACCCCCGGAATTTCGTATTTCTCGTGGAGGTCCTCGAGGTACTCGAGGCCCGCCTCCCCGTCGCGGGGGTCGAAGGAGCCGTTGAGGACGAATCGCTCCGGATACTCGGTTGCGAGTTCGGCGTTCTGCTCGGTGGTGTTGAATCCCTCGACGTAGAAGTCAGAGAGGTACGTCGGCTGGAAGATCGCCATATCCGCGGCCGCGTTTCCGAACAGGTCCTCGACCATCCGGTCGGGACCGTACTTCCGGTACTCCTCGATGCTCCACTGGCGGTCCTCCGGCGTGAACGTCGTGTGATAGTCGTAGAAACACTGGATGAACTCCTCGCCGCCGTCGTGGTCGATGTTCTCCGCCGTGGCGTCCCACAGGTGCACGTGCCCGTCGATGACGAAGATTTCAGCTCCGTTGTGCTGGTACATCGCACACTGAAGATCGTTACCACACTACATTACTCTTTTTCAGACACGACTGAGTTACGCTCCGACATCACTGTTACCCGCCTAAATGAGGATTCTCTGGTATCGACAGCAACAATCGAACAGTCGTACGAAGCGATACGGGCGGTGAACGTTATCACCGATGACGGTGAATTGTGAGCCAGTCTCATGCAAGCAGCCAGGCTCCACGAGTACACCGACGACATGAGCGATGCATTGCAGATCGACGAGGTTGACCGACCCGATATCGAGCGGTCCGACGGCGTTCTAGTCGCGGTCGAGGGCGCGGGCTGGTGTCAGACAGACAACCACATCATCGAGGGAATGTGGGCCGACTACGCGCCCCAGGACCTGCCGATGACCCTCGGTCACGAGAACGCCGGCGTCGTCGCCGAGACCGGCGACGAGGTGACGCTGGTCGAGGAGGGCGATCCCGTAATCTGCCATCCCGTCCAGACCTGCGGTATCTGTCGCCCCTGTCGACTCGGCGAGGATATGTACTGCGAGAACAGCGCGTTCAACGGCCTCACGACCGACGGCGGCTTCGCCGAGTACCTGCAGACCAACGAGCGCGCGGTAATTCCCCTCCCCGACGGCGTCGACCCGACCGATATCGCACCGCACGCCGACGCTGGAATCACGGCCTACCACGCCGTGAAGAAGGCGGTCGACGAACTGCACCCCGGCGATACCAGCGTTATCATCGGCGTCGGCGGCCTCGGCCACATCGGCCTCCAGTGTCTCGAGGCGATGAGCGCCGCCGACATCGTCGCCGTCGACATCAAAGACGAGGCGCTCGAGTTGGCCGAAGACCTGGGGGCGCGACACACTGTCAACTCCGCCGAGGAGGACCTCGCCGACGTGATCGCGGACCTGACCGACAACGAGGGGGCTCAGCAGGTGATCGACTTCGTCGGCGGCGACGAGACGACCGGGATGGCCCCCGATATCGTCGCCGCCGGCGGCGACCACCACGTTGTCGGCTACGGCGGTCACGTCCACCAGCCGAGTCAGGCCCTGGTCAACGGCGAGTTCTCCTACCGCGGGACGCTGGTCGGCAAGTACGCCGAACTTCAGGAACTGGTCGCGCTCGTCGAACGCGGCGCGGTCGAACTCCGCACCGAGCGCCACGACCTGAGCGAGATCAACACGGTCGCGGAGCGACTCGAGCACAACGAAATCGAGGGGCGAGCGGTCGTCCAGCCGCCCTGACGGAGGGGGCACCGCGTCTCGGGTGAACGGATCGGTCGAAAAACGGGGCGTTTCGCGTCCGGCCAGTCCGCAGCGGTCGGGACGTCGACGAGACACGGCACTCGGAATTGGCGCTACGCTCTTGTGTGACCGCGTGATACGCCCGATATGGCCACGCTCGAGGACCCCATCGAAATCGGCGGCGTGACGGTCCCCAACCGACTCTACCGCGCGCCGCTGCTCGAGTGTGCGGGCAACGGCCCCGACGCGGTCGACGCGCTGATCGACGATCTCGAACCCGCCGCAGAATCGGGCGTCGGGCTGCTCTGCCAGGGCGCGACCATCGTCCGCGGGGAGGGCGGCTGTGCCGCGCCGGGGATGACCCGGATCCACGACCCCGACTTCGTCGAGCGCCTGTCGCGGCTGACCGACCGGATCCACGACCACGGAAGCCGTATTTTCATTCAGCTTGAGCACGGCGGGCTCCGGAGCATGGAGACCTGGCACGCCGAGTACCGGGAAGCGCATCCGGACCTCGAGCAACTCGCCGTCTCGCGCCCGCCGTGGCAGTTACGACTGCTCGACCGGCTGGGGTTTCTCGCGTACGACCCGCACGTCCTCTCGACCGACGAGGTGTACGACCTCGCGGCTGACTTCGGCCGTGCGGCGGCGAACGCAGTCGCGGCGGGCTACGACGGGATCCACCTCGCCGGAGCCAACATGGGGATCGTCCAGCAGTTTCTCTCGCCCTTCTACAACCGTCGCGACGACGAGTTCGGCGGCTCGCCCGAGGCCCGTCTCAAGTTCCTCGCGGTCGTCCACGACGAGATCCGTGAGCGGGCGGGGGACGTACCGATCATGACCAAGGTGCCGGCCGAGACGCCGGCACCGCCGTCGCCGATCGTCCGCCGAAAGCTCTCACTCGAGGACGGGATCGAGATCGCCTGCCGGCTCGAGAAAATCGGCTACGACGCGGTCGTCCCCGTACAGACGTCGGTCGCGTGGGATATGAGCATCGTCCGCGGGGAGTATCCGGCTCGAGCGTGGGAGAACGACGCGCTCCGCGAGGGGTACGACGCGGCCTTCGGCGGAGCGGCTCGCAGGCAGGTCGTCGCGCTAGCGAATCGGCTCCAGTCGTTCCAGTACGATTTCGAGCCCGCGTGGAACGAGGATGTCTGCCGGCGGGTTCGCGAACGGGTGTCGATTCCCGTCCTCGCGGAGGGCGGCATTCGCGAGCGGGCACAGATGGATCGATTGCTCGGCTCGAGCGAGAAGGGCACGAACGGTGTCGGCGAGCGGAAGCCGGCCTGCGACATGGTCGGTATGGCCCGCCCCTTCTACGCCGAGCCGCGGCTCGGGGCGCGGCTGCTCGAGCGCAACTCGCAGACAGCGAATCCGCGCGTCGTCTGCGAGAGTTGCAACAACTGCACGGTGCCACAAGTGACGGGTGCGCCGGGGATCTGTCGTACTCCGGCTGTGCTTCGAAAACGAGGCGAACTCGAGCGAGAAGGGGCCTACGAACGCCTCAAACCGTAACGGGCTGGCTCAGGCCGTGACGGTGGTGCTGGTCAGTTCCTCGAGTGTCCCCTTGACCGTGTAGTCGGGAGCCTCGACGCGGAACTGCGAGTCGGTCGAGCCTGCGTAGTGGAGTTGCAGGGTGTAGGAGCCGTCGTCAGCGATCGGCGCGGCTTCGCGGCGAGCCACACCGACTTGCTTGAGCATGACCATCTCGCCAGCATAGGTGGCGTTGGACTGGCCCTGAATGGTGTAGGTCGATCTGTTCGCCGAAACGTTCGATCCCTCGACCGGGTACCCGTTGTTGATCCATCCGTCGAGTCCTTCATCGATGGCGTATACGTGTTGGTATCCCGAGTTGATCAACGACGCGGCACGCAGCGACGAGAGGTGATGCGGGCAGCGACAGTAGGTGACGATCCGCGTATCGGTCGACCACTCCTCGACCGGATCGTTCTCCGTTCCGTCTGGCGCGGGCGAGAAGACGGCACCCGCAATGTGAGTTGCATCGTACTGGGCGCGGCCGCGCGCGTCGGCGAATTTCGCTTCGTCGTTTTTGTACCACTCGTACACGTCGTCGACCGGTGCCAGCGGTACTTCGGTTCCATCAGGAGTTGTTTTCGTCTTATAGTCGAATTTGTTCGCTGCGGTCGAACCGTTACCACCGAGACAGCCGGCAATCCCGCCGAGCCCCGCCGCCCCCCCGACAGCGAGGAACGTCCGTCGATTCATACTCGATATCTAACGACGGCGATGAAATATGGCTTCTGGTGACGCCACAGTTACCGCCGGACCCCTTCGTTTCGACTGGAAATCGCAGGGCGTAGTCGGGGAGGTACTCGAGTCGAAACAGCAGAGAAGTAGTCCATCCTGGATTCGAACCAGGGTCGAAGCCCCCAGAAGGCTTCAGGATTGGCCACTACCCCAATGGACTGATATGTCTCCGTCGGTCTCCGTTTCCGACGGCGTAGTACACCATAGTTGGGTTCCGTATTAGAGTGTTACGAACTCGGTTGCAATCCGTGCCCGAGAAGCGAATGCGGTACCGAACCGAATAGGCCCGTAGGGGTGATATCATCTTCGACGATGGTTGCGGAGAGAATCCCCTCGAGCGCGAACCGATACCCCTTTTCCCCTTTCGCGTCCATCCCCGGGTATGTACGTCGGACGATTCGTCGTCGTCGGCCCCGATGTCGGGGCGTACCGCGTGTCTTCGCGATCGTTTCCCAACCGCGAGATCACCGCTCGAGAGGAAGCGCTCACCGTGGGCCCCACCGAGGACGCCCCGGAGACGGACAACCCGTACGTCTCGTACAACTGCCTCCGCGTAGTCGAGACGCCAACGGGTGAGACCGCGGCGTTCGGTAACGGCTCGCACGTCGATCCGATCGCGGAGAAACTCGAGTCGGGCTACCCCGCCCGCGACGCGCTGGCCGAGAGCCTGCTGGCGCTGGATTACGAGAAAGACGACTACGACACGCCCCGTATCGCGGCGACGATCGGCGGCGACGGCGAGGCGCTGATCGGGACGGTTCGCAAGGACGCGCTGCTGGTCGAGACCGTCGACGAGCCGACGCTGGTCGCGACCTACGAGAAAAACGCGCCCGAGCCGATCGAGCTCGCAGCCGACGGTGCTTCGGCGACCGCGAGCGAGGTCTACGACCTCAAGTTCGAGCACGCCGTCTGTGCGGCCGGCGTGGCGCGGACCGAGAGCGGGTTCGAGACGGCGATCGAGAACGGCGACTGATTTCGCGGGAGTGATTCGTGGGTTCCCGCCGTCGAGCGTAGTCACATCTGGACGACTGCTGGAAACCTACAAATCCCTCGCGCCGCTACCCTTCGAGCATGAAGGTCGGACTCATCTCGGATATCCATAGCAATCGGGTCGCCCTCGAGGCCGTCCTCGAGGACATGCCAGACGTCGACAAACTGTGTTGTGCCGGTGACGTGGTCGGCTATAACCCCTGGCCGGCGGAGTGCGTCGATGCGTTACGAGAACGCGACGTCCCGACAGTGATGGGCAACCACGACGCCGCGGTCGCTGTCGAGACCCCATTCCGGTTTAACGGGATGGCCAAGGCGGGCGTCGAACACGCCGAAACGCAGGTGTCGGACGACCAACTCGAGTGGCTGGCCTCGCTCCCAGGAGAGCGTCTCGAGTGCGATGGGCGGATGAAACTCGTCCACGGGCACCCGGACGATCCTGATCGGTACACCCGGTATACGTACCCGAGGGAGTTCTCGCCCCGGCTGCTCGACGACGAGGACGTGTTGGTGCTAGGCCACACCCACGTGCAGGGCACAGAGCGGTTTGCAGAGGGAATCGTCGTCAATCCCGGCAGCGTCGGCCAGCCTCGCGACGGGGACCCGCGGGCGGGCTACGCCGTCGTCGATCTCGAGGCGCTGACCGTCGAAACGCACCGCGTCGAGTACGATATCGAGGCGGTCCAGGACGCAGTCGACGCGGCCGGGCTGCCAAAGCGCATCGGGACGCGATTGGCACGCGGCAAGTGAACGGCCGCGAGCGGCCGAAACGAACCTTTTTACACTGCCCCCACCGCTACGTTCGGGTATGGTATCCACCGGCCCCACCGCGTGTCTTGACAGGAACGATCCTCGTCGCGCCACGGGCCGGTGTTGTCAGTCGTCGACGCGGCCGTCGACTCGAGACCAGCGGCGTCGCGAGATCGGGTCCGCAGTGGCGATCGGCGAGGGCGATGTTTAGGCGCATCCGCGAAGACGTCCGGGCGATGCGCGAACGTGATCCAGCGGCGAAGGGGTGGCTCGAGGTCCTGCTGGGCTATCCGGGGCTGCACGCCGTCTGGGCGCACCTACTGTGTCACCGGCTCTGGAACGCCGGCTTCGGGCTGACCGCGCGGCTGCTCTCGAACGTCGTACGCCTGCTGACGGGCGTAGAGATCCACCCAGCCGCCGAGGTCGGGCGTCGGGTGACGATCGATCACGGGATGGGCGTCGTCATCGGCGAGACGGCCGAGATCGGCGACGACGTCCACATGTACCACGGCGTCACGCTCGGCGGCGACACGAACGAACCGGTCAAGCGCCACCCCACGGTCGAATCGGGCGCGCAACTGGGCGCGAACGCGACGCTGCTGGGCGACATCACGATCGGCGAGGACGCGGCCGTCGGCGCTGGCTCAGTCGTCACGCAGGATGTCGACCCCGGCGCGACCGTCGTCGGCGTGCCGGCGGAACGAGTGGACTGACGAACCAGCGGCGAGACGGTGCTCGAGTCACCGACGAGTCGCAATTCCGTTGGTCACCAGGCGCCGTCGGGCTCGTGTTCCATTGCTGATTGACGGTTCGTGTCCGCCGTGTTCTGCCAGGGTGAACGCCTCGAATCACGTTCGAATCAGCTTCTGCGAACACGGTTCAGTCAGGAGCCGAAACTACTCGTCTTCGGAATCGTTGTTGCTACGCATCATTATGACTAGTAAATGTTATATACTGATGGTGAAATCTCGGGGCATGGGGTTTGGGACTAAGGGGGCAGTAGCGATAATATTTGCAGTACTAATAACAACGTCAATGGTCGTTACGCCTGCACTGGCGAGCGGGCCGAGCAGACCATCGACAAACTCGCAAGCGAATGTCATTGGTGGAAACGGTCCTCCGGACCACGCAGGAAGCGGCGGCCCGCCGGGTCGTTCGAAAGCACCGAACTCACCAGGGCGTGGGAATTCCAACGTCACGATCGCTAACGAAACGTACAGTGCGAATACCTCGACCGGTGCGCTGTTCGAGGCGGCGAGGAAGCTCAGTGAACTCGAACCGGACAGTCAGGCCGGGCGAAACGCGGTCAATACGACGCTCGAGTCGATCAACGCCTCGCTGAAAGAATCGCGGTCGTTCCGGCGGGCCAACTCGGAAGCTTCGTTCGAACATCTGAAAGACGCACAGAAACGGCTCAAGACCGTCGCGAAGGAGACCGAAAACGAGACGGCGGTCAGAAACGTGAGTCGGTTGCTCTACGAGGCGAGCGCCCTCAACGCGAAGCGAGCGATCTTTCACGCCGAGTTCGCGTTCGATCGGCACAAAAACGCGTTTCCGAACTACGGACAGCAGCGCAAGACCGATCAGGCGGTCATCAACGCCAAAGCGGCGTTCAACCGGGGCAGTAGTGCAGCCACGGACGAGACGCCGCGGCGCGGACCGCCGAAAGACTCGCTCAAAGGGGCGATTCAGTCGAACGCGAACGCGATCACCCACTATCGGACGGCGTGGCGACACGCCGAGCGAGCACTCGTCACGATCGCCGAGCACACCGAGCCGAGGCTAACGCTGCGGCAGCGACACGCGTTCGAGGAGAACGGATCGATACGAGTCATTCTCGGAGTGGAGCTCTCCGACGTTCGTGCACACGCGTTCGACGAAGCGAACGTGAGCCTCGAGTCGGGAACGGCAGCGCCCGTCAGGTTCGGACCGCAGCTAACGGTCTCGAGTACGAGGGGCAGTACCGTCCTGGATCTCGGTCCTGAACCGGAGAATCAGACCGTCACGGTGACCGCAACGTCGACCGACGATCCGAGTCGGAGCGTCAACGAGACGCTCGACATCAACCTCACACCAGACAACATCTTCTGGGACCTCCCGGCACCCGACGAGCACGCACGGGCCGAAGTGACCGACGAGGAATCGGGTGTCTCCGTTGCCGTCGAGGGAGGCGGCGTTCACGAGAGCCTGATTTCGGTTCAGAACCAGTCGTCTGCGTCGGCCAGCGACGATCTCGCCGGTCCGATGGTCCGGATCACTAACGAGACGTCCTTCGACCAAGCCGAGGTGACGATTCCGATCGACGAGGGCGCACTCGAGCGAACCGATGGAAACCTGTCGATCCACAAGTGGGATCCGAGCACGGACGGGCGGTGGCACAAGGTCGAGACCGAGATCGACGCGGCCAATCTGACGGCGACGGCCAACGTCTCTTCGTTCTCGTTTTTTACGGTACTCGAGTCCTCGTTCATCCCGTCAACCGGGGACAAAACGGCGCTCGAGTGGCCGCAACTCGAGGATTTCGAGTCGACAGCGGGATGGGATCAGGCGGGGAACGTTTCGGTCGCCGACGGCCACGCAACGCTCGCTAGCGAGGCCGAGAACAGCACTGGCGGTGGTGGTATCGGCGGCGGCGGTGACGACGGTGACGGCGGAGATGGTGGCGACGGCGGCGATACCGGTGACGATCCACCGGAGGTCTGTCTGCCGATCGTCGGCTGTTGGTCGGTTCCGTGGCTCCCCTTCTCGACCGCGTCGACCACTGAGACGGCGGCCGAGGTTGCGACGCAGGAAAGCGGCGAGAGCACACGGCTCACCCGCACGTTCGAAATTCCGGCCGGCGCGGAGCGCGTCTGGTTCGAGACTCGCGCCTCGAGTACCGTCTCGGAGGGGAGCACCGCGATCGTCGTGACCGGCGAGTCCGACACTGAAGTCATCGACGTGAACGAGCAGGGGTCGACGGGCTGGCAGACCCACGAGGCGGATCTGTCGGCATTCGCGGATGAGGAAGTGACGGTACAGTTCGAGACCCGGGGGACCGCCGAACTGACGGTCGATTACGTCGGAACCCTCGTCGACTCCACCGGGAGCGGCTTCCCGGACGAAGTCGAGAAGTTGGATCTCAGGATGTCCACGGGCCTCCCGTTCACCGTCGGCAAACCGCTTAATCTAGATCCGACGAAGGCGGATACCAGCGGTAACGGACTTCGCGACAGCGAGGTCGTCGACATCGAGTGGCGGTACGAAGAGTACGACGCAGGTAAGCAGATACTTGCAGCGGAGGTCGACAGTGCCAAAGCTCACCCCGCGCGGATCGATACGACGGGTGACGGACTAACAGACGCTGAACAGCTCGATGGATGGCAAATAAGTTACACGTCCTCGCGTGAAGATTCGCTCGACTTCCTTTCGGAACTCCAGAACGCTGAAAGCGTCGACGAGTTAGAGGATCCGGAAGGGAATATCCTCGAGACAGAGACCGTTTTCGCCGATCCCCTTCTAAACGGCAGTGACAGTGACGGCGTGGCAGATACCAAAGAAGTGCGGCTCGGGACGGATCCCCAATCCCGTGACACGACGGGCGATGGGATTTCGGACGGACGGATACGGAACGGCGAGTACGATCCGACGCTGTTTGACATCAACTCACCGGAGATTATCGTCACGTATGCCTCGTTCAACGATCCAAACGTGGAGACACCAGGCTGGGATCCCCGTGATTGGGATGCGCGGGTATCTGGAAGTTATGACGTCGAGTTCGTCGTAACCGACCCGGCCGGTCTCGACGAAGCGCGGGTCGTTCGCGATGGAAACGTCGAAGAGGCGGTCTCGCTGAACGGTATACGGGATGACGCATCTGTCACGTTCGACGTTGGGACAGTCGATACGTTCACTGATGCGTTTATTGGCACGCAAGTCACGGTTCAGGCCGACGATCGTCACGAAGTCGTCGACGGGGTCGGTAGTACCGAAGTTGCTGCCGTCGAAGTGGGCGGCGTGTGGGCTGCGGCATCCGAAGAGATCCGATCCCAGGGCGTCTCTAACGTTGTAGTCGAGAAGAACCTTGGCACCCTGCAGGGGATGACGACCGGTGCCGGGAAATCGATCGACTCGCTTCGTGCGTTGTATAACGATCCGATCGGAAGCATCACTGCACTGCGGGAGATTCCGGCTGCCATCCTCAATTTCCGCGCGATCATCGCGGCGATGCCCCAGTCGATCGAAGACAAACAGAAGCAAAACAACCCCCATGATCCCGACGAGAATCCGAAACTCTACCAGTCCTACCGCATGGGATGGTACGAGGGGTACATCGCCTGGTTCGTTATCGAATCCTCGATCCCAGCCGGGAAAGCCGGCAAGGCTGTTAAAAGCTCCAAACGGTTCCAGAAGGTAGCTGGCTCTATCAGCACGCCCAAAATCCGTCGGGCGGCGAAGCTTGCGACTCGAGCAAAACGCGGTAAGACGACGGCCCTTAGATACGGCAAGCTACAGTTCTCGCGTGGGCTCTCTACAGGAATCGGCGTCACCAAGAAAACCGGTGAGCGGATACTCAGTCCGGTACCGACCATCGGGAAGCAGTACCAGGTGTCGAAACTGCTCAGCCGACACGATATCGATGCCACGGAAATAGATCGACTTGATGCTGACGGACAGGAAGCCATTGGAAATGCGATAGCGCGTAGCGGCAACGATGCAGGCCGAGCAATGGCTGACGGCGGCCCAGATCCCGTCGCTCGTGCCTATCAATTAGATCTTGATGTGGATAATGAGGACCTCGTATCGAACCTGTTCAGACATAGTACTGAGGTCGATTTCGAACGCGTCATCGATAATCTCGAAGAGCTGAATCGACCGGGTGCCGATATCGAGGGTGTGGATGCCCTTGCAAAACGTCTAAAGAGCGGAGGTCGAAGTAACGTGAAAGGAGCAGCGTTCGAAGCAGAGGTTGCCGTCGATCGCGGGACCGATAGCGTAGAGGCGATCGGGAAATCAAATCCGTACTCGCGTGGTGAAATTGATATCGAAACCACAGATGGGCGAGTAATTGAAACAAAGAGCGGAGACTATACCCAGGCCAGAAAAGGTAGCGATAGATACACTGATCTAGAGAACCAGATCGGTCACTATCAACAATACACAGCGGTTGAGGGAGGAACGATTGAAGTTGTGTTCCGAAAGGAACCTCACGGTGACATCAAAGATATGCTTAACACCAATAACGTCGAGGCAGAGATCTACAATGAGTGAATTTCTATCGATCCCATATCTGCTCGAGGAAGAAATGGAGCCCCACCGTATCGAGAGGTTTCTTCAGTTTTGTTTCGCTGATTTAGACTGTTCGCGATCACCACCAAAAAACGAGCGGACAAACGATTTTGGCTATACCACCGAAGAAACCGACGGTATTCGGTACGGCGGTTCGATCGACGAAGCGATCGATAGCCTCACACGACAAGCCGGCGGAACGGTATGGGTATGGTACGGCGATCTCAACGTCGGAATTCATATTAATGGCTGGTCAGTCGACAGACCGACCGTCCCGAACCTTTCACTCTCGATCGACGAATCGTACGTGAAGCCGTGGCGTAATGATAGACCGAATCTCATTCACGATTTCGTACTTGACTTGTACGACTATCTCTCCCCAATCTACGTCTACGGAGATACGTATCTCGACGAAGCACCGCTCTCTACGAAAGGAATTGAAGCAGGTCATCTAGAAGAGGTATACTGGGTGAACGGATTCGGTCCAAATATGACTACGCAGATCGGCCGGGAGCGACTGTTGCACGCGCCTGCCTGGCGTATCGATGACTGTGAAGATGGTGGCGTTTTCCTCTGGGAATCACCGCTCCCATTATCAGAAGGTAGACAGAGTACCGACGATACTCTCCGTGAATATTTAGGCTTGAGTCCTCACTCCACCAACTGAGCCCAGACCTTGCAGACATCGCCGGTCTGGAAAACTGAATTCCTCTCTGACGACGGAATCGGAATCGTGGTTACGGCCGATCCGGATCAGTACTCCGAAGAAAAGAAAAACCGCTTCAAAGATCACCTCGGTATCTGAGCCCGAATCCAGACATGGTAGAGATCGAGATCAATGGGGAGAGCGTAGTTCTTCCGGGCCCGGTCCAAAAGATTGTAGAGATAAATGAACTAGTCGTGGTACTATTTCGCCCACCGCCTGGAGAAATAAGCGAGAGGAATATTCGCGCCTATGACCGATCTGGGACAAAACAGTGGTCGATAGAACCGGCGACGATGCCGACAGGCGAATCGTATCGCTACACTGGTCTCCGAATCGAAGATGGGGAGCTCTGGGCGTATAACTGGAAGGGAGGGGACTACCGAATAGATCCGTTTACAGGAGAAATCGAGGATAGTGAACTCGCAAAATAGCATCGAGGGTGGCATTGGAGCAGTATATTTACAATCTTGTCAGGAAGTTTGGGATGTGAGACGCTCGAGGACGCGCTCGCCGACTCTAAAGAGGAAGTCCGACGAACCGCCGAGATGCAGTATACTGATTCCAAGCATGACCACTGTAACCGCAAGTGGACGGGAGCTTACGATCGACGGAACGACCATCGAACTTCCGAATCGGATCGAGACGGTCTTGGAAGTCAACGGGCTAGTCCTCGTCTTATTAGAGACCGCTGGGCGTTCTTCGACTCGAGATAACGTCTGGGCGTTCGATATGGACGGGAGTCACGTATGGAAAGCTGAACCAGTAGTCGAACCATCGAACGACGCCAATACGTACGTGCACATTCGACGAGAGGGGAGTGATCTCTGGGCGAGTGATTGGAAGGGGATGGAGTACAAGCTCGATTCCCAGAACGGCAAGCAGATCGAGAAGAAATTCAGGAAATAATAGAATGGTATCCGTCAGACAAGATGTATCGTTCTCTCGGAGTTCTCAGACTGTCTCACAGATTTCTCTGCGGGCAAGCTACTGGCACGAGGGACACCGATGATCCTGCAAATTAACACAGGACACTCCGAGATCGTGATCAACGACCGAACGATTTCCCTCTCTCACGGAGCGCAAAGCTGTACGGTCGTCGATGATACAGCGATTGCGTTGCTTACCGGCTGGAGCGATCCCGACATCGAGTTTTGGGAAGACCTCGGGGTCGATATGAAGTCATAAAACTGGCGGCGCTGACTTCGAGTTAGCGAACAAATATCGGAACGTCGTGGGATTCGATGTCGATGCAAACCCACAATGGATAATCCCCGAAGCACCCCACGAACCGCCTGAGGACGAGGAACCCTATTACATGAGCCTGTGGCAGACCGACGGGTCCCTCTGGGTTCGAAACAAGAACCAATACGCCTACCGCGTCGATCCGGATTCTAGCGAATTACTCGAGAGCGTTCCGGCGAACGTCCTCTATCTCGACAGCGAGAAGATCGAGTTCAACGGCGGCTGGGTCAGGAAGGTTCTCCCCGTCGACGACGATCTCGTCGCCGTCATGCTCGAGACGTCGAGTCACCCGGATTCGGACGGGCGGAACCTCTACGTGTTCGATCGCGACGGGACCGAACGCTGGTGGATCGGTGACCATCTCCGCAGCGATGCGCCGCCATCGGCCCCGCCGTTTACCAATATCTGGCTCGACGACGGCGACCTCTGTGGCTACGCGACCGACGGCTACGAGTATCGGTTCGACCCGGAGACGGGGGAACTCCGCGACACGATCTGGCGGAAGTAACACGAGCCGATGAGCCGTTGAAACCGAAACCGTTCCAGAGAGCGGCCAGAAATAGCCTCACCGGCCGTGTTTCAAACCAGCGGTTCGACCAGTTCTCGACCCGCCTCGAGCAACGTCCGAACCCGCTCGTCATCCGCAGCTTCAGCGTAGACCCGCAGTACGGGTTCGGTCCCGCTTGGCCGAACCAACAACCAGGAGCCGTCGGCCAGCAGGAGCTTGAAGCCGTCGGCGGTGTTGATGTCCTCGACGTCGGTTCCCGCCACGGTCTTGGGGATCTCGTCCTCGAGATCCGAGATCACCCGCTCTTTCTCGTCGTCGGGGCAGTCGACGCTGATCTTGTCCTGAACGACGGTACCGTGGTCTTCGAGGAGTCGATCCACGCGCTCGTCTAACGGTTCGGCGGCGTGCATCGCGGCTGCGAGCAAGGCCATGAGGACGCCGTCTTTCTCGCGGACGTGGCCCCGGACGGTGAAGCCGCCCGATTCCTCGCCGCCGACGAGAGCGTCGCCGTCGGCCATCGCCTCGGCGACCCACTTAAAGCAGACTGGGACCTCGCGGACGGTCTCGCCATGGGCCTCGGCGACCCGGTCGATCAGGTAGGTGGTCGAGACCGAGCGCACCGCCGCGCCCGATTCATCCTCGAGCAGGTAGTCGTAGAGCGCGGCGAAAAATAGGTTCTCGTCGAGGTAGCCGCGCTCGGGCGTGACGATCGCGATACGGTCGGCGTCGCCGTCGTTGGCGATCCCGAGGTCGACGCCGTCGTCCTCTCTGACGGTCGCGATCAGGTCCGCGAGGTTCACGGCGGCCGGTTCGGGCGAGCCGCCGTCGAAGTGGGCGGCGTGTGGGCTGCGGCATCCGAAGAGATCCGATCCCAGGGCGTCTCTAACGTTGTAGTCGAGAAGAACCTTGGCACCCTGCAGGGGATGACGACCGGTGCCGGGAAATCGATCGACTCGCTTCGTGCGTTGTATAACGATCCGATCGGAAGCATCACTGCACTGCGGGAGATTCCGGCTGCCATCCTCAATTTCCGCGCGATCATCGCGGCGATACCCCAGTCGATCGAAGACAAACAGAAGCAAAACAACCCCCATGATCCCGACGAGAATTCGAAACTCTACCAGTCCTACCGCATGGGATGGTACGAGGGGTACATCGCCTGGTTCGTTATCGAATCCTCGATCCCAACCGGGAAAGCCGGCAAGGCTGTTAAAAGTTCCAAACGCTTCCAGAAGGTAGCTGACTCTATCAGCACGCCCAAAATCCGTCGGGCGGCGAAGCTTGCGACTCGAGCAAAACGCGGTAAGACGACGGCCCTCAGATACGGCAAACTGCAGCTCTCACGTGGGCTCTCTACAGGAATCGGCGTCACGAAGAAGACCGGCGAGCGGATACTCAGTCCGGTACCGACGGTCGGAAAGCAGTATCGAGTGTCGAAACTGCTCGATCGGCAGGATATCGATGGGGAAAAACTGAACCGCCACTCACCGGATGAGCAACGGAAAATCGGGGAATTCACTAACAGATACGGTGACGACGGAGCAGAACTCGCCTCAGATGGAGGTCCGGTATTCCAACAGATCGTCACAAGTGATACGCTCGACGCTGCGACAACGGACCGGATAGTACGGGCATATGATCAGCATATAATTGACGAAGACGATATCCAGCGGATTGCGCGTGGTCTTGACGAGGGTGATATCGATCAACAGGCAGTGACCCGTGGGCTGACGCGGGCACAGAGGCTCAGTCAAGATCACGATGTTACCGCACTCCGCGTCGGTTCAGACGCTAACACGAGGGATCCATACTATGCTGTATGGTATGGAAAGGTTTCGCAAAGCGATTTAGTCGACGGAGAGTTGCCGGATAATTACAGGCCGAACGACGACTATCCGGGTTATTCCCCGCCGCATAAATCCAGCAGTATCGTCGTCGAAGCAAAACTTGAGTCCGAAAGTCGTTTCGTCAGGGTTCACGGTGAAGAGATACAACAAGGACCATGGATGATGCCAGTCAATGAATTCCGCAATGCTGCAACCAACGGAGGGAAATCGGCTCTCGAAGACAGATATGCGTTACTAGACGGAACCCCAAAGTACGTCTCAGAAGTGACTGTTCCTGAAGGAGAACAGATCCGTGTGAGTATTGTAGGACGCCAAGGTGAACTGTCAGGAGGAGGAACACAAATAGAAGTGCGCCGCTATCATAGAGGACTTGAAGAGAAATGGTTCCCACAGAAACCAACGTCAGTTGAAAACTTCATAAACGGGTTAAAATAGACATGGTTGAAATAAAGGGGCTGGGTCCGATATCGTCGGTAGAATTAGAGAACGAGTCCCTCACATTACCGTATGGGGCGACGGATCACGCGGTAATTGATGGAACGGTAGTAATCGTATTAGGAAGCTGGAAAGACCCCAGTTTCGAATTCTGGGAGGAAATGGGGCTCGAGCTCAGCGATGCGGAACGGGACACGGATATCGCTCTCGAAAGCCGGTATCGAAACGTAATCGGGCTCAGTACCGACGGAGAGCTTCAGTGGCACATCCCCGACGCACCCCACGAACCGCCCGAGGAAACGGAACCCCACTACATGGGACTGTGGCAGATCGAAGACGCCCTCTGGGTCCGAAACAAGAATCAGTACGCCTACCGCGTCGATCGGAATTCTGGCGAACTACTCGAGAGCGTGCCGGCGAACGTCCTCTATCTCGACAGCGAGAAGATCGAGTTCAACGGCGGCTGGGTCGGGAAGGTTCTCCCCGTCGACGACGATCTCGTCGCCGTCATGCTCGAGACGTCGAGTCACCCGGATTCGGACGGGCGGAACCTCTACGTGTTCGATCGCGACGGGACCGAACGCTGGTGGGTCGGTGACCATCTCCGCAGCGATGCGCCGCCATCGGCCCCGCCGTTTACCAATATCTGGCTCGACGACGGCGACCTCTGTGGCTATGCGACCGACGGCTACGAATATCGGTTCGACCCGGAGACGGGGGAACTCCGCGACACGATCTGGCGGAAGTAACACGAGCCGATGAGCCGTTGAAACCGAAACCGTTCCAGAGAGCGGCCAGAAATAGCCTCACCGGCCGTGTTTCAAACCAGCGGTTCGACCAGTTCTCGACCCGCCTCGAGCAACGTCCGAACCCGCTCGTCATCCGCAGCTTCAGCGTAGACCCGCAGTACGGGTTCGGTTCCGCTCGGCCGAACCAACAACCAGGAGCCGTCGGCCAGCAGGAGCTTGAACCCGTCGGCGGTGTTGATGTCCTCGACGTCGGTTCCCGCCACGGTCTCCGGAATTACGTCCTCGAGCGCCGAGATCACCCGCTCTTTCTCGTCGTCGGGGCAGTCGACGCTGATCTTGTCTTGGACGACGGTGCCGTGGTCTTCGAGCAGTCGATCCACGCGGTCATCTAACGGTTCGTCGGCGTGCATCGCGGCTGCGAGCAAGGCCATGAGGACGCCGTCCTTTTCGCGAACGTGGCCCCTGACGGTGAAGCCGCCGGATTCCTCGCCGCCGACTAAGGCGTCGCCGTCGGCCATCGCCTCGGCGACCCACTTAAAGCCGACTGGGACCTCGCGGACGGTCTCGCCGTGGGCCTCAGCAACTCGATCGATCAAGTAGGTGGTCGAGACAGAACGGACCGCCGCGCCCGATTCATCCTCGAGCAGATAGTCGTAGAGCGCGGCGAAAAATAGGTTCTCGTCGAGGTAGCCGCGCTCGGGCGTGACGATCGCGATACGGTCGGCGTCGCCGTCGTTGGCGATCCCGAGGTCGACGCCGTCGTCCTCTCTGACGGTCGCGATCAGGTCCGCGAGGTTCACGGCGGCCGGTTCGGGCGAGCCGCCGCCGAAGTCGGGATCGCGCTCACAGCGCAGGCGCTCGATGGTGGCCCCAGCGCGCTCGAGAAGGGCGTCGGTCGTGTCGCGGCCGCTGCCGTGCATGGCGTCGTAGGCGACGGTCAGCCCCGAAAGGTCGGCGTCGCCGGTGATTCCCTCGACGATCTCGAGGGCGGCGTCGGCGTGTGAGGCGGCGAAGTCGACCTCGCGAGCGGTCCCGTGGTCGGCCTCGGGGAGCGGGTCGGGCTCGGCGAGGCGATCCGCGATGGCGTCGGTGACGGCGGGCAAGGCTGGCGCGCCGTCTTCGGGGATGAACTTCACGCCGTTGTACTCCGGCGGGTTGTGCGAGGCCGTGATGACGAGGCCGCCCGCGAGGTCGCGGTCGACGATGGCGTGGGCGATCAGCGGCGTCGGCCGATCCCGGTCGGAAAGGAGGACATCGAAGCCGTTTGCACACAGCACGCGCGTCAGTTCCTCGGCGAACCCCCGCGAGGTCTCGCGGGCGTCGTACCCCACCGCGACCGGTCCCTCGTGCCCCTCGTCGGCGAGATACGTCGCGACCGCCTGCCCCACCATCTGGACCCGAGGTGCCGTAAACTCCTCGAGCGTCGCCCGCCAGCCGTCGGTACCGAAGCTGATCGTCTCCATGCGCGGACCCTCGGCAGCCGGTGCGAAAAAAGCGACGGGACGGCCCAGTGCGTGCGACTCGGATCGCCGAATCGAGCGCCGGATCCGAATCAGGCGTCGACGTCGGCGAGGCGCTGCTCGAAGAGGCGCTCGCCGGTCTCTTCGCAGGTGACCGCGACGACCTCGTGGGAACTACAGCAGGACTCGACGACCTCTTCGCCCATGTGGATGTCGCCGCCGTCGGTCGGACAGGTCTCGAGGAACATCCGGAGGCCGTTGAGGATCTCGCCTTTCGTCTCCGGAGGGACGGTCTCCCAGTCGTCGACCCACGACGAGAGGGTGCGGCTGGCGGCGACGTCGGCGATCAACGCGGCACGGGACGGCCAGCGACCTGCGCCGCCGGATTGGGAGAGCAACCGGTAGGTCTCGTTTTGGGAATCGAGCTCGAACTCGTCGGGGTCGGCGTCGAAGCCGAACGCGTCGACGGCCGCCGGGACATCGACGCCGTCCTCGTCGAGCGGATCGATCTCGTCGAACCAGTCGGCCTCGAACTCGTCGGTGAGACAGAGGTCGTCCCTGTCGGCACACGGCTCGAGAACCTCGTTGTCGAGGAAGAACGTCTCGAGGTCGGTGATCGCGGTCGCGTCGTCGGCAGTGGTCGGCTCGGCCGTAGGTTGGTCGGTGGCCGACCCCGTCTCGTCGGCCACGTCGGTCTCGTCGACGTCGTTACCGTCGACGGTCGCGTCGCGGGATCCGTCGACGTCGCCATCGTCGACGGTGGCGATGTCGTTTGCCGTGACCGACGAAGACTGTTCGTCTGCGTCGGTCGAGTCAGCATCGTGGGGCGTCACCGGCTCGATACCGCCGAGCCCGCTTGCCACCTCGGGTTCGGGGTCCTTGCCGAACCAGCGCAGGACCGCCGGCGGGAGGTACCGCTTCGTCAGCGTCGGCGTCCCGGGAACGAGATAGCCACGGAGATAGATCAGCGCGATCGAGACGCCGACGGCGACGAGGCCGCCGAGTCGAGACTTGCGCGCGACGAGCGAACCCACGACCGCCGCAATGACGAGGTTCAACACAGTACACGGTTCACACCGGTTCTCGCCGGTGTACTCGGGTTGCTTGAGGTCGTCAACGACGTCGATTTGCATCTCGAGGAGAGTATCACGCCCAATTGACATCTATTTTTCGGACAACAGGTGTGAGATAATAGACGCGCGGAGACGACGAACGGACAGCGTTACTCGAGGCCGACGAGCCGTTCCTTCTCGGCACGTCGCAGTTGTTTGATCTCGTACTCGCGAGTCATCGCGGCCGATTTCGAGTCAAAGCGCTCGTGATATCGAAGTTCGACGGGCGTCCGCCCGCGCGTGTACTTTGCGCCCTCGCCGGCGTCGTGTTCTGCGACGCGTCGCTCGAGGTCGGTCGTATAGCCGGTGTACAGCGAGCCGTCGGCACACTCGAGGACGTAGACGACGTGATCGGCCATCGGCCGTGGGAACGTGCGGGCGCATAAAAAGCGTCACGTCCGCGGGGGCGTGTGGTGGTCGGTCGCGATGCGTTACGCGCCGCGAGCGCGCTCTTTCGCGGCTTCCGCGATTCCAGCGTTCGCCGAGCAACTGACACAGGCGAGGATCTCACCGTGTTCGTCGGCGAAAACGCGTGCGAACCGTTCGGAGACGTGCGCGCCGCAGTGATCACACTTGGGCATTGGTCACACCGGCCGAAGCCGGTACTACATACTATCGGGTGAACGGTTAAATAACCTTCTCCAAACACTGCCTGGGTTTTCGATTGTGGAAAGTATTTTTCCGAGATTGAGTGTGGCAGTCAGTCGCTGGCAGCGTCGATCGCGCGAGCGATCAGCGTCGCCTGTGCGCCGGCGACGAACCCGGCATCGATGTTGACGACGGACAGCACGGTGCACGACTGGAGCATGCCGGCGAGTGCCGCCTCGCCGTCGCCCGCGTGGCCGTAGCCGCTCGCGACCGGGACGCCGATGACCGGCGTATCGACGAGGCCGGCGATCACGGTCGGCAGAGCACCCTCTCGGCCGGCGGCGACGATCAGCACGTCGGCCTCGCGGAGCCGCTCGAGTTGGTCGAGCGTTCGGGACAGCGCCGCGACGCCGATGTCGTCGACCCGATCGACGGTCACACCGGCGTCTTCACAGACGAGTTCCGCCTCGTCGGCGACCCACTCGTCGACCGTGCCGCCGGTGGCGATTCCCACCGTCGCCTCGAGCGGCGGGCGTTCGTAGTCGGGCGTCGTGATGCGAACCGTCGGTCCGCGCTGATCGATCGTCGCGTTGGGAACCGTCTCGGCGACGAGCGTCTCGAGGGCATCGAACTGCGTCTCCGAGACGCGAGTGAGCAAGGCACGATCGGTCGTCTCGAGGGCGGTTTCGGCGAGGGCAACGACCTGTGCGGTCGACTTTCCGTCGGCGAAGATCGCCTCCGGGACGCCGCGACGGCGATCGCGGGCCGCGTCGAACCGCCCTGCCTCGCCGGTGACGTAGCCATTGAGTTCGGCTTCGGCCTCGGCCGGCGACAGCGAGCCGTCGGCGACGGCCTCGAGGAGTTCGCGCATAGTCGTCTTCAGCGGTCGATGCACTCGAATCCGTCGTCCCGCTGTCGGGAGCGGATCGTGCCACTGAGACGCAAACACGCGTGCAAGCCCTCGAGAGCGCGCGCGAGCCGCGTTCCGCCGTTCGACCGGGGTGACTCCCGTCCACCCCGGCTCATCAAACATATACTTTCCGGTGGAACCGTCGCCGAAACGGCCGAATCAACCGCTGCAACCCCGTATTTCCGCCGCTAACCAAAGCATTTATATGAGGTAACGCGAAACGGATACATCGTATGGCAGACCTTATCGTCAAAGCCGCCGTGAAAGAAGCGCTCGATGACAAAAACGTAGCCTCGGACTTCTACGACGCGCTCGACGACGAAGTCTCCGAGCTGCTCGACGACGCCGCCCGACGAGCGGAGGCCAACGACCGGAAGACGGTCCAGCCCCGCGACCTGTAAGGAACGCCACGCGAGACATTTTTTCTGCCGCCGATCGGATAGCGACGCGTCCGTCCAGACGAGAGCATCGAATAGTAGTGACGACGGAACCACGTCGGAACGCGGTCGGTAGACGGTTGCCGGCTCGAGTTTTTTGCACTCCGCCGTGGTACGGCCGGGACACATGTTGCGCAACCTCCTGATCGGGTTCGGTCTCGTCGAGATCGTCAAACCCGAGCCGATCATCGGAGCGTGCGAACGGATCGGCCTGCGAAACCCCTCGTCGACCCAGCGACGGCCACTGGCGCTGACCGGCGCTCGGCTCGAGGGGTTGGTCTTCGTCTGGCTGCTCGTCCGCGGCCGGAAGGGGTCGACGCTGGTCAGCGGGCTCCTAGGATTGGCCGGACTGGTGCTCGTATTGCTTCCGCGGCCGATGATCACGCTCAGCCAGCACCTGGTCTACGCGAACACCGACGACCTCGAGCTCCAGCCGTGGGTGGTTCCGGCGGCGCGGCTGCTCGGCGTTCTCTACCTGACCGTCACCCTGCTCTCTCGAAGTACAGGCGGAGAGACGACGACCGACGAGGAAGACGCCGGTTGCGAGGAATCGACGTGTCGGCTCCGACTCGCCTCGAGCTAACCGCCGACAGACGCGACGGCCGGACTGCCACTCAGTACCGGCGAACCGAGACATCGTCGTCGGCTCCGACGTACGTCACGTCGGCGACATCGACGAACAGCCCGTGTTCGACGACGCCGGGAACCTCCGAGAGCCACGCCGCCAGTTCGGCGGGATCGGCGATCGGACCGAAGGCACAGTCGAGGACGAGGTTTCCGTTGTCGGTCACGACTGGTCCGTCCTTTCGCTCGGCGTCCCGAAGCGTCGGCTCGCCGCCCGCCTCGCGGATCCGGTCTGCGACGACCGGATGGGCATCGGGGAGGACCTCGACCGGCACCGAGCGCTCGAGGCGATCGGTTAGCTTCGAGGGGTCGGCGACGACGACGAACCGATCGGCCGCCGTATCGACGAGTTTTTCGCGCGCGTGGGCCGCACCGCCGCCCTTGATTAGCGCGCCGTGGGCCGCCGTCTCGGGCTCGTCGACCACCTGATCCGCGCCGTCGATCGCGAGGTCGACGCCGTCGACTGCGTCGAGGTCGGTCAGGGGAATCCCGACCTCGAGCGACAACTGGCGGGACTGAAACGAGGTGGGAATCCCGCGGATCTCGAGGCCGTCGTCGACGGCCCGGCCGAGCGCCCGGATCGCGTGGGCGGTCGTCGAGCCGGTTCCGAGACCGACGACGAACCCGTCTTCGACGTCCTCGGCCGCGCGTTCGCCGGCGCGGCGCTTCGCTGCGTCGGAGCCACCCTCCGTCTTCATGCTTTCCCAAGCGAGCGGCGACGGGAAAAGCGTTGCATCTCGTCGCGAACGGACAGCAATCGACGGCGTCGAACCGCCGGCGACCCAGCGGCAATCGCCCGAACGCACCGACTGCCGCGACGCGTCGACGCCGGCCGTCGTTGCGCAGAACCTTTTTTAAATCGTCCGTGGTCCAACGCGCATGGCGACGTCGGGCACGGCCGTCTCTCTCTCGAGCGTCCGCAAGACCTACCGCATCGGCGAACCCGTCCACGCCCTCGACGGGATCTCACTCGAGGTGCCCCGAGGGTCCTACACTGCGATCATGGGACCCAGTGGCTCCGGGAAGTCGACGCTGATGAACCTCGTGGGCTGTCTGGACACGGCGACCGAAGGCGAGGTCGTCGTCGGCGGTCGCGAAGTCGGTGCGCTGGGAGACCGCGAGCGCACCCGCCTTCGGGGGACCGAGGTCGGCTTCGTCTTCCAGACGTTCAACCTGATGCCGCGACTCGACGCCGTCGAGAACGTCGCGCTGCCGCAACTCTTTCAGGGCGTCGGTCGGACGGAGCGCCGAGAGCGAGCGCGCGACCTCCTCGAGCGCGTCGGGCTTGGAGATCGAGGCGAGCACCTGCCGAACGAACTATCGGGCGGTCAGCGCCAGCGGGTCGCGCTCGCACGGGCGTTGATCAACGAGCCGGCAATCGTGCTGGCAGACGAGCCGTCGGGCAACCTCGATACCGACACCGAGGCCGAGATTCTGGATCTCTTTGACGAGTTCCACGACGCCGGGACGACGATGCTGGTCGTCACCCACGAGCGCCACGTCGCCGAGCGCGCCGAGCGGATCGTCCACCTCCTCGACGGGAAGATCGAGCGCATCGAGGAGGGAGACGAGACCGGTGGGGCCGGCGCGTCGCAGGCCGATTCGGCGACGGGCGGGTCGGGGACTGGGGGTGATTCCGAGTGAATCCGCTTGAGAGCCTGCGCCTCGCGTGGCGCTCCATTCGCGGCCACAAGCTCCGGTCTGCGCTGACGACGCTGGGGATTGTCATCGGCGTCGCGGCGGTGATCGCGTTCGTCAGCCTCGGCGCGAGTCTACAGGCGGGGATCATCGGCGACATCAGCCCCGACGATCAGCGCAGCCTCTACGGCTGGGCGGCCGAACCCGACACGGAGGGCGGGCCGCTGGCAGGAGCCCAACCCGTCTTCACACAGGACGACCTCGCGGCCGTCGAGGATTTGGAGGAAGTATCGGCGGCCTACGGCTACGCGACGATCCAGACGCAGGCGATCTCGAACGGCAACGAGACGGTCGCTCAGGGGAACGGGCTGATCGCCTCGGGGCCGTCGTACATCCGCGATGATCGGTTGGCCGAGGGGAGGCGGTTCCGAATGGGCGAGCGCGAGGCGGTGATCAACCCCGCAGCAGCGGGCCAGTTCGAGGAGAACGTCACCGTCGGCGACGAACTCACCGTGACGTTTCTCGGCGGCGAGCGGACGACAGTCGAGGTAGTGGGTATCACCACGACCAGCGAGGGACTGAGCCCGTTCGAGGGGTTTGAATCCTCACCGCGGCTCTACGTCCCGACGGATCCCTACTACGTCGAGCAGGCGGCCAGGCTGGGGGTCGGCGGTGGAGGAACCGGCAGTAACAACGCGAGCGACGGCGGCAACGGGAGCGCCAACAGCAGCGCCGCTCGCTTCCTCGCGATCGTCGTCGAGGCACCCTCCGACGACGATGCGGCCATCGACGCCGCCCGTCAGGCGGCGATCGACTACCTCGAGAGCAGTCGCTCGGACGCAAGCGAACTAATGGGCGACGACCTCGAGGTGCAACTGCGGACGAGCACGGAACTGCTCCAGCAGCTACAGGACGTGCTGGGACTCCTGCGAAACTTCATCGTCGGGATCGCAGCCATCTCCTTGCTGGTCGGCTCGATCGGCATTGCAAACATCATGCTCGTCAGCGTCACCGAGCGCACCCGCGAGATCGGCATCATGAAAGCCGTCGGTGCGCAAAACCGCGACGTCCTGGGTCTCTTTCTGACCGAGGCGGTGATCCTCGGCGTGATCGGCGCGATCCTGGGGACGGGACTGGGACTCGTCGGCGGCTATCTCGGCGCACAGTACATCGATCTGCCGCTGGTCTACCCCCTCGAGTACGTCGCGCTCGCGGTCGTCGTCGGGATGCTCGTCGGTGTCGTCGCCGGGTTGTATCCGGCCTGGCGGGCCGCACGGACGGACCCGATCGACGCGCTCCGGTACGAGTAAGGAGAGACGGGCGGCGTCGCGCTCGCGGCCGGGCTATCGATCCCGTTCTCGTTCTCGGTCCTGGTCCCGCTCTACGCCCCACTCCGGTTCCGACTCGCGATCTCTGATCGGCGCGGCGTCGGCGGTCCGAGTGCGGGTGTCCGTCTCGAAGCCGATCGTCTCTCTCGTCCGACGCCGGCGGTTGGGATACTCGACCGCGAGGTACGCCCCGAGATAGCCGCCAAGCGCCGACAGACCGACGGTGTAGAGCAGGAGAAAGAGGATCCCGCTGACGATCACGATCGAGAGGAAGGCGATACCGCTGACGGGGATTCCACCGGCGAGTCCGAGGCCGAGGACTCCGAACGCGAAAACCCCGGCGGCCGCGATCGGCAGGAAGGCAATCGCGCCGGCCAGCGCGCCCACGACCGTTCCGTCGCGGTGGTCCGGTCCCTCGAGGAAGCCGGCGACGACGCCGCCGAGGAGCGGCGACAGCGGGATAAACGAGAGGACGACACCGACGACGGCTCCGATGATCGCGTTGATGGCGGTTCGGCTGCGGACCATACTGAACGAACGGGGAGGAGCGGGAAAAGTACCACTGGTCAGTCATCTCGGGCGAACGCGCCAGCCCGCGATCGGTCGTTCGGTCTCGGTGACTGTCGATCAAGGGCCTTAAGACCACCTGGTACAACCACCGCGTAATGAGACGACGGACGTTTATCGGTGCGATGGGTGGGAGCGCGGTCGCCGGATTCGCGGGTTGTCTGACACGCGACGGAGGTAACGAAACGGAGACCGGCGAGAGCGGCGATCCCGAGCCGGACAATCCGGACCTCGAGGGGGAGCTCACGGTCGCGACCTACGACTCGATGGTCAACGGCGACAACCCGGCGGGACCGTGGCTCAAGGAGGCGTTCGAGACGGAGTACTCCGACGCCAAGCTAACGTGGACCGTTCCGAGTCAGGGACTCAACCACTACATCGAGCGAGAACAGCAACACGCCGACCTTGAGGCCGATGTCTATCTCGGGCTCAACGTGGACGACCTCGTCCGGATCGACGACACCCTCGGCGAAGGCGGCCTCCTTCGGAAACTCAACGTCGACCGTATCGACAACTCGGGGCGGATTCGCGACGGACTCGACATGGGTGACCCCCACGGTCGAGTGCTCGCGTACGACACGGGTTACATCTCCCTCGTTTACGACGAGACCGTCGTCGCCGAACCCGAGACGATCGAGGCGCTGACCCAGCCGGCCTACGAGGACGCGCTGCTGGCCCAGAACGCCCAGAGTTCGGACCCCGGGAAGGCGTTCCTCCTGTGGACGATCGACGCCTTCGGCGAGGACGGCTACCTCGAGTACTGGCGCGACCTCGAGGCCAACGGCGTCCGAATCCTCGACGATTGGTCCGAGTCCTACTACGGTGCGTATATGAACGAGGAGCGGCCGATGGTCGTCTCCTACTCGACCGACCAGGTGTACGCCAGCGCGGAAGGGTACGACATGAGCCGCCATCAGATCGCGTTCCCGAACGGTCAGGGGTACGCGAACCCCGAGGGAATGGGGATTTTCGAGCGCGCGTCGGAACTCGACCTCGCCTACGAGTTCCTCGATTTCGCCCTCTCGAGCGAGGCCCAGGCCGTCATCGCCCAGCGCAACGTCCAGTTCCCGGCCGTCGCCTCCGAGCACGTCGACCTGAAAGCGGAGTTCGACCAGTACGCCCACGAGCCGTCGGAGGCGGTGACGGTCGGCTACGAGGCCCTGCAGGGCGAACTCGGCGGCTGGATCGAGGACTGGGCCCGCGAGTTCGCCGGCCAGTAAGACGGTGTCTCGACCGGAAGCGACCGGGTGGACTCCCCGGTTTCGACGCCGCTCGGCGGCCGCTCGCGACTGGCTCGAGGGACACGCGCTCACCCTGACGGCGCTGGCCACGGCGGCGGTTCTCGTCGTCATGCTCTATCTGCCGGTCGGTATCGTCTTCGTCGAGGCCGTGCTCGCAGAGGGACGGCTGACGCTGTCCCACGTCGCTGACGTCCTCACGGACCCGTTCTATGTCGGCGTCCTCGCGGACGTCTTCGCGGAGCCGCTGGCGCTCCGTTCACACCTTTCGGGGCTCGCCGGCTGGATCGCCGCGATTTCGGTGTCGGCCTCGCTCGAGACGCCGGTTCCGGGCCTCGACGTGCCGATACCCTGGCTTCGGGTCGACGTGCCCGCAGTGCGCAAGGGGCTGTTCGGCTTCACGGCCTATCAGGCGACGCTGTCGACGATCGCGAGCGTCGCGCTCGGGCTGCCCGCCGCGGCCGTTCTCGCGAACTACGAGTTTCGAGGCCGGCAGACGATCCGCTCGCTGACGATCCTGCCTTTCGTGCTGCCGGGAATCATGGTCGCTGTCGGGTTCTACGCGATGTTCGGGCGGGCCGGAACGCTCAACGCGTTGTTCGGCTTCGTCGGGCTCGGACCGTTCCCCTTCATCGAGTGGAACCCGCTCGCGATCGTGATCGTCGCCCACGCGTTCTATAACGCGCCGCTTGTGGCCCGCGTCACCGTCGCCGCCTGGGAGTCGGTCGACGCTCGGGCCGTCGAGACCGCACGCGGCCTCGGGGCGAGCCCCCGCCGCGCGTTTCGCGACGTGGTCGTCCCACAGCTCCTGCCGGCCATCCTGACCGGCGCGCTGTTGACCTTCATCTTCACGTTCATGACGTTCCCCATCGTCCTCGCGCTGGGCGGGCTCAAACTGGCGACCGTCGAGGTCTGGATTTACGACCGCGTCCGCCGACTGGCCTACGGCGAGGCAGCCACGCTCGCGGTCCTCGAGACGCTGCTCTCGCTTGCACTCACCTACGCCTACCTCCGGTACGAGTCCGCCCAGGCGGGGCTGGCTCGAGCGTCATCCCCGCCGCCGCGCGAGCCGCTGTTCCCCGACGTTCGGACGGCGCTGTCGCCCCGCCGGCTGGCGATCGTCGGCTACGGGATCGTCGCGCTGGTCGTCTTCGTCGGCCCCGTGGCGAGCCTCGTCGCGGGGAGCGTCACGGACGGCGGCGGGCTCACGCTGGACCACTACGCGTTCCTGCTCGAGCGGCAACTCGAGGGGGCGTCCTATCAAACGCTGCCGTGGACCGCGATCCAGAACTCGCTGCTGTTCGGCGTTGCGACGCTTGCCGTCGCCGTGCCGATGGGCGTGGTCGTCTCGGTCGTGACGACGCGGGCCGGCCGCGGCGGGGCCGTGGTCGACGCCTTGGCGATGCTCCCGCTGGCGGTCAGTGGCGTCGTCTTCGGCATCGGCCTCTTACGGGGGCTGGTCTTCGGGATCCCGCTGCCCGGCGGCTGGCGGTTCCAGCTGACGGGCGCGGGTGCGATCGTCGCCGCCCACGCCGTCGCGGCCTATCCCTTCGTCACGCGCAACGTCTCGCCGCTGCTGTCGACCCTCGATCCCGCGATGGTCGAGTCCGCCCGTGCGCTGGGAGCCTCCCGGTACCGGGCGCTGGTCGACGTGGAACTCCCGCTCGTCGCCAGCGGCATCGTCGCCGGTGCTGCCTTCGCCTTCGCCATCTCGATCGGCGAGTTCTCTTCGACGGTGATTTTGGCCGGGGGCGGCGACACCTACACGATGCCCGTCGCCGTCGAGCGCTACCTCGGTCGCCGCTCTGGCCCCGCGATCGCCATGGGAACGGTGCTGTTGGTCGTCACGGCCGCGAGCTTCGTCGTCGTCGACCGCGTCGGCGGGAGGTTCGAGCGATGACCGACCTCCGACTCGAGGGCGTCTCGAAAGCCTACGACGAGACCGACGCGCTCGAGGACGTCGAACTGACGGTCCGCGACGGGGAATTTTTCACTCTCGTCGGACCCTCGGGCTGCGGGAAGACGACGACGCTCCGCACGATCGCCGGTTTCGAGGAACCGACCGCAGGCAGCGTCCGCTTCGACGCGCGCGAGATGGCCGGCGTCCCCCCCGAACGTCGCGATGTCGGCGTCGTCTTCCAGAGCTACGCGCTCTTTCCGCACATGAGCGTCGCCGAGAACGTCGGCTACGGGCTGCGCTTTCGCGACCCGCCGGACGAGCAGTCGGTCGAAGAACGCATCGACGAGTTGCTCGCGCTGGTCGACCTCGAGGGCATGGGCGACCGGGAGCCCGAACAGCTCTCCGGCGGCCAGCGCCAGCGGGTCGCGCTGGCCCGGGCACTCGCGCCCGCTCCCGATCTCCTCTTGCTCGACGAGCCGATGAGCGCACTCGACGCGCGGCTCCGGAAGTCACTGCGCCGGCAGGTAGCGCGGATTCAGTCCGACCTCGAGATTACGACCGTCTACGTCACCCACGATCAGGCCGAGGCGCTGGCGATTTCAGACCGACTCGCCGTGATGCGCGATGGTCGTATCGAACAGGTCGGCCAGCCCCAGGAAATCTACCGGCAGCCGGCGACTCGGTTCGTCGCCGAGTTCGTCGGTGACAACACCGTCCTCGAAGGCGAAGTGATCGCGAACGGCGAGGACAAGGCTCGCATCGCCGTCGACGATCGGGCGTTCGACGTGCCGGTGCTGCCCGACGGGAGCGAGCGCGCGACCGTCTGTGTGCGACCCGGCGCGCTCTCGCGGACCGCCGATCGCAACCGCATCTCGGTGGCCGTCGAGACGAGCGAGTTCCTCGGTGAGACCGTCCGCGTCCACGGCCGATGGAACGGGCGAGAGATCACGTTACGGCTGGCGGACATCCCCGACGGCGACGAACTCACGATCGGGTTCGCTCCGGAGGACGCACACATCGTCGCACGACGGTGAAGCGGTATCGCTCTGCCGAATCGGGCCGCCGGAACACGAAAGTACTCCCTTTTCGACACCCACCGTGGTATTAATTGGCGTGCAGCACACTCGCCGGCTTCGAATCGACACGCAACCGCACGAAGCGGCGGTCGGGGAAGCGATCGCCGTCCGCGTTCGCGACGACCGGCGGCGGCCGGTCGAGGGGGCCGTCATCGAGACCGGAACGAAAATCGCGCGAACCGACGAACGCGGACTGTGTCGCTTCGATTTCCGCTCGCCCGGCTTCTGGAAACTCGTCGCCGCGAAGTCACCGACCGACCGCGTGGCGTACGCGCCCGCCTCGACGCTCGTTCGCATCGTCCCGAGTCCGTCTCGACGCCGTCCACACCGGCTCGAGAAGTCGCGGTGAGAGCGGGCCGACGAACCCAGAAGAGCGGTCTGAGACCGAACGGGCAAAATCGGAGCTACGCCAGGCCCCAGAAGAACGCGATTCCGAGGACGGTCACGACCGACAGCAACAGCTGTAGCGGCGCGCCGACCCGGACGAAGTCCGAGAACTTGTAGCCGCCGGGGCCGTAGACGAAGAGATTCGTCTGGTAACCGACCGGCGTGAGAAACGCCGTCGAGGCCGCGAACGTGACTGCGAGTACGAACGCGAACGGGTCGGCGTCGATCTGCGTGGCGGTTTCGACTGCGACGGGCAACATCAACACGACGCTCGCGTTGTTGGAGATGACGCCCGTGATGAGACCGGTCGCGAGGTAGAACACCCAGAGCACGCCCAGCGTCGGCAGGAAGGTGCCGGTCGCGGCGACGAGACTGCCAAGCAGATCCGCACCGTGGGTCTGTTCTAAAGCCATCCCGAGCGGGATGATCCCCGCGAGGAGGAAGATCACATCCCACTCGACGGCGTCGTAGATCTCGGTCGGCCGGAGAACGCCCGTCGCGACCATCGCGACAACGCCCGCCAGCGCGGTGACCATGATCGGCAGCGAAAGAGCAGTGAGCCCCTCGAGCGCGCCGATGCCGGTCGCGGCGGCGAGCGCGGAGCCGATCACGCCCCACGGGACGGCGACGAACCCGACGACGCCGGCCATGATCGCCGCCGCGTGCGGGATTTTTTCGGTCCGGTAGTCAGGCTCTTCGGGCTCGTGGGCGACGATGAAGTCGTCGGTTTGCGAGAGGCGGTCGATGCTGTCCGGCGCGGCCTGGACGAGCAGCGTGTCGCCGACGCGGATCCGACGCTCGTCCATGTTGCTCCGGACCGTCTCGCCCCGGCTGCGGAAGGCCAGCACGGTCGCATCGTAGCGCTGGCGAAAGGTCGAGCTCTCGAGGGATTCACCGACGAGAAAGGAGCCCCGCGGGACGACGATCTCGACGAGCGTTCGCTCGGGAACCTCGTCGGGCTCTAACTCCGCGTCCGTCTCGGGGCTCCCGACGAGCGTGACCGTCTCGCGATCGACGAGTTGCTGAACGGTGGCGCGGTCGGCGCGCAACCGGAGCAGATCGCCGGCCCGAATCGTCTTCTGACCGATCGGTTCGATGAACTCCTGTCCGTCGCGGACGACCTGGAGGATGTCCGCGTCGAACTCGACGTGGTCGATGGCGTCCTCGACGGTGGTGCCGACCAGCGGCGAATCGTCGTCGACGGTGACTTCGGTCAGGTACTCCTCGATGGCGTACTCCTGGACGTAGTCCTCTTCGACGGGGACGCGCTCGGGGAGTAGTCGGTGGCCGACGGTCATGAGATAGAGACTGCCGACGACGAGGACGACGATTCCGAGCTTGGTGAACTCGAACATCGAAAAGGGGTGATCGAGCAGGCGTGCGGAGACGTCGCTCGCGAGGATGTTCGTCGAAGTGCCGATCAGCGTGAGCATGCCGCCGAACATCGAGGCGTAGGACAGCGGGATCAAGAGCTTCGATGGCGAGGTCTTTCCTTGGTGTGCGATATCGGAGATGACGGGGACGAGAATGGCGACGACCGGCGTGTTATTGATGAATCCGGAAATAGGGCCGCTGACGCCGATCGTCGCAAACAGCTGTCTGTCGAGATCGTCGCCCGCGAACGCGGACATCTTCCGCCCGATAATCTGGACGACTCCCGTCTGGCTGATCCCCGAACTGAGGATGAGCATCGCCAGCACGGTGATCGTCGCCGAATTCGAGAACCCCGACGTTCCTTCGGTCGTCGAAATGTTGGTGACGTTTATCACCCCGTCGGTCCCCAACACCATGAGCAAGACCATGATGAGGATGGCGGTCACGTCGATCGGCAGCAGTTCGGTCACGAAAAGCACCAGCGCGACGACGATGATCCCGAACACGACCAGCATCTCGGGGGTCACCGCGACCTCGCCGGATTCGGCGGCCAGCGGCATCGAACCGACACCGAACGGGAACAGTCCGGACACAGTTTACACTCCAGATTCTGTAACGATCCCGCTTGAAGCCCCCGGTTCAACGGAGCGGCAGACAGAACTCGACGCTCACGCAGCCACCGCGTTCGACGATCGCCGCGCGACGTTTCGCGAACATATTCGTCTAAATTCTCTCGAGGCAGGAACCGTAGCGGTACTCAAGTTCTATCCCCGGCGAGAGATCGTACGGAGCGACTGAAACGAGACAGACCCATGAACGAATACGCGCTCTCGATCGCGATCGCGAACACGGCGACGGTGCTGACCGGCGGTGCCGTCGCGTTGCTGGCCTACCGCGCGTTTCGCCGGACCGGCTCCACGGCGCTGCGAGCGGTCGCAATCGGTTTCGGTGTCATCGTCGCCGGCTCGGTGCTCGGCGGCGGTTTCCATCTCGTCTGGGACGCGGTGGCTCTTGGCGTCGTCCTCCAGAGCGCGGTGACCGCCCTCGGCTTTGCAATCTTGCTCTACTCGCTGTACGCCGAAACGTCAGACGTGACCGTCACCACGGAGATTCAGCTCTGACTGACAGACCGATACTGACCGCAACCGGCGGTTCGACGCCCGCGACTACGGCGAGCGCCGCGACCGGAACCGCTCTAAGCCGACCTCAAGCATGTCGGGGCTGACGGGCTGGAACTCGCCGTCGTCGGGCAGATAGGGGCGGACGGAGTCCCAGCTGTCGCGGGCGTAGCGCTCGTCGAGCAGGACGCGCACGCCGACGTCCTCGGGGCTGCGGATGACGCGACCGATCGCCTGCCGGGCCTTCCGGACAGCCGGAATCGTCAACGCGTAGGTGAAGCCGTCGCCGAACTCGTCCTCGTAAGCCCGCCGGACCGCCTTCGTTCGCGGGCTCGAGGTGTTGACGATCGGAACGCCACAGACGACCGCCGCGGCCAGTCGGTCGCCGCTGTAGTCGACGCCCTCGGTCAGCGTCCCCCGCAAACTGGTGACGAGCACCTTCCCCTCGCCGGCGAAGAACTCGTCTTTGAGCGACTGGGTGGTCTCGTCGTCGCTGGCGGCGTCGAGCAGGACCGGCTTGTCGATCCGATTCTCGAGGACGCCGGCGGCCCACTCGGCCTCGGCGTAGCTCGGCATCCCGACGAGGACGTTACCCGAGACGCGGGCGACTTTCGCGATGGCGTCCGCGTAGTGGGTTCGGGTCGGGTTCTCCTCGCCCGGCCGGCCGCGGTTGTCGTACGTGAACTTCGGGGCGGCGACCGCGAAGCTCTCGCGATTCTCTGCGGGGAAGTGGAGGCCGTAGCGGCGCTCGACGACCGGCCGGTCTTCTTCACGCGCGAGATACTGGAGGCCCGTGACGTCGGTGAAGGCGTCCATCGGCTCGAGGGTTGCGCTCATCAGGATTCCGCCGCCAAACATGCCGAGTCGGTCGCCGATCGCATCGCTTGGCACGCAGTTGTGCAGCGACAGGCGAGCATTGTACGCCCGCCGCCAGGAGTCGGCGGGTTCGGTGTCGTCCCAGGTACGCTCGAGTTCGATCTCGCGGAAGTAGTCGGTGTGGCCCCGCCGGTACCACTCGCCGAGAACGCGGCCGACGGCTGGCGCGGCGCGGGTGCGGTCCTCGTCCTCGGCCTCGTCGAGAATCCGCGCGACGACGGCACCGACGGCCTCGGCGCGGACCCAGTCGGCGTCGCCGTAGCCGGCCTCGCGGGCCCACTCGGTGAGGTCGTCCTCCGCGGGCATCCCGGGGTCACGAAGCGGGAGTTCGGCGTCCGGGAGGTCGTTCAGGTTCGACTCCCACCCCCTGTGGTTCCGGTCGAGATACGCGGTGACCCGACGGTCGAGTTCGGCTCGGAGGTCGCGGACGAACTCGAGGGTTCGGTTGAGTTCCTCGTAAGAGATGTCGCTGTCCGATAGCTCCGCGCGGACGAGGTCGGCGTCGGCGGTCTTCGAGCCGCCCTGTGCCTGTCGGCCCTCGCGTTCGAATTTGATCGGCTGGATCACCCGCGAGAGCTCGGTTTCGGCGTCTCGGAGCGTCGCATCGGCGACGCCTTCGCTGACCAGATCACGGACGCGAGGCTCGAGCATGTGGGCCTCGTCACAGACGACGAAGGTGGAGTCGTCGAGCAAGGCACCGGTAAAGGAGCCGACGGTTCGAGGATCGAACGCGTGGTAGTAGTTGCCGATGACGACCTCAACCTCACCGAGGGCGGCCCCCATCACGGAGTGGGGGCATGTACCGTGTTTCGCCGAGCGGGCGACGAGGTCCTCGGGCGTGACCATACCGGCGGCCGTGAAGTCGTAGGGGACCGCTTCGGCGGCGGAGCCGTCCTCGTCGTCCGGCAAGTCCTCCAAGTACTGCGCGTAGAACGGGCAGTACTCGGTTTCGGCTCCGACGGGACCGCCCTCGCCGTACTCGGGTAGGTCAGGCGGATACGGCGTCGGTTCACCCGCGGTCTCGAGGAAGGTGCTCGTAGCCTGCGCGCCGCTGTCGGCCAGCCCGATCTGCTGGCTCCGGGCGCGGGCCGCCAGGTTCTGTGCCGTCGTATCGCCGCCCTCGCCGGTGAGGTCGCGGGTGCGGTCTCGCAGCGTCTCACAGCGGTCGTAGACGTTGCCGTCGTCGATCCCCGCCGCATTCTCGCGGTTGTACGGACAGACGTCGGCCTTCCCGACGAGGGTCAGCCCCGAAATCGGGTCCCAGTCGGCGGGCAAGTTCTCGTTTATCGTCTCGAGGTCGGCCTCGAACTGGCGCAGTTGCTGTTTGACGCTCGTCAGCACGAGGACACGCTCGTAGTCGGTGTCCGGATCGCGCACGAGGTCGATCCCCGCCGTGAGCGCGATCATCGTCTTCCCGGTGCCACAGGCCCCTTCGATGACGGTGTAGCCGCCCTCTCGCCCAGTCTCGATGGCGGCCTCGATGCCGTCGATCTGCGGCTCGTAGGGGCTATCGTGGCCGAACACCGTCCGCCAGTTCGTCATTCCTGCCGTACTCATCGTCGGTCGCTCATAGGGTTGACGGACCGAACTGGCCGCGTAATGGTATTTAAACGTCAGCAAGAACGAGTCAGGCGATAGCACGTGACGCTGATCGGGATCAACTGCAGTCTCGACATCAACTGCGGTCTCGAGATTACCTGCGGTGGCGCGCGCTGTGCCGTGACGAGCGAATCGCGAGTCCCGGCACGATCCTGCGCGAGGGACGAGTGAGCGCCGTAAGGCGTGAGCGAGTCGGTTGGGGAGGACGTGAAATCCCTCGTGTCCACGTGAGCAGAATGCTCTGCGATTACATCACCGCCTTATTTCCACGATCACACCACTGACCAACCCCCACGATTACATCACCGTCTCAGACAGCGCAACTGGGATCTACCAGACGGCACGTCTGAACGAACCGAGCTGAGCGGAACGTAACGCCTTCCCCTCCCGACGCCCTATCCCCGCCATGAGCGATACCGAATCTATCGACGTCGACCGCTGGCGCGACGAACTCGAGACGAAACGAGCCGAGAAAGACGAGTTCTTCGCCGACCACCCGCAGTCGCCGATCCCGCCCGAGGAACGCGACGCCTTCGACGGCCTCGACTACTTTGCGCCGGACCCAACCTACCGCGTGACCGCGACCGCGACGGTCCACGACGACCCCGACGTCGTCCTGATGGACACTACCGCAGGTCGCGAGATGCGCTACCGCCGCGTCGTGACCCTCGAGTTCGACCTCTCCCGCGATGACGACGACCTCGAGGACGGGACGTTCGAACTCGCAGGCTACGAGCAGGAGAGTCCGGGCGAACAGCCGCTGTTCGTACCGTTCCGAGACAAGACGACCGGCCAGCAGACCTACGAGGGCGGACGATACATGGAACTCGCGCCGGAGGATGAACTTTCAGACGGAGACGAGATCGTCGTCGACTTCAATCTCGCGTACTCCCCGTTCTGTGCCTACAGCGATACCTTCGACTGCCCGCTCCCGCCGGAGGAAAACTGGCTCGAGGTGGCCGTTCCGGCCGGCGAGCGGTTCGAGTAACGACTACGCGACGGCTGGCCGTCGAAGGGCCGAGAGCGACTCGGGAGAGCAACATATCGATACCCGTGATTTTCACTGACACCACCGGAGCGTTTCGACTCGAGTCAGCGGGCTCGACACGGGCTGTCCCGGGTGATTTAGCTCCTCGAGTGGAAATCAGGGGGTTCGAAGCGTCGGAACGGAGTCGACCGACGAACGCGGGTCACAAGGTGATGAAGAGTCGCCGCCCCGTCAGGGCGCGACGCCGACGGTGAGTAACGTGCCAAACTCCCGGTACCGTTCGACCATCGCGTCACGGGTGTCCCACTCCTCGAGTGGGAACTCGGCTTCGGCGGGGATCGCGATCTCTCGGTCGGGAATATTGTCCTGTTCGGCGACGTGGAGGCCGGCGTCGCGGAAGGCCTCGCGGTACTGCCGGCGGTCCCAGCGGGTCATCTCGACGGAGATGAACTCCTGCCACTCGTGAGAGTGGACGTTCTCCTCGTAGTAGTTGACAGCACAGTAGAAGGTGCCGCCGGGCCGGAGCACGCGGGCGATCTCGCGGAGCGTCTCGTGGGGGTCTGCGGCGTAATAGAAGGCTTCCATCGACCAGATATGGTCGATCGAGTTGTCTGCGAACGGTAGCGAGTCGAAGTCGCCAACGACGTAGCCGACGGGACCGTCGTCCGTATACTCCGCGGCGTTGCGGGCCATCTCGGGTGACCCATCGAGGCCGTAGACCCGGCCGGCGTCTTTGGTATCGCGGAGTGCTCGTCCGGCGTAACCACTACCGCAGCCGAGATCAAGGACGGTGTCGCCGGGTTCGACGGGGAGTCGCGCCAGCGCGTGTTTGGCGGTGTGCCAGTGGCGCTCCTCCATCCCCTTATCTCGGCCGCTCGTTGCCCAGTCGTCGAACTCCTCGCGGACGCTCATGATCGATGGGTAGGCCCCCAGAACTAAACGCGTTCGCATGCGATCCGTGTGCCCGTTCTCGGTCTCGAGTCGTCCGGCGACGGCCGGCCGTCACTGCGTCGGCCGGTCCGATCGAACGATGACGACCGTTCTCATTGCTTTGGGAACCGGCGACAGATTCTTTAGGCTGGCCTAAATTATAACGGGTGAAGGGTCGCACTGACCGACATCCGTGGGCATCCGGATCTCGGTCTGACTCGGTGAGTCGTACTGTCCCAACCCGACCCGCTTCAGACCCTTCCTCCGCGTTCGACATCGAATGCGACGAGATACATCCGCACCATTAAGGGATTGCCGAAAGTTGTTCACGGCAGTATGGAGTACACACTCGAAATCGACGGGACACCCGAAACCGTACCGGGTGGGACCGGCATTCTCCTCCTCCATCCGAGCACCGGTGAAACGGACCGCATCGACACTGAATTCCTCAAAACGGACACCGACAACTTCCTCGTTATCTCCACGCGAACCACCGCTCGAGAAGTCAGACAGAAACTCGAACACTACGACGTCGACGAAGAGCGCGCCGAGATCCTGGACACCTTGAGCATCGAACGCGGCTACTCTCGGCGCTCCTCAGACACCGTCCACTACGTCGCTGCCCCCGACGATATCGACGGCATCGTCGAGCACATCGACGGCTTCCTCGACGAACACGACGGCAAACTCCGCGTTAGTTTCGACTCCGTGACCGAACTCGCTTACTACGCCGGCGAAGATAAGGCGCTCGAGGCCGTCGAGCGAATTCTCGCGTTGCTCGTAGACCACGACGCCGTCGGCCTCTTTCACCTCTCGGAGGAGCCACACGACGAGGCGACCGTTGACGAGTTCCGCGCGCTGTTCGACGGCGTGGTCGATTTAGACGAAGACGGCAGTGTCGACGCCGAGTTCTGAACACGAGCGTTGTGGATCCGTTCCCGTCAGAAAATTGCACGTGCCGAGACGATACTCCAGTCGAAACGAAGGGCCAGCAAGCCGACGCTGGCTCACTCCTCGAGCGAGTCGAACGTCTTCTCGGCCCAGCGGATCGCGTACTCGGGCCCGTGATCCAGATACGCATCGGTGTCGAGCGCGGCGAAGGGGGCCGGCAACTCGATCGCGTGTTTGATCGCCGCACAGGCGAGTTCCGTCGCGTCCGCGAAGTCGGTGTCACCGCGTGCGACGGCACGTGAGAGATCGGTGACGCGATCCTCGAGTCTGCTCCCGGCGTCCTGCCAGGCGTCGGCGAGTTCCGGGTGATCGCCACGCCAGTCCGCAAATACCTCGCGGGTCTGGAGGCCGACCCAGCCGTCGTAGAGCGCGGCGGCGACCTGATAAGTGCCGTTCGGATCGAGTGAGACCGCGCGATCGAGATCGCGGTAGGTCTCCCCGAAGAACCCGATGAAGTGTTCGGGCACGTCGAGGCCCAACTGGACGAACGCCTCGGCGAGTAGAAAATCAACGAACGGCTCGGGCGAGCCCTCGACGCGCGGCTTCACGATGACTACCGGCGGATCGGTCTGGCGAGTCCAGGCGATACTGCCGTCGCCCGGCATCCCGATCGTGAGATCCGACCCTGCATAGCGAGCGAGCAGGGTCGGCACATCGTCAGGAAGCCAGGCCGCGGGATAGGTCGTCGGCTCGAGCGCATCGACGAGCAGGCCGAGATCCTCGGCCTGTGCCGGCGGGAGCGTCTCGAAATCGCGGTCACAATCGACGACGCGAGCGGCCGGCGCGTGTGCCTCCCGGACGGCCGCGACCCGGTCCGAGAGCGCGCGGGCCTCGAACATCAGGCGAAGGCGGTCTGGAAGACGAGGAGAATCGACAGCAGCGCCGATACAGCGACCGTGGTGAGAACGACCTTGGTTGCAGTACTCATATGCGAGGCGTCGTCTCCGTGTCGCTTAAATCCATCTGTCTCCGGCCGTCCGCGTCTGCTCAAGGGGTCTCACGAAGCACGAGCCGTTCGGACCGAGAGCCGAACTCGATTCGAGTTTACTCCGTTCGAGCGCGAACGGCAGTCGTCGCGTCGACGGTGATCGTCGCACCACCATTGTTTCGTGTGGACTCAGTTTCGGACTCAAGATGAATCGATGAGACATGGAATGGGAAATTGCAGCCGAAACGGACCGGTGGTGTATAGCGATTCGGAACGGTCGATCGACGAGAGGTGAAGAACCGATTTACGTAGGCGATCGAGAGGGTGGCCGTCGAGTTAATCGTCGCCGTCGTCACCACGCCACGAGTCGGGGACGTCGATCACGTAGCGACCGTCCTCTTGCAGCGAGATGATGTATTCGTCGCGGTTGTAGAGTTCCATCAGATTGAGTTCGTACTGTCCCGGCCGAACGATCTTGATGCTCTCGAACTGCTCGTTGAGTTCCGCACGGAGCTCTTCGATCGATGGGCGATCGCCACTCGGTTCGCTGACGACGCGGCCGTGTTCCGGTGGGGAATCGTCGCCCGGCGTCGCCGTGGCGGACATGTCACGATCGTCCGTGTAGCCACTCGCCTCGTGTGCCGTCTCTCGCCGCTCGGGATCGGCAGCGCGAGGCGGAAGGTCATCGGACGGGACGACCTCGCTGCGAGCGTCGGCCTGTGCCGAATTCTCGTCGTCCGCGAGCGTGGCAGCGGGATGCTCGCCGTCCGTGGACGCGGCGGCGGCCCCCTCGGCCCGTTCGACATCCGAACCGGCGTCGTGATCCTCGTAATCATCGTGATCGGCGCGATCGGACTCGGTCGACTCGCTCGAGTCTGCCGTCCGATCTTCGGGTCGTCGCGCCGTCTCGGGCCACTCGTCGAACTCCCCGCCGGTCGGTGATTCTCGCTCGACGGTGTCGGAGTTCGCACTCGAAGGGCGAGAGCCGTCGGACCTCGAGACCGTCGTCCCCGCCGATTGTGACTGATTGGTGCCGTCGACATCGTCGGACGGTTGGTCCGAAGAACGAGACGAAACGAACTCGCGAACGGTCTCTGCGGCCCGCGTCGTAACGCTGTCCGACTCGGCGGTAGCGGTTCGGGCTCCGCTGGTGTCCTCGTCCGACTCGGCTGTATTGACGGATTCAGTCTCGGTAGGAGCGACCGAACCGGAACCACCGCCCTCATCGAACGATTCGGCTGCGGCCGTTGTGCTCGGCGCGAACTGGAACTTGTTCCCGCCGCAGTCGGGACAACCTGACAGCATCTCTTTCGAGCCGTCGGCAAACGTCCGGCCGCAGTTCGTACACTGATGAGGCATTAATTGCGGGACACGAGCGCGCTGATGAGCGTTTCGTCCTTGTGGAGCGTTTCGATCTGGTTGGCCGGCCCGATCACCGTGAGTTTCGTTTCCGCCGTATTGTTGCCCATGATGCGGCCGAGTATCGACGAGTCGCTGGTGTCGGACTTGGGATAGGTCTCGATCTCGATGCCGTTGAACTCGTCGGGACTGATCTCTGCCATCGTCACCTCGATGAGTCGGCTCTCCTCGTCGGGGGTCAACCCCTCCTCGAGGACGACGATGTTGCCGTCGTGGACGCCATCCAAGATCATTCGAATCTTTTCCATCGTCGCCATGCCGTCCATGCGTTCACCGCTGATCAGGTCGATCTGTACGCCATCCGACGGGTCCGAATCGTCCGCGTTAGTTGCTTTCGGCATGGTATCACCCGAAGTACTCCGCGATCTTGTCGTATACTTCGTCCATGTTGTCACCTTCCTTCGCAGAAAGAGGAACGGTCGTGTGCTGTGGGAAGGCGTCCTCGATCCGCTTGACGCTGGATTCGTCGAGGTCGATCTTGTTCGCGAAGATGAGAACCGGGAGATCGCGAGATTCAATGATACCGATCAGCATCGTGTTGACCTGCGTGATCGGATCCTCTGCGCTATCTAAGACATAGACAACGCCGTCGACGTCTTCTCGAAGCCAGTGCATCGCCTCGGCGACGCCTTCGGTCGCTTCGCGAGAGCGACGGATGGCGTCGTCTTCGTCCAGTTCGTCCGTGAACTCTTCGTAGTCGACTTTGGTCGTCACGCCGGGCGTGTCGACGATATCGATGGTCACCGTCTTGCCGTTGCGTTCGATCTCGACGTTTTCTTTCCTGCGTGCGCGACGCGTCTCGTGTGGGATACGACTCTCCGCGCCCACGGCGTCACCCGTCCAATCACGTGCGATGCGGTTTGCGAGCGTCGTCTTGCCGGCGTTTGGCGGACCGTAGATACCGATTCGTTTGGGCTCCTGTTCCGAAAACAGGCGATCCGTGACCCGAGAGATACTATCTTTGAGTTCTGTGAACAGTCCCATCTGTGGGGGCCTCCAGCACCGCGGGGTGCATCTGCGCGTACTACTAACTGAACCCACTTAAGCCTACGTCAGACATGTATACAGTCCGAGGAGACGGAATTATTCACGTACACGATCGTTCGGAACAGTCGAAGCAATCGGTACGAAATGACATATTTTATTATTTGTGGCTCGAGCGACGGGCCGGAGCACGTATCCAGTTAGAACGCAAGTGAAGCTCGAAGAGATCAGGGACTGTGTCGGCATGGCACGCCAAGGAGAGCCACCGAAAGCGGGTATCATTCAAGAGCGAGAATCATGTGAGAGTGAGAGTTGTGCGAAAGTGAGTACCACGTGGAAAAGAGAGCCATGAGGGTACCGGTAACATGCTATGCCGGTGGTGATCGAGATAGTCGGGCACCCCCCACCCCTTCGTTTCAACTGGAGAGTGCTGAGGTGAGCGGCGGGTGACGGCACTACTGAATCGAAAGAGAGTGGGTATTGACCCCCAAATTCCGTCTGAGTCGCCGATTTGGGCGGTCTTACTGGTGATTACGGCTAAACGAACTGCTCTAGTAATATCTGGAAATATCTAGTAAGGTGAGATAGCTCGAGGCGTACGTCTAGCAGACACTAGCAAGAAAAAGCAACATCTAGTAGAAATCTTTGTCTTGCTAGTTCTACGGATACTGTTTTTCACCCATGGTGGTAAATGTTCCTGTTTTCAAACCCCCTCTCAACCCCACCCCTCCCTTTCAGCCGTTCCACCTGAAACGAAGGGGTGGGGGGGGTCACGGAATCCTCCGTCGATCCTTCGCCCTGTGACCACATCCCGTGACCACAAGTGTCCTGATCGGTCGGCTCAAAGCATCACCGCTCTTCACAAGATCAATCCTCAAAGAAAATGATGTCTTATAGATAGATGCTCTTGCTGACGTGTACTATGTGTGCTGTGCTTTGGTTCGTATACTTGTTCACCATTCATTCATTTCCAATTCGAATTGCCGAGAACAATTTACCGACAACGGTTATCGCACTCCCCATCGATAACTCGTGAGAGTAAATCTCCTCGCGTGCGATGGCTTGCACTGGCTACTTGCTCCCCTCCAATTCGGCTCGAGTCGTCTCTTCAGCTGGAATCGATCGACCGAAGTCGCATCGAACGAGCGCCGGTATTGGCTCCGTACTGATAGCGGGAAAGGAAGAATTTATTAGCGTACTTTTCCTCTGCTTCGTTTGCATCAACTGGACCCGAGCCTGATCTTGAGAACAACAGATCAGCGTCTAGAGGCCGTCAAACCGTTATATTTCCGGCACCCGGTTCGGCGCTCCACTCGAAATAAGGGGGTATGTGTACGACGAATGTCAGACGACGATTCAGAGATCGCGGATTCGGACGAGGTCGAAATCGACGGAACGAGCGGGTTCTCGACGAACTTCGAGAACGCGAATCTCGACGACGAGGAGTCGAACCAAGGACTGTTCGACGATCTACTCAGTGGCGAACCGATCTTCGAGAACAAGGAGGTCCTCCGCCCGTCCTATACGCCACACGAATTACCCCATCGGAGCGATCAGATCAACAAAATGGCGACGATCCTCGTCGCCGCGCTCCGTGGGGAGACGCCCTCAAATATCCTCATCTACGGGAAAACGGGGACCGGGAAAACGGCAAGTGCGAAATTCGTCAGCAAGGAACTCGAGAGCACGTCCCAGAAGTACAGTGTCCCCTGTGACGTCGAGTACATCAACTGTGAGGTCACCGACACGCAGTATCGCGTCCTCGCACAACTCGCAAACAAGTTCATCGAGAAGAACAAGGGACGAATCGACGACCGAATCGCCGAACTCGAGTCATTGCTCGAGGCCCTCGACGACTACGACGCGTCCACCGCGCGCGAATCCGGCGCGGACGACGCGACAGGTCCGGCGACGAATTCGACGGCCTCGGACCCGTTCGATTTCGTTTCCGACGAGGAGAGAGAGTCCCAATCCGACTCGGACATTTCACCTGGAGATGGAACTCGACCGCAGTCTACCGATTCTCCACCCGAAATGGAGGGGTTTGCCGACGGCGAAGCCCCGTCGGGGATCGACGGCTCGTCCCGCCCGGACGTCGCTGGAGACGATCCTCGTTCCGACCGCGACCCTGCAACTGATACGACGGCGCTGCCGCCAGATCACCCCCTCGAGTCGACGCCGTTCGACGAGCGCGACGAGGTCGAGGATCGGATCGCGGAACTCGAAGACGACAAGGACTCGTTCGAGGAGGTCCCGATGACCGGCTGGCCAACCGATCGGGTCTACAGCGTCTTCTTCGACGCCGTCGATTACGACGAACGAGTCGTCGTCATCATGTTAGACGAGATCGACAAACTGGTCGAGAAGAGCGGCGACGACACGCTCTATAATCTCTCGCGGATGAACTCCGAACTCGAGAACTCGCGGGTCTCGATTATCGGTATTTCGAACGACCTGAAGTTCACCGACTTCCTCGATCCCCGGGTCAAGTCGTCGCTGGGCGAGGAAGAAATCGTCTTCCCGCCCTACGACGCGAATCAGCTCCGGGATATCCTCGAGCACCGGTCCGAAGTCGCGTTCAAGGGCGGCGCGCTGTCGGCAGACGTGATCCCGCTGTGTGCGGCCTTCGCCGCGCAGGAACACGGCGACGCGCGACGCGCGTTGGATCTGTTGCGGACCGCCGGCGAACTCGCCGAGCGCTCCCAGGCCGAGACAATCGTCGAGGAACACGTCCGGCAGGCCCAGGACAAGATCGAACTCGACCGCGTCGTCGAGGTCGTCCGTACCCTCCCCACCCAGAGCAAACTCGTCCTCTTTGCGATCATCTTGCTCGAGAAAAACGGCGTCCACAGCATCAACACGGGCGAGGTGTTCAACATCTACAAGCGCCTCTGCGAGGAGATCGACGCGGACGTCCTGACCCAGCGCCGAGTCACAGACCTCATCAGCGAACTCGACATGCTGGGGATCGTCAACGCCATCGTCGTCTCGAAGGGCCGCTACGGCCGGACCAAGGAGATCAGCCTCTCGGTGCCACTTGAGGAGACGGAGGCCGTGCTCCTGAGTGACTCGCGACTGAGCGACATCGACGACGTCCAGCCGTTCGTTCAGGCCCGATTCGAGAATTAGGCGGCGAGAGAGAATTAGGCGGCGAGAGCAAGAGCACTCGAGAGCGACCTGCAACCGCTGAGTCAGTATCGGAGCCACCGCAGCGGCCACGGCCGCCCCGTCTCATCCCTTCGTTCGACTCGAGTGTTCATCGGAGCCGTTGCTTCGCCTCGGTTGCCGTGTTTTTCGCCTCGCTTACCGTTTATGATGGAGGTGTATCAGCGCCGAATGGAACGAAGAATTCCGACGACGATTCAGTGACGATATCGACCGACGGCCACCGCGGTTCCGACACCGGCAACGGCGGCCGCGCCGGCGAATTCACCGTCGAACCCGGGGCCGGCGGGAACGGGGCTAGCGGTGGTCGATGTCGTCGCTTCTGGGACCGATCCCTGAAGGGCCGGGTCCGAGGGCGCTGTCGGAACGACCATTCCGCCAAGGAGTTTATCGAAGGTCAGGCGGACGTTGCCGAGCCATGGGATGCGGTACTTTGCCTTCCCGGTGATCCACTCGGGTTTAACGATGTCGCTGACACCGGCTCCGTACTGGTCATACCCGTCATTGGCGTCCCCTTTTGTGACGAACCCGGCGTACTCTGCGGGGCACGAGCTGACTTCTGCGCAGGTCGCATCGCCAATGATCTCCTCGCTGGCCTTCGTCTTCACCCAGTTTTCTCCCTCTTCGACCCAGAAGCGGGCCCGATGGATCACCGGTGTCTCCGTTGGATCACCATTAGGTTGATAGACGATTACGTCTCCCGCCATCCCGAACTTCGTATAGCCGTTCTCCTGTCCCTGCTTGAGAGTGACGATGCCAGTCCCTTGGACGGCACCGTCACCGGTGAAACGCCCCTCCTCGGTGATGAAGACGAGATCACCGGTGTGCATGTGTGGCTCCATACTGCCGCTCTCGACGGCGACGAGCGGAGGCCAGATGCCGCTGATTCCGAATAGCAACAGACCGACGGCGGCGACGATAGCGACGCTGCTCAACACATCGCGAACCATCATGACGTTCTCGTCGTTGGTCTTGAGAAACCAGCGGACGATCCCGTCATCCTCGATCGTCACAGGGTCTGCGTCGGCGGTGGACCGCGATGGGCCGCTTGACGCTCGAGACGGCTCAACGCTTCCGTCCTGTCGGCCGTGATCGTCGTCGCCGGGACCGTCAGGCGGATTCCCGGGGCTAGAACCGCTCATCGTCACCCGTTTTGCTGGGCCAGACAATCAACTTTCTGTTCGCCGGAACGCAAAACGCGGTGCCACGAGCCGTCCAGTCCGATCTGACAACTACTCCGAACTGGAAAGTGCAACCGCCCCAGACACGACGACGAGGATCGATCCGATGGCGGTCACCGGGCGAATCGGACCGAGTATCAACCGAACGTCGCCGATATTCGGTGCCCTGACCATCGCCTTGCCGGTGACCCAACCGGGACTGACGACCGTGGTCTCGGCTCCCGAGCGCGGCAACTGGTCGTACGCCGGGTTGGCGTCACCTTTCGTCACGAACCCGTCGTGGGGCGCTGGACACGAAGCGATGTCGGCGCAGGTCGCACCGTTGAGGTATTCGGAATCGGCTTTCGTCCGTACCCAGTTTTCCCCCGCTTCGACCCAGAAGCGGGCGCGGTGGATCACCGGTGTCACGGTCGGATCGCCGTTCGGCCGGAAGACGATCACGTCACCCGGCTTGTCGAACTGCCGATAGCCGGTTTCTCGCCCCTGCTCGAGGGTGACGATGCCCGTCCCGTCGACGGCACCCTCGCCGGCGAACCGTCCTTCTTCGACGACGAAGACGAGATCGCCGGTGTGCATGTTCGGCGCCATGCTCCCGCTCTCGACGGCGACGAGCACCGGAAACTGGCCGCTAATCCCGAACAGCAGGAGGCCGACGACGGCGACGATGGCGAGGCTCGTCAGGACGGTGCGAACTGCCGACATCGTGCGGTTGTCGGTCTCGAGAACCCAGCGGACGAGCCCGTCCTCGATTCGGACGGACTCTTCGTTTTGGGTCCGAGGCGATGTCTCGGCCGGCGGTCCGCGGCCGGCAGCCGAGGTGCTATCGGCCGGGTTCGCGCCGGACCCCGAGCGGTCGCCTCGAGCGTCAGAACGAGGGCGAGTCGGTTCGCCGCCGTCGCGACCGTTCATCGGGCACCCGTTTCTCGGTCCACGCCATCAACCTTCCGACGAATCCCACCGTTTCGTCGCCGGCGGTTCCTCGTCTCGTTACCCGACGGCGCAGGGATTCGCTACCCTTTTGCCGTCGCTCGCGAATGTCTGGTCTGTGCCACTCGAGGCCCCGGCTCGGATCGTCAGCGAACTCACAACCCGCGGATACAACGCAGAGCGCGAGGCGGTGACCCGTCTCGCCGCCGCTGAGGATCCGAGCGCGGCGCTCGAACGCGTCCTCGAGGATATCCCCGACGACGCGCTGGTCGTTCAGGCCGATCACGTGACGGCCGCACTCTCGACGGAGGGTGTCGCCGGACAGGGGCTCGCCGATGGGGGGGCTGTCGATGCGACTATCGCGGACGCGGATGCGACTTCTCCCCCGAACGCGACCTCCTCCGTTTCAACCGGAACTGACCGCCCTCCGGCCGGTGAAGCGGCCGCTCACTCTCCAGTTGAAACGGAGGGGTCTTCCCGCATCGAACGGGCCGTCGATCCCGACCAGCGGTCGCTCGAGATCGTCGGCGATATGACCGGTGAGAGCACGGGGACCGGCGAGTACAGCGACTTCGTCTCCGTCTTCCGCGACCGACTCGACAGGCTCGGAGGGAAACTCCGGGGACGGGTCAACCACCGGCCGGCCTCGGCGATCCAGAGCATGCCCGGCGGCAGCGAGGCCGCGATGGTCGGACTGGTCAACGACATTCGGTCGACCGCCAGCGGCCACTGGCTGATCGAACTCGAGGACGCGACCGGGACGTTCCCCTGGCTCGTGATGAAAGACCGGGAGTACGTCGACCGCGTCGACGAACTGCTTTGCGACGAGGTGTTGGCGATGGAGGGGACTCTGGCGGACGACTCGGGGATCGCCTTCGTCGATTCGATGTACTTCCCGGACGTGCCCCGGACCCACGAGCCGTCGACGGCCGATCGCCACGTGCAGGCGGCGCTGATCAGCGACGTCCACGTCGGTAGCCAAGAGTTCATGGAAGACGCCTGGAACGCCTTCGCCGACTGGCTCCACACTGAAGAGGCCCGCCACGTCGAGTATCTGTTGCTCGCGGGCGACATGGTCGAAGGCGTCGGCGTCTACCCGGATCAGGACGAGGAACTCGACATCGTCGACATCTACGAGCAGTACGAGGCGTTCAGCGAGCACTTAAAGAAGGTTCCCGGCGACATCGAGATCGTCATGATCCCCGGCAACCACGACGCGGTCCGCCTCGCGGAACCCCAACCCGGATTCGACGAGGACCTCCGGGAGATCATGTCCGCCCACGATCCACAGATCGTAAGCAATCCGTCGACGGTGACTCTCGAGGGCGTCTCCGTCCTGATGTACCACGGCGTCTCGTTAGACGAAGTGATCGCGGAACTCCCCGAAGAGAAGGCCAGCTACGACGATCCTCACAAAGCGATGTACCACCTCCTCAAGAAGCGCCACGTCGCCCCGCAGTTCGGCGGCCACACGCGACTCGCGCCCGAGGAGCAGGACTACCTCATCATGGAGGAGGTGCCTGACATCTTCCACACTGGCCACGTCCACAAACTCGGCTTCGGCAAGTACCATGACGTCCTCGCGATCAACTCCGGCTGCTGGCAGGCCCAGACCGACTTCCAGAAGAGCGTCAACATCGACCCCGACGCCGGCTTCGCCCCGATCGTCGATCTGGACACGCTCGACGTGACGGTCCAGAAGTTCTCGTAACGAAATTTTGCCCTTCGGTCGCGTCGAAGCCGCTCCCTCGGCAACATTTCGATCAAAAGCCTCCTCCCTCTCCGTTAGGACGGTCGTCGGCCTGCTCGCTCACCCTTCGGGCTTGCTCGCGGTACAATTCCTTGCCTCGAGGAGTTCCGCTCACGTTCTCCTACGGCTCGAGTTGAAACCGGACCGTCGGCGAGCCGTCGAACCGCGGGCCGCGGCCGCGCCGTTCGAAGCCGAGTTCCTCGGCGGCGCGGTGAACAGGATCGGCGTCCTGTGCGGCGAGCACTTCGACGGCCATCGACTCGCGCTCGGCGAACCGAACGGGTTCGGCCAGCAACCGTTCACAGGCCTCGCTCGTTCCGTCGAGTTGGGTGACGTGAACGGTGTCTTCGCGCGCGTCGAAGCTGATAAATCCGAGCAGATCCTCCGGATCCGAGCCGTCGTACTGCGAGTCCGAGATGTCGGCGTTCGGATCGTGGTTTCCGTCCTCGGCGACGCGCACCGTCCGGTCGTGGACGAGATTTCGCATCACGTCGGTTGGGGAGTCCGCGATCGACGCGAGCGCGTCGGCGTCGGCCTCGAGTGCGTCCCGTACGTTCATCGACGTATGGTAATGCCGCGCACGACAATAAATCCCGGTCGCGACCGGGCACACGACCGCCAGCCGGCGAACCGACTGCGGAGGTACGTCCGACCGCTTCGAAACCCCGGATGGGAAAACCGCCGACGATTGGACACAGTTATCTGCCCGCTCTGGTAACGGTTCGGGTATGAGTCACAGCATCGCAGTGTGGACCCTCCACGAGGTGGCAGTATGCGCGTCGTAGCCAAGTTCGGCGGCACGAGTCTCGGCAGCGGCGACCGGATCAATCGCGCCGCGGACTCGATCGCCGCGGCCGTCGAGGACGGCCACGAGATTGCCGTCGTCGCCAGCGCGATGGGGTCGACCACGGACGAACTGCTCGACGAGATTACCTTCGAGACCGACGAGGCCGACCGCGCCCAGATCGTCAGCATGGGCGAGCGGACGTCGGTTCGGATGCTCAAGGCCGCGCTGTCGGCCCGCGGCATCGACGCGACCTTCTTAGAGCCGGGCAGCGAGGACTGGCCGGTCGTCACCGACGAGTACGGCGAGGTCAACGTCGAGGAGACCCAGCAACGGGCCGCGGACGTCGCCGCCGAGATGGACGAAACGGTGCCGGTCGTCACTGGCTTCCTCGCGGAGGGGCCGGACGGCTCGATCACGACGCTTGGCCGGGGTGGCAGCGACACCACGGCGGTCATGATGGGTAAATACATGGACGCCGACGAGGTCGTCATCGTGACCGACGTCGAGGGCGTCATGACCGGCGATCCCCACGTCGTCGAAGGGGCCCGCAACGTCGGCGAGATCTCCGTCGACGAACTTCGCAACCTCTCGTTTCGCGGGGCCGAAGTTGTCGCCCCCTCCGCGCTGTCGTACAAAGATGGCACGCTCGACGTACGCGTCGTCCACTACCAACACGGTGACCTCCTCTCGGGCGGGACGAGTATCGAAGGCGAGTTCCGAAATCTCGTCGATCTCCGCGAGCGGCCCCTGGCCTGCCTGACCGTCGCCGGCCGCGCGATCCGCAACCAGCCCGGCATCTTCAACCACCTCTCGGAGGCACTGGCCGAGAGCGACGTCAACATCGACGCCGTCGCCAGCGGGATGGACACCGTCACGTTCTATATCGACGAGGAGGAGGCCGAACGCGCCGAGAACATTCTCCACCGCGAGGTCATCGCTCGCGACGAACTCTCTTCTGTCACCGTCGACTCGCCGGTCGCCGTCGTCCGCGTGACCGGCGGCGAACTCCCCAATCAGCCGGGGATTATCAGCGAGATCGTCAATCCGCTCGCCGAGGCCCGCATCCAACTCAACGACATCATCACGAGCGCGACGAGCGTTGCCCTCTTCGTCGACTGGGACGACCGCGAGGAGACCCTCGAGCTCACCCAGGACCTGTTTTAGCTCCGCTCGAGTCGCTCGTTCGATCGCCGCCGTCGACTCTCGGCCTCGAATCGCGAACCGATATGGACTCGTGACTATCGTTGCAGTGACTGCAACACACTGTCAGCAGCCGGTAACGGCATCGTAACGAAGAGGGGAAACGGTGCCATCAGCGCTATGAGCAGCGAACCGACAGTGACGGAGGTCTTCGAGGAGATCGAGCCCGACCCGGACGCGATTCTCGGGGCGTCCGATGCGGATTCCCCCGAAGCCGTCTTCGAAGGAGGCGGTGAGCACGATCAGACGCCCGCCGAGGTCGACGCAGACGACGTGACCGCCGCCGAGGTGTTCGCCGGCCTCAAGGCGACCTCGCTCGAGGTGGCCGCTGCCGACACGACGGACGAACCGGCGACCGCGACGGCCGCTCACCGCGAGTCAGCGTCTAGAACGTGTGCCGACGCCGCGGGTGACTGGACGCTTATCGGTCCCAGGCCGACGGAAACGAGGATCGAAAACGACGCGTTCGGCGGCGTCGACTTCGAACCGACCGGCAACGCGACGGGCGAGTTCATCTGGTTCGAAGCGTAGTCGGTGTCAGTCCGTCGAGACGGCGTTTCTCCTCGAGCACGCAACCGAGCGCCGAGGTCGCGCTACAGGCTCGCGATGACGCTGCGGGCTCGGTCTCGAAGCGTCGGTTCCGGCTCCGGTTCGGACTGGGCGCGGAGCCGCTGTCGGGCGAGCGACCGAACACCGCGCGAGGCGGCATCGGAGGTCGCGATGTCGGCCGCCCATTCCGGTAGCTGGGACTCAAGATCGCGCCGTTTCTCGGCCTTGATTTTGCTGAACCGGCGCAGTACTAACCCAGCACCGAGGAACAGCCCGGCGTCGAGCAACTCGCGCCGAAACCGCTCTCGATCGTTTCGGACCGCGATCGCTTTCACCAGCGAGAGCGCACCGATCGCCAGGTAGACCTTCGAACTCTTCGACGGATCGCCGCTGAGCATCCGTTGGAGCGCCATGCGAGGGATGGCTACCACGTTCCGTCGGATAAAGTTGCGCCGGCAGGAGACGGCCCATTGAACGGTCCGGCCGCCGCGCGCTCGACTCGCGAGTCGCACCGTCGACGATCAGGCGCGCTCTGTCGTCACCGCGACGCCGCGGTTTCGTCGCTCGTCGATCGGCTCGATCGAAAACCCCAGCCGCTCGTAGAATGGGCGCACGCCGTCGTCGAACCGGGCCGTGAGCCGTCCCTCGCGCTCGAGAGCCCGCTCGATCAGCGCGCGGCCGATCCCCCGGCCCCGGTGACGACGCCGGACGCCGATCGCGCCGACGTGCGCGCCGGAGCCGGTCGCTATGGGCTCGAGGACGGCCGTGCCGAGGATCCGCTCGCTGCCGTCGTCGCCGCTGCCGTCGTCACGACTCACTCCGCCCCGTCGATCGCCCGCGACGAGGACGTCACCGTCGGCAATTCGGCCCTCGACGTCGCCGGGCTCGAGCAACGCGGCGTCGAGGATCCGTCGGACCTCGAGGGTGTCGTCGGGGGTGGCGGTGCGGACGAACATGGGTCAGGACCAGCGGTCGGCGCGGGCCGATAGGGCGTCGATGTCGGTCGTCTGCAGGGCCGTCGGCGCGACCGACGCGGTCAGCTCCGATAGCGCGAGCGGAGCCGGTTCCGGCTCGACGGTCGACGGGGACTCCTCGGTGGGGTTGCGACGCATACCTTCCCTTCTGCCCGATCCGGGAAAATTGCCAGGCTTTCACCGTCCCGCGTTCCCGGTCCCGTCCGTCGGTCGTCAGCTCGGCTCGTCGCTCGACGAGGCATCGCTGCCGCCTTTGATGAGCCGCAGGACCGTCACCTGCTCGCTCTCGACCGGTCGATCCTCCGGCACCGGCCGGCCGTCGACGAGGACGCTGACCTCGTGGGGGCTCAAGTCGATCTCGCGTAGTAGATCCGCGTAGGTCGGCTCTGTGCCGGCCGCGGAGCCGCTGGCGCTCTCCTCGGCCGCGGCGTCTGCCACCGCCTCGAGCTCGAGTTCGTACGTGTCCTCGCCCTTGACGTCGACGGTGACGTGCATACCTCGGGTTACGGGAGGACGCTTTTGAGCGCGTCGCTCCGCGGGGCCGACACGCCCGTCGCGGTCGGTCCGCGATCGGTCCGCGGGTCCGCGTCAGTCGGTCGTCGGTTCGTCCGGACCGGGACCGACTCGTCGATCGCGCTCTCGCTCTCGCGCCCGCCGCCGGTGGCCGTACAGCCCGCGGGCGATCGCACCGAGTCCCAGCAGGAGGAAGACGACGTTGATTGCGCCGCCGACGAGAGGAAGCCTCGAGAGGGCGGCCCCGCCGATCAGCCCCACGACGAGCGCCAGCCAGCGATTTCCGAGCCCGATCGCCGAGAGGAGCCACGCCGCGACGGCGAACTGGCCGTAGACGGTGCTGATCCACAGTAATAGGGCGAACGCGATCGCACCGAGGATCGACAGCGGAATGCCGATGACGGTGATTGCGAGCGCGATCAGCAGTATCGGAATCCCGACGAAGACGCCGAGTCCGACCAGCCCGGAGCGCAGCGGCCCCGTCGCGACGTTGTCGGCGACGCCGGCGGAGAACCGCGGGAACAGCGCGAGCAGGGCGGCCCCGAGCAGCAGGTTCACCGCGAGGGCGTAGATCGCGAAGAGCCACGACGCGAACGGCTGGATCGCCGGCGCAACGTCGACGCCGAGCGAGGAATCCTCTTGAATGTCACCAGCGACCGCATCGGTGTTCCCCTCGAGGTCCCCGTCGTATCGCAGATCGCCGGCGATCGAGGCGGTATCGCCCAGTCGGATCGTGTCGGCCCCGATCACTGCGTCGCCCTCGAGCGTCCCGTCGATGATCACGTTCCCCGCGCCGGCCGTGAACTCGCCGCCGACGGTGCCGGACTCGGTGACCGTCACGCTTCCACCCGCGGTCTCGACGCCGCCGTCGACGGCTCCGGCGATGGTCACGCTCCCGCCGGCCGCCTCGAGGTCGCCGGTGACCTGGCCCGTGTCCGCGACCGTCACGTCGCCCCCGACGGCGCTGACGTCGCCGGTGACGGTGCCGCGGACGACGACGGTTCCGCCGAACGCCTCGAGGTCGTCGACTGTCTCCCCCTCTTCGACCACGACCGTGCCGCCAGCCTGTGCGCCGGACTGAGCGGCGGTCGTCATCGGAACGATACCGATGACCACGACTGCGACCAGCAGCGCGACGACGAGCCGTGATCGGTGGTTCTCCCCTTCCATGAGTCGCCCTCCGACGAGCAAATAGAAAAACGTGTTACGCAGGTATCAGTATCCGTGCCGGTTTCCGTCGGCCGCGCGAGACGCGAGAGACACCTTCGGGCGATTTATCTTGCGCCCGCCCCTTCGACCGGTATGAGCGAGGCCGACGCCGAGGCGGCGGAGCCGACTCCCGGGAAGACGGAAGTTTGGATCGAGAAATACCGACCGGAGCGGCTCGACGAGATCAAGGGCCACGAGAACATCGTCCCGCGGCTTCAGAGTTACATTGCGCAAAACGACCTTCCGCATCTCATGTTCGCGGGGCCGGCCGGGACCGGGAAAACCACCGCAGCGCAGGCAATCGCCCGTGAAGTCTACGGTGATGACTGGCGCGAGAACTTCCTCGAGCTGAACGCTTCCGACCAGCGCGGAATCGATGTCGTCCGCGAACAGATCAAAGACTTCGCGAGCACCGACTGGAGCGGCCGAAAAGGGTACAAACCGGCGATCATCTTTCTTGACGAGGCCGACGCGCTGACCTCCGACGCCCAGTCGGCGCTTCGCCGGACGATGGAACAGTTCTCCAACAACACGCGCTTTATCCTCTCGTGTAACTACTCGAGCCAGATCATCGACCCGATCCAGTCGCGGTGTGCGGTCTTCCGGTTTACCGAACTCACCGAGGAGGCAATCGAGGCCCAGGTCCGCGAAATCGCCGACACCGAGGACATTCAGGTCACCGACGACGGCGTCGACGCCCTGGTCTACGCGGCCGACGGCGACATGCGCAAAGCGATCAACGCCTTGCAGGCCGCGGCCGTGATGGGCGAGACCGTCGACGAGGAGACCGTCTTCGCGATCACCGCCACCGCCCGCCCCGAGGAGGTCGAAGCGATGGTCGACCACGCCATCGACGGCGACTTCACCGCCGCCCGCGCCGCCTTGGAGGACCTGCTGACCGACCGCGGGCTGGCCGGCGGCGACGTGATCGACCAACTGCATCGCTCCGCGTGGGAGTTCGACATTCCCGAACAGGCGACCGTGCGACTGCTCGAGCGACTCGGCGAAGTCGACTACCGGATCACCGAAGGCGCGAACGAGCGCCTGCAACTCGAGGCGATGCTGGCGTCGCTGGCGCTCGAAGACGAGGTATAGCCGTCCGACAACGGTCTCTTTTACGCTCCGCCGTGAGCGTCGACTCCCCGGAACGCGAACGCGATCCGCCCCTCGTCCTCGGCGACGCCGACGTTCCAGCCGTGGGCGTCGGCGATGCGTTCTACCGCATCGAGCCCGACGCCGGTGCCGTCGGTCGCGACCAACCGGTCGGGAACGGGGCCCGTCTCGAGGTCGCGGCCACCCTCGACGGCCGCCGCGTCGGTCTCCGGCGACCGCCGGACGACGTAAAAGCCGTCGTCGGTCGCGCCGATGGTGACCACCGCCGTCGCATCGCCGTCACTGGCGCTCGCGGCCGACGTCTCGTCGCGCTCGCCCATCCCATCGGCGACGGCCTGAAAAAGACACTCGAATAGCTCCCGGAGTTGCGCCTTGTCGGCCTCGAGGACGCGATTCTCGGGCGCTTCGGTGACGAGCCGCGCGTCGCCCGTTTCGACGGCGACCCAAGCCTGCCGGGCCAGATCGTGGACGGCGACGGGTTCGGTGTCGACGATCACGTCGTCTTCTCGTGCGACCGTGACCAGTCGATCGACGAGGTCGCGGAGCCGTCCTTGCGCGTCGTCGACCGCCGCGACGTGCTCTTGGTCGCCGGTCTCCGCGGCGAGGTCGAGGTAGCCACAGGCGACGTTCAGCGAGGTTCGAACGTCGTCGTCGACCAGCTCTGCGATCGTCTCGAGGCGCGATTCGGCGGCGGCCAGTTCGCGCTCTCGGCGGTTAGACTCGGTCACGTCGCTGTAGACGATCAGTCCCTCGGAGTTATGGTCGGCGGCGTCGGCCGCACCGCTCTCGGCCTCATCACTGCCGCCGTCGCCGTCGGCGCTCGCCTCGAGCGGGATCAGCGTCAGCAGGAACTCGCGGACGCCGTCTGCAGCCTCCCGGCGGCTAACGAGCTGGCGGCGCTCGCCGGATCGCAGCGCCTCGAGCAACGCCGCCCGCCGGTGCTCGAGTCCCGACGGGACGGTGTCTTCGTCGACGGGCCGGTCGACGACCGATTCGCGCTCGGTGCCGAAGACTTCGGTGAAGGTGTCGTTGACGGTCTTGACGACGGGTCGGCCGGCGTCGACCTCATAGCGGATCGCCGGTTCGGGGACGTTTTCGAACAGCGACCGGTAGCGGTCGCGTTCGGCGGCGACCTGGTCTCGTTCTCTGGCGATTCGATCGCGTTCGGCCGCGAGCCGATCTCGCGTCTCCCGCAGGCGTTCGATGTCGTCCCGGCTCGCCTCCGCGTCGATCCGTTCAAGGACCGCAGCCGCGACCCGTCCCCACGTCGACAGCAGGTCGACGTCGCGCTCGTCGAACGTGTTCGGCTCGTCGGCGGCGACCTGCAGAACGCCACCATCGCCGACGGGCACGCAACACAACGATCCGACTCCCTCGAGCGGGGCGTCCAGTCGGTCGTCGGCTGCGAGGTCGTCGATACGGATCGGCTCGTGTGTCTGCAGAGCGTCACCGAGCGGGCCCGTCCGCGCGACGGGCTCGAGGTCGTCGTCCGAAACCGCCGGCGCGGTCGCCCGCGGGACGAACTCGCCGAAATGGACCGTCGACAGCCAGCATCGGTCGTGATCGCAGGCGTCGGTCGCGGCCTCGATCACCAGTTCGAAGAGCCGATCGCGGTCGCGGCAGGCGGCGAGTTCGGGGAGTGACTCGAGGAGCCGCTCAATCGGCCGGTCGCCCGCGACCGTCTCGCCGGCCGCGACGACCGGTTCCGGTCCGTCCTCGGTTTCCGAGCTGCCCGCACCGGCGTCGTGACAGACCCACTCGATCTCGTCTGCGAGGTGTGCGACGGCGTCGTCGGTATCGCGACGGACGTAGCCGTCGATCCCGTTGGTCGACCGGGCAGCCGTCGGCGCGTACGACGCCTCGGAAAAGAGGAGCAGCGGCGTCTCGTCGCAAACGTCGGCCACCTCGAGCAGGGACGACCCCTCGGGAGTCGTCGGCGTCTCGGCGAAGACGACGCAATCGACCGCCGGCACACAGTCACGAACGCGCTCGACCGTCGTCGCCGGCTGGACGGCGTGGTCGGATTCCGTACCGACGTTCTCGAGCGCCGCAGCGCCGTCGCTGGCCGCCGCGTCGGTCGCGGCGACGTAGAGGATCGTCCGAGGTCGCGCGGTCGCTTGAGGCTGCGTCATTCTGTCGGGATCGGTGACAGTCTATCTGCTCCGACTCGTTACACCGTTAAGATTCTACTGGACGTCTCGGCGCTCGAGTCGGACACCGACATCGCCGGTCGCTCCCGTCCGACCGCGGTCCGCCGGGTCGCGGCCGACGATACGTTCGTGGGGCGGTTTGCGGAACTGTTTTACGCGCTGCAGGGCCACTAGATGCGTAATGAGCGAACTGGCGGAGGAATACCGCCTCGAGTACTTCGAGGAGGAAGGGTTCGAGCGCAAGGAGTGTCCGGAGTGTGGCGCTCACTTCTGGACGCGCGACAGCGACAGGGTGACCTGTGGTGAGCCGCCCTGCGAGGAGTATGGCTTTATCGACAATGCCGGGTTCGACGAGTCGTACGATCTCGCAGAGATGCGCGAGGCCTTTCTCTCTTACTTCGAGGCCAACGATCACGAGCGAATCGATCCCTATCCGGTCGCGGCAAACCGCTGGCGCGACGATGTCTTGCTGACCCAGGCGTCGATCTACGACTTCCAGCCGCTGGTGACCAGCGGCGAGACGCCGCCGCCGGCCAACCCGCTGTGTGTCTCCCAGCCCTGCATCCGGATGCAGGACATCGACAACGTCGGCAAGACCGGCCGACACACGATGGCCTTCGAGATGATGGCCCACCACGCGTTCAACACGCGCGAGGACGCCGCGGACGAGTACGCCTACGAGGGCGAGGTCTACTGGAAGGACCGCACCGTCGAACTCTGCGACGGCTTCTTCGACTCGATGGGCGTCGACCTCGACGAAGTCATCTACATCGAGGACCCGTGGGTCGGCGGCGGCAACGCCGGGCCCGCAATCGAGGTCATCTACCGCGGCGTCGAACTCGCCACGCTCGTCTTCATGTCCATGGAGCAAGACCCCGACGGCGAGTACGAGATGAAAGACGGGAACCGCTACAGCCCGATGGACACCTACATCGTCGACACCGGCTACGGGCTCGAGCGCTGGACCTGGGTCTCTCAGGGCACCCCGACCGTCTACGAAGCAGTCTACCCCGACATGATCGCCTTCTTGAAGGACAACGCGGGGCTCGAGCACACCGACGACGAGGAAGCCCTCGTCCACCGCGCCGCCAAACTCGCGGGCCACATGGACATTGACGAGGCCGAGGACATGGAGACCGCCCGCAGCGAGATCGCCGCCGAACTCGGCGTCGACACCGGCGACCTCGAGGCCCTGATGGATCCACTCGAGGACATCTACGCCATCGCGGACCACTGCCGAACGCTGGCCTACATGCTCGGCGACGGCATCGTCCCCTCGAACGTCGGCACGGGCTACCTCGCGCGGATGGTTCTGCGCCGGACCAAACGGCTCTGTGACACCGCCGGCGTCGACGCGCCGCTCGACGAACTCGTCGATATGCAGGCCGAGCGCCTAGACTACGAGAACCGCGATACGATTCGGGACATCGTCCGCACCGAGGTCGAGAAGTACCGCGAGACGTTAGAGCGCGGCGGTCGCCGGGTCGAGACGCTGGCCGAAGAGTACGCGAAGAAGGGCGAACCGATCCCGACCGACGAACTGATCGAACTCTACGACTCACACGGCATCCAGCCGGACATGGTCGCGGAGATCGCCGAAGAGACCGGCGCGGAGGTCGCCGTGCCCGACGACTTCTACAGCCTCGTCGCGAAGCGCCACGACACGCCCGACGCCGTCGCCGAGGCCGAGGAAGGCGAAGACGAGCGCTTCGACGATCTCCCGGAAACGGAGAAGCTCTACTACGACGATCAGGAGCGCACGCAGTTCGAGGCGGTCGTGCTGGACGTCTTCGAGCGCGAGGAGGGCTACGATGTCGTCTTGGATCAGACGATGTTCTACCCCGAAGGCGGTGGCCAACCGTCGGACACGGGGACGCTCTCGACGGACGACACGACCGTCGAGATCTCGGACGTACAGATCGCCGACGGCGTTATCCTCCACCGAACCGACGAGGACCCGGGGAAGGGCGAACTGGTCAACGGCCAGATCGATGGCGATCACCGCCGACAGCTCATGCGCCACCACACGGCGACCCACATCGTCATCCACGCCGCCCGCCAGGTACTCGGCGAGCACATCCGGCAGGCCGGCGCCCAGAAGGGCGTCGAGAGCTCGCGGATCGACGTTCGCCACTACGACCGGATCTCTCGCGAGGACGTCAAGAAAATCGAGGACCGCGCCAACGAGATCGTGATGGACAACACCACCGTCTCTCAGGAGTGGCCCGACCGCCACGACGCGGAGGCCGAACACGGCTTCGACCTCTATCAGGGTGGCATCCCGCCGGGCGAGCAGATCCGCCTGATTACCGTCGACGAAGACGTTCAGGCCTGCGGTGGCACCCACGTCGCCCGCACCGGTGAGATCGGCACGATCAAAGTGCTCTCCACGGAGCGCGTCCAGGACGGCGTCGAACGGATCACCTTCGCCGCCGGCGAGGCCGCCATCGAGGCGACGCAGACGAAAGAGGACGCTCTCTACGCGGCCGCCGAAATCCTTGACGTCTCGCCCGAGGAGGTCCCCGACACCGCCGAGCGGTTCTTCGAGGAGTGGAAAGACCGCGGCAAGCAGATCGAGGACCTGAAAGAACAGCTCGCCGAGGCCCGCGCCGGCGGCGGTGGCGGCGGCGAGGAAGTCGAGGTCGGCGACACGACCGCCGTCGTCGACCGGATCGACGCCGACATGGACGAACTCCGCGCGACGGCAAACGCCCTCGCCGAGGACGGCAAGATCGCCGTGCTCGGCAGCGGGGAGAGCGGTGCTCAGTTCGTCGTCGCCGTTCCCGACGGCGTCGGCGTCAACGCAGGCGAGGTCGTCGGTGAACTCGCCGCCAAGGTCGGCGGCGGCGGCGGCGGTCCGCCGGACTTCGCTCAGGGTGGCGGCCCCAACGTCGAGGACTTGGACGACGCCCTCGAGGACGCCCCCGACGTGCTGCGGCAGGTCCTGAACGCCTGATCGACACGCGCCGGTCCGTTCCAGTCGAAACCGTTCCCTTCTTTCACCATCCGTCCCCTCGGGTCGTCCATGCCGACTGCATCGAACGGGAACGTCTCGCTGTACTACGACCGCGCGGGCGAGGGCGACCCGGTCGTCTTCGTCCCCGAGGCCAGCCTCGGCGGTTGGCTCTGGGGCTGGCAACACGCCGCCGTCGCCGGCCCCTACGAGGCCGTCGTCTGGGATCTCCGGGGGACCGGCCGCTCGGACGCGCCGGTCGGCCCCTACGACCTCGAGACGCTCGTCGCCGATCTCGAGGCGGTCCTCTCCGATTGTGGCTTCCGTAACGCCCACCTCGTCGGCTGTGGCCTCGGCGGTGTGGTCGCGCTGGCGGCGGCCCGGACTTCGACTCGCGTCGCGACGCTTTCGCTGTTCGGGACGGCGGCGCGGGGCGAGGCCTTCGACCTCGAGCCCCTCTTTGCGTCGCCGGACGATCGAGGCGCGCTTCGCCGATCGCTCGAGGCGGGGCTCTCGGCCGACTTCTGCGAGGCGCACCCCGACGTGCTCGACGGCATCGTCGACTGGCGGGCCGAGGGGGATGCCGACCGCGCGGGCTGGGCGGCCCAAGTCGCGGCGCTCGAGGATTTCGATGCGACCGAGTGGCTGGTGGAGGTCACCCAGCCGACGCGGGTGTTCCACGGCGGGGCGGACGACCTGGTCTCTCCCGACGCGGGCCGGGACCTGGCACGGGGGCTACCCCGCGGGGAAGCCGTCGAACTCGAGGGGGCGGGCCACCTCTGTTTCGTCGAGCGCTCGCGGACGGTCAACGATCGGTTGCTCGGGTTTCTCGAGGCACAGACGGACGATTCTCAGTAGCTGCGCTCGGCCGGGGGATTCCGGAGTCGCACCTGTGAACCGTCGGACGGGAACTGTCCGTCCACGAGCCGCCGGTTCGGTCCCGCGCTAACGTTCGCTCGCTGCGCTCGTTCACTCATCCCTCGCGTTTCGAGCAGCGCGCCGAACCGGTGATGGTGGACTCGGTCGTCGACTGGGCGTCCTCGAGCCTCGCCGACCATCGCCGGCCGTGCTTGCGACTGACCCCCGACCTACTACGTGCTCGAGCGTGGGAGAGTCGGCCGTGACCCTCTCGCTGGCTCGTCGGGCCGAGCACTTCCCGGATCGGACGGCGGTCGTCGACGTCTCCGAGGATCGGCTGTACGCCCCCGCGGAGACGATCGACGAGGATCGGGTCTCCTACGGGGGGTTGTCGACGATCGCGACGTGGACGGCCGAGCGGCTCTCGACGCGCGGCGTCGGCTCGGGCGACACCGTCTGTCTCGTCACGCGCAACCGAGTCGCTTCGCTCGCGCTGCTTTTCGCCTGTCGACGGCTCGAGGCGACCTTCGCGCCGGTCTCGCATCTCCTGACGCCCGCATCGGTCGAGCGGCCGTTCGACGTCCTCGAGCCGGACCTCGTCGTCGGCGAGGCGGCCCAGCGAGACCTGCTGCGGTCGCTCCCGTTCGATCGGGTCGTGACGCTCGAGGAACTCACCGAGACGGAGCGCGATTCCGTCGACCTCGACGGCCGGCGGACGGACGCGAGCCCGTTGTTGGCCCTCCACGGCGACTCGGGACGGCCGATCGCCGGGTATTCAGCCGATTCCCTCGAGCGAAACTGCCTCACGGCCGTCGTCGCGTGGGGACTCGCCGCGACCGACGTCGTCCCCCTCACGACGCCGCTGTCGACCGCCCACGGGCTGCTCCGCGTCGCGTTGTCGACGCTGTACGTCGGCGGGACGCTCCTGCTCGACCGCGCGTTCGACCCCGGCGACGCCGCGACCGCGATGGCCGCCGAAAACGCGACGTTTCTGGCCGGTCGCGAGACGGCGATTCAGGATATCGCCGCCGAAACCGCGTTCGACGACGCGGCCGACTCGCTCGAGCGCGTCATCTGCGAGGGACCGGCCGCCGCCGATGTCGTCGCCCCTTACCGAGAGCGAGACGTTTTGGTCGCGCAGGCGTACGGCCGCCTCGAGTGCCCGACCGCGCTGAGTCAGGGGTTCGATGGCGACCGGGACGGCTCGAGCGACGACGATCCCGATGTCGGCCGCCCGGTGCCGGACTGTCGGGCCCGACTGGTCGACGAAGCGGGCGATGCGCTCGAGGGTGTGGCGACCGGCCGGCTTCAGCTTTCGGGACCGGTGGTCGCCGACGGCTACGTCACCGCTGCCGGGACCGACGACGACAACTGGTATGAGCCGGCCGACCTCGAGAGCGCCGAGTACGACGCGGCCGACGAGCGCGGCCGGTACGTCGACGGCTGGTTCGACACCGGCAAGCGGTTCCGCCGGGACGAGGGCAAGCGCTACTACCTCGGTGATTGACGGTGACGTGGTGGTCGACCGCGCGGCCGCCGTCGGCGGTCACGGCAACGACGGCACCGTGCGCAAGGCCTATTCTCCTCGAGTCGCCACTAGCGTCCAATGAGGCAGCTCCGAATTGCCGTCCTGAACGCGGCCCATCGGGACGAGAACACGACGCGGAACTTCCGGCGTGAACTCGACGCCTCGCTGGCGGAGTTCGACGCCACCGACGGCACGGTCCCCGACGATTTCGACTACGACGGTGCGGTGGTCACCGGCTCCCGCGCCTCGGTTTACTGGGACGACGATTGGATGCAGCCGGTCAAAGCGTGGGTCGGCGAGGCGATCGACCGCGGCGTTCCCTTCCTGGGCGTCTGTTGGGGCCACCAGCTACTGGCCGACGTCCTCGGTGGCACCGTCGCTGACATGGGCGTCTACGAGGTTGGCTACAGCGAGATCGAGCACACCGACGACTCGCGACTGTTCGACGGCATCGACGACACCTTCCTCGCCTTTACCAGCCACTCTGACGAAGTCGCCGAACTGCCACCCGGCGCGGAGCCACTGGCCGAGAACGAGTACTCAAACCACGGCTTCCGCAACGACCGGGTCTTCGGCGTCCAGTTCCATCCCGAGTACGACACCAAGACCGCCCGCGAACTCGTCCACCGCAAGGAACTCTCCGACGAACGCCGCGAGACGATCCTCGACGAGATCACCGAAGAGAACTATCAACGGGCCTGCGAGGCGAAACTCGTCTTCGAGAACTTTCTCGAGTTCGTCCGCGAAACGAAACGGGTCGATGCTGCCGCCGACGCTTCGGCTTCGGTCGGCCGTTCCGACTAGTCGCTGAATCACCGCAGGTAGCTAGTTTTCCCCCCACGGCACTCGAACGTTCGACACGAGCGGATCGTTCGAGTCGAAAGACGAAGTAGGCGACCAGTTCCGTGACGGTTCTTCGCCATAGCTGAACGGTCGGTACCGTACGACCGATGGCTGTTTTTGCGAACACACTGCGAGGAACGCGAGTCGATCGGAGAAACAGCGCGGCTAAGAGCCGATCAGTCGGCGGCGACTTCGACCTTCGCCTCGTCTTCCTTGCCGATGGCCTCGACGATGAGTTCGGCCACGTCGACGATCTCGATCTCGTCCTCGTAGCCGCCGGTCTTGCGGCCGTCCTCGTACATCGTCATGCACATCGGGCAGGCGACGACGAACTTCTCGACGCCGCTGCCGGCGTCGGTGTCCTCGAGCGCCTCCCGAATGCGCTCTTCGCTCGGCTTCGGTTCTTCCTCGAAGTCCATCCAGAGGCCGCCACCGCCGCCGCCACAGCAGAAGGAGTTGCTGCGGTTGCGGGGCATCTCGTCGAGTTCACAGCCGGTCGCTCTGATGAGTTCGCGCGGGGCCTCGTACTCGTCGTTGTACCGGCCGAGGTGACACGGATCGTGGTAGGTGACCGTGTAGTCGAGTTCGGTACCGGTGAGGTCGAGTCGCCCGTCCTGGACGAGTTCTTCGACGGCCTGGGTCCAGTGGAGGACGTCGATCTCGCCGTCCTCGTTCCACTGCTCGTCGTACTCGAAGGGCATCATCGGGTCGTCCGAGAACTCGTCGAAGTTGACCTCCGGATATTCGTTCTTGAACGTGTTGTAGGAGTGGGGGTCCGTACAGACGATCTTGTCGAACTCGCAGTCCTCCCACGTCTCGACGTGGTGGCCGGCCAGTTCGACGTAGAGCAGTTCCTCACCGACGCGGCGGATGTCGTTGCCGTCGAACTTCTCGTCGTCGAAGAGGATGCCGAAGCTGACGTCGGCTTCCTTGAGGATCGTCGCCAGCGAGCGGGCGACCTGCTTGTTGCGCTCGTCGTAGCTCGGGAAGTCGCCGACGTACCAGAGGTAGTCGACCTCCTCCTCGCGGGCGTCGGTGACGTCGAACTCGAGGTCGTCGGCCCAATCGCCGCGGTTTCGCGGCGAGTCGCCGAAGGTGTTGCCGTTTTGCATGACGTTCTGGAAGACGTCTTGCATGCTCGAGGAGACGTCGCCCTGATCGGTCTGCTGGCGGTTGAGTCGGGTGAAGCTCTTGAGGTGTTCGATCTCGACGGGGCAGGCGTCCATGCAGGCCATACAGGCCATACAGGAGTCCATCGTCTCCGAATTGATGACGCTCGTGCCGCCGTCAGCGATGATCGGTTTCTCTTCGCCGCCGGCGTCTACCTCCTCGCGGTAGGATTTGAGGTCGAGGATGACGTTGCGCGGGTCGAGCGGGCGATCGGAGGCCTTGGCGGGACAGACAGACGAACAGCGACCGCACTTGGTACAGGCGTCCTGGTCGAGAATCTCTTTCCAGGTGAAATCGTCGATGGACTCGGCGTTGGTTGCGTCCAGATCAGAGGGGACGTTCGGCAGGCGCTGGCCGGCCTTCTCGTCCCGGGTGACGACGTTTGCGAACGAAGAGATCATGTGGAACGGCTTGGCGTAGGGGATCCACGCGATGAAGAAGAAGGCGATCAGGGAGTGGGACCACCACGTGAGCCAGTGGAGCGTCTCGGCGTTGGCACCGAGATTCGCGACCGCGCTGTACTCCGGGCCGCCGTTCAGTGCCTGCTGTGCGGCGCCGGTGGTCGGCAGCCCGAGTCCGTCGAACAACAGCGCGAGCCCGTAGCCGACGAAACTGACGATCTCGTGGTCCGGGAACCCCGAGATGTAGATCCGGAATCCCTCGAGCAGGAAGCCGCCGATACCGAGCGCGAACAGCGTCCAGATGAAGAGGTCGTCCTCGGTGGATGTGTGGCGGTCCCAGAGCCGGTGATTACGGACCCAGTAGCGCCGGTACATGGCCATCCCAATGCCGACGACGAACAGCAGGCCCATGGCGTCGACGATGAACGAGTAGGCGAGATAGAAGTCTCCCTCCCAGAACGTCATATGCAAGATTTTCTTGGCCGCGTACTCGTCGATCATCAGAATGGATGTTGCGATAAACAGCGTCAGGAATCCCCAGAGAATAAACGAGTGCATCAGCCCGCCGTAGAGATCCCGGTTGAACTGTTTCTCGTTCGAGAGCACGATCTTGGCCGCGCTCGCGATGCGATTTTGCAGGTCGTCGACTCGGGGGAACGAATCGTCGTCCCCCTGCGCGTAGCGGGCGAACCGCCGGTAGACGCCGTACGCGAAGACGGCCACCGTGATAAACGCGAGGAGGTAGAACACCGCGTACTCCACGCTGGTGATTCCCCAGTACGTCTCTCTCGAGACCTCCGTTTGCGCTATGGTGTTCATGTCCATTGAGGGGGAAGGCTATAACTTAGTTCTTGCCACACCGTCTGGTAGACGACCTCCGCGCCTTCTTGCGAAAATTTGCATACTATTCCGAGTTTATAATAATTGTACGTGTTTTATCTGGTAGCCGATGCAGGTCGGCAACAGGCTTAAATAGCCGCCCGTCGGGAGTGTCCATCCATGAACGACAAGACCGAGGAACTTCGAGACATCTTCACCAACGTCACCGACGGCGAAGAAACCGTCACCGAGTCGCAGGAAGACACCCGCGGCTCCCTCGAGCGCGACGAACGGACCGACGAGGAGCGCCTCGAGAGCGTCGTCACGCAGATGCGCGAACGCTACGCGTTCGAGACCGCCCTCTCAGACGATGACCTGATCGCGGTCGCCAGAGGGTTCTACGACGATCGGAGCGATGCGGAGATCGCGGACGAGATCGACGCCGACGGAGACGCGGTCTTCGAGGCCCGGATGTCCCTCCATCTGGTGGGCGAGGACGACGCCGACGAAGTCGACCTCGTGGCGATCCGCGACCGCGAGGAAGACGACGCGACGCTGGCCGACGAATACGACGTCAGCGAGGCGCAGATCCGCCGCTACCGCCGCATCGCCGAAGCCCAAGACCAGTCTCGAGCCGCCAACGACCGCTACCGCGACGAGTTCGACAGCATCCTCGCCGACGCCGAACTCTCCGAGCGGATGACGACCGACGTTCGCGAGGACGGACTCGAGGATGCGACCGAAGGGATGGAGACCGACGTGGACTTCTAAGCGACGACGGTTTTTACTCTCAGATCGGCCTCCAGCCGACCGCTCGAGCAAAAAACGTCGATGAAAAAGGCCGAGCGCTCGCTCTGCTCGCGCTCGGTACGATCACGTGTACCGCATCCCCGTCACGAGGAGGATAACAGTGCTCGTTCTGCCTCGAGCACCCTGTGACGTTCGCTGCCGATTTCGGCGAGACTTCTTATACCAAGCCGCGGCCAGACGGCCCGTGACCCGTACGCACGTTTCGTTCAGCGATCTGCGGACCGCCGCCTACTGCCCGCGGAAGTGTTATTATCAGCGGGCGCTGCCCGACGAGGATCGCGAGCCGCCACCGGAGGTCGAGGCGATCCGCGGCCTCGAGCCCCGGTACGAAGCCCTCCTCGAGGCTCTGCCGGACGACCTCAAGCGCGAGCCGATCGCCGTTTCGCCCGTCAGATACCGCGATCGACTGGCATCCACCCGCGACCGACTCGCGGATGCGGGCCACTGGGACCGACTCCGGGAGCCCGACGATCGAGATGTCTTCGCCGCCGGCCGCCACTGCCGGGGCGTCGTCCACAAGGTGCTCGCGGAACCGCTCGAGCCGGTCGTGATTTCGACGGGCGAGCCGCCCGAGAACGGCGTCTGGGAGCCACAGTCGGTCCACGCCGTCGCGGCCGCGAAGGCGCTGGCCTGGGAACACGGCGAGTCGGTCGAGCGAGCCTGGCTCGAGTATCCGGCCTACGGCGAGATCCGCTCGCTCGACCTCACGACTCGTCGGAAGGCGCAGTATCGACGCGCGCTTCGTGCAGTCCGCGAACTGGACGGCCCGCCGGCGCGGACGACCAACCGTTCGAAATGCGAACCCTGCGAGTTCGCCACAGAGTGTGGCGTCAAAACGAGAACGCTGCGATCGATGCTGGGTTTCTAGTGGGTCTCGAGCCAGACCTCGATCTCGTCGGCCATCGCGCCGCGGCGGTGGATCGTTTCGCTCGAGACGTCGACGACGGTGCTCTCGGTCCCGCCGTCAGTTTCCCCGTCGTCGAGGACGACGGCTGCGGCCTCGCGGATCTCGGGATCGAGGCCGGCGACCCGTCGGGCGCTTGCTCGTCCGCTGACGTTCGCGCTCGTCGACGTGATCGGCGTCCCGGCTCGCTCACAGAGTCGCAGCGCGACGGCGTGGTCCGGCACCCTGACTCCGACGCGGTCCCGCCCCGCCGTGAGGTCGTCGGGGACGGACTCACGTCGCCGGCAGAGGACCGTCACGGGGCCGGGGAGAAACGTCGCCATGAACCGCCGCTCGCGCTCGGTCGCACGGACGTGCTGCAGCGCCGAGGGAACCGACGGCACGGCAAACGACAGTGGCTTGGACCGATCCCGGCCCTTCGCCTCGAAGACCCGATCGACGGCCTCGGGATTGAGCGCGGCCGCACCGAGCCCGTAGACGGTCTCGGTAGGATAGACGACCAGTTCCCCGGACGTGATCGCCTCGGCTGCGCGGTCAAGTTCGCTCATTCGGTTCGAAATCGGTCTATTTCGGCCAAAAAGCTATCGTTCGGGATGCGACCCTCAGGCGAGGCCGAGTTCGGACTCGAGGTCGTCGTAGTCGGGGAAGTCGGGCCAGTCGGTGGCGACCCACGCGCCCTCGACGGTGCGGTCGGCGTCGAGGGCGAAGAAGGCGACGCGGGGTTCGCTGACGCCGGTCATGCCGTCGAGGTCGTGGGCGATCCCGTACGACTCGGCCACGTCGTTGCCGGGGTCGGTGAAAAAGCGGAAGGGGTAGTCGTTGTCCTCGAGGAACCGCTTGACTCCGTAGGGGGTCGAGGCCGTGATACCGACGACTCGGTCTGCGCGCTCGTCCCAGTCACGGTCTGCGAGTTCGTCCCAGACGTATTTCGCGACGAACGAGCCGGTCATCGGCGTGAAGACGAGGACCGTCGTTCCGTCGGTTTCGCCGACCAGTTCCGAGAGGGTGCGGTCCTCCCAGAACTCGTCGGAAACGAGCGGGCGGGTGAAGTCGGGCGCTTCCGCGCCGGGCTCGGGGTGGTCCGTCGGGCCCAACTCGACGACGTCGAACTCCGGCATCAGTCGTCACCCCCCGCGTCCGCAGCGGCCGTATCGGGGCGGTCGCCCTCGCCGTAGGTCGACTCGAGGTAGTCGACGATATTTGCACTTTCCGCCATAGTGACGCCGGTGTTCTCGTCGACGACGACGGGAACGGTTCGGACGCCGGCGACGCGCTTGACGACGTTCCGTTCGGAGTGCATCGGTTCGACGAACCGCGATCGGTACGAGAGGTCGTACTCGTTCAGCCGCCGGGCAACTCGTTCGCAGAACGGGCAGCCCTGGAGCCGGTAGAACGTGATCGGTGGATCGTCGGTCGCGCTCATACACGACCGTAGGGCAAACGGCCGGGTAAACGTGTCGTCGCCGGCGGCGATGGCCGTCATTGACCGTCAAATGGGAAACGGTTAACCGATCCAGCCATAACGCTGTACATCAATGGCGTTGTCTCCACCCCTCGAGGTCGTGTTGGCTGCATACGAGGTTCCAGTGATGGGACTCGAGATCGAGCAGTCGGTGGTGACGGTCCTCGGCGTACTCGCACTCGTCGTGCTCGTCGGTCTCTCGGCGTTTTTCTCGTCGTCCGAAATCGCGCTGTTTTCGATTCCGAAACATCGCGTCGAGGGAATGGCCGAGGACGGGATTCCCGGCGCGGAGCGCGTCAAAACGCTCAAGGAAGACCCACATCGGTTGCTCGTGACGATCCTCGTCGGAAACAACATCGTCAACATCGCGATGTCGTCGATCGCGACGGCGATCCTCGGGCTCTACTTCGGTGGTCTAGCGGCGGTCACGGTCGCCACCCTCGGAATCACCGCTGTCGTCCTCCTCTTCGGCGAGAGCGCACCGAAGTCCTACGCCGTCGAGAACACCGAATCCTGGTCGATTCGCGTCGCCGGGCCGCTGAAAATCGCCGAGCGACTGATGTTTCCCCTCGTCGTCCTCTTTGACTATCTCACTCGACAACTCAACCGGCTCACCGGCTCGACGACCGGCGCGATCGAAACGCCGTACGTTACCCGCGACGAGATCCAGGAGATGATCGAGTCTGGCGAGCGCGAGGGCGTCTTAGAGGAGGACGAACACGAGATGCTTCAGCGGATCTTCCGGTTCAACAACACGATCGTCAAGGAAGTCATGACGCCGCGACTGGACATGACGGCGGTGCCCAAAGACGCCGGCATCGACGAGGCCATCGAGACCTGCATTCAGAGCGGCCACGCACGTGTCCCGGTTTATGAGGGGAGCTTAGACAACGTGCTTGGCGTCGCCCATATCCGCAATCTCGTCCGCGATCTCAACTACGGCGAGACCGGCGACGACGCGCTCGAACTCGGCGATCTCATCCAGCCGACGCTGCACGTCCCGGAATCGAAAAACGTCGACGAGCTCCTCTCGGAGATGCGCGAAAACCGGATGCACATGGCGATCGTCATCGACGAGTTCGGCACCACCGAGGGGCTGGTGACCATGGAGGATATGATCGAGGAGATCGTCGGCGAGATCTTGGAGGGCGGCGAGGAACAGCCCATCGAGGAGATCAGCGAGGACACCGTCCTCGTCCGCGGCGAGGTCAACATCGAGGACGTCAACGAGGCCCTCGAGATCGAGTTGCCGGAGGGCCAGGAGTTCGAGACCATCGCCGGCTTCATCTTCAACCGCGCGGGCCGGCTCGTCGAGGAGGGCGAGGAGATCACCTACGACGGCGTCCGCATCACCGTCGAAAGCGTCGAGAACACCCGCATCATGAAGGCTCGGCTCCGGAAACTCGAGATCGTCGAGGAACCGCCCGAGACCGACGAGGAAGACGAGACAGAACCGCTCGAAATCGACGAAAACGATACGTAAGCGTCGGATCTACGATCCGACGAGTGCCGCCACGTCGCGGGCGACTGCGGGCGGGACGACGATCCGACGTGGCCCTTGGACGTACTGGCCGCCCGGCTGAGCGTAGTTCAGTTTTAGGATGGCGATGTCTCCCAGCCGACGGATCGAAACGTCGGTGATCACCTCGAGGTCGATGCGCTGGTCGGGTTCGTAGAGGTAGATCGCGCCTTCGTCGCTGTCGAGTGTGCCGACCGACTGCAGGAACGACGCGAGAACGAGCGCGATGAGCGCAAGCGGAAGAAACAGGGCGGCCAGCCCGGTGAACGGTCCTGCGCCGACGGCCAGCAGTTCGTTCTGTGAGACGTACCGGCCGACGCCCATCAGAACGCCGATAATCGCGCCCATCGCGACCGTACCGACCGCGGCGTCCATCGCCCGGTCTGCGCTCGCGCCCGTCGGGGCGTCGAACGGGAGCGGCCCGGCGACTCGCGCTATGTGTCCTTCGGTGTCGTTGGCCACGGCCAGCGCGATAACCGTCGCGGCACCCGCGGCGATGAGCGCGAGGACCGCGATCCGGCCGACTCCGCCGAACGCCTCGTCGCCCAGCCGGTACAGTCGCCAGCAGATGACGATGCTAATCGCGGCGAAGAAGGTGCCGACGCCGAACATCCACAGAAGCCGGACGGTGCGCGACGTGCTTGTGTCCCGTCGCCACTGGACCGTTTCCGCTCCCGCCCCGTCTCCAGTGCGGACGGTGTCCTCGTCCATACTCGCACTCACGACCCGTCGTGTAAAGACCGTTCGATGTCGCCCGGCTCAGAGCACGACCGTGCCGATAGCGGTGTAGCCGACGTAGCCGACGGCGATCGCACCGGCAAGCGAGCCGATCCACGCGAGAATGGTGAAGGCCATCTTGCGCGCGCTGACGCCGCCACCGGCACCGGCCGCGGCGTAGCCGCTCCCGATGATCGCGCTGACGATGATCTCGTTGAACGAGACCGGAATGCCGTAGAAAACCGCGGCCTGTGCGATGATAAACGAGGGGATGAGCGCCGCGATCGACCGGCGCGGTCCAAGCGAGGAATAGTCCTGTGAGATCGCCTTGATCATCCGCGGCGCGCCGGTCCACGAGCCGAGCAACAGCCCGAAGCCGCCGCCGACGAGCATCGCGAGCAACGGGAGCTCGAGTTCGCTCGAGAGGGGGATCAGCGGCCCGATGGCCAGTCCGACCTGGCTGCCGCCGGCAGAGAAGGCAACGAGGCCGCCGAGGACCAGCAGGAAGTGTCGCTCGCCGCGCTCGACGCCGTTGCCGAGATCGAGCGCGATCGCGCCGGACCAGAGCGCCGCGATCGCGAGCGTTGCGGCGGCGACGCCGACGAGTTCGGTGCCGGGAAGCCAGCCACCCGCGAGCTGTGCGATCGAGGCCCCGCCGGCGTCCGGCGGCCCGAGCAGCGCGAATTCGATGTTAGCGACGATCGCACCGACGAGGCCGGCAAAGACGACGATGAGGGATGCTTCAGACAGTCCTTCGGCGCGGAGGAGCCGGGCCACTGCGTAGGCGATGCCACCCCCGACGAACGGCGTCAGTATCCACAGCGTCGCCATTTCGGTGTACTTGGCCCACGCGGGATCGCCGCCCATCGCGAGGCCGACGCCGATGACCGCCCCGGTCACGGTAAACGCCGTCGCGATCGGATACCCGGTGAAAATGCCGATCGCGACGAGGGCGGCCGCGATCAGTAGCGCCATCGTGGCGGCGAGCGATGACAGCGTCACCCCGCCGATCAGTTCGGTCCCGACAGCTTCCGAGACGTTCGCCCCCTGGAGGACCGCGCCGCCGAAGCCGAGCAGTCCGACGAAGAAGCCGGCCCGCATCACCGAAATCGCGTTCGCGCCGACGGCCGGAGCGAACGGGGTGGAGCCGCTCGAGCCGGCACCGATCGCCCAGGCCATGAAGAGACTCGCGACCGCGGCCACGGCGAATGTTCCCAGCGTGGCGATATCGACCATCTATCGGGGTTCTATTAGCGGGGTCTACAAGTGTGTGCCGGCCTTCGGTCGGCAGCGCCGGCCGGTCGCCCGCGAACGACAATAGCCCACTCAGTTCATCGTCGACCGCGAGTTATCGTCGGATTCCGGCGGCGGCTCTGCACCCTCGATGGCCTCGGCTGCGTCGGTGTCTTTCTCGACTTCGACGTGCCAGCGGTCGATCTCGTCTTCGTACTCCGCGAGACGGTCGGAGACCTCGTCTTTGAGCTCGTCGTCGTTGACGTTGACCTCGAAGACGAACTGCTCGCCGTTGTTACCGTTGCGCGTCGACTGCTGGACGTTGGCGCTGACGAGTTCGTTGTCGAAGTAGTAGGGCGCAAGCTGGGTCATCACGTTCTGGTAGACCGTGTCTTCGACCCGGCGCAGGGCCTTGCGCCCCGCGGAGTCGGCCGCGCGCGCGACGTAGTCGATCGACTCCTTCCAGGTGCCGACCGCCGCCTCGGCGTCGTCGTCCTCGAGTCGCTCGTAGGACTTAGAGAGTTTCTCCCCGGCGGTCTTGATGTCCTCGTCGGGTTCCTTGCCAGCTTTCTCTCCTTTGCCCTCTTCGACGCTGGCCTGATCGGCGGTCTTCTCGCTGACGTCGGCGTCGAGGGTCTCGTGGGCCTTGGGCCGCCACTCGTCCCATTCTTCGAAGGCGCGGGCGTCGCTCTCGTCGGAGTCCCGGTCGGCATCGTGGACGCCGGCGTCTTGAAGCGCGCGCGTGATGCGTTCGCCGTGTTCGACGACGTCGCCCCAGTCGCCACGAATCTTAAACCCCGAGATGCTCTCTTCCATTCGGCTGACCGAGTGGTAGCGCCTGGATCGGTATAAACTTCTCTGCCGTCGCCCGCCTGCACAGGTGCCGTCGGTCGGCGGGCTAGCGCTGGCCGCCCATCTGCCGATCGCCCATCTGCTGACCGCCGGTCATTCCCTGCGGTTCCATCTGCTGGCCGCTCATCCCCTGTGTACCCTGCTGACCGCCGGTCAGTTGACCGCCGCCCATCATCTGGCCACCGCCGCCCGTCATCTGGCTACCCCCCATCTGCTGTCCCCCCATCTGCTGGCCCCCCATCTGCTGGCCCTCCATCTGCTGGCTGCCGCCCATCATCTGCCCACCGCCACCGACCATCTCGAGTACGGTCGAACAGGAGTCGAGCGTGCGATCGATCGCGGACATCGTCTCGGTGATGTGTGGGTGTTGCTGGTACTGCTGGAGTTCTCGCAGCCCCTCGGTCCCCACGCGGATGAACACGTCCGCGACTTCGGGACCGAACATCGAGTCGCGCGCGATCAGTCTCGCGTTGAGCTCGGCGAGTTCCGCGATGTCGTGTGTGATCTGTGCGGACGTCGAGAGTCCCTCCATCGCACACTCCTTGGCACACCAGTCGGCGATGTGCGATAGCTCGGTGAAGTCCTCGAGTGCGATCCGGAGCTCGTTCGTCAGGTGGTCTTCGAACGACTGTCGCCCTTGCATCCTCTGGCCGCCCATCCCTTGCGTTCTCATCTGCTGACCGCCCATCCCCTGCGTTCCCTGCTGGCCGCCGGTCATCGGCTGTTGGTTGCCGGCCATGGGTTCTTGGCCGCCCATCTGCTGGCCCCCCATCGACTGCGTCGGCTGCTGTCCGTATTGGTCGGTCGGCTGTCCCTGCGGTGACTGTTGTTGGAACTGATGGCTCATTGTGAGTGACCGCCCGCGATCGGGCGTCGAGAGCTACGCCGATCCGGCGATTAAAGCGGGGCCACCGTTACGACCGTTTTCGGCGGCAAAGCGCCGTTTTCAGATCGGCACCTTGGTCCCCCGAAACCCGATCGAAGCGCCGCGAACGGATCGGTAATTTCTCGTTAGCAGTTTCACTGCCGTCTTTCGAGCGGGTACGACGGGCGAGAATGGCACCCGGGGCCGCCGCTCGCGGTTGATCGATACTGTGAACTGCACGGCGAATGGCTGTACGGATATGCCGATCGAAGACCGGGACGACGCGTATCTTATTACGCACGCATTGGCCAAAGACACGCTCTCGCGCCTGCGCGATGTCGAGACCGAGCAGGTCAGCTTCCGGAAGGGGCTGGTCAAACTCGGCCGGATCTGTGGCTATGAGATCATCGACGGCCGGATGGAGACCGAGTACGTCGAGATCGAGACGCCACTGGAGCCGACGATGGGCGAGCGCGTTCGCGGGCTCGACAACGTAGTGATCATCAACGTTTTGCGCGCCGCGACGCCGTTCGTCGAGGGACTGTTGAAGGCGTTCCCGCGGGCGCGACAGGGCGTCATCAGCGCGAGTCGCAACGAGGAAGCCGGCCGGGACGAGGACGGCTCGTTCCCGATCACGGTCGATTACGTGAAACTACCCGAGATCAACGAGGAGGACACGGTCATTATCGCCGACCCCATGCTCGCGACGGGCAGCACGATGTGTACCGTCTTAGAGCACGTCGTCGAGAACGCCGCGGAACCGGAGAACCTGATCGTCCTCTCGGCCGTCTCCGCGCCGGAGGGACTGCTCCGCGTCGACGAGGAGTGTCCCGACGCCGACCTGCTGACCGTCTCCATCGACGACCGCCTCGACGACGACGGCTTCATCGTCCCCGGACTCGGCGACGCCGGCGACCGCGCGTTCCGGACGACCTGAGCCGGGCCGTCGCTTCGACTGACTGCCGACGGGCTTTTGCGGATCCCTCCGAATCGCTTTCCTATGGACTACACCGTCGTCGATCCCGCCGACCTCGAGTCCGTCGACAATCGCCCCTGTGACCTCCGCCGGCTGAGCGAGGCCGCGGGGATGGACGAAGTCGCGATCAACCGCTTCGATGCCGACCCGGGCGAGCAGTTACCACTGGCCTACCACTACCACGAGACGCAGGAGGAAGCGTTCATCGTCCTCTCAGGGACGTTACACGTCGAGACGCCCGACGGCGACCTCGAGGTCTCCGCGGGATCGCTGTTTGTGGCCCCGCCCGAGGCACCCCATCGGGCGTACAATCCCGCCGACGCCGAGGAACGGGTCTCGGTCGTCGCGGTTGGGGCACCGCCGGTCTCCGACGACGTCGTCCCGTACGAGCCCGAGACGTAAGCGCGGTGTCGTGGTAGTCAGACCGGCTCGAGTCGCCGGCGGTTAGGAGCCGTTTCCGCAGGTATTGACTCCCAGCAGTGCGTTCACCGGGCACCGCTGGATGACCGCGGTTGCGAGGAGGTCGCTGCCGGCGATGAACGCGAGCGTGCCGAGCGTCCGGTCGCGATTGCGGTAGCCGAGCAGCAGTAACGCCGCCGCGACGACGACACGGCCGATGCGATCGAACCCGCCGACGTTCCGATCCATATCCGGCCGGACGAGCGGCAGACGGATATCGATGCTCCCTGCAACCCGGCCGCCATGGGCGCACACTCCCAACCGAACTCGGTCGTCCAGTGTCTCGACTGCACACGTTACTCTTTTAACATGACCTCCCATCGGCTTAGTTATGACTGGTCGCGACGCGGCCGACCGAACCGCTATCGGCGACCGACGTCTCGAGTCGCCCGAGACGGTGTTTCGACTCGCGTTTGGCGGCTACCTCGGCACGCTCGTCGCCGGTCTCGCGACGGTCGCCGTCGTACGCGCAGACGCCGCGCCGGCCGCGGTCACCGGCGCGCTCGCAGCCGTTGGATTCTCGGTCGGCACGCTCGCCGGCGTCGCCCTCGCGAGACGAAGTCGGGGGCTCGCGGCGCGTCTCGGCCGAAGTTGGCGTCGACAGACCGCGGTCCTGAGCCCGGCCGCGCCGTTCGGTCTGGTTGCCGGCGCTGCGTGGCTCGGCTGGCTCGAGCCCCGCGTCGGCCTCGTCGGACTCGGGGCGATGTTCGCCGTCGCGATCACCGGTTACGTCGCTATGCGTCTGGCCGAGACCTGTTACGTGGCATCGCTCACCGCCGACGATCCCGTTGCGCGCTGGCAGTGGACGCCGCCGAGGTCCCCGAAACTGGACGTGATCGTCCTCGCACTGTGGCTGTTGCTAGGCGCTGCCAACGCGTACACCGGTGAGTGGGCAAGCGCGATCGTCTGGACGGGACTCGCGGTCGTCTGGGCGTGTACGAGCCTCGCCGAAGGGCGATGGCGGATCGGATCGGTCGGTGAAACGCCCGAAGTGCGCGTCCACGATGCCGGACTCGTCAAGCAACGGCCCTACACACAGTCGATCGTCCTGTGGTCTGACATCTCCCGCGTTCAGCTACGCAAGGGCGAACTCGTCCTCGAGCGCGGGCTCTTCGACGTGCGGTTCGAGCGCGACCAACTCGCCGACCTCGAGGCGGCACAGACGGCGATCAAACAGCGTCTCGACGCGGCCCGAGCGGACGCAAACGTTGAGTAGGTGGCGATTTGTGCGGGTCTCGTGGCCCTACTCGAGATCGGCCCGGCCGCTCGTCGCGCTTCGAAGCCGGTCTCGAAGCGCCTCGCTCTCCGCGAGCGGGACGTACGCGTCGAAGGTGACCGCGGCCTCGTAGTCGGCGTCGAACTCGTAGCCCTCGCTTTCCAGAATCGAGCGAACGGTGCCCGAGTCGTCGTATTCGACGGTTATCGTCACGCGCTCGTGGGGACGCTCCTCGACGACGTTCGCCGCCTCAACCACTTCTTTCACCGCGCGGGCGTAGGCGCGAACGAGGCCGCCGACGCCGAGGTTCGTCCCGCCGTAGTAGCGGGTCACGACGACCGCGCAGTTCTCGATGTCCTGCTGTGTGAGGACGTTCAGCGCCGGCTTTCCGGCAGAGCCGGAGGGCTCGCCGTCGTCGCTCGAGTACTCACGCAGGAAGTCACCCTCGGCGTCCGCTCGCACGCGGTAAGCGGGGACGTTGTGGGTTGCGTCGGCGTACTCCTCGTCGACGGCGTCGACGAACGCCTCGGCGGCCGAGACGGAGTCGACGGGTCGGACGTGGCCGATGAACTCCGAGCCCTGAACGACGAATTCGGCGGTCGCGGGCTCCGCGACGGTCCGATAGACGCGGCTCACGATCGGCCTCCCCGCCGATTCGGCGCGTCATGCGGCCCGGCTCGCGTCTCGACGCTGCTCATGGCGGCGGTTCGTCGGCCGGCGAAAAGAGCCCGTCGGTCCCTCGTTTGGGACTGTATCGCCCGGTCCGTTCAACCCCATACGCTATTGTCTTCGAATGCCATGTGTGCACACATGGACGGCGATGCAATTGATTCCGAACTCGAAGATGAGATCTACAGCGTCTGCCGCACGGCCGTCGGGGACGAACTACGGAGTATCACCTATTTCACCGAAGACGACGTCGAACAACTGTACCTCCGATCGGATCTCGAGCGGACCGCTGACCTCGTCGGCTTCGCCGATCACGAGCGGCTGGGATTCCACTCGCAGTCGGCCTATCGGAACACCCAACTCGGCGACTACGAGGCGACGATTCGAATGTTCGAGAACGGCTTCCTCTCGCGGGTCATTCGGGGGCCCCACGGCGTCTGGGTGACGACCGACGATATGTCGATCGAGCGCTTCGAGGAACTCACCAGCGCCCTCGAGTCGGTCCTCGAAGCGTTCGCTGACGACGTCGACGCCGACATTCCAGATGCGGGGACGGCCGGCGAGTGACGCACGGTGTCACTGGAGCTCGATCTTTCGGACGAACTCGAGGTCGCGGATCGCGGTGATCACCTCGCCCGGCAGTTCCTCGTCGGTAATCAGGTAGAGTCGGGGTTCGTCAGTAAACTCCGGATCCTCGCTGATGGTCTGGCGGATCGAAATGCCGTGGTCGGCCAACGTCCCCGTGATCTCGGCGACGATCCCCTCTTGCTCGGCGTTATCCACGGCGATCGACAGCACCGTTAGGTCCAACACCGGTGCCAGATCCATCAGGCTCGGCACCTGCGAGATATTCTGGAAGATACGCCGCAGTTCTGGATCCTCGAGGATGACGTCCGTCGTCGAGTCGACGACCCGGCGGTCGACGCCGATCTCGCGGGCGATTCCCGTGTTCGGAATCTCGATACCGCCAGAGACGACCCGGCCGTCGTCGTTGACGGAGAAGCCCCGTTCGAGTAGCAGCCGGATGACCGCCTGCTGGCTCGGCGATCCCTCGAACTTCTCCATGATCTCGTCGAACATGCTCGGTGTGCATACGCACGCCGAAGTATAATGTCCGGTGATCGATCTCCGCGAGACGGCCGCGACACCGTCCTCAATCGGCCGCCGGTCGCCGGCGGACACTTTTATACACGGCCATCGATAGGTCATATATGCACGAACTCCGGAGTTGCGATTTCTGTGGTGCCGATGCCGCCGGCGCGTTCGAGATCGTTCCGCCCGAACTCGAGCCGACCGAGGCCGAACAACGCCGCGTCGTCCTCTGTGCCGACTGCAAGGACCGTCTCGAGACACTACTCGAACCGCTGCTCGCTCGCGCCGGTCTCGAGGAGACTGCCGCCGACAAGTGCGACGCCTCTGACGACGACTCGGCGAGCACCGGTTCCGTCGTCGCGACGACGGGCGATTCAACGCGGCAACGCGACCGAACGCCACGTTCGCGCCCGAACGCGACCGTCTCAAAGTCGGACGCGGACCCAGAGACCGACGCCGATCCCGAGGCTGCGTCCGAGACCGCACACGAGGCCGACGCGAGCGATGCGTCGCTGCTCGAGGACGGGATCACGTTCGAACACGGCGATGAGGCGGACGACGCCGAAGTCGATGCGACGGCGATCGACGAACTCGTCGCGGAAGCCGAATCCGACGCGACGGACGCAGACGAAAACGACGAAAGGACGGCGTCGGACGGCGAATCGGCGGCCGAGAACAACGAAGGGACGGCGTCCGACGACGACTCGACCGACGCTCCGACGAGTCCCCCGGCGGTCTACAGCAAGGTCGTTCGACTCCTCCGCAATCGCGAATTCCCCATGCAACGACGCGCCGTCGAGGAACTGGCCGCAGGAGCCTACGACCTCGAGAGCCACGAGGCCGAGGCGATCGTCGATTACGCGCTCGAGGACGGCGAGTTCGTCGAGGAGCGCGAGATGCTCGTCCGGCCATAACGTCCGTACCGGGTGCCGTTACAGCGTCCCTTTCGTGCTGGGCGTTCCCTCTCGGCGCTCGTCGAACCGCGTCGCGTCGTCGAGGCCACGGGCCAGCGCCTTGAACAGCGCCTCGACCTCGTGATGGGCGTTTTCCCCGTCGACCGCGAGGTGGAGCGTCAGTCCGGCGTTCATCGAAAGCGATTCGCCGAAGTGACGCGCCATATCGCTGGTGAAGCCACCGATTGACTCCTGGGAGAACGCCCCGTCGAAGTAAAACCGCGGCCGGCCGCTCACGTCGACGACGGTCTCCGCGACGGCCTCGTCCAGTGGCACCTTGCGGTCGGCGTACCGGACGATCCCCGCGCGATCGCCAAGCGCCTCGTCGAACGCCTCGCCGAGGACGATCGCCACGTCCTCGACTGTGTGGTGATCGTCGATCTCGAGGTCGCCGTCGCACTCGACTTCCAGATCGAACAGTCCGTGTTTGGCGAACGACGTCAGCATGTGATCGAAGAATCCAATACCGGTATCGATCGTCGCCGCGCCGTTCCCGTCGATCGCGAGCCGACACTCGATCGACGTTTCGGCCGTCTCGCGCGTTCGGGTCGCCGTTCGCTCGCTCATGGAGCATTCATGCCGCCCCCGGTACAAGGGGGTTCCGCTCGCCAGCATCGCTGTCACAGCGGGCGAACTCGTAGATCAATCGGCCGTTACCTGCCTGGACCGCTACTACTGAATGTAATTCGATTATAAAACGTCTAGGCAGATATAATTCGGTCTCAAACGGGTGGTACCACCTCGGAACCGGGAGTGAAACGGACCGAAACGACGCCAATATTCGGCCCGTTATATAATCGATAGACTGAATGTCGCTATTGTGAAGAGGTGTCCCGACCCGATGTCAAATCCCTCCCCCGTTTCGAACGAATCGATCGCTCCGTCGAGCCCTGAAACGGAGCGTCGACACCGTCTCGTCCGTTCCGTCAAAGGCCCGGCACAGTTCCTGTCGTTCTGGGTCGCGATCGCCCTGCCCTTCGTGCATCTCCCCCTCCTTGCACAGGGGCTCGGCGATCCGACCGTCACGCTGACGTTTGCTGCCCTTCTGGCGGTCAACATCTCTGCTCTCTACCTCGGCCACGGCTACAACCGCTGACCCGTCTCATCGGCCCGACGACCGACTCGCCTTCCCTCCGCTCGGTCCCGTCAAAGCCGATCCGAGAGCGAACCGGTTTCGAGCTACTCAGTGCCGTCAACCGCGTCTTGAGCCGCCGCGAGCGTGACGGTCCCCTCATAAAGCGCGCTGCCGACCACGACCGCCGCGGCACCGGCGTCCGCGAGCGCTCGCACGTCCTCGAGCGTCGCCACGCCGCCGCTGGCGATCACCGGGATTTCGGTCGCCTCGACCAACTCGCGTACCGGTTCGGTGGCTACTCCCTCGAGCCGGCCCTCGACGTCGACGTTCGTAAAGAGGATCGCGGCGGCACCCAGATCCGCGTAGCGCTCGGCGGCCTCGACGGGCGAGAGTCCAGCCCCTTCGGTCCAGCCTTCGACGACGACTTCGCCGTCTTTCGCGTCGAGGCTGACGACGACGCTCCCCGGGTGTTCCTCGCTGATCTCGGCGACGATTTCGGGAGTTTCGACCGCTGCGGTGCCGAGGATGACGCGGTCGACGCCGCGCTCGAGCAGGTCGATCGCTTCCTCGGCGGTGCGAATGCCGCCGCCGAGTTGCGTCGGCACGTCGACGGTGTCGATCACCGCGTCGATCGCGGCGGCGTTCTCGCGCTCGCCTTCGAACGCGCCGTCTAAGTCGATCAGATGGAGCGTCTCCGCGCCGGCGTCGATCCACCGCCGGGCGGCCTCGACCGGTTCGCCGTAGGTCTTCTCGGTACCGCGTTCGCCCTGGACGAGTTGGACGACCTCGCCGTCCTGAATGTCGACCGCCGGAATCACCTCGAACTCCTCGAAGCCGCCACGTCCCTCGTTCGCGTCGGTGCTCATATCCGTGTGAGCGAGACGGCTGCGAGTAAAGGCGACGGTTTCGCCGAACGACCATCGCCGACACACTGTATCCAGACGCAACAGAATTATTTCATATGGCGTCGGTGTGGAGTCTCTCATGGCGCTGCAGGAGCGCGTTTCCCTCGCGCAAGCGACTGCTACCCGGCCCGAACTGACGACGGACGCCCTCGTCGTCTTCGGCGTTGTCGTCCTCGCGCTGATCCTCTTTCTCACCGAGCGCCTGCCGATCGACGTGACCGCAATCTTGCTGATCGTGGTGCTGGCCGTGCTCGAGCCCTGGACGGGCGTCGATCCCGAGACCGCCGTCTCCGGATTCGCGAACGAGGCGACGATCACCGTGCTGGCCATGTTGATCCTGAGCGGCGGCATCAGCCGGACCGGCGTCGTTCAGGAACTGGGCCGGCGGATGGCAGGCTTCGCGGGCGATAGCCTCCGGAAGCAGTTGTTCGCGACCGTCGCCGCGACAAGTCCGGTCTCCGGCTTCCTGAACAACACGCCGGTCGTCGCGTTGCTGGTGCCGGTCGTCACCGACGTGGCCAACCGCGGGAACACGTCGCCGTCGAAGCTGCTCATTCCGCTCTCGTATGCCTCGCAGATGGGCGGTATGCTCACGCTGATCGGCACCTCGACGAACATCCTTGCGAGCGACATCTCCGCGCGCCTCGGCTCGCAGTATCCCGAACTCCATCGATTTTCGATGTTCGAGTTCACCGGCCTCGGGGTCATCGTCGTCCTCGTCGGCGGCCTCTATCTGATCTTCGTCGGCCACTACCTCCTGCCCGAACGGGTGCCGCCCCGCGCCGACTATCTCGAGGAGTACGCGGTCGGCGACTACCTCGCCGATATCGCCGTCACCCCGGGATCGCCGCTGGTGGGCGAGACGGTCCGCGACGCGACGGATGCGCTCGGCCCGGAGGTCGATGTCGTGCAGGTGATCCACGACGCCGAGCGGTCGGTCGCCCCGCGGCAGGCGACCACTCTTCGCGAGGGCGACGTCCTCGTTGTCCGGACGAACCGCGACGCGATCACGACGCTCGAGGACACCGTCGGCGGCGAACTCGTCGGCGGCTCGAACTCGGCGCTGCGGCTCCCGACCGACGCGGCGACGGGCGTCCTCACCGAACTGGTCGTCTCGCTCGATTCGCGGCTCGTCGGCGAGCGGCTCGACCCGGAAGCGTTCCGCGAGGAGTTCAACGCGGCCGTCCTCGGGCTGCGCAGCCACGGCGAGCTCGTCGCCGACCGCATCGTCGGCAAACGCCTCGACGTGGGCGATACGCTGCTGGTGCAGGCACCACCGGACACGCTCGATCGACTCGCGCGCCGCGACGACGTGATCGTCGCTCGCGAACCACCTCGTCCCGACTATCGGGCGGACAAGGCCCCGATCGCCGTCGCCATCATGGTCGCCGTCGTCGCCGTCGCCGCCCTCGAGCTCTATCCGATCCTGATCGCCGCGTTGGCCGGCGTCGTCGCGATGGTCGTTACGGGCGTCTTGGAGCCCAACGAACTGTACGACGCCGTCGAGTGGGACATCATCTTCCTGCTCGCGGGAGTGATTCCGCTGGGGATCGCGCTCGAGGCGAGCGGCGGCGCGGCGTATCTCGCGTGGCTCGTCGTCCAGTCGGCCGGCTTCCTGCCGCCGATCGCCGTGCTGTGGCTCTTTTATATCCTGACGGGCCTCCTCACGGAGGTCATCAGCAACAACGCGAGCGTCGTCCTCTTGCTCCCCGTCGCGGCGGCCGCGGCCACGGGGATCGGTGCGAACCCGTTCGCGTTCGTGCTCGCGGTGACCTTCGCGGCCTCGACCGCCTTCCTCGGTCCGATCGGCTACCAGACGAACCTGTTCGTCTACGGCCCCGGTGGCTATCGGTTCGGCGACTACTTCCGAATCGGCGCACCACTGCAGTTACTGCTCTCGATCGTGACCGTCCTCGGCATCGCCGCGTTCTGGGGAGTCTGAGCCGGACTTGGCTCCGAACTCGCCGAACTGACGGTCACTCGAGCGGTGGCGATCGCCGTGGATCGGACGAAACAGTCGCGTTTTTACGGTCGGATCACGTGACTTCCGAATGTGCCGGAAGTACTGCTTATCGTGGGACTCCTCACGGCGATCTTCGTCGGCTACAACATCGGTGGCTCGACGACCGGGCCGGCGTTCGGGCCGGCCGTTGGAGCGAACGTAATCACGAAAGTGACGGCCGCCGCACTGATGTCGGTCTTCTTCTTCATCGGTGCGTACACGATCGGCCCGGAGGTCGTCGAGACGCTGGGAAAGGATCTCGTTGAGAGTACGTCGATCTTCACACTCCGAACCAACGCCGCCGTCCTCTTTTTCATCGGCGGTGCGCTGTTCGTCGGCAACTACGCCGGCGTCCCCGCCTCGACGTCGATGACTGCCGTCGGGGCGATCTCGGCGCTTGGCTTCGCGACCGGCGAACTGAACTGGGACATCCTCGGCGAGGTCGTCATCTGGTGGGTCGTCGCGCCGATCATCGGCTTCTGGGTCGCCGGCGTCGTCGGCCGGTATTTCTATCCCCGAATCAACGCCTGGATCGCCATCGAGGGCGATCAGCAGGGCGATCCGATGATCGCGATCGACCGATCGGGACTCGTGCCGCAGTTCCGATTTCGTGCAGACGGTGATCGGCGGGAGATGACCGGCGCGCTGATCGTCGTCGCGATCGGCTGTCTGATGGGCTTTGCCTCGGGGACGAGCAACATCGCCAACGCCATCGCGCCGATCTACGGCACTGGCGACGTCAACATGACGACGCTCATCCTGCTTGGCTGTGGGGCGGTCGCGGTCGGCTCCTTTACGATCGCGCGTCGCACCCTCGATACGCTCGGCAGCGACATCACCAACCTGCCGCTGACCGCGGCCATCGTCGTCGCGGTCATCAGTTCGGGGATCGTCGTCACGCTCTCGTGGCTCGGCATCCCCGCGAGTTTCGTCGTCATCGCGACGATGAGTATCGTCGGACTGGGCTGGGGTCGGGCCACGCGGACGACGACGCTCTCTGGCGTGCGCGCCGGCGAAGAGACCCCCGTCTCGGTCGGCGCGCTGACCGCCGAGGAAGAGGGCGAACGCTCACCCAAGATCGGCGAGGAGGAACCCGAAGACATCCCGCAGGCGTCGGATCTCTTCGATCCGTCGACGACGGCCCGCGTCATCCTCATGCAGAACATCGTCCCGGCTATCTCGACGGTCGGGGCCTACCTCACGTTCCGGTTCATCCCGATCTTTGGCTTCTGACGGCGCGTCGATCGTCGCGCCGGCCGCCCGCCGCGACCTCGAGCCGCAGACCTGTCGCGGTCGATGATAGTCGTGTCGTCGCCCCGAAACGTCTTTTTCGGCAGGGAGAATGGTCTGGGGTATGGTTTCCGCGATTCTCGTCGTCGGAATCGTCGTAGCCGTCTTCGTCGGATTCAATATCGGCGGCTCGTCCACGGGAATCGCCTGGGGGCCGGCCGTCGGCGCGGGAGTCATCGGAAAGACGGCGGCTGCGGCGCTCATGTCGGTTTTCGTCTTCGCCGGCGGCTGGACCGTCGGCCGTAACGTCATCGAAACGATGGGCGGCGACATCGTCCCCGCCGACATCTTCACGCTGCAGGCGAGCATCGTCGTGCTCTTTTTTATCGGGCTGGGGATGCTGGTCGCGAACCTCTTCGGCGTCCCCGTCCCCACGTCGATGACAGCCGTCGGTGCCATCGCCGGTCTCGGGCTCGCGACCGGCACGCTCGACATGGCCGTGATGGGGCGGATCATCTCGTGGTGGGTCGTCACGCCGATCCTCGCGTTCTGGATCGGCGGCATCGTCGGCCGCTACTTCTACCCACACCTCGATCGCTTCTTCGAGATCCGCCAGTCGGCCGGCCCGTTACTTACGCTCGAGCGCTCGGGTCCCGTTCCGAGACCGGTGATGGGTCCGGGAACGACCCCCAAGGAGCTCGCGACGACGATCCTGATCGTCATCATCGCGTGTTACATGGCCTTCGGTGCGGGCGCGAGTAACGTCGCGAACGCGGTCGCCCCACTGGTCGGCAGTGGGGCGCTCGATATCGCCGGCTACGACGGCACCGACGTCGGCATCGCGATCGGAGCGATCGCGATCAGCTTCGGCGGGTTTACCATCGCCCGGCGCACGATGGAGGCGGTCGGCAACGACCTCACCGAACTCCCGCTGCTGGCGGCCCTGATCGTCGCCGTCACCGCCGCCTCGATTACTACCTTCCTCTCGTCGATTGGCATCCCGATCAGCCTCGTGATGGCGACCGTGATGACCATCGTCGGACTGGGCTGGGGGCGGGCCAGCCGCACCGCGACGATCACCGGCCTCGCACGGGGGGAAGAGGAACTCGAGCTCTCGATGAACGTCCTCACGCAGGAGACGCCGGCGGAGGTGCCGAAGATCGGCGAGGAGGAACCTGACGACGTCATCGACGCGGACGATCTGGTCAGGCCGGACGCCGTCGCGCGGTTCGTCGCGTTCTGGATCATCGGTCCCTCGGCGTCGGCCGGACTGGCGTTTGCGTTCTTCCTCGTCGTCCCGGTTTGAGTTCCGGTTGTCACCGCCGGTCACCAGTCGCGATTCCCTCCTCGAGACGCGGCCGGCGGATCGGCCGTCGCTCGGCCGCCTGCCCCGGATTCCGAACGCGGCGGCTACTCGACGTTCCGTCGACTTCGCCGACGCATTTCTGTTTCCCTCTCTCGTTCGGATGCAGATCTTCTCACGAATGCGGGCATTCTTCCCTTCGCACTGGTAAATTCTGACTCAAAGACAATTTAGGACTGAACAGCAAGCTATACCAGTACGGGACTCGAACCGGCGATTGATGCCCACGGTAGAATACCTCAACTACGAAGTGCTGGATGACCAGGGCTGGGACATGGACGACGACGATCTCTTCGACGAGGCCGCCGACGCCGGTCTCGACGACGAGGACTACGGCACACTCGACGTCGCCGAGGGCGAATACATCCTCGAGGCGGCCGAAGCCCAGGGTTACGACTGGCCGTTCTCGTGTCGCGCTGGCGCTTGTGCGAACTGCGCGGCAATCGTCAAGGAGGGTGAGATCCAGATGGACATGCAGCAGATCCTCTCGGACGAGGAGGTCGAGGACAAGAACGTCCGCCTGACCTGTATCGGGTCGGCCGAGACCGACGAGGTCAAGATCGTCTACAACGCGAAGCACCTCGACTACCTGCAGAACCGCGTCATCTAACCCTGAAAGTGGGCCCATTGTGGTCCCACTCTGGGTTTGGCGCTGTACTGCACAATTCACAAAACACTTTCTAACGGGCTATAGCCCTGAAAGCCAGCAGATACGGATATTCTCGGCTGATAGCTTCAAATTACATTTCGACAAGAAGCTGCACCGCGCGGAATACCTCAGATTCGGTGTTCGTATCGTTGATGACCCGATGAGCAAGGAGAGGGGGTCAGGAGAACACTAATGCCCCATTCCTGAGAATAAAATATCATGTCTAACTGTGGGCAACCAGAAGACGTTGTTGAGCGCGGGAAGGCGGACTGGGGTTCGTTTGAGGAGGTGGGCTGGACCGAGGAAGAGACCGCGCATCTCATCGCTATCGACCGTCGTGAGACCAAGGCTATGTTTGGGGGTGTTGCCCCAGGTGAGCGATGAGCAATATCCGTGCGAAGATTGAGTCTGGCGAGTCGCTCACTGGTGTTGAGCGTGAAATACTCCTCATCCGTCTGGAATCCTATCGGTATCTCTGCGCGAGGCTCCCATTCATCATCGAGGAAGCTCGCCAAGAGGCCGTCTCAGATGCGCGTGAACGGCTCGAAGAGAAAGAGTGTGCAACGGACACGCCGGTCTCGACGTTAGATGCGGTTGAACAATTCGTTGATGAGATTGGCACCAACGTGAACGACGAGGAAGACGAGAATCCGTTCAGATTCCCTTCGCGCCCTGAGAAGCGGCGAGATGGTCGTCAATGACTCCGTAGATACCTCTATTTTGGATAGGATGCGTCGAGATAGGGGATTCCCCTGTCTCGTGATGGTCGGACTCTATGGGTGCTGTGGGAGCCTCATTGGGGTTGTCTCGTAGAGGATTCATCCCCGAGGCTCAATAAGGGGACTCGGGAGGGTGGATAACCTCCTCGTGAACCCTGTCACGTCCCTTTGTACTCACCGATGGTCTCACGAGGGTCTACGACGATGCACCTTTGCACCCTTGTCAGGTATTGTATAGAATGAGCGAAGATATTGACATTAGGAGTGAGGTAGACCGTGCAGGTCGGCGGTTTATTGCAGCGATAGAGTATTACGGCGGAGAGGCGACGATGACGGAAATTCGCCAGCGGACAGGGATGGACTGGGATGTCGCAGACTGGAGGTTCCGCAAGTTCGAGGACTACGGTCTCATTGAGGTCTCGTACGCGGACCACGGGCGCGGTGACCGCGACCCTCCCCGAGTCGCCAAGCTGACTGGGAAGGCGCGCGCTGAGGTTGAGCGCGGTCTGCTTTACGACATCGACCAGGCGCGCGACTCAGAGGAAATTCACGACCTGGTGGCCGAGGTGCGAGCAATCCGGGAGGACATCAACCGATTGGAGAATAAGGTGGATGCAGCAGTCGATACGCTCCACACCGTCGAAGCACAGGTTAACGACCTCAATGGCGACCTTGACTGGATGATGGGAGAATGGGCAGATGGTGTAGAATCGTCTTTGTTTGGTATCCGCGATGCACTTGAAGCCGAGGACATCGGCGTGACCGAAGCCATCCGCGCTCGTTGCGACTGACGGTGCTCCTTTACGAGGTTTGTCTGAAATAAGACCAAGCTCACATACTCTACTTCACGAAAGGCGAGATGAACAGAGAACCATCTTAGTGGGACAATCTGTTCGCATACGTAGTTGCTGTTCAGTACAGGTAAGACAGTGACCACCAAGGGATTCGTTAGCTGAGATTCAAGCAGAACCGATACACATCCTTTTAGTCCTGTGACTCAAAGCAGAGTGACATGGATGAGGGGGCTGAGACCGACGTGGAAATTCTCTTAGTCGAGGATAATCCCGGAGACGTTCGGTTGATTAAGGAGGCCCTTGACGAGACAAATAGCACCCTTCATATCACAAGCGATGGGAGGGAAGCACTCGACTTCCTTCATCGCCGTAATGAATTCACCGATGCCCCTCGCATTGATATTATTCTTCTGGACCTGAACCTACCAAAAGTGGATGGGAGACAGGTTCTTGATGAAATTCGAAATGATTCTGAACTGGATGACATTCGAGTTATCATCGTAACCAGCGCACAAGAGGAACACACCACTTTTGAGCAGGGTGAGCTTGATGTGAGTGATTTTCTCACCAAACCTGCTAACCCTGAGGAGTTTATGGCTCTCGTTCGCTCAAGTATTTTCGACTGATGTGAAACTATAGTTTCTTCTGTTCAATACGCACACGTAGTTACCGAATCGCCTGTTTCAGTTTCAGTGGATATAGAAATCGCGGTACTATCTGCTGGAATGAATGAAATGCCCGGGTACGTTCGGGTAGTCCGATAAGTTCATGCAGTGGGGGTTAACAGCTCATGTCATCTAATGGCGAGGGAAAATACGGATTTGCCGTTTGGGGACGCATTCTCGCCCGCGCAACTCGATACTGATGACGACGAGGAGCTTATTGCCATCCTCAAACTCATCAAGGAGTACGAGGGCCGCCCCGACGACTTCGATAAGGCGATTCAGGAGCGATTCTTCCCGTCAATGGACCGCGCGAAGAACGTGCGGCTCGGCGTCGGCCCGGCAGGATACCAAATCGTTGACGAGGATTTTCAGTTCACCGAGCTTGGTGAGGAACTCTACGGACTCAAGGACGACTCTGACGCACTATACGACCGATTCGCACAACATATCCTGCGGAATCTCCACGGCTTGAAGGGCATCGAGATTGTCGAAGACCTCGAAGCCCAGGGGCGTTCAACGACGAATGATGACCTGAAGCGCGAGTTTCGCGAGCAGTACGATTTCCACATCGACGAGACCTCGAATCACTGGTCTCAGATGCGTGCGTGGCTGGCGAAAGCAGGCGTCGTCAACACTGGGACGCACATCTACAAAATTGACCGGACACGCATCGAGGAGCTAATCGGTCTTGGGTCGGACGACATTCTCGAACTTGATGGGCTGAGCGACCAGCAACAAGCATTCCTGCGCGCTCTCGCACTCATTAATCCGAAGGGACGAATTCAGAATAGCGTCGTGAAGCAGGTTGCGGAGGAAGCTTACGGCGTCGATATATCCCAGAGTAACATCAGCCGACGCACGCTCAACCCACTCGAAGAAGCGGGCTACATCAAGTGGGAACACGTCTCTGGGAAGGCGAATTGGATTGAAACGACGGATAAGTTCGAAGCCGAGATTCTCAAACCGATTCTCGATGACCTCGCGGGGCGGACTGGCGTGCCTCGCCACGTTCTCCGGCTCTCCTTCGATGAGCTACTCGACGACCTGGATGCCGACAGTACTCACGAGAAGGGTGTCGCTCTGGAAACACTGGCCGTCAAGATTGGGCGTCTCCTCGGGTTGACGTTCGTCGGGTGGCGTGTGCGCGGTCGCAAGACCGGCGGCTCCGAAGTGGACGTGGTGATGGACGACATCGGAGAGTTGTTCAATCGGGTCCAAATCCAGTGTAAGAACACGAAGAGCCAGATTGAGACGAAGCACATCGCCCGAGAGGTCGGAATCTCACGGATGCTCCAAACAAATACGATTTTGATGATTGCTCGGGGCGGCGTATCTGGTGATGCTCGTCAGTTCGCGAACCGAGTTATGCGTCACGAAAATATCGCGGTGATGTTCCTCACAGGGGACGACCTTGAGGAGCTTGACCAGAACACCACCCACCTCCACCACGTCCTACAGGGCGGGTCCCGACGGATTAGTAACCTCAAGCGACTTGGGGAAGCCGAGTACGTTGAGGATGAGGACGAAGAGATTGTTTCGAGCAGGGAGGAAGAGGCGTTGGATAAGTATCAAGAGGAACTCGAAAAGTTCCAAGAATCGACGGAAGACGCTTCGTTAGGCGACTTTAAGTAATCGACTTTTCGATTAATTATCTATCTGTACCGTGAGGACTAGCTCTCCGTCTTTGACTCCTTTCCACGTAATCTCAGCTTCCTTATTGTAAAGGAGGTTCCCCTGATTCGAAAGGGCGTTCTCAAGCAACAACTCTCCCGTAAACGGTACTTTGACTTCATATCGATTATCACTGATTTGGGTTGCCGATAGTTCTCCAGCCACATCGATATTGTAAGTCTCTAATCCAGCTTCTATGGCATCTCGAACGTCAGTAGGGGTGTTGTCGGACATGGTGTTGTTAGTCGTCGTTTTGCTCGACGCTGGCAAAATCCCCAAAGTCAGTCTGGTCGTCGTCAACCATCTGTTCGATTGCTGCCATCTCCATGAATCTGAACTGCGAGGTCTGGACGTATTTTTCCTGCCGTTCAAACGCTAACCAGTTACGTCCATAGTCAGCAGCTACTCGCCCAGTGAGATTGCTTCCGGCGAAGATGTCCAGCACGATAGGCTGGTCGTCTTCATCCTCGTACGGCGGGTTCTCGGTCAAGAATTTAACGAAGAACTCTGGGAGGTCTCGCGGGAAGCGCGCCGGGTGCGAATCTACACCCAATTCACGGCAGGCCTTCAAGTAGTGAGTGTTCGACGCCGTGTTCGCAGCTTCGATAAGATTGTCAGGGATACTCCCTTCGCCGTTCTCCGGTTCGTCGAATTTGTCGCTGATGTCGTGACCAGAAGGACGTTTCTTGTCCTTGTAGCCGTTCTCCATCAGCTTCTTCTGCGAGTCGCTGTACTCTTGCAGAACACGGGTGTTGTCGGCCTCGGGTCGTTCGCCATCTTCGCCCTTGCTAAACCACCAGACGTGGTTTACGGCGTCAGTCACACGGATGCGTTCAATAGTGACCCACTGCGCAGGCGTAGGGAGCTTTGCAGGGTTGTGCCAATAAAAGTCCTGAGCAAGCTCAAACGGGCCGTCTGAGCCCGCGAGCGCGGTTAGCAGTTCGAAGTGGTATAAGTCCCGATACGGCTCTCCCTTGGTCCAAGAGCCCCCGATGTCCACGACGAAGGACCCATCGGGCTTAAGGACTCTCTTGACTTTCTCTGCAAATTCGAGGAACCACTCGTTGTATTCCGCAGCGTCCTTGTTGCCGTACTCCTTCTTGCGTTTCAAGGCGAACGGCGGTGAGGTCATCACGAGGTCGATGGACTCATCTGGAAGTTCATCGAGAAGCTCGCGGCTATCACCGTGATAGCAAGCCCCTCCTTCGGCGGTGTAGTACGCCTCGGAGTCCATCAAATCTGTTACGCCAGGTACCTCCTCCATTAAACTGGTCCTCTCGGGTTCTGTTGTAGATTGCGCCATGTCTAACTTAAGGTTTCTACATCGAACTCGTCGTATCGCTGTCCTTCCATTTCGTACGAGTCGTCCGATTGAGTCTGTCAAATCTCATGAGCTGTCCCTAGATAAGTGTTTCTCCCTTGAGCTGATACGCCACTCAATTGACACTATCTTGAGCTGATTTAGTGCCGAGTCAAATCAGAGCCATACGGTACTATCCACCGTTCACACGCTTCGAACCGTAAATATCTGAGATGAATTGACAGTGGAAAGATACCACTCTCTTTACCTCATCAAAATATTGAATAATTGATGCTCGAATATCTCATCGACTACACACTCGTGTGCTTCGGAGTGCTGGTCGCAGGGTTTTTGACCACCAAAATTTCCCTGTACGGATTGCTGACCACGGCAGTCGTGTGGGTCTGTTATACTATGGTTCCCAGTTTGTCCAGTGCGACCGTCATCGGGACGATGTGGCCGCGATTCATCGACCTCTGGACGCTGTATCCGCGCATAATCGAGATGATGCTATCGCAAGGATGGGCTGAGTTCGGGATGCTCGGTGCGGTGATTTACGGACTCATCTCCATTATGCCGCTTTTTCCCTACATCTCGGGCCTCATCTCTGGACTATTTTTCTGGCCAGAACTGATTATCCTACGGGTGCTCTGAGGGGAGTATGACTACCGACAAGTGGGTCTCGTGTCCTGAGTGTGGGTCGCACAACGTTTCAACTACTGTAAGTTCCTCAAACGATGAACCCGAGGTAGAACTCTCGTGTACCGATTGCCGGGCAAAGGTCTCGAACCTCACCGATGACGACCAGGACGCGATGCGGAAATGGCTCGCCTGCCCATCCTGCGACTCACACGACATCAACATCGAGGTCTCGCTCCCGTTCGGTTACGTCGGATGGACGTGCGACGACTGCCTATACGACCCGGGGCGACCACAGACCCAAGACGAGAACGGTGTCTGGCGACCTGAGTAACTCGCGGCGACGATGACCCGATGACCGCCCCCACGAGGTCGTCTCAGTAAGCGCGACCCTCTTCTATTGAGATGGAATCTATGATGGTGTCTCCACGAAGCTCAAGTCAACACCCATATCGCTCTTGACACTGAAGACGAGAGCCAAACACTCGTCTTCGCGAACCGGGAGCGTGGAGAAGTTGATAGTGGAGTGGTTACCGTTTTTGCTGAGAAGTATCTCCCGAATGTCGTTATCACGGTCAGGGTCGAAGCGGCTCCGCGATATAGGACGAATCTCCTGTTCGTCCTCTATTCCGCCGATTAGCAACGTTGTATCGTTCTGTATTTCCTTTGTGATTCTGTTAGCCAACTCGTCGTTGTCTATGCCGTTGAACCAATCTCGGGACTTATATTCGATGATACTGCCCTCTTCAGGGATGACGACACCTTCTGCATCAAGATTCTCAACGCATTTTTCTCCCAATTGACGGAAAAAGTGCGACTCCGGGCCTCCGAACCATTCGGAGGCCGTATCGAAAATGACGTACGATACGATATTCGCCATCGTATCTCCAGTGTCGAAGTTCGATATTATCTGGTAAAGTTCGTTCAGTCGCTCGAAATCACCGTCGGCCTCATTATATACAAGGAACGGACCGATGGACTGCGGTTCCTCAGTGAAATCCGACCCTACGTGGTATAGCCGGGTTTCATCACCGTTGATGAACTTGGAGAGAAGTTCTAATCGCCAACCTGCTGAGAGGTCAATGAGCTTGTCTGCGAAGACAATATTGAATTCATCGTGTTCTTTCTTCAGGACGATTTCGCCGTCCAGTTCCTTTGTTACCTTCGAGTCGTAGTCAATAATATCGCCCTGCCATGCCCCAAGTGATTCGGTGAGGTTCCCATACTTAGTACGGTAGGTCTGTAAGTCGTAGTAGATGTTGTAGAACCCTTGGAGGAACTCGTCTACGGTATCGAATGACCGGCGTCCAAGCTTCACCTGGTCAACCGGGAACTCCTCGCCATCAGGAAAACGAAGAACGCCTGAGACCAGAGTATGCGTCTCGTCCAACAGGAACTTCTCTACGAACTCATCACGAGGATACTGAAAAATGCTTGTTGCATCCTTCTGACGGCAGTATATCTTCACATCGCCCGCTTCCTCAAAGGCAATTTCCTCCGGCTGAAGGCCTAGCCACTCGGAGAACGATTTTGTGTTCTGATTCCGCTCGAAGTGATAAGCAACGATTCCGTCTCGTTCCCTTTTGAAACGGACGTACTTGTCCACGTTGTCCGTATCCAGCAGGCGTTCCAGAACATCCGCTTCCGTCGTAATTGTCTTTTCCTTGGAGTCAGTGTGGCAGATGATAACTGAGTTTGCCACGACGAGAAGCACTGCGTACTTACCGGGTTGGCGGGCCGTAGTGTAGAGGCTGTCGCAGAAATTGTTGATGAGCGAGGAGTCAAACACCTCCGGTGGGTCAGGATAGTTTTCAAGGAGGTGGGTAAGCCACATCTCTGGATTGGCATCTAGTTCGAGGTCGGATTCTACGGAACTAGGTTTAGTTTGACGGTCAAGACCCTTGATGACATCAAGAACATTCCGAACCTCAACCTCACTAGTAAGTGTTTGCTCGGTCAGTTCGGTCCCTTGTACCTCCTTGTATCGGAGGTAAACAGGGTCCGGTTCGGAGTTAACAATTTGGGTCTGACCCATAGTTTACATCTGATGAGTCATGGTGGCGACATAACGTTTTCTGATTATGCCACTTCTGGGAGTCAACAGGTGAAGCAACCTCTCTATGCTGGTGGTTCACGACTTGCTGACCTGACCGACATTCATCCGGGAGGTCTCGTGTGTAGAGCAGGTACCCCAGTGCAAGCGAATTGAGGCAGTCTCCGACGCACACTAACACGGATAGGCGCTCTTTTGCTCAAACCCCTCGTTCTGAAGAATATGGTTGTCGCTGAACTCGTTTTGAAGACTCCCGAACATATCCGTTTTCATAACGATGATACGGCACTCTGCGGGGCAGACTGTAACGACGCAGACGCCCGAGTCGTGCATCACGACCGAGACCCCGTAGCGGATGCCTCGCTCCATCTCTGTCCTGACTGCGAAGATGAGTGGCTCAAGGTTGTAGACACTATCGAGCGCGAGGAAACCGTCCGCTGCGCAGTGGACCGTGCTGAGGACGGAGACATCTGGACATGTTGTGATGTCGTGGCCGCTGAGGACGCCCGTGCGCTCAACCATCCCGACGCTGACGGCCACGTACCAGTCTGCCCAGACTGCTACGAGTGGCTGCTGAGCTATCCAGGGAATGACATCAGTAGTCCCTACGAAGATGCTACTTCGTGGACTGTGGAGTGAAATTCGCGATACTCCGTCAACCTGTGTTACAAATCCAATCGGAGTAACACATATAAGTCATACGACCAATCGCAATGTATGGCAAAGCGAAAGACCCGCAGCGTCAGTCTGCCGCCAGACCTCGATGAGTACGCCAGCCAACTGGACAACTTCTCCGGCTTCGTCCGCGAACAGTTGGAGGAACATCGTGCGGCCCACCAGATGACCGCAGAAGAGCGCATCCAACGGCAGCTTGAAGAGCGCAAAGAAGAGAAGCGTGAAGTCGAACAGAAGGAGCAGCGACTGGACGGCGAAATTGCAGAACTCGAAGCTAAGCTCGAACATCACCGAGGACGGCGTAACGAGACGTACGAAGAGGTCCTAAACCTCTTCCACGGGGTCGTCCGCAAAGAGGAGCAGTATCAGGAGAAGCGCATCAAGAACGGAAAGAACCCGACTGACCTGCCTCGGGATGACCTGCTTGACATCTACCATACGTGCGACCTCCACGCTATCAATCCAAATGGAGTCCCAATCGGGGAGTATGTGACTGATGACCTCGAAGATGCCAGTCTCCCAACCGACGTGTTCCAGACAGGCCGCGACGTAACCGAAGATGAGGTTGATGCTGCCGAAGACCTGTTCAACGGACTGACGCCGCGAGAGGAGCACGAGGTTGAGGCTGCGCTGGACGAGTACTTCGACGGCGAGTAGACACACTTCTTTTCCCGGCCCTAGCGGAACGAGCGTAGCGAGTGAAGCGATGAAGCACTAGCGTACTGAGTTAACCGTGATACTGGTGTGATGTATGCTAACACGGTTTGGTTGTACGAAGGTAGTAGTGCGTAGTGTGTGTTACGTGTTACAGTACTGTAATAATAATACAGGGTAGAGCCATGCTTCGATTTCACGGATTTAGACATAGGTGTAACAATAACACAGCGGTGTAACACGTAACAACGGTGGAGGGACACACTCGCTCGCAGTCGCTCTGTGGTTCAGGAGTAAAAATCATCGCCCGTTCGTTGGAACGGACGGTAAGAGCATCATCAGCATCTTCGAAGTTGGATGGCTAAGGTGTTCCTCTACTTTGTTAGTCGTCGGCGGTCGCGGTGAACGCCGAGAGGGACTCCTGCTTCGCTTCGACCGGCTCAACTCGCTGCGCGAAGTGGTGAAACATAATAGCCTCTCGAATGTGGCGGCAGCGGTGCTCTTCAGGCGTCTTATGATGGATACTCGTTAAACGGTCGTGATAGTCCTCGCACTCGCACTCAACCTCTTCCCACGGGTGGACCTCGTTCTCATCGGCCTCAGTTAGAACGACCTGGAACGCCTCCACTCGATAGTAGTGTTCACGCGGCATCAGTAGTGACGACTGACGCCACCGGTGAGGATAAAGCAGACATCTTCTTTCCCCGTAACTCCTTTGCACGGAACCTGAACCGTTGCACTCCCTCTGCGTCCTTTTTGGTATGGAACACGACCGAGAGTGGGTCCCCAACCAGTACGAACCGTGTGAGGATGAAGACGACCCCGGGTGGCACGTTTGCCTTTGGTGTGGCGCGAAGGTCTATATCGGCGCGGAGAACAAGTCAGATGCTGTGCGCCACGAGGAACGGTGCGAGTTCCGTTAGTCAGGGCCGTACTTCTTTAGGTCGGCCAGTCCTGCACGGTCACCGTCCTCTACGTACTTTTCCTCGGTTATTTTCACCGATTTGTGCCCCAAGGCGCGCGAAATCTCGTAAATCCCCGCCTCCGTCTCGTTCGCAAGATACGTTCCGAGCGCGACCCTGAGGTTATGTGCCGAAATCTTCCAGCGGTTCGGAATCGGCTCGTCATTCTCATCGAGCGGGGCATTCGCATCCGCATAGAGCGCCCTGTTAACTCCTGCGTTGCAGGCGGCTTTGACGACAACCTCGTTGATACTTTCGCCTTCCATCTTCCCACCGGAGCGGTTCACCCATAACCAGCGATTGTCGGGGTCGCCGTTCGTGTACGCATCTCTATCAACGTCTAGCCAGAGGTCCATCAGGCCATCAAGCGACTTTTGCCAAGCGACCGTCCGCTTCGTCCCGTTCTTCGCAACGGATGCACGTACGACGACCTCGCGAGTATCTCGGTTGATGTCATCCAAGGTTAGGTCGGCAGCTTCACCGCGACGAAGACCCGTCTGATACAAAAATCGGATGAGGGTCTGGTTGCGATGCCGGGGAACACCGACGTTTTCAAGCATCAGTTCGATTTCATCCCGACTCGGGGCGTAGTCCTCACCGTCTTCGAGGTGCTTCGACTGTTCCGTACTCTTCGTGATTCCGAACCTGGTTCGCTTCACCTCGTCCCACTTTTCCATCGGGTTGTCGTCGATTTTCCCGCTCCGTCGAAGGTCATCGTACAGGTTGTAGATTTGCTTCCAACGGTTCTGCGGCGTGGTCCCGTTAAACCGCTCTACGAGAGTAAAACCAAGGAGTTTGGCGTGTTCTGCGGTGAAGTCCGTCACTTTCTCCAATCCAACTTCCACCTCTACTTTCTCACCACCGTCCGACCTGCCTTCATCATCCTCTTCGGCGTTTTTGAGGAGAATATCATCATCCGGGTCAACGGGGATTTCATCCAGATAGTGGTCGAACCACCTCAAGTCCTTGATATAGGCTTCAGCAGTTTTCTTACTCCGAACTTCGTCATTTTCATTGGATGACGATAGGCGGAGGTCGCGGGCTCGACGTTGGATTGCAGGGCGACACTCCGAATCACTACGGTAAGTTCGTCTCGGCATTTATTGGGTCTTGTAGTAACGGCGTTCGGAAACTCCGACATTCTCGCTGTACCCTTCCCCTTCGACAGGCACGTCGCCACCTCCTTCGAGTACGTCGTACTGGACATCTGGCTTGAAGTATTCGAGCATCCGAGCGCAGGCTCGACGTGCTACAGGGACATCCACATCGTAGTAATTAGCCCACGCTGACGGGGTTGAGAGCGATTGGGCGAGCGAGTAGTCATCATCGGCTGTCGTGGTACCAACTTCCCACAGACTGGGCAACTCAGAGGCGTCTGTCGCTGTCGGGAGCGACCTGAAGATGTCTCGGGCGAGTTTGTCTATCTCGTCATCGTTGTTCGTGTGCGAGTCGATTGCGAGGATGTGGCTTTCCATCCTATCCAGACGCTCGTGTACGTCCGAGAGCGCAACATCAACCGCATCTGTAATTTCCTCGGAGTCAATGGTTGCCGTTTCCTCGTCGTCTGTTCGGATGTGCCGGAGAAGAGCGAGGCGACCGAAGTCGCTCAACGAGGCCGTCTCGTTACTCTCGTCAAGGTGTTCCTCTATTTCCTCTTTTTCAGAAGGTGTGAGGCGTACTTTGATGGTTTTCGAGCGGTTCGGCATAGTGGATAATCAGACAAATTCCATGATATTAACTGTACCCATTCTGTCCCCAGAATTGAGGTGAGAACCGCGTCATTTAAAGCTGCGCCGTGGCCGCTGGCCACAGACACGTTTTTTCGGAGCCTCTATCCCGTTCACGCGCACTCCCGGCTTTCGGTCTCGCGGCGGTCGGCTCGCGTCCCGGCGTCGACCGTCCGTTCCTCGAGGTCGATCCGAACGGGGACACCGACGCCGCCGGATCGCCCCGTTCTCGAGTCGGGCCGAAAACGTAACGGCATCGCGCTTCGGAGACTCCGTCGTGACGCTCGCTGGTGTCGCGGCGACCGGCCCGGACCTGCTTCGGCTGCTCGCCGTCCCCGTCTTCGCCTGGACCGCCGTCCGCGATATCGAGACCAGACGTGTCTCGAGTGCCGTCTGGATTCCTCTCTCGCTGCTCGGGACCGCGTTGCTCGTCTGGGACGGCTGGCTGGCCTGGAACGCGGGCCAGTCCGTCTGGACGTACGAGTTTCTGCTCCCGACGGCGATCAGCGTCGGGCTGGTCGTCCCGATTGCCTACCTGTTCTGGTGGGTCGGCGGCTTCGGCGGGGCCGACGCGAAGGCGCTGCTCGTCCTCGCCGTCCTCTTTCCGACGTTTCCCGAATACGCGCTCGGTTCGTGGTCGTTTCCACTGGAGACGCCTCCGATTGGTGCGTTCTCGTTTACGATCCTGACGAACACCGTGCTCGTCGGAATCGCCTTGCCGCTCGTCCTCGCCGTTCGCAACGCCGTCGCGGGTCGGATCGCGCCGGTGATGTTCGTCGGCTGGCCGACCTCGTGGGGACGGATTCCCGAAACCCACGGTCGCCTGCTCGAGACCACGTCGGGGCTCTCTCGGGGCGGTCTCGACCTCGACGCCTTGCGGATGTACCTCCGCTGGCGGGGGCTCACGCTCGCCGAGTTGCGCGATGAGCCCAACCGGTACCGCGACCCGGCGACGCTGCCCGCTGAGCCGAACCCGCCGACCGACGGCGCGGTGACCGCTGACGTGCAGACGCGCAGTGACGGCGGCCCCCTCGAGACGAGCGCCGACGACCGGGCTGCGGCGGGGATCGCTGCCGAGTCGGACGATCCGTGGGGGGCCGCGGCCTTCCTCGAGGACATCGAGGGTACGGCTTACGGCACGACCCCCGAAACGCTTCGCGACGGGCTCGAGGTGCTCGCGACCGAGGAGACGGTCTGGATCTCGCCGGGGACGCCGTTTCTCGTGCCGATCTTCGCGGGGCTGTTGCTCGCCCTGATCTACGGCGACCTCCTCCTTGGCACGCTACTCTAAATCACAGCGTTCGCTCGTACAGCGGCACGAGCGCCGTCCAGAAGAGCACGAACGCGGTGCCGACGCCGATCAGCGCCAGCCACGGATCGCCCCTGCCGGTCGGGGCACCGGTCGAGAGAAGGGCAAAGATGCTCGCAAACAGGAGGAGACAGACGAGGACGCTACCGAGTTCGAGGATCGCGGCGACGGGATACTCGCGAATCCGGGCGGCGATGCCGGCGAGGGTCATACACGAGACTCGGCGGGTGACGGGAAAAACGTCACGGCGGTTCGGGCGTCGCGTCTCCTGTCATCCTGCCGGGTTAGTCACGCTCGAGACTCGATCTCGCCGGCGATCTCGTCGAGTCGGTCGTCGTCGATCTCTTCTTGCCCGCCGAACATGGCGTGGATCGGCCCGCCGCCGTCGCCCTCGAACCGCGGGACGATGTGACAGTGGACGTGGGGCACTTCTTGGCCGGCTTCTTCGCCGTTGTTGAACGCGACGGTGGTCGCGTCGGCGTCGACGCTCTCCTCGACGGCCGGGACCATACGATGGACCGTGGCATAGAGCTCCTCCGCGACGTCTGCTGGCACGTCGTTCAGCCGCTCGTACTCGTCTTTCGGAATGACAAGCGTGTGCCCCGGTGCCAGCGGATTGGCGTCCAGAAAGGCGAGCGTCGTCTCGTCTTCGTACACGACTCGCGCGGGGATCTCCCCCTCGACGATCTGGCTGAAGATCGTACTCATACGCGAGTATCCGTCGGCGCTCCGTATGAAGGTTTCCCGACTATTCGGCCGCGTTGCCGGTCTTCGGTCGGTCCGTTCAGTTCGCTTTCCGGTCGTTGCACACCTCCGCGAGCGTCTCTTCGATCGCCTCGAGGTACCCCTCGGGCTCGAACTCCAACCGGCCGATCCAGACATCCTGATAGGACGGATGCAAAATCGGGACAAGCCACGCGTCGAGTCGCTCACACCACACCGGCTCGAGCACGCTGTCGAGAAACCCCTCGAGGTCCCGGCCCTCGGCCGCGAGCACCGTCTTCGTCGCGTGTTTGCCGGTCGCGAGCACCACCGCGGGGTCGACCGTCTCGAGTTCGGTCAGCAGGTGGGACCGACAGTTCGCGCGTTCCTCGGGCGTGGGCTCCCGATTGGTCGTCGGGTCGTCGGGATCGGCCGGGAAGCACTTCACCGCGTTCGTGAAGTACGCGTCGCCGTCACCGACCCGCTCGAGCATGCGGCGGATGCGCCGACCGGAGTGTCGCGAGGTGTAGGCCTTGCCGGTCCAGTTGCCGCCCTGCCAGCGTTCCGCGTCGGGGTTACCGTAGCCAGGGGCCTCGCCGACGACCGCGACTGTGGCGTCGAGATCGCCGGTTCCCCACGAGATACACTCACGGGACTCGGCCAGGTTCGGACAGCGCGCGCAGTCGGGCTCGAGGACGTTGCGACGGGTCGGAAAGGCGAGCTCGCCATCGGCTGCCGAATCGGACGCAGCGTCGCCGGTCGATTCAGTGTCGGCGTCGGAATCGGACGCGGGCACACTCGAGGGTACGTCTGCGACGGTATATGCGGGTCGGTCCACTCGGTCGCGGCCGTGCGATCGCGTCGCATTCGAGGGGACAAGTTTACCTTCACCGGGCGGGTACCACACCGGCAATGCCATCGATCGGTCCAGAGCTTCTCGCAGAATCCTTTCAGTTAGCCGTCTATACCATCGTCGCCGGCGCGTTGACCGTCGGCGGCGTGCTCGCCGAACAGGCGGGCTTCCAGCATCTCGGTGCCGGCGAGGCGATGATCGCGCTGTGGCTGTGCGCGCTCGGCGGCGTCATGCTCTATGCGGGTACGTACAGCCTCGGCTATCAAAAGCTCGTCTCCGAATACGTCTGAGCGGCTGCGGTCGCGGGTGGTCGCTCGCGGACCGCCGCTACCGGCGACGCGGGCGACCCGCAATATCGATTCCTCTTTACTGCCGGAGGCGATTAGGTCGGGTATGAGCAGGTTCGGTGAGGTCGACGACCAGTACGACCCACACGCGCTCGAGCAGCGGGTCTTCGAGTACTGGGACGACGTCGACGCCTACGAGCGGACGGTCGAGCACCGATCGGACGGCGACGATTTCTTCTTCGTCGACGGCCCGCCGTACACGTCGGGATCGGCGCACATGGGGACCACCTGGAACAAGTCACTGAAGGACGTCTACATCCGCTTCCTGCGGATGCAGGGCTACGACGTGACCGACCGGCCGGGGTACGACATGCACGGCCTCCCCATCGAGACCCGCGTCGAGGAGCGACTGGGCTTCGAGAACAAGAAGGACATCGAGGAGTACGGCGAGGAGAACTTCATCGAGGCCTGCAAGGAGTACGCAGAGGAACAACTCGAGGGGCTGCAGTCGGACTTTCAGGACTTCGGCGTCTGGATGGACTGGGAGAACCCCTACCGGACGGTCAGCCCCGAGTACATGGAGGCCGCGTGGTGGGGCTTCTCGAAGGCCGCCGACCGCGGTCTGGTCGAGAAGGGCCACCGCTCGATCTCCCAGTGTCCCCGGTGTGAGACCGCCATCGCGAACAACGAGGTCGAGTACGAGGACGTCGAGGATCCATCAATCTACGTCAAATTCGACCTCGAGGACCGAGCGGGCAAACTCGTCATCTGGACGACGACTCCGTGGACGGTTCCGGCCAACACCTTCGTCGCGGTCGACGAGGAGGGCGACTACGTCGGCGTTCGCGCCGAAAAGGACGGCGAGGAAGAACTGCTGTACGTCGCCGAAGCGAAACACGAGGCGGTACTGAAAGCCGGCCGCTATGACGACTACGAGGTCGTCGAGGAACACACGGGTGAGGACCTACTCGGCTGGTCGTACGACCACCCGATGGCTGATGAGGTCCCCGCCCACCCCGACTCCGAGGGAACCTGTGAGGTCTACGCCGCCGACTACGTCGACACGGGCGGCGACGGCACCGGACTCGTCCACTCCGCGCCCGGCCACGGTGAGGAGGACTTCGAGCGCGGTCGCGAACTCGGCTTCTCGATTTTCTGTCCTGTCGGCGGCGACGGCGTCTACACCGACGAGGCGGGTGCGTACGCGGGCGAGTTCGTGCGCGACGCCAACGAGGAGATCATCGCCGACCTCGAGGCCGACGGCTCCCTGCTCGCCTCGGAGACGATCACCCACAGTTACGGCCACTGCTGGCGCTGTGACACTGGCATCATCCAGATCGTCACCGACCAGTGGTTCATCACGATCACGGACGTCAAGGACGAACTGCTCGAGAACATCGAGGACAGCGAGTGGCACCCCGACTGGGCCCGCGACAACCGCTTCCGGGACTTCGTCGAGGAGGCCCCCGACTGGAACGTTTCCCGACAGCGTTACTGGGGCATTCCCCTCCCGGTCTGGACGCCGGAGGACCGAGACGACGACACGGACCGAATTGTCGTTGGCGACCGCGAGGAGCTGGCCGAGCGCGTCGATCAGGACGTCGACCCCGACGCGGTCGACCTCCACAAGGACACCGTCGACGAGTTGACGATCACCGAGGACGGTACCACCTACACGCGCGTCCCCGACGTCTTCGACGTCTGGCTCGACTCCTCGGTCGCCTCGTGGGGCACGCTTGACTTCCCCGCGGACGACAGCCGGTTCGACGAGCTCTGGCCCGCCGACCTCATCCTCGAGGCCCACGACCAGACGCGGGGCTGGTTCTGGTCCCAGCTGGGGATGGGCACCGCCGCGATCGGTGAGATCCCCTACGAGGAGGTGCTGATGCACGGCCACGCGCTGATGCCCGACGGCCGCGCGATGAGCAAGTCCAAGGACATCCTGATCGATCCCCACGAGGCGATCGACCGCCACGGCCGCGACGTGATGCGCATGTTCCTGCTGTCCAACAACCCGCAGGGCGACGACATGCGCTTCTCGTGGGACGGGATGCAGACGATGGAGAACCACCTCCGGACGCTCTGGAACGTCTTCCGGTTCCCGCTGCCGTACATGCGCCTCGATGATTTCGATCCGCAGGAGACGAGTCTCGAGGACGTAGACTCGGACCTCGAGCTGATCGACGAGTGGGTGCTCGCACGGCTGCAGTCCACGAAAGCCGAGATGACCGACCACTTCGAGGACTACCGGCAGGATCAGGCGATCGACGCCCTGATCGAGTTCATCGTCGAGGACGTCTCGCGATTCTACGTGCAGGCCGTCCGCGAGCGCATGTGGGAGGACGAGGACAGCGCCTCGAAGACGGCCGCCTACGCGACGATCTACCGCGTCCTTCGCGAGACGGTCGCGCTGCTTGCGCCTTACGCCCCCTTCATCAGTGATGAGATCTACGGGACGCTGACCGGCGACGCGGGCCACCCCACGGTCCACATGGAAGACTGGCCCGCCGTCGACGAGTACTGGGAAGACGAGCAACTCGAGGAGGACGTCGCCCTCCTGCGCGCCATCGAGGAGGCCGGCGCGAACGCGCGCCAGCAGGCCGGTCGCAAGCTTCGCTGGCCGGTCCCGCGCGTGGTTGTCGCCGCGGACGACGACCGCGTCGTCGAGGCCGTTTCCCGCCACACCGGACTGCTCGAGGATCGACTCAACGCCCGCGAGATCGAACTCGTCTCGCCGGACGACCGCTGGGGCGAACTCCGGTACAGCGCCGAGGCCGACATGAGCGAACTCGGCCCAGCTTTCGGTGACCGCGCTGGACAGGTCATGAACGCGCTCAACGAGGCCCGGATCGACGACCCCAGTCTCGCGGCGCTCGAGGACGCTGTCAGCGACGTGCTCGAAGACGACGAAGAGATCACCGACGAGATGGTCTCCTTTGTCACCCAGACGCCCGACGGCGTCGCCGGCACCGCCTTTGGCACCGATGGCGACGACCGCGGTGTCGCGTACGTCGACGCCTCGCTGACCGACGACATCGAGAGCGAGGGCTACGCCCGCGAGGTCATCCGCCGCGTTCAGGAGATGCGCAAAGACCTCGACCTCGACGTCGAAGAGCGGATCGCCCTCGAACTCGAGATCGACGACGACCGAATCGCCGACCTCGTCGCCGAGCGCGAGGCCCTGATCCGCGAGGAGGTCCGCGCCGACGAGCGCCGTGCGGTCGAGGACGGCCACCGCAAGGAGTGGGATGTCGAGGACGTGACGATGGAAATCGCGATCGAGCCGCTGGCTACGGCGGAAGCGTCGGACTAACACCGCAAATTTCCAGCCGGGAGACGAAGTCGACCGTCCGGTCTTTTTGGTCCAGATTTTTGCGCGAGCGGTGGCGACCGCTGAGGCGTCGAACGAACGGATTGGTGCAATCCTATCCTGTAATATTTCGTCCGATAGTTCAGTAACTCGTGACAATCGCGCTGCCATAAACGTCTTGAGCACTGACTTACCAGAGACGGCTAGTGACATCTCGGGCCGCCGTCTTCGTGTTCGTCGTTTTGCTTGTTGGGGGTCTGCCGGCCGGCGTCGGTGCCCTCGAGCCGGCACCGCAGACCGATTCCGCGTCGGAGTCGAGCCTCGCGGCCGGTCGCGCGCAGTCGGTCGCCGCGGTCGGAACGGCTGCCGGGTCGGCGACCGCGACCGGCGGCTCTGAGGATATCCTTCATCGGACGACGGTCCTCAGTCATCGGCCGGATGATCCCGACGCGTTCGGGGTGAAAATGACGTTCACCGTTCCGGAGTCGGTGACGGAACTCGAGATCGAACTCGAGCAGGGTGCGAGCGTCGAGTCAGCGACGGGGTTCGAGCGGACGGGCGAACGGACGTTCCGGTGGACCGGTGAGACCGCGTCGCCGACGGTGCGGTTCGCGATGCCGGCCGATCGGACGGGTGAGGGCGAGCAACGGGCCGGGGCGTCCGGCGACGGGTACACGTTCGTCGATACCGGCGAGTGGGGCGTCGTGCCGGTTCCCGGTGTGTCGCTTTCGTTGCAGCGGACCGAGCCGGTCGGCATCGAGGAGACGGTGACCGTCGACGGGCCGGGCGCGACCGGCGGCGACATCGCCTTCTTCGGCGCGGTGACGACCCACAAGCGCGACGTGAACGGAGAGACGTTCAGGCTCGTCGTCCCCGACGCCGCCGACCTCGAGGAGTCACCTGACGCGATCCTCTCGGCACTTTCAGACGCGAGCAGCCGACTCGAGGTCGGGATGCGAAGCGACGAGGTGTTCGTCGTCGCGGTTCCGAACACGGTCGACTGGGGGCCGCGGGGCATTCAGTACGGCCGGTCGGACGCGTGGGTGGTCGACGACGCCACCCTCGATGAACGGAATCCGGTCTGGCTCCACGAGTACGTTCACGTCCGCCAGCGCTTTTCCAACGCGAAGGACGATGTCGCACCCGAAGTCGAGTGGCTCGTCGAGGCCCAGGCCGATTACTACGCGGGCCTGCTCGCCCTCGAGACCGGTCGCACCGAGTTTTCGGACTTTAGTCAGCTCCTCGAGCGCGGCGAGCGGTCGCCGTACGCCGACGCGGTGCTCGCCGATCCCTCGACGTGGGAGGGCGAACGCGCAGACTACGCGAAGGGGGCGCTCGTGTATGGCGACCTCGACCGCCGGCTGCGACTCGCGACCGACGGCGATCGCACGCTCGAGGACGTTTTCCGGACGCTGAACGCACAGGAGGAGACGATAACCGAGGCCGACGTGCTGGCGGCGCTCGAGAACGCTGGCGGCACGGACCTCCGGGCCGCCGCCGAGCGGTACACGCGGACCGACGCGACCCCGACGATGTGGAGCCGAAGCGAACACGAGGCCGCCTTCGACCAACCGGTCGCGGCCTTCGAATACGGGTTCGGGGACGGTTCGCTTGAGGTGGCCGGGCGGGAGTGGGAGCGCTGGTCGGCCGACGCGACTGGAGGCGAGAGCGGCAAGCCCGACGTCATCGCGGTCCCGGCCGGCGAAGCCGTCTCCGTTCCGAGTACGGTCGAGAACGTCGGCGAGCGCGACGGAAGCTACGATGCGATGTTACAGATCGACGGCCGGGTCGTCGACCGCCGGCAGGGAACGCTTTCGCCCGGCGAGCGGACGAGTCACCGCCTCTCGTGGACGCCGGCCAAGCCCGGCACGTACGACGTCCGCGTCGGCTCAGAGCGGGTGACCGCCGTCGTCCGCTCGCCCTCGAGCGTGACCGTCACCGACTTGCGGGCCTCCGGGGCGACCGATCCCGGCGAACCGGTGACGGTGACCGCGACGGTCGCAGCCGCGGGCGACCGCCCCGGCGCGGCCGTCCTCGAGTTCCGAACCGCCGAAGGCGTCGCCGCCGAGCGGGCGGTCGCGATTCGGCCCGGCGAGACGAGGACGATCGACGCGACCCTCCGATTCGCCGAGCGCGGCCGGTACGAAGTCGCCGTTGGCGACGCGACGACGACGGTCAGCGTCGGCGGCCCGGCAGCGGCGATCGAGAAGGTGCCCGGCTTCGGCGTTCCGGCGGCGCTCGCTGCCGTCGCGGCGGCGCTTGTCAGCGCGGTGCTGGCCAGACGCCGTTAAAAACCATAGTTGCGCGGTGATCGGTCAGAAGAGAGACCGTGACGCCGTGGCCGTTACTCGAGGTCGACGCGGAACGTACACTCGCCGGCACCGTCGTCGACGCAGGCCGTCTTCGTGACCGTCGCGTCGGTACCGTAGGCGGTGGCGAGCCCCTCGAGGATGCCGTGAGCCAGTCCGCAGTACTGCTGATCGCGGTGGGTGTCGTACGTGACGATCGCGGCGTCTGACTCGCGGGTACAGGAAATAGTCGGGAGCGACGCTTCCTCCGTGGCACCGTTGACGTCGTTGGAGACGGCTGCGAGCGACGTGAGCAGTTCCGCGAACTCCCAGTCACGCCGCAGGTGGGCGTTGAACGTCGAGAGCAGTTCGGAAGCGAGCGTTCGACCGAAGTCGCGCTCGATGGCGTCCCTGTCTTGGGTCGCCATCGACGATAGTTCCCCGAGAACGGCGTCGATCTCCCCGTCGTCGTAGTGGGTGACGGGGAGATACAGCTTCGGCTCGAAATTGGACTGCTCGACGATCGTGTCCCAGGTATCATCGTCGGCTCGCTCGACGACGTACTCCTTGAGGGACTTGTGGACGATTCCGTGCATATGGCTTCCTTCTCTCCGCTCTCGTGACACGTCCCGCAGTCGGCCCTCTCGTGCCACGCGCTAACAACTAAGCAACTTCTCGGGGGCTACTTAATCGTTTACTTACAGGTGTCTTGCGAGAACCGGTGCGACCGAGACGGTAGCGACCCCGCGTTCGATGGTGTCGGTACCGTAGATCGCCTCGACGCCGGCCCGTGAAAGCTTCGTGACGGCGTTTCGCGCCAGCAGCGGGTGGACGCAGGTAACGAAGACGCGGCCGACTGCCCGGTCGCGAAGGACCGAGACGGCTTCGCTCATCGTCGATCCCGTCGCGATGATGTCGTCGACGACGACGACGTCGCGGCCGGCCACGTCGACGTCGCTCGGGGTGATCTCGACTTCGGTGCCGGAATGGCGGATTTTCTCGAAGTAGTCGATTTCGCCTGTGCCGTAGGCGTCGCGGGCGGTCTCGGCGAGGTCGATCGCGCCCGCGTCGGGCGAGAGGAAGACCGGATCCGCGAGGTCGTCGGGCAGCGGCTCGGCCAGCCGGCCCGCCGCGTCGACCGCGGTCGCCGTCGGCTCGAAGAATTCACAGACTGCTTCCTCGTGGGGGTTGACGGTCAATACTCGGTCCGCGCCGGTCGAAATCGCGCGGGCGACCGCCCGCGCGGAGACGGGATGGCCCGGCTCGAACGCGGCGTCTTGCCGGCCGTAGCCCATGTACGGCAGGACAGTGATCACCTCCTCAACGCCGGCCTCGCGAACGGCGTCTTGCAACTGGAGCACCTCGAGGTGGGCGTCGCTCGAGACGGTCGAGGCGACGATCACCGCCCGATCCGGGTCGGCGTCGGCGACGCCGGGGACGGCGGCGAGCAGTTCACCGTCGGGAAAGCGGTCGTACTCGACGGCGGCGAGCGGTTCCTCGAGTTCGCGTGCGAGCGACGCGGCGAGGGCCTGCGACGCAGATCCGCTGACGATCATAATCGGTGGGACAGGCTGGGGGGTAAACCAGTTTTCGTTCTTCTGGCGCTCACCTTCGGAGTTGCGCCGTCAGTCGGTCTCGTCGGCGGCCGTCTCGCTCACCTCGGCCGCAGGGATCGCCAGGCCGGCAACGTCGGTGACGCCCAGCGTTCGCGTCCGCCAGCCGCCGTCGCTGGCCGACAGGAAGGTTCCATCGGCCGTGACGGCGTAGACCGTGTCCCCGTAGCCGACATCGACGACCCGGTCGCTCGGCTCGCTTGCGCCCTCGAGTGGCTGCCACTCGTCGTCGGCCGCGTACTCGTAGACCGCGTCTGAGACGGCGTGGGCACGTACGAGCCGTCCCGGCTCCGAGCGCGGGTCCGCCGCGACGGTCTCGAACGCCCCCTCGAGGACTGCCAGCCAGCCGTTGCCGAGCTTGTAGAGCCCGTCGGCGGTGGCAGCGAGCGGGATGCCGGCGGCCGAGACGTCGCGCACATCCGTCAGGCCGGCGTGATCGAGCCCACCGTCGTGAACGCGGTAGACGCCATCTTCGGTGCCGAGCAGGTCCCCGTCGATCGCCCGTACGGCCGCACCGAAATCGCTCTCGAGGGTCGTCCACTCGTCGGTTCCGCGCGATCGACGGGCGACGCGACCGTCCGGCCCGGCCGCGAGCAGATCGCCGCCGTCGTAGCCGACGGCGACCGCCGGGCCGAACCCCGTTTCGGCGAACGTCTCGTCGCCGGCGGCGACCGGTGCGTCGCTTCCCGCCTCGTCTGTGCCGTCCTTGAGCGAGAACGCTCGGACGTCCTCGTCGGTCGCGACGGCAACGCTGCTCGGGGTCGCCGCGATGCCGCGTGCGGTACAGCGCTCGCAGAGGCTGAACTCGCCGACGGTGTCGCCGGCGACCCGGACGCGGACGACGCCGATCGCGCTCGCGACGTAGGCTGTGAGCGCCCCCTCGCGATCGCCGAAGACGCGCTTTTCCTCGATGGAATCCATATCGGACCGTCGCGGGGACGGGCCGAAAACGTTCCGTCACGGCGGCCGCCGACCGGTCGATTTGCGGAATCCCTTTGGGGAGGCCGGTCAGACTAGCGCATGATGCAAGTGTTCGGATCGAGCGGGACCCGGGGCGTCGCCAACGAGGAGTTGACGCCCGCGTTCGTCCTGCGCGTCGCGAAAGCGGCGGGGACGGTCTGGGGCGACGGCCGCGGTGGGGGCCGGATCGCCATCGCCCGTGACACTCGCCACACCGGGCGGATGCTGGCCGACGCGGCCGCAAGCGGGTTGGCGAGTACGGGAACCGATGTCGATCGCCTTGGGGTCATCCCCACGCCGGGGGCGCAGGCCTACGCCGAACGGGAGGGGGTGCCGGTGATGGTGATCACCGCCTCACACAACCCGCCGCCGTACAACGGCGTCAAACTCATCGGAGCCGATGGCGTCGAACTCTCGATCGCCGACCTCGAGACGATCGAAGAGACGCTACTCGCCGAATCGTTCACCGTCGCCCCCTGGGACGAGACGGGCAGCGTCCGCGAGATCGACGGCGCAGACCGGGAGTACGTCGACGAACTGCTCGCGGCCGCCGACCGAGTGGCGATCGCCGACGCCGACCTGACCGTCGCACTCGATCCGGGCCACGGCGCAGGCTCGCTGACCAGCCCCGAATTCTTCCGCGAACTCGGCTGTCGCGTCGTCACCGTCAATGCCCAGCCCGACGGCCACTTCCCCGGCCGGGATCCCGAGCCAGTTCCGGGGAATCTCGCCGATCTGGGCCGACTCGTTCGCGCGACCGACGCCGACGTCGGGGTCGCCCACGACGGCGACGCCGACCGCGCCATCTTCTTCGACGAGCACGGCGAGTACGTCGAGGGCGACGCCACCCTCGCCGCGCTCGCCGCCGCCGAACTCGAGCCCGGCGACACCACCGTCTCCGCGGTCAACGTCTCCCAACGGCTCGTCGACGTCGTCTCCGAGGTCGGGGCCGACCTCGAACTCACCCCGATCGGCTCGACGAACATCATCACCCGTATCGAGGAACTCGAGGAAAACGGCGAGCGAGTGCCGATCGCCGGCGAGGGCAACGGCGGAATCTTCTTCCCCGAATACCGGCTTTCGCGCGACGGCGCGTTCACGGCCGCTCGCTTCCTCGAACTGGTCGCCGAGCGGCCGGTCAGCGAACTCGTCGCCCCCTACGACGGCTACGTCAACGTCCGGCGCAACGTCGCCTACGAGTCGACGGCCGAGCGCGACGCGATGCTCGACGCGGCGGCCAACCAGGCGCAGGCGGCCGACGCCGAACTCAACACCCGCGACGGCTACCGGCTCGACTACGGCGACGCCTGGGTGCTGGCCCGCCCCTCCGGCACCGAGCCGCTCGTCCGAATCTACGCCGAGGCCCGCGAGGGCGACCGCGCCGCGGAACTCGCGGACGACATGTACGAGGCGTTGGCCGACGCGAAGGCAGACGCCTGAGAACGTCTCGGTCCCCGATCGATCCTTCGCCAGTCGCTGCCTCGAAATTATAGATATCTTACTGTATAGTCGCTTTTATCAATATATCGGATCAGTGGATAGTATGCCCCTCCACTCACGCAGACGATTCCTCGGAATCACCGGCACCACCGGCATCGTGGCGCTTGCGGGCTGTAGTATCAACGGGACGAGCCTGTTTGACTGGTCGACGACCGCCGCCGAGACGACTGCCCCCTTCCCCGGCGAATCCGACGGCTGGCCCCAGTACGGCCGGACCGCTCGCCACACGGGCTTCGCTCCCGAGGTCCGGATCGACGATCCGAGCGAGGACTGGACGTTCGGCCTCGCCGGGAGCATGGCACCGCCGGCCGTCGTCGGCAATCGCGTCGTCGTCCACGGCGGCACCGAACCGGAATCGGACGACGACGACGGCGGTACCGGTGGTGCGGTGTTCTCGCTCCGGGCGGACGACGGACGCAAGCAGTGGCGGCGCAATCTACCGCATATCAGTAGCGGCTACTCCGGTTGTCCACCCATCGTCTATCGGGGCTCGGTGTACGTCGGACACGCCGGAGCGGGTGGCGTGTACGCGATCGACGCGCGCGAGGGAACCCCCCGATGGCGACACGAGACGGACAATTCGGTCAACGAAGCCGCCGTCGGCTTCCGAAAGCAGGTCTTCGCTTCGACCGGCGACGAGTTGCTGGCGTTTAGCGAGCGCGGCCATACCAACTGGACCTACCGGACCGGTAACGACCGCAGTTCGTTCTCACCACCGGCCGTCGGCGGCGGCTTCGTCATCTACACGACCGCGATCCTCGGAAGCATCGTCGCGATCGATCCGGCAGCTAATAGCGGTGTCCCGGAGTGGTTGTATCGGGACGATCGACGGTTCGGGACGCCGACCGTGGCCAACGAGACGGTGTACGTACCCGGCCACGACCGGCTCCACGCCGTCGATGTCGCTACCGGCGACGGTCTCTGGACGAGGGACGTGACCGTTTCCTCGAGCATCGCGACCGACGGCGATCGACTGTTCGTCACTACCCCGTCGGGAGACCTCGTCGCCTACGCGACGGCGGACGGCAGTGAGCAATGGCGAGCGACCCTCGCTGCCGACGACGGCGTCTACCTCCGAACGCGCCCCCTCGTGACAGAGCGGTCGGTCGTCGTAACGACGGAAAAACCGCAACTGGACGAGAACGTGACGACCTACGCCGTCGACCGGCAGACCGGCGAGACGCGGTGGTCCGTCGACCAACCGGGCAACGTCGGCTTCGACGCCGTCGCCGCCGACGGACGGCTGTACGTCCCCTCCTACTGGAGTTCCCGCGACGAAGGTGGGACGCTCGTCGCGCTCTCGGACTGAGTACCCGCCAGCATTCGGGCCGCGGACCCAACTCCCACGATCGCGTGGATCGAGACGGTACTGTCCGACTGTCCGGCGTTGTCCGTCACGGAACGATCGTCACGGGGATCTCTGCGCGCCGGGTGACCGACTCGGCGACGCTTCCCAGCAGCATCCGCGAGACGCCGGCTTTCCCCTCGCTCCCCATCACGATCGCGTCGGCGTTCGCCTCGTCGGCGTACTCGAGGATCGCGTCCGCCGTTCCGGTCCCCGTGACGACGGCCGTCTCGAGCGTCGCATCGTACCCGTCGGCCACCGCGCGCACGCCGGCGAAGAAGTCCGGTTCTGACCCTGTCGAACGGCCGCCGTAGCTCGCCTCGAGCTCGTCCATCGCGTGGACGACCGTCAGTCGATCGGCAGGTTCCCACTCGAGGGCGTGCTCGAGCGCTGCCCGCGCCGGCTCTGAGTCGTCCATCGGGACCAGGACGTGTCTGCTCATGTGCGTCACATCGAGTCACAGCGGCTAAAAGACGGGCCGCCCCCGCGTCGCTCAGACGGGGTCGTCGATCTCGAGCGCGGCCTCGAGTCGCTCGCGCTCGGCCCGCAGTTCCTCGAGTTCGGCGTCGACGCGCCCGTCGGCCAGCCGTTCGCGCTCGGTCGGCGTCAGTTGGTTGACGGCCTGTGCCGCGGTCTGCAGCCGGTCGTAGTCGGCGTCGGTCGTCAGCAGACGGACCTCGCGCAGCGCGGCGACGACTTCCTCGTCGGCGACCCGGGCGACGAACGGTCGGTACTCCCGAATTCGGCGGCGCAGTTCCCCGGCCGGACCCGGCGGCCAGTCGATCGTCAGCGGCTCGGCGTCGATCCCGTCGAGGAACGTCCGCTGGGTCGCAACCGAGCGCTTGAGTTCGTCGGCGCTGTCGACGTAGTGGGAGAGCTTCGATCGCGAGTAATCGGCGTACTCGAGCAACTCGGAGATCGAATACTCGCCCGCCGGATTCTCGGCGACGTACGCCGTCAGATCGTCGGGCGGCCGTTCGTAGGTTACGAAGGGGTACCACTGACTGCGCTCGAGGAGGTCGAACACCTCGCGTGCGCTGGCCTCGGTGCGATACGCTTCGAACGCCTCGCGGACGGCCTCGTTGTACGACTCGATCGGGTCTCGAAGCCGCTCGACCGGCGCGTCCAGATCGGCGTTCGAGAGTTCGAGCAGCCGTTCGCGGTCGGCGATCGCATCGTCGAGTTCGCGCCGGCGCTTGCTCGCGGTCTTGCGCGCCTCCGCCAGGGACTCGCGTGCGGCCTCGCGTTCGTCGAGCATGTCCGCGTATTCGGCGGCGGGATCTAAGGCCTCCCGAGCGCGCTCGAAGTCCGACTCGCTAAGCCGGCGCTTGTCGATCGCGTCGAGTGCGTCCTCGAAGGCCTCGTACGCCGGGAGGTCGTCGGAGAGGTCTGACACGAGCGTATCGAATTTCCCTTCGAGTTCGATGTAGGCCTGGAAGTTCTCCTGGCCGGTCCCGGTCGCGCGGTCGACGTAGTCCGCGAGCAGTTTGCTCGCGCTCCGATAGGCTTCGGCGACAGCCTCGACGGTTTCTTCGCCGTGGTCGTCGATCCGCGTTTCGATCGCCTCGAGTCGGTTTCGGGCCGCCTCGAGGGCCTCGTGTGGCGTCGCCTCGCCGTCACTTCCGACGCCGGCGCTCGAGCCGGCGTCGGACGGGTGGGCGCGCTCACTCATCTTACTCGTAGACGGCGTCCGGATCGTACACTTTCTCGCCGACGTGCTCTCCCTCTACCGTCCGGTAGAAACAGGACCGGTGGCCGGTGTGACACGCGCCGCCTTCCTGGTCGACCAGGTACAGCAGGGTGTCGGCGTCGCAGTCGACGCGGACCTCCTCAACGGCCTGCACATGGCCGCTCGTCGCGCCCTTCTCCCATAACTCGTCCCGACTCCGGGAGTAGTAGTGTGCCCGGCCGGTCTCCCGGGTTCGCTCGAGGGCTTCGGGCGAGACGTACGCCAGCATCAGCACCTCGCCGTTATCGGCGTCCTGTGCCACGGCGGGGACGAGTCCGTCCTCGCCGAAGTCGACCGAAACGTCGTCGTCCATACGTGAGGCATCGGTCGGCCGAGCGATAGGTCTTTTGCCGCGGTATCCGATTCAGATTGCGACCCCGACCCGTGGGGACATACGTCTCCGTGGCCACTCGAGCCCCGGAGCGGAGTCGGCTTCGTCTGGAAACACGCGTCCGCTTCTACCGTCCGTTCCAACTCCAGCGGGCGACTGCGACGAGCACGACCACGGCCAGCGGAAAGCCGATCGCCACGACGGTCGCGACTACGGATGTCGTCGAGGCCGCGATCAGGCCCGACGCCAGCATGAGGCCGACGACTAGCAAGAGGAGACCGAATATCGAGGCGATCGCGAGGCCGATCCCCTCCCGAATCCCCCATCTCGTCTCTGTGGCGTCCTCGAGGGCGCTCTTCGTCGGATAGTGTTCTGGACCGCGGTACGGGGACGTCATCTCTTTCACCACCGGTGGTACAAACGTTACCAGTGAGCATAAACCGCGTCTTCGGTGAACCGGACTGTCCAGCGTCCGGGTGCTTGGCAGTCGCTCGTGGGATTAGACGGCATCGAAACGCGGCAACTCGCCGAAAGGGGCGGTTCGCGACCGCTCAGTTCTGGCCGTTCAGCGTAATATCGTTGATCCCGATGATCCGCTCGTCGGACTCGAGTTCCTCCTTGGCCCCGTCGGGCACGTCGCTGTCGACGTTGTAGACGGTCAGGGCCTCGCCGCCGATGGTCTCGCGGGCGTTGAACATGCCGGCGATGTTGACGTCGTAGTCGCCCATCACGGAGCCGATGAGGCCGATGACGCCGGGTTCGTCGGTGTTGCGCGCGACGACCATCCGGCCGTGGGGGATGGCGTCGACGCGGTAGCCGTCGATGCGGACGATCCGCGGGTCGTCACCGGCAAAGAGGGTGCCGTCGACCGAGACGTCGTCGTCGTCGTTGCTGACGGTTACCGAGATCAGGCTCTGGAAGTCCTCGGCCTGCCGGGTCTTGGACTCGGTGACGTCGACGCCGCGATCCTCGGCGATCTGGGGCGCGTTGACGGCGTTGACCTGCCACTCGAGGGGTTCGAAGATACCTTTGAGCGCGCTCGCGGTGACGAACTCGACGTCCTCGTCGGCGATGTCGCCCTCGTAGACGACCTGAACGTCCTCGATGCGGCCCTCGAGCAGTTGGGCGGCAACCTTGCCGGCGGTCTCGGCGATGTCGATATAGGGTTCGACGCGGGGGAACGCGCTCTCGTCGATCGAGGGGGCGTTGAGGGCGTTCGCGACGGGTTCGCCGATTAGCGCTGCGTTGACCTGCTCGGCCGTCGACGTGGCGACGTTCTCCTGGGCGGCCTCCGTCGAGGCTCCAAGGTGGGGCGTGACGATGACGTCGTCGTGCTCGAGCAGCGGCGAGTCGGCCGACAGGGGCTCCTCGGCGAAGACGTCCAGTGCCGCGCCGGCCAGGGTTCCGTCCTCGACTTTCGCCGCGAGCGCGTCTTCGTCGACGACGCCGCCGCGGGCGCAGTTGATCAGGTAGCCGTCGCCCAGCAGGTCGAGTTCGTCTTCGCTGATCAACCCCTCCGTCTCCGGCGTCAGCGGCGTGTGGACGGTCAGGAAGTCTGCCCGTTCGAGGCTCGCCTCGAGATCGACCAGTTCCGCGCCGATGCGGTCGGCGCGCTCCTCGCTGATGTAGGGGTCGTAAGCGACGACGTCCATGCCAAGCGAGTCGAGCTTCTTGGCGACTTCCTGGCCGACGCGGCCGAGACCGACGACGCCCAGTGTCTTGCCGTCGAGTTCGGCCCCGAGGTAGTCGCTTTTGGCCCACTCGCCGTTCTTCAGGCGGATGTGGGCCTGCGGGATCGAGCGGGCGGCCGCGAACGTCATCGCGACGGTGTGCTCGGCGGCCGCGCGGACGTTGCCCTCGGGCGCGTTGGCGACGATGACGCCGTGGTCCGTCGCGGCGTCGATGTCGATGTTGTCGACCCCGATGCCGGCTCGGCCGACGATGACCAGATCCTCGGCGGCGTCGAGGACTTCCTCCGTCACCTCGGTCCCGGAGCGGACGATGAGTCCGTTGGCGTCCGAGACCGCCTCGAGGAGCTCCTCACCCTCGAGTTCGTAGCCCGTCTCGACCTCGTGGCCGGCGTCGCTGAGTACGTCCAGACCCGCGTCGGCGATCGGGTCCGTGACCAGTACTTTCATGCGCGAGACAACCGTGCGAAGAACGTAAACCCTTCCGTTGTGGTCGGGGCCGGCAAATAACTCCGCTTCTGGTGGAACGAAACCGACCCGTATCAGCGCTAGCGGCCGCCGGTCGTCATCGACTTCTGGTCGCCGAACGGACCGGCGCGACACTGCACCGGCTGTCCGTCGTCGACAGCGACGTCTACGCCTCCTACAGCGACGGCGAGTACGGGGCGGACCTCGACCTGCTCGTGTTGGGTCGCGACCCGGCGAGTACTGCCAGCTACTGGACAGCGTCACGGATCGGGTCACACGAGTGGCCTCGCGGCCGGTGACGATCGTCAAAACGCCCGTCGAGGAGGGAGCGGAGTAGTCACCAGCACTCCCCGCGGTCAGTAGCGTGCCGTCACTCACCGATCCAGCTCGAGCAACTCGCTCGACGCCAGCAGCCGCGGCAGGGCGGCGACGACGGCCCCGATCACTGCGAAGGTGAACGCCGTCCTGCTGATCGTCAGCAGCGTGCCGAAATCGATCGGCGCGCCGATCGCTTCGGCATTGGGTTCGGAGTCGGCCACCTGGGGCGTCCAGCGGGCGACCGTGGCGAGTCCGGCCGTCAGTACGGCGTAGCACGCCACAAGCGACCCGATCGCGAGCCTGGCCTCCCGTCGCGTCTCGAGGCGAACGGAGCGAACGAGCAGATAGCCGGCGGCCGCCAGCACGAGGGGCAGAACTAGCGCCGTCACGTGTGACGAAAATCCGGCACTGTTACTGGATCCGACCCCGATCTCGATCGGTTCGCCGCCCCGCTCGAGCACTACACCGTGGTTCACCAGATCGGTCAGCCCCGCGATCACGAAGCGGCTGGGCCCGTTTTCGCCACTCCCGAACCGCCCGACTGCGTCCATCGACGCGGCCAACTGATACAGCACCGCGAGACAGACGGCAAACGCGCTCGTGCCAGCCACACCACCGGCTTTACCGAACGGGCCCGAAGGAGGGCGAGTGTCACGTTAAGGTAATCAGTCCGGTCGCACTGTAGGGCAACGACGATCCGAACTCGGACACCAAGAAATACGACAACAACAACCTCGTGAACTACGTATACCTCTCAAAATTCAACTATGACGAGAGAGTGCCCTTTAAGTTATATTATAAACTAGAAAGTATTTTCTTTCGTTGGATAATGAGGTATCCTATGACCAAGCACAGTGGAAAGGCAATCACAGTGTACCGAACCTGAGTAAGGGGATCAGGGGGCGCAATAATCCCACCGACACATAATGCAATCACACCACCGATGATAAACACTTTGATCAGTTGTTCAGTACGCAAAATCGGCGAAGGTGTATATCCGCTATCCTTTCTGAGGTAGAGGTAAAGAAGACCCATTGGAAGAAAGAGTCCAACTACAATACCCCAGAGTAGCGCCTTTGTCCACTGCTTTCCCTGTTTTTTCGCATCCAAGAACACCCAATAGAATGAAAGAAGTATCGTTGACAAATATATCATGAAAAAGCCGATAACAAATGCTGGCGGTGCATATTCGGTGAGGGGCATATTTGCAGCGATGGTGTCCAAGTCAAAATATCTAACGCTCACGGTTGATGGATTATTAGTCAATGCGGAGCAGTGAGAGTGATACCTCTCAAAAGTGACGAAATCATGCCACTTATCGGATGGAAACTCGCTCAAACATCCATCTTGGTGCGTTGTGCGATGACCTAGCAGAAACAGTGTGGACGCGGACGGTAGACACCTGTATACTACGTGCTAGGACATAGGTCAAGAGAGTACCATCCTATCCTCATCTCGTCGTCACATCTTAGATTGGTTTAAAGAGAAAGTTCCGTTGCTGACCAATCAGACCGACCATCAGGCGATCGATCTCGCTTCGATAGCGCATGCTCTCGTGGTGGCGCACACCAGCACACCCTTGCGCTATCTACTATTCGGCCGGAGATGGTGAGATCCAATTTTCGAAATAATATCGTAACAAACTCGAGAATTAGGAGATTGGCCACATAAAAGCTCATTTAATCCAATCCAGGGGCCCATTTTTGCGAACAGTTGCTGACGCACTGATTCTCAAGCAGTATAGCCCCTAATTAGTTTAGTTCTATGGTATAGTATATAAATAGATTAAGGGTAGCATGAAACAGTGTATTTTTCCACAACTATTATATTATAGTAATTTGTATTGTGTGTCGTGGACCGAAGATCAACCCTCAAAATTGCCGGTAGCATCATAGCTGGAAGCGCAACTATTGGTAATGCGCAGGCTAGCAAAGTTCAGAACGCTTCTGTCTCAGAACTTGAGAATTATTGTAAAGAACTCTCAAAGAAGCACGGTCAAAAAGTAGAGTCAAAAACAATAGTCAGTCGAGACGGAAAAGTCGCCGATCCAGATAATGTTTCACAGGATATTAACGTTTCAGATATCCATAACCCTCAAACAGTCTCACGGAAGGAACCAGATGGGATCTCAAAAGAGTTGATAAAATATGAAGACGGTACAGAAATCACCCAGACAACGGTAGATAACCAGAAATGGGTTATCGTTACCATCAATGGAAAGCGATTTAAACTTGATCGGCAGAATCTCCGGAATGTTCTGACAAACCGCTTAAACAAGGCTAAAGTAAGATTAAAAAGTATTGGTGGGGAAAAGAAAGATTCTGTAGGGAATAATAAAAAGCCATTTAACGGCGATAATCAACTGGGCTCAGCAAACTCGGGCACTCAAGTGGCTTCCTCAATCACTACATCTGCATTCAAGGCGACACATGAGGATATGGCTAATTTTGACACTTACTGGGCATCAACGCCAGTGATTGCAGATGCAAAAGTGGATGCAAATCACCACAACGGGACTACTGATCATATAGAAACAAAAGCTAGAGCTACGGGAGCGGGTTATGGAGAAGCACGTGTAGAGGCTTGGGATGAATGGACACATTCGAATAATCATCATGAGGTGAGCGTTGAATTTAATGGTGAATACGCAGCTTCTGGCCTGAATGGGCTTGGTGCATCTGAAATACTCCTTCGGTGTTACCTAGAAGATGACTCTGGAAACAAAGTCAGAACCTCACCGGCCTTGCGAAAGAATCAATTCATTGTCGATTTTTGGTCAACTTCAGATACATATACTGAGGGGCTCTATATCAAAGATTATTACGGTGATCAAATAAATATTGGTTTTGAATCTATTTGTATTGCAGCAGCAGCAGGATCAGCTACAACAACGATTGACGCAATGAAAACTCCACATGGTAACCACCATGGCCACTTCATATTGGATGAGTACCATGTGACATTCAGGGATAAATAATAAACCCCTGGCCCCATTATAATAAATATTCTCAAGTAGATATTTTGTCAAAAAATTCTTCCTACTTTATCTACTCAAGTCATCCGGTGATAAATCACCGCTCAAGCGAAAAGTAGAACAACTGGCCATTGAAAGCTTCGAAAGCGGCCTAATTCTTGAGTTTGTTCACTCGCTGGCGTCGGTATAGCGCCGAACCCATTTGAGGGCTGGAGCCGGTGGGGTCAACGGCCACGCTCGGCCGACGAATCTCGTTCGAATTGCTCGGTCCGGTGTCCTCGACATCGCCGTCGGTTTCGCCGTTCTCGCCGTCGTTCTCGATCGTTTCTCCCTCCTCGAGGCTGGGCCCCTTATCGTAGTCGAACCGTCGTTCCCGAGACATGTTCGTTGTGACACAGGCGGACGAATAATAGCTTTCGGTCGGAGGGATCGTGGAACTAGAACTACCGCTCGCCACGTCGGGAAACCTGAAGTGGTTTATCCGGGGACCGACAATCGGCGTGCAATGACAGTCGTCGCTTTCGACTTCGACGGGACGCTTTCGGACTCCGAGATGACCGTACTGCTCGGCGACCGCCGCGACGTCGCCGCCGACATGGCCGACATCACCGAGCGCGCGATGAACGACGAGATCGGCTACGCCGAGAGCCTGCGCCGGCGTGCGGCCTTACTCGAGGGACTCCCCGAGGCCGAGGCCGAGGCCGCCTTCGACGAGGTCGTTCTTCGGGAGGGGGCCGCCGACCTCATCGAGGAACTGAACGAGGCCGGTATCACGACCGCCATCCTCACGGGCGGCTTCGAACGCGGCGTCGCGGCCGCCTTAGAGCGCCAGGGAGTCTCCGTCGACCACATCGTCTCGAACCGGCTGCCGATGAAAGCGGGAGAGCTCACCGGTGCAGTCGAGGGGCCCCTGATCGAGGGCACCAAAGACGACGCGCTCGCGGACCTCGCCGACGATGTTGGCGTTGACCTCACGGACACCGTCGCGGTCGGCGACGGGGCCAACGACCTGCCGATGCTCGAGGTCGCCGGGCTGGCAATCGGCTTCGAGCCCAAGCCGGCGGTTGAACCCCACTGCGACGTCGTCGTTTCGTCGATGGCCGAGGCCCGCGAGACGCTGCTCGCGGAGTCCGTCCTCGCCGAGCAGTAATAAGACTCGAGTAGCGGCTTGTTTAGCGTCCGTAATCGTCTGTTGCCCACTGCTCGAGACCCAGGTCCGCCGCTGGTGGCCGGTAGACGCGCTTTCGTTCTCGAGTGGCTATCGGTCGTCTATCGGTGACTATCCGGCTCAAGAGCTGATTTCGGGACCGAGAGAGTTATTAACTCGTAGCCGAGTAAGTACTCATGATGATGTGGCAAGACCTCGTATTCATGTGCGGAAGCAGCCTTTCGATCCTCTTCCTCGCGCCGACGCTGCGCGACGCCGGCGCGCGCGTCCCGCTGGGAACGAGCCTGCCGTCGATGGGGATCGGCTTCACCTACGCAACGACGTTTTTCACGCTCGGAATGACGTTTTCCGCGATCGGTGCGTTCGCCGCCGGCTCGATGTGGTCGCTGATCGCGCTGTTTCGATCGCCACAGGGCGTCTCGATGAAGCTGTTCGCCCGAAAAAACCTCGCACTGTTCGTCTCCGACGTCCAACACTGGCTCACACGTCGGCGTTCGGACCGGTCTCACGCAGAACAGTACGTTTCGGCTGACGCCGTTCGCGCCCACGGACAGGCCGGCCGGCGCTGAAACCGGTTGTCGCTTCCCTTCGCCGAACTATCGTTTCGCCCTGTCCAGTGAGAACGCCGTCTCTACGGAATTACGTCAGCTCTTCCACTTTCGCGACGGCGGCATCGATGACTTCCTCGCCCTGTGTGATGAGCGACCCGACGACCGCGAAGATGGCAGGGAACACGATCCCAGCGAAAAGGACGGCGTCGCCGGTCGACGGCTTGACCGTGATGTTCGACGAGGCGGTCTGTTCTTGCACGTTGATGAACTGGTCCGTCTGGAGCAGCGGGACGCTCTCGAGGATGGAAAACACGGTCGCATAGTCGGAGAACGTGGCGGTCATCAGCAACGCCGTGATCACTCCGAACGCCAGATACGGCGGCACGACTGTGATCCCGGCCTTGGCCGCTTCGGCCGGACCGTCGGCGTCGGTGTAGCGAGCGATTCCATAGCCGGCCGCCGTCACCGCTCCAACGGTGACTGCGAACAGCACTGCGCCCGAGAGGAAAAACGGTGAGTTAGCAAGCGAAGCGGGTGAGTTAGCAAGTGAAGCGGGTGAGTTAGCAAGTGCAGCGGGATTGTTTGGGATGTCCCCGAGCGCGATGGCCTCGCCGCTCGCCTTGAATCCAACGCCGAACGTCGCGAGGTAGCTCCATCCCGCGGCGGTCCACGACGCCACGAGATCCGTCGCAACTGGCGTGTCTCCCGTGGTGTTCACTACCGGCGTCATCTGTGCCGATGCAACGACCGTCAGGAAGAAATGAGCCAGATACGTCACGACCACTGCGAGAGCCCCGAATACAGCTCCCTCTTTGATCGGCAGTTCCGTCCCGTCGTCTCGCGGAATCCGCTGTTGATTGACCGATTGCTCTTCCTCCTCGTATTCCAGTTGCTTCCCGTCTGACATCACCGATACATCAGACAGGGGAATATTATACTTTACGGCACCATTCTGTCACATATTGGTCAGACGCGCCGATATGGGCGCATTGGGCGCTGTTCTCGAGCACCTAATAACTATAAGAAATTCGTACTGACAACGGATCATTCAGAAAAGAGGCTCGTGTGTACCGGCGCGAACTCCCCGGTCTCGTCGGCCTCGTCGGACGCGGTATCGGTGATCATCCGGCCAGCGAGCCCCTCCTCGAGCAGTTCGGACAGCGGCGGGCCGACGTTTTCGGGTTCGACGAGGAAGGCGTCGTGGCCGTGGTCTGACTCGACGACGTGATGTGCCACGTCGATGTCGGCCTCGCGACAGGCCTCGGCCAGCGACTCGGACTGTTCGACGGTGAAGTGCCAGTCGCCGGTAAACGAGAGCAAGAGGAGTTCGCCCTCGAAGGCCGCCAGCGCGTCGGCGTCGGACTCGTAGCCCGCCGAGAGGTCGAAGTCGTCCATCGCGCGGGTCATGTAGAGATAGCTGTTGGCGTCGAACCGATCGGTGAATTTGTCGGCCTGATAGTCGAGGTAGGACTCGACCTCTCGGTACGAGAAGAACGCGGCCGCGGAGTCCGGTGGCTTCTCGCGGACCGCCTCCCGGCCCGCCGACCGGCGGCCGAACTTGCGGTCCATCGACGCCTTCGAGAGGTACATGATGTGGCCGATCTGGCGCGCTCGAGCCAGCCCGTCTTCGGGGTCCTCACCATCGTAGTAGTGGCCGCCGTTCCAGTTCGGATCGCTGGTGATCGCCCGGCGAGCGACGGTATCGAGCGCGAGACATTGCGGGTCGAGTCGGGCAGCGGTCGCGACCGCCCCCGCTCGTTCCACGTCGTCGGGATACCGGCGCAGCCAATCGAGGACGTTCATCCCGCCGACGCTGCCGCCGACGACGGCGTGGAGCCGGCCGACGCCGAGTTCGTCCAGCAGGTTTCGCTGGGCACGAGTCCAGTCGCCGACCGTGACCGGCGGGAAGTCGGTGCCGTAGGGCTCGCCCGTTTCCGGGTTCTCGCTGGCGGGACCGGTCGTCCCGTAACACGAGCCGGGCGCGTTCGCGCAAACGACGAAATACTCGCTCGTGTCGATCGCCTTCCCTGGACCGACGACGTCCCCCCACCAGGCCCGCGCCTGTCCCGCCGTCTCGTCACCGGCGTCCGGCCGGCGGGCGACGTGGGCGCTGCCCGTCAGCGCGTGACAGACCAGCACCGCGTTGTCGCCGGTGAACTCGCCGTAGGTCTCGTAGGCTACCTCGAGGCTGGGGATCGACTCCCCGCACTCGAACCGGAACTCGCCGAGATCGACCGCGTCCTTCGTCGTCACAGCTACTCACCTTCCCCTCGACAAGCCTGTGTCGCCGCGTCGATCGCGCTCTCGAGGTCGGCCAGGATATCTTTCGGATCCTCGATGCCGACCGACATCCGGATCAGGTCGTCGGTGACGCCCGCCTCCTCACGTTCTTCGGGCGTGAGCTGGCCGTGGGTCGTACTGGCCGGGTGGATCACCAGCGTCTTCGCGTCGCCAATATTGGCGAGGAACTGGGCAACTTCGACGTTCTCACAGAAGGTCTTGCCCGCCTCGAACCCGTCCGCGAGCCCGAACGCGACCATCCCACCGAAGTCTGCGAGATACCGTTGGGCGTTGTCGTGGGTCGGATGCGCCTCGAGACCGGGGTGGGTGACCCAGGCGACGTCATCGTGATCGTCGAGGTACTCCGCGATGATCTGGGCGTTCTCGCAGTGCTTTTCGACGCGCAGCGGCAGCGACTCGAGGCCCTGGAGAGTCTGCCAGGCGTCGAACGGCGACTGCTGGTTGCCCAGACTGCGAAGCGAACGGAACCGTGCCGTCGCGGCGAAGGGGGCCTCGGGGAAGTCACGCGAGAAGTCGACGTCGTGGTAGGCGTGGTTCTGGCCCGCGATCTCGTCGTAGCCGTGCTCGCCCCACGGGAAGGAACCGCCGTCGACGAGGACGCCGCCCACAGTTGTCCCGGAGCCGTGGAGCCATTTCGTCGTCGACTCCCAGACGACGTCGGCCCCGTGCTCTAAGGGCCGACAGAGCGCGGGCGTCGCGAAGGTGTTGTCGACGACCAGCGGGACGCCGTTGTCGTGGGCGATCTCGGCGACGCGCTCGAAGTCGGGCGTGACCAGCGAGGGGTTGCCGATCGTCTCGACGTGGACGAACGCGGTGTCCTCGTCGATGGCCTCCTCGTAGGCGTCGTACTCGAGGGTCGGGACGAACCGCGGCTCGATATCTCGCCGCGTCGCCGTCTTCGAGAAGTAGGCCGTCGTCCCGCCGTAGGTGTCGGTCGAACAGACCACGTTGTCGCCGGCCGCCGCGAGGATCAGCGTCGCCGAATCGAGCGCGGCCATGCCGCTGCCGGTCGCGACCGCGCCGGCCCCGCCCTCGAGGTCGGCGAGGCGGTCCTCGAGGGTCGTCACCGTCGGGTTGGCGATCCGAGAGTAAATGTAGCCATCGTCCTCGAGGGCGTAGCGGGCGGCGGCCGTCTCGGCGTCCTCGAACACGTAGGAGGTCGTCTGGTAGATGGGCGGTGCCATCGCGCCGGTGTCCGGATCGGGAGACTGGCCGGCGTGGACGCTGCGCGTCCCGAAGCCGCGCTCGCCGTCGCCAGCGTCGGTTCCGTCGCTCGCGTCGTCGCTCATGTTTAGTATGCATACTTCTCCACGTTCATATGCGTCTCAGTAACGGCAAAAACGGCAGGCTAGAGAATGACTTGCAGGTAACGGACGCCGCTGCGTCGCTCATCGGTCACTTCGCTTGCAGGCTCAACCCCTATTGACGGGCGACGCCTAAAAGCGCATATGCAGACAGTGTTCCACCTCATCGCCCCCGACCCGGACCAGCAACAGACCGCACTGACGATCGCGGAGAACCTCACTGAGGACGACTCCGTCGAGATCGACGACATCGCCGTCGTCGCGCAGGCCGACGGTATCGAGCCGGTGACGGCCGGCGGGGACGGCAGCGACACGGTCGAATCGCTGCTCGAGGCGGGTATCGACGTCAAGGCCTGCAGCAACACCTTGGAGCTAAAAGACCTCGCAGAGTCGGACCTCGTCGACGGCGTCGAGACCGTTCCGTCCGGCGGCGGCGAACTGACGCGGCTTCAGAGCGAAGGGTACGCCTACATCCGCCCATAACTGCAGGTGCGGGCGCTTAGGGGCCGTGCTCGAGCGACGCGAGCATCGTCCGAACCGATTCCGATTCCGTCTCGAGGCCTATGACCTGCGGGTAGACTGCGACGCAGACGACGAAGTCCTCGCCGTGGGCGACGGGCTCGCTGAGTTGCAGGTAGACGTCGAGGGAGGTCCCGGCAGTGGTCAGTCGGGCGTTCGCCTCGTACCGAGCGAGGGTCGTTTCCGTTCCCAGAATCGAGATCGATTCCTCGCTTACGGCCTGGACGTTCTCGAGTCGGTCGTACCGGTTCTGGATCAGTTCGACGAGTTCGTCCGTCGAGTACTCGCCGACGGGATTGAACGTCTTCCCCAAAAACGAGATCTGTGGCGTGGTCAGGACGGCGACGACCGCCCCCTGGACGCGCCGCAGGCCGAGCGCGTCGAGCGACACCGCTCGGTCGTACTCGGCGTACCAGTTTTCGACCTCGATCGTGCGTTCGATCCCGAACCGGCCGACGGTCCGCTCGATGGTGACCGCCTCCACGGTGTGTTCGTCGTAGCCGGTCTCGTCTAACGCCGCCTGCGAAACGGTCGCCTGCGTCGACGAGAGCGTGTCGCGGAGCAACCCGGTGCAGCCGGCGGTGAGCGCCGTTCCAGCGGCCGCCCCCGTCGCGAGGAGCCGCCGACGTGAGACTGTCATCGACGGCTCCTGGTCGGGCGGAGACGAAAGCACGTCGATTTCCGCCGCTCCGTCGTTCGCGCCGATGTGGAACAGGCGGGTCGATCGGCCGCCTCTCGAGATGAACGCGTTCATAGTGTCGGGTCGCCAATTGGTGCGCGTGCACTCGAGTGACCGCGATCGGATCGTCCTCGCCGCCCTCGTCTTCGCGGTGTTGTTCTCGCAGGTACTGCTCTATCCAGGCGTCGCGACGCTCGTGGCGGCGCTGGGTGCCGACGCGGCGACGTCGGCGTTCGCGGCGACGGCGCTGGACGCGAGCATGTGGTTTCTGGTCGCCGAGTTCGCCGCCTACGTCGCGTTCGTCGGCGTCTGGGGGCTCGCGAGCGACGCGACCGGCCGACGCCGGCCGTTCGTCGTGGCCGGCGCGCTGGCCGGAGCCCTCGGCTACGCCGCCCTCGCTGCCGTTCCCGCCGTCGGCTGGATCCCCTTCGAGGGCGTCCTCCTCCTGCGGCTCTTCCAGGGGGCGACGACCATCGGCGCGTTCTCGCTGACAATGACCATGCTGATGGACTTGGAGGGCGGCCACGGCCGGAACATGGGCGCGGCCGGCATCGCCATCGGGCTGGGCGCTGCGTTGGGTGCGCCCATCGGCGGCCAACTCACGGAGGTCTCTCCCGTCGCGCCGCTGCTCGTCGCCGCCGGCCTGCTCGTCTGCGTGGGCGCGCTCGCCTCGCTCGTCGGCGACCGCACCCCCGACGACCGCCGAACGGCGCGAGCGCTGCTCGAGGGCGTTCGCCGCCGCCCGACGCTGACGATTCCCTACGCCTTCGGCTTCGTCGACCGGCTCACGGCCGGGTTCTTCGCGCTCGTGGGCACCCTCTACTTCCAGACGGCCTTCGGTCTCGACGCCGGAGCGACCGGACTGATGCTGGCGTGCTTTTTCGCCCCCTTTGCCCTCTTGCAGTATCCCATGGGCGTCCTTTCGGACCGGATCGGGCGGACGATCCCGATCGTCATCGGCTCGGTCTGTTACGGCGTCGGCATCTTTACCGTCGGTGCCGCGCCGTCGGTCCCGACCGCTGCGGTCGCCATGATCGGCGTCGGCGTCCTCGGCGCGTTGGTCGCCCCCGCGACGATGGCGCTCGTGACCGACCTCGCAGACGGGAGTCAACGCGGTATCGCTATGGCCGGGTTCAACCTCGCCGGCAGCCTCGGCTTCCTCGGCGGCTTCCTCCTCGGTGGCACCGTCGCCGGCAGCTACGGCTACGGTACGGCCTTTCTCGTCGTCGGCGGCCTCGAGATCGCGATCGCGGTCGTCACCGTCCCGGCGTTTCTCCGGCTTTCGATTGCCTCGACCGACCGGTTTCGGACGAGCGATCGCGGCGATACGTAACTCGGCCGCCGAGTGACAGGTCTCCCTAACACTCTTACTTCGTGGTATGTGTCCACATAACGTTGAAGGGAGAGAAGGTACCAATTTTTATGTTCACAGGCTCAACTTCAGGTGATGGCACGAGATAAGGCAGTTTCACGGCGAACGGCACTGAAGCTGACGGGCGCGGCCGCGTCGACGGCGCTCGTTGCCGGCTGTAGCAGTGACAGTGGCGGTAACGGCAACGGCAACAACGACGACAGTAGCGACAGCGGACCGGTCTCGATCAAGCCCGGTAAGACGATCATGTTCAAGGCCAACGGTCATAAGTGGGTCGGCAAAAAGCCGTCCAGTATCGAAGGGCAAACGAATCCGACGATCGAACTCACCGAGGGTGGGTCGTACACGATCGGCTGGACGCAGAACGAGACCGGCCATAACCTCGAGCTCAAAAAAGACGATGAGAGCGTTTGGAACAACAAGTCGACCCCGACCGCCTCTAGCACTGGCGATGGCCAGACGCTCGAGTTCACGGCCAGCACGAAGATCGCCGAATACGCCTGTAATCCGCACTACCCCGGGATGGCAGGCGATATTAAGGTCACGAGCGGCAGCAGCAGCGACGGCGGCAGCGGCAACGAGTCGAGTGGCAACCAGTCTAGCGGCAACGAATCCAGCGGCAACGAGTCCAGCGAATAACGCCCCAACGCGGCAGCGGTGACGGCGAGACGTCGCCGTCTCCCGTTTTCATCTCTCTCGATTTTCTCGCCGGCCCTGACGCCCGCAGTCGTTGCTGACCGACCGTTACATCTGTTACCCCACGGACTATCAGGTGTCTATTATCGCCTGCAGTCGAGTGTCTGAACGGGACTCAGCAGCGAAGCCGGAGACGGTAACGGTACACTGAGGAGTCGGCTTCACCGCCTCGAGCGCGGTCCTCGCCGATCGCCAACTGCTGGGTGCATCCGTCGGTTGCCTGGTCCGCTCCCGGTGGGCATCAAAAGTACCATACCGCCTCGCGACGCAGTAGGCCGTACTCAGGTGACTTGCGTGACCGACAAACGCGACTATAAAGACGACTACCCCGACAAGACGCTGTACATTCCCGGCCCGACCGAGGTGCGCGAGGACGTCATCGAGGCGATGTGCGAGCCGATGTTCGGCCACCGGATGGACCGGATGACCGACCTCTACACGACCATCGTCGAGGACACGAAGGAGTTCCTCGGCACCGACAACGAGGTCATCGTCCTTACGGGGTCGGGAACCGAGTTCATGGAGAGTTCGATTCTGAACCTCGTCGACGAGAACGTCCTCGTGACGACCTGCGGGAGCTTCAGCGAGCGTCAGGCCAACGTCGCCGAGCGCCTCGGGAAGAACGTCGACACCCTCGAGTACGACTGGGGCCGGGCGGTCAAACCCGAGGACGTCCGCGAGGCCCTCGAGGAGCGCGATACCAACTACGACGCCGTCACCTGCGTGATGAACGAGTCTTCGACCGGCGTTCGCAACCCCATCGAGGAGATCGGCGACGTCGTCGCCGAGTATCCGGACACCTACTTCATCGTCGACGCCGTCTCCGCGCTGGGCGGCGACTACGTCGACATCGACGCCCACGGCATCGACGTGCTCTTTACCTCCGTCCAGAAGGCCTTCGCCATGCCCCCCGGGCTGGCAGTCTGTGTCGTCAGCGACGAGGCCTACGAACGCGAACTCGAGTCCGAGTCGGCGTCGTGGTACGGCGGCTTCCAGCGCTCGCTGGACTACTACGACCGGAAGGGCCAGACCCACTCGACGCCCGCCATCCCCGTCATGCTGGCCTACCGCAAACAGATGAAACACATGCTCGCGGAGGGCCACGATACCCGCGACCAGCGCCACCGCGAAATGGCCGAATACACCCGCGAGTGGGCCCGCGATCACTTCGCGATGTTCCCCGAGGAAGGCTACGAGTCACAGACCGTGGCCTGCATCGAGAACACGCAGGGCATCGACGTCGCCGAGACGATCGCGACCGTCGACGAGGAGTACGACATGGTCTTCTCGAACGGCTACGGCTCGCAACTCGGCGAGCAAACGTTCCGCATCGGTCACATGGGCGAACACGACCTCGAGTCGATCAGGGAACTGACCGACGCGATCGAAGACGTCGCCGGACTGTAGGGGGCATTCGGGACTGCCGATCGGTCCCGTCAGGACTGTGTCTTCGGTGTCGCTTCACACGGCAGCGAGCGAAGCCCGTACAGGCTCCGTAGCGGGCGCAAATCCGTTCGGTCCACTTCGATCCGATCGAATCGATCGAATAGCCCCTCAAGTGCGACGTCCGCTTCCAACCGTGCGAGCGGAGCGCCCAAACAGTAGTGGACCCCGCTTCCGAACGACACGTGACGATTCGGTTTCCGCTCGGGACGGAACGATTCGGGCGCATCGAAGACTTCCGGATCGCGATTCGCGGACCCCAGCCAGACCGTTACGATCGCTCCAGACTGAATGTGGTGGCCGTTCAATTCGACGTCTTCGGCGGCGATGCGGCGCACCGATTGGACCGGCGATCGGTATCGGAGCACCTCTTCGATCGCGTTCTTCCGATCGATTTCTCCCGTCCGAATCGCGTCCATCAGTCCCTGCTCTTCGAAACACCACACGGCGTTCGTGAGCAGATTCGTCGTCGTGATATTCCCCGCGAGAAGAAGCAGCATACAGAATCCGATCCGCTCTTCGGTGGAGAGTTCCTCGGTCGTCGCCGCCAGCGTAATGAGGTCGTCGCCGTCGCCTGTCCGACGGTCTTCGAGCAACTCCGCGAAGTATTCGCCCATCTCTTTTCGGGCCTGTTCCCGTTGCCGTTGGACTCGCTCGACCGACGCGCTCGTGTTATCGGGACGTGCGATGAGCGAATCCGACCAGTCTTTGAACTGCTCTCGACGTTCGGAGGGAATGCCCAGCAATTCGGCGATAACGATCACGGGAAGCGGAACCGCAAACTCGTCGACGAAGTCGAATTGGCCGTCGCCCTCGATCTGAGCCGTCAGTTCGTCCGTCAACTCCGCTATTCGCGATCGGTAGTCCCGTATCGATCCCGGTTGAAACCGTTCGTTGACGAACCCTCGTAATCGCTCGTGTTCCGGCGGATCGACGCCGATCATCGTCTCGAGTATCGTGCCACCGTCGTCTTCGGTACTGGTCGCGGAATCGACGGCGGCTTGCCCCCGGTCAGCCGTAAACGCGTCGTGATCGTTGAGTACGCGCTTGGCGTCGTCGTACCGGAAGACGTCCCACGTTTGCCGTTGCTCGTCGAAGTGGACGGGGGCTTCCTGCCGCATTTTCGCGTACCACTCGAACGGGTCGAGTTGCCCCTCTCGACTGCGTATCGCTTCCGGTGGCTGCCGCATTTCGACGGCCGAATCGTCTGTCGACATGAGTTAATTGACCAGTTAATAAGCCATAGTCTTTTTGTGTATTAGGATAGATATTTTCGGTATCGAATAACGAAAAGCCGGGTCCTCGCGGCGAGAGGCGGACGATAACGGCCACTCGATCGGTACCGCGTTCCCACGGCTCGGTCAAGCAGGATCGGCAGCGCCGAACGGACTCGACGGAGACGGGCAGCGTTAGTCTTCGCGGGAGATATCCGCGATGATCGCATCGATTAACGTCCGAATTCGCTCGATGTCGTCCCGGTTCGTCGTCGTCCGGGCGTGTATCCCTTGCTGGAGGAGAAAGAAGATGTGGTCCGCCGTCTGTTCCGCATCCACCGGACGGAACCGATCGGTTTCGATTCCGGCGCGGAGTATGCGGGCGAGTGCCGCCCGTAAGCGCTCTTCTACCTGCGTCGTTTCGCGTCGAAAGTCGCTGTCCCACGTCGCGTGCGCCCACAATTCGACGTACACCCGTGACGCCACCGTCTCCATGTCCGCCGGCGGAGAGGACATGGCTTGCTCTCCGTGCGTCGGATTCAGCATCTGATCGACGAATCGTCGTAGCTCTGCTTCCGGATCGGTGAGCGGACGTTCGGCTTGCCGTCCGACGAATAGCTCGACGAAGACATCGAGCATCGACAACAAGAGCTCGTCTTTGCTGTCGAAGTAGTGATATATGATCGACGGATTTTGTCCCAACTCTTCCCCGATGTCCTTGATCGAGAGGTCCGCGTAGCCGTGTTTCCCGAGCGCACGAAACGCGGCCTCTCTGATTCGCTGTTCGGTTTCTGGCTGCCCGCTCATCCTATACTCGGTATGCGGCCGGAGGACTATAAGGGAATTTCACTACGGAATACCGGCGACGCAGGTACCGTCCGGCGGTTCCGACTCGCGGTGAGACGCGTCCGCCGTCTGCGGGTCGACGGTCGATCTGAAGAACACGGCGGCCGGCGGGGATGACGGCGTCTCGTCTCTCCTTATAAATGAACTCGAAAAACGTGGCGGGGTCCGACCCCGAAGCGAGTCACTGAATGTGACCTTCTCGCCGAAGCTGATCGGCCTCGCTCTTCTCGTAGCGCCAGGTGATATCGGCCTTTTCGTCCTGCCAGTCCCAGGGTTCGACGAGGACGACGTCGTCCTCGCGGATCCAGATGCGTTTCTGCATCTTGCCGGGGATGCGCGCGGTGCGCTCGGTCCCGTCGGCACAGCGTACCTTGACCCGATTCGCCCCGAGCATGTTGGTGACGGTCGCGAAGACCTCGTCGTCCTCGGGCATCCGGAGGTTCTTCCGACCGCCGTCGCCGTCGTCGCTCATGGCCGAGGATTCTCGTTCGATCGGTTTAACCCTTTATCGTTCTCGCCCGCGGCTTCCCGGCGGCTGACGGCTCATATCGGACCCGCAGACGCGAAACCATGCCGTTTATTCCGCTCGCCTTTGGAGCCCTGCATATGATACGAAACCTCGGCGCGCTCGGGATCGTCGGCGTCCTGCTTCTGCTCGCCGGTATCGGTCTCATCGCGTCACAGAACCTCCTGATCGCCCTTGGGATGGCGCTCATCGTCGGCGGCCTCGGACTGGTCGTCAAGTCGCTGATCTCGGGAATGCTCCAGAACTTCGGGATGTTCTGATCGGTCTCGAGCATCCGATCACCCTCTCCGGCTCAACCATTTTGCGTCTGCATCTCGAACGCCGGCTATGGCGTACACGCTCCAGTACTACGATCTCGTGTTGGTCGGTATCGGGGTGAGCCTCGGGCTTGGAGCCGTCGTCGGCTACGCGACGCCCGTTCCGTACCCGGCCGCGATCGTCGCACTCGGCGTCGTCGCAATCGGGTTCATCGCCCACGCGCTGTTCGTCAACGGACCGGTCGACGACGCCGAGGATCTGACCGAGGAGATTCCGCTCGAGGAGGTGCCACAGGCGCTGTCGCCGATGGAGTCGGCGGACTAACCGGCGTTAGACCTCGTTGTCGCCCGCGCGATGCTCGCTGATGAGCTGGTCGACCATCGCCGCCTTCCGGTCTCGTCGCCTCGCCTCGGCCCGCTCGTGCCAGTCGTCGATGACCGCCTCGACGTCGTCTTCGCGGGCGACGGCGAGTTCGTCGACCTCCTGCATGGCAACGTCGTCGGCGGGACCGACCGGGATCTCGGCGTCAAAGAGGAGTTCGTCTGCGATCTCCGAGAGGCCGCCGTCTTTGAGGATCACGCGGGGCTCGAACTCCGCGAGCAGTTCGGCCGTCGACCGGCCCGCGCCGCTGGCATCCCGGAGGTAGACCACGTCGCCGGCGGCGATGCCGTACTGTTCGTCGGCCTCGCGGATCGCGCCCTTGGTGAACTTCTCGACGACCTTGACGGGGACCAGCCCTTCTTTTTTCGCCGAGACGTCGCTGAAGTTCGAGTGGTCGAGCTTCCAGAGGGCCTTCATGCGCTCAACCTTTTTCTCCAGGGCCTCGACCTCCTCGCGGGCGTCGTCGCGCTCGCGCTCGAGCCGGTTTGCCTTCCGCTCCAAGCGGCTGACCTCGCGGTCTTTGCGGATTTCCTTGCGCTCCTGGCGTTTGGCACCGCTGAGGCTGTTCTCGAGTTCGTGAATTCGTTCGTCGCGGTCCTCGATGCGTCCCTCGAGCGTTTCGACGTGGGACTGGAGGCGCTCGACCTGGCGTTCTAGGTCCTTGATCCGCTGTTCTTCCTCCGTGAGCTCGCGGGGTTCGTGTTCGGTCGACTCCTCCTCGCCGCCGTCGTCGTCGTCGGTTAGGTCCCGCAGGACGGCCTCGACGCTCTCCTCGCCGGCGACGACGCGGGCGGTGACCTCGCCGCGGTCGAGTCCTGGCGGCAGTTTGGCGGCGATGCGCTCGAACTGGTCCTCGTGGGCGTCGATGGCGTACAGTGCGGCGGCCATCGCGTCACGCTGGTGGTCGTCGTCGTACGGGTGGTCGCGGGTGCGGTGCTGTTTCTCGTCGACCGGCAGATCGCTGTCGGGGACCCAGCCCGCGGCGTCGAAGCTCCGGCGGAACTTCTCGACGGTCTCGGGCATCGGCGTCACGTCGGCCGCGACGACGATCGGCCGGCCGCGCTCGACGATCCACTCGATCACGTCGGCGGTGTCGCTGGTGCGCGAACTCCAGACGTCTAACACCTCCCCCTCGAGACCGACGATGGCGACGGCGGTCGTCGTCCCGGGGTCGATCCCGACAATGACGTGGTCACGCCGTTTGACGAGCGGCTGGAACTCGATGCCGTCGCGGCGCTCGCGCTCGATTTCGACGCGGACGTCGCCCGATCGGTTTCGGGAGACCGGAATGTCGTCGGGCCGGGCTTTGACGGTGAAGACGGCGTTCGCGTAGCCGCCGTAGGACTCGCGGACGTCCTTTTCGTACTCGAGGTTCTCGTCCTCGAGGTCGGACTCGACCTCGCGGGCTCGTTTCCGGACCGAGCCGTGGATGCGGCGGGTGTATCGGTCCTCGCTCCAGCCGCCGCTGCCGGTCGAGCGTCCTCTCGAGACCTTGACCTCCGTGGTGTCGGTGAACGCCGACCCTTCGTGGCCGACGTTGTGGGCGGCCAGCCGCGCGGCGGCCTCGGCCTCCTGCATCGGATCCTTTCCGTAGGGAACGTTGTGGCGTTTCGCGACGCGAGAGAGCGGCTCGGGCTGTTCGGCACCCGTCACCTGGACGAGACGGGTGCCCGACGGCAGCGAGCCGAGGAAGTGGATGAGCTGATCCTTGTCGGCGGCCAGCTCGTACATGTTGTCGGTCGCGACGATCGCCGGCTCCTCGTCGTCGATAAGTCGCCTGAGTTTCCGGTGGGAGACGACGTTCCGAACGACGTCGTCGCCGTCGTAGACGGCCAGTGCGTACGATGGCGCGTCACCGCGCACGTCACCGCTTTGGATGTCGACACCGAAGACGACCGCATCGAGCGCACTCGTTCGCGTACTCACAGGGGCCTATAGGGACGAGTCGGCTATAAATCCGGCGCGGGTTCGCAGGACGCTCAGCCGGTGGGCTCACGCCCCGCCGTCGGGGTACGGAATCTCGAGGGCCTGCCCATCCTCGGGAACGAACACGTCCTCGCCGTCGCCCGCGAAGACCTCGCGGGCCTGCGCGAGGTGGTCGTCGGTCTGGCCGGCATAGCGCGAGGAGATGTGCATCAGCGCCAGCCGTTTTGCACTGGCCCGATTCGCGATCTCGGCGGCCTGTCGCGCCGTCGAGTGGGCGGTGTCGGCGGCGCGTTCGGCCCTGTCGTCGGCGAACGTGGCGTCGTGGATTAGCAGGTCGGGCTCGGCGGTGGCCTCGATCGTCGCCGCCGTCGGCCGCGTATCGCCCGTGTAAACGATCGAGCGGCCGGGTCGGGGCTCACCGACGACCTGTTCGGGGTCGACGACGGTGCCGTCCTCGAGTTCGACGGCCTCGCCCTCGTGGAGTTTCGAGAACTTCGGACCGACGGGGACGCCGAGGTCCTCGGCGCGCTCGCGGTCGAACCGGCCCTTGCGCTCGTCCTCGACGAGCGCGTAGCCGACCGAGCGGGCGTCGTGGTCGGTCTCGAACGCGCGAACCTCGTACTCGTCGGCGCGGTAGGCGACGTCGCCGTCGCCGACCTCGTTGATCCGCACCGGAAACGTAGGGCGGTTTCCGAGGGCGTTGACGAGGGATTTGAGCTGGCGGCGCGTCCCGTGTGGGGTGTGGATCGCCAGCGCGTCCTCGCGGTCGTTGAAGTCCATCGTCTGGAGCAGCCCCGGAATCCCGAGGACGTGGTCGCCGTGGAGGTGCGTGACGAACAGCTGTGAGACGGAAAAGCCGGTCCCAAAGCGCATCATCTGGCGCTGGGTGCCTTCTCCGGCGTCGAACAGTAGCCCCTCGCCCTCGCGGGCGACGAAGACGCTGCTCGGGTTCCGCTCCGTCGTCGGAATCGCGCCGGCCGTCCCTACGAACGTCACGCGCAGTGGCATCGATCGATCTTCGGCGGGCCGCGGCTAAACCGGCTTCGGATCGCTCGAGCCAGAGCGACTCCAATTCGTTCCGGTGCCGGTCGCGGCCGACCGCGAGACGCGCGTTTGTCTTCTCGAACGACGCGATTTGCACTGCCGGGACTGTGCTACCAGGTGTCACTGTATTCGTCGCGGGTGCCGATCGGTCAGTGACCCGTTCGGTTCGGATCCCTGTTCGTCAGGCCCGCCCGACGGACCGTGTTCGTGGACAGTAGTAACTGGCGACTATTCGAGCGAGACGTCGCGAACCAATTCGGCGTCCTGCAAACGGACTGTGCGTTTTACGTCCGTCGAGTCCAAATTCGGAGGCGACGACACCCCAAATGAGTTCGAGACTGACGTTCGGCACGGTCAAGCAGGCCGGCGCGATCCTGATCGCAATCGCGATCGTCGTCGCCGCCGGCATCGTCGTCGGTCAGGCCCCCGCCATCTTCGGCGTCGAAGAGAACCCGCGGGCCTCGATCACGTTCAAAGATCAGCAGCACAACGGCACCACCGTCACAATTCGGAAGGTGACGCTCTCCGAGGGCGGCTACGTCGTCATCACCGACGGTGGCGACGAGCCACTCGCCGTCTCCGAGTACCTCGAGGCGGGCACCCACGAGAACGTCACGGTCGAGCGCCAGGACGACGCGACGCGAGAACTCGTCGGCCAGTTGACCGCGACGGTACACCGGGATACCTCCGAACAGGAGGGCTACGCGTACGAGGAGACGAGCGGGGAAGAGGATCAGCCGTACCTCGAGGACGGCTTCCCGGTCAGCGCGAGCGCGACGGTGACGTCGACCGACGAGAACGCGCGCACCGATTCGTTCCTCGTCGACTCGATCGACGCGCCCGCGGAAGCGACGACCAACGAGACGATCGAGGTGAACGCCCGGATCCACAACCCGACCGAGTACCAGGCCGAACAGCCCGTCGAGGTCCGCATTGACGGGGTCGTCTACGAGCGACAGGTACTGGAACTCGAGGGCGGCGAGGCCCGGAACGTGACCCTCGAGACGGACACCCGCGGCGCGCCGCCTGGAAACCGGACGATCGGGGTCTACACCGAGGACGGCGGTGCAGTCACGCAGATTGACCTCGCGTTCCACACCGAGCCAAGCGTTGCCGTCACCGATGCGGGCAACGAGACCGTGACCGTCTCCGCGGCGATCCCCGAGCGCGGATTTGTCGCCATAGAGCAAAACGGGACGATCGTGGGGACGAGCGACGAACTCGCGCCCGGCGAACACGAGAACGTCACCGTCGAGCTGTCCGACGACGCGGCGATCGGCCAGCGCGAAGCAGTGACGGCGACCCTTTACGCGGGCACCCCCAGCAACGTGAACGCAGCCTCGCCGATCACGTTCGAGGGCGAGACCGTTCAGACGACGGTCACGCTGGCGGAGGCGGCCGACGGTGAATCCGGCGGCGATGCGAACGCGAGCGCCGACGGCAACGACTCAGGGGACAACTCGAGCGGCGGCTAATCGGCTGCCGGCTGGCCCGTCTCCGTCGGGCGCGCTCCGGCCGCCGAACAATCGACCGATTCTTACCCGCGCCGTCCCTATCTCCCGGCGATGGACGCGCCGCTGTGGACCGACACCCACGCCCCCGAGCTGGCCGAGTTGCCACAGGACGACGCTCGCGAATACTTGGAGCGAGCCGTCGAGGAGCCGATCAACCTCCTCTTGCAGGGTCCACCCGGGAGCGGGAAGACGGCCGCGGCGCGTGCGCTCGCTCGCAAAGCCCACGAGGACCCGGACAACGACTTCGTCGAAATCAACGTCGCGGACTTCTTCGCCCGAACCAAGACCGAGATCAAGAACGACCCGCGATTCGAACACTTCCTCGTCGGCCGCTCGTCGATGTCCAAACGGGACATGATCAACCACGTCCTCAAGGAATCGGCGAGCTACGCGCCCGTCTCGGGCGGCTACACCACGATCTTGCTGGACAACGCCGAGGACGTCCGCGAGGACTTCCAGCAGGCGCTGCGCCGGATCATGGAGCAACACCACCGGACGACCCAGTTCATCGTCGCCACGCGCCAGCCCACGAAACTCATCCCACCGATCCGCTCGCGGTGTTTCCCCGTTTCCTTTCGCTCGCCCTCGAGCGAGGAGCTCGTGACCGTCCTCGAGCGCATCGTCGAGCAAGAGGAGGTCGACTACGACGCGGACGGCCTCGAGTTCGTCGCGGGCTACGCCAACGGCAACCTTCGGCAGGCGATTCTGGCGGCACAGACCACCGTCGAGGACGCGGGCGAACTGACGATGAGCGCAGCCTACGAGACCCTCGGCGAGGTCGGCCTGGACGACGAAATCGAGTCGATGATAGACGACGCCGAGGCCGGCGACTTTACCGACGCCCGATCGACGCTCGACGACCTGCTCGTCGATGAGGGGATAGACGGCGGGGAGGTGCTCGAGGCGATCCTCCAGATCGCTCGCAAACGGTATCAGGGCGATCGGCTCGCCGAAATCCACCGGCTCGCCGCGGACGTCGAGTTCGAGATGCACGAGGGGACGAGCGACCGGATCCACGTCTCGCACCTGCTGGCGGAGTTGGGTCGGGACGCTTGATCTCTCGCCGAGACCCGTCGCCGAGCCACTTTTTGCTCTCACCCTCGGCACGCTGGGTCGCGGTGAGTCGCCGACGAACCGCGACGTGACTCGCGAGGGACGATCGACCGCCCGCAGGGAGGGAGTGAGTCGGCTGGGGAGGTCGTGGACGCTCCTCGGTGCCGCGAGTGCAACGTTCGGTCTCGTCGATTCGGGCCGAACGTAACGAACACCGGTCCGTCGATTATCGATTCCGCCGCTCGAGCACCAGCACGTATCGCGTCAGCGACCGGTGGACCCGACGCTCGAACGCCGACTCGAGTTCCCACCCCGCGGCTCGCGCCTCGCCGGCCCACGAGCGATCGGCGATCACGACCGCCCGTGGCGCGACTCGGTGGGCTTCGGAGAGCGCACCGGCGACGAGATCCTCGAGCCGGTGGGTGTCGATCTTCGACTGGCGGCCGTAGGGTGCGTCGAAGACCACGCCGTCGACCGCGTCGTCGAAAAGCGGCAGCCGGGTCGCGTCGCCGCGGCCGACGTGCCACGCGCCGCGCTCGACGCCGATCGGCGAGGGCTCGTCGCGTGCGAGGAAGTGCCGTAAGTTCGTCCGCGCCCCGGTGGCCATCTTCGCCTGCGCGTCGGTGCCGATGACATCCGCGCCGACGAGGCCGGCCTCGACGAGGACGCCGCCGGTGCCACACATCGGATCCAGAACCGTCGCGCCCGGCCGCGCACCGGCGATGTTCGCGACGGCCCGGGCGAGCAGCGGGTCCATGCTCCCGGGCTGGAAGAAGGGTTTGTCCGTCGGCGCGCGGCTCCCGAAGTCGCGGACGCTCTCGGCCGCGAGCCAGCCGAGCGCGCAGACGGAGACCCGTTCGCCCGTCGGCTCGTCGCCAGCTTCTCCGTCTGCGTGCTCGAGCACGTCACCTCCGCCGGCATCGAGCACACCCTCCGAAAACGCGACCCGAAGGACGTGGTCTGGCTCCTCGAGGTCCACCGCAAAGCCCCGATCAACGAGAAGTTGCCCGAGTTCACGCTCGGCTCGGTCGGTGCTCACGCCGCTCGAGCCGTGGACGTCGGTCGCGCGCACGGCGACCGAGCCCTCGCGGTCGATTGTGGCGGCCTCGAGGACGGCGCGGGCGCTCGCGAGGTCCGCGTCACCCCGGCCCAGCAGGTCGCTCGCGCGGCGGGTGTAGGCGAGCCCGCGAACGCGTTCGGGGCTGATCACACGCGCGACGGCGAGACCGGGGGCGATCCGTTCGACGCCGCTGGCGGCACTCTCCGCTTCGCGGGCCGCGAACGGGTCGTCCTCGCCGCCTAGCTCGAGCAGGTACACGGTCGATGGTGGCCGGCCCTCGGGTATGAGGCTGCCGTTTTTCGGGGATCGATTACGGATCATCTCCCCGATGGCCGTTCTTCCACCGTCTTTCGGCGGCCAGCGCTCTGCTATCGTGGCGACACGGAAGCGCCACGTCCTCCCCAGCCGATCTCACTCCCGCCGGGCGGTCGTTTATCCACTGGCAGACGAAGAGCGTCGTCCAAGCCACTCGCTCACGAAGTTCGCGAAGACCTCGCGCCTCATCGACCATCAGTGAGCGGCCAGCGAACTGTGGTCAGCGCGCGCCATAGCACCTCGACCGTCGGATCTGAAGCGAGATACCACCGCTGCGCATGCAGGCAGCCGAAAACCGGCAATGTTCGCAGGTCGGCCCCGACCGTATAAACCGGATATATCAGGTGGCGGTACCAACCTTTATAAGCCTTAAATACGTTTTTTAAAGCGACTAATGACGGATCCGAAGGACACCATCAACATCGAAAACGTGGTGGCGTCGACCGGCATCGGGCAGGAACTCGACCTCCAGAGCGTCGCGATGGACCTCGAGGGGGCCGATTACGACCCCGAGCAGTTCCCCGGTCTCGTCTACCGCACCCAGAATCCCAAGTCCGCCGCGCTGATCTTCCGGTCGGGGAAGATCGTCTGTACCGGCGCGAAGAGCACCGACGACGTCCACGAGAGCCTGCGTATCGTCTTCGATAAGCTCCGCGAACTCCAGATTCAGGTCAACGAGGACCCCGAGATTGTCGTCCAGAACATCGTCACGTCAGCCGACCTCGGCCGGAATCTCAACCTGAACGCGATCGCCATCGGCCTCGGTCTCGAGAACATCGAGTACGAGCCCGAGCAGTTCCCCGGTCTCGTCTACCGTCTCGACGAGCCCGAGGTCGTCGCGTTGCTGTTTGGCTCCGGCAAGCTCGTCATCACCGGCGGCAAGAAGCCTGAAGACGCCGAACACGCCGTCGACAAGATCGTCTCTCGGCTCGAGGATCTGGGCCTGCTCGAGTAACGCCGTCCGTTTTCGTCACCTGCCCGAGCCGATACCGACGCCACCGCAGTACCAGCCGCCGACGGGCGCGCCGTGAACGACCGCCGCGCTCGACGTTTGCGGTCCTCGTTTTCACCGACCTCCGGCCGGTAGTCACGGCTTACCACCGGTCGAGACCTCGGTCCGTGTTCTGTTTCGTCACCAGTCACACGAATCGCCGTCGCTTTCACCGGATTGTCGATCGTTCAATCTCGCCCGAGTAGGCCCGACTCGACTGAACCGAGTCGGATTCGTCGAAACGACCGGTCGCGTTTATCCGGATCTCGGTCGCTGACTGTCACGTGCCCATGACGATCCATCCAGAGCGACCGACGACCGGTTCGGATCGGGTTCACCTCGGTACTGACGGTGCGATCGGGTACCGCCCCCTCCCGCGGAAGACGATCCGCGACGTGCTCGAGAGCGATCGCCGGCGCGAGGTGATCCGCTGTGCGCTTGCGACCGACGAGCCGATTTCGGTCCGCACGCTGGTCGGTCGACTCGCCGACGCGGAGCACGATCCGACGGTCGGGACGACGATCCATCGGCTTCGCCAGCGAATTCACACGTCGCTGTGCCGAACTCATCTCCCGTTGCTCGAGGACCACGATATCGTTCGCTTCGACCGGGTTCGAAACCTCGTCGGCCCGGCCACAAACTGCTCGGCGTTCGAATCCCTCCTCGAGTTTGACTCCCTCGAGCGGCCGATCGCCGCCCGGCTGAAATAACCTCGTCGCGACGGCTCGCGCCGGCCGCTCACTCGACGAGTCGCTCGATTTCGGTCACCAGAATATCGCTCGCGCCGGCCGCCTTGACCTCGGTGATCGTCTCGAAAACGTCGCTTTCGTTGACGACCGCGTGGACTGCGACCTTCTCCTCGTCGCCCTCGTCGGCAATCTCCATGATCGTCGGGCCGCCCATCCCCGGAATGACGTCGCGGACGTCTTCGAGTCGTTCCTGTGGCACGTTCATCATCAGGTAGCGCTTCCCCTCGGCGTGTTTGACGGAAGACAGCGCGGTCCGGACCTCCTCGACTTTCGGCTCCTCGAGGATGTCGTCGCGGCCGAACAGCCGGACGGAACTCTCGAGCACCTCGTCGACGACGGCCAGCCGGTTCATCTTGAGCGTCGTGCCGGTGCTCGTGATGTCGACGATGGCGTCGGCCATCTCGACGTGGGGGGTCAGCTCCGTCGCGCCCGAGACTTCGACGATGTCGGGTTCGACGCCGGTGTCGGCGAAGAAGTCTTCCGTGATGTTCGGAAACTCCGTGGCGACGATCTTGCCCGCCAGGTCGTCGACGGACTCGATGTCGCCGTCCTCGGGCGCGGCGAGGACCAGTCGGCAGCGCCCGAACTCGAGGTCGAGCAACTCGGAGACGGTGTCGACGCGCGCCTCACAGACCTGATCGAAGCCGGTGATACCGAGGTCGGCCGCGCCGTCGGCGACGTACTCCGGAATGTCGGCCGCGCGGGCGAACAGCACGGTCACGTCGGGATCGACGGTGTCGGCGTAGAGTTTGCGGTCGGCACCGTTCTCGAGGTGAAGTCCCGCCCGCTCTAGGAGGTCGATCGTCGGCTCGTGCAGGCGGCCCTTGTTGGGAACGGCGATTCGCATATGTCCGGTGTTGGGTAGCGGCGGGGAATTGTCTTTTCATCCGGGCGAGCGGTCGGCTCGTGGCATGCCCGCTCCCGGCGACGGCCACCCCCAGCTCCTTGGGGCACGGCCCCGTATCTCATTCGAGGATGGAGTGATGGACGAGCACGATCACCGCGTGGACGACGACGGCGTGTCGGCTGCTGACCGCGAGCGGTCCGACCGGGTCGAGGAGTCGCTGCTCGAGGACGAGGCCGACGACGCCGAGCGCGCACACGACGAAATCCAGGACCGGCAGGAACGCGGGGAGGGCCACGCCGAACACGGAAATCGCGATCACGGTGGTGGCCACGACCACGGTGGCGGTCACGGCGACCACGGCGGCGGAATGCACGAGGGCCACGAGACGATGTTCCGGCGGCGGTTTTTCGTCTCGACGCTGCTCTCGATTCCCGTTCTGTTGTACAGCGAGGCGCTCCAGACGTGGCTCGGCTTTTCGGTCCCCGCGTTCCCCGGCAGCGAGTGGATCAATCCCGTCTTCGCGGTGATCGTCTTCGCCTACGGCGGTGTCCCCTTCCTCGAGATGGCCGTCCCCGAACTGCGCGATCGCGCGCCGGGGATGATGACGCTCATCTCGATGGCGATCACCGTCGCGTTCGGCTACAGCCTCGCGAGCGTCGTCGTCCCTACGGAGGCGGCGTTCTTCTGGGAACTCGTCACGCTGATCGACATCATGCTGCTGGGCCACTGGATCGAGATGCGCTCCGTCCGGCGGGCCTCGAGCGCGCTGGACGAACTGGCGAAACTCATGCCCGACACGGCCGAGCGGATCACGGATGACGGTGAGACCGAAGAAGTGCCAGCGAGCGAACTCGAGGCGGAAGATCTCGTCCTCGTTCGGCCCGGCGCGAGCGTGCCCGCCGACGGCGTCGTCGAGGAGGGCGACTCGGACGTGAACGAGTCGATGATCACCGGCGAATCGATGGCGGTCGCGAAGGAGCCCGGTGACGAGGTAATCGGCGGAACGATCAACGGGGACGGCAGCCTTCGCGTGCGGATCAGCGCGACGGGCGAGGAGACGACGCTTGCTGGCATTATGCGGCTGGTCGAGGAGGCTCAGTCGAGTGAGTCGAAGACGCAGGCGCTGGCCGACCGCGCCGCGGGCTGGCTGTTCTACGTCGCGCTCGGCGCGGCCGTCGTCACGGCCGTCGCGTGGACGATCGCGACGGGCTTCGATTCGGCGGTGATCGAGCGGGTCGTCACCGTCCTCGTCATCGCCTGTCCGCACGCGCTCGGGCTGGCGATCCCGCTGGTCGTCGCGATCAACACCTCGCTGGCCGCGCGCAACGGGATGCTCGTCCGCGACCGGATCGCCATGGAGCAGGCTCGAACCCTCGATACCGTCGTCTTCGACAAGACCGGGACGCTCACCGAGGGCGAACAGGGCGTCGTCGATATCGCGACCGTTGACGGCGTCTCCGAGGACGAAGCCCTCGCACTCGCCGCGACCGTCGAGGGCGATTCCGAGCACATGATCGCCCGGGCCATCCGCGAGGCGGCCGACGAACGCGGCCTCGAGACGCGTCCGGCAACCGACTTCGAGGCGCTGAAAGGTCGCGGCGTTCGTGCGACGGTCGACGGGGCGGCGCTTCGCGCCGCCGGAGTATCTCGCGGCGACGAACCGCGAGACGGCGAACGGGTCTCCGTCGGCGGGCCGAACCTGCTCGCGGAACTCGAGGGTGACGTGCCAGCGACACTCGAGCAGTTCGCAGAGCGGGCGGGCGAGAACGCACAGACCGTCGTGTATCTCGTTCGCGAGGGCGAGCGCAGCGAGCCCTCAGACCGAGCGAGTCGCGAGGAACGGCCGATCGCCGCGGTCGCGCTCGCGGACGTGATCCGCCCGGAGAGCTACCGCGTGGTCGACGCGCTCCACGAGTTGGGACTCGAGGTGGCGATGCTGACAGGCGACTCCGAGGACGTGGCCCACGCGGTCGCGGCCGACCTCGGGATCGACACGGTCTTCGCCGAGGTACTGCCCGAGGACAAGGACGCGAAGATCACGGAGCTACGGGAGCGGGGGAAAGCCGTCGCGATGGTCGGCGACGGGGTCAACGACGCGCCGGCGCTCGCGCGGGCCGACATCGGGGTCGCGATCGGCAGCGGAACGGACGTCGCCGTCCAGTCAGCGGAGATCGTGCTGGTCCAGAACGATCCGATGGACGTGGTTCGGCTCGTGAAACTGAGTCGCGCGAGCTACCGGAAGATGCAACAGAACCTCGTCTGGGCCGCGGGCTACAACGTCTTCGCGCTCCCGCTGGCGGCCGGGATCCTCGCGCCGATCGGCGTTCTCCTCTCGCCGGCGGTCGGCGCGTTGCTCATGTCGCTCAGCACGGTGATCGTCGCGATCAACGCGCAGTTCCTCCGACGCGTCGACCTCTCCGTGCCGAGCCTACCGGGTGTCTCCGCGTCGGGAGAGCCGCGGCCGGCGGACTGAGCCGCGACTGTCTGACCGGTAGCCGGACCGACGCTCCCGCCGTCGCTCACGGGCACGACGGAGTCGGGAACGGGTTCGCGGACAGTCCGTGAGACGGCACACCGTCTCGATACCGAGCCCGGCCGTCGCAGCCGACCGCGCCACCGCGGTAACGCGGGCCGCTCGAGGCGCAGTCTGCCGCCGCGGCGTTATCGATCCCGCTCGAGCGCGTTCCGTCGCTGCTCGTACTCCTCCTCACTCAGGTCGCCGCGGGCGTACGCGACGCGCAGTTCCTCGAGTGCCCGATCGTTACCGCCCGGCCCGGCGATTGCGCGGTAGAGGAGGTAGCCCCCGCCGACGATCGCGATGAGAAACGCTAACTGCATCGCGACGGCGACGAGCGCCATCCAACCGGCTCCGGTTCCGCCGCCCCACATTCCGTGGCCCCACGTGCCGCCCATCATCGGGCCAAAGCCCAGCATTCCGAACCCCATGAACACCATTGGAAGTACGATGAGGGCACCGATGGCAATGAGGACGGCCGTGGCGAGTCGGGTGTCGCGTGTCTCTGCTGTCATGTGGATCACCGGCGACGGGTCGTCCGTCTCCACCTCGGAAAACGGTCTCCGTATTCAATGCAATTTTCCCTTCGAACCCAAGGTCGCTGTACGGATCACCTTCGATATGTACGGTTGTGCACGATTCGCTGACCGAATTCGAACCTGCCTCGCCGAAGCCGCGTACCGATCCGAACGTCTCGGCCTCGGCCGCTTTCGAAGCCACGGTGTACTCTGTCGGCTCTCGACCGCAGATTGGAGCGTCGTAAAACGGTGACTGGCTCGATTACGCCGATGCCTCGTAGCCGGCCTCGTCGACCGCTTCGACGAGCGCCGGCGTCTCAGCGTCGCCCTCGACGGTCGCCTGCTCCGCGTCGCGGTCGACGTCTACCGAGTTGACGCCGTCGACGTCCTCGAGCGCTTCTTCGACGGTCTGTTCACAGTGTTCACAGGACATGCCTTCGACGGTGATTGTCCGGCTCATAGGCTCATATACGGACTCGGGTTCTTTGTGCATTATCCTTTATAACCCGAAGCATGAGACGATACCCACTTTTGAATCGAAAGCACTATCCCCCGAACTCTTTGCCCTCGAGACCGAACGGCCAGTATGCGAGACCTCGACGAAACCGATATGGAAATCCTGCGGCTGTTGGGCGAGAACGCCCGCCGGCCGTACAGCGAGATCGCCGAGCGAGTCGGTCTCTCCGGACCGGCCGTCTCGGATCGAGTCGACCGCCTCGAGGAGGCCGGCATCATCGAGGGCTTCACCGTCGACGTCGATCAGTCACAGCTCCGGGCCGGCATCCCGGTGTTCGTGCGGGCGACCGTTCCCCCGAGCGTGGTCGACGACTGCAGAGCGGCGATCGCGGACGCTGACGCCGTCGAGCACGTCTTCGTAACCGCCGACGGCGAACTCTGGTTCTACGCGCGTGCACAGGTCCAGCGGGTCCGTGAGTGGCTCGACGGGCTCTTTCCCACCGACGGTGTCGACTACGCGGTGACGCTGCTCGACGACGCCGAGTGGACGCCGTCGCTCGACGGCACCTCGTTCGCGCTCACCTGCGCCGAATGCGGCAATACCGTCGACAGCGAGGGTGAATCGACCCGCATCGACGGCGAGGTGTATCACTTCTGCTGTTCCTCCTGCTCGAGCCGGTTCGAAGGTCGATACGAACGACTCGAGGAGGGGGCCTGACTTTCGATTCCAATTTCACTCGCTCGATCTGGTTTGGATTCTAGCCAGTAAAACGAGTAAAGCTGGCTCCCCTAGACGTTTGTAATGAGCACACGGACTACACACCTCGACATTCGGGGCATGAGTTGTGCGAATTGTTCGCAGGCGATTACCGATGCCGTAACGTCTCTCGACGGTGTGTACGAGGCCACCGCTAACTTCGCCACCGACGAGGGAACCGTCGAGTACGACCCCGAGGCAGTATCGCTCGCGGAGATCTACGGCGCGATCGAGGACGCCGGATACGACGCGGTGCGTGCGAGTCGGTCGATCGGCATCACCGACATGTCCTGTGCGAACTGCGCTGAGGCCAACGAGTCGGCCCTCGAGGACACTTCCGGCGTCATCGACGCCGACGTGAACTACGCAACCGACGAGGCGGCCGTCGAGTACAACCCGGCAGACACCTCGTTGTCGGCGCTTTACGAGGCCATCGAGGAGGCGGGTTACACGCCCGTCCGCGACGAGGGCGGCGAGGAGTCTGATCAGGAACGGCGCGACGCGGCCCGACAGGAGGAGATCCGCAAACAGCGCCGGCTGACGATTTTTGGCGCGGTCCTGTCGGCCCCGTTCCTGCTGTTTCTCGCCGACAAGTTCCTGCTCGGCGGAGACCTCGTTCCCGAGACCGTTTTCGGAATCTCGTTTGGCTGGGTCGAGTTCCTGCTCGCGACGCCCGTCTACGTTCTGCTGGGCCGGGAGTTCTTCGCAAACTCCTACACGGCGCTCGTCAAGAACCGGTCGGCCAACATGGACGTACTGATCGCGCTGGGCTCGTCGACGGCCTACCTCTACAGCCTCGTCGTTCTGCTGGACCTGCTCGCCGGCAGTCTCTACTTCGACACCGCCGCGATGATCCTCGTGTTCATCACGCTCGGTAACTACCTCGAGGCCCGTTCGAAGGGCCAGGCCGGCGAGGCGCTGCGGAAGCTGCTCGAGATGGAGGCCGAGACGGCCACGCTGGTCGACGACGAGGGGACCGAACAGGAGGTGCCCCTCGAGGACGTCACGGTCGGCGATCGGATGAAGGTCCGGCCGGGCGAGAAGGTGCCGACGGACGGCGTCGTCGTCGACGGGCAGTCGGCGGTCGACGAGTCGATGGTGACCGGTGAGTCGGTCCCCGTCGAGAAAGAACCCGGCGACGAGGTCGTCGGCTCGACGGTCAACGAGAACGGCGTATTGACCGTCGAGGCGACGAAGGTCGGCAAGGACACGGCGCTCCAGCAGATCGTCCAGACGGTCAAGGAAGCGCAGGCGCGCCAGCCGGAGATCCAGAATCTCGCGGATCGGATCTCGGCGTACTTCGTCCCCGCGGTCATCCTGAACGCGATCTTCTGGGGGCTGATCTGGTTCCTCTTCCCCGAGGCGCTCGCGGGCTTCGTCGGTTCGCTCCCGCTGTGGGGGCTGGTCGGCGGCGGCCCGGCCGCGCTCTCGACGTTCGAGTTCGCGGTTGTCGTCTTCGCCTCCGCGGTACTGATCGCTTGTCCCTGCGCGCTGGGGCTGGCCACGCCCGCGGCGACGATGGTCGGCTCCACGCTGGGCGCGCAAAACGGCGTCCTGTTCAAGGGCGGCGACGTCTTAGAGCGCGCGAAGGACGTCGACACCGTCGTCTTCGACAAGACCGGCACGCTCACCACCGGCGAAATGACGCTGACCGACGTGGTCGCGCTCGAGGACGACGGGGAGACGGCGACCGCCGCTGACGGCGGCGAACCGGCCGCCGACGGCGGCGCGCTGACCGCTCGAGCGGGTCTCGATCAAAACGAGGTGCTCCGACTGGCCGCCAGCGCCGAGCGCAACAGCGAACACCCGCTCGCGCAGGCCATCGTCGAGGGGGCCGCGGAACGCGGTCTCGAGCCGACCGATCCCGACGAGTTCGAGAACGTCCCCGGACAGGGCGTTCGGGCGACCGTCGGCGACCACGAGGTGCTAGTCGGCAACCGGCGGCTGCTCGAGTCGGACGGCGTCGATCCCGCGCCCGCCGAAGGGGCGATGGAACGGCTCGAGCGCGAGGGCAAGACCGCGATGCTGGTCGCGGTCGACGGCGCGGTCGCGGGCGTGGTCGCGGACGCCGACACGGTCAAGGAACGCTCGGCCGATGCGGTCGCCGCGCTGCGCGAGCGCGGCCTCGACGTGATGCTGATCACTGGTGACAACGAGCGGACGGCCCGCGCCGTCGCCGAGCGCGTTGGGATCGACCCCGAGAACGTCCGCGCGGGCGTCCTGCCGGAGGACAAGGCCGACGCCGTCGAGGAGATCCAGTCGTCGGGTCGAAAGGCGATGATGGTCGGCGACGGGGTCAACGACGCGCCTGCGCTCGCGGTCGCCTACGTCGGCACCGCCATCGGTTCCGGGACGGACGTGGCCATCGAGGCCGCGGACGTGACCCTGATGCGCGACGATCCGCTGGACGTGGTGAAGGCCATCCGAATTTCGGAGGCGACCCTCCAGAAGATCAAGCAGAACCTCGTCTGGGCGCTCGGCTACAACACCGCGATGATCCCGCTAGCCTCGCTGGGGCTGCTCCAGCCGGTCCTCGCGGCCGGCGCGATGGCGCTGTCGTCGGTGTCGGTCCTCTCGAACAGCCTGTTGTTCCGCCGGTACACGCCCGACCGGGACTACCAGCTGCTCGGTCGGCTTCGGCGCTGAACGGCGTCTCACAGCGTCGGCGAACGGGTATCGACCCGCTCGAGAAGTAGCGTTCGCGTTTCTGCGTTAGTTCTCCCGCGGCTTCTCCGTGGCCGTTCCGTCGCCGTTCCCGTTGGGGTTGCCCTTCTCGTCGTCCGTCTCCTCGTCGTCCTGCTCGTTATCGACGTCGCGGATTTCGACGTCCTCTCCGGTGCCGCTCTGGCTGATCACCGGCTTGAGGACGTACTTCCCGCTCTTGCCGGCCTTGTGGGGCGCGATGTCGTAGACGAAGTCGACCGACTCGTTATTGCCGATGGTGAACGTCGTGTGGAGCTGGAGCTTGTTGCTCGGCAGTTTCACCCGCGTCGTGGTCCCGTCGGTCAGGACGCCTTCGGTGTCGCTGACGTAGATGAAGACGGTCTCGTACTCGCCGGCCGGCAGCTCGAACGCGTCGATCATGGACGCGTTCGCGCCCTGCAGTTCGGTGAGGTCGACCGTCGTCTCGTTGACGTCGTACTCGACCCAGCGCTCCTCGGACGCGCCGTCACCGCCGTCGCCGCCTTTCTTCTCCTCACCGGACTCGGTCTCGTTGCCGGTTCCGTCGTCGGTGTTCGTCTCGTTCCCCGTCTCGCCGTCAGTCTCGTCGGCCGCCGTTTCGTTGGTCGATTCGGGATCGTCGTCCGCATCGCTCTCTTCGCCGTCGGACTCGTTTCCGCTGCCGTCGCTCGCGCTACCGACTTTCTTGAAGCCGACCTTCGTGATCGTCACGTTGAGATGCTCGAAGTCGTCGATGACGCTTGGCTCGTCGCTCACGTAGAACGCGGCCGTGCCGACGCCGCCGTCGCTCGAGTCCACCGTGGTTCCGTCGTCGTTCGTCGATTCCTGTGCTGGCTGTCCACCCATGCCGCCGGCACAGCCGGCGATGGCGACCAGCGCCGCAACGAGTACCAGTTGGATTGCGCGTCTATTCATACTCGATGAAAATCAGTTGCCCGAGGAAAAGAGGGGGGACGATACACGCCGTTCAGAATCGTTCAGCGGCGTAAACTGACCGAAACGATGGCCGATCGCCGTCGTTAGGGAGTCGCGCTCGCGCCCTCGAGTCGGACGGCGAACAGTGCTTCGACAACGGTGATATCGGACAGGACTTCCCTCGTAGGACGGAAGTGATGGCTCGATCGGTCTCTCCGCCGCTTCGCTGTGTTCTCTCCCGTACCCACGGACGGGGATCCACGAAGATGTGGGGTAAATTACAAATGAGGGAAGCTATAATTGATACTCGAGTACCGCTTTCGGTACAGAACGCGCAGACATGGATGCCACGGAACCCACTGTGATGGATGGAACACGCACCGCACTCGGGACACGCTTTCCCACCGGTGAGTGCGGTTCCGAACCGGTCGTACTGCCCGCCGACGGTAGCCGGTTATCGAACCGCTTTGGCCATCCGCTCCGCGACAGCGGAAGATCGATATGAATCGCTCGCTCGTCGGGTCGGTCGTCCTCGGTTGCCTCGGCGGGTTCCTGAACGTTGTCCTAACGCTTGGAATGCTGACGCACGTGAACTCGCCGCTTTTCGAGCCCGGGAACCCCACGTCTCTCAACGCCGTGTTCGTCGGTTCCGTACTCGAGACGCCCCAGATCTGGATCGGCGTGTTCGCTCTCGGCTTCGTTCCAGTAGTCGTTACGGCCGCTACTCGACTGGTCGCGCCTGCCGGAGGGCTCGGTTTGCTTCTCGGCGGTGTCGTGTCCCTCGTCTTGACGGCTCCTGCTCCCGAAGCGGTGATGGGTCCAACAGAACTGTTTATCGAAGGGCCGGTCTATGCCTCGAGCTACGCGAAATCGTGGTACGCGTGGCTCTCTCTGTTGATCGTTGCCGGTGTCGCCGAGTTCACACTCCGGTCCGAATACGGCTTCGGTGACGACCGGCTTCGACACCTCCCGGACTTTCTGCCATCACGGTCTCGATCGTGGCTAACTCTCTGCAGCGCCGGGTTCGTCGTCGGTCTCGGTGTCGGGCTTTTGGATCTTCCAAACTACGTTCAGACGGACGTTTCGACCGTTTGCTTCGTTCTCGTTCCGACCGGTGTCGCCACGGCGGCTATGCTCGCAGGACTACGATTTAGCGGCCTCGTCGCACCGCTGACCCTGTATGCGGTCGCCGCCCCGGCCATCGTCGCTGCCACGGTGTTCCCGTCGTCTCCCGCTCCGGAAGGCCCGCATCCGGGTCTCTCCTTCCTCTATCTCTCCGCTGCCGTATTCGTCCTTGCCCTACTCGAGCTGGCGATTCGATCCGCTCAGGACCGTGAACTGACCGAAACGGTGGCCGATCGCCGTCGTTAGGGAGTCGCGCTCGCGCCCTCGAGTTGCCCGGCAAACAGCGCCTCGAGCAGGGCGGGCGTGACGAACGCCTCGACGACGGCGGCGACGGCAAGTAAGAGCCAGGCCGCGAGGACGAGGACAGCGGTCCGGTAGAGATACGATTTCGTGACGATGGCGTCGCGGCTACCGCGGACGCGCTGGCCGATCCGGTACAGGAACCGAAAGCCGACGCCGGCGGCGACGAACAGCGCCGGGAGTTCGAAGATCCCGTGGGGGAGCAGGCCGACGAGGATGTAGCCGATCCCGATCTCGCCGGCGACGGACGCGCCGACGTTGCCGACGATGACGCCGTTGAACAGCATCGCCCAGGCCGTCAGGAGGCCGAGCGTGAGCGCGCCGAGGATTGAGAAGATGAACGCCCGGCTGTTGTTGAGCAACAGGAACTGCGCCAGTTCGGCCCTGCTCCGGCTGCCGATGTCTGGGAACAGCGGCTCGCCGATCGCCTCCTGGATGATCTCGAGGAGGTTGTAACCGGCGGCCAGCAGCGCGATGCCGATGACGATGCCGACCGCGAACAGGCCGGCGGCGAAGCCGACGTACCGGCGGTGTTCGTCCCATGCGTCCGTGAGCGCGGCCCGTGGCGGATAGCTGCCGGCGGACGTGCGATCCCCTCGAGTCTGGGTGTCCATACCGTTATGTCTTCGAAATGATCCATAAAGGTCGCGACTCGTTTCACGGCGGTCTATCGACAGGCTAAGGCGGCCCGACGAGAATCCCAAACCAATGACGACGCTTGCGATCACCGACGGGCGGGTCCTCGAACCCGACCTGTCGGTGACGGCCGCGGACGTACTGGTCGACCGAGATAGCGGCGAGATCCTCGAGACCGGGACCGGTCTCGGAGGCGACGCCGACGAGACGCTCGACGCCGCGAACTCGCTGGTCACGCCGGGGTTCGTCAACGGCCACTGCCACGTCGCGATGACGCTCCTGCGGGGGTACGCCGACGATAAGCCCCTCGACGCGTGGCTCCAGGAGGACATCTGGCCCGCGGAGGGCGAGTTGCGACCCGAAGACGTCCGCGTCGGTGCCGAACTGGGGCTGCTCGAGCAGATCAAAGCCGGCACGACTGCGATCGCGGACATGTACTTCCACGTCCCCAAGGTTGCCGCGGCGGTCGAGAACGCGGGGCTCCGCGCCCGGCTCGGCCACGGGATCGTCACCGTCGCCAAGGACGGCGAGGCCGCCCGCGACGACGCGAAGACGAGCCTCGAGATCGCTCGCGAGTACGACGGCGCGGCCGACGGCCGGATCTCGACGGCGTTTATGCCCCACTCGCTGACGACCGTCGGAAGCAAGTATCTCGAGGAGTTCGTCCCCGAAGCCCGCGAGGCGGGCGTACCGATCCACTACCACGCCAACGAGACCGCAGACGAGGTCGCGCCGATCGTCGAGGAACACGGCGAGCGCCCCCTCGAGTACGCCGCCGAGCGCGGGATGCTCGAGTCCGAGGACTTCGTCGCCCACGGCGTCCACCTCGACGAGACGGAGATCGACCTGCTCGCCGAGGCCGGAACCGGCGTCGTCCACTGTCCGGCCTCGAATATGAAATTGGCAAGCGGGATGGCTCCCGTCGAATCCATGCTCGAGGCCGGCGTCACCGTCGGTCTGGGAACCGACGGCGCGGCCTCGAACAACGACCTCTCGATGCTAGACGAGGCCCGCGACGCGGCCATGCTCGGCAAACTCGCGGCCGACGACGCCAGCGCGGTGTCCGCTGAGGCGGTCGTCGAGATGGCGACCCGGGGCAGCGCGGAGGCGATCGGCTTCGAGTCGGGTCGACTCGAGGAAGGCGCACCGGCCGACCTCGCGGTGATCGACCTCGACGAACCGCATCTGACGCCGGCCCACGACCTCGTGAGCCACCTTGCGTACGCGGCCGCGGCGGCCGACGTGCGCCACACCGTCTGTGACGGCCGCGTCCTCATGCGCGACCGCGAGGTGCTGACGCTGGACGAGGCGGCGGTTCGGGAACGGGCGCTCGAGGCGGCCGACGCGCTGGCCGCTCGTGCTGACGGCTAGGTGCTGTCTCGAGTCGATCGACGGAACCCTCCGAGCGAGAAATAAACCCTCAGATCGGTCGATAAACTCCCAAAACGATTCTCGCTCCGCTTTGGCACGTAACAAACCCCGAGAACTGCCGGCCGGGTTTATTTAATCCTGCCTGAAAGTCACGCTCGGATGATGAAGAATCGACTGCTGACGACGGCACTCGTGGCCGTCATGCTCGTGTCCGTCTTCGCATCGGCGGGCACGGTGGCGGCACAGGAAGTTGACGGCGATCTATCGGTGTCCGTCGACGATAGCAACGGTCTCGTTACGGTGACGGATACGAACAGTACGGTCGAAAACGCGACCGTTTCTGTCGCGACGACCGATGAGAACGTATCGTACAGTGGGACGGGCGACTACACGACCGACGCGAACGGCACGGTCGACCTCCCCGCACCCGAACAGAACGTGACGGTCTCGATCACCGCCGCGGCCGGTAACCAGACGGCGACGGCCACGGCGACGCTGACGGCCGACACCGGCGGCAACGAGACTGCCAACGAGTCCGCGACGGACTTCGGCTCGCTCGTCTCCCAGTTCGTCGAGGAACAGCAAAACGAGACGAACGGCTCGATCGGCCTCGCGGTCGCGAACTTCGTCGTCGAGAACAACCCCGGTAACGCGCCGGCCCACGCCGGCCCGCTGGGTCACGCCGGTCCGCCCGGTCACACCGGTCCGCCGACCGACGACGGTAATCAGAGCGACGGTAAGCGCGGCCAGCCGGGCCACGCCGGTCCGCCGACCGACGACGGTAATCAGGGCAACGGCGGAAACGACGATGACAAGAAGGGCGGCGGCCCGCCGAGTCACGCCGGTCCACCGAGTTCCGACGAGTAACGACTGTCGTTCGCAGTCGACCGACTGACGCCGACCGACGGTTCCGATCCACTCCCTCGGTCGTCGCCGGCGTCGGAACGCGATCGGCGGTCGCCCTCGCGGGCGTCGTGCCGGTCGACGAGGCACGCGGTGTCCGAACCCACCACCTCTCCGTTTTCCCCGTCCGCGTTTCGGTCGGCTTTCCCACGCTTGTGACGGGAGCACCGCATACTGCTGTCGGCTCGGTTCGGTACCGTTTTGGCCTCGGTCCCACTCAGTCGACCCATGACCGACGCCGCATATCCCTCGATCAGCGAGCAACTCGAGGACCTCGAGACCGCTCGCGAGGAGGGACGCCGCAAGATGGACTGGGCCGCCCAACACATGCCAATCTTAGAGCACGTTCGCGAGGAGTTCGTCGCCGAGCAGCCCTTCGAGGGCGAACGCATCGGGATGGCGATGCACGTCGAGGCCAAGACGGCGATGCTCGTCGAGACGCTCGCCGAGGGCGGTGCCGAGGTCGCCGTCACGGGCTGTAATCCGCTCTCGACCCACGACGACGTCTCGGCGGCGCTGGATACCCACGAAAACATCACCAGCTACGCCAAGCGCGGCGTCGACGACGACGAGTACTACGCCGCGATCGAGGCCGTCATTGCCCACGAGCCCACGATCACCGTCGACGACGGAATGGACCTCGTGGCCGCGATCCACGAGGACTACCCCGAACTGATCGACGGGATCGTCGGCGGGGCCGAGGAGACGACGACCGGCGTCCACCGCCTGCGCGCGATGGACGCAGACGGCGCGCTCGAGTACCCCGTCTTCGCGGTCAACGACACGCCAATGAAGCGGCTGTTCGACAACGTCCACGGCACTGGCGAGTCCTCACTGGCCTCCATCGCCATGACCACGAACCTCTCATGGGCCGGGAAGAACGTCGTTGTCGCGGGCTACGGCTACTGCGGCAAGGGCGTCGCGAAGAAGGCGTCGGGCCAGAACGCCAACGTCATCGTCACCGAGGTCGAGCCCCGCCGCGCCCTCGAGGCCCACATGGAGGGCTACGAGGTCATGCCGATGGACGAGGCCGCCGAGGTCGGCGACGTCTTCCTGACGACGACCGGCAACCGAGACGTCATCGTCGAGGAACACTTCGAGAAGATGAGCGACGGCGTCTTGCTCGCCAACGCGGGCCACTTCGACATCGAGATCGACCTCGAGACCTTAGACGATCTCGCGGTCGACCGCTACGAGGCCCGCGATGGCGTCGAGGCCTACGAGCTGGCCGACGGCCGTCGACTCAACGTCATCGCCGAGGGCCGACTGGTTAACCTCGCCGCGCCCGTCTCGCTTGGCCACCCCGTCGAGGTCATGGACCAGTCCTTCGGGATTCAGGCCGTCTGCGTCCGCGAGATGCTGGAAAACGGCGACGAGTACGACGCCGGCGTCCACGACGTTCCCGACGACCTCGACAAAGAGATCGCCGAGATCAAACTCGAGGCCGAGGGCGTCGACTTCGACTCGCTGACGGACACCCAGCGCGACTACATGAGCAGCTGGGACCACGGGACGTAGCTGGACCGGCCGGCCGGCGGTTGGCCCCCACGGTTTCTTCGATCGTTTCGACGATGAACGCGGGGATTCTCTTTCTCGAGACCGCCGGCCGGACTCGCGAAGCCGGGATTTCCTCGACGGGAACGCCCAAGGGGACAGTGACCGTACCGCTGGTATGGCCACGTTTTCACATCGCCGGACCGACGGTCCGATTTCCTCGACGGTCATCGCTGCCGTGTTGGCGCTCTTCGGGCTGGGCGTCCAGCAGGTGACCACGCTGCCGGCATTTCTGCTCGATCCGGAACTGCTCACCGCGCCGACTGATGCGTCGATCGCCAGCCGAGCAGGCATGCTGATTCTCGGGTTCCTCGGGTTCGTCGTCGCCGGCGGTATCTACCTCGCCGTCACCGACCGGGGCTGGTCGTACGTCGACCTCCGCTGGCCGACGCGGCGGGGATGGGGCTACGTTCTCGCCGGCGTCGTCGGCGGGATCGCGTTTTACGTCCTGATCAGCATCGCCGTCCAGTTGCTCTCACTGCCGACCGCGGAGAATCAGGTCTCGACGTACATCGGAAACGATCAGACGATGCTCCTGGTGATGATCGCCATCGTCTTCTTGTTCAACGCGCCGGCCGAGGAGTTCCTCTACCGAAATATCGTCCAGAAGCGCCTCTACGACGCCTTTTCTCGGCGACGAGCGGTCGCCATTGCCAGCGTCATCTTCGGCCTGATTCACTTCCCGGTCTACGCCGCGCTCTCGGAGTCGCTGCTTGCGACCGCCGTCCCCGTCGCGGTCGTCATGGGCGGTGCCGCGATCTTCGGTTTCCTCTACGCGGAGACCGACAACCTCCTCGTGCCGATCGCCGCCCACGCCGTCTTCAACGGCGTCCAATTTGGCCTCCAGTATCTCGTCCTCGAGTACAACCTCGAGACCGCCGAATCGATGTCGGTGGCGGTCGATCTCGCCGCCGCCGTTCCGCTGTAGCTGTCCGCGGTCGATCACGTTCGCGACGCGTTCGGTTCTTTCTTATCGACGGGCCGTGACGGTCGGGATATGTCTCAGGCGAAGGGCGACCGCCGTGAACGGGAACTCGTCAACGCGCTCGACGAGGCCGGCTTCGCGGTGATGCGCGCGCCCGCCAGCGGCTCCGCGACTGAACGCGAACTCCCCGACGTGTTGGCCGGCGACAGCGAGCAATTCTACGCGATCGAGGCGAAATCGAGTTCGGGCGACCCCATCTATCTGACCGGCGAGGAAGTCGAGGCGCTGATCTACTTCGCGCAAAACTTCGGCGCAAAACCCCGGATCGGCGTCCGCTTCGATCGCGAGGACTGGTACTTCTTCCATCCCGGTGACCTCCACGTCACCGACGGGGGGAACTACCGCGTCAAAAAAGAAACCGCCCTCGCCGAAGGCACCGACTTCGCCGAGTTCACCGGCCGCTCGGAGAAAGTGACGCTCGAGGAAGCCGCGGCGGCCGACGGCGACGACGGCCCCGACGAGGACACCCTCCGCGTGCTCAACGCCGTCGAACAGGGCGTGATGGACGTCGACGAGGCCGCGGAACTCCTCGAGTAGATCCATAGCACTGGCGAGAAACGGGCGGTGGTGTGGCAACTCGGTGTGTGTTCTCTCGGAGGGCGACACGGCGTTTCGTCGTCTTCTCGAGGTCCTTCGCCGTCGCCTTTTCGAGGTCCCTCGCTTCATACGGTCGGCTGGAAAGCAGTTCCGGCGTCCCCCGAAAGCGAGTCCGGGAACGCCGGTACCCAGTTGTAGCCGCTCGTGTCAGTCCCGCCTGACTCGGGTCTCACGCTCGAGGCGCGTCCGCGGGAAAACGTAGACTTGCAGCGACGATGGGACGACGCCGCGACGGGCGACCCTGGCGTGGGGATAGACCGCGCCGACGACGGGCACGTCGGCATCGTAGTCCGCGTTGGTCTCGTAGTCGGCGACCGTCGTGTCGGTCGCGCCGATCTCGACGGCGTCGGCCCGACGTTCCGAGACGTCGACGACGGTGAGTCGGTCGCCGGTCTCGCGGTCGACGACGGTATCGCCCGGATAGATCTCGTGGGTCCCGCAGTAGAACGGCTCGCTCTCGTCTTCGTCGACGAAGAGCGTCTCGCCGCAGTCGTGACAGTCCACGGCAACCTCGCCCGGCGGCGGGGTCCGTCCTTCCGTGATCTCGATCGCGACGCGGCGAATGTGCTTGCAACGGGCCTTGCGGAAGACGTGATCCGGGCAGGTACACCGGCCCCCCTCGAGATCGACGAGGTAGGTGTGATCGCTCGCGGACTCGACCTCGTAGAGGCCGTCGCCCAGCGGCAACACCGACATCGGCTCGGTGCGGGCGCGGCGCGATCGCTTCGTGAGGTGGTCGTCTGACGGTACTGGCAGCGGTGCTTTCGGTGACGCTGTTGTTTTCATGGGTGCGTCGAAACGGGCTCGCTGGTCGGTTGGCTATTCGACGAAAGTACGGTCTCGAAGGGGATAACGGGCTCGCTTGCGCCTTCATGGCCGCGGTTTATACGTGCCCACGACCGCCGAGACCGGGTCTCCGCCGATGGCCTCTTCGAAGCGCTTTTCACCCGGCCGCCGAAACCGATCGAACGATGCTCGACCGCGAACAGGTCATCGAAATCGCCGTCTCTATCACCGCCGTCCTCCTGATGCTGGCGGCCATGGCCGCCGTCGGTTCGACCTACGGAACCGCCAGCACGCTCTCGCTCGAAGGGGGCTGGATGCTCGTCGGAGTCATCGTCGGCTTTATCGTCTTGCTCACTGCGATCGGGATCGGACTGGCCTTCGTGCTGAACGATCCCGAGGACGGGCTCGACTCAGACGCGAACGGAACGTTCTGAACGCGCCGGGACGCTTTCATCATTTCACGGCTGCCATCTCAGATGACTGATACCGACGGGAACGTCGATCGGTCTCCTCGAGTAACACTCCGGGGATCGCCGTCTCGCTCGCACTCACAGCCGTTGTTTGCCGCTCTCACCGCCACGGCATCTCTCGTCGGATCGGATCATCCTCGTCGTGCTGGCCCGCCTGTTCGGGCTCGCGACCGTGCTCTCGTGGCAACGGACTGCGACCGACGGCCGGGAGAACGTCGTTCCGTCAGTCGCCGCTCGCGGCTTCGTTCTCGCCCGCGTCGGTCTGCTCCCGCCAGTCCTCGAGTTCGTCGTCGGCGTCGTCGATCCGCTCCTCGTAGTAGGCCATCGGGTGGGGAATGCGCTCACAGAGGTCGTCTTTGTTGACGCAGTCGCCATAGGACTGCATCGTCGCACACGAGGGCGGTGAGTACTCCGTCGGCGAGGTCTCGCCGCGAATGTGGTCGGTCTGATAGCGCGTCATCTCCTCGCCGAACGCGGAGTTCACCCGGTAGAGTTCGACGATCTCGTCGGTGGTCATCCCGATGCTCGCGAGGAAGGCCGTGATCGCGAACCGCGAGTGGTGTGGCAGGTGTTCGCCCTTCTGAATCTGATCGAGCAGCGCCTTCATACACGGTGGGAACAGCTCCGGGACGACGGTGTCGATCTCTCGAGTGAGGTCGAGATCGGCCAGGATCTCGCGAATCTCGGCGGCGTCGTCCGCGAGCGCGTTCGCGATCGCGTCGGGAACATCGAAGGGAAGCCCGTCCTCGATGCGACTCCGGATCGCCTCTCGAACGAGCGCGAGCAGTTCATCCTCGTCGACGGGCACTTCGCCCGCGTCCAGTGGCCGGTTCACGAGTCGCCACTCGTCGCCCCGCAGGTCCGCGGCCAGCAGGAGATACGTGCCGACGTCGATCCGGTAGCCGTCACCGTCGGGCAATTCGCGGACCGACTCTCGGAACTCGAACTCGACGAGGAGGTCCGTGAGTTCCAGCCCCGTCGACTCGACGCTCTTGAGTTCGGTCGTGTCCGCCATATCGGCGGTGAAGCGATCGTAAGCCGTCTCGGCCTCGGCGCGGGCGTACTTCCGGACGAGTATCTGTTCCTCGACCAGCGACACGAGGACGCGCGCAACGGGATAAGAGAGCAACTCGACCCTCGTGTCGCGGTGTGGCTCGCCGGTCTCGCCCGCCTCGAGCGCGGCAATCACGCGTTGGCGCGCGCGGTCGACGACCGCCCGGTCTTGCTCGACGACGGTCGCCAGATCGACCGCCTCCGTCGCGACGGACTCGCGAGCGGCCTCGAGAAACGGGTACCGAGCGTGGCGTCGCTGCATCGGTAAGACGATTTTACTCCGGCGGGATAAGCGCGCTGGTTCCACTAATCGTCTTTTATGAGAGGCCGTCCGATTCGCTGATTCGATACCGAAAGTCGGTCTTCGCCGTCGCTGCGCTGGTCGGCTCTCAGGGGGCGGTAATACGCTATTACCGCCGGTCGGCGGCCGCCGTCGGCATCTGCCGTCGTCTGTGCCCGTCTCGAGGATCGATTTCAAGGGTGTTCGACACGTCACGGTGAGTATGCCACAGGCGACGAGAGACGGCGTGTCGATCTACTACGAGCGCGAGGGTGGCGACGGCGACCGGTCGACCCCCGTCGTCTTCGTACAGGGGCTGGGGTTCGGACGGTGGATGTGGCGATGGCAACGCGAAGCCATCGCCCCCGAATACGAGATCATCGCTCCCGATAACAGGGGCACCGGCCGTTCGGACGTCGGCCTCCCGCCGCTGGTCCCGCGGCTTCCGGGGCGGCTTCGCGCCCTCGTTATCCTCAAACTGGCCGGCTACTCGATCGGCGGGCTGGCGGCCGATCTCGAGGCCGTCCTCGAGAATGCGGGGATCTACGACGCTCACGTCGTCGGTGCGAGCATGGGCGGAATGATCGCCCAGCGCTACGCACTCGAGTACAATCGGACGACGTCGCTGACGCTCCTCTGTACGAGCCACGGCGGTCCCGACGCGGCACCAGTCCCCGACGAAACACAAGAGCACATGTTCGATACGCCCGACGTCGCGAACAAGCGGGAGACGCTTCGCCATCGCATGCGGCCCGCCTTCAACGATCGCTTCACCAACCGGAACCCCCATTTGATGGATCAGATCCTCGAGTGGCGACTCGAGCAAGACGCCGGCGACCCCGCCCGCGAGGCCCAGGCCGCCGCCGTTCAGAACTTCGACGTGAGCGACCGCCTCGACGGGCTCCGCGTGCCGACGCTGCTCCTCCACGGGACGAACGATCGGGTCGTCCCCGTCGAGAACGCGCGGCTACTCGCGGAGAAGATTTCCGACAGCCGTCTCGAACTCATCGAAGGCGGCTCCCACCTCTGTTTCATCGAGGACGACGAGTTCGTCAACGAGCGGCTGCTTGAGTTCCTCGACGAACAGGACTGAGGATGCTTGGCGCGGCGATGCCGTCGCCGAGCGAAGCGAGGGCGTTAGCTGGCCGCGGTGGCGTCTCGAATCCGGACTTGGCCGTCGCTTCGAACGCCGATGTCGAACCCTTCGTAGGTGAACCAGATTCGATGGATTCCAGCGGACCCGGCCCGCTGGGCGTGATCGACCAGCGAGTCGAGCGCGTCTGGATCAAGAGTATCGTACAGTGCTGACAGATCGTCGGGCTCGGCCTCGAAGACGGCGGCAACCGCAGTGACGACGGCCTCGCTCGGTCGCTCGGTCGCGGGATCGAACGCCGTGACGTAGCCGTGTTCGCGCGACGCAGACTCGTCCGGCGAATCGTTCGGGGAGGACATACGCGCCCACTGGGCCAGCGGTCAGGTAATCACTGCCCTGTTCATATCGATCTTTGAAGAACCGACGACGGGTCGATTACCGGACGGCGTTCGCGGCGTCGGCCCGTCTCGCTGTGAGGCACGTCCCGTCGCCGATCGGGAGCGTCAGTCGCTCTGGATGCGCGGTGCGAGCATGTAGGTGACCTGTCCCTGTCCCTCCGCGAAGCCGAAGTAGATCTTGACGGGGAACTCCTCGCCGAGGTCGAGCGTGACCTCGGTGTCCGTGGGGATCGCCTTGTTCATGTCTTTGAGATAATCGAGCGAGAACAACGAGTGCGCCGGGCCGACCTGCAGATCGATCAGATCCGCCTGGGTGAGCTCGAGGTGGACGTCGTCGGTGTCGCCCTCCGCGTCGACGTAGAAGTACTCCTCGGCCTCGTCGACGCCCAGCGCGATGTGGTCAGAGACCATGTCGGCGGCCGTCACCGAGCGGTTGACGTCGTTCCCTTCGAGGACGACCTCCGCGGGCAGATCGAGGTCCGGAATATCGGGTTCCTGGCGGATCGAGTCGGGATCGATGAGCGCGAGCGTGTACTCGAGGCCGTCGATCTGGATGTGAAGCTTGCGGGTCTCCTCGTCGAGTTCGAGCTGGATGAGCTGGCCGGAGTCGGCCATGCCGGCGATGTCTTCCAGCCGCGAGAGGTCGACGCCGATCAGCCCGCCGTCGGCTTCGTAGGACTCGAACGCAGCCGCATCGAGCGAGAGGTCGACCATCCCGACGTTCGCGGGGTCGACGGCCCGGATCTCCAGTCCGTCTTCCTCGAGGTGGATCTTGCACTCGTCGACCAGCACACTCACCGAGTCGAGCGCGCTGGTGAGCGTTTCGGCGCTCACGATGGCCTTGAACATATAGGTCGCCGTACGGACGGTTGCCATAAAAAGCCACCCTTTACGCACGGGCGGAGATCGCACCACGCCGACGAGCAAACCGCCCGCGCACGGCGTTCCCCCGCGGTCAGCGGTGAACGACACGCGTATCCCCCTCGAGCAGCTATCTGGCCCAAATGAGTCGCAAGGACCACTACTACAACAAGGCCAAACAGGAGGGCTATCGCTCTCGAGCGGCCTACAAACTCAAACAGCTCGACGACCTCGAGAACGTCCTCGACCGGGGCGACACGGTCGTCGACCTCGGGGCCGCACCGGGCGGCTGGCTCGAGGTCGCCGCCGAGGAAGTCGGCCCGCAGGGGCACGTGATCGGCGTCGACTTCCAGCGGATCAAGGACTTCGACGACCACGATAACGTCGAGACGCTCCGCGGGGACATGACCGAGGAAAAAACGCGCGACCGAGTCATCGACGCCGCCGGGGGCTCCGTCGACGCAGTCGTCTCGGACATGGCACCCAACATGTCCGGCGAGTACTCGCTCGACCAAGCCCGTTCGCTACACCTGGCGCGGCAGGCCTTCGAGACCGCCCTCGAGCTACTCGACAGCGGCGGGGACTTCGTCGTGAAGGTCTTCGAGGGGCCGGACGTCGACGACTTCCGGGCCGACGTCGAAGACGAGTTCCAGTACGTCCGTGCCACCTCGCCGAAAGCCAGCCGCGACGAGTCCTCCGAGGTCTACTTCATCGGCAAAGGTCGGCTCACCGCCTCCGTGCGGCCGGGCGACGAACTCGAGGTCGAGATCGAAGACGTCGGCAGCGAGGGCGACGGTATCGCCTCGGTCGACGGCTACCGACTGTTCGTGCCGGGGACCGAGGTCGGCGAGACCGTCACGGTCCGCGTCGAGGACGTCAAACCGACCTTCGGATTCGCACAGCGTCTCGAGCAGGACTGAGACGGGCTGCTATCACTGGTGACTGGCGTCTCCGGACCCGCTTTCGGGGGACGCCGGAGCTGTCTTCCAGTGGACCGTCTCCCCCGTCCGTCACTCGTCGGTCTCGAGGCGGTCGTGGCGCTCGTCGATCTCGTCCATGATATCCAGGGTCTTTCGAATCGAGGCGCGGATCGCATCGCTGCGATTGACGAACTTGCCGTCGTCGCCAACGTGGTCATCGAGGTCCTCGAGGAGTTCCTGCGGGATTTCGACGCTGATCTTGGGCATCAGTTAGGTAGCCGTTTGCACGTCCCTGACTTAAGGGTAGTTGGTGGCCAGCGTCCGTTCGCCGTGGTCAACAGCAATCGCGTTCGTCGGGCGACCACGTGCATGCATCGCCGGTCGTCAGGTCGTTCTCGTCTCCGTACGCCAAGAGACATGCGTAGTTACAGAAGTAGGTGGGCGATCCACAGTCGTCGGTACAGTCGCGGACGCAGATCGGGTCGTGATCGAAGATCTGCGAGCCACAGTACGCACAGTCCTGGTCCGCGTCTGGCGTTGCGATGGTCGTCGACATATCTGCGCTACGGGAAAGACCGAGGAAAGCGTTTCTGGCTTGCTGTCGTCACTTCGCCGCTGCGTCCTCGGCATCGGGTTGTGTTGTCGAACCGCCGCCACCGCCGAACAGCCGGCCGCCGCCGGTAAGGACGTAGAGGACGGCCAGTCCGAGCAGGTAGGTGACCGAGATCGGAATGGCGAACAGTAGCATCATAAGGATTCCCTCCGGGCTGAAGAAGGCCGAGAGCGCGAAGGTTCCGACGACGACCGGCCGCCAGCGCTCGAGCATCGAGTGATAGCTGACGATGCCGCCAACGTGGAACAGTGCCATCGTGACGATGATATTCAGCAGGAAGCCGATGCCGACGGTGGTGAGGATTACGAGCCAGAAGAAGTTCTTGATCCGATATGAGATCTCCATTCCGTTGGCGAGTGCGTCCGAGATCAGATACGAGATGATCGACGGTGCGACCCAGAAGAAGCCGAGGTAGATTCCGACGGCGAAGCCGGCGAGCAGGCCGCCGCCCCAGATAACGAACGTCCGCCGGTCGCCGTAGACCAACCCGCGCTCCTTGGCGGCCGGCCAGGCGTAAAACAGCACCAGCGGGAGGGTGGCGATGAGGCCGATGAGCGCGCTCACCTTTGCCTCGAAGATGAGCACTTCGACGGGATGCAAGGCGACGACGATGTCTAGTTCGCTGATGAGTACCTCGAGGCTCTCGGAGTTGCTCAGGCTGGCCAGATCGACGTCGCTACCGACGGTCTCAACGAGCACGTCTCGGGGAACCCGGCTGAGGAAGAGCTTGAGAATTCGTCCGATGCCGTCCGAGTAGAGCCAGAAGAAGGTCCCGCCCATGACGACCATGAACAGCCCCACGATGCGGAACACCTTCGAGGTGAGGCTGTTGAAGACGAAGGCGATGTCGTAGGCGTAGCCGCCGATGTCGTCCTCTGTCGTCTCGTCCTCGGTGAAGGGATCGAGCATGCCCGCGGCGGTGTTTGCAAAGAGGTTTCCGTCCCCGCCACCCCCACCTCCCGCACCGCTCGCTGCGGCGTTTGCCGCCCCGCCTGCGGCCGACCCGCCGCCGCTCTCGGCACCCTCCTCGAGCGCGTCGAAGCGGTCGAGGATCGCCTCCGCCTTCGCCCGGTCGTCGTCGTACATTGCCTGCCGGGAGTACTCGAGCGCCTGGTCTTCGCTCATACTCAGGAAGACCTGCGTCGGCACGTCGGCGATGTCGTCGGCCCCGAGCGTTTCGAAGTCGACGTCTTCGTGTGTATCGGCGCGCTGAATATCGTCCTCGCGCGGGTAGACCGGACCCCGCAAGACGCGGACCGTGTAGCCGAGCAGGACGACGAAGCCGCCAACGAGGCTGACGATGATGCCGACTGCGACCGCGCCAAGTAGGCCGTGGGTGTCCGCCGTCGTCTCGAGGCCGAGCGGTTCCGTGGGTCGGATCAGCTCTGGGAACGCGGGAAAGACCGCTTGATGGAGGACGTCGAACGCGCCCTGTTCGACGGCGACGGTGGCAGCGGCCGCGATGACTGTTATGATGCTGCCAAACTGGAGGAGGCGACGCTTGACGTGCGCCGTTCCCGATCCTTCAGATTTCGCCGCGCCACGCCGTCGGGCGTTGGAGACGACCTTGGCCAGCCCGAGACTGAAGACGTAGAGGACGAGCATCGGTGTCGCCCACATGACCTGCGTGAACGGATCCGGCGGCGAGAAGACGGCCCCGAAGACGAAGATTGTGACGACGGCGTGTCGCCACTTGTCACGGAACGTCTCGTAGGGAACGATCTCGGTGTAGGAGAGCACGCCCATGATCAGCGGCAACTGGGCGGCGAGTCCGAACGACAGCGTCAGCAACGCCATGAACTCGGTGAACTCGGTGATACCGAAACTCGGCTTGATACCGGCGCTGACGGCGTTACCCGCGAGGAAATCGAACGCGAAGGGGAAGAAGACGCTATAGGCGTAGAAGACGCCGAGCGAAAACAGGAACAGCGACATGGCCACGAAGCCGGCGAGATAACCTTTCGATATCGGGACGACGCTGTCGTAGCCGCGACGATGGATCGATTTTCGAGTGAAAAAGAGCAGCGCGGGGATCGCGACGATGACCCCGCTTATCATCCCGATCTTGGCCTGTAAGAGGATCACTTCGAACGGCGTCCGGGTGATGACGTCAGTCGAGCCAGCGAGGCCGGTTCCCATCCGGGAGGTCGCGGTCGCTTCAAGGAAATCCCAGATGACGACGCGAAGCGCGTAAAAGGAGCCGATGAACCCGAGGAGGAACACGATGAACACCTTCTGGAGGTGCTGTTGGGCACCCGCGAGAAGCGTGCCAATCGTTTCCCGGCCGGCGTTGATGGCGCGGGCGGTGTCCTCGTCGAGGGCAGAACTCATTGGGTTGGGGTAACTGACATCCAGTTATCAACCTTTCGAGTGGGTATGCGGGTTGAAGGTCGATCGAACGCCCTTCTCACTTTCACCGGGGGGTCGTAAGAAAAAGGCCTATAACCGGTGGCCTATCACTACCCCCTAGATGTCGGACGAGCCGGTCGATGAACGCGACGTCGAGGGCTCCGAAGGGCCACGAGACGCCCCTGACGAGCGACAGCCAGCGCCCGCCGACGCGGCTGGACCCGATCCCGCGGCCGATACTAGCCCGGTCGAGCGCGACCGAGCGGACGCCTCGACACTCGAGACCGACGGTGAAGGCGTCGTCGGCGACCGCCACGACCCCGAGCCGACGTATCCCGACCCCGACGACGACATCGGCGGTATCTCGACGCCGCCGGATGACGAGGAAATGCCCCTGGCCGACCACATCGAGGAGATGGTCCTCCGGTTGGCGGTCGTCTTGCTATTCGGGGCCGGCGGGACGGCGATCGGTCTGCTATGGGCCTCTGACGCCATTCACTTCGTCTGGTTTAACGTCTTCCCGTACGCCGACGGCGAGGTGCCGCCGCCACATCTCTATCACCCGCTCGAGCTGTGGCTGACCCGGATCAAGATCTCGTCGCTTTTGGGGATCATGGTCGCGCTGCCGGCGTTTGTCTACGAGTGTTACCTGTTCATGCGGCCGGGACTGTATCCCAACGAGCGCAAGTACTATCTCGCGGCCGTGCCGACGAGCGTGGTGCTGGCGGCGGGCGGGATGGTGTTTTCCTACCACCTCGTGTTGCCGGTCCTGTTCAAGTACTTCACCTACTACGCAGAGGGGAGCGCACAGATCGCGTACGCGCTCGGCGACACGTTCGACCTGATTATCACGCTGACGGGCTTTCTCGCGATCGTCTTCCAGATTCCGCTCTTCATCATGCTGGCGATCATGCTGGGCGTGACGACCCGCCGCTGGCTGATCCAAAAGCGGCTGTACTTCTGGGCGGCGTTCGCCGGGCTCGCGTTCATGTTCACGATCGACCCGACGATGATGGCACCCGTCCTCGTCGCGGTCACGATGATCCTGCTGTTCGAAGGGACGCTGCTCGTCCTGAAGTGGGTCGGCACCGAGTAGATCGGCTCGGCTGCCGGTCCGTTTTCGACTCTCCGAATTCTCCTTTGTCACGCGTAAACTGACCGCCAGTTCGTGGACATTCGTCCGACCGTCCCGCCCCGGTCACCGACGTATACTGTCCTTATATTCTCCTTATCCGTTCGCATATTGCGGACTCCGGCCGATTCGACGGCGAAAAATTGCAGTTCGTAAACGATTACCGTTTAGTGGTTGGATATGTTCCCCTGTGGCGTGGTTAGCTGAATGATAGTGAGGGAATGTGCCTCAGACGAGACTGATTGTAAACTACAAAATCCCGTTCGATTCGACGTCGCGGGGTGGTGCCCGTGACCGACCTCGTGCCGACCACGTGTATGCGGTGTGCGGTCGGCTGTGGGCACGTCCAGCGGGCCCCCGAGCGAGGCTACGGCCTCGAGACCGTCCGCGGCGACGCCGCCCATCCGGTCAATCAGGGGCTGGCCTGCCAGCGAGGCGTCAGCGAAACCGCCGACCCCGACGGCGAGTGGCTGACCAGACCGCTCGTCCGCACGGACGGCGACCTCGTGCCGACGACCATCGAGTCGGCCCTCGAGCGCGCGGCGGAGGGACTGAGCACCGCGCTGGCAGACGGTGGCGACGGCGTCGCCGTGCTGGGCAGCGGTCAGCAGACCAACGAGGCCGCCTACGCGCTTGGCAAACTCGCCCGCGGCGGCTTCGGCACGCGGTACTACGACGCCAATACGACCCTGTGTATGGCGAGCGCGGTGACGGCCTATTACGACGCGTTCGGTAGCGATGCGCCGCCGCCGACCTACGACGATATTCCCGAGGCCGAGCGCCACATCGTCTGGGGGGCGAACCCGGCGGCCGCACACCCGGTCATGTTCCGCTGGATTCGCCAGTCGGCCGACGCGGACGACTCCGAACTGATCGTCGTCGACCCCGTCTACAGCGAGACCGCCGAGGTCGCGGACCACCACGTCCCGCTCGAGCCCGGCGGCGACCTCGCGCTCGCTCGTGCCGTCCTCGCCCGAATCGTCGAGACCGACCGCGTCGACGAGACGTTCGTCGCCGAGGCCACGACCGGCTTCGACGAGCTTCGCTCGGAACTACCCGACGCCGCCGAGGCCGCCGAGATGGCGGGCGTTTCGATGGCCGACGTCGACAATCTGGCCGACGCACTCGAGAATCCCACTCTGCTGTACTGGGGGATGGGGATCAACCAGAGCGTCAACGGGACCGCGGCCGCGGGCGCGCTGATCGACCTGTGTCTCGCGACCGGCAACCTCCGGCCGGGCACAGGACCGTTTTCGCTGACCGGACAGGCCAACTCGATGGGAACTCGCGTTTGCTCTTCGAAGGGCTCCTGGCCCGGCCACCGCCCCTTCGCCGATCCCGATCACCGCCGCGAAGTCGCCGAGACGTGGGACGTGCCAACCTCGCGGCTCCCCGACGATCCGGGGCCGGGACCGGTCGGCATCGTCGACGCGATCGGCGACGAGGTCGAGGCCGTCTACGCCGTCGCGACCAATCCCGTCGCGGGCATGCCCGACGCGACGCACGTCCGCGAGAAGCTCGAGAAGTCCTTCCTTGTCGTTCAGGACGCCTTCCACAGCGAGACGGTCGAACTGGCCGACGTGGTCCTCCCCGCCGCCACGTGGGGCGAGTCCGAGGGGACGACGACCAACATGGAACGGACGATCTCACGGGTTCGCGCCGCCACGGAGACGCCGAGCGGCGTCCGCACGGACCTCGAGCTGATCGGGGATCTCGCCGACCGCGTCGTTCCCGACCTGTTCGACGAGTCGCTCGAGCCCGAAGCCGTCTTCGACGAGTTTGCCGCACTGACCGCTGGCACCCCCGCGGACTGCTCGGGAATCAGCTACGAGCGCCTCGAGACCGAGCGTGCGGTCCGCTGGCCGGCACCCAAACCGGACGTGTCGGCTGGGTACCGGTATTACGACGCTGGGAGCGACAACGAGTCGGCCGACCCGTCGTCGGCCGAGGAATCGTGGTCGTTCCCCACCGGCTCCGGTCGCGCGCGATTCTCGAGCGGCGAGGCTCGCCCGCTCCCGGAGCCGACCGACGAGTCCTACCCGCTGACGCTGACGACCGCGCGCCGCCCGGACGCGTACAACACCGGCGTGCGGACTCGCGGGGACGAGCCGCCGACGGCGCGGGTCAGCCCGGCGACGGCCGCCGCGCTCGCGGACGACCTCGAGGCACCCACCGACGCCCCTGCGGACGACGATGACGCCCGATACGGCCGGGTCGTCTCCCGGCGCGCGTCGGTCACCGTCTGCGTCGAGACCGACGAGGCGATCCCCGACGGTGTCGTCTGGCTCCCCATCCACCACCCCGACGTCAACGATCTCACGCTGCCCGACGTCGATCCCCGCTCGAACGAGCCCAACTTCAAACAGTGTGCGGTCCGCCTCGAGCCGCCCCGAGAGCGAGACGTGGGCGCAGTCGCGGAAGCGAGCGCCTGACCGCCCATGTCCGCTGAATCGACCGCCGACTCGGCGAGCGACGGGAGGGCCGATATCCGCGGGAGTCCTCGCCGCGGCGTCGCGTCCGCGACGCTTGGCTTCTTCGTCGGCTTCGCCGGCGTCGTCTGCTACGGCCCCGTCGCGACCGAACTCGAGGGAGCGATGGGGCTTTCCGGGCTTGCACTCGGCTTGCTCGTCGGCGCGCCGCAGTTGACCGGCTCGCTACTTCGCATTCCCTTTGGCGCGTGGGTAGAAGACGTCGGTGCGGCGAAGCCGTTCGTGATTCTGCTCGGCGGGGCCATCGCAGGGATGGGCGGCCTGTCGACCCTGCTCGTCACCCTCGGAACCGACGGCCTGACGATGGCCCACTACCCGCTCGTCTTCCTCTTCGGTTCGTTGAGCGGGTGTGGCATCGCGACGTTCTCGGTCGGGGCCACCCAGACGTCGTACTGGTCGCCCGAGGAGCGACAGGGGACGATGCTCGCGGTGTACGCGGGACTGGGGAACAGTTCGCCGGGCCTCTTTACGCTTCTCGTCCCCGTCGCGCTCGCCGCGCTCGGCCTGACGGGCGCGTATCTCGCGTGGTTCGGGTTCCTCGTCTGCGGGACGGTCGTCTACGCGATCGTCGCCGTCGACCCTCCGTTTTTCCAGCTTCGAAAACGGGGGCTCGAGGCCGGCATTGCGAGACGGCAGGCCAAAGCGCAGGGCCAGGACCTGTTCCCCAACGGCGACGCGATGGCGTCGATCCGCGAGGCGGCCGCCATCCCCCGGACGTGGGTGCTCGTCGCGCTGTTTTTCGCCTCCTTCGGCGGCTTTCTCGCGCTGACGACGTGGTTTCCCTCCTACTGGACGGCCGTTCACGGCCTCGATCTACAGGCCGCGGGTGCCCTCACGGCGATCGCGTTTACCCTGCTCGCGGCGCTCGTCCGCGTGCCGGGCGGCGTCGTAAGCGACCGTATCGGCGGCGAGCCGACCGCGATCGCGAGTTTCGTCGTCGTTGGCATCGCCGCGTCCCTGCTGATCGCAGCCCGTACCGTCCCGCTCGCGATCGGCGCGACGGTCCTCCTCGGGATCGGCATCGGCGTCGCCAACGCGGCGGTGTTCGGCCTCGTGCCGAAATACGTGCCGGAGGCCGTCGGCGGCGCGTCGGGACTGGTCGGCGGTCTCGGCGCGTTCGGCGGCTTCGTTCTTCCACCGATCCTCGGACTGTTCGTCGATATTCAGGGGACCGCCGGCTACGCGAACGGCTTCGTCGTCTTCCTCGTCCTCGCGATCGTCTCGGTCGGGCTCTCGGCCGGGCTCTACCGCGCTCGAGCGGGGCCGACGCCGAGCGAACCGCTCCCGGCAGACGACTGATCGCCCGCCGTTTGCCGATTCGATCGTCCGAGTGTCGACGCCGTTTCGGTATGGTGATTCCGACCGCCAGCGTCAACGACGGGCTCTCGATCGGGGCGGCGAGCCGCGCTCTTCGTTTCGGACGGAAGTCCAATGACGCGGATGCCCGCGAATTCGTGTTCCCAATCGCCCATTCCATCCTCCGCTCGCTCGCGATATACGTCCTAATATAGACCATATTCCATTGGAGATACCACGACCGATTTCGAACGCGGAGAAAAACCAGATGTTTGTAAATGATTATCGTTATATAGTTTAGAAACATGGCCATAAAACGTGAATTGCGACATGTTTGGTGAGACAACCCGGAAATTCGGCTCCGATCGTTCGGTCGGTGAGGTGAGTGACGATGGTGCATAAGAAAGAAGAACGCAAGGAGGGCTGTTACGGCGACGAGGTCCGCGACCACATCCTCGAGTTCGCCGAGAACGGCGGCTACGAGGCCATTCCCGAGGACGAACGCGAGACGTGGTTCACCCGGTTCAAGTTCTGGGGGCTGTTCCATCAGCGCTCGGGGCAGGAATCGTACTTCATGATGCGGCTGACCAACGCCAGCGGCATCTTAGCGCCCGATCAGTTGCGAACGATCGGCGAGGTCGCCCGCGAGTACGCCAAGGGTCCCGTCGAGAACCCCGAATTCGGTAACGGCTGGATCGATCTGACGACCCGCCAATCGGTCCAACTCCACTGGATCAAACTCGAGGACATCCCCGAGATCTGGGAGCAACTCGAGTCGGTCGGCGTCCACTCGCGTTCGTCGGGCGGGGACACGATGCGCAACATCTCGGGGTGTCCGCTCCACGGGAAAGCCGAGGAGTTCGTCGAGTCCGGCCCCCTGCTCGAGCGCTTCGAGGAGGAGCTTCGAAAGGACGACGCGCTGGCGAACATGCCCCGGAAGTTCAACATCAGCGTCTCGGGCTGTACGGTCGGCTGCGCGCAGGATTCGATCAACGACATCGGATTCGAGCCGGCGACCAAGAAGATAGACGTCTCCGGCGAAGCCGGAGGCTCGTCGGCCGAGTCCGACGGTGGCGAGGAAATCCGCGGCTTCAACGTACGCATCGGCGGCGGCCTCGGCGGTCGCCAGCCCCGCGCCGCGACGCCGCTGGACGTCTTCGTCCGGCCCGAGAACGCCTACGAGGTCGGCCGGGGATTCGTCGAACTCTACCACGATTACGGGAACCGCCAGAACCGCTCGAAGAACCGCGCGCGGTTCTTCGCCGAGGACTGGGGGATGGCGAAGATCCGCGAGACCCTCCAGGAGGAGTACGTCGACTTCGAGATGCACACCGCGGGCGAGGACCTCCGCGAGGAGTACACGTACAACGCCGGGCGGCCCGTCGCGGACGGCCAGCACGACCACGTCGGCGTCGGCGACCAGCAAGACGGCCGGAACTATGTCGGTCTGAGCGTGCCCGTCGGCCGCCTGCCGGCCGAGGATGCGATCGAACTCGCCGATTTGGCCGACGAGTACGGCTCCGGCGAGGTCCGGCTGACCCGTCGACAGAACCCCGTTATCGTCGACGTTTCCGACGACGACCTCGAGGCCCTACTCGCCGACCCCCTTCTCTCCGAGTACCCGCCGAAACCGAGCCCGTTCGAACGCGGCGCGATGGCCTGCACGGGAACGGAATTCTGCTCGATCGCGCTGACCGAGACGAAAGGGCGGATGGCGCGGATGCTGCGCTGGCTCAACAAAACCGTCGACCTCCCCGAAGACGTGGGCAAGATCAAGATGCATTATTCGGGCTGTACGGCCGACTGCGGGCAGGCGATGACCGCCGACATCGGCCTGCAGGGAATGCGCGCCCGCAAGAACGGTGAGATGGTCGAGGCCTTCGACATCGGCGTCGGCGGCGGCGTCGGCGAGACCCCCTCCTTCATCGACTGGGTCCAGCAGCGCGTCCCGGCCGACGAGGCCCCGGGCGCGATCCGAAACTTGCTCGAGGCCTACGCGGCCCACCGCGAGGACGGTCAGACGTTCCGCGAGTGGGTCGAGGCGACGGCCGAGGAACAGCTCGTGGAGTTCTGCGAGCCCGAGGAGACGGACTTCGAGGCGCCCTACATGGCCGACGCCAAGCAGTCGTGGTACCCCTTCGCCGAGAGCGAGTCCGCGGCGACCGCGACGGCCGACGAATCCGTGGCCTCGTCGGACGACTAACCGCCGATCGGCCGTTGTCGATCCGGCCGCGGCCGAGCGCGTATTTATCAGCGTGCGCGACGTATCGGAGCGTATGCCCGAAGACGTCCTCTTCAAAACCGAAAGCGAGCACAGCCGCGCGGAGATCGCATCGATGCTCAGACGCGTCGCGGACAACTTAGACGACGGCGAGGCGATCACCCTCACAGCCGGATCTGACTCCGTGACGCTCGAGCCGCCTGCGCGCCCGACGTTCGAGGTGAAAGCCGAGCGCGAGGGGCCGACGGACGGTCCCGGCGAACTCAGCGTCGAGTTCGAACTCGAGTGGGACGAGGCCGGCGCGGACGACGGCGACGGCGGCCGATTAGAAATCGAGTGAGTCAGCGGTGGTCGCGGGTCCGCTCGTAGGCATAGTCGAGTGCGTCCTCGAGCGAACCGGGGCCGTCGTAGCTGGCCGAAAACAGGTCCATGAACTCGCCGGCGATCCGTTCGCAGCGCTCGAACGTCAGGACGGTTCTGACTCGCATCGTCTCGGAGAGATCTAGCCCGGGATAGCTCGTCGCGGTCAGTGTGTACCCGGGATGATCCTCGCCGTCGAGCGAGGCCGGCGCGACCTTTAGCCGGAGATCGCCCGATTCGTGGCGATACGTTCGATACTGCATCTCCCGGTCTGTCTCAGCCGGGGTGTAGGTTCGACACTCTTCGGTGGTCCACTCGAGCGGCACGTCGGCGTCCATCGATCACTGATACCGGACCATGCGCTACGTTCGTACCGAAATGCGCAATATTACCGGACGATAACACAGAAATACAAACAATGGCAAATCCACTCCGCGAAATGCGATTATATTTCGAATGAATGGTCATCGAATGCGAGGAAAGGAGGACGAACGGTGAATCTAGTCCCGAACTGCAATTGGGTCTTCGCTCGCTCCCGACGATCGCTATTGGTTCCCCGTGCTCGGCCGTCGCTCGATTATCAGTCGTCGCTCGAGGATTCGACGGCGTCCTCGTCGGCGCGGTCGTCGCTCTCGGGGCTGACGCTGCCGGTCCGGTAGCCGTGGAGGTCGAGCGTGACGTGATCGAAGCCGAGGTCCGAGAGTTCGTCTCGAACCGTCTCGACGAACGCGCGGTCTAGTGCGCGCTCGAGTTCGTCGGGCGAGACTTCGATGCGGGCGAGGCCGTCGTGGTCGCGGACGCGGAACTGGTCGAACCCCCACTGGCGAAGCAGGGCCTCGGCGCGCTCGACGCGAGTGAGTCGCTCCTCGGTGACCTCGAGGCCCGTCGGGATCCGGGAAGAGAGACAGGCCATCGACGGTTTGTCGGCGACGGAGAGGCCGTAGCGGTCGGCGATTTCGCGCACCTCTCCTTTGGTGATGTCGTGAGCCAGCAGCGGCGAGTGGACCTCGAGTTCCTCGACGGCCTGCAGGCCGGGGCGGTGACCCGCACCCGGATCGTCGGCGTTCGTGCCGTCACAGACCGTCCCGATGCCGACCTCGCGGGCCGTCTCGAGCATCTCACCTAAGCGCATCGTCCGGCAGTGATAGCAGCGATCGTCGTCGTTCTCGACGAACGCATCGCTCTCGAGTTCGGAGAAGGAGACGATCTCGTGGCGGATGCCGATTTCGTCGGCGACGCGCTTGGCGTCCTCGAGTTCGGCCTCCGGGAGGGTCTCGCTCTTGGCGGTGCAGGCGACCGCGTCGTCGCCGAGCGCATCGTGGGCGAGCGCGGCCACGACGCTCGAGTCGACGCCGCCGGAGAAGGCCACGAGGACCCCGTCGCGGGCCGCGAGGTCGTCGCGGGCGGCCTCGAGTTTCGCCTCGACCGGTGTCATGGCCCGTGGTTCGAACCGGACGGGCAAAAGCGCGTTGCGTCCAGCCGTCAGCCGTTCGACACGGGTCCGCCGGTCGATCGCTGCGCCCTCGCGTCGCTGCTCTCGAGGCCGATGCCGAACCCGCCGATCGGATCGCAGTCTCCGTGTCACGAACGCCGTTGCGGTCTCCGCGAGCGGGTCGTTCCGGCCGCCGGCCCGTCGAGTGCCGTAATCAGCGCGCCGGGCGGTTAAGACCGTGTCCGTGGTAGGTCCCTCGAGACCATCATGGCCGTATCAGATCACCTGTCGCGGTTGCGTTCGATCACTGAGACGGAGGGCCACACCGAAGACGCGGATAACATCCCGCGCGAGGAACACGTCGCCGACGCGGTGCTTCGCGGCATTCAGGGCGGCTTCGTCGCGACGCTGATCATGACCGCGTTCCGCCTGCCGATCCTGCGGTCGCTACCGCCGTCGGCCAACTTCTGGTCGGAGTACGTCGCCGGCGACGACCCGAAGCAGCACTCGATCGCCGCTATCACCTTCCACCTCCTTTATGGCGTCAGCGCCGGTGCCCTCTTCGGCGTGCTGTTTTCGCTGTACGACGCGGGGCAGTCGATCGAGCCCGAACAACGCGGGCTCGTCTGGGGGGCGGTCTACGGTATGGTCCTGTCGGCCGTCGGCGTACAGGTGGTGTTACAGGACCTGCTCGACATCCATCTCGAGGCCGACGAACTCGCGCTCTTTCACGCCGGCCACCTCGTCTACGGGCTCTCGCTCGGCGCTTGGGTCGGCTCGCGGACGGAAGGGGTCGAGGATCCGGAACGGGAGTACGAGTACCGGGGCGGTAACTGAATTACGACCGCGCCAGTTCGGCGACGTCTTCCTCGAGTCGCCTCGCGTACTCGAGTCGCAGGTCGCAAGCGTCGGCTCGGGTCACGTACTGGCGGCCGTCGATCCGGGCCGTGATGGGGTGGTAGTCTCGAATCGAGAACCCCATTCGCTCGAGGTAGCCGGCGACCGCCGGTGATTCGAGGCCGTCGCGGACCGCCGACTCGGCGAGGTCGCGGACGGTCTCGAACGCGGGGAGGGCGATCTCGTCGCTCGTGACGTGACCGGGACGAGCGGTCGGCCCTCCAGTTCCGTCATGGCCGCCCGTGGCGTCGATTCGAACCGGGGTCTCGGAGAGTCGGTCCAGTACCGTCCGGAGGTCCTCTGCCAACCGGAGTAGCTGGCTGGGCAACGCGGCGTCGGGCGACCGCCACTCGACGGTCGGCATCGACTCCCGCAGTCGGACGGGCGTCCAGACCACGTCGTCGATCGAGACGTGTTCCTCGACCGCCTCGCCGTCGACGCCGGCGTCGACGGCCGCCGCTTTGAACTCCTCGTAGCGGTGCTCGAGCCGTCGGTGCCACTCGTCGACGGTTTCGACGTATCGCCAGGGCCGGCCGCGGTTCGGGAACGCCTCGTGGCCCTTCTTTCGATAGCAGTACGCGCGAGCGCCGTTGGCGACCCGTTCGCCCCGGAAATACGGTGCGGAGCTGACCAGCGCAAGCGCCGGATCCAGCGCGATGAGCGCGTTGAGCTGGTCGGTCACGTCGCGCTCCTCGACGCGGACGTGCGTCCCGGCGCAGTACGTCGCGCAATCGGCGTTCGTGCCGATCGCGTCCGTCCAAATCCGATCTCGGTCGCCGGGTCGCCGCTCGATCGCGTCGCCGTTGATCGGCGTGCCAAACGGTACGAGGTGTCTGTCCAGCTCCGCCGCTCGAGCGAGCACCGCCTCGAGCTCCGTGACGAGCGCCGTTCGAAGCTCCGAAACGGTCTCACTGGGCGGCGTCCGGATCTCGAGCAGCGGCTCGACGGCCGTCCGTTTAGTTCGGTCGGACATGTCCGCGAGCGCCCCCGGTCCGGTGAGGGTCCCGTCGCTATCGACGACCCAGTACTCGACTTCGATGCGCGTGTTCATGCTCGAGAGCTCGTCAGTTTCCGCCGACCGGCCCGGGGTGCCAGTTTCGATGACTCGGTCCTCCTCGATCGATCGCGCGACCGCTACGTCGCTGCGCTGTCGACGTGACTGGCCGCACTGTTGGCAGTGACTCGCGAACGGTGATACACCGCGGTGTTACCGTTCGGCGCGGCCGGACCGCCCGCTCAGAACGACTGCTGTGATCGGACGTGTTCGTCGGTATCGTGGGGGCTATCGCCGCGGTCGCTGTACCGGGGCCGACCCACGGCGTCCCGGCCGACGCCGTTTAGAATTGCCAACTCGAGTTCGTTCCGGCTCTCGTAGGTCTCGTGGCCCGATCGCTCAAGGACCGCCTGGAGGGAGTCCGACCGGCGCGGGTAGATGATTTCGACGTCGCCGAAGTCAGCGAGCACCTCGTCGGTAGTCATCGGAAACGTCGCGCCGTCGAACAGTTGGCTGACAGCGCCGATCTCGAGGGATTTGATCTCGTCTGCGTCCGCGTCGATGTGGCTCATCGAGCGTCGCTAGTCGGATCGAGAGGAAAGTACTACAGCCTGCAGGCGACGACCGCGAGAGCATGGGCAAGCCGTCGGGCGGTTTCGGCACTTGGGCTCGACTCTGGCGGCTCACTCCGGTTCGAAGCCGCCGACGAGATACTCGAGCCCGAACAGCGCGATTGCACCCACGACCGCCCATGCGGCGGTCAGTGCGATCGTTTCCGTCGTCCACGCATGCGACTCACTGATGTTGGTGAGCGGGGCCGGAACCGAGCCGGCGATGAGGCTCACGAGGAAGACCAGTGTCAGTTCGCGCCGGCGGGCCATCGCGGCGCGGACGATGCGGGCGATAGAGAGCAGTCCGACGACGCCGCCGGCGACGAACAACACGACGGTCGTTCCCGGATCGATGACGGCCGCGAGCGAGCCGCCGCCGACCAGATCGCTGACGGCGTGGACGAACGCGCTCAGTTCGTTGGAGAGGAAGATGTACTGGCCGAGCAAGATCAGGATCAGCGAGCCGGAGACCCCCGGCAGAATCATCGCGCTGACCGCGATCGCGCCGGCGATGACGATCACGACCGGACCGCTTCCGGGCAGCGTGACGAGGTCGGCGGCGACCATCAGCGCGAGTCCGGCACCCGCGATCGCGGCTCCGGCGTGTTCGGGCGTGGTAAAGGTGAGATTCCGGCCGAGCGTGATCGCCGAGGCAGCGATCAACCCGGCGAAGAAGCCGAACATCGCGATCGGATGCGACTCCGCCAGCGACGAGACGATGTCGGCGATGAGCACGATTGCGGTGGCCATGCCAACGCCGAGCGGGAGCAGGAATCCGAGATCTAATTCGAGCAGCGCCTCCCTGGCTCGCGTCCGCCGCTCCGGCCGGTAGCCCCCGAGGATGGTGACGGCTCGTCGGGGCGTAAACGCCGTCACGGCGGCGATCAGCCGCCCGTAGAAGCCAAGCAGGAGTGCGACGGTGCCTCCGGAGACGCCGGGCAGAGCGTCGGCCGTCCCCATACAGAGCCCGTAGCCGTAGGCCCGGAGCAACTCGAGGCGGTCGCCCACGGACTCGGTGCGTTCATACTCCATGCGTTCGGTCTCGGCGTCCGCGACTCGGGTTCTGGGTCGACAGCATGCGATGCCACCGCCTCGTGCCCGACGGTGCGGGCCGCCGTGTTGGCTGCATGCTCGATGGAGCCACGTGCGGCCGTATAAAAGTGCACGACGTCGTCAGCGCGTGCTATCGCCTCTCACTGTCGTCGGCCGTCGCGTGAAGACGGCCCCCGCTCGAGTCCTCAGGCCGGCCGTCCAATCGTGTACAGGAACAGCGGCGTCTGTCCGGCCGCACGCGGCGCGAAGAAGTCCGAGACGACGTCGTCGTAGAACGTCAACCCCGTCCCGCCCAGATCGCGATGGGCGTACGTCCCCAGGTACAGCCGACCGGCCGTCAGCGCCGCCTCGAGCTGGGCGATCCGATAGCCGCGGTCGCCCAGCGCGTCGACGACCGCCTCGAGGTCGGAGAGAAAATACACGCAGCCCGCAGCGTCGGCGGCCAGCCGTTGGTCCAGCGCGAGGTGGCCCGCCTCGCTGCGGAACTCACCGGCGCGCAGCCGCTCGAGTTCGCCCGCGGCCGGGTGGTAGTGATAGGTCCCGGACTCGAGGCCGTCGACGCCGTTGACGAGCAGGTACGGGTCGCCGAACGACAGCGGCGGGACGTCGGCGGACCGGTCTCGTTCGCCCCGTCGGCGAACGTCCATTGGCACGCCGCGGACCGCGCGGTCGAGCACCGTCGAGAGTTTGCGAAAACTGATCGGCTCGCGCTCGTACTCGCGACAGGAGCCGCGCCGGCGGATCGTCTCGCCGAGCGGGCGGCTCGAGGCCGTCTCGGGATCGACTGGCTCGAGCGCGACCCGTTCGCCGTCGCCGGGGTCGCGGGTACCGATCGGTCCGCCGGGACAGTCGATGCGCCACCGCTCGGCGTCGGTGCCGTCCTCGAGCGTCCCGGCCTGCCACGCCTCGTGGATCAGCGGGAACTGCTTCTCGTTCGGCGAGAGTGGGTCCGTCTCGGGATCAATGGACTCGACCGCGGGCGTCTCGTCGGGCGGATCGCTCGCGCCGATCGGAACGATCGCGAGGGGCGCTTCGCGTTCGGGATCGACGCCGAGCAGGTCGGCGACGGGCCGATCCGCGAAGCCGGTCACGACCTCGGCGCGGTAGTCCAGCGCGTGGGCGACCGCGAGTAAATTCGCGAGCGTCGTCCCCGAATCCCAGAAGGCGTGGCGGAAGGTGCGATCCGCGTACTTCCAGGCGTTGCGCCACCACGTCGATGTCGCGACGATCGACAGCGGCGCGTCGACGACGGCGTCCCCGGTCGCCGCGGCGAGCGCGCCGCGGTAGTCGCCCTCGCGGAGGACGTCCAGCGAGAGGGTTCGCGGGTCGAAGTGGTAGACGCCGGCCGCGAGGCCAGATTCCGCTTGCGTCGCACTATCCTCGCGAGCCTCGAGGGCACCACAGACCACGTAGAGATCGACGTGGTACAGCGCCCCGGTCGTCGCCGCAGCGCGGAACAGGTGCGTGCGGCCGCGCCGTTCGATGGATTTCGTGATTCCAGCCGCGTAGTAACAGCAGGTCGTGACGGTCTCGAGGTCCGGTCGGCCGTCTCGAGTCGGATCACCGTCCGGCGTCGGCTCGGCGATCGCCGCGAGCGCGGGTTGCTGGGGCGGGCGGATCCGTTCGGCGAGCTCCCACGTCGGCAGGTCGGTGTACTCCTTGTATGGCGTCGGCTTATTGTCGAAGTTCAGCCCGCTTGCGCCCTCGCGGACGCTTCGCGGCGAGTGTTTCGTCCGCTCGTGGTACTCGAGCGCGTCGGTCGGCATGTCTCGGGCTCCCACGTCGAGCCGAAAAAAGCTCGTACGAAATCGTACTGCCGCGAGTCGGCGGGGAACCGACCCTGTCACTTAGGAGCGTACTGATCCGGCTCGATCGCCGCGGAATTGAGGGCTTCGACCACTCGATCGGACGCTGAGGCGGTCAGGTAGCAGTACTCCAACCCGGGTTGCTCCCGAACGAACAGTGGCTGCCCGATCTCGTCACGGACGACCAATTCAAACAGCGCGTCGGTCAGCAGTTCGAGGACCGCAGCGACCGTCTCCGACGTTGCCGGAACCGTACCGACGAGTCGGAATTCGTCGCGCGTCGCACCTGCGTCGACGATCGTCGCGACGCTCTCGGCGTCGACCCGATCGAGCAGTGGCCCCGATCCGACTAGTTCGATCGTCTCGGCGTCTCGCTCGCTCTGCTCGAGGAGCACTTGGAGCGCCGACGGGATCGACAGCGACGCCGATGGTGACGCCTTCTCAATCGAATACGCCTCGAGTTGGTCCGTCTCGAGGGAGCCGAATCGCTCCGTAGGAGCGCTCTCGCCCAGCGGCCGGAGTGCCGTCGCCAATTCGAACGGGAGCGTCTCGCAGAGTCGTTCGTACTCAGATGGTGTCACCCGACAGGACTCCGCGTTGGTGTCGCTGCGTTCGAACATCGCCGTACCGGCGTCGTCGACAAACCGCGCGGTGAGAAGACTATCGCTGAAAAGCGCGAGCGCCGCGTTCACCGTCTCGGGCGTTGCTTCTACTGTCGCGACCAGCGTACTGTCCTCTACGCGTGCTCCCGCTTCTCGAAGCCGAGCGACGCTCGCCGCATCGACGTAGTCGACGAGAAGCGGTTCGATGCCGGCGACGCCGATCTCGACGGGCTCTCGCTCGGCGGTTTCGAGGATCGCTCGAGCGATTTCGGCGGACTGCTCGTGGTTCTCCGCGGCAATCGTGAATTGAGGCACGGCCCGTCCGACGTGTTCGTTTTCGATCGATTTCCCGCTTCTGTTCGCGTTTCCGTCGGGCTCATTCCGTGAGTGGAGTGATAGCGTGTGACACTAGAAACGCGCCGGGCGGGAACTTTTTCTCGCTCCGGTTTGTTACGCCGCTCGAGAACATGGACCTCGAGTCGATCCCGGGCGTCGGCGAGAAGACGGCCCGAGCGCTGTCCGAACTCGACGATCCGGAGCGCGCGCTCCGGGCGGGCGACGTGGCGGCAATCGCGACCGCGCCGGGGATCACGCAGGGCCGGGCTGCCCGGATCGCGCGTGGGGCGATCCGGCTCGAGCACGACGATCCCGGCGGGTTTCTGGCGACCAACCGCGCCCGGGAGGTCTACCAGCAGGTGCTCGGCCTGCTCAAAGAGCGGACCGTCACCGACTACGCTGCCCAGCGTCTCGAGACGATCTATCCGAGCCCGCGGCGCTCGCGCATCGAGGAGGTCCAGTCCTTCGCGGCCGAGGCCATCGAGCGCGAGCCGAGTCCGGAGGTGCTCGAGGCGCTCGAAGGGGTCGACCCCCTCCGAGAACCGGGCGACGTGACGGTCCGCGAGCGGTGTCTGGCGACGACCGACGCCGAGCGCTACTCGGAGGCGCGCGAGGCGATTCCGGAGCTGTCCGTCGAGATCGTCGAGGACGCGCAGGGGCTGGCCGAACTCGCGCGGGGGTATTCGACGGTGATCGCGCTCGATGAGTCCTTCGCGGGCGTCACCATCGAGGGCGACGTGCAGGTCCGGCCAGACGCGCTCGAGACCCCGGCCGAGGTCGTCCCCGAGCGCTCGCTTGCCTTCTTCGCGCGCAACCGGGACCGACTGCGGGCGGCCGTCGCGGTCCACCAGGCCGCGGACCTCGAGCCGCCCTGTGATCTCGCGGCGCTCGAGGACGGCCTCTCGCGGCTGGCCGAGGACGGCACGGTCGCAGGCGACGATGAACTCGACCGGCTGACGGCGGCGGTCGACGACCTCGACGCGGCTGCCGGCACCGCGGAGAACGTCGCCAACGACCGGCTCCGGGAGGCGATCCGCGAGCAGGACGTCACGATCGAGGGCGCGGATTTGCTCTCGCTGGTCGAGCGCGGGGCCGGCGTCGATTCCCTGCTCTCGCGGGAACTCGCCGACGAGTACGCGGACGCGGTCGAGGCGGCTCGCGACCACCTCGTTGACGCACTCGACCTCGATCAGGGCGAGGCCGAGATCGCCCGACGAGCGTTCGGCGACGAACCGACGTTTCCCGTCGAGCGCGACGAGAACGCCGTCGGCCGACTGCGCGAGGAACTGACCGCGGCCAAGGAGCGCCGTGCCGGCCGCCTCAAACGCGAGCTCGCGGCCGATCTGGCCGACCAGCGCGAGGGGGCCCGCCAGCTCGTCCGGGACGCCCTCGAGTTAGACGTCGAACTCGCCATCGCCCGGTTTGCCCGCGAATTCGAGTGTACGATGCCCGTGTTCACCGACGGTGAGGCGCGTGGCGCTTCGGACGGCGACGACACCGTCGGCTTCGACGTCGAGGGCGGCCGCTCGCCCCTGCTCGACGAGCCACTCGAGGCGATCGATCCCGTCGACTACGCCGTTTCCGGCGTGGCGCTGCTCTCGGGGGTCAACAGCGGCGGGAAAACCTCCATGCTTGACCTGGTCGCGAGCGTGGTCGTGCTGGCTCACATGGGGCTGCCGGTCCCCGCCGAGCGGGTGCGCCTGGGTCGGTTCGACGACCTGCACTACCACGCCAAGACGCAGGGGACCCTCGACGCCGGGGCCTTCGAGTCGACCGTCCGCGAGTTCGCCGACCTCGCGGAAGGCGGCGAGGGCTCGCTCGTACTGGTCGACGAACTCGAGAGCATCACCGAGCCGGGGGCGTCGGCGAAGATCATCGCCGGCATCTTGGAGGCGCTGTCGGCCAACGGCGCGACGGCGGTGTTCGTCTCCCATCTGGCGGGCGAGATCCGCGAGATGGCCGACTTCGACGTGACCGTCGACGGCATCGAGGCCGTTGGGCTGGTCGACGGCAAACTCGAGGTAAATCGCTCGCCGGTCAAAGACCACTTAGCGCGGTCGACGCCGGAGTTGATCGTCGAGAAACTGGCCGACGAGTCGCGGGCGGCGGCGACAAACGGCGGGACCGCTGTGGCCGACGGCGAGCCCGAACCGCACTTCTACGATCGGCTGCTCGAGAAATTCGACTAGCCGCGGTTCCCTCCTGGGGTATGCAAGTACAACACATACCCTAGCTCGGTCCCTCCATTAGCGCATGCCGTACGAGTTTCAGTGTCACAGGAAGGGCTGTTCTTTCCGACTGCGCTCCGATACCGGGCAGGAAGCAGCGCGACTCGCGCGTGCACACGCCCGTGTCGCTCACCGGGACCGGATCGCCCCGGCCGACCTCGACCGGTGGCTCGAGCAGGTCGAGGCCGCCTGACTCGGTGTGATACTTCCGCGGTCGCCCGGCGCTCAGCCGCCGTGCCACTCGAGAATCCTCTTGTGGCCCCACTTCTCCTCTTCGTCGTTCGGACCGCCGGTGATCGCCTCGAGCGAGTCGGCGTCGCGCTCCTCGAGGAACACGGCGAGTTCGTCGGCGTAGTCCGCGATTGCGGCGAGCGTGTCGTCGTCCTGTAACGCGAACGACTCTTTCATGGAGTCCGGCATTCCATCGGGTGCGATGTACGTGTCTTTCCGAGCGTAGTCGCCGACGTCCCGCAGGAGTTCCGGAGAGAGGTCGCCGAACTGCTCGAGCAGGAAGTCGGGAATCGAATCCGAAGGCTCCGGTACCGTCATTGCTATGACCTAAATTGATATAATCTGTATTAATTCTTGTGACTGTGTCAAACACTAACGTGTGTGTTGGCCGCTCGAACGCGAGATCGGGCGGCCGAAGCCTTAAGACGCTGCGGAAGCAGGGTGAAAGTGATGGGAGACGACCCCGACGCGGGGATGTTGTCGTGGGACGAATCCGTGTTCAGAGACGAGCACGTCTTCGAAATCGACTACGTTCCCGAGACGTTCAAGCACCGCGAGGGCCAGACCCAGAGTCTGACGTACGCGCTGCGCCCGGCGGTGCGGGGGTCGCGGCCGCTGAACGTCATGGTCCGGGGACCACCGGGTACCGGGAAGACAACGGCAATCCAGAAACTGTTCGACGAAGTGGGAGCCCAGACGCGAGCGGTCCGGACGATTCGGGTCAACTGTCAGGTCAACGCGACTCGGTATTCGGTGTTTTCGCGGCTGTTCGAGGGCACGTTCGACTACGAACCGCCTTCCTCGGGCATCTCCTTCAAGAAGCTGTTCAGCCAGATCGCCGAGAAACTCGTCGAGGAAGACAAGGTCCTCGTCGTCGCCCTGGACGACGTCAACTACCTCTTCTACGAGAACGAGGCCTCCGACACGCTCTATTCGCTACTGCGGGCCCACGAGGAGTACCCCGGCGCGAAGATCGGCGTCGTCGTCGTCTCGTCGGATCCCGCACTGGACGTGATCGACGAACTCGATTCGCGGGTCCAGAGCGTCTTCCGTCCGGAGGACGTCTACTTCCCCGTCTACGATCAGCCAGAGATCGTCGACATCCTCGAGGAACGGGTCGAACGAGGCTTTCACGACGGCGTTATCTCACGAGGTACCTTGGATTACGTCGCCGACCTCACCGCCGATAGCGGCGATCTCCGCGTCGGTATCGACCTACTGCGGCGGGCCGGGCTCAACGCCGAGATGCGGGCGAGCCCCACCGTCGAGCGCCAGGACGTCGAGGAGGCCTACGAGAAATCCAAGTATATCAACCTCTCGCGGTCGCTTTCGGGACTGACCGACACCGAGCGGGCCTTACTCGAGGTGATCGCCGAGCACGACGGCGAACAGGCCGGCGAGGTCTACGAGGTCTTCCACGACCGGACCGATCTGGGCTATACGCGCTACTCCGAGATCGTCAACAAACTCGACCAGCTCAGCCTGATCGATGCCGATTACGCCGATGTCGACGGGCGCGGCCGCTCGCGATCGCTCTCGCTGTCCTACGAGAAAGACGCGGTGTTAGACCGACTCGAGTGATTTTCTCGGGACGGCTGCCGGCTTCGACGGACTCGGTATTCCACGCTGTAAGACGCGCTCCGTAGCGCTCCGTCTCGAGTTCGTCGCCGGCTCGCTCGCGGTGGCTCTGAGAGTGGTATCGTCGCCGAGATACCGCGGTCGGCCAGTGGATATATGAAGGTGGGGTTCATCGCCGATGGCAGACGACGGACTAGCGGGCCGGCGGCGGTGTCTGCCGGTCGACCGGGCCCGCACTACCTTTTGTTCCAACATCTGACCCTATTCAAAACATGTTGTTCTCATCATACGAGTGGGGATTAGTGACGGTGTCATAATCGTGACCCCATTCGAGAGGGGATTTCACCCGATCTATGGCTAGACAGTGGTTCTGTCTGGTGGCAATTTCCGTTCGTACGGCATCGAGCGCCGGTTACTTCTCCAAACTACTCAGAAATATTGTATGTGTATCAGAGGATTAATTATGGGTGACGAATGAGTGGGGCTGTATGACAGAAGATGGGTTAAACCGACGGCGGTTTATGAAGGTGGGGACCGCCCTCGGGATGATGGGGACACTTCCAATTAACACCGTGGCGGCCTCGGAATCCACGCCGGATCTCGAGAAGTTCGTCCAGCCGATGCCGATCCCGGAGGTTAGAGAGCCAGACGGAAAGCGGCGAGGCGCGGACTACTACGAGATCCCGATGAAGGAGATCGAGACGAAGGTTCACCCAGATCTCCCGCCGACGACGCTGTGGGGCTTCGACGGACAGGTCCCCGGACCGGTTATCAAGTCACACCGCTACGAGCGGATTAACGTTCGGTACGACAACAGTGCCCTCCCGGAGGAACACCTCTTGGAGGTCGACGACATGATCCACGGGACGGCTCCCGAGGACTACGACGGCTACGACGGCCCCGTGCCGGAGGTCCGGACGTCGATCCACCAGCACGGCCTTAACGTCGAGCGCCCCAGCGACGGCCAGGCTCGCGCGTGGGAGGCACCCGACGGGACCGAGGGTCCGCAGTTCGCCAAGGACGTCCACGAACTTCCCAACCGCCAAGAGCGCATGACCGCGACGTATCACGACCATGCACTCGGCGTCAGCCGGCTCAACAACTACGCCGGGCTTCACGGTTTCTACATCATCGAGGGCTGGGAGGAGAAGCGACTTGGCCTCCCGACCGGCAAGTACGACGTGCCGATCATGCTCGAGGACCGCTCGTTCGAGGCGGACGGCTCGCTCCATTACCCCGACTCGTTCGTCCCGAACTTCGCGGGCGACACCGCATTTATCAACGGCGCGGTGTGGCCGTACATGGAGGTCGAGCCCCGCCGCTACCGGTTCCGGCTGGTCAACCAGTCGAACGGCCGGACGTTCGCTCTCGCACTCGAAAACGAGGACGGCCACGACGCGCCGGCGATCCATCAGATCGCGCCCGACCACGGGTTCTTAGAGGAGGTCGTCTCCATCGGCCACGGGGGCGACCTCGAGTCGTTGATCGTCTCGCCGTACGAGCGCGCCGAGGTCATCGTCGACTTCTCCGAGTACGCCGGCGAGACGCTCACGTTGACAAACGACGCCGCGTTCCCGTACGCTGGACCACACGGCGGTCACGACGGCGGCCACGGCGACGATGGCATGGACGGGATGTCCATGGGCGGGGACAACCACTTCCCCGAACTGCCGGAGCTCATGCAGTTCCGCGTCGCCGACTCGGTCAGCGAGCCGGATCGCAGCGCCGATCCGACCGAACTCGACCTCCCGGGCTGGCCCGGATACGACGAGCACGCCGTCAACGAGACCCGCCAGATGACACTCGGCATGCGGATGAAACAGAGCGAACCCGACATCCACGTGTTAAACGGCAAGGCCTCCTACGAGGGCGGTGAGTACGCCCAGCCACAGCTCGGCTCGACCGAGATCTGGGAGCTCGAGAACACCGGCCATCACTCTCATCCGATTCACCTGCACCTCGTTAACTTCGAGATCATCGGCCGCGGTCCCGACGGGACTCACGAGCCCGCACCGAACGAGCGCGGACCGAAGGACGTCGTCCGCGTCGATCCGAACGAGACCGTCCGTATCCTCGTCAAATTCGAGAACTACACCGGCAAATATCCGTGGCATTGCCACGTCCTCGAGCACGAGGAACACGCGATGATGCGCCAGTTCGAAGTCGTCGCTGGCAACGGCCGAAACAGAAACCGCGGCCGAAACAGGGACCGTGACCGGAACAGAAATCGTGACCGGAATAGAAACCGCGATCGGGACAGGGACCGCGACCGCGATGATGACGGCGATGCCCGAGACCGTGAAACGTGGAACCGCGGTACCGGCGGTGGGTGGAGCCTGGGACGCCGGTAACCCGCCGTAATCCTACACACCACTCAGCGGCGACCGATCTCGAGAGACACCGCCGTCTTGTGACGCCCTCGCCGACTTGGCAGTCGCCGGCCGAACGATCACATTCGGGATCGTCCAACGGCCGCTATGGAGCGCGACGACTTCTATCAGTCCGTCGAACAGCAAGCGAACCTCGCCGACGAGGCCGACGCACGTGACGCGACGGCGGCGGTGCTGTCCGCCCTCGGTGAACGGCTCGACGAGACCCGCTCGCAGCGTCTCGACGGCGATTTGCCCGCTGAGATCGGCGACCACCTCGCCGAAGGCGCGTCTGGCCGCGACCGCTCCCTCGACGAGTTCCGGTCGCACGTCGCCGAGCGAACCGACCGCGCCGACGTCGACGATCCAGACCGGCTCTCGAGAGCCGTCGTCGGGACGCTGCTCGAGCACGTCGGCGAGGACGAAGCCGACGCGCTCAGGGCGCGACTCGAGGAGTACGGCTACGACGCGATCGTCCCCGAGTCGGGGCCCGGTGCCGGAGAGTAACGGCGTCGATGGCGGGGCGACCCCGGCACGTGCCGCCCGAACCGTGAGGCTCTGCGTCGGCGTGGCCACGGATATGGATCAATCAGCGCTGCTCGAGACGGTGAGCGACCGCACTGACGTCGACGAGACCGCGGCCGCCGATGCAACGCGGGCGGTCCTCGAGACGCTCGGCGAGCGGCTGAGCGCCGACGAGGCCGAGGACCTCGCGGCGCAGTTGTCGAACGAGCTCCGCCAGCACCTCACCGAGAGCGAGCCAGGTCGGCAATTCTCCGAGGAGGAGTTCGTCTCCCGCGTCGACCAGCGCATGGACACCGTCGCCATCACCGGACAGGACGCGGCGACGACCGTGCTGGGGACGCTCCTCGAGGCGGTCGACGAGCGCGACCGCGCGACGGTCGTCGACCAATTCGAACACTACGGGTTCGAGGATCTGCTCGCGGAGACGAACGCGGACGTTGACACGGCGGATCGAACGCCGGGGGAGTACTGACGGATTCGGCCGTCGAAACTGCGGTCGCGGCGTCAGGCCTGCTCGATGCCTTCGCGGTAGTCCTCGACTGACTCGATGGCCGATTCGACCTTGGCTTCGGTGTTCCCGTCCGCCCGCTCGCGGACCTGGCGCAGCGTGTTGAGCCGCTCGTCTAAGATGGCGTGATCAGGCTGCGTCTCGCCCATTACGTAGTCGGCGAACGCGTCCGTCGTCTCGCGGATGTCCTCGCGGATATCGTCGTCGCCGGCCGATTTCGCCGCCTCCTCGAGGTCGTCTCGCGCCTGCTGGAGTTGCTCCGTCATACGCCGACTCAAGACGAGTCGAGACATAACGGTTGGGCGAGCAATAGCCACGTCCGTCCGAGACTCGACCGGGCTCGGACGCGTCGTTTCCGCCGACCGTTTCGGCGGTCTCGGCTCGAGACCACCACCGGTGCCGAGGTCGTTGGGGGAAGGCTATTAGTAGCGAACGACGTTGGCTCGCTAGTGAATGACCAGTTCGGCGACGTTCGAGATATTTCAGGATAGAGCGGGCGAATGGCGGTGGCGTCTCGTCGCCACGAACGGGAACATAATCGCGGATAGCGGCGAAGGCTACGCGTCCAAACAGGGAGTCAAACGCGGTATCGACAGCGTGAAACGGAGCGCGGCCGGAGCGGACGTCCAGTTCGTGACGGAGGGCTGAGTGCGGCCGCACAGCCGGTAGACGGATTCGAAGCTATTAGACCGGGACTACGCCGCGGACGGTTTCTCGAGTCCGGCACCGGCACATCCATCTCTCTATCCCCGTTGTTGCCGAAATCCGACGAGTTAGTCGGTGAATCGAGCATATCTCTAAACGTCGGTAGGCACGGAATTTCGTCCGTTCGACGCCCTGAGAGAGACAAAATCGCCCGTGAAGAGCATATCTTGTGTCTTATATGATGGGGCGTTCTGACCAGTACTAAACACATGTCTACTCGATTACGACATCCACTCGTCGCCGTCGCTGTCGCGCTGCTCTTGACGATTCCGTGGATCGGAACGTTCGTTTCCTATGGCGGTTACGGAACCGTCCATCCGAGCGAAAACATCGCGGCCGGTCTCGTCGTGGCCGTCGCCGGAACGGCGATCCTCGGCGCGGCGTTCCTGCTCGCATGGGCGGCCGAAACCGCAGAGAAAGACGTCCCGCGGGCGTTCGCCATCGCGGTGCTGGCGGTCCTGGCCGTGGCGCCCGAGTACGCCGTCGACGCGTTGTACGCCTGGCAGGCCGGTGCCGGCTCCAGTGAGGCGGCAAACCTCGCGGTCGCGAACATGACTGGCGCGAACCGAATCCTCATCGGTATCGGCTGGTCGGGAATCGCACTGTTCAGCATCTACCGTGCGAAGCGCACGTCCGATCCGGCGGTCGAACGGCGGTCGGGGGTCCTCGCGGACGTGGTCACGCTGGACCGCGACATCTCCCTGGAGATCGTGTTCCTCCTCGTCGCGACGGCGTTCGCGTTTTTCGTCCCGCTCGGCGGCGGGATCGGTGTGGTCGACACGCTCTTCCTCGTCGGCCTCTATCTGCTCTATCTGCTCGTGATCATCCGCGGTGACGTCGAAGAAGCCGAAGAACACACCGGTGTCCCCGCGTACTTCCAGCGGTATCCCACGCTCCGACGGGTGTCGGTCGTCCTCGTCGGGTTCGCGTTTTCGGGCGCGATCATCTTCACTGCGGTGCATCCGTTCGCGGAGGGCCTCGAGCAGGTGGGCCTCCAGTACGGTATCCCCGAGTTCTTTATGATTCAGTGGCTCGCTCCGCTGGCTTCGGAGAGCCCCGAGTTGATCGTGGTCGCCTATCTCGTGAACAAAGCGCGGACGACCGCCGGGTTCAACGCGCTCATCTCCTCGAAGCTCAATCAGTGGACGCTGCTCATCGGGACGCTCGCGATCGTCTATTCGATCTCCGCTGGGAGCATCGGAGCGCTCCCGTTCGATTCGAAGCAGGTCGCGGAAATCTGGATCACCGCGGCCCAGAGCTTCTTCGCGATCGCTATCCTGTTGAACTTCGAGATCAGCGCCCGCGAGGCGCTCGTGCTGCTCGGGCTGTTCGTCACGCAGGTCCTCGCGGAGTTCTACGTCATTCAGGCCTACACCGAACCGGCCGTCACTGATCTCAGCATAACCTTACTCTACGGCTATACTGCCGTGTACGTCCTGCTCGGCATCGGCCTGTTCCTCCGGCGACGCGACAGCGTCCGCGAACTCCTCGAACGGACCGCCTCGACCACTCGGGCGGCGATCGGCCGAGAGACCAGGCCGTCTCAGGCGGAGCACGCGGACTGACTCGCCGGTCACCGACGACCCGACGACTCTCGAAGCGCGGTCCGGCGACGCATCGTCTCCGCCCGCTTCGCCGCCTCGCGTAATGCGAGCGCGTAAAGTAGCTCGATGCCCTGATACCGATAATGAGCGACTCCGATTCTCGAGGTCCCCTCCAGCCGGATCGTCCCGATGTCGACCGGCCGTTTACGGTCGACGCGCCCTTCGAGCCCGCGGGCGATCAGCCCGAGGCGATCGAGCAGTTGGCTGCGGGGTTCCGCCAGGGGATGGACAAGCAGACCCTGCTTGGGGTGACCGGCTCGGGAAAGACCAACACCGTCTCGTGGGTCGTCGAGGAGATCGAGAAGCCGACGCTGGTGATCGCACACAACAAGACGCTGGCAGCCCAGCTCTACGAGGAGTTTCGAGACCTCTTCCCGAACAACGCCGTCGAGTACTTCGTCTCCTACTACGATTACTACCAGCCCGAGGCCTACGTCGAGCAGACCGACACCTACATCGACAAGGACGCCTCGATCAACGACGAGATCGACCGGCTGCGCCACTCCGCGACCCGCTCGCTGTTAACGCGAGAAGACGTCATCGTCGTCGCTTCGGTGTCGGCGATCTACGGCCTCGGCGACCCGCGCAACTACGTCGACATGTCGCTGCGACTCGAGGTCGGCCAGGAGATCGGCCGCGACGACCTACTGGCCCAACTCGTGGACCTGAACTACGAGCGCAACGACGTCGACTTCACGCAGGGCACCTTCCGCGTTCGGGGTGACACGATCGAGATCTACCCGATGTACGGCCGCTACGCCGTCCGCGTCGAACTCTGGGGCGACGAGATCGACCGCATGGTCACGGTCGATCCGCTCGAGGGCGAGACCAAAAACGAACAGCAGGCCGTCCTCGTCCACCCCGCAGAGCACTACTCGATCCCGGAAACCAAACTCGAGCAGGCAATGGACGAGATCCGCGACGATCTGGACTCGCGGATCTCGTACTTCGAGCGCACGGGCGACATGATCGCCGCCCAGCGCATCGAGGAGCGGACGACGTTCGACCTCGAGATGATGCAGGAGACGGGCTACTGTTCGGGGATCGAGAACTACTCGGTCTATCTCTCGGATCGCGAGTCGGGCGACGCACCCTACACCCTGCTGGACTACTTCCCCGACGACTTCCTGACCGTCGTCGACGAGTCCCACGTCACCCTCCCGCAGATCCGGGGCCAGTACGCCGGCGATAAGTCTCGCAAGGACTCGCTGGTCGAGAACGGCTTCCGGCTGCCGACGGCCTACGACAACCGGCCGCTCACCTTCGACGAGTTCGAGGAGAAAACCGATCAGACGCTGTACGTCAGCGCGACGCCCAGCGATTACGAGCGCGATGAGAGCGCACAGATCGTCGAACAGATCGTTCGCCCCACCCACCTCGTCGACCCGAACGTCGAGGTCGCGGACGCGACCGGGCAGGTCGACGATCTGATGGACCGCATCGACGAGCGCATCGCACGCGACGAGCGCACCCTCGTGACGACGCTGACCAAACGGATGGCCGAGGACCTCACGGAGTACTTGGAGGAGTCCGGTGTCGACGTGGCCTACATGCACGACGAGACGGACACCTTAGAGCGCCACGAGATCATCCGCTCGCTGCGGCTGGGCGAGATCGACGTGCTCGTCGGCATCAACCTCTTGCGGGAGGGACTGGACATCCCCGAGGTCTCGCTGGTGGCGATTCTCGACGCCGATCAGGAAGGATTTCTCCGCTCGGAGACGACGCTCGTCCAGACGATGGGCCGGGCCGCGCGAAACGTCAACGGCGAGGTCGTCCTCTACGCCGATGAGCCCTCGAGCGCCATGGAGTCTGCCATTGAGGAGACCCAGCGCCGCCGCGAGATCCAGCAGGCGTTCAACGACGAACACGGCCACGAACCGACGACGATCGAGAAGGAAGTCGGCGAGACCAACCTCCCGGGCAGCAAGACCGACACCACTGAGGTCTCGGGTCGAGAACTCGCAGACGAAGACGAAGCCGCGCGATACATCGACGACCTCGAGGACCGGATGCAGGAGGCGGCCGGAAACCTCGAGTTCGAACTGGCCGCCGACATTCGGGATCGAATTCGAGAAGTGAGAGAGGAGTTCGACCTCGAGGGCGGCGAGGACGAGGGGATCGCGCCGCCGACCGAGGAGTTCTGAACGAGACCGACTCTCTGCGTGAGTCGACCCCGGTCGTCGAGAATTTAGCGCTTTCACGGATTTCGCCGGCTCGAGGTACTTCCGAGTCGGTAGATTAGCCGAGTCGAGATCGCAGACCGGCCCACGATACGTACGAGCCGTGTTCGGCATTGCTCGAGGAGCACAGCGCCTGCGACGAGTAACGACGCGATCGATGCAGATGAAGAAGCGAAGCAGATGACAGAAGCGTGGGCTCAAGACTCCTGAATGGACGGTGGTCACACCCCCGATACGGAAAGTGTTGCGTCTGACATCTCGAGCAAGTACGGTGATGCTGACTCCGTTGATCGAGTGAAACCGTGCGCTCAGGTACGATCCAGACGACGGATATAATCGCGAAGGATTGTGAGTTACCAATAACTGAAATGGTAATACAACTTCGCCAGAAAGCTCTACTAGCCCGCGAGGCGGGGAATATTATATGAGCGATCTGTTCGATAACGTCTGATACACGAAACTAGGACCTGAGAATTAAGACCCATGTATGACGAGAAACAACTACAAAATCGGCGTGACGAGAAAAAGGGGAGTGTCGACAACTCCTACTGGGCGATCAACGCTTCACAGGATGATGGAGAACCGTATACAACGGCCGTTGAGGCGTTGTCGTACAAGGCAGTCGAAATTGGATCGTGCGAGCTTCAATTAGGAAACGTCGAAGCAGCGCGAGAGTGGTTCGCACGCGCGGCGCTCGCGGAGCGGTCGTATCTGTACCAGTTGGTCACTCGGTGGGATGATCTGGGACCGGTTGCACAGACGAAAGGAGGGAAGCGGTCGCTGTCAGCGATTACGAACGCACTGCTTTCCGGCGACCACCACCTGATTACGGCCGTTTCGGAACAGGTCCTGACGCTCGACGGTGAGTATCGCGACAATTACGCCGAGACCGACAAACAGTACTGGAAAGCCTGTACAATCGCGACACTCGCCGACCGCGATGACACAGCGGCTGCGGAGTATCTGAATATATACAACGGTCTCTTAGACGACGAGAATCTCGACCCACACTCAGATGCGCTCGTTCGATCGTTCACTGGCTTCATCGAGGACGATCGGGAGCAGGTATCGGAAGCACTTCGGCAAATGGTCGACTACCACGGGTCGATCATAGACGAACTCCCGAGTCGGCTCGAGCCGATAAACCGCGTCGGCTGTGCACTCTTGCTCCTCGCTCGTGACCGTGTGATGGCTATCGATATCGACAGTAGGTATCTCCCTGACGCACTCGACGAGTACGGTATCGACGGTGAGATCGAACTGCCACGGCCCGACTACCTTCGAGAGGAATTAGTCGTCGGCGAATAGCGGATCTCTGGCCTTGACCAGAACGGTCCTAAGATTCTCGAAAACATCGCCGACGGCACGATTCTCTATAACAAACTACGAGAGAATCTCGACGAGTACGACAGTAATCGCTAGTCGATCATCCCATGACTAGCGGGCAGGTCAATATTAATGGACGGTGCTCACACCCTCGATACGCAAGGTGCTGCGTCCGGCATCAAGAGTCGATATGGTAACGCTGATTCCGTGGAAGATGCCGTTGAAAGAGCGATGGAAAGGGGTCCGGAGAGTGGATACGATCGGGAAGGATTATGAGTTACCAATAACCGAAATGGAAACACGATTTCGCCAGAAAACTCTACTGGCCCACAAGGCAAGGATCATTATATGAGCCAGTTATTCGACCGTGTACGACACGCCAAACTGGGACCCTCAAATTAAGACACATGTACGACGAGCAACAACTACAGGATCGGCGTGACGAGAAAAAGGGGAGTGTCGACAACTCCTATTGGGCGATCAATGCTTCACGGGAAGATGGAGAATCGTATACAACGGCCGTCGAGGCGTTGTCGTACGAGGCAGTCGAAATCGCATCGTGCGAGTTACATTTAGGGAACGTCGAAGCAGCGCGCGAGTGGTTCGCGCGCGCAGCACTCGCCGATCGGTCGTACCTTCACCTGTTTACCACCCGCTGGGAGGAACTCTCGCCAAGTACGCAGACGAGAGGTGGGACTCGAGCACTATCGGCGGTGCACAACGCGCTATTGGCCGGCGACCATCGCCTGCTCGAGACTGTGACCCAGCAGGTCCTGACGCTCAGCGACAACTATCCGACCGAGTACGGCGGTACTGGGGAATATTACTGGAAAGCCTGTACCATCGCGTATCTCGTTGAAGACGACCCCGAAGCCGCTCGAGACACTCTCGAGGCATACGTCCCCGTGGTAGAAGCGGACGATCGAGGCAAACACTCAGAAGGATATATCCAGATGCAGAGAGGTCTCATCGAGAGTGACCAAGAGCAGTTCCTACACGCGATCCACCAGATGCTCGAACAGTACGATGCTAGCGTCGACGAACTGCCGAGTCGTATGGAGCTGATGAGCCGCCCTATCGCCGCTCATCGGTTCCTCGCTCGCGATCGTGGAATGGATGTCGATATCGACAGTACGTATCTCCCTGACGCGCTGGACGAATACGGTATCGACGGTGAGATCGAACTGCCGCGGCCCGACTACCTCCGAGAGGAATTAGTCGTCGGCGAATAGTGAACCACTAGTCCCGACCTCGTCCAGCGCCTCTTTTCCTCTGGATTTATTATTCTCTTCTGAACTGTACGGTGCATGAACGACTCGAGACGCCGATACCTGTCGATCGCGAGTGTAGCGGCGCTGAGCGTCGGTGCCGGCTGTGCGAATTTGCTTGATGAAACGTCCGACGATGGGTGGAACAGGGCTGCCGGTACCGGCGGCGACGACGATCGAGATACCGTCGAGCCGAGTGTCGAGCCCGCACACGGTGACTGGCCATCGTTCCAGCGAACGGCACGCAATGACGGGTACTCCCCGTCGACGGCACCGACGGACGAACCTACCGAACGCTGGTCGACGACGCTTTCCGGTGCGATCGGTGATCAGGTCGCAGTCGTCGATGGGACCGTCTACGCCGCGACTGACGACGGGACCGTCCACGCGCTCGATGCAGCGTCGGGTGACGAACAGTGGACCGAATCGCTCGAGGGTGGTCGTGCGCAGTGTCCGTGTTTCGTCGACGGACAGATCGTCGTCGGCACTGACACGGGCGAACTCGTCGCCCTGAACGCGACCGATGGCAAACTGGAGTGGACGGCCGAACTGGCTGGTCCCGTTTCGGGACCGACCGCGGCCGATGGGACCGTCTACGTCGGGACGAGCGAGGAGCCGACCGCGTACGCGATCGACGCCGCGACCGGTGACGAACTGTGGTCGACCCCGTTGGCCGTTGACGCCGATGACTACCCCGCCGTCGACGGCACCGGTGTCTACGTCGGTGCCCAGAATGGCTGGGACGGTCGGGTGTACGCCCTTGAGGCGATAGACGGCTCCGATCGGTGGGAGTACGGCGGAACCCGAATGCAGCCACCGACTGCCGCCGAAAGCGGAGTTCTGGCTCCCTTTTCGACGATCGAAGTTCTCCCGAGAGACGACGGCTCTCGTCGGCAAATCGGAATAACGGGTGAGGTTCTCGCGTCACCGGCCGCGACGCCGGACCTGATCGTCTACGGAACCGACCTCGGCTTCGTCGGCGCTGTCGGTCACGACCGCGACGGGAACGACACAGGCTGGGGCCGCTCGCTCGGACAGTACGCAATCTCAGCACCCGCCGTCACCGACGCGGCCGTCTACGTGACCATGATCGGGCCGGAGCTGTTCGCGCTGAACGTCGAGACCGGCACCGACCTGTGGTCTCGCTCGCTCGAGGGAACCACCGGGACTGCGCCGACGGTCGCCGACGGGGCAGTCTTCGTCGGCACCGACGAAGGCCGGCTCGTCGCGCTCGAGTGATGATCACAGCACGCCGAACCCGAACTCCGCCATCCCGAATACCGGCCCCCACAGGAGGTTGAGTGCGACGCCGACGACGACGGCGGGCAGGAAGTTGTAGACCGTCGCGACGATGGCGGCCTTGGCGTCGACGGCCAGTAGCGGGAACAGGGCGTCGCCGTCCTGACAGATCGCGTTGGCGGTCAGCGCGGAAAACGGCAGCCCGCCCTCGGCGTAGACGCTGGCCAGCAGGATCTGCGGGCCACAGCCGGGGATCACCCCGACGACCGCGCCGCCAATAGGTGCCAGCACGCCGGCCGCGGCGGCGACGGTGGCGACGTTCACGCCCGTAAAGAGGACGGCGTATTCGTAGACGAGGAAGGCCACGAGCACCCAGACGGTGACGAAACTGGTCTCCATCGCCGCGTGGGTGAGCGCGTCGTAGACCGACGAGAAGGAGTCTCGAGCGCGGGCGATCTCCCCTTCGCCGACGTAGTGGCGGCCGACGGCGTAGAGGTACAGCGAGAGCACCGCACCGGCGATGCCGACGAGGGTGAAGAGTCCCTCGAAGCTGGGGCCGAGCGTGAGCGCGACCTCGGGGCCGCCTCGAAGCAGGTAGAGCACCCCGAGGACGAGGCCGGCGGTGGCGGTTACCCACCATGCGACGTGTGCGCCGTGGGAGAGCGGCGTGAGCACTCGAGAGTAGCGATCTGGACCGGACTCGTGGGCGTGGGTGGGGGCCGGGCCGCAGTAGTCGTGGGCGGGATTCGGTCCGATGCCGCCGTCGACGGCGGTGCCGCCGTCGGGCGTGGCGGCGGGCGTGAGCCGAGCGACGGCGGCGTCGACGCGAGAAACGCCGAGGCCGACGGAGTCGACGAGGTAGCCGGTCGCGACGCTCGCGACGAAGGCGATGGCGTAGGCGTACAGCGCGGCTTCGGGCGCGAGCGCGAGGATGACGAACGCGGAGTCGCCCGCGGTCGCGCCCAGCGTCGCGACGACGGTCCCGAAGCTGACGGTCCCGCGGACGTACAGCGGCATGACGACGATCGCACCGCCACAGCCGGGCGTCAGTCCGAGCAGGCCGCCGAACAGCACCTGCAGCCGCTCGTTGTCCTCGAGTGCGCCGATGACGGCCCCGTCGGTCCGGTACTGGAGCAGGCCGAACGCCAGCACCGTCACCGCGACGAACGCGCTCACCTGGACGTACCCGTCTCGGAGCGACGCGAGGAAGACGTCCAGCACCGCGTTCATAGCGCCTCACTCGCTGCGTGTGGACTAGCGAACCAAAGATTAGACATCTCTAAAAATAGAATTAGCGCCATAGAGTAAATAGTTGCTGGTGGCTATCGGCATCGACCCCATGTCTTGAGCGCCCGACGGACTTACGCCACGCCGTTGTCGAATGTGCGAAAACGGTCCGACGACGCGGCGTTGCTCGCGTTACTCGCGCTCGTGCTCGTCACGGAGGTGTTCGATCGCGTGGAGTTCGACCACGGGGACGAGTTTGGCGATGGTGAGGAAGAACAGACAGACCATGCCGATCGTCCCGAGGATCGACGCGATTTCGATCAGACTCGGGATGTAGACGCCCGGAACGGCCGAGTAGATATCGAACGTCGGGTGCAGGAACCCTTCGACGACGAACAGCACCTTCTCGAGGATCGTCGCGGTGAGGACGGCGAGGCCGGAGATGACAGCCCGTCGCTTGGTAAACAGCGTCGGTCGAATCGCCTGGGCGAAAATGTATGCCAGCGTGACGAAGACCAGCGCCATCGACGTGAGGTAAATGGGGTTCGTCGCTCTGGCGACGGCGGCGTGGGTCAGCGCGACCGGGGCCTTGAAGAGTCCGGTGATGTTCTGCTGGAGTTGGAGCCAGAGGAAGAGCAGACAGAAGAACCCGAGCCACAGGAGCAATCCGCGGAAGATGTCGTCCGTGAAGATGTGGTCCCAGTCGTAGGCGTGTCGGAACGAGAAGGCGAGGATAATCACGCCGCTGATGGCGGAGGTCAGCGCGATGGTGAGAAACTGCGGCCCCTGAACGCCGCCGAACCAGGTTGGATAGTTCGGTAACACGGCGAACAGCCACGGGATGACGCCGCCGTGGAGCAAGAGCGGAGCCATGATGATGATCGCCAGCGCGAGCCACCAGACCATCCGATCGACGATCCGGTCTTCCGTCTCGGTGTAGCCGATCGTCATCATCCTGTAGAGCGGATCGAGCCGATCGGGCAGCTGCTCTCGCAGCCGGCTCACGTCGTAGCGCAGGGTCAGCGAGAGGTAGGTCGCCGTCAGCACGAAGTAGGCCGTGATGACCGTCACGTCCCAGACGAGCGGCGAGGCGTGGACCGTGATGTGGTAGTGACCGATGACGCTCGTGACCATCCGGTCCGGGCGGCCGAGGTGGACGATAATGTAAAAGCCCGCCGCGGACAGCCCGCTGATGGTTAGCAACTCCGCAAGTCGCGCAACCGGCATGTACCGATCCATACCGAGCAGGCGAACCGCGGCCGAGAGGATGATCCCCCCGTGGGCGATGCCGACCCACCAGATGAACGCGCCGATGTAGACCCCCCATGTGACGCCGCCGCCACTCCCCCAGTCACCGAGGCCGGTGACGACCAGCCCCTCCTCGAGTTGGTAGGCCCAGCCGACGAGGAAGGCAAGCAACGCCAGCCCGGCGATAGCGACCATGATGAAGTACGTTCTCGAGGTCGTTCCGACCGGCCGCAGGATGTCGGCCTCGCTCGGCGTTTTCGTCCCCATTGTGTCACAGTAGTGCACGGTATGGCCCTCCTTTCCTCCGTGCGGTGCATGTGCAAGCTACGAGTCCCCTCGAGCACTGCGGATCGCCGGGCGGGTCACAGCTCGAGCGTGTACACCACCTCGCGGTGCTGCTCACCGCCGATCTCGACTTCGTCTTCGTCGGTCGGTTCGAAGCCGTGGGCTTCGTAGAACTCCCTGCCGCCCTCGTTCGAGGCGAGGTCGATCGCGCGCATCCGCTTCATATTGAAGTCTCGCAGGTCTTCTCGCAGCCGTTCGTACAGCGCCGTGCCGGTCCCCTCGCCCTGGTGGTCCGGATGAACGGACAGTCGGAGTACGTCGCCTTCCTCCGCGGTGACGACGCCGTGGGCGAAGCCGACGATCTCGCCGTCGTCGGACGTAGTCCGACCGCTCGCGGAGTCGCGCTCCGCGCTGTCTACTTCGGCGACGATGAACGCGGTGCCGGGCTTCGAGAGCGCCGTCTCGAGGAAGTCGTCGCCGTACCACTCGTCGATGGTCTCGTCGATGGTCTCCGCGTCGAGTTCGTCGTAGGTGTCGTGCCACGTCTCGCGGGCAACGGCTCTGATCTGCTCGTGGTCGCCGCGGGTTGCCGGTCTGATCTCCATACCGGGCCTACGATAGCAAGTACCAAAGTGGTACTACCTCACTGTGTAAGGTGTCGTCGGGCAGGGAACACACCCGGCGTCGCAGCCCGGCCGCTACCGCACTCGAGCGGGTCTCCCCGGGACGAAACCGGTCCTACAGTTCGAGCGTGTAGACCGCTTCGGGGTAGAACTCGCCGTCGATCTCGACCTCTCCTTCGTCGGTCTGTTCGAAGCCGAGTCCCTCGTAGAACCGGCGGCTGGCGTCGTTGAACGCGAAGTCGAACGACCGGACCCGCTCGGCCTCCTGCGCTCCGATCTCGGCTATCAGCCGTTCGTGGAGTTCGGAGCCGATCCCCTCGCTCTGGTGGTCCGGGTGGACGTACATCCGGAGGATGTCGGCCGTCTCGCCCTGGACGACCGCGTGGGTGAAGCCGACGATCTCGCCCGCTACTTCAGCGACGAGAACGACGGTTCCCGGTGCCTCGAGCGGCATCGAGTCGTCGGTGTACCAGGCGTCGACCGTCCGGTCGATCACGTCGGCCGCGAGTTCGTCGTAGGTGTCGTGCCACGTCTCGCGGGCGACAGCCGTGATCCCCTCGAAATCGTCGTTCGTCGCGGATCGGACGTGCATGTTCCGTACTTGTGATGTAGTGCTTAAATAGCTCGCTGCCACGATGGTGGCGCTCCGACGGAGTGTCTCTCGCTCGAGTCCGTGAGTACGACGGTCAGCGTCCTCCGCCGCGGCTCACTCGCGAACGTCGAACCCGCGATCGCGAAGCAGGTCCGGCACTCGGTCGCGGTGGTCGCCTTGGAGTTCGATCCGGCCCTCGTCGACCGTTCCGCCGGTTCCCAGCGAACTCTTGAGGTCCGACGCGGTCGATTCGAGCTCCGATTTCGGCAGGTCGAACCCCTCGATGATCGTCACTGGCTTGTCGTAGCGCCGGCTCTCCGTTCGAAGCGACAGTACCTGTTGGGAGGTCTCGAGGTCCCCCTGACTGTCCAGTTCGTCGAGGAGGTCGTCGAGGTCGTCGTCGTCTGCCATGCCTTCACGTGGTTCCGTCTACCGCATAGCCCTGTCCTTGCGCTTGCAACCCGCGACGGGCGTTCAGTAGCGGACGCTCGCTAATAGCCGAATGCGTCAGAGATACTCCTTCGAATCGACGGCTATCGCACTCGAGCACTGCTCGGCATTCGAGACAGATACGTTGCACGAGACGACCGGGGAGTGACGTCAGGTCCCGAGACACCGGTTTTCCGCTCCAAACGACTGACCGGTTCTGCTGTGGACAGCCGCCCGATCCGGCAGGCCGTTTGTACAGTCCCGCGGCTCTCGAGGGCCGCCCGATCCAGAACGGCCCGTCACCGGCACCACCTGAAGAGATTATCCCGCTCGACCACCGAGGACCGCTATGCAGTGGTGCGACCAGCCGACGAGAGCATCCGTGAGCGAGGGCGCGAGAGCCCGAAACCGACGCCTGAAGGGGCACATAGCGTGACTGACGATCCTCTCCCGGTCGAACACCTCTCGCCGCTCGCCACGCTCGTCGACGAGGTACTCGCGGGCGTCGGCTACGAGGTGGCGGCCGCGATCGACGCCATCGACGACGCTGTCCCCGGGTACGGCGGTCTGTTCGACCCCACGACCAGCCCGGCCGAGTTGCATCGCGCGCTCGAGAGTCTGCCGGCGTCGGAACTCACCCGGCCACCCGTCCCCGAGGCGACGAGCGACACGTTCGTCCTCTACGTCGACGGAAGTTCACGCGGCAACCCCGGTCCCGCGGGTGCGGGCGCTGTCATCATGGACGCCACGGAGGACGAACTCGCCCGTCTCGGCCGCCCCGTCGGCTCCCGGACGGGAAACAACACCGCCGAGTACGTCGCCCTCCAACTCGGGCTCTCCGAACTACTGGCTCGCTACGAGCCACGCAGACTGGACGTGCGCATCGATTCGATGACGGTCATCCGAGACGTCTGGGGTGGCGACGACCCGACGGAACCGGGCGTCGAGACGTACAGCGAGGCCGTTGCGGCGGCACTGTCGAGCGTCTCGGACCATCGGTACACGCATCTGGCCGACAGCGATCCGAACCCCGCCGACGCACTGGCGACAGTGGGGGCCGATATCGCGGCCCTCGGACCCGGATAGTGGAGTCGCGCCCTCGCAACGCGAACTTCCGGCTCTGTCCACGGTAGCTGATAGACACCACATGCTGGCTACGCTCTCCGTATTCGACACATCGCTCCCGACGGTCACCGAGACTAGCGACAGTCTCTGCGCTACTCGCTTTCCTGTGCGGACACCGCACCTGCTGTCGTCTCCCCTTCTAGAGCCGCGACTTGATCGTCTCCGCCGTCTTCTCGCCGATTCCGTCGACGCTGCGAAGGTCCTCGAGGCTCGCTTCGCGGACGTTTTCGACGCTGCCGAAGCGCCCTAACAGCCGCTTTCGGGTCTCGGGGCCGACTCCCTGTACGTCGTCTAACACCGTCTTGACCTCGTCGCGGACGGTCTGATGGTACTGGACGGCAAAGCGGTGGGCCTCGTCGCGCACCCGCTGGAGGAGGTGGAGGTGGGGCGCGTCGCTGGGCCACGAAAATTCCCGGTCGGGCGTAATCACGCGCTCCTCGGCTTTCGCCAGCGCGACCGCCGGCACGTCCCAGCCGACTTCGGCGAGCGCGTCGCGGGCCGCCTCGAGTTGCCCCTTGCCGCCGTCGATCAACAGCAGATCGGGGTCAGGCCGGTCGTCGCGGTCCTCGACGGCGCGGCGAGCGCGCCACTCGAGTAAGGCGTGCATGTTGTCGTAGTCGTCGTTCTGGTCGGTGAGCTTCTTCCGCCGATAGTCGGCCTTCTCGGCGCTGCCGTCGACGAAGGTGACGTCGCTGCCGACCGCCGACTTCCCCTGGGCGTGGCTTACGTCGAAGCCCTCGATCCGCCGGGCGGACTCGAGTTCGAGGGCGTCGGCGAGCATGCCGCACTCGTCGCGCCGGCCGACGTTTCGCCGGGCGTTTTTCAGCGCCAGATCGACGAGTTTGGCCTCCCGGCCCGCCCCCGGCACGCGGACCGCGACGCCAGCGGCCTCGAGCCACGCCGAAACCTCCGCGTCGCCGTGGCGTTCGGGCAGGAGCAGGGCGTCAGGTAACTCGCGCTCGGCGTAGTACTGGACGATGAACGCGGCGAGGACGCTCGCCACGCCGTCCACCTCGTCGTCGGCGTCGGCCCCCGCGGAGCCAGGTGCCTCGAGCGTGTGCCGATCCCGGTCGACCAGTTTGCCGTCCTCCGCGCGCAGGCGGGCGACGGTCGCAGCTTCGCCCTCGATAGCGACACCGAGGACGTCGACGGCGCGCTCATCGCCGACCGATTGGACCGCCTCGCCGCCCTCGCCGTGGAAGGCCTGCACGGTCTCGAGTCGGTCGCGCAGGTTTGCCGCGCGCTCGAAGTTTTGCTCCTGTGCCGCGGCGTCCATCCCCCGGCGCAGCGGGTCCGCGAGAATTCCCGTCTCGCCCTCGAGAAAGCGTTCGACGGCGGTCACGTCCTCGCTGTAGCTCTTGAGGTCGATTTCGCGGGTACAGGGCGCGGTACACAGCCCCATCTCGTAGTCGAGACAGGGCCGATCGCGGCCCGAATACTTGTGGTCCGAACAGCCCCGAACGCCGTAGGTCTCGCGCAGCGCTTTCACGACCGTCTCGACCCGGCGCTTGCTCGTATAGGGGCCAAAGACCGTCGCGGACTCGTCCGGATCTCGCGTGACCTCGATCCGCGGCGCGTCGTGGTTCGTCAACTGGACCATCGGGTACGATTTGTCGTCCTTGAGCCGGACGTTGTAGCGGGGCTGGTGGCGCTTGATCAGGTTCGCCTCGAGCAACAGCGCCTGCGTCTCGGTGTCGGTAACGGCGATCTCGATCCCGTCGGCGCGATCGACCATCCGGCGAATCCGCGCGCTGCGGGGATCGGCGTAGGACCGCACCCGGTCGCGCAGGTCGACCGCCTTTCCGACGTAGAGGGTGGTGTCGCCCTCCTGAAACTGATAGACACCGGGCTCTCGCGGCAGCGATCCGGCCCGGTCGCGAACCCCGTCGGCGTTCATCGACGGGCCTAGGGAGTCGACGACTTTCAGCCTGACTCCTCGTCGCCGAGCCACTCCGAACCGGGGCAGTCGCTTCGCGTCTGATCGTCGCTCGACCGTTCGTTCGTCGGCCGCTCGCTGCCGTCATCGGTCACGTCGGCGTCGGCCTCGGGCGCTGGCCCCGGACGGATTGCGGCCTCGAGATCGGCGGCCAGATCGGCTCCGCGGTCGGCCCCTGCCGCGGAGAGATCGATATCGTTGCCGCCGGTCACCCGAATGCGGAGTCGACGCGAGCGCGAGCGCACGTAGTGCGCGACGAAGCCGACCGCGAGGACGAACGCGGCGACGCCGCCGGCCAGCACGCCCCAGTCGAGCACCAGAAGCGCGGTTTCGATCGCCGAGAGCGCGGCATTGACGGCGTTCGTAATGGCGCTGACGCCCGGGAGGGAGGTCGGCGACTCGAGGTCGGGAGCCGGTGCAAACCCGGCGAAGTTGACGGCTCGCGCCGTCTCGACGAGCGCGATTCCGACGACGGCGGCGACGAGCGCCCCACAGAGCTGGCTCAGCCGCTGGACCGTTTCGACGGTCACGGTCCCGACGTTCGGCCGTTCGACCGCGCGGAAGGTCCGCCCGCTCGGACCCGGCGTCAACACCAGCACGCGGCGCGTCGTCACGACGACCGTCGCGCGCTCGAGGTCGACGCGCTGCTCGACGGTCTCTCCGTCGGTACACAACTGCTCGACGTTGTCGCTCCACCGGCCGGCACGGTCGGCTCGAGTCTCGGCCATCGGTGCTCGTCGTCCGTCCGACGCCGACCGCCAAGTACGCCGGTGCTCGTTCGCGTGTGTAGGGTCAGCCTTCACCGCCGATACACCCGATCGAACGCGGTACATTCTCGGTCATCGACCGCCAACTCGCCGCGTATGAGTGACTCGACGGTGCAGTGCTGGCTCGTCGAACGAGAACTGGGCGATCGAGATTTCGTAACGCTGGTCTACGCGACGCCGGACGGCTCGCGGTTCCAGCAGCGCCAACGGTCCTCGACGGCGCTGCGGACCGGCCCCGAGGTCACCGCCGCCATCGAAATCCCCGAAGCCGAACTCGAGCAAGTCCCCGATGACGAGACCCGCGAGCGATACGCGACGGAAGTCGACCGGGTTACCGACCGATACGAGCCCGACGATCCGATTTAGGCTCGCCCTAGTCGTCAATCGACTGAAACGATTTGCGAGGGCTTGAGCGTGGCTAAATCGATGGTTTCAGGCGTAATACGGGTGTCAAAAACCTTATCTGGTAACGCCGTGTCCGTACGGACATGCCAGCTATCGCAGTCGACGACCTGACCAAGTCCTTCGGTCAGACCCTCGCACTCGACGACCTTTCCTTCCAAGTCCGGAACGGCGAGGTGTTCGGCTTCCTCGGCCCTAACGGCGCAGGGAAATCGACGACGATCAACGTCGTGCTGGATTTCGCCCGCCCGACCGCCGGCTCGGTCTCCGTCCTCGGCATGGACGCCCAGCGCCAGAGCCGAGCGATCCGCCAGCGGACCGGCGTCCTCCCCGAAGGCGTCGAGACCTACGACCGGCTGACCGCCCGCCAGCACCTCGAGTTTGCGATCGAGTCGAAAAACGCCGACGACGACCCCGAGGCGTTGCTCGAGCGCGTCGGCCTCGTGGACGCCATCGACAGGAAAGCCGGCGGCTACTCGAAGGGGATGTCCCAGCGACTCATGCTCGCGATGGCGCTGGTCGGCGAGCCCGACCTGCTCATCTTAGACGAGCCCTCCACCGGCCTCGACCCCAACGGGGCCCGTGAGATGCGCGAGCTCGTCCGCGAGGAGAACGAACGGGGCGCGACCGTCTTCTTCTCGAGTCACATCATGGAGCAAGTCGAGGCGGTCTGTGACCGCGTCGGCATCCTTCGTGACGGCGAGATGGTTGCCGTCGACTCCGTCGAAGGGCTGCGCGACTCCGTCGAGGGCGGCACGACGCTGCGCGTCACCGTCGACCGGCTCGGCAACGACGCCCTCCAGACGGTCCGCTCGCTGCCCGACGTCAGCAACGCCACCGTCGAGGGCCAAAACCCGCCGACGCTCGTCGCCGAGGTCGACGGCTCGAAGACGGCCGTCCTCTCGGCACTCGAGGACCACGGTATCGAGGTACGGGACTTCGAGACGACCGAGGCGTCGCTTGAGGATGTCTTCCAGTCCTACACGACCGGCGGACGGACGGGGGTGCACGCGCGATGAGCACCGAACCCGGAACTGCGGCCGATTCGGCGAGCGGTTCCGCCTCGAGTTCGGTCAACCCCGGGAGCGTCCGCGCGGTCGCGAAGAAGGACTTTCAGGACGCGATTCGGTCGTGGCTGTTCTGGGGGTTGAGTGCGTTTTTCTTCGTGCTGATGGCTGCGCTGGCGGGCTTTCTTTACTGGGTGAACACGGACAACCTGACGACGATCAGCTTCATCGCGCTGGTCAGCCAGGTGGGGAAGCTGATAATCCCGTTAATCGCGCTTGCACTTGGCTGGAAGTCCATCGCCGGCGAACGCGAACGCGGTAGCATCAAGGTCTTGCTGTCGTTACCCCACTCTCGGAAGGACGTCCTCTTTGGGAAGTTGCTCGGCCGAACGGCCGTGCTCTCGCTGTCGCTGATCATCGGCTTTCTCATCGCGATGGTCGCCGTCGCGTTCGCGGTGTCCGAGTTTTCGTTCCCCGCCTACGTCGCGTTCCTCGCGATGACGATCCTGTACGGCCTCGCGTACATGAGCATCGCCGTCTCGCTCTCGTCGCTCACCCGCTCGACGACGATGGCCGGCGCGGCGATGTTCGGCGTTTTCGTCCTCTTTTATATCGTCTGGAACTCGATCACGACGGCGCTCGGACTTCTGATGAGTCGGGGATACATTGACGGCGTCTCGTACACGACGACCTTCGCCGGGCAACAGGTACAGCGACAGCGGCTGCCCGACTGGGCGCAGTTCATCAACATGATCGATCCGGGTAACGCATACCAGAATACGATCACGCTGTTCAGCGGCCTCTCGAGCGACAGGATCGGAACGAGCTTCAATCCGGACGCTTTCCCCAACGGACTCCCGTTCTATCTGGAGGATTGGTTCTCGCTGCTCATCCTGCTGTTCTGGATCGTCGTCCCGCTCGCCATCGCGCTCTACCGGTTCGACCGCGTCGACATCTAAACCGGAACGACACTCTCGACGCTCTCTCGTATCGCATTGGGGCATTCGTTTACGTCACCGCCCGTAGTACGGCCTGTCGTGACCGACTGCATCTTCTACGGCGGGAAAGGCGGCGTCGGCAAGACGACCTGTGCGGCGGCGACCGGCCTCTCGCTGGCCGCCGCCGGCCGAGAGACGCTGGTCGTCTCCACCGACCCGGCCCACTCGCTGGCCGACTCCTTCGAGGCTGACCTCGGTTCGGACCCGACGCGACTCGAGGACGCCGAACCACTGCCGGGGCTCGAGGGAGACGCCGACGGCGCGGGCGGCCTGTGGGCCGTCGAAATCGACCCCGAAGCGCGCAAGGAACGCTACGAGAAACTGGCACGAGCGCTGGCCGCTGACCTCCGCAGCGCCGGTATTTCGCTGTCCGACGAGGAGATCGAGCGCTTCTTCGCCGCGGGCGCGCCGGCCGGCAGTGACGAGATCGCGGCGCTGGATCTGCTCGTCGAGTACGTCGACGCCGGACGGTGGGACACCGTCGTCTTCGACACCGCGCCGACGGGCCACACCCTGCGACTGTTCGACATGCCCGAAGCGATGGGGCTGGCCCTCGAGACGGCCCAGTCACTGCGCGGCCAGGCGAGGCGGATCGGCAACGCGGCCCGAACGGCGGTGTTCGGACCGATGTCGATGATGACTGGGAATAGCGACGACGAGGACGAGAGTCTCGAGACGTTTCGGGCGCGTCTCGAGCGCGCCCGCGACCTGCTCACCGACCCCGGCCGGACCGAGTTTCGCGTCGTCCTAATTCCGGAGTCGATGGCGATCGCGGAGACGGAACGACTCGTCGGCCGACTCCGCGAGGCCGGCGTGTCCGTCGAGCGACTGGTCGTCAATCGGGTGCTCGAGGATCCTCACGAGGGCTGTCCGCGCTGTCGGTCACAGCAAGCGCGCCACGAAGAGCGGCTGGCGGAGATTCGGGAGACGTTTCCCGACCTCGCGGTGGCGACCCTGCCCGATCTCGAAGGGGAAGTGCAGGGTCGCGAGTCGCTCGCCGTGATCGCCGAGCGCCTACCGACGTGAGTGGCAGTCGGCGACAGTTGTCGCTGCTCTTATGATGTATCGGTGACAACAGTCAGCTATGACGCGCTCGTACGGTAGAAACTCGTCACCGCTGCTGACGGCGATCGGTGTGGCCGTCGCGCTCGTCGCGTTCGTCGGCACGCAGTTCCTGGGTTGGGAGTGGGGTTCAGGACAACTCGTCCCGACGATTATCGGCGTTGTCGCCGCCGCCATCGCGCTCATCGCGTTTCTCTCCCGTCGCGACTGAGCAAGACCGGGATCGATCACTCGAGGTCGATCCCCCGCTCGGCGAGTAGCGAGCGAAACTCGCCGCCGTCGAGGATGGGGACGTCCGCCTCCTGCGCGTCGTCTCGCTTCGTCGCGCCCGGATTCTCGCCAGCGACGAGGTAGTCCGTGTTCCCCGAGACGCTTCCCGTCGCGTTCGCGCCGTGGGTCTCGACGAGGTCCTGCGCCTCGCCTCTGGTCAGCCCCTCGAGCGAGCCGGTGAAGACGAACGTGAGTCCGTCGAGTTCGTCGCCACCGGCGTCGGTCTCGGCCTCCTCTGGCGAGACGTGCTCGAGTACGTCGTCGACGACGGCGGCGTTGGCCTCGCTCGTGAAAAAGTCGTGGATCGTTTCGGCGACGGTCTCGCCGATCTCGTCGACGCCCTCGAGCCGCTCAGGTTCGGCCTCGGCGGCGTCGCGGAACGCTACGAAGGTGCCGAACTCGCGGGCGAGTTCGCGGGCCGTCGCTGGGCCGACGTGAGGGATGCCAAGCGCCGAGACGAAGTCGGCAAGCGGGGGCTCGCGGCTCCCCTCGATTTCGGCCAGGAGGTTCTCGGCGCTGGTTGCACCCCAGCCCTCGAGCTCCGTCAGATCGTCGGCGCCGAGGTCGTAGAGGTCCGCGATCGTCTCGAGCAAGCCGGCGTCGACCAGTTGGCGGACGCTCTGCTCGCCCAGCCCCTCGAGGTCGAGTCCGTCGTCGCTCGCGTAGTACTCGATCGAGCGTCGAAGTTGCGCGTCACAGCCCAGCCCGCCGGTACAGAACGCGATCGGGCCGTCGCGCTCGACGGGACTTCCGCAGACGGGACAGCGATCGGGCAGTTCGTAGTGGCCCTCGCTGCCTTTCTCGACGACCTCCTCGACGTAGGGGATCACGTCGCCCGCGCGTTGGACGCGGACGGTGTCCCCGACGTTGACGTTCTTCTCGGCGATTTCCTCGGGATTGTGGAGACTCGCCCGCGAGACGGTGACGCCACCGACGTCGACGGGCTCGAGCAAGGCGACGGGGGTCAGTCTGCCGGTTCGGCCGACTTGGACCGCCACGTCGGCGATCCGCGTAACCTCCGCACGGGCCGGGAACTTGTAGGCGTAGGCGTAGCGGTCGTGACGGGCGGTCCGGCCGAGTTCCTCGCGGGCTTCGCGCGAATCGACCTTGATTACGACGCCGTCGATCTCGTAGGCGAGGTCGTCGCGGGCCTCGAGCATGCGGTCGCGGTAATCGATGGCCTCGTCGATGTCGGCGGCGAGTTCGACGTGGTCGGTAACCCGTAGCCCCCAGTCGGGAAAGCGCTCGAGTTCCGCGCGGTGGGTGTCCTCGAGTTCGCTGGCCGCGAGCACGTCGAAGAAGAAGACCTCGAGCGGGCGCTCAGCGACGACCGAGGGGTCGAGTTGGCGGATCGTCCCCGCAGTGGCGTTCCGGGGGTTTGCAAAGGGCTCTTCGCCGCGCTCGATGCGCTCGCGGTTGTGTTCCTGAAAGGCGTCTTTCGGCATGTAGACCTCGCCCCGAACCGCGAGGAAGTCGGGGGAGTCACCGTGGAGTCGCTGGGGGACGGAGCCGATAGTGCGCGCGTTGGCGGTCACGTCGTCGCCTTCGCGGCCGTCGCCCCGGGTAACCGCGCGCTCGAGTGATCCGTCCTCGTAGACGAACTCCATCGAGACGCCGTCGAACTTGGGTTCGCAGACGTAGTCGACGTCGCCGACCTCACGGTGCACGCGGTCGCCGAACTCCCGGACGTCCTCGGCGTCGCCGCTCTGGTCGATCGAGAGCATCGGTTCCTCGTGCTCGACCGTCTCGAACTCCTCTATCGGCTCGCCGCCGACGGCTCGCGTCGGGCTGTCGGGGTGGGAGAGATCGAAGGCATCCTCGAGGTCGCGCAGGCGGGCGAAGAGCGCGTCGTAGGTCCGATCGGCGATGATCGGCTCGCTCTCGACGTAGTACCGGCGGTCGTGCTCGCGGATCGCCTCGCGGAGCAGTTCGACCTGTCGTTCGGCCTCGTCCTCGGAGAGCGCCTCGACCGGGTCGAAGTCGGTCGGCGGATCCCGAAGGTAGGGGTTGTCTTCGTCCGCGTTCTCGTCGGCGACAGACATTGCTCGAGGGTTGCCGTCCGCCCCCGTTAACGTTACTGACCGCAGTCCGGTCGACCGGTCCGCCTCGACCCGTTTCGGCTCGCCTCGAGACGGATCACTTCCACGGGTTGTCCACAAGTTCCGCGTGGACGCTCGAGCCGACCGCGATCCGACAGTCGGCCCGCGGGGAGGCGATACACAGGAGCACGTAGCCGGCCGCCCGATGTCGGTCCTTCAGCGCCCGCGGGAGACGGCCGTACGCGACGGCGTCGCCCGCGCCGGGCCGGTCGGCGTCTCCGTTGGCGGCGCACTCGCCGTCCGACGGCCGCGTCCCCTCGACCTCGAGCAGCCGTCCGGCACAGGTCCCACAGGCACCCGTCCGGCAGCCGTACGGGAGCACGGCCCCGTCGCATTCGGCGGCTCCGAGGATCGTTTCGTCCTCGCCGACCTCGACGGTCCGCGTCCGGCCGTCGGGCCACTCGAGGGTCACGTCGTGGCTCGTCATCCGTTTGCGGGGCCGATCACTGCCAGACGTCGCTCGTGCAATCGCCGTCGGGCCACCGGATTTCGTGGGCGCGGGCCGGTCCGTCGGGACAGTCGCCCCAGTCAACCAGGAAGTCCTCGTCTAACTCGAGGGTGCCCCTCCGGGGATCGACGTCGGCTTTCAGCATCACCGAGCCCCGTTCGCCCTCTTCGGGGTAGAACTGCTCGTCCCACGAGGAGAACAGCGAGGTGGTCCAGTAGAGGCGTTCGCCGTCCAGCGAGAGCTGGATCATCTGCGGGCCGGCGCTCAGTTCGCGGCCCTGGACCTCCTGCACCTCGCCGAAGGTGCCGCCGACCGACAGCGAGTCGGCCCGCCGCGGGTTCGACGGGTCCGAGATGTCGTACATCCAGACCTCGCCGTGAAGCCAGTTCGACCCGAACAGATACCGGTCGTCCATCGAGATCAGGATGTCCGTCGGAAGTGCGGGAACCGGCATGTCCCAGTCGTCGTGCTCCCGGCTCTCGAAGTCGATGACCTTCTCGGCGCGGTACTTGCCCGCGGCTCGCGGCTCATCGCCGCTCGCTTCATCCGCGGCGCGTGGCGCCGCGCCCTCGTCTCGCCAGAAGTGAAAGATATTCGACGACAGCGCGGCCCCGACGAACCCGTGGGTCGATTCGGGCGTGTGGAGAAAGCGCACCTCGAGGGGAATCAGCCCCTCCTCGCTGAGGTCGATCGTCTGCTCGACGGTGCCGTCTTCCCAGTCCCAGAAGTGGATTTGCTGGCCGTACTCGCCCGCCTCGACGTCCTCGAGGTCGAAGCCCGGATAGTAGGTCTTCGGCGCGGCCCACTCGCTCGAGACCATCACGTTCTGACGGGGCTGATACCAGTAGTCGTAGTTCATCTCGATCTCGCCCGGCGGCTCCCACCGGCCCTCGATCTCGAAGTCGTCGTTCAGTTCGAGGAACCCTCCCGGAAGCTCGCCGTCGGCATCCCCGAGCATACTGATCAGAATCTCCCCGTCGGGGATGCAGTGAACCGTGTGAGGGGCCGAGAGGTCGTACTCGTAGACCTCCTCGGGTTCGATCACCCTCTCGAGTTCGGGGTTTCGCCGGTCTTTCGCGTCGATCACGTGGATCCGCGAGGAGCGCTGTCCGGGAACGATCAGATGGCGGCGCTCGAGCCCTTCGACGTGACACGACGACGAACAGGCGTTCCACCCGAAGTGGTGGAGTTCGTCCCCGCGGTTCGGTAGTTCGACGCGGTCGACGATCTCGCAGTAGGTCTCGGAGTCGGGATCGAGGTCGACGACCGCCACGAAGTCCGACGCATCGATGTCCGTGCCGACGTAGAGGCTCATCACGTAGGCCAGTTTCTCTCGACCACCTTCCTCGATCGCAGCCTGCGGCGTCGCGTAGCCCGGTCCCTCGTGGTCGTGGTGCTGTTCATGGTCGTGGCCTGGTTCGACATCGTCTGGTGTGCTAGCTCCGCTCATGGGTTCCACGACCACGAACGAGTAGATAAATCTGGTCGGGGCGACGAAACCGGACGAGAGCTACGCCCAGGGACTATCGCCGACTTCCGAGCGGACTCTCGGCCCGACCTCGAGGCGACAGTCGGTTTGCGGCGAGGCGATACACAGCAGGACGTAGCCGGCTTCCCGCTCGCCGTCGGTCAGCGCCTGCGGCGGCCGCCGATAGGTGAACGCGTCCGCGGCGTCGAGCGGGCGGTCTGTCTCGTCCTCGTCGGGCCTGCTCTCTCCGCCCTCGCGTCCGATCAGTCGACCGACACAGGTGATACAGGTCCCCTTCCGGCAGTCGTAGGGTAGCCGAGCACCGGCCCGTTGGGCCGACTCGAGGACCGTCTCGTCTTTGGCAACCTCGATCGTCTGCGTCGAACCGTCGGTCCACTCGAGGGTCACGTCGTGGCGCGTCATCGGTTGCTCGTCGCCGCTGTCACCGGCCTGTAGTCGTCTACGCTGTTCATAGCCGATCTTGGGTTCGAACGGGCAAAAAGAGTGGACCTGACCGCTCGCGTGGTCGCTTCCGTCGGGGTCGATCGAACGATACCCAGTCTTTACCCGCGCCCGACCCATAGACGCGAATAGATGGAACAGGGAACGGAGTACGGACTGGTCGACTTAGAGGAGGTCGACACCCCGGGCGATGAATGGGAGGAGATCGACGTCTCGGATACTGAAGCGGACAGGATCGCCCGCAAGCGCGACCGCGAGTTCAACCAGTTTCAAGAGCGCATCAAGGACGCCGACCAGTTCAAAGTCGAGCAGTCGGTGTTCGACGACGCGACGTTCGCGGCGCTGTACAAACTCGTCCAGGACGGCTACGTCGAGGCCTTCGGCGGCCCGCTCTCGACGGGCAAAGAGGCCAACGTCTACCACGCGCTGGGCGACGACCGCGAGGTCGCGGTCAAGGTCTACCGGATCAACGCCTCGAACTTCCGGCAGATGCGCGACTACCTCGAGGGCGACCCCCGCTTCGAGGGGCTTGGCGGCAAGAAGAAAGACGTCGTCCTCGCCTGGACCAAGAAGGAACTCGCCAACCTCCGCCGCGCGAAGAAAGCCGGCGTCCGCGTCCCGGAGCCGATCGCGTCCGAGCGCAACGTGCTCGTGATGGAGTATATCGGCAACGCCGAGGGCCGCGCGAAGCGACTCGGCGAGGTTCAGATCGAGAACCCCGAGACCGCCTACGAGGTCATGCGCGAGTACATGCGTCGGCTCTACTCGGCGGGGCTGATCCACGGCGATCTCAGCGAGTACAACGTCGTCTTCGACGAGGGCCAACTCGTGCTCATCGACCTCGGACAGGCCGTCACCGTCCACCACCCCAACAGCCGCGACTTTCTCGAGCGGGACTGTCGGAACGTCGCGAGCTTCTTCTCCCGGCAGGGGCTCGACGTGACCGAGGACGACCTCCTCGAGTTCGTCACGAGCCCGGAGCCGGATCCGTCTCGAGACTGAGTCGCCGTCTCCGAAACGCTCATTATCAGCGCGCTAATAGGATACGCCGATGACGACCGCTCTCGAGTGGCACTGGTGCTGGCAGGCCCCCTCGAGAGCGGACAGTTCCGTCGCTGCGGGCGACGCGGCCTAACCCGGCGGTCGCGGCGGTGGGCGCTCCCTCCGCTCGAGTTCTCGAATCGCGCTCCGACCGCCCCAGCCACACTCACAGACTAGATGCCGGCACCATCCGACACACCGAACAGCACCGACAGCGAGACGAACGCCGACGCCTCCACTGCGGAGGCCGCGGCCGTCGACGAGTTCACCGTCACGCCCTACGCCGTCGACGGCGAGATCGACTACGAGAAACTGCTCGAGCGCTTCGGCGCAGCGCCGCTCACCGACGAGCAGATCGAACGCTTCCCCGACCACCCGCTGCTCAGGCGGCGGACATTCTACGCGGGCCGGGATGTCGACGACTATCTCGAGGCCGCCGCGGCCGGCGATCCGCACGCGATCGTCACCGGTCGCGGCCCTTCGGGACCGATGCATCTGGGTCACGTCCTCCCGCTGTACCTCGCGAAGCGCTTTCAGCGAGCAACGGGCGCGACGGTGTACGTCCCACTCTCCGACGACGAGAAGTTCCTCGCGAAGGACCAGTCGTTCGAATCGATCGGCGAGCACACCCGCAAGAATCTGCGCGATATCCTCGCCGTCGGCTTCGATCCCGACCGGACGCGGATCGTCGTCGACACCGCCGACGCGGACGTGGTTTACCCGATCGCGGTTTCCCTCGCGAAACACCTCACGCCGGCGACCATCGAGGCCGTCTACGGCACACAGGACACCGTCGGCCTCCAGTTCTATCCCGCCGTGCAGGCGACCCACCTCCTGCTCCCGCAACTCGTCGGCGGCCGGCAGCCGACGCTCGTCCCCATCGCCGTCGACCAGGACCCTCACGTCCGCGTCTGTCGCGACGTCGCCGCCAAAGAGGCGCTACCGGTAGAGAAGCCGGGCGCACTGCTCGGGCACTTCCTTCCGAGCCTCGCAGGCCCCGGCAAAATGAGTTCTTCCGGCGATGCGCCGTCGATCGAACTCACGGACGATCCCGAAACGGTCGCCGAGACGATTCGAACCCACGCCTACACCGGCGGCCGAGCGACGCTCGAGGACCACCGCGAAGAGGGCGGCGATCCGACCGTCGACGTTCCCTTCCAGTATCTCCGCTTTTTCTTCGAACCGGACGACGACGCACTCGAGCGCATCGCCGCCGACTACCGGGCGGGCGACCTGCTCAGCGGCGAACTGAAGGATCTCGCAATCGACCGGATCACCGAGTTCCTCGCCGACCACCAGCGCCGACGCGGAGAACTGGATTCGCTCGCGGATGCGCTCGATCCCTATCGGCTCACCGATCATGAACGGCAGCGGGCGCTCGAGCGGGCCGGCGTGCCGACGGGCCTCGATCGATAGCCGTTCGATCGTCTAGTGGCTCTGCACCACTGTTCCCCGAACGCCTTAGTGGCTCGCTCCCGCGCGAACGCGTATGAACGTCGGCATCATCTCGGACACGCACGACAACGCCGCAGCCACCGAACGGGCGGTCGAACTCTTTCGCGAGGAAGGCGTCGAGACCGTCGTCCACTGCGGCGACTTCGTCGCGCCGCTACTTGTCCCCTACTTTGAGGACTTCGAACTCCACGGCGTCCTCGGAAACAACGACGGCGACGCCGCCAATCTGCAGGCCGCGTTCGACTCGCTTGGCGAGGAAAGCCGACTCCACGGCCGGTTCGCCGACCTCGAGTTCGACGGTCTCTCCTTCGCCGTGCTCCACGGCGAGAGTCTCGCGGAAGTCGAAGCGATCGCGGCCGGCGAGACGTACGATTACGTCTGTTACGGCCATCACCACCGACGAGAACGCTCGGAGAGGGGGCGGACGACGGTGCTCAACCCCGGTGCTCACTTCCTGCCGAAGTCCGAGGCCGATCGAACCGTCGCTATCGTGGACACCGAGACAGAATCCGTCCGGTTCCACGAATTCGAATAGATCGACATCTACTATCGAATTTCGGCTTTGTTGTCGAGCACGCCGTGGAGTTCGAACTCCTCGAAGTAGTGGATCACGGGCGGGCCGAGGCGGTCGGTAGCTCGTTCGGTCGCCTCGACGTTGTCGTGCGTATCCGAGAGAATCCCGATCTGTATTGGTATTGCTGTTCCCCGATAACTCGTAAAAATCCACGGGACGACGCTCGTGCAGCGAACGCTCCGACTCGGATAACGGTTATCTCCGCGGCCACGTTCCCATCGCCGTGGCACGAACGCGCGAGCGACGGGGCGGTCCGCTCGATGCAGTTCGATGGCGGACGTCGTGGGTCCCGCCGTGGGTTCACCTGGCGAACGGTCATTGATCGCCCGTGACCGCCGCGAGTGTCGTCAGCACGTCGGAAACGTATCCCGCCACCGAATCCGCGGCGGCGCTGTAGTCGACGGTCACCACTGCCGGGTCGGTCGTGACCGCGAGATCGCTACGGATTCCTCGCGGGAGTGCCGGCTCGACGGGACCTTCGGGCGGCGTTAGACCGAGGTCGCGCTTGATCGCGTTGGCGAGCCGATCGGTCGCATCGATGGACTCGACCTCGTACGTTATCGTGACGGTCGCATCGGTACCATCGACAACCGCGTCGACTGCGGTATTCACGACGGGAGCGTACTCGTCAGTGCGCGGCCCAGTGCGATCGTCGTGAAAGGCGAGGCCGGTGGTCGCAAAGCGCACCGGGGCGGTCCGATCGGTGCGATCGAAGGGGTGTAGTACGGCGTCGTCGACCGGCGCCGCGTCGGCGTGCCACACGTCGATGACGGAACGCACCTGCCGTTCCGTTCCGAGAGTGACGACGCCGTCGGCGAGCGTGGCGCCGGCCGCGTCCCCTGCGAGGTAGACGGTTCGCCCCTCGTATGCGTCCGTTTTGGGCTTCCCTGAGATGGACGCGGAGACGCGCTCACGGAGTTCGGTTTTGGACCAGTCTGCCCACGCGACGACTGCCGACTCCCCGGAACCGTTCGAGCCGACGACAGCGAGCTTGTGGAGGTCCGTCGCGTCCCGTCCGGCGTCGAGCGCGTCCCTCGGAAGCCCAGGGGTCTTGTCAAGCGAGGTGGCCGCGAGCAACGAGGTTACAACCGCCGCTGTGATACTGGCGTCCCGGCCGCGTCTCGGTCGGATCAACAATAGTGGATCGCTTCCGTCGGGGACCGTTCCTGCAGTAAAGTCGTCAGAACCGGTGCTGTCGGTGTCAGACAGCCAGTCGGTCCCAACGTATCCAATCACCGCAAACGAGCCGGTCGCCACGATGATCGACCGTCTCGTTCGATTAGTTCCTGTCATCTCCAGTAGATGTCTCGAGCCGTCATCAGTTGGAGGGCGTGGGGGTGTCGCTACGCGAGCGGGGTGATCGTTCTCAACACCAAGTAGCGTACCCGAAGGACTTAGTAGTTGATTCCGTGTGACCGTAGTCTCCGACCGGGACGTTGAGCCGCCACTCGAGGTCGACATCAATTTCGAGCAGGGTTCGCTCGTACAGCGGCGGGGATGCGACACACCCCTTTTGGTACGCGGCAATGCTTCCGACCTCGAACACGGCGTTGTTGCTCGCCGAGGTGCTGTCCGCCGAGTTCATCTCGAGGGCGTGCTCCGAGCGCCTCGTCGTCTTGGAGGTCTTATCGATCAACTGTGCGCCCGGGAACGAAACGCTACTGTTGAATCCGATCGTAAGCGACGGCTCTTTCGCGATATCGAGGCCGAGGGAATACCCCCGCGTGGAGGTGACATCGCTGATCTGCCCCTCCGGATCTGTGCTAACGATGAGGTCGTCCTGGGGCACCTCGTTCACTCATTGGTCCCAGTCGTGGTAGACGGTCGCCTCCTTGTTGCTGTACCCGTCCTGGATGCTCGAGGTGCAGTAGTCGTCGAGACCGTCGTTACAGAGCTGTCGCCCGGGCACCATCCGGATTTTCGATCGCACCCCGATACGGTCGTAATCTGACGACCAGTTCACGTCGTGTGTGAACTCGACGTTTCCGACCTTCGCGTTATAACTAACCTCCTCGTCGGGTTCCCAGTAGACGTCCGTGCTTCCCTGTGAGACCCACTCGTCCCAGTCGATGTCCCAACTACTGCTCGCACTTGCAGCGCTCGTCCGAGCGACGATTTTCTCTTGTTCGCCGGCTCGTGCCCTCGGCGCCGTAGACAGGACCAAGCGCTTAACCTCACTCGGCAAGTAGCAGGCTGTATGCAGCACGTGAAGATTCCGCAGGACCGCATCGGCGTTCTCATCGGCGAAGGCGGCGAGACGATGCGCGAGATCGAGGCCGAAGCGGAAGTGCGACTCGACATCGACTCGGAGAACGGTTCCGTCGCCGTCGAGACCGTCGGCGACCCCGTACTGGGGCTCAAAGCACCCGAAATCGTTCGCGCTATTGGCCGCGGTTTCGCGCCCGAGGACGCCATGCGGCTGCTCGAGGACGACATGATGTTGTTCGACGTCGTCGACATCGACGCCGCCGCGCGCAACAAAAACGATATGAAACGAAAGAAGGGCCGGCTCATCGGCGAGGGCGGCCGGACCCGCGAGCTGATGGAGGAACTGACCGGGGCCGACGTCGTCATCTACGGCTCGACGCTCGGGATCATCGGCGCACCACAGGAGGTCGACGCCGTCCGCAGCGCCGCCGAGATGCTCTTAGACGGGGCTCCACACGGCGCAGTGTATTCGTTCCTCGAGGAGAAGCACAACGAGATGAAACATCAGGGAATGGAGTACCACCGGTTCCCGGGCGGCCAGTCCTGACTGCGCTGGACCTCGGTTTCTCGAGGGGCTATAGTATCTCCTTCACGGATGGTGACGTGGACGTGACTTGCTGCAGATAGTCAGGTCTCTTCGTCGGCACTCGAATCGAGCCACCGTTTTACGAGTGTCATACTACCGACAGTGGTGGCGACACCGCTAGCAATTCCAAAGCCGGGTATTTTGTCGTTATCTTCGGAGTCGGTGTTCGCAGTCTCGTTTCTGGTGCCTTCGCCAGGGGAAGTGTTCTCAGCTTTGTCGTCGGCGTCGTTAGGGTGAGTTATCACAGGCTTGTTCTCGTCGCCTTCGTCGGGACTAGCGTTTCCGTTCCCGTTCCCTTCGCCAGGTGTACCGTTTCCGCCGCCGTTCCCGTCGAGTACACCCAATTCCGACAACGCTTCCTGCATCGTGACGACTCGGAGATCGTGCTCGGCGGCCAACTCCAGTGTACGATCGATCCAGTCTGGGGGAAGCGCATCGTACTGACTGTGTCCACCGACGACACCGAGGGCGTTCCTCTCTACAGCAGCCATGAACTGGTCGATCTCGTCCAGTGACGTCTTGTCTGTTTCAATGTACTTGCGTACGATACGCGTCGGTTCGAGGCCGTCGATCGGATTGAGGCCGTTTCGACTCTGGAAGTTCGGCACCGAATCGTAGTACTCCGGGACGAGGTCGCTGGCGATCCCGTCGGACCGTCCAAACGGATAGACGAACCCCGTTACTGGCGCACTCCACTCTTCGATTCGAGATTTCGATTCTTCGAGGATGTGTCGTATGAATTCTTCCGTATGACGGACGAGCCCGTTCGTTGCATTTATACTCTTTTCAACCGGGTTCTCGAGTTCGATATATTGGCCGTAATCGTCGGTACCGCGCCCGGAAGTTGTCGCAGTAACTTTCCGCTGGTCGTCGAAAATCACCACTGGGTCACCGCTGTACCGTCCATGCCGGTGGTGATCGACGTAGAGGCGGTCGTCGCCCTCCGTCAGGTCACGCTCGACGTAGATGTGCCCAAGTGACCGGTGCTTGAGCGTGTGGGACATGAACTCCCACCCGAATTCGTCCATCTCCGTAACGTGTTTTGGGTCCAAGAAGTCGTCAGAATCTTCCATCAAGCCCGGACAGACAGCGGAACACGCCGGGGCGTCGTGTTCTTGATGGACCTGGAACGTTTCCGTGTAGTCTTCGATCGGACCATCGTCATAGGTGAAAACGACCATTCCTTCGTATTCAGCGGCAGTTGCAGAGGAGACGACAGCCGTTCCGCTCAAAGCGACACCCGTCGTCGCGAGATATTGTCTTCGAGTTACCATTATGACACTACCCTCTCTGAGGCGAGATAGTATTATTCTTATGACACTATTGGTAATGTTTCCTGCTTATATTAGTATGAATTATAATCATAGTGCGGTCGATTCGGGCTTGGTCGACCGCAACGTGATCCAAGTACTGGCCAGTAGCGGGCCGTACGCAGCACAGGGATTCTACAGGAACGCATCGGAGTTCTCGTCGGAGAAGGGGGCGAACAGATGCGTACTATCGGTGCAGAGGGGGAGGGAGTAAATCACTCGCTCACCACAGACAGTACTGGAAACAGGTCATTAGCGGATCTGTGGTATCCTACAATCCGCTATTCCTCCGATAAAACCGCTATTTGGCGGCGTATCGTCGTTTCACATCGTTCGACACCGAAACGAGAATATAAATACAGCGGACATCCGTTCTCGGAACCACCGTACTGAACCCACGTCACGGGGTCGCATCTAGCTGCCCTCGAAAGGTTTATATAGAATCACAATCAATCCTTCGGGTGACTATGGCTCAACAGCAGATGGGCAACCAGCCCCTCATCGTACTTTCGGAGGACAGCCAGCGAACCTCCGGCAAAGATGCGCAGTCGATGAACGTACAGGCCGGGAAGGCCGTCGCCGAGTCGGTCCGGACGACGCTCGGCCCGAAGGGGATGGACAAGATGCTCGTCGACTCCTCGGGCAATGTCATCGTCACGAACGACGGCGTCACGCTGCTCTCGGAGATGGAGATCGACCACCCCGCGGCCGACATGATCGTCGAAGTCGCGGAGACTCAGGAAGACGAGGTCGGCGACGGCACCACGAGCGCCGTCGTCGTCGCCGGTGAGCTCCTCAGCCAGGCCGAGGACCTCCTCGATCAGGACATCCACGCGACCACCCTCGCCCAGGGGTACCGCGAGGCCGCCGAGGAAGCGACCGAGGCTCTCGAGGAGATCGCCATCGACGTCGCCGAGGACGACACGGAGATCTTAGAGCAGATCGCCGCGACGGCGATGACCGGCAAGGGCGCGGAGAACGCCAAGGACCTGCTCTCTGGACTCGTCGTCGAGGCCGTCCAGACGGTCGCCGACGACGACGGCGTCGACACGGACAACATCAAAGTCGAGAAGGTCGTCGGCGGCTCGATCGAGAACTCCGAGCTCGTCGAGGGCGTCATCGTCGACAAGGAGCGCGTCTCCGAGAACATGCCGTACTTCGCCGAGGACGCCGACATCGCGATCATCGACGGCGACTTAGAGATCAAGGAGACCGAGATCGACGCCGAGGTCAACGTCACCGATCCCGACCAGCTCGAGCAGTTCCTCGAACAGGAAGAGGCCCAGCTGCGCGAGATGGCCGAGACGATCGCCGACGTCGGTGCCGACGCCGTCTTCGTCGACGGCGGCATCGACGACATGGCCCAGCACTACCTCGCACAGGAGGGTATCATCGCGGTCCGCCGCGTCAAGTCCAGCGACCAGTCCCAGCTGGCCCGATCGACCGGTGCCACGCCCGTCTCGACGGTCGACGACCTCTCCGAGGACGATCTGGGCACTGCCGGCAGCGTCGCCCAGAAGGAGATCGCCGGCGACCAGCGCATCTTCGTCGAGGACGTCGACGACGCTCAGGCCGTCACCCTGATCCTCCGGGGCGGCACCGAGCACGTTATCGACGAGGTCGACCGCGCCATCGAGGACTCGCTCGGTGTCGTCCGAACGACCATCGAGGACGGTAAAGTGCTCGCCGGCGGCGGCGCACCCGAGATCGACGTCTCGCTCGCGCTTCGGGACTACGCCGACTCCGTCGGCGGCCGCGAACAGCTCGCCGTCGAGGCCTTCGCCGACGCGCTCGAGGTCATCCCGCGCACACTGGCCGAGAACGCGGGGCTGGACCCCATCGACTCGCTCGTCGAACTCCGCAGCGGTCACGACGGTGGCGACACGGCCGCCGGCCTCGACGCCTACACTGGCGACACCATCGACATGGAAGATGAGGGCGTCTACGAGCCGCTGCGCGTCAAGACTCAGGCCATCGAATCCGCCACCGAGGCGGCCGTCATGCTGTTGCGCATCGACGACGTCATCGCCGCGGGCGACCTCGCGGTCTCCCATGACGACGATGACGACGACATGCCCGCCGGCGGCCCCGGTGGCATGGGCGGCGGCATGGGCGGTATGGGCGGTGGCATGGGCGGCATGATGTAAAACGAAATTTTGCCCTACGGGCCAGCGAAGCTGGCCTCAGCAAAATTTCGATCAAAAGCACTCCTCGCTCCCGATGGTCGCTCGTCGGCCCGAGCGCGGCACGCGGTGCCGCGCTCGGTGAACGGCGTCGTTCGGGTTCTCCGAACCGCTCACTTGCCGATGATTGACTCGGGTGCGTGCTCAACGAGCGATCGTCCGCTCAAGCCACCTACTGCAGTCGGCCCATTTCGTCGTTCCCTCTTTCGTCGTCACTTCCGAATCCTGTCCTCTCGTGGTTCGTCCCGATCGACACCGTACGGCCGCGTTCACTGTTTCTGATTCGAGTCATCGAGAAGCCGATCGTTCGAGGCTCAAGAGCCGTCCCCACGCAACGTTCATGTTGTTTTCTTCATAAGAACTAGTCGTGACGAACGATACCGACAGGAAACGCGACGTGGCGAACGCCTTCGGCGGCGCGACGGACGGCTATCTAACGGGTGACGTACTCAAGCGGGGCGCGGACCTCGAGCGACTCGTCGACTGGTGTAGTGACGCGACGTGTGCACTCGACATGGCGACGGGTGCGGGCCACGTCGCTGGTGCACTCGCCGACGCCGGCGTCTCGCGAGTCGTCGCGGCGGACCTCTCTCCGGAGATGGTCCGGACGGCGACGACCGAGTACCCTCGCGTCGAGGGCGTGGCGGTCGACGCCGAACGGCTGCCGTTCGCCGCGAATCGGTTCGATGCCGTCACCTGTCGGTTCGCGGCGCACCACTTTCCCGACCCAGCGGCGTTTCTGTCGGAGGTCGAGCGCGTCCTCGCGCCGGGCGGCGTCGTCGCGCTCGAGGACCTCTGTGTCCCCGCCGATCCCGAGTTGGCCGCGTACGTCAACCGACTCGAGCGACTGCGCGATCCGGGCCACGTCGAGACCTACTCTCGAGCGCACTGGCTCGAACTGTTCGCAGACACCGGGCTGACGGTCGAGGCTGACCGCGAGACGAGCCGTCGGCTCGAGGTCGACGCCTGGCTCGACCGGATGGACGTGCCGGACGACCGTCGTCGGGAGATCAGAGGGGTGCTGGCGGATGCCCCGGCGGCGCTCGAGAAGGCGTTCGAATTCCGGCACGTGCCCGACGACGACGGAGAGCGGTTGGAATCGTACCGGACGCCAGTTGTGCTGTTCCGCGCGACGGGCTGACGGCCGCTCGCGCCTGTTCGGGTCGGTCCTCCGCCGGACGAAGCGGCTGGGTTGAGGCACGGTCCGGCTCCCAGATCGCGTCTCTTGTCGCGTTTCGGGACCAATTAAGTAGCTTCCCGCGATATTTGCCACTATGAACACGCTCCTTCTAGACAGTGACGATGTCGACGAGCACGCCGCGCTCGCCGACGTCATCGACGCCGTCGAGTCGGCCTTCGCGGCCTTCGAGCGCGGGGATACGCAGATGCCCGCCAAGTCCTATATCGATCTGCCGCAGTACAACGGCGACTTCCGGTCGATGCCGGCCTACCTCGATACCGGCGACTGGGACGCCGCCGGGCTGAAGTGGGTCAACGTCCACCCCGACAACCCCGCAGACCACGACCTGCCGACGGTCCTCGGGACGATGATCTACTCCGATCCCGAGACCGCGTTCCCGCTTGCGATCATGGACGGGACGACGCTCACGATGAAGCGGACCGGCGCAGCGGCGGCCGTCGCCACCGACTACCTGGCCGTCGACGACGCCTCGAGTCTGGGCCTCGTCGGGGCCGGCGTCCAGTCCTATACGCAACTCGAGGCGATCAGCGAGGTCCGACCGATCGAGGAGGTCGTCGTCTCGGACCCCGACGACGAGCGCGTCCGGCGGTTCGTCGAGACCTACGAGGACCGGTTCGACGTTCGCGGCGGCTCGATTTCCGAAGCGGGGAGTTGCGACGTACTCTCGACCGTGACGCCGGTCGAGGACCCGATCGTGGGACTCGAGGCCGTCGGTGAGCAGACACATATCAACGCGATCGGGGCCGATGCTGCGGGGAAACACGAACTAAGCGACGAGTTACTGCGGGCGGCGCGGATCGTGATCGACGATTACGAGCAGTGTACGCATTCGGGCGAGATCAACGTCCCCTACGGCAAGGGGGACATTACGGATGCTGACATCCACGGCGAAATCGGGGAGCTCGTCGTCGGTGGGAAGGAGGGTCGAACCGAGGAGACGGGCATCACGGTCTTCGATTCGACTGGACTCGCGATTCAGGACGTCGCGACGGCCCGTATCGTCTACGAAACCGCCCGCGAAAACGACGCCGGCTACGACTTCGGGATGATCGATACCGGGCGGTAATCACTGGCTCTTCGCCGGCCGTCATACGGCGACCTGTCTCGGTCGAGCGATCGACGGCTGGATCGGCGAAATACGAGTACTATCGCGCTAATCGTCCGTTTTTGCGACATCGGGATGGTCGTCCGTATCGCGTCCGAACGCCGTTTCGCGCAGGTCGGCTTCGATTTCCTCGAGCGACCGCCCTTTGGTTTCGGGAACGAGTTGATAACAGAACACCAGCGCGATGACCGAGAGGACGCCGTACAGCCAGAACGTTCCGGACTGTCCGAAGACGTCGACCAACCGGAGGAACGTCAGCGAGACGATCAGATTGCCGCCCCAGTTGATGACCGTGACGACGCCCATCGCTGTGCCGCGGATCTCCATCGGATAGATTTCGGAGATCAGCAGCCAGAAGACCGGTCCAAGACCGATCGCGAAGAACGCGACGTACAGCATCAGGCTCCCGGTCGCGATCAAGCCGAGACCGCCCGAGAGGCCGGGCAGATAGAACGCGACCCCGAGGACACCGAGCATGCCGGCCATCCCGGCCAGTCCCGTGAGCAACAGAGGACGGCGACCGGTACGGTCGATCAGTAGGACGGCGACGACGGTCATGACAACGTTGACGGCACCGATACCGACGGTCGCGAGGATCGACGCGGTGTCCGCAAAGCCGGTCGACTCGAGGATCGTCGGCGCGTAGTACATGACCGTGTTGATACCGGTGACCTGCTGGAACGCCGCGAGACCGATGCCGACGACCAGCATCGGGCGCACCCACGGCTGGAACAGGTCACGGAAGGTACCGGATTCGGTTCGGACCGTCTCCTTGATTTCGCTCAGTTCCGCGTCGATCTGGCTCTCGAGGCGCGTTTTCGACAGTACCTCGCGGGCGTCGCTAACGCGTCCCTGTTCGTAGAGCCAGCGGGGGCTCTCCGGCATGAACAGCATTCCGGCGAACAGGACGGCTGCGGGGAGCATTCCGAGACCGAGCATCCAGCGCCACTCGCCGCCGCTGGAAAACGCGTAGTTGACGAGGTACGCGATGAGGATGCCGCTAGTGATCGTCAGCTGGTTCAGCGAGACCAGCGATCCCCGGATTTTTGGCGGTGAAATCTCCGAGATGTACAGCGGGCCGACGACCGACGCGAATCCGACGCCGATTCCGTCGACGATTCGGCCGACGATCAGTATTTCGACAGTCGGTGCGATCGCCATGATGAGCGATCCGACGAAGAAAACGACGGCACCGACGAGGATGAGTCGCCGTCGACCGAGTCGGTCCGCGAGCCGACCGGCGAGGGCTGCACCGATGACCGCGCCGACCATCGCCCCGCTGACGATGATTCCCTCGACGTACGCGGCGTTTACCGAGTGGCCGAACAGCGTCGCCAACTCGAACGTCTTTCGAATGTACAACATCGCGCCGGAGATGACGCCAGTGTCGAACCCGAACAGTAACCCGTTGAGTGCGGCCAACGCCGCAACGACGTAGATAAACGAATTTCGGTCGTCGTCGTCGGGCGCTGACTGTGTGATTGGTGTTGTCATCGCCTATAATCATTAATCCACATTGTAGTTAACAAATGTAACGATCCGCGTTTCGGAAGGAGTCCGACGGCCGACAAGCTGGTACCCACAGCGGGCGCGCTGTAGCTATAGTAGCCACTGAACGTCGCTGTACGTACTGATCGCTAGACGGCATTGCGATCAGTGTGTATATCGTTTACTATAGCCGCCGTCTCCACGCCGAAACGCTGAGACCTCTGTCGCAGTCGATCACGTTCCGACACGGCCGACACGGCGTGGAATCGAGCCAGTCATCGACAGTTCGTCGGCGTACTGGAAGACCGGCTCACCGATCGGCGTCGGCAATCCGTTCGCTTCGAACAGTGTGTTTTCGTGGATCGTGACCGCCGCCGGCTGAAGCGGCCACGGATCGTGTGCGATCTCGCCTGTCAGGATACCCTTCGATTCGGGCGCGTAGAACCGACGGCGCGCCGTCAGCCAGTACTCGAGCGTCCCCGGTTCGGCAGTGAACGCGTCGCCGTCGGGCCGGTATGTCGCGGCAAATCGGGCGGGACGGTCACCCGCTGTCGACGGCCCCTGCCGGTCGCTGGTAAACGTGACGTGATTTTCTTCTGTCGCGCTGACTCGCATGGCCGCATCGTACACGGGCAAGCCGGTCGTTCGGCCGACGGCCGTCGCGACCAGTGAACTGCCGACGTCGATACTAAAATAAAGCAGGCCCGACTCGTCCCGATAGCGGACGTACGTTCGGACGACGAGTTCTGGAAACGCCAGTCTGGTGATCGACGGCGTCCCGCGAATCCCGACGTTCGTGAGCACGAACGGGAGCACGCTCAGCCAGGCGCGCCCATCCCGGGTCTCGAGGCGCAATCGTCCGGGGACGTGCGGTCGAAGCTCGTCGGGCTCGACCGGCCAGTGAGCGAACAGTCCATCGCGCCACGTCATCGAGGCGATATGTGGTGTTTTCCACGCCGACTTCCCCGCGAACCGCCATCGAAACGGGTCCGTACGTTGTGCGTTCATCCTCGGAACCAACAGATACTGTAGCCACTCGTACGACGGACTGCCGTATAAATCAGATAGCCTGCTGTTAGATCCGGTGGTGGTTCGGTCGCCGGAATCGACCGCGGCGTCGCACTCGAGGACGTGACGGTGGCGTTAGTCGGCCGGATCGACCGCGGCGTCGTCCGATTTCTCGAGGGTGACGCCGCTCGAGCCGTCACCGTCCGACCCGTCCGATTCGATCTGCTCGATCAGTTGGCCGGTCGCGTCGGTCGCCCGGAGTACCAGCACGCCGAATCCGATGCGGGTGAGCACGTCCAGATACGCGCCGAAGAAGATGCCGGTAAACGCGTCGAGCAGCCCCAGATTCTGTCGCGTGGCGAACCCAAAGACCAGGTAGAGCACCCAGAGCAAGATGAGCAGGTTTCGGAGCTTCCCGTAGAGGAGGACCCGTTCGCCGCTTTGCTCGACGGACTGTTTCGTGATCGGCCATACCATCATATAGATAAGCACCACGAGACTGACGATCGTGATGAGACTCGCCACCGAATCCAACGGCGGCGCGAGGAAGTACCCGGCGGCCGTCGATCCGATCCAGATCAGACTGAGGGCGTTCGTTACCGCCAGTTGCCGTCTGGTCGCCCCGGCGACCAGACCGGCGGTGCTGATCGTGACCGGCGTTATGATGATGTAGTCGACGTAGCGACTCATCGGAGTCGGATGGCCGTCGACCGTCGTGATCCGCAGTAATTCGATCGACATCCCGAAGTACGCGAGCGCAAGCGTTGCGCAGAGTGCCGGAATCGGGAGGTAGTATCGGCGTTTACCGGCGGGCATCCGGCCGACCCAGACGAGGAAGCCGACGGTCGCAGCGGCCAGCACGTAAAAGGTGAACCGGTAGAGCTGTAGTTCGGAGATCATTGGCTCTCACCTCCCTGCCCCGCCGCGGTCGTAGTCGGATCGGTCCCCAACGAGACGGAGAACTCGTCGACGGCGTCGGCGAGAGCCGCCGCCCGTTCGTCGAGCCGTGTCGCTTCGGTCGACACGTCGCTGATCGTCGCGGTCGTCTCTTCGGCGGCCGCGGCGACCTGCTGGGCCTGTGACGTCGTCTCGTCGGCGACGCTTGCGACGTCCTGGACGATCGTCGCCAACTCCTCGGCGGAGTCGGCCTGTTCGTCGGTCGCCTGGTCGATCTCCTCGACGCCGGCGGCCACCTGTTCGATCTCCGTCGCGATCCGATCTAGCTTCATCGAGAGATCGTCGACCCGACCGGTCGCAGAGCCGATCGTCGCTTCTGCCTGTTGAATTTGCGTTGCGCTCTCGGTCGCCTGCTCCTGGATCGACTCGATCATGAGTTCGACGTCCTCGACTGCCTCCTGTGTCTGGGCTGCGAGTTCCTTGACCTCGTCGGCGACGGCCTGGAACCCGCCGCTCTCGCTTGAGGCGCTCTCCGACCGTGCGGATTCGATGGCCGCGTTCAGCGCGAGCATGTTCGTCTGGCCGGCGATCTCGTCGATCAACTCGACGATCTCTTGGATCTGTTCGGCCTCCCGGTCGAGCGATCGGATGGTCTCGGCGACGGCTTCCGTCTGATCGCTGGCCGCGTGCATCTCCGCGGTCGTCTCCTCGACCGCCTGCCGGCCCTCGGTGGCCAGTTCGTCGACCTGACTGGACTGCTCTGCGATCGAACTCGTCGCGGCCGCGACCTCCTCGACGGTCGCGGACATCTCTTTGACCTCGGTCGTCGCCGTCGAGAGGTCCTCTGCCTGTTTTGCGGAGCCGTCCGAAATCTCCTGCACTGAGGTACTGACCTCCTGGCTCGCCCGACGGATCTCGTCGGAACTGCTCTGGACCTCGGTGCTCGTCCGGGCGACGTCCGCGGAGATCGTTTTGACCTGGCCGATCGCCGACTCGAGGTCGGCGATCATTTCGTTGAACGCCTCAGAGATCGAGACCATCGCGTCGTGGTCCGTTTCAGGCTCGAGGCGCTGTTCTAGGTCGCCGTCGGCACACGCCGCCATGACGTCGCTGTAGCGTTCGGCCTCGGCCTCGAGTTCGCGGTTGCGTTTCTCGGTCCGCTGTTGGGCCTCGCGGGCGCGTTTGCGCTGCTCTTCGAGGTCGGTGAGCGTCTCTTTTAGCGAATCTCGCATCGACGCGAACGAGCCATAGAGGGTCCCGACCTCGTCGATCCGGTCGGTCTCGAGGTCGACCGCGAGATCGCCGTTACCGATCCGTTCGGCCTTGTTCGCGAGCTGGCGGAGGTTCAGCGAGATGTTGCCGCCGAGAACGACCGCGACGAGGCCGAGATGGAGGAAGAAGACGAGAATCAAGGCGACCAGCGACGCCGACGCGGTGTTTCGCGGCGCGTAGACGGCTGCGGCGGTGTCGTAGGTCGTCACCGTCAGCGACGTCTCGCCGACGTCGATCGTCGACTCCGTCGCCGCGTATTCCGTGTCGGTTCCGTCTGGAAGACCCGTGACGACGCCCTCGTTGGACGGCGAAACGGCGGCGAGGACCGCGGCGTCGCCGACCGACGCTTCGTCGCCGACCGCCGTGATCGTCTCGTCGTCGGCGTCGGTGACGACCGTTCGCGCGCCCTCGGTCTCGAGGACGGACGCAAACGCGTCGACGGGCGCGGAGACGGCCACGTACCGCTGGCTGCCGTCATCGCGGTCGACGCTGGTCACAAACGAGAGGACTGAGCCGTTGGTCGCCACTCCCTGATGGGTGGCGCTTGGCCCGTTCGTCGCCCCTTCGACGCCGGCCGTTTCGAAGAAGTTCTTGCCGACGGCCCCGTCGGTGCTGCTCGCAAGTACGCTCCCGTCCGCGTCGAGATAGTGTATCGCCGCGATCCGATTTCCGCGAGCGGCCTGGGTTGCCGTGAGTTCGGTTTCGATCTGGTCGGCCGTTCCCCCTTGAACGGTCGGGTCAGCGGCGAGCCCGGCCGCCGTCTCGCCAGTGGTCTCCAGCCAGACCCCGGCGACGTCGCTGCGGTCGTCGGTCCGGTCGCTGAAGTGATCTCCCGCCGCCGGGCCGACGGTGCCGGAGACGTGGCCGAAAAGGAGTGCGCCGACAACGATCGTCATCGCGGCAATTAACAGGAAAATCACTCCGATCTTCACACTATACGTGTCTCTGAATTGGTCCGGGATATTGTCCTCGAGTGCCATATTGTCACACGGTTCGAGCAGCGCGGTGCTGCTTCCTACCTTCTCGATTGCTGTCCCTCCATCCAATTGAATGTATCGGTAAAATTGATTGTCAAGGAAGACAGTCATTCACAACCGACTTCTGGTGCCGCACACAGACAGTCACAATGCGGTATGATTATACGGAATGTCATGTCTGATGAACGTAAATTTCGCGTTCGTCGGTACTCCCGCGTTCGGTATCTCCGTGACCGGTGTCTTCCGTCGAGCGATCGATTGGTCGCTGCTACTCCCCGATAATGTGTAACGCATTCAATTAGAATGTGTGTACCCCTCCTCCCCCCAATTACCTACCCACGACGCGTGGGAGCGTCCAACTCACAGTTACGGGTTCGAGTCCCCTTCAGTGCGGCTTCGATCGACGTACTCGATTCCGACTGCTCAGTCTCAAACGGGCGAGGCAAGTTCGACATCCAAGCTGACCGGCCGACGAGCAAACGTCGTTGACCGCTTTATCTCATGTATATAATTGCGTAGTATAATCACGACTAGCTGCCAGCCGTTTCGACACTGATCTCGACATCCACGACTGGTGTCGGTTTTGCCGCCGGAGAACCACGTCGGCTAGCTGCGTCTCTCGACGGGAACCCGATCGAGCGAGACGATAGTACAACCGAAACGGTTTATACACTGATCACAACGCCGTCGTGCGATCAGCTGTGCAATGACGTTCAGTCGCTCCTATAGCGACGAAGGTGAGCGCTGCGCGACCGTCAGTCGTCGATTTCGATCGCCGGCCGGCCGGGTTCGGCGTTCGCGAGCGCGTCCGCGTCGGCCTCGTCGGCCCGGACGACGGACACGGGTGCCTCGAATTCGCGCTCGATCAACCACGCAGCCGACTCGAGGGCTGTGTGCTCTTCGTCGGGATCGAGCGTCGTCGACAGCGCCTCGCGTTCGGCCTGCAGATCTTGCCCATAGTCGGCCGCGGCGTCGCCTTGCTCGCGGATGTGCGCTTCTTGCATCAGTTCGCCGATCAGGTTGTCGGCGTCGCTCTCGACGGCGATCTCGAGTGCGTCGTACTTCCAGTCGGGGGCGACGACGATGTCGATCGCCGTCGGATCCTCGATCCCCGCGACCTCGACGATGTCGCGGATGTCCTCGCGCGTGTTCTCGACCAGTCGACGGCGCTTGGCGACGCGGTCGCGATCGATCTCGGCGGACGGCCAGTCGGCCTCGGCGACGAAGCCGTCGCCGCCTAAGTCGTCGTATAGCTCCTCGGTCAGGTGCGGTGTGACCGGTGCGAGCAGTCGGACGACGGTCGACAGCCCACGCTCGTAGGTCTCGGCGTGGGGTTCGGTGTAGTCGGCGTATTGGCGCAGCGTCCGGACCAGATCTTGAGTCTCGCGCAGGGCCTTGTTGAACGTCAGATCGTCGTACTCCTCGCCGGCGATGGCGATCGTCGCGTCGATCTCCGCGTCGACGTAGCTTGCGATCGCGTCGTCGTCGCCGTCGTACTCCCCCGCCGCGAACGCTTCGACCATCCCCTTCAGTCGATCGAGGAAGGCGTACGTCGAGCGCACCCCTTCCTCGCTCCAGTCGAAGTCACGTTCGGGCTGGGCGGCCTGCATCATGAACAGCCGCGCCGTGTCGGCTCCGTACTCCTCGACGATCCGCTGGGGCGAGACGACGTTGCCCTTCGACTTGGACATCTTCTCGCCCTCGAGCTGGACCATCCCCTGAGCGAGCAGATTGGAGAAGGGTTCGCGGTGCTCGAGCCCTTCGTGGTCGGCCAGCACCTTCGTGAAGAACCGAGAGTACAGCAGGTGCATCACGGCGTGTTCGATGCCGCCGACGTACTGATCGACCGGCATCCAGTCGTTGGCCCGCTCTCGGTCGAAGGGGGCGTCCTCGAGACCCGGTGAGATGTACCGCAGGAAGTACCACGAGGAGTCGACGAAGGTGTCCATCGTGTCGGTCTCGCGGGTCGCGTCGCCGCCACACTCCGGACAGGTCGTCTGCTTCCACTCCTCGGCGGCGTCGAGCGGGTTCCCGGTTGTGTTGATGAACGCCGGCAGTTCGACGGGCAGGTCGTCCTCGGGGACCGTGACGGGACCGCACTCCTCGCAGTGGATCACTGGAATCGGCGTACCCCAGTAGCGCTGCCGGGAGATACCCCAATCGCGCAGTTGGTACTGCGTGGCTTCCTCGGCGCTCTCGAGGTCCTCGGTGAGCCGTTCGCGGGCGCTCTCGCTGTTGAGGCCACTGTACTCCCCGGAGTCGATCAGGACGCCGTCGTCGGTGTAGGCCCCCGCCTCGACGTCGGGTGCCTCGGGGTCTTCTCCGTCTTCGGGTTTGGGTGCGATGACGGGCTCGATGTCGATGTCGTGCTTTTTGGCGAACGCGTGGTCGCGCTCGTCGTGTCCGGGGACGGCCATCAGCGCGCCCGTCCCGACGTCAGAGAGGACGAAGTCGGCGACGTAGACGGGGATCTCCTCGCCGGTCGCGGGGTTGGTCGCGGTCAGGCCCGTCTCGACGCCGTTCGGTTCGTCGCCCTCCGGATCGGCCTCGTGGTGGACGAACTCGTGAATTTCGTCGTCCTCCGCGGCCAGTTCCTCGCTGATCGGGTGGTCAGGCGCGAGTGCGAAGAACGTCGCGCCGTAGATGGTGTCGAGGCGGGTCGTAAACGCCGTCACGGGGCCGTGGCCCTCGACCTCGAAGTCGACCTCGCTACCGTACTGGCGGCCGATCCAGTTGCGCTGCATCTGTCGGACCGAGTTTGGCCACCCCTCGAGGTCGTCGATCGCCTCGAGCAGCTCGTCGGCGTACTCGGTGATTTTCAGGAACCACTGGTCGAGTTCGCGCTGTTCGACGGGCGTGTCACAGCGCCAGCAGAGTTCGGCCTCGCCCTCGACCTGTTCGTCGGCCAAGACGGTCTCGCAGTGAGGACACCAGTTGACCTCGGCGTCGCGGCGCTCGACGAGGTCTTCCTCGTAGAAGCGCTCGAAGAGCCACTGGTTCCACTGGTAGTAGTCGGGCGTGCACGTGGTGACTTCCCGCTCCCAGTCGTAGCCAAAGCCCATCGCTTCCATCTGGCCCTTCATCGTCTCGATGCAGTCGAACGTCCAGTCACGCGGGTTCGTATCGCGTTCTTTGGCCGCGTTTTCGGCGGGAAGACCGAACGCGTCCCATCCCATCGGGTGGAGGACGTCGTCGCCTTGCATCCGGCGATAGCGGGCGTACGCGTCCGTAATCGTGTAGTTGCGGACGTGACCCATGTGGAGCTTGCCCGACGGATACGGATACATCCCGAGGACGTACGTCGGATCGTCGACGCCGTCGGGCGTCCGGTAGACGTTCGACTCCTCCCACGCCTCCTGCCAGCGCCGTTCGACCGCCGCGTGGTCGTATCCCGCGTCGCTCATTTGCTTATATACCTCTAGGCGGGGACGCCGCCCTATACCTTTCCATCACTACCCGTCAGATCGACGATCGCTCCTCGAGACCGACGCGCAGGCGGCCGATCCGGGCTCGAATGCGCGGGCGAACTCGTTGATAGGATCCGGAAGTGCCGTCCCGACGCGCTCGTCGAGTGTCTCGAGCCGCCGACCGAGCGACCGCCGTCGCCCGATGCCGGTAGCCGAGCGTTTTTATCTGCGGCTCGTCCCATCTCGTCCCATGGTAGCAGATGTCACTGTATTCGTCACTGGCGCGAGTCAGGGACTGGGCCGCGAAATAGCCGTCGCGTTCGCGAACGAAGGGGCGAACGTCACCCTTGCAGCCCGCAGCGACGGGATCTACGAGACCGCAGAGAGCATCGACGCGCCCGATCGGACGCTGACGGCCGAGACCGACGTGACCGATCCCGACTCGGTCGCCGACGCGATCGACGAGACTGTCGAGACCTTCGGCGGACTGGACTGTCTCGTGAACAACGCGGGGATCGCCGGCCCCACCGCGCCGCTCGAGGGGACGACCGACGACGAGTGGCTCGAGACCTTAGACGTGAACGTCGTCGGCGTCGCCCGCGTCACGCGCGAAGCACTGCCGCACCTGCGCGAGTCCGACCGGGGCAGCGTCGTCAACATCTCCTCGATCGGCGGCAAGCGCCCCTACGCCAACCGGACGCCCTACGCCGCCTCGAAGATGGGCCTGATCGGTGTGACCCGCGCGATGGCTGCCGAGTTCGGTAACGACGGCGTCACCGTCAACGCGATCTGTCCTGGTCCCGTCGAGGGAGATCGCATTCGGGGCGTCTTCGAGCGACAGGCCGAGGAGGCAGGCGTCCCCGTCGAGGCGGTCGAGGGAGAGGTCCTCGAGAGCCTCATGATCGACGAGTTGGTCCCGCCCAAGGAAGTCGCCGAACTGGCCGTCCACCTTGCGAGTTCGGACTCGAGACACGTGACGGGGCAGGATATCAACGTCTCGTCGGGCGGCGCGTGGTACTAAACGCTTCGCAACCGGTCGCGAACGGCGGCGAGAACCGGCTTCGATTCCGGTGGTCGCCGTCGCCGATAGCGCTATTCGATGTCGATGTGTCGCGCGTCATCGTCGTCACTCGTTTTCTTCGGGAGCCGAACCGTCAGCACGCCGTTCTCGAAGCCCGCGGCCACCGCCTCCTCGTCGACCGGTTCGGGCAAGCGGATTCGCCGGCTCGCGGACGTTTTCGTCCGCTCGCGCCGCAGGTATCGGCCCTCGACGTGCTCTTCTTCGTCCGTGCGGTTGGCCTCGAGGCGCAACGAGCCCTCCGAGAGCGTCAGGTCGATATCGTCGGTCTCGTAGCCCGGTAGATCGGCGGTGACGACGTACTCCTCGTCCGTATCGGCGACGTCGACCGGCACCGACCCGGGTACCTGGAGGCCGCCGGCGCTCATTCCCTCCTCGACCTGTCGGCTCACGCGGTCGAGCATCTCCTCGATTTCGTCGAACGGATTGCGTCGCATGACAGTATGTAGGATCCCGAAGGGGATAAATTCTGCCCGCAGTGCGACGACAGAAGGGGGTGCTACTCGGGGAGGGTCACCAACCCGTCGTCGAGGGCATCGAGCAAGACTTCTCGCGCGTGCCCATCGGGGTCGACGCCCTCGTAGACCGTCTGTACCTCGCCGTCGGCCAGCAGGAACGTCGTTCGCGCGGTCACGCCGCTCTCGCGTCGTTCGACGTCGAACGCGTCGGCGATCTCGCCGTCGGGGTCCGCGAGCAGATCGAACTCGAGGCCTTCCGACTCGCAAAAGGAGCGGTGACTGTCGACGTTGTCCACCGAAACGCCGTACACGTCGACGCCGGCGTCCCGGTAGGTCTCGCGTTCGCGCTGGAACTGATTCGCCTCGACGGTACAGCCGGGCGTGTCGTCTTTCGGGTAGAAGTACAGCACCGTCGGTTCCTCGAACGCGAGGCTGACGTCCTCGCCGTCCTGATTCGGTGCGGTCACGGTCGGCGCGTCGTCGCCGGCGTCGAGTGACATACTCGCCGTACCGCGGGACGCCGAAAACAGTTTTTGGTCCATCGTGGCATCCCCTCCTCGAACCCTCGGTCACAGGCGTAGACGATTACTGGCGTCCGTTTCGGACTGACCGCCTGTTCGGTGCCGGTAACGGTCAGTCCTGCCTCCGTCGGTCGTCTTATATCTGATCTTCTGTCTACCTTTTCGTATGGAAGACATCGTGCTTCATACCGGTACAGAACATCCCGACCTCCTGTGGATCCTTGGGCCGGCGTTGCTGACGTTCGTCGCCGGACTCGGACTCGGCGCGGCCGTCTCCGCCGACCGAATCCGGTCGTGGGTCCGTCTCGACCGCGAACCGACGCGCGACTGAGTGCGGTTTCGTTCTCGGCCGTCCGCTAGCTGACGACGTGTTCGGTGTCGTACGATCCCAGCCGCCGGACCCAACCGTTCGCCGCAAGCTCTTCGAGCTCACCGATTGCCTCCTGCGTTCGCGACTCGTAGAGCCCGGCCTCGAAGTCGACGTGGAAGATGTAATCTCCCAATCGTTGGCCGCTCGGACGCGATTCAACGCGAGTTAGATTGATGTCGCGATCCGCGAACGGCTCGAGCAACTCGAGTAGCAATCCGGGGTAGTTCGCGTTCGGGTAGACCACGAGCGAAGTCTTGCCGCCGCCCGTCGAGCGTTCGTCGGCGGGCGCGATCGCGAAGAAGCGCGTCGCGTTCGAGTCCTGATCCTGGATGTCCTCGGCCAGCACCTCGAGGTCGCCCTCGCCGCCGAGGGCCGGGTGGCCGATGCCCGCGACCGAGGGGTCGTCCTGTGCGAACTCGACGCCCTGGGCGGTGCTCGCGACGGCCTCGAGCGTCGTGTCGGGATACTCGCGATCGAGATAGGATCGACACTGCGCAAGCGCCTGCGAGTGGCTGGCAACGGTGTCGAACTCCGGTCCCCGGGCGAGTAAGGCGTGTCTGATCGGGGTGACGATCTCGCGGACGACCGCGATGTCGTAGTCGGCGAGCGCGTCGAGGCTCTCCGTGACGCTGCCCTCGATGCTGTTTTCGATGGGGATGACGCCCCGATCGTACGCGCCGCTCGCGACGGCGTCGACGATCGCCGTGACCGACTGTCGGAAGTCGATCTCGCCGTCGTCGGCGATCGCGCTCGTCGCTCTGTGAGAGTAGGTTCCTTCGGGACCGAGCGTGACTGCAGCCATTGTCCGCCGATAGCAGGCTATGGGTCAAAAGACCGTCGGGTTCTGTGGGACGCGGTGTCTTGACGCCAATCCGATCGGGAGCCGTCAATCGTCGGTCGGCAGTCCGGCTCCGGACTCGGTCGTAGCGACGAAGCCGTCGTCGGTCGCGCGGGCCGCGACGTGGGGCTGGAAGACCCACGCGCACAGTAACACGATGGGGATCATCGTCGCCGCGACGACGGCGTAGCCGGTGTGGAGCGTCGGCATCAGTGGGGCGGTGTAGACCAGCGGGTAGACGATTCCGCCGACGGTGCCGACGCCGCCGACGACCCCGGCGACGCTCCCCGAACTGTTGGGGAACATCGCGGGCACCTGCGCGAAGATTGCCCCTTCGGCGAACGCACAGCTCATTCCGACGACGAAGCCGGCACCGACGGCTAACAACACCTCGCCGGTCAGCCCCGCGAGGCTCATTCCGATCATCGCGAGGACGATGAAACACAGCGTCACGAACGTCCACTGTTCGCGGTAGCGGCCCGTAAACACCGGCAAGATGTTCGTCTCGTTGCGGGCGAGCCGGTCACTCATGTAGCCGCCGATCGGGCGCAACAGGCCGGCTGCGACCGAGAATGTCGCGGCAAACGTACTCGCCAGCACGAGGTTGTCCGTATTGAACCCTTCTCGGTAGTAGGTTGCCAGCCACCCGTTCATCGAGAGCTCGAGGCCGAAGCTCATCACGTACGCGAGCGCGAGGACGACGGTCCCATAGCGGGTGGCGGTGTAGATCCACTGTTTGAACGTCGCGCTCTCGGCGGTCGCCTGTCGGCGTTGCTCGGATTTGGCGGCCTCGCCGACGGAGTAGTAGACGATCGCGAGCAGGATCGAAACGACGCCCGTGTAGAAGAACGCCGCCCGCCAGTTGGTCTCGAAGAGCGGTCCGCTCCAGCCCTCGCCGAACACGCGCGGGAGGATCAATGCGCCGCCTGCAGCGCCGGCGTTGCCGACGCCGGCGTAGATTCCCTCGGCGGTGCCGAGTTCGTCTTCCTCGAACCACTCGGAGACGTGCTGGATGCCGATGACGAATGTGATTCCCGCCGTCGCGACGATCAGTCGCTCGACGAAGAAGACGGCGTAGGACCGGGCGAACGCCGACGCCATCGAGAAAACGCCAACGTACGTGAGCACGATGGCGAACACGGTCGGCGCGCCCCAGCGGTCGGAGAGCCAGCCGGTCAGGATACGACCGAACGGCGCGAGCCAGATCGCCGCGCTCGCGAGAATGCCGATCTCCGCGAGCGAGAGCCCGAACTCCTCGGCCATCGGCCCGGTGAACGGGGCGAAGGAGAACCAGATCAGAAACGAGAAGTTGAACCCGATTGTCGCCAGCACCAGCGTCCGCCACTTGGTCATCTCGATCACGCCCGTTCACCCCCTTCGAAGCCACCGACTGCGAAATGAAACATCTCGGTTGGATGGGGCGGATTTCGACAATAGATGCTCAAATCTCCCTTGATTGGTAGTGTTATGTCTTCTATACTCTCGTTCCGCTTTGCGCCTTTCAACATACAATATCGGGAGAACAGCGATCGGCGCATAAGGTTAATTATTAGCCAGTCCTGGATTGCAGGGCACTATTACCAATAATACGTCTACTATTACCTGCCTTATTTTCTGAACAGGCGTCTAAACCGGCGAATGTATATCCCGAATGTCCACACCGGTCGGCCGTTGTCGTTAGTCCGATCAAGTGTCGACCGACCCGCTGCAGTTCGCTCTCGACGATGGGTCTGACACGAGAGTTGCTTACCGGTACGCGGTATCACGCTGTTACCGGTCGAACGTCACCCTCTCGGGCCGATCGCGGTTCGGAGAAAATGACAGCGACTTACTCGTCCAGATGGTCGATTCCCTTCTTCGAGACGTTCGCTTCCGTGATCTCGTCGGGCATCCAGTCCGGCTTGTCGCTCGGCGCGGTCTCCTCCCAAGCCCAGCCATCGTAAATGTGGACCTTGTCCGTCCCCTTCTCTCGCAACTTGAGTTCCACGCGTTCGGCTTCTGCCTCGCTCGAGCCCGGCTCGAGTCGTCTGGCCGCCTTGAGTGCCGCCTGTCGGGGTGTGTTCCCCGAGAAGACGCTCGATTCGTCACCGCCCGATTCACGCAGCGCAAAGTTTCGTTTGCCGTCTTCGCGTACCATGATTTCGCCTCCGTGTCAATTCAACGCACGGTCCGACATAAAGATATCCCCGTAAATCGACCGACTGCGGCAGTATCTTTAAGTACATCGCGGACGCCACTTCTCCGCAGTATCCACACGGTCCGTCCGTTCGCCGTGGCGTAATTGTCACTTCGACGGCCGTGAAACGAGCACTGTCGTTGTGTCGTCGAAAACACTTAAGTATATCCTACGGCGAAGTTCGGAATAGAATCCCGCGATGGTACGGAAAAAGAAGCTGAGTCCAAGCGGTGCGAAAGACGAAGACGGTAACTACCACAACGTCCACCTCAATCTCCACGAGGATGAACTCGCAGTCGCGGGCATGGATATCGGCGACGAGGTCTTCGTCCGGGTCCGGGACGGAAAGATCATCATCCAGAAGGCCGACGAAGACGACGTCGAACACGAATTCTAACAACAAAGTTTTGCACTGCGGGCGCGGCAAAGCCGCCCCTCGGCAAAAATTCGATTAAAAGCACTCCTCTTTCCGTTCCGTGACGCTTCGCGTCACTTCACGTCAGTCGTCGGCCCGCTCGCTCCCTGACTCGCGGCCGTCGGCCGCTCGTCTTACCGCGGCGCGTAGCGCCGCGCATTCGGTCGCTCGCGGTACGAGACGAACAACTACCGCAAAAAAGCTGCTCGAGCGCTTACTGCAGCGCCGCGAGGTCGAACTCGAAGGCCGACACCGGCACCTCGAGATCGTGTTCGACGAGCACCTTCGGGTGGATCTCGCCGATGACGCCGACTTCATCGCCGTCGATGACGACGGCGGCGGTTCGACCCGAAATGAAGGTCGGGTGGTCGGTCGGCGGCGTCTCGAGGTCGACGTCGAAGTTGCGCGCCAACGCCTGTAGCCGGGCCTTGGCGTCCTCATAGCCCGCATCGTGATGGGCGAGGACGGCCCCGACGCGACGGCCTTCCGCGACGCCCGTGTTCTCCGACTCGTTGACCTCGGCGGCGAAGCCGATCTCGGCGAGATTCTGTGGGTACGCGCGGTGGGTGTTTCGCTCTAAGACCATCAACAGCGAGGGCATGACCCACGTCCGAAGCATGGTGAAGTCCTCGCTGTAGGGCTCTTTAATCGTCGCCGGCTCACCCGCACCGTAGACGTCCTCGCCCGGCGAGATATCGAGCCGGTCGTAGTTTTCGCCCTCGCTGATCATGTGGAAGTTCAGCAGGTCCTCAAAGCCCAGCCCGACGAGTTGCTCGCGGGTCGCTCGCTCGAGCCGGGAGCGCTCGTGGCGGCCGCCGACGGTCCCCACGTCGGGATAACGCGGTTCGAGGTCGTTGAAGCCGTAGGCGCGCCCGAGGTCGTCGATGACGTCTAGCGGGTGGAGAACGTCGACGCGGTAGGGCGGGATGGTGACTTCGTAGACGAGATCGCCGTCGTCGTTCTCCTCGCGTTCGGCCTCGAGCCCCGAGCGCTCGGCGAGGTCGATCACCTCGTCGGGGTCGAGCCCGATGCCGAGGATGGTCTCGATGCGGTCGTGGGCGACCGTCTTCGTCTTCGTCGAGAAATCCGGGCGGACGATTTCACGATCCGCGTAGTCGACACGTACCTCCTCGATGGTGGCTCCGCGCGCGGCGAGCGCGTAGCAGACGATGTTGCACATCTTGTCGATCGTCCACTGATCGGTGCCCGTCATCTCGACGAACAGGTCTCGTGAGTCCGTCGAGACCTCGGTGCGGCGACCGTTGATGACCGGCGGGAACGAGAACAGCCCGAGGTCGTCGTAGATCGCCGGATATCGCTCGTAGTCGCTGACCAGATCGGCGTAGGTCTGGCCCGTTTGATGGGTCTCGAGCACCTCAGCGGGCGTCATCTCGGCGTCCGAATCGAGGGGGACGAAGCGGTCCTCGTCGGGCTCGAGACCGACGTACTCGATCGTCGGGTTCCCCTCGGTGGCGGGACTTCCTTTGAGCATCGTCAGATCGTGGATCCCGATCGCACCCTTCGCGCGCTTTCGCCCCATCGTCGCGTGGAGCTTCTCTTGTAACTGGATGAGCGAGTCCAGCCCGTCTTCGTCCAGTTCCACGTCGCGGATCACCGCGCCCGTGACGTAGGGTCGCTCGTCGGGCACCGACTCGTCGACTGCGATCGTCCAGTCCGGCGAGTTCGGCGAGGGGACGTGGATCCCGCGTGCGTCGCCGTACTGGTAGCGAAGCGAGCGCGCGACCCCCTCGACGGAGAGCCGGTCGAGCCGGTCGGGCGCGAACTCGAGTTCGAAGGTCCCCTCCTCGGTTCGGCCCTCGAACTCGAGGCCGAGGCCGAACAGGTCCTCCGTGAGCTCCTCGTCGCCTTTCTCGTCGTGGCCGGTCAGTTCGCGCAGTTCGTCGGGGTCGATGTCGACCGTGGGCATCAGTAGGTCACCTCCGTCTCGCGCAGTAGTTCCAGGTCACACAGCGTCCCGTGGATGTCCCGGATGTCCTCGAAGCCGTACATCAGCATGAGCAGTCGCTCTAAGGCGAGTCCCCACGCCATCACGTCACACTCGACGCCGAGGGGCTCGAGCATCTCCTCGCGGAAGATCCCCGAGTTGCCGATCTCGACGAGTTCGCCGGTCGTCGGGTGGGTGCCGAACAGTTCGAAGCTCGGCTCGGTGTAGGGGTTGTAGTGGGGCTTGAACTCGATATCTGTGATGCCGAACTGGGCGTAGAACTCTTCGAAGGTGCCCATCAGATCGCGCACCGAGAGGTCCTCGGCCATCACCCAGCCCTCGATCTGGAAGAACTCGAGTAAGTGCGTCGGATCGAGCGTGTCGTTCCGATACACCTTCTCGACGCTGAAATAGCGCTGTGGCGGCTCGAGGTCGCCGATCTCCTCGCCGGAGAGGTAGCGCGTCGACAGCGAGGTGGTGTGGCCGCGAAGCGCAAGTGCACGCGCGAAGTCTTCGTCCCACGGCGAGTGATAGCCCTCGCCGTCCGGGCCGACGCCCTCCTTGTGTGCACGCTCGACGCGCTCGACGAGGTCCTTGGGGAGGTCGTCGATATGGGTCGGCTGCTCGAGGGCGAACCGGTCCCAGTGCGTCCGCGCCGGGTGGTCCTGGGGCATGAACAGGCAGTCGTTGATCCAGAAGTCCGCGTCGACGTGTGGGCCTTCCATCTCCTGGAAGCCCATCCCGACGAGGACGTCCTTGACCCGCTCGGCGGTCTGGCGCAGGATGTGGCCCTTACCGCCCTCGAAGCGCTCGGCGTCGGCCTCGACGTTGTACTCCGCGAAGTCGACGTCCGCCCACTCGCCGCTGGTGAGCAGTTCGGGCGTGACCTGCCCGACCGTTTCGGCGGTCTCGATCCCCGCCATCAGCTCCGTGACGGCGCGTTCGGTCAGAGTCACCTCGCGGACCGTCGACTCGCGGCGCTCGAGCAGGCCGCGCCGTTCCAGTCCCTCGAGAGTCGCTTCGTCCACGTCGACGCCGTCGACCGGCGCGTCGTCGACGTCGGCCAGTTCGGCGAGCGCGTTCGCCTCCGCGTCGGCGTCGGGGTCCGCGTCCGGATCGGCCGTGAGTTCGCCGCTATCGATCGCGCCGTAGCCCTTGCGCGCGTAGTTCGAGAGCGCGATGTCGACCGCGCCCCCCTCGAGGCCCGACGCGCCGATGACCTGTCCCATCGAGACGGGGTCGGCGTCGGCACCCGCCTCGAGGGCGGCCTCGTAGAGTCGGATCTCGGGCAGTTTCTCGTCGACGTAGTCACGTCCCTCGTCGGTCAGGACGACCGTTTCGTCAACGCGTTCGCTGACAGCGACCAGCCCCTCGTCCTCGAGTTCGAAGACGGCCCCGGTGACGGTCTCCGGGGGGAGGTCGGTCGCCGCGGCGAGGGCGTCGACGGACGTTGCCTCGTCCGCACTCGCGGCTTCTACGACCGCGACCTGATGTTCGGGAAGTTGCATTCGCTTGTTCGTATGGCTGCGTGTCGGTCAGTTAGCGGTTCCGATACCGCCCGGGATGACCCCTGGCGGGTGCATCGAACAGTCGGTTTCGCCGCGGCCGCCCGATATGGGCGCGTGCGGATCCACCGGCCCGCGTCACCGGGCGAAGAAAAAGTCGAATCCCGTTTGCGGTCGCTGTGGCTGGCTGTCGACGCCGGCACGCGTACGGGAGTCAAGCGCCATACACGTGCCAACTCGCGACCGGCTCAAAAGCATTGTGGTACTCGGCACCACGTCGCTACGTGGCGCTACCCGTTCGAAACGCGCGTCGGCTTGAGCGATCCGGTATCGACCCACTCGAACTCGGAGCCCTCGGCGGCTATCGCCGCGTCGGGGCCTGAAACGGGATCGCATCTGTCGGCGAACTCGATGCGAACCTCGTCGGGCTCGGCGGCCGGGAGCTCCGGCAGGAAGTCGTCGTCCTCGAGCAGCCCTCGAACGGAGACGGTGCCGCCCGCATCCAGCGCCGCGCCGACCGCACGGTAGCGGTCTCCTTCGGGCCGGCTCTCGAGATCCGTTCCGAACGCGTCGTTCGCGACGCGAGCGGTCGAACTGGTGCCCGAAAGCGTCCCGAACTCGTCGGTGCTCGCGTCGGCGGACGATCGTGCACCGCGTTCGATCGTCTCGCTTCCGGTCGATTCAGCGTCGCCGGCGCGTGTTCGTGAGACGTCCAGTGCCCCCCGTAGTTCGTAGCCGTCGACCTTGCTCGAGGGAGCCGACGTTGACGACGCTCCCGTATCTGCCGTCGGCGATGACGCGACGGTCGCATCACGCGATCCCTCGCCGGCCGCCGACTCCGCGTCTGGCCTGGCTTGCATCGCCGGCTCCGCTTCGTCGATGAGCGACGCGACGGCCGCGCTCGACGACGCCGGTCGCGCAGGATCCGGCTCGAGTGCCCACGGCGGCCACGGTTCTGTCCCCCCGCTTGCACCGCAATCGGTCCGCCCGGTCGTCCCGTTGTCCGCCGCCGGCACGTACGCCTCGAGGCCGTGCTCGGGGAGCAGCGGTCGCTCGGCGGCTTCGATTCGCGGCCCGTAGCGATCGCGAAGCCGTTCGAGTTCGCCCGCCTTGACCAGCGCGGCCCGCCACCGATCGATGCCCGACGACAGGAGGACGAACTGAGCATCGGTCTCCGCCAAGACGCCGTCGTTGACCGCCCACAAAACGGCGGGGAGGTTGTCGCTTCCGAGCGGCGTCTCGGGATACGAAACCGACGGGTCGCGGCGGCGGCCGCGGGAATCCGTCGCGGCGAGTTCCAGTCCGTCCTGCGTGTGCGTGACTGCGAGCGACCAGCCAATCGCCTCGAAGACGGCGGTCAGTTCGGACTCGAGATCGGCCGCCGAATATCGGGCCGAGCAGGCGAGCCCGCGATCGCTCCGCGTGATCGTTCTCCGGAGCACCGTCGTTCGGTCGACGCCCGTCGCGAGCGCGTCGCCGAGTGCTGTCTTAAGGGTATCATCGTCGGACTCTCGCCCGATGTCCGCCGGCGTGACGCCGAACGTGCCGAGGACGTCTGCGGGGACCAACAGGTCGTTCGACTCGTGGAGGGGCCGAGCCATCGATACCGCTCGTTCCACGGACGCGCCCATATATCTTCGTCAGACACCAAAACGTATCCGCGCTCGCACTCGAAAGAAGCATCGGGACGCGTACCGGACCAGCGACGCTGGCGGTCCGCCCGAAGCCGGACGGCCGTTTTAGCGACGCCGTGGCGACTCGAGTTCGATGTCCGCCTGCTCGAGCAACTCTTCGACTTCCTCGCGTTTCTCTTGGTGTTCTTCGAGGAACTCCCGCATCAACTGTGCCGCTTGCTCCTTGCAGTCGCCACAGAGCCGTTCGCCGCCGACGCACTCGTCGTAGACACGTTTGGCAAACTCGTCGTCGTCGCCGGCCAGCAGGTAGGCATAGAGTTCGTAGACGGGGCACTCGTCGGCTTTTCCGCCCTTCTCGCGCTGTTCCTCGGCGGTCTCACGGCCGCCGGTGGTCGCCGCCTTCACCTTGTCGTAGCCGTCTGCGGGATCATCCAGCAGCGAGATATGGCTGGCCGGAATCGACGAGGACATTTTCCCGCCCGTCAGCCCGGTCATGAAGCGGTGGTAGATCGACGAGGGCGGCTGAAACCCGTAGCCGCCGTTGTCGACCTCGATCTCGCGAGCGAGTTCCTCGGCCTCGGCGCGGTCGATCTCGAAGGCATCGACGTGGCCCTCGTAGACCCGCTTTTCGCCGTCGATGGCGTCGATCAGCGCGTCGAAGGCCTCGTCGCTGGCTCGCCGATCGAAAAAGCGGGTGCGTGGTCGGACCGGTTCCATGCCGCCCTCCTCGAGTTTCGTCAAAACCGAACGCAGCGTGTCGGCGTCGGCGTCGAGGTCGGACAGCGGTGTCTCTTCGAGCGCCTCGGCTACGTGGACACAGCGGAGGCTGTCGTCGTCGACGTCGGCGGGGTCGAGCCGCTCGTAGCAGTCGGCGACCAGATCGCGTTCCGCGGGCTCGAGTTCGAAGCTGGCGTAGGCCTTCGAGACCTTGAAAAAGCGCATTCGCTCTGCGAGATCGCGGGCCAGCCGGACGTGGGGGTCCTGGTCCGGGCCGACGGGGATGACCGTCGGCTTTGACTCCTCGAGTTGCGGGTAGAGGATGTCTGCCATCTGGGTGACGACCGACTGCATGTGCGAGACGTCGGTCTCGCCGTCGAAGCCGTAGATCGCCTGCAACTCCGAGAAGTTGGCTTCCGCGCCGAGTTCGAACGCCAGATCCTGTAGTTCGCGGTTGGTCGACTGGCGATAGAGCGTGCCGTCTTCGGGGTCAAAGCCCAGCGCGAGCAAGGAGAGCAGATAGTCGCGGGCGTGCTCGTCGATCTCGTCCCAGCTCATGCCGCGGGCCGAGTTGGCCTCGAGGTCGGCGATCAGCGCGTAGGCGTCGGCCCCCTGTTGCTGGTGCCAGATGATTTCGTCGAAGACCAGCTTGTGACCGATGTGGGGGTCGCCAGTGGGCATGAATCCCGAGAGGACCGCCGCGGGTTCGTCGTTTCGCAGCGCCTCGGCGACTGGTCGGTAGTCGCGGTGGCCGAAGATGACCCCGCGACGCATCAGATAGTGGGGATTTGGCACCTCCGCAAGGGCCTCGTCGAACTCCTCGATACCGAACTCCTCGAATAGCTTGCGGTAGTCGGAGACGGAAGAGGAACCCCAGGGGTCAAGCGCCACATCGTCTGCGCCTGCAGCCCCGCCGTCGGTGCGAAATTCCGACGAGGATCGCGATCCGGCGGCTCCCTCACCGCCGTCGGGTAGCGGTTCCCCTGATTCGGATTCCTCGAGTGGGTCGTCTCCGGTCATTGAGTGTGTTTTGCCGCGCCAGCGCGCAAAAGCCTTCGGCTTCGCTGTCGCCGAAATCTTCGGTCTGCGAGCGTCGCCATCGCGACGGCCCGAATCGGGAGCCGATGCGCGAACTAGACGGGAGTACGAGCCCGGCGAACGACGGGCGTTCGCCCTCGAGATGAACATCCCGACTGGTTACCGGGGCCATCATGTAGGCGATACCAACGAGTCGTAACGGGGCCGATCGAGCGGTCCCCGCGCCGTCCCTGTTATGGTCCGGCCGGCCGATGCAGCGACCATGACCGAGATTCCGATGGTGACTGACGGCGATATCTACTCGCAGTTCGACTACGAACAGGTCGTCGAGGCCATGCGCGATGCGTTCGCCGAACGAGCCGCCGGCACGCTCGAGGCCCCGCCGCGCTGGCGCGTCGACGCCGGCGAAGGCGAGTTGGTGTTCACCGCCGGATCGGCGACCGGGCCGACCAACGCGACCGGCTTCCGGGTCTACGAGACCCACGGGAGCGGCGACGATCATACGGAACTCGTGGCGGTCTTCGACGCGACGACCGGAGCGTTCGAGGGCCTCATTGCGGGCCATGCCGTCGGCGGACTCCGGACGGGCGGCATCGGCGGCGTCGCGATCGACTGTCTCGCTCGCGAGGACAGCGAGACGCTCGGAATCCTCGGCGCGGGATTTCAGGCTCGAGCACAGGTCGGAGCCGCGTGCGTGGCCCGTGATTTCGAGGCGGTGCTCGTCTACAGCCCGACCGCGGAGAGCCGCGACTCCTTCGCCGAGACCGCAAACAGTGAGGTCGAGCCGCCCGTTCGCGCGGTCGACGATCCCAAATCGGTCGTCCGCGAGGCCGACGCGCTCGTCTGTGCGACCGACAGCGAGGACCCCGTTTTCGATCCCGACTGGCTCGAGGCCGGCACGCACGTCACGACGATCGGCCCGCGATTCCGCGACGCTCACGAGCTCCCCCTCGCGGTCGTCGACCGCGCCGACGCCATCGCGACCGATTCGCTCCCGCAGGTTGACGCCTACGACCGGCCGTACGTCGCCGCCGGCGCAGATCGCGAGCGGCTGGTCGAACTCGCCGAGGTGCTCGAGGATCCGACCCTCGGTCGAGGGCGCGAGGACGATATCACGCTCTTTTGCTCGGTCGGGCTGGCGGGAACGGAGGTCGTGCTCGGTCGGGAATTTATCGAACGATTTGCGTAAGGCGTTTCGTGACCCCCGAATTATGGGGTTAGCCGCTCGAGCGACCACCACTCGATTTCCCCGGTGCCGTCGGGGCCACCGTCTACGAGCGCGAACGCCATCGTCTTCCGGACGCCGTGGGCGAGTCGCACGTCGAGTGCGAGGTCGCGCGGCTCGAAGACGTACCCGGCCGGGTGGACGCGAACGAGCAGTTCGGAGTGGCCGAGGTTCTCGACGGACTCCACGTCCGCATACGTCCGGAAGTCCGCGCCGAACTTGTACCCCGTTTTGGGGACGACGCCGCGCTCGCGCAGTTCGGTGTAGACCGTCAGCCGTCGCTCGAACCGTTCGCCCTCAACCTCGTGGCCTCGCTCGCGGACCGCTTCGGCCTCGAGCGCGAGCGCCCCTCGCTCGGCGAGATAGGCCGCCTCGAGTAAGGAACACTGTAGCGTCGGCTCGTCGTACTCCCGGCCCTCGAGGGGCTGGCCGTAGAACGACTTCTCGTAGAGCTCGAGCGGCGGCTCCCAGACGACGACCCGATCGGCCAGCAGGTCGGCCTCGCAGTGTTCGGGGAGCGCGGCGTCGTTTCTCGAGGTGCCCGTCGGATCCCGGCGCTCCACTTCGAAGTAAGTGATCTCGCTCTCTTCGTCGACGACTGCAAGCACGCCCTCGTGGAGTTCGGCAGCCGGTACGTCGGTCCGCTCGCCGATCACCCGCAACGCGTAGGCGATTTCGCCGTCGCCGGGACCCTTTCCGCGCGGAAACACCGCGAAGTCGGCCTCGCCGCCCGGCGGCTCCGAGAGCCACGGCTCCGCGGCCGGCGAGAGGTAGAAGCCGCGCTCGCGCAGATCCGCGTAGACCAGAAATCGCACGCCGAAGTTCTCACCGGGCTCGCGAGCCACGAACTCCCGGAACGCGAGTCGCTCGCCGTCGCGTCCGATGACTGCCTCGAGGTCTCCCCGATACAGCAGGTGGGCCGCTTCGACGGGCGCGAGGGCGATCTCGTTTCCAGAGAGCGGGTAGCCATAGCCCCGCGAGTCGTGATACCGCTGGCGCGCGTCGCCGCCGACGCGGACGACGCCGTCGTCGAACCGCCCCTCGAGTGACATAGCCGGCTGTTGGCCGGCCGGCACTAAGTGGCTGCGGATCGATTCCGCTTCGCTCGAGCGTTTGTTTCCGTAGCGGCGACTTCGGCAACGCCCTCGAAAGCCCCTGCCGGTCTCGGATTGCGCGCCTCGCTGTGCGCTTCGGTCGCTCGTTTCACTCGCTCCCTGTAGTAGCTTGCGTCGTCGTGCTTCGCCGAGACCGCCAGCCCCTTTCAGTCCCGCCCGCGGCGGCGGCTGATCGGGCGGCTATCGCACGGTGGTTGGTCGGTCTCGAGCGGTCCGTTAGTCGTCGGCCGCGGAGTCGGCTTCGAGGGTCCCGTCTAGCGCGCGGTCGCAGGTCGCGTCGAGACAGCGAATCCCGCTGGCGGTCTCGAAGGTGGGCAGCCCGCAGGCGCACTCGCCGTCGATGACGCCGGCGGGGACGGCAAAGCCGACCTCACAGTCGGGGTAGTGCTCGCAGCCGGCGATGAGGCCGCCGCGCCGGAGAATCCGGAGTTCGCCGTCGCAGCCCTGTTCTGGACAGTCCCACTCGCGGTCGAAGGCCTCCTTGACCGCCGCGTCGAGGGACTCACAGCCCCGGTCGAGACAGATGCTGAACGCCAGCCCGCGCTCGACGCGCATCTTGGGGAGCCCGCAGTCACATCGGTCGTCGCGGATCATCGCGTCCGCCGGCACGCCGTAGCGGTCGCCACAGGAGACGCAGGTGACGTCGCTCGAGCGCACGAGCGCGCCGCCGCAGTCCGGACAGTCGCCGACGGGCGTGCCGGCCGCGGAGGTGGGGTAGTGAGCGAACCCGTCCTGGTCGTGGGCGGCGATCCGCAGCGTCTGGGTGTCTTTCTTCGCGACGAGGGTGAAATCGCCTGTGCGGTCGCTCGAGACGCTGTCGGCGCGGGTGAGCCACGCGACGGGCTGGTAGCCGTCGGCGTCGTGGACCAACACGGTGTTGTCGGGTTTGACGATGGTCGTCACTCGGCCGCGGTACTCCTCTCGGTCGGCGTTTTCGGCGATGACGGTGCAGTCGCCCGCGAGTACGCGGATCGCGTCGTCGATCATAGGGCCGTTGGCCTCGTTTTCGTACTTAAACTCGCGGACGGCCCGGCCGCGACGGAGACCGCCGCCTACGAACGGTAGACACGCGGTCACATTGCTGGACCGATCGCGACCCGTGGCACCGATCCATCTCACCGTTGCGATCGTCCGCGACCGGCTTGCCGATGCATCAGTCGATGGCGATATACGTTCGCGTCGTCCCGACGCCCTCGAGCGGTCGGACTGACGTCGTTATCGTCTCGAGTACGTCGTGGGGCGTCTCGCCTTTCAGTTCGATCATCACGTCGAAATCGCCCGCGATGATGTGCGCGTCGACGATATTCTCGACGTCTGCGAGCGCCTCGCAGACCGCTTCGGACGTGCCGGTTGCGGCGTCGACCGTCGTGTACGCGTAGACCATTTCTCGACGCTTCGATACCAAGGGCCAAAAAACGAGAGTGGCGTCTCATGGTCGTCGAAGCGAACGCACGACCGTCGTGCGATTGGATACAGTGACTCAGTGGTTTCGCTATTCGGCGTCGGAACCCGAGCCGGTGGCCCCGCCGTGGCTCGAGCCCGCAACCGTCTCGTTCCCGTCGCTCGAAGCGGGACCGCCGCGCCGATTCCACTCGGCGGGATGATCGCCGGGGTCGCGCCCGACCGACTGATCGACGCCGGTGCCGGCGACGGAGCGAGCGATCGCCGCGGTCTCCGGTCCGCCGAGTCTCCCGGCGCGATCGCGTAGCGATCGAATCGACTCGAGATCGACGCCGCGGTCGGCAAGCACGCGGTCGGGTAGCTCTGCCGCGGTGCGCTCGAGGGCAGCGGCCTGGCGCTCGACGGCTCCGATCCGTGCGACGGTCATCGCGACCTCCGCGCGGTAGCGGCCCTCGTCGATCTCGCCGGCCATGCGGGACTCGTTGAGCGCCTCGAGTCGCGTCTCGAGACGCTCGAGGCGGGCACTGGTCGCCGCGAGTCGGTCGTCGACGATGGCCGCTTTCGTCTCGTTCGTCTCCGCGTTCGCGATTCTGACGCTGTAGGTCCGTTCCGAGAGGTCGCCGCTGATGTCGGCGTTCTGGACGCCGACCGCCGCGACGAACTGCGCGCCGGGCTTTATCGACTCATTTCCGGCGGCATCGGCGTCAGACTGCGTGGCCTCGCTCGAGACGACGGTCGCCGCGGCGAGGGGCACCGCGACCGCCGCGGCGACGAGCAACACTGCAAGCGTGATCGACGTGGTTCGGTTCATTGGTGGCTGTCGTATTCGGTCGGTGGTGGCTACTCGAGGCGATGACTTGGATTCGGCGACGGTTAACGCGATTCAACGTCGTTTTCGATCCGTTGCCGTCGGTCGGTTTCGGCGAATCTGACGCCGCCGGTCCCGGCCGCCGGTCCCGGCCGCCGATTCGGGTCGCCGATTCGGGCCGCCGTGGCCGCGGTTTCGGTCACTCCGCGCTATCATCTCCGGTATCAGCGACGAGCTCGTCGTCGCCATCGGGCAGCGAGAGGACGTTTTCCCGGCCGAGCCGGAACGACTCGAGTTTTCCCGCCTCGCGGAGCCCGCTGACCACCTTGCTCGTTTTCGCGTCGGTCCAGTCGAGTTCCTCGACGACGGTCTGCTGTTTCAGCCGGCCGCCGCGCTCCCTGAGGAGGCGGAGGACCTGCTCTTCGTTGCTGAGCAGTTCCGGGTCCGGTGCATCATCGGTTGCGGTCGCGTCCGCCTGCTCGGCGTCCGTCGTCGCAGACGGTGGCAATTCGGTTTCAGCGCTATCGACGCGGGGGGACTCAGCGTCGGGAGCCGGCTCAGGACCGGCGCTACCATCGTCGACTCGATCCGCTCGACGGGTGTAATACCACCAGCCTGCGGCGGCACCGCCGAGCAGAACGACCGTAACCGCCGCGAGAGCTGCCGTCGGCGGCCCCGATCCCACAGCGGTGACGACGACGCGAGGTTCCCCGGAAACGAAGTCGGTCTCACTGCCGCGCCAGATCACGGCCCGGTCGCGGTCCTCGTCTGGCTCCGGGGTGACCGCCGTGCGCTCGTAGCCGTCGGGCCACGCGATTAGCAATCGCGTCCCGTCGTCGAGATAGATCCCCTCGAGTGCGTCGCCAGCACGCAGGTCGTCGCCCTCGACGGCGGCGAAGCCCTGCCAGCGGAAGGTGTACCTGACGACGCCGTACTCGCGAGCAAACGACTGGCGCTTGGCACCGACGTCGAAGCCGCCGACCGACATCTCACGGCCCGTCGCGTTGCTCGCCGTCGAGACAGTCTCTCGCATCCGATCGGCGAACGCCCGCGTATGGTTGGCCGGATCGTCTCGGATGTCGTCTCGTAGCGACGCGAACGCCGTCGTACTCTCGTTGTCGTCGAGGTGCATCCAGAACTCGACCGTCCACTCGGCGGTGCCGTTCGGCCGGAGCGCGACGTCCATTCGGACCTCGTCCGCGTCGATCTGGTCTTGCTGGAGCGTAAACGGGGACGAGCCCGAACGCGCGGGAGCCGCCGAAGCGCCGTTTGCGGCCCCGATTGGCCCCGCGCCGACGAGCAGTGCCGCGGCGATCGCGACCGCCATGCCGGCGCGAACGTTCATATCGCCCGATGCTCGTGCCATCGGTTAAACCATGCGAAAACGAAAGCCAGGTTTCCCGACGCGTTCGGTCGTTCCGAAACAACGGATTATGGGAACGCCAGCGGGGACTGGAGGTGGACCAAAACGCCAGCGGGACTACGATTCAGGCACCCGGCACGCCGAGTGCCGAGACCGGGCCGATGCCGATCAGTTCGAGGGCCGCGAGGACGACGACCGCGGCCGCCCAGGCGGCGACGCCGACCACGGCCGACCGCGGCCAGCCGAGCCGGTAGCGCCACTCGAGCACTGCGACCCACGCGACGATTGCCAGCGCGCCCCCGAGTAGCGGGATCGGCTCGAGGAGCGCCCAGACCAACGCGCCACACAGCGCGGTCAGGACCGCGTGGGCGTAGTCGCGGGTCTCGGCGACGACGTGCGTACCGGCATGGAGGGCGACGCCGCCGACCAGCAGGCTCACGATGAACGCAAGCAGCCGGTCACCGAGGCCGATCGGCATCGGCGAAGCGGGTGCAGGCATCGGTCGTCGGTTACGCGGTCTGACCGTCTGTCTCGGGCGATTCGGCCGCTCCGTCGGCTTCCGCGTCGCCGCTCGCCGCGGACTGTTGAGTTCCGTCGTCCGAGTGGTCGTCGGCGCTTTCGTCACCCTGACCGCCCGGCACGACCTCGCTGACGGCGTCACCGAGTGAGTCGGTCAGGTCGCCCTCGAGGAACGACGAGATCCGGTCGTGGATCTCGGAGACGTGGTCGGGGACCTGCGTAGGGAGGTCCGCGGGAACGCGGTCAACGGGGTTCTCCGGAATGCGGTCCGAGACCGCGTCGGGCACTTGTGCGGGGAGGTCGACAGCCGGTCCTCGCTCGCCCTGGTTCTCGGCAGCGCCGGCGGCAGGTCGGCTCTCGTTTCGCGGCTCGCTGTCGTTCGCCTGTCGCGCGTCGTGGTTGGTTGCGTGCTGTTCGGCGTCGCTCGAGTTCGCGTCGACGGTTGCGGGTGCGTTGCCGGGAGCTGCGGCGGCGAAGCCGGTCGTGACGACCAGCAGCGCACACGCAGCTGCGATCAGCGTCGTTCGTTTCATAGCTCGCAGCTGATCCTGGATCGTCGGATAGACTTGAAGGGGTGCTGTCGTGACCTCGGTTTGCGCTCGTTTAACGCCGTTTGACGGACCGTTGAACGCGTTTGCGGTCGGTTTACTGCGGGTCGACGCGGCCCGCGAAGGGTGGTGGCCGAGGCGACACGATCACGTCGGAGTATCGAGCGTGCTCGACGCCACGCGTGCCTCGCACGCGACTCGTCGGGGCAGATCGATCGCGTCCGGGCCGGCCCGGCCCGGACAAACGCAGCGCCTACACAACGGCTTTCGGTACCGCCGTCGATAACCGCGATATGGTCGATATGACCGCTGAAATCGTGCTGTTCGACGGTTTCGACGAACTCGACGCGATCGGTCCCTACGAGGTCCTCGAGAACGGCGCTCAGGCCGGAGCATCCCTCGAGACGCGCCTGGTCTCTCTCGGGAAACAGACCGACGGCCCTCTCGAAGAACAGACCGACGCCCTCGTGACGGCGAGTCACGGCCTCCGCGTCGAATCGGAGGGGACGCTCGGCGAACCCGATCTCCTGCTCGTTCCCGGTGGCGGGTGGACCAGCGAGGACGACGGCGTCCGGGCCGCCGTCGAGGATAGCCCGCTGCCCGCCGCGGTCGAGGAGCGCCACGCCGCGGGCGCGACGGTCGCCTCCGTCTGTACCGGCGCGATGGTACTCGCCGAGGCGGGACTGCTCGAGAACCGTCTGGCGACCACTCACGCCGTCGCGAGGGACGACCTCGAAGCCGCCGGCGCGGACCTGGCCACCGCGCGCGTCGTCGACGACGGCGATATCCTCACCGCCGGCGGGGTCACCTCGGGGATCGATCTGGCGCTGTGGCTACTCGAGCGGGAGTTCGGCGCGGACGTGGCCGAGGCGGTCGCGACGGAGATGGAACACGAACGGCGCGGCGAGGTCGTCGCGTAATCGTCGGTCGTGCCAAACGGCTATACGCGGCGGTCGAATAGCCGGAGGCACATGCCTGCTGTGCTGTTCGATATGGACGGTGTGCTCGTCGATAGCGAGGACTACTGGGTCGACTTCCAGCGCGAGGAGATCCTCCCCGAGACCGTGCCCGACGAGGATGTCGACCTCGCCGAGACGAGCGGGATGAACTTCCGCGAGATCTACGACTACCTCGAGGCCGAGTACGGAACCGCCATCTCCCGCGAGGAGTGGATCCGGCGGTTCAACGCGGCCGCCGAGGAGATTTACACCGAGCGCGCCGCCGCGCTCGACGGACTCGACGACCTGCTGGCCGACCTCGAGGATCGCGGCGTCACGACGGCGCTGGTCTCCTCGTCGCCCCACGACTGGATCGGGATGGTCATCGAGCGGTTCGACCTCGAGGGCGAGTTCGACCGGGTCATCAGCGCCGACGACATCGACGCTGCGAGCAAGCCGGCCCCCGACGTCTTCGAGCACGCGGCCGACGAGATCGGCGTTCCGACAGACGAGTGCGTGGTCGTCGAGGACTCCGAAAACGGGATTGAGGCGGCCGCTCGAGCGGGGACGATCGTCGTCGCCTACCGACTCGACGCCCACGGCGATATCGATCGTTCGTCGGCGGATACGGTCGTGGACTCGCCGGCCGAGCTTCGAGAGCAAGTGATGAAGTCGATACGTTGATAGGTTGGCGTTGGGTGACGGTATGGGTGGGGTTTGGTAAGTGCCCCTCTCGGTGGTGGTTCTTTACGTAGTATTACGATGTTGGGACCGCGGGGCTGTTGACGTGGGCTACTTCTAGAAATACCTGTAATACTCGCAAGGAGGCGCTCAAATGCTGTCTTAGAACCAAACCCAATCCCGTAACTCTCTCTATCGACCGATATTCAGCAGCGACATTTTCTACCTCCAGCAACACATTCTGGGTACTAAAGCGCCATTTATATATGTTGGTTTACCAAGATGAACTTTGTTCATATAGTTTGAACACATAGGTTCGTAGTACGATGGCCGCTAAAGGTAATTCATACGCCCGAACGACATTGCTCCTTATTTTCGTTGCTAATTTGCTCCCATTTCTGGGACTTGAAGTTTTGGATTGGCGCTTACCCCAAGCCTTGTACGTGTACTGGATTGAAATCGGCTTGTTTACATTCTTTTATGCTGTATTAGTTCTCTTTGCGCAGAAAGCGCCACGTCCGGACGAGAGAATGATCGATTTGGTGACGGTACGTGTGCCGTTCGTAACCAGCCGCTCCGGTCCATTCCAGCCAGTCAATTGGCTTCCCCCAATCTATTCTCTGAATGTCCAATATGCTGCCGGGTTTTTCCTCTTCGGGCTTTTCTTCTGGCTTTTTTCAGGAGACTTGTTTTTCGTACATTCGGACCCCGGATTCCATTATAATACTGCAGAATCTAGCGGTGTTCCAATAGATCAAAACCTGCACGCAATTAAGAGGCATTTTACTATTGAAGCTCTTGGCCTGGCTGTGTTTCTGTTTGGGATCCGATTTCTCGTTGTTTGTCGCGAATTCTTCAGCAACCGACGGTGCGAGCGTTTTTCAGCCCCGATGATAGCAGAGATTCCGTTTCGCATTGGCTTATTCTGGTGCTTTTTAGAAGTGTTTACAACTATCTCATTGCCGGTTGTGGTGCTCCCCCTTCTACGTGACTATGGTATTGCAACAGTCACTAAGATCTGGGTTGTCACCGTTGTTTTGTTTGGAAAATTCACTATGGAGTGGGCGTCCTTCCAGGCAGGACGACCGGCGAGTCCTGACGGCCTCATTCACTGGCTCACACCTGAAGTGATATCCGATACCACCATAGGATAATCACTGGATCAAGATCCAGTTTTGGTCATGTTGTGTTTCGAGACGGTCGTCGCAAGGATGTGAAGTATAGCATGGTATTCACCAATTCGCTCGCACGACTGGCTCACGAACGTTGCCGTCTGACCACTCGCAACTCGATCTCCATTACAAAACTGTCGACAGTAGAGGTGCAAAGACATAGCGCCTATCGAATCGAACGAACGGCGTGGGACCGTCTCGCGGCCGTTATCGAACGTCGACCGTGCGACTCGCCTCGATCGGCAACAGCGGCTCCTCGGGGAAGGCCACGCTGACGGTAAACTCGAGTTCGTCCGCGTCGGCACCGAAGACGCCGACCGGGAGGGTCTCGGTGTCGCGGAGGTAGGTGTTTGTACTCGTCATCTCCACGCCGTTTACCGTCACGCGGATACCGGCACGGGCCGGCTCGCCGACGTTTCGCACGGTGACCTCGCAGGCCTCGTTCTCGCCCGTCGCGATCGAATCGGGGAACTGTCCCCACTCGAGGTCGATCGAGGGCAGCGATTGTGCCCCCTTGGAGACGCGCTCGGCGACGCCCTCGGAGAGTCCGGCGTCGACGAGACCCCGGACGCCCGCACCGACGACATCGCCGGGGGTTGACAGTCCCTCCTTTGCGAGTTTGCTCGCCCGGCCCGGACCGACGCCGTCGATAGCGGTCAGTCCGACCGCGTCTTCGGCGACGCCGTTCTCGATACGGGCCTCGACCCGCCGTGCGAGGTTTGCGGCGTGGGGACCGACGAACCGGTCGAGGAAGGCCCCGAGCGCAGAGAGGAGCCGCGTCGCGTTCTGCCGGATGACCCAAGCATCGCTGCGCAACTCCGCGGGCGTCGAGCCGCTGGCCGCGCCACGGAGGATCGCGAGCACCTTCCGCTCGCCTGGGTCGAGGTCGTCCGTGGTCTCGCCGACCAGTACCGCGTCGATCGCGTCGCGTTCGTCCTGCCGGGCCGAGACCGAGTCGAACTCTTCGGCGGTCGCCACTGCCTCGAGGACATCACCGGTCGCGAGTTCGTCGCTCCCCTCTGCGATGCGGTCGCACAGCGCCGCAAAGCGGGCCGCGGTGTCGAGGCGAAGGTAGTACTTGGAGGTCAAGACGCCCCGCGGTGTGGCCTCGATCGAGAGGTCTTCGCCGGTCTCGACGAAGCCGCGGTCGACCAGCCCCTCGAGGCAGTCCCGGACCCGCTGGCGCAGGTTCGGGAAGTCGTAGTCGTCGGGCTTGGACTGGCCGCGGACGTAGTAGAAGGTCGTCTCGAGCCAGTCCATCACGTCCTCGAGATCGGTGATGGTCCCCATCGCGATCTCGGCGTTGAGATGCGTCTCGAGGCTCTCGGCGAGGCGGGACTCGATCTCCTTGCCGTCGCGGAGCAGCCGGCGGTACTTGTCGGCCTCGGCCGTGTCGCAGACGACCCAGCCGTAGCCGACGTCGTCGTAGCCCGGCCGGCCGGCCCGGCCGAGCATCTGGAGCACGTCGAGGGGGCTCATGTCGACTTCGCCCTCGAGCGGGTCGTGGAGCTTCGTGTCGCGGATCACCACGCAGCGGGCGGGGAGGTTGACACCCCAGGCCAGCGTCGAGGTCGAGAAGAGCAGTTCGACGTGGCCGTCTTTGAACCACTCCTCGACGAGGTCGCGGTCGTTTTTCGAAAGGCCAGCGTGGTGGAAGGCGACGCCGTCTAACACCGAGTTTCGCAGCGTGTCGTTCTCGAGTTCCTTCGATTCCGTATGAAAATCGTAGTCGCCGCGGACTCCCATCGGGATATCGCGCTCGGCGATCTCGTCGCGGGCCTTCTTGGCCGCCTGAACGGTGTCCTGCCGAGAGGAGACGAACACTAGTGACTGGCCGTCCTCTCGTAGGTGGGGCTCCGCGAGATCGAGTGCCCGATAGAGTCGGCGGTACTTGTCCGCAAAGGAGTTTTCCCCGTGCGTGTAGGTCTTGACGCCCGCGTTGAGTTCGACCGGACGGTACTCCTCGCCGAACTCGAAGGTGTTCGCCGCGGGCGCGTCGAGCCACGCCGCCACGTCGTCGACGTTGGGCATCGTCGCCGACAGCGCGACGATGCGAGGCTCACAGAGCCGGCGCAGCCGGGAAATCGTCACCTCAAGCACCGAGCCCCGGCGGTCGGCGTCCAGCAGGTGGACCTCGTCGATGACGCAGACGTCGATATCGGTGACGAAGTCGTAGCGTCTCGAGTCGTGTTTCCGGGTCGCCGAGTCGAGTTTCTCGGGAGTCATCACGAGGATGTCCGCCCGGCGTGCGCGCCGCGGGTTCAGGTCGCGCTCGCCGGTGACGACGTAGACCGAGTAATCTAGGCTCTCGAAACGGTCCCAGTCGTCTTCCTTCTCGTTGGTCAGCGCTCGCATCGGGGCGATAAACAGCGCCGTCCCGCCGTCTCCCAGCGCCTTGCAGATCGCCAGCTCCGCCAGCGCCGTCTTCCCTGACGCCGTCGGTGCACTCGCGACCACGTTCTCCTCGGTCTCGAGCAACGCGGGCACGGCCTCGCGTTGCATCCGGTTGAACTCCTCGAAGGCAAAAGCGTCGGCGAATTCGGGGAGAACCTCGGCGACCTCCATCACACGGAAACGGGGGGTGCCGGGTCAAAGGCGTTTCCTTCGAGTCGCACCGCATTCGTCGTGCGCTCGTCGACCGCACTCACCGCATCGCGAGCGCGGCCGCGAGGACCGCGCCGGCGGTGGCGAACACGAGCGGGTACAACACACCGCCGAGGACGACGGCAGGAAGGAGTTCCGGGCTAGTTGAGGCGGTCACTTCGATCCCGAACGCGGACCCTCGAGCGCTCGCCTCGGTGATGACCGCACCGAGGCCCACGACCGCGCCGTAGCCGATTGCTACCGGCGCGCCGACGACGACGGCCTCGCCGAGATCGGTCGCGTTCCACCGCACTGCCAGTAGTCCGCCGGCCGCGAGCAACACGAGCGGGGGAAGCACGTAGAGCAGGCCCGCGCCCGCGCTTTCCGACTGGGCGATGAGGTCGAGGGTGCTCGTCCCGCCAAGTGAGCCGACTTGGCTGCTGGCCTGGATGTCGACCAGATGGGCCTCGTAGAAATACCAGGCGACCCCCTTCCACGTCGCAACGTCGTCACCGAAGACATCACGGACCTCACCGCTGACCAGCAGGTAGGTCACGAGATAGCCGACCGTGACGGCGAGGACGCCGGCCCCAACGCTCGCCGCGAGACTCGAGCGGCGTGATACCGGGATCTGATCGGATGTGGAGCGGTTTGTGGCCATTGTATCGGTCCCGAATCACACTTGATCCAATGTATCTTGTGGCCGCCCGTTCTCTCATCAGACGGTTGACCGGTCGGGTGCGACGTTCTCGAGTTGATCGCTGAGCCGGCTGCTGGCCCGTTCTGGCTGGGGAACGCGTTCGAATGTCAGCTCCGGATCGCCTGACCCGGCAGTGTAGACCGTCAGGTCACCGTAGCCAAGCAGGCGACCGATTCCGCTCTGACTGAGACTGGTGTTTTGCACTCGCTCGAGGCGAAACTGGGTGACATCTCTCGAGACGATTCCGCGCTTCTTGTAGAGTTCCGAGGTGGTGATGACGTAGCGGGTGTTCGTCCAGACGAGGTAACGACCGATCACGACGGTCACACCGCCGACCGCGACGAGGACGCCAAGCAGCGTCAAGAGGCCGACACCGCCGGTCCCGCTCCAGCCGGCGACGAGGATTCCGGCGATCGCGACCCCGATTCCCACCGGCAGTCTGCTCCCCATCGTGATCGGATGGGGGCGGCTCTCCCAGACGACGCTCTCGTCGTCGCCGATGTGGAACCAGTCGGGCGTCGAGCCGAAGGCCATCGGGCCCGCCTATTCCGTACCCGCCCGTAAAGCTATCGGGGTAACGGAGTGGTTAATCCCCGCTTCCCGGAGAATCAGGCGTATTGGCGGTTCGTCTCGACCCCTTCCCCGTAGCCCTTTCAACTCTGCGGCGACGGTGGGAAGGCGGTTGGACCAACACGGTTTTTCACCGCACGGCCTGATACACGACTATGAGCCGCGCGCGAAAGCCCGATTGGCTGAAGAGTCGGCCCCCGTCGGGGCGGGAGTTCGCCGGCATCCGGGAGACGCTGCGCGAACACGACCTTCACACCGTCTGTGAGGAGGCCAATTGTCCGAACCTCGGCGAGTGCTGGTCGGGACGGACCGATCCCGGCGAAAGCGGGGAATCCGACACCGAAACCGGTGGCGGGACGGCCACCTTCATGCTGCTGGGCGATCGCTGCTCCCGCGCTTGTAACTTCTGTGACGTGCAAACCGGCGGGATGGAGTCTCTCGATCCGGACGAGCCCGAAAACGTTGCGAGCGCCGTCGCCGAGATCGGCCTCGACTACGTCGTCCTCACGAGCGTCGACCGCGACGACCTCCCCGATCAGGGCGCGGGCCACTTCGCCGAGACGATCCGCAAGATCAAGGCCCGCCATCCAGGCATCCTCGTCGAGGTCCTCATCCCCGACTTTCGGGGCGAGGAGCACCTCGTCCAGAAGATAATCGACGCCGGGCCAGACGTAATCGCCCACAACGTCGAGACCGTCGAGCGCCTGCAGTTTCCCGTCCGAGATCGCCGCGCCGGCTACGAACAGAGTCTCTCGGTGCTCGAGCAGGTCGAGCGCGAATCGGACATCTACACGAAGACCTCGATCATGCTCGGTCACGGCGAGTACGACCACGAGGTCTACCGAACCCTCGCGGACCTGCGCGAGCGCGGCGTCGACATCGTCACGCTGGGGCAGTACCTGCGCCCTTCACGGGATCACCTCGAGGTGCAACGCTACGATCACCCGCACAAGTACGAGACGTGGCGACGCGTCGCCGAGGCGGAGTTAGAGTTTCTGTACTGCGCCAGCGGGCCGATGGTTCGCTCGTCGTACAAGGCCGGCGAACTGTTCGTCGACGCCGTCCTTCGCGAGGGCAAGAGCGTCGAGGCGGCGAGGGCCGACGCGCGCCGACCCGTGCCTCGGCAGACCGAGTCCTGACGAGCCCGCGGCGAACGCACCACCTGTGCTGTCGGCGCGCATTCGATGACCGACAGAAACCGGCCACCTTTGTCCGATCTTGTTCACTACTGCCCCGACTCGAGCGTTGTTTCTCCAGCCGATCAGCGCGAATCTCTCAAACAGTAAAATATCTTGGGAAACTCCTTTATCCTGAGCGATAGTTTATTAGGGTATGTACAGGTGGGTCTCCCCGTGAGTACGTTACAGCGCGATCCCGACGAGCAAGTACAGGTGCTCGATGACGCCGGTCGGGTCCGCGAGGGCGCCGACGTGCCCGACCTCACCGAGGACGAACTCGTCGAGATGTACGAGCAGATGCGACTCGTGCGTCGCTTCGACGAGCGGGCCGTCAGCCTCCAGCGCCAAGGGCGCATGGGGACCTATCCGCCGCTTTCGGGTCAGGAGGGCGCACAGGTCGGCAGCGCCCACGCGCTGGCCGAGGAGGACTGGGTCTTCCCCAGCTACCGCGAGCACGGCGTCGGGCTCGTTCGGGGCCTCTCTCTCGAGCGTACCCTGCTCTATTGGATGGGTCACGAGCGGGGCAACTACGTGCCCGAGGACGTCAACGTCTTTTCCGTCGCTGTGCCGATCGCGACTCAGATCCCCCACGCGACGGGTGCGGCCTGGGCCTCGAAGCTCAAGGGCGAGGAGAAGGCCTTCGTCTGCTACTTCGGCGACGGCGCGACTTCGGAGGGTGACTTCCACGAGGGGTTGAACTTCGCGGGCGTCTTCGATACGCCGAACGTCTTCGTCTGTAACAACAACCAGTGGGCCATCTCGGTCCCGCGTGAGCGCCAGACCGCGAGCGCCACGCTGGCCCAGAAGGCCACCGCCTACGGCTTCGACGGGGTTCAGGTCGACGGCATGGACCCGCTCGCGGTATATAAAGTTACCCGCGAGGCCGTCGAGAAGGCGAAAGATCCCGGCCCCGGCGAACTGCGGCCGACGCTGATCGAGGCCGTCCAGTACCGCTTTGGCGCGCATACGACCGCGGACGATCCCTCCGTTTACCGGGACGATGAGGAAGTCGAACGCTGGAAGGGGAAAGACCCCATCCCCCGCCTCGAGACCTATCTCCGCTCGAACGGGATGCTCGACGACGAGCGGGTCGACGCGATCGAGGAGCGAATCGAGGAGGATGTCGCCGACGCCATCGAGACCGCGGAGTCGTCCGAGCGCCCCGATCCGGCGGAAATCTTCGCCCACGTCTACGAGGGGATGCCCCGACGACTGCAGCGTCAACTCGAGTACTTCGAATCGATCCGCGAGGACCACGGCGATGACGCGCTTCTGGAGTGATACCCCATGGCAGCAGAATCACCCTCTGAGAGTCTCACGCTGGTACAGGCGGTACAGGACGGACTCCACACCGAAATGGAACGCGACGAAGACGTCGTCGTCATGGGCGAGGACGTCGGCCGGAACGGCGGCGTCTTCCGCGCGACCGAGGGGCTGTACGACGAGTTCGGCGAGAACCGGGTAATCGATACCCCGCTCGCCGAGTCGGGGATCGTCGGCACGGCAGTCGGGATGGCTGCCTACGGAATGCGGCCGGTGCCCGAGATCCAGTTCATGGGCTTCATCTATCCCGGCTTTGATCAGATTGTTTCGCACGCCGCGCGCCTGCGGACGCGCTCGCGCGGACGATTCACGTGTCCACTGGTCGTCCGCGCTCCCTACGGCGGCGGCATCCGCGCGCCCGAGCACCACTCCGAGTCGTCGGAGGCAATGTTCGTCCACCAGCCCGGGCTGACGGTCGTCGTGCCCTCCACACCGTACGACACTAAGGGGCTGCTCACCAGCGCGATTCGAAGCCCCGATCCGGTGATCTTCCTCGAGCCGAAACTCATCTACCGAGCGTTCCGCGAGGAGGTGCCCGAGGAGTCGTACGAGGTGCCGATCGGCGAAGCGGCCGTTCGCCGCGAGGGAAGCGATATCTCGGTCTATACATGGGGTGCGATGACCCGGCCGACGCTCGAGGCTGCCGAGAACGTGGCCGAGGAGGGGATCGACGTTGAGGTGGTCGATCTGCGGACGGTGTCGCCGTTAGACGAGGAGACGATTGTCGACTCGTTCACGAAAACGGGTCGCGCCGCTGTCGTCCACGAGGCTCCCAAGACGGGCGGGCTGGGCGCAGAGATCACCGCAACCCTCCAGGAGGAGGCGCTGCTGTACCAGGAAGCGCCGGTTGAACGGATCACGGGCTTTGACACCCCGTTCCCGCTGTACGCGCTCGAGGACTACTACCTGCCCGAGGCGGCCCGCATCGAGGACGGTATTCGGAACGCAGTGGGGTTCTAAGATGGTCAGAGAGTTCGAACTCCCGGACGTCGGCGAGGGTGTCGCCGAGGGCGAACTGGTCACGTGGTTGGTCGCCGAAGGCGACGCGGTCTCGGAGGACCAGCCGGTCGCCGAGGTCGAGACCGACAAGGCGCTCGTGGAAGTGCCCGCACCCGTCGACGGGACGGTGCGCGAACTGCACGTCGAGGAGGGCGAGGTGGTCCCCGTCGGAACGGTGATCATCTCGTTCGACGTCGAAGGCGAGGCACCGCGCACCTCGGAGACGAGCGGCGACGCCGCGAGCGAGAGTGAAGCGGAGCCCAGCGAATCGACCGGAGAGGGCGACGAATCGTCCGTCAGTCCCGGCGCGACCGGGGCCGACACCGAGGCGGTCGCACCGCCCGACGACCGGGTCTTCGCACCCCCTCGCGTCCGGCGGAGGGCTCGCGAGCGGGGGATCGATCTCTCGAAAATCGAGGGCAGCGGTCCCGGCGGTCGAATCACTGCGGCCGACGTTCGGGCCGCGGCGGGCGGCGGGGGCGACGACGTGGCAGGGCAGACCCAGCCGCAGAGTCCCGGCGATGAGCCCAGTGGGGCCGACTCCGGCTCTCGCGACTCGAGCGAGGCCGTCATCGGTTCCGATACCGCCACGGACTCGAGTGCCGAGACGTCCCCCTCGAGTTCCCCGCGGGCCGAGACGCGATCACGGCCCGAATCCGCGGACCGCGAACGGACGCTGGCCGCGCCTGCGACTCGGCGAATCGCCGAGGAAGCAGACGTTGACATCGATGCCGTCCCCGCGACGGAAGAGCGCGACGGCGAGGCGTTCGTCACGCCCGAGGCCGTTCGGGCGTACGCTGAAACACAGCGGCGGGCACAGGACGCGGACAGAGAGGCGATTGAGGCCGGTGAGCGGGCTAAAACGGAGAGGACGCAGTTCGCCGACGGTGAGCGCGAACGCCGCGAACCGTTCCGCGGCGTCCGCAAGACGATCGCCGATGCGATGGTCGAATCTGTGTACAGCGCGCCTCATGTCACCCATCACGACGAGGTCGACGTGACCGAACTCGTCGATCTGCGCGAGGAACTCGAGCCACGCGCCACAGAGCGTGGGATCCGGCTGACGTACATGCCCTTCATCGTGAAGGCCGTCGTGGCCGCCTTGAAGGAGTTTCCCGAGATGAACGCAGTCTTAGACGAGGACAACGACGAGATCGTCTACCGCGACTACTACAACATCGGTATCGCGACCGCGACCGATGTCGGGCTGCTGGTGCCAGTCCTCGAGGACGCCGACCGGAAGGGTCTCTTGCAGCTCTCCTCGGAGATGAACGAACTCGTCCAGAAGGCCCGCGACCGAACGATCGGCCCCGACGAGCTTCGGGGATCGACGTTCACGGTCACGAACGTCGGCGGCATCGGCGGCGAGTACGCCACGCCGATCATCAACTACCCCGAAGCGGGAATCCTCGCGATTGGCGAAATCAAGCGCAAGCCGCGCGTAGTGACCGACGAGAACGGCGACGAATCGATCGAACCGCGCTCGGTGCTGACGCTATCGCTGTCGTTCGACCACCGGCTGATCGACGGTGCCGTCGGCGCGCGGTTTACGAACACCGTCATGCAATATCTCGAGAATCCGACCTTACTACTGCTCGAGTGATACCGGGCCGATCGATTTCTATCGTGGGCCTGACCCGACGCGACGGCTGTCACTCGTCCGGAACGATGCCCACGAGCACCTCGAGCGAGTCCGCGGCTTCGCACACCTGGTCCTGTGCCTCGGCCAGTTCGAGGACGGAGCCGTCGTTCTCGAGGGTCGTCTGTAGCTCGGAGACCGATTTGAGATATCGCTCGAGACTCGCATCGGTCGCTGCGCCCTCGAGCCGGTCGCCGAGGTCGATCAGGTGCTCGAGTACCTCCCGCAGATGGCGGCGGTACGCGTCCTCGTCGGTGTAGAGCTCGTCGCCGTCGATCTGGGTGATCGCGGCGATTTCGCGAGCGAGTCGACCGCCTTCGCTCGTCCGTGGATCAAGACGGTCGGCCAACTCGGCGAAGAACCGCGCCCTGTCTTTGAGCGTCTTTCGCATGACGTACCGTCGTAGTGCGGTCTGGTCCCGTCTGACGCGTCCCAGTTCTCCCTCCAGTGCGTCGAGTCGATCGGTTATCTCCCCGATGTCGTCCGGAATGTCCGGCGGTTCCTGCTCGACAGGTGTCCGATGCGGATTGTCGGTGTCCGTGATATGGTCGATGATCGTCCCGAAGAGGAGGTCGTGATCGTAGACGAACTCTCGTGCCGTCGGCTCCGCCGCTTCGGTCCAGACGCCGTCCGGCGTGCGCTCGTACGTACCGAGAAACACCCCCGCGTCCGAATTGGATCGATCCGATGTCCGATGCTGGTCGTGATACTGCTCGAGAAGCTTCCGACTAATCTGGTCCACATCGCAATCCGTGTCGACGGACGGGATATCGATGTCCGGCCCTTGCCTTCGGTCCGTTTCTGTCGTCTCTTGGTATGTCAACTCGAAGACTTCGACGGTCCGGTTCGACGTCGATTCCTCGTCAATCGCATCGTCCGTGTTCGGGACCGGGACAGTTTCCAGCGAAACTTCGTCGTACCGAACGTAGAGCGATAGCTCGTCCGCTGTGGGCGCCGGCAGTGACTTCGTCGTCACCTGTTCGACGACGATAGGGCGTCCGTGCCCGTCCAGTGCCACCCCCGGCTCGATCGTCACCTCGAGTCCGTCGTCCGTGTCGTCGATCGATCGCACCGTGAGTCCGTGGACGATTCCGCTCCCGACCACGAACCGGGAGAGCGTGTGTAACCGCTCGGCGTGGTACTCCTGTTCCGCTTCCATATCGCGAGGCGTCATCAGTTTCCCGCTGAAGAATCGATTCTTCCGAAACTGCGACAGATCGCCCCGTTCCCCGTTACGTCGGTTCGAATCCCGTCCCATGGCGTCGTGAGTGCTCTTTATTGTCTCGGTAATACATTTAGTTATGCTCATTTCGCGGGAACGGTGTTTGTGCCCGCCGGACGGTCCGTCCAGAAGGGCTTCGTTCCCTCTTGTTACCACCGTTTCTCGCATGCCCTCTCGCTCTCTACTCCCCTTCTTCTCTATCCTTTCCTCGAAACAATACAGTCCTATCTGCTACAATGTAATAAGACTTCGTTAATTTCAGTTATCCCGAATCAATAGGTTTTATAACATTAGGATCTGAATCCAGTATCGCTGCAGAAGCGATTTGAGGGTGCCATCAATGCCAGAGTACCTATCACCAGGCGTTTACGTAGAAGAGGTCGACAGCGGAACGAAATCTGTCGAAGGAGTTAGCACCAGCACTGCCGGGTTCCTCGGCGAAACGGAACGCGGCCCGGTCGAACCGAAGCTCGTCACGAGTTTTTCCGAGTTCAAACGGACGTTCGGCTCGAGTCCGCAGTCGTCGGATCTCGACGTGGCCGTCGACGGTTTCTTCAAAAACGGTGGGAGCCGCTGTTACGTCGGTCGTGTTGCGGCTGCCGATCCGACCGAGGTCGCGACGACGACGCTCGTTGACGAGGAGCGAAACGACGTTATCAACGTCGAAGCAACTGGCCCGGGCAACTGGTGAAGCTCTATCGCCGCGATCGTCGAAGACGGGCCGCTGTACGAAGACGGTGAGAACGAGTATTTCAAACTGACGCTGCGATACTGGTCGTGCGATATCGAAGCGGTCAGCAAGCCCGCTTCCGACCAGCCCGATCCGGCTCCCGACGTGGAAGAAGTCTACGAGGACATGTCGGCCGATCCGGAATCGAGCCAGTTCTACGAGAAACAGATTCCGGGCTCTGTGCTCGTCGATCTTGACCAACAGGGCGCGGGACGCCCCGCCAACGGACTCTCTTGGCTGTCTCGTGGCGTCCCCGAGGAGTACTCCGACGGCGGTCTGATCCAGCTCGATGCCGAGTCGGAGACCGCGGCCTACATCCCCGAGGATCTCGAGGATCGCGACTATACTGCGCTTCAGGGGATCGCCAAATCGCTCGATGTCGACGCTTCGCAGTCCCAGGAAGATCTGCAGGCGGAACTCGAGTCGATCCGTTCGGGCGAGACGGAGGTCGAAGTCGATGTTGTCTCCGATCTCTCGTCGAAGCCCGAAAACGAGGAGGTGACGCTCAGCGACTACGAGGGTGTCAACAAACCAGGGATGCGGACCGGCCTTGCGGCGTTCAGGGAACTCGACGGTATCTCGATCATGTGCATCCCTGATGAGAACGATATCGAAGGGCTGACCGATGCAGTCGTCGCTCACTGTGAGAACATGGGTGAGCGATTCGCGATCCTGCAGGCCCCCCAGAACGCGGGTGCGGTCTCGGATATCGAGACGCCGGTCGACTCTTCGTACGCCGCGTACTACTATCCGTGGGTCGAGGCGAAGGACCCCTTCACCAATCGGAAGAAGCTCGTTCCACCGGGCGGCTATATCGCTGGAATCTTCGCGCGAAGCGACGCGGAACACGGCGTGCACAAGGCCCCCGCAAACGAGGTCGTTCGAGGCATTCTCGGCGTTCAACACAATATTACGAAAGGAGAGCAGGACGTCCTGAATCCGAAGGGGGTCAACTGTATTCGGAGCTTCCAGGGTCGCGGAATCCGCCTCTGGGGTGCGCGGACGACCTCGAGCGATCCGTCTTGGAAATACGTGAACGTTCGTCGACTGTTCCTCTACATCGAGCAATCGATCGACGAAGGGACCCAGTGGGCGGTCTTCGAACCCAACGATGAGGATCTCTGGGCTCGCGTCCGCCAGTCGGCTGAGAACTTCCTGACGACGGTCTGGCGCGACGGCGGCCTTCAGGGAAGCACCGCCGACGAGGCGTTCTACGTCAAATGCGGCGAGGAGACGATGACTCAGGACGACATCGATAACGGCCGTCTCATCGTCGAAATCGGTATCGCGCCGGTCAAACCGGCCGAGTTCGTCGTCTTCAGAATCAGCCAGGATACCGGCGACACGTAGACCGCCGCACACGATAGCCGATAAGCAACTCATAACAGATTCATACGACAATGCCAGACTCACACGGACCTCTCCGACAGACCGAATTCAAGGTCGAACTCGACGGTGTCGGTATCCCCGGCTTCGTCGAGGTCGAACTTCCAGCGATGCGGACCGAACAGGTCGAATACCGCGAAGGGAACGACCCATCGCACAACCGAAAGCTCTGGGGCGATACCCAGTACGACGATCTCGTTCTCGTCCGCGGTGCAAACGAGAAAAACGAGAAACTCTACGAGTGGCGGAAAGCCGTCGATCAGGGGAAGATGGACAGTGGCGGTCGAAAGAACATCGCCGTTATCATCATGAACGAAGTCGGCGACTCGGTCCTTCGATTCGAGTTCACGAAGGCGTGGATCAAGGAGTACCGACCGCCGACGCTCAACTCCCACGGTGGCGGTGGACAGGGGAATCTCGCCACCGAAGAGTACATCGTCACGTTTGACGAGATGGAACGGAAGAACGTATGACTCCGTCGGCGACCAACTCCACGGACGCGTTTTCCGTTCCCCGCCACCGGTTCGACCCGGACTGGCGCGTCGACGACGAGGGCGTCCTCCATACCGGCGAGTCGGCACCCTTTGCCGATCGCGTCGTCGTCGCCTGTAAGACGGAGCAGCGATCATGACCGGTGGAACGCTCCAGACCGAGTTCGAGTTCACTCTCCCACAAGGGTACGTCGACGACGACGGCACCCTCCACAAGGAGGGCCGCATGCGGCTTGCGACCGCGGCAGACGAGATTGAACCGCTTCAAAATCCGCGCGTCCAGTCGAACTCATCGTACCTGACGATCGTCCTCCTATCTCGTGTCGTGACCGAACTGGGCGACCTCGAGACGGTCGATCCGAACGTCATCGAATCGCTGTTCGTCACGGACCTCGAGTATCTACAGGTACTGTACGAGCGAGTCAACAACCAGGGTGCAAACGCCGTCGAAACGGCCTGCCCCGACTGCGGTGAAGTCTTCGAGGTCGATGCGGAGAGCGGTACGCACGTGACGACCGACCAGACGAACGGCGGTATTGGTTCGGCCGGTATCGACACCGAGGGCGTCGGTGCCGGTGGCGACATCGGTGGGCTCGGCACAAACGGAGCGGCCGGATTCGAAGGTAGCGATATGCGTACGGCCAGCACCGAACCGAACGATAGCGAGGAGGCAGAACCGGGAAACCCAGCGGAGTAGTCCGGTTGTATGACCCGGACCGTCTCTACGAAGAGGTGGCGTTCGTCGCCTACCACTTCGGGTGGAGCCACGAGGCGGTGTTGAACATGCCCCACTGGGAACGACAGCGCTGGTGTACGGAGATCAGCGAGATCAACGATCGCATGAACGATTCGGCGTCCGATCGATCGCGCGGCCGTCCCCGTGGCGGCCGCGGACGTGACAATGCCGGCGGTGGTATCGTGCTCCGTAATCCGCCGGATTCAGAGTAACCCCGGTGGCTGGCTTCCAGCTACCGTCGAGAGCACACGACTGCAATGGAATCACGCAAAAACGACCCCTACGCACAGTACAACTTTGATGTCGAGGTTGATGGCGAAACCGTCGCCGGATTCGCCGAAGTCTCCGGCATAACGATGGAACTGGAAACAGTTCAGTATCGCGAGGGTGGCGTCAACGATCACGTCCATCAGCTGCCCGGCCAGTTCGCTCATGCGAACCTCGTCCTCCGGCGTGGCCTGACGAAGAACACGACCTTCTGGCAGTGGATCCAGTCGGTCATGAGCGGAACGATCACCCGGAAAAACATCGTCGTCAAGGTCAAAAAGGGCTTTCAGGGACAGAGCCAATGGGGATGGGAGTTCAAAGACGCGTACCCGACGAAGTGGTCCGGACCGGACTTGATGAGCAACGAACGAGGGATGGCGATCGAAACGATCGAACTCTCGTACAAGCGGTTCTCGAAGATGTCCGGAATGCCAGAGTAACTGGTACGTAATCGCTTCCCGGCGCAGTTCCGCCGGTCATCATCCGTCTTTGCAGACAGGGCTGTCGCTTTCGCTCCTATCTACCTCCAATTTCATCGTCTCAATACCTTGTGTTTTAATAAGAACGGAAAATATCATCTAAGACACCATGTGTAATAGTGGGGGTTCGACCGATACCGCATCGGTTCAGGTAGGTGGCGGAAGCAGTGAATCACCGCTCGACAGCGGTTCGAGTCGGGGTGACTCGATGGAATGATACGCATTATATCGAAAGCGAAAACTCTCGTCCGGAAACTCTTCTCAGCGGGCGGCCGACTGATGATCGGGGCGTTGCTTTTCGCTGTGATCGTCACTGCAGTGGCCGTCGTTACGGAACTCGTCGAATACGTCCCTCGGGTGTTCGTTCCTGTTACGGACTGGGTCGTTTTGCCGTGGCTCGTTCTGTTCAGCGCGGTATTTGCTCTCACCGCGACCGTGGTCGTCGGCTATCTGCTGTACCGTCGGTACGAGGACACACTCACCGGGCAGTGGAACCAGCTGTCTATCTGGGCGCGGGCGATCGTCACGGGCGCGGTCTGTGGTGTCGCCGTCGCGGTCGGACTTGGCATCGCTACCGCCGGTGGCATCGTCACGCCCGTTTTCGTCCTTGTCGGTCCCGTCATCGCGTGGCCGATTGCGACCGTGCTTGCGCTTCGCCGGCAACGTGAATCGGATACGGGCGACGATTCAACGTCCACACTGCAGTCGGTGCTCATCAAGAGCGGATACGCGCAGGTCAAACTACTTCAGACACGTACGCTGGCAGGAATCGTCGGTTTCGTCGGTGCCGTCCTCGGCAGCACCGGCGTTCTCGCGTTGCTTGCGTGGCTTCCGTGGGTCGATGTTACACTGACGGTTCTTCAGACGGTCGTCCTCGCCGCGTTCCTGTGGCTGGTCGCGACGGTGCTCGTCTACAACCGTTATGAATCTACAATCAGCGACCGTACGGATCTCCGTATCGTCACAGTCTTGAGTACGGAATCAGGCGATGCCCGCGAGTTACTGTTGAAAAACGAGGGGGTCGCCCCCATCGAACTGACACGGGCGAAGATTCGGGATACGAAACGCGATCTCTATCAGTTCGACGGAGGCGTCGCGCTCGAGCCCGGCCAGTGCCGAGCCTTCGAGGTTCCGGGGGCGTTCCTGCTCGAGCCAAACGAAGCGGCGATGGACCTGCCGCTTGGATACACGCTCAAGCAGGGCGGCGAGCATCCGATCGTGTACACGCGGACCGGTGACAAGTTCGTTCTTCGAGGGAGTAGTGATGCACCGGGCCGCGATCCCGCTCGAGCCGAGATGCCATCACCTGTCGGGTTAGGTACCGATCCATCGCCACAGGACTAGTCGCCGACCGTACCCTGGTAACCGACTGTTTCCTACTGTGATCGTTACGGCGATTCATTCCATCGCATCGCCGCTTTCGAGAACACGGTTTGGACATAACTTTCTCCCGATACACTCAAAAACATTAAGTAATGCTGTTATAATATGGCCATACGAGCGTGTACCAGTGGACACGAGCAGACACTGCCGGCGAATCGGCCGTTGACAACGATACACAGGGGATACAGGGATCGTGATCGGGAATCGTAACGACGACGAACGTGAGCCAGCCGTACGGGAGATTGGCGTGACTCGGCAGCGGGAGACGGACGAATCGTCGGCGATAGCGATGACGAACAAGCGCTCGCCAGCCGCTCGTCTTCAATCCAGTGTAACGACGATCACGACATTGGCTCCCGATCGACTGATCGGGGGATTTGGCGTCCGAATCGCACAGAAACGGAGTCCGATCACGCTGTCGTTTCTTTCGCCTCTCGAAGCTGCTCACGACGCCGAACCGGCGACCGAATCGGCGGTCTCGATCGTTTCGCCCTCTCCCTTTACACGAGCAGACGATTATAGCAGCCCGTTTACATATCTCACCGCGTCCAGTCGTTCGGATCGTTCCGAGTCGTCCGATGAATCGCTCGTGACGGTATCCGAATCGACAGCCCGCTTGACGGCGAGGCGGACGGTCCGATCGATCGGCCGTACCAACCATCCCGCCCAGCCACATTTCTCGAGTTCCGAGGCACCTGCGGCTCACGGTCGAGAAACCGACGCACAACCGGCGGCCCGACGGCGAGTCATCGACACTTCGAGCCGAGGGAGTGTGCGTTCTCAAGATGGTGTTCGCCCGCGCGCTGACTTGGCATACGCCTCCGACACGGCCTCACGCCAGTCACGCGATCGATCCCGCTCGACGAACGAGACCGCAGCACGTCGTCTGGACCGTCGTTTCCGAACGGTCGAGATGGGATCGGACTCGACTATCACAGACGGAGCGGCCACCATCGATTCGGACCTCGTCGTCGGCCGCTACGCGAGCGCTGGCAGATCGCCCGAACGGACGACACCGTCGTCGGTTGCCGCCAGTCGGCCGATCGGCCAGTCACCCTGGAGCGACACATCGGCCGATGGGCCGGACGAGTCCCGACGCCGTCTATCGCTGTCGACGGCCGGTGGCTCCGCGATCCAAAGTGGCCGGCCGAATCGACACACTGTCGGAACCGGAGTCAGCGTCACGGCCGGTGACCGTCCTCGCGCGCCTGGCACCACTGCGGCGAGCACCGAAGAACTGGGCCGTGAGCGGGACGTCCAGACTGGGTTGCCCCTTCGCCGAACCGACGTCAAGGTCGCCAGCACTGGCTCGGTATTGAAACGATCTCGTATTGCTGGAACGGGTCTGCTCGGTCGGACGGAGCCACAACGAACGATCGCTGCAGCCACAGGGGCGACACGAAGGGAGACAACCCCTTCTGTCGGTGACGAAACCGCTGAGCGACGGCCGTACGAACGGCTCGAGACACTGACGCTGCAGCGACCCGATCGAACCGCACCGGCTGTATCTCGTCCGCCCGACGAACGGGAGACACAGCGGCGGACGGTGGTCCAAGACGGTGTTCGTAGTGAGGGATCGACCGTCCGGCAGTCGGTCGACACCGCGGCTACCGGTGGCAGTCACGTCTCCTCCGGCGATCGAGCACACAGTGACCTTGTTCGACAGCGCAATCGGAGACGCAGCGCCGCCGGCCCTCGTCGGATTGACACCACCGACGATCACCCGTACGACGAGTCGCTGCACCGTCTCGCCGACGACGGCCAGGCCGCTCGTACACGACTTCGGTCGCGATCGCCGGCAGCCGGTCGTCGGGTCTCCACCGACTCGGCGTTCACCGTCGGTCAGCGACGGTCAGAGTCCGGCCGTGTGGCGGGAACGGGAATCGAGCCTCGCCGCTCGCCTCGAGATCGTTCCAGACGCGCTCGCGGAACCACGCCCGCGTTCGCATCCGGTAGCAGCTCCTCGGTCGCGGCTCATCCCACTGTAGTCGGCGAGACTCAGACCGAACCCGGTGCCGATAACACGCTATTTAGATCGGCAAACTCCACCCCGAGGTCGGCTGTCCGCGCTTTCTCGAGTCCTGACCTGATCGCTGGTCGACGCGGTCTCGAAGGTAGGACATCGATCACTGCTTCTGACGTCTCACAGTCAGGGATTGACAGTCAGGGGCACGCTCTGTTGACATCTCAAATCGCCGGTCGAAATGACAGCATGGCAAGCGCTGATTCCGGGTCCGCCGATGACCGATACCGGAGTCAATCGAAGACCCGAAACCGCTCCAACCGCCGTTCGACCCGCATCGTCAATCGCCGCTCGTCCGAGACGGCTCTCGCGGTGCGAGCGCCCCGCGGCGAACCGAGACTACCAACCCGTACTGTGCGATCTCGCATTCCGCTGTCGACGAGCACCGCGGACCGACCGGCACCTCGTCGGTCCAGAGAGACTGCTGTCGCTGCCGGCTCGCCAACAGGCGGATCAGAGACGCTCGAGACGGAGGCGTCCAGATCGGCCGGACCGACTCGAATGCGGTCAGCAGCGACGACCGCCGAGCCGTCGTCGGTGGCGGTGGACCACATCGATGTCGACGGGGTGGGGCAGCGCCCGTTGAGGCTTCTCGGGATCGCTACACACCCGTCTCCGTCGGCGTCACGGTCCGCGAACGGCCGCTTCGAGCGCCGCTCTACGCATACGCGTTCCACGAGTCCGTTTCGAACCGCCGGTGACGGACCGTCGGATCGCAGTTCCGAACACGCCGGGACCGCATCGAACTCGAAGCTACGCGTCCCGGTAGCATGGGGGACGCGACCAGCGGCCGGGACGACCCCTACTCATCGGTCGAACCCTGAACCCGGAGAGACGACCTCCGACGTGGACGCGTGGGTTCCCCACTCGGCGCGATACGAGCGATCGAACGCGGCTGGCCTCGACGCGGTATCCGAGATACGATCCGGTGACGGCCACGTCCGAGTCGCTGGGCGACAGCAGACGATTACGGTCTCCGAACCGACGACCGATGCACACCCCACGCTGTCGAGTAGCCGGTCGTCGCCGAGGTACCGGGGTGACGGGACAACCGTCTCGGCACGGTCGTCACTCACCACGAAGGACGAGACGCCCGACGGCAAACTCACCGTCACGTCCGGCCGACCGGCCGCTGAGACGGCGTGGTCGCCTTCCCTCGATGCTGGACGGCCACGTCCGAGAGAGCACCAGCTCCGACTATCAACGGTGACAGAGTTACCCGACCCGCGTTCTCAGCCATCGGCACGCACAGTCCAGTCCGGCGGGGCGTTCGATACTAGCGGTTTCTCACCGTCTACGACTGCGGCAGCGAAGCCGAGACAACGCTCCCCTGCCGGCCGTCGTTCCGTCCTCGACACCTCGAGCTCCGAGCTAACCGAGTCCGAGACGATATCACGAAACCAGCAACGAGACAGGCGCAACGACGGACCGCTGGCGCGGTCGACGGACGCCGGTCCAAGACCGATCGATACGATTGCGATTCACCGTCTCGCTTCGGAACGCGGACCTGAGAGCGCTCGAGGCGGCCCGCTGACCGACCGTCGCTTGCTCCAACGCCGGGTGGACGGCGCGACCGAGACGGCGGAAGCAGACGCCGTTTCGACGGACGAGATGGATGCATCACCGACGAACCGGTCCTGGACTCCGAATCAGCGGATATCGGTATCGCGGACGCGGCTGTCGGTTCTCCGCACCGCGACCGGAGCCGATCACGACGATTCCTCGTTTCAGTCGCCGCTCGACACCTCGAGCCTGGCGGACGAAACCGCAGCCCAGTCAGCCCGACGATCGCTGGGAGTCGAGCCGACCGCCGGTCGATCGCTGTCAGTGGCAAGTCGGGACGCTCCGCTGCGGACACACCGTGACTCCGTCGGCGGTTCCACTGGCTTTGATCGGGACCGCGTCGTGGTGTCCGTCGACGGGAGCGACGGTGATCCCGCTACCACTGGCTCAGATTCTGCCATGTCTGCGCCGACAGGATCTCGCTCGGGGGGTACGAACGGTGCTGAAAACCGTCGGTATCGCTCTGGTCACCGCGTTCGCCGGCGGTCGTCGCCCGATCTCGCGGCTGCCCGATCGGCGGATCGGTCGCGGGGCGGCTCCGGCCATGCCGAGGCCTCACCGCGTTCGCGCCAAGCTCGAGTCGATGGATCGAAAACGGCGTCGTCCGCTTTTGCTGGCTCACATCCGACACCGAGCGGCGACGATCAACATAAACCAACAACTAATACTGCTGAACTAACAGACAATCTTACGGGTGCAAACGGGATGCCAACAAGTACAGCGTCAGGCCGGCCGTCGCTGACGTACCGACACGCATCAACGGCGGACGCTCCGCCAACCGATCAGGGCGGATCACCTGCCAAAGCCACGGGGCCACAGCGTTCGGCAACCGCGTCGTCCACCCCGTCTCGCGTATCGGGGATGGGAGCGCGCGATTCCGAGCGCGAGCGACGACAGGGACAGAGTTGGACGGCGGATCGCCGAGTGTCGGACCAAGTCGAGCGAGGCGATGATCAGCTCCACTCTGGGTCTCGTCCGGACGGTGTCTCGGGAAGCGGATGGGGACATGGCGGCCCGTCGGCCGGTCATGACGACCGGCGACCGCCGGTCGAACACTCCGACCAACCGTCGACGCACCGATCGCGGGTAGGCTCCGAGTCCGCGTCCGATTCAGGCCATCGTCACCGCCGGTCTCTCGATAGCGTCGACGTTCCCACCGGGACTGACCCGCGGTTCGACGCCGACGTCGACCGCACCGTCCAGCGGCTCTACCGGGAACTCGAGCGAAAGATCCGGATCGAGCGCGAACGGAGGGGGCTGTAGATGAGCGGTCGCGGCGGCAAACTCGAGAAAGCCCAGATCATGATTTTAAACGGGAAACAGAAGGGCGAGACGATCGAGTGTAAGTTCAATCCCACCGCCTATACCCTCGAAAAGAGCGTCAACTACGGCGAACTGAAAGCGACCGGGTCGGGAGCATCGATAATGCAGTTCGTCGACGGGAACGCGGAGACGCTCTCGATGGAGCTGTTTTTCGACACGACCGATGAACTGGATTCGAACGGCTCGCCCCCTACGGAGAAAGTCGACGTCCGCGAGCGGTATACGAAACACATCGATACGCTCCTCTCGGTGGACGGTGAGTTACACGCGCCGCCAGTCTGTCGGTTTGTCTGGGGCGACGGAATTGACTTCACCGCGTTACTCCAGCGTGCGAACAAGCAGTTCACGAAGTTCCTGCCAAGCGGTGTCCCCATTCGCGCACGGGCGGACGTCGTATTCATGGAGTACAAGACGGCCGACTATCACAAATCGGAGGTCTCGCCCGAGTCGACGGACAAGACGAAGGTCTGGACGGTCACGGACGGCGACACCCTCTGGCTGATCGCAGCCGAGGAGTACGGCGACTCGTCTCATTGGCGAACCATCGCAGATCACAACGATATCGAGGACCCCCGTTCGATTGAGGCGGGCGACAGACTCGAGTTACCCCCGCTATAGCCATGAGTACCGGAACGAACATTCACCCGCGCTATTCACCGCGGTTCAAAGTCGATGTCGGCGATACGAAGTTTCAGGAACCGGGCGGCCGGATCGCGGATCTCGTCGTCGAGACGACTCTCGACGGCGCAGACCGGTTTTCGTTCACGCTGAATTTCCCGTTCGACGAGGAACTCGGCGAATTCAGCGGGCTCTCTTGGGACGATTTTGCGGTCGGAACCGACGTCAAAATCGCGATGGGATACGGCGGTGACGGAACGCTGACGCCGCTGTTAACCGGCTCGATTCGCTCGATTAACGCCGAGTTCACGACCGATCGAGGGCCGTCGGTGACGGTCTCCGGCTACGGCCTGCTCTGGGAGCTCATGCAGGGGACGGGGTCGGACTCGTGGTCGGAGACGACGGTCGGAACGGCCGTCGAGGACGTGCTCTCGTCGTATCCGTTTTCGACGGTCGACGTCTCTGATGCGTCGATCAAACGCGAAAAGCTGATCCAGGACGGCCAAAGCGATTACCGGTTCTTACAACAGTTGGCCGAGACCTACGGATTCGAATTCTACGCCGAACGGGATACCGTCCGGTTTCGTCCCCGGTCTGCGAAAGCGGCGGGCGACGAGCCGGTCGCCGAACTGTGGTACGGCGAGGCGCTCCACGATTTCTATGCCGAGATCACGCGGCAAACACAGGTCGATCAGGTCGAAGTTCGGAGCTGGGACGAACAGCAGAAAGCGGAACTCGTCGTCACTGCAGGCAGCACGAACGCAACGTACAAAGAGGTCTTCAGAGCTCAAACCATGTCACGGGACGAAGCGGAACGAGTCGCAGAAACGAAGTTGAATCGATTCTCCGACGGCGTTATTACCGGCCACGGTGAGGCCGACGGAACGCCCGAGATTCGGGCCGGAAACGTCATCCGACTCGAGGAGGTGGGATCGCGCTTCTCGTCGGACTACTACGTGACGGATGCGACCCATCGGATGGGAAGTGCCGGCTATCGGACGTCGTTCGAAGTGACGGAGGTATCGTCGTGAGACCATCCGGATTCATCGACGACGGAGGCACGGACGACGGCAGCATTCGCGGCGTCGCCGTCGGGATCGTGACGGACAACGAGGATCCGAAGGATCTCGGCCGGGTGAAGCTTCGATTCCCCTGGCGCGATGCCGACGACGAAAGCCACTGGGCCCGGATCGCGACCGAAATGACGGGCGACAAGTACGGGACGTACTTCCTACCGGAGATCGACGACGAGGTACTGGTCGCCTTCGAGAACGGTGATATTCACGAACCGTTTGTCATCGGATCGCTGTGGAACGGGAAACAAAAGCCCCCGCAGACGAACAGCGAGGGGAAAAACGACGTTCGGGAGGTTCGCTCTCGGAGCGATCACGTGCTCGCGTTCGACGACGCCGACGATGGAAGCATCACGCTTCAGACGGCCGGCGGTAACGAGATCGTGATAGACGATTCGGGCAAGGGAGAGACGATCCAGATCCGGGACGACGCCAACGACAACAGCATTACGCTCGATTCGAACAGCGGATCGGTCGCGATCGACGCAAAATCTGAGATCTCTCTCTCGTCGTCGACGATCTCCCTCGACGGAAAGTCGGTGGAAATCTCCGGCAAGAAAGGTGTCAAGATAAAGGGCAAAGGCCCGGTCAGCGTCGACAGCAAGGCCAAACTCTCTGTTTCCGGCTCGATGATCACCGTCGACGGAACTGGAATGGTAAAAGTTAAAGGTAGTCTGATTACATTAAATTAAACAATAGATGAATCCTGCAGCGAGACTCGGCGATCAGACGGCACACGGCACACCGCTTACTGGAACCTCGAGCCCGAACGTTTTGATCGGCAAGCGGCCCGCGTGGCGAGCGCTGTCGGACGTCCATACGTGTCCGCTCGTCACCGGAACCGTCCCCCACGTCGGCGGGACGGTGACCAAGGGAAGTACGAGCGTCTTGATCAACAAGATGCCTGCCGCGCGAATGGGCGATACGATCGTCGAGAGCGGCCCGCCGAACACGATCACGAGCGGGTGCTCGACGGTCCTCATCGGTTGACTATGTCGGACGAGTTTCTCGGCACGGGCTGGTCGTTTCCGGTGGAACCGGACGCTCGCGGATCGGTGCGAACGTCCGACGCCGAGGACGACGTTCGAGAGTCGATCCGCATCATCCTCGGCACTGCTAAAGGCGAACGAGTAATGCGCCCGGACTTCGGCTGTGATATCCACGATCACGTGTTCTCGGCCGCCACGCCGGCGACGCTGAATCTCATCGAGAGCAGCGTTCACGAGGCACTCGTGCAGTGGGAACCGCGCATCGACGTCGAAACCGTCGATGCGCGAACGGACGAGGAGGATCCGAACAAAGTGCTTATCGAGATCGAGTATCAGGTCCGGACGACGAATAGCCTCTCGAATATGGTGTATCCGTTCTATATCACGGAGGGTGACGGATGAGTAACCGCCCGGTAGTCGATAATAGGGATCAGGAAGCGCTGTACGACGAACTACTTGACCGCACGGATCAGTACACCGACTCCTGGGAGCCGACGACGGACGACAACGCGACTGCCCTGTTACGAATCTTTTCACGGCTCGGAGCTGACGTTCTCCGGCGGTTGAACGATGTTCCGGCGAAACACCGAATCGCGTTCTTAGATGCATTGGGATTCGACAGACGACCGCCACAGGCCGCTCGACTGCCGTTGACGTTTCAGGTGTCGACCGACATCGATCGCAACGTCTCGATTCTCGGCGGGACGCAGGCGGTCGCGGAAGCGGCGGACGGATCGACCCGAATCTTCGAAATTCCGCAAAGCGACGGGTTCGAGGCGACCAGCGCATCGCTGACGGACGTGATCGCCGTCGACCCGGCCGCCGACCGCATCGTGGACCACGGTGACGTTCGCACCACCGACGAGCCGATCGAACTGTTCTCCGGCGAGAACGTACAGGAACACGTTCTCTATCTCGCCCACGACGACCTCCTCACTCTCGAGGCGGGATCGCCGATCACGATCACGGCTCAAACGACCGCCGAGAGCACCGTCTTCGACACCGACATCGTCTGGGAGTACTACGGCGAGGACGACGGCACGGAGGGCTGGCACCGACTCGAGCGCCGGACCGACGACGAACCCACCGCAGACGATGTCGGACTCGAGACGCCCGACATCGTCTGGGAGTACTACGGCGAGGACGACGGCACGGAGGGCTGGCACCGACTCGAGCGCCGGACCGACGACGAACCCACCGCAGACGATGTCGGACTCGAGACGCTTCAGGAACGGCTTCGGTCTGAGGCCTCACGACCGAGCGACGGTAATCAGATCGAAGGACGGTTTCGACTGCCGGGGACGCCCGTTCGACACACCGTCGACGGCGTCGAGAGCCGCTGGCTCCGGTGTCGGCTCGTCGCCGACGAGCCCGATCCCGAGTCGTTCTCGACGCGTCTCGAGTCGATCTCGGCCAGCGTCGGCCGAGATACCCACGATGGGGGACTCGATCCGGATGTCCTCCTGTCGAACGACGTTCCGCTCTCGGTCGACGAGGGAGACATCCGGCCGTTCGGCCGCCTGCCGCAACCGCCCGCGACGTTCTATCTCGCTTCCGAGGAGGCGTTTACTAAGCGAGGTGGTATCGTCGAGGTTCGGTTCGATCCGCCTGCCGAACCCGACGAAACCGGCGGTGACGATGTGATCGATGCCGATAGTCTCGAGGGGGCCGATACCGCTGATGGCGATGCCGAGTCGTCGTCCGCCATGGGTGTGGGGGTACTCGGCGGCCCGCCGGAGCTCTCCTGGGAGTACTGGTCGGGCAGCGGTTGGAGCCGGCTGACCGTGCTAGAAGACGAGACGGATGCGCTACGGACTCCCGGGCACGTCCGGTTCGCTGTCCCCGACGATGTGGAACCGACCGCGGTGTCCGGCCACGAAAACGTCTGGGTTCGTGCTCGCCTCATAAGCGGAAACTACGGTCACCCGTCGTTCGGTGTTACTGATGCCGGGACGCGAGGGTCGCTCGTCGACTCGCCGGACCCACCGCAGTTCGGCGACGTATCGATCCAGTACGACCGCGGGATGCAACCATTCGAGACCGTCCGAACGCGAAACAACGCCGCCGTTAGCGGTGATCTCTCGGCGCAGGAGACGCCGATTTCGCCGTTCGCTGGACTCCCCGACGAAGCACAGACGCTGTACCTCGGTTTCGACGCAACGCTCCGAAACGGGCCGCTGACGTTTTTCGTTCCGATCGAGGACGCCACCTATCCTCGCTCGTTCGACCCCGGCATGCGGTGGGAATACTGCGAAGATCCCGATGCCGACGAGTGGTCGAAACTCACCGTTCAAGACCGGACCGGCGGGCTGACCGAGCGGGGTATCGTCAGAGTGACGTTTCCCGAACCGACGGATGCCTTCGAACTGTTCGGTCGACAGCGCCACTGGATCCGAGTCCGCGTCACGCAAGACGAGTTCGATCGGCCCTCGAGGGCCGCCTCGCAGCAGACTCGGTCGACGGCCGACGCCGGACGCCCGCGTGAACGGACGACGACCCCACCGACCCTTGATGGTCTCTATCCGAACACGCAGTGGGCCTACAACACCCGAACGATCGAGGACGAAGTGCTCGGCTCGAGCGACGGCTCGCACAATCAGTCGTTCGCGTGTGCGCACGCGCCCGTTATCGATGTCGACGTGTGGATCGACGAGTGTTCGACGCTTTCTACCAGCGACAGACGCGATCTCCTCGCAGAGCGGCCCGACGACGTTCGGCACGTCACCGATGCGGGCGGCGATGTGACGGCGTTTTGGGTTCGGTGGGACCGGGTCTCTGATTTTCTGGAGTCGGAGCCGGCGGATCGCCATTACGCCGTCGACCGTATAGATGGGACTGTCCGTTTTGGAGACGGTAACAGGGGGCGAATCCCGCCGGCTGGGCAGGGGAACGTGATGGTGACGTACACGACCGGTGGTGGTCGTGACGGAAACGTCGCGGCCGACACGGTCACCGATCTGAAAAGTTCTATTTCGCTCGTCGAGGACGTTTTCAACCCGAAGCCTGCCGACGGCGGGGCCGACGCCGAGTCCATGGACGCGCTCGTTTCACGGACCACGAATCAGCTCAGGCATCGAGGCCGTGCAGTCACTCCGACCGATTACGAGCGAGTCGCCACCGCCGAATTTCGGGAGCTGGCGATGGTCAAATGCGATCCGGGGCAGGCCGCAGACGCCACTGACGGTGTAACTCTGCTGATCGTCCCCCACGCACGGCGGGAGAAACCGGTGCCGTCGATGGAACTCAAGCAACGCGTTCGCGACGCGGTCCGCGAACGTGCTCCCGCATCGCTCGTCGCATCTGAGACCGCCGGCATCGTCGTCCGCGGGCCAAAATACGCCGCGGTGTCGGTCACTGCGACGGTGTACTCCCCCGACAGCACGAGCGTGTCGCTGGTCAAAGGGGACCTCGAACGCCGACTCGACGAGTTTCTCCACCCTCTCGAGGGGAACGAAGGTGAAGGCTGGTCGTTCGGTCGCTCGCCGTCGGTCGATGCCTTGACCGAGGTCGTCGGCGAGACAGACCACGTCACCGACGTACTCGAACTCGATGCGACGATCGACGTCGGCGGTGAGTTACAGTCGCTGGTCGACCGTGGGGGGACACCGGCACTTCCGCCCGACGCACTCGTCTGTAGCGGCGTCCACGAGGTGACCGTCGCGATGCGAGGTGAGGATCACCCGTGATCGACCCCATCCGACGGGCGTGTCGCCGTGACCACCGACGCTCCGGAGGTGTCCGACGTGGGAATTGACGTTCCGGAACTCGACGACCGGTCGTACGAGGAGCTTCTGACCGAAGCCACGAAACTGATCCCGGCCTATGCCGAGGACTGGACCGACGTCAATCCGCACGACCCAGGTATCACGATTCTCGAGGTACTGGCCTGGCTGACGGAGACGTACGTCTATCAACTCGACAGGATCACCGACGACCATCGTGAGAAGTATCTCGCGTTGATGGATGAGCGTCGACGGCCGCCGACGCCGGCGTCGGCGCGGCTCCGACTGGCACTCCCGGACGATGCCGCGTGGGCTCGTATTCCAGCTGGAACGCGATGTTCTGTCACCAGTACGGATACGACCGACCGGTTCGAAACCGATCATTCGGTCTCCCTGACGGCGGCGACGCTCGAGCGTGTGCTCACGGCGACCGACACCGGACCGACCGACAACACACATGCGAATCAGACAGACGATATGTTTTATCGAGCGTTCGGCGACGACCCGACCGCCGGCGACGCCGTTTATCTGGGATTCGACGACGATCCGTTTGCCCACGGCCGACCGCTCACGCTGACCGTCAGCTATCACGACGATAATCTTCCGGAGCCGTCGACCCACGGCGCGATCGAGCCGTCGTTTGTCCCGTCCGTCGAACTGGGCTGGGAGTATCGCCGCCCGGACGACGAGACGTGGCGACGACTCGACGTCGTGGCCGACAGGACGAACGCCTTCTATCGGGGCGGACCGATCGAACTGGAACGACCTGACGATCGATCGACTCGCTCCGCCGTGTCCGGTCTCGAACCGCCGGCAGATGTTCGGTCGTCGGACCGCGTCTGGCTCCGATGTCGCCTTGAGACGACCGGCCACGAGATTCCGCCACAGATCGACGCGATCGGACCGAACGTCGTCCGGGTTAGCCACCGAGTATCCATCTCCGACGAGGCCTTGACACAGGTCGGGCGACTCGAGGAGGCACCGGCGCTCGATGGACAGACCTACGCCTTCGAGCGGTCGCCGGTGCTCTCGGCGACGGTGTTCGTCGATGGACAGCGGTGGCGTTCAGTCTCCGATTTCGATGCCTCCGGTCCCGACGATACCCACTTCGTCCTCGATCGAGAGGCGGGAACCGTGACGTTCGGCGATGGCGTCAGCGGTCGCGTTCCTTCGGCCGATGCCACCATCACCGCCGACTACGTCGCCGGCGGTGGCTCGGAAGGGAACGTCCCGGCGACGGCGGCCTGGCGGCTCGCCGATTCCAACCGTTCGATCGAGGGATCGGTCGACGGAGCCGACATCGAGGTGACACCAAACGGCGCTGCGACCGGTGGCACTGACGGAGAGACGATCGAAACCGCACTCGATCGCGTGCGACGAGACCGTCGAATCCCGTATCGGGCGATCACCGCCGACGATTATCGGTACGTCGCCGCTCACACGCCCGGACTCAGGATCGGCCGGACGAACGTCCTCGTCGACGACGGTCAGATCACCGTCGTCGTCGTCCCTTTCGCACCGCCGGACGTGGGGACGCCAGAGCCGAGCGAGGGGTTCTTGTGCGCCGTCCGCCAGCACGTCACAGAACGGAAACTACTCGGCGATCACGTGGACGTGATCGGCCCACAGTACGTCGGCCTCGAGATCTCGGTCACCGGCCGCGCTCGGGATCGATACACCGGCAGCGGTCACGATGTCGCGGTTCGGACTGCTATCGAGGAGTACGTCCATCCCCTTACGGGATACGGGGGCGACGGGTGGCCGTTCGGCCGCACCTTACGCCGTTCCGAACTGGTCGATCAGATCGCCGAACTTGACGTGATCGATCGCGTAAACGATGTCACGATCACCGCCCACGGTGGAGCAACGGTCGACGATGGCATCGTTCGTCTCGACGACACCGCGCTGTTTGCCGTCGAAGACGTGACGACGACCTTGTCGGTCGGACCGAACTCGTCCGCTCGAGGTGACTAAGTCATGGACTTTTCGTACGCAACGACGACGAGCACGTCGGACTGGGAGAGCTGGATCCGCTACAACACCGGCGTCCGCGACGGGGGAATCGAACTGGCGACCACGGTCACCATCGACGAATCGACGGTCGAAACCGACGCCGTCGACGTGGCGATGGATCCAAGCGGTGACCTGTATACGCTTCGTTCGCCGGGCGCACTCTATCGATACGACCCGTCGGCGGATCTCACCCAACGGATCTGGACGCGCTCCGACGACGGCGCTGACGATCCCTGCGCACTCTGTGTCGACGACGATCGAGCCTTCCTCGTCGACGGTACAGACGGGTCGATCACTGTTGTCTCTCCCCGTCTTCAGCGGACCATCGGGACGATCGAGACCGATGCGACCGATCCGATTCGAATCGCTCACGCAGACGGGATCCTCTACGTTCTCGACGCCACCGGGCGCGTTCGGACCGTCGGACGAGACGACGAGACCGACTTGACGATCGACTGGTGGCTCGTCGATCCGATCGATCTCACCGTCGGCACCGACGGCCGCGGATACGTCCTCGACCGCAACGGTGGCGACCCCCTTCTCCGGTCGTTCGGCGGCATGGACGACCCCGTCGACGCCCAGTTCCCTATCGCGAGCGCCGAATTCGTCGCGGCGGACGGCGAGTTCTCGCCGACGGCGCTGTCGGTGATCGACGATACTCTCTTCGTCGCCGGCCGACTCCCCGACGGGGGCTCGGCGCTGTTCGAACGTGACCCCGACTCGGGATCGTTCCGTGAGTGCCACCGGTTCGATCGGCCGTGTCAAACTCTCGTCGCACGACCCACCACGCCGGACGATCGTCGAGAACTGTACGCCATCACCGGCTCAAACGGACAGAGCCGCGTCCTCCGAGAGAAACGACGGTACGCGCGCCACTCCCGGCGGGAGCGACACGTCGGTGACGCACTCGTCCGGTACGATTCCGGGACGGACGGGACCGAGTGGCACCGTCTTGCACTACAACTCTCCCAGCTAACCGCGAGTACGCAGGTCCGAGTTCGGTATCTCGCGACCGATCAGCCAAGGCCCCGTAACGCCGGTATCGACTCTCTCGAGGCGATCCCCGACGATGTCGCTGCCGCGTTGTACGAGGACGGCGTGACGTCTGCGTGGGAGCTTGCGACCGCCGACGCTGATCGCCTTCAGTCGGTGGATTCCGACCTCCATCGTTCTGACGGAGACACGTGGCAGACCGCCGCAACCGACAAACTCACAGCACACGCCCACGCCGACTGGACGACCGTCGATTCGCTACATCCGGACGACGTCTTTCTGGAGGACGCCGTCGGTCGGTACCTGTTCGTCGACCTCGAACTCGATGGGAGCCCGCGGTCGTCCCCGCGAGTGGAGTCGGTCACGGCGTTCTGTCCGCGCCAGTCGTATCTTCGCTATCTGCCCGAGCTCTATCAGGAGGACGACCGCTCAGCCGAATTCCTGGAGCGATATCTTTCCGTCTTCGAGTCCGTCTTCGTAGACGTTGAGACGGAAATCGAGCAGCTCGGACGCTACTTCGATCCCGATGCCGTTCCGAGCGATGCCCTCTCGTGGCTCGAGGGGTGGCTCGCGGTCGAGACAGACGGCGAGTGGCCCGAGGATGCGCGTCGGGAACTGCTCTCCCGAGCGCCGGAACTGTACAAGCGACGTGGGACGAAAGCGGGACTCCGTGCGATGCTCGAGTTGTACCTCCGTCACGCCGATTCGGAACCGTCGATATCGAGATCTGCACTTCCAGATAGCGATCACGATGCGGACATCTCGGCGTCCAATTCCAATACACCGAGGGCGACATCGGACGGCGGTGACGGACTCGTCGCCGACACGCCGTCGGGACATCGGCTGTTCTTCCTCACCGAGGGCGACCTCGACTGCGTCGACCGCGATGCGGTCCGCCGCCAGTATCCCCTCCTCGAGTCGGGCCCCCAGTCGTTTGCCGTGTTCTGTGGTCCGTTCGATACCGACGACACGCGGGGCGCGATCGAGACGATCGTCTCCTCGGAGAAACCGGCTCACGTCGCCGCTGACGTCGTCGAACTCGACGACACGCTGACGCTCAATGAAGATACGTTCCTGGGGGTCAACAGCCGGCTCACAGCTCGTGAGTTCTCTCTTGGCGAAACGACGCTCGGCGAGGATACCGTGCTGGTCGATCAAGAGCGGCCGCAGTGACGCCGGCTTACGCCGTGTCTCTCACGTCGCTGCATCCTGCAACCGCACCATCCGCGGTCCTATTCGGTTCTCGGATACCGCCATCAGGGAATACCTACACTATCCTTCGGCGCTTTTGTTCGTACAATGGTCGTCGGAGACGTCACTACCGGGACGGACGTACTGGTTATCGGCGCGGGCCCCGCCGGTTACGTGGCCGCGATTCGCGCCGGACAGCTCGATTTGGACGTCACACTCGTCGAAAAAGACGCCTACGGCGGGACCTGCCTGAACTACGGCTGTATCCCGTCGAAAGCGCTGATCACCGCGACGGACGTCGCCCACGAGGCCGCCACCGCCGAGGAGATGGGCATTCACGCTGACCCGGCGATCGACCTCGCCGGCATGATGGACTGGAAAGACAGCGTCGTCGAGCAACTCACGAGCGGGGTCGAAAAACTCTGTAAGGCGAACGGCGTCTCTCTACTCGAGGGGACTGCTCGCTTCGCGGATGAGCACACCGTTCGGGTCTCCCACAGCGGCGAGGGACAGGGCTCCGAGACGCTCGAATTCGAGCACGCCATCGTCGCGACCGGATCTCGGCCGATCGAAATCCCCGGTTTCGACTTTTCGGACGAACCGGTATTGGACTCGAGGCAGGCGTTGGCCCTCGAGTCTGTCCCCGACTCGCTGGTCGTCGTCGGTGCCGGCTACATTGGGATGGAACTCGCGAGCGTCTTCGCCAAACTGGGGACCGACGTGACCGTCCTCGAGATGCTCGACTCGATCCTTCCGGGGTACGACGATGATCTCAAACGGCCCGTGAAGGCGCGAGCGGGTGACCTCGGAATCGAGTTCGAGTTCGGCTACACCGCGTCGGACTGGCACGGCCGCGACGAGGACGGAATCCGCGTCGTCGCCGAACCGGCCGAACGGCCGGCCGTCGACGGTGGGGCGGACGCGGTCGCGGACGAATCCCTCGACCTCGAGACCGAAGCAGTGCTCGTGGCCGTCGGTCGCGAACCGGTCTCCGACTCCCTCTCCCTCGAAGAGGCCGGCATCGAGACCAACGATCGTGGATTCATCGACACCGACTCTCGAGCGCGCACGAACGTCGAACACGTCTTTGCCGTGGGCGACGTCGCCGGCGAACCGATGCTCGCCCACAAGGGCAGCGCCGAAGGGAAGACCGCCGCCGAGGTGATCGCGGGCGATCCCGCGGCCCTCGACCAGCAGGCGATCCCGGCCGTCGTCTTCACCGATCCAGAGATTGCCACCGTCGGCATGACCGAAGCCGAGGCCGAGGAGGCGGGCTTCGAAACTGCAACGGGGACGTTCCCCTTCCGAGCCAGCGGTCGCGCGCTGACGACCGGCTGCGATGACGGCTTCGTCAAAGTCGTCGCCGACGAGGCGGACGGGTACCTACTGGGTGCGTCGATCGTTGGCCCCGAAGCGTCGGAACTGATCGCCGAACTCGGACTTGCGATCGAACTCGGTGCTACACTCGAGGACGTCGCTGCGACCGTCCACGCCCATCCGACACTCTCGGAGTCGGTGATGGAGGCCGCCGAGAACGCACTCGGCCACGCGATCCACACGCTGAACCGGTAACCCTCCTCGACTCACCACAGGACCCAGTGGCCGCCCGACCGAACGCACCGCTGTACGTGGGCTTGCGAAAGCGGGCCGAAGCTGCCGTTCAAGAAAGCGCCGGAGACGGGGGCGGCGACCGAATCAGCAGAGACAGACCGAATCCCCGTGTCTGTTACTGTACGTACAGCGAGTAGGCGATAACCAAGAATCCGAGGAGCACGAGACAACTCTCGAGCAGAATCCCTGTCGCGAGATCGACGCCGAGCAGTTCGTACAGCATCCCGGCGAGCACCAACCCGAGCGTGACGAGGCCGAACCCGGCCGTGAGATAGCCCAGTGCCGGCTGTCGTGTTCGACGGTACGCTTTGAACGCGAAGTAGGTGATGACGCTCCCGACGATGAGGACGAGCGTCTTGACGACCGCCAGTGCGAGCATCGTTTCCGTCGGGCTAGCAGGGAACGGGTTCATGTCTCCTTTCGCACCTCCGACCAGAGCTCCGCGAGCCGCTCGTCTGCTGTCCGGGCCGGGCGTTCAATCTGGACCGCCAGCGACCGATCCTCATCTAGTGCGAGCGTGATCTCATCGAACGCAATCGAATACTTGCTCGCGTGGTGTCCGTCCTGGCGAATCTCAGTCGACTCCTCGAGCAGGGTCGACTCGGTTAGTAATTCGAGCTTTCGGTACAGCGTCGACTGCGGGATCTCACATTCCTTCGTTAACTCGGACGCCGTCATCGGTTCCTCGAGCTTCCGAATGATTTCACGGCAGTCGGGATCGTCCAGTGCAGAGCAGATTTCCTCCGCGGACGGCGTCGACTCCGAAGCGAACGGGTCCCGGACCATTCGTCTGCCCTTTATGACGCACGTGGTTTATCGGCATCGATGCGTCCCCCGAAACCCGACACCTTCTTGCGCGTGTGCACTCGAGTGCGACGCGCGCGGGTATCATCCGGTCCGACCGTACCTTCGAGGGTGGGATGACTGGCCGACCTCCGCCCGCGTGACATTCTGTGTGATCGCTATCGCCGCTTGAGCGAGATAACTCCTTTATTAGTGTCATCTTCCACCTCTTTACGTGGAAAACCGTGCCATGGTATCGGGTTCCGATGACAGTCTGAGACGACGGCCTTATATAGTAACCCGGCATTCCATACTAATGCGAACGACGTGGCGCACGCCGCCACGTTCCCTCCGGCCGTTCTCCGGCACGGAGGTAGGCATTCCATCCACCCTTGGACACCCCGTCGGTTCATTCGACGGCCTTATCCGTATACGGGCATTTCGACGAAGATGTGTTGTGGTCGGCATCGCCGGCCGCCGCCATCCAACGCCCTTATACGTGCCTGGGCGTTCAGTTCGGATCACGAATCTCCGTGCCGGATGCGGTTTCCGGCGCGGAGATGATCCGACGCCCTTAAGTGTACGAGGGCATTCGGATGTAAACGCGACGAACGCGTGATCGACGGCTCGTTCAACTCGAGCCGTCATCTCGTGCTCGGACGGGTGGGTTCGAAGGGGTTATATACTCCCGATGGCCTACAAACACGTCCGAAGGAAATGAGGATCTCACCCCTGCGGTCCGCCGTACAGATGGGATCTGATGTTAGCCTTGGTAGTTCGGTGACGCCCGACCGGTCATCGCGACCGACTGCGTGTCACCGAACGTGGACCATAGCAAAGTGTGAGTGTGTACCTACATTCACCGCCAACCTCCCCGGCTCTGCCGGGGAAGAGCATTCCGGTTGATCCTGCCGGAGGTCATTGCTATTGGAGTCCGATTTAGCCATGCTAGTTGCACGAGCTTAGACTCGTAGCAGATAGCTCAGTAACACGTGGCCAAACTACCCTATGGATCCGAATAACCTCGGGAAACTGAGGCTAATTCGGAATACCGTTCACAGCCTGGAACTGGCGTGAACGCGAAACGCCCCGGCGCCATAGGATGTGGCTGCGGCCGATTAGGTAGACGGTGGGGTAACGGCCCACCGTGCCCATAATCGGTACGGGTTGTGAGAGCAAGAGCCCGGAGACGGAATCTGAGACAAGATTCCGGGCCCTACGGGGCGCAGCAGGCGCGAAACCTTTACACTGCACGCGAGTGCGATAAGGGGACTCCAAGTGCGAGGGCATATAGTCCTCGCTTTTCACGACCGTAAGGTGGTCGTAGAATAAGTGCTGGGCAAGACCGGTGCCAGCCGCCGCGGTAATACCGGCAGCACAAGTGATGACCGCTCTTATTGGGCCTAAAGCGTCCGTAGCTGGCCACGCAAGTCCACCGGGAAATCCGCGCGCTCAACGCGCGGGCGTCCGGTAGAAACTGCGTGGCTTGGGACCGGAAGATCCAGAGGGTACGTCCGGGGTAGGAGTGAAATCCCGTAATCCTGGACGGACCACCGGTGGCGAAAGCGCTCTGGAAAGACGGATCCGACGGTGAGGGACGAAAGCTCGGGTCACGAACCGGATTAGATACCCGGGTAGTCCGAGCTGTAAACGATGTCTGCTAGGTGTGGCACTGGCTACGAGCCAGTGCTGTGCCGTAGGGAAGCCGTGAAGCAGACCGCCTGGGAAGTACGTCCGCAAGGATGAAACTTAAAGGAATTGGCGGGGGAGCACTACAACCGGAGGAGCCTGCGGTTTAATTGGACTCAACGCCGGACATCTCACCAGCATCGACAATGTGCTGTGAAGGTCAGGTTGATGACCTTACTGGAGCCATTGAGAGGAGGTGCATGGCCGCCGTCAGCTCGTACCGTGAGGCGTCCTGTTAAGTCAGGCAACGAGCGAGACCCGCACTCCTAATTGCCAGCAACACCCTTGTGGTGGTTGGGTACATTAGGAGGACTGCCAGTGCCAAACTGGAGGAAGGAACGGGCAACGGTAGGTCAGTATGCCCCGAATGTGCTGGGCGACACGCGGGCTACAATGGCCAAGACAGTGGGATGCAACCCCGAAAGGGGACGCTAATCTCCGAAACTTGGTCGTAGTTCGGATTGAGGACTGAAACCCGTCCTCATGAAGCTGGATTCGGTAGTAATCGCCGTTCAGAAGACGGCGGTGAATACGTCCCTGCTCCTTGCACACACCGCCCGTCAAAGCACCCGAGTGGGGTCCGGATGAGGCCGGCGCAACGTCGGTCGAATCTGGGCTCCGCAAGGGGGCTTAAGTCGTAACAAGGTAGCCGTAGGGGAATCTGCGGCTGGATCACCTCCACAGACCGGGACTGGGGCGACGCCCCAGCCCACCACCGTCCACGTTCGGTCGACCGCACTCGTCCGACCGGCCGATCGGGCACCTTTGAACTACCAAGGCTAACACTTCACTCCCTGCCCGCCATCCGGCGGGCGTGGGCCCATAGCTCAGTGGTAGAGTGCCTCCTTTGCAAGGAGGATGCCCAGGGTTCGAATCCCTGTGGGTCCATCACTCGGAGGAAATCACGGATCGTGCCCCTTAAGTGGGTCAGGGTCCGAGGATTGAATCCGAACGAAAACCGATGCACCACCCCGTGCAAACGTGGGTGGGAAGGGTTAATGCACGCTTGGCAGTCTCCAAGCGCTGCAAATGAGACCGTGTGTACGTGTAGTCCAGGCGTCCACTGGACCCGTTCCCGGGTCACTACGTAGTTGCACCTCGTGCAACTGCCGATCCGATGAACGTGGCTACTGTGCCAGCTGGTGGATCGCTCGGCTTGAGAGCTGAAGAAGGACGTGCCAAGCTGCGATAAGCCTATGGGAGCCGCACGGAGGCGAAGAACATAGGATCTCCGAATGGGAATCCCCACCGCAATTGCTTCGCGCAATGGGGAACGTCGGGAATTGAAACATCTTAGTACCGACAGGAAAAGAAAGCAAACGCGATGTCGTTAGTATTGGCGAAAGAACGCGATACAGTCCAAACCGAAGCCTTCACGGGCAATGTGGTGTTCGGACTGACTCTCAGCAACAGAACGATTACGCGAAGTCTCCTGGAATGGAGCACGAAACAGGGTGATAGTCCCGTACCGTATCCAAGTACGTTGTGCGTCAGCTCCAGAGTAGCGGGGGTTGGATATCCCTCGTGAATCTCGCGGGCATCGACCGCGAAGACTAAACACTCCTCAAGACCGATAGCGAACAAGTAGCGTGAGCGAACGCTGAAAAGCACCCCACGAAGGGAGGTGCAATAGGGCGTGAAATCAGTTGGCGATTGAGCGACGGGGCTTACAAGGTCCTCTCCAAAACGACCGTAGCGCGAGCTACTAGTAGAACGGTGAGGAAGCCGAAGTTCCGTCGTACGTTTTGAAAAACGAACCAGGGAGTGTGCCTGTTTGACGAGTCTAACCCGATCATCGGGGAAGGCGTAGGGAAACCGACATGGCCGCAGTGCTTTGCATGAGGGCCGCCGTGTTCAAGCGCGGGGAGTCAAACGGGTACAACCCGAAACCGGACGATCTACGCAAGGGCAAGGTGAAGCGTGCCGAAAGGCACGTGGAGGCCTGTTAGAGTTGGTGTCCTACAATACCCTCTCGTGACCTTTGTGTAGGGGTGAAAGGCCCATCGAGTCCGGAAACAGCTGGTTCCAACCGAAAGATGTCGAAGCATCACCTCTGCCGAGGTAGTTCGTGAGGTAGAGCGACGGATTGGGGGACCGCACTCCGAGAGGAGTGCGCCCCCCTGTCCAACTCCAAACTTACGAACGCCGTTTGACGCAGGGAGTTCGGTGCGCGGGGTAAGCCTGTGTACCGTGAGGGAGACAACCCAGAGCTGGGTTAAGGTCCCCAAGTGTGGATTAAGTGCGATCGAAGGTGGTCTCAAGCCCTAGACAGCCGGGAGGTGAGCTTAGAAGCAGCTACCCTCTAAGAAAAGCGTAACAGCTTACCGGCCGAGGTTTGAGGCGCCCAAAATGATCGGGGCTCAAATCCACCACCGAGACCTAGCGGCATCCGTCAAAGGATGATCCTGTAGGTTGGCGTTCTGTTCGGATGGAAGCGCGGGCGAGAGCTCGTGTGGACCGTTCAGTAACGAAAATCCTGGTCATAGTAGCAGCGTTAGTCGGGTTAGAACCCCGACGGCCGAACGAGTAAGGGTTCCTCAGCAATGCTGATCAGCTGAGGGTTAGCCGGTCCTAAGTCTGCCCGTAAGTCGAAGCAGACAACAGGGAAATAGGTTAATATTCCTATGCCAGTGTGCACTCAAAGCCGACGCTTTGGGGCCGCCTCTACCGGGCTTTCGCCCGGTCGAACAGTCGAAGCTCGTGGAAGCCGTAATGGCACGAAGCGATCGAATGGCTGGATAGCGCAAGAGAGGTCAACCTAGAGCCCGTGAAAAGGCAAGCACACTGTCCGTACCGAGATCCGACACAGGTACTCGTGGCGGCGAAAGCCAAGGTCTGTCGGGAGTAACCGACGTTAGGGAATTCGGCAAGTTAGTCCCGTACGTTCGCAATAAGGGATGCCTGCCTCGCGAAGAGGCAGGTCGCAGTGACTCGGACGCTCCGACTGTCTAGTAACAACATAGGTGACCGCAAATCCGCAAGGACTCGTACGGTCACTGAATCCTGCCCAGTGCAGGTATCTGAACACCCCGTACAAGGGGACGAAGGACCTGTTAACGGCGGGGGTAACTATGACCCTCTTAAGGTAGCGTAGTACCTTGCCGCTTCAGTAGCGGCTTGCATGAATGGATCAACGAGAGCGTCACTGTCCCAACGTTGGGCCCGGTGAACTGTACGTTCCAGTGCGGAGTCTGGAGACCCCCAAGGGGAAGCGAAGACCCTATAGAGCTTTACTGCAGGCTGTCACTGAGACGTGGTCGCCATTGTGCAGCATAGGTAGGAGCCGTTACACAGGTACCCGCGCTAGCGGGCCACCGAGGCAGCATTGAAATACTACCCGATGGTGACTGCGACTCTCACTCCTGGCGGAGGACACTGGTAGCCGGGCAGTTTGACTGGGGCGGTACGCGCCTGAAAAGATATCGGGCGCGCCCCAAGATTTCCTCACCCGTGTCGGAGACGCGGGAAAGAGCGCAAGAGCATAAGGAAGTCTGACAGTGTCCGGCACAACGACGGACGCTGACGCGAAAGCGTGGTCTAGCGAACCAATCAGCCTGCTTGATGCGGGCGATTGCTGACAGAAAAGCTACCTTAGGGATAACAGAGTCGTCACTCGCAAGAGCACATATCGACCGAGTGGCTTGCTACCTCGATGTCGGTTCCCTCCATCCTGCCCGTGCAGAAGCGGGCAAGGGTGAGGTTGTTCGCCTATTAAAGGAGGTCGTGAGCTGGGTTTAGACCGTCGTGAGACAGGTCGGCTGCTATCTATTGGGGGTGTAACGGTATCTGACGGGAACGTTCGTATAGTACGAGAGGAACTACGAATGGGTGCCACTGGTGTACCAGCTGTTCGAGAGAGCACGTGCTGGGCAGCCACGCACCACGGGGTAAGAGCTGAACGCATCTAAGCTCGAAACCCACCTGAAAAAGAGATACCATCGAGATCACTCGTAGAAGACGAGTTCAATAGACTCGGGGTGTACGCGCCAAGGCAACGAGGCGTTGAGCCCGCGAGCACTAACCGATCGAGCCACACACTCATACACTACATCGCATTGGATCCGTGACGCGAGAACGGGTCCGGACGCAAACTGGACTACACATACACTACGGTCAACACACCACCGATATTGGCATGATCGCGGTTCGATTCCGTGAATCGGCGTTAAGGCGGCCATAGCGGCAGGGTTCCTCCCGTACCCATCCCGAACACGGAAGATAAGCCTGTCTGCGTTACGGCCAGTACTGGAGTGCGCGAGCCTCTGGGAACCCCGTTTCGCCGCCATCCACTCATACTTCATTCCACATTACCCCCATAGCACCGCTGCCCGGTGTTATGGGGGTTTTCTGCATTTATTGGCAGTGTAAGAGCCCACCATAGACCGTGTCGTACCGCTATGCTTAAACGACCGCAGTCATAACGATAGAACGCGCCAAGGTGGCAGAGTCCGGCCGAACGCAGCGGCCTGCAGAGCCGCCCACCGCCGGTTCAAATCCGGCCCTTGGCTTCCTCACACTCCTATTCGTCGAGTCGCAACGTTCGCGGTTGCTTTAGCGAACAAAACGAAAAGCGTCGATATCTAGAACCGAGTGTCCGAAGTTCAGCTGGTCCAGTCGTCGAACATCGTTCGATCGGCCTTACTGACCGAATCGAGCACGTAATTTTCGAACATTGCTGTTCACACAGTCACGTCGTATACTGCGGTCAGCTATCGCTTTTCCGCTGATATTAATTCGTAAATGGTTCGTCAAGAGAAAGCGGGCCGGGCGCGATTTGAACACGCGACCGTCTGGTTAAAAGCCAGACGCTCTGCCAAACTGAGCTACCGGCCCTGTAGTTACCCTTTTCGGCGAGTGGCGGTTAAACGTTTCTTTCTCCGCTGCCGCACTAGCTCATTCGAAGTACTGCTCGAGGGCGTCGGCGATAATTAGACCAGGATCGACGCCTTCGATGGATGCGCGCCGCCGCAGGTCGCGGTAGGTATCCGGCGAGAGAGTGACCTCGAGCCGGCCGAGGGTGATGTCGTGGTCTGCGAGGGCTTGATCGAGGGGGATGTCGTCGTTGATAGCGCTAGCGACGCTACGGACCTCGCGAACGGTGAGATCGCCGTCAAGGGTAGCCCATGCGAGGAGGAGTCGGGCTTCGCCGGCGACGCGGGCGATATGCTTGGCAGCGGTCGGCGCGATTTGGCCGAGTGCGACTTGTTTGCGAACCGATCGCGGGAGGTCATGGACGCGGGCCCATTTTCGAATGAACGAGACAGTGGCCTCTCCGCCGGCGCGTTCTGCGGCGGCTTTGTAGGAGCCTTCACCGCGGACAAGGGCTGCACAGGCGGCCGCACCGCGGAGCATGTAGAGGTGGTCGTCGCCGCTTTTACCGCCGGCGAACTGTCGGACGGTTTCGGCGGCGTCGGCGAGGCTGTCTGGGTCGTCGGGATCGAACTGGACGGCCTCGCGAGCGCGAGTTCCGGCGACCGATTCGTCGCCCCGGATCACAGGTGCGCCGACGGGAGATTCGCGGTCCGTCGGGATCGATCGACCGTTCTCGCCGCGGCGGTTCGAACGATCGCCGGGCCGGTTATCGGTCATGAATATCAGTAGGAGGCTCGCCGTAAAAAGACCGTTGCCGAGACGAAATAGATGTATTACTCCTCTCGTTTCTCGGCGAGGTGTTCCCAGATCTCCGTACAGCCGGCCCCTTCTTCGATATCGTCGAGGTGGGCGTCGTCACGCTCCTCCGCTTCCTGCTCGACCGGCTCCGGCTTACATTCGGCTGCATCTGTCATGGACACCGTTTCGGACCCGATCGCCATAAGTACCGCTTCGGCTGCAAGCGATACCCGTGTTCAGTCTTAGCAGAGTATTATGCCGCTATCGCTGACGGAAATCCATTGTAGCCGCCGTATCCTGTGTGTGGGTAACACACTGTTGTGCATCGAACTCAAGTGCGTCACGTGACTACCGCCAGTGGGGTAGCCAAATGGGTTGAGTGTTATTTTCAGCAAGTTTTCGGTCCATTCGTTCGAACGGATGAACGACGGCACGTACCGCGCAGGGCTCTCAGCATCTGGTAGCACCATCATACGAAGAGCGAGAGTGCATTTCGATAAGATCCGCATCGAATTGAATCAGTCGACTGTCGTAAACTTGGATACCAGTTGGTGTGCTTGATGGGTTCCATTGGCCGGTACCGAAACACGGCTGATGGGTCCGAGACCGATGCAGCAATAATTGCCGGGAAAGCGTGCGCTCGGAGCTGATCGCGTGGTCACGAATCCACCGGTCATCGGCCCGGTCTCGAGGAACGTTCGATGATAGTCGTGTCGTTCGGGACAACTGGCGGCAGAAGCAATCGTACCGCGAGACTCGAGATAGCATGTCCGATCGATGACGAGCAAGCACCACTGCTGGATCACGTCGACCGGAGAGAAGAACGCTATCTGTGGCGTTCGAACGGAAGTCGGTCGCCGTCGTGAACGCGACTACCAATCGCAAGGAACCTGACAGCGTTCGCCTCCGGCTCGAACTAGACGACCTCTCGGCGGAGTAACGGTCTCGGCGGCCGTGCCAGCGCCTGCCGTCGCAGGCTCGTGGCTTTTTCGCTCGGCAGGTGAACGACCGACTGGTCACACCATGAGCATGGACACTATTCAGGACCTGTTCGAGCACGGCCTCGAGGATATTTACCACGCGGAGCATCAGCTACTCGACGCGCTCGAGGAACTCGAGCGAAATACCGATCGCGAGGAGATCTCTCAGGCGTTCGCGGAGCACCGCGAGGAGACGCAGGACCAGATCGACCGGCTAGAGGAGGTCTTCGACGAGTTCGGCGAACCGCCGGAAAAAGAGGAATGCGAAGGGATCGAAGGACTCCTTGAGGAGTACGAGGAGTTCACGTCGATGGATCCATCCCAGGAGGTAATGGATTACCACAATATGGCGGCCGCCGAGAAGACTGAGCATTACGAAATCGCCGCCTACGGGAACCTAATTCCGCTCGCCGATCAACTCGGGATGGACGAGGCCGCCGACCGTCTCGAGCAGAACCTCCGTGAAGAACAGGACGCCCTTGACAAGCTGAAGGGGCTGACCGAAGATTTCGAGATCGACGCAATCCCGGCCGAGTGATTTGCATGGCCGACGATTCGGAGACTGAGGACGACCAGACGCAGTATGGCGGAACGCAAGATGAAGAGCCGACGACAGACGTCGACGAGAACGGCGACGAGGAGAGTGACGCCGAGGAGAGCGATGTCGACGAGTGAGACGTGACGTGCGGGCTGCATTCACCGATCGAGTCGACATCACTGCCCGCTCGCGAGGGTGGCTGCCGGGACGGTACGGCTTTTATCGCTCGGTGCATTACCCCCTCGTGTGACGATGCGCGCTTACGAGGACGGCGACGAGGTGTCGATCAGGCCCGCAGAGCGTGCGGATCTCCTCGCGGTCGTTCGCATCGAGAACGACTCTTTCTCTCAGCCCTGGCCGTACGACGCTTTTGAGCGGTTTCTCGGCAATCCGGGGTTCCTCGTCGCCCAGATCGACGGCGAGATCGCGGGGTACATCATCGCCGACGTCACCCAGCAGATCGGCCGCTCGCTCGGCCACGTCAAGGACATTGCCGTCCACGCGGACCACCGCGGCGCGGGCATCGGCTCTGCGCTTCTCTCGCGTTCGCTTGGCGTCCTCGCCGCCCGCGGTGCCGAGACGGTCAAACTCGAGGTCCGGCGGTCGAACGACGGGGCGAAACGGCTCTACCGCGAGTTCGGCTTCGAACCGCTCCGGCGGGTACCCGGTTACTACGGCGACGGCGAGGACGCGATCGTGATGATTCGGAAACTCGGGTAGGCGCTGGCGGGACGCTTTACCGGCTGGACCCGTACGCTCACCTATGGGATATACCTGTCCGGTCTGTGACGCCGAAGAGGCTGATGCGGTTCATCTCGCGAACCATCTCGCGATCACCGCTTCGCTCGGACGCGAGGACCACCGCATGTGGCTTGAGGAGCACGCGCCCGACTGGAGCGACTGCAGTCCCGAGGAACTCGGCGAAATCGTCAGCGCACACGCAGACGAAATCGAGACACCGGATTTCGACACAGCCGGCCACCACCATGGCCACGAGCCAGGTCGTCCTGATTCGCTCGAGGGGGGAATCGCCCGCCAGAGCCGCCGACCGGGTCGCGGCTCGATGACCGCCGAGACCGAGGAGGTGCTCCAGGAAGCCGCTGAACTGACCCGAGAGATGCAGGGCGCAAGCGAGGCCGACGCGGACGAGGGTTCAGAATCTGACGGCGACGGCGACGCCGAGACGAACGAAAACGCGTAACTGTCCGTCGGTCGATCGGTCGGTATGCACACGGTTGGAACGCTCTCGCCGTCGTCGACCGAGGCGGCACGCGAGCGCTACGAGGAGGTCGGCCCCGCGGCGCAGACGGTCGTCCGCGAAGTCGCGAAGGCCATGGCGTTCGACCGCGCAGAGTACGACGAGCGGGTCACCGGAGACGTCGTCGAAACCGCTCGAGACGCGCTCTTCGCGGGCTTGCTCGAGGTCCACGTCGGGGATCGCGAGGAGTTCGAGGAGTGGTGTGAGTCCGTCGACGCCGAGGTGACGACGGTGGGAAGCGAGAACGTCGACCGCGTTGTCTGGCATGCCGGTCCTGACGGCGAGGCCGTCGCGGCGACGTTTCAAAACGAGGAAGATGCGGCGATCGCGACGCTCCGCCGACAGGTGTTCGGACGGCTGTACCGACCCCTCGTCGACCAGTCGTAACTCCCTCGAACGAGGCGGTCGGTAGGCCGATACCCCTCGCCCGATCGGTTCTGCCACTACGGTCGTGACGGCTCGCCGACGCCGACGAGTTCCGTGGGTCGATTCGTTGCCGGCCGTCGCTCTCGGGAGTCGCGGTATCGAACCGCCGATCGATCACGCCCGAGCGCACGTTCACGTTCGCTGCAAGGGGCCGAAACGTCACCTATTACCCGCTCGCGGATGCAGCGTTCGTCATGACAGTCTCCGACGAGTGGACGCTCCTCGAAGAGCGGACCGAGTACGAGACCGGCTGGTACGACGGCGGGTACGACTTGCTCGAACAGCCCGACGGGAGCGAGAAACGCTACTACTGGGCCGACTTGCCGCCGGCCGTCGTCGTCGTCGCGCGGATCGATGCCGACGTCCTCGAGGAGACCGACGGCGATGCCGAGTCCGCGGACGGCGACCGCCTCCTGTTCGTCGAGCAGTACCGTCCGACGATCCGCGAGACGCATCTCGAGCTCCCCGCGGGAATCGTTGAGGACGGCGAGTCCTACACGCAGGCTGCGGCCCGCGAACTCGAGGAGGAGACCGGCTTTCGACCGACGAGCACCGCGCTCCTCGAAGCGTACGCCGTCGCGACGGGCGTCCTGCGCCACGACCGCGCCATCGTCTACGCCGAGGGGCTCGAGCTCGGAGAGCGCGAACTCGACACCAACGAGTTCCTCGAGGTGACGACGGTGCCGGTCGACGCGGCGCTCGAGCAGGTACGCGAGGGACCGACGAACGACGCAACGCTGTCGGGGCTGTTGCTGGCGAAAGAAGACGGCCTCTTGTAGTCCCGGTGGAAACCGAACCGGGCTCTGCTCCCACGGCTGTCGCGTCCCGACCCGTACCCTTATTCGGCCCGCCGCCTAACGCGCCGGTGATGGACGGCGAAATCTCAACCGACGAGGTCAACGAACTCCTCGAGGACGACGCCGACGTTCGCATCGTCGACATTCGGGACGAGCGCAACTTCGCGCACAGCCACATTCCCGGCAGCGAGAACATTCCCTTCCACGAACTCACGAACCGAGTCGACGAACTCGATGATGCCGACCGCATCGTCACCGTCTGTCCCCACGGCAAAGCGAGCGTTCAGGCTGCACAGCTTATCGGCTCCTACGAAGGGACCGCGGACGCCCGCGTCGAGAGCATGGACGGCGGCCTCGAGAAATACGGCATGAAATTCGGACTGGTTCGCGACGACGGGGACGAGTCGGCGGGCGGCGAATCGGCCGAGCGCGAGTCGCCGTTCTGATTGCGGATCGGCCACCGTTCTCGTGTGCTGTCGGTTCGTATACCTGTGTGAACGTTAGCGACGCGACTAGTTGGCAGTGGCATCGAAAAAGCGGTGGTCGAGCGGCTCGGTCGCGGGTTCGGAAGTCGTCTCAGAGCATCGCGGGCATTAGGCGACGTTGAAGCCGCGGTCCCGAAGGAACTCCTCGATGCGGCCGGTGTGGTTGCCTTGGAGTTCGATCTGGTCGTCCTCGACGGTGCCACCACAGGCGAACTTGGACTTGAGATCCGACGAGAGACTGTCGAGATCGACGTCCTTCGGATCGAATCCTTCGACGATCGTTACCTCTTTACCGTATCTGCGCTCGTCAATGCGGATGTTGAGTTGCTGTTGGCCCTTGGCCACGTCCTCGCAGACGCAGAGTTCCTGGGGCAGCCCGCACGTCGAGCAGACTTCCGACATTACGTTCGTAGCTATGAAACGGGCATATTAAACACTATCGGGACCCGCATGCCCTCGCGCGGTTCTTTTTAAGTAAATCGGAAGTGTACCGACTGGCGAACGGTAGCGTCCGCGCTCACGTCCTGCAACTCCGCGGAGTCGGCTACGACTTCCGCTGGCGACCGAATAGCGGAAGGTACTCTCTGGCGAGATCGTCGACGACCGCGATCGCCTCGTCGGCCGCTGTCCGGTCGACGCCGTCGCCGTAAATCGCCCGTTCGTAGCATTCGAGGACTCGTTCGGTTCGCGGATCGAGCGGCTCACCGTCGTCCTCGTCGGCCGTCTCCGAGAGCGCCGCCAGATACGCACGCGCCGACTCCGAGCGACGCCGCGGCCGGAACTGGCGTGCTAGGAGTCGCTCGAGCCGACGGAAGGCGCGCTCGGCGTCTCGGTCGGGATCGCCGCGGGAGCCGTGCCAGTAGATGCCGATTTCGCGACGAGCGCGCCCGGTCGCACCGGTTCGGCGCGCGGCGGCGGCGAGACCGACGAGCAAGACGAGCCCGAGCGCGGCCGTTTCGCGCGTGATCGTGACGAACCCGGGGACCCACGCACTGCGATCGTCGCCATTGCGCTCGCCCGGTCCGCCGAGGTCCGACGTGGAGACGTTCGGATCGGTCGTCTGGTTCCCCGATTGCGGCGTTTCGTTCGGTGTTCCGGGGTTCGACGGGCTCTCGTTTGGCGCACTTGGGTCTGTCACGGGAGTGTCGTTGGGTACCGCGTCGCGTTCATCGCGAATCGGATCGTCTTCGCTTTCTTCGATGTCGGCCGCCTCGTTGCCGTTCATGCGGGCTTGCTGGAGGCGATCCGTGTGAACCGCGTTGCGCGACTCGCCGGGCGTCGGATCGAACCGCACCCAACCGTGGTCGGGGAAGTAGACCTCGACCCAGGCGTGAGCGTCGAGCCCGCGGACGAGATATTTGTCGTCGTCGATCTGCTGGCCGCTCGTGTAGCCGGTGACGTAGCGGGCCGGGATCCCCTCTTCGCGGAGCATCTGGGTCATCGTCGTCGCGAAGTAGACGCAGTAGCCGGCGTCCATCTCGAGCAAGAACCCCTCGGCGACGTTGCCGGGTGGCTGTGAGACGTCCAGCGAGTACGTTTTCGTCGACTCGAGGTGGTCTTCGATCGCGACCGCGGCCTCGTAGGGTGTGGTAGCGCCGGCCGTGATCTCGGCGGTGCGCCGGCGGAACGCGCTCGAGGTTCCCTCCGGCGTCTGGAGGTAGCGGTCGGTGATCTCGTCGGGGTAGTCGGTTCCAGCGGCCCGGAGCTCGCTCGGAGCGGGATCGATGACCGCGCTCTCGACGGTGTAGCTATCTCCCTTCTCGAGTGGCACGTCCGGCCGCGGTTGGCCGTGGGTAGAGAGCAAGGCCCGCCTAGCGGCGTCGTCACCGAGTGCCAGCGGCTGTGGCGCGACGGGCATGATACCCAGTTTCGTCTGGGCGGTGACGGTGTATTCGACGGTCTCGTAGTCACCGGGCGGGGCGTCCATCCGACCGTCGTACCGGCTGCTCTGTCCGGTCCGGATCCATTCGTCCCCGGTGAACCGATCGTAGACGCCGGTTCGCCAGTACGATGGCGTCTCGGATTCGACCGTAAATCGAACCTCCGGCGAGAGGTCGACCTGGCCGCTGATCCCCGACCGCTGGGGCGCGGTGTCAAGCGTCGCTTCGAGCGTGCCGTCTTCGCCCTGAACGAGGTGGGTCGGTCCGGCCGGCTCCCCGGGGACGGCCGTGACGGTCAGCGAGAGGACGATGGCCAGCGCGAAGACGGCGGCTAGTAGGTCCGCCTGTGCGATCGAGCCGCCCCGGTTCTCGAGGTCGCCGAACGCGACGGCCCCGATGCCGGCGAGGGTGCCGGCTAACGTGACGAGCATGCCGGCATCGCCGGTCAGGACGAGAAAGCCAAGCGCCCCGCCACCCAGGAGGGCGCTCGAGCCGTAGCGGCCACGGAGGGCGAGATACCACGAGAGGAAGACGGGAGTCGGTGCAAATCCGAGCGTCCAGACGCCGGCCTGAACCATTCGGAGCAGCGGCAGACCGGTCGCGAGCGCGACGGTGTCGGAGACGATGGCGTCCATCGACGTGAGGACGACTCCGAGTTCGACGCCGGCAGACGTGAGGTAGTAGGCGAATCCGGCCACGGTGGCGGACAGCGCGATGGCTATGGCGGTCCGCGGGCGAACCGCTCGCGCGACCGCCGTCGCCCCGAGGAGCATCCCACCGACGATCACGAGTAGCGCTGTGCTCCCGCCGACGATCCTGGTCACCTCGTAGAGGACGCTCACGTACGAAGCCGTCAGGACGAGTATGCAACCGAGCGCCAGTCGGCGGAGGGCGTCGCCCTCGAGGGAGCCGTCCGCGTCGACCGCGATCGTTCGCTCGCCGGCGTCCCTTGCCGAGTCAGCGCTCACGCGTGCACCTCCGTCCCACCCTCGGCGTCGCGATCAGGTCCGTTTCGATGCGTCTCGGGCTCGCCGTTCAGGCCGCCACGGAGTCGGTCGAAGGGGAGCTCGCGGCCGTCGACGGCGATCGTCGTTCCGTCCGCGTCGGTTCGAACCAGCACGTCCGCGTCCCGACGGGTGTGCTCCGGAAGCGAGCCGAATTCGGCGACGGCGAGCAGCCCCAGAAGGTCGCGGTGGTGTGATCGCCCCGACCCCGGCGGGTACGTTCCGTCGGGAACGGCGACCCCGACTGTCGCGCCCACCTCGAGCAGGGCGGTCACGACGCTGGCGGCGGCCGATGCCATCTCGTCGTCGCGGTCGGTGACGCACTCGGCGGCGACCGTGACGTCCCCGGCGTCGGCTTCGTCGTCGTACTCTACGACGGTCAGTTCGTCATCGGGGCGCTTGGCCGCGCTCTTCCAGTGGACGTCGCGTAGGGCGTCACCGCGGCGATACTCTCGGAGGTGGTCGAACTCCTCGGTGTCGCGCCGATCCGCGACGCCGGTCAGCGTCCGGAGATCGGCTGTGGGACCGCGACTCAGATCGCGAACGCGCGGATAGACGAGGACGGCCGTCGGTTCCTCGTACTCGAAGCGCCGTTCGACGAGCCCGAGCACGTCGCTGACCGTGATCGATAGGGGGCCGATACGGCGCTCGCCTCGCTCCTCGAGTCGCACGTCGTACGCGAACGTCTCCTCGCCCTCCAGGGTGGTCTCGGTGACTGGCTCCTCGGCCGCCGAGAGTCCGTCGTCGACCGTATCGCGAACGGCCGCGGCGACGGTCCCGTCGCTTTCGATCGTGACCTCAATCCGCCGCCGTTCGCCGATGAATCCCTCGCGGACGGGACGGCGGTCGATCCGCGGCCGGTCGGCCCGGCCGACAGCGAGGAGGCCGGCGAGCAAGACGACGGCGAGCGGGACGACGACGGCGTTCAACGCCCGCGGACCGGCCCACCAGCTCATCGCGACGGCGGCGGCGATCACGCCGACGGCGGTCCAGCCGCGAAGCGTGAGTCGCGCGTTCATTCGACGGGCACGCGCTCGAGGGCGTCCTCGACGACCGCCGCGCCGTCCCGATCGTGCCCGGCCGTCTTGATTCGGTGGCTCAGCACGACGGGCGCTTCGATCTGAAGGTCGTCTGGGATCACGTACTCGCGGCCGTCGGTGACGGCGCGGGCCTGTGCGGCCCGTAGCAGCGAGATCGTCCCGCGGGGGCTGACGCCGATGTGGGCGTTCTCGCGGGTGTAGGCCGCCAGTCGCGTCGCGTACTGTCGGACCGGCTCTGCGACCTGAACCGTCGAGACGGTCTCGCGGGCGGCAACGAGCGTCTCGCGGTCGGTCACCGCCTCGAGTGACTCGATGGGGTGGTCGCCGACCGTCCGGCCGAGCAGTTCGGCCTCCTCGTCGGGGTCGGGATAGCCCAGATGGAGCTTTTTCATGAACCGGTCGACCTCGGCGAAGGGCAGCTCGTAGGTCTGGTTCGGTTCGACTGCGTTCTGTGTCGCGATGACGGTAAACGGCGTGGGGAGTTCGCGCGTCGTCCCGTCGACGGTGACCTGGCCTTCCTCCATGGCCTCGAGCAGCGCGGCTTGGGTTTTCGGCGGCGCGCGGTTGATCTCGTCGCCTAGCACGATGTTGCCGAAGACCGGCCCGGACTGGAACTCGAATTCGCGGGTCTTCTGGTTGAAGACGTTGACGCCGGTGACGTCGGTCGGGAGCAGGTCTGGCGTAAACTGGACGCGGCTGAACGTGCAGTCGACGGATCTGGCGATCGAGCGCGCGAGCATGGTCTTACCGACGCCGGGTACGTCGTCTAAGAGGACGTGACCGCGTCCGAGGACGGCGGTGATGACGTGTTCAATGACGTCTTCGTGACCGACGATCACGCGCGAGACGTTCGCCTCGATGTCGGCACAGAGCTGCTCGACCGCGGCTATCTGGAGGGCATCGCCGTCGGGCGTCGAATTGACATCTGCGTCTGCTGTCGGGTTGGCGTTAGTCATACTCTCGAAGGTATCGGCGGGGGCGCAGACTTCTCAGTCGTACGAGGATATCAGTCGCTGTGGACCATATGTTTTGTGTCATACATAACATCTATTCTGCGATCGATACATCGCAGTCCCCTCCCGATCGACGGTCGTACGCGAGTCACTCCCGCGTCATACTCGAGTGCCGCCGCTCTTCGAGGAGCGATCTGAGAACGATACCTCCTGTCGGAATCGACCGTCTAGAGCCGCTCGACGTTGGTCGCGCGTGGCCCTTTCTCGGCTTCGACGATTTCGAACTCCAGTTCCTGGCCCTCCTCGAGGTCGGGGCCGCCGATGTCTTCCATGTGGAAGAACACGTCCTCGTCCGCGTCGTCAGTCTCGATGAAACCGTAACCGCCAGTGTCGTTGAAGAATGCGACCGTACCTTTCGCCATTGCAGGTCAACAAAACCGCGACGAAGATATAAAGCTTCGGGGGCCGCCCGCCGAGATGCGCCGAGAAGCGCGTTGTTACCGGCGGCAGTGGCGGTTTACCACTCTTTGCAGGTCGGGCAGACGAAGTCGCCGTCGTTCCGCCAGACCTGTTCGGTCGGCCCGTCACATCGGTCGCACGCGTACTCGCCCCATGCGTACGTCGAGATCGCCGCGTCGGCGGCCGTCGCTGGGCTCTCGTCGGCGTCGTCGCCGTCTCGCTCCTCCTCGCCGACCGCGGCAAAATCGGAGAGCGTCGCATCGTCAGTCACGAACTGGCATACGGACGGCGACGGCTTAATCGCTCCGCCGACGTGGGACCGGCACGGCCAAGTAGGACCGGTCACAACCCCCGTCTATGACCACCGTGACACCGCTGAACATTATCGTGGACAACCTCACCGAAATGACCAGCCTTTTCGGCGACGTGGCGATGGGCGCGGGACTCGCACCGCTTCTCATCCTGATGGGTGCGCTCCTCGTCGCCTTTTCGATGGCCGTCTTCGGCGTTCTCACCCTAGGTGCGGTCGGTAGCCTCTTCACCTCGGCCTGAGGCGTTTTCCGCGCCCGTCTACGGCTCGGTCGCGCGCTTTAACGCCTCGCTCGCCCGTTCGATCGCGTCCTCGAGGTCCGGCCCCAGCGGCGACCCGACGACGATGCCGTCGACGTAGGACAGCGCCGCTTCGAAACGCTCCGCGACGGTCTCGGTCGTCCCCGCGATACAGAAAGCGTCGATCATCGCCGGCGTGACGCGACCGAAGGCCTCGGGGAGATCTCCTTGCTCCAATGCGTCGCTCACCGCAGCCGCCGCTTCACGGTCGATATCGTGGCGCTCGAGAACCGGTTCCGCGGCCCCGCCGACGATGAAGGCGACCGGTGGCCGGGCCGCCTCGCGCGCTTCGGTCTCGTCGCCAGCGACGCTGACGCTCGCGAAGGCCAACGACTCGAACGTGCCGTCTCGCGGGTCGCTGCGCTCCCCGCTCGGAGTAGCCGAGGCGGGTTGTGTCTCGCGTTCGTCGGGTCGTTCGGCCAGCCCCTGCTCGAGCTGTCCCGCCGCCCACTCCAGATCCTTCGGATGAGCGGCGTTGATCAAGACTCCGTCGGCGTGCTTCGCGCTCATTCGGAGCATGTGTGGCCCCTGCGCGCCGACGTAGACCGGAATCCGCTCCGAGGGTGGGTCGAGATTGAGCGAGGCATCCCGCGCGGTGAAGGTCCCTTCGTGGGTGACTGTCTCCCCGTCCCAGAGGTCGCGAGCGACGCCGAACGTCTCGAGGACGCGCCGCAGCGGGCGGTCGCGCTCGACCCCCAGATTAGAAAGCGAGGAGCGATCGCCCGCGCCGACGCCGAAGACCGCGCGCCCGTCGCTGACCTCGTCGATCGTCGCCGTTTGCGCGGCCAGTTTCACGGGATGGGTCTCGTAGGGGTTGACGACACCCGGTCCCAGCCGCAGGTCGTCGGTCGCGTCGGCCATCCGCGACAGTACTACGAACGGGTCGCGGTTGAAGTAGTGGCTACTCGCGAACGCGATATCGAACCCCTCGTCCTCGGCCAGCACCGCGAGATCGGCGAGTTGCTTGGGCGGATGTTCGGGGGTAAGCTCGATGGCCCGAATCGGGCCGCCGTCGCGGCTCGCAGGTCGCTCCGCTCGGTCCTCGCCCGTCATCCGTCGAGCCTCCACTCCCGCAGTGCTTGTCGAACGAGGTCGTCCTCGACGGATCGAAAGAGCTCGTTACTGCCTTCGTGATCGCCGAACTCCCAGTCGCGGACGACGACGGCCGGCGTGCCACCGGCTCCCTCGCCGGTCACGAGGTTCGCCGCGGCGGCGAGTTCGTCGACCACCGACTGGACGGTGACGCCGAGTTCGTGGCCGTTTCGATCCAGTTCGCCGCGCCAGTCGCGGCTCGCGGGCAGCCCGGCCCAGCCGATCGCCACCCCGGTCTGTCCGTGGCGGAACGGGCGACCGCAGGTGTCCGTGACGATAACCGCCACGTCCTCGATGCCGCGCTCCTCGAGGCCTGCGCGAATCCGTTCGGCGCTCTCGTCGGGCCGCTTCGGCAGGAGTAGCAGATCGTGGTCCGGCACGTTCGAGCGGTCGATCCCCGCGTTCGGACAGATATGGCCAAAGCGGGTCTCCGCCAGCAGGAACGGGGCGTCGATCAACAGCTCCGTGCTCTCCTCGAGGATCGCCTGCGCGAATCGCGGGTCCTTCTCCTCGCCGGCGATCTCTTCGATCCGGTCAGCGATCTCTTCGGCCCGGCCGCTGACGGGGTAGTCTTCCAGGTCCGCCGTCCGACCCTCCGCCTTCGAGACGATCGTGCTCGCGACGGTGAGCACGTCGCCCGGCTCGAGGGCGGCCCGATCCGCGACGAGGTCGGCGATGTCGTCGCCGGGGCGGACTTCGGGCAGGTCCGCCACGCCGTTGAGTTCCATACCGGAGGGTGGACCAGCGGCGTCAAAAGGGCACCGTCACCGGAGAATGGAGTCGGCGATTCTCGACTCGAGTCTCCGGGTATCGGATCGTCCGCGGCCGGAATCCCCGATTACAGCCGTCGGCCGATCACTGACGGTCGCGCTCGAACAGCGCCCCCGGTCCGTCGAAGTCGCGTTCGAAACCGCCGATCCGACCGACTCGAGGGCCATCCGCGCGCCGTGGACGGTGACGGAGTCCGGGAGGTGTGTTCGGAACTCCGGTTCGGCCGTCGTATTCGACGACGGGACGACCAGTCCCAGCGGCCGCGACCGTCGTCAGTCACCGCACTCCTCGCCGTCGTCCGCCGGCGGTTCACCGTGGCCGCCGCCGCCGGGCGTTTTGACGGTGACCGTCGTGCCGGCGTCGACGTCGACGGTCGTCTTCGCCGGTGCCGGCTCGCCGTCGATCAGGTTCTCGCCGGTCGCACCGTTCTCGCCGCCGGCGATGCCTTTCGGCGCGTGGCGGCGGCGTTCGGTCAGTAGCGACACCGTCGACGCTTTCTCGACGGTGACCGAGCGCTCGAGGCCCAGCCCCCCGCGGAACCGCCCGCGGCCGCCGCTGCTGTCGCGGAGCGCGTAGCGCTCGACCCGAAGCGGGTACTCGGTCTCGAGGGATTCGACGGGCGTGTTGAGCGTGTTGGTCATGCCGACCTGGACGCCGTCCATGCCGTCGCGGTCGGCGCGAGCGCCGAAGCCGCCGCCGATCGTCTCGTAATAGGCGAACGAGCCGTCGCGAGCGCCGATCGTGAGGTTGTTCATCGTCCCCTGGCCCTGTGCGGTCACGCGGTCCGGCGCGGCCTGTGCGAGCGCGGTGAAGACGACGTCGGTGACGCGCTGGCTGGTCTCGACGTTCCCGCCGACGACCGCCGCTGGCACGGTCGGATTGAGCAGTGATCCCGTCGGCGCGCTGACGTCGACCGGTTCGTAACAGCCCTGATTCGGCGGGATCTCCGGATCGGTGATACAGCGCACGACGAAGTAGACGGCGCTCGTCGCGACCGCGAGCGGGGCGTTCAGGTTCCCCTCGAGCTGGGCCGCGGTACCAGAGAAATCGACGTCGATCGTCTCGCCGTCGACCGTCACCGTGACACTGATCGGGATGTCGTCGTCGGTCACCCCGTCGCCCTCGAGGACGTCGGTGGCCTCGTACGCGCCGTCTGGCAGTGCCGCGATTTCGTCGGTGATCCGTTCGCGCGAGTAGTCGATCACGGCGTCGAACCCGGTGAGGACGGTGTCGCGGCCGTGTTCCTCGAAGAGCGCGGCGAGTCGTTCCTCGGCGCGTTCGTTTGCCGCCTGCTGTGCGCGGAGGTCGGCGCGGCGTTCGCCCGGATTGCGGACGTTCGCGAGCACGAGCGACCGCACGTCCTCCCGCGGCTCACCGCCCTCGACGAGGCGGGTTGGCGGGAGTCGCAGTCCCTCCTGGTAGATCTCCTGTGCGCCCGCTGGCATGCTGCCGGGGGTCATCCCGCCGACGTCGGCGTGGTGGGCGCGAGAAACTGCGTATCCGACGATCTCGTCGTCGGGAGCGATCGGCGAGACCATCGTCACGTCCGGCAGGTGCGTTCCGCCGGTGAAGGGATCGTTGAGCACGAACACGTCGCCCGGCCGCGGGTCGTGCTCGCGTACGGCCTCGACAGCCGCCGGCATCGCGCCGAGGTGAACCGGAATGTGTTCGGCTTGAGCGATCATCCGCCCGTCGGCGTCGAACAGCGCCGTCGAACAGTCGCGGCGCTCCTTGATATTCGGCGAGTAGGCCCCGCAGATCAGGGTCTGGCCCATCTCCTCGGCGATGCTTTCTAACTGGTTTCGCAGTACCTCGAGGGTCACCGGGTCGATGCCGTCTGTCATGTCTGTTGTCGAAGTCGTCATCGGTCCGTCTCCGTTCGCGTCATGACGAGCGTCCCGTCGGCGAGAATCTCGCCCGCCCAGGTCGGCGGGACGACCGTCGTACTCTCTGCCTGTTCGAGCACCGCCGGGCCCGCGACCGACGCGCCCGTCTCGAGTCGGTCCCAGTCGTAGACCGTCGTCTCCCGCGCGCCGGCGTCGGGGAAGTGAGCGGTCCGGGTCCCGACGACGGCGTCGCCGCCGCCGTCGTGGCTCATCTCCGGTTCCGTGCCCGGCACCGTCGCCGTCGTACGGAGATTGACGACCTCGATCGATTCGTCCATCGCGTACCCGTAGGTCCGCTCGTGGGCGTCGTGGAATCGCGATTCGACCGCCGCCGCGTCGAACGTCTCGTCGACGGGGACGGTGAGTTCGAAGCTCTGGCCCGCATACCGACAGTCGGCGGCCCGCTCGACGCGCGCCGCGTCCCGGTCTGACGCAGCTGTGAGCACGTCGGCCACGAGCCCGTCGTAGACTTCCTCGAGCGTCGCCCGGTCTGCGCCGTCGAGGTCGACGCCCACCGTCCGCACGGCGTCGTAGCTCTCGTCGGCCGCGAGCAGGCCGAACGCCGAGAGGACCCCGCCCGGACGCGGCACGACGACGCGATCGACCGACAGCGAATCGGCAAGCGCCGCGGCGTGCATCGGGCCCGCGCCGCCAAAGGCCACGAGCGCGAACTCGCGGGGGTCGTGGCCCCGCTCGACGGTCACGGAGCGGATCGTCCGCGTCATCGTCGCGTTCGCCACGCGGTAGACGCCGCGGGCCGCCTCGAGCGGCCCCTCGAGGCCGGCCTCGTCGGCCAGTCGGCCGAGCGCGTCGCGGGCCGCCTCGACATCGAGGGTCATCTCACCGCCAAGCGCGGTCTCGGGGCCGATGTAGCCCAGCACGACGTTGGCGTCCGTGACGGTGGGGTCGGTCCCCCCGCGGCCGTAGCAGGCGGGACCGGGCTGGGACCCCGATGACTCCGGGCCGACCCGGAGCGCGCCGCCGGCGTCGACCCAGGCGATCGATCCGCCGCCAGCGCCGACGGTGTTGACGTCGACCATCGGCGTCCGGATCGGCAGGCCGTCGATCTCGGCGTCGGTCGTCCGCTCGGCTCGTCCGTCCCGGACGAGGCTCACGTCGCTCGAGGTCCCGCCCATGTCGAAGGTCACGAGTCCCGCGACGTCGTCGTCGTCGACGGTCGCCGCGGCACCGACGACGCCGGCGGCGGGTCCCGACAGGGTCGTCGTCACGGCGTGTTCGCGGACCGTCTCGGGGTCGGCGATTCCGCCGTTTGCCTGCATGATCTGCGGGGCCGGGATCCCCGCGTCGCTCGCTTCGTCGACCAACTGGCCCACGTAGCGGTCGATCGCGGGTCGGACATAGGCGTCGACCGCCGTCGTCGATGTGCGCTCGAACTCGCGGAACTCCGCGAGCACCTCGTGGGAGGCCGAGACGGGCACGTCCAGTTCCTCGCGCAGCGTCTCAGCGACGATCCGCTCGTTTTCGGGGTCGGCGTAGGCGTGTAGCAGCGAGACCGCGACCGCCTCAACGTCGCGCTCGCGCAGCGTCGCCGCCAGTTCGCAGACTTCCGAGACGTCGACCGGTCGCTCGACGCCGTCTTCGGTCGTCCGCTCGTCGACCTCGAAGCGCCGCTCTCGGGGGACTAGTGGCTCGGGTTTCTCGGCCTCGAGGTCGTACAGATCGGGGCGATCCTGCCGGCCGATCTCGAGGACGTCGCGGAACCCGTCGGTGGTCACGAGCGCGGTCTCCGCGCCGTCGCGCTCGAGGAGGGCGTTGACCGAGACGGTCATCGCGTGTGCGAAGCCGTCGATCTCGCCGGGCTCGATATCGGCGCGCTCGCAGGCCTTCTCGATGCCCTCGAGGACGCCGACGTGCTGTGGTTCCGTCGACGGCACTTTCGCGGTGACGAGGCGGTCGTCGACGGACAGCGCCACGTCGGTGAAGGTCCCGCCGACGTCGACCCCGATGCGGGTCGCGTCGCCGTCGCTCGAGTCGTCGCGTGCCATTGCATCCGAATTCGCGTCGTGTTCGTTTGAACCTGTCATGAAGATCGTCGTCAGACCAAGAGTACGTTGTAGAGCGTTCGGAGGCCGATCCCGACCACGACGAGCGTGACGATTCCGCCGAGGACGTTCTGGAGCGTCGTGTTCGTGTGATCGCCCAGCAACTCGTCGTTGTTCATCGCGTAGATGAGGAAGACGGCCAGAATCGGGAGCAAGAGGCCGTTGGCTACCTGTGCGAAGACGATCACCTGAATAGGGTTGAAGTCGAGTGCCGAAAAGACGATGCCGATGCCGAGGATCGTCATCCAGATCGCCCGAAACCGCGTTGCGGTCAGATCGCGTTCCCAGCCGAGCGCACCGGCAGTGGCGTAGGCACCGGCGAGCGGCGCGCTCATCGAGCTCGTAAAGCCGGCCGCGAACAGACCGACCGAGAAGAACGTGAGCGCGTAACCGCCGAAGACGGGCTCTAGCTGGTCGGCCATCGCGCCGACGTTATCGATCGACGTTCCCTTCGGGAACACCGCGGCGGCGGTCACGACGATCGCCGTCGTGATGAGGCCGCCGACGACGACCATCCCGATCGTGTCGGTGCGACATTCGGCGAGATCGTCCGCGCCGTCCCACCGTTCCTGGACGGTGCTTGCGTGCAAGAACAGGTTGTAGCCGACGACGGTGGTCCCGACGAGGCCGGCGATGAGATAGGCCGAGCCGTCGGGCACCGTCGGAACGAGTCCGCTCGCCAGCGAGCCGACGTCCGGCCGGACCATGACGGCGTTGAGCAGGAACGCCGCACCCATGATCCCGACGAGGCCGATGAAGACCCGCTCGATCAGTTTGTAGTTCCCCGTCCACAGCAGTCCGGCGGCGACGAGGCCCATAACCGGTCCCCAGACGTTCTCGCTGATACCGGTGATCGCCGACAGGCCGGCGGCACCGCCGACGATGTTGCCCGTCTGGAACGCCGCCGTCCCGATCCCGATCGCGCTCACGACGAGTGCGACGGAAATCGTCCGCGGAATCGGGTTTTCGAACTCGTTTCGAAACGCTTCCCCCAGCCCTTGCTGCGTGATCAGCCCTAACCGCGCACTCATCTCCTGGAGCACGATCGTCGCGAGAATCGAGAACGCGATCGTCCACACGAGCAGATACGCGTATTCAGCGCCGATCACACTTGCAGTCGTTACCGTTCCTGGACCGACGAACGCCGCCGCGACGAGCGCTCCCGGGCCGATCGCTTTCAACCGCTCGATAACACCCATGATGCGTATTCACATACAACACTCTTCGATCCATCCAAAAGGGTTGTTAAGAAGTGCACACACGGTCAGTAGACAGCGGCGAACCGTTATGACGACGTATGAAGACGTATGAACGTGTCAGTCCGCCGCCTGTTCGGTCACGATTACCTTCGATACGCCTTGCTCGATCCCGATATCCGTCGGTAATTCGACGGTGCTTCGCTCGATGAACCGTGTCATGAACCACCGAACGGCTTCCGAGGGAAAGACGAGATGGTAGACGCCCTCGCCCTCCCGTCGGACGTCAAGGAAGCCACAGAACGACAGCCACTCGAGGAGATCGCCGACTTCCTCGAATCGGGTCGCGTACTCGTGGGCGTGATAGTCAGAGACGCGGTCGGCCGCCTCGACGAACGCCGGGTCAGGATCGCCGCTATCGTAGCAGTACTCGAGGAAGGCGTGCAGGAAGTCGACGTCCAGCAGGACGTGTTCTCCCGACGAGAGCATTCGATAATACTGTTCGAGATTGTCGCTTGGCTTCCCGCTTGCCGCCTCGAAGTTCGCCGCGTAGAACGTCAGGGCGCGGCGCACCACCTCGCTCTGTCCGTTCCCCGTCTCCGCGACGAGCGTCTCGAGCGCCGTCGTCGAATCGTCGTCGAGCGATACCGTCACGCGCTGTGTCATGGTAACGCAGGGGTGCCCGAGACGGGTATAGTTCACGCACTCGGCCGACCGACTCGGTTAGACGACCGATCTTATTCGGTCCGTAACTCGACGTCGAGGGTACCGTCCGCGACGGTCGCGACGTACATCGTCGCGCGGTCGGCGGGTGCCGCGCCGGTCGCGCTGCCCGGGTTGAGAATCCGAACGCCGTCGATGGTCGTGTCGACGACCTCGTGGGTGTGGCCCGCGACGGCGACCGCCTCGCCGTCCGGTACTTCGGCCCGGGCCGTTTCCGCGACCCGCTCATCCCAGCCGACCGGCGAGCCCGAGCCGTGTGTCACGACGAACGTCACGCCGCCGACCGCGAGCGTTTCGGCGCGTGGCGCGTCGATCGTCGGCGGATCGGTGTTACCGCGGACGGCGGTCAGATCGCCGTTTGCGAGCGAGGCGATCCGATCGCGAGCGCGCTTCGAGTCGAAGTCGCCCGCGTGGATCGCGTGATCGGCCCGCGCGAGTTCGTCGACGACCCAGTCGGGGACCTCGCTCTCGCGGGAGGGAACGTGCGTGTCGGAGACGATCGCGACTCGTGGCATGGACGGTTCTACGCCGTCCACTCCCGAAAGCGATTCCCTCCGCGCGCTCGTTCCCATACACATGAGCGACGGATTCGATGCGGACCGCGACGAGCGCGGGAACGACGGCACGGACGCGAGTCACGTCGTCACCGCGTTCCTCCGGAACCGCGGCGAGATCCTCCTGTTGTGTCGCAGCGACGCGGTCGGGACCTACGCGGGCCGGTGGGGCGGCGTCTCCGGCTTCGCCGAAGGCCGGCCGGACGAACAGGTTCTCGCGGAGATCCGCGAGGAAACGGGGCTCGAGGCCGCCGACGTCTCGCTCGTCCGATCCGGACGCCCCGTCGAGTTCGAAGACACCGAGCTCGAGCGCGAGTGGGTCGTCCATCCCTATCTGTTCGACTGCGAGACCCGCGATGTGACGTTGAGCGAGGAACACGACGCGTTCGCGTGGGTCGCCCCGACGACGATCCTCGAGGGCGTCGGCGACGACCGCGAGACGGTGCCCAAACTGTGGACGGCCTACGAACGCGTCGCACCTGCGGTCCGGTCGATCGCGGCCGACGACGAACACGGGGCCGCGTCTCTCTCCGTGCGCGCGCTCGAGGTACTGCGCGACCGAGCGGGGTTGCTCGTCGCCGAGCGTGCGAAGTTCGGTCCCGACCCGGAGGGCGAGCGGGACGAACTCGCGGCACTCGCCGGTCGCTTACTCGAGGCGCGGCCGTCGATGGCCGTCCTCCGCAATCGGGTAAATCGGGCGATGACCGAGGCCGACAGGGACGGGAACGCGGAGACCGGCGCACCCGCGGTTCTCGAGTCGTCGCTGTCGGGGATCGACCGCGCGCTGTCGGCCGACGAGGACGCCGCCCGGAACGCCGCCGAACGCCTCTCGGGGAGCGTCGCCACGCTCTCGCGGTCGGGGACCGTGCTCGAGGCGATTCGGGAGGGTGCGCCCTCGCGCGTCTTCGTCGCTGAATCGCGGCCGGCCCGCGAGGGGGTCGCCGTCGCCGAGGAACTGGCCGAGACGATCGACGGTGCCGTGACGGTCCACACCGACGCGGCGGTCGCGCACGTCCTCGCCCGCGAGGAGATCGACCGCGTCGTCGTCGGCGCGGACACCATCCTTCCCGACGGCTCCGTCGTGAACAAGACCGGCACGCGAGCGGTCGCGATCGCTGCCGACCGCGAGGGGATCCCGGTTTCAGTCGTGGCCGCGACGGACAAGGTCTCGACCCGCGAGGAGGTAAACCTCGAGTCGGGCGACCGGACCGCGGTCTACGACGGCGACGCCGCGATCGACACCCTGAATCCGACGTTCGATGTGTCGCCAGCCGACTGCGTGACCGATGTCGTCACCGAGCGCGGAGTCCTCGAGCCAGACGGGATCGAGGCCGTGGCCGCGGAGTTGCGTGGGCTCGAGGCGTGGCGCGACGGCGGCGCGGCGGGTCGGGAAACGACAGACCGAAATCCCTCGAGGGAGTAGGCACAGACGGCGGCCGTGACGAAGAGTTACCCCCTCCGAGCCCCTTGTGACGAGGATCTTTCCCGAGCCGCCACCTTTCGTACTCAGAGCCGAACCCGCCGTCCGAGGTGCAAACCTTCAACCTCGATTCGGCCGTAGCGCCATCCATGGCATTCGAACTCGAGCGACTCGGAATTCACGAGTCCGTCGATGCGGTGTTTCCGTCCGAGGAACTCGCCGAGTACCTCGCCGACGTGCCGATCGAGGTCGCAGTGATCGGCGACGACGGAATCGCCGCCTGTGACGCGGTCGTCACCCTCGAGCACCGCGCGGCGTTTCTCGAACTGGACTGGATTCACTCGATTCAGGCGGGCGTCGACCGGTTTCCGTTCGACGCACTCGCGGACCGCGGCGTAATTCTCACGAACAGCACGGGAATCCACGGTCGCAGCGTCGGCGAGACCGTCGCGGGCTATCTCCTCATGTTCGCCCGGCGGTTGCACGATTACGTCGCGAACCAGCAAGAGCGGCGATGGGACCGCCCGGAGTGGGACGAGGCCTTTACCGTACCCGGGTCGACGGCCTGCGTCGTCGGCACCGGCACCCTCGGCCGCGGCGTCGCCGAGACGCTGGGCGCGCTCGGGCTCCGCGTGACCGGCGTCCGCCGCTCCGGTGATCCCGTTCCGGGATTCGACGAAATCTACGCGAGCGACCGGCTGCTCGAGGCCATTTCCGACGCCGAGTTCGTGATCGTCACCGTGCCGCTGACCGACGAGACTCATCATCTCTTCGACGCCGAGGCGTTCGCGGCCATGCGCGACGACGCCTACTTCGTGAACGTCGCTCGAGGACCGGTCGTCGACGAGCAGGCGCTGATCGCGGCGCTCGAGGCCGACGCCCTCGCCGGCGCGGCCCTGGACGTCTTCGAGGAGGAGCCCCTGCCCGAGGACTCGCCGCTGTGGGGGATGGACGAGGTCATTATTTCGCCCCATTGCGCGGCCTACACCCGCGATTACTTCCGAGACGTCGGCGAGATCGTCCACGAAAACGTCGACCGACTCGAGCGCGACGACGAATTGAAAAACAGGGTCGTCTGAGCCGGTCGATCACCTCGTCTGAGCCAGTCGGCCACAGGTCGGTGGCCGGGCGCACGGCTCGAGTACCACGAGAGCCGTGTAACCCGGGGGAGGGCAGGCGCTCGCCACATATTCACCGCGAGCGAGCCCGAAGGGCGAGCGAGCGGGCCGACGACTGACCCGAAACGCAGTGGAGGGGAAGGAGGAGTGCTTTTCATCAACGTTTTGCCGAGGGCGCGGCGGAGCCGCGCCCGCAGCGCAAAAGGTTGGCTAGAAGAACTTGAACAGATCGTCCCGATTCTGCTCGTGGAGGTGGCTCCGAACGGCCTCGTTGAGGGCCGTGATGCGACCCTGTTTGGCGCTGATGGGGGCGATGGTCTCTTGCCACTGCTTCCACGGCGGGTAGAGACCGAGCCGGTCGCAGAGTTCGTTCAGTCGCTCGTCGCGGTCGTCGACTTTGTCCATCTTGTTGACGGCGACGACCGTGGGAACCTCGAGGTCGCGCAGGAAGTGGAACATCTCGACGTCGTAGGGGATCTCGTCGGGGCCGGAGTGGCGGTCGATGATGTCGACGACACTCTTGCCGTCGACGACGAGGATTGCCACGAGAACGGTGTCGGCGTACTCCTCGAGATACCGGACGATGTCGGTCTTGATCTGCTCGCGGTGGTCCTCGTCGACGCCGCTCATGAAGCCGAAACCGGGGAGATCGGTGATGACAAAGTCCTCGGGAGCCCAGTCGTAGTGGTTGGGCGAGCGGGTGACGCCGGGTTTCCCCCCGGTGTCGAAGCTGTGGCCGGTCAGTTCGCGCATGAGCGTGGATTTCCCCACGTTCGAGCGGCCGACGAGGGCGACTTCGGCCTCCCGGTTCGGGCGGGTATCGAACATAGACGCCCGTAGGGCGCTCCGGCCTTTATACGCATTGTAACCGTTCGACCTGCGAGTGGCGACTCGAGGCCGGACTGCGTCGACCGAGGCGAGACCACGTTACACGCCCGTCGCGACGAACAGCCCGATCCCGAACGAGACCGCGACGAGGAGGGCGATGCCGGCGAGGCGACGGCTCGAGGGCGTCCCCTCGAAATCGACGTGGCGGCTGTTTCGAGCGGTCTGGACGCCCAGCCAGGCCAGCGACGTACAGCCGACGAGCGTCGCCGCGGCGAAGAGTCGCGATTCGGTGTCGGCGGTGACGACCGCGGATCGAACCGCCGAGAGCGTGACGACGGCTGCAAGGACGACGTCACCGATTCCGACGAAGACGTTCCACGGGACATCTCGACCTCCGACGGTGACCGAATCGACGAATCCGCCGACGATCATGAGGATTGCCGCGAGAACGAACCCGACGAGGAAGGCACCGGCCAGCGGTCCGACGAGGACGCTCCAGCCGAAGACGGCGAGATAGGCACCGCTGAGTCCAAGCATGACGATGCCTAACAGCGATGCAACCCGGCGCTTCATACGTGTAATCCACCGGGTTGGAATAAGTATGTTGCGAAGGTTGGTAATACCTAGCTGTGTCTTACTGCGACCCCTTGCGTGGGACGGAATGCCGCGGAATTATGACCCCCCGGTGTTTCACGTCGTACTGTGCGGCTCGTACAGCTGACGGTTCCCACGGGTAAGCGAGAGACGATCCTCGGGGCGCTCGACGATCGGGGGGTCGATTACGTCCTGACAGACGAGGACAGCAGCCGGGAGTACACGGCGGTCGTCTACTTCCCGCTGCCCGATGCGGCCGTGGAGCCAGTGCTCGACGAGCTACAGGACGTGGGGGTCGACGAAGACGCGTACACGGTCGTCGTCGACGCGGAGACGGTCGTCTCCCGGCGGTTTCAGTCGTTGCGCAAGGAGTACGAGACCGGCGATGTCGAGTCCGAGCGCATCTCGCGCCACGAGTTGCAGGCCGAAGCGGAGGATCTGACGCCGACGTTTCCTGTCTATGCGGTGATGACGATCATCAGTGCGATCGTCGCGACGGCCGGGCTGTTGCTCGACTCGCCGGCGGTCGTCGTCGGGTCGATGGTGATCGCACCGCTGATCGGGCCGGCACTGGGTGCAAGCGTCGGGACGGTGATCGACGACGAGGAGCTGTTCGCCGAGAGCGTTACCTTCCAGATAATCGGCGTCGTCCTCGCGATCGGGGCCGCCGCGGTGTTCGCCGTGCTCGTTCGAATGACGAACATCGTCCCGCCGGGCCTGGTGTTGTCGAACGTCGGCGAGATCTCGGAGCGCCTCGCTCCCGACCTGCTCTCGCTGGTGATCGCACTCGGCGCGGGCGTCGCGGGGGTCGTGAGCATCGCGACGGGAACCTCCGTCGCGCTCGTCGGCGTGATGATCGCGGCGGCGCTAATTCCGCCCGCCGGCGTGGCGGGGATCACCCTCGCGTGGGGCCAGCCCGCGGCCGCCATCGGCGCGACGGTCCTCGTCCTCGTCAACCTGCTGTCGGTGAACCTCGCCGGTCTTCTGACGCTGTGGTACGCCGGTTACCGGCCGGAGAACCTGTTCCGAATGGGCGAGACCGAACAGCGCCTCCGTCAGCGAATCGTCGGGCTCGTCGCCATCGTTCTCATTTTCGCGGTGTTCCTCGGCGGTATCACCTACGCCTCCTACGAGGCGAGCAACTTCGAACAGGACGCTCGCGAAGAAATTGAGGCGACGCTCACGCAGGGGCAGTACGAAGAGTTCCAGTTGCTCGAGTTCGAGGTCGTGATGGGCGACGACTATCCGTTTCGGAGCCCCGAGACGGTCGTCGTGACGATCGGTGGGCCGTCGGACGAGTCGGTCCCGAGGCTGGCGGATATCCTGAGCAAGCGGATCAACCGCCACGCCGACCAGTCCGTGACTGTCGAGGTCAGGTACGTCGTCGTCCTCGACTGAGCGGGGATGATGTGGGACAGCGCCGCGGGGAGTTCACCGCCGACCGGCCGGTAGGCATATCCCGTTTCCTGACGCTGGCTTTCGAACACGGAGAATGGTCCGAGCCGCCGTCGCCCAGACGCTGCTGTTCATCGCCGCGGTGAGCGCCGCGGCCATGTTCGCCGGCACGATCGTCACGCAGTCCTCGCTGTTCGCTCAGTCGACCGCCGACGAGGCCGACCGGACGGTCGCGACGATCGACGCGGAGGTCGACGTCATCAACGACCCCGCGTCGGGTGCGACGTACGATGACACCGATGGGAAGGTCACGCTGTACGTCAAGAACATCGGCGGCGAGACGCTCGAGCCGGCCGCACTCGAGGTCGTCCTCGACGGGACGTACGTCGAGTCGAGCGCACGCTCGACGCGCGTCCTCACGTCCGGTGACGAGTGGCGAGTCGGGACGGTGCTCGAGGTGACGGTCGATCGATCGCTCGCGGCCGGCGAGCATCGGGCGCTCGTCACGATTCACGGCGCACGGGATCAGCTGGTGTTCGACGCCGGCTGACGGCGCTCGTCTTTCGGCCGCGATTACCCGTCGAACGGTAACTCGGGTTCGTAATCGATCGCCTCGACGGCCGCCTCGAGCACCTCCTCGACGTTCTCGTCGGTCTCGACGCTCATGGTGTAATCGGCCGCGACGGCATCATCCAGTTCGGCTGGGTCGAAGCGGTCGGCCTTGTTCGCGACCGTCAGCACGGGCACGTCCTCGAACTGGGCCGCGATGGAGTCGCGGAGCTCGAGTTGCGAGCCGATCGGGTAGCCGCACTCTCCGGTGGGGTCGACCATCACGAGCATGCAGTCTGCGAGGTGTTCGACCGCGCTGACGGCCTGGGATTCGATCTCGTTTCGCTCCTCTGGCGGGCGGTCGAGCAGGCCGGGTGTGTCGACGATCTGGTAACGGAGGTGATCTCGCTCGAAGTGCCCCAGGCCGATCCCCTTCGTGGTGAACGGGTACGAGGCGGTTTCGCCGCGCGCGCTAGTGACGCCGTTGACGAACGACGATTTCCCGACGTTCGGGTAGCCGGCGACGACGATCGTCGGCTCGTCGGGGTTGATGTCGGGCAGGTCCCGCAGGTCGTTGCGCGACTCGTTGATATACAGCAGTTCGTCGTCGATCTGCTCGACGATGTCGGCTAAGCGGGCGAATGCCTGTTTGCGGTGCTTTCGCGCGGTGTCCACGTCGGTCTTGCGCAGTCGCGGCTGGTACTCCTCGTGGATCTCGCGGGCCTTCCGGCTGGCCCACATCACCTCCGAGAGGCTCTGACGGAGCCGGTCGACGTCGACGATCGCGTCCGCCAACTCGTAGTAGAAGGGGTGAGCGTCGTACTCGAAGTCCGGCCACGCCGTCACCACGTTCTCTAAGTTGTCGGAGATGATGTTGGCTGCCGTCTGGAGCATCGACTGCTGGGCCTCGAGGCCGCCCTTGGCCTTGCCGGCCCGCGCCGCCCGCGAAAACGCCTTGTCGATCAGCTCTTCCGACGTGGGCGTCGTCGGAAGGTCTTCGAAAATCATGTCCACGGATAGAACGCGTGACCATAAAAGCGCGTCCGTTGGCCGCCGCGAGCTTATGTCCGCCGCCGTCCTACGGTCTCGTATGACAGACTGGCGCGCCGTCTTCGTCGGGTTCGTCGTCGCGACCGTCCTCGGGATCGTCGGGCTGGTCCTCCCGGGTATCGGCCAGCTCGCGGCCGGACTGCTCGGCGGTTTCGTCGCGGGCTACATGGCCGGCGGCGGGCTCGGCAGCGGCTTCTGGCACGGCCTGCTCGCCGGTTCGCTCGGCGGAATTATCGGCGGCCTCCTCATCGGTGTCGCCGTCGGCGTCGCCGGCCTCGCGCTCGGCCCGCTCGGCGGTGCCATCACGGGCGCGGCCGGTATCGGCATCTTCCTGCTCGCCGTCGTGATTTCGATCGTAATGGCCATAGAAAGCGCGGTCGCCGGCGCGGTCGGTGCCGCGGTCAGTGAGTGACTCCTGTCCGAACCATTACAACGGCCGGCTCTGATCCTCCATCCGTCGTGTCGCCTTCCGTCTTCGATCCGCGACTCGAGTCCGTCACGTCGAGGAACTGGTCGACCGCAATGCGGACCGACAGGTGGATGGCCCACTGTCTCGAGCAACGCGAGGACAACGGGCTGGTCCGTCCCGACTCCCGATACGTCGGGGCGACGGACCGCGAGTGGACGCCCGTCGCAAAGCGCTGACCTTGGTTCGGTCGCTCACCGGTTGCGCGACGGCGCGGAGTCGGCTTCGGGCTCGGTTCCGCCGCCGGAGGCATCCTCGAGTTCGGCATCGGCGTCCGTCCCGGGCTCGGGGTCCGTGTCGGGCTCGTCGCTTTCCGGTGCGACCGCAGGCACGTCCACGGCGTTGACCGCGTGGCGGACGACGGCGCTCGCCTCGACGCCCTCGACGGTCGCCTCGGTGGTGCGGACGATCCGGTGGGCCATCGTCGGCCGGGCGAGGCGCTTGACGTCGTCCGGGGTCACGTACGAGCGGCCGTCGATCAGCGCCGCGGCGCGAGCGGCTTCGAACACGCGCTGGACGCCCCGCGGCGAGACGCCGGTGTCAGCCCGCCGGTCGGCCCGCGTCTTCCGTGCGAGGTCGACGATGTAGCCGCGGACCTTCTCGTCGACGGTGACGTCTTCCGTCATGTCCTGAAGCGTGCGGACCGTCCGCGCGCTCGCGACCGAGTCGACGCTCGGCGAGAGCGACCGTCGGTTCGCCCGCCGCTCGAGCAGTCCGAGCTCGCCGTCGCGGTCAGGGTAGCCCAGCGAGGTCTTGACGCTGAAGCGGTCGCGCTGGGCCTCGGGCAGGCGGAACGTCCCTTCCTGTTCGATCGGATTCTGGGTCGCAACGACCACGAACGGCTCGGGTAGCTCGTGGGTCGTGCCGTCGACGCTGACCTGCCCTTCCTCCATGGCCTCGAGCAGCGCGGCCTGTGTCTTCGGCGGCGCGCGGTTGATCTCGTCGGCCAAGACGACGTTCGTGAACACCGGTCCCTCGGCGAACTCGAACGCGCCGGCTTGCTCGTCGTAGATCATCGATCCGGTCACGTCCGAGGGCAGCAGGTCGGGCGTGAACTGGAGCCGCTTGAACTTGAGGCCCAGCGACTCGGCGATCACGCGCGCGGTGACCGTCTTCCCCGTTCCCGGCACGTCCTCGAGCAAGACGTGGCCGCGGGCGAGCACGGCGGAGAGCACGGTGTGGAGAACTTCGCGGTCGACGACCGCCGCCTCCTCGATACGTTCGACGACGCGTCGGACGGTGTTTTCGGCGTCGCCGAGCGTCGCGTTCGTCTCGTCCATACACGACAGTGTCGCTAGCTGACAAAGAAGTCTCCCCTCTCGCATGCGCGGCGTGACCTCACCTAGCCGCGCAGCGGAACCGACAGGAGGAACGCGCCCAGCGCGACGACGAGCGCAGCGCCGGCCGCGTCACCGCCCGCGACGGCGGTCGTCCGCAGGGCCTCGAGCCCGGTCGCGACTGCCACGGCGGCGATCCCGATGCCGACGGCGATCGCCCCGTGAAATAGCTCGAGCCGACGGGTCTCGGGCAGGTGGCCGAGTTCGGCCGTCACCCCGAGCCCGAACGTCGAGCAGTCCCAGACGAGGACCGCGGCGGCGATACAGCCGAACGCGAGCGGTGCGCTCACACCGCCGACGCCGATCGCGGCGATGACGAGCCCGCCCGCGGCGATCGCGGGGCCGGTCGCCCGCGACGGAAGCAGTCCCAGCGCGATACAGACGACGCCGCCGCCGAACGTGACCGCCGTCGCCAGCGGACCGAGCAGTAGGAGGATCAGCAGTGCGGCTCCGAGGCGAAGCGGACCGAGGACGAGCCCGACCGTCCCGATCAGGAGCACCGATCCGAGCAGGAACGGCAGTGACAGGCCGAACCCGGCGACGACTGCGGCGGTGCGACGCGTCGTCTCGGCGTCGGCCTCTTGCGTGAGCCGCCGCAGGACGAGTGCGAACGCACCGCCGCCGGCGCTCAGCGCACCGAGCGCAACGATCGGCCAGACGACGATCGGCGACGACAGCGCCTCGAACCCGCCCGCGAGCGCCGGTCGGCGGGTCGATAGCTCCGCCGTTGCACCCCCGAGTACGAGGACCGAAACGGCGACGAGCGCGACGACCGCCCCCGACATCGTCACCGTCAGGCACCGTCGCAGGGACGCGACCCGGCGCTCGACCGCCGGGCGTCGGTCTTGGGGTGCCAGCTCCGAGACCGGGAGCCAGCGCAGCGACAGCCGGCCGACGCCGGCTGTTCCGGCCGTGACAACGAGGAACCCGGCGAGCGATCCAACCGGACTCGAGACGGCGGTGATCCCGGTCAACACCGCCGTCGCGAGATAGCCCAATCCGATCAGCACGATCACCGCCACGGCCGAACACAGCATCGAGACGTATCCGATCACGCTCCCCGTCGCGGCGGGTCGCAGCGTCTCGCCGTCGATATCTGCCCAGGCGGCACCGATGCCGGCGAGCGCCAGCGCACAGCCGCTCACCGCGAGCCCCGGTCCGGCGACGAACGGGGCTAGGAGAACGACCAGTGCGAACGCCGCGCCGAACGTCAACAGGAACGCGTGGGCGACGAACTGATCGACGAACCCGTCGCGCTCGAGCAGACCCACGCCCGCGACGGTCAGTCCGACGATCAGGCCGAGTGTCGGCAGCAGCGACGACTCGCCGATCGCGACGCCAACGAGTCCGACGGCGACGACGGCGGCCAGCGTGGCGATCCAGAGGCTCGTCGCCCGCGGTCTGCCCTCGTCACCGATCGCGGACGGTCGATCGAGCCGGGGGCCGGCCAACGACATCTAGTCGCCACCTCCCTGTCGCGTCCGCGAACCGGCCGGGGGCTTCCTGTTGCCCGGCTCACTCCCCGCTCGGGCCCCGTCCGTGTCCGCTCCGCCGCCGCTCGATCCACCGCCGTTCGAGCCACCGCCGCCAAGCAGCCGCGTATTCGAGAGTTGCGTGTCGGCGGCGAAAGCGCGTTCGATGACCAGCGCCAGCGGCGTCCCGCGTCGCCAGTCGACCGTGCGAGCGCCGGCGGCCTGACAGCGCGCCAGTCGGGTCCGCCGCCGCGTCTGCTCATACTGGCCGCTGACGGTATTTTCGGGGACGATATCGGGCGAGCAGACGGCCACCGGGAGCCCCGCACCTCGCCAGGTCTCGACCGCGTCGACGGGAAGGTCGTCGAGCGCGGCGGTAAACAGCGCGAGCTGTGCGTTCGGCGGGGCGAGTTCGAGCACCTTGCGGACCTGTGCGTTCGTCCGCCGGACGGTCGCCTGCGTCTGGATCCGTTTCGCGTCGCCCCCTGTCGACGAGTCGCCGTCGGCCGCGTGCCGGAGGTGTTCGAGCCCGCGAATCCGTTGCTCGCGCCCGCTCGCCGGTTCGAGCCAGTGACAGCCCGCTGGGCCGGGGCCGTCGAGCCCGATCACGGCGACGCCCACGTCGTGGCCCGACTCGAGCAGGTCGGTCAGCGCCCGCGTCGCGGCGTAGGCCTCGAGGTCGACGCCGGTCGGCCGCCCGCGGCCGGCGACGACGCGATTCGCCGCGCGCGCGTCGACCACTAAGACGACGGTCGCCGACACCTGCCGCTCGTAGTTGACCGTCGCGAGCGTCCCGCGTTTCGCGTAGTGTCGCCAGTCGATCCGATCGGCGGGGTCGCCGGGGCGGTACTCCCGGGTCGAGTGAAACGAGACGCCTTCGCCGGGGTCGTCGGTCGTGAGCCCGCCGGTGTGGCCGTTGCCGTCCGATTCGATCGGCGGCGCGTCTGCGTCGAGCCGGCAGACGAGCGACCGATCGCCCGCCACCGGCAGTGACACCGTCGCGACCGCGCTCGCTCCGAGCCCGCGGAGTCGACACTGCGGCGGATCGAAGTCGTACTCTCCGCGGCGTGCCACCACGAGGTACGTCATGCTGTGGCTCTCGCCGGGCTCGAGCGTCGTCCCCGCCCGCGGCGATCCCTCGAGGACGGCCAGTTCGGCTGGAACCCCGTCGGCGAGCCGAACGTCGGTCAGCGTCCGGTCGGAGTCGTTGGTCACCTCGAGGGTGACGGTGACGGGCTGGCCAGGCGGTGCGGGCGTCGGCGACACCGTTCTGGTCGCGACGAGGCCGTCCGGCACCGCGACGCGAGACAGCGAGCCGTAGGCAATGAACGCAAGCGGGACGACCGCGCCTACCAGCAGGGCCGGCGTTCTGTTGAGTAGTCCGACGAGCGCGAGCGCGACCGTCGCCGCGACGGCACCGCGCCAGCGCAACTGTCGGCGGCTCACGCGCCGGTCACCCCCGCGTTCTCGCCGTCTCCGTCCTGCTCGTCTCGCCCGTCGGTTTCCGACTCGAGTTCGTCACCGAACCGTGGCCGGTGTGGCTGTGGCCCGCGGGCGGTCACGCGGGGGTCGACGGCGCGCTGGAATCGGCCGTCCGCGCCCCGGCGGAGGTCCTCGAGAGGAGGCTGGACGACCGGGACGGTTCGCGGGGCCGTCTGGCCCGGCACCGTCGGCAGCGCCTCGTCGGCGGCCGCCGCGACCGCGTTCGTGGCCCGCCGTGCGCGCTCTCTGACGATCTGTTCGGGCGAGAGCCACGCACGCACCCGCTCGCGAAACGACTGGTTCGGCGGCTCCACTTCGGCAGCGAGTACGCTCGCGGCGACCCGGTCGTCGGTCCAGTTCCCGTCCGCGAGCGCCGCCTCGACGTCCGACCGCGACCGGCCGCCTTGCTCGAGTGCGTCGATCAGCGCCGCTCGGAGCGCGGGGCGGACCGCCTCGAGACCATCGTCGACGCTTCCGCTGTCCCGGGCGCGCTCACCGGCCGTCTCGATCAATCCGGCGAGTTCGTCGCTCGACAGCGGGGGCTCGCTGTCAGTCCGCTCAGGTGCGGGGTTCGCGAACGGCTCGTCGGCCGCCCAGGGAACCGCCGGCCCGCCGGCGGCCCCATCGAGCGAGCCGCGGATCGTCCGGAATCCGAGACCCAGCGCGACGAGTACGAGCAGGGCGACGAGCCCGCCGGCCCCCTCGAAGCCGCCGGACCGGACGAGTCCGAGGTAGCTTCCGAGCGCGACGAAGAGCAGGCCGACCAGAGCGACGACCGTCTCGCGCCGCCGGTTCATGCGTCCCCCTCCTCGTCCGCCACGGACGCCGATTCGGGTTCCGACGACTCCGCCGTCGGTTCCCGCTCGCGCTCCGCTTCGATCTCGTCGTAGGCCGCGGCCGCCCGATCGCGACGCTCGCTCGAGCGCGACCGGCCGCCGTACTCGACCTCGCGAAACAGCGTCGTCAGCTCGCGCACCGGCTCTCGGGGATATCCCTTCGAGAGGGCGCGTCGCTCGATCTCGCCGGGCGTGCGCGTTCGCCAGCGCCCCGGCGCGACCCGGCGTGCGAACGCGCGCCACAGTTCGCGGAACGAGCGTCGTCGCTCCCGCGCTCTCGTCGGCGCTGTCGACTGCCGCGCCGTTGATCCGTCGTCGTCGGGGTCTCCGGCCGCATCCGTCGGCCTCGTCTCGTCCGAGCGGCGTCGGAGCATCCCGGCCGCGGCGAGGCCGCCCGCGACGAGGGCGGCCCCGCGGAAGCCGTCGACCGCGTATCCGCCACCGAGCAGGACGATGGCCCCGAGCCCGATCGCTCCTCCCCTGAGCGGCAGCGTCCGTACAGCGACGAACGCGTGTCGGAGCCGCGATCGAACGCCCGCCGGAACCGTCCGCAGCCAGCCCGCGAACCGCGTCCAGAGTCCACTCGCCGATCGCGGAAGCGATTCCGTCCACGCGCGAACGGCAGCCGCGAGCGCCCGCGTCCGCTCGAGCAGCGCCTCGAGGCGGTCGACGACCCGCATCGTGCGGTCGACGATCCACGTCGCGAACCGGTCCAGCGCCTCGCGGACTGCGGGGCGCTCGCGGTCGCGGAGGCGCTCGCCGTCGGACCGTCCGAGCGCGATTCCGAGCCCGAACAGAGCGACGATAGCGAACGCCGCGAGCCCGGCCCGCGGTCCGTAGAACGCCTCGACGACGAGCACCGCCAGAAGCGCCGCCGTGGCTCCGAGGACGGCGACCGGCCCGCGGCGGCCGTGCGTGCGGTAGGCGACCGCCGCCAGCCCGATGACGACGAGCCCCGTCACAGCTGCGGGGCCGCCATAGACCCCGAGGAGGGTCACGCTCGCGGTCTGATTCGCGGTCCGATCGCCCGTGCTGACCGTCACCGTCGTCGTCGGGTCGAGCGGCAACGCGAGGGGAAATCGCCCGTCGGAATCCGTCGTTCCAGCGCGTGCGCCGCCGACGGTGACGGTGGCGTTCGCGATCGACTCGCCGTCGATCACGGCCTCGACGGCACCGGGACTACCGGGGATCGGCGCGAGCCCGGCGGGCCGGAGTCGCGCCTCGAGCAAGAGCACGTCGACCGTCTTCGTCCCCGAGAAGTCGCCGCGAGCCACCTCGAGAGTGATCGTCTTGGACCCGTCGTCGGGAACGGTTACCGTCGCCGTCCCGTCGCCGTCCGTCCGACCGACCGTCGCGCCGTCGACGGAGACGGCCGCCTCGCGCATCGGCACTCCCTCGACGGCCGCCTCGACGGTGATCGACTCGCCGGGGTAGGGTTCGCCGCGGACCTCGAGTTCGACGTCGCCGGTGACCGCGTACGATCCGGTCGCGTTTCCGGTCTCGGCCCCGCCGTCGGCAGCCGTCTGGGCCACCGTCATGCCGTCTGCGGCCCGTGTCGCCGCGAGCGTCGCCGTCGAGACACTCGCCGCTGCCGTCTCGATCGCCCGCTCGCTTACACCGGCGTCGGCGGTGCTCGCTCCGCTGGTCGTGCTCGCTCCGGCCCGACATGTCACGTCGCTCTCCGCGCCGACGCGGATGGTGAGCTCCTCGACGTACGGGACGTCGCCGGTCACCCGGCCGTACTCGTCGGTCCGCCCGACGCGTCGGTCGTCGAACCACACCGGTGCGTCGGCGAGCGGTTCGGCCTCGTAACGGACCGTCGCCGTCACCTGCCTACCGGGCACCGGCGTTCGGTTCAGAGTGATGACACACGCCGGTTCCGTCTCGGTGTCGGTCGTATCCCCGCCACCGTCGTCCCCGTCGATGTTGAGCAACTCGAGCAACCGCCGCCAGTCGAACTCTCCGTTTGGTCCGTCGCCACCCCCTGAACCGCCGGACGGATCGGGCTCGAGAGTCGGCCCCGAGCCGCCGCCGTCGCCCCCGGAATCCGAGCCGGGCGATACCGCGGCTCCGGGCGCGAATGCGGCCGCCAACACGAGCGCGACGGCCGCGAGCGCGACGAACGAGAGCTGTCGATAATCGGCCGCGCTGGCGTCGTCTGAAGTGGCGTCGTCGGACACATCCGTTCACTTCCGTTTCGGTCGGCGCACCGACCTGTTGGTACTCGAATGAATGTGGGTGCTTCCCCGCAATGAAGGTACACGTTCTCCACCGAGTGCGGGTCCGTGTCCGACGCCATCGAACCGTCGCGCGTTTCGTCCGCTCAGCGCCGCGCTTCGAGTTCGGCCTCGAGTTCCGCGAGCTCTACGTCTTTCAGCGAGAGCAAGACGAGCAGGTGATAGACGATATCGGCGCTCTCGTGGGCGATCTCCTCGCCGTCGTCGTCTTTCGCGGCAAGTACGAGTTCGGTCGTCTCCTCGCCGAGTTTCTCGAGCACCGCGTTCTCGCCTTTCTCGTGGGTAAACAGCGAGGCGGTGTAGGAGTCCTCGGGCAGCGTTTCCTTTCGGTCTTCGATGACGGCAAACAGGTCCTCGAGTACGTCGTCCATCTATAAGTCACCGGATACGTTGCGGATGTCTTCGAGTTCGTCGAACTTCTCGCTGTCGTCTCGGCTGTCCTCGAAGACGTCTTCGGTGATCTCGATCGGCGCGTTCGTCCGAGCGGCCAACGCGAGCGAATCGCTCGGTCGCGCGTCGATGACCGTCTCGCCACGGGGCGTCTCGAGGTGGATGTCCGCGATGTAGGTCCCACCCTGACCGCCGTCGCGCTCCTCGATTTCGTTGACGACGACGCGGTCGATCCGACTCCCGAGTTCCTCCGTCACGTCGAGCAGAAGGTCGTGAGTCAGCGGCCGCCCGATATCTTCGGCCTCGAGCCCTCGTGCGATGCTGGTCGCCTCGTTGAATCCGATGAAGATCGGCACGACGTCGTCCTCTCCCTCGACAGCGAGGACGACCACGGGAACCGGGCCCTGGGGCGTCCCTGCGACGCGAACCGCGTCGATGGATGCCTGCATACCCCTACCGTTGGGGAGGAAGGGGAAAACATGTCCGGTCGCGAATGCATGCAGCGACGACCGCGACTGGGCCGTCGCCGAGGGCCGACGACCGACGGCCGAGTCGGCTCAGCGGTCGACGACGACATCGTCTCGCCGGGCGCGGTCGACGTTGAATATTCGCCACGCGTCCTCGTCGGGTCGCAACTCGTAAGTCTGTGCCGTCCGATCGCCGTTGAACGACCGATCGATCCGGAGTTCGACGCGATCATCGTCGTCTCGAACGCGTTCAATATCACCGACGATCGACAGCTCGCCGCGGGAGAGAATCAGCTGTTCTTTGTACGAAAACTCGTCGGCGAGCGTTCGGGAATGATAGAGTTCGTGTGCGCGCTCGCCGTCGCCGTCTGCGAGCAGGTCGAAAAACAGGCGGACCACCTCTTCGGGCGAGCGATCGCCCGTCCGCTCGTCGAACGTCGGCTCATCGTCCAATTCGGGTTCGACCTCGACACTCCGGAGGTGATGGCGATACTCGCTCGTCTCTACGGGATAGAGCTGTCGGGAGCTGACTTCGTCTTCGATCGCGTGGACGACGTGTCGCATCTCGATACGCCCGTCGCGGCGGGCCATGACCGCCGCCGTTCGGACGACCTTCGTAATTTCGCCGCCTGTGAGCTCGACCTCCCGGAGGAGATCGTACGCGATATCGCCGGTCGGCGCGTCGTCGGGGACGGCCGCCCGCCAGATGGCTTCGCGGACCGGCGCGTCGGGTTTCGGAAACCACACCGAGTGGTCGATCCGCCGCTCGAACGCGTCGTCGATGTTCGAGGCGTAGTTCGTCGTCATGACGACGACGCCGTCGTAGCGCTCGATGCGCTGGAGGAGGTAGTTGACTTCGGCGTTGGCGTAGCGGTCGGTCGCGTCGTTGACCTCGGCCCGATCCCCGAAGACCGAGTCCGCTTCGTCGAACAGCAAGACGGCGTTGGACTGTTCGGCGGCCCGGAAGATCCGTTCTAAGTTCTCCTCGGTCTCGCCGATGTACTTCGAGACGACGCTCGAGAGGTCGATCTTGTACAGCGCCATCCCGATATCGTTCGCCATCACCTCGGCGGCCATCGTCTTCCCCGTCCCCGACGGTCCCTTAAACAGGGCAACGACACCGCCGTCACGGGCATCTCCGTCGGCGAAGCCCCACTCGCTGTCGATGTGCGCCTGTTCCGTGATGTGATCGCGGACCAGTCGGAGTTCGCGGGCGGTCTTCTCACGCAGTTGGATATCGTCCCAGTCGCTTGCGGGTTCGATCCGCTGCGCGAGGTCGTCGAGGCCGTCGTCTGACTGGGCGCGACAGCCCTCGTAGACGTCTTCGGCTTCGAGCGCGTCGCCGTCGGCCACCGATCGGGCCGTCGCCAGCGCCGCCTCGAGTTGCCCCTGTGTCAGATCGAACGTGCCCGCTAGCGCCGCCGGGTCGACGTCGTCGGGCAGTTCGTCGGCGTGCCCCTCCCAGAACGACAGCCGGAGATCGACCGACGGCCGCGGGAACTCGATGATCGCGTCGAGGCTCTCGTCGGTCCCCGTCGGCCGCCAGGCCTCCGTTCCGGTCACGAACAGCGGTGCCTCGAGGTCGGCGAACCGATCGACCACCTCCTCGAGCGTGTGCTCGGTCTCGCGTTCGCGGACCGCGTCGGCGTCGGTCAGTTGGAGCGGGCAGTCTTGCAAGAGTGCCTCCCGGTGCAGCCGCTCGAGCGTGTCGGCCTCGAGGACGGCCGGCAACGAGGCCCGAAGCAGCCGCCCATCGGTCACCGCCTCGATCGCGTTGTCGCGCTCGCTGCCGTCCGGGCCGTAGACATAGTACCGACCGCCGGTCGCACTGGTGGCAGCCACCGACTCGAGGCGCTCACGAACGTGACCATCGAGTCGCAACGCCTCGAGCGTCCCGTCGGTCGCGTCGAGCGTGGCACCGTCATCCAGCGCCGGATCGAGATCGACGTGCCCCTCGAGGTACGAGACGAGTCGGGGGTCGACGGTCACGAGGCGGTGGCGGTGAGACCGACTGTTGCCGACGGGATCCGAGAGCGTTATCAGGCCATGTTGGCGGAGTTGTGAACTCGAGCCTACGAGCGCGGTAGCGGCGAGGCGCTGCTCGTCGGTCTGAGAGAAGAGATCGGCGATCAGTCCAACTGTCGGATGTGTGACGTTCGAATCGTCGTGAAGCGTCTGGAATACGTCCTCGTAGCTGGTATCGATATCTGGAGCGAGTGCAAGCAAGAACACGTCGAGTTGTGCTCGTGAGAGATCGAATCGGTCCCGTAGAATCCGCAGTCGCAGCACAACATCCTCGGGCGTCTCGCGGCAGCGTTGGTCGATCCGTGCTGCATGATCGGCGAGACGCTCTGTCGCAGCAGCGGGCAGTCCATGCGAAACGGTCAGCGGTTCGTATGCTTCTTCGCGTCGGGAAGGAGCCCTAGAATTCGTTCTGGAAGACGCCGGTTCGATCGTTTCTCCGTATGCCTCGAGAATCACCTCGATCCGCTCGAGTTCGTCGAGTAGATGTGTTCGTGTTGTCTTGTACGACATGTCGCTGTTACGTGACTCGTGACAGCGGCGGTTGATAAAATTTAGCTACTTGATAAATAGAAAATGCTATTAGTAGGGGATGAAGAATGTGGGCATCAGAGCGATGGGACGATATTCGTCACGATCACGGCGGTTTTCCGACGAGTCGGATTCGAATTCCGACTCGTCAGCCCCGCTATCCGTCCGTCAGTCGCAATCGCTGGATACGTCTGCTTCGTTCCAGCGGATGCGCGACGACGAGACGACTGCAGGCTCGTCCGGGACCCCCACTACACCGGGCTCGCTCGGGTCAACACAAGCGTTGCTTCAGCGGCTCCAAGCCGATACTGACTCGGCGACCAGCGAGCCGCGACCTAACCACCAGCAGACGCCTGACCGACACGCCTCGAACTCGCTGCAGCGAAGCACGGCCGCCGCGACCGATACTCGTCCGGCCGGCGAGACGCAGGTGCCTGAGTCGGTTCGGAACGTCATTTCCTCGTCTGGCCGCTCACTGGATACTTCGATTCAGCGCGCGATGGAAGACCGAATGGGCGACTCGCTTGGAGACGTGCGGATACACACCGGGCCGAAAGCCGCTCAAGCCTGCCAGCAGATCAACGCGCGGGCGTTTACCGTCGGGAATCACGTTGCGTTTAATTCCGGCGAGTACGATCCATCGTCGCCGGAAGGCCAACACGTGCTGGCTCACGAGTTAGCACACGTTCGCCAGCAGACCGGCGGCGCGGTGTCGATGCTTCCCCAGGAGGATTTGGGGCTCGAGATCGATCCGGATCCGCAGTTGGAACGTGAGGCCGAGGAGACTGCTCAGCGGGTGATGCAGGGTGGCGAGTTGGGGATTCAGCGGATGAGTACGACGGGCGTACATGTCCAACGGCTGGGTCTGGGTTCGCTGTTCGGAAGTGGTGGTTCCGGGTCCTCGAGTGGCGGCGACACCGCCGGCACTGAGTTGAATTTCAGCGGGTTCGATGACGGGAATCTCGGCGAGACGATCGCAACGCTGATTCAGAACCAACAGCGGCTCATCGAGCACATCGGGGGTCAGATGGTTGAGGGCGGTCAGTCGGGGGTAGCCGAGGCGGGTGCCCAAGAAGCGTTGAAAGTCACCGCTGGAGCGACAGCGGCCGAGGCTATGCCGGGCAGTCCAGGTGATGCGATTGAAGCACTGCCGACGAACCTCTCGGAGGCCGAGTCGCTCATCGCGGATATTGCTGGTGGGAGCGCCAACCTGATAATCAATGCGATCAAAACGATGAGCGATCCCCAGCGACTTCAGAGCGTTGCGGGTGACGTTATCGCTCAAGGAGGGGGCGAAACCCTTCAGTTCATGTGGACGAATGCGCCGAAGGTCGCTGCTGCTGTCGTCCTCGCCTACGCCGTCCAGAAGACCGGTGGCGGTCTCATCAAGGCCCTCAAAGGAGGTGGCTCGGACATGGTCTCCAAGGTCAAATCTACCCTTGGTTCAAGCGATAAAAAGAGTAGAACGGAAGAACAGACTGGACTTGGCGGTGGCAAATTCTAAGAAGATAGTATGGACTCAACTATTATCGGAGAAGACGAGAAAGACATCGGAACTAAAGTAACGGACAACAATGGTGTTATGCATCAAGTTGAGATGCACAAGAAAAACGGAAAAATATACGCACATGAACAAGACGGCTATCCGGACGACCCATCAAAACGGACGAATCGAGAAGACGAGATGGTCTCACAGGCTCGAGAATACTCCAAGTGGCACGTCTACCGTGAGCACGAGTACGACACGCTCCCGCCGCAGCGAAATCCTGACCGCATCGCCGCGACGTTAGCAACCATTCGGGAGATGGACGATGGTGAATTCGAGCGTCACTTCGGCACACTCGTCCAGCAATTCAAAAGCTACGGCGACGACACGGTCGAGCGGCCGATCGAACTCGAGGATGCCGTTCCGCACAACCAGACGGTAATCTACAAGCAGGATGTGTATCTCGATGCGACGATCGAGGATGTTCGCGGGTATCACGAGGAGATTGCTGCTGGTGTCGATGACTTCGCAACGGCTGTCATCGGTCGATTACAGGAGGCGGGTGTGTTTGGAACGCTTGGTGATCGACTCAGCGAACTCCTCGGGAACGACGGGAGTGCCGACACGGATAGCCAGCCGACGGAGTTTTCATCCTCCGATCACTTCCGCCAGTTCGGACCAGACCACATCTCCGAGCCGTACTACATGTACCATCGGGACGACCAGCCCGACCGAACAGTTGGGCGAGTCGCGAATCACGATCGCGAACCCGATACTGTAATCGAAATGATCCCGACGGCCGTGATCGATTCGCTCGAGATATTCCGGGCGTTCCTCGTCCACCACCTACTCTGTCAGATTCGGGACACCTACATCGGAATGGGAGTGGAACCGCCGGTCCCATACCGGATGCTCGGTACCGGTATTCACAAGTATACGCTCAAATACAAGCACTTCGAGATGTATCCGGAATACTTCGATACCGAGGCTGATATCGACGGCTACGTCTACTACTGACCCCGAAACCGATGGATGCGATGGACTCGTCGGCGGAGCTGCTTCAGCGCGTGAGAGAGGGATCCGGACCGGTCTCCGGTCCGACGGTCGGCAATCGCCCTCTCAGTGAACGCCGGGAAGCCGGGCGACGTATTCCGGAATCACTTCAGCGTAGCTCGACGGCTGGCCGAGAGGCGAGCCCAGCCGGTGAGACGAAAGTTCCCGATTCGGTCCGCGATGTAATTTCCTCGCGTGGCCGCTCATTGGATACGTCGATCCAGCGGACGATGGAAGATCGCATGGGTGACTCGCTGGGTGATGTCCGCATTCATACCGGGCCGAAAGCCGCTCAAGCCTGCCAGCAGATCAACGCGCGGGCGTTTACCGTCGGGAATCACGTTGCGTTTAATTCCGGCGAGTACGATCCGTCCTCGCCTGAGGGCCAACACGTTCTCGCCCACGAACTGGCACACGTGAGACAGCAAACGGGCGGGGCGGTGTCGATGCTACCTCAAGACGATCTCGGCCTCGAGATCGATCCAGATCCTGCACTCGAACGGGAGGCCGAGGAGACGGCACAGCGAGTACTGGCAGGCGGAGAGTTGGGCATCCAGCGGCTGGCTCAAACCGAGGTTCACGTCCAGCGGCTTGGATTCGGGTTCGGGTCACTGTTCGGGAGTAGTACGTCCCAGGGAGGTGGCAGTGGAACTGACGAAGGCGGTCCGATGTTCGAGGGCTTCGACAATGGCGACCTCGGGGAGACGATCGCGACGCTGATCCAGAACCAGCAGCGACTCATCGACCAGCTTGGTGGGCAACTCGGAGACGGCGGTGGGACAGCATTGGCTGAGGCAGGTGCTCAGGAAGCATTGAAAGCTTCCGCGACGGTTGCAGCGGCCGAAAGCATGCCGAATACCGCGGACGATGCAGTGGAGGCAGTGCCGACGAGTCTCGAGGAGGCCAGATCACTGATCGCGGACATCGCTGGCGGGAGTACTGACTTGATCATCAGTGCGGCCAGAACGATGGCCAATCCTCGCGACCTCCAGAGCGTGGCGGGCGATGTACTCGCCAACGGCGGCGGCCACACCCTCGATTTCCTCTGGACGACTGCCCCGAAGGTTGCCGGTGCGATGATACTAGCATTCGCCCTTCAGAAAGCCGGCGACGGTCTCGTTAAAGCCCTCAAACAAAGGGGTTCGGACATTGTGTCTGTTATTAAGTCGTATTTCAGGTCCAATGGTAGTGAAAGTATGGAGGATAGAGCAACTAGTGCAGAGACCGACCCGACAGGGGTGAGAGAATAATGGATGCGGTAATTATCGGCGAAAATGAAAATGGAATTGGTGTAGATGTCACAGATAATAACGGAATCATACATGAGATATCGATCAAGAAAGGTAGTTGGGAAATTGCATACCACGTGCAGGATGGCTACCCGGATGATCCCGAGAAGCGAACTATCCACGAAGATGAGATGGTCGCACAGGTTCAGAAGTACGCCAAGTGGCATGTTTATCGCGATCGTGAGTACGACACGCTCCTACCGCGGCGAAATCCTGACCGAATCGCTGCGACGCTAGCGACCGTTCGCGAGATGGACGATGAGGAGATTAGGCAGTACTTTGGAACGCTCATCAACCAGTTCAGAAGCTACGGCGATGACACGGTAGCCCGTCCGATCGAACTTGAGGAGGCAGTCCCTCACGAGCAGGGCGTGGTCTATAAGCAAGACGTTCACCTCGAGACGACAATCGAGGACGTGCGTGGGTATCACGAGGACATCGCCGATGGTGCTGAGGAGTTCGCAACGGCCGTTGTTGGCCGATTACAGAACGCGGGCGTGTTTAGGACGCTCACCGACCGCCTCAGTGGATTCTTCGGGGGTGACGGAAGTAAGGAGATGGACGACCAATCTATAAGTGCCACGCCTTCTGAACGCTTCCGCCGGTTTGGAATCGAAGGTATCTCGGAGCCGTACTACATGTATCACCGGGAAAATAAACCAGCTCGCACAGTCGGGGGCGAGGATGCTCATCGGCAACCACCTGATACGGTAATCGAGATGATTCCGACGGCTATGAGCGATTCGCCCGAGATTTTTCGGGCGTTCCTTGTGCATCACCTGCTCTGTCAGGTTCGGGATACCTATATTGGAATGGGAGTGGAACCGCCGGCAGCCTACCGAATTCTTGGGACTGGCATTCACCATTATACAATTAAGTATAAACACTTCGAAATGTATCCTGAGTACTTCGATACCGAGGCCGACATCGACGGTTACGGGTACTTCTAACGGCTCTCTCGAGACATCTCGGTTGGCCCTGTTCAGTTCGGTGAGGGAGCTAACTCGCTCGTATAGTCTCGTATGGCAGTGCGGTGATATCGGATCAACGCAGTAGCTATCGATAAATTTTGTTCGAATATAACAGTAAACACTAATATGTGTGGGTTGAAACACTGCGAGTAATAGATCGATGAGACGATATTCGTCACGTTCACGGCGGTTTTCCGACGAGCGCGACTCGGCGTCGTCCTCGCTCACATCAGACAGCGAACAGGTGGTGGAGTCTCGATGCTACCTCAAGACGATCTCGGCCTCGAGATCGATCCAGATCCTGCACTCGAGCGGGAGGCCGAGGAGACGGCACAGCGAGTACTGGCAGGCGGAGAGTTGGGCATCCAGCGGCTGGGAACGACGGAGGTTCACGTCCAGCGGTCACCCCAAGGGCGGTTGTCGTCGCTGAAAGAGCTGGTCTTCGGAAATAATGAGGACCCCGGAGTGTCGCTGACTGATCTCGGCGACCTGTCCGGGATCGACGAGCGCCTCTACGCACTGGCGGAGAATCAGCAACAGTTGCAAGCGAAAGTCAACGACTTGTCGACCGCGCTCGAGGGGAACATCTTCCAGAAAGCGGGCGATGCTGGAACCGGCGAAGCACTCAAAATGACCATGACCGAAGCTGGCAAGAAATCCGGCCTTCCCCTCGGCGAGATACTCGGCTCGCTGTCCGGTGCTGCCCTCCAAGCGATCTATGATAATCGTGACCGCGTCCTCGAGATCCTTGGAATTAAATCCGAATCTACTCTCGACGGAGTGCAGGAAACTGGATCAAGTCGTTTTGAGGAGAATAAGTAATGAACGGAAAAATCATCGGTGAGGAAAAAGGGGTCTCGGAGTAAGAATATTTGACAACAACTCTGTTCAACATACTGTCTCAGTTGGTTTCAAAGGTAACATTCAAGGGCATGGACAAGACGGCTACTCAGACGATCCCGATAATCGAACGGGTGACGGAGACGAGATGGTCGACCAAGCACGGGATTACGCCAAGTGGTACGTCGCGCAGAATACCGAGCACGACACAGCTCCGTGGTATCTGCGAAGTGACCGAATTGAACAGGTCAAAGAGACAGTTGCGAGTCTGTCCGAAGAGGACCTAAAGCGCTACTTCCATCACTACTATCGCCAGCTGGCTGGTGCATACGACGCTACCATCGCGCAGCCGAACCCAGATCCCGTTCCAGCCGGTGCGGCGATGAACGAGTACCGCGAACACAAACTTGACGTTTACCTCTCCGAAGACGGGAACGAGATCGACGCCACTTCCGGTGTCCACGTGATGTACTACGCCGATATCAACGACGACCGACTCGTCTGGAGCGATAACCCGTATCCGGACCGAAAACCGGATACGCGCCTCGAGCACGTGGTTATCGACCTCGACAGGGATCAGTTTCAGGACTTTCTGGTCTATCACCTTCGCTGTCAGATCCGAGATAGTTACCTCGCCCGCGGTGAGGAACCGCCCAACGAATACCGCGTTCTCGGACCTGGTACCGACCATATGATGGTTCGGTGTATGAACCGCGAGTACGTCCCAGACTATCACAACTACAACGCCAATATCGAGGGCTATCGCGCCGAAGATACGTTCAACGCCGGCATCTTCGCGCCGTTGTTGAACCTCTTCTGATGTCGGAGGCTGCGATGATTGCAACACGAGCACGGACAGAGAACCTCGCTTTTCCTGAAGCAGCCGTGGTGTGATCGGCTATGCCGTGATTTTCGGTGGTTGTTAGCAGTCCAACCGTCAAACGCGTCCAACGGTGACCGGTTCGAGGCGTGCCCGGAGCCGTCTAAATCCCATGTCAGGTAGTCGAATGTTGGTCAGACAACTTCGCGGTCAAACAGCAGGTGTTCGATGCTGTACTGTCCGCTCCCGCACACGATGAGGACGAGAAACACGGCGAGATAGAGCAACCCGAGTTCGCCCCCGTTCTGAATCGGGATGAGCCCGTCTGGAATGTGTGTCATGAATTGGGCGGCGATCATCTCACCAGCCGTCAGGAGTGCGACGAGACGGGTCAACATGCCAACGGCGATAAGGAACCCGCCGACTAACTCGAGGATGCCAGCGACGCCGTACAGACTGACCAGCGAGACGGTCCCTCCGCTTCCATCGACCCCACCGAAGAGACCGAACAGTTTCTGAACACCGTGTTGCATGAACAAGAGTCCGACGAAAATACGAACCGCTGAGTAGAGCTCTTCTTCGTACGATTCCACCACCTGACCGATCAATGCGACCATACTCACTGTCGAATCCATCTCTTGATTAATAATTAGTAGATAATGGTACGATTTGGCCGATCTGGGGTAGCACCAAGAGGCTTCGCGCATATCGATCCACGACACGATCGCGACGTTCGCGGCGTCGGCGGGGGGAGCAACTCGTGCCTGCAGTACGCTTTTGCTCTCGAGTCGGATAGGGTGACCAACTGCGAGCACCGACCGATGACTACCGATTCGCGGTCCGACGAGGGCTTCGTCCCGTTCTTTCGTCGGTACACGAAGACGTGGGTCCACGCGGTCGCGACCGCCGGCCTGACCGCGTTCGGAACGCTGACGATCGTTCACCGCTGGTTCGTCGTCCTCGCGCTGGCGTCTTACGTCGTGCCGCCGATCGTACTCTACTTGCGAGAACCGGCGGCGGATCAAGACGAGGGGACTCGCGCTACGGCCCAGCCGACCGAGTCACCCTCGACGGACGAGACGACGGATGCAGCGAGGGAGACGACGGATGCATCGGCCGCTCGAGGGGCGAGGTCGGAGCCCGAATCGCTCGAGTGGGCCGAGACCGGGGCCGACGCGAAAGCGGGGGACGCTACCGACACCCGGCCAACAGGCGGGCCCGATACTGCATTCAGCGGCGCGACGGCCGATTCGACGGGAGACCGTCGCGATGCCGATCCGCAGAACGACGGTGAATCGTCGACCGATCGAATGACCGACGACGAACGCCCCCGTCACTGGGAGGTTGTCGACATTTCCGTCGGGGCGACCCTTCGCGACGTCTGCGTGACCGAAGCAGGGTCGGTCTACGCGACGGGCGACGGCGGACTGGTACTCGCCGCGGCTCCCGCCGATGACGGAACCGACTGGACGGTCGCGCTCGAGGACGGGCCGGCCGCCGCGGGGGCCGACCTCCGCGGGGTCGACGCGACGGCCGACGGCGACGCCGTCTGGATCGCCGGCGACGGCGGTGCGCTGGCCAGGCTCGAGGCCGAGAGCGGTCGCCACACCGACTACACGGCACCGGCGGGGATCACCGACAACTGGCTGGGAATCGCCGTCTGCGGCGCGAGCGGTGACGAGACGGTTCTTTTGATCAACGGCTCCGGCGCGGTCTGTCGCGGGCGGTACCGCGACGGCGAGCCCTCGTGGGAGGACCCGGTCAAACCCGGCGGCGGTTCGAGCCTGAGTGCGATCGCTCTCGCGGACGCGTCGATCGGCTACTGTTGTGATACGAACGACGGCGTCTTCGAGACGACCGACGGCGGCCGCTCCTTCGAGGAGATAGGGCCGGTCGGTGCCGACGGGACGCTTGAGGCCGTCGCGACGCTGGGCCGCCAGGACTGTCTGGTGAGCGCGGACGACGGCGTCGTCCACCGATACGGCGGCGGGACGTGGACGCCGGAGCGGGTCGCCGACGGCGCGCTGCCGGGGCTGGCCCGCCGCGAGGGCGAGACGCTCGCCTGCAGCGCCGACGGGGAGATCTACGAGCGGACCGACGCGGCCGAGTGGACGCAGGCGGACGCGGACGCGTCGGCGTCGCTGCTGGCCGTGTCGATTAGGTCCGCCGGCGACCGGGCGGTCGCGGTTGGCAACGAGGGGACCGTCCTCGAGCGGCGATGAACACGGGCAAGCGTAGCTATCCCTATAATCCGAATATACGGACTAGAAAAAGTTTAAACTGATAAACAGGTTGTTAGATAGATGTCTCTCCACTCACGGTGGCAGTTTCTCACCGGTGCCGTCGGCATCGGGACGATGAGTATCTCTGGCTGCCTCTCGGGACGCAGCACGAACGGATCGTGTTCGGACGGACGATTTCAGTATTCTTCGGATGTCTCTCTCGACGGAACGGAAGCGTGGCCGATGTACCGGTACGACGCGGCGAACTCCGGCTACAACCCGGACGCACAGGGGCCGAAAACCGGCGTCGAGACGGCCTGGCGGTACAGCGCCTGTTCCGAGGCCGACTCGAGGATCGCCGTCAGCGACGGCCGCGTGTACGCGGGCGGAGCCGTCTTCGACGGTCGTACGGGAGAGCGGATACGCGGGGAGTGGTTCGAGTCGAGCGGTAGCCCGTCAGTCGTCGATGGGACGGTATACGTCACCGGGAACGGACTCGAGGCTCGGAGCGCTGCGACCGGTGACGAACGGTGGGCGTTCCGACCGAACCGTGGCGGCGGAATCCTTTCGGCACCGACTGTGGCGGCGGATACCGTCTACGTGCCCGGCAGTAACACCGTGTTGTACGGCATCGATGCTGCCACGGGCGACGAACGATGGCGGTTCGAGACCGAGGGACGAATCGAAACGACGCCGGCGGTTTCCGACGGCACAGTGTACGCCGTCGACAAGACGAATACGCTCTACGCGATCTCGGCCGAGACGGGCGAGAAACGCTGGCGAGCGAATCAGGACGTCGACTGCTGGCGGTCTGCACCCGCCGTCGCGAACGATCGGCTGTTCCTCGGTTCGTGTGACCGGACGGTTCGCGCGGTCGACACCGCGGACGGATCGACAGTCTGGCAGCAAACAAACGAGATAGACGTTCCGATCCGTCGACCAATCGCAGCCACCGAGATGACTGTCTTTGCGGCCGGGGACGACGGGACCGTCGTCGCCCTCGACGCCGCGACTGGTCGGCTCGAGTGGCGTCAGACCGTCGATGCGTACGAACTCGGTGCGCCGGTCGTCGCCGACGAGGTCGTCTACGTGGGCGAACCATCTCGAGGTCCGTCAGGGAAGTTGTTCGCACTCGATGTGGGGGACGGCACCGTCCGGTGGCAGTTCGCGACTCGAGCCGTCGACTTCGGCGACTATACGAGGGCCGGGATCACGCACGGGCCGGTCGTCTTCGATGGAGTCGTATACGCGTCGACGGCTCCCGGTGATCTCTACGCGTTACTCGAACACCAGTGAACCGTTTCGGAGTCGTTTCGAGAACGAATCGATGAGGTCGTGCTAGAATCGATCGCTTACAGTCGGATTCCGGAAACAGTCCACGGATCTGTCGAAATCGGCGTATTCAGGGCCAACTGGTATTCCCGTCTCGAGCGAAGGTCCACCCGTCACAGCCACGCTGCGGGTCGCTCGAGTTCACCTCGCAGCCGGGCGTGAAACGGCCTCAACTATGAGTACGTCACCACGAGCGGCGACGCGACGGACCGTCCGCGCGTTCGAGCCCGCCGATCGAGCGACGTTCTTATCGCTGTACAAGACCGTGTTCGGCCGCGAGAGAAGTGCCGACTGGTTTCGCTGGAAGTTTCGCGAGAACCCGTTCGCCGACCACGTCCCGATCGTCGTCGCGACCGTCGACGGCGAGCCGGTCGGTTTCAGGTCGTTTTTCGCCCAGGAGATGCGGCTCAGCGGCGTCGTTCGGACCGCGTTCCAGCCCTGTGATACGATGGTCCACGCCGACCATCGCGGCCGAGGTCTGTTCGGCCGGATGAACGACCACGCCATCGAGCGCTACCGCACCGGCGAGCCGTCGTTTTTCTTCAACTTCCCCAACGAGCACTCGAAACCCGGCAACCTCGCGCACGGCTGGCAGGAGATCGGGACGGTGCCGGCCTACTACCGCCCGCAAAACCCCATCGGCGCACTCGGGGATCGAACCGACGCCGACTCGTCGTCGCCCGCTACCGACCCACGAGCGGCCGACGGCCGGCGGATCGCCGCGCTCGCGGACGCTCTCGAGGGCGCGATCGCGACCTCCCACCGGGCCGGCGATAGACTGCTTGTCGGCTCCGACGGCGACCTCGAGATCGAGCGCTACGAGACGCCGCCGGCCGACGTTCTCGAGACGGTCTACCGACGCTCGATCCCCGACGCGGTTCACACGAACCGCACCGCCGCGTTCTACCGCTGGCGGTTCGCGAACCCCGCTCGGACGTACGCGGCCTACGTCGCCCAGCGGGACGGCGAGCCCGTCGCCGCGCTCGTTACCTCGAGCACCGACGAGTACGCGCGGATCGTCGAGACCCTTCCGCGGACGCTTGAGGAGGGAGCGGCGATAGAGCGCCTGCTCGTGGCCGCGCTCGACGATCACGCGGACCGCGGCTACGTCGAGGCGTTTGGGGAGACGCTGCCGGCCCCGCTCCGGTACCGGTTCTATCCGGATACGCGCTTGCCGCTGTCGGCGCTGCTGCGGCCGACCGCGCGGACGCTGCTCGCACGCGACCTCGGCGACGAGCTGGGCCTCGAGTTGAGTTCGGTCGAGGCGTGGTCGTTTTCGCGGCTCGATCTGGACACGACGTGACTGGCCGGAACGGGGTCGCCGTGCCGACGCGATGTCCTCCGTGCGATCGGATCGGTCACTGTTATTGCCGTCGAACCCGGAGCGACGACCGTGAGCGATCGACGCACGGAGAGCGACCGGCGCGAGCGCTGTCGGCTATGTGAAACGCTGCTCTCGGCGTCCGCCGATGACCCGGGCTCGGACGGCTTCTGTTCGCCCGGCTGTCGCGACATCGCAGCCGAGTACGGCGCGAGCGACGGCGATAGCGACGCTGATGCTCGAGACGATGGTGTGGGAAACACCGTCGACCGGACGGACGATCGGCGCGACGAGCCGGACGGGATGACCGGCACCTTCCTCCGGATCGACGGCATGCACTCGGCGACTTGCGAGGCGTTTCTCGAGTCGGTCGCCGAGGGTCGCGACGGCGTGACCAACGCCGAAGCGAGCTACGTCACGGAGACGGTTCGGGTCGATCACGATCCGGAGCGGGTCTCGCCGGCCGACCTCGAGGACGCGTTGAGCACCGTCGGTTACACGGCCTATCTGCGAGAGGAGGCCACTGCCGACGACGAGACCGGCGGCACGCGCCGCTCTCGCGAGATGTCCGGCCTGCGAAAGCGCCGCGCCGACGATATGCTCGAGATGCGGTACGTGGTGGGCGTCGTCTTCGGCTCGTTTCTCCTGTTGCCGTTCGTGGCGGTGTTTTACCCGATGTATCTCACCTCGTTTACCGACTGGGGTGCGATCGCGCACTTCGAGGGTGCGTTTACCGGCTTCAGCGGCTCGCTGTATCTCCCGCTGTTCGTCGTGCTAACGGGCGCGATCGTCTACCTGACCGGCGGCCCGCTGCTCCGGGGTGCGTACGTCAGCCTGAAGCTGCGACGGCCAACGACGGACCTGCTCGCAGCGCTGACGATCTGTAGCGCCTACGTCTACGCCGCGATCGTCTCTACTCTCGGCCGGACCGATGTCTACTTCGACCTGACGATCCTCGTCGCCGCGCTCGTGATGGGGGCGATCTACTACGAGTCGACGGTCAAGCGCCGCGCGGCCGACCGGCTGACCGACCTCACCGTCTCGCAGGTCGACACGGCTCGGCTGTACGCGTCGGACGGCTCGACGACCGAACTCCCCGTCGCCGACCTCGAGTCGGGCGATCGGGTGCTCGTTCGCGAGGGCGAGCGCATCCCCGTCGACGGGACCCTCGCTGAGGGCGAGTGTGCGGTCGACGAGGCCGTCGTCACGGGCGAGTCGCTGCCGGTCACGAAACGCGTGGGCGACGCGGTGGTCGGTGGGTCGGTCGTCACCACCGATGCGGCAGTCGTCGACGTCGGCGAGCGGACGACGAGCAGCATCGAGCGACTCACACAGGTCGTCTGGAACGTCCAGAGTGCTGACCACGGCGTCACGCGGCGGGCCAACGAGCTCGCCGCGACGCTCGTCCCGATCGTCCTCGCCACCGCGGTCGCCGTCGGCGCGGGGTCGTTCCTCCTCGGCGCTAGTCCGGTGGCGACCGCCCTGGCGGCCTGCATGGCGATCATGGTCGTCAGCCCGTGGGCGCTTGGCTTTGCGACGCCGTACACCGTCGCCGCGAGCCTTCAGGCGGCTCTCGATCGGGGGATCGTCGTCTTCGATGAGACGATATTCGAGCGCCTGCGCGCTGTCGACACCGTCGTTTTCGACAAGACCGGCACGCTCACCACCGGCGAGATGACCGTCCGCGAGGCAGACGCGCCCGACGACCTGCTCGCGGCCGCGGCCGCCTTAGAGCGGCGTGCGGCCCACCCGGCCGCGGCGGCGATCGCCGCGGCGTTCGACGGTGGCGGTAGCGGTGGCGGTGACGCGGACACGGAGACGCGAGCGGACGGCGGGTCCACCGCTCTCCCCGAGACGGAAGTCACGGACTTCCACACTCACGCGACCGGCGTCGAGGGGACCGTCGACGGCCGGACGGTGCTGGTCGGCCACCCCGACCTCTTCCGGGAGCGCGAGTGGGCGCTCAGCGACGCTCTCACGGCGCGACTCGAGCGCGCTCGAGCGGCCGGTCGGCTCCCGGTCGTCGTCGGCCGGGACGGCGAGGCGGAGGGGCTCGTGGTCGTCGGCGACGACCCCCGAAAGGGGTGGGACGAGACGATCGCGGCGCTGGATGACGACGGCGTCGACGTCGTGGTACTGACCGGCGACGAGGGGGCGTCCTCCGAGGCCTTCGCGGAGCATCCGGGCGTCGATCACGTCTTCGCGGGCGTCTCGCCCGACGCGAAGACGGCGGCCATTAGGCGGATGCGAACCGATACCCGCGTCGCGATGGTCGGCGACGGAACGAACGACGCGCCCGCACTCGCGGCGGCCGACCTGGGCATCTCGCTGGGCAGTGGCACCGCACTCGCCGCCGACGCGGCCGACATTGCGATCGCAGACGACGATCTGGCCGCGGTCGAGCGAGCGTTCGCGCTGGCGACGACGGCCCGCAAGCGCCTCCGGCAGAACGTCGGGCTCTCGTTCGCCTACAACGCGATCGCCATCCCATCGGCCGCGCTCGGAATCGTAAATCCGCTGGTGACGACCGTCGCCGTCGCGGTCGGCTCCCTGCTCATCGTCGGGAACGCGGAACGATCACTGCTCGAGGACTGACCGACCGACAGCGGCTGCCGTTTCCGATACGAGTTCGTCGTCTCCTCCCAATACGCCGGGCCGTCACCGTGAGACGAGCAACCAGTAGTTCGGTCGGCGATCGCTGAGTGCTGCATTCGACGCCGCGTCTGCGCATCTCCGAACCGATCCGCCACAGCCCTTATACCATATGCGGGATACCATACTGGAGATCCGACTATGGACAGCGAGGAGACGACCGTGTTATTCGTTGCCGAAGATCCGACGGCCGCGTCGGGACTTTCCACCGTTCTGAACGAGGATGTGGGTGAGGGGTCCGTCGAAACTGCGACCAGCGTCGGTGACGGGCTGGATCGTCTCGCTGTTACTAACGTCGATTGTCTCGTCTCCGAGTACGACCTTCCCGATCGAAACGGGCTCACGTTTCTCGAGACTGTCCGCGAGACCCACGGGGACCTGCCGTTTATTCTGTATACGGCCGACGCCGACGATGCGATCGTCAGAGAGGTGATCGCCGCCGACGTGACCGACTACGTCCCGCGTGGATCGCGATCCGATCGGCCCGAACTGCTCGCCGAACGAGTCTCCGCCATCGTTGACCGACACCGGACACGGGACGCCAACGAGACGCGTGACGATCGGTTCCGGACGCTACTCGAGCAGCCGACCGAACGGCTCGCCGTGCTCGACGAGGACGGTGGCTGTCAGTTCGCCACCCCTGGGATGAAGCGGCTGCTCGGTGACGAGTTCGATCCCCCTCGCGGTGCGTGTCTCTTCGCTGCGATCCATCCGGACGACCGCGACCGCGCCCGGTCGCTGATCGACCGGGCGACCGAAACCAGCGGGGCGGTCATCGAGGGCGAGTACCGGCATCGGCGCGAGGACGGCTCGTACCAATGGGTCGAATCTGCCGTGACGAACCCGCCCGAGATCGACGGTATCGTCGTCAGTTCGACCGATATCACGGCCCGAAAGCAGTGCGAACGGGACCTCGAGTGGGAACGCGACCAGTTCACCGCTCTCTTCGAAAATCTCCAAAACCCGGTCGTCTACGGTGAGATCGACGATACCGGCCCGACCGTCGATCAGGTAAACCGAGCCTTCGAGGAGACGTTCGGGTACGACGCCGGGGAGATCGTCGGAGAGAATTTAGACGACCTCATCGTCCCGGAGACGCACCGTCGCGAAGCGGCGCGCATTAACAAGGAGATCCTCGAAAACGGACGCGCTCACACAGAAGTGACGCGACGAACTGCCGACGGTCCCCAGGAATTCGTTCTCAACGTCGTCCTGTTGTCCAGCGAGGACGGAACGCAAAACGGATACGCGATCTATACGGACATCTCCGAGCACAAGGAGAGAGAACGCGAACTGCGCGAAACGACGCGCCAGCTACAGGCGGTTCTCAATACGGTCTCGGCGATAATCCTCATGAAGGACGCGACGGGACAGTTTCTGCTGATGAACGACACCTGTCGCGAGCGGTTGGGCCTCGAAACGGAGCCGGTGGTCGGGATGACCGACAAAGATATTCTCCCGGACGATATCGCTGCTGAGTACCAAACGGACGACCAGCGGGTGCTCGACACGGGAGAGCCGCTCGAGGTCGAAGAAGAGATCCCGACCGTAAACGGCAGGCGAACGTATCTGACGCGTAAAAACCCGATCTTCGATGACAACGGCGATCCGTACGCCGTCTGTGCCGTTTCGACCGATATCACCGAACACAAAGAGCGCGAGGCGGAACTGGAGCGCAAAAACGAACGGCTCGACGAGTTCACGAGTATCGTCAGCCACGACCTCCGCAACCCGCTCAATATCGCTCAGAGCTACCTCGAGTTGGCTCGGTCGGAGTGTACCAACCCCCACCTCGAGGACGTGGCCGTCGCTCTCGAGCGGATTCACCAGATCGTCGAACGGACGCTGACGCTCGCTCGAGACGGGCGAACGATCGGGGAGACGGTGTCGGTCGACCTCCAAACGCTCGCGACGGACTGTTGGGACGGCGTCGATACCGCTTCGGCCACCCTCCGCGTGGCGGAGCCGCCGACGGTCACTGCCGATCCACAGCGGCTTCGACACCTCTTCGAGAACCTGTTTCGGAACGCGGTCGAGCACGGTGGGACAGACGTCACCGTCCGCGTCGGCGCGCTCGAAGACGGGTTTTACGTCGAGGACGATGGATACGGGTTTCCCGGCGACGGAGACGGTAGTCGCTTGCAACCGGCCCACTCGATGGGTGGGAGCGAGACCGGGCTCGGGCTCGCCATCGTCAAACGAATCGCGGACGCTCACGGGTGGGACGTCCGTGCGACGACGAGCGCCGACGGCGGTGCCCGCATCGAAATCGACGGCGTCGATATCGACGCTTGATCGGTCTCGAGCCGGCCGGGCGTGGTCGTCGGCCGCCGGAGGGTGACGACCGTACCGGACACGGAGTGACGCGGACAGCGGGGAGTCGTACCGCTACATCAAAGTACTCGAGTCGGTGTGTCACAGCTACGATCGAATGACCGAACAGATGGATCGTCGTCGCGCGTACGGAGCCGTCACCGTGGGAACGGTCGGCTACACCTGTCTGATGTTTATCTGGTTCTCGCTGCCGGCGTATCTCTCGACGATTATCGCGGATCTTGGCCTCTCGGGGACGCAGGCGGGCGTGGTCGCCGGGGCGGTCCCGCTGACGTACATTCCGATCGCGCTGGTTACCGGGACGGTCGTCGACCGGGTCGGACCGGGACGGAGCCTCGCGGCCGGCGTGGTGATCTACGGCGTCGCGCAGGCCGGCCGGAGCTTCGCCGACGGGTTTCCGTCGTTGCTCGCGGCGACGCTGCTGATCGGTGTCGGCGCGACGGCCGTCACGTTCGGCCTGCCGAAACTCGTCTCGGTGCTGTTTCCGCCCGACGAGACCGGCTTTCCGTCCTCGATCTACCTCGTCGGTGCGTCGACGGGGACGGCGAGCGCCTTCGCCATCGGTCGCCCGATCTTGGGGCCGCTGCTTGGCGGCTGGCGCACCCTGTTCTTCTGGAGCGGCGTCGTTGCGGTCGGCTACGGCCTGCTGTGGCTCGTCGTCGCTCAGCGGCTGGAGATCGACGCCCGTAACCGCGCGGCCAACGGCACCAACGTGGACGACTCGTCGCCGACGCTCGCCGCGATTCGGCAGGACCTGAAACTCGTTCTCACCCACCGCGAACTGCAACTCGTCGTCGTCGTCGGCACGATGTACCTCCTGATCGCCCACGGCATGCAGGGATGGCTCCCGACGTTGCTCGAGGCCCGCGGGTTCTCTGCAGACCGAGCCGGACGGACCACGAGCCTGCTCGTCGCGGCTAACGTCGTCGGCGTGCTGGCCGTCCCCGCGGTGGCCGACCGCCTCGGCGCGCGTCGAGCGGCACTGATGGGTTGTGGTCTCATCGCCGGCCTCGGCATATCCGGGGTGCTCGCGAGCGATATCGGCCTCCTGTTGCTCGGTAGCATCGTCGTCACCGGATTCGGGTTCGGCGGCCTCTCGCCGCTCGTCCGGGCGATCCCGCCGGACCTCGAGGGGATCGGCACGCGGCTGACCGGCACGGCAGTCGCGTTCATCTTCGCCGTCGGCGAGATCGGCGGCTTCCTCGGCCCGGTGCTGGTCGGGACGCTGTACGATCTGACCGGATCGTACGCGCCTGGGCTCCTCGTCCTGGCCTCAGGCGGGCTCGTCGCTGCGGTTGCCGGGGGCATGTTGCGGTATCGGTACGGCGGTTCCTGACGGTGCGCGGTGGATGAACGCGACGCGCTCGAGCCGACGGTGTGCGCACACGGCACGCCTTTCCGAGCCGCGAAAGTACGGTCGCGTATGTGGTCCGGAGAGGGCTATTGGCTCGCCCGCCTCGGCTTCCAGCGGGGGCTCGCGCTGCTCTATCTGCTCGCCTTTCTCGTCGCGGCAAACCAGTTTCGGCCGCTGGCGGGAGAGGACGGACTGCTCCCCCTCGAGTGGTACGTCGAGGGCGCGTCGTTTCGCGAGCGGCCGAGCCTCTTCTATTTCGTCCCGAGCGACCGCGCGATCGGGATCGCGGCCTGGACCGGCGTCGGGCTATCGGCGCTGGCGCTGGTCGGGCTCCCCTACTGGCTGCCGACGGGGCTGGCGACGCCGGCCTCGATGGCCCTCTGGGCGACGCTGTGGGCGCTCTATCAGTCCTTTGTCAACGCCGGCCAGACGTTCTACGGCTACGGCTGGGAGTCGATGCTGCTCGAGACGGGATTTCTCGCGATCTTTCTGGGTGCGGGGTCGGTCGCGCCGCCGTTCGTCGTCATCGTTCTGTTGCAGTGGGTGCTCTTTCGCAACATGTTCGGCGCGGGGCTGATCAAGCTCCGCGGGGACGACTGCTGGCGCGACCTGACTTGCATGGACTACCACTACGAGACCCAGCCGATCCCGAACCCGGTGAGCTGGTATGCACACCACTTGTCGGACCGGTTCCATCAAGTCGAGACCTTCGGAAATCACGTCCTCGAGTTGCTGGTTCCGTTCCTCTACTTCGCGCCCCAACCGATCTCGGCGCTGGCCGGCCTCGCGACGATCGGCTTTCAGGGGTGGCTGCTAGTGACGGGCAACTTCGCCTGGCTGAACGCGCTGACGATCGTGCTGGCGATCCCGACGGTCAGCGACGGCGTCCTCACCGCCGTGCTCCCGATTTCGGTGCCCGCGGTGGCACCGACGCCGTTCTTCCTCGAGGTGCTGGCGGCGCTCGTTGCCCTCCTCGTCATCGCACTGAGCGTCCGGCCGGTGCGAAACACCCTCTCGGAGCGCCAGATCATGAACACCGCGTTCGATCCCCTCCACCTCGTCAACACCTACGGTGCCTTCGGCTCGATCACGCGGGACCGCTACGAGATCGTCGTCGAGGGGACGACCGACGAGGACGTGACGGCGGACACGGCGTGGCAGGCGTATCGGTTCAAGGGAAAGCCGACGGATCCTGAGCGCCGGCCGCCGCAGGTCGCCCCCTACCACCTCCGGCTCGACTGGCAGCTCTGGTTCGCCGCCATGTCGCCGAGCCCGCGCCGACAGCCGTGGTTCCTCCGACTGCTGGCGAAACTGCTCGAGGCCGACGCGGAGACGCGCTCACTGCTCGCCGCAGATCCGTTCGACGGCGAGCCGCCGGCCCGCGTCCGCGCGGTGCGCTATCGCTATCGGTACACGACGCCCGAGGAGCGCGCCGAAACCGGCCGCTGGTGGGAGCGTGAACGTGTCGGGACGTACGTACAGCCGGTCTCGCTCGAGGAGCTACGGGGTCGCCAGCCGCGGCTCAGCTGAGGACGCCTCAGCCGTCGTCCGACTTCTCGCGCGCCGGCGGCGTCCGCGAAACGAACTCGCCCCACGTGTCGCGACGGTCTGCGACCCAGCGGTACGAGCGCTCGCGGAGGCGCTGGTAGTCGTCGAACTGCCGGAGGAACGCGACGACCTCGTCTGCCGGTTCGGCGAGGTCGGTCCGGACGAACGCCTGCTCGATCGACGCGCCACAGGAATATACGCCGTCGTCGGTCACCAAGTGCGCACAGTCCTCGTAATCGGCGGGCAGGCGCTCGCGCAGGTCGTCCGTGAGGTCGGCAAAGCCGACGATTCGGACGTCAGTCCGCTTGTCGAAGTACTCCGCCCACCACGTACAGAAGCCGCAGTCGTCGTCGTAAACGAGCGTCGGCGCTGTCATAGTACCGTGAACGAACTCGAGACACAAACGCTTGTTCTCGGTTGCGCTCTGCTGAGAGCGAGGCGGCGGATGGTGACCGACTCGAGTGCCGAGATACTTGGCCCGGGATGCCCAACCGAGCCGTATGGAGCGGTTCGTCCGGATGATCGTCGCCGGAGGCGTGGTGCTGGTCGGTGCGCTCTGGCTGGTGACGCTCGTCGAGTACGGCTCGGCCCCGTGGTGGGGCGGTGTCGGCCTCGCGCTGCTCGGAACGGGTGCCGTTTTCGCCGGAATCGGGAGGGAACTCGAGTCGGGGGCGTTCGCGGTCGGCGAGGAGTGACCGCTCGGCCGACCGTCGCCAGAACATTATTGTCACCGCTGTCCGATGCTGAGCCATGAGCAGCGCGGCCCGGTCGCTTTCCGAACCGCAGGTGCTGGCCCACACCAAACGGCGACTCTTCCCGGACGACGATGAGTCGACGGCCTACGCGGTGGCCGACACGCAGTTCTCACAGGCCGAATGGCTCCCCGGCCAGCCCGTCGATCCCGAGGTCAGAGACCGTCTCTCGCCATTCAACCACGTCCGGATCGGCGGCGGCTATCCCGATCTCGTCGGCGTTCGGACCCTCGAGTCTGACCTGCTTGCCGTCGAGCGACTCGGCGACGAGCCGCCGCTGATCGCCATCGAGGCGAAAGGATACGCCAGTGGCGGCGTCGACACCCGACGCGGCATCGTTCAGGCGTACGATCGGCTTAATGAGGCCAACGCGGCCTATCTCGCCGCGCCGGCGGCCGCGATCTCCGAGACCGACCGGACGCTCGCACGGGAGCTGAACGTCGGCGTCCTTGGCGTCGATTCCGCGGGGACCGTCGAGCCCCTCGAGGTGCCCCGCGTGGTCGGTAATCGGACGACGACCGAGGCGACGGCGCTGCGATTCCAGGCCGGCACACAGGGCGTCGCGGACAGCTCGTTCGGGTTGAACCATCCGAAGAACTACCTCGGCTATCCCCTGGCCCACTACGCGGACGGGGAGACGGCGGCCCTGCTGTCCGAGTACAAGGTCGTGAGCGCGGTAGACGACGCTCGACAGGGTGCCGCGTTTTTGGGGCTGATCGAGGACGGGCCGCGGGGGGTCGACCTGACGGGGCTCGGACGGGAGGTCGTCCGATTCGCGCGGAGTCGGTACGGGTCCGTCACGGGGGCACTCGAGGAATTCGAGAGCTGGTACCGATCGCCGAAACGGTTCGTCGACCTCGCGCCCGCGTGGGGGCAGTTGGCTCGCCGGGTGATCTGTGCCTATCCGGCAACCGAACTGCTGGTGACGGAGCTACAGGCTATGCACGACGACGACATTGCCGAGCCGTCGCTCGTGGACCTCGTCGTGTACCTGCACGAACTTCACCCCTCGTTCACCGTCGAACTGTTCGTTCGAGGTGACGACGGCATCCGCAGTCGCGTCCTGACCGACGACGGCGACCTCCGGCACTCGGCGCTCGAGGACGGATCGGTGTATCACTCGCCGACGGTGTTTCAACTGAAGGCGATGCTCTATCACACCGGGCTCCTGACCGACCGCGGGAGCGAACCACACCGGCTCGAGCCGCTCGAGGACGTTTGGGCGCTTCGTGAACCAGTGTAGGCTCGTTGGTTCGGTCTCCGAGGGACGATCAGCCGCGCTCTCCGTTGCTCGAGCGACTATCTCCCGTTTATCGTTGGTTCTCGACCCGATATAGTAGCGGATAGTACCGACGGCCGACGGCCTCGACGGGGACAGTCGATCGCACGTCTCTGACAACGGAACGCTGGTTCGAATCTCGATTCGCCGGACGGATGACGAGGCGCACCCGTCGGGGTGGCGGTATCCGCTCCACGACGGCACACTCGTGTCGGGCCCAGCAATCCTGGACGATGGCACGATCCGGCGGTACGATAACGCCCACGAGGATACGAATGCCACGTCGTCCCAGATCCAGCAGCCCAGTCGATCGAGGTCCCCGTCACGGAGAACCACGAGGAACCAGCGAGCATCTGCGGGACCGCGCGACTCGTCGGCTGCGACGTGAAGAACTGACGATGCTCGAGGCGCTTGGAATCATCCAGTTCGACGAGGTCGGTCGCAACGACCGATCTTCCCCTATAACGACCGCATCATCTGCCCGTTCGCGCACGATAGCGGTAATATGGCCCCTGCAGCGCCGTCGTTGGTCATCAAATCGGGCTCAGCGGTCACTGGTGTTACGGATCGAACCCATGCCGTTCCCGGTGCGCCGCGAGAAACGTCGCGTGGGGGTGGTGGTCTTGGTCTGCGGGGAGCGTCAGCGGTTCGTTCTCGAGCGCTGCAAATTCTTCGTAGCCCTCGAGATCAGGTCGGTCGGCGACCAAAATTCGGTAGTCGTCGCTGACAGCGAGCCAGCCGGTGTCGAACGCCCAGTGATGGAGTCGACAGAGGGCAAGTCCGTTCTGGACGTTGTCACGGCCGTTCTCTCGTTTCGGATAGATATGTGCAGCCTCAATATCGATCGTTCCGTCCGGCGATTCCCGTGCGTTTCCGCAGATCGCACACCGAGAGTCGTAAACGGACTTGACTGTTTTCGGGAACGCACTCGAGCGAATTCGTCGCTGGACCTCGGTGAACTCCTCCTCGTCGTCGGTGAGTGACGGTTCGTCGGCATCGATGTCGGACACCGATTCCGAGAACGCTTCGAACTGCGCTGGCTCTATCTCGAGGCGTTCCATCGTGAACTTGTAGACCATCCGTCCGCCATGCGAGACGTATTCGGCGTCGACGATGTCGACCATTCCCTCGTACCGGAGGTCGTCTCTGTCTACCGGCTGATAGAAGAAGTATACCGGAGCGGTCGATCGGTCAGCCTGGTCGAGAAGCGCCCCGTTCGCGGCTGTCCGGCGTTGGTCACCCTTCTCTGGCAGCCCTTCACCGATGTAGGTGAACTGCTCCTTCCCGAACTCATCGCTATACGGCCCGTCCTCTCGAGCCTTGATGACGACGAAGTCGAGGTTACCGTTCTCGTCCGTCCGGGGATTGATGCCCTTGATGTATGCGCCGAAGTTGGTTCCGAGTTCTTCCTCGAGTTCGGTCTGCGTGTAAAATTCGTCCCGCTCGAAGTACGGATACTCGGCCGATCGTCGCCGAGCCAGTTCCTGTCCATCGTTCGTGAGCGCGTTCACGCCGTTAGATCGTTCGATGTAGCCGAGACTCTGCAACCACCCTCGGTGCTGGGCAGGGCCGGCGGAATCGTTCCAGTCGAACTCGGCGTGTTCGGATGTAATCACGGCCCCCAATTCAGCGTCAGTCTTCGGACCGTCGAGCAGTGTCTGCAGTATCGTATCGAACCCGTGGACATTGCTCGCGAGCAGCCCGTAGAGATACTCCGGATCTGTTTCTGCCAGCCACTCGATCCCTTGCTGTGTGAGCCGAACGCGATCCGACTCGAGTTCGAGTAGCTCGATCGACTCGAGAAAGCCGATTCGATCCTGAATTCCGTCATCGCTCGTCGCCCGTGTATTCGATGTGAGCCACTCGAACACCGCCGCTTCGGTCGGGTTCTCGGTGAGAACGTACTGACACAACTCCGCGAGTACATCCGTATAGTTCCCCGCTCCGCCGAAAAAACGGACCGCTATGTTGCGTTTCCCTTGTCCCATCGCTGCTAGTTACTATCCGACCTGTTATGCCGAGATAGTTATAAACCAAGTGCCATCGCCGCGGCACTCGATTCGATCCGAGATCACCGTCCGTTGAGCTATGTCTCTCTAGCTCGTTGGCATCGAAATCACCCTCGAGAAACGAGCGGCCACGGTCGGAGAGACGATAGATTCCGCCTGGTTCGCCGTGTATTTGATGAGCATATGACTACGAGAGTCCATCTCGAGACCGCGATAGGAACTATCGCTCGAGCGCCGTGGTGACCTACTGAGGTAACTCGTGTATGCCCGACGGATGGTCTCCTCGACCCGAACTCTCCGGCGTCAATATCCGTCACTGCCCAACGACCTATTGGCATCGAACTTTTCCAATCCGTAACGTAATTAATACATATTGTCGTAGTAACTTTACATATGGTGTCAACGGTCAAACGGTACGCGATCGTTGCGGTCGCACTGGTTGGGATGGTTGTTTCGATGGCTGCGCTTTACGGCCGGTTGGGGTTAGAGTCGGGCGCGAGCACTGTGGTCTTGCTTGGCGGTGGATTCATCTCGGCCACGGCGTTTGGCTGGTATCAACACGATAAAAGCACTAGGCAGTTCGACGAGCGGAGCCTGCAAATTCACTACCGTTCGGGGTACATCGCGTTCTGGACGGTGTACTGGCTGCTATTTCTGCTCACGATCGGTGGAATTCAGGAATCCGGAGTGTCCCAACTTCCCGTCGACCCTTACGGAGTCGTCGCCGCGCTGTGGCTCTTCGGAACCCTCACGGTCGTCGTCACGAGACTATGGTACAAGCGGCAGTTCTGACCGCACCAATCCATGGAGAACAATCTCACGGTCTGGCGCGCCAAAGCAGACCTCACGCAGGGAGAACTCGCGGATGAAGTGGGCGTCACACGGCAGACGATCAACTCCATCGAGCGAGGGCGCTACGATCCGAGTCTGGGGTTGGCGTTCGAACTGGCGACCTTCTTCGACTGTCGAATCGAGGATATCTTCACGTACGACCCCGACGAAGCGGCATAGTCTCGAGTCGACCGACATGCAGTCGGAATCGAGCAACCAACACCGGTCCGATCGACCGAGGCGATTCCGCTACCGTTCGCGGAGGTCCTCGGTCATGAGTTCCGTCTCGGCGTGCCACGTCTCTCGGTTGAGCGCGACGAGGAGCAGTCCCCCGTAGCCCAGGACGACGAGCGCCGTGACTATCGTTCCCGGGATCAGACCGATCGCCGCACTGGCCGGCCACGGCGTGTCCGCAAACGCCGTCACGCGCAGGACCCACGCGCCGAGCAAGACGCTCAGCAGCGGCAGATAGACGCGCCGGAGTCGGTGAGCGAGGGCCTCCGTCCGTGAGATCTTGAGCCGGGGCTGGCGGTAGTCCTTGCTCAGCTTCGCCCGCCAGTCTCTGTCCTCGAGCCCCTGGGACGGATCGAGCCCGTACGCGAAGACGTTCTTCTGTAACGTCCGCATGCGCGATCGCCAGATGTCGTAGCCCCGATACCGTCGCGCCTCGATGACCAGAAAGACGCCGAGGACGGCCGCTCCCGCCAACAGGACGTAGTGGGGGTTCGACTCGCTCGAGAACGCCCAGGTGAGAATGGCCGCCAAGACGATGACGGCCCAGTTGGTCGTACGATCGAGTCGCTCGCGCCAGAACCGCATGCGATGGATCTCGCCGCGGTAGAGGTGGGCCATCGCTCCGCTGGGCCCCATCTCCTCGTCAAGGAGGCCTCGTCCGACTTCCCGATGGTCCTCGTCAGTCGCGTCGATATCCCGGGATTCTCGGCCGGGTGTCTCGACATCGTTGCTCGAGTTCTCACTCATCGCGCTGTTCTACGTGGCGCGTGCATAATCATCCAACGATCGCACCATACTTTCTCCAACGGGGGTCGGAACTTCTGGCCGAGAGTAGCGAACGTCACTGCATAACTGATCGCTGGACGGCACTACGATTAGTGTATAACTCGTTTCAGTGGCTGCTAGAGCACGACGCCGCCGACTCGAGGAATATCTATCGAGTGTGACTTTCACCATCCAGAAAATCCTGAATGGAACAATATTATGCTCGTCGCGGAGGGACGGCCAGGAACGTACGGTGACTTGAGCGCCGTTCCGTCCAATGAGCGCGTCGGCTGATCGTGGTGTTTGGTATTACCACACGTTTTGTGCATACGCCATGCCAATCCGCCGGCCAGTTATATGGCGTCCCCCGTTACAACCGCTGATGTCTGTTTCACTCTTCGACGACACGTCGCTCGGTGAACTTCGACTCAATTCCCGTGTCGGACTGGCACCGATGACGAGAACCTCTGCGAACGCCGACGGGACGGCGACGACCGAGATGGCTCGCTATTACGCGAAATTCGCCGAAGGAGGCTTTTCCCTCCTCATTACCGAAGGCACGTACCCCGAGGTCCGCGGACAGGGCTACGACAATCAACCCGGTCTCGCAACTGACGAGCAGGCTGCCGAGTGGGAGACGGTTACTGAGGCTGTCCACGCCGCCGGATCACCGATTATCGCCCAGCTCATGCACGCTGGCCCGCTCACGCAGGCCGAGAGCGGTGAGCCAGTTGCACCCTCGCCGGTCACGCCCAAGGGCGAACAGCTCCCACTGTACGGCGGGGACGGCCCGTTCTCGACGCCCCGGAAGCTGACGACGGACGAACTCGACGACGTTCGTGAGTCGTTCGTCGCGGCGGCCGAGCGCGCCGCCGACGCTGGCTTCGACGGTGTCGAGATACACGGTGCGAACGGCTATCTGCTCGACACGTTCCTCTCACGCCACCTCAACGACCGCACCGACGCGTACGGTGGCTCACCTGCGGCCCGCGCCCGGTTCCCGACGGAGGTCCTCAATGCCGTCATCGAGGCGACGCCGGACGACTTCGTCGTGGGTATCCGCCTCTCGCAAACGAAGGTCAATGACGAGGACCACCGCTGGAACGCCGACGAAGCGGAGAGCTATCTCTCGACGCTCGACGACGGCGACTACGTCCACGTCACTGACCCGGACATTACGACGGCGGCGTTTCCGGAGACGGACCAGACGCTGGCAGAACTGGCCGCTGACCATGCAGAGACACGGATCCTCGCGAACGGTGGATTGGGTGACCCCGCAGACGCCCGCGATGCTATCGAATCGGGTGCCGACCTCATCACGGTAGCTCGGAGTGCGCTGGCCAACCCCGACTGGCCCACCCGCGTTGCGGCCGGCGAGGAGTTGACCGAGTTCGACTTCGAGGACACGCTACTACCGGAGGCGACACTCAACAGCAGCGAGATTCCGGCCGAATCACCCGCTGACGACTGACGACGAACGACCGCCGGTCGAGCTCCCTGCTCGTAAGCACGGGACAACTCCGTCACTGACCGTCGCGCGACACTCACGGCGCAGGTGGCCGGAACCCCGGCCGATACCGACGCGTTCACCGCGGCGATGTACTCACCGAGGAACGGCCCGTTTCCCGCCGCTTTCTCCGTCAAATCCGCCGTGCCAGTTCGCTCGTCACACCGTCGCTGCACGGGCGCGGAGGGATTCGAACCATTCCTGACGTTTCCCGCTCGCTTCGTTAGAGAGAAGTGTCAGCAGCGCTCGCAGTCCCTTCGGGGCTGCTCACCCCGACACGTGTGCAGTGACGTTCAGTGGCTACGATAGTGTCAACGAACACACAACAGGTTCCGTTTCCGAGTAGCCGTTGGCGATTCCCGCGGTCGGGTTACGTCGACGAGCTAGTGTCGACGAGGTCGGTGCCCGCGCCGTCGGTCGAAACCGCCGCATCCGCGAGTGTCACTTCGACGCCGTCGGCCCCGTCCTCGACCGTGACGGTATAGCCGTGATACGAAAACTCGAGGCTGGTAAAGCCGTCCGAATCGGGGAGCGAGTCAAGGAGGTCAGGATCGATCGCATTGTACAGCGGGTCAAGCGCGACCGGGTCGGCGTCGTCGGTGCGGGCGACAAGGTCGATAATGGTCATACTGAGCGATCCGTCGGCCGCGACCGATGTTGACTCGAACGAGTTCATAACTGCCGGTGGGCGGCCGGGAGTAAAGAAGATGTTCCAATATTTCAACCGTGTGCGTTCGGAGAAAAGAACGGTTCAGCACGCCGACTTACGCGGACGAAACACCGCGACTGACGCCGAGTATTCCGATGGTGGATATACGCGTTACGGTATTCGATCAAGCGCTCACTCGCGTCGTGGGACCTCGTGGCGGCCGAAGCCGTACCGAAGTCGGTTCGCGAGCCGTCGCGAAAATCGGCCGTCGTCGGCCCGCGAGCCGAACCGCTCTGCGAGTGCCGTGTAGATCAGCGGTAGGGGAACCTCCTGTTCGAGCCCCTCCTGGACGGTCCAGGTACCCGTCGACCCGCCTTCGACGCGGTCGGCGACGGTCCCGAGATCGGTTCCCTCCTCGCGGAAGGCCTCTTCGCAGAGCTCGAGCAGCCACGAGCGGATGACCGCGCCGTTGTTCCAGACCGAGGCCACGTTCTCGAGGTCAAGATCGTATCGCCCCTCGTGAAGCAGTTCGAAGCCCTCGCCGTAGGTCTGCATCAGGGCGTACTCGACGCCGTTGTGGATCATCTTGACGTAGTGGCCCGAGCCTGCAGCCCCCATTCGTTCGTGGCCGTCGGGGCCGGTCGCGACGGCGTCGAAGACCGGCTCGAGTTCGTCGTAGGCCCATTGTGGACCGCCGACCATCAGCGAGAAGCCGAGTTCGGCACCGGCGGGGCCGCCGGAGGTACCACAGTCGAGGTAGGCCGCGGGACAGGACTCGGCCCGACGGACGGAGTCCTCGAAGTAGGAGTTGCCGCCGTCGACGACAATATCGTCGCCGTCGAGGAACGACTCGAGTTCCTCGAGTGTAACGTCGACTGCCTCGCCGGCGGGAACCATCAGCCAGATGCGTTTGTCCGCACCGAGTCGGTCGACGAAGTCACCGATCGAGTCGGCCGGCTCGGCACCGGCGTCGGCCGCCGTCGCGACGGCATCCTCGTCCAGGTCGAAGGCGACGACCTCGTGGCCCGCCGCGAGAGTTCGCTCGACGACGATCTGTCCCATCCGCCCGAGTCCGATCAGGCCCAGTTGCATGGGTAGGCGTCGGCCGGCCGGTGTGGTAGTGGTTGCGGTTCCGCGATGGGAACGCCGAAGGCAGGTGCGTTACGCGTTCGCCGGTGCGGCCTCGAGCACGACCTCGACGCGGCTGCCGCCGGCGGCCGACCGAGAGAACGAGACGGTGCCGTCGTAGCTATCGACCATCCAGCGGACGAGCCAGAGCCCGAGGCCGCTGCTGTGGGTCAGTTGCGTGATGTCGCTCTCGCCGGTGACGACGTCGATCTCGGCGGGCGGGATGCCGGGCCCGTCGTCGGCGACGGCGAGCCGAATCAGATCGCCGTCGCGTGCGACCGACACCTCGACGGTCGGCTCCGGTTTCGCGTGTCGGATCGCGTTCTCGAGCAAGTTCTCGACGATGAGCTCGAGGCCGGGGTCGGCAAGGGCTCGGTGGGATCCCGTCGTCGAGACGGAGATCATAGCCCCGTCGGCGTCGCAGTCGGCGACGGTCTCCTCGACGACCGCGGTGACGTCGACCGGCTCCAGTTCGTCGTCGCGCTCGAGGGCGTACTGGATCGCGCGCGTCTTCTCGCTGGTGGCGGCGAGGTCGGTCGCGGTCTGTTGAAGGGTGCTCGCGGCGGCCGCAAGATCCCGGTCCTCGAGTCGTTCACAGAGGAGTTCGGCGTAGCCGATGACGACCGTGAGGTCGTTGCGCAGGTTGTGTCGGAGGACGCGGTTCAGCACTTGCAGGTACTGCTCGCGCTCCTTGCGTTGGGTGATGTCCCTGACGACGCTGACCGTCCCGCCGAACGCCTCGGCTTCAATCTCGCGCTCGCTGCGCGGGAGAAGCGAACACTCGATCTCGACCGGAAATCGGTCACCGTCGGCGGTGATATAGGTGGCTTCGAACGGGGCGCTGTCCCGTTCCGAGTCAGCGAGCAACCGGTCGACGTGCTCGATCGCGCGGTCGTGTGCTTGCTCGCCGAAGACCATCGAGACGTGTTCGCCGAGTAGTTCCTCGCGGTCGTATCCCAACCGCTCGGCGAGCGGATCCGTGACGAGCGAAAAGCGCGCGTCCTCGTCGGTCGCGTACACCATTCCCTCGACGGTCTCGAGAACCTGTTCGTGTCGGAGGAGGTCCTCGCGGCGGTCGGCTCGCTCGAGCGCCGCGGTGGCGCTCGCGGTCAGTAGCTGCGCGAGCTGGACGTGGTGCTCGTCGAACGCGTTGCTTTCCGGCGAACCGACGTTGAGAAGGCCGTGGTCGCCAAGCGGGATGCTCATCGCGCCACTGAGCGTCCCGTAGTCGTAGGGCGATTCGATCGCGACGTCCTCGAAGACGATCGGCTCACCTCGTCGGAACGCTTCGCCCATCTTGCTCTCGTGGAGTCCGACGCGTTTCCGCTCGTCGAACAGTTCGCTGACGGCGTCGGAGGCGGCCGTCAGAACCACCGCTTCGGTCCCGGGATCGTAGAGACGGACGGTAACGACATCGAACCCGAGGACGCGCTCGGCGGCGTCGACGATGACCGTCGCAACGTCCGCCTGCGATTCACAGGAGAACAACGCCTGCGTCGTCTCGAGTAACTCGGCAACGACGTCGACGTGGCGGCTCCAAACGGGTGCGCCGCCGGGGCCGTCGGACCGCTCGCCGCCGGACGGGCCGACATCGACGGCCGCGTCGTCGGCGTTCCGGTCCGTTGGATCGCCGCGTACGACCTCGGTCGCGACGGGCCGTGTGGCCGTCCGCTCGGTGGCCGAGACGGCCGCGAGACGATCGGCGAGCGTCTCGTCCGTCGTATCCGCGAAGTACTCGGTCGCCCCTGCTCGCGTCGCTGCGGCCGCGACGGCACCGTCCGGTGTCGCCGTCGCATAGATGATGGGCACCGCGGGAGCCGCCTCGCGGATCGCGGCTACGGTCTCGATGCGGTCGGCGTCGGTCCCGTCGACGACGATACCACTAACGGCGGTCGTGTCGACCCGGTCGACGACCGCCGCGCGGTCTCGGAGCACCTCCACGTCGAACGCGTCTTCGAGGACCCGCGGCGGCGTCGGGTCGTCGCTGACGAAGACGACTGCCCGTCCGATTCGAGTCACCGTCGGACCAACCGAGGAAGTCGTTCGAAATTAATGTTATGGCGGATTATCCAGGATAGCGACGTGATTGCGGCCGTTCCTACCGAATCGGCTCCTCGAGACGCGCCCAGCCGATCGCGTCGAGGATGACGATCCGCTCGTCGTATCGAACGTAGACGCCGTTGTACGCGCCGTCGTCGGCATCGTAGTATGGAAGCGATTCTCGAATGCGGTCGACGACGGACCAGGCACCGTCGCGCTCGAGCGTGACGTGTTCCCACTCGTTCCGTGCGCCGTTGCGGACCGCCCGGTCGAGCGCCCGCCGCGCGCCGGGAATCTCTCCGAGGCGCTGTGCGGAGGCGTCGACGACGGTCGCGTCGTTCGGCACGGCTTCTGGCCCGATGAGACGCGCGCCGAGGTTCGCTTTCGATCGTGATAGGCGAGACGTCGACTGCTCCGACTGCAGGACATAGCCGGCCACGGCGGCCGTTCCCACTGCGAGCAGCGAGATGGCCATGTCTTTACCCCTGATCATTAGCCACTACCTTATAGTAACTGACTAAGTATCTTTCGCAAGAATGTTCATTTCCGACACGTTCACATTGGGAATCTAATCGGCGCTCGTCTCAGAGGAGCTGACCGACGTGGGCCGACAGTAGGCCGGCGACGACGAGTAGGCCGATCGCGACCAACGCCGCCGCCCGGAACACCGGCAGTGCCTCGCGAGCGGGTTCGCGGATTTTCTTCCCGGTGAGCCCCGTCTCGAACCGCTTTGCACCGATCTCGACGAGTCCGGTTAGGACGAGCCAGAGTGCGACCATCGCAAGCACCAGCCGCCCACTCGTCGATCCAAAGAGCTTCTCGGCTGTATAGATAGTGCCGGCCAGATAACTTCCGGACAGAAAGAGAACGAGCGAACTCACGCGCGAGATCGTCGTGAGTCTCCCCGAGATGACCTCGAGCGGCCGGGTCGTATTGAACGCTCCGTCGCGGGCCAGCGGCAGGACGACGGCGGCGACAAAGCAGACGCTGCCGGCCCAGAGAGCAGCGAAGACCAGATGTGTCGTTCGAGCGACGAGCGCGTCGACCATACGGGGTCGCTCGACCACCGCGCGTATCAGCGTTCCGACTTCGCATCACGTGACAGTCGTCGCCCGAGACCCGTTCGCTGTGAATCGATTACTCGAGCCAGTCGGGCGTCCACGCGATCAGTCGCCGTCGGAGCAGCGCGTAGACCAGCGAGACAACTAGTCCGCCGGTGATCGCGGCGGCGAGCCAGCCCTCGAAGACGACCAGCGCTGGCACCGCGAGCGTGCCCGCAACGGCGGCGTCCTCGGGCGCACCGTCGTAGCGGATCCACCGCCGCGGTCGGATCCACCGGCGGCGGACGTGATCGTAGACCGCGCGCTCGGTGCGGTCGTTCCACGGGTCCATCTCCAGCCCCCCGCCGATCGCGTCGCTGGCCGCGTGCAGCCAGGCCACAACGGCGAAGGCCGCGAGCCCGACGGTCAGACTCGAGGGGGCAGCCGCAGTGACCGCGACTGCGGGAACGGCGACCGCGAGGCCGGCGACCGGAAAGTGCAGCGTTCGTCGGTGGGCGAAGACGAGATCGAAATCGGGAGCGAGCCCGCCCAGTATCGCACCGACCCCGAGTACGACCGCGAACTCGGGGACGAAATAGGCAATCGGCGCGACGACTGCCAGCCCGGTGAACACGTGGGTGGTCGCCATCATCGGGACTCGCTCGAGCGTAGGAGAAGGAGCGACAAAACAATGTGCAACCCGGCGGTCGATACGCTCGGTTACTCGAGGTTCTCGCCCTGATAGCTGCCCTCGTAGACGTCCTCGTGATCGGCCTCGGCGAAGACCAGTTGCGCGATTCTGGCACCGCGCTCGAGTTGGATGTCGTGGTGGACCTGTAACAGTCCCTCGCCGCGTCCCTCGTAGCCGGCGTCCCAGACCGCCGTGTTGAGCATACAGGAGTTGCGCATGAGCGACGAGCGCGGGTAGACAAAGCCGATGTGGCCCTCCGGAATCGCGATCCGTTCGCCGTAGCGAACGACGTAGGCCCCCTCCGGCAGGTAGTAGGTATCGGGGTCTGCCTCCTCGAGCTCCTCGAGCGGGCGGGCGATGCGATCACCAATCTGCTTACCGTCTCGGCCGATGTAGCCCGGTTCGAGCTGCTCGAAGACGACATCGGCGGTGAGGTCTACGCCGTTTGGCTGGACCTGTGCGTCGGTCGTCGGCGAGACGTGGTCGGCGACGAAGGCACCGGAACGGAACATGTGGTGCCAAGGCCGCGGCGACGGCAAAAGCGTGTCCGTTCACGACGGGTCGGCGACTCGCTACCAGCCGTCATGCGTCGGCAAACCGCGATCGAATCGACGGTTCGCGGAATGCGATGTCCGACCGCGCTCCGGTCGATGAACGGTCGCCAGACCGGCAATATTTTCACGAACCGTCTCGTTACGGACGGTTTCGGGCGGTTCTAACTCACAGAAACACGCTGGATTTATCACGACGGAAGGCCGAGTTCGGGATGCTATGGGACAGACTCTCACCGAGAAGATTCTCGACGACCACCTCGTCGAGGGCGACCTCGAGACCGGCGAGGAGATCGGGATCGAGATCGATCAGGTACTCACTCAGGACACGACCGGTACGATGGTCTGGCTCCAGTTCGAAGCGATGGGACTGGACGAGGTTCAGACCGAGATCGCAGCACAGTACTGTGACCACCAGACCTATCAGTTCGACTTCAAAAACACTGACGACCACCGTTTCCTCCGCTCTGCGGCCGGTAAATACGGCGCTCACTTCTCTCGTCCCGGTAACGGCATCTGCCACAACGTCCACCGCGAGAACTTCGCGGCCCCCGGCAAGACCCTGCTGGGATCCGACAGCCACACGCCCACGCCCGGCGGTCTCGGCGAACTCGCTATCGGCGCTGGCGGGATCGACGTCACCGTCGCCATGGGCGGCGCACCGTACTACATCGAGATGCCCGAAGTCGTCAACGTCCGCCTCGAGGGCGAACTCCCCGAGTGGGCCACCGCGAAAGACGTCATCCTCGAGCTCCTGCGTCGCCTCTCCGTCAAGGGCGGCGTCGGCAAGATCCTCGAGTACACCGGGCCTGGCGTCGAGACCCTGACCGCGCCCGAGCGGATGACGATCACCAACATGGGCACGGAACTCGGTGCGACGACGTCGATCTTCCCGACCGACGAGCAGACCGAGGACTACCTCCAGCGCGTCGGCCGCGGCGACGAGTACGAGGAGCTCCAGCCCGACGACGACGCCGACTACGACGACGAGATCGTCGTCGACCTCTCCGACCTCGAGCCGCTGATCGCCCAGCCTTCGATGCCGGACAAGGTCGTTCCTGTCAGCGAAGTCGCCGGCCAGTCCGTCGAACAAGTCATCGTCGGCTCCTGTACCAACGGCGGCTACGAGGACATCCTCCCCGTCGCCAAGATGCTCGAGGGCCGCGAAACCTCGATGGAGACCGACACCATCGTCGCCCCCGGCTCAAAGCAGGCTTCCGAGATGCTCGCCCGCGAGGGCTGGGTCGCCGAAATGATGGCCGCCGGCGTCAACTTCTCCGAGGCGACCTGCGGTGCCTGTATCGGCATCGGTCACGTCCCCTCCTCGGACTCCGTCTCGCTGCGGACGTTCAACCGCAACTTCGAGGGCCGCTCGGGCATCGAAGACGACAACGTCTACCTCTGCTCGCCGGAGGTCGCCGCCGCCGCGTCGATCAAGGGCGAAATCGTCGATCCGCGAGACCTCGCCGACGAACTCGGCGACCTCGAGGCCCCCGGAGTCGAGCTCCCCGACGAGTACGACGGCTCCAAGACGGACCTCATCAGCCCCGACGAGGCCGTCGACGACGAACTCATCAAGGGCCCCAACATCGGCGACGTGCCGCTGAAAGACCAGCTCGGCACCGACGTCGAGGGCGAGGCCCTGCTGAAGATGGAGGACAACATCACGACCGACCACATCATCCCCGCGACCCAGGACATCCTGATGTACCGGTCGAACGTCCCCAAGCTCAGCGAGTTCACCCTGAGCCGCGTCGACGAAACCTTCGCCGATCGCGCGCTCGAGGCCGACGGTGGCTTCCTCGTCGCCGGCGAGAACTACGGGCAGGGCTCCTCTCGTGAGCACGCCGCCCTCTGTCCGATGTATCTCGGCATCGAGGGCGTCCTCGCACAGAGCTTCGCCCGGATCCACCGCGCGAACCTCTTTAACTTCGGGATCGTCCCGCTGACGATCGACGAAGACACCTACGAGAACATCGATCAGGGCGACGACGTCGAGATCGTCGACGACGTCTACGACGCCGTCACCAGCGGACAGGAGGAGTTCACCGTCCGCATCAACGGCGACGAAGAGTACACGGCGACGCTCGACGCCTCCGAGCGCGAGCGCGCCATCCTCGCGGCCGGCGGCAAGCTCTCGTGGACGAAAGAGCAGGCCGAGGACGGCGCCGGCGCTGCACCCGCCGACGACTAATCGGCTCGAGACCACCGACGACTCTCACTTCGATTGTCCGTTTTTTCGATTCGCCGACGAGCGACGGTGTCGACTCGACCGCGGCGGAGACGGTCGAACAGACACCGTCACCGTCATGGCCGAGCGACCGGTAGCACGATCGAATGGCCGACGGACACGAGAATCCCGGGTATCGGCGACTGTTTTCGGGCGACGGAATGACGTTTGGCACCGGGTTCCCGCTGACGGGAGCCACCCGCTCGACGCCGTCGATCGACGACGAGTTACGGCTTGCGGCCCACGCCGAGTCGGTCGGCTTCGACGGCCTCTGGGCGCGGGATGTGCCGACCTACTGGCCCAAATTCGGCGATGCCGGCCAGACGTTCGACCCCTGGCCGTGGCTCTCCCACGTCGCGGCTCACACTGACGAGATTGCGCTCGGCACCGCGAGTATCGTCCTCACGCTCCGTCACCCGATCCACGTCGCGAAGTCGGCCGCGACCGTCGACCGGCTCTCGGACGGCCGGCTCGTCCTCGGCGTCGCCTCCGGCGACCGCGACCCCGAGTACCCCGCCTTCGACGTCGACCGCGACGAGCGCGGCGCGCTGTTTCGTGACGCGGTCGAGGCCCTCCGGACGGTCTGGCGCGAGGACTTCCCGGAACTCGAGGGGCGGTGGGGATCGCTCGAGGGCGACCTCGACGTGGTCCCGAAACCGACGGCAGAGACGATCCCGCTGTTGCCAACCGGCCACGCCCGCCAGTCCCGCGAGTGGATCGCCGAGCACGGCGACGGCTGGCTGTTCTATCACCTGCCCGAGCGCACGCTCGAGAACTACGTGGCCGACTGGCGCGACGCGGCGGCCGAGAAACCCTACGCGATGGCCGTCCGCGTCGAACTGGCCGACGACCCCGATGCGGAACCGGAACCGCTGCATCTCGGCTATCGCGCCGGCCTCGAGTGGTTCCGTGAGTACTTCCGCGACCTCGAGGCGCTGGGCGTCGATCACGTCATCGTCGGCCTACAAAGCGACGAGCCGGCGCAGGCGCTGTCGACGTTCGCCGATGCGGTCATCGACCGGCTGTAACCCCGTCACGACCGGTCCCAGATACCCTCGACGCGGGCACTGACCGCGCTCGAGAACCCGCTCGTGTCGGCGGCGATGACGCTACTTGCCCCCGCCATCAGCGCCAGTGTTCCGCGTCTCGTTCGTTTCATAGAGCGTGCATTAGTCGTCGCTCGGATGTCCGCGGTACTCGAGTTCCACGGCCGGCGGATCGTTTGCGATCCCGAGTCGGTTCCGCCGCGCGTAAAAGCGGTGGGCGAGGGCAGAACTGCCGAAGGTAACGATGACGAAGACAGCCCACGCGGGCGACGGAGGACCGACGAACGGCACTACTTCGAGTGCCGACGCGACCACCAACAGGCCGGTCATCCCCGTCAGTCCCAGGTAGTAATCGCTCCAGGGCATCTCGCGCCCGCGAACGATATCGATGTAGATCTCGACGTCCTCGAGCGTCGGCGTCGCTTCGACCGCGCCGCGGTCGCGATCGAATTCGATGACGCCGATTTTATCCATCTTCGGCAGATGCGACTGCTGGAGGGCCGTGTACACCCGTTTTCGATCGGCACTCGCAACCTCATCGAACGCGATATCGTCCTCGCGAGCGGCGATCTCCTGTGAGAGGTCGCCGATATCGACTCGCTCGCCTTCGCGCATAAGCACGCGCAGGATATGGCGTCGCCGCCGGTTCGACAGCAGTTCGAAGAGTTCGTCTTCGGTCACTGTGCTTCGGTTTGGCTGTGATACGTCGATATCGCCGGCCGACTGCGTCCGTGCGTAACGACCCCCCATTACCTTGCACAGTGGTCGCTTCCGCAGATAAATCTGTTGTATGAGACGTTGAGAAACGTTGAAATTACAACATTCAACCGGATGTTTGTACCCGCGATGTCGGCAGCGTCGGACCGGTACTCGAGTCAATCACTGTCTGAATTCGATATGGGATCTCGATCACAACATATGAACGGTCTGTTCGAAGCCGACGAACGGCGGCTCCGGTTCCGTGCTTTACTGGCGGAGTATCGGAGGGTGGTAATAGTCGCCCTCACGCGGCAGCAGTCGACCGCAGGGGGAGATCTCGCTTCGAGGACTGCGTCGGAACTACCGACGCGGGCCGGCTCGATCACCGTTCGGTTCGGAACGTCAACCGACAGCCGTAGTCGGGGGAAACGGGTGCGATCCGGTCGCCGTCCGAGAGCCGGGTCGACGTCGGCGGTTCGGGGCGGGGAAGCGGCGCATCGGCGCTGCGTCGGCGTTTGCGTCCGTCTCGAGAGAGGAGATACTCCCAGTCGGCGTCTCTCCGGACGTAGGTGCCGTTGAGGCTCCGGTCTCGCAGGTGCCAGGCCGTCCCGTCGTGCTCAAGGACGGCGTGGTCCGGATCGAGAAACTGCTCCTCGTCGGGAAGGACGATCGTCGGAACCCGGCGGTCTACCGCCCAGCGGCCGACGGTGTCGCCGGGGCGAACGCGAACGGCCCGACCGGACGGGTCGTGGACGAGGCGGGCCGTCTGTTCCGACGCCTCGAGGACCGGGACGAGGGCGTCGTATAGATCACCAGCGTCGTCGAACCGATCGTGTGGGTCCGGCGCGGTCGCTCGTCGGACGAGGGCCGCGAGGGCGGCCGGTGGCTCCGCGTCGTGCGCTCGCAGTTCGGTGACTGCCCGTGTCACACTCGATGCGGCCGTCGCCGATCCAGTCAGGAGCGCGGAGAGGAACGCGCCGAGCGCGTAGACGTCGGCTCGCGGCCCGATCGGTGCCTCGCTGGCGTCCGGCCGCGTCAGTTCGGGCGCTTTGAACGGGTCCGTACCGAAGCGTACGTCGGGCTCCGCCTCGGTCGACACCGCGGCGTTCAGATCGATCACTGCGGGCCGTCCGGTGTGGCGAACGAGGACGTTGCTCGGCTTTAGATCGAGGTGGACGACGCCGTTGTGATGGAGGAACGCGAGGGTCCGACAGACGGGGCCGCCGATCTCGCGAATGGCCTCGAGCGAGGAGTCCCGATCCTCGCGGTCGAAGCGATCGGCGACCGAGCCGCCGCCGATCAGTTCCGTCGCGATATACGCCGTCCCCTCGCCGACCGACCCGTCGATGAAGCGGACGAGCGACCCCGGGACCGGTCCGCCCTCGAACCGACGGAACCACCGCAATTCTCCCCGGAAGTGCGCTCGGACCCGCTCTCGCTCGCTCGCACCGTCGGGTTCGCACTTGAGCGCGACCGGTCGCTCTCGCTCGCGGTCGCTCGCCCGCCAGACCGTCGCGAGTCCGCCGGTGTCGATTCGCTCCTCGAGTCGAAACCGATCGTCGATGACCGTTCCGGGACGTGCGTCACCCGTCATTCCGTCGGGCTCCGCGACTACGTCCGGAACCCGCCGAAGGGCCTCCCGTCGGTCGGGTCGCTCCAGCGTGTCCGGTTCCGGGCGTGGTCGACCGACGAGAAAAACCGGAACGTGATCGGGTCCTCCTTCCGCGGGTCCTCGAGCGTAAACGCCGTTCCGTCCTGTAATCGAGACGTTTCGGCGAGCTCGCCGTCGGCGGCGGCAGTCGGATCGAACCCGTGCTCTCGGTGCAGCGCCGCTCCCTCGCTCGAGAGAAGCACCGCCCACTCCCCGTCGGTCTCCTCGACGAACGTCCCGACGGCGCTGACGTCGCGAATGCGCCAGCCGCCGTCGTCGAACTCCAGTCTGGCGTGTGTGGACTCGACGGGATCGTCGTCGTCGTCGACGACGAGGCCGATGTTCGGGTTCCGGTCGCGGTCGTCCGTCGTCCGGCCGATGGTGACGCCGTCGACGATCTCGAAGATGGTTTCGTCGCCTGCGATCGTGACCGCCGCCGACGGCGGGTCGCCCTCACCGGCCGAAACGACCTTCGCGGTGCCGCCCTCTCTCGGCGCGTTGCTCGATCCGTCGGCATTCGAGCCGTCCGACTCGGTCGACTCACGTTCGGTGTCCGCCGAATCCGCGCCGCCCTCCGATTCCGGCTCCGCCCCTGTGTCATCGTCACTTCCGGCCGGCTCGATGACCGTTTCCCGATCGGTCAGCTCCTGGGAGTCGACATCGCCTCGGAGCGGCGGCGCGTCCGGCGAAGGCGTCGTGCCGGGATCTCGGGCGAGCGTGACCGAGAGATTATCTTTGCCGCCGCGCTCGTTGGCGAAGGAGACGAGCCGTTCGACGGCGTCGTGAAGATCCTCGGCCTCGAGAACAATCTCTCTGAGCTCGTCGTCCGTCACCAGAGACTCGCGGATCTCCTCGCGGACGGCGTCCAAATCCGTCGCCCCTTGGTAGGCCTGCCGAAGCGAGCGAGTGTCCGGGAACGCGTCGATCAACCCGTCGCTGGTGAACAGGACGATATCGTCGCGGTAGATCTCCGCGGAACCGAACTCGACGTCGACGCTCGGCTGGCCGTGTGCAGAGCCCCCGACGGCGTTCGTGATCGCCGTCGCGTCGGGGTGGATACGAGCGTACACCTCGTCGTCGATCTCGCCGCGCTCGAGTAGGTCGTTCGTGACGGCGTGATCGCGCGTGAGCTGTCTGGTTTCCTCGTGGCGCTCGTTGATGACGTAAATTCGGCTGTCGCCGACCCAGCCGTAGTGGAGAGAGCCGTCGATATAGACGCCGACGACGAGCGTCGTCGCCGGACGGCCCCCGATGGTCCGGGCGAACTCCTGGACGTGTCGCTGGGCGGCGTCGATGCCGTCCTGAATCGCGGCCCGGATTCGCTCTTCGGAGACGGCCCCGTCCGACCCGTCGGCGGCGTCGACCGTCGGCGGCGTCGGCTCGTAGGAGTCGATGTCGAACTCCTCCGGAAGGTCCGTTCCGGGGCCGAGGAGTTCGTCCGTGAGTCGCTTTCTGACCACAGTCGTCGCCAGGAAGGCGGCCACGTCGCCACAGGCCTCGCCGCCGACCCCGTCGCCAAGGACGAAGATTCCGACTGGCCGGTCGGTCTGCCGATGATGGTTCTCGAAGACTGCCGTCGCGATCGCGTCTTCGTTGATTCCGTCGCGTCGTTGCTTTCGCGCGCCGATATCGATGGTGCTCGCGTATTCCATAGTCATTCCGCGGGTTGGTGGTCGAACTGAACGTAGAACCGTTCCGGATACGAGGGACTGACCAACGCGATGGTATCCCCCGACTCGAGGGCGCTTTCGGCCTCGAGATCGTCGGGGACCGACTCGCCGCGTCGGCGCTGGCGCTCCTGTCCGGTTTCCGAAAGCAGGAGGTGCCACTCCCGCTCGTCGTGTTTGCTGATGTAGGTGCCGTTGAGGCTGGTGTCGATCACGCGCCAGTTGCCGGCCTCGTCGGTGTCGAACCGGCAGTGGACCGCCGACAGCGCCTTGTGGCGGTCGTCCGCGAGCATGATCGAGGGCCGCGGTCCGTCCGCCGTCTTCCGGCCGATCGTGTCGCCCGGGCTGATCGTCCACCGCTCGTCGCGACCGAGCCAACGGACTGACGCCTGCGTCGGCATCGTCGCGTCGCGCTCCTCGAGCGACCGTTTGAGCACGGACGCGTTGGGATAGCGGTCGACGGTGTCGTGGCGGGTCGAGCGCTCGATGATCTCGTCCATGTATGGTGCCGTCTCGATGCCGAAGTCCGACGGCGCGACGCCGTCGTCGTCGGGTACCCAGCCGACCTTGAGAAAGCAGAGAATCTTCCCGATCGAGTAGACGTCGCTCCACGGGCCTTGGCGCTGCTCCGAGCCCTGATTCAGTTCCGGCGGCTTGAACTCACCCGGAACGGTCGAGTCCGCGTTCGGCTCCCCGGCCGCGCTGCTCGAGGCCTCGCCCGTCGTGAACTCGGCCCCGCCGCGCTCGGGGACGAAGCCCTTGGCCGTGGTGAAGTCGATGATTTTCGGCGTCCCGGTCCCGTCGATCATGACGTTGTCGGGCTTTAAATCCCGGTAGATGAGGTCGTGATCGTGAAGGAAGGATAGCGCATCGCAGACCCCAATGCCGATCTCGCGGACCTCGTCGTCGTCGGTGATCGGATCGTCGTTCCGGACGACGGTGCCGAGCTCCTCGCCGTCGATCGCCTCGACGACGAGGACCGGCATCCCGAACCCGCGCTCTGTCCCGTGGTATCCCATGATGTTCGGGTGACCGCCCGCATCGCGAATGTCCTCCAGGACGTCCGTCTCTCGTTCGAAGTATTTGTCGACGAGGTCGTCCGGCGCGCTGCCGTTGTAATTGGGGTGTTTCAGTGCGACCGGGCGACCCGTTTCGGCGTCGTCGGCACTCCAGACGACGCCGAACCCGCCTCGCCCGAGCTGTTCGCGGATCTCGTACCGGCCGGCGAGTTCGTCACCGACTGTTGGCTCTGACATACTCATTGATAGCTGATATATTCACAGCGTCCGCTGAAGATCGTCCGCGATCAGTCGAACCGACCGGCGTCGTAGACGACCGTCGTGTCCTCCTGTACCTCGCGGACCTCCTCTTCGTCGCCCTCCTCGATCCGAGTCACGTTCTCCCGGAGCGCGTCCGTGATCTCCGTCTCGCCGGTGATGACCTCGGTCTCGTCGATCAGGTCCTTGACGTCGTCTAAGTCGTCGTCCTCGGCGTGGGCGATGCGAGTGCGGAGATCGGTCTCGTGATAGCTGAGGGTGACGCCCTCGTTCTGGGTCGCCAGCTTCGACTCATCGTCGGTGTACGTCACCGAGATGTCAGTCGTCGCCGAGGCCGACCCGGCCTGCAGTTCCACGTCCGCGATCGCCGCCGTCGTCTCGAGGTCGCCCGCCGGAGCGTCCATCGTCAGGACGAGTTGCTGTTTCTCGCGGTCGAGCAGGTCCGGGAGCCCGACGATCGCGCGGCCGCCCGCGTACTCGACGTCGACCGCCTGAACCTGCGGGAGCCGACGGTAGACGTCGCCGACCTCGCAACCCTCCTCGAGGTCGATCACCAGTTCGGGGTTGTTCGCGACGACCGTCGACGCCTCCTGGACGACGTCGCCGAAGAAGGACCGGATGTCCGTCGGGTTCTCGACGTGGGCCCACTGACCCTGGGAGTGTTCGCCAAGCGTGCGAATAATCCCCTTGTCGTAGTTCGAGCCGATCCCGGCGGAGTAGATCGAGGTCCCGCCGTCGGCGGTCGCCTTCGCCAGCGGCTCGAAGTCCGGCTCCTCGAGTCGAATGTCGCGTCCGTCCGAGAGCAACAGGATCCGCTTTGCGATTCCTTCGCCCTCGTCGAGGCCGCGCAGGGACTTTCGTGCCTCCTCGAGGCCCGCGTAGATGTCGGTCCCGCCCCGCGTTTCGATATCGTCGAGCTTCGCCTCGGCCTCGCTTCGCTCGATATCGCCCCATCGGGTCGCCTCCATGATGACGTCGATTTCGGTGTCGAACGTGACGATACTCAGATAGTCCTGGTCGTTCAGCAGGCCGAAGACGAGGTTCGTCGCGTCCCGGACCTGGTCCATCTTCTTGTAGGACATTGAACCGCTACTATCGATACAGAGCGCGATGTGTCGCTCGGCTGGCTCGTCGCGTTGTACATCGTCCGGTTCGATCGTTAGCTCGCAGCTAATTCCGCCACCGTTTTCCGGTACGTACGGCCGATTGAGTTCGACTGAGAGGTCGGTCGTCATTGCGGTAACTGCTCGTATGTCTCAGGATGATCTGATAACTTTTTCGCCAATATTTACTCAGAAATGACACGAATTCCGGCGGAAGCGATGCAGGGATAAAAGCCGGCGTCTCGCCGTCCCGATCGGTCGAGTCGAACTGCCGCGTGCCGCCCGCTGCGGGCGATCGCATCTCCGGGTTACAGTGTCACGGTGAGCTCCGCGCGGTCGGCGAGCGTCAGCGTATCGCCGTCCTCGAGTTTCGCCTCGGAGCCGTCCATGGCAGTGCCGTTGAGCGCCGTCCCGTTCGTACTGACGTCCGTCACGTAGACGCCGTCGTCCTCGACCGCGAACTCGAGGTGCTCGCTCGAGAGATAGCGCGCTTCCTCGCGGCCGCCACTGGCCGCGACGAGGTCGGCGAGCCACGCCTCGTCCCGCCGGCCGAACACGTCGCCGTCGCCGAACGTGTACGACTCGCCGTCGATCTCGAGGGTGACCTCCGTCGGCACGTCGTCGGCGTCGTCTTCGTCGGCATCGTCTTCGTCCACCTCGTCTTCGCCCGCATCGTCGACCTCGGCATCGTCAACCTCGGCGTCGTCGGCTTCGGCGTCATCGGCTTCGGCATCGTCGGCTTCGGCGTCGTCTACGCTGCTCTCGTCTTCTTTCTCTGCCGCATCGTCGTCGGCCCCACCGGCCTCACGAACCGCGTCCAGATCCGTCCCGCAGTTCGGACAGAACGATTCCTCGTCGACCGAGTTCCCGCAGTCCGGACAGGCCTCGAGTTCCACCGGTTCGTCCTCGGTGTCGTCCTCGAGTTCCTCGCCGCAGTTCGGACAGAACGACGCATCGGCGTTGACCGACGATTCGCACGACTGACACTCGACCGTCGCCGACTCGTCGCCCTCGCGTTCGTCGTCGGCGTCGGTTTCCCCCGCGTTTTCTCCGTCTCCTCCTGTTTCGTCGTCGGCCGCGTCGTCCGCTGTAGCGTCGGCGTCTCCGCCGCCGGAGTCGTCCGCCGCCTCGTCTTCGGCGTCCTCGACGACAGGGTCGTCTTCGTCGGCGGCTTCGTCCGCCTCGCCCTCGTCGTGTTCCGACTCGGCCGACTCGTCGCCGCCGTCGCCGCTTTCGTCTATGGTCTCGGCTTCGTCGCCGTCACCGTCTTCCGGGGCGCTGTCGTCGGCCGGCGCTTCGTAGTCCGGATGAGGCGTGTCACAACTCGGACAGAAGCCGCCGTTCGGTGTCGGATCGAACGTCGTTTCACACGAGACGCAGCTGAATTCGATCTGTTCTGCCATGGTATTCAGCGCACTTTCTCAGTCATAATAGAAAAAAGTATGCCAGATCTGGCGTATTCTAATCTGTCTGTCGTGACCCGTTCCGCGGCTGTCGCTGGCCGGATTTCGGCCAATCAGTCAGCAAAATGCCATACTTGATCCGGTCGAGGCCAGCGGCAATCGACCGCTGTCGGGCCGATGCCGACGAACACTACTTATTTACGTCAGACAGGATATATCCGGACAACCATGCGCCTCTCGAGCCGAGCGGGGACCGATCACGCGACCCTCGCTCTTATAGAGCTGGTCGCGGTCCCAGTCGCGGCACTGACGACGGTTCTTACGCTGGCCCTCGCCGACATCGGCTTCGTCGCCTTGCGGGCCGCGGTCGCGGCCGCGGGTGGCGGTCACGCGGTCGTGGATCTCGGGCCGGCCATCCTCGCGTTCGGGGCGCTGCTGGCGCTCGCCACCGGTGCTGGACTCCTCGTCGCCGGCTATCGTCGCTACGTCGCTACCCGATTTGACGACGTCAGTCCGCTGCCCCTGTTGCTCGTGCCGGTGATCGGGGTCGTCGCTCCGATTGGGTACGCGGTCTGGAACACCGGCGCGTTGTGGCTCCCATCGTGGCTCTTGGTTCCCGTCGCGATCGCGGCGCACGCGTTGGCGTACCGAACGATCGCACTCGATTCGCTTCGCGAAGACCGCGGGCCGGCGAGTCTGGTGGTCGGCTCCCTCACGGCGCTCCCCGCCGTCGTGACGCTCGTCGACCTCGCCAACGGAGCGCTCGGTCCGAATCGACCGATCGGGCGGACGCTCGAGGGAGTCGTGGCCGGAACGGGGTCCCCGATAGTACGAACCGCCGTGATCGCCGTCCCGCTGCTCGTCGCGACGCTCTACGGCATCGGGTCGCTTTCCGGCGTGCGATCGCAGTGGAAGGTCCCCGACTGGTCGATTCCTCGACCCCGACTTTCGCGGTTCGACCACCCACTTTGGAACCGATCGGAGCCGTCCGGTCGACAGCCCGCCGGAACGAGCGCCGGCCGAGCGTCGTCGGAATCGGACCGGTCGTCCAGCGGATCGGCCCGGCCCGACCGTCACCGACCCTCGAACGCAGTCGTTCCGTCTAGCCCGGGAACGCAGGCCGCCCGGGGCGGACATGCGAGTCCCGACGACGATTCGGGGTCGTCGACCGACACTGCGGCGTCGCAGTCGACCGGCGATCGAGCCGCCGACAGTGCGGACGCGACGGAGCGAGACGACCGACCAGCGAGCGAGGAACCTGACCACACCGGCACGGACGTGCCAGAGTCCGGAGAAAACGACAGCGCGGACGCCTCCGAACCGGCCGAAAACGCCGGCGAGGCCGCTGACTCGAGCCCCGACGAGACCGCTGGCTCGAGTCCCGACGGAACCGGCTCCGACACGCAGATCTTCGTCGACGATTTCGATCAGTACGTCGCCGACGAAACGCCCGTCGACCGGTGTCCAGACTGCGACAAAGAGATCCCGTCCGACGGCGTCTACAACTTCTGTCCGTTCTGTGGCGGTGAGCTCTGAGCGGTCGAAACCTCGCCCGGCGATCGTCCGGATCTGTAGATCGTAGCGCGGTGTCGGTATTCGGGAAGCCGCGACGACCACGTTCTACAGGTGACGTCCGGATCGCACAGCCGAGCACGATCGCTGAGTAGCCGACACGGTGATAGCGTCGGTTCGTCAAAAAGGATGGGCTGTAGTTTCGACCGGACGTCAGGCGTTGTCGCCGCCACCTTCGACCTGTATATCGCCGACCATCGACGTCGGGTGAACTTCACAGAGATACGAGACCATCTCGCTACTGGCCTCGAACTCGAGCCACTGATCTTCGGGGTCGGTGACGACTTCGGTCGCGAGATCGTCGACGACCTCGTCGTTTTCGTTTTGGATCGCGATGTTGTGTTGTGCACCGTCGCCCCGTGTCCAGCCGATCTCGTAGGATTCTCCCTCCTGAAGGATCAGCGTCGGGTTCCGCTCGTCGGCGATCGCGTCGGGCGCGATGCCGATCCAACCGGACGTTTGCCCGTAGAACTCGATCTGCGTGTCGGGCTCGATCTCTACGCCGTCGCTATCGCCAGTATCGGTGTCAGCGAAGCCGGCGACGAACGCCGTCGACGTCGCGGCACCTGTCAGCGCGAGCATCCGCCGTCTGGACACGCCGTTATCTTGTGTCACAAGTTACGTTAGAAACTCACACGAATAGCCGGCCCCCCGTCTACTGCAGGGACCGCAGCCGTCCGCGCCAGTGCGTTGCGGAAACGCTCGAGCGCGGGGTTGGCCGGTCACTCGTCGGTCTCGGCGCGCTCACGAACTCGACGCTTCTGCCGGCGCTCGGTCACGTGATCGACGCCGTCGGCCAACTCCGCTCTGACGCTCGCCTCGAACGTATCGACCTCCTCGAGAAACTCGGTCGAGAACTCCTCGACGAGTTCGAACGTCCACTGATCGCTGATCGCGCCGGTCGGAAGGTGGTCGTCCCGGAGTTCGGTCGCCCACTCCTCGTGGTCGGCCTCTCGGAGTCGCGCCTCGGCGTCGCTCATCCGGTCCATCGCATGACCGAGTTCGTGGTGGAACTCGAGCAAGGAGCCGTAGGCCCGGTGGACGTGCTCGATTCCCAACTGCAGTTCGTGGAGCGCGTCCCGTTCGGCGTCGCTCAGCGAGAGATCGTCGGGATCGACGTCCGTACCGGCGTCGGAGTCGGCGTTCGAATCGATATCGGTCACGGGAACGCTACTCCGGCTCGAGGCAAAACCGTCCGCGTTGAACCTGCCGACCGCCGTCCGCCTGCTACACTCGGACCAGAGCCACTCGGTCACGTCGAGGCGCGCTCGCGTCGACACCGTCGTCGCACGGCTCTGCCGCGAATGCTGGTCACCGATCGCCGTGATCGAGACACCGTTGCCCACATCGGCCTCGCGAAACGAGCACAGTCCCGCTCGAAATCCACGCCGTCGAGATCGGTTTCGATCGCTCCAGACCGCCCCGTCTCACCAAGGGTCGGCTACTAAACCGACGTTCCGCATACCGATCGTAGGAGGATTCGAAACCTGATGAACGCAAACGTCCACCACGACGAGACGCGGTGTGGCGCTGCCCGGAGTGATCTCGATGTCCGATAACGATAGAATCGAGGACGTCTGGGGCCCGCGAACCCCGCATGATGCCGGATCAGAATGGCCGTCTCGAGTCGACTCCTACCTACAGTCGGATGCCGTGGAGGAAAGCGACGTGGACCAGTGGGTATCGTCGGTCTGCCTCCTCTGTAGTAACGGCTGTGGCATCGACATCGCGGTGTCCGACGGCGAGATGGTCGGGGTACGCGGCCGCGAAACCGACCGAGTCAGTAAGGGACGGCTGGGCCCGAAGGGTCTCTACGGGTGGCAAGGCGAGAAGACCGACCGGCTGACCGAACCGTTAGTCCGTAACGACGCCGGTGAGTTAGAGGCTGTCGACTGGGACACGGCGATGAATACGATCGTCGAGCACTCACAGCAGTTGCTCGACGAGCGCGGGCCGCTCTCGCACGGGTTCTACACGTCCGGCCAACTCACCGCCGAAGAGTACTACACGCTCGCGGTGATCGGCAAAGCCGGGCTGGGGACGCCGCATATGGACGGCAACACCCGGCTTTGTACCGCGACGGCCGCGTCGGCGTTCATGGAAAGCTTCGGAACGGATGGACAGCCCGCCAGTTACAGCGACATCGAACACACTGACGCGCTCTTTTGTTTCGGCCACAATGTGGCCGAGACCCAGACCGTGCTATGGGCGCGGATGTTGGACCGATTGCACGGCGACGATCCGCCGGCGCTCGTGTGCGTAGACCCACGCCGTACGGAGGTAGCCGAGGAGGCCACCGTGCATCTCCCCATCCGACCGGGTACCAACCAGGCGCTGATGAACGGACTAACGCAGCAACTCATCGAGCACGGCTGGATAAACGAAGACTACGTGCATCAGCATACCATCGGATTCGATGACCTGCGCGCTGTCGTGGACGAGTATCCGCCGGACCGAGTCGCGGAGATCTGTGAACTCGACGCACAGGACATACGGGATGCAGCCGAGTTGTTCGGGACTGCCGAGCGACCGTTATCGACAGTGTTGCAAGGGTTCTACCAGTCGCATCAGGCCACCGCGGCTTCCTGTGGGGTCAATAACCTCCACCTGCTGCGCGGCGCGATCGGTCGACCCGGTGCTGGCATTTTGCAGATGAACGGACAGCCAACCGCCCAGAACAACCGAGAAACGGGGGCCGACGGAAAACTGACCGGCTTTCGCAATTGGGACAATCCCGAACACGTCGCCGAACTCGCCGAGCTGTGGGACGTCGAGCGAGACATGATCCCGCACTGGTCGTCACCCACCCACGCGATGCAGATTTTCCGGTATGCCGAGGAAGGCTCGATCGGATTCTTGTGGATCGCCGGGACTAATCCCGCGGTGTCCCTGCCCGAACTGAGCCGAGTTCGGCGCATCCTCTCCGGCGACCAGTGCTTCGTGGTGGTCAACGACGGCTACCGCACCGAAACCACCGAGTTAGCCGACGTGGTGCTACCCGCGGCACTGTGGGGAGAAAAGACTGGCTGTGCCACTAATGTCGACCGTACGGTGCATCTGGCCGAGCAAGCGGTCGAACCGCCCGGACAGGCCCGGAGCGATCTGGACATCTGGCTCGACTACGCCGATCGGATGGGATTCGAGACGCAGTCAGGCCGGCCGCTACCGTGGTGGTCGACCCCCGAGGAAGCCTTCGACGAGTGGAAGAAAGCCAGTGAGGGGCGGCTGTGTGACTACAGCGGCATGAGCTACGACATGCTGCGCGATTCAGACGGAGTTCAGTGGCCGTGTACCGAAGACGACCCGGAAGGCACCGAGCGACTCTACACCGACGCGGAGTTCGGTACCCACCCCGACTACTGCGAAACCTACGGACACGATTTGGCTACCGGAGCCACCGTTACGGAGACCGAATTCCGCGCTCGGAATCCCGACGGCCGCGCTATCCTCAAGGCGATTCACTACACCGATCCGCCGGGCGCGCCGGACTCAGAGTATCCGTTCCGTCTGACCACTGGACGCACCGTCTACCAGTTCCACACGCGCACCAAGACCGGCCGCGCTCAACAGTTACACGACGCGGCACCGGACCCGTGGGCGGAGCTCTCTGCCACCGACGCGGAGCGACTCGACATCACCGAGGGCGACCAAATACGGGTGAGCACACCACGGGGAAGCATCGAGGTCCCTGCGAGGGTGACCTCCAGCCGAGACGGCACGGTGTTCGTGCCGTTCCATTACGGCGGTGGTGACGGCACGGCAAACGAGTTGACTCTCACCGCGTGGGACCCGGTATCGAAACAGCCGCAGTTCAAAGTGTGCGGCGCTCGCGTCGAGCGAGTCGGTCCCGGACGTGAAGACGAAGAGACGCAGCCTGACCGATCCCGTGGCGATCCACCCTTCGTCGGCCCTCCACCCGAAACGGAGGACGAAGAGCAGTCCGACACGGAGCAAGAGGCACAGCCCGAAGCGGAGGACGGAGAACAACCCGAAGCAGAGCAAAAGGCACAGCCCGAAACGGAGAACGGAGGGGATTGAGCATGCACCTACCGGTCTATCTGGATATGCTGCACGAAGCCGAACGAACTCTCGCCGATTCGTTCCGCAAGGTGGCCGACGAACACACTTCGGACGCAGGGATACATTACCGCTGTCAGAACTTCGCCGAGCAATGCGACGCTCACGTCGAGCAGCTCACTCCGCTGGCGCGTCGCTACGGCAAAGATAACCCCGAAGAGCCCGAACGATTGCACCCCGAAGGGATATCCGAACCCCGATCGGGACCGGCCGGATTATTACGCGACCTACAGGATCTGTACATGCTCGCCAGCCTCGTGGATATCACGTGGACGCTGGTCGGCCAAGCCGCTCGAGCAGTGCCCGACGAAGAGCTGATCGAGACGGTTACCGCCTGCGACGATCAGACCGAGACGCAGCTATCCTGGTTGCGCACCCAACTGAGCACGGACGCTCCGCAGGCGCTGGTTGTCGGATAGATCGAAATGGATCGCTCTCGCGACTCCATCGGTAACCGGACGTCCGATATCGTGATCGGGTTGGCCCGGCGCTTCGATCTGTCGACCCTCGAAGCCCACCACGACCACACGGTTGTACTCGGCGCTTTCGCCTTCGTCAACGGGCTGATTTCGATGTCCCTCATGGGGGCGGCCGCTCTAGCGACGAGAGAGCCGTTCATCTTCCCGTCACTGGGCCCGACTGCGTTCCTGTTTTTTCACACACCGCTCGAGAACGCCGCCTCTCCGCGAAACACCGTCTACGGACACCTCATCGGTATCTTGGCAGGCTGGTTCCCTCTAGCCGCGTTCGGCTTGCTGGGTGCCGGCCCGGCGCTCCCCGGGGGGATTTCGGGTGCCAGAGTGGGAGCCGCTGCGCTGTCCTTAGCGCTCACCGCCGGAGTCATGGTCTGGCTGCACGTCCCGCACCCGCCGGCCGGAGCCACCACTCTCATGGTCAGCCTCGGACTACTCACCCGCCCCGTCGCGCTCGGCGTGTTACTGTTGGCCGTCGTCTTGCTGACGCTGCAAGCACTCCTCATCAACCGAGCGGCCGGCCTTGACTATCCCCTGTGGAAACCCAACTCCTCCCGTCCGGACTCGACTGAATCCGATTGAGCCATGCGCTCTCTCAATCGGTAGCCGGGACTCGAGTCGGAGGGTCTGCGGACGGTTCGCGGCGACGTCCCGCGATCACGCTCGAGAACGACGTCGTCGATAGAGACGAACTCTGCGAGCCGATGGACCGAACGTATCGGGAGTCAAACGCTATGTACAGAGCCCAGCCGCGGTGTCGTAGCCTCGATCCCCTCTTCTCGGAGCCCAGACGCGAATCGCTCACACCGGTCTCCGTGGTTTATCAGAATCGTGCTGTCCTCGTACGAGCCGAGGAACTCGAGAAGCCCGTCTCGGTCAGCGTGCGCAGAGAAATCATACTGCTCGATCTGTGCGCTGACCGGCATCGTTTGGCCGTCGATCTCGGCGCTGCCCGTCTCCACGAGGTCACGACCGGGTGTCCCTTCGACCTGATGGCCGGTCATGGTGATCTTGTTCATCGGATTCGCCCGAATTTCCGGGATATAGGTCATAGCGGGGCCGCCGGACAGCATTCCGCTGGTGGTGATGATCGCTGCCTTCTGGTCGGCGATTCGCTTTCGTTGACCGTTACGACCGGTGACGAACCGCGCGTGGGATTTCGCCCGTCGAAATGCGTCCTCGTCGCGAACGAACGCGGGATACTGTCGAAGCATCTCGGTCACCCGCTTTCCCATCCCGTCGACGTAACACGGGATGTCGTAGGCGTCACAGACGAGCATTAGCTCCTGGGTCCGTCCGATCGCGAACGCAGGGACGACGACCGTGCCGCCCTCCCAGAGCGTCGTCTCGACGCTCTCGGCGAATCGCTCTTCCACCACGGACCGGTCTGTATGCTCGACGTCGGAGTAGGTGCTCTCGCAGATGACGACGTCAGCGTCGGGTCGTGCAGTGGTCCCCGAGACCAGCCGCTGATCGTCAGTGTGGAAGTCACCCGTATAGAGCAAGCGCGTGTCCCCATCGTCGACGAGCACGTGGGCGCTTCCGGGGATGTGTCCCGCGTTGTAAAACGTCACGTCGTAGCCGGCCGCTTCGAAGGATTCCCGATACCCGTGCGTTTTCGACACCTGCGTGACGCGCTTGAGATCGGTCTCGGTGAACGGACAGTTGTATGATCCCCCGTGTAATTTGAGCGTGTCCCGCGCGAGCGTCAGCGTCAGCTCGTACGTCGGCGGCGTCCAGTGGATCGGCGGCCGCGAGTCACCGGAAAGCAGGGACGGTATCGTCCCGACGTGATCGAGATGTCCGTGCGACACGACGACCGCGTCGGGGGTCGGTGTCTCGACCGGAAACTGCGGAGGGGTGCCCGTCAACATCCCGAAATCGAGGAGGAGAGAATCGTCCACGAGAACGGCACTGCGGCCGATTTCGCGGGCGCCGCCGAGAAACTGAATATCCATTACCGGCGTTATACTCGCCATCCGCTTTTCTTCGTCGGTTTACCCGATACCCGGGTGCGAGCACCCGATGATGTCGAACCGATTGAATACGGTATCGGCGGTGGGACCACTCGCTCTGAAACCCGCTAGGTCGTATTCCGACAATGGATTTCAGCGCCCCTCCCTGAAGACAGGAGAGCGAGTCTGTGTCGGACCCCCTAGTCGTCGGCGGGATTCGGCCGATTCGCGTACTCCACTGGATCGGTTGCGACCTCGTAGAGGGGGTTCGTCACCGTGCCATGCTCGGAGGCGTGGGGACGACCGGGCGCGTCGTCGTAGCCGTACTCGAAGATTCGGTTCCGATTGAGACTGAGCTTCGTGAACTCGGGCTGAAGCAGGTCGAAGAGCTCGAACCGCTCTTCCAGTTCGGGGAACTGCGATTGGTACGCGAGTATCGTCTCTCGAGCGTGGGTCCAGAACTGCGCTTCGGAGTACCCCTCGTGCTCGACGAGGAGGTCCGCGACGTATCGGAGCACACAGACGAACAGCCCGGAGAAGATGAACTGACAGAGCCCTTCCGGGGGTTCCCTTCGGAGCACGTCACGCAACTCGTCGGAGAGCCCGTCCAGTTCGGGAAGCGGGCGGTCGCTTACGTTCACGTCGTCGGCGAAGTCCTTGATCGCGAGGCGGGAGGGAACTCCGTCTTCAACGAGCAGGATCGTGTTCTGTCCGTGCGGGGAGAAGACCGTGCCGTAGCGATAGAGGAAGTGCAAGAGCGGCGGCAACACGGTTTCGAAAAACTCCGCGAGCCATTCGTCGAGCGTGAGCCCCGACTCCGCGACGAGTTGCGAGATGTATGGCTCGCCCTCGCCGTCGACGTGCATCAGCGAGGAGAGCGTGACCGCCTCCTCGTCGTCGTCCAGAAACGTGTAGATGGACTCTCGCCAGACAGCGCCGAGCAGTTCGTGGTACTGGTAGGGCGAGCCCTCGATGTCGGTGAAATCCGAGTGGTCGTAGTTGATCCCTGCGATCTCCCCGGGAAGGACGAGTCCCTGTGCTTGCAGGAACGCGTCTTGCTCGTAGATGCCCTTTATGTACTCGGTGATGACAGGAGCGATCTCGGTCCGTTCTCCGGGGAGACCGCGCCAGACCAGCGTATTGAGGATCCGCATCGGGACTTTGACGTGGTGTTTCTCCTCGTCGTCGACGTTGACGAAGGTACGTACCGACTGTTGTGGCAGGTACTCGTCCGGCCCCTCTCCGAGTGGCACGATGTCCTCGGCCGCGATGTGATCGGGAAACAGCGGGACGATACTGTTCTCCCACTGCCAGTCGTGGACCGGCAGGAAGTAGTAGTCGTCCGGATCGAGGCCCTGTTCGGTCAGCCGGTCGCGGAACTCCCCATACCGGGACCCGAGCTCGCGCCGGACGAGCGAGTCGTGGTCGACGTCCTCGGTAGCGACGAAGGTCGCCGTTTCCCTGCGGACGGCGACCCACGAGAGCGCCACGGGGGTTTTCTGTTCGGGCGCAAACTGTCGGTAGTCGTCGTACCCCCAACCGAGGCGGCCTTTATTGTACGTGATCCAGGGGTGGCCTTCCATCTCGCCCTCGAGTTCGGCGTAATCGAGCTCGAGCAGATCGACGTCGTCGCGGTGTCGCTTGCGAGCCTCGACGTGGGCGTCGGCGAGAAGCGTCCGCTTGTACTCGCGAACGAGGTTCCCTTCGGTCAGCCCGTCGAGATCGGTGGTTTCGCCGAGGTTGCGAACGAGTGCGAGCGGATCCGTGAACGCGGTCCAGTCGTCGCTCCCGTCGCGGCGTTCGACGGTGTCGCCGTAGACGTGGAGGCTGTCCAGCAGCCGCTCCGCGGCCTCGAATCGGTACGACGTCTCGCCGAGATCGAAGCGGTAGGTAGTGCGCTCGCCGTCGTCATCGACCGCCCGCGGTGTGAGTATCTCTTCGTACGTGAACTCTTCGAGCATCTTCGTGAGGAGGCGGCGTTCGACCGTCTCCCACGTTTCGCTGTCCAGTGCGCGCTGTCGCGTCGTGTCGTTCGGATTCATCATCAGTCGTCGTCGGTCGGGATCGCTTCGCTCCCGGGCTGTCGGGAAGCGGACGGTGCGTGTTCGATGAACTGCTCCACTGCGAAGTCCTGATAGACCGTGTCGGTGTCTTCGGGGTAGGCTTCGCGGCCGACGAGGCGGTTGACGAACGTCGTGTTCCGATAGCAGCCGAGGCCGAGATCGGGGACGCCGACGCCGTGGGTGTGGAGTTCCGCGTTCTGGAGAAACACGTCCCCCGCCACGTCGATGTCGAGTCGGTGGTCCGGCGTCACCTCGAACCGCCCCTCGTCGTCCCAGTTGATCGCTTCCTTGAGGGGCTCGAGGAAGTCCGGAATCGGGCGCTCGTATCCGGTCCCGAGGACGACGACTTCGCTCTCGTGTACGAACGATTCCTCTGCCTGCCACTGGTGGCAGTCGAGGGCATACGCGTCGCCCACGTCGGCAATGTCTCGCACCTCCGTCATCGCGAAGAGACCGATATCGGGATCGCGGTCGCCGATCGAGCGCCGATAGAGGAGGTCGTAGATGTCCGCGCTCGTTTCCGGATCGACTCCTTTGTAGAGCAGCTCTTGGTTCGGGATGAGATCGTCTTTCACCGCTTGGGGGAGGTCGTAGACGTACTGCTCGTACTCGGGCGTGAAGTGTTGCAGCCCCAGTTTGGAGTACTCCATCGGGAAGAACCCGTCCGAGCGCGTCACCCAGTCCAGTCGATAGCCTCCCTCTGGACGGCGTTCCAGCAGGTCCTGAAACACCTCGGCGGCGCTCTGTCCCGAGCCCACGACGGTGACCGACTCGGCGTCCAGTACGCGATCGCGGTTGGAGCGATACCGTGCCGTGTGGAAGACGTCCTCGTCCGGCTGTCCCCGGAGCGGCTCCGGGATCTGGGGCCGCGACCCAATCCCGAGCGCGACGTTCTCGCTTCGGTACTCGAACCGGTCGCCGGTTTCGGGGTTGTGGGCCGTGACGACGTAGTGGTCGCGCTCCTCGTCCCACCGGACTGCGTGAACCTCGCGACTGAACCGACAGCTGTCGAGGTTCTCGCAGACCCACCGCAGATAGTCGTTGTACTCGCGGCGGGGCGTCTGGAACGTCTCGTAGAAGTAAAACTCGTAGATGCGCCCCGTCTCCCGCAGGTAGTTGAGATAGCTGTGTGGGTTCGTCGGGTCCGCAAGCGACACGAGATCGGCGAGAAACGGCACCTCGAGGGTCGTTCCCTCGAGCAGCATGCCCTCGTGCCAGTTGAACTCGGGCTCTCGCTCGAGGAACGCGGCATCGACGGATTCCTCGACGTCGTCTAACAGGGCTGCGAGACCGAGATTGAACGGCCCCAATCCGACGCCGACAACGTCGTAGACGCCGTCTGAGTTAGCCATCGGCGCTCACCTCGTCGCCGTCGTCCGCCCCCGACTGCGGTGTGACGGTCCTATCAGCGAGCACGTCGGTCTCGAACCGCTCTCGCTCGCAGATCAGCAGTACGGCGTCCTTCTCGGCCTCGTCGAAGCGGAACTCTCGGCGCGGTTCGAACCCGCACTGTTCGAAGACGTGGATGACGCGCTCGTTGCGAGCGTCCGGTTCCGCGACGATGCGGTCCGTCTCCGGGTGGCGAAACTGCATTCCGACCACGGCTCGCAACAGCGGTACCGCGTAGCCCTGGCCCAGGTACGCCGGCGGTCCGATAAGCAGGTGCACGCCCTGGTCGGTCGGCTCGGCGTCGTAGTGGTTCGCGACGTCGTCCTCGGCCGCCCAGTAACACTCCCAGTAGCTCATCGGAACGTGGTCCAGACACCCGACGTAGGGCGTCAGATGGTCGTCTGCGACCTTCCCGGCGAAGCGATCGCGAAACGCCGGCAACGGCAGGTCAAGCTCCCAGTACGGTTTCACGTGGTCGCTCGCCAGCCAGGCGTGGAGCCGACCGAGGTCGCGGTCGAGCGTCGCCTGCCGGAGCGAGACGGTTCTCTCGATGGTCTGATCGTAGGTCTGATAGTCGTAGTCGGTCGCGATGGTCGCGTCGGGTCCGGTCATAGATCGAGTTCGGTGACGAGCGGATTCTTTACATCCGCGTAGACGGATTGGTTCTCGAGGTCGTTCTCTAGTTCGTCCAGTCCTCGGAAGCGCGTCAGCAGGTTGGCTTTACAGGGAACGGTCGGCGACTCCAACAGCGGGGCGAGAAAGTCCGACGAGGGCCGGTCGTAGCGATCGCGGGCCCGCTCGAGTTCTTCGCGGAGGAGCGCCAATAGGCGACGCTCGTCGACGAGTCCGGCGCTCCCGAAGGCGTTGATGACGTCGAGCGCGTTGTTCAGGACGACGTAGTAGCGGAGCCGCTCGTCGGCGATGGCATCGGCACAGACGGTATCGGCGCGTTCGCCGACGCCCGGGAGATAGGCGTCGACGTCGGAATACTGCGATTCGGGGAAGTAGAACCCCTGATTGTCACGATAGCGGAACTCGCTCGGGTACCCGTCCTCGTCGAGTGTGAGCACGGAGTTCTGTTGGTGCGCCTCTACACCGACGCCCTGGACGAGATAGAGCCACAGCACCGGGCGAATCGCGATTTGCAGATACTTGCGGAACCACGCTTCGCTGACCGCGTCGGTGTCACGTCCCTCGCGTTCGGCGATGGTCGTGACGAGACGACCGAGACGGGACTGCCCCGCGATAGCGTCCTGACAGAGCGATACCAGGGGCGTCGACCGCTCTGCCAGATCGCCGCGGAAGGGGTTGGCTCGGAGAATCGTTTCCAATCCGGACTCGCGTTCGTCGCCGACGTCGAGCGCGAGGAAGGCGGGGTCGCGAACGATGTCGAAGTTCGGGAACGCGTCGGCGAGTTCGTCGCCGAACGCGGTGTCGAGGAGTTCCGCGACGGCCACGCCGCGGTCGAGTTCCGGGCGTTTGTTCGTCCGCACGGAGTTGGTGATCTTCACGTGTAACGACGATTTCACCATGAACGGGGCGTCGGGTGCGTAGAGCGTTCGGACCGAGGTCGTCGGATAGAACTCCCGCCCGACGCCGCCGAGGTATTCGATCCCGTCTCCGAGGTGTCGCCGGATGTGTGGCTGGTCGAGGAGGTACTCCGCCTGCCAGGGATGGACCGGCAGCAGGGCGTCCCCGTCGTCGACATGTTCTTCGACGAACGACGCGGACACGCTGTCGTCGTCGCGGAGGGCGTCTTTCACCCAGGTCGTGGCGCGCCGATCGAGGACCGAGTCCGACGCGACGAGGTCGGGATCGGCGCGGAAGTAGTGGAGCGGGAACGACCCGCGGAGCTCCGGTGCGTACGTTTCCCGGTTCCGGGCGGCGATACCCTGACGGCTCTTGGGCGTCGGATGGCGGTGGTGGCCGAAGACGAGCGCCTGCTCCGCATCGCGAAACGACAGTTGCTCGTCGTAGAGCCGCGCTTCGTCACGTTCACGCGCCCGGACGAAGATCTCGACGTTTCGTTTGCTCCGGAGGACCCGCTCGAGGAGTTCGTCCGGAACGGAGCCGTCCGCTCGCTCCAGCGAGAGGTCTTTCACCACGAGCGAGGCGAGCGTCGCGGCGTCGGCCCGCTGGACCACCCCGTCGGGAAGCCGATACCGAACGGGCGTGTCGAACAGATGGCGCTCGGTCGGCGACCGGTACTCGAGGGGTGCCAGGACGTCGATCCCCTGTTCGGGAAGCCGCGTCCGAAGCAGGCCGTCGGGACCGGGTGTGACGTCTGCAACGGGGTCGTCGGAGACCGTGTAGTCGCCGGTCTCGCGGAGGTAGCAGTTGAGGAACGCGTGTACGGTGGCTTCGTCGGCCCGCTCATCGGGACCGACGTCCCGGTCCGTGTGGCCGTCGAACGCCAGCGTCATGTGACCACCTCCTGCTCCCGGGCGACCGCCGCGCCGCAGTCGCGGACGACGTCTAACATCGACGCGACGTCGTCGAGCGTCGCGGTCGGATTCAGTAACGTGAACTTCAGGCTGGTCACGCCCGCGACGTCCGTCCTGGCGACGACGGCGCGCCCGTCGCGGAGCAACCGTTCTCGAACGTCCGCGTTCAACCGACTCACGGCCCGTTCGTCCATCGCCTCGCGCGGACGATAGCGGAAGACGATCGCGTTCAGCGTCGGCTCGTGTAACAGTTCGAAGTCGGTCGCCCCCTCGATGAGCGATGCGGCGTCTCGAGCCAGATCCAGGGTTTCCTCGACGAGAGCAGCCATTCCCTCGCGACCGATGGCGCGGAACGCGACGTATGGTTTCAGCGCGTCGAACCGGCGCGTCGTCTGGACGGACTTCGCAACGAGGTTCGGAACGCCGGTTTCGTCGTGGTCCGCCGGATTGAGGTAGGCGGCGTTGCGCGCCATCCACTCGAAATCGTCCCCGTCGCCCAGCAGGAACGCGCCGCAACTGATCGGTTGATAGAACAGCTTGTGGAAGTCCACGCCGACGGAGTCGGCGCGCTCGATACCGCCTAGTACGTCGTCGTAGCCGGTCAGCGCGAGGGCACCGCCGTATGCGGCGTCGACGTGGTACCAGAGGTCGTACTCGGCTGCCCGGTCGGCGAGTTCGTCCAGCGGATCGATGCTGCCGAAGTCCGTGGTTCCGGCGGTTCCGACGAGCGCGAAGGGGTTCGCGTCGCCGGTCTCGAGGTCGGCGAGTATCGCGTCGAGCGCGTCCGTGTCCATCCGTCGGTCCTCGTCGGTCGGAACGGTGACGACCGCGTCTTCACCGAGTCCGAGGTGATGGGCCGCCTGCTCGCCCGTGAAGTGGGCGTCCTCCGAACAGAGAAGACGAAGCGACTCAGCCGCTGGCGGAAGTCCGCCCGACTGCACGTCACGGCCGAACCGCCGACGACAGTACCGATCGCGGGCCAACAGCAGCGCCTGGAAGTTCGACTGCGTCCCACCACTCGTGAAGACGCCGTCCGAGGCGGCCGGAAGGTCGAACAGGTCACAGAGCGCATCGACGACCTCCTCTTCGAGGACGGTCGCGGCGGGCGCCTGATCGAAGGAGTCGAGCGACTGGTTCGCCGCGGTGAGCATCGCCTCTGCGGCGAGCCCCGGGATCATCGGCGGACACTGGAGGTGTGCCGCACACTGCGGGTTCGAGGTCCCGACGGAGTGGGCGAGGACCCTCGTGGCGGCCTCGTCGATCGCGGCCTCGAGGCCCGTCCCGGTTTCGGGGATGACGGGCTCATCGAAGTCCTCGGCGAGCGCTTCCGGCGATCGTCCGGAGTAGGGGTTCTCAGCGTCGGCGAAGTCGTTCACGACGGCGTCGGTCGCCAATTGCATGGCCTCCCGATACGCGGTAGCACCCGCCTCGGAGCCGAGAAACAGGTCATCCCCGGTCATGCGGCCACCTCGGCCGGTTCCGTGTCTGTCTCGGTGACGGCGGTGACGGCCGCTTCGAAGATGGCGGCGATCTCGTCGATCTGTGACTCGGAGACGATCAGTGGCGGGAGGAACCGGGCGGTTGCGCTCTTGCGACCGCCGAGTTCGACGATGAGGCCGCGGTCGAAACACTCGGTCTGAACTGCCGCTGCGAAATCGCCATCCGGAGCGTGCGGACCCGGCCCCTGCCAGTCGGCGTCGGTGTCGACGAACTCGACGCCCAGCATCAGCCCCCGCCCTCGGACGTCGCCGATCGGATCGAACCGCTCGGCTGTTGCTTCGAGGTGCTCTCGGAGTTGTGCGCCCACGTCGGCGGCGTGGTCATCGAGATCGTGCTCGAGTACGTAGTCGATGGTCGCTTCGCCGGCCGCCATCGCAAGCTGATTTCCGCGGAACGTTCCCGCATGCGCGCCCGGCTCCCAGACGTCGAGATCCTCGTCGTAGACGACGACGGCGAGCGGGAGCCCACCGCCGACGGCTTTCGAGAGCGTGACTACGTCGGGTGTTATTCCGGCGTGCTCGAAGGCGTACGTCTCGCCGGTCCGCCCGAGGCCCGCCTGAATCTCGTCTAAGATGAGCGGAATATCGCGTTCGCGCGTGAGACGACGGATCTCTTGAAGCCACGCATCGGGTGCGGGGATCGCTCCACCTTCCCCCTGTACGGGCTCGAGAATCATCCCGGCGGGGTCGGTGATTCCGCTTTCGTCGTCATCGAGGAGGTTCTCGACGTAGTCGCTTCCGATCTGATGGCCGGCCTCGCCGCCGACGCCGAACGGACACCGATAGTCGTACGGGAAGGGAAGGTGGTGGACGTCGTTCATCAGCCCCGAAATTGGCTCTTTGGCACCGGTATCGCCCATCAGCGAGAGCGCTCCGCTCGTCATCCCGTGGTAGGCACCCTGGAATCCGAGGATGCTCCGATTCCCGGTGGCCGTCTTGACGAGTTTGAGGGCTGCTTCGACGGCGTCGGTTCCGGCTGGGCTACAAAATTGGATCTTCGCTCGTTCGCTGAACTCGTCGGGGAGGCTCTCGAACAGCGAATCGACGAACTGCTCTTTCGCGGGCGTGGTGAGGTCGAGCGTGTGGAGCGGTCGGTCGGCTTCTAGCGTGTGCTCCATCGCTTCGACGACCTGCGGGTGATTGTGACCGAGCGCGAGCGTCCCCGCCCCGGCGAGACAATCGTAGTATTCGTTCCCGTCCACGTCCGTCACGGTGACTCCCTGTGCCTCTTGGATGGCCAGTGGGAGACGGCGGGGGTACGTTCGCGCGTTCGATTCGCGCCCGGCTTGCTGGGAGAGGATGGCGCTGGCGTCCTGCTCGAGATAGCTCATTGCGCTCCACCTCCACGACGAGTCGGAACCGCTACACGGTCGTCGGATGCTCGCGTATTTGATCGCCGCATGCAGGTTTTAGGCTCACCTAAAGCAACATAAAGCCGTCGATTTTTAGGCCAGCCTAAAACACGAGGTCGACGCTCGCGGTGACAGTGAGATAGTAGCAGTCGTTCCTCCAACGCTAACTATTTAGGCCAACCTAAAATAATATGTGGGTCCCGGAGCCCGGTTACACCGTGAGAGATCAGCATTCGAGCGATCGCTCGAGGTCGACGGGGAACACCTCGATGGGACTCGACGCACCGGACTAATTGACTTGCCAGTCGTCTTGCGGGCCGTCTCGTCGCTCCGGAGGACTTCCACTGCTCTCGCCGACGGTTCCGGCTTTGTGCCGGCGGTTCTGCTGGCTCCCTCGTCTCCGTTCGTTGCTACCGGCACGCAGTCGGTCGATCCGATCGATACACGCCGGCTCGTCTCACCCCATAACGCGGAGACGGTACTCGGAGCACGTTCGATCGACGGGACGAGTGTCAGGGGACGACTATATCACTCGAGCCATTTCGTATCGCCACTCTCAACGCGTGCTAGTGGCATCGATTCCCGTTTCCCCTGAACGGTCGCTCGACTGATATGGCGTCCGAAATCCCTCCGCGACCCAAAGGCACATTTACTGTCGATATCTTAACGGCGTACATCAGGATGTCTCGAAGCCCGTCTATCCCCGACCGACCTCACCGCGATATCGACCCCGATCTCCCAGACGACGAGCGGCTCGAGGCGCTTCGCGGGCACTACGAGGAACTCGTCGACGTCAACGAGCAGCTCTCGGCCCAACTCGACGACGCCGAGGACCGCCGAACGCGTCTGCAGGAGAAAGTCGACCGCGTCGAGCGCGAAAACGAGACGCTGAAGAGCTCCTCGCTGTACATCGCCACGGTCGAAGATGTGCTCGCAGACGAGGAAGTCATCGTCAAACAACACGGCAACAACCAGGAGGTGCTTACGGAGGTCTCGTCCCGGATGGTCGACCGCGTCGAACCCGGCGACCGCGTCGCCGTCAACGACTCCTTTGCAATCCAGACGATCCTTGACGCCGAGACCGACGCACGCGCCCAGTCGATGGAGATTACCGAGAAGCCCGAAGTCGCCTACCCCGACATCGGCGGGATCGACGAGCAGGTCCGCGAAGTCCGCGAGGCCGTCGAACAACCCCTCGCCGAGCCCGAACTATTCGACGAAGTTGGCATCGACCCGCCGAGTGGCGTGTTGCTGTACGGCCCACCGGGAACGGGCAAGACGATGCTCGCGAAAGCCGTCGCCAACGAAACTGACGCCACCTTCATCAAGATGGCCGGCTCCGAGCTCGTCCGCAAGTTCATCGGCGAAGGCTCGCGGCTCGTCCGCGACCTCTTCGAGATGGCCCGCGAGCGCGAACCCGCCATCATCTTCATCGACGAGATCGACGCCATCGCCACCCGCCGCACCGAGTCGAAGACCTCCGGCGACGCCGAGGTCCAGCGGACGATGATGCAACTGCTCTCCGAGATGGACGGCTTCGAGGCCCGCGGCGAAATTCGGATCATCGCCGCTACCAACCGCTTCGATATGCTCGACCGCGCCATCCTCCGACCCGGCCGCTTCGACCGCCTCATCGAGGTGCCCGAACCCGATGAATCCGGTCGCGAGCAGATCCTCGAGATCCACACTCGCAACATGAACATCGCCGACGGCGTCGACTTCGCCGCGCTGGCCGACGACACCGACGGCTACTCTGGGGCCGACATCGAGAGCCTCGCCACCGAGGCGGGCATGTTCGCCATCCGAAACGATCGCGACGAGGTCGCCCATTCGGACTTCACCGAAGCCTTAGCAAAGATCGAAAACGACGACTCGAGCGACGTGGTTTCGTCGGCAGGCTACTTCTACCAGTAAGCACGAAGTTTTGTGCTGTCGTTCGAGAGAGCTTCGCTCTCTCGTGACTGAGCGAATCGGAGATTCACGAGGTCCGTGAGATCGAAGCTCTCGTTTGATGATGAAAGGCACGAAGCGCCCTTCGAACCGCGGGTGCGCCGAAGGCGCACCCTCGGCAAAAATTGAGTAACAGCACTCCTCTCTCCGTTCACTCGTTGCCCGCGGCACGTCGTACTGCGCTCTCGCTTACATCGGTCGTCGGCCCGCTCGTTCGCTGCACTCACTCGCGGTACGTATTGGGTAATAGCCTGTCCGCCTCCGCTGAGCGGACGCGTAGTGTCCGCGATGCTCGGAAGAGCAACCTCTTCCGTAGCGTCGCGGCCACTGAACGCTGTTTCTCGATTCGATCCCGGATCGCAACGCCTTACGCCGTTCGTCCCCGAGGACGGATATGAGTCTGATCCGCGTCGTCTGGGGGACGGCATCGGCCCCCACGGCGATGGCTTCCTACGACGCCGCACTCGCCGAAGCCGGCGTCGAGAACTACAACCTCGTCTCCGTCTCGTCCGTGATCCCCGCAGGCGTCGACGTCGAGGCCGTCGGCACCGCGCCGGATCTCGGCCCCGCCGGCGAGCGCCTGACGGTCGTCGAAGCGCGGGCCACCACCGCCGGTCCGGGTCGCGCCAGTGCAGCGCTCGCGTGGTCCCAGTCGGCCGACGACGGCCCAGGACTGTTCTACGAGACGGCCGGTGAGATGGACCGCGCCGACGTCGAGCGCCGCGTCCGCGAGGGACTGGCCGCCGGCCAAGAACTGCGCGACTGGGAGTTCGCCGAGCCGCGGGTCGCCGTCGAGAGCCGGCAAGCCGAGTCTGGACGGCACACGACCGCTGTCGTCCTCGCCGTCTACGGCGACAGCGAGCCGATTATCTAGGATCTCCCGAATGCGAACCCTTTTCACCCGGGGACCCATTGCTCCGGGCACACACTTCTCATGAACGGAAATACGCCGTACGCAGGGCTACCGGGCGAGACTGGTGCTGGGCAGCGCGCCGCGGCGGACGTTCCGGATCTTTCGAGCGCACAGAAGCGGTTGCTCCATCGCGACGTCTCCAGAATCGCCGCCCGCACGCGTGAGTTCCTCCCCAGCGAATACGTCGTCGACGCGGACGTCTCGAGCGGCATGACCGGGCCACAGGTCACCGTCGCCGTCCGCCCGCCCGTCGGCCACGCCGTCAGCGCCGGCTTCACGCCGGATTTAGAGGAAGGCGGTGCCTCCGAGGAGGTCATCACCGCCGACGAACGCGACGAAGTCGCTCGCGGACTGGCGGCGAGCGCCGCTTTGCAGGTGAAACAGGCCGTCAGCGACGGCGTCCGGCCGACCGGTAAGTAACAAACAGACCGTTTTCCGCTTCGGATTCACTCGAGTCCGCGATCGACCCGTTAGTACAACAGTTGCTCGAGCTGATGGCGCCTGCGCTTAAGGTCGATCGCCGGCTCCACTGACGGGTCGGCGATGAGTCGATCGAGGACGAGCAGCGGGTCGGTACCGACGCGTTCGACCTCCCTGAGCAGGAGTTCGATTTCAGTGCGGTTCGTCGCCAGCGACGTACATAGGCCGATTGCGAGCGCGAGTGGGACCGCGCGCTCGGGCTGAGTTGGAAACGCGTCGCTGATTCGGTCGAACGCCGGGCGCTCGCTTGCGGTGGCCTCGTTCGGAACTGTCTCTGACTCCGCGGCCGGTTCGAGAGTCAGACAGCGAGGACAGACGGTGACGACCGCGGCCGCCGACGGCGCGTACTCGCGGTACTCGTCGGGGAGAGAAAACGAAATCGTCGACGTACCGCACTCGGAACAGGCCATGGTTCGTTCGGCCGTGGTGGGCGCTGCGATCGATCAGTCGTCGTCCGCGGTCGCGTGCTCGAGTTCGGTCTCGTCTTCCGACTCGTCTTCCGGCTCCGTGTCGGTCTCGCGTTCCGCTTTCTCTTCGGCTTCTTTTTTCTCCTTGATCTTCTTCAGGCGGAACGTTTCCTCGCGCTCCTGTTCCTCGAGTTTCTGCTCGATGTACTCTTGGTTCTCGTAGAGTTCCGGCAGCAGCTTGAACTCCAAGGCGTTGACGCGACGCTTGGTGGTCTCGATCTCGCGGAGCATCTTTTTCATCGCCGTCTCGACCTCGGCGGCGAGGATGATGCTCTCTAAGAGGTCCTCGTAGGCCTCGGCAGCTTCGTCGATACGCGCGGAGGTACCCATGATCCCGTAGCCGCGCTGATCTAAGCTCTTCGAGACGCGCGAGGATTCGATCTGGGGGACGACGACGCCCATGATGTTCTTGGACTCGGTGGTGATTTCGGGGTGTTCCTGCAGCGCCGCTGCGGCACCGCGGACCGCGACGTCGCCTTCCATCGCCCGAGCCATGTTGATCTTCTGTTGGGCGTCCTCGTAGTCGTCGGCCAGATCACCGCGGACGTCCTGGGCCTTGTCCAGAATGTCCATAAATTCCATGATCAGCCCGTCGCGTTTCTTCTCGAGCGTCCCGTGTCCCCGCTCGGAGAGCTCGATGCGATCTTCGATCGCCATCAAGTTCTTGCGGGTGGGCTTGACGTCGTTGGCCATCTTGTGGGGGGCTAGCGCCCCCAGTCGGATAACTGTTTACAGTTTCCGCGCGCTGCGTACGCCCGTTGTGGTGGCAATCGAGTCCGTCGAAGCAACTTGGCTCTAGCCGAGGAACAGATCGACCATGTCGCCCGACGACTGACCCTTGTAGAGCTCCGAGTAGCCACAGCTCGTACAACTCACGACGTGGAAACGCCGGTTCTGGATGTCGAACATTTTCGACAACCCGCCTCCCGTCGTCGCGATCTCGTCGATCTCCGTCTCCGTGTTGCCACACTTCGGACAGCCGTGTTCGTCGTCTCTCATACGGTAGTCTTTCGTGTCAATACAGAAAACTTTTCTGTTCGGGCCGTCAAATCGTTCCCGAGCCATGTCCGCCACCGTCGGTTTCGTCTTCCTCGTCGCGATAGCGCTCGTGATCCCGCTGATACTCTGGGCGGCGATCAGCGAGGAGACGTCGAACCCGACCGTGGTCGATCGCGCGGAGGCGGAGCGAATCGCGAAAGAACGTGGCGGCCGCGGATCGTCGCGTTCGACCGCTCCGTTGGACGAATCCGGCCGCGGCGACCGACATGACGAGTTCGGCTGGGATGCCCGGCGGTCGACGACCGAAGAGAGCAATGACGGCGACGAAAGGGACGAACGACGCGGGTTCTGAAGAGACTTGCTGGACCGCCGGATCACCCCTGCCCGACCAGTCGCTCTTCGTCCTCCCACTCCTCTTGGCGGAGTTCGTACTTCTGGACCTTGCCCGTCGCTGTCGTCGGCAGTTCGTCGACGAATTCGACTCGGTGGACGGCCTTGTAGCTCGCCAGGTTGTCGCGGGTGAACGCCTCGAGGTCGCCCTCGGTCACGCCCGGGTCGTCGGGATCGCCGCTGGCCGGGACGACGAACGCCTTCGGCGTCTCGCCCCACTCGTCGCTCGGCGCGGGGATCACCGCCACGTCCGACACCTCGGGGTGGTCGAACAGCGTGTCCTCGAGTTCGATACTCGAGATGTTCTCCCCGCCGGAGATGATAATGTCCTTCTTGCGGTCCTGAATCGCGATCATGCCGTTTTCGTCGATCGTCGCCAGATCGCCCGTGTGGTAGTAGCCCTCGACGCGGTCGGTGAACGCTTCTTCGGTCGCCTCGGGTTTCTCCCAGTACTTCTCCATGATCTGGTTGCCCCGAACGACGACCTCGCCGATAGTCTCGTCGTCGCGGGGGACGTCCTCGCCGTCCTCGTCGACAACGCGAATTTCGGTCCCGAGGAAGGCCAGCCCCTGGCGCTTCTTGATCCGAAACCGGTCGTCGCTGTCGTCATCGAAGTGTCGGCGGGCGTCGGACGTGGTGATCAGCGGGCCGGTCTCGGTCGCGCCGTAGACGTGTTTCAGGTACCAGCCGAACTCGTCCTCGACGGTCCGGATGGTCGCCTCCGGCGGCGCGCTACCGGCGGTCGCCAATTGAACATCTCTCTCACCGGTCGTCTCGGGTTCGTGTTCTTCGTAGTAGTCGACCAGCATGTTCAGCACCGTCGGCGCGCCACACATGTACGACACGTCCTCCTCGCGGACGGCCTCGAAGATATCCCCCGCGTCGACGCCGCGCGTACAGACGTGTGTCGCCCCGATTCCGGTCACCGCGAAAATGTGTCCCCAGCCATTCGCGTGGAACATTGGCAGCGTCCAGAGGTAGACATCGTCGTCGGTAATCTCCTGATGGCCGACCAGCAGATAGGCGTGGATCGTCTCGCAGCGGTGCGTTCGACAGACCCCCTTCGGGTCGCCGGTCGTCCCCGAGGTGTAGTTGATCGTGATGATCTCGTCCTCGGCCATCGCCGGCCGGTCGTAGTCGGTGCCGGCCTCTTCAAGCACGGCGTCGAAGTCCTCCCAATCTCCGTCGACCGCATCGGCGTCGTTCGTCACGAACATCTCCGTCGGTACCTCGTTGCGGATCGCCTCGATCCTGTCAGCGAAGTCGTAGTCGGCGTAAATCGCGTCGACGCCTGCGTCCGACAAGATGTACTCGAAGTCGTCGGGCGTGAGTCGGTAGTTCAGCGGCGTGTGGATCGCACCGAGTTGCATGATTCCGTAGGCCGCCTCGAGGTGGTAGTGCGTATTCGGGTCGAGCACGGCCACGCGGTCGCCCTTCTCGATGCCTCGTTGCTCGAGCGCTGCCGAAAACCGATCGGCGCGGTCGCCGAGTTCGTCGTACGTGAACCGTTCGCCCGTGGTGGCGACGACCGCCTCGTCGTCGCCGTAGTGCGTTCGCGCCCGGTCTAAGAACTCCGGGACTAGCAGTGGCTTGTGCATACATACCATACTCCACCGACGGCGTATACGATAGTTTCCATCGGTTGCACACGCTGACAGTTCGCCGGACGAACCGATCTCCCCGTATCCGCCGAGACGGATGGCTTACCTTAGCGCTGAACCGCGGCGAGAAAAAGCTCGGCGACGTTATTCGGCTTCGACTTCGACGGCTTCGGACTCGTCTTCGCGATAGTGTTCTTCGATGAGTTCCTCGTCGATCCGGTTGAGCTCCGTCTTCGGCAGGTTCGAGAGCAGGTCCCAGCCGATCTCGAGCGTCTCTTCGATCGAGCGGTTGGTGTCATAGCCCTGCTGGACGAACTCCGTCTCGAAGCGATCGGCGAAGTCGAGGAACTTGTTGTCGCGCTCGGAGAGCGCTTCGCGACCGACGATGTTCACGAGGTCGCGCAGGTCCTCACCTTCTGCGTAGGCGGCGTACATCTGGTCGGAGACGTCGCCGTGGTCCTCGCGGGTCAGGCCCTCGCCGATCCCGTCGTCCATCAGCCGGGAGAGGCTGGGGAGGACGTTGACCGGCGGCTCGATCCCCTGACTGTTGAGGTCCCGATCCATCATGATCTGGCCCTCGGTAATGTAGCCGGTCAGGTCCGGAATCGGGTGCGTGTCGTCATCACCGGGCATCGTCAGGATCGGAATCTGCGTGACCGACCCTTCCTTGCCCTCGATTCGACCCGCGCGCTCGTAGAGCTGTGCCAGGTCGGTGTACATGTACCCGGGATAGCCACGCCGTCCCGGGACCTCCTCACGTGCGGCACCGATCTCGCGCAGCGCCTCACAGTAGTTGGTCATGTCCGTCAGGATGACCAGCACGTGGTAGTCCTGCTCGAAGGCCAGATATTCGGCCGTCGTCAGGGCGAGTCGCGGGGTGACCTGTCGCTCGACTGCGGGGTCGTCCGCGAGGTTCATGAAGACGACCGAGCGCTCGAGTGCACCGGTGCGCTCGAAGTCGTCCATGAACTCGTTTGCCTCTTCGGCCGTGATCCCCATTGCGCCGAAGATGACCGCGAACTCAGAGCCTTCGCCCTCGCCTTCCTCTTCTTCGGGCACGGTCGCCTGCCGGGCGATCTGGAGCGCGAGCTCGTTGTGGGGCAGCCCGGAGCCGGAGAAGATCGGCAGCTTCTGGCCCCGAACCAGCGTGTTCATGCCGTCGATGGCCGACACGCCGGTCTGGATGAACTCCTCGGGATACTCCCGGGAGTAGGGGTTGATCGCTTCGCCGACGATGTCGCGGCGCTCGTCGGGGACAATCTCCGGGCCGCCGTCGATCGGATTCCCGGAACCGTCGAGCACCCGCCCAAGGAGGTCCTCGGTGACGGGCATCTTCATCGTCTCGCCCAGGAAGCGAACGGAGGCGTTGCGGTCGATCCCGCCCGTCCCTTCGAACACCTGGATCGAGACGATCCCTTCGCTCGATTCAAGCACCTGTCCGCGGAGGGTGTCGCCCTGTGGTGTCTCGATCTCGACGATCTCGTCGTAGCCGACCGGTTCGTCGACCTCGGCGAACACCAGCGGACCGCTGATTTCCGTGATAGTCTGGTACTCTTTCATTGTTAGTACAGTGCGCGCAGTTGCGTTTCGAGGTCGCTTTCGATCTCGTCGATGAACTCGTCCCACTCCTCGGCGGTGCCCATCCGGTTGAGACGCGGTGCGGCGTCGACGTCCTGGATCTCCTCGACCGGGACGCCGGCCTCGAGCGCCTCGAAGGCCTCGTCGTTGAACGTCTTGATCGCCTCGAGCATCCGGTAGGTCTTCTCGGGTTCGCAGTAGGTGTCGACGTCGTGGAGCGCGTTCTGCTGGAGCCACGCCTCACGCAGGAAGCGGGCGACCTCGAGCGTGAGCTGCTGGTCTTCCGGCAGCGCGTCCTTCCCGACGAGCTGGACGATCTCCTGGAGCTCGTCTTCCTCGTCTAAGACGTCGACCGCCCACTGGCGGGTCTCCGCCCAGTCGCCGGCGACGTTCGACTCCCACCACGGGTCGAGCTGGTCCTTGTACAGCGAGTAGGACTCGTTCCAGTTGATCGAGGGGAAGTGCCGACGCTCGGCGAGGTCGGCGTCCAGCGCCCAGAACGTCTTGACGATACGCAGCGTGTTCTGGGTGACCGGCTCAGAGAAGTCACCGCCGGGCGGGGAGACCGCGCCGACGACCGAAATGGTACCCTCGCCGCCGTTGATCAGTTGGAACTTGCCAGCGCGCTCGTAGAACTCCGAGAGCGACGCCGCCAGATATGCGGGGTATCCCTCTTCGCCGGGCATCTCCTCGAGTCGGCTCGAAATCTCGCGCATGGCCTCTGCCCACCGGGAGGTGGAGTCGGCCATCAGCGCGACGTCGTAGCCCATGTCGCGGTAGTACTCCGCGATCGTGATCCCCGTGTAGATACAGGACTCGCGGGCCGCAACGGGCATGTTCGACGTGTTGGCGATGAGGCAGGTTCGGGCCATCAGCGGGTTCCCGGTCTGGGGGTCGGGCAGTTCCGGGAAGTCCTCGATGACCTCGGTCATCTCGTTGCCTCGCTCGCCACAGCCGATGTAGACGACGATGTCCGCGTCGGACCACTTGGCGAGTTGCTGCTGGGTGACGGTCTTCCCGGAGCCAAAGGGTCCAGGAATCGCCGCTGTCCCGCCTTTTGCAAGCGGGAAGAGGCCGTCCTGGACGCGCTGGCCCGTCACCAGCGGCTCGGTCGGCGTCTCTTTGTCACCAGCGGGGCGGGCCTCGCGGACCGGCCACTCCTGGTGCATCTGAATCTCCTCGCCGTTGTCGAGTTCGACGATGGTCTCCTCGACCGTGAACTCGCCGCTCTCGACGCTGGCGACCTCGCCGCCCTCGTAATCTGGCGGCACCATGACCTTGTGGTCGATGGTGACTGTCTCCTCGACGACCCCGACGATGTCGCCGGGCTCGACCTCGTCGCCTTCCTCGACCTCGGGTGTGAACTCCCACAGCTTCTCGAGGTCGATTCCGGGGGCGTCGACCCCACGGTCGAGGAACGCCGTCCCCATCTTCTCTTCTAAGACGTCGAGTGGCCGCTGGACCCCGTCGTAGATGGAGTCCAGCATACCGGGACCGAGGTCGACACTCAGGGGCTCGCCCGTGTTCTGGACCGGCTCGCCCGGGCCGACGCCGGAGGTCTCCTCGTACACCTGAATCGTGGTCAGGTTCCCTTCGATCTCGATGACCTCGCCCATCAGTCCTTCGTCGCCGACGTAGACGACGTCGTTCATCCGGGCGTCGAGGTCCGTGGCGGTCACGACGGGACCGCTCACGCTTTCGATTACACCGTCTTCGTCGACGGATTCGATGTCTTCTGCCTGGCTCATAGTGTTACTCGCTGTCTTCCTCGTCCATCAGGTCGATACCGATCGCACGTTTGATCTGTTCGCGCAGCCCGCCGCCACCCGTCCCGCTGCCGATGGTGACGACGACCGGCTCGACGCTCGTCTCGACCTCCTGGCGAACGTTGCGCGACAGGTACTCGAGGTCGTCGTCGTGCATGACGACGATCCCGACGCCCTCGTCTTCGAGGGCCGCTGTCGCCGCGTCGTCTAATCGTTCGTCTTTTTCATCGTCCGGCACGTTCTCGAACCGTCGGACTCCCGCGAGGCGGAAGCCGGTCGTAAACTCCGGACTGCCGACGACTGCGATTTCCTGGCTCATAGGATCACCAGCTCCTCTTCGATCTCGCTCTCATCGAGTCCGACCTCGCGACCCCGTGCGATCGCACGGATGTTCTCGACCTCGCGCTCCTTGGCGAGGATAAACGAGAGAACGGGGGAAATCGAGGTCGGATACACGCTCGAGAGCGTGTCCGCGTACTCGAGCAACGCAGCGTCTAGTGCGTGCTCGAACTGTATAAGGCTGTCAGCATCTCGCAGACGATCGAGCGCCCCCGAGAGACGGTCGCCGTAGCGCTTGTTCTCGGCGATATGGTCGACGAGTTCGTCGTAATGGCCGACGAGTCGGTTTAGCTCCGACTCCTCGAACAGGACGCCGCCGTCGATGTAGTAGGCCGCCGGGTCGAGATCGGCCCCGCTTCGCGCAAGCCGCAAGGCGTTTCGCGCGTTCCGGAAGTCGATCTCAGCCTGCAGGAACTCGACGTACTTCGCCTCCGGCCCCTCCTGTGGCCGCCCGAGGTCCTCGAGCAGGTTCTCGTAGAACGCCCGATCGAGCGCGTTCTCGAGCGGGACGAGCGTCCCGACGTCCTCGAACTGCTCGTAGGCGTTCTCGAGGGGTTCGGCGAAGATCGTTCCCTCGAGTAGTTCGATCACGTCCTCGATCGCGTCGAGTTCGACCAGCCGATCGAGCGTTCGATCGTCGAGTTCGCCAGCGCGGATGAGGTCCGTGCGGATTTCCTCGGGATCAGTGTCGGTGTAGATCCCGCGGATGATCGTCTTGAGGTTCCAAACGTCGAACTTCCGGAGGTACCGGACGATGCGGTCGTAGAGTTTCCCCTCTGACCACTCGAGTAAGTCGTCGAAGTGCTTCGCGAGATTGCGATTTAACGCGTACTCGATCAGGTCGACGCCCGAAAAGCGCGTCCCGAGTGCGTTGATCTCATGTTCGTACTCCGTCTCCTCCATGAACCGCGCGATCTCGCTCGGCCCCATCCGGATCAGCTTGCGGTAATCCTCGTCGGACAACATCGCCGCTCGACGCGAGCGAACGCGAGCGTTCACGTACTCCGGATTCGAGGCACCCGTACTCATTGCTCGAAGAGTCGATTGCTGATCTCCCGGAGGTTGTCTTCCCACACGTCCTCGAGCACCGAGTCGAACGTGTTGTTGACGCGGACGCGGGACTGCTCGCTCTCGACGACGACACCGCCGAGACAGTCGTACTCGCCGGCGTACTCGTAGCCGGTGTACTCGGCGAGGATCGAGGAGATCAGTTCCTCGTCGCCGCCGCGACCGTAGACGTTGACATCGTCGCCCTCGTCGAACTCGCCGGTGGCCGCCTCGAGCAGGTCCCGGGTGAGTTCCTCACGGGTGTCCCCCTCGAGGGCGGCGAGTTCCTCCTCGACCGATTCGCGGACCTCGCTGAGGACGTCGCGACGCGCCTCCAGGCGCTTCTGTTTCGCCTCCAGTTTCGCACTGGAGAGTCGCTGTTCGCGCAGCTGCTCGATCTCCCGTTCGACCTCCGCCTCGGCGTCGGCGACGATCTCGTCTGCATCCTCTCGAGCGGCTGACTCGATCTCTTCGGCGCGCGTTTCGCCCTCAGAACGGATATTCTCCGCACGCGCGTGAGCCTCTTCTCGAATGTCCTCAACGACTGTATCTAGACTCATTGTAAGAAGGTTCGATAGGGCGCTTTAAGGTCCGACGAAGAGCGCGACCAGTGCGAAGATCACGAGCGTCTCGGGCAGGACCGTCAGCAGAATCCCGATACCCGGCGAGATGGAGTCCTCGGCGAGTGCGCCGACGACCGATGCGCCGATCGCTCGCTCCGCATAGCCCGCACCGATTGCCGCGAGACCGATACCGAGTGCAGCCGCCGCCCCTCGCTCAATTGCAGGTCCGCCGCTCCCGCCAGCCGTGGCGTTCTCCTGAAGCGCAACCGCGTTCTCTGCGAGACTGTTCAGCGCGAGCGTCAGTTCGGGTAGAGCTTCGATTGTCATGATTGAGTTTCCTCGTGGTTTTGCAACCGGACAGATGGTACTACTCCCCAGCGTCTTCTTAAAACTTCCCAAACTAAACTGCCGATTTTGGCGTCCTAACCCTCAATACGCAGCTTCCGAAGGTATTATCCTTTCGATACGGCCGGCAAAATACGAGACAGAATACCGCGCAAGGTGGTGATGAGGACGGCCGCCGACGAGCGGCGTCAGCTGTCGTCGTCGGACCGAATGCCGCCGAAGGGCTCGAATGCCCGTCCGCCGCCCTCATAGAACCGGTTGAAGAACTCGACGTATTCCAGACGAATCCCCTGCAGGCCGGCGCTCGTAATCCCGAGCAACAGGACGACGACGTGGCCGAGGACAAGGATGATCACGCCGATAAGTGCCATCACGATGCCGCCATGGAGCAAGCCACCAAACATGACCTCGGTCACTTCGTGACCGTGGTAGGTCCCTTCATGGAGCATGTGCTTGGGCGCGTGGGTGGTACCGAAGTGCCACTCCGCGCCGTGGTCGGTCTCGACGACGTACACCCCGAAGAAGAGCATGTTGACGACGAATGCCATGCCCGCCTTCGCCAGGATGACCGCTGCGATCCGCAGGTACGAGAGGACGTCACCGAAGACGTTGAAACTCTCGAGGCTGCCGATGATGATGCCGAGGGCACCGTAGTGTTTGACCTCGCCGTAGACCATCGTCACGAATCCGATCGCGAGGAGCGGGAGCCCGACGAATTTCCCGATTTCGACGGCGAAGCCGTTGAAGCCGAGTTCGAACGCTGCCTCGGAACCGCTCCCGAACAGCTCGAACAGGAAGTCCGGCTTCGCGCCCTCTCCATGGCGGCTGAAGATCCAGATCCAGACGCCGATCATGAGCAGCGCCCACGAGCCGTTCTCGAAGTACGCGTCGGCGACGCCGTGGTCGAGATCGTTGACGAACCCGAAGATGTACCCAAGCGTCAGGTGTCCCAGTCCGATGAAGACACTCACCAGCAGCCACGCCTGGCCGTACTTCGAGAACACGGGCTGGATCCCCTTGTGCAGCGGCGGACTGCCGCCGAAGAGGACCTCGCCGAGCACGTGCAAGCCGAAAATCTCGCCGTACAGCATCCCGAACAGCATCGTGAACCCGCCGGCCCACATGCCGATCACGCCGAGGCTACGGATAATGTCCTCATCGAAGCGACTGTACAGCAGGTAGCCAGCAGCGGTGTACAGCATTCCGTAGCCGAGATCGCCCAGCATGAAGCCGTAGAACGCCGGGAACGTCAACAGCAGGACGATCGTCGGATCGAGTTCGCTGTACTTGGGGCGGTCGATCAGCCGCAGTAGGAACTCGAACGGCTTTGCGGGACCGACGTTGTCCTGGACGACCGGTGGGTCGTCGGCCATCGTCACGACGCCGCCGCTGGCGGTCGTCGTACCGCCGTCGGCGATCGCCTCCTGCGTCGCGACCTCCCGTTCTTCTTCCTCGCTCGTCTCGTCTTCGCCGCCGGGGCCGCCGTGGTCGACCTCCTCCGTCCGCGTCGGATACCCCTCGTCGTTGTAATCCGCGCGAACGAGTTCCTCGACCTCGACGCTGCCGCCGACGGCGTCGCTCAGCGTCTCGACGAGCCGATCGTACTCCTCGGTCGGGAGCCAGCCCTCCGCAACGAACGCGTGATCGGTCGTCGCGAACTGCAGCGGCGCTTCCGCTTGCTGGACCTCGACTGTCAACTCCTCTTCGACTCGCAAGAGGAATCCGCCTTCCTCGCGCTTGATTTCCTCGAGTTCCGCGTCGATCTCGTCGAGTTGGGACCCGAGGTCGCGCTTTCGACGTTTCAGGTCGGCGACGTAGTCGTCCGGGCTCTGGTCGGTGTCGGGCACCTCATAGCGGGTGAACTCGACGCCGACTAGCGCGTCGTCGATCGGGTTCTCGCCGGCGTCTTCTGTGGGCGCGGCTACGATGGCAACGACGTCGCCACCGGTGAACGTCTCGAACGCCCGGATCTCGTCGGAGTCGGCGACGGCCGACTCGACGTCCCCGTGGGAGCCTTCGCCGACGAGCACGTCGACCGTCTCGTACCCCGACAGCAGGTCGAGGTCGATGCCGAGTTCCGCGAAGGGCGCGACGCGGTCGAGGCGCTCGTCGACGTCGCGTAGTTCGTCGTCAATCTCGGTCTGGCGGTCGTCGAGTTCGTTGACTCGCGTCCGGATCTCTTCGAGTCGGTCTTGCCAACCGCTCGTGAGCGCACCCGACTCGGCCTCGTCGGCCGACAGATCAAGGGTGCTCTGCAGGGCGCGGACGGTCACCAGCTTTTCCGACGCCTCGTCGGCCCCCTCGATCGGGTCGCCGTTGTCGAACGCCTCCCAGGAACCGTCGTAGTCCGAGAGGTGGACTAGACTCAGTTCGTGGACCGTCTCGATGACCGTGGGCATCACGCCCTTGGAGCCGGCCACCGAGACCTTGCTCATCCGTTCAGGTCTGAGCATGGACGTCCTCCTGGAACAGCTCGACGACGTGGTCGGTCACTTCGTCGATCCGATCCCGGGCGCGCTCGGCGAGTTCTTCTCGCTCGCGTTCGCCCTCTTCGAGGACCTGCTCGCACTCCGCGTCGATCTCCTCGCGAGCCTCCTCCAGCCGGCGCTCCTTCAACTGTTGCGCCTCCTGTTCCGCTTCCGTGCGAATCTCCTCGGCACGTTCTCGAGCCTCGGCTATTCGCTCGTCGCGGTCGTTCGTTGCCTGTGCGACGATCTCGTCGGCCTCGTCCTCCGCCGACTTAATTCGTTCGAGAACCTCTGGACTCGGCATACTCTAAGCAGTCGGACGTTTGCCAGAGCGCGTATATGGTAGTTGCGAAAGTCCGTCAGTGCGACCCCTCCTCAACTGACCGGTAATCACGTCTTACTCCCGGCGGGCGGCGTCCGGAACAGTAGACATATGCCGATCGGACCGAAACTCCGTGCCAATGGGAATTCTCGAGAACAAGGCCCGCGCTCGACTGTTCTATAAGTACCTCTCGCGGGTCTACGACTGGGTGAACCCGTTCATCTGGACCGAGACGATGCGTACCGAGGCGCTCTCACTGCTCGACCTCGAGGAGGATATGACCGTCCTCGACGTCGGCTGTGGAACCGGTTTCGCGACCGAAGGGCTGCTTGAGCACGTCGACGAAGTCTACGCCATCGATCAGAGCGAACATCAACTCGAGCAAGCCTACGGAAAGTTCGGCAAGCGCGCCCCGCCGGTCCACTTCCACCGTGGTGACGCCGAGCGGCTCCCGTTCGCGACGGACACGTTCGATGTCGTGTGGTCGTCGGGATCGATCGAGTACTGGCCGACGCCGATTCTCGCGCTCCGGGAGTTCCGTCGCGTCCTCAAACCCGGCGGTCAGGTGCTGGTCGTCGGACCGAACTATCCCGATACGTCGATCACGCAGCGACTCGCCGACGCGATCATGTTCTTCTACGACGAGTACGAGGCCGACCGGATGTTCAAGACTGCCGGATTCGAGGACGTGAAACACGCGTTCATGGGTCCGCCACACGATCCAGACGTTGCGATCACGACGATCGGTCGCACGCCCGAATAAGACCCAACACTGTTCGTCTTCGCTCGAGCGTTCGATGCGAGAGCCCGTTTAGGCCGCTGTCGTCTCGAGTCTGGCCACTCGTTTCCCGTCGACCGCGAGCGAGACGGTAACCGAATCGCCGACCGAAACGCGAGGACTGTTCGTTCCCGCAATGGACAGTCCGACACGCTCTCCCGGCGTCCACTCTGGATCGGCTCTCGCGTTGAACGGCCCGCCCGGTGAGCCGTCGAATCCGCGCGCGCCGACGAACGGAACCGGCGGCTGCCGCGATAGCTCGGTACCGTTTACCGCGATCGTCACGGACAGCGATTCGACATCGATCGAGTCACCCGCGACGTGGTTGATCGCGATCGTCGAGCGATTCCCATCGGCCGCGAGTTCGAAGGTCGCAGTCGGCCCGGCCGACTCGAGCGATATCCCACTAACGCCGATCGCGACGACGACTGCCAGACAGACGGTGAGCGCGAGCAAAACGAGGACGCCAACGATTGGACTGACGGCACGTGTGCCGGTTGGCCGAGATGGCTGTCGATCGTGCTTCGGCTTCGGAATCACGCACCGTCCTGTCCGCCCCTTTTCGTATAAACCCTGGTTCGCCCACGGTCTGTAGCTTCACGGCATGCGTCTGAATCGACTCCCTCGACTTCGTCTTATCGCGCCACCGTCGCGGTGACGCTTCCGTTTTCCGTTTTCGCCTCGAGTGTATGTGCACCGAGCATCGGGACGACCCACAGCGTTCCGTCTTCGCCGGTCTGACCGACTTCCACACCGTCGAACGTAACGGTCGCGTTCACGGTCTCATTGGTATCTTGATCGGTCACGGTCACTTCGACCGGTCCGGTCTTCGCCGTCTTGTTCATCGTCATGTTGAGCCCGTTACCGGTCCACGGTCCGACTCCGGTTTCGGTTTGTGGAATCGATGGCACTGTAAGGACCTGTACCTCGCGGAACACCTGCCCCGTTCCCCCGTCGAGGTAGACCTCAAGTCGTCCCTGGGTGTGGCCGAATTCGGTCCAGTAGTAGTTCTCGGGAGTCCGACTGTTATCCTCGAAGGACAACGCTTGTTTGTGTTCGTCGGCCCACGGATAGAGCTCTCTCGAATGCTTGAGCGCTGCTTCCAAGTTTTCGAATTTATCGGGTGCTGTTTGATTACGATTATCGAATCGTACCGTCTCACCTATGTAGCGATTGCCCGATAGTAGCGAGAGGCTATATCCGTTCTGTGAGGTTGCGACGGTCACGTCGTAATGGCCATTGGCCGGCGTTTGAAACTGCTGTGTGAGCGTTTCTCGAAGCGGAGTCTGATGGAACCCAAGTGTTAGCTTACCGGCGCGTATCTGTTTTTTCGATATCGAATACTCTGGCACCTGGTTTGCTCGGGCATAGAGTTCGTCAAGACGCTCCGAAAGCACCGCCGCTTCCTTGTGATTCCGTAACAGTGCTTGGAGGAGTCCGATCGTCGAAAGTTTACCGGCTGCATGTGCTCTCACCGCTCTTCGCTCGCGCTGCTCGAGCTCGTCGGCGCGTTGCATGAGTTGTTCGTGCGCTGCCCGAAGCATCGCTGCTTGCTCCTCGCCGGTGGCGCTATTGAATTGTTCATCAATAATAGCGTACTGTTCGTGGTTGATTCGGAGTTCGTCGTCGGCACTTGCAAGTGCCATTCCGAGACCAGGCTGATATTCCGTGTAGTCACTTCGAACATCGCCAGTCAGCTGGAGTCGGTTCGTCGTGTTAGTGACCTCGGCTTGCAAGAGTCGTTGGGAGACCTGTTGAGAGGTGACCGCAGCGGATTCGCCGGCCTGCTCGTCGGCCGGTCCTGTTGCTGTGACTGTCGCTACAGGTACCGAGAGGACAAGAAGAAACGCGAGGAGGGCAGGGGTCGCGTTGTTCATCGCACCACCGTACGTACTCCTGATACAAAAACTGGTCGTCTGCCGACGAACCGGCGAGACCGCTCCTTTCACGATTATTCACGCCTCTCAAGACCGTTCACAGCTGCCGGTAACGTTTTATTTTTCGATGGAAAGGGTTTTTTCCCCCGGGAAACCACCCGTTGGTACGCATGCGGATTACCACTGCCGCCACACTCGCCCTCACCATCCTCCTCGCGACGACGGCGCTGGGGGCAGTGGCCGCCACTCCGTCGGCTTCCTCGTCGCCGGTCGAGCGGTCCTCGTCAGCGTCGTCCCCCCTCTCCCCAGCACTCGAGCAATCCGCCGATATCTCGTCCACGTCGACTGCATCGCCGCCGCTCGAGCGTCCCAATACCTGGCAGGTGATCGAAATTCGCGTCACCGACAATGGGAATGCGAGATGGACGGTCGAAAGTAGATTTCTCGTTACCAACGATACAGACGAAGAGACGTTCAACGAATACGCTGCTGCGGTCACGTCCGGCAAAGAGCCAGCCCCCTACGACCGACAGATGTTCGCACGGTTCGTCGCTCGCGCGTCAGAGTCGACCGGTCGCGAAATGTCAGTCGAGAACGCCGGCTGGGACGAGCCGCGAATTGAACGGATCGAGAACGAGTCCAGCGGGGCCACAACAGAAGGTGATAGCCGCGTCGGCGTCATCTCCTACTCGTTTACCTGGACGAACTTCGCGACCGTTGACGGTGATCGGATTCACGTTGGCGATGCTCTCTCTACGTCAGAGGGGCCGCTGATTCGGGTGTTAAGCGACGGTCAACGGCTCATTATTGCACCGCCGAACAACTACGGCTTCGTCGATGCCCCGACGGGCACTGAGAACGGAGCGCTCGTCTGGGACGGTCCGCATCGCTTCGACACGGACGGACTCGAGATCACGATCCTTCGCGGAGCCGGTCCGCAACCGTTCTCCGGTTGGAGCCTGCTGATCGGCGTGTTCCTCGTACTCACGGTTCTCGTCGGTGCCGGCAGCTATCTGCTCGCGCGACGAGGGATCACGATCGATCGGTCGCTTCCGGTCGATCGACTCCCGTCGCTCGGACTCCGCGAGGCGCTCGGGCTGTCGGAACAGTTCGGTAATCGCACGAACGCCAGCGATGATCGTCGGCGTACCACGGCTGAGGGAGACGGTGACTCGGAGACGGGCCCAAGCGCGACGGTCGAGTCAGCTCCACCAGCGGAGACTGAAACGGGAACTCGCCTCGAGTTCGAGGAGTCTACCGACGACGGAATCGATCCGGAGCTGTTGAGCGACGAGGAACGTGTGCTTCGTCTCCTCAAGCGAAACGGCGGCCGGATGAAGCAGGCGTCGATCGTTTCGGAGACCGGGTGGTCGAACGCCAAGGTCTCACAACTCCTCTCGAAGATGGACGAGAACGATGAAATCGAAAAACTGCGGATCGGACGGGAGAACCTCATCACGCTCCCGGGCGTCGATCCGACCGCAGTCGACTGATCGCATCGGCCGTCGCGTTCAGTCGGGAGGCGTTGTTAGGTCTCGGCTGCCGTCGCTCCGTCACTGCCAGCGTCCGCGGTGCCGGCACTCGCGTTCGGATTGAACTGGATTTCCTTGCCAACGGCGTCGTAGATATCGTCCCAGTCCTTGTCCTCGTCCATCAGGAAGACCTCGACGGTCAGGGGACCCGAACCGAACTCTTCGATCCCGGCCGGCCGGACGTCGATATGGAACGTACCGTTGTCTTCCATGCGCATTTCGCCAGTGCGTTCGACGATCTTTTGCTTGTCTTCGTTGATCTTGACGAAGAAGTATGGTTCGCCTACGACGTCACCGTGGCTCGCCGGATCGACGTCCTCCATGGTGGTATTGGCAACGACCTCGAGGTTGAAATTCGAGTAGCCGTCGGTGCTGTTTTCGGGCGTCTTATCGACAAACTGGACGCTTTCGATCCGGTCCTCACGCTTGTTCTCGAGCGGCCGGTTTGGCTCCGTGGGCGGGGACCAAGACTCACTCGCTGTGTCGTCCCCGCCGTCTGCATCCGTTCCCGTTCCGGTTTCGTCGCTTGCATTCGTCCCCGTCCCGTCTGCGGATTCGGTTTCGTTCGCCGTTTCGTTCGGTGCGTCCTCGTTCGTCGTTTCGTTCGGCGCGTCCGCCTGTGACCCCCCCAGAGCGCTACACCCCGAGAAGACCACGAGCAGTGCGACCGCGACGATTGCGGCGTTTCGGAATTGCATCGTAACACCGCATTACGAGATAGTCGCCATTATTACAGGCTAGATAAACGATTAAAATCCATCCACCGAGAGAACCCTCCAAACGACCTCAATGCGGCCGTCTTCCCGCGTTTCATATTGTGGGACGGTTATAAGAGGTGCTAAAATTGAAAATGAACTCACCCGTTCCTCCGGTCGCTTGTGGAACCATACGGCGTCCGCTTGACACCCCACCACGTGCGCTTTTCCCGTCGAGTCCGCTTTCCTCTCTCCTCGAAAATCCGTTTCGCGGACGCGGCCGTTTTCACGTGCTACGAGACGCTCCACGTCCCGCGTGCCACCGAACCCTGTTATCCCTACGATGGGTCGTGCTCGACCGCCTACGCTAACGGCGTCCGCTCGACTACCTGTCCGTCGTAGGTCGGATACTGTTCGACGATCTCACCGCCCTCGAGATCGCCTTCTTCGATCATCTCCTCCAAGAGCCACCAGGCCACTTCGACGTGGTCGGTTTTGACTGTGTAGAACTCTCGGGGGACGCCCAGCGCTTCGAAGCGTTCGGGGTCGGCGTAGGTTTTCCCGTAGACGAGCGTACCGTCGTCGGTGATATCGTCGAACTCGCGGCGGACGTTGCGGGCCATGCGTTTGAGACGGCGGCGGTGCTGGGCCGCGTCCTTGAACACGGAGGTACAGAAGTAGACCCGCTCGTGATCGCCCATCGTCTCGAGGATGTCCTCGCGGGAGCCGTCGACGGCGCTCATGTGGTCCTCTTTGAGTTCGAAGCCCTGCTCTTGCATCCGGCGGTAGTTGCCCTGGGACATCTCGAACTCGTTGACGTTGCAAAAGTCCGCCGCGCCCTCGTCTAAAAAGTCGAGGAACTCTTCCTCGGCGCGGATACCGGGAATCTCGAACGCGGGCGTGAGCCCCTCTTCGCGGGCGATATAGAGAATTTCCTCCCACTCGGTCCCGTGGAGGTCGCCCCACTGCTCGTAGGGCGGGTGGAAGCGAATCTCGTCCAAGCCGGCTTCTGAGAGGCGACGCATGTTCTCGCGACCGCCGGTGATGCCGGTATAGAGGTGGGTGTGGTGGTCCTCGCCGAACTCGTCTTTTAGGAGCTCGAGGTAGTGACAGGTTCGGTCGAGCGCCTCCTGGGGTTCGCCGCCGGTGATCGAGGTGCCCAGCGCGTCCATCCGCTTGGCTTCGGTGAGTACGTCCTCGTCGCTCTCGACGAGTCGTTCGTTGGCGTAGACGTCGGTGACGTTCTTGCGATTCTCGCCGAGCGGGCAGTAAAAGCAGTCGCGCTGGTCGCAGTAACCGTAGACGAACATGACCATCTTGCCGCCTTTCGCGCACTGCTCACAGCCCTTCGAAATCATTCGACGGTCCCTACCCGGCCGAGACTCAAAAGCCGTGCGAAACTGGCCCGGATCGAGGTGTGTCGCACGGTCGCGTGCTACAGCTGCCTTTCTCACCATATAGAGACGCCTTGCGATCGTTCGGAACGCCCCTCCCCGACGCCGCGTTCCCGACGACGGCCCAAACCTCTCTGGGACGTCGATGGCCCGCGTGGCCTATAGACTTAATTGACCTGCTTTAGACATACACACCGTATCGATGGCAGGCACCGTTCGCGTCCTCTGGGTCGGTGACGATCGGGAACCGACTGTGCAGGCACTCGACCGCCGATCCGATGCGTTCACCGTAACGTCTCTTTCCGCGCCGTCCGATGCGGTTGCTCGTCTCGAGCGAGACGATATCGACTGCGTCGTCATCAGAGTGGAATCGACCGGCGCGGCAGGGCCGGACGGCATCGAGTTCTGTCGAACCGTCCGCGACCGCGTCCCGTCGCTGCCGCTGATCGCCTGCGTCGACGAATCGGGAACCGGGGCCGAGGAGGCGATTGCGGCCGGCGCGACGGATCTCCACGCGCTCTCGAGCGGACGCGATGATGCCGAACTGCTGGCGCGTCGCATCGAACTCGCCGTCGGTCGAGACGGATCCGAAACCGGACGCGACCGGGATCAGAGTGACTTCCCAGGCGATCGAGCCGGCGACGGCGCGACGGTCGGCGGTCGGTGGGCGTCGCCCGTCGAGGCCGAACTCGACCGTTATCGATCGCTCGTCGATCGAGTTGCCGATCCGATGTACGTCCTCGACGAGCGGGGACGCTGCGTCGTCGTCAACGATGCGCTCCTCGAGTACACCGGCTACGATCGAGACCAGATCGAGGGGCGGCACGTCGACGGGTTCATCGGCGACCCGACGTATGAGACCGCGACGACGGCGATCGAACGCCTCTACGAGCGGAATGGGCAGGACAGAGACACGTTCGAAGCAACGATTCACGGGCCTGACGGGGAAACCCGGATCGGCGAAGCGCATATCACGGTCGTTACGACGGATACCGGCGACTACGCCGGCTCCGTCGGCGTGATTCGTGATATCACGAAACGAAAGGAACGTCTTCGAAAACTCGGCCAGTACCGAGCTATCATCGAAACCGCGCCGGTCGGCCTGCTCGCCATCGACGAGGACGGCGACATCGTCTGGCACAACGAGGAGTTCACGAACGATCTCGGCATTTCGGACAGGGAGCTCGTCGGGACGGATTTCACAATCCTTCAGACGGAGGGGTACTTCCCCAACGCCACCCTCGAGACCTACCTCGAGCGAGTGCGGCGTCTGCTCTCCTCGGCAAACGACGATGAGCGGGTCACCTACGAGGAAGAGTGGGTCGACGACGACGGCGAGCGCGGTATCACCGAAGTCAACATGGGGCTGCTTCCCCTCGAGGACGGCGAGTTCGCCGGTACCGTCTACGCGTTCCGAAACGTGACCGAACGCATCAAGTACCGGGAGGAACTCGAGCGCCAGAACGAGCGACTGGAGAAGTTCGTCGGTCTCGTCAGCCACGACCTCCGCAATCCGCTCAACGTCGCACAGGGGCATCTCGACGTGCTCGAGACGGAGTGCGAAAGCGAATCGATCGACGAGATGCGGTGGGCGATCGATCGCATGGAGGAACTCATCGACGATCTGCTCGCACTCGCTCGGTACGGCCGGACCGTCGCCGACCGCGAGCGCATCGAACTTGCGGACCTCGCCGAGATCGCCTGGGCGGGAGTCGATACCGGCGACGCGACACTGGTGGTGACTATCGAGGGGACGATTACCGCTCACGAGGGACGCATCCGGGAACTCCTCGAGAACCTCTTTCGGAACAGCGTCGAGCATGGCTCGACGAGCAGTCAGTGCGGCTCCTGCGCTGGCGATGCCGTCGATCACGGCGGCGAGGACGTGACCGTAACCGTCGGCCGGTTAGATACCGAGAGCGAGCACGCCGGCTTCTTCGTCGAGGACGACGGCTCCGGCCTCCCCGACACCGACGACATCTTCGAGTTCGGGCACACGACGGCCGATGACGGCACCGGCCTCGGGCTGGGCATCGTCACCGAAATAGCCGACGCACACGGCTGGCAGGTCAGCGCCTGTGACGGCCGGGACGGCGGTGCCCGGTTCGAGATCCGTGGCGTCACCAGCCTCGAAGCGGCGCGACCGACCGACTAACAGTGGACTCCCGGATCGCTTCCGTGTCGCTGCAACCTGCCGATTCCGTTCGGCGACTCTCAAGCCCGTTCGCGGCGTTCCCTCTCCCCCAGAAGATGGAAATACCTCGCGGTCGAACGGTCGACCGATGCTGTTGGTCCTCTGTGTCGACCTCGACGACGACCTCGGCCGCAAGACCGGTTTTTCGACGCCGGTGATCGGTCGCGCTCCCGTCGAGGAGGCGGCCGTCGCCCTCGCGACCGCAGACCCGGAGGACTCGGACCTCAACGTCATCTTTCAGGGCTTGCACATCTACGACGACCTTGCCGAACGCGACGAGAGCGTCGAGGTCGCCGTCGTCACCGGCAACGATGAGGGCGACGTCAGCGCCAATCGCGAGGTCGGCGACGAGGTCGATACCGTCCTTGCGAGCCTCTCAACCGCCGAGGACGTCACCGCGCTCATCGTCACGGACGGCGCACAGGACGAGTCGGTCATTCCGATCGTCCGCTCGCGGGTGCCGATCGACGGCGTCCGGCGGGTCGTCGTCCGGCAGGCACAGAACTTAGAGTCGATGTATTACACGATCAAGCAGGTTCTCAACGATCCCGAGACGCGTGGCACGGTGCTCATTCCCCTTGGCATTCTCCTGTTGATCTACCCGCTCGCACTGATCGGCACCGTGTTGAACACGCCGGGACTCGTTCTCGGGACGACATCGGCGCTGCTTGGTTTCTATCTCATTTCGCGCGGGCTCGGCCTCGGCGAGCGGCTAGACGAGGCCGTCGAGCGCGGCCGCCGCTCGCTGTACGCCGGCCGGACGACGTTACTGGCGTACGTCGTCGCCGCCGCGCTGTTCGTCCTCGGCGGCGTCAGCGGATTCGATTCCCTCGAGTCGGTACAGCGATCGACCGTCGGTGACGTCAAGGTACCCGTCATGCTCGCCGCCTTGGTCTACGGCTCGATCCACTGGTTCGCCGCCGCTGGCCTCACGACCAGTCTCGGCCAGATCACCGACGAGTACATCGCCGGCACCCTCGAGTGGCGCTATCTCAACGCCCCCTTCTACGTCCTCTCGATCGCGCTCGTCCTCCACGCGGTGAGCGCGTTCTTCCTCGACCGGGTCGGCATCACCTACCTCGCGGCGGCGCTGACGGCGGGAACGCTACTGGGTATCGTTAGCACGCTCGCCTTCGCCGTCGCGGAATCCAGATTTTCTGATGCCGACCGAGATGACGGAACGCGCGGGGCCGAGCGAGTGTAGTTATCGTTCGCGCTCGACAACGAACTCCGCCAGCTCAAGCAGGTAGTTCCGGGCCTCGGCGTCGGCGACCTCGACCCGCTCTAAGGCATCGATCGCCCGGTCGGCCTCGGCTCTGGCGTGGGCGTTTGCTTCCTCGGGGGTGAGCTCGGTCACCTGGACGACCGACGGGCGCTCTAAGGCGGCGTCGTGGCCGGTCGGTTTGCCGAGTTCCTCGGGGTCGGCGACGGCGTCGAGGACGTCGTCTCTGATCTGGAAGGCGACGCCGACGCGTTCGGCGTACTCGCCAAGTGCATCGACGGTGGCGGGCTCGGAGTCAGCAGCGATTGCGCCGAGTTCGGCCGCGGCCCGAAACAGCGCGCCGGTTTTGCGCCGGGCGAGGGTCATATACTCCTCCTCGTTTGCGGGTTCGGCCGAGAGCTCGGTCGCTTCGCCGACGCCGAGTTCGACCATCGCGTCGGCGACGGCGCGGGTGGCGTCCGGGTCGGCAGAAAAGAGCGCGAACGCCTCACCCAACAGGCCGTCGCTGGTGATAATCGCCGGTCCGTAGCCGAACTCGGCCCAGGCGCTGGTCGTGCCGCGGCGGAGTTCCGAGCGGTCGATAATATCGTCGACGACCAGCGACGCGGTGTGGACGAGTTCGATCCCAACGCCGAACTCGACCGCGTCCTCGGCCTGCCCGCCGACCGTCTCGCAGGCCAACAGCGTCACCATCGGCCGGACGCGCTTCCCCTCAGAGAGCGCGACGTGGCGTACCTCCTCGGAGAGCGTCTCGGGTTCAACTCCCTCGACGACTTCGACGAGACGCTCCTCGATCAGCGCCCGTCGGCACTCCAGCAGTTGCATCACACGCGTTTAGAACGGGGGTGAAAAGTACGTGACGGTTTCGCGGAACTCGTCGACTTCCCGGCTACTCCTCTCCGAATTGACTGAACGTGAACCCGTTTCGGTCGCCGGAGGGGTCGTCGTCACTCGACTCGACGTCGTCTTCGTCAGCCGGTTCCGAATCGGCATCGTCGGCCGCCTCGCCGTCGACACCGTCGTCGATCGATGCCGAGCCAGCGGCGGCCGCGTCGCCCGTCTCGCCTTCGGACTCGGCCGCGTCGGTGCCGCCTGCGTCGACGCCGTCGTCGCCGAATCCGTCGACGTCCGTCTCGTCGAGTGCGAAGGACTCGTGCTCGTGGTCGATGCTGTACTCATCCGTTGACACGTCTGCGACCTCGTCGGTCTCGAAGTGATCGAGCGTCTCGCTCAGGTGGGCCGCCTGGTCGGCGAGCGAACTCGCGCTCTTGGAGACTTCCGAGAGGGCTGACGTCTGTTCCTCCGCGGCGGCAGCGACGCGCTGGGCCTCGGCCGCCGTCGATTCGGAGATGTCGGTCGCCGACGAGACCATGGCGACGACCTCCTGGGTGGAGGCCGCCTGCTCTTCGGTCGCCGCGGAGATTTCCTGAACGCCGTCGTTGGTTCGGTCGGCGTAGTCGGCGATCTCGTCGAGCGCCTCGGCGGCGTTCTCGACGGAGTCGACGTGTTCCGCGATCCGATCGGCGGTCCGCTGGACCTCCGTTGCGGTCTCGGCGGTCTGTTCGTCGATGCGCTCGAGTCGCTGTTCGATGTCCTCGGCGGTCGATTTCGTGTCCGCGGCCAGTTCCTTGACCTGCGTCGCGACGGCACCGAACCCGGCACCTTCACCGTCGTCGCCACGCGACGCTTCGATGTTCGCGTTCAGCGCGAGCATGTTCGTCTCGCGGGCAACCTCGCTGATGAATTCGACGAGCTCGTCGATCTGTGCCATCTCTTCTTCGAGTTCCTGGATGGCCTCGACGGCTTCGCTCGATTCCATCTCGATCTCGTGCATGCCGTCGATTGCCTCCTGGGCGGCCTCACGGCCGAGACGGCCGGTTTCGGCCGTCTGCTCGGCGATGTCGGCGACGTTGTTCGAGGAGGCGGCGATCTCTTCGGTCGTCGTCGACAGCGTGTTCATCTCCCGGTTGACCGACTGGAGGTTCTCGTTCTGCCGGTCGGCACCGTCGGAGATCTCCTGAATCGACTGGGAGACCTGCTGAGAGGCCGAGCGAACCTCTTCGCTGGAGGCAGTCACCTGTTCGCTGGCCGCCGCGACCTCGTTCGCGAAGGCCTTGACGTCGCCGGTCGTCTCCTCGAGGTCCGCGACCATCTCGTTGAACGCCTCGGCGATGTCGGTCATCGCCTCGCTCTCGCTCTCGGGCTCGAGTCGCCGGGTCAGGTCGCCGTCGGCGCATTCATCCATTACGGCGCTGAACTCCTCGGCTTTCGCTTCGAGGTGACGGTTCATCGACTCGGTCTCGGCGCGGGCCGCCTCGGCCTCCTCGCGGGCGGTTTCCGCGGCCTCGATCTGCTCGCGCAGCGAGTTACGCATGCTGTCGAAGCCGTCGTAGAGCCGTCCGATCTCGTCGACGCGGTCTGTTTCGAGATCGACGTCGAGGTTCCCCTCTTCCATCTCGGTCGTCCGATCGCGCAGCCGAGCCAGCGGCCCGACCGTCTGTCGACCGAGGACGACGCCGACGGCTCCGAGCGCAATCAGGCTCGCCAGTATCATCGCGATAACGTTCGTCTCGACGTCTGACGCGACCCCGTTGGCTTGGTCCGTCGGGACGCTCGTCACCGCAACCCACTGCGTGTTGCTCACGGGGACGTACGCCCGTACGACGTCGCCGTCTTGGGCTTGAGTGCGAGTCAGCCGGCCGCCGAGGGCGGCCGCCATCGCATCCTCGTCGACGGAATCGCCGTCGAACGACGCCGATTCGGCCTTGAAGACGGTCGATCCGTTGCCATCGATGATTGCCGTCGACGCGGACGCGTTCTCCTGATGGAGCTGGTTAACCTGGTATTCGAGCGTACCGATGATGACGATGGCCCGGTCGTCGCGGTCGGTGACCGGGCTGGCGAAGGCCATCACCTTGTCGCCGAGGGTCGGCGATTCGTAGGCCGACTGGGAGTGCCAAACGGACTCGTCGAGCCCGAGATTGTCTTCGAAGCCGTCGGTGGCCCACGGTTCCTCGAGGTCGGCGAACGACGCCCCACGATAGGCCGCGGTCGTGCTCGTGACGATCTCGTTGTTCTCGGTGTCGACGTAATGGATCGCGCGCACGTCGACGTCCATCCGCGCCTGTTCCTCGACGAGTTGCGCCTGAATTTCTTGCGGATCGCCCTCCCGCAAGATCGACGAGTCCGACGCCGTCCGGGTCTGGACGCGCATGGTCTCGACCCAGTTGCTGATCCCGTTGGCGTCCGTTTCTGCGGTCGATTCGAGTTGTTCGTTCGCGTCTGCACGGACCGTCTGGTCGATGTGTGCGTAGCTGACTGCCCCGACAGCACCGATTACGAGCACGACGGCGAGGATCGAGACCACGAACTTCACGAGGTACCGCCGCCGGACGAACGACGGTACCAGATCTGCGAGCGACACCATTACGGATTCACCCTGTCGATCTCGGCGATACCGCCGGTAGCGCTTTCGTCGAACTTCCAGTACTCGATGACCCCGTCGACCACGTCGCCGTTCTCGTCGAACTCGAGCGATCCCGACGCGCCCTGATACGTGACGTCGTTACCCTTGGCCGCGAGTTCGATCCCCTCGGCGAGGTTCTCCGGAGTGATCTCCGTTCCGTCTCCGGCCGTGACGACCTGCATAGCGCTGCCGATGGCCGAGCCGTCGTTTTGCCCGGCGTAGGCGTTTGCGAGCAGTAAGACGGCGCTTGCGTCGTACGAATGGGGCGTGAAGACGCCCGGCTCGCTGTCGTACTCGGACCTGAACAGATCACTGAACGTCTGATTGCCCGGACCGTCGACCAGCGGCGCGGTGCCGCGGATCCCGTCGAGCGAGTAGCCGACCTTGTCGTGGAGGGTGCCCTCTTGCATTCCGTCGCTAACGAGGATGTCCTCCGGTGCGTCGGCACCCAGATCGGCGAGGACCTGGCCGCCGGTCGTCGGATACCCGATCACGAGGAACAGACCGGGATCGCCCGTCCTGGCCTTTTCGATGGCCGTGTCGTAGGAGTCCCGGTCCTGCATCAGCGGAACCTGTGACGTGACCGTGCCGCCGTGGGTCCGTTGGAACGACCGCGTGAACGCCTGGCCCAACTGCCAGCCGTAGTCGTTGTTCTCGTAGAGAATCGCGGCGCTGTCGTGGCCGAGATCGTTCGCCGCTTTGTCGGCGAGAACGACCGCCTGCATCCGGTCTGACAGCGCGGTCCGGAAGACGAGGCCGGCGTCGTTGAGCGACGTGATCGTCGGCGTGGTTGCACCGGGCGAACAGCAGACGGTTCGGTACGGGATGAGCACCTGCTGGGTCGCCTGTAGCGTCACGTCTGACGCCGCCGGCCCGTTGACCATCGGATACCCCGAGTCGACGAGGTCGAGGGCCCGCTGGACGCCGACGGCCGAAGACGTCTCCGTGTCGGCGACATCGTAGTCGATTTCGAGCGGAACGTTGTCTTCGACCTGCTTGATCGGAAGCTCTGCAGCGTTTCGCATCCCGTTCCCGACCGTCTCGAGTCTGCCGCTCAATGGCTGCATGATGCCGAGTTTGAGCGTTCGGTCGGTCCCCCCGACACTACCCCCGTCCTCGATGTCGTCCGAGCCAAGTCCGGGTACCGAACTGAGACAGCCGGCCAGGCCGCCAAGACCGGCGGCACCGAAACCGGACAGTAGCTTTCGGCGATTCGTTTTAAAGGACATACCGTTTCATTTCGTTCGTAACATATAACCTCACTGTCTGACTTCCGAGAACTATTCTCTATACATCATGTTAATTGGGGTTAGAACCACCTAAGAGGGAGATGGCGGATAGTCTACAATTATGACATTTAGTGCAACAGATAGCGATGCTTACCGATTTCGAGGACCGTAATCCGTCGAACGGTCTGTTCCACGGTCGGTCTTCAGGTGCAGGGGCTTTTAGCGGAACGAGCCGCCGGCCGTGCAGCCACCGAGGAAAGCACCGTGGAGAGAAACGTAGAGTGGAAAGCGAGAAACCGCATCCGAGACGGTCGCGCCCGTCGTGTGAACCGACTATTGGAACTCGTCGATGAGTTCGGGGACGACGTCGAAGAGGTCGTCGTGGATCGCGTAGTCGGCGATGTCCATGATCGGGGCGTTGGGGTCCGTGTTGATCGCGACGATTGTGTCAGAGCCTTTCATGCCGGCGACGTGCTGGACCGCCCCGGAGATACCGATCGCGATGTAGACATCGGGCGTGACGACCTTCCCGGACTGGCCGACCTGCCGGTTTTTCGGGAGCCAGCCGTTGTCGACGATCGGACGAGACGAGGACAGCGTCGCGTCCAACGCGTCGGCGAGATCGCGAATCAGGTCGAGGTTCTCCTCTTCCTCGATCCCGCGGCCGATCGAGACCAGCAGGTCCGCTTCGCTGATGTCGACGTCGCCGCCGCCGACCTCCTCGAAGCCGGTCACCGTCGAGCCGATCGCGTCCTCGTCGATGTCGGCGTCGGCGGCTTCGATTGCGGCGTCGCCGGTGCCCTCCGCAGCGGGCCACTCGGCACCGCGGATCGTGACGATTGCGTCGCCGGAGAGTTCGGTGGTAGTTTCGACCTTGCCGCCGTACATCTCGCGGGTCGCGACGAGCGTCTCGCCGTCGGTCTCGAGGCCGACCGTGTCGGTGACGATCGGGAGGTCGAGTTCGGTGGCGATGGCGGGGGCGTAGTCGAGGCCGTTGACGCTGTTCGGGGTCAGGACGTACTGGGGCGCGAGTTCGTCGTAGAGCTGGGTGACCGCTTGCGCGTAGACGTCGTGGTTGAACTCCTCGCCGTGGTCGACGGTGTGGATGGTGTCGACGCCGTCGCGGTCGAGCTTCTCGGCGAACTCGTCGACGGTGCCGCTGATGACGGCCAGATGGAGGTCGCCGCCGGTCTCGTCGACGAGGTCGCGGCCGGCAGTGATGAGTTCGTAACTGACGTCGCGCAGTTCGCCGCGGCGGTGGTCTGCGACCGCGAGGACGTCGCTCATTGTGCCACCCCCTTGTCGCGGAGCAGTTCACCGAGCTCCGATGCGGTCTCGTCGGCGCTGCCTTCCCAGACGGTGACGTCGCTCTCGCTTTCGGGTTCGTACATCTCCGTCAGCTCGAGGTCGCCCTCGACGGCGCTCTCGTCGACGCCGATGTCGGCGAGGCTCTGGACGTCGAGTTCCTTGCGCTGGGCCTGTCGGATACCCCGGAGGCTGGCGTAGCGAGGTTCGTTGATCCCCGTCTGAATCGTCAGCACCGCCGGCAACTCGATCTCGGTCAGCTCCTCGACGCCGCCCTCGAGTTCACGGCGAACCGAGGCGACCCCGTCGTCGAGGTCGTGCTCGAGGTGGTTGACGACGGCACCCCACTGGTAGCCGATGTTCTCGGCGACGGAGACGCCGGTCGCGGCGAAGCTGTCGTCGCCGGCCTGGACGCCGCTGAGTACGAGGTCGGGATCCTCGGCTTCGACGACGGCGCTCAGAATCTCGGTCTTCGCGCCGACGTCCAGTAGGTCGACGCCCTCGAGGGAGTCGTCCCAGACGCGGATGGCGCGGTCGGCGCCCTTCGCCAGCGCCTGCCGGATGGTCTGTTCGCAGTCTTCGGGACCGATCGTGACGGTCACGACCTCGTCAGCGATACCGTCCTCTTGGAGCTGGACAGCCTCCTCGATGGCGTAATCGTCCCACTCGTTAAGATCGGCTCCGAGATACTGGTCCGCGATATCGGTGCCCTGAATTTCGAACTCGTCTTCGACGGTCGCCACCTCTTTGACCGTAACGAGAATTTTCATCATATCTCACTGCAACGCCCATACCGTAAACCTTTTCGAAACGCAGCGTCCCGGAGAAGTCGTTCAGTTACCACATTTCGGCTATTATTTTATCGACGTTACGGTCGGTGTCGATTCGGCCGACATTCGCTACCAGCGTTTCACGAAAACGCGTTCGGAATACGGAAGACGGAAACGGTTTAACGCCACCGCTAGTAGTACGGAGCATGGCAGACTGTCCACTCGCCGATGACTGTCCGAGCTTCTCCGAACGGATCTCGGGAATGGGGTGTCAACACTACGGTGACCGGGGTGGTAAGGAGTGGTGTAACCACTACAGCCAGCCGATCGAGGACCTCAAAACGCAGCCGGTCAAACCCGGCGAGGAGGTCATCATCGACGTCGTCGATATGCACGAAAGCGGTGCCGGCGTCGGCCGGACCGAGGACGGGTTCATCGTAATGGTCGACGGCGTCCTGCCGGACGCTCGCGCTCGAGTCGAGATTACGCAAGTTCACAGCAATCACGCTCGCGCGGAGGAACTAGAACTCCTCCCGATGGAACCCGACGAGGACGAAACCGAGGAACCGACTGGCGTGGTCGACGCCGAAGACGACGGCGACTCGGACGATGACGACGGCCCGGCACGAGAGCGCCTCGGTAGCCGCGAGAACTTCTGGGGCTCCTAACCTGCCCCGCAGTGGACAGTCAGCGGCAGCGTTCGCGCTCGAGTCTCCTGCCATCGCGTTTTGCGCCCGGTTTTTGCGCGGCTATTGCGTCACTTCGTACGGCCGGTTCCGCCGCTCGTGACGTTCCGCTTCAGACAACGTTTTCTCGCTACCCATGTGATGTGGGTCCATGGAACGAATCTCGTTATCGAATTCGGCGTTCGAGGGAGACAACAACGCCTATCTGTTTACAGCGGGTGCGGAAACGGTCCTGATCGACACCGGCGACTGGATGGCTACAACCCGCGAACAACTCGAGGCGGCGCTTTCCGAGCGTGGCCTCGCGTTCGCCGATGTCGACCGTATCTTCCTCACTCACTGGCACCACGACCACTGCGGGCTGGCCGGCGAGATTCAGGCCGAGAGCGGGGCCGACGTGTACGCTCACGCTGCCGACGCGGCGCTGATCGAGGGGGATGAGGACGCCTGGACGGCGATGTACGATCGGCAGAAACACTACTTCGAGGAGTGGGGGATGCCCGAAGACCGACAGGAGGTCCTGCTCGAGCGGATGACCGACGGCGAGACGACGGTCGAACCGCCGACCGTCACCCCATTCGAGGACGGCGAGACGTTCGCGGTCGGCGACACCGAACTCGAGGTCATTCATACGTCCGGGCACGCGGCCGGCCTCAGCATGTTCGAGGCGGCGATCGACGGCGAACGGCAGGTTTTCTCCGGCGACGCGCTGTTGCCCGTCTACACGCCCAACGTCGGCGGCGCGGACGTTCGGGTCGACCGGCCGCTCGAGAAGTATCTCCGGGCGTTGCGAGGAATCGTCGAGGCCGAGTATGACCGCGCGTGGCCGGGCCACCGCGATCCGATCGACGACCCCGCTGACCGCGCCCAGCACATCATCGATCACCACGAGGAGCGCTCTTGGCGCGTCCTCGACGCTCTCGATCGTAACGGGCCCTGTGACACGTGGACGGTCAGTGCCGACTTGTTCGGCGATCTTGACGGAATTCACATCCTCCACGGCCCGGGCGAATCGTACGCGCATCTCGAGCACCTAGAGCGGGCGGACACCGTCGTCCGCGACGGAACGGAGTATCGGCTGGCCGACGGCGTCGCCGATAGACTCGCCGCGACCGATGCGAACCGCTGGGCCCTCGAGTACTGACACCGCTGAGGCGACATCCGTCACTTCGCCGATCGGTTCTCGCTTCGGCGGCCGTGTGATACCGAGAAGTTTTTACTCGAAGGCGAGTTATGGTTTAGTACGATGTGGCAAGACTTCGTCTTCCTCGCCGGTAGCGCCCTCTCGATCGCATTCCTCGCGCCGACGGTACGCGATGCGACGGCTCGAATCCCCCTCGGCTCGAGCGTTCCATCGATGACGATCGGAGCGATTTACGCGTTCACGTACGCGACGATGGGAATGTCTTTCTCGGCGGCCGGCTCGCTCGGCGTCGCGACCATGTGGTCGCTGATCGTCTGCTATCGCTCGCCCGGTCCCCACGACGGTCCTGCAAACGTCGTTCGGTTCGCCCGCTCGGCGGTGCGCCGGGCCTACGAGTCCGTGCTTGGGTCCCCGACCGACTCCGATCCCGATCCGGTCGCGGCCGGCCAGTCGGCAGACTAATCGCTTTTCGTCGTTGTTCTCGCCGATAGTCCCCGAGCATCCGCACCCGCCGGCCCCGTGGTTCGCTACGAACGCGGGTCGACGACGGTCGGTGCCGAGACCGTGGAAGCTTTGATCCCACCAGTTCTAGCCCCTGTCATGCGCGTGCGAACCTGCGGTATGGGGGTGAGGGGTGCGTGATCGACGACATCGAGGAACTCCTCGAGGAGATCGGCTTCGAGGCCGAGACGAGCGTACTGACTCACCGCCAAGCGCAGGTCCTCGCCTTACGTGAACGCGGCGTCTCGCAGGCTGACATCGCCCAAGGACTGGGTACCTCGCGAGCGAACGTCTCCTCGATCGAGTCTAGCGCTCGCGAAAACGTAGCGAAAGCCCGCGAGACGGTCGCGTTCGCGGAGGCGCTTCGCGCGCCGGTTCGCGTCCGCGTTCCGGCCGGGACCGACCTCTACGACGTGCCACAGATGGTCTATGACGCCTGTGATGAGGCCGGCGTCAAGGTCGACCACACCGCGCCGGATCTGATGAAAGTCGTCAGCGACGCCGCGGGGTCGGCCGTCTCCGGTCGGCAGGTGTCGACGCCGCTGATCGTCGGCGTCACGTCAGAAGGGATGGTCCGCGTCCGCCATCAGGACTGATCCGCGGACGTGGCTTCGTCGCCGCTAACTCTCCGTGGTGCTGTCAGTACCGGTCAGTCGGACGTTGCTGTTTCATAGACGGCCACTCCGGAGACGAGCGCGGTCATCAGCCCCACACCTGCGCCGATCGACGTGCCTCTCTGATGCGTGACCGCCGCTGTCTCTGGGGCGTCTGCCGATTCCCCGGGTGATTTGTATGTTCCCAGCGTCGGCCCCCGTATGGAGTTCGATCTGGACGGTAATTCGGCACTGGTCACCGCCGCCTCGAGCGGGCTCGGCTTTGCGAGCGCGCAGGCGCTCGCCGAGGAGGGTGCAAACGTCGCGATCTGCGGCCGCGACGAACAACGGCTCGAATCGGCTCGCGATGAACTCGTCGAGACGGGATCGGGCGATGTCCTCGCCGTACAGGCGGATCTGACCGATCCCGACGACGTGTCACACCTCGTCCGCGAGACGGTCGACGCCTTTGGCGGGCTCGATCACCTCGTCACCTCCTCGGGCGGCCCGCCGAGTACAACCTTCCTCGAGACAGACGAACAGGACTGGTACCAGGCCTACGACCTGCTGGTGATGAGCGTCGTCTGGACGATCGAGGAGAGCTACGAGGACTTGCTCGACTCCGAGTACGGGACGATCACCTGCATCACCTCGCGAACGGTCCGAGAGGTCGCGGACGGCCTCCTGCTCTCGAATTCGGTTCGTCGGGGGGTAATCGGCCTCGTCAAGACGGTCTCGCGGGAGTTCGCCCCCGAGATCCGGGCCAACGCGGTCCTCCCGGGGACGATCGAGACGGCCCGGATCGAGGAACTCGTCGAGGCCGGCGTCGAGCGCGGCACGCACGACGACTACGAGGCGGGACTGGAAGCGATGGCCAGCGAGATTCCGATGGAGCGCATCGGCGAACCCCGCGAACTCGGCGACGTCGTGGCCTTTCTCTCGAGTCCGCGCTCGAGTTTCGTCAACGGGGCCGAGGTGCCGATCGACGGCGGGCTTCTACGGAGCTGACAGGTCTCGAATCGTAACTCTCTCGGTTCCCCTCCGACGAGGAGGTGCCGTGTACGGTCGGGTTCAGGTGGCTGGATACGTCGCATTGCTGGTGACGCCCGCCGCGTTGCTCTTCAGTGCCGCTCGCGCACCGGCGAACCCGCTGCTCGGAACGGGTGTTGTTCCGCTCGGAATCGTTCTCGCCGGAACCGTCGTCGCTGCGACGGAGCGTCGCCGGCTCGCGCCGTTCGATGCGCCCAGCTTCGATCGAGCGGACGCCGTCGACGCGCTCGCAGTCGCGGCCGGTGCCATCGTCACGTACGTGCTGAGCGTCGACGCCGGTCTCGGCCCAGTACTCGCTTCCGCGCTCGTCGGTCTGGTCGTCGGCCGCGCCGCGCCGCGGATCGACGGCCCGGTCTACTGCGGGTCGTTCGTCGGGATGGTTTCACCGGCGGTATTTCCGTCGTTCGAGTCGGTCGCGCTGGCGGGACTCATCGCCGGTCTCGCGTTCGTCGCTACGGCGCAATCGTTCGGCGGTTTCGGCGGGAAATACGGGACGCTCGCGCTCTTTGGCTGCGCTTCGACGACCGCGTTGACGGGCTCTGACTTCGCCGCCGGTGGTGCGCTCGAGTGGGGACTCGCCCCGGTGATCGTTCCGACGGCGGTCGTCGCTGCGGTTGCGACGGTCGGCCTCCGCACTCGCGCCGGCGCGAGTGCGGTCGTCGCCTCCGCGGCGGTCGGTGTCGTTGCCGGCGTCGGCTTCCCCCTCGCCGTGCCAGCGCTGGGATCGACGCTGGCCGTCGTTTCCTTCTGTGCCTCGTTCGTCGGGATGTCGAGTGCCGAGCGGTTAGCATCGATATGGCAGATCGCCGGAGCCGGCTTCCTCTGTGGCCTCGTCTTTCTCGCGGTCTCCCCCGTGCTGGTCGGCGCAGGCGGCAAACTCGGAACGACCGCGTTCGCTTCGTGCGTCGCACTGGCCGGCGTTCTGGAGTCACCCGCCGTCGTTCGGTCGGGCGTGCATCGCTTTGGGTCGACCCAGAACGGTCAGTCCGACGCACTCGAGAATGCGGCCATGTCGGATGACGACTAGTTGGATCTACAACAACTTCAGTGAGCGCCGTGTAATGGCGAGTGAGCGACTACGATGTCTCCAATTCGCACTATCGTCGCGGAGCTGACCGACGAGCGCTTTCGCGCGGCGCTCCTCCTCGGAGTCGCGTCGATTCCGTTCACCGTCGTCCTCTCGTGGGAGTCCGCGCCGACTTCAGTTTCGGGGACGGCCGTCTTCGTCGCCGGCCTGCTTACCGGCCTCCACTACGCCGATCGCTCGGCCGAGAACGGCGATGTCGGCCCGCTCGAGGGGTATCGTTACGGTAAGCGACCGGCCGCGAGCCACAGAGCAGGGATCGTCACCGGAATCGCCGGATCTGTCCCCGCAGTGCTCTGGGCGGTCGCTCACATGCTCCCCCTCGCACGGTCCCTGTCAACATGGTGGGCCGTGATCGCTGTCCTCCTGATCCCGATCGCCGTCTCGATCGGCGTCGGGCTGTTCGCCCTGATTGGGGCGTTCGGTGCCTACGTGGGCGACTGGGTGGTCGACCGGGTCGATCGGGCTCGGACGGCGTTGCGAGCGGGCGAAGAGCCAGACGGTGATGCCGCTGGCTGGTGGCGGTACGTTGCCGCGTACTGTCTCTTCGCCCCGGCGGTGTTGCTCTCCGTGTTCGGCGTCCGGCCCGACGGCGATGCCGGATTCGCCCTCTCTGTTCTGGCGCTGTTCGTGCTCGTTCCGTTCTCCGTCGTCGCCGCCGTCGCGCTCTTCGAGGACGCGGTCGCCCTTCGAAAAGTGAGGCGCGACTGGGTGCCGAATCACTGGGCGTACGTCGGCGTGCCGCTTGCCGCGTACGCGCTCGTCTATCTGGGAGCGACGGTCCTGCAGTCGGCGAACCCGTCGGGAGACGGCGTGTACGGATTCATCGTCGCGCTCTGGCTCTCGTCGGTCGTCTATCTGAACGGCAGACACCGGCACGTCGGCACGCCGTAACGGTCGTCGCGTCGACGCTCGGCCCGACGAATTGGCCGTCTTCACGGTGGTGTTCAGTCCGCCGAAATCTCGCAGGTTCCCTCGTAGGCCACATCGCCGACGGACTCGATCTCCGGATCGTCCCCACAAACCGGACAGGCCGGGTTCGACTGCATCGGCACTTCCTCGAAGCTCATGTCCATCGCATCGTACATCAGGAGTCGCCCCTCGAGCAGGTCGCCGTTCTCGAGCAGGTACTTGACGACCTCGGTGGCTTGGATGCAGCCGACGGTGCCGGGGAGGACCCCGAGGACGCCCGTCGTGGCGCAGTCGGGGACGGTGCCGGGTTCGGGCGCTTCGGGGAAGAGACAGCGGTAACACGGCGGCGATTCGTCGCCACCGCGCTCGTTCGTGAACGTCGTCACCTGCCCCTCGAACCGGTAGATCGCGCCGTGGGAGAGCGGCGTCTCGGTGAGCACGCAGTGGTCGTTGAGCAGGTAGCGCGTGGCGAAGTTGTCGCTGGCGTCGAGGACCACGTCGTAACCCGCGACCAGCTCTTCGGCGGTGTCTGCGGTGACGCGAGTCTCGTAGGTCTCGACCTCGATGTCCGGATTCAGCCGCTCGACGTAGTCGGCCGCGCTCTCGACTTTCGGGCGGCCGACATCCGCGTCTCCGTGGACGATCTGGCGTTGGAGGTTCGAGCGCTCGACGACGTCGTCGTCGGCGATTCCCAGCCGACCGACGCCGGCCGCGGCGAGGTACTGGATCGCCGGTGAACCCAGTCCACCTGCACCGACGATCAGGACCGATCCCTCGAGCAGGCGCTGTTGCCCTTCGGGGCCAATCTCGTCCATGATGACGTGTCTCGAGTAGCGGTCGAGTTGAGTCGTGTCGAGGCGAAGATCGCTCATACGTCTCGATTGGGCCGAGATCGGCAAAAGTCCGCGGGTCGGATCTCCGTCGCCGAGTCGGACCGTTCGACCGACTTGGAGGCAGTATCTTCACCCACCCAACGATTTAATACTGTGGCACCCATTCACACGATTATGGCAACCTCACCCACGGATGCCGGTGACGACGTCATCGATCAATTTCTGTCCGACCGCGGTCATTCGGTCGAACAAGTAGGGTGGGAACGGGAGTATAACAAGAAGCAGTGTCCGGAGTGTGGCGGACTCCACGACACGTCAGCGAGTGCTTGTACCGTCTGCGGGTGGGAACCCACGTCGTAACGCCACGTTTCGGGCCTCCCGCCCACGTTGCGTTCCATTCTGCCATCGCCGTCGGTCGCGTTCGTCGCGGTCGCCCATCTGTTTTTATCACTGGAGATTCGGTACAATTATAATGTATTACCGACTATCAGTAACTGAGAATACCTATGCCGAAATGCCAGAACTGCGGCGGATTCGTCACCGACGCGTACGCTCGGGTATTTACGCCACGAGGCGTCGACGACCCACGCGTCTGCCCGGACTGTCAGGACAAAATCCGCGACGGTGCTGACGTCCGAGAGGCCCGCTCTCCGCGCGATCCGTAGCCGTTTGGCTTCTGTCGACGAAGACCCACGTCACTTATGGGCGTCGCGCTCTTGTACAGGTACAATGGCTACGACGGATACGACGGTCACCCGCCTGTTCGGTGGTCCGGGAAGCGGCAAGACCACGGCCCTTCTCGACCACGTCGAAGACATCCTCGAGCAGGACGGCGTTACCTTCCGGGACATTCTCGTCGTTTCGTATACGCGTGCGGCAGCACAGGAGGTTCGGGAACGACTCGCCGACCGCCTCGACGAGAGCCCGCGTGCACTGCAAGGGAACGTCTGTACGATGCACGCGAAGGCATACGAGCTACTCGACCTCTCTCGAAGCGACGTCATCGGCGAATCCGATAAAGAGGACTTTTGTGAGGAGTACGGACTCGAGTACGAAGACGAGTATTCGGGTGCCGGCCGCCGGACCGCCCGATCGACGACGATCGGCAACAAGGTCATCGCGACCAGCCAGTGGCTCCAGCGGACCAGCCGCGACGTCTCCGACTGGTACGACGTCCCGTTTCAGTGGGACGAGGAAGAGGTCCGCCTCCCGCCCGAAATCGACCCGAACGCCCAGGAGGGGAACAAGTACACGCCGACCTGGCCGAGCGACGACGACCGGATCGACGTTCCCGAGGCGATCCGCGGCTGGCGCACCTACAAGGGCGAAGAGGGGAAAATCGGCTTCGCCGACATGTTAGAGCGCGTCAAACAGCGCTCACTACTGCCGAGCGTCGACTACCTCGTGATCGACGAGTTCCAGGACATCACCACCCTCCAGTACGACGTCTACGAGGAGTGGAAACCCTACATGGAGCAGGTCCTGATCGCCGGCGACGACGATCAGGTCGTCTACTCCTGGCAGGGGGCCGATCCCGCGCTCTTGCTTGAGGAGGAGGTCGACGAAGACATCATCCTTCCTAACTCGTATCGCCTGCCGTCGAACGTTCTCAACGCGGTCAACAAGGAAATTCGTCACATCGACCAGCGCCAGGACAAGGACCTCAAGCCCCGCAAGGAAGGCGGCGCCGTAGAGGCGCGAACGAACGCCTCGATGCTCGACGTCGTCCGGATGGTCCGTCGCACCCTCGCCCAGGGCGACGGTACCATCATGGTGTTGTTCCGGGCCCGCTACCAGATGTTCCAGTTCATCGACGAGTTCATCACCGAGGGCGTCCCCTTCACCTCGCTGACCGACCAGCGGATGTGGACCGACCGACTCACCCAGTACGTCCGCGCAGTCGAGGCGGTCGACGCGGGCGAGGACGTCACCGGATTGCAGGCCCGCCGACTCGCGGACATGCTCCAGGAGTCGGCGTTTGGCACCAACGAGCGCGACGCGCTCTTCGACGAGATCGATGAGCGCCAGGAGGAGGCCGGCATCGACGACCTCGAGGACCTCATGATCCCCGCGTCGGTCGTCGAAGACCACGCTCCCTTCATGCCCGGTCCCGCCTCGGCGTCGGACATGCTCCGGAAAGTCACTAACTTCCAGAAGAAGAGCGTCCGATCCTACTTCGCGATCGGCGAGTATCAGGGGACGGACACCGACCGCGTCCGCGTTGGGACCATCCACTCGGCGAAGGGTCGCGAGGCCGACCACGTCTTCGTCGGCACCGATCTCACCGAGAAGGTCGTCGAGCAGATGGTCGCCACCGTCGACGACCCCGAGGACATCCCCGGCTGCGAGGAGTTTACCAAGACCACGTCGCCCGTTCCCGTCCTGACCGACAACGAGCGCCGCGTCTTCTATGTCGGCATGTCTCGAGCCCGCGAGCGCCTCTTCTTGCTCGAGAACCTCGTCGACGGCGCGCCAACGCTCCCGGTCGACGTCCTGCTCGAGAACCGCCTGACCGACTCGACGCTCGAGGAACTGATCGAGCAGGCCCAAGAGCCCGATGCGGAGTCCGACGCCGACGAGGTCGAAGCCGAAGCGCCGTGACCGATCGGACCGACCGCGGTCGTGTGGCCGCCGATACCGACGCCGACGAGGTCGCTCCCGAACGCCGCGACCGCGCGACCACCGTCCTCTCGGCGACGCTCGATGACCGTGAAGCGACGGCGTTCGTCCACGTCGGCACCGACCGCGATCCCATCGTGCAGTACTGCTGTCGGACGCCGTCGACCGTCCACACCGCCGTCGGATCGGCGCTCCGACGAGGATCGCGAGCTACCGGATCGCTCACCGCCGTTGCCTACGACGGCGTCGAGCGCGAGTGGCTCGTCCGGTCGACGGCCGACGAATCGGGGGGCCATCCCGCCGATCGGCTCGCCGCCGCCCTCACAGAGCGCGGCCGCGAGGGGACCCTTCTGGCCCCAGCGCACATCCCCCACGACGCGGCGCTCTACCTCGAGAACAGAGGGTTCGATCTCGCCTCGACGGACGCCATAGAGCGGGCGCGGGCCGCGAAAACGGGCGGCGAGCGCGAACGCATCGCGGCCGCCCAGCAGGCTGCCGGCGCCGGAATCCGGCAGGCCGCATCGCTGCTGGCCGACGCGACGGTCGTCGACGGGCGACTCGCGATCCCCGGCGACAGCGGCGAAGGGAACGATGCCGATCCCGTCCCCCTGACGCGGGCTCGATTGCGGATCGCCATCGACGAGGCCGTCGTCGCCGCGGGCGCGTTCCCCGACGGCAACACTGCCGTCGACCCTCGCTCCGACGCGGACCGCGACGATACCGTGCTCCGACCCGGTGACCCGATCGTTCTCGAGACGACGCCGCGAGAGCCGGCGGGTTACTACGGAGGCCTCGTCCGGACGCTCGTCGTCGATCCCGACGGCGGTCGGGAGCGCCGGGCTCACGTCGCCGTCACCCAGTCGTTTCGCTCCGCACGGTCGATGCTGACCGCCGGCGCGGAGTCCGTGACCGCCGTTGCTGCCGATCTCGAGGCGGAGGTACGCTCGTTCGGTTTCGGCGACGGCGATGCGGTCGAGACGCGCGTCACCGGCGTCGGACTCGAGCCGAGCGAGCGGCCGATCGACGGCGGCGACACGCTCGACGCCGGGACCGTGGCCCGCCTCGACGTGGCCGCACGCGTCGATGACGAGACGTGGCTCCGGATCGCGGACGTCGTGGCGGTCAACGACGAGGGCGAGCGCCCGGACTGGCTCGCGGCTCCGTCGCAGTCGCTCGAGCCGGCGGCGATACTCGAGGAGTAGGCTGGGTGGCCGGTTTTCGCCCGGTCGTTATCGGTCGTCGTCCGAGTCGGGCTCCGGCTCTTTCGCGACCGTTCCGACGACCTGCTTGGCCAGGTGCTCGGGGACATCCGTCGGGAGCGTGAGCCAGTGTTGGACGGCGACGAGCCCGATCGCGAGCGCGACCAGCGTCGCGCCGAACGTCGTCTGTCCCGCGACCAGCAACTGGAGTCCGGCGAGTCCGGCGGGAATCGCGAAGACGAGGGTTCCCGCGAGTTTGATCGTGTCGATGATACCGGCCATCGGGCTGGGATAGGTCGGGTACCGACAAAAGGACGACGGGTGGCGCGGCGGTGTCGATCGACCGCTCGAGAACCTCGCCACCGATACGACGGATCCGGAACGCGTTGCCCGGACCCGGAACGGCTTTCCCCCGTCGCCCGCCACCTGTAGGTATGTTTACGGGGATCGTCGAGGAGATCGGCGAGATCGTCGCTCGAGAGCGGACCGACGACGGCCTCCGCCTGCGGATCGGGGCCGACGATGTCGCGACGGGGCTCGAACACGGCCAGAGTATCAGCGTCAGCGGCGCGTGTCTCACGGTCGAGCGGTATTCGGAAGGCGAGTGGTTCGAGGTCTTTCTGGCGACCGAGACCGTCGAGCGGACGTCTCTCGGCGAACTCGACGCTGGCGCTTCGGTCAACCTCGAACGGGCAATGCCGGCCGACGGCCGCTTCGACGGCCACGTCGTGCAGGGCCACGTCGACGCGGTCGCGACCGTGACGGCTATCGAATCGGTCGACGAAGACTGGTTCTTCGAGTTCGACCTGCCCGAGGGGTACGAGCGCTACGTCGTCGAGAAGGGGTCGATCACGCTCGACGGCATCAGTCTAACCGTCGCCGATCTCGACACCGAGCGCGGTCGGGTGACTGTCGCGATCGTTCCGACGACGTACGACCTGACCACGCTCTCGGCGAAAGAACCCGGCGATCCGGTCCACCTCGAGGTCGACGTGCTCGCGAAGTACGTCGAACGGCTGCTCGAGGCGCGATTCGAGGACTGACGCCGTTTTAGCGCTGCGGCGGGTCGAACTCCGTTAACTCCGGCGGCGAAACGCTCTCGGCGTCGTCCCTGACGGCGCGGTATGTGCGTCGGTATCGCGAGAGTTTCCGGTAGAGGTAGTAGCCGATCGCGGCGTCGTAGACGATCACGTAGCCGACGAACGCGAGGCCGTAGCCGATCGTCGGGAGCGCGGTCGCGATGAGGCCAGGGACGATACCGACCGTGACGTTGTACGTGCCGTGGACGAACGCCGCCACAAGCAGCCCCTTGAGAACGATCGGACCGGCGTCGTCGGGGTTGAACTTCGCCAGCCCGAGGTAGTAGCCCGCGATCGCGGAGTAGATGACGTGTCCGGGACCGGTCAGCGCCCGGACCGTCGTGATCCCGCTGGCGGTGACGAGGATGCTGGTCTCGGGATTCGCCTCGCCGATGACGCGGCTGATATAGAGCGCGTTCTCGATGGCCGCGAAGCCAAGTCCGGCGACGGCTCCATAGACCGCGCCGTCGATGACGGCGTCGAAACTGTCCTTCTGATAGGCGAAGACCTGAACGGCGAGTAGTTTCACCGTCTCCTCGACGGGGCCGACGATCAGGTAGAAAAAGAGGGCGGTGCCGCCGATGCCGAGCAGCGTCGCGGTGACCGAGTTGATGACCGCCGCGAACGTCGCGAACAGCACCGAGAGCAGGAAGGTCACGACGAGCAGCCAGAGCGGTTCGTTCGTCGTGACGTCGGCGTACCAGATATACCCCGCGAGTAGCCCTGCAGGGACGACCGAGAGCGCGAAGAAGGCGGCGACGAACGGATCTCGCACGACGACCGCGGCCGGCGAGACCAGCAGGACGAGCGTGATCGCGATCGCGATCAACAGGACGAGCGCCCGAAACCCGTAGCTGACCGCGGTGTAGATCGCGTACGCGAGCAGATCGGCGGCCGATCGCGCCTCCCACGTTGAGACGTCGTAGAGGTCCGTCGATCCGTCGCCGTTTCGCTCCTCGGCACGTTCGATCGGATCGCGCCTGCGCTGCATGGTCGTCCGTACGAGCGCCCGACCGGTATAGGTTCGGCAAGCGGTGACTCGAGACCAGCCCATAGCGCCGTTCGTGTGCCCGATGCACCGTTTCGACGCGCCGGGCGCGACGCTCGTCTCAGACTCGGAATCCACAAAGGCCTGCCGCGCTAACCGACGCGTATGCACTTCGACCAGCGGACCCAGCGAGCGCTTCGCGACGTCGGCCTCGAGACGGACGACCTCCGGGCCGCCTCCGAGGCGGTCGTCGAGGCCGTCAAGCGAGACGCGGCGGCGCTGGAGGACTTCTTCGAGGAGCACGACACCGTCTACTCCGACATGGACATGGCCCACTCGCGTTCGGACTATCCCGAGCACACCGTCGACGACGCAGACATCACGACCCACGGCGACGAGATGCGCGGCTGGCTCCGGTTCGACACGTGGGGCGTCTACGTCGAGGACGGCCGGATTTTAGACGACGGATCGGTCGAGCTCTCCCTCGGGCCGACGATCAACGATCGAGTGCGGTTCGCAGCCGACCGCGAGACGCTGCGGTGATCGCCGTGTTCGAGGACGCAGTGCGATCGCGCTCGAGCGATCGGCGACGAGGCCGCGATGAGCACCGGACCACGGAGGGCGACCGATGACGACGGCTCGCGTTCGCGGCATCTACACGACGGCCATCACCCGGCTGCTGGCTGCGGCCGGGTATGAAGTCGTACAGGCCTCGGATCCGATCCGGGAACGGTTCGACCGCTCGTTCGAGGCCGTCCCGGCCGACGTCTCGATCGAGACGACCCGCGACCGTCAGGGCGTCGGGACCTCGGGCGAGCCCGACGCGGTCGAGACAATCACCGACGAACTCGAGACACTCGCCATCGATACGTTCCGCTGGACGGCCGACGCCCCTCGAGGAGCGGTCTTCGACGCCGAGGTGCTCGAGGCCGGCGGCGGCAGCGGTGCCGTCGTCGACCTGGGCGACGGTCGCCGCGGCTTTCTCAACTACGACGACGTCGACGGCTACGTCGACGAAGGGAACCGCTATCGCGTGCAGGTCCGCGAGCCCGCGCCGCCGTGGGACGACGACCGACCGCGCGTCGCGCCGGCGCTCGAGGTCCAGGGTGGGCTCTGTACCCTCTCGCGTGACCGAAGCGGCGTCTCGGCGGCGCTGCGCGGCGAGCGCGCCGAGGAACTCGTCGGCATGACCGACCTGCTCTCCGCCGAGGTGCCCGACGGCTGGGGAATCCGCTGGCAGCACGCCGCGGCCGACGCAGATCTCAAGGCGATGGGGACCGCCCTCGAGACCGCCGCGGATCGGGCGCGGGCGCTCGAGGACGCGGTCGCTGACGCGCCGGATGAGCCCGGCGAGCCGGCACTGCTGGCCGCGCTCCGTCGAACGGAGTGGTGCTGGTTCGGCCGCGAGTCCAGAGTCGCCTTAGACGACGTTCGGCGTCGCGTTGAGACGACGATGCCGGGACACCACCGAACGAAGGCGGCCGACCGGGCCGCGAGCGCGGCGGTCGACTTCGCCGAGGCGGTCTGTGGCTCGGTCAGTGACACTGGCGTCGGCGACGGCGAGTTCCCGTTTGCCGCAGTGGCCCGCCAGTTCGGCCCCGAACGCGGCGACCGCCTCGAGATCGGCCACGGCAAACCCGACGGCCGGCTCATTTCGCTGGGGCGGGGCGAGGTGACCGACTGGGACCCCGAGGGGAAGGTCACCCTCGAGCGCTCGATGCGCGGCGGCGGCAGCTACGACGCGCTCGGCACGCCCAAAGAGGAGGGCGACGTGGCTGTGACGAAGTTCCGCGAGGGCCGCTGGTGGTATCCGACGACGTACAAGGCCGCCGACGGCACCTCGAAGGGGACCTACGTCAACGTCTGTACGCCGGTCGAGCTCTTTCCGGACACCGTCCGGTACGTCGATCTCTACGTCGACGTGATCCGGCGCGGCGACGGGACGGTCGAGATCGTGGACGCGGACGAACTCGAGGGAGCCGTCGACGACGGGCTCGTATCCGAAGACCTCGGGGAGAAGGCGATGAGCGTGGCCGAAGCCGTCGAGCGTGCTATCGACAAATCATAGATAGGTACAGAATACCATATTTTCGTTCTCCGCAAGATGAGAGGCAGATATTCCAAATCCGCTTTCAAATAAGCGTCACTCACCCCCACCGGAGGTTCGCCACGACGAACGCGACCTGTAAAAGCAGGAGCGCCATCAGGGTTGCCAGCGCACATCGCTCGTAGGGTCCGCGGACGCGGTCGAACCTCGAGGTCGTCGGAGACTCGCCGTCGGCGGCGCGCTCGAGCACCCGTCCGAGCGCCGACAGTCCGATGTCCGTCAGCGCCACGAGCACGGGGAACGCGGCCAGCGCGAGGATTGTCGGGGCGTACTCGGGTCCGTAGTAGGTGCCGACGCTCCAGCGGACTCTGACGGAGTCGCCCAGCACCGGGGCGGCCGCGACGCTCACTGCGAGGCTCGCGAGGACGCCGAGCAGCCCGCCGGTTCCCGTCGGCCGGAGACGCCCGCCGTCGGGGCTCGAGACCGACGCCGCCAGCCCCCTCGCGACGCGCTGCGTTCGTTCGACGAGCCGTTCGATCGAGTTCGGCAGGTGGGCCGATGCCATCACGTGTCGACCGACGCGCTGGGTGATGAAAGACCGCCGTGCGCGACTGCAGCGCCTGCAGCGGCGAAAATCCCTTTATATCCCTTCTCTGTACACACGCAAACCGTGAGTGAGGAGCCGGACGTCGAAACGATCGGGACTCTGCTCGAGGACCCGGCGGTGCGAACCATCCTCACCCAGACGAGCCAGGAACCCATGTCAGCCACTACGTTGAGCGACCACTGCGACGCGTCCCAACCCACGGTGTATCGGCGGCTGGACGACCTCCGCGAGTGCGGGCTCCTCGTCGAGCGGACGAAACCTGACCCCGAACGGGGCCACCACCGGACGGTCTACGCGACGAACCTCGAGCGGATTACGATCGAACTCGACGACGATGGGTTGACGCTGCACGTCGACCGCCGAGAGGACATGGCCGATCGGTTCACGACACTCATCGAGGGGATCTGACGTGGTGGCGACACCGCTGTTGCTCTGGGACGTGTCGCTTCCCCCGGAGTGGGTCGCGACGTTCGTCCAGACGACCGACGTGTTGAGCGCGCTCATCGGGCTGTTCATCGCCTATCAGGCGTATCGCGGCTACCGACGCAACGACAGCCGACCGATGCTGTTTATCGCCATCGGGTTCGCGCTGGCGCTCGCCGTCCCGTTCCTGTTCCTGTTGGCCTTCGTCGCGCTCCCGTTCGTCTCGGAATCGATCGCGGCGATCCTCGGCCAGTGTAGTCAACTCTTCGGGCTGGTCGCGATCCTGTACGCGCTTCGGATGCCGGCGTAGGTCGGTATGAATCTCCGGACAGTTCAGGCTCAACGGTTATAGTGTGTTACCATCAACCACTGTCGATGGGCACGTTAAACGAAGAGATGGCCGACGTTCGGTCGGACGTCGACGGCGTACGAGCACAGCTTCGAGAGGACGTTCCCGAGTTCTTCAAGTTCGACGTCGCCGTCGGAAACATCACCTACAACGCGAACAGCAACAGCGTTTCCGTCAGCGTCGAACCGAGCTCTCGAGCGCGAGAGCAGCTCTCGGAGGAACTCGGGGGCGTAAACGTGAAGACGGACGGCATGCTCGAGTTCGAGTTCCGGCTCGTCAACTCCGACGCCGAGTGAGTGACCGAGCGGCCGACGGCTGTTCCTCAGCCGTGACCGTCGCGAGTCGAGTCAGTCAGCCGCGAGTTTGTCCAGCCCGGCCGATTCGATGTCTTCGCCGTCGACCGACGAGCGCAGCGCGTCCATCCCGTCGTCGCGGTCGATGTCGAAATCGTTCGCGTAGAGATCGTCGACGCGGGCCATCTCCTCGTCGGTGAGCCGCGGCAGATCGCTGGCGGCCGCCCATTCGTCGATGTCATCCGTAGTGCGGAACGTCGGCGTCACGGTCGCGACCGGGTCGTGCGAGAGCAGCCAGACGATCGCGGCCTGGCCCATCGTCCGCTCGCCGTCGCGCTCTCGCAAGTCTCCCCCGCTTGAGTCGGCCACGGAGCGTGGCGCTGCGCGCTCGAGGAAGCGCAGTTGCTCGAGTTTCTCCCAGCCGGTCTCGTACCACTCGTCGGGGCGGAAGCCGCGGTGGTCGCCCTCGCCGAGTTCGGTGTCGGGCGTGACCTGCTCGTTGAGAACGCCCGAGGAGTGGGGGACGCGGGGGATGAGGCTGGTCGACGAGTCCGTTCGTGCGATCGTCTCGAGGAAGTGATTGCCGACCTCCTGTTCGAGGACGTTCCAGACCAGTTGGACGGAGTCGAACTCCGCTTCGATCGCGAGGTCGCCCTCGGCGAGCCAGCCGATCGAGGGGCCAAGCGCGAGCCCGGTCGCATCGATCAGCCCCTCTTCCTCGAGTTCGTCGAGCAGTTCGAGCACGTCGGGGGTGATCTCCTCGACGTTGGCGTTGTGAAGTTGGAGCACGTCGATGGAGTCCATGTCGAGACGGTCGAGGCTCTTTTCGACGGCCTCGCGCAGGTACTCCGGATCCATCTCTTTGGGGAGTTCGCCGTGGCCGGCCTGCGGGTTGTTGTAGAAATCGTAGCCGACTTTGGTGGCGACGGTGACCTCGTCGCGGACCGCGGAGAGGGCTTGGCCGAGTAGCTCCTCACTGTGGCCGTGGCCGTAGACGTCGCCCGTGTCGAAGTAGGTGATCCCCTGATCGACGGCATACTCGATCATCTCGAGGGCGTCTTCCTCCGAACGGTCGCCCCACCAGTCGGTACCGACGACCCACGCGCCGAAGCCGACCTCGCTGACCTCGACGCCCGAGTCGCCCAGTTCGCGGTGTTGCATACGCGCCCCTTTGGAGCGGGGGAACTTAGGGTGAACGGAACGCTCGAGCGCCCGATCCGAACCCGTTCGGGACCGGTCGCGTCCGACCCGTCAGTTGACGTCGGCAGCGTCGCGAGTCGAACCGTTCTTGAAAGAAGGATCACATCTCTCCGTATGGCACGCTCCCGGTCGCGAAACGTCGTCCGTCTCCTGGTGGTCGTCGTCGTCGTCGCGGCGATGGTATTCGCTATCGGCGTGACGACGCTCGAGCTCCCGCGCGACCGCGTCACGGCCGGCACGCTCGTCGTCGGCACGTCGCTGCTCGTCGGATCGCTCGCGCTGCCCGCGTTGCTCTTCGCCGGCTGGCGGTCTCAGACGGAGTGACTGCGTCCAGTACGGTTATACCATCCCGCTCGAGCACGTCACGTCGATCGAATACGGGCGAAGACTAGCTCCGCAGTTGCTCGCACTCGGTGTCGTTACGATACCGCTTCTCGTCGGCGTTCGATCGTCCTCTATGCGTTATTGAAACAGCAGGTCCTCGAACTGAATGTTTCGGGCGGCAGCAACCCTTCGTCTGGCTCTCGAGGGGCAAAGCAATTGACGAATTCCTCCGGTATCTCCCTGTACAGCGCAAGCTGACCCGAATGACCGCCGACCGGTAACACGCGCGACAGCGGGTCCGGCAACCGTCGCCGGACAACCGAACCACTATCAACTCGGCGGACAATACTTCGGGGTATGACAAAGCGGTACGTGTCGCTCCCCGACGAGGCGGAGGCGGGGATGTGCGAGTTCATCGATGAGGTCGATCGACGGCTCTCGAGTGACGAGGACACCTGTTCGGTCGTCGAGGACGTTCTGATCGACCTCTCGGGAGACCGCGAGGCCTACGAGCGCTGGCAAAACGGTGAGTCCGTCTCGCCGGCCGAGCGCGTTCGACTACAGAGCTACGATCCCTGTAACACGACCCTCGAGAGCGAGTACTACGCCGAGAAAGACGAGGAGACGTTCCGCACGTCAAAGCACCTCCAGTGGCTCTGGCGGCAGTTCGACAGCCTGCCGATCGCGGACAACGTCGAGTTCGCGCTGCGCTTCCGTCAGATGCTCGCCGACCACCTCTTCGAGGATTGCGGCGACGGCTGCCGGTTCTTCAAGGGTATCTCGTTTACCTACGGCCATAACATCACGATCGGGGACAACACCATCGTCCACGACGACGTCCATCTCGACGACCGCGGGAAGTTAACCATCGGAGACCGCGTCTCGATCTCCGATGGCGTCCACGTCTACAGCCACGATCACGACGTGGTTGACCAGACCGAGGTCCGCAACTACCACACGATCGTCGAAGACGACGTCCGCCTCACCTACGACGCGATGGTCCGTGCGGGCAACAAGGTCGGTGAAAACGCCATCGTCGGTGCACGCGGCGTCGTCCAACACGACATCCCCGCCCACCACATCGCCGTCGGTATGCCCGCACAAAGCGTCAAAATCAAACCCGGCTGGGAGGACGTTGCCACTCCGATCGAAGACGCCGGCATCAACCGCCAGGAAGAGCGCCATCTCGCGTACGACCTCCCCGACGACCTCGAGGTTTTCGACGAGTTCCAGCGCGACCTGCAGTCCTCGCGATAGTCCTCGTTTCCTGACTGTCATCGGATCGAAACGCGGGGAATATCCAAGTGTTTCGAGAACGTATCACACACCGATGGAGCTCTGGGGCTGGCTCATCGGCTATATCGCGTTGTTCGCCCTGCTTCACCTGCTACTGTACTACCTGTACGCCCGTCGTGACGACGACGAGAGCGAACGCACACCGTCGCTGGCCGATCCCAACCGCGCGAGCATCCGCTCGTCTGCCGGCCCCGATCGGTATCCGCGCGCGACGGACGATGTCGGTGAGACCGACCGACCGACGGACGCCACCGACTCTGATCTCGATGACGAGACGGTCCGCTGTCCCCACTGTGGCGCGCCAAACGAGGCCGATCAGACGTTCACGTACTGCTGGAACTGCGTCTCCGCCATCCGACAGTGAGCGGCGCTCGAACGAGGGACAGATACCGACGGTAATTGGCTCTCGCTTCGTCTCGGTGAGCCGAACTCAGTTCGTCTCCCGATCGTTCACTCGTTCGAGAATTCCGACCCAATTGATCTCAGATCGACGTTCGATCCGACAAACCAGCCGGTAATAAACGATTACGCTTTTGGTGTTCAAACAGAGAGTAGGGGGAGACGACCCGTTATGACCGGATACGCATCTCCGCCCTCGCAGTCTCGCGCTCCGTCTCTGTACCACGCCTCGCACGACCCCGACGGACCGGCCGCACTCAGCACGACCGTGATCCACGCGCTGGCCGACTGCATGGGCGTCGACGTGACCGACAGCCGCATCTCGCTGTACGACGCCGTCGATCCCGACGCCCTCGACGACCTTTTTCGGCCGCGCCACGACGGGACACCCCGAACCAGTGGCACCCTCTCGTTCGTCGTCAACGGCCACCACGTCCGGGTCAGAGGCGACGGGGAAATCCTGATCGAACCGCCCGCACACCGCTAACGCGCCACGTCGTTCTGTCCATCGAAACCGGTATTGCTATGCCGAGAGCCCTGCCGCGAGTCGCTCTAGATGATCGACGCCGACGACGGCGACGATGTCGCCCGGCTCTGAGCGGAGCGCCTCGAGTCGGTCAATCATACACTGTTCGCGCGTCTCGTCTCGATACGCGAGTGCACTGCCGTCGGTATCAACGCTACCCAGCAGCGCCTGCACGCCGGCGACGTGGGAGCGTTCGTGTTCCGCCTGGCGTTCCGGCGGATCGTCGGGGGTGCAGTCATACTCGATCGGATCGTCGGGAGCGACGGTCATCGAGGTCGCGTGGGTCAGCGTCGCGGCGACCCGACAGGCCACCGCTTCGCGAGTCGCGCCGCCGAGGCTCGTGATGACGTTCCGGGCCGTCGCGGGTGAGACGCGGTCGGCCACCAGTCGCGTGACGAGCTCGCGGAGGAACGACCAGTTGGGGGCATCGATCCCGACATGGTCGGCGTCGGGAGCGGCGCGGATCGCCGCGCTCATCTCACCGCCGAAGCGCGGCGGCGTCGGATCGTCCGGGTCGCCCCGGGCGTAGATTCTATACAGCGGCAATGCCGCCGGCGGAAGCTCGAGTGCGAGCGTGTCCGGACCGACGTGCTCGAGGACGCGTTCGACGCGGGCGACGCTGGCGGGATGGTCGTGGACGACACCGACGAGTACGAGATCACCGGCCCCGCCGGGAAGGCGGCGACAGAACTGCGAGGTGATTCGGGGGTCGTCGAACGATTCGGGAAAGGACGGGGACTCGTCCATTGCTCGAGTGGTAATACGTGACTACCGGCATAACTCTTCCGCTATATTGACTCGACTCCGAGTAACTATTCTTACCGCTTCGCCGGTGCTGTACTGAGAACCGTTTCGACCGTCGAAAGCCGTGATTGGGCGACCGAGTAGTCGGGTGGCTGACCGATCCGGTCGATTCGATCACCGAATCCCCTGTTCACGGGTATAAAAACACCTCGTCGCCGTTCGTCTGGGAACAATTGACGACCGAATTTTGCCGGCGAAATCGGTCGCTATCGTCCCGTACTACCACGGTTTTCTCGGTCGACGACTGTGTTGTCCGAGTGCGACGCCCGACAGAATTAGGAAGATTTATATAGAATCACAATCAATCATTCGCTCGACTATGAGTCAGCGAATGCAGCAGGGTCAGCCGATGATCGTAATGAGCGAGGACTCCCAGCGCGTCAAGGACAAGGACGCGCAGGATTACAACATCAGCGCCGCCCGTGCGGTCGCTGAAGCTGTCCGTTCCACGCTCGGTCCCAAGGGAATGGACAAGATGCTCGTCGACTCCATGGGGTCGGTGACCATCACCAACGACGGCGTCACCATCCTGAAAGAGATGGACATCGACAACCCCACGGCCGAGATGATCATCGAGGTCGCCGAAACGCAAGAAGACGAGGCCGGCGACGGCACTACGACGGCCGTCGCGATCGCCGGCGAACTCCTCAAAAACGCCGAGGACCTCTTGGAGCAGGACATCCACCCGACGGCGATCATCAAGGGCTTCCACCTCGCCAGCGAGCAGGCCCGCGAGGAGATCGATGACATCGCGACCGACATCGACACCGACGACGAGGAACTCCTCCGTAAAACGGCCGAGACCTCGATGACCGGCAAGGGAACCGAGGTCAACAAGGAGTACCTCGCCGAGCTCATCGTCGAGGCCATCCGTCAGGTCACCGTCGAGGACGAGAACGGCGACAACGTCGTCGACCTCGAGTTCCTCAACATCGAGACCCAGACCGGCCGCAGCGCCGGCGAGTCCGACCTCCTTGAGGGCGGCATCGTGGACAAGGATCCCGTCCACGACAACATGCCCACCGAGGCGACGGACGCGGACATCCTGCTGCTCGACGAGGCCATCGAGGTCGAGGAGACCGACGTCGACACCGAGGTCTCCGTGACCGACCCCGACCAGCTCCAGAAGTTCCTCGACCGCGAGGAGAAACAGCTCCGCGAGAAGGTCGATCACATCGTCGACCTCGACGCGGACGTCGTCCTCTGCCAGAAGGGTATTGACGACCTCGCCCAGCACTACCTCGCCAAAGAGGGTATCCTCGCCGTGCGCCGCGCCAAGAAGTCCGACCTCGAGTTCCTGCAGGAGGTCGTCGGCGCGTCGACCGTCTCCGACCTCGAGAGTGCGACCGCCGAGGACCTCGGCTTCGGTGACATCACCCGCGACGAGGAAGACGAGCTGTTCTACGTCGAGGGCGAGGACGCCCACGGCGTCACCCTCCTGCTGCGCGGCTCGACCGACCACGTCGTCGACGAACTCGAGCGCGGCGTCAACGACGCGCTCGACGTCGTCGCACAGACCGTCTCCGACGGCCGCGTGCTGGCCGGCGGCGGTGCGATCGAGGTCGAACTCGCCTCGCGTCTGCGCGACTACGCCGACTCCGTCTCCGGGCGCGAGCAGCTGGCCGTCGAGGCCTTCGCCGACTCGCTCGAGCTCGTCCCGCGCGTTCTCGCTGGGAACGCCGGTCTCGACTCGATCGACACGCTCGTCGACCTGCGTGCGGCACACGACGATGGCGACGTCACGGCCGGCCTGAACGTCTTCTCGGGCGACGTCGAGGACACGTTCGACGCCGGCGTCGTCGAGCCGGCCCACGCGAAGGAACAGGCCGTCACCTCCGCTGCAGAGGCCGCGAACCTCGTGCTCAAAATCGACGACATCATCTCCGCCGGCGACCTCTCGACCGACAAGGGCGAGGACGAAGAGGGCGGCGCGCCCGGTGCCGGCGGCATGGGTGGCATGGGCGGCGGCATGGGCGGCATGATGTGAAATCGGCTCTGACGCTGCACTCACTCGCGCACGCCGCTCGCTCGTTCGCTCGATGAACGTAGCGTAACTATTCTTTTCCCGCTGTTCCGCTCACGGGCTCGCTTTGCGCTGCTCGTCCATCTGACTTAGACCGCAGGGAAATTGCGGGCAGAGACATAGCTTGGCTTCGAAGCCGTGGCTGTGTGAACCATTCTCTGAACAGAGTTAATACGGTCTCGATACGATTGGTATCTGAACCGTTCACAGCGCGATCACGTACGTAACTCCACATGACAATCGCACACGCCATCCCACGATCCGTTCGCCCTTCGGTAGTCACGAATGGGTTGGCCTGCGTGCCACCGAGCGATCACCATGTGGAACCGGCCATCGACCGCTGGACGACCGGTCCCGTCGAATCTCTCGACGGGATCTCGTCCGGCGAAGGCCGAATTTCTTCGCCCGCATAACTCGACCCCACGTGCGGAGTACCCGCCCGGGGCTGAGGAACACGGGGGTGCCGCATTCACGTCCACAGCAGCGGCTCTCTCCCGAATTTCGGGCCCTGGCGTGTAATCCGCGGCTACGAAGGCAGTCAGTATTGTTCCGTGAACGAACACTGTGACCGACAACTACCATGACGTTCGAAATCGATGGCGAGCAGACGACGGCAGTCGTATTGGGACCGCGAACGGCGTTCGACGAGGCGTTCGTCGAACAGGTCCAGGAGATGGTCGACCACGAGGCGTTTCGCAATCCCGTTCGGATCATGCCCGACGGACACCCCGGTGCGGGGAGCGTAGTCGGGTTCACGATGGAACTCGGCGATCGAATCTGCCCGAACACGGTCGGCGTCGATATCGGCTGTGGCATGACCGCTGTCCGACTCGACGACGACACCGGCCAGTGGCTGACCGAAAGCCTCGAGAACGAGGACCGGATGCACGGCCTTGACGAGGATATTCGGCAGGCGATCCCGATGGGGCGGTCGACGTTCGGCGATTCCGGCCACCCGTCCCAGGAGTATCACCTCGTCGATGACTTCCCGTGGGATCGTTGCGAGGCGAAACTCGAGTCCCTGAACGATCACTGGGACGGCGATCATATCGCATCCCCGTCGTACGGCAAGGCGTACTTCCTGAATCTATGCGATCGGCTCGAGTACTCGCCCAAGCGGGCGATTGACTCGCTCGGCACGCTCGGCGGCGGGAACCACTTCGTGGAACTCTCGCGGTCGGAACGGACCGGCGCGTACTGGGTCATCGTCCACTCCGGCTCGCGGGGGATCGGACTGTCGATCGCGAAATTCTGGCAGGAGCGGGCCACCGAGTGCTGTGACGACCGCGCCGACGAGATCCGCGACCGTCTTGCGGACGTCGACGATCGCTATTACAAATTCGATCTCGAGGCGATCAGCGACAGCGACCTCCTCGACTGGGTCCAGGGCGGGATGGGCGAGGATTGGAAGAACATGGACGCGGTCGTCGCGGACTACCGCGAGACGGAACCGACGCGGATCGACGAGACGAGAGAGGGGTTGAACGCGATCGCTCGCTACACCAGCGAAAACGGCGCTGGTGACGACCTCGACTACCTCGAAGGGGACGACCGCCACGGCTACCTCCGCGATATGATCTTCGCCCAGACCTACGCTGCAGAGAGTCGCCGGCTGATGGCACGGACCGTCGCGGACGTACTCGAGGCCGATATCGAGGAGCGAATCGTCTCGACACACAACTACATCGACTTCGAGGATCTGGTCATCCGCAAGGGAGCGACGCGCGTCCACGCCGGCGAACGCGGTGTAATTCCGTTCAATATGCGCGACGGGTCGGTTATCGTCCGCGGTACCGGAGCCGACTCGTGGAACAGGTCGGCACCTCACGGTGCCGGGCGACGTGGCTCCCGAACCTGGGCGTTCGACGAGTTCACCATGGCGGAGTTCAGCGCCGAGATGGCGGACGTCTTTTCGACGAGCGTCACCGAGGCGACGATCGACGAAGCGCCGATGGCCTACAAGGACCGCGACATGATTAGAGGACGGATCGACGAGACCGCGACGATCGAAGAGACCCTCGTTCCGGTACACAATATCAAAGCTGAGGAGTAACTCGTCAACGTGCGTCGGCGGAGATGCGTCCTCCCGCGTGACGAGAAATCCGTTACCGAATCTGCGCTTAGAAACTGACACGTTTCGCCGTTATCGCCGCGAGTACACTGCCGCCAATCACGATCGGTACACCGTATACGAATCCCCGGAAGATGATGACTGCGGCCGCAGCGAGTGTCGATTCGATACCCGTCGCCGAAACGAGTAGTGCGATAAGCGTCGCGTCGATCGCTCCTGCACCGCCCGGGAGTGGGGTTGCTCCAGCGACATTACTGAGCGGTATCGCGAACAGTAATACCACGACGGGGGCCGTCGCGTCGACTGCATAGAGGGCCGCCCATAGCGCACCTACTTGACACAACCACCCGACTCCCGAGTATCCGAGTGCGAAGAGGAGCCGAGTCGGATTTGCAGCAACGGTTTCGATCGAATCGCCGAATCCGACGATTCTCTGTTTGATCGTGCTTTGGCTCGGTGTGGACACCCGCGGAATGACGGACAGGATTCGATGCAGAGATATACTGACTCTTGACGCGAGGCGATCTGTGAGCGCAGTCCGATACGACCAAACGCAGTATCCGCCACCGAATACGACAAGTCCGACCCCACCGACGTAGATGGCAACCCCTTTCACCAGCGAGGAAAGGGACAAGACGAGCGCGTAGTACCCGATTCCACCGACGATAAAGACGAACGATGGAATGAAGTTAAGCGTGTCAACGCTCGCAATCGCGGCCAGTCCGGTCTCGTATTTCGTATCCGACGTTCTAGAGATGAAGTAGGCGGTGATCGGTTCACCGCCTGCTTGGCCAAACGGTGTTACATTATTCGAGAAGGTCGCGCCCGAGAAGAGTAAAAACGACCACGGAACAGAGATGGGAATGTCAAGCGATCGAAGAACGACACGAAACGACAACCCCCAGGCGAGCAGCCAACAGATAACGAATACAAACACCCACGGGAGAACGCTTTGATCCGCACTTCGGAGTGCCGTATGGATCTCATTCACATCGAGCAACCAGACGAGAAGCCCGAAGACCGGTAGCGTAAGAGAGAATCCAAACCCGATTTTCCGAACCAGTGACCGATCCATATTCCTGGGTAATTTGATAGTCACCATTACGTTTCTGATTAATATTATGCATCGATATTATACCGTACATATGATTTCCCGTCCGGAAACGGCCGTCGTTACGTTGGTGACCGTTCTCGAGCGCGGACAGTACGACGGATCAGGGACGATTTTCACCTTCTCCCTTCGGTCGGTTACAACAGCGTGATCGGCCGTTTCAGACGTCGGCGGCCTTCGGTCCAGGCCCGAAAGAAGAGGAGGAAGAGGAGACTGTCGTCTGCCGCTGTCCGTATCCCGAACGAATTCGCGTCGTTCTCGAGTCGTCTCCCGACCGACGATGCCGTTCCCGATCGCGTGATCGCCGTAACGGGCCGTCAGTTCAGGCGCTCTCGTCGACCTCGAGTTCGAACTGTTCGTTCTCGGAGGCGGCGTTTAAGACGACGCTCGTGTTCGAGGCCTTGATGTCGGGATCGGTCAGCAACTGCTTGATCTGGTCGTTCATGCCGTCGGTGTCTTCGAACTTGCCGATGGCGATCACGTCGTAGTCGCCGGTGACCTCGTAGACGCTGGTCATCTGTCGGTGATCGCGCAGCGTCTCGGTGACGTCAGGTAGCGCGTTCCCTTCGACCTGGAGCTGGATGACCGCGGTTACGTCGTAGCCGACGGCGTCGTAGTCGACCTTCGGTGTATAGCCCTCGATCACGCCCTGCTCCTCGAGATCAGAGAGGTGATTCGAGACGGTGGTGACCGAGACGTCGAGTTCTTCGGCGAGGCTTCGGAGGCTCGCCCGACCGTCACCGAGAAGTGCATTTACTAGTTTTGCATCGAGATTTTCGTACGTCATCACATCTACCCTCTCGCCGGGGCCTTTAGAAATTTACGAATATGCAGTTTGCCGAGGGAGAGCGGAGATTTGCACGGAACAGTAGCGCTTTAGTATACTGGTTACGAGGATACGACGAGAAAGATGACAAGCGGAAACCTCTCTAAGACCGAGCAGGCGGTGCTCGACGAAATCGAGGAACAGGACGTCGACTTCCTCCGACTGCAGTTTACGGATATTCTGGGCACGGTCAAGAACGTCTCCGTTCCGGCCCGTCAGGCCGAGAAGGCGTTTACCGAGGGAATCTACTTCGACGGTTCGTCGATCGAGGGCTTCGTTCGCATTCAGGAATCGGACATGCGGCTCAAGCCCGACCCCGAGACCTTCGCGATTCTCCCGTGGCGACAGAAAGAGGAAAGCGCGGCTGCTCGCATGATCTGTGACGTCTACGACACGTACACCGGTGAGCCCTTCGAGGGCGATCCGCGTCGCGTCCTCAAAAACGCCCTCGAGCGGGCCAACGAGATGGGCTATACGGTCAATGCCGCGCCCGAACCGGAGTTCTTCCTCTTCGAAGAAGACGAGGACGGTCGCGCGACCACCAAGACCAACGACGCCGGCGGCTACTTCGACCTCGCGCCGAAAGACCTCGCCAGCGACGTCCGCCGCGACATCATCTACGGTCTCGAGAGCATGGGCTTCGAGGTCGAGGCCAGCCACCACGAGGTCGCCGAAGGGCAACACGAGATCAACTTCACCTACGACGACGCCCTGACGACGGCCGACAACGTCGGGACCTTCCGCACCGTCGTGCGCGCGATCGCGGCCCAGCACGACCTGCACGCGACGTTCATGCCAAAGCCGATCCCGCGAATCAACGGCTCGGGGATGCACACGCACCTCTCGCTGTTCACCGAGGACGGGGAGAACGCCTTCCACGACGAGGACGACGAGTTCAACCTGAGCGACGAAGCGCACGCCTTCACCGCGGGGATCTTGGAGCACGCGCCGGCGATCACGGCGATCGCGAACCCGACGGTCAACAGCTACAAGCGGCTGGTGCCCGGCTACGAGGCACCCGTCTACGTCGCGTGGTCGGACCGCAACCGCTCGGCACTGATCCGCAAGCCGGCAGCGCGGACGCCCGCGGCCTCACGCGTCGAACTGCGCTCGCCCGACCCGTCCTGTAACCCCTACCTTGCACTCGCCGTCATGATCCACGCAGGTCTCGACGGGATCGAGAAGGATCTCGCATGTCCCGACCCGGTCCGCGAGAACATCTACGACTTCGACGAGGAGAAACGCGAGGAGTACGGGATCGAGACGCTCCCGTCGAACCTCGGCGCGGCCGTCGAGGCCCTCGAGGAAGACGAAGTCATCTACAACGCACTGGGCGACCACGTCGGTTCCAAGTTCGTCGAAGCGAAGCGCCAGGAGTTCGAGGACTACCTCGTCGACGTCTCCCAGTGGGAGCTCGACCGCTACCTCGAGACGTTCTAAGCCGCACGGCACCGCCGCTCGAATTCGAGTTTCCGGTTCGTTTTTCGGCCCGATTCGATGCCCATCGAGTTCCGTCAGCTGCCGTTCGCGGATAGCTCGTGATCGTGGCCCTCGAGTGCCAGCGTCTCCGGATCGAGCGTGTAGTATCGTTCCCACGCGGGAGCGAGGCTCACGACTCTCGTCTCTCCGATTTCGCTCTCGCGGTGGCGGTGGTGGTGCCCGACCAGACAGAGCTCGGGCTCGAGCGCCCGAACGAGGTCGTCGATGTGCTCGCAGCCGGGGTCGTAGCCGTAGGACAGCAGGCCGGTCGGGGCCTCGTGGGTAAGCAAGACGTCGATATCCTCGAGTGCGGCGGCCTGCTCAACGTCTTCGTGCGTGAAGTGACGACGATGGTTGCCCGACAGGTCGTCCCGCGGGAGGTCGTACTTCGTCGGCGCAAAGTTGCCCGAGAGGCCGGCGATGCGGAGCCCGTCGACCGTCGCCGCCGTGCTCGCCAGCAGGTGGACGGTGGTCGTCTCCGGCGGTTCCTCGCCCGCCCGGAGCGCGTCGATCACGTCGAGATCCTCGTTGTTACCCGCGACGAACCACGTCGGTGCCGGGAGGTCGTACCGCTTGAGGTCGCCGAGCTGGAGGACGTGATCCGGCTCGAGGGTTCGGTAGAGCGCGAGCAGCGTTTCCAGCCGGTCCGGCTCGGAGGCGTGAGCGTCGCCGAGGACGAGCATGGCGATGCTACAGGCGCGAGCCGGATAGCGACAGTGCCGAAGACTGCCGGTCGGCGGTGGCTCGAGCGTCGTCGTTGACGGTGGGCCGACGGTCGCCGGACGAAGCACATTCAGGGATGTCATTTACGCGCGCTGGCCGTGGACAGTCGCATATGGCCGACACCCCTGATGTCAACATGGTCGAGACGGACGACGAGTATATCCACGTCCGGTTTCGCGACCCGGATCGGTACGACGAGATACGGACCCCCGACTGGGCGGAACAGCCGGCCGAATCGGTTTCGGAGGGGAGCGAAGTCAGGACCGGCAAGCTCGAGGGCGAGGACGATTGGGAGGTCACGAGCGTTCTGATCGATAAGCACGTCGGCGAGGACAAAGCGAAAGAACAGGCCACGGAGATCGTCGACAAGATCGAGTCGTGACTCTCGCGTCGCGATCCGCTTCGCTCCATTTCGGACCGTCTGTTTTCACCACGAAATGGGTCTCCATCTACCCCGTCGCGGGATTGTCAACGAGCGCTGACGGTCACGATCGGCGGAATTCGGTATTATAGCCGCAGGTATGGGACGATAATGCATGGTCGATAGACGAACCTACGAGTTCGAGGGGGAACGGCCGACGATCGACGAGGCGGCGCGGGTGAGTCGCGATGCGACCCTCGTCGGCGACGTGACGATCGAGGCGGACGCGAGCGTCTGGCCCGGCGTCGTCTGTCGGGGCGATATCGGTCCTGTTTGGATCGGGCGGGTGACCCACGTCGGGGACAACGCGACGCTGCACGCGGCCCAACTCGCGGACTCGGTAATGGTCGGCCACGGGGCTGTACTCAACGAGGCGACCGTCGAAGCGCAGTCTCTCGTCGGGTTCAACGCGACGATCAACACCGACGTGACGATCGGCAGCGGTAGCATCGTCGCCGCGGGGACCGTGGTCCCGGACGCCTACTCGATCCCGCCGGAGTCGTTCGTCCGCGGCGTCCCCGCACAGGTCACTCCGCTCTCCGAGACGGGGATCGATGCCAGAGAAATCTTCGAGGCGTACTCATCCGGAGAGTACACGGATCTAGCAGGGCGTCACGGGGAACTGTTCGAGTGATCGGCCCAGTACCGCCGATCCTCATCACGCTAGTTCGGTCCCACATCTGGCTCGAGCTACCGGTTCGAGTCGAACTCGAAAATCTCGCGGTAGAGCCCCGCCGCGAGCCGGTCAAGGTCGGCTTCGGCCTCGCTGGCGGCCATCGTATCGCCGATGCCGCGCCACTCGACTGAGAGCCGAGCGATCGGAACCAGTGCGACCCCGCCGACGACGACCTCGCCGTCGGGGGTGTGGATCCGCCACTCCGTCCGCGTGCCGCTCGCGGACCGCGTGACGTCCTCGATCTCGCCGCCGGCCGCAACCCATCGCTCGACGAGCCCCTCGGTGATTCGGCGGAGCTTCCGCTCGCCGAGTAGGTGGAGAGCGACGCCGCTCACGGAAAGCAGCCCGAACGCGGCAGCCGCCATCGGCAGCCCGCCGTAGGGGAGGTTGATCGACGCCGCGAGACTGGCCGTCACGACGATCAGTCCGAGGACCCGCGAATCGACCGCGCTCGGCACCGTACCGCTCCAGGTCGCTGTCTCCTGGCTCGGCCGCTCGAGTTGCATATCGACCGCCTCTCCGGCCGATCGACGGGTAGCCGTTGGCCTGTCCCAGCGGGCGCTTTATACTGGCTCGCGGTGACTCGATCGTCCTCGAGTAATGCCTCGTCGCCGTTCAGTTTCGCCGCCCACGACCACCCCACCGCGTGGGGGAGGTGGTTGCCGATCGAGGTGTCGGCGGAAGGTCGAATTCGTCTCGCCGTTACCGGTAGTTCGGCAGCCGGTCCGACCGATCCGAGCCCGCGACGAACGGCAGGTCGGTCGGGGCGGCCGGAACCTCCTCGCCACCGACCCGAACCGTCAGCTCGTCGCTCTCGTAGCCGTAGTCGACGAGCGCGAGCGCGATGACCTCCTTTCGTATCGGGCTCTCGCCCGCGCGGGTCACCTCGCCGACCGACGCGTCGCCGTCGAAGACGGCCGCGCCCGAATCGGGCACACGCTCGCCCTCGAGCGTCAGTCCGATGAGCTTCCGGCTGGGCTGGCCGCGGTTCTCGACGCGGGAAACGACCTCTTGACCGACGTAACAGCCCTTCTCGAAGTCAAGCGCGTTTCGCAGTCCCAGCACGTTCGGCAGCGTTCCCTCGAGTTCGGTATGAAAGAGCGGGGAGCCGGCCTCGAGGGTGAGGCTCTCGAGGGTTCGATAGCCAAACGGCGCGGCGTTCAGTCCCTGATTGAGCAGCGTGTCGTAGACGGCCTCGGCGTCGTCGGCCGCACAGACGACCTCGTAGCTCTCCTCGCCGGTGAGGGCATCGGTGCGGATGACGGTGACGCCTTCGTCACCCATCGTCCCGCGGACGAACGAGTACCGCTCGTCGGGTGAGCCGGCCCCATTGAGGACGCTCGCGATCTTCTCGGTCGCTTGCGGACCGTGGATGCCGAAGACGGCGTAGTCGTCGGTCGCGACGCGAATCTCGACGTCCTGGATGAACACCTTCTCCGACCACTCCTCGGCCAGCGGCTCGGCGGTCTCAGGCTGGGTGAACAACAGCAGGCGCTCGCCCGCGTTATAGACGTAGAGCTCCACCTCGATCCCGCCCTGTGGGTCGAGGACGAGCGCGTAACAGCCCTGGCCGTCCTCGTCGGGGACCCGGTTCGAGACGACGTTGTCAACGTACTCGCGGCGGTCTGCGCCCTCGACGACGATGACGCCGTAGGCCAACTCGAGCAGGCCGACGCCGTTGCGGACTGCGCGGTGGGTCCGCTCCGGTCGCCCGAAATGTTCGACGATCGTCCGGTCGGCGCGCTCGCCGAACGTAGCCCCGTGATCCTCGTGGACGGACTCGATGACGGTCATGCGTACCTCCTGGGGTCTGAAGCCCTCAGGCGTTTCGATTCAGAAAGGGATCCGCTCGCGCAGCCACTCGCCAAGCGACTGCTCGTCATCCTCGTCGGCCGGCTCGTCGGGGACGACGCGCTCGGCGGGCTTGATAACCGTCTCGGAGCCCGACTCGACGTCGATCAGGTCGTCCTCCTTGAGCGTCGACAGGGCGTCCTCGAGCTCGTCGATGTCGACCTCGACGGCCGCGCGGAGTTCGAAGACGGTCATCCCATCGTCGGCGCGGTCGACCAGTTCGTCGAGCACCGCCACCTCCGTCCGTTCCCGGTTCCGGTACTCCCGCTTTGCTCTCATCCGTATGCCCATTCGATAACCTGGGATTTGACGTTTGCCGTTCCGACGGCGACGGCCGCCGGCCGTCGGCCGTACGCCGACGCTCGTCGACCCACCCTTGGGAACGGGACTCGGGTCGCTCCCTCGAACCGGTCGCTCTTCGAGACCGTCACGGAGCTAGGACACACAGGCAGTACGTTTTTTATGGAATGACTCGGTACGGTGGGACAATGGTCCTGCGATGTTCGCTGCTCGGGCACGACTTCGGCGAGGCCGATGTCGAACGCGAGCGCGAAGAACGGGGCAGCGAAGTCGTCGTTACCGTCCAGGAATACGAGGAGTGTTCCCGCTGTGGCGAGCGCAACGTCATCAGTGAGAATACCGAAGTGACGAGTCTCTCCACCGCGACGGACGCCGACACGCCCTCCGACGAACCCGCTGACGAACCGACCCAACAGCCACTCGAGTCCGATATCGACGCCGCCGAATCGGGGACGAACGCCGAGTTCATCGACGCCGATGCGGCCGCCGGTGCCGACGACACGGCGGCCGCCGACGAGTTCGCCGCCGACGGTGTCGACGTTCGCGAGGCAGACGCGTCCGAACCGGAACCGTCCGCGGCCCCGGCGGCCGACGACGGTGCCGACGACATCGAGATTCCGACGGACGAAAACGGCGACCCCGTCACCGATGACGGCGAGATTTTAGAGGACGACGGGTCCGAACCTGATCGGGACCGAGACCGCGGCGAGTGGCCCGACTCGGACGACGTCGGGCCGCCGGTCGGCGCGGAGTCCGAACCGACCGCGTGGCCGGACGACGAATCCGACACCGAGTCGGCAGTCGCCGACGACCCCGGCGGCATCGATCCGGACGAGATCGACGACGACGCCGTCCTTCTCGAGAACGATGCGCCCTCGGACGGCCTCGGCGGTGCGAGCGCTGCCGACGGCGCGGCCGGGGCCGACGCACGGTCGGTGACGGCCGACGCCTCCGCTACAGACACCGCCGACACCGATCGAAACGCAGCGTCCGATTCGGGGACCGGCATCGAACGCGCCGGGTCGGCCCCGTCTCCGGCCGAGAGCAGCGATCAGTCCGACGATGACGTTCCGACCGAGTTCCACTGTCCGCGGTGTGACTTCGTCGCCGCTGGCGACCGCAGTTCGCTCCGCGCCGGCGACATCTGTCCCGATTGTCGGAAGGGCTATCTCAGCGAGCGCGAACGGCAGTAGCGCGTCTTTGACGGATCGGTGGCCGGAGATCGGTGTCCGATTTCGGTTCGCCTTTCGTCTCCCTTTTTGGCCGCTTCCGGACGATCCGCCGCGTTAGGTCCCGTCTGCCGGGGATGACCGTCATCGGCCCGTCTCCCCACAGCCGCCGGTTTTCGGCCCCGCGAACCAATCAGACACCCGAAACGTCGACTATGAAAAGAGGTAAACACTCCCCCGTGCTTCTTCGAGCCATGAAGGAGTACAAGATGCGTCGCGGTGAATATCTCGAGGAACGAATCCCCGACATGGAGGCGACCGTCGAGGACTACTTCGGTCCCATCACCGACACCCAAGAGTACAAGGGCAGCGACCTCTATTTCATCGAAGAGCCCGACAACCCGGTCTTCGAGAAAATCGTCGTCGGAGCCGTCGAGTACTCCGGCAAGAAGGACAAACTCGCCGTCGAGTTCCACGAGCGCGACCCCACCGAACTCGGCCCCGACGAACTCGAGGCCGCCGGTGAGGCCGTCGACGCGAAAAACGATTTCCTTCTCGAGGCGACCGGCCGCGACGCCAAATCCCGCCGCGACTCGATGAAGCGAAAAGTCGAGGACGACCCGGATCACGACTTCGACTAACGACTTTTTACACTGTCGTTCGAGAGAGCGGAGCGCTCTCGTGATGACGAACCGCCAGAGGCATTTCGAACCCACGGTCTATCGCGAGTGAGGCGCGTAGCGCCCCACTCGCGATGTGCCTCGGTAAACGGTCGATCAAAAGCACTCCTCCCTCCGTTCGCTCGTTGCGCTCGCTCACATCAGTCGTCGGCCCGCTCGCTCAACCAGTCTCACAGCCTTCGGCCGTCTGCTCACGGGCTTCGCCCGTTCGCATGGCGGGACCTTCGGTCCCGCGCTATTCGACTTCTCGCGGCGCATAGCACCGCGCACGGCTTCGCTCGCGGTCGAAATCGGGTGACCGCCTGCCCTCCCCCGGGTCGAGCGACTCACCGCGAGTGCGGTGAGCCGCTCTCCCGGCCACAGCACCGACCTCATCCGTAGCTCCGTCCGTCGGGTTCGTAACGGCTTTGCTCGCCCCGTCGAATGCTCGGCTAATGGACGCACAGTCGTTTCTCGTTGCAACGTTCATCGCTCACCTCGGGTTCGCGAGTTTCGTCACCGTCCACGCCTTCGCGACCGATCGCGACGCCGGCAAATGGCCGTTCCTGACGCTGGCGTTCGGACTGGCCGGGATCGCCGCCTACTTCTTCTACGACGAATCGTCGGGACCCGGTGGGAGCTGATCGGGGGGTTCCTCGAGCGGGGCGAAAATTTGGGCGGGCTCAGGCGAGGAAGACGTGTCGCGGCCGGTCGGCGAGCACATCGCGGCCGAACTCGACGGCCTCCGAGAAGGCATCAGAGCGGAAGAACTGCATCGCGTCCTCGCGGGAATCCCAGCGGCTGGCGATGAACATGTCGTTTTCGTCTTCGCGGTTGACCAGCAGGTCGGTCTTCCGGTGGCCGTCCATCTCCGCGAGCAGGTCGGCGGCGTCCTCGAACGTGCCGGTGAAGTCGCTGCGGTGTTCGGGCTTGACGGTGTAGAACATCCCCATCGTCCCCCACGAGTCGTCCTCGTCGTCTCCCGCCTGTCGAACGATCTCGGGGAGGTCCGCGAGGAATCCGGCGGCCGTGTTCGCGGCGCGATCGGTGTCCCAGAGGCTGACGATCGCCGTCTCCGCGTCCTCCGCTCGAGATTCGTAGACGGCCGTCTTCACGTGCGTGTCGTAGTGGTCGAAGTTCTCCCGTAGCCCGTCGACCTCCTCGAAGAGTTCGTCGGGATCGGCCGCCGAATAGAGGACGACCGCGTGGACGTCCTCGCCGTGGGGCTGGCCCGCGTAGACGCCCATCTCCTCGAGTTCGCTGCGCACGTCTTCGTCGTCTTCGTCGTCGCCGTGGGGATGGCCGCCCGAACTCGAGTCGTCTCCGTGGTGGCCCCCGGAGCCGTGATGGTGGTCTGCGGACTCGCCGCCGCTGTGGGCGTGGGGATGGTCGCCGCCGTCGCCCTCCTGCGGGACTTGCTCGCCCGCGAGGAACGCACCGAGGTCTTCGGGCGGGAATCGACGCGCCGAGAGGAACCGGCCGAACTCGGCGAATCGGGAACTCGAGGGATCGAAGCGCATCTCGGAGAGCAGTTCCTTCACGTCGGTCGGATCGTCGCCGAACAGCGTGACGCCCCACTCGAAGTCGTCGAGGCCGACGCTGCCGGAGATGATCTGCGTGACACGGCCGGCGTAGTCCCGGCCGATGTCCCCGTGAGAGGAGAGATGCTCCGCGCGCTCCTCGAAGGGCAGGTCGTACCAGTTGTCCTCGGGGCCGCGGCGCTTGCTCATCGGATAGAAGCTCAGGAACTCGCTGTCGGGGATTTCGGGCTTGAGCCGCGACTCGATGTAGCGCTCGAGGCCGGCGTCTTCGACCTCCGCGTCCTCGTCGAAGTAGTCCTGGGACATGTAACCCGAGACCTCGGTCACCGAGAGGTAGGAGTCGGCCCGCTCGGTGAACTCGGCGAGGGCGGTGTGTTCGAACCGCCGCTCGAGGGCGTCGATGTCGCCGAGCGTCGGCCGCAGGTGGAGCACGAGCAGGTCGGCTTTGTGGCCGAGCACCGCGAACGTCGCGGACTCGCCCTCGCCGGCGTCGTCGACGGCCTCGCAGGACGCGAGATAGTCGACACCCTCCTCGATCGCCTGCGAGCGCCGACGCTCGGGCGCGTCTCGCCAGGCGTCCCAGTCGATCGACCGGAAATCGTGCAGGACGTACCAACCCTCCTCGGTCTGTGGCGGTCGCCGTCGTTCCATGCGCGGCGATTCGTACGGCGAGGCTAAGAAGGGCCGGGGTTTCGCCCCGTCGTTCCCTGCCACCGCTCCGCCGTATGACCCGTCGGAGCGCGCCCTCGCGACCGGCCGTCGATCGACCGTGTCCGGGTCTGACCGAAACCCTTTACGTCCGTCCGTTAAATCCACGACGTACATGCGGAAAAGTGGGCCGCCCAAGGGACTCATCGCCTACCTCGTCCTCGAGTTGCTCGAGGAGAAACCGCGGTACGGCTACGAGATCTTGAAAGAGATCCGCGATATCAGCGGCGGTCACTGGGAACCGTCGTACGGTTCGGTCTATCCGATTCTCTATAAGTTCGAAGAGAAAGGCTGGGCCGAGCGCATCGAGCGCGCAGACGAACCCGATCGAAAGTACTTCGAACTCACCGACGCCGGCCACGCGGAACTCGAGGAGCGCCGCGAGAGCGGCTGCGAGAAGGCCAGCGACTTCGTCGACGTCATCCTCGGCTACTACCACGTCTACGCGGCGTTCTCGACGGACGACCGCTTCGAGATTCCCGAAACGGAGGGGGAGTGGCGGTTCGACGAGGAGTTCAGCCGCTGGGTCGTCGAACAGGTCGTTCGCCACCACGAACACTACTTCGACACCGAGTTCGAGCGCCTCGAGGAGACCACGGAGGAGTTTTACGAGCGCCACGGCATCGATCCCGACGGATCATAGTCGGTCCGCTTGATGCTCGAGGCCGGCCGCTTAGCCGCCGAATAGCTGCGGGCCAAACAGCAACAGGAGGAAGCTCACGAGCATCGTCACGCCGACCGTGGTCGTCACCACGCGGACCATGCCACGCGTCGCGTCGATCGGGAGGCGAGAGACGACCGCCTCGGTGCTGGTCCGGAGGATGTGCCCGCCATCGAGGGGGAACGCCGGGATACAGTTGAAAAAGCCAAGCTGGATGTTAATCCAGCCGGTCCAGAACAACAGGTTCGCGGCGAGGAAGACGGCACCATCACCGAAGACGCTGAGCGGGCCGTGCACCGTATAGAAGTTCTGAATCCCGCCGGTGAAGCCGGCGAAATTGAACGGCAGCGCGCCGGTGACGCCGATGATCGGTAACAACACTGCCATCCCCACTTTACCGAGGAAGGTGTCCGTGATCGGTCCGAACGGCGACTCGCCGCCACCGAGCAGCGCCAGATAGTCGCCGGCGGGATAGAGTTGGACGCCGATGTCGTTCACCGTGACGCCGGACGTTCCTCGGTGGGGCTGGATCCCGATGAACCCGCTGTCGGATCGTGGATGGTCGTCGAGCGTAACGGTGTACGTCCGGCGCTCGTCGCCGAAGTAGCCGGCGACGGACACCTGTTGACCGGGCTTGGTATCCTCGAGCAACGCCGCGAGGTCCGCGTAGTCGTGTATCCGCTCGCCGTTGAACTGGGTGATCACGAACGTCTCGTCCGTCGGTCCGGTCTGGCCCTCGAGCGGTTCGTTCTCGACGATCGAGACTGCGGCCCCGATCGTCACTTCGCGTTCGACGCGCTCGCCGTCTTCGGATTCGATCGTCAGCGTGACCCGCTCGTCGTCGCCGACGGCGTCGATGAACCCGTGCTCGGTCGCGACGGTCCGGCCGTCGACCGCACGGATTCTATCGCCGGCGGAGAGCCCCGTCGGCCCGTCGTCCATCGCCGCGGTCACGACCAATGCTCGGTCGACGGGCACTGTCTCCTCGCCGTTGAGTTCGACGCTCACCTGCTCGCCCGTCGTCGACTCGAGTCGGTTCGCGAGTTCGTCGTTGCTCTCGACCGGAGTGCCGTTGATCGCCGTGATGCGGTCGTTAGGTTGGATGCCGGCCTCGGCGGCGGGTGAGTCGGGTGCGACGCCGCCGACGGCGGCACCGGACGCGACGCCGATTGAGCCGACAATCGGCCCGAACAGCAGGGCGAAGGCGAGGATTGTCACCGCGAAGTTGTTCGTGACGCCGGCGGCGAACATTCGCGTCTGTCCGCCGCGGGAGGCGGCGTTGCTGCTCTCCTGATCGGGTTCGACGAACGCGCCGACGGGGAGGATCGCAAGCATCGCGACTCCCATCGAGTCGATGTCGATGTCCTCGACGCGACAGAGCAGCCCGTGGCCGCCCTCGTGAACGACGAGCCCGACGAGCAGCCCGAAGACGATCCCGGGCGTGGCCGCCAGCGGGAGGAAGTCGTTGACGCCGGGAATGACGAGGACGTTGCGCGGCTGTCGAACGGCCGAGGTCGTCGGCTGTGGCCCGGTGAGCGCGATCATGGCCGCCCGCAGGAGAAACAGGAACATACCCACCATCACAACCAGCGCGATGCCGACGCCGAGGTTTGACCACGCCCGCCAGAACCGTTTCGGGCGGGCGAGGCGGTCGAGAAGCACCCGTCCGCGCTTGGTGTGGAACGTGAGTATCGGTCCCTGCGTACCGATATAGTCGGGTAGCCGACCCGTGTTCTGCAACGCGATGACTGCCCCCCAGTACAGCGCGAGTCCGATCAGGACCCAGGTGAGGAGTTCCGAGCCGTAAATCGCGGGGGGCGAGACGAAGGCGGAGGAACCGTAGTCCATCGATACTACTTCCGCGGGGAGTTCTCAAATGGCTTTTGTCTATCGACTCGTCCGCCGGGCGGCGTCATCGCTCTCGCCGGAGTCGATCGACGACAAATTCCCGATCGACCTTCGCGAGGAACGGACCGAGCTTCGGGCCCTGCTCCTCGTCGAAGAAGAGTCGGTAGCCAGCACCGAAGAAGTCGCCGACGTCGACGTCGTGGCGCTTCGCGGTCTCGTAGATCTCGCCCTGTATCTCGTCGGGTTCGTGGCCCTCTTCGATGAAGTCGGCCAGTTCCGCGAGTGCCTCCTCGGTGGCCGCGTCGAACTCGTGGTCCGGGATCTCGGTCCGTTTGAGCTCGTAATCGAACTCGTTGCCGGTCCGGCGGGCCCAGTTTCGCGCCCGCTCGACGCGTGCGAGCGCCCCCTCGACGGCCCACTCGGGCGCGTCTTCGGGAATATGTCCTTCGCGCCGGGCGATCTCCTCGCGCAACTCGGGATCGTCGGTCATCCCCAGCACCGCGGCGAACGTGTAGGGAAACCGAATGCGGTCCTCTCGGGGCTCATCGACGATGAACGGATAGACGCGCTCGGCGAACGCCTCCTCGTCCTCGCTGCCCTCGATCTCGCCGAAGTAGATCGCCTCGAGCCGGTCGAACTCGTCGACCAGCTGGTCCAGCCGTTCGATGCTGAAATCTCGCGCCTTCGAGGGATCTTTCGCGAAGAAGTACCGAAGCACCTCGGGCTCGAGCAGTTCGAGTACGTCCGAGACCAGGATCACGTTCCCCTCCGAGGAGGAGAACGGCTCGCCCTCGAGGGTGAACCACTCGTAGACCATCGGGACCGGCGGCTCGGTCTCGAGGACGTTGCGGGCGACGTCCTGGCCGCTGGGCCACGATCCTTCGGCGTGGTCCTTGCCGAAGGGCTCGAAGTCGACGCCCAGCAGCTGCCACTGGGCCGGCCATTCGAAGCGCCAGGGGAGTTTGCCCTCGCGCAGCGTCGCCGTTCCCTCGTGGCCGCAGCCGTCGATCGTCTGGTCGCCGGCGTCCATGTCGGTACAGCGGTAGTCGACAGTCGGCGGCTCGCTCTCGAGGTCGACGCTCGTCACCGTCTCGGTGATCTTCCCACACTCCTCGCAGATCGGATTGAACGGGACGTAGTCGCCGTTCGCGTCGACTTTGTCCTGGTACTCCGAGAGGACTTCGCGTGCGCGCTCTCGATGCTCGAGCACGAACCGCGTCACGTCTTCAAACTCGCCGGACTCGTAGAGCTCCGTGTTCGAGACGAGGTCGATCGGAACGTCGACGGCGTCGGCACTGTCCTGGATAATGGTCGCGAAGTGGTCGCCGTAGGAGTCACAGCAGCCGAAGGGGTCCGGGATGTCGGTGTAGGGCGCGCCGAGGTTCCGGCCGAGCGCGCCGGCGTCGACCTCGCCTAAATCGACGAGGTTCCCCTCGAGGTCACAGAGGGTTCGCGGCAGTTTGCGAAGCGGGTCGCGGTCGTCGGCGGTGAACACCTGCCGGACCTCGTGGCCCCGGTCGCGAAGCACTTCGGCGACGAAGTAGCCGCGCATGATCTCGTTGACGTTGCCAAGATGGGGAACGCCAGACGGCGAGATGCCGCCCTTGACGACGATCGGCTCGTCGGGATCACGCGCTTCTACTCGGTCTGCGACCGTATCGGCCCAGAAGGCGTGGCGCGCGTCCTCGCCGTCCTCGCGCTGGAGGGTATAGGGGCTCTCGTCGCTCATCGCTCGTCGCTCGCCCAGTAGGTCGGTTCCGCGCCGGCGCCGTCGGGGACGATGTCGGTCCCCTCGTGGTCGCCGTGGCGGACCGCCCGCGCGATCCGATCGGGATCGGTGCCGTCGAGGACAATCGTGCGCATCCCCGAGCGCTCGATGATCTTCGCCGCCAGCAGATCGACGGGTGCGGAGGCCCCGGCGTTCATCTCGAGGCCGGCGATAGCGTCGACCAGTTCCGCCGCGGAGAGGTCGTCGTACTTGATCGCGTCGGCGTCCTCGTTGGGATCGGCGCTGTAGACGCCGGGGACGCTCGTGGCGTAGACGAGGAGATCGGCGTCGATGTACTCCGCGAGGGCGGCCCCGACGGCGTCGGTCGTCTGAGCCGGCGCGACCCCGCCCATGACGCAGATGTCGTCGCGGCGCAGCGCCTCGCTGGCCTCTTCGTAATCCGTCGCGGGTGCGGTCACAGCTCCTTCGCCGAGCGCGGCGATGAGCAGCCGAGCGTTCAGTCGCGTGACATCGATTCCCAGTTGATCGAGTTCGATCTCGTTGGCCCCGAGGTCCCGGGCGGCCGAGATATAGTCACGGGCGACGCCGCCACCCCCGACGACGGCACCGATCCGACAGCCGTCCGCCGCGAGGTCTTCGATGACGGCAGCGTGTTCGGCGACCCGATCCCCGCCGGGCTCGGGTACGAGGACGCTCCCGCCGATAGAGACGACCACTTTCATACTACCCCGGTGTAGCGGAGTTGCTCTCTTAAGGGTTGCCAACTACCCGGACGGCGTGGTGACACACCGCTCGAGCGGAGTCCGAGCACACGCTCAGATCTCACCGTCGTTAGATTCGTCGTCGCCGAGTGACAGCACGAGCGCCTCCCCATCTCGATCGAACGCGGTGCCGAACGGTTCCGACAGGTCGCGCATGCGATCGCGCGCCCACGCTGCCGCGTCCGGACTCGCTACGTGGACCGCACAGCCGTCGATCTCGGTCGGGTGGAGTCTGAGGTCCGTCGGCCGCCCGTCGGGACCCACGGCGAGTACGAACAGAAAGCTCCGGTCGTTCCGGCGCTCATCGTCGACGGCGTAGTCGTCGACGAAGTCGCCTGCATCGTAGATGATCGGTGTTCCGTCGTGAACCTCGATCCCCTGAAAGACGTGGGCGCTGTGGCCGTGGACGATATCGACGCCTTCCTCGGCGAGCCAGCGGCCGACTGCGCGGAACGACGCCGGCGGTTCCGTCACCATGTTCGGCCCCCAGTGTAGCGAGGCAACCAGCAGGTCGGGTTCTGTTTCGCGTGCGCGCTCGAACGCTTTTCTCACGCGCCGGCGCATTGTCGTGTCGTCGACATCGAACTCGACTCGAGCCGTCCCCGGGGACTCCTCGTCGGCGGCGTACTCCGGCGTGTTGTCGGTAAACGAGACGACAGCCACGTCGAGACCGCCGTTCGAATCACCGACCGAGAACGCCGCCGGCTCGAGCGCCTCGTCGATCGTCTCGCCGGCACCCGATCGCGCGATGCCGGCCTCGTCCAGCGCCGCGAGGGTGTCTCGCAGCGCGACCTCCTCGTAGTCAAGCACGTGGTTGTTCGCCAGCGCGCAGGCGTCGACGCCGGCCCGCTCGAGTGCGGGGACGGCCCAGTCGGGGTCGGCCCGGAAATGAAATGGCCGGCGCGTCCGCGTCCACTTTCGCCCGCGCGTCGAGAGCACGCACTCGAGGTTGATCACCAACCCGTCGAGCCCGCGCAGGCGCTCGAGCGTGTTCCCCCAGACCGCGTCGACGGAGCGATCGCGCTGGCGGTCATCGACGAGTCGACCGAGCATGACGTCGCCCGTGAACCCGATGCGAAGGGACATATCGGACGTTCGTTCCGCAGGTGCAAAGTCTCGAGCCGTCGCCACGAACCCGATTCGTCACCGTGCGATGGCCGGGGCGGCTCTCGAGGTGCAAGGGAGGACGCCCAGGCTGCGATGCGGGGTGGGACTGCCCGGATTGTGGCGGGGTGGGACCGATACTGCCTGGGTTTCGGTGCGGGGTAGGACTGAAAGGGGCGATCTGCCGGGCTCTCGAGCCCGGCAGATCGGGGCTTTCTTGCCGACAGCTACAAAGCCGGACCCGTCTTTCGTTCGAACATGCACGTACTCGGTGTTCGCGACGGGGGAGCCGGCGGCGACGCGCTCGAGCGCGTCGTCGACCGAGTCGTCGATCGACTCTCCGAACGGGGGCGCGTGGGTGTCGTCAGGTACGACGCGACGATCGCCGACGGAACGCACGCCGGCGAGTCGCTCACGTTCGGCGGCGACGTCACCTACGACCTCGGCGTCGACGGCGACTGGGCAGCGTCCGGCACGGGAATGTCAGTCGGCGACGCGCTCGACAGCCTGTCGACCGACTGCAAGTACGCGGTCGTCGTCGGCGTGCGGTCGCTCCGTCATCCGTCGATCGTCGTGGGAGAGGCCGTGGACGATCGGATAACCGAGGGGCCGGTTCTCGCGACCATCGACGGCCCCGCCGACCTCGAGTTCGACGACCTCATCGCGCGACTTGAGGCAGCCGAACCCCACGAGAGCCTGCAGTCGCTGGTCGCCCGCGTCAAGCGATCGCCCAGCGCCGACCGCGCGGGCGCGATTGCGACGTTCACCGGCCGCGTCCGCGCGAAAGATAGCGACGACGATGCGCGCACCGAGCACCTCGAGTTCGAAAAGTACGAGGGCGTCGCCGACGAGCGGATGGCGGCCCTTGAGGCGGACCTCGAGGCGCGCGACGGCGTTCTCGAGGTCGAACTCTATCACCGAACGGGCGTCGTCGCGGACGGCGAGGATATCGTCTTCGTCGTCGTCCTCGCAGGCCACCGCGCAGAGGCGTTTCGAACCGTCGAAGATGGGATCGATCGGCTGAAAGATGAGGTCCCGTTGTTCAAGAAAGAGGTGACGGCCGAGGACGAGTTCTGGGTACACGATCGTCCCTGACCGTTACGTTCGATCCACAATGGTTCTAAAATATCGAAATGATCGTCGAGAACGATAGTCTATTCACCATGATTGTTTCACCAGAGATAATAAGTTAGCAGCTGTTTTAAAACGTCTAGATGGCTCTAAACCGGCAGTTAGCGATATAATAAGCGCCTGTAAAAGGATTCTTACCCCCCTGATAGCTGAATGCAATCGAAACGCGGCTAACCATCCCTCCTTTATAACAGATCGCCGTCGGAAGGGTGGGATGTCGATGAGCACGACAGCCCAACCCTCCACGGAAAGCAAGGAACGCCGCCTGAAACGCTACCTGCGCGAACGCGCCGAAGACGGCGAACTGTATTTCAAAGGCAAGTTCATCGCAGACGACGTCGGGATGTCCCCCAAAGAGATCGGCGCACTGATGGTCAAGCTCTCGGACTCGGTCAGCGACCTCGAGATCGAGAAGTGGTCCTACACGAGCGCGACCACCTGGCGTGTCGCACCCGCCTGATCGTCGATCCGTCGCTCGACGGCTTCGAACCGCCCGACGAACGTCCCCGCGTTCACCTCACGCACCCCTGTCGCACGCTCGTGTGGCACCCTCAAGCACCCCTGTTGCACGTCCGTGCGGCACTCCTCTCACGCACCCGTGCCGGCGCGTCACTGCCTACCCCGGCACGATCACCCTCATTCCTCACACCCACAGACACTGTCTTTCGGTCGTCACGCTGTCACAGTCTACTCCGGCACGTCAAGCGCGCTCGCCGCCAGAAGTGCCAAACGACATCGAGCGGTTTACCCCGGGAAAACGGCCTCGCCTGCCGACGGCAGTCGATTTATACCGCCAGATCGTGAAACGCTGGTGATGGAAGACATCGATCGGTCCGGATTCGGCACCGCGGGACGCGGCGGTCGTTCCCTCGAGGACGGGCCACCGATCGATCGGATCGAATCGGTGTTTACGGTCTATGATGTCCGGCAAGAGGACGACCGGCTCGTATATTACGGCGATCCGCTCGCTCACCCGGAACGGGTGATGGGCGAACTCTGGCCGGCGTTTCGCGAGCGCGGCTACGACGCCACTCTCGAGCAGCGTCGCGGCGAGTACATGCTCGTCGCCGAACCGACGGACATCGGCATCGATGGAATTCCGTGGACGAACATCGTTTTGTTTCTGTTGACGATCGGGTCGACGTTGTTCGCCGGTTCGATGTGGTATCAGCTCGATCCGTTCGCCGACCCGACCGCGATCTGGCATGCCTGGCCGTTCACGGCTGCGATCCTCGGCGTCCTCGGCGTTCACGAGATGGGACACTACGTGATGAGCCGCTACCATCAGGTTGACGCCTCGCTGCCGTATTTTATCCCGGTGCCAACGCTTATCGGGACGATGGGAGCGGTCATCAGAATGAAGGGGCGGATGCCGGACCGAAAGGCGCTGTTCGACATCGGCGTCGCCGGTCCGCTGGCCGGCTTCGTCGCGACGGTCGTCGTGACGGTGATCGGGCTTCACTTACCACCCGTGACCGTTCCCGAGGCGGTGTTGCAGAATCCCAACGCGATCGAGATCAGACTCGGCTATCCCCCGCTGCTCGAGTTGCTCGCGGCCGGCTTCGACCAGCCGCTGTACCGGAACGATCCCGCGAAGGGCGTGAATCCGGTCGTCATCGGCGCGTGGGTCGGGATGCTCGTCACGTTCCTCAACCTGATCCCGGTCGGCCAACTCGACGGCGGCCACATCCTTCGGGCGATGGCCGGCGAACTCCAAGAGACCATTGCCGCGGTCGTTCCGGGCGTGTTGTTCGCGCTCGCCGGCTATCTCTACTACCTGCAGGACTACAGCCTGAACACGGTATTGATCTGGATCCTCTGGGGGGTACTGACGACGCTGGTCGCGTCGATGGGGCCGGCGACGCCGATTCGAGACGAATCGCTGGGACGGGGACGGTTCGTCCTCGGGGTGGCCACCTTCGGGATCGGTCTGCTCTGTTTCATGCCGGTGCCGGTCGAGATCGTCGGCTGATCGAGTTTCGGGCCCCGCCGCTCGTCCTCAGCCGTGCGTGTAACCGCGATCCGCGAGCGGCTCGCCGTCCATCGTGATCTCCTCGGCTGATTCGAGTACCGACCCGATCACCGAGAGCGGAACGTCGATCTCGTTTCGAACGACCGGAGCAGCGTCCTCGGGGAGCGTCGCGACGAGTTCGAAGTCCTCGCCGAAGGTGGTCGCGCGCTCGAGCGCCCCGTCATCGCTGTCGGCGATCTCGCGGACGGCGTCGTCGATCGGGAGCCGCTCGGACTCGATCGCAAAGCCATAGCCACTGGCCTCGGCGAGCTGGTGTAGCGAGCGGGCGAGCCCGTCGCTCGAGTCCATCATCGCGGTCGCGTGTGGAGCCAGCGCCCGGCCGGCCGCGATTCGAGGGACGAACCGAAAGAGATCGTTCGCGCGCTCGCGAAGGCGGTCATCGCCGTCGCTCGTGCCCCGGTCGAAATACTCGAGGGCGGCTGCACTCCGGCCGAGCGTACCGGTCACGCAGATGAGGTCGCCGGGCCGCGCGCCGCGTCGGCGGACGGGGTCGTCGGTGCGTCCGATCGCGGTCGTCGACACGGTGAACTCGTCGTGGCCGTCCAGATCGCCGCCGACGTACTCGGTTCCGACGCGCTCACAGACGTCGCTCGCGCCGCGGACGAAGGCGAGCAGGTCGTCGCGGTCGAACGCGGGGGCGGCGTAGGCGGCGACGGCGGCCGTGGCCTCGGCACCCATCGCGGCCACGTCCGACAGCGACGCGCCGACGGCGCGCCAGCCGGCCGTATAGCGGGTCGTTCCCGGTGGGAAGTCCGTCCGCTCGTGGAGCATGTCCGTCGTCACGACTAGCCCGTCGACGACGGCTGCGTCGTCGCCGGCCGCCTCGAGTTCGCCCGACAGCAGTCGCAGGGCGGCGCGTTCGTCCATACCACCCGTTTCGCCTCGAGGGCGAAAAACGGTCCGGGCCGCCGGCCGGCCGCGAAGAGACGATGCTCTTAAATGCCGGCGACGGAAACCACACGCCAATGGCTACGATGTACGACGTTCCGGCGGACGACCTCATCGAGGCGCTCGCCGACGATCTCGCGGATCGACTCGAGGAACCGGAGTGGGGCGCGTTCGCCAAGACCGGTGCCGACCGAGAACTGCCCCCCGAACAGGAGGACTTCTGGGCAACTCGCGCGGCGAGTCTCCTGCGCAAGGTCGCCGACCGTGGCCCGATCGGCGTCGAGCGCCTCTCGACGGAGTACGGCGGCGCGAAGGGCGGTTCGAACCGCTATCAGGTCGCGCCCGACCACCGCACCGACGGTTCGAAGAACCTCATTCGGACGATCCTCCAGCAACTCGAGGAGGAGGACCTCGTCGAGACCGCCGAAGGAGAAGGCCGCCGTATCACCGCCGAGGGACAGAGCCTGCTCGACGACACCGCCGGGGCCGTCCTCGAAGATCTCGACCGTCCGGAACTCGAGCGCTACGCGTAATCGCTGACACCGTTTTCGCGTCGGTTTCACCGCGGAGAGCCGTCGCTACGCGTCCGTAATGGTTTTCCCGCCCGCGGAAGAAGTAACAACAGAGACAGCTATGAGCGGCTCACCAGACGACGAACGGCTCGAGGAGCTCCGACAGAAGAAAATGGAGCAGCTACAAGATCGCGCCGAGTCCCAGGGTGACGAGGCGAGCCAGGAGGCGGCCCAGCAACAGGCCGAGGCACAGAAGAAGGCCGTGTTGCGACAGCATCTGACCGACGACGCCCGCAAGCGACTCAACACGGTCAAGATGAGCAAACCCCAGTTCGGCGAGCAGGTCGAGCGCCAGGTCGTCAGCCTTGCCCGGAGCGGGCGCATTCAGGGAAAGGTCGACGATGAGAAGATGAAACAGCTCCTCAAAGAACTCAAGCCCGATTCACAGAGCTTCGACATCCAGCGGCGCTGATGGAACTCGGACTGCTCTACAGCGGCGGCAAGGATTCGACGCTGGCCGCGCTCTTGCTCGAGGAGTTTTACGACGTGACGCTGCTGACGGCCCACTTCGGGATCAGCGACGACTGGAAACACGCCCGGGAGACGGCCGAGCGAGCCGGGTTCGCCTTCGAGCGCCTCGAGTGCGACCCCGAGGTCGCCCGGGAGGCCGTCGAGCGGATCCGCGAGGACGGGTTTCCCCGCAACGGGATCCAGCAGGTCCACCAGCACGCCCTAGAGCAGTTGGCAGCGCGGGGGTTCGACGCGGTCGCCGACGGGACGCGCCGCGACGACCGCGTCCCGACGGTCTCGCGGGCGCAGGCCCAGAGCCTCGAGGACCGCCACGATGTCGACTACATCGCACCGCTGTCGGGCTTTGGCCGGTCGGCCGTCGACCGGCTCGTCGAGGACCGACTCGAGGTGATCGTCGGGCCGAGCGAGGAGATCGATCGGGCCGACTACGAGGCGGAGCTTCGCGCGACCATCGTGGACGAAGAGGGTCCGGAAGCCGTCGCAGCGTATTTCCCGGATCACGATCAGACGTACGTGACGAACGTCCGCTGAGTGCGCTCGCGTTTCTATCCGCCGCGCGTAAATTCGAACCGCGCGCCCCCGCCTTCGCTTTCGGTGACTGTGACCTGCCAGCCGTGGGCGTCCGCGATGGCCTGAACGATCGCCAGCCCCAGCCCCGAGCCCTCTTCCGAGGTCGAGTATCCCTGCTCTAAGACCTCGTCGCGCTCGTCTTCGGGGATGCCGGGGCCGTCGTCCGAGACGAAGAAGCCGCCGTCGCAGGGGCCGACGCGGACGTGGACGTCCTCGCGCCCGTGCTCGATCGCATTTCGGTAGAGGTTTTCGAAGAGTTGTCTCGCACGTGCGGGGTCGACCCGAAGCGTCCGATCGCCGACCGCGTCGTACGTTGCCCCGCCCGTCTCGACGGCGGTCCAGGCCTCGTTCGCGAGTTCCACCAGCGGTACCTCGTGGGGGTCTTCGACCTGAGAACCGCTGCGGGCGACCGACAGCGTCTCCTCGATGAGTTCGTCCATTCGAGTCAGCGCCGCGTCGACCTCCTGGAGGTGTTCTGCCTCACCGGTGGTAACCGCGGCTCGGAGCCGCCCCTGGGCGACGCTCAGCGGGTTCCGCAGATCGTGGCTGACGATGCTCGCGAACTGCTCGAGTCGGTCGCTCTGGCGTTCGGCCTCCCGAACCGCGGCCCGCTGTTGAATTTCGTAGATGCCGGCGACGGTGCCCGCGCCGACGCCGACGGTTCCGCCCATCAGGAGCAGGTATAGCGGTGCCAGCGCGCCGGTCCCCTCGAGATAGAGCACGAAGAGGTGCAGCGACGTCACGAGGGCCGCCGCGAGAAAGCCGCCGAGGCCGTAGCCGAAGACGGTGAGGCGATCACGCGCCGAGACGTCCCGGGCGATCAGCCACCGATCGGCGAGGACGACCGCGGTCGCGGCCAACAGCGGAAAGACGCTCTCGAGCAGCGCCCGGGTCGAGACGCGTTCGAGCGCGAGGCGCGTCCCGATGATCGCGGCGAGAAACAGTCCGAGCACCGACAGCGGCGAGACGGGCAGTTGCTCGCCGATCTCCGCGACCCAGTCGTCGTTGGCCACGCGTTGCACGGTCGCACTGTCGAAGCAGGCCGGTATCAACCTACGGGACGGTCTCGAATTCGATTCAATCGAACTAACGGACGGAAGCACTGAACCAAACGTTCCGCGGGCCGACAGTTGTGGCGACGGCCCGCCGTCGAGGAACGAAAGGATAGAAGTTCGACGTGGCCGAACCCGTGTTCATGTACGACCGAATCAAGGGCTTTCGCGACTTCTACCCCGGCGAGATGGCCGCCAGGCGGGCGACCATCGACGTCTTGGAGGACACCGCCCGCGAGTACGGCTTCCGCGAGATCGGGACGCCGGCCGTCGAGCGCGCCGAGATGTGGACCGATAAGAGCGGCGACGACATCGTCGACGAACTCTACTCGTTCGAGGATCAGGGTGGCCGCCACGTGACGCTGACGCCCGAGCTAACGCCGACGGTGGCCCGGATGGTCGTCGCCAAGCAACAGGAACTGTCGAAGCCGATCAAGTGGTTCTCGACGCGGCCGTTCTGGCGCTACGAGCAGGTCCAGCAGGGCCGCCAGCGCGAGTTCTACCAGACCAACGTCGATATCTTCGGCTCCGCGGAACCCGAAGCCGACGCCGAGATCCTCGCGTGGGCCGCCGACGCCCTGACCGGGCTGGGACTGACCGGCGACCACTTCGAATTTCGGATTTCCCACCGCGACATCCTCGGGGGTGTCCTCGAGAGCTACGACGCCGAGATCGACACCGAGGCGGCGATCCGTGCGGTCGATAAATCTGACAAGATCTCGCGGACCGAGTACCACGATCTGTTAGTCGGTGCCGGGCTCTCGGCGGATCAAGCCGCCGAGTTCGACGATCTCATCGCGGGCGGCGACCTCGAAGAAGTCAAATCGTTCGCCGACACCGAACGCGTGGACGCGGCCGTCGAGAACCTCCAGAACGTGCTTGCCGCCGCCGAGGACTTCGGCGCTCGCGAGTACTGTACGATCTCGCTCGAGACGGCCCGCGGGCTGGACTACTACACGGGCGTCGTCTTCGAGTGCTTCGACTCGGCCGGTGAGGTGTCGCGGTCGATCTTCGGCGGTGGTCGCTACGACGACCTCATCGAGGGCTTTGGCGGCCAACCGACGCCCGCGGTCGGCGTCGCGCCGGGCCACGCGACGCTGCCGCTGTTGTTACAGCGTGCCGGCGTCTGGCCCGACGAGGAAGTCTCCACGGACTACTACGTCCTGCAGATCGGCGACACGCGCACCGAGGCGGCCCGCATTTCGCGCAATCTGCGCGAGCGCGGCCACGTCGTCGAGACCGACATCGCCGGCCGCTCGTTCGGCGCGCAACTGAACTACGCCGACTCGATCAACGCCGAGACGGTCGTCATCGCCGGCGAGCAGGACCTGGCGAACGACGAGGTGACGATCAAGGACATGGACTCGGGCGACCAGGTACAGGTCCCTGTCGACGAATTCCCGGGCGATCTCGAGCGGCCGACGCTCGAGGACTTCGCGTGAGGTGACGGACTCGCGTCGGTCGCTCGACTCGACCCGTTCGTCGGGTCGCGTCACCCGCGACGCGGGTTTGGCCCCGGCTTCGAGTCATCTCCGTCGCTCGAGGCCCCTCCCGGTTCGTCGTCGCCGCGTTTCTCGAGGCGCTCGTCGGCATCGGCCTGCTCGACCGGCGAGTGACCAGTCTCGACGAAGTGCTCGATCATCGCCCGGCTGAGCTCGCCATCGTCGTCCCCGTCGGCCCTGTACTGCCACCCACACTCACCGCAGTACGCGCTCGGCACGCGTGAAGCCTCGAACGGTGGGCTCATGAACGTGGGGCTCACACGCCGCGGTTCGCGAGCCGCCGGCGTCGCGGGCAATCCACGCGCAAGTCTCACCCTTAACTACGACGCTGACGTACCACGGTCGATGGTAGACGCCGACGCAGACGGCCGTCCGAACGTCCTGCTCGTTTTGACTGATCAGGAGCGATACGATGCCAGTGCCCCCGACGGACCGCCGGTCGAGACGACGGCGTTGGATCGGCTCTCGAGCGAGGGCGTCCGCTTCGAGCACGCGTTCACGCCGATCAGCATCTGCTCGAGCGCTCGCGCGTCGCTGCTGACCGGGTTATTCCCCCACAATCACGGGATGTTGAACAACTGCCACGAGCCGGACGCGATTCGGCGGAACGTACCCGCCGAGTTACCGACGTTCTCGGAGGAACTCGACGCGGCCGGCTACGACCTGACCTACACCGGGAAGTGGCACGCCGGCCGCGACCAGACGCCCGGCGATTTCGGCTTCTCGTATCTGGGCGGCAGCGACACACACCACGACGGCATCGACGAGGCGTTCGTCGAGTACCGCGCGGACCGCGGCGTTCCCGTTGACGAGGTCGACCTCTCCGAGGAGATCTACACCGGCGACGAGCCGCGAGACGGCGATGAGGGGACGTTCGTCGCCGCGAAGACGCCCGTCGACGTCGAGGAGACGCGGGCGTACTTCCTCGCCGAACTGACGATCGACGCGATCGAAGCCCACGCCGACGGCGTCCGGAGCGGCCCCTTCTTCCACCGAACGGACTTCTACGGGCCACACCACCCCTACGTCGTCCCGGAACCGTACGCCTCGATGTACGACTCCGCCGAGATCGAACCGCCCGAAAGCTACGCCGAGACCTACGACGGGAAACCCCGAGTCCACGAGAACTACCTCTTCTATCGCGGCGTGGCGGACTTCGACTGGGACCTCTTGGCCGAAGCCATCGCGAAGTACTGGGGGTTCATCACGATGATCGACCACCAACTCGAGCGGATCATAGACGCACTCGAGGAACACGGACTGGCCGAGGACACGGTTGTCGTCCACGCCTCGGATCACGGCGACTTCGCCGGGAGTCACCGCCAGTTCAACAAGGGGCCGCTGATGTACGACGACACCTACCGCATCCCGCTCCAAGTCCGCTGGCCGGGCGTGGTCGATCCGGGGACGACCAGCGAGGCCCCCGTCCACCTGCACGATCTGGCGTCGACGTTCCTCGAGCTCGCCGACGTGCCGGTGCCCGACGGCTTCGACGCGCGGAGCCTCGTGCCCATCCTCGAGAACGGCGGCGATCCGCCCGCGGACCTCGACTGGCGGGACTCGACGTTCGCCCAGTACCACGGCGACGAGTTCGGCCTCTACAGCCAGCGGATGGTCCGCACTGACCGGTACAAGTACGTCTACAACGGCCCGGATATCGACGAGCTGTACGACCTCGAGGCTGATCCGGCGGAGCTACAGAACCTGATCGACCACCCCGAGTACGCCGACGTGCGACGGGAGATGCGAGACCGACTGACCGACTGGATGGAGGAGACGGACGATCCAAACCGCGTCTGGGTGACGGACGTGCTCGAAGCGGCGTCGTGACGGTCCTCGATCACCGAATATGCGGTGGCGCGCGCTGTGCCGTGCCGAGCGAACCGCGAGGCGCGGCGTAACCCTGCGCGAGGGATGAGCGAGCGATGAAAGGAGCGAGCGAATCGGCTGGGGAGGACGTGGAAATCCCTCGTCCCCACGCGAGCAGGTCGCTCGTCGCCGCGTCGTCTGTCGCCGCATCCTCGCCGAGACGATAGTCGTCGTCCCGAGACGCTGCTGTAGAAGGAAGCGTACGTTTACGGTCTCGAAGCCGCTATCACCGCGTATGAACGTCGACACCGACGAACGGGAGGGTGAGCGATGACGAACTACCGAAACGACGAGCCCGATCGGCCGACCGAACTCCGCGAGGAGGCCGCCGAGTACGAAACTATCGCCGACGCTCTCGAGGACCTCCTCGAGGAGCTGCGCAATGCGGACCTCAAAGAGTCCCGGCTCGAGGGGCTGTTCGACGAAGTCAGCTCGAGCAACCCGGACATCTGGAACATCGTGAGCGCGTTCATCGACGTCGAGGACGGCGAGGCGGTCGTCACCGACGAGTCGAAGCTGGCCCAGGGCAGTTGGGCACCCGAGATCGTCGAGGGCTGTGACACGATGATCACCCTCGATATCGAGTACGGGATGATGCCCGACGAGTTCCGATACACCGCGGGGAAGAAGCTGGTCCAGCGGATCGAGGAGTTCCGCGAGCAGGCAGCGGAGGCCCGGCAACAGGCCGACGAACTTGAGGACGAGTCGGACGACTGAGGCGGTCCACCGGACGTCGGTTCCGGCGTCTCCGGGACCCGCTTTCCGGGGGACGCCGGTATTCAGGTACAGCAGCCCGTCTGAGACCGAGCACCGATCACTCGAGCACTCGTTCTCGCTCGAATCGCTCGTCCGGTCCGCCGTCGCCCCCGCCGTCGCTCTCAGTAGCAGACCCGGTATCCGTCCGCCAGCGCCACGACCCGAGCTCGAGGGGCTCGAGCGAGACGATCAGATACGAGCGGTCGGGCCACGTTGCCTGCGCGGCGTCGGTCGCGCTCGGCCGCGGCGGGCCGCGGGGATGGGAGTGATAGAAGCCGACGATGTCTTCGCCGCGGTCCTCGAGGCGCTCGAAGACCTCGAGTTGCCGTTCGGGGTCGATCTCGTAGCGCGTTCGCAGCGCGTCGGCGACGTTTTCGGCCGGGTACTGCGAGCGTACACGGCTGCGTCCGTCGGGCCGGTACTCGCCGCCGAGAACGCCACAAATTTCCTCGGGACTCCCTTCTTGAGCGCGCTCGAGGATCGCTTCGCGGATGGCGGTCGGCAGGACGATCACGGGCTCGGGTCGGCCTCGGGTCGGGATTGGGAGTCGGTTCCGGCGGTCTCGGCTTCGAGCCCGTCGAGTTCGTCGAACGGAGTCGCGATGTCTGCGGGAGGGCCGTCGAACAGCGCCGGCTGGACGATCGGTGCCAGCGCCTCGAGCGTGTCGACCAGCCGCGGGCCGGGCCGGTTGAGGTAGTGGTCGCCGTCCAGCGCCCAGACGCGGCCCTCTCGAACCGCAGTGAGGTCGTCCCAGCCGTCGCGCTCGGTGAGGTCCGCGCCGTTTCGCGCGATCTGCTCGAGGCCGAAGCCACAGGGCGCGGCGATCACGACTTCGGGGTCGTAGGCGCGAATTTCGTCCCACTCGCGCGGCCGCGAGCGCTCGCCGGCGTCGGCAAGCCCGTACGTGCCGCCGGCCCAGTCGACGAGGTCGGCCGTCCAGTGGCCCGCGATCATGATGGGGTCGGTCCAGTCGAAAATCGCCACACGCGGGCGGTCTTCCGGCGAGAAGCCGGCGGTTCGATCTCTGATCGCCTCGAGTCGCGACTCGAGTCCCCTCCGAACCTCGCGCGCGCGTTCTTCGCGGTCCGCTATCCGACCAATCCGCTCGAGATCGTCAAGCACGTCGCCGACGCTGTGCGGATCGGTCGGGACGATCTCGGGATCGGCCGAGATCCGGTCGACGGCGTCCGCGACGACGGCCTCGTCGACCGCGCAGACGTCGCACATCCCCTGGGTGACGATCGCGTCCGGCTCGAGGTCGTCGAGGGTCTCGACGTCGATCTCGTAGACGCCGGCCTCGGTCTCTGCGGTCTCGAGCACCTGCCGGTCGATCTCGGCGCTCGAAGCCGACTCGTCGGCCTCGATTCTCGAGCGGGTGACGGCGGGAGCCGAGGCCGCGCTCGGCGGATAGTCGCACTCGTGGGAGACGCCGACCGGCTCGAGGCCCAGCGCGGCGACGGTCTCGGTCGCCGATGGGAGCGTCGTGACGATTCGCATGGGTGGCCGTAGGGCACCGCCGATCAAAAAGCCAGTCCGATCGGCGAGTTCCGGACCACCGTCGCTTCGCGCGCCACCCGCCGACGCGGGCGCTTATTGATCGCGGAGGTGTGGAGACCGCATGTCCGATTCGAACCGCGACGAATTCGACCCGACGGCGGCAGAAAACCGGGAAATCGGCCGGGAAATGGTCGACCAGAGCACGGGGTTGGGATCGGTGATGGCCCACGCCTACCGCGGGGAGGCCGGTCGGGTCGACACCTGGCGACAGCGACTCGACCAGACGACGACGTGGGCGGTGACGGTGATGGCGGCGATCCTGACCTGGGCGTTCTCGAGCGCGGATAATCCTCACTACATCCTGTTGATCGGGATCGTGGTCGTCGCCGTCTTCCTCGGGATCGAGGCGCGGCGGTACCGGGACTACGACGTCTTTCGCTCCCGGGTTCGCTTGGTGCAGGAGAACCTGTTCGCGAACGCGCTCGATCCCTCGCAAGGCGTCGAACACGCGGACTGGCGGGTGGAACTGAGCAGGGACTACCGGACGCCGACGCTGAAGGTTTCGATGCAAGAAGCGCTCGCGAACCGACTCCGACGGGTGTATCTCGCCCTCCTCGGGATCCTACTCGTCGCATGGATCGTCAGGATCACGGCGTTCTCGCCGCGTCGGGACTGGATCACGACCGCAGGTGTCGCCCGGATCCCCGGCACGATCGTGATCGTCGCCGTCGCCCTCTGTTATGCCGCGCTACTGGGCATCGCGCTCTGGCCGCGCGAGCGCGCTGCGAAGGGTGAATTCCGCGAGGGAGATCCCGACACGTGGAAAGAGGGGGATCGATGACGCCGACCCCGTGAAGGACGGTTGCCGGCGCCCGTCCGTTGACTGCTATCGCTGCACCGGGACCGCACCCTCGAGGGCATCCTCCAACTCCCGAACCCCCTCTTTCTCCGTTCGGTCGGGGTTCGCCAGCACCCGAACCGGCTGTTCGCCGACGGGGACGAAGCCGAGATCGAGCCGATCGGCGGTCTCGCGCAGGCCGAGGCCGGCGTCGGCGTCGCCGGCGATGACCTTCCGTGCGGGGCTCTCGTGGGCACGCAGCCCGAGGTCGAAGCCGTCGATCGCGTCCACGAGGTCGTGGCGCTCCGTTCCTCGTTCCTCGGCGAGGTCGGCGATCGCCGCGCCCAGACTCGAGCGCAGTCCCGAGTCGGTCGTCCGGTTGACGAACCGTAGGTCGCGATCGATCAGGTCAGCCAATCCCTCGATCTCGTCGGGGTTGCCGGGCCGGACGACCAGCCCCCACTCGCGCTCCCAGCCGCCGAGGTCGACGGCGTCGATGTCTCGTTCAAGCGGTCCCGCGGCCACGGCTACGTCCGGCACGCCCTCGCGGAGCCGCCGCAGGCCGGGTCGGGAGCCGACCGAGAGGTAGCGCGGGCGCTCGAGGCCGTCGAGGACTCGCGAGAGCGTCGGATCGTCTTCGCCGACGCCGAACAGCGTGGGGGGCCGAACGTCCGGCGAAAAGAGGGTGACCGTGACGGGTTCGCCTGCCTCGAGGTAGTCAGTCTCGGGGCCGACCTCCACGACGCCGTCGGCGTCGGCGAGGCTGGTCGTCGCGCCGCTGCCCTTGTCGACGGGGTAGACGAGCATCTCGCCGTCGCCGTCGCCGTCGGTGACCAGACCGACCGGCATGAGCCGATGGCGGCCCTCCTCGTAGCGCTCCTGTCGGGCCAGCCGGCCGGTGACGGTCGCGGATGCGGGCTCCGGGACGCCGGCCGCCTCGCGGATCGCCGGCGCGACGAAGGTCCGAAAGACCATCATCGCGGAGACGGGGTAGCCCGGGAGGCCGACGTATGCAGAGTCGTCCAACCGGCCGATCAGCATCGGTTTCCCTGGTTTGACGCTCACACCGTGGAGCAGCAGTTCGCCCTGTTCCTCGATGACGCGGTAGATGACGTCGACCGCGCTCGCGCTGGTCGATCCCGAGGAGAGCACGAGGTCACATTCGTCGGCCGCGGTCCGCAGGATCTCTTCCATCTCGTCCTGTTCGTCGCCGGCGTGGGGGTACAACACCGCCTCGCCGCCGGCGTCCTCGACGCCCGCGGCGATGGTGTAGCTGTTCACGTCGTAGATCTCGCCGCGCTCGCTCTCGAGGTCGTCGCCCGGCCGCACGAGTTCGTCGCCCGTCGAGACGATGCCGACGCGTGGTTTCGCCCGGACCGGCACCTCGTCGATCCCCAGCGCCGACAGCAGGCCGATGTCGCGGGGCGTAATCTGGGTCCCGGAGCCGAGCGCGCGCTCGCCAGCGGCGACGTCCGCGCCGGCGAACATGACGTTGTCGCCGGGCGCAACAGAGGTCCGGACCAGCACCTCTTTGTCTCCTGAACTCGCGTCAGTTCGCTCCACCGGGACCATCGCGTCCGCGCCGTCGGGCATCACCGCGCCGGTCGAGATCTCGACGGCCTGTCCCTCCTTGAGCGTCACGTCGGGTTCCTCGCCGGCGTGGACCTCGCCGACCAGCTCGAGCCGGGCGGGATCAGCCTCGTCCGCGCCGAACGTGTCCCGCGCCCGCAGCGCGTAGCCGTCGAGCGTCGCCCGGTCGAACCCCGGCACGTCGAGTTCGGCGTCGAGTCGCGCCACGAGCACTCGTCCGCGCGCCTCCTCGAGCGACACGCGTTCGATGCCGCCCTCGAGGGCTAGCGAGTCGATCGCTTCGCGAGCCGCTGTGGGGGAGGCGAGATCGCGAAACTCCTTGCGGTTCATAGCGGCCCTTCGCGCGCCGTGAGTAAAAACGTCGGTCGAACGAGCGGCGGTACCGCAAAAGAGGACTGATTTTTAATGATAAATGTCGGAATCTGAAGAGTTTTACCCTCCGAGTGCGAATTGCCGGTCGTGGCTTTTCGTTGGCGAACCGTCCCGAACCCGTTTCGATGGCTGTTGCTTGCGGTCGGCTATCTGCTCGCCCGGTTCCGGGTCATCGATCCGCGACGTGTCGAGCAGACGACTGATTTGGCCTGGCCGCGAATTGTCACGGGACTCGCACGGATGTCGAAATCCGCGGCGGACGTCGCGATGGTCGGGATCGCGATCGGACCCGCGGCGATCGCCGGCGTCGGACTCGCAACGCCGTACTGGGGAGTGGCGTTCGGTATCGGCGGCGGCGTTGCAGGTGCGACCATTAGCCTGGTTTCCCAGCGCTACAGCGGCGGGACCGCGGCGTCGCTCTCGCGTGCGGTCACGACCAGCGGCCTCGTCGTCATCGCGGGTCTGGTTCCGCTCGCCATCCTGTATGGGGCCGCTCCGGAGCGGTTGATCGCGCTCGTCGGGAGCGACGACGCGGCGATCGCCTACGGCGCAGACTACCTCCGCGTTGTCGCGCTCGGCGTGCCCTTCGCGGGGTTGAACCTCATCGCCAGCCGGACGCTCGTCGGCGCCGACGACGCGTGGACGCCGATGGTGCTCCGAGCAGGCGGTGCGATCGTCAACGTCGGCATCAACGCGGTGTTACTGTTCGTCCTCGAGACGGGCGTCGTCGGTGCGGCCATCGGGACCGTCGTCGCGAACGTCCTCGTGTTGACCGCGTTCGTCACGGGATTTACCGTCGGCCGACTCCCGCTGATCGGCGCGTTCCCCGTCACGCTCGACGTTTCACGACCGTTCGCGACCGCCGAGGACGTACATGACGTGCTCGCGATCGGAACGCCGCTGGTGTGTACGAACGGTGCCCGGCGGGCCGCCCAGTTTCCGCTGCTCGCGATCGTCGCGCTCTTCGGCCCGAACGTACTGGCCGCCTACGTCGTCGCCCGCCGCGTTCGGGATCTGATGGACACGCCCGGCTGGGGGTTCTCGCTTGCGTCTAGCAGTCTGGTCGGTCAGGAGCTAGGTGCCGGCGACGAACGCGACGCCGATACGTACGGTCGCGAGATTCTCTGGTTCGGAACCGTCGTCTACGTCGTTAGCGGGGCGATCGTCCTCATCTTCGCCGAGCAAGTCGGTCGACTCTTCGTCGACGATCCCTCGATCCTGCCACTCGTGACCGCGTTCATCGCGGTCGCCTGCGTTAGCGTCGTCTTCCGGGGTGTGAGCAGCGGCGCGACCGGACCGCTTCGAGCCAGCGGCGATACGCGCTGGCCGTTCTACGGCCAGGTGCTCGGTCTGTACGTCTTCGCGCTCCCGGTCGCCGCCCTCGGCGCGATGTCGGTCCCACTCCCGTTCCTCGAGGCCATAGCGCCGCTGGGAATCGGTGCCCTCTACGTCGCGTTGATCCTCGAGACGCTCGTTCCGGCTGTCGTTACGTACTATCGGTTCACGGCCGGCCACTGGAAGGCCATCAGTCGATCGTATCGGCCCGACTCCGCCTCCGGCGATTAAGCGCTGTCGACGAGTGCGGTCGCGGTCGATCCGCCTGCGAACCAGTCGTCGCCTTTGGTTCGGGGGTGGGGCGGGGGAACGATTACAATCCCGTCGCTGGATGGGTGTGATATGCCACGGCTTACCCAATCCGATCGCGAGCGCATCGCCGACCTCTTCGACCGCCACCTTGAGGCGGGGCTCCACCACGGCGCACAGTTGGCGGTCTTCGTCGACAGCGAACCGGTACTCGACCTCGCCGGCGGCGTCGACGCGCCGGACGGCCCCGATGAGACCCGCGAGACGCGCCACGTTCTCTTCTCGAGCACGAAACCGTACGCCGCAGTAACGTTGCACTCTCTCGTCGAGGAGGGGGCACTCGACTACGACGACCGCGTGATCGAGCACTGGCCTGAGTTCGCCGACGAGGGCACCGAAAAGGCCGAGATAACGGTTCGGCAGGTGCTTAGCCACACGTCGGGGCTGAACCGCGGCGAGATCGACGACCGGCCAGACCTCTGGGGTGACTGGGACGCCGTCGTCGAGAAGCTAGAGGGGATGGAGCCGAACTTTACACCGGGGGAGACGCCCGCCTACCACGCGCTCACGTTCGGCTGGCTCGTCGGTGAACTCGTCCGGCGGGTGTCAGGGACGCCGATCGAGGAGGCGGCCGAGGAGCGACTCTTCGATCCGCTCGGGATGGACGACACGGGCATCGGCCTCCGAGACGACGAGGACGACGACGTGGCGACGCTCGTCGGGTTCGAGGAGTTCGACCGCTGTCGCGACCCCGGCGAGGGGCTGGGCGACCACACCGAGGTCGCGGCCCCTTTCAATTCGGAGGAGATCCACCGCGCCGTGATCCCCGCCGCAAACGGCATCGGCACCGCGAGCGACATGGCCCGATTCTACGCCTGTCTGGCTAACGACGGCGAACTCGAGGGAACGCGCATTCTCGAGCCCGAGACCGTCGAGCGGATGGCGGAGGTACAGGCCGAGACGGATGCCGACGGGACGATCGGCCGCGAGGGGCGGTTCGCGCTCGGCTTCTGGAAGGGCGGCACCACGGTCGCGCCCTACGGCTCGCTCTCGCCCGAACACGTCTTCGGCCACGCCGGGCTGGGAAGCAGCGTCGGCTGGGCGGATCCCAAGGAGAACATCGGCTTTTCATACGTGACCAACGGCGTTCGCGACGGCTCCTACGAGCACGTCGCCCGCGTCAACGCACTGGCGGACGCGGTCCGGCAGGCCCTCCGGTGATCGGTCGACGGCGCGACCGTCGCCGACCCGTTCCGGCCGAACAGTGATACGTCGTCTCGCTCTACTCCGTCCATGGTGGAGGTCGGAATCATCGGGATCGACTTCGGGTCGACCATGCTGCGATTCATTCGGCTCTACGGCCCGCTCGCGCTCCTGCTATTCGTCTTTCTCGAGACGTCGATGCTCTTTCCGTTCTTTCCGAGCGAAGTCGTCGTTCCGGCCGCGGCCGCGTTGCTGATCAGCGATCCCCTCTCGTTTGTCGTCTTCGTCGCCGCGGCGACCGTCGGCGGGACCGTCGGGGCGTTCGTCCCCTACTACGCCTTTCGCGGCCCCGGCTCGCGCGGGCTCGGCAGACTGCGCGATCGGATCAACGTCTCCGAGGACACCATCGATCGCGGCCGACGGTGGTTCCATCGCTGGGGAGCGTCGTCGGTCTTCTGGGGCCGATTCCTGCCGGCGCTTCGCTCCGTCGTCTCCATTCCGGCGGCACTCGCCGGCATGACCCGCCTTCGGTTCGGCGTCTACACGGCGGCCGGCACGGTCCTGTTCTACGCGGCCGTCGGCGCGCTCGTCTACTACGGCCGGCAGCGGTCCCTCTTCGCGGCGGTCTGGACCGCCGCCGTCGATCAGCCGCTCGTCACCGCCGTGATCGTACTCGCCGCGGTTACGGTCGGCCTGTGGGTCGTTCAGCGCTCGCGGCAGGGTGAAGAACGCTACTAGAACTCAGGCGTTCGGCTCCCAGTCCGCCACGCTGACCGTCTCACCCGCCGGAATTCCCTCGCGGTCGTCGTCAACGACTACCCAGCCGTCGGCCAGCGCGACGCTCGAGAGGACGCCCGACCCGCTCGCCCGCGTCGGGATCGCCGTATAGGTCGGCTCGTCCCGGTCCGCTCTTTCCTCGTCGCGTTCCTCGAGCCGAACCCGCGCGAACGTCCGCGTTCCGGGTTCGCTCGGAATCTTGCGCTCGAGGACTGCCCGCGTGGTCGGGTGGGGGTCGGGCGTCGTCCCCTCGAGCCAGCGCAGGGTCGGCCGGAGGAACTGGACGGCGTTGACGATGCAGGCGACGGGGTAGCCGGGCAGCGCGAGCACGGGGGTGTCCTCGACGATCCCGAGGCAGACGGGGTGGCCGGGTTTGAGGCCGACGCCGTGGACCAGCACCTCGCCGAGATCGTCGATCACCTCCGGCAGCAGGTCGCGCTCGCCGACCGAGGAGCCGCCGGTCGTGACGACCACGTCCTTCGTCAGGTCCCGCTGGATCGCCACGCGCAGCGACTCGGGGTCGTCCGTGACCACGTCACGGTAGGTGGCTCGAGCGCCCCAGCGCTGGGCCAGCCGCGAAACGGTGAGACCGTTGGTCTCGATCACCTCGCCGGGGCCGGGATCGCCCGCGACGAGTTCCTCGCCCGTCGGGACGACGCCGACGGTCGGCCGTTTGGCGACCGCGACGCGACCGTAGCCCGCCGACCGCAGTAGGCCCAGATCTGACGGCCGAAGCCGGTGGCCGGCGTCGTAGAGGTGTTGGCCCTCCTCGACGTCCTCGCCCACGGGCGCGACGTTTTCCCCTTCCGCGACCGCGTCTTCGACCTCGAGTTCGCCGGCCGACTCGAGTTCGGTGACCCGCTCGATCATGACCACGGCGTCGGCCCCCTCCGGGAGCGCGCTGCCGGTGTGGACTCGCGCGGCCGCGTCGGGGCCGACGCTGGCGTCCGCGCCGGTTCCCTCGACGATCCGCAGTACCTCCGGCGACCGATCGCTGGCACCGAACGTGTCCGCGGCCCGGACGGCGTAGCCGTCCATCGCCGCCCGCCGGTAGTGGGGCACGTCGCAGGCCGAGTCGACTGCTGCGGCCAGCACGCGGCCGTCCGCCCGGTCGACGTCGACGGTTTCGGTCCCGCACGGGACGGCCGCATCGGCCTCCCCGCTCCCTTCGACTGCGTCCCGCAGAATCTGGCGCGCCTCGTCGACCGGCGTCCGCACCTTGAACCCGGCCTCCGTGCGCTCGCGGTCGGCTCCTTCCATACCCTGAACCGGGTCGCGTGACGCCAAAAGCGTGGGGGACCCGCGACTCGAGCGGTCGACTCGCTGGACGACTGGGCTGTCACCGCTGCGGCCGTGTTCCTCCGGGACCGATCAACCGCCGTGTGGTGGTGCGCGCTGGTGGTCGGCCGAGCGCCAGCGAGGCCGGCCACAAACATCGTGCGAGGGATGAGCGAACGCCAAAGGCGTGAGCGAATCGGCTGGGGAGGGCGTGGCGACACCCCGTTGCCACGGTAGTAGGGTGCTTTCTTCACCACTGCCAAGCGTACCGTTTTCCACGTCTCCGAAACGGCGCACCTCATCCCTCCGCATACCACAGCACCGAGACGCCGATGAACACCGCAACGAAAAGCGAGATCACGAGGGCGATGAGGACATCGAGCCGACGATGAACACTACGATCCATCCGCGGTAACCTGTCATGCACCGATAAAAACGGGTAACATTCGATTTCAGAGAACAACAGTCCGATCCGCGGTCTCGAGGACCGAACCGATCGATCGACGACTCGCCGCGACCGCGGGGTTTTTCGTATCGGCGTTCGAACCTGTATCCATGTCAGCGCTCCGCGACGCGTTGCAGGATCTCTCCGAGGACGTCTTCTTCGATCTGCTCGAGAGCGAGGACGCCTACCTGCTCGTCCTCGACGTGCCGGGGGTCGCCGCCGAGTCGCTCGATATCGCGGTCGAGGACGGCCGAATCTCCATCGACGCCCGCCGGGAGAAGTCCCCCGCCGGCGAGTACCGGTATCTCGAGGAGAACCGGTCGCTCTTTCTCGACGTCGACCTCCCGCTGCCCGACAACGCCTCCGACGCCAACGCGGCGGCGACGATCGATCGCGGCGTCCTCGAGCTTACGCTGCCGAAACGCGGAGCCAGCGGCGAGACGACGATCGACATTGTCGATGAGGACGACTAACACGGGGTGACCGAGGCTGGCCTCACTCCGCGCGTACAAACGGTTCGTTCTCGTCGCGTGGCAGTTCCTCCCGCTGTTGGTCGCCTACGCCCGCGACCGGCGGCGCTTCCTCCTGTTCGGTCGCCGCCGGCAGGTCGACACCGAAACGCATCGCCACCGGGCCGAGGTGTTGCTCGAGTCGCTGCTGACCCTCGGACCGACATTCATCAAACTCGGCCAGCTGCTGTCGACCCGCCCGGACGTGCTTCCGCCGGCGTACATCGACGTCCTCTCGGCGCTCCAAGATGAGGTGCCGCCGGCGGAGTGGTCCAAGGCGAAGGCCGTACTCAAGGAGGAACTCGGCCCTGTCGACGAGCGATTCGCGTCGTTCGACAGCGAGCCGATCAGCGGCGCGAGCCTCGGGCAGGTATACCGGGCCCGCCTCGAGCGCGGGGCCGACGAGACGGACCGAGGCGGGGAGAACACGGCGACGCCGGCCCGCGCCGACGGCGAGGGCGGCCGCGAGGTCGCGGTGAAGGTCCGCCGACCGAACATCGAGACCCTCGTTCGGGCCGACTTGCGAGTCATCGAGTGGTCGCTGCCGATCCTCCTCTATTTCGTCGACGACGCCCGTGCGTTCTCGCTGGAAAACCTCGCCGAGGAGTTCTCCAAGACGATCCGCGAGGAGATGGACTACGAGCGCGAAGCCGAGATGCTCACCGAGATCCGCGAGAACTTCGCCGGCGACGATCGCTTTCTCATTCCCGACGTGATCGAGAGTCACTCCGGACCGCGCGTACTGACGATGGAGTACATCGAGGGGACGAAGATCAATGATCTCGAGGCACTCGAGCGCAAGGGGATCGACCGGACGACGGTCGCGGAGAACTTAGAGCGGTCGTACCTGCAGATGATCATCGAAGACGGTGTCTTCCACGCCGATCCCCACCCGGGGAACCTCGCGGTGACCGACGACGGGCGGATCGTCTTCTACGACTTCGGCATGTCGGGGCGCGTCGACCCGTTCGTTCAGGACAAGATTGTCGACTTCTACGTGGCCGTCGCGAATCAGGATATCGACGGCATCTTGGACGCTCTGATCGAAATCGGGACGCTATCGCCCGACGCCGACCGCGGCGTGATGGCCGAAGTGATGGAGATCGCGATCCAGGACGCTCGCGGCGAGGACGTCGAGCAGTACCGCGTCAATCAGATCGTCGGCCAAATCGAGGACTCGATCTACGTCTTCCCCTTCCGCCTACCGAAGAACCTCGCGCTCGTCCTCCGCGTTGCGACCGTCGTTGAGGGGGTCTGTGTCACCCTAGACGAGGATTTCGACTTCATCTCGGTCGCGACCGACTACCTCACCGAACACGGCTACCGCGAGGAATCGATTCGGCAGTACCTCGACGAAACCGGACGACAACTCCGTCGATCGGGCGAGTCCCTGACCCGGATCGCGCCCAAGGCCGAGCGCGCGCTCGACCGACTCGATCGTGACGACCTCTACGTCCGTATCGGTCTCGAGGACGAAGAGCGGATCTTCGATACGCTCGCAAAGCGACTCGTGTACGGCATGTTGCTGACGATGTCGCTGTTCTCGACCGGCGTGCTGTACGCGCTCGAGGCTCCTCGCGGCTCGGTCGTCGCGGCGGCCTTCTCGGTGATCGTGACGATTCAGCTCTACCGGTCGTTTCGCACGCCGAAATCGATCGGCGCACGCCCCCAGTTCACCCGCCAGAACCTACGCCAGCGCCGCGGCGAGGAGTGACGGGATCGAGCCGGCACCGCATAGACGGGGTGTGTCGACCCCTCGAGCGTGCGTGCGCTGTGGTTGACGCCGAACCGGTGTGGTGTGATAGCGGCGGACTAACGACGCATCTCTTTCCGTACCGGGCGCGAAGAGCCGGTATGGAGTACGACGCCATCGCCGACCTGTCGCTGACGGTCGAGTCGGTCGCGCTCGACCGCCTCGAGCGCGAGACCTCGAGCGAGTTCACTCGTGTGACGACCGAAATCGCGCTCTCGGGGCCGGCTCCGACGGGCGACAGGTCGGTCACCGGACGCGGCGAGGACGTCACGTACGAGACCGAAGACCACGATCAACTGGCGGAGACGGGACTCCCGGACCTGACCGGCGAGTACACCGTCGACTCGTTTTCCGAGCGGCTCGCAGACCTGGATCTCTTTCCGGGCGGCGAACCCGACCGCGAGGTCTTCCGGAACTATCGGCGCTGGGGGGTAGAGAGCGCCGCGCTGGATCTCGCGCTTCGGCAGGCGGAGACGGACCTCGCAAGCGCACTCGACCGCTCGCTCGAGCCCGTCCGGTTCGTCGCCAGCACCCGGCTGGGCGATCCACCGACGACAGATCGGCTCGAGGCGCTCCGCGAGCGGGTGCCCGACCTCGAATTGAAGCTGGACCCGACCCCGGACTGGGACGCCGACCTCGTCGCGGCCATCGACGAAACGGTCGGGGCGGACGCGGTCCGCATCCTCGACCTCAAAGGGCAGTACGAAGGCACCGATGTCGACGTTCCCGCGGACCCGGAGCTGTACGAACTCGTCCTCGAGTCGGTCCCGAACGCCGTCCTCGAGGATCCGGCGCTGACCGACGAGACGCGGCCGCTGTTTGAGACACCGGCCGTTCGCACTCGCGCTTCCTGGGACGCGCCGATTCACAGCCTCGACGACGTCGAGGCGCTACCGTGGGAGCCCGACTGGTTGAACATCAAACCGTCGCGGTTCGGCTCGCTCGAGTCACTGTTTGAGACGATCGCGTACTGCGAGGAGCGCGGGGTTCGGTGCTACGGCGGCGGCCAGTTCGAACTCGGCGTCGGCCGCGGACAGATACAGACGCTCGCCTCGCTTTGCTATCCCGACGGCCCGAACGATGTCGCACCGCGGGCGTACAACGATCCCGCGGTCGGCGACGGGCTGCCGGCGAGCCCGCTCGAGCCGCCGGCCGACCCTGCCGGCTTTCGGTGGGACACGAGTACCTAACGGTAGCAAAACAGTGTAGTCGCCCGTCGGGTTCTGCCGTCGGCCAGTACTTCTTTGAAACGGTATCACGTACCGAAGATGTCCGGGTTGGACTGGACAATTGAGAGGGGTGCGGTCCAGCCTGGATGTGAGTTTTTACCCGGACGGTTCTGGGTTTCGGATACACCTATGAAAACATACGGGATTCGGCCAGCGGTGCAGACCGAGTGATGCCGCCGTCGTCTTCGAGCCCCGAATCGGGCCCGTTACCACAGCGAACGCGCTCGAGCGCCCATTCCAAACGGTTTATGCACGTCGGTTGATTACGCCGGGATATGGCGAAACAGCAGACCGAAGTTCGCGATCTTCAGGAAGGCAGCTACGTCATGATCGACGATACGCCGTGTAAGATCAACGGCTATTCGACGGCCAAGCCGGGCAAACACGGCAGCGCCAAGGCCCGCGTCGAGGCAGAGGGCGTCTTCGACGGCAAGAAACGCTCGCTCTCCCAGCCCGTCGACGCGAAGATCTGGGTCCCGATCATCGAGCGCAAAAACGGACAGGTCGTCTCCGTCGACGGCGACGACATGCAGGTCATGGACTTAGAGACCTACGAGACGATCACGATGCGCATCCCCGAGGACGTAGACGTCTCCCCCGACGAGAACATCGAGTACCTCGAGATGGAAGACCAGCGAAAGATCGTCTAATGTTCCCCGGGGCGGCCAACGAGCGCGAGGTGACCGACGCGGCGGCAGCTGTCGACCGTGACGACGCGAACTTCGTGGTCGTCGGTGCGCCCTTGGACGCCACGACGACCTTTCAGCCGGGGACCCGGTTCGGTCCTCGGCGGATCCGATCCGTTGCCGAGCCGTTCGATGACTACGACCGCCGGACGGACCGGTACTTTTCCGACCTCGGCGTCGTCGACCGCGGCGACGTTCGCGCGTGGGACGACACCGAGGAGTACCTCGAGTACCTGACGAGCACGCTCCGCGAAGCCGTCTGGAACGACGCCGTCCCGATCGTGTTGGGTGGCGAACACACTGTTTCCCTTGCGGGCGCACGTGCAGTAGAGCCCGACGTGTTCGTTTGTCTCGACGCCCACCTCGACCTGTACGACGCCTACGACGGCAATCCTCTCTCCCACGCCGCCGTCACCCGGCGGATCCTCGAGGACGTCGAGTCCGTCGAGGAGGCGATCCTACTCGGCGTTCGAACCGGCAGTGAGACGGAGTGGGACCGGGCGGCCGCGGCCGACGTGACTGTCGTTCCGCCCGAGGACGTGGCGGACTGGGAGCCCAGCGACCGACTCGCGGACCGCGAGGTCTACCTGAGCGTCGACATCGACGCCGTCGACCCCGGCTACGCGCCCGGTACCGGAACGATGGAGCCGTTCGGCCTCGAGCCCCGCGAACTCCGCGACGTCGTCCGCGCGGTCGCTCCCGACGCCGGCGGCGTCGACGTGGTCGAAGTCAACGACCGCGACGACGGACAGGCCGCCGCGCTGGCCGCGAAACTCGTCCGAGAGTTCGTCTTCTCACACGCCGACGGTTGAACCGATCGTCTCGTCGTCGGTACTCGGCGATCAGAGGCCGCGATCGATTCGACCGGTGGCGGACCCTCGTCGCGACGACCGAGGGCGATAATGACAATAGAAGATATTTTCACGGGGAAATGAAAAGAAGAGACCATGTCCACGCCCGTCCTCCAGTTTGCCGTCAGTGGGATCGGAATTGTCCTCCTCCTCTTCCTGTTCGTTTGCTTGATTATCGTCCCGCTCGTCGCCTCGTACTTCATCTACAGGGACGCGAAAGGGAGGAACAGTCGCCACGCCCTCGCGTGGGGGCTCGGCTCGTTCTTCGGAGTGTTCGTCGTCTGGCTCCTCTACGTCGTCGTGCGCGACGAGGTCGGACCGGGCGGGCCGCGATAACTCCCGGCAGCGGTCGCTGCACTCGAGCAATCGAGACACCCTTTTGCCGCTCCGATCGAACTCCCGCGTATGCTCGAGACGACGCTGTGTTTCCCGCTCCGCGAGGCCGAGGGCGACGGCGACCCTGCCAGCGCCACCACCAACGCCGACCGCGATGTCCTCCTCATCGAGAAGCGCCGCGGCCTCGGCGAGGGCTGGCACAACGGCCCCGGCGGCAAGTGCGAACCCGGCGAGACCCCGCAGGAGTGTGCGATCCGCGAAACCCGCGAGGAGGTCGGCCTCGCGGTCCGCGACCTCGAGAAGGCCGGCGAACTCACGTTCTTACTCGACGGCGCGGACCACACCGTCTGTCACGTCTATCGCACGACGTCGTTCGACGGAGAACCGACCCCCTCCACGGAAGCCCGTCCGGAGTGGGTCCCGGTCGACGACGTGCCCTACGACCAGATGTGGGACGACGACCACCTGTGGCTGCCCGGCGTACTCGAGGGCCGAACGGTCAGCGCTGAGTTTCGCTTCGTGGGCGGCGAACCGCTGGATGAGGCCGAGTTCGTCGAGCACGACCTCGAGTGGGACGTTTCCTTCTGAGACGGGTCGCTGTCACTGGGTTCCGGCGCCCCCGGAATCAGGGCTCCAGCACGATCTTTCCGGAGCTCTTCTGATCTTCGAGGTACTGGTGGGCCTCGGCGGCGTCCTCGAGTGCGAAGGATTCGCCGAGGATGATCTCGAGGTCGCCGCTCGCGAGCCCCTCGGTGAGTTCGGGGACGGCTTTCATCACGCGATCCGGATCGTGCATGGCGGCCTGCCCGAGGTGGAAGCCTTTGACGGTCTTGTTCTCGAAGAGCAGGCGCTGGTTGCTGACTTCCGCGGGGACGCCGCTGGCGACGCCGTAGGTGACCATCCGCCCGAAGTGAGTCATCGCGTCGAGGCTGCGATCGAAGACGTCGTCGCCGACGCTCTCTAAGACGAGGTCAACGCCCTCGCCGTCGGTCTCGTCGTCGATGACTTCGCGGAAGTCCGTCTCAGTGTAGTTGATCGGGTGGTCACAGCCGAGTTCCGCGGCGAGATCGATCTTCTCTTGTGTGCTCGCGGTGCCGAAGACCTCCGCGCCGGCGTTCGACGCCAACTGGACGGCGGCCGTGCCGACTCCGCCCGCGGCGGCCTGGATCAGGACGGATTCGCCCTCAGCCAACCCTCCCCACTCGAACAGACAGGCGTGGGCGGTGAGGAACTGGACTGGGAAGCCGGCGGCCTCCGCGAAGCTCATCGCCTCGGGGACCGGGAATAGCGACTGCGCGTCGGCGGTGACGTACTCCGCGTAGCCGCCGGTGTCGATCATGCCGACGACGCGGTCGCCCTCGCTCAGGTCGTCGACACCCTCGCCGACCGCGTCGACGATGCCCGCGGCTTCCATGCCGGGGACGTACGGCGGCTCGGGGCCGCCCGGGTAGTGGCCGCGTCGTTGCATGACGTCCGCGAAGTTGATCCCCGCCGCCTCGATATCGATTCGGACCTCGTCCGCCTCGGGCTCCGGCGTCGCTACGTCGACGACCGAGAGTTCGCTGCTGTCGCCGTACGTCTCGACTTCGATTGTCTTCATACCGACATTACGTAGGTCAGTCACTTGCATAAAGCTGTGAGAACCGGACAAAACCTACGCGGAATTCATCGTTCATTCGGATACGTAACGCTGCGCGGGAGTCGACTCACTCTCGAACGGCATCGGCCGCTCCTCTCGGATGTACCGTACCGATTCGGACTTCTGGGACCTCATGACTGCCGATTAAGTAGCAGGAGTGCGACGGCGTACGTATGTCAGCCAACGAACTGAATAAACGAACAAGCTCGAGTCCTGCAGACCCATGAACGAACGCCGGAATCGTCGACTCGGCGCCGTCGTCGGTGTGGTTCTGCTCCTCGTCGCCGGTGGAGGACTCGTTCTGCTCGGAACCGATGCCCTCGACGCGCCGCTGTTGCTCGCCCAGCTGGCGTTGATGGGGCTTGCCGGCGTGTTCGACATCGTGGCAGCGACCGAGACGCAACTGACCGACCGCTGGGCGTGGTACCGGTGGAGCGGTGCCGGAAACGTCCTGCTCGGGCTGTCACTCCCACTCGGATTCGCCGAGAGCGGCGGCCTCTTTTTCCTTCTACTGGCCGGCGTTGGCGGGCTCTCGCTGGCGGCGATGGGCGTCGACATGCTCGCGTTCCACGGGCAGTACACCCGCGGCGAGCGGCTCGACCGGACGGGGAGCTGACCGCCGGCCGTTCCGAACGCGTCGTCGCCGTCGATCCGCGGCGAGTCGCGGATCGGCGTCCGGCCTTCGCATGGTTTAAGCCCGCGCTGCCTGAGAGTCGAACCAATGAGCGACGAGAGTCAGGAACTCGGGATCACCGAGTCGAAATCGCACAAGCCCGGCGAGTGGTACGCCGAGGTCGTCCAGAAGGCCGGCCTCGCCGACTACGCGCCGATGGGCGGATTCATCGTCACGAAACCACGCGGTTACGCGCTCTGGGAGGGCATTCAGGATGCCCTCGACGGCTGGTTCAAAGAGACCGGCGTCGACAACGTCTATTTCCCGATGTTCATCCCCGAGAGCTTTCTCGAGCGGGAGAAAGACATCGTCGAAGGCTTCGACCCCGAGGTCGCGTGGGTGACCCAGGGCGGCCACGACGAACTCGAGGAGCGCCTCGCGGTGCGTCCCACGAGTGAGTCGATCATCGCGCCGTTTATGGCCGACTGGACGCGCAGCCACCGCGACCTGCCGTTGCGGCTCAACCAGTGGTGTTCGGTCGTGCGCTGGGAGGCCACGGAGACCAAGCCGTTCTTCCGGACGAAGGAGTTCATGTGGCAGGAAGGCCACACCGCCCACGCGAGTGACGAGGGCGCGTGGGAGGAGGTCTGGACTCGACTCGACCAGTACGAGCGCGTCTACGAGGACGTGCTGGCGATTCCGGTGTTGCGCGGGAAAAAGCCCGAACACGACAAGTTCCCCGGCGCGGACACGACGACGACCGTCGAGGCGCTGATGCCCGACGGCAAGTCCGTCCAGGGCGCGACCAGCCACAACCTCGGCCAGAGCTTCGCCGAGGCGTTCGACATCACTTTCGCCGACGAAAACGAGGACGAACAGACGGCCTACACCACCTCCTGGGGACTCTCCTGGCGTGCCCTCGGGGCGCTCATCATGACCCACTCTGACGATCAGGGGCTCGTGCTCCCGCCGACCATCGCGCCCACCCAGGTCGTCATCGTCCCCATCTGGCAGGAGGACACGAAAGACGACGTTCTCGAGTACTCGCAGGCAATCGCCGATGACCTCGAGGCGGCCGGTTTCCGCGTCGAACTTGACGATCGCGACGAGCGCAATCCCGGCTTCAAGTTCAACGAACACGAGCTCAACGGCGTTCCCCTCCGACTGGAGATCGGCCCGCACGAGGTCGAAGACGGGGAGGCCACGCTGGTCCACCGGCCGGACAACGAGGAGTCCGTCGCGGACCGCGACGACATCGTCGACGCCGTCGACGAGCACCTCGAGACGATCTACGACAAACTCTACGAGGCGGCCGAGGAGACCCTCGAGAACAACGTCCGCGAGGCTCACAGTCCCGAGGAGATCCTCGGAACGATCGGTAAACACGGCGGCTACGTGAAGACTGCGTGGTGCGGTGACGAGGCCTGCGAGGAGGCCATCAAAGAGAAGATCGCCGCCGAAATCGTCATGCAGCCGCTGACCGACGAAGGCGGGACGACGGCCGGGGAGGTCCCCGAACCCGAGGAAGACGAGTGTGGCGTCTGTGGCGACCCGGCAGACGAGATCGCGTACTTCGCGAAGTCGTACTAGCGAGACGGCACCGCCTCTGCGTCCGTCGGCGGTCTCGCTGGCTACGACGCGACGATGCTGCACGGCCACGTATCCATATCCATCAGCGTGACGTGCCCCTTCGTGCCGATCACACCGCGGACGTTCTCTGCCGGGACGAGCTCGCTGTCAATCTGGTTCCGATTGTCCCCTTTGACGACGAGGACGTGCCGTCCCAGGAGTGGGCACGGGCGATGCGACAGCCGGCCAGAATCGCCGGAGCCATGCTTTTTCCACCGACGAGGACGTAGCCACCGTACAGTACGGCGGGATTCAGGATGTCGAATACGAGCAATCCGGACACGGTCAAGCGAATGGCTCGGTGCGTTGGCCGCCACCGGGCATCCATACAAATGAAGGACGTATGAATATAGTAATATACTTCTATTTTAATGACGTATTTAGAACACCCGGTCGTCTGCTTGCGTTCTCATCGGTGCTTTGCGGTCGATCCAACCGATGCCGGCGCTGTCGATGCGTGACCGTCTCAACCGCACCTAACTCTTTAACCCGAGGTTGCTTATTCGAGGGAGAACACTAACCGTTCGTGGTGTTCACTCTGGTGGGTGAACACTACGTGCCTCTGACATTCCCCGCTGCCGGAAAGCCGCCCCTTTCCGGAGGGGGGTTCGGCCGAGTGGGGGACGACCGACGAGTCTTCTCTGACCGACTGCCAGCTGATCCGGTAGCGACGCGACAGCGGCAATTAAGGCTTTACACTACACCTTATACATGTAAATATGTGTTTATAATACGCTTAGCCATAATGGGTTAGCCTCTTATAGTCGTTTCCGCTACGAGGGTGTATGTCACAGCCACATATAGCGTCATCCACCGAGCGTTCCCGGGGGCTCGCCGACCCCGAGGACGAACGGTCGAACTGCGGCGTCGGCGTCGTTATGGACCTCGACGGGAACGGGGGACACGACGTCGTCGCCGACGGACTCGACCTTCTCGTTAATCTCGAGCACCGCGGGACGACCGGGGCGGAGAAAAACACCGGCGACGGGGCCGGCATCATGCTCCAGACGCCCGATTCGTTCTTTCGGGACGTTCTCGAAGCTGAACTGCCGGACACCTACGCCGTCGGTTCGCTCTTTCTCCCGCAGGACACCGCCGCCCGCGACGGACTCATCTCGCTCGTCGAGGAGACTTTCGATACCTACGACCTCGACGTCCTCGAGTGGCGCGATGTCCCGACGGACAACGACGACCTCGGCGAGACGGCCGTCGACTCCGAACCCGACGTCTGGCAGGTCGCTGTCGCACCTGAAGACGACATCTCTGGCGACGACTTCGACCGCCGCCTCTACGTCGCTCGACGCGCCCTCGAGAACGCCGTCGAGGAGACGGACCGAGACGGCACGGAGCGCTTCTACGTCTGCTCGCTCGACTCGAAGACGATCGTCTACAAGGGCCTGCTGAAAGGCGTACAGGTCCCTGGCTACTACCCCGATCTCACCGACGAGCGGATGGAGTCGACGTTCGCCATGGTCCACGAGCGGTTCTCGACGAACACGCTCGGTGCCTGGCACCTCGCACACCCCTACCGGAACATCATCCACAACGGCGAGTTCAACACCATTCAGGGCAACATCAACTGGATGCGCGCCCGTGAGACCGACATCGAGAGCGACGTGCTCTCCGATCTCGAGGCGGTCAAGCCGATCATCGACGACCCCGACCAATCCGACACCGCGAGCGTCGACAACGCGCTCGAACTGCTGATGCAGGACGGCCGGGACCTCGAACACGCACTCCGCATGCTCGTCCCCGAGGCCTGGCGCGGCGACGATGCGATGGACGAAGACCGCAAGGACTGGTATGACTTCCACGCCTCGCTGGTCGAGCCCTGGGACGGCCCCGCGCTCGTGGCGGCGACCGACGGCGAACGCATCGGTGCCGTCCTCGACCGCAACGGGCTCCGGCCCTGCCGGTACGACGTGACCACCGACAACCGCCTGATCATGGCCAGCGAGGCCGGCGCGCTCGAGACCGACCCCGAAGAGATCGAGGAACGAGGTCGCCTCCAGCCCGGCCAGCTGTTCCTCGCCGATCCTAACGAGGGCCGTGTCATCCCGGACGAGGAGGTCTTCGAGGACCTCACCGACGACCGCTACGGCGAGTGGGTCGCCGAAGAGCAGGTCCACGTAGACGACATCCGGTCCACGAACGACCGCACGCCCCGGGACGCGGTCGACGGCCTGCGCGACTACCAGACTGCCTTCGGCTACACGCACGACGAACTCGAGAACATGATCGAGCCGATGATGCAGACAGGGAAAGACCCGGTTGGCTCGATGGGCGACGACACGCCGCTGTCGGTGCTAACCGAGTTCAATCGGCCGCTGTTCTCCTACTTCAAGCAGCTGTTCGCGCAGGTCACCAACCCGCCGCTTGACTACATCCGCGAAGAACTCGTCACGTCGATGGAGTCCCGGCTCGGCTTCCAGCGCAACTTACTCGACGAGTCGCCAGAACACGCCCGCCAACTCGTACTCGACTCGCCGATCCTGACCGACGCCGAACTCGAGTCGATCCGCGACTGTTCGGCAAACGGTATCACCGCCGCCACGATCGACATCACCTACGAACCCACGAGCGACGAACTCGGCGTCGACCTCGAGGCGGCGATCGAACGGGTCCGCGACGCTGTCGTCGACGCGATCGAAACGGGTGACCACGACGTGATCGTTCTCTCGGATCGCGGCGTCGACGAGGACCGGGTCGCGATCCCGAGCCTGCTGGCGACGGGTGCCGTCCACCATCACCTCGTGCGCAACGGGCTGCGCAATCACGTCGGCCTCGTCGTCGAGTCCGCCGACCCGCGTACGGTTCATCACTTCGCGACGCTGGTCGGCTACGGCGCGGGCGCGGTCAACCCGTACCTGGCCTACCAGACGATCGAGGACATCACCGCCGGCCCCGACGGCGCTGACACCGATGTCGCGATCGACGCCTACGTCGGCGCGGTCGAGGATGGCCTCCTGAAGATCATGGCCAAGATGGGCATCTCGACGGTCGAGAGCTATCAGGGAGCCCAGATCTTCGAAGCCGTTGGCCTCGACTCAGATCTCGTCGCGGACTACTTCTCCGGCACGGAGAACCGGACCGAAGGGATCGGCCTCGCCGAGATCGAGGAGGACGTCCGCGAGCGTCACGAGACCGGTTTCGGCAGCGACGAAGAGGAGCCCGACCTCGACCGCCACGGCGAGTACGAACACCGGTCGGATGGGATCTACCACCAGTGGAATCCGGAGACCGTCGGCGCGCTCCAGCAGGCCGTCCGCTCGAACGACTACGAGCGCTACCAGGACTTCGCCGAGCTAATCAACGACCAGCAGCAGAACCTCCAGACGCTCCGCGGGCTGCTCGCGTTCGATTCGGACCGCGATCCGGTTCCGATCGAGGACGTCGAGCCAATCAAGGACATCGTCCAGCGGTTCTCGACGGCCGCGATGAGCCTCGGCTCGCTCTCGCCGGAGGCCCACGAGAACAATTCCATCGCGATGAACCGGCTGGGCGGCAAGTCAAACTCCGGCGAAGGCGGCGAGCCGCCGGAGCGGTTCGACACCGAACGCGAGTGTAACGTCAAGCAGGTGGCCTCGGGCCGCTTCGGGGTGACATCGACGTACCTCTCGTCTGCCGACGAGCTCCAGATCAAGATGGCCCAGGGATCGAAGCCAGGCGAAGGCGGCCACCTCCCCGGCTCGAAGGTCAACGAGATGATCGCCCACGTCCGCAAGTCCACGCCCGGCGTCGGCCTCATCTCGCCGCCGCCGCTACACGACATCTACTCCATCGAGGACCTCAAACAGCTGATCTTCGATCTCAAAGCGGCGAACGAGGCGGCCGACATCAACGTCAAACTCGTTTCCGAGGCCGGCATCGGCACGGTCGCCGCCGGCGTCGCGAAGGCCAACGCCGACGTAGTCCACATTTCGGGTCACTCCGGCGGGACGGGTGCCTCGCCGCGCACCTCGATCAAGAACGCCGGCCTCCCATGGGAGCTCGGCCTCGCCGAGGCCAACCAGATGCTCTGTGCGACCGGGCTGCGAGACCGCATTCGCGTCTCGACCGACGGCGGCATGAAGACCGGCCGCGACGTGGCCGTCGCCGCCCTGCTCGGAGCCGAAGAGTACGTCTTCGGCACTGCGTCGCTGGTCACCGGCGGCTGCGTGATGGCCCGGCAGTGTCACAAGAACACCTGCCCGGTCGGCGTCGCCACCCAGCGCGAGGACCTGCGCAAGCGCTTCCCCGGCGAGCCCGAGCACGTCATCAACTACATGACGTTCATCGCCCAGGAGCTACGCGAGCTCATGGCCGAACTCGGCTTCGAGACGGTCGACGAGATGATCGGACAGGTCGACGTCTTATCGCAGCGCGACGACATCGACCACCCGAAGGCCCGCAACGTCGACCTCTCCGAGGTCCTTGCGGACCCCGGCAGCGAGGTCCGCCGTAAAGTTCGCGAGCAAGACCACGAACTCGAGGAGCAACTCGACCGCGACCTCATCGAGGCCGCGGCCGACGCGATCGAGAATCAAGAGCCCGTCAGCCTCGAGACCGAGGTTACGAACGTCGACCGCACCGTCGGCGCGATGCTTTCGAATCAGATCACGAGCCGCTACGGCGAGCCCGGCCTCCCCGAGGACACGATCACGGTCGACCTCGAGGGGACCGCCGGCCAGAGCTTCGGCGCGTTCCTGGCCAGCGGCGTCTCGATGCACCTAGACGGCAGCGCCAACGACTACGTCGGCAAGGGACTCTCGGGCGGCAAGCTAACGGTCCGGACCCCCGAGACCGCCGCCTACGAGCCGACCGAGAACGTCGCGATCGGCAACGTCGCGCTCTACGGCGCGACCGACGGCCAGTGCTACGTCAACGGCGTCGCTGGCGAGCGCTTTGCCGTCCGCAACTCCGGTGCCAAGGCCGTCGTCGAAGGCGTCGGCGACCACGGGTGTGAGTACATGACCGGCGGCGTCGTCGCCGTGCTGGGCGAGACCGGGAAGAACTTCGCGGCCGGCATGTCCGGCGGCGTCGCCTACGTCTACGACCCCGACGAGGAGTTCACCGCCAAGGCCAACACCGGTATGGTCTCGCTGCACGACGAACTCGAGGAGAAAGACGAGCAGATGCTCCGTCGACTCGTCGAGAATCACGTCGCCTACACCGGCTCCGAGCGCGGTCAATCGCTGCTCGAGAACTGGGAGCAAGCCCTCGAGTCCTTCGTGAAGGTCATGCCCGAGGCCTACCACGAGGCGATCACCGAGCAGGGGAGCGACGACGTACGCGAGGAACTCCCCGGCGCGCCCGACGTGGCCACCGAGGCCGAATCGGCCAACTTCGCTGCGAGCGACGACTGATCGCGACGCCGCGGTCGTCCACCATCGAGCCTTTTTATCGTTGTTCGGACCGTTACCGGCCGAGCGTGTGGAACTCGTCGTTGGGTCGCATTTCGGCGAACGCCGCCATCCGGTTGCTCATATTGTAGTAGGCGGTGACGGCACCGATATCCCAGATCGCCTCCTCGCTGAACCCGGCCTCGCGCAGTCTCTCGAGGTCGACGGGTTCGATTGCGTCCGGGCGCTCGGTGAGTTTGACCGCCACGTCGAGCATCGTCCGGTGAGTCTCGTTGATATCCGCGGTCCGGTAGTTGGCGATCAGTTGATCGGCCAGCGTCGGATCGTCGGCGTAGATGCGCACGAGCGCGCCGTGGGCGACGTTGCAGTAGTAGCAGTGGTTGACGCCGGAGACAGCGACGACGATCAGCTCGATCTCCTCGCGCTCTAAGGCGGTGTCCTCGACGAGCGCGTCGTGGTAATCGAAGAAGGCCCGGAAGTGAGAGGGCTTGTACGCGAACGCGGAGAACACGTTCGGCGTGAAGCCGGCGCGCTCGGTCGCTTCTGCGATTCGAGTCCGTAGGTCCTCGGGGAGGTCGTCGAACGCCGGCACGGGGAACCTACCCATGGCGTCGTCGCGGAGTTCCGGTTCGACGGCGTCATCGGAATCGGAGCCGGTATCGCTCATAGGTACCAATTCACAGGGGAGCGCCATAACTCCAGTCCGCGTTCTCGAGAACGCCAGTCGAACCCGGCTGCCGGCTCGCCCGAGAGGGACATCCGTGCCGGTTGTCTCTGGCTCGAGTGCGCGACGGCGAAAACAAGCGTGAGTTCGGCTCGCGTTGGGGCGGCTCCCGGCCGGTGACGTTAGCGCGACCAGTCCTCGTTGCGGCTCCGATCTTCGTCGGCGGTCGGATCCCGCTCGTGGACGTGGCGGCGGTTGCTCATCTCCTCGTCGTCTAACTGCTGATTTCTGTCACTCTCCCTGCTCGAGCGAGTCCCCTGGTTCGACTCGCGGCGTTCCGTCTGGTCTCCCTGTTCGGAGCGCCGTCCCTGCTGGCGATACTGGAGGCCGCTGTTCGACTGTGCTCGGTTCATGCGGCCGCCGGAGCGATCGGTCTCACTTCGGTTCCGGTCGAACTGCTGGGTGTCGCCGTAGTCGCTTCCCGTCTGCTGGCCGTACTGGTCGCTGCGATCGCGCTGGGTGCTGGACTGATACCCCTCGCTGCGCTGGTGACGGCCGTACTCAGGCTGCCCCTGCTGGTACTGGCTGCCGTGTTGCTCGCTTCCGCCCTGCTGTCGGCTCTCACGGTGGCGCTGCCGGTTGCCTCCGGACTGGACCCCCTGTCGGTCTTGCTGATTGCTCCCGCGTTGGCTCTCTCGCTGCCCGCTCTGATACTGCTCGCTCCCTCGCTCTCGGGTGCCTTGGTCGTATTGGCCCTGCATGCCACCCTGCTGACGTTGTTGGTACTGCTGCTCTCCCCGCTGACCGCGCTGCTCTTGCTGGCCAAACTGGCGCTGCTGGCCGCGTTGCTCGCCGTGTTGTTCCTCGCGCCGGGCTTCACCCCCGTACTCGAGGTTGCTCTGCTCTCTGGCGTTCGTTTCGAAGCCGCTGTGTTGCTGGCCGCGTTGCTGGCGGTCGCCCTGCTGGCGCTGTGAGCCCTGCTGGGGGGACCTCTCGCCTTGCTGGCTGAACCGCTGGCCGGGCTCGCCCGGCTGATACTGCTGTTGACCGCCGCGTTGCTGGTGGCCGCCCTGTTGGTGTTGCTGGTGGCGTTGCGTACCCTGTTGCTGAGAGCGCTCGCCTTGCTGACCGAACTGCTGTCCGGACTCGCCCGACCGCTCGGGCTCACGGCCCTGCTGGTGCTCGCTGCTTCGGTAGGACCGTCCGCGCTGCGAATATTCTTCACGGTCCCGTCCGGTCTGACCGCGTCGTCGGTCTTGGTTGCTTGAACCGGTACTTCGTCCCTGGCCGATGTCGCCGGTGGAGCCGCCTTGCTGTCGTTCGGGTCGGCCTCGCTCGTCGCCCCGCCGGTCCGGTCCCTGTGAGCCGACGTCTTCACTGCCGCCGCGGCTGAACATGCCGTGGAGCCAGCCGCGGTCGCCGCCCTCTCGGTTTTGGTCGCTTTCGTCTCGGCCCCGGCGTCCGGTGTCGCTCGAGCGGTCTGTGTACCGTTCGTCCGTCCGTCGGTCGCTGTCGTATCGGTCGTTCATGGCTGTGATAGTGTGGCTGCTGGATGGTCGGTCGCCGATCGCTGACTCGCCCCGATTGACGCGCTGGCCGCTCGCGGTCGCTGTACTGCGGGGGATCGTAGACCGAACAGTAGAATAAAACCCGAGCGTGAGTGCGCGTGCATATTCGGCAGCCGGTGACGGCTCGCGTCAAGACGCTCGCGTCCGGCGGGCCACCGAACTGGACCACGGTCGCGCTCCGTTACCGGTTCCGATTCGGCTGGAGCGGTCCGTTTCCGACCTCGTAGCGCTGTCGCACGTCAGTGTCCGGACCGAACGCGAACAGCCCGCGAGCGGGTTCGTACTCGTAGGTCACCCACTGCGGGAGGAACTGCGCACCGACCAACTTACGAACGGCGAGCCGTTTGAGCCGTGCGTCCGGCGCGAGCCGATCCGTCAGCCGCAGATCGATTATCCCGTCGAAGACGTATTCGGCGGCGGGCGCGTCGTCCTCGCCGGTCGACGCTGTGCCGGCGATGATCGGAACGAATCGCGCCTTGCAGACCGTCGCTCGCAGGTCCGTAAGGAGGTCGCGGGCCGTCTGTCGCTGGAGCAACGACTCGAGTTCGTCCAGCGAATCGATCGTCACGAGGCCGGTCTCGGTCATCTCGAGGTCGTCGAGTGCGCCCCGCAGACTGTGTGTCATCTCGCGACGGTCGGTCGGATCGCGGACCTCGACGACCGCGTCTTCGGCGGCTTCGCCGACGAATTCGGTCCACTCGTTTCGCTGCGCTCTGAACTCGTCGCGGTCGTCGAGCCGCGAGGTGAAACAGTCGATGACTCGCAGACGGTCGTTTTCCAGCGCCGGCAGGACGTTCCAGCCGTTCTGATAGAAGCGCTCGAGCGTCGCGGTCGGCGGGTTCATAACGGAGATGACGACGGCGGGTTCGCCCCGCTCGAGGGCGCGCCAGACGAGTTCGACGCCGAGTTCGGTGCGGCGGGTCCCCTCCTCGCCCGAGAGCAACAGGAGCGAGTCCGCGGGGACGCCGTTCGGGACGAGCGAATCGAGCGGTTCGACGCCCGTTGCAATCCGCTTGTAGGCGTGGGGGTCGGTCATCGTCGAGCCGTCGGCGGCGGCCTCGCGACAGGCGACCGAACAGTACCGGCCCTCGTCGCTCTCCTCGGCCTCGCCGGGAATTGGATAGTGACAGTGGTCGCACTCGAGCGGATACTCGGGCGCGTGATCCGTATTAAGCTGTTCCGTCATACTGAGACGCCCTTCCACGGACGACTAAATAGAACCCGTCCCTGATCGTCACCGGGCTTACTGGTCTGCTCGAGGGGATTCGGCACTCTCGCGCGGGCAGTCCGCTTCGGTGTCGTCCCTGTTCTCCTCCTTGGTGTCGGATTGGCGTTGCTCGTCCAGCCCGTCTTCCTCGTCGTCTGCCGGACGCAACGCGACGAGTTCCCCCTCGTGCCCGGCGTAGAGCGTGTTCTCGTCGACGGCGACGAACGCTCGAGGAAGGGGATCGCCCTCCCATCGCCATGTCACTGACCCGGTCTCGAGGTCGAACCCGGTAACTGCACTGTCGTGGAAGGCTATCAGGGTCTTTCCGACGAGGAGTGGAGCCGGAAACCGCACGTCGGAAACGGTCCAGGCCGCTCCACTGCCGTACGGACGCACGCTGAGGGGTCCATCGCCCGGATACCACGTATCGTGGGTGACTCGAGCCTCAGACGTCGCGGCGACGGTGTTTACTGCGTCTCTCTGCACGACGTCGCCCGTATCGGGGTCGAGAATGATCTCTTCAGTATCGTCGATCTGTTTCCGTGCGAGGACGAACGCTTCGGTCGCCATGAGAGAGCCTGTAACGCCGCCCTCGGGCACGATCGCCCACTCGGTTTCGCCCGTCATGGCGTTTAAGGCGGCGATGCCACCCTCCCCCGCGACGGGGTCCGAACTGTCCTCGTCGCACGGTGCCGTTATCGCATAGACGGTCCCGCCCGCGACGGCGACCGTCTGCGAATCGAACGACGTCGACACGGAATCGCTCGGTTCGGCGGTTGCCCCTCTCACCGCGACTGCTTCGCGTTGCCATCGTATCGACCCGTCGTCACCGTCGAGTGCGTAGAGCGTGTCCCCAGCGACGACGTAGAGCGCTCCGGCGGCCGGCGTCGGGTTCGTGACCCATTCGCCGGTAGTCAGCTCCCGCTCCCACCGAACCGAGCCGTCTTCGGTGTCGAACGCTATGACGTGACCCCTGTTAGTGACGTAGACCGAGCCGTTTACGACCGCCGGCCGACCGGTCGCCTCGACCTCGGTTTTCCAGTCGAGTTCGCCGTCGTCGGCATCGAGCGCGTGGAGTTCGCTTTGGTAAGCAACGCCCGCATCGGTCCGCTTGGCGCTGGTCAGGAGGTAGATCCGACCATCGACGACGGCGACCGTCCCGTCATGCCACGTGCCGAAACTCGGGAGATCGTACCGCCATGCGACGGTGCCGGGCTCTGGGAACTCGTCGTCGAGTGGGTAGTAATTGGTGTTCCCGGCGTTACCCCATTCCGACGACCAGCCGTCGGGGTCGCCGGTCGAGACCGACAACGGGACGTCGTCTGTGCGCTCTTCGGTCGTCGCGCTGGTCGACGTGAACGCGCCGCTGGTCGAAAGCGCTATACCTGTCGCCAGTATCGAACGGCGATGCCAGTTTGGCATACCGACGATGACGCCAACTCGAGGTACTATTATCCGCCTCCTAGCACTCTTGTTGAAATTGTAACTATTCCGGGTGCTGAAACTGACTGCCCTCGGGGAAGCGGTACCCGTCCGCCACAGTTTTCTCTGCGAGCAGTGACGGCCATCTATGGACAACGCACTCGTTATCGGCGGGACGCGCTTTATCGGCCGCCATCTGGTCGACGACTTGCTCGAGCACGGCTACGACGTAACCCTGTTTACCCGCGGGAACCGCGAGAACCCGTTCGCGGCCGACGACCGCGTCGACCACGTCGAGGGGGATCGGACGAACGACACGGCCCTCGAGGCGGCCGCGACGACGGTCGACCCCGACGCCGTCTTCGACTGCGTCGCCTACCACCCGAAGGACGTTCGCGCCGCGACTCGGATCTTCGCTGACTGCGAGGCCTACGTCTACGTCTCGAGCAGCGCGGCGTATCGCCGCGAGGAGATTCCCAAACGAGAGGCGGAAACACCCCTCGAGTCTTGCACGGCCGAGCAGGCGACCGACGATAGCTTCGAGACCTACGGCAACCGGAAGGCCGAGGGCGACCGCGCCGTCGTCGCGGCGGCCGAGGACGGCGTCCGCGCGATGGCTGTCCGCCCGCCGATCGTCTACGGTCCCCACGACTACACGGAACGGATGGACTGGTGGATCGACCGCGTGAATCGCTTCGATCGCGTCGTGATCCCCGGCGATGGGACGAACCTCCGCCACCGCGCCTACGTCGAGGACGTCGCCAGCGCGCTGCGGATCGTCGCCGAACGCGGCGACGCCGGCGAGGCCTACAACGCCGCCGATCGCCGGCTCACCACGCTCGAGGAACTGGTCGACCTGATCGCCGACTCCGCAGATACCGCCGTCGAGGCCGTCCATGCCGGCACCCGCGAACTCGCCGCCGGCGACCTCGCGCTCGACGACTTCCCCCTATATCGGACGTATCCGAGCGTCCTCTCGACGGCGAACCTCGCCGCGCTGGGGTGGGAATCGACGCCACTCGCCGAGGCGATGGATCGGACGGTCGCGGCCCACAGAGAGAACGACCACGACGGCATCGAGAACGGACCGGATCGGGCGGCCGAAGAACGCGTGTTGGCTATTTTGGACACGCTCTGATCAGCGGTTTCGAAGCCGCTCGAGGCGGCGCGCCCGCGACGGCCGCGACGTGAGCCTCTCCTGCAGCCGGCTTCGGTCGTCGGACAGATCGGCCCCCGTCTCGATGGCCGAGGCGAGCGCTTCCGCTCCGACGGCGTGAGCGGCGCACCGATCGGCGGCGAATTCTCGTCGCTGGAGGTACCGAACCGCGAGTGGCCAGCCTAGCACGACGGCGACCAGCGCGAGCGCGAACGACCGCCAGACGTAGCACGTGACGAGGAGGCCGAAGAGTGCACTCGTCACAAGCGCCTGTCGTTCCAGCAGTCGACCCTCGTCGGCGGCGCTCGCACGCGCACACGCTGCCGAAAGCTCGTCATCGTCGAACGCGTCGAACGCGTAATCGGTAGCGTACATCCGCCGGTTCCAGAACGGCCCCTCAAGGTAGAGGCCGGCGACTTCGGTTTCGCGGCCCGGAATCACGCCGGCGACCGTCGCCGTCAGGTCGGCACGGTCGGCTGCCCCCTCAAGTCGGCGTCGCTTCTCGGCCGTCAGCGGCTCGATGTCCTGTGAGAGACGAATTCGGTACGTCATCCAGCCGTAGATACCGGTAGTGAGACTGAGGAATACGACCGGGATCAACGCCGGACTCGGATCCGAAGCCTCGAGGAGTGCCGTATAGAGGCCGACGATGCCTAGAACGAACAGCGCACTTGCCGTGAGATACCGTGCGAGCCGGCCGACCGCCGTCGCGGCGCTGATCTCGAGACCGTGCCGTTTGCGGGCGTACGGAAAGACGCCGAGATACGCGACGAGAACGGCGACGATCGTTCCGACCGCCGTCGGGAGCCAGACGAGCGGCGCGGCGAGCCTGCCTGCGAGTGCCGGATGGACGGACGAGAGGGCGCTCTCGGTCGCGTCGATGAGACCTGCGAACGCGAGGACGGCGAACGTCGCGAGTCCGACGACGGCGAGCAGCCGATACGTACCGCGAGAGCGACCGGCGTCGTCTCCGGCCCGCCGAAGCGTGTATCGTCCGTACAGCCGGCCGGCGACATAGCCCACGCCAAGTAGTCCAAGCCAGAGCGTGACCACCATCATCATATCTGGATGGTGCAGTTGGAAATATTATAATACCGCCGATCGAGCTGGACTCGTCGCCCCTCGAGACCGGTTCTCGTTTCGGACCGCATCGTCGATCCCCTCGACTGTCGCGCCGACGAGGAAAAACACATGTCCCGGGGGTGTGTCAGGCCGAGTATGTTCGAGAAGTCGACGTGGATCCGTCTCCCGCGAAACGTCGTCGTTGGCCACGGCGTTCGCAGCGAGGTCCGCGACGTGATCGACGATCTCCACCTGCAGGGGCGGCCGCTGTTCGTCACGAGCCCGACGCCCCGCGAGGTCGCCGCGGACCCGATCGCGGCCGACTTCGAGGCCGCCGGGATCGAGCCCGCGACCGTCACCGTCGAGAAGGCGACGTTCGACGCCGTCGAGCGCGTCATCGAGATCGCTGAGGCCGAAAACGTCGCCTACCTCGTCGGTATCGGCGGTGGCAAGGCCATCGACATCGCGAAACTCGCCAGCTACCACCTCGAGATGGGCTTTTGTTCCGTTCCCACGGCGGCGAGCCACGACGGGATCGTCAGCAATCGGGGCTCCGTCCCGGACGGGGATTCCCGCCACAGCGTCGCGGCCGAGCCGCCGCTGGCGGTCGTCGCCGATACGGGCATCCTCGCCGAGGCACCGTGGGAGCTGACGACCGCCGGCTGTGCGGACATCATCTCGAACTACACCGCCGTCATGGACTGGCGACTCGCCAAGCGGCTCAAAGACGTCGAGTACTCTGAGTACGCCGCCGCGCTCTCGGAGATGACCGCCGAAATCCTCGTGGGCAACGCGGATCTCATCCGCCCGGGGCTCGAGGAGTCGGCCTGGGTCGTCACTAAGGCGTTGATGTCCTCGGGCGTTGCGATGAGCATCGCCGGGTCTTCGCGGCCGGCCAGCGGTGCTGAGCACCTCTTTTCGCATCAACTCGACCGGCTGGCACCCGGCGCGGCCCTTCACGGCCATCAGGTCGGCGTCGGTTCGATCATGACCGCCTACCTCCACCAGGGCGAGGACGGCATCTGGCGGGACATCCGCGACGCGCTCGCGAGTATCGACGCGCCGACGACCGCCGGCGAACTCGGTATCGATGACGAGACGGTAATCGAGGCGCTGACGACCTGCCACGAGATCCGCGATCGCTACACGATCCTGGGCGACGGCATGAACGAGCGGGCGGCTCGAGACGTGGCGACGAAAACGGGCGTTATCGACTGACTTCGAGCGGATCGTCAGCCGAGATCGGCGCGTTCGAACTGCCAGATCCCCAGCGCCAGCGGGACGACGAGCCAGACGAGCATAATGACGACCATCGTCTTGCCCTGGAGGAACCACGGGAGGTCCGACGGGATCGTCCTGAAGCCGTCGGGAAACGCCAGCCCGGTGGAGTTGACGTACGCCGCCGTCGGACTGATCAGCGACTGGACGAACGCGATCTGATACATGGACACGTCGAGCCCCGCGAGATCATTGACGAGGTAGTCGATAGCGGGCTGAAGCAGTCCGACCACGTTCAACACGCTCGTAATGAAGAAGAATGCGATGGATCCACCCATCGCTCGCGACCGAGACGCGGTCGCGGCGGAGATACCGATTGCGACGGCGACGTAGGTCAGCGCGTAGAGCGCCGTCAGTACGGCCATGATCGCGAGTGTGTCCATCTCCGGCGAGGAGTACCAGAGCAGCACGAGCACCCCGCTGAGGAGGAAAGCGACGGCGATCGACACGCTGACGATGGCAGTTCGCGTGAGGAATTTGCCGAGGACGACATCTCGGCGCGTGTTCGGAATCGAGAGCATATACTTGATGCCGCCGGATTCGCGTTCGCCAGCGACCGCGAGGTAGGCCGTCACCAGCGCGATCAGGGGGATGAACATCGCGCCGACGATCGTCAGTGGCCAGAGCGCGTTCAATACGCTCGTATTCGAACTCCCGTTCTGACCGAAGTAGAACAACAACGCCATGAAAGCGGCGTACAACGCACCGACGAACCAGACGATCTTGGCCCGCCGGACGTCGAGGAAGTCCTTCTTGGCGACGGCGAGCATGCTCATCCTGCTACCTCCGTCTGCTCCGCCTCCTCGTCTGCTCGCCCGCCGTTCGTGTACGTGTTGAACAGTTGCTCGAGCGAGACGTCTTCCGAGACGATGTCGCGGACGGCCGTCGCGTCGGCGACGTGGCGGACGACATCGACCTTGGCCGAGGGGTCGGCGCAGGTGGCCGTGATCTCCGTTCCCTCGACGGTGACCGAGCGGACGTCCGCGAGGCTCTCGAGTCCGAGCGAGTCGGGAACGGTCTCGACCTCGAGCGTGATCGGTGCGCCAAGATCGAGGTCCCCCTGTAGCTCGTCGGGCGTGCCGGTCGCGACGAGTCGGCCCTCGTTCATGATTCCGATGCGGTCGCAGACGGCCTCGACCTCGCCTAAGATGTGACTCGAGAAAAAGACGGTTGTTCCGTTTTCCGCTTCCTCACGGATGATATCTCGCATCTCCTGCATCCCCGTGGGGTCGAGTCCCGAGGACGGCTCGTCCAGAATCAACAGCTCCGGATCGCCGACCAAGGCCATCCCGAACCCCAGCCGCTGGGTCATCCCCTTGGAGTAGCCGCTGGCGGGGCGGTCGCCGTCGCCGGTGAGCCCGACCTGCTCGAGGATGTCATCGGGGTCGTCATCGGTCCCCTTCGTGTCGATGACCCACTCGAGGTGCTCGCGGGCGGTGAGCCGGTCGTAGACGCTGGCCCCTTCGGGGAGGACGCCGATCCGGTGGCGGATCTCGTCGGTGTCACTCTGGGCGTCGAGTCCGAGGACCGTGGCAGTGCCGTCCGTCGGCCGGACGAAATCGAGTAACATGTTGATCGTCGTCGACTTCCCCGCCCCGTTCGGGCCGAGGAAGCCGAACACCTCGCCGTCCTCGACGGTGAAATCGAGGTCATCGACGGCGAGGACGGTCCCACCGTATCGCTTGGTGAGAGCAGATGTTCGGATAGCAGACATGTTTGGTCCTCGATGGCGCTATTATGTATAGTTTTTGTAAAATCTCGTGGCCGTACCGCGGTGAACGCGATCGATCAGACGTGTTCGTCGAGGAAGTCCGCGATCGCGGAGTAGGCCTCGATGCGGTTCTCGAGCTTCGAGAAGCCGTGGCCCTCGTCCTCGAAGATCAGTTTCCGAACGGGGACGCCCTGTTCGGCGGCCTTCTCGGCGATCTGTTCGGCCTCGCCGACCGGGACGCGGGGGTCGTTTTCGCCGTGGAGGACGAACAGCGGCGCGTCAATCCGCTCGACGTTGTTGATCGGCGAGATCTCCGCCAAGAACTCGCGGTCCTCGGCGAGACTGCCGTACTCGGCCTCGCGGAGTTCGCGCCGCCAGTCGCCGGTGTTCTCGAGAAAGGTGACGAAGTTGGCGATGCCGACGACGTCGACGCCGGCCGCCCAGAGGTCGGGGTACTCGGTCAGCGCGGCCAGTACCATGAAGCCGCCGTAGGAGCCGCCCTTGGCCGCGATTCGGTCTGGATCGATCGCGGGGTGATCCCGCAACCACTCGACGCAGGCCTCGATGTCCGCGACGGAGTCCAGCCGCTTTTCCACATCGTCGAGTGCTGCGTAGTCGGCACCGTAGCCCGACGAGCCCCGGACGTTCGGCTCGAAGTACGCGTAGCCTCGATCGAGGAAGTACTGCTTGACACTCGAGAAGGAGGGCCGGCGCTGGCTCTCGGGGCCGCCATGGATGTCGACGATGACCGGGACGCCGTCGCCGCCGTCCACGTCGGCTCCGTCGTCGCCCGTCTCGCGGTCGTCGGGGAGGGTCAGAAAGCCGGGAACCTCGAGTTCATCGAAGCTCTCGACGCTCACCAGCTCCGAGCCGTCGAACGTCTCCGGGGGAATGCCGGCGGTCGGTGCGCTGGTCCATCGCTCGGCTTCGCCCGTCTCCACGTCGACGATGAAGACGTTCGTGTTGACCGTATCGCCGCTGGTCGAGATGGCGAACCGCTCGGCGTCGGGACCGAAACTCACGCCACCGGAGATCCCGCCCGGCAGATCGGGTTCGGGGAAGGTCTCGTAGGCCGTCGGCTCGTCGGCGTCAAACTCGCCGACGGTCAACTCGGTGTACCCCTCGACGTTCCGCGAGCAGACGAACCGGCCGGTCTCGTCGTCCACCGCGACGCCGTCGACGTTCCAGCCGTCTCCGTCGATGACGGGCTCGAGTTGCTCGCTCTCGCGGGTCGCTTTGCTCCCCGCTCGAGTTTCCGGGGCGCTTCGCGCCCCGCCCTCGAGGTCTAAATACGCCAAGTAGAGCGTGTCGGCGTCGCCCTCGTCGGTGACGAGATAGAGTCCGTCGCCGTCGGGGGCCCAGCTGGCGCTCTGATAGCGCACGTCGCCCTCGTGGGGCGTGAGGTGCTCGAGGGCCGGCTCGTCGGCCTCGAGATCGAGCACGTACAGGTCCTGGTCGAAGTTGGAGTAGGCCTGCGAGACGAGCAGCCGGGAGTCATCGGGGCTCCAGCCAGAGAGGGAAAGCCAGCCGTCGCCCTCGTAGACGAGCGCCGCATCGTCTCCGGTCTCGTCGCGACCCTGCACGTAGACGTCGAAGACCGACTCGTCGCGGCGGTTCGAGGTAAACGCAAAGCGCTCGCCGTCGTGGCTCCAGCCGCCCCACCGGTGTTTCGCGTCGGGCATCGCGGTCAGGTTCTCGATCTCGCCGGTCTCAGCGTCGAGGCGGAACAGTTGGGCGCGCTCGTTGCCACCCTCATCCATCCCGAAGATCAGCTCCGGGCGCTCGGGCGACCACGAGGCGAAGGTCACCCGTTCCTCGTAGAAGGTCCGCTGTTCGGGCCAGCCGCGGGGCTCCTCGAGGGTCCAGACCTGCGAGGTGCCGGTGGTGTCCATCAGAAACGAGAGCCGTTCGCCGTCGGGACCGAACGACGCGCCGTAGGCGCTGCGGACGTTGAGATAGCGCTCGATGTCGTAGCCGCTCATGGCTCAGCCGTACGGGCTCGAGAGGGTAGGCGTTTCGGTCGGCCGATCGGCTGCTAACACGGCCGAACGCGCCGCCACGGGAAGGATAATGGAAACGAGGGCCAACGAGCGATGGCGGGGCCACGACCGTTATCGACGAGCGCGCCGACACCGAACGCATTGCCGGCGGTGACGACGCCAGCGGCGGAACGGCCGACGGCGCGGAAGCGACGGAGTCGCCGCCGGTGGTCGGCACGCACACCCGACGGAAACAGGTAGGGTTTTAACCCGTTCGCTCACAGTTCCCGAGCAGATGCAGGTTGCGTTCGTCTCGTTCGAAACGGCACACCACCGCGATACCGAGACGAACCAGCGGTTTCAGACCATCCTCGAACTCTTCGCCGAACGCGGCCACGACGTGCACTGTTACTGCGCCGACTTCTGGGCCGGCGAAGAAACGACGGTCGAACGAGACGGAATCACGTACCACGCGGTCTCGAGCGGTCTCGAAGCCCGGAGTTCGTTTCTTCTGCGGCTGCCGTTTCTCCTCGCGACCGCGAGCCCGGACGTGATTCACGCCAACGCGCGGCCGCCAGAGCAGGTTCCGGCCGCGCGTTTGGGTGCGGCACTCGCCCGTGCGCCGCTGGTCGCCGAGTGGTACGGCGACGGCGGCGTCGACGACACGCGATGGACGCGCCTCGCAACGGGACGGCCGGACCGGATCGTTGCCCCCTCGGAACTCGTCGGAACGTGGGTTCGAGAGCGCGGGGCCGACGGCGATATCGTCGAGACCGTTCCGAACCCGATCGACTGCGACCGGATTCGAGACGTCGAGCCCGGCGAAGACGTCGACGTGATCTACGCCCGGCGACTCGACGAGGGCGCGAACCTCGAGAGCCTGCTGCTCGCGCTCGCGGAGCTCCGGGACCGCGACTGGTCCGCGACGGTCGTCGGCGACGGTCCCGAACGGGACAGATACGAGCAACTGGCGCGTGACCTCCGGATCGAGGACCGAGTGACGTTCGCCGGCAGCCTCCCGCTCGAGGAGCGGATCGCGGCCTACCGCGGAGCACACGTCTTCGCCCAGACGGCCGCACACTGCGTCTTTCCGACGGAGATGCTGTGGGCGCTGGCCGCCGGCTGTGTCGGCATCGTCGAGTACCACGCGAACGCAAGCGCCCACGAACTCGTGGAGGGCTGGGATCGCGGGTTCCGGACCACCAGCGAGGACGACTTAGCCGAGGCCATCCTCGCCGCGGGCGACTTAGAGCACCGCGAGTACGACGACCGGTTCGACGACTACGACCGCTCGTCGGTGGCCGATCGGTATCTGGACGTCTATCGAACGGTCCAGAAAGAACAGGGGCTGCTGTAGCCCGGGAACGACCGCGGCTCGCTTCCGGCAGCGTGCGGGACCGACCGCTAGAGGTCGAACTTCGCGGCCGCCGTTTCCATGTCCTTGTCGCCCCGTCCCGAGAGGTTCACGAGGATGGTGTCGTGTTCGCCTGCCTCCGCGAGTTCGATCGCGCGGGCGACCGCGTGGCTGGACTCGAGCGCCGGGATGATCCCCTCCGTCTCGCTCAGTTCGCGGAAGGCCGCGAGCGCCTCGTCGTCGGTGACGCCGGTGTACTCACAGCGGCCGACGGCCCGGTACATGGCGTGCTCGGGGCCGACGCCGGGGTAGTCGAGCCCCGCGGAGACGGAGTGGACCTCCACGTCCTCGTCGATGACCCGCGTTTTCATCCCGTGAATCACGTCGTCGGTCCCCGTCGCGAGCGGGGCGGCGTGGCGGCTCGAGTCGGCCCCCTCGCCGCCGCCCTCGGCACCGTAGAAGTCGACGGGATCGTCGCGGAAGGCGTGAAAGAGCCCGATCGCGTTCGAGCCGCCGCCGACGCAGGCGACCGCGGCGTCGGGCAGGCCGCCCGTCCGCTCTCGAATCTGTTCGCGGGCCTCGCGGCCGATGACGCTCTGGAAGTCCCGGACCATCCGGGGGAAGGGGTCGGGGCCGACGACGCTGCCTACGAGGTAATGCGTGTTCTCGACGTTCTCGGCGAAGTCCTCGAGCGCGGCGTCGACGGCGTCGGCCAGTCCCTCGTCACCGCGGGTGACCTCGTTGACCTCCGCGCCCATCAGCCGCATGCGGAAGACGTTCATCTCCTGGCGCTCGACATCCTTTTTCCCCATGTAGATCTCCGTGTCGAGGCCGAGCAACGCGCCGACCATCGCGGTTGCCGTGCCGTGCTGTCCGGCACCGGTCTCGGCGATCAGCCGCTCGCGGCCGGCCCGCTTGGCCAGGAGGGCCTGCCCGAGCGCGTTGTTGATCTTGTGTGCGCCGCCGTGGAGCAGGTCCTCGCGCTTGAGGTAGATCTCCGCGCCGTAGCGCTCGCTCAGGTTGCGCGCGTAGTACAGCGGGCTCGGTCGGCCCGCAAACTCCTCGAGTAAGCCGCGCAACTCCGATTGGAACTCCTCGGTGCTTGCGACGTCGTCGTACGCGGCCGCCAGTTGCTCGAGCGGGTCCCGAAGCGGCTCCGGAACGTGTCTCCCACCGTATCCTTCGAACTCTCCGTTGGACATACGCCGGTGGATTGCGCACTCACCGCCAAATATGTTCTGTGCGCTGGCCGCGAGTGGCTCGCCGTTCAGATCGGCGGGTGCCGCGTAGCACCGGCGTCACGTCCCGTCGCGCGCCGGTCCGCGCAGGTGTGCCGTCGGTAGCCGCCACCCGTACGTCACGGCGGCCAGTCGGGTCCCGATCGTCACGAGGGCACACGCCGCGGCGGCGATACTCCCCGTTGCACCGACGGTGGTCGCCAGCCAGTAGGTGCTCCCGCCTAGGACCGCACAGCTGGCGTAGAAGTCCTCGAGCAGGATGAACGGCGATCGGTTTAACAGGATGTCCGCGAACGCGCCGCCCCCGACCGCGTTGATCGTGGCGACCGCGACGACGCCAAAGCCCGACGTGCCGGTGGCGGTCGCGACGATGGCCCCCGCGGTGGTGAACGCGGCGAGTCCGACGGCGTCGGAGAGTTGCGTAATCGGATGCTCGTCGGGCCGAGCCAGCGCGACGTTCAACCCGATCGCCAGGCAGACGCCGAGTACGCCAAGGGTCACTTCACCCGTCGACCGGAGCGCCAGGGGGACGCGCCCCATAAGGATATCTCTCGTCGCCCCGCCGGCGAAGGCCGTCGTGAGTCCGACGACGGCGACCCCGAACAGATCGAACTCCTCGCGGATCGCCTTCGTCGCGCCGACCAGCGCGAACGCGACCAGTCCGATCGTGTTCATCACGGCGAACGGATCCTCGAGCAACACACCGATACCGTCTCGAACCACTACCGTCAGCGATGGAAGCGAAGGCCTTGAGTACTGCGAATCGTGCGGTCGGACGACGGCGACTCGAGGGCGACCTCGGACCGTCATCGGCAGGCCCGACACTGACCCGCGCCGGTACGCGAGGGCCGGTATGGCGAACGAACAGCGCGACCACGACCCCGACGAACACCTGAAGCGGGTGCGCGAGCACCTCCAGCTGGCGACCGACAGCGCGGACCGGACGGTCAAATCGCAGTTGAACTCGATCACCGCGGGGGTGTTCGAAGAGCAGGAGGGGCACCTGACCCAGCCCGAGCCGGGACCGAAGGCCGATCGAATCGCCGAACTCGCAGACAAACTCGACGGACTGGCCGACGAGGCCTCGGGCGAGACGACCGACTACGTTCTCGATGCGCGGAACCACTGCCTCGAGTACCTCGAGGAAGGCGGCGGCGAGCGACCGAGCGACGGATGACGCGCCGGTCGCGGTGTGAGCCGTTTCCGGTGCTCAGCGATCGACGCTACCGAGGACGATGTCGAGGCTGCCAAGCGACGCGATCAGGTCCGGCACGTACTCACCTTCGGACATCTCGGGCAGCGCAGCGAGGTTGTGGAAACACGGGCTGCGGATCTTGAACCGGGCCGGTGTGTTCGAACCATCCGCCCGGATGTAGATCCCGAGTTCGCCCTTCGCGCTCTCGACGGCGCGGTAGGTCTCAGTTCCGGCGTCCGGTTTCAGCGTCCGCGGGACGTTGCTCTGGACCGTCCGTTCGTCTTCGGGCCAGTCTTCGATGAGATCGAGACACTGTGCGATGATCTTCGCTGACTCCTCGACTTCCCGCATCCGGACGAGAACGCGCGCGTGGTTGTCGCAGGTGTCCTCGGTGACCACGTCCCACTCGAGGTGTTCGTAATAGCCGTAGGGATCGTCCCGCCGGATATCGTAGTCGACGCCCGAGCCGCGGGCGACCGGGCCGGTACAGCCGTAGTCCTTGGCAACCTCGGGCTCGAGCACGCCCGTCTTGATCGTCCGGCGCTGGAAGATTTCGTTGCCGGTCAGCAGACTGTGGTACTCGTCGATCTTGGCGGGCAGTTCGTCGAGGAAGTCCCGACATTTCTCGATGAACTCCGCGCGGGGCTCGGGGAGATCCCAGCAGACGCCGCCCAGCCGGAAGAAGTAGAACATCATCCGCTGGCCGGTCAGGTCCTCCAAGATGTCCTGAACGACCTCGCGGTCACGCATCGCGTACTGGAAGATGGCGGTGAAGTCGCCGTAGACGTCCAGCGCGAAGGTGCCGAAGGCGAGGAAGTGACCGAGCATTCGGCCGAACTCGGTGGCCATCGTCCGCAGAACCTGCGCGTAGGCAGGCACCTCAATGTCGGCGATGTCCTCGATCGCGCGGGCGACCGCCCACTCGTTGGGAAGATTGGCCGTGTAGTCCCATCGGTTCGAGTAGGGGATGATCTGGTGGCGATAGGTTCCCTGCTGGCACATCTGCTCCTCACAGCGGTGCAGGTAGCCGATGTCGGGCCGCACGTTGGCGACTGTCTCGCCGTCGAGCACCGTCTCGAGGTGGAGGACGCCGTGGGTCGCCGGATGGTGGGGGCCGATGTTCAGGAACATCGTCTCCGACTCTGGGACGCTGTGGTCCTCTTGGAGCGGGTTGGCGTGTTTGGCGTATCGGACGACCTGCGGTTTGTCCTGATCGTACTCGAGTGCCAGTGGATGGCCCTGCCACGACTCCGGCAGTAGGATGCGCCGCAGGTCGGGGTGGCCCTCGTACTCGATGCCGACGAGGTCGTAGGCCTCGCGCTCGTGCCAGTCGGCGGTCCGAAAGACCGGTTCGGCTGACTCACAGACCGGCTCGTCGGTCGGCAGTTGGACGACCAGCGTCACCTCGTGGGTCCGTTCGTCGTACTTCGTCAGGTGGATGAGCGACTCGTAGCGGTCCGGGTACTGCTGGGGCGTGAGACAGGTGAGGTGGTCGAACCCCGCCTCGTCGCGCAGCAGGCGGACCACCTCCTGGACGTCGTCAGGCCGGATGACGAACGCGGGCGCGTTCTCGTGGTCGTCCCGGCCGATCGCGTACTCGGCGAGCAGGGCCTCGAGTGCGGTCTCGTCGACGCCCTCCTCGCGGCGGTGGTCGTACTCCGGGTCGATCCCCTCGGATAGTGGTGTCTCGCTCATTGAACTCCCCTGGCACGCCGTCGCGTGGTGCCTCTCGAGAGCGTACAGGTGACGCGAAAATGAGGGTTTTCCCGCTTCGCGGTGACTCTCCCTCGCGGCGAAACGTGGGGACGTTCCGACAGCGCAACCGTTTATGTGTCCCGTCGCCCGTACCGTAGTATATGTCTCGCGGAATCGGCTGGTTCGACGCCTTCCGAGAGGTCGCGCCCGAGTGGAGCGTGATCCTGTTCGGACTCGTCACCCAGCTCGGCGACGTCTGGTTTCTCGGCTTGCTCGTCGGCACCGTCTACTGGACGGATACGTCGGATCGCGACGAGGCCGCCGCGATACTCGCCCTCGCCCTTTCGGGGCTCTCGCTGATTACGGGGTTGAAGGCCTTCTTTGCGCTCCCGCGGCCGGAGCGCCTGCTCGTGGAGATCGGCGCGCTGCCGACACTCGCGCGGCCGCTGTACGAGGCGACCACGACGGCGACCGGCTACGGGTTTCCCAGCGGGCACGCGCTGATGTCGACGGTCGTCTACGTGAGCCTGGCCGAGTACTGGTCGGTCAGCACGGCCCGACGGCGGTATGTCGGTGCCGCGGCGACGGTGACGGTCGTCTGTTTCTCCCGCGTCGCCCTCGGCGTCCACTATCTGGCCGACGTCGTCGCCGGCGTCGTCGCCGGACTGGCGTTTTTGCTCCTCGCGTCCGCGCTCCTGAACCGGTATCTACACTACCGCGGTACGCTCGGGTTCGCCCTCGCGGTCGTCCTGGCAGCCGCCGCACTCGTCGTCTCCGAGCTAACGCCCGACGCGGTGCTCCTATTCGGCACGTCCCTCGGTGCGTTCGCCGGCTGGCAGGTCGCCACCATCGCTCGCCGGCTGGGCGCTGGCCGCGGTCCGATCCGCGCGAATCGTCTTCTCACCGCCAGAGCCGCCGTCGTGACGCTTCTGATCACGTCGCTCGCCGTCACCGCGGCCTCCTACGGCCCGCTCTCGCTGATCGGCGGCAGCGGTGCGCTCGGCATCGTTACCGCCGCGTTCGTCATTGCCCCCGTCCTCTACCGTCGCGAACACGTCCACCGAACCGCGAGCGGATCGCCCTCAAGTTCACAATAGGCCGCTCTCCCGTTCTCCTGTTCTCCTGTTCTCCCCCTCTCGTTCTCGAGCGCCGCGTCTCCCGTGGCACCACGCGTCGGCGCTCGAAGGTCGCCGCGGTACCAGGCGTTCTTGTCGCGTCGGCTGCCGGCTCCGCGTCGTCGTTCGGACGAAGAGTCGATGTGATCGCCCGAGGTGCGGGCGGTATCTGCGATCACGAACCTGCATACTCCGGGCTTGTGACCTTCCCCGTGTGGCGTAGAAGTACCGTATCATGTCGGGTTCCAACGGACGTGACGACGAGTCACATAGTACTGTGCGGAATGTCGTTTTCGTCGTTCTCGATACGGCCCGGGCAAAAAGTGTCGGCCTACGACGGACTGCCGGCAACTCGGAGCATATCGACGGCCGAGCCGCTTCGGGCGTCGACGCCGCGAACGCGAATCCGACGCCGGCGCTGGCGCGACTCGCCGACGAAGGGACCGCGTTCGAGAACGCATTCGCGACCGCCCCGTGGACGCTGCCCTCTCATGCGTCATTTTTCACCGGTACCTACCCCTCCGAACACGGCACCCACGGCGGTCACACCTATCTCGACGACGACCTCCGGACGCTCCCGGAGGCCTTCGCCGACGCTGGCGTCCGGACGATCGGTGTCTCGAACAACACGTGGATCACCGAGGAGTTCGGCTTCGACCGCGGGTTCGACGAACTTCGTAAGGGGTGGCAGTACGTTCAGTCCGACGCCGACATGGGCGCGGTAGTCCGTGGCGAGGATGTCCGAGAGAAGCTCGAGGCGACTCGAACCCACCTTTTCGACGGCAATCCAGTCGTCAACGCGGCCAACATCCTCTATAGCGAGTTCTTTCAGCCGGCCGGCGACGACGGAGCCGATCGGTCGACGGACTGGATCGCCGACTGGCTCGCCGACCGCGACGATGACCGCCCATTCTTCCTGTTCTGTAATTTCATCGAACCCCACGTCGAGTACGACCCGCCGAAGGAGTACGCCGAGCGGTTCCTCCCGGCGGGGGCCAGCTACGAGGACGCGACCGCGATCAGACAGGACCCCCGTGCGTACGACTGTGAAGACTACGACCTCTCAGATCACGAGTTCGCCATGCTGCGTGGCCTCTATCGGGCAGAACTCGCTTACGTTGATCACCACGTCGGCCGACTCCGGACCGCACTCGAGGCCGCGGGTGAGTGGGAGGACACCCTGTTCGTGGTCTGTGGCGACCACGGCGAACACATCGGCGAACACGGCTTCTTCGGCCATCAGTACAACCTCTATGACACGCTGCTGAACGTTCCCCTCGTGTTCCACGGCGGCCCCTTCACCGGCGGCGGACGACGCCACGATCTCGTCCAGCTACTCGATCTCCCCGTGACGTTGCTCGAGACAGCCGGGATCGACGACCCCAAATTTCAGGATCAATGGTCGAGCCGATCGCTCCACCCCGATTCTGCGGCCGAGTCACGTGACGCCGTCTTCGCCGAGTACGTCGCTCCGCAGCCCTCGATCGACCGCCTCGAGGCGCGCTTCGGCGAGATTCCCGACCGGGTCCACGCGTTCGACCGACGGCTCCGAGCGGTTCGGACGGCCGAATACAAGTACGTCTGCGGTGACGACGGCTTCGAGCGACTTCACCACATTCGGACCGATCCGCTCGAGCAAACCGACAGCAGCGACGAGGAACCCCAACGGGTACGCGCACTTCGCCGGCGGCTCGAGGACCGATTCGACCCCTTCGAGGCGGCTGATGCGTCGGGAGACGTCGAGATGCGTGCGGGGACGAAAGAACGACTCGCGGATTTGGGGTATCTCTAACGGCCCTCCGATCGTGTAGCGGTACCTCCCCATCCCCTTCGCGAACCCGGACCACATACCGTGACGAGGGGAAAACGGCGTCTGCGGGGACAGCGCCACTCTCGTCGTTCGATGGCACCAGGCGTAGCGCCGACGGAACGCGGGGGTTCAGCTCGGCTCGAGAGCGGTTTCGGGTCTCGTCTACGCGATATCAACGACGATCGACCTCAACAGGAGCTAATTCCAACAATTCCTGCTCGCTTCGACGCTGGTGAACTCGACCTACTGCGCGTCCTCGAGCGGCGGTTTCGCCGCGTCGTTGTCGAAGAAGGCCAGCCCGTGGATCCGGCTGTCGGCCGTCAGTTCGGGATGGAACGCGGTCCCGATGACCGGGCCGTCGCGGACCGCGACCGGGCGATCGTCCCAGGTCGCCAGCACGTCCGCCGTGCCGACCGCGTCGATCGCAGGTGCGCGAATGAACACTGCCGGATAGGGATCGTCGAGGCCCGCGACCTCGAGGGGCGCTTCGAAGCTGTCTTTCTGTCGGCCGAAGGCGTTGCGTTCGACACTCGCGTCGAATACGCCGAGTTCGTCGACGCGGTCGTCAGCGGCGTCGCTCGAGGCGACGATCAGGCCGGCGCAGGTCGCGAGCAGGGGTTTGCCGTCGGCGACGTGCTCTCGAATCTCGGGAGCGATCCCCTCGCCGTGGATCAGTCGTGAGATGGTCGTCGACTCGCCGCCCGGCATCGCCAGCAGGTCGCAGTCGGGGGCGATCCCCGACTCGCGGATCTCGCGGACGGTGACCTCGTGGCCGTGGGTCCGCGCGGCGCGTTCGATCGCCGCCGCGTGTTCGGACACGTCGCCCTGGACCGCGACGACGCCCGCAGTCAGTGACATGGACACCGGTATGAACGGTGCGCTCAAAAAGGTCGCGCCACGGCGTTCGACGGGCGGAGTGGTCGCTGTACTCGAGGAGACACGTCTCGAAGCGGCGGGTCGTAGCCGACGGTGTTACACCAGCGAACGATGCCGGCACCGCTCGCGGTGTCGGAAAAACGAGGTTGTTACGAGAGGAACGTCAGCAGCTGGACCAGCACGCCCAGCATGGCACCGAACGCGATGACCGTCTTGGGGTCGATACGAATCGCGTTCGAGTCCTCGGAATCGAAATACCGGACGAGACCGGCGCTGGACATCAGCCCTCCGGTGTTCTGTCCTTTGTCCATATCCGTTTCTTCGGCTCCCGTGAACTAAATCTTTCGACCGTCCCGCGTCGGCGATCACGGCAACGTAGTTGCCGTGGGAAACCCTTATGCGCGACGCGGAGCAAGTAGCGATGACCGTATGACCGTCACGCTCAAGGACTTCTACGCGGACTGGTGTGGCCCCTGCAAGACTCAGGATCCGATCCTCGAGGACCTCGAGGACGACTGGGAGGGCCGATTCGAAGTCGAGAAAGTCAACGTCGACGAACAGCAAGATATCGCCAACGAGTACCAGGTGCGATCGCTGCCGACGCTCATCATCGAGAACGACGACGGCATCGTCGAGCGGTTCGTCGGCGTCACACAGCGCGACGATATCGAAGACGCCCTCGAGTCCGCCGGCGCATAGACGAGACACAGCGTTTTCCGGTTCTCGAGACGTCTGAGCGGTGCATCCCGCTCGTCTCGTTCGCGACGACGAATCGCCCGGAGACGAATCGCCGTCTAAATCCACTTCACGCCGACGTCGTGCATGTCCTCGTTGTACTTCGCGATGTTGATGACCAGCGGCGTGACGCTCTCGGCTTCGGCCGCGTTGGCCAGCGGGCCGGCCGCGAGCGCGCGCAGTCCCTCGAGTTCGTTGGCGAGGTCGAGGACGGTGTCTCTCGCCGCGTCGTCGTCGGCGACGACGAGCGTATCGAGGTCGAGTTCGTTCTCGAGGGTTGACAGGGCGTCGGCCGCAAGGTTGTGGAACGCGCCGACGACGGGGACCTCGTCGGGCGCTCGCTGTGCGACGAGTTCGGTGACGCTGCCCGCGCTCGGTGGGTGGTAGTGCAGGCCGTCCTCGTCGCCTTGCATGCCGACCGCAGGGGTGACGAGGACGGTGTCCGAATCGAGGTTCTCCGCGACCGCCTCGACGGTGTCGCCGACGTAGTACGGCGGGACGCTGAGGACGACCACGTCAGCGCGATCGGCCGCCATTTCGTTGCCAAAGCCCTTGATGTCGACCACGTCGGTGTGTTCCTCGAGTACCTCCTCGTAGTCTGCGACCGCGTCGCGGGCCTTCTCGGGATCTCTCGAGCCGATGAGGATCTCGTGGCTCGTGTCGCGGGCGAAGCGCAGCGCCAGTCCTTCGCCGATGTCGCCGGTGCCGCCGAGTAGTGCGATTCGCATACGTACCTCTCGGGAGGGCATCCGAATAAAAGGGCCGGAGGTCGGTCGATCTCGCCGAGTTCTCTGACAGAGGCGATAATGCGGGTCGTCTCGAGGTGTCCGAAGGCGACGCTCGTTCGATACCGAGTAGCACAGTTACCGAAGCGTCCCATAGAGACGATGTTTTGGCTGATATGTGATTCTCTTCTCAGAGCGTGAACTCGGGCTAGGCACGCGGACGGTCGACCGTCGAGGAGACCGTCCGACCGTCGGTTCCACTGCGAGAGCCGGGTCCTACGGTGCGTCGTCCTCGGCCGGGTTCATCGCCGCGCCCAGTCCGCTGTCGTAGGCGTCTCGCTCCTTCACTTCGCGGATTCGCTGCTCGAGGTCGGCCTCGAGTTCGCGCCGTCGTCCCTCGTCTACGTCGGCGTCGTTTCCGAGATCCCGCAGGTCTTGCCGGGCCGTCCGTAACACGGAGACGGCTTCCTCGGTCTCGAGGTCGGCGGCGCGGTCGAGTGCGCGTTCGACGTCCGCGAGCGTGGTCTCGGGCATAGCGGATCGTCGCGGGGGAGACGCATCAAAGGCCGGCCGGGAGTCGCCACGTCGCCGGCCCGGTTTGACCGCGCGTCGGCGCGACCGGAGTTTCAATACCGCGCCGTTCGTCGCTCCCGGTATGACTCGTCCTGCCGTCATCGCACACCGCGGCTACGCCGGCGTCGCGCCCGAGAACACCATCGCCGCCGTCGAGCGCGCGGTCGCTCGCGACGAGACTGCGATGCTCGAGATCGACGTCCGACCGGCAGCCGACGGGACGCCGGTGGTCATCCACGACGAGCGCCTCGAGGGGACCCGAGAAGGACGGCCGCTGACCGACGCGAGGGGGCTCGTTCGAGAGACGCCGCTGGCTGACATTCGGAAAGCGCACGTGCTGGGGACTGCGGAGACGATTCCGACGCTGGCCGACCTCCTCGCGGCCGTCCCCGAGACGGTCGGCGTCAACGTCGAACTGAAGAGTCCCGGCCGATCGGACCTGCAGGTTGGCGAGTCGCTCCCGCCGGCCGATGGCGAGCGGCGACGTGAGGCCTGGCAGCCGTTCGTCGAGCGCGTCGTGGCCGACTGCGAGGACTTCGGCGGCGACCTCCTCTTTTCGTCCTTCTGCGAGGGTGCGATCGCGGCCGTACGCGAGGTCGCCGACGAGGCCGCCGCGCCGTTGGTCCGGGACGACCTCGAGGCGGGCCTCGAGATCGCGCGTCGCTACGACTGCGAGGCGATCCACCCGCCGCGGAACGCGATCGTCGGATCGGACCCGACCGAAACCGCGCCCGCTGGACAATCCGGCGAGCCGTCGGTCGACGTGCTCGCGGCCGCCCACGATGAGGGCCGCGCTGTCAACGTCTGGACGGTGACGAACTGGCTCCAGTTCGACGCGCTCGCGGCGGCCGGCGTCGACGGGATCGTGGCCGACTATCCCGGACTCGGCGATCGGTCGCGGTCGCAGTAACGACGACGCTGTAGCGCCACTTGCCCGGTCGCTTCGTCCGCGATGATCCTCGTATTCGTGCCTCGAGCGCCACTGCGTTCGCGTCTCCGTGTTTCGGCGCACCGTCCTGCGTTCGCTTCAAATACTACCTGCAAGTGCACCGAACATGCTGATACAGCAAATCGTGCGAAGATGTGGTGACTATGGATTCCGTTGCCCGTCACCGTCATCGTCTCGGTCGGCGTCTCGTAGTTCTCTCCGACCGAGTTTCAGCCCGTGACGACGCCAATTCGAGGGATCGGTCCGGTCGAGAGGTGGGGCTCGGTGAGTGACTTCCCACCGCGGACGACAATCAAACGGTGGCTGGTGACAACCAATCACAAGGATGTCGGCGTCCTCTATCTGGGGACGGCGCTGTTCTTCCTCCTCGCCGCCGGTTTGCTCGCGCTGTTGTTCCGCGTTCAGCTGTGGGAGGCCGGCGGGACCGGCTTCCTCACGAACACCGAGTACAACCAGGCGGTCTCGATCCACGGCCTGTTGATGGTGTTCTGGTTCATTTCGCCCTTCGGCTTCGGCTTTGCGAACTACGTCGTCCCCTTACAGATCGGAGCGAAAGACCTCGCGTTCCCGCGGTTGAACGCTCTGAGTTACTGGTTCTACCTGTTCTCGGGGCTCCTCGTCCTGGTCTCGTTCTTTCAGGGCGTGACGTGGGCCAACGGCTGGTACATGTACGCGCCGCTGAACGTCCCGATCTACAACCCCGGCTACACCCTGACGATGGGGGGGAACACGACGATCCTCGCGTTGACCCTGTTCGTCATGTCGGTCACCCTCGGCTCGGTGAACTTCCTGACGACGATTCATCGCTGTCGCGCCGAGGGGATGGGAACCTGGAACATGCCGCTGTTCACGTGGGGTATCCTGCTGACGGTCTGGATGATGCTGTTCGCCTTCGCGGCGCTGCTGGCCGCACTGATCTTGATGCTCAGCGACCGCCTTCTGCTTACCCAGTACTACTCCTCGACCCAACAGGGCTCGAGTCTCCTGTGGGGACACCTGTTCTGGTTCTTCGGGCATCCAGAGGTGTACATCGTCTTCTTCCCCTCGCTGGGGATCATGTTCGAGACCTTCCAGACCTTTACCGGGCGGCGGCTGGTCGGCCGGAAGTGGGTCATCATCGCGATGGTCCTCGTGGCCGTCCAGTCGTTCCTCGTCTGGATGCACCACATGTTCCTGACGACCATCAATCTCGAGATCAAGACGCTGTTCATGGCGACGACGATCGGGATCTCGCTGCCGTTCGACCTGATGGTGTTCTCGCTGATTTACACGATGGTCAAGGGTCGCGTCCGATTTACGACGCCGTTCCTGTTCGCACTCGGTGCCCTCGTGTTGTTCATTATCGGCGGGATTACGGGGGTCTTCCTCGGAGCGGTCGTGCTGGACTACGAGTTCCGTGGCACCTACTGGGTCGTCGCACACTTCCACTACGTGATGGTTTCGGGCGTCACGGCCCTGATCGGCGGTCTCTACTACTGGTGGCCCAAGATCTCGGGGAAGATGTTCGACGAGCGCCTCGGGAAGCTCAGCTTCGTCGTGTATTTCCTCGGCTTCAACCTGCTGTACTTCCCGATGTTCCTCGCCTGGGAGACCCCGCGGCGGGTCTTCGACTACCCACCGGGGACGGAGTTTTTCCACCAGCTCGCGACTGTCGGCGCGTTCATGCTCGGTCTATCGGTCCTGCTCGTGCTCGTCACGCTCGCAAAGAGCTTCGTCTCCGGACCTGACGCGCCCGATAACCCGTGGGCGTACTCGCGGACGGCCGAGTGGGCGACGACGTCGCCGCCGCCACTCGAGAACTGGCCGGACCGACCCAGCTACGCCAGCGGAAAGCTCGAGTTCGTCGACGACCGCTCGTCGACCGCGACCGACGGCGGTTCGGTCGCCCACGAGCGGACGCAGGCCGAGCCGCTCGAAGCGGATCACGAGGATCACGCGAGCATCTGGCCGTTCGCCATCGGTATCGGCATGTTCGTCACGTTCTTCGGGCTGTCGGGGCTGACGCCGTACGTCGCGACGTTCGCCACTAACCATGGGGCGGAACTCGCCGGGCAGACGGCCGGCAACGCCAACATCCTCTATCCCGTGCTCTCGGTCGTCGGTGCGGGTATCCTCCTGGGTTCGCTCTTCCAGTACGGCCGCGAGGAGTTCAACGCGCCCGAGATGGCCATCGCCGAGCGCTGGCCGTTCGAGGGCGTGGGGACGACCAAGACCGGCGTCTGGATTTTCCTGGCCTCGGACGTGGTCGTCTTCGGTGCCGTCATCGGCGCGTACATCTTCATGCGGATCCACACCGGCTGGCAGGAAATCGGGACCGTTCCGCCCTCGGAGGTCATCGGGCTGATCAACACCTACGTCCTGCTGACCTCGAGTTTCACCGTCGTCGTCGCGCTGGTGATGGCCGAACGCGGGAACAAGCGCGGACTGCTCGGCTCGATGGGGGCCACCCTGCTGCTCGGCCTGACGTTCCTCACGATCAAGGGCTACGAGTGGAGCCAGGAGTTCGCCCACCACATCTACTGGTTCACCGACCTCCAGTACTCGATGTACTTCGTGACGACCGGCCTGCACGCGCTCCACGTCATCCTCGGGCTGCTCATCGCCGGGTTCATGACCTACCGAATCGTAGCCGTCGACGCCTACCTCGAGGACGACCGTCCGGTGGAGTATTTCGGGCTCTATTGGCACTTCGTCGACATCGTCTGGGTGTTCCTCTTCCCGCTGTTCTACCTGATGTAGCGCGGTCGGCCGCGCGTCGGTTTTCCGGTTTTGCGACCGATTCCAGGCCGACGGTTCTGCCCCACGGGCACCGAAAGCAGCCGGATACAAGGCGATCGCTCCAGAACGAGCAGGTATGAAACTCTCGAGCGTCGTTGATCGACTCGACGAAGAGCTACGAACCGCCGACTACGCCGACCTCGACGCCAGCGCGAACGGCCTCCAGGTCGGCCCGAGCGAGGCCGAGGTAGAGCGCGTCGCCGTCGCCGTCGACGGCGTCCGCGAGACGGTCGACCGCGCGAGCGAGGCCGACGCGGACCTGCTGGTCGTCCACCACGGCATGGCATGGGGCGGCTTCGACCGCCTCACAGGTCGGACCTACGACCGGATCGCGCCGCTGATCGAGGCCGACCTCGCGCTGTACGTCTCTCACCTCCCGCTGGACGGCCATCAGGAACTGGGCAACGCCGCCGGCGTCGCCGACCTGCTCGAGCTCGAAGAGCGCGCCCCGTTCGGCGAACTCGGCCCTGAGTACATCGGCCAGCGCGGGACCGCGGCCGATCCGTACACGCCCGACGAACTGCGCGACCGCCTCGAGGCGCACCTCGACACCGGCGGCCGGCCGGTCCAACTGTTCGACTTCGGTCCCGACGAGATCGAAGACGTCACGATCGTCACTGGCAGCGGGGCCGACTGGCTCGATGAGGCCGTCGACGCCGGCGCGGACGCGCTGGTGACCGGCGAGGGGAAAGGAAAGGTCTACCACGAGGCACAGGAAGCCGGCATCCACGTCTTCCTCGCCGGCCACTACGCGACCGAGACCTTCGGCGTCCGGTCGCTACAGGAGGTAGTCGAGGAGTGGGGGCTCGAGACGACGTTCCTCGACGTGCCGACGGGGCTGTAGCGTCGGCGATCTTCGATGAGACCGCGACGTTCAAACCGTTCGCTCGCCCACTCGAGGACATGAGCGACGAGCACGATCATGAGAGCGACGGCGGCGACGAGGCGGACGGCCACCACGAGCCCGAGCGCCACACCTTCTCGCACGATCCGATCGGGCACGCCGAAGCCCGCGCGGGGATGACGGTGGGCGAACTCGCAGACGAGTACGGCAACGCCGGCGTCGGCGCAGCGGATCTCCACGAGGCCGTTGACGTGACCGAAGCGATGTTCGACGACGACGTGACCGTCTTCTTCAGTCTCGCGGGCGCGATGGTCCCGACGGGAATGCGGGCGATCGTCGCCGACCTGATCCGGGAGGGCTACATCGACGTGCTGGTCACGACGGGGGCGAATCTGACCCACGACGCCATCGAGGCCATCGGCGGTAAACACCACCACGGCGCAGTCCACGCCGAGGGCAAGACCGAGCGCGAACACGACGAGACGCTGCGCGACGAGGGCGTCGACCGCATCTACAACGTTTACCTCCCCCAGGAGTTCTTCGCCGACTTCGAGAGCCACCTCCGCGAGGAGGTCTTCCCCGTTCTCGAGGAAGCGTGCGAAGAGGAGGGCGCGGTCTCGATCCAGCGGCTCACCGAGGAGTTGGGACGGGCCAACGCCGAAATCAACGAGCGCGACGACGTCGACGAGGGGCCCGGCATCGCCGCCGCGGCCTACGAGAACGACGTGCCGATCTACTGTCCCGCCGTCCAGGACTCCGTCCTCGGCCTGCAGGCCTGGATGTACTCTCAGACCGGCCCGTTCACGCTGGACGCGCTGGCGGATATGACGCCGCTTACGGACATCGCCTTCGACGCCGACGAGGCCGGCGCGTTCGTCGTCGGCGGCGGCGTCCCGAAGAACTTCACCCTCCAGACGATGCTCGTCACCCCCGGCGCGTACGACTACGCCGTCCAGCTGACGATGGACCCCAAACAGACCGGCGGTCTCTCTGGTGCGACCTTAGACGAAGCCCGCTCGTGGGGCAAACTCGAGAAAGACGCCGAGAACGCCTCGGTCTACGCCGACGCGACGATCACGCTCCCGCTGGTGGTCGCCGCCGCGCGGGAACGGCTCGAAAACTGAGTCTGCGGCGCTCGAGGAATCTTGCTCTCTCCCGTCGACGAGTGCCTCATCGGTCCGAGCTGACGGGGAGATGCGGTGGCGCGCGCTGGACCGCAGTGAGCGACTAGCGAACTGCGGCTCGAGCCTGCGCGAGGTCGAACAGAGTGTGGCCTCGAAAGCGAATGAATCGACTAGGGAGGTCGTGGAAATTCCCCGTGCCCACGTAGGCAGGACCTCCACCTCGTTCAGCAGTTGTCTGTTCCGTGAGTAGACGCCTTCCCATCCTCTCGGTCTGCCAACTCGAATCCCCATCCGTTCCCGCTGCGAACACCGCCACCTCGCCGCATATGCACGGCCCACCCTCAACCCGCTGGGGACGCGAGTGGGCACGATGAACGATCCCCTCGAGTACGAGGTCGCCGTCGTGGGCGGCGGGCCCGCGGGCCTGACGACGGCGCTGTACACGACGAGACTCGGCCACCGCACGGCGGTCTTCGAGAAGGAAGGCGGCCGCCACGCGGCGGTCAATCACGTTCACAACATGCTGGGCGTCTCCGAGAACGTCTCCGGCCACGAGCTGGCGACCCATGCCGTCGACCAACTCGACCACTACGGCGGCGACTTCTACCCGGACGCCGTCGAGTCGGTGACGCGACTGGACGGCGGTGAGGGCGACGCCGAGACGGACGGCGACACCGCGACTGACGCCGGCCCCCGGTTTCGACTCGAGGCGGCGCGCGCGACCGTCGACGCCCACCGGGTCGTCTTCGCGACCGGCTTTCGCGACCGGAGTCCGGACGTGCCGGAACTCGAGCGCTTTACCGGCCGCGGGCTCCACTACTGTCTGCACTGCGACGCGTACACGCTGGGCGACGGGCCGGTCTTCGTGCTGGGCCACACCGAGAGCGCGGCCCACGTCGCGATGACGATGCTCAACTTCACCCCCGACGTCGACCTCCTGCTCGACGACCGCGAGCCGGAGTGGGGTGACGAGACCGCCGCGCAACTCGAGCCCCATCCGGTCGATATCGTCGACACGGCCGTCGTCTCGGCCGACGAAGACGAGAGCCTCCCCGACGACGAGCCGCCGTGGCTCGGCGGGCTCAGCTTCGCCGACGGGACCGAGCGCGACTATCTGGGCGGTTTCGCGATGTACGGCTCCGCGTATAACGCCGGGCTCGCGGCCGATCTGGGCTGCGAACTGGGCGACGACGGCGCGATCGACGTCGACGAGCACCGCGAAACCAGCGTCGAGGGCGTCTACGCCGTCGGCGACGTGACCCACGGCCAGAACCAGACGACGATCGCCGTCGGCGATGGGGCCTATGCCGGGCTGGCGATCCACAAGGACCTCCGGACGTTCCCGAAGTCGGTCGCCGAACTCGAGGACGGCGACGGCGAGGACGAGACGGACTCGCGCCTTGCGGCGTCGGTGCCTGCGACTCCGTCCGACCTCCGCGCCCGGATGCGGCGGGTGCGAGACGCGGAGACACACCCCGGACTTCGCGGACCGTCGCCCGATCGCGAGTAAGCGTCCACGACGCAGTGGCCCGGCCGTTCGTCGCTCGCCCGTTAGTATGTCTGGTAGGTCGCCGAGCCGATCTCGATCCGGACTAGCGTGTTCTCGTCGTAGGCATCTGGCTCCGCGCCATACTTGTCGTTGATCCGGCGACGGGCCGCGGCCGTCTCGGCCTCGGCGTCGATCACCGTCGCCGTTCCGAGCAGCGACACCATCCAGCGAGCCCGTCCCGCATCATCCTTCTGAACCGAGAGGGAGACGCGCGGGTTCCGCCTGACGTTCGCCAGCTTCCGGCCGGTCGTGACAATCTCGACGATCCCGTCGGCGTACCGGTACCAGACCGGCGCGACGTGGGGCCGCCCGTCGACGCAGGTTCCGAGATGGGCCATCAGCGGCTCGCTCTCGAGCAGGCGCTCCGCTTCCGATGGAACGGTCGACACGCACGTATCGCCGTCGAGAAACGACAAAAGCGGTCGCCTTGGCGGTGCCGGTGAGTTCGGCTGTGCGAGTGGGACGAACGGGTCAGTAGTCTGCGCGAAGCCGCTCCACGTCCAGTCGCGCGTAGTGCCACAGCGTCCCCGTCAGCCCCAGTTCGGCGATCCGTCGGCCCGAACTCTCGACTAACACGGTCGGGCAGTAGGCCGTCGGGAAGCGCTTCGAGAGCGTCCGGCTGAACGCCGTGTCCTCGTTCGAGACCGCCGGAAACCCGCCGATTTCTTCGAAGGCACGCCGATGGACGACGCAGTTAAATCCCGGCAGAATGGGGTGCTCGAGCCGCGAGAAGAGGTGATTGATCGTGACTTCCATGAGTTTCGCGCGTCGGGGGCCGGTGATCCGACAGTACGAACTCGCCGCCGCGAGCCCCTCTGCCTCCACGAAGCCGAGCAGTTCCGTCAGGTAATTCGCCCGCACCCGCGTATCGGCATCGAGAAACGCCAGCCACTCGCCGCTCGCCCGCTCAGCGCCGAGGTTTCGAGCGGCGGCGATGCTTTCTCCGCCTTCGCGGACGACGGCGGCGTCGTACTCGCGGGCGATTTCGCGAGTCGCGTCACTCGAGTCGCCGTCGACGACGATCACCTCGTAGTCGTAGTCGGTATCCAACGCCGTGAGACTCGCCAGCGTCCCACGGAGGTAGTCGGCCTCGTTTTTCGCCGGGATTACGAAGCTGACGTCAGCGTCGCCGTCCGGATCGTCGCTCGCCATCTATTACTTGAGCGGTCGCGAGCGCGGGTTCTCAAGCTATCGGAGTGTCGCGAGCGGTGCATGCTGACCCGGCCGCTTTCGGGGACGGTGTCGCCCGTGTCAAGTCGATCCGTGGGGAGTGGTTTCGGACGGGGCGCTCGCAGCGCACTATCTATCATGAACTTTTATAATCATGGGGCCGCTACGAGGGAGTAGTAATGTCGGTCGTACACGTAGCAGCCTGATTTCGTTGCCGACGACGAGTACCGATTTTCGACGACACACCCATACCCGACCGACATGAGCACCCAACGCCTGCCACGACCCGACGCCGAACCGACGACCGATCGAACACGAACCCAGCCCGCTCCTCAGCGCGCCGTCGCTGAGCCGCGACCGGCCACCGACCGCGCCCCCCGGACGTTCTCCCACCGGAACGAGGCGCGACTCCAGAACTTGATCGACGAGTGGAACACCGCCTTCGCGGACGCAGCCGGCGACGACGCAACCTAACGGTCGCTCGCTCGAGTTCGCCGAATCCAAACCGTCTTTGGAGCGACGCGTATAGGGTCGCGTGGCCGATGACGACGCACCCGCTCCGAGCCGGACTCGGCACCCGGCCGTGACGAGCCCTATGAGTGCCGAGGCCACGTACTTAGCCTTGGGTATTTCGTAAGAAACACCGATTTGGACAGAACACGCTGTAAAACCCCCAGACATCCAAACTTCTTTGGGGTTGAGTGGTCTCCCAACTCTACTCAATAAGGTGGGTCATCTCGATCTTTCTCCCAGTCAAGAGGAAAACTATCGATAATTTCCAACTCCGCTACATCGCCTGAGTCGGTTACCTTTACAAAGTGCAGGCGGAGTGATTCACCAACCCACTGATGGTCTTCTTCGCCGCTTTCCTCGTTCTCATCAATAGTCGTTGCCGTATCCATGAACACCGGGATACACTGGTCATACTCTACATGATCGGTAATCGCTTTTTTCAGAGATCGACGCAGGCTAAACTGTATATCTTTGGAAAGATCCCGTCTAACACGGACCTCATCCGATTCTGAAATTGCACCCTCAAAAATACTCCGTGAAAGAGAAACAATATCTTCTAACTCAAATACCTCCTGAGTAAGAGCCTCTTCCACAGAAATCTCCTTTGCGTCTGGATGACATACAGTGTGATTGCGGAAGTCTGCAATGAGCTGTGACTCGTCGACCTCGTCCTCAAGCACTGTAAGTAGATATGAGCGGATGGCGTCTCGATAGCTTTCAGTCGTGAAATTTTGACGGCTCCCGATAATCGCTACTTCCCCCTCACGAGATCGAAGATCACGTCGACCATTTCCTTCCGGACAAAGGAACCCAAGCCGATCTACGTCAAGCAGATATGCATAACTGAATATTTGCTCCCGGTCGGGCCGAATCATACTCGGATCACGGGTTTCTGGGTAATATTTGCTATCTAACACAGCAACCGGCTCGTCTCCCTTGTAGAGAACATGATCTGGTTGATGCCACGCCTGATTTGTATTTACATACGGTCGCAGCTGTGGTTCCCCTTCAACCCGTGCATCGTCAAATCCGTCATAGAGCGGATTCGATTCGAGTTTGCTTAGTTCCTCCTCCAGGACAATCTGCGAGAACTCCTCAAACAGATTCGCCATATTAAACAGATAGTCCATTGTCAATTCTTCATCCCCGGATTCAAGCGACTGACCAGTCGTCGAGGAGAGAATCATCTTCGATACCTCAATTGCTCGTTTATAATATCCACGATGCCGTGGTAGCTGTCCGCTCGTTATCTGCTGATATTTAGACAGGTTATATCCGTCTCCATTGATTCCCATCGACTCAAGTTCATGGACAGCATTGTTGAGGTCAGAGAAGATTCGGAAGTATTCCTCGCGGTTGTGCCGACGGGCACTCTTCTGAAATAGCTGGAGGAGACTCTTTCCGGCCCGGTGGATCAGGGCGTTGATCGGTGTATTATAATCTACTACCTTCTGAACGTAGTGTTGCTTTGGAATACCTGTTTCAAGGTTCAACAAGCTACGTTCAACATCAATTCGGCCCCGAGCATCAACGGCATCAGTTCGCTGTGTCTCAAACTGGCGGATGAACCCATTTCGATGAAGCGGATCTAAGCTATTCAGAAAATTGACCGCAATTACGATAAAAACGTCCTCTATCTGAACATCTTCAGAGAGAAAATCCCGGATTGGGATCCCTTGGTAGTCGAGAGATCGGTTGTAACGGCTGACGGTCAAAAACATATCCAGAATCTCGCTCCACCCGATTCTCGGTCTGATCTGAAGTCGGGAAGTCGGAGTGAGATCAACAATACCTACAATATCCTCAGCAGAGATCGTGAGTTCATCGCCGTCAAGGCGTGCCTCTACAACTTTATATTCGCTCTCTCCATCCCATGATCGTCGTCGTTTAACGAAGACGTTGGTATCTACTTGCTCGAATGCCGCCTGCTTCAGTTGCTCTTCAATGCCCTGCGGACATTGGATGACACGCTCTTCGCGCTCCGTGATGGATACTTCAGTCGGGAGCTGGGCCGTACTCATCGCCGATTAGTTCTGCATTCCCATGCGCTGTTGCTGTGCCCACTTCTCGCTTTCCGCTAGCTCAATTGCGGGCGATAAGTCGAACTCCCCATATATTTCATCAAGTTCAGTGTAGTGATTGACGAGTTCATCCATTTGCGAATATGTGGCTGAATTCAACAAGCGTGGGAGAATGTAGGTGCGGAACGCCTCTCCGACAGCTTGACCGGCCTCATCATGATACACACCTTCTGGTGACGTTGTCGACTCAAGGAAGACGGAAACGTCTCGGTAGTGCATCGGTCCGAACTCCATGATACCACTCTCGTCTGCATCTTCCCCTGAGTTGAGCCGGCGATAGTCTTCTTGAAAGAGGTCTTTCAGCGTCCCGCCGTTGACTGCTGAATCAGCAAGATGGTCAGTGGTCCAGCGAGAGAACAAGTTATCGAGGCTGTCGTTATCATAGTCACTGACCTTGATCATCGCAAACCGCCGTGTAATTGCGTTATCTAGCTGGTTGACTGTTCGGTCAGACATGTTCATCGTACAGATGATGTTCACCTCTGGAATGAGTTCGATAGTCTCGTCGTCGTCAGTCCGGAAAATAGTCTGATGAGGGTTTTCGATTGCCGTGTAGAGTTGACCGAAGATTTGCGAAATATCTGCTCGAGTAAGTTCGTCGATGATCACTGCGTACTTTTCGCCATATTCGCGGGCTCGTACAACAGCTTTCGAGACGCAGCCTAGTTCTTTCTGGTAACTGATCGAATCTTTGGAGTAGTCTGGAGCAACACGTCCAACAATATCTTGGCTAGTCCACGATGGAGAGGCGGTATCGAGTGTATATCCTACGCAGGTCTCCAGGGCTAATTGTTTCGCGAACGTCGTTTTCCCAGTACCAGTCGGGCCATAGAGTACGACTGGTTTTCCAGCTTCCAGAGCACCTAATGCCGACTTTTTGACTGACTCTGGAACGAGCACATCAAGGTCAGTAGTATAGTCTCCTCGTGTTGCGACGCGCTTCTTCAAATCAAATGATGCGTGGTCAGAGCCGAGAATAGCCTGACGGACTTCCCCTAACCCCTGCTCCCCTTCGTGATGAACATCGATGGAAAGATCGTCTACAAGGTAGTCAAGAACCTCTGGTTCTGCAGCCTTTTCGATGACACGTTGGGCGAACTCAGCATCATCCTTGATCGTATCAGTCAATCCTTGAACCCGATCGAGAGAATACTCCTGCTCCGAGGAACCCATTACCACGAAATAGTCACTGTACAACAATAAGGTTTGTTCTAGTAATACTCTCTAACAGAGAGAAGCTGGTGGCTTTCCACTAACTTCAGTTTAGGAACGGTACCGTTCAGGCCAGCCCGACGAGGGGATTACCACACTGTCGGACAGAGCCCAAGGGAGACGGCATGCCCCTCTGCCTTGAAGCTATGGTGCTGGGAGCAGGTTTGACCCAGATCCCGTAGATGCCGCCTCTCCATTTGAGATATAATATAATTCAGGTTTATGAATATTTCGTTGATATTTTTCTGTAATTCAGAGCGCCCCTGACAGGCGGCGCGACACTACTGCCATCCAGTAGTTGCTGCAGAAAATTGATAGGGTTTCCGAACAGTCTCATCAGCATGGATTTTCTTCAATCAATCCTCGGAACGCCTACGCCGCAACGAGAACCGGATTCAGAACCAACGATCGACCTCCCGGAAGACGAATACACTGTTGCATATCCCATGTCAGTCCGTCAGTCACAGCTTGATGCATTTCAATCCGTGATCGACGCTGAACGGGAAACACCGCATCTTGACGGTCCCGGCGCAGATCTCGTCAAAAATGCTCTCAAAGACACCTGGGAAAAGACGACGCCTGGTGACGAAACATTGGAAGAGAGTATCGAGGAAACACGATCCCGTGCAGAGAACCTCATCGCAGCGTGGCAGGAAACCCACTCCGGAGAACACGACGTGATTTTCCTACCCGCCAGCGTTACCTTCCGCCTCAGAGGTTTCCTCGCGAGCTGTGAAACCAGAGCAGATAACGATGAAGATACATTTACACTACCAGACGAGTACGTTGACGCAGTTTCGCTGCTCAAGACACTCCGTGGAGCAGAGGAGGAGAAAGATCCAGTTTTCGTCCACAAAGACCAACTCCCTGAACGCTAGTCTTCCCCGTTCTCAGTGGTCAACTTCCAACCCCAGCCGGGTTCGTACTCAACCTGGTCCTTCCCAGCCATAACATACAATCCGCTCTCAATCTCTTTCCGCACCCGGTTGTCCAGTACGCCACACACCACGACCGAGAGCCGCAGTGGTAGCGTTTCGGTTCGAGCGGTTCTCCGTCGGCGGACGGACCGCCCAGCCTATTAGGTCATCGCCGTTCCAGCGAGTACCATGTACGACACGCTTCTCGTCCCGACCGATGGAAGCGAGGCCGCGCTGGACGCGGCCAAACACGGCTTCAGTCTGGGGGAGCGCTACGACGCAACAGTCCACGTCTTGGCCGTCGTCGAACAGAGTGAAAGCGCCGCTATCGTTGGCCAGGGCGACGCAAAACTCGAATCACTTCGGGAACACGGCACGGAGGCGACACAGAAGATCGTTACGGAAGCGTTCTCCCGCGATGTCGACGCGGTCGGCGCTGTCGAAGTCGGGAATCCGGACCGAACGATTCTCGAGTACGCCGATAGCCATAGCGTCGATATGATCGTCATGAGCACGCATGGCCGTTCGGGAGTTGGGCGGTTTCTGCTGGGAAGCGTTACAGAACGGGTTATCCGCAACGGGGAGATTCCCGTGCTCGCTATCCAGCGATAACGTCTCCATACTGCGGACATTCTGGTGTGGACTCCGCTCTGAACCGCTATACGACGGGCTTCGAGGACCGTCGGAACCGAGCAGTCGAGAACCCAAATCACGCCCCGTTCCCTTACCTACTGCCGAGTAATGGAATCGCTTCGTTTGACCGAGCAGCGGTTCGACCATATGCTGCTGGTTGCCGCTCTCTTGGGCGTCAGCATCGGACTCGTGGCCACCGGCTTTCGCATGGTCTGGCTAGTCGTCAAACACCACCTCTGGACGGTGCTCTCCGCGACGTATTGGCGCGTTCCGGTCAGTATCGGCGCGGGTATCCTCATCGGAACGATCCTGTATTCGACGTTCTATCCCGGTGCGCTCTCGGCGCTCGTTCAGCAGTTCCACAGCGAGGGACGTGTCGACCTCGAGGAGAACGTGCCGATCCTTCCTGTCGGGTTGATCGGGTTGGTTGCCGGCCAGAATGCCGGTCCGGAAGGTGTGATGTCCGTCGTCGGTGGGTCGTTCGGGACGCACGCTTCGGAGCTGTTCGAGTTCGAAAACTCGACGAAATTACTGACGTTGGCCGGAATGGGTGCCGGGTTCGGTACGATTCTGGGTGCGCCAATCGGTGGTGCCTTACTCTGGTTGGAACTGCCCCACAAGCGCGGCTTGGAGTACTATGAGGCGATCATCCCGACGTTTGTCGCCTCCTTTGCGGGCTATTTGACGGAGGTCACGATCGGGGGGATGGATCTCTTCCCGGTGTGGCAGATGCCGTCGCTCGTCCCAGCAACACCCGGGAAACTCGGCTGGGCGATCGGGCTGGGTCTGGTCTGCATTCCGTTCGGGCTGATCTATTCGCGCACGTTCTCGCTGATCGGCCGGCTCTTTCGAGCGTCATCGCTTGCGATCTATGTGCGTACGACGCTCGCGGGGACCGTTATCGGTGTCCTCGGGTGGCTCGTGCCGCTGTCGTACTTCTACGGCGGATCGAAGATGAGCGTCCTGTTGGACGGGGGTGTTGCGTTACCGACGCTCGTGGTGACCCTCGGTGCGGTCATGATCGCGGCCGGCGTCACGATTCATGGCAACTGGATCGGCGGGCTCATCATTCCGCATATGTTCATGGGAGCGCTGGTCGGCCAAGCCACGGCGTTGGTTGTCCCCGGGTTACCGCCGATGGTAGCGGTGCTAACTGGAATGGCCGCGTTTAATTCCGTCGTGACCGGAACACCGTTATCGTCGGCCCTGATCGCGATCGCACTGACCGACGGGGCGAGCATCACCCCCGTATTTTTGGCCTCGCTCGTCGCCTTCGGAGCGAGCCCGTCGATTGGGTTCCTCACTGAAGCAGCGCCGCGTTCCGAAGCACCGGCGTTTCACCTCGAGCGCGAAGCAGAGACCCCCTCACGGAGCCGTTCGAGCGCGTCACTCTCTCGCGATCCCGAACCGCGAGGAGTGTCGGACGACGGTGCGGGGAGCGAAGCGACCGAGGAGCGGTAACGAGCGCTTCGCTCTCGTTCGCACATCGGACCGTGAAGCGTTCGACGGACGCAGTACGAAGCCTTCTGAGAACGCAGTACAGGAGCGCCGACGGCACCCTCCGCAGACCACGGGCGGTAGCACCTGGCTCTCCACGGCCGAACAGTCACTCTCGCGGTGCTCACCGGAGCGCTGACCCGGTCAGTCAGGGGGTCAGCACGACCTTGACGCAGCCGTCCGCTTTGTCGCGGAACGTCTCGTACAGTTCGGGACCGCGCTCGAGGGGCTCTTCGTGCGTGATGACGAACGACGGGTCGATGTCGCCGTCCTCGATCGTCTCGAGCAGCGGGTCCAGATACCGCTGGACGTGGGTCTGGCCGGTGTTGACGGTCAGCGCTTTGTTCATCAGTGGGCCGAGCGGGACGTTATCCGCGTGGCCGACGTAGACGCCGGGGACGGAGAGCGTTCCCCCCTTCCGACAGCACTTGATCGCCTGCCGGAGCACGTGTGGCCGGTCGGCCTCGAGGTTCGCTCGCTGTTTTGCCCTATCAGAGAGGCCCATGAGGCCGGTGCCGTGGGCCTCGGTGCCGACCGCGTCGATACACCGGTCCGGGCCGCGACCGCCGGTCATGGCCATCAGCCGGTCGTAGACGTCCTCCTCTTCGAAGTGGATCGTCTCGGCATCTCCGTGCTCGCGAGCCATCTGCAACCGTTCGGGCACGCGGTCGATCGCGATGACGCGGCCGGCGTCGAACATCCAGGCGCTCTGGATGGCGAACTGGCCGACCGGGCCACAGCCCCAGACGGCGACCGTGTCGTCGTCTTCGATCTCGGCGTTTTCGGCGGCCATGTACCCTGTCGGGAAGATGTCCGACAGGAACAGCACCTGCTCGTCGGACAGGTCGGAGTCGACTTTGATCGGGCCGACGTCGGCGAACGGCACTCGCAGATATTCCGCCTGTCCACCGGCGTAGCCCCCGAGCATGTGCGAATAGCCGAATAGCCCGGCCGGCGACTGGCCCATCACCTTCCGGGCCATCTCCGCGTTCGGGTTCGAGTTATCACACAGCGAGTACAGCCCCTGTTCGCAGAACCAACACGAGCCACAGCTGATCGTAAAGGGCACGACCACGCGATCCCCTTCCTCGAGCGTCTCGACGTCGCTGCCCACTTCGACGACCTCGCCCATCGGCTCGTGGCCGAGCACGTCGCCCTCCCGCATCGTCGGGACGAAGCCGTCGTAGAGGTGGAGATCAGAGCCGCAGATGGCCGTGGCGGTGACCTCGATGATCGCGTCGTGGGGGTTGACGAGTTCGGGATTGGGCACCTCGTCGACTCGGACGTCCTCTTCGCCGTGCCAGCACAGCGCCCTCATAGGGTATCACCCGCGCCGCGCGCGGACGGATTCCGCTCGAGCGTCGGGATCTCCCCCGTCTCGACGAGGCTCTTGAAGCGATCCAGTGCGACGGCCGCGAGCGCGTCGGGCACGACCTCGAGGCGCTTCGTCACCGCGGTGCCGACGGGGCCGCCCGGCGGCTCGAAGCGGAAGTGTAACGTCACCTCCGTTCCTCGGTCGGCCGGTGCCTCCCGGAAGCGGACTGCCCCCTCGCTCGCGACGGGCGCGTCCTCGAGTGATTCCCAGCGGAGGACCTCGCCGGGCCGGTCTTCGATGACGTGTGTCGTCCACGACACGCTCGCGCCGAGCGGGCCGCTTGCCGTCCAGTGCCAGCGATCCTCGCTCTCGGCCGTCACGTCGACGAGGTCGCGGTAGATGCGCGTCATCGCTTCCGGATCACGCCAGCGCTCGTAGACCTCGTCCGCCGGTTGCCCGATCGTGACCGAACGGGTCGTCGCTACCGCGCCAGACGCGTCCATTTCGGCTGCTCGACCGGCTTCGCTCGCCGGGCCGCTGTCGACCGTCTCGGCGCGCTGCTGGCCGCCGACGAGGCCTCGATAGACCAGCCAGCCGCCGGTGAGCGCTGCCGCCGCGCCCCCGAGCGACCGTCGTCTGAGCCCCAGTACCAGGAGCGTTCCGCCGACGGTTGCAGCGGCGAGCCGGCCGCCCGGTCCGAACGACCGTTCCGACGGCTCCCGCTCCGGGGCGTGCGACGGCTCTATACCCGTTACGTCCTGTCGTTCGGTCGACATAGGGTGCTCACCTCCGTGACGAACGCCTGAATGGTTTTTCGACGCCGGTACCGGTGACGCAGCGTCGACCGTCGGTCCCGCAACCCGACCGGACATGGCGGCTGATTCCGTGCGAGAGCGTATCGAATCATTACGTCTCGTCGCGACCTCCACCGAGCGGTCGTTTGTCAGTAACACCCGCAAGCGCAGGCACGGCCGCCGAACGCACGCCGATGTCGATGCGATCTCGATGGCGGCTTCGACGCCGAACGGCCACGACGAGACACGGTGGAGCAATCTGCCGGATCGCGATCGCGTCGCGCTGGCGCGACGTAAGCGCGGCGTCGACCGGTTCCCGCGCCGCGTCGTACTCCCCGACTCGCTCGACCGAGACGTCGATTCCGTCGAGAACGCTCGCCAGCACCTCGCGGAGGACGGCAGCATCGCCGACGCCCTCGACGGTCACGCCGCCCGTCACGTCGTAGCGCAGCGGCGGCAACACGAGCAGCGCTCGAGCAATGGCCTCCGTCCGACGTACTGTCGTATGGTGGCGCTCCCGATTTGGGCTGCTACACTGACGTTCCGATGGGGATATCCCGTGATGGGTGCAACTGACGGCGTAGTTCCTTTTCCCTTGCGTCGACTAGTTCACATCGATGTTCGGTAGCGACGTTCGACCAACAGTACCCCGTCGATTCCGCCGGCAGATGGGGCCCGTGATCGATCGTGTTGCGAAGGGACTCGGCCAGCCGGAATATCGCGTCTGGCCGAAGGGATACGTCGCGACGGTCTCGCTACCGATCGCGGAAGTAGAGGAAAAACTGAACGACGAAGGGTTCTCCTGGGATCCGTTGAGCCTGTACCATTACACGCTGGTCGGGAACGGATCGGACGGGAGTTGGGCGTACCGATCGTCGCGGCTTGCCGACCGGCAACTCCACGTCGTCCTCTTCGAGCGGAGCCGCGATCGGACTGATGTCTACGCACACACCGAGTATAGTTGGCTCAGCCATCCGTTGAAACACGCCAAACAGGAAGCGATTCGGCGATCGGACGGCGTCGCGACGATGCGGGGAGTGCTCGAGGCGTGGGACGTCGAGTACACCCGCGAGTCGATCGTCACGCGGACGGTGCGACACATCGTGACTCGACTTCGCGACGAACGCCGTCGACGGAGTGACCGGTCGTAGATCCGCTGGTCGGCTTTCGGTGTGGCGTGCGGTTTCGAACTCGGGGCTACGCTCGAGCGCGCCGAACGGGCTGCGATCGCTGGGGGCGGCTTTACACGCCCGCCGACCGTTACTTGCGCTGACTTCTCATGGCATTCAAATTCGAGTGTTTTCAGGAGGGCTGTCCATTCCTCGTGCGTGCCGACAGCAGCGACGAGATCGTCCACCTCGTCGCGGAACACGCCGCGTACGCACACGACCTCGACATCGAGCGCGACGCCATCGAAGCGGAGATCGAACGCGTATAGCCGGTGGTCGCGATGTCCGGAGACGAGACCGAGCCAGATCCGGTGGAGTTGATGCGTCGCAGCGAACTCCTCGCCGTGCTACGTGACGGGCCGAAGACGCCGAACGAACTCGAGGGCGATACGTCGCTGTCCCGGTCGACCGTCCACCGCGCGATCGAATCGCTCGCCGATCAGCGCATCCTCGCCGACACCGACGGCGGGTTCGAACTCACTGGATTCGGTCGCGTCGTCGCGGACGAGATTACCGGCTGCCGAACGGCGATCGCGACCGCCGACCGGCTCCGCCCACTGCTCGAGACGGTCGCTACGACGCCCGTGACGGTTCCGATCGAACACCTCGCGGACGCCGAGGTCACGTATCCACAGCAGGCACACGCACACGTCGCGACCAGACGGATCACCGATTTGCTGGCGGACGCCGAGCGGATTCGTCTCTTCGCGGGGGTCATTTCGCCGCTCTATCTCGAGATGGCATACGAGCAGGTCCAGCGCGGGACGGAGGTCGTCGCGATCTTCGACCGGCGAGTCGTCGAAATCCTCTTTTCCGAATACGGGAGCCACGCCCGTGAGGCGGCTCAAACCGGCCATTTCGAGATACTGGTCTATGATCGCTGTCCGTTCGAACTCTTCCTCTGTGATGCGACGGTCGGGATCGCCGCCCACGACGATGATGGATTCCTTCGGCTCTTCGTCGAGTCCGACGACCCCGACGTGTTCCAGTGGGCGGAATCGATGTACGAGCGGTATCGCGATCGCTCGGAATACGTGACTCTGTTCTGAGGGGTCTCCCCAGCCGAGCTCGTTTTCACTCGTGGGAACGATCTCACTCGTGGGAAAATATCGGCTCTCGAGGCCTCCAAGGGCCAAATTTAACACGCCCGGGTTCGTAGAACGGATAGCACACACCCGTATCCGACGCCTCATACCCATGTCAGAACACACTCATCGACCGGCTGACGGTCCGACGTTCGACGCACGAACCGGGACGTACGAACAGCACTACGATGCCGCTGACGGCGCGGACATAGTCGTCAGCGCGATCCGGTCCGTGGCAGACATCGCCGGCGTTCCGACGACCGAGATGGAGCCGGTTGGTGACAGTATCGATGCCGATGTCCTCGTCGACGCGGTCGAGGCGGCCACGGCGACCGACGATGCAACCGTCGGCGTCACGGTCAGCATTCACGAACATGACGTCACTATCGGCGGCGGCCGAATCGTCATCGATCCACCGTCGGAGTTTCGTCCTCGAGCGGGGTCGTAGTGGTAGCGGACGCAAGCCGCGTCTCTTAGTGGCTGTCCCGTCGTGAGAGGTGTATGACGACGCGATATCGTGTACACGACCGGCCAACGCGTCGGACTCGCGGCACCTCGGCCCGGATCCGTACCGACGGCGGCTCGTCGCTCTCGGTCGACGACGCGTTTACGGTCCTCGCGGACTCCACGCGACGCCACGCGCTCAGCTATCTGCGACGAGCGCGCTCGCCCGTCGACAGGACGGAACTCGCCCGACACGTCGCCGCCCGCAAACGCAAGTGTGATCCGAACGAGGTCTCGGACGAGACGCTCGAGCAGGCCGAAACCGAACTGCACCACCTCACGCTCCCGTCGTTGCGCGCACACGGACTCGTCGAATACAGCGAGGGTGCCATCGTCTTGCTCGAGGACGATCCCACGATCGCGCGACTGTTAGACGCCGCCGAGGCCGCCGCTTCCTCGTGAGTCGCCGACCCGTCCGGGGACGACGGCGGCGTCGCCGAGAGCCGATTCGCGTCGTCACTGGCCGCTCGAGGCTGACCGCGTGCCGGCGGATCCCAGAGTCTACGTAGATCCGTCTCGGAGTTCCCGTCGAATGCCGACCGAATCGAAGACACGACACCGTGATCTTCGCGAGGTCGTGCGGTTTTACTTGCTGGACCACCGGACGCGACCGGGGCAGGCCATCGACATCGCCTTGCTGGCGCTGAACCTCGCGTTCGTCGCCATTTTCGTCGCGGAGACGTACCCGCTTTCGCCGGCCGTTGATACCCTTCTCTGGAACGCCGAGGTCGCCATCGCGGTCGTGTTTCTGGTGGAGTACGTCTTGCGACTCTACGGCGCGGCAGATCGCTTACAGGAGTTCTTCAACGTCTACACGCTGGTCGATCTGCTCGCGATCTTGCCGACGCTGCTCGTCGTGGGCTGGCCGGGGGCGGCGACGGTCGCCAGCGTCGGCTTCCTCCGCGTGATCCGGGTCATCCGCGTACTCCGCTTTTATCGGTTCACGCAGGACGCGGAGTTTTTCTTTGGGACGATCTCGGACAACGCCCTGCGCGCGCTGAAACTGCTGTTGACGGTGCTCGTCTTGCTGTTCGTCTCCGCCGGTCTATTTTACAGTGCGGAACACGGCCGCAATCCCGCCGTCGACACGTTCGGTGACGCCTTCTACTATGTCGTGGTGGCGCTGTCGACCGTCGGCTTCGGCGATATCGTCCCGGTGACGACCGCGGGCCGGTGGGTCACCGTGGCGGCGATCCTGGCCGCCATCATCGTCCTCCCCTGGCAGGCGAGCAAGATCGCCCGCGAGTGGGCTCGAACGGGGAAGGTCAACGTCACCTGCCCCAACTGCGGGCTCTCGTCGCACGATCGGGACGCCTCCCACTGCAAGGCCTGCGGACACGTTATCTACCAGGAGTTCGACTCGAGCGAGTGAGCCTCGCCCCACTGCGAACCGCGACCGTTCGTTTATCACCGATGTCGTGATAGAAAATAGCATGCAAAATCCGTTCGCAACGCCGGGCGCGGACGCGGCCGATCCGTCGATGCGTATCGACCGATACCTGCCCGAGTACGACGTCACGACGGTTCGGCACACGGTCGTCGACGCCGACCCCGAGACGACCTACGAGGCGATGCTCACGGCCGATCTGACCGACACCGGGCCGATCGTGCGCGCGCTGGGACGGCTGCGGGACGCGCCGACGGCCGTCGCTCACTGGATCGGCGGTACGTCGCGCGACCGGCCGCTCGAGGAGTTGCGACTCGCGGACATTCCGGAGACCGACGAGTGGACGACACTCGCCGACGAACCGGGCGAAGAGTTCGTCTTCGGCGCGGTCGGAACGTTCTGGCGACCGGCCATCGAATGGCGGCGGGTCGATCCCGAGGCGTTCGCGGCGTTCGACGACCCCGGCTACGCCAAACTCGCCGTCGGCCTCTCCGTCCGACCGTACGGCGACGGCCGGACGCTGCTAACCTACGAGGCGCGCACGGCGACGACCGACGAGCGCGCCCGCCGGAACTTCCGCCGGTACTGGCGGCTCATCGGCCCGTTCGCGGGCTATCTCATGTCGAAAGCGCTCGAGCGCATCGGAGCCGACGCGGCGGCGCTCGCGCGCCGGACATCGCGGGCGGAGCGCGACCACGATGACGCCCGAGGCGGATCGATGCTGACCGCTCGACGGCTCCTCGGTGCGGTCACGCTCGCGGCGGCCGGCGTGTACCACTTCGCGATCCGGCCCCGGCACCGCCGCTGGGGGGCCACCGAGCGGGAAGCGCAGGCTTCGCTTCCGGGCGACGAGCTGCTGCCCGAGGCGACGGATCAGGTCACCCGCGCAATCGAGATCGACGCGCCCGCCGAAGTGGTCTGGCCGTGGCTCGTCCGACTCGCCGGCGGGCGAGACGGCCTCGACGGCGACGACCCCCTCGAGACCGCCGTCGACGGTACCGGCAGCGATGCGTCCCAGTTTGTGCCGGCGGGCTCGGACCTCGAGGCCGGCGATACCGTCGACGTGGCCGACGACTCGCCGCTCTCGCCGGCCGAGTCGCCGGAGATCGCCCTGTTCGAGCCCGGACACGCGCTCGTCCTCGAGCCGCGGGGCGAGTCGCCGCCGTGGACGTGGGCGTTCGTCCTCGAGCCGGTCGACCGCGAGACGACGCGGTTGCTCGCCCGGACGCGGTCGGACCTGCGGCGGGCCTCGAGCGACTCTCGCGTTCCGGTTCCGACCCGCCACGAGGCGCTAAACTACCTCTGCTGGGAGCCCGTTCACTTCGTCATGGAACGCGGATTGCTCCGAGAACTCGAGCGCCGGGCCGAAGCGGGGGCGCAGTTCGAGTCGCCCCTGGCCGCGTACCGGTAGCCGGGACCGTTCGGCCGCCGTCTGAGATCGGGTGGCACGGCGATCGCCAGCAAGATCGATACCACGACTATCGTCTCTCGGCGGGACGCAGGCGTCGACTCACAGTCGTCGACGTCGAAGACACAGCCGACCGCGACGTGGCGATCGCGTTCTGCAACCACCTCGAGACGGAGTTCGGCGAGGACCCGTACGTTCCGCCGGCGGACCTTCTCGAACGGTGTGACGAGGCCGGTATCGAGCGCTACACGTACGACCACCACGAACTCAGTTTCGAGCCGCAGTATTAGTCGGCGGCAGATCCCGACTGCGGGTCGTTCGTTCGACTATCCGTCGCCGTCGCTCGGGTCCGCCCCCATCCGCCCCGAATAATCCCAACTGTAGACCTCCCGCGGCTCGATCTCGATCCGGACCTCTTCGCGGTCGCCGGCGAGCAGCCACCGGGCGAGCGCGGAGTCGGTGCCGCCCAGATAGCGCTCGAGTAGGTCGCGCAGGACTGCCTTCTCGCTATCGGCTGCGATCTCCGTGGTCCCATTCCCCCTGAGTCCCCGGTAGGGGACGTCGTTCGTCGAGATATCGAACGCGATCTCGGGATCGTGTCGCAGGAAGCGCACGAGCGTCGCGTTCGCCCCGGTTGCACACTCGAGGACGCCATCTCGATACCGGAACCACAGCGCGACGAGCCACAGCGAGCCGTCGGGTCGATGCGTGGCGATGCGGATCGGGATCGTCGCCTCCTGCAGGAAGGTCTCGACCTCGCTCTCGGACCAGACGCCGCGGAAGTCGGTCATACCCGGTCGTTCGCGGCGGAGGGAGAAATAGCTCGAGTCAGTACGGTCGGTTCGCGGTCCGTGTCGCGAGACGAAAGGAGGCGGCCCGATTTACGCGAGAGCGAGACGCGCCGTCGTTCTCGCCGAACTACGTTCCGTTCTCGGCCGCTTCCCGTCCTCCACCTTCCCCGCCGTTTCCACTACCGGCCGACGCGTTCGCGCTCGCGCTTCCCGTCGCGTTCGATGCGGCGAACAGGTCCGTCCGGAACTGCCGCTGGTACGAAATGAACTCGAGCGGGAGGGTCCGCTCGACGCCGCCGTACGCGACGGTGGCGTTGAAGTCGACCGTCAGGTTCGAGACGCCGCCCTGCCGACGGTGTGTGACCCACCACTCGTCGAGTTTGGCGTTGTCGATCACCGCACTGGCCTCGAGCGTCTGCGTACTGTTCGGCTCGAGTACGGTCTGTTCGGCGGCGGTGCCCTGACCGACGACGAGTCCGTTCAGTTGCACCGTATACCCGAGCTGCGTGATCGGAACCGGAACCGACAGCGAGTTCGTCACCGTCGCCGACGCCTCGATCGGCGTTCGGTTGACGGTGGCGTTGCCCCACCTTGCGTTCGTCTCGTTGACGACGAACACCGTCTGATTCGAGATCTGGAACTGCCGGCTCTCGTTCGTCTCGAGTGGCTCGAGCAGGTTCGTGTGAACGGTTCGAGTCCGCGTCAACGCCTCCGCCGGGACCCGGATTCCGGCGTATTCGACGACGATGTCCGGTTCGACGTGCACCGTCGTCGTTTCGTTGTGATTGACGTGGGAGGCCCACCACGCCGGGATCTCGTCGTTGTCGATCCACGTCGAGACGCTGACGGTGCTCTCGCCGCCGCCGAGGTGTACGCGGTTTTCCTGCTCCGTCGCGACCTCGACGTCGTTTAACGAGACCGTATACGACACGTCCGCCGCGGCGTCGCCCAGGCGGAGCAAAAACGGGTTGTCGACGGTCACTTCCGTCTCGATCTCGGTCCGATCGGACGTGACGGTCCCCCAGTCGTTCTCGACCGACTCGACCCGCGGTCGATCCACCGCGAGGACGCCGTAGGTCACCGTCGCGACGATCAGGACGAGTGCGACGACCGTCACCAGCCACGTTCTGCGACGAACCATCTACCGGAGGTCCCACACGACGGAAGTTCGGCCGTCGCGTTACACGTTCAGGGCGTTGAAGTCCGGGCGACCCGCGAATCGGCTGTGGTGTGGCCGCCTGCGAGCACCCCGTCGGCGTCCTCGGACCGAAGACGGACCTTGCCCTCGAACGTGAGCGGCCAGTCCCCGACGAAACCTACCGACTCGAGTGTCCGGGGTCGAACGGCTTCGTTATCGGCCGGCCGGTCGAGGACCCCACCGTAGCAGTAGCAGGCATCACTGCCTCCGCAACGCATCACTTATGATATTCCACCTGTACGCGTTCCAGTCACGACCCTTATGAAACGACAAGCGCTCGGCGCGATTTCGGCCGCACTCGCATTGACTCTCCCCTGGGTCGCCGTCTGGGGAGCGACCGAAGTCCTCCCTTGGTTCGCGGCTACCACAGGAATCGCATACGAAGCGCCGGCGCTACTCGAGACGCTGTCGACGCTCGGAACGGTGCTCGTGACCGGTCTTGCCGTCCTCGGGGCCTCGTTCCTGCTCGCGTGGGCGGCCGAAACCGCCGAGAAGGACGTGCCGCGAGCGTTCGCGATCGCGGTGCTCGCGGTGCTGGCCGTCGCGCCCGAGTACGCCGTCGACGCCCTCTACGCCTGGAACGCGGGCGTGTTCGCGGGGACCGAACGCGGCGTCCAGGCGGGAAATCTCGCGGTCGCCAACATGACCGGTGCGAACCGGATCCTGATCGGCATCGGCTGGGCCGGCGTCGCCCTCTTTACGATCTTCCGCCGGGGATCGTCGACCGATCCCTCGGTCGAGTCCCGTTCCGGGTTCCTCTCCGACGTCGTCGTCCTCGACCGAGATATCGGCCTCGAGGTCGTTTTCCTGCTCGTCGCGACCGCCTGGGCCTTTCTCGTTCCCCTCAACGGCGGTATCGACATCTTCGACATGCTGTTTCTCGTCGGCCTCTACGTGCTCTACATTGCGGTCATCCTCCGCGGCGAGGCCGAACCCGAGACCGAACACGTCGGGGTGCCGGCATACCTCCAGCAGTTTTCGCGGGGCCGCCGCGTCCTGACCGTCCTGCTCCTGTTCGGCTATGCCGGCGTGATGATCTTCACGGCCGTTGAACCGTTCGCCCACGGCCTCGAGCACCTCGGCCAGGAGGTGGGCGTCCCGTCGTTCTTCATGATCCAGTGGATCGCGCCGCTGGCCTCCGAATCGCCGGAGCTCATCGTCGTCGTCTACCTCGTCAATAAGGCCCGCTCGACGGCCGGCTTCAACGCGCTCATCTCCTCGAAGCTCAACCAGTGGACGCTGCTCATCGGCACCCTCGTCGTCGTCCACTCCCTCGCGCTCGGCGAGTACGGCGTCCTCGCCTTCGACTATAAACAGTCCGCGGAAATCTGGCTGACCGCTGCCCAGTCCTTTTTCGCCATCGCCCTCCTGTTGAACTTCGAGATGTCCGTCAGGGAGGCGCTCACGCTGCTCGTCCTCTTCCTCTCGCAGGTCGTTCTGGAGTTCGCCATCATCCAGGAGTACTTTGGACTCCCGGTCGAGAGCACCGAACTGTTGTTGCTCTACACTGCCATCTACGTCGTCCTTGGGGTCGCGCTGTTCGTCCGCCGCTGGCAGTCGTTCCGTCGGCTCCTTCGGCGAACCGCCGGGACGGTCGGTGCCGCGATGCCGGGCGGTGGTGATCGGACCCACAGCGTCGACGACTGAATCGCAGACCGACCCGTTCGGCCGCCGTTCCGTCCGGCTCCGCCGCTCTCCACGATCACACTCGCCAGTGGAACGTCAACTCACAATACGGTATACGCGAAGCTGGCTCCTCCTCGACCTTGAGATTCTATAGCGAGTGGCACGAGTACGCGGGTCCAGATTCGGCGGTCCGAGGGCGTTCAGTTGTTATCTCCTTCTGCGGGTCGGCGTGGTACTCCTTGTGGGCCTGACGGGCGACGTTGAAAGCAGACTCATACGGCGAGTCCTGGGGTAAATACGTTTTTCAGCTACGGGTCGGCGCTTTCGCCTCGAGAATCGATTTTCGGTACATCGCCGTCACTGAGTCGCCGGCTAATCCATTTGGTCGTCTCTCGCATACCCGTTGGCGATGTCTCCGAGTGAGTCGGCGGGTCCCGCCACCGCAGTTCTCTTCACGTACGCGATCGTCCTCGCACTGGTTCACCTCTTCGCCGGCCGACTCGGTATCAGTGGGCGGCTCCCGCGGAGCCGATGGCTGTCGATCGCCGGCGGCGTCTCGGTTGCGTACGTGTTCGTCCACCTCCTGCCCGAGATCCATGAGGCCGCCGCGACGATCGACCGTCACGGGCTCTCCGTGCCGCTCGTCGAACAGTACGGCTACCTGCTGGCCCTCGTCGGGTTCATCACCTTTTACGGCCTCGAGCACCTCGCTCGCCGGTCAACCACCGGTACCGATCGGGACGGGGACACTGTCGCGGCCGGCGTCTTCTGGCTCCACCTCGGCGCGTTCGCGGTCTACAATGCCATCATCGGCTCGCTGCTCTGGGATCGCGAACTCGGTAACCTCGCCCTCTTCGTCGTCGCCATGGCGTTGCACTTCGTCGTCACGGACGACGGTCTCCGCGAACACCACGGGCGGGTGTACCACCGCCGAGGCCGGTGGCTGCTGTCGGCGGCGGTGCTCGTCGGCTTCGGAGCGGGATACGCGCTCGAGGGAACCGAGCTGCTGGTCGCCGTCTTCTTGCCGTTTCTGGCCGGCGGCGTCATCCTCAACGTGATCAAAGAGGAACTGCCCTCCGATCGCGAGAGTCGGTTCTGGGCGTTCGCGCTCGGTGGCTCGGGGTACGCAGCGCTGTTGCTAGCCGTGTGATGTAGCCAACTGTTGCCAGTCATTCGTGTATGTCTGCGCTGTTGGAAAAGGTATGCATTACAATCATATCTCTCCACCTATTCCAGGTAGACAGTCGTGTCTGTCGATACTCGCAGCGGTCGACGCGACGAGATCGACGCCGAGTACGTCGTCATCGGCGGCCGGAACTGATCCCCGACGGGGAAGGCGCTGTTCGGCATTACGACGCAGTCGGTCCTGCTCGCGGCCGACCGCCCGGTCGTGACGGTCATGTCGGCCGACGGACACCCAGGGCAGTCGTTAGCTCGAGGCGGCGACGCCGGGTTCGTCGGCCACCGACGGATCGGGTTCGACGATGCGCACGCGCTTGATGCGCGTGTTATCGACTCGTTCGACGGTCAGTTCGACACCATCGTAGGCGAACGTCTCGCCGGGCTCGACCAGTCGGCCGGCGCGGTTGAACACGAAGCCGGCGATGGTTTCGAACTCCTCGCCTTCGGGGAATTCGACGCCGATGGCGTCGTTGACGTCCTCGATGTTCACGTCGCCGTCGACCCGGACGGTCCGCTCGTCGACGGTCTCGATCGGCTCTTCTTCCTGCGTGTCGAGGATCTCGCCGACGACCGCTTCGACGATGTCCTCGGTCGTGACGATCCCTTCCGTGGTGCCGAACTCGTCGATGACGACGACCTGCTCGACGCGCTCGGCGCGCATCTCGCGGAACAGGTCGTCGATCTGTTTGCTCTCCGGAACGTGGGGCGTCTCCTCGAGATAGGCTTCGAGCGACTCGCCCTCGGTCGACTCACCGTGCTTGTAGTCGCGAACGAGGGTACCGAGTTCGACCACGCCGACGACGTTGTCGAGTCCGCCCTCGTAGACCGGGAGGCGAGTGTGGCCGCTCTCGACGCACTTCGCGACGGCGTCGTCGACCGTCGCCGATCGGGCGACGGCGGTCACGTCCAACCGCGGGGTCATCACTTCCTTGGTGATGGTGTCGTTGAACCGGAACACGCGCTGGAGCATCTCGCGCTCGTCGGCCTCGATGATCCCCTCGCTTTCGCCGGTTCGGATCAACTCGCGGATCTCGTCGCGGGTCACGTACGACGATTCGACGGCGGTGCCGCCGACCAGACCGTTGATAAGGCGGGTCAGTCCGTCGAAGGTGACCACCAGCGGATAGAGGACGTACTCCGAGAGTCGAAGCGGACGGGCGACGGTGAGCGCCCACGACTCTGTGTTCTCGATGGCGTACGATTTGGGCGCACTCTCGCCGAACAGCAAAACGACCGCCGTCACGCCGAACGTCGCCGCGAGGACGGCCTGCCCCTGGGCGAGGTACATCCCAAGCAACCCCGTTGCGATCGACGACATTGCGATGTTGACGAGGTTGTTCCCGACGAGGATGGTCACCAGCAACCGGTGGGGGTCGGACTGCAAGGACCGGACGGTCTCCGCGCCGGGTGCTCCCTCCTCGGCCAGCGCCTCGATGCGGTGCTGGGCCAACGAGAACATCGCCGTCTCTGACGAGGAGAAAAATCCCGACAGGACCAGCAACACGCTGAGCGTCCCGACGCCAGCCGCGACGACGAGGTTCGTCGGAGGGTCGATACCGGCGACGAGGGTTCCCGCCGTGACCGCCTCGAGCCCGAACATCCTACTCAGTCACCTGTTGAATCAGCATTCACTGATGGCTGAAATTTGTTGCCATTGTCCGTGGATGGTCCGTCTTCGCTGGCCCCCTCCGGGTAGTAACACGCCGCTCGGTGGCGCTCGTCGCCGGTCTCGTCGATGGCCGGCTCGGCCTCCCAGCACGAGTCCTGCGCTTTCGGACACCGCGGAGCGAACGCACAGCCGGAGGGGAGATCGACCGGGTCCGGCGGCTCGCCCTCGAGCAAGACGCGCGTCCGGTCGACCGTCGGGTCCTTCTCGGGCGCAGCGGATAGCAGCGACGCGGTGTAGGGATGGCTGGGCCGGGTCGCGACCTGATCCACCTCGCCCTCCTCGATGACGCGGCCGAGGTACATGATGGCCAGCCGATCCGAGACCTGGACCAGACTCGCGAGGTCGTGGGAGATGTAGACGATGCCGATGTCTTCGGTATCGGCCAGCCCCCGCAGCAGGTTCAGCAGGTTGACCTTCAGCGAGACGTCCAGCATCGACGCCGGCTCGTCACAGATCAGGAAGTCCGGATCGAGCACCAGCGCCTTGGCGACCGCCACGCGCTGGCGCTGGCCGCCGGAGAGCTCGTGGGGGTACTTATCGAGGAACGTCTCGGCAGGGGTTAGCCCCACTTTCTCTAACGTCTCGACGATCGCCCGCTCTTTCTCGTCGGTGCGGTAATCGTGGATCGAAAGCGGCTCGCCGACGAGTTTGCGGACGGTCTGGCGCGGGTTCAGCGAGTCGAACGGGTCCTGGAAGACGATCTGGACCTTCCGCCGGAACTCCTGTAAGTTGCCGTTTTGATAGTACTCGTAGGGTTCGCCGTCGAAGGTCAATTCGCCGCCGGTCGGATCCTCGAGCAGGGCCATCGTCTCGCCCAGCGTCGACTTCCCACAGCCGGACTCGCCGGCGACGCCGAGCACCTCCGATCGGCGGACCGACAGCGAGACGCCGTCGACGGCCTTCACGGAGTCGGGATCCTCGCCGCGGATCTTGTCCAGCAGCGGCTGACTTTGCTCGTAGTGTTTCTCGAGGCCATCGGTCTCGAGGATGACCTCGCCGCGGTCGGAGCCGCCGTCGGCGTCGTCGGGGATGTCCCAGGTCTCTGGCTCGTCGGCCGCCTGTCGCATTTGTGCGGCCTCCTTGACGCGGTGACAGGCCGACCGGTGGTTTCGGTTGGGAAGCTCGACCGGCTCGGGGTGGGACTCCCCGCACTCGTCGGTGGCGAACGGACACCGGTCCTGAAACACGCAGGCCGTCGGCTCCGCGTTCAGGTTCGGCGGCGAGCCGGGGATCGCGACGGGATCCTTGTCCTCTTCGTCGATCTCCGGGAAGGAGTTCTTCAGCCCCATCGTGTATGGGTTCGTGGGATTGACCAGCACGTTGTCGACGCTGCCCTGTTCCATGACCTTCCCGCCGTAGAGGATCGACAGCTCGTCGCAGGTCTCGGCGATGACGCCGATCTCGTGGGTGATCAGCAACAGCGAGCTGTCCATCCGCTCTTGAATTTCGAGAATCTTGTCGATGATCTTGTCCTGGACGATGACGTCTAACCCGGTTGTCGGCTCGTCGGCGATGATGAGGTCCGGCTCGAGGGCCAGCGCCATCGCGATGGTAACCCGCTGGCGCATCCCGCCGGAGAACTCGTGGGGGTAGTCGTCGATCCGGTCGGGATCGAGGCCGACCATCTCGAACAGCTCGCGGACGCGGTCGCGGGCCTTCGCGTCGGAGACGTTTCGGTGAGTGTGGATGGCCTGTGCGATCTGGTCGCCGGTCGACATCACGGGATCGAGCGAGTCCATCGCACTCTGGGGGATGTAGGCGATGTCCTCCCAGAGGATGTCCCGGCGCTCGGCCTCGGAGAGGTCGGTGAGGTCCGTGCCGTTGAATTCGATCGTCCCGCGCTCGACGGTGCCGTTGCCAGGGAGCAGTCCGAGCAGCGCCTCCGCGACGGTGGACTTCCCAGAGCCGGACTCGCCGGCGAGGCCGTAGTTGACGCCCTCGTCGATGGTAAAGGAAACGTCGTTGACGGCGTGGACGTTCCCGTCCTCCTCGGGATGCGTGCTATACGTGACTTTGAGATCGTCGACTTCGAGTAGACTCATTGGTTGGTCTGGATTTCGGGGTTGATGACTTCCTCGTAGGCGCGGCCGATGAGGAACACCGAGGTGGTTATCGCGGCGATACCGACGGCGGGCGGAAGCACCCACCACCACGCGACGCGCATGTTACCCGACGCGAACACCTGCCGGAGCATCCGGCCCCAACTGGTCATCGTCGGGTCGCCAAAGCCGAGGAACGCCAGGCTCGCCTGTGCGGCAATCGCCCAGGCGACGCCGTAGGCGGTGTAGAGAAAGCCGATCGGCAACACGTTCGGCGCGACGTGGTACAGCATCGTCCGCAGGTCGCTCGCGCCGCTGGCTCGAGCGGACTTGACGAACGTCCGCTCGCGGACCGATAGCACCTCCGAGCGGACGACCCGCGCCGGCATCTTCCAGAGGAAGGCGGCGATGATCGCCGTGATCAGCCAGATATTCGGCGTCATGAACGTCAGCAGCAGCAACGCCATGGGCATGAACGGCAAGGAGAACGTCAGGTCGGTCAGGCGCATCAGGAGTTCGTCGACCCAGCCGCCGTAGTAGCCGCTGACGACGCCGACGGTAAAGCCGAGCGCGCCCGTTCCGAGTCCGCCGAACAGCCCGACGATGAGCGTCGGCCGGGCACCGGCGAGGAACTGGCTCAGCACGTCCTTGCCGTACGATGTCGTCCCGAAGAACGCCTCGGCGCTCGGGGCCGAGAGCCGAAGGACGGAGCCGCCGTCGCCGCGGACGGTGTACTCGATCGGGTCGTGCGGGGCGAGCAACGGCCCGAACAGCCCGAGGAACACGAACGCCGCGACGACGATCATCCCGCCGAACGCCAGCGGGTCCTGTCGCAAGAACGCGAACTGATCGCGAACGGTCGTCAACAGCGAATCGATGCGCTCGTACAGTTCCCCTTTCGGTTTCGTTTCCGTGCTCATGCCGCCCCACCTCCGTTCGTCGAGACCGTCGGATCGAAGTACGCATAGAGGACGTCGGCGGCGAGGTTCGCGATGATCACGGCCAACGCCATGATGAAGACGGCGGCCTGCACCAGCGGATAGTCCTGTTGCTGGATGGCCAACACGAGTTCGCGGCCGATTCCGGGCCAGCTAAAGACGACCTCGAGCAGGATCAGTCCCTGGAAGATCATCCCCAGTCGCAGCGTGAAGTACGTCAGGATCGGCAGCATCGAGTTTCGGCCCGCGCGGGCCAGTTGCTGCATCTCCGTCAGCCCCTTCGCGCGGTGGAGTTTGAGGAACTCCGAGCCCCGTTTCTCGACGACGCCGTTGCGAGCGAGCAACAGGAAGTCGCCGCTGTAGTAGAGGACGGCGACCGTAAAGGGGAGGAGATAGTGGTGCAGGAAGTCGAGCGAGACGAACGTCTCGAGGTAGCCCTCGGGCGTCGCCCGGATCGATCGCATTCCGAGTGCGGGGACGAGTTCTAAGTTGTACGCGAAGACGATGATGAAGCCGATCGCGGTGATGAACACCGGCGTCGAGCGCAGCAGCGTCGTCGAGACGATGCTGACCTTCTCGAGGCGACTGCCTCGGTTCCAGCCGGCGTACATGCCAAGCAGCGAGCTCAGGATCGCGGTCGTCACCAGCGCGGGCACGAGCAGAATCAGCGAGTTGATCAGGCGCGGCTCGAGGACCGCCCAGACCGGCTGACTCCGCAGGATGGAGTAGCCAAACTGGAAGGTCAGCAGGCTCCCGAGGTAGCTGATGTACTGCTTCCACAGCGGCTGGTTGAGCCCGTACATCGACCGGATTTCGCTGATTTGTTCCTGATTCAAGTTCCCCGAGGTCACGAGCGCCTCGAATGGGCTTCCCGGCAGGAGCCGCAAGACGACGAAGATCACCGAGACGGCGATCAGCGTCAGCAGGACGGAGATCGCGAGCCGTTTGAGCAGGAACCGCTGGAACTTCGTCATCGGTCATCCTCCGCGGTGCTCGCCATCTCGGTCGCCGGTCGTGCCGTCGCGTCGACCGCCGTGCAGTCGCTCGCCGGCGTCTCCGCGACGGTCGCCGCACGGCCGCTCGCTGCGGCACACTCGGCTCGAGCGCCGGTTCGGTCGGGGTGTCGATTCGCCTCCGTTCGGGTCGTTCCTCTCACGAGGGTGGTCGCACGGTTCATTGTGAGAAATCGGGCTGGTTGAGCTCAGAGCGGCGCTTATGGGTGTTCCCAGGCTGAATTCGGTCGACGAACGCACCCCAGGCCTCTCCGTTCGGGAACCGCAGGTTGTCGCTGTCGTCCCAGGTGTACCCCGCCCGCTCGAGGATGGTTCGCGCCTCCTCGACGTCGTAGCTGTAGCCGGTCGTTTCGGGGTTGTGCCACTGGGTGAGCGAGGAGATCGGGTTTTCGCCGGCCGGCACCGTCCCTTCGCCCTGCAGGAAGTCTTCGACGAACCCCTGCGAGTCGACCACTTTCGCCAGCGCGACGCGGAACTCCTTGTCGCGGATGAGCGGACAGGAGAACATGAGTTTCCCGTCGAGCGGCGCGTAGTTGCCGGCCGACAGCTGTTCGATCCCGTCGGCGTTGGCCGCGCGGTCGGCCTGCAGCGTCGAGAGTGTCGTCCCGACGGCGTCGATCGAGCCGCTCTGGAGCGAGCCGATCAGCGCGTCGACGTTGCTCACGTTGATCCAGATAACCCGCTCGATACCGGGGCCGCGCTCGGCCTGGTCGCCCAGCGCGTCGGCCCGCCAGTCGTCGTCGAACATCCAGTGGCCGTCGTTGCGCGAGGCCGAGAACCGGGTCCCCTGCTCCCAGTCTTCGAACTCGAAGGGACCGGTGCCGACGGGGGCATCCGGGTTGTGTTGAGACGGGTTGTCCACGTCCTCCCACCGGTGTTTCGGGATGATGACGCTGCGGACCACTCGCTGGGTCATGAACGCCGCGTCGGGATCTTTCAGGTTGAACTGCACCTCGTGATCGCCGAGCACCTCGACGGAGTCGATCGGCTCGTAGAACGGCACCTGACTCGAGGAGGAATACTCCTGGTAGAGCTCGACGGTGAATTTCACGTCCTCGGCAGTGAACGACTCGCCGTCGTGCCACTCGACGCCCTCGCGCAGCGTGAGTTCGACGGTCGTCTCGTCGACGAAGCCGCCGCCGGTCGCGAGCGCGGGGACCACGTTGAGGTCGGGCGTCGCGTCGAACAGTCCGTCGTAGATGAACGTCAATCGCTTTGCCTCCGCGCCGCCCGCCGCCCACGGCAGATTCAGCGAGTTCATCGACGTGGAGACGCCCTTGACGTAGGTGCGGTTGTCCGTCTCGGGCTGGAGGTTGACCTCGGTCCAGACGAACGAGTCCTTCGTCGGGCCGTTGCCCGGCGTCTTCACGTAGCCAGACCATCGCTCCGTGTTCGCCGCCGTCACGATGTTCGGGAACAGCGTGATCAGCGCCCCGACGTCCTCGGCGAAAATCTCCTGTGCCCGGTCGACGAGTTCTTCGCGCTCGGCCCGATCGGTCGTCTGTTCTTGCTCGGTGAGAACCTCCTGCAGTTCGGGATGGTAGTAGTTGTCGTAGTTCGAGAGCGACTCCTTCGTTCGACGCATCAACAGCGGATTCGGGTCGAGTCCCCGCTGAGGATCGGGGCCGTGCGTGCTCATCGAGATCACCGCCTCGAGTCCCTTCGTCGCCCAACTCTGGGCGTAAAGCTGGTTTAACGGCCGGTCGTTGAGCGTGACGGCGATCCCCAGATCGTTCAATCCGCGCTTGACCATCAACGCGTGTTCGCGCATCCACGGGTCGTCCTCGCTCGAGAACTCGACGGGCAACCGGTCGAGCACCGCGCCCGCGGTCGCACTGTAACCAAGCGGCGGCGAATCGGCGTCGATCGTCTCCCACTCCCGCCAGTACTGCGTCTCCACCGTCTTCGGCACGCCGTCGGGCACGTCCGGCTCGAGGCTCTGTCCGCGACTACCGCTACAGCCCGCGAGCGCGCTCGTTCCGAGCGCCGCGGCGGCCGTGGCGACGTAGCTACGCCGCGTGAGCCGGCCGCGATCCCCGGCGACCGATCCTTCATGATTTTCTTGCTGCGTCATCCACCCCCACGTTACGGGCTAACTAGAATCGTTCTACTCCCTATCGCCCTCGATAGCTATCGCTCTTTAAAACAGGAGTGATAGATCGTCACCTCTCAACCGTCGAGACGGAGTGCGGCCGGCTACTCTCGAGGGCCGTAGATGAGCTCCAGCAGCGTTCGCTCGGCGGTTCGGAGCCGCTCGCTCACCGTCGACTGTGCGATGTCGAGTTCGTCGGCCAGCTCCGTCGCCGAGGCCTCCCGTGGAATGTCGAAGTAGCCGCGATCGTACGCCGTCTCGAGGACCGCCAACTGGTCGTCGGTGAGCTTCGAAACGAGGACTTCGGTCAGCCGCCCGCTGTCGAGCGGTTCGCCCGGCTCCTCATCCTGGGTGACCGACAACAGCTCGAACTCGCCGAGGGTCTCCTGGACCTCGTCGGCCATCGCGCGAAACTGGTCCCAGTCGCGTGCGGTCACCACGACCTCGAAGACGCCGTTCTGGAGGACGATGCGGTTCGGGATCGCCTTCTGGCGCAACACCAGACTCAGGATGAACGGGTAGGACTCGTTCGCGAGGAGTGCAAGCCGTCTGATCTCGAGCCCGTCCGACTCGGTCGGAATCTCGCTGTCGTAGAACAGCGACGCGCCGGAGATTCCCTCGATGGCGGGTTCGGGGTCGAACGCGCCGTTCGACGCGACGGTCAACGACTCGAGCCACGTGCCGTCCTCCACGTAGAACGCGTTGTCGAGCTCGATGCTCCGAACGCCGTCCAGTTCTCGACGGAGCTCTTCCATCACGCCCGTCGGTGCAGTCGTGAACTCGACGCGTAGAATTGGCGACCCTCCCTACAGGGTAGAGTCCGATCCCGTCATATATAGCTCACGCTTATCACGGGTGGGCCGTCACGTCACGAGCGGCCAGTAAATGAGCCACGAGAGGGCTGCAACCGCGGCGGAGAGCAGCATCGTCACGAGGCCGAACGCGGCAACGTCCCGGTGTGAGAGCGGCCCGCGATCCATCGACACCAGCACCGCCGTCGTGTTGAACGGCAGGATCGTCGTCGAACCGACGACCAGCAACACCGTCAACGCGAGAAACAGCCGGTTAATCTCGAAGACGGCCGCGAGCTCGAGCACGATCGGGAGCGCGACGACGATCGCCGCCGAGCCGGTCGAGAACAGCACGCGGATCACGACGGCGAGTGCGATCAGTACCGCGACGACCTGCCAGCCCGCCAGCGCCTCGAGGGGAAGCCATCGCGTTAGCACGTCGATGACGGCTCGAATTGCGCCGGTGGTCTCCATGGCGTCCAGAATCGACAGCATCGCTCCGATGAGAAAGACGATGCCCCAGTTTACGTCCGCGATGTCCTCGGCTGTGATAACGCCGGCTGGCGGGACCGAAAGCGCCGTGACCGCCGCGACGGCCGGCAACACCGTGGGCAGCCCGACGAACGAGCCCGCGATCCAGCCCGCGATCGCTCCGCAGAGCACGAGGCCGACGAGCCGCTGATCGCGGGTCAGCGCGGCCGGTCCGTCGCCGTCGGCTTCCAGTCGGCTTCCGTCGTCCGTTGTCGGCGGAATCGCATCGTCGGCTTCGTCCGGTCGGAGTCCCTCGGCCGCATCGAGCGTCGCCTCACCGTCGACGCGCACGAAGAGTCCCGCGGCGACGGCCGCCAGTCCGTACAGGACGAGCGTCGGCGGTATCATCAACACCGCCCAGTCGACCCACGTGATCGGCCGCACCGACCGCGCGACGATCTCGGAGGTGACAAGCGCCATCCCGCCACCGGTCATCAGCGCCATCGACGCGATCGGGTTGACGTGGCCGAGGACGAGAAACGCCGCGCGCTCGAAGCCGTCGTCGCCCGATCCGAACGCGCCCGCAAGCCGCTTTACGACCGGGACGAACGTCACCGCACGCGCCATCGCCGACGGCATCACGAGCGCCAGCGCGAGCACGCTTCCCGCGACCGACTGCAGCGCCCGACGCGGCGTGCTGTCGACGCTCAGCAGGCGACGCGCCAGCCGCCGATCGAGCCCGACGCTCGTCGTGGCGTCGGCCAACAACAGCAGCGCCAGAAGGAAGAACACGAGCGTCGATGTGAAACCGGTCGTCGCCGCGTCGAACGAGTCGACGGCCCCCAGCGCGAACAGTAACGTGACGCTGCACAGGCTCGAGACGACGTACGGCACGGGCCGAGTCAGCCACAGGGCAAGCGCCGAGAGGAACACCGCCAGCGCCCGCTGCCCCTCGACGGACAGCGACGGCGGCGGGTCGAGCGTCGTTCCGACGACGAGGACGGCGGCGGCCGCGACCAGTCCGATCGTCTCCTGTGACACCGGTATCTCGCGCGGCGACCGCTCGCCGTCTCGGCCTCCCATTACCCGCACCGTCGCCACACCCGCTCAAGAATCTGGTGACACTGCGCCGAGAGCGAGCGTTCGGCGGTGCTCGAGTCGTACGAGGTCCGTTCGAAGCTCGACCTATCGATCAGGCTCGGCGGCGGCCGCGACCCCGCTCGAGCGGGACCATTTTGTCGTTTCGCCGTAATCCTCCGCTATGAGACTTCGACGACCGCGTCGGCCACAGCAGTTCCGGCTCGCGGACTCGGCCCAGCAGATCGTCGGCGGCATCCTGCTTGCGGGTCCGTTCGTGGTTACCCAGGAGGTCTGGGACCTCGCGGCGAGTATGAACCTGTTTCAGACGCTCGGGACCGTTATCGTCGTATTCGGAATCGGCTACGGGGCGTTGTACGCGGCGGACACGACTCGCGACGCCGACGGCGAACAGGACGTCGCGGGCGTCCCGCTTCGCTTTATCTCGCTGATGCTCGTCTCGTTTGGCTCGGTGACGGTGCTTGCGCTCCTACTGGACGCGCCCGACACCTTCCTCGAGGAGGCCGCCTCGACCCGGACTGTCGTCGAGACGACCTTCACGGCCGTGAGCGTCGGCTCGGTCTTCAGCGTCATCGGCGCGGCGACGGCCGATAGCATCTTCTCGAAACAGAACGGGTGAGTTCCGGCAGCCGCAGGCGGAACCCCCGTCCGGGTACCACGAACGCGTGTACGACGGTTTCCAGCCCGAAGAGCGACGAGAGAACCGGCAGCGCACCGTGTCACAGTCGCAAGGCGATGACTTTTCCGACCCACGACCCGACGCGAAATCGATGGCATCTGCTCTGTTCGTCGTCAGCGAAGAAGGCTACTGGGGCGAAGAGTGCGCGAATCCGCTCGACGCGCTCAGAACCGAAGACTTCGATATTGACGTTGCGACCCCGTCGGGATCGAAACCGGTCATCGACGAGACGTCGCTGGACACCGACAGTCCCTTTGTCACCGAGGAGGCCGCGGAGCTCGCACAGGAAATCCACGAGGGGTACGAGGGGATCGAGAACCCCGAGCCGATCGCGAGCGTCGACGCGGCGGGCTACGACGTGGTCGCGTTCCCGGGCGGCCACGGGACGATGTGGGACATCAACACCGACGTCCACGCCCGCACGCTCTTGCGTGACGCCGTCGAGGGCGACGACGGCAAAGCGATGGTGGTCTGTCACGCCGCCGGACTGTTCGCGTTCACCCGCGACAGCGACGGCGATTACCTGGTCGCGGACCGCGATGTGACCGGGTTTCCCAACGAGTGGGAGGCGGACATCGTTGACGAGTACGATCGCCTGCCCGACGGGCGTAAACTCCCCTACTGGGTCGAGGACGAGGTGCGGGCCGTCGGCGCTGACTGGGACGCCGAACCAGACGCCGAGGAGAGCGTCACCGTCGACGGCGACCTGATCACTGCCCGTGGCCCCCTGTCTTCCGGCGCTGCGGCTGACGCGCTACTGTCGGAACTCGGCGTCGAGGCGTCCGCGAGCGACTGATCACCCGCGGGAACGCACGCGGCCCGTAACACGATACCGGCGCACTCCCGTCCTTCGGGGGTGAGAGGGAGTCGACGCTAGAGATACGATTCGTCGTACGATTCCCCGGATCGCTCCGCGTGGGTGTTTCCGCAGTCGCCACACTCGAGGCGATCCATGTTGTCCATCGAAATGTCAAGCGAGCCGCAGTTCGCACAATAGAAGCCGTACTGCTCGGTGAGATCGGCGTCTTCGTAGGTGACGTAAAACGAGGCGGCGGTCCCGGACTCCGCCTCGTCGCGGGCGACGTACACCGTCTCGCCGTCGTCGGTCGTCGTCAGATTGCCGTCGGTCGATTCCGTTTCGGGGAACGACTCCTCGTCCGCGTCCTCGGTTGTCGACTCGTTCGGCAGCGTCGCGTCGACGTCTGGATCCGTGTACACGTACTTGACGAACGATTCCTCGGCGATGTCGACCCGTCGGTCGCCGTCGTGCTCGAGGCCGAGCCGTTCGACGAACCCGTGGCCCTCGGTGTTGGCCTCGAGGACGGTAACACAGACGTACTCGGCATCCTCGTCCCGAAGGGCTTCGTTCGCGGCGTCGTACAGCTCCGTCCCGATCCCCTGTCCCCGGTGTTCCGGATCGACGAACAGCCAGTTCACCTCGCCCCAGTCGCCCGCGAGACGGCCTTCGACGACGCCGGTGATGGTCGCCTCCTCGATATCCTCGCCGGTTTCGGCGACGCGAAGCACGGTGGTCTCGTCCTCGAGCGCGTCGGCGACGGCGTCGTCAGCGAACTGTTCGTCGGCCACCGCGTCGATCTGTTCCGGGCTGAGCCTGAACGAAGTCGTCATCGAACTGTCGACGACCTCACGGATCCGCGCGGCCTCGTCCGGGTCTGGTTCCCGAATTGCCATATTTACGATTCGGTATCAGATCGGATAAGATGGCTGCCGGCGGAAACAAGCGACGGCGGTCGTCCGAGTTCCTCACGCCCGCCGCCACGCCAGTGGTGACCACCGGCCAACCGACGCCGAGGACGACGCCCTGCGTGGTACTCCCCCGATGCCGTCCTACCCGTCGTCCCGGAGGGACCGCCGCTGGATCTTGCCCGTCGTCGTGGTCGGCAGCGTTTCTACGAATTCGATGTGCTGGGGATACTCATACTCGGCGAGCCGGTCGCGGACCAATTCGCGGATCTCCTCGCGAAGCGCCTCAGGGTCGTACTCGTCGGTGGCGGGCTCGACGAACGCCTTGATCGCCTCGCCGCGGGTGTCGTCGGGGACGCCGACGACGCCGGCCTGCTCGGCGGCCTCGTGGGTGAGGATCGCGTCCTCGACCTCCATCGGCCCCACGCGGTAGCCGCTCGTAAGGATCACGTCGTCTGCCCGCGAGACGAACCACAGGTAGCCGTCCTCGTCACGCTCGACGAGGTCGTCGGTCAGGAACCATCCCTCCTCGGTCCGCTTGTTCGCCGTCTTCTCCGGCAGTTCGTGGTACTCGTCGAAAAACACCCGGCGATCGCCCGGTTTGACGGCGAGCTCGCCGACCTCGCCGCGCTCGAGCCGTTCGTGCGTGTCCGGGTCGAGCACGGCGACCTCGTAGCCGGGGAAGGGTTTGCCCATGCTGCCCGGCCGCGTGTCGAACCACGTCTCGGCGTTGCCGACGACGAGGTTGAGCTCGGTCTGGCCGTAGAACTCGTTGATCGCCACGTCCTCGAACGTCGACTCGACCCAGTCAACGACCTCCGAGGTGAGCGGCTCGCCGGCCGACCCGAACGTCTCGAGCGAGAGGTCGTAGGCGTCCTCGGGATCGTCGACGCCCATCAGTATCCGGAGCGCGGTCGGGGGCATGAACGCCTTGGTCACGTCGTGGCGCTCCATGAGCTCGTAGGCCTCCGCGGGGTCGAACCCGTCGCGGGGCCAGCCGACGATGGAACAGCCGTGGTGCCACGCCGCGAACAGCGTCCCACCTAGTGCCGCGCCCCACGCCCAGTCGGCCGGCGTCCACAGGGTGGCCTCGCCCGCCGCGAGCCCCTGATCGAAGTAGTTGTACGCCGCGGCGGCCCGACCGAGCCAGAGCGCGTGGCTGTGACGCACCCCCTTCGGCGGCCCCGTCGACCCGCTCGTATACATGATCGCCGTCGGCGTCGCCGGCGTCGAGTCGTAGACCTCGATGCTGGGCTCGTAGGCAGCCACGAGGTCGTCGAACGCGCGAGCCTCTCCCGCGACCGACTCGCCGTCGCCGAGTTCGATCACGTGCTCGAGCGCGGGGCACTCCTCGCGGATCTCGTCGACCGTCTCGCGGACGCTCGGATCGACGACGACGGCTTTCGCCTCGCTGTCCGCCAGCCGGTACTGTAGGGCGTCGCGACCGAACAGCACCGTCAGGGGGACCGACACCGCGCCGAGTTTCCAGTTCGCGAGGTGGGTCAACGGGTTCTGTGGTTTCTGCGGGACGACGACGCCCACGCGGTCGCCGGCCCCGACGCCGAGGTCTGCCAGCGCGGCCGCGAGGCGGTCCGACCGCTCGTCGAGGTCGTCGAAGGAGTAGGTCTCGAGGCCCGACACGGGGTCTTCGTAGCGCAGCGCCGTTCGGCTCGTGTCCTCGTGTTTCCGCAGAAAGTCAACGGCCGGATTATACTCGTCGGGGAGGTCCCACGCGAACTCCTCGCGGGCCCGCTCGTAGTCGTCGTACGTCGGCATGACGGTCCAGCTCATACTGCGGCGTACCGGGGCCAGCACATAGCGTTTTTCGACGCGTGCAAACAATAAGAGCCGTAACGTCTGCGTTCGAGCGGGTCGTACGGAAGTCAGATTACTCCGCGTCGGTCTCGTCGGCGTCGGTCTCGTCGTCTTCGCCGTCCTCGTTCGTCGATTCCGCGTCCGCTTCGTCTTCTCCCGCCGTTTCCGCCTCGCCTTCGACTGCCACTTCCGCTTCGACTTCGATTGTCAGCCCGTCCGCCTCGAGTTCGCCCTCGAACTCGCGTTCGTCCCCGACTTCGATCTCGAGTTCGTTCGAGTCAACCTCCACTTCGACCTCGACGTCGACGGTGACTTCGGCGTCGTCCATACCAGTCCGTTCTCGGGGCACCACTAAAGACATACCGTCGTGTTTTCAGCGGTCGAACACGCCACCCACCTCGCGATACCGCCTGACTGGAGCGGTCCCAACCGGGACGATACCGGTCCGGAACATATTTTTAGGCTGGCCGAAAAAGGAGGCTATGACCGATTCCGTCCGCGTGACCCTCGAGGGGAACGACGACGCGACGTCAGTCACCGTCTACGGCGACGAGGGCGACGTGTCGACCGATGACGCAACCTTCCGGTTCAGCGTCGGCGACGGCGCGGAGACCGTCTCCGGCGACGCCGCGCCCGCAGACGAGACCGAATCCGGTGCTCCTCGTCACATTGCACCGCTCGCGGACGTGCCGACCGACGGGACGCTCCGATGCGAGGCCCGGTCGGGCGACCGTGGGACGGAACTAATCCTCCGGCGCGAGGGCGAGGCGGTTTCCGCGTGGCGAAACTCCTGTCCGCACGAGCCCGAGGTGCGACTCGACCCTGGTCCCGGCGCGATCGTCCGCGACGATCGACTGGTCTGTCACGAACACGGCGCGCGCTTCGAGTGCGGCGACGGCGTCTGTACGGCCGGCCCCTGTCGCGGCGACGCACTCGAGTCGATCGCGGTCGCCGTTCGAGACGGGGCCGTGTACCTGACCGACGACCGGTTCGATTCGTGCCGGCGGCTCGACGAAGCCACCGCGTAACGCTTCGACATCGCATTCGAGCTACGTCTCTCGTTACCGTCCGAGCGGTTCGAAGACTGCCGGCTCGCGTCTGTCCGCGTTCCCGCCGACCGGCGTAGCTGCGTCGCTTGCGCCTACGACTCAAGCCAGTTCGGTACGGCGTTGACCGACTCGAGCACCGCCGACGCGCCCGCCGCCTCGTACTTTCGGCGGCCCTCCTCGCCGGTCAGTCCGCCGGTCAGGACGCCGACGCCGCGGTACTCGCGGCCCGGATCGGCCTCGCTCGCGTTGACCGCCGTCCGAACGTCGTCTAGCGTGTCGCCGACGAAGGCGACCGCGTCGGCGTCGAACCGCGCTGCGAGCGTCGTCAGTGCCCGCGGGTGGGGCTTGCCTTCCTCCCAGTCGTCCATCGTGAAGCGCCGCTCGACCGGGATTGCGTCGTCGAGCCCCACACGATCGAGGGCGATCTCGGCCTCGGCCGCCGGCCGCCCGGTCAGGACTCCCACGTCGTAGCCCTCGAGCAGCCGATCCCGGACCTCTGGCTCGAGCAACACCGGCTCGTCGTGGATGAACCCCGGCGTCTCCCGCTCGAGATCGGGCTCACCGCCCTCGAGCCCGCGATAGAGTTCGTCGCCGAGATACAGCTGTTGGAAGACGTCGCGCAGGCGCTCGCGATCCCAGCGCTCGCGGATGCGCTGGGTCGCCCGCGCGCCGATCGCCTCACAGACGACGGTCTCGGCCGCCTCGAGGCCGCCACCCGCAGCTGCGATGTCGTCGGTGAAGGCCTCGAGCGACCGATCGTACCCCTCCTCGGTCGCCAGCACGTAGAGCGCGGCGGCGTCGGTCAGCTCCCAATCGTTGTTAAACCCGCCCGCGTCTTTGAACTCCTGAATGTCGCCCTTGCGAATCGTTCGGTCGTGGACTTCCGCAACGGACTCGACGATCGCCCGCCGGTAGGAGTCGGCGACGTCGACGAGCACTCCGTCGATGTCTAAGACGACGGCATCTGCGTTCATACCCGTCTAGACGGGACGGCGAGAATAAAGGCGGTCGGATTCGCTCGCGGCCGCCGGCGACCCGATTATAGGAGCGGCAGTTGCACGCCGACGAGCGCGAACGCCGCGATTCCCAGCCCGAGCGCGTAGCACACGTCGGCCCACACCCACGAGAGGAGATTCGCGACGTAGATCACGACGATCACGGGTAGTCCCAGCAAGACGACCGGCGAGCGCCGCCATTCGCTCCGAGATCTGTCCCAGAGCGCCCGCGCGTCGCCCGTGCTCGGAAACGCCTGCATCCCGACCGACAGCCCCAGCCAGCCCGAGACGATCGCCATGACGAGCATCCCGCTCGAGGCCCGAACGTCGCCGGTCTTCACGAGGACCGCGAGCCAGGAAAACGCGGCGAACGCGGCGACGGTGTTGACGACGAACGGCGCGACGCTGATCGCGAACAGCCGTCGATAGCGCGCCGGCTCGCCGTGGCGGACGTACCCGGCCGGCACCCCGAAGCCGAAGAACTTGACATCGTATACCGGGACGCCGACGAGACGGCAGGCCAACACGTGCGCGGCTTCGTGGACGACGATCCCCGGAGCCGTCCCGAGGCGGACGAGATACCAACCCGCGGTCACGGCGACGCCGATGGCGACGACGATCACCGCGAGTGCGACGAGCCCGCCGATTCCCTGCACGGCCTGGCTTACGTTCACGATCGCTGAAACGATCCCGCGACTAATAATCCGTTCGACCTGTTTGGATCTCGGTGTCAGCCCCCATTAGCGCTCGCGTCCGCTCTGTCACTCCGGCAGGGGCCGAGCCACGTACAACGTCCCCGTCTCGATCGGCGTTCGCTCGACCGGCACCGCCGGCTGATCGCCGCCGAGCGTCGTAAACAGAAACTCGGCGTCCGCGTCTCGAGCCACCGCGAGCGCCGGCCGGTGGAGTTCCGGCGGCAGGTTCCGTGCATAGATCGCGTCCGCGCCCGCGTAGACCGACGGCTCCGGGTCGACGACGTCGTCGCGCACGAAGGTCACACCGTCGGGAACCGCTCGGTCGTGAACGTCCGTCGCAGTGACCGACACCCCGTGGTCCGCCAGCGCTCGAGCGGTGTCGGTCCGGCGGCCGATCCCGATCTCGACGACGCGCTCGTAGTCGGCGAGGCACTCGAGCAGCGACCCAAAATCCCTGGGAGAGTGGCCCACAGCGGGACGTTTATGCCGCCCGCGGTCATACCACTTTCCATGCTCGTCGATATCGTGCCGGTCGGCAACGTCCCCGCAGAGGTCAAGCGGGCGTCCTCCACCGCGTTGCGATCGGTTTACGACTGCGACGTGTCGATTAACGACTCGCAGTCGGTCCCAAACGGAGCCTACGACTCCGACCGGAACCAGTACTCCGCCGAGACGTTCATCCAACTCGCCGAACGAGTCGGCCGCGGCGAGAAGAACATCGCCATCACCCCCCACGATCTCTTCTACCGACGCCGCAACTACGTCTTCGGCCTCGCCTACCTCGACGGCAGCGGGAGCGTCGTCTCGACCTACCGCCTCCAGACCTCGAGCGACGGCGGCTTCTCGAATCAAAGCGCCGCCGACATCTTCGAGGACCGCGTTCGCAAGGAAATCGTCCACGAGATCGGCCACACCTACGGCCTCGAGCACTGCGATAACAACCGCTGTGTCATGAACTTCTCTCCGACGGTCCGCGAAGTCGACATCAAAGAGGAGAACCTCTGTGGGAGCTGTCAGCGGCTGATAAGCTGATTACCGTTCGACACGAACGCCGAACATCGACGGCTTACGGCGCGTAGTAATATTCGCCGTCGCTTTTCTGCTGGCGATCCAATTGGGACTCGGGCTTGTTGATCCGCGGTCGCGAGGTGCGCTCGTCCCGGCGGAAGGTCACCTCGAGGTTCGCGAGGAACTCGTTCATGCCGTCACGCATCGGCTGAGGTTGGCCGGCGCGGCCGTGAACGGCGGGCTCACCGTCGAAGACCATGAGACGGTCGGCGAGCAGGTCCATCATGTAGATGTCGTGGTCGATGACCAACACGGTGGCGTCTTGCTGTTCGGCGTAGCGCCGGATCGCCTTGGTGGCCTGGACCCGCTGTTCGACGTCCAGATGCGCGGAGGGCTCGTCGAGCAGGTAGAGGTCGGCCGAATCGGAGAGACACGCGGCGATCGCGACCCGCTGGCGCTCCCCGCCCGAGAGGTCGGCGAGGTTTTGCTCCATGATCCGTTCTAACTGCAGGGGCTGGGCGATCTCGGTGTTCCAGTACGAGGAGCCGAACTGGTCGGTGATCGACGAGAGGAAGGCGTCGACTCGCATGTGTTGGTCGATCGTGACGTACTGGGGCTTGTAGGCGATCTCGAGGTCGAGATCGGCGTCGCCCTCGGTCGGCTCGAGGTTGCCCGTCAGCAGCTTTGCAAACGTCGACTTCCCGATCCCGTTGGGGCCGACGACTCCGAGCACCTCGTTTTCGCGGATCTCGCCGCCCTCGACCTCGAGGGAGAACTCGCCGTCGCCGTAGCGCTTGGTGAGATCGGGGTACTCGACGAGCGTCTCGGCGCGGCTCACGCTTCGGGGCGCGTGTTCCTCGAACTGGATCGGATCCGGACGGATCCGCATGTTCTCGTTGTCGAGATAGCCCGAGAGATACTCGTTGATCCCGTTGCGGACCGACTTCGGCGACGTGATAACGCCGTACGCGCCGGGCTCACCGTAGGCGACGTGCAACGTGTCGGCGAGGAGGTCCAAAATTGCGAGGTCGTGTTCGATGACCAGCATCGACTTGTCCTCCTCCTCGGCGAGTTCGCGGATTAGCCGCGCCGCCGTCACGCGCTGGCCGATGTCCAGATACGGCGTGATCTCGTCGAGGAAGTAGAAGTCCGTGTCTCGAGCCAGCGTGGCCGCCAGCGCGACCCGCTGGAGTTCCCCGCCCGAGAGATCGTCGATCGACTGCTCCATGACCGGCTCGAGCGAGAGGCGCTCGACCAGCGACTCGAGGGCTCCGCGCTCGTCGGTTCGCTCGAGCAGTTCTCGAGTGTTGCCGTCGAAACTGTTCGGAATCTGGTCGACGTACTGTGGCTTTCGGGCGATCGTCACGTCGCCGTCGCGGACGTCCGCGATGTAATCTTGCAGTTCGGTCCCACGGTACGCTTCCAGGACCTCGTCCCAGCCGGGGGATTCGTCGTAGCGGCCGAGGTTTGGCTCGAGTTCGCCCGCCAGAATGCGGACGGCGGTCGTCTTCCCGATTCCGTTGGGGCCGAGGATACCGGTGACCTGCCCTTCCTGTGGCGCGGGCAGTCCGTACAGCGAGAAGGCGTTTTCGCCGTAGCGGTGAGCGGGATCGTCCTGTAGCTCATTCGGCAGATTGATGATCTCGATGGCGTCGAACGGACATTTCTCGACGCAGATCCCGCAGCTCTCGCCGAGACAGATCTCCTCGGAGATGTGGATCTGCTCGGGCTGGCCCTCGTCGGCCTCCTCGCCGCGGAGGGTGATACACTCCTTGCCGGTGCGATTCGGCGGGCAGTAGTTCTTGCACTCGTAGCTACACCGGTCGGGCTGACACCGGTCTAGGTCTACGACGGCGATGCTATCGTCGGCCATGTTAGCCCGACGCCTCCGCGGTGAGGAGGATCCCCCACGTCACGAACCAGAGCGCGAAGGTCATGAACGCGACGAACAGGTAGTGTTTCGTCCCGAATTCGTCCTCGCCGTAGATTCCCGAGGCGTTGATGAGCAGATACTGGACGAGGATCGCACCCAGTACGAACGCGAGCGCCTGCGTGTTCTGGGCCGCCGCCTCGGACAGTCCGATCCAGGTTGCGGAGGCCAGTGCCGCGCCGACACCCAGCAGCGCGGACAAAGCAGTCACGCTGACCGAGCGAATGTGTTCGCGTCGGTCGCTGATCGATTCAGTCGACATAGAGAAACCTGCGGGGCCGGCGCTAAAAAGGCGTTCGCATTGGCCGACGGGTGTCGTCCGCGGCGTTTCGCGTCCCTCCTCGTGCAGGTAGTACGTGAGCGGCCGTCCGATTACGTAATTTCGAATACATCTCCGTCGTTACGATTACTGCTATCCGAGTAGGTCACCTGATAGGACTCACCGGACGGGCCGATAACATCGATGTTCGAAATTTCGATGGTGATCGTCCCTTTTTCGTTGCCCTGCGTGTTGTACGTGAGCTGTGACGATTGCGGATCGAACGACGCGCTCCCTTTCCCGTTCCGGAGGGTGATGTCGCCGTCCCTCACGTCGCTGTAGTCGATGCCACCGGCGTTCTGCGGGTCGGAGAAATTAATCGTCGCAACGCCATTACTCCCGAGGCCGTCGGCAGTGAACGAGACCGTCTGCGTCGTCCCACTGGCGGGAACGTCACTCGCGTTAAACGCCGCAGCGCCGGTAAATTTCCCCTGCCCACACTGGATGTCGACGGTCGCATTGAACGTCGGCTTCGCGATGCGAATCGTCGTCCCCTCGACGCCATCGACGCGAATCACGACGTTTTGTGGGCCGACGCTCTGTTTGGCCGCACACTCGACGGTAACGGGTTCGGACTCGCCGACGGCAATCGTATCGCCGGTTATCGGTGCTGCGACAGTTAACAGACCATCGTCGACGCTCCCATCGCCGATGGATTGGACCGTCACGTCTTGCACCTCGAGCGATTCGTCGACGTTGTTAGTAAGGGTCCCAACGCGAAGCGGGCTACTGTCGGCTCGCAGTCCCGTACCGCTTACGTCGCCTGCACTCTCGATACCGAGATAGGCGTTTGCATCCACAGCAGTCTGAGCGTTCGTGGTGCGATCGGCCGCGAACGAACCGAAGCCAAACGACGGTCCGATCAGTAAGAGCGTCCCCACTAGTACTACTATCGCTCCAGCCTTCGTGATCGAGTTCTGGCCCATCGTTCCCCCTTGCGCCGCGCGTTTCGTTCTGTCGGGATCTGCTCCGTGAGATCCACGTTGCGGCGTATTTAGTCCGTCGGACTGGCTGGGTAAAAGCACAGTCTACCTTTCAAACCGTTTACTGCGTTTATTGCTGGTCGGTGGGCGTCGGATCCGACACGTACGAATCGATACGGCCCCGTTTCTTGGTAACTGAACCCTCGACTCGATTTCGCGCGTTCGAACACCGCGTTTTCGAGTAGCGGTGTGAACAGAGCGGACGGTCTGTATCGGCGACCCGCTCGGGATCACGCCTCGAGTCCTGTGACGTTTGTGCTGCGGTCGGCCACACGCGACGAGACGCAACGTCCGGCTATCATACCTCCGCCCGTAGCGATTGGTGAACCGCGATGACCGTCCATCCGTGTTATGGCTATGGCGGCCGGTCCATCTCACCGAGTCGCATCCGCCGATTCTGGACGACGTGAACGACGGCAGAGACGCCAAACAGCGCAACCACCAGCGTCGCCCAGCCGAGTTCCGATATCGTCTCCGTCGGTACGACCCCGAGCCACAATCCACCCATCACGACCGAGCCGACGGCCGTCAAGCCGAGATAGTAGACGCCCCACGGGACCGAATCGTCGGGGACGATGTCGAGGTAAACGTCCAGCCGAGCCGCTTCATCAGTGAGTTCGACCGTCCGATCGTCGAACTTAATCATGTCTGCTCGCTCGAGCGTGGGAAGGTGCGTCTGCTGGAGCGAGGTATAGACGCGTTTTCGCTCCGCTGACGTGATCTCCGCGATCTCCTTATCGAGTTCCCAGGCGGCGACGTGTTCGGCGAGGTCGCCGAGCGTGACGGGCTCGTCTTCACGCTTGCAGTAGTGGATGGCGTACCGGCGGCGCTGATTACTCAGTAGGTCGAAAACTTCGCCTTCTCGCGACTGCTCGTTTTGCCCTGTCGGCCCGGCCGTCGTCGATCGGCGTTCGCTGGCCCCCATCCCCCTGATCAGTGTGAATGACTGTTCTGCTGATACATAACGCTTGTTGCCGACGAGTCGGAGCTTCTTTCGCAGTTCGGATTTCCCGAATTCCGATGGCTCGCACTTCCACGAGGGACGTTTCAGCCGGTGCTTGCACCGACCGACGACCACAGCAGACAGTTCAAGACCGACTTGAAGGGACGTATGGCCGGTCTTTCGCCCGTTCTGGATACTCAATACAAAGTGGGTGACGTTCGTGGGTATCGGTAAGAACTGCGTTCCGGCACCCGCCACAGACCGGTGCTGGGACGCGGGACGGTGATCATACCAATGAGAATGAATCGACGTAACGTGTTAGTCGGACTGGGAACGATTGTCGCAGGTGGCGGAGCCGCGCTCGGGACGGGTGCGTTCAGTAGCGTCCAGGCAGACCGGACTATCAATGTGTCCACGACCGGTGACTCCAGCGCGCTCGTCACGCTAAACCCGTCCGGAAAGTACGCGATCACAGAGAACAATCAACTGAAACTCGAGTTGACGAGCCTAAACAAAAACGCGGTCACGGACCTGGGAAATCAGTTCGGGATAACGCTGAACGGCGACGCCGATACCAGCAGTGATTACACCGTGTCAGTTAGCGTCAACAACGGCACGCAGCCGTCGGTGACGCTGGATTCGTCCACGCTGACACACGATGGCACTTCGTGGAATACGATCACTGCGAGTATCTCCTTCGATCTCACGGGCACTACTACGCAAAGTGATATCGGCGATTCCATAACGATCTCTGTACAGTAATCACAGAGCGAGCTATCTGATTCTCTCTGCGTAGAAGCTATCGAAAATGATCCTTCGATCCATCCTGATCGCGATCGGAGTCGTTGTTCTATTTATCGTTCCGACCGGCGCAGTTCTGGTCACTGATGGCGAGTCGACCGAGACCGGTACCGGAACCGTCGAGCTCTCTCCGACGTCGACCGCCAATAGTCGATATGCGACCATCGACGGGCAGACCCTCCGACTCGATATAAAGAAACTCAACGACCGCGCGATCACTCGTGCAGACGACGTTTTCGCGATCACGGTCACCGACGGCGACGTCAAGCGGATCTGGATCGAGAACGACATCGCGGGGCTCACGTTTTACAGAGGCGACGATCCGACCGACGTGGTCAGTAAATCGAATCCGCTCGAGCTATCGACCGGCGACGCTGCACGCATCGGCGTCGCGGTCGACACCCACACCGTTCGGAGCGGGACGGAGACGTTTTCGGTCACGGTGGAGTACGACGACGAATTCGACCCCGAGCCGAAGCCGGTGGTCGAGGGAACGACCGTCTCCGTCTCGTCGACGGCACTTGAGACCGGCAACACGCTGACGGCGACCGCCACGTACCGCAACGACGGCGACGAAACGGGGACGACCACGGCGTCGCTAACGGTCGACGGGACGGTCGTGGATCAGAAGAGGCTCGAGTTGCGGCCCGGCGAGACGAAATCGGTCGCGTTCGAGCGGACGATGTACTGGCCGGGGACGTACGAGGTCGGCGTCGAGGGAGTCAGGAGCAGGCGGGTGACCGTCGAGGGGCCGCCGATCGAGGTGGTCAACGCCTCCGTCGGCGACGGGACCGTCACCGCTGGGGGATCGGCGGCGGTGCAAGCGACGGTCAGGAACCCGACGGACGCGCCGGTCGATCGCACGCTCGAGCTGGCGGTCGACGGGATCGTCGTCGAGAGCCGGGCCGTCTCGATTCCGGCCGACGGCGAACGGACGGTGTCCTTCGAGCGGGCGTTCGCCGAGCCGGGGACGTACGACATCGAAGTTAGCGGGGTGGCTGCGGGGGCGGTGACGGTCGAGGAGCCAGGACCGTTCACGGTTCGAAACCGGGAGCTCCCGGCGGCGATGACGGCGGCGCTCGCACCGCCGGCGACGGCGGGGCTACTGTTCCTCGCGGTGACGGCGAACCGCCGCTGGACGATCCTTCGATAAGGTTCGTGGGTCGGTTCGCCGGATCGGGTGCGACGGCGACTCCTCGTCTCTCGACCTCGAGTCACCATCGTCGGACCTCTCGCGGGCTTTATATCTGAGCAGAGTTATAGTGAAGCCGAACCGTCAGCCAATCATGACTGTCCTCGTGTCTCGCCCATGACCGCCGCCGCGCTCATCAGGCGAGGGTTCGGCTTCGTTATCGGGCTGGTTGTCGTTCTCCTGTTGGTCGGCCAACTCCTCGGGCAACCGATTCTCCTCGGCTACGTCGCGACCGGCAGCATGGAACCGACGATAGACGCCGGTGACGGCTTCGTCGCTGTCCCGAGCGTCGTCGCCGGCGATGTCGACGAGGGTGATGTCGTCGTCTATCAGGCCAGAGACCTTCACGGCGGCGGGCTGACGACCCATCGCGTCGTCGAGGAGACCGACGATGGCTACGTGACGAAAGGGGACGCGAACCCGTTTACCGATCAGGACGGCGGCGAACCCCCCGTCAAGGACGGCCAGATCGTGGCCGAAGCGTTGCAGATTCGCGGGACAGTCGTGACGATCCCTCACCTCGGGACCGCTATCATGGGGGTACAGGGGCTCGCGGAGCGGGCCTACGGCACGGCCGCGTCGATCGTCGGCGTGACGACGACGGCTACCGCCGACGGCCTCGGATCGATGCTGGTCGCGGTCGGCGTCGCCTTACTTGGCTTCGGCATCGTCCTCGAGCGCCTCGCGCCACAACACCGGGAGATGACCCGGCGGCGCTCCCGCGAGAACGTGATCGCGTTCTGGACGGCGCTTGGGCTCGTCTTGCTCGTGTTCGTCACGTTCGCGACCGCGGCGATGGTCGTCCCGTCGGGGACCTACGAGTACGAGCTCGTCAGTACTGAGTCGCCCAACGACGATCCGCAGGTCGTCGCGCCCGGTGCGACGGCCGAACTCACGCGCACCGTCGACAACGCCGGTTATCTGCCGGTAGTGGTCGTCCACGAGGCCGAAAGCGGCGGGATCGAGGCCGTGCCGGAGTGGCAGACGGTTAGCGTTCGCGGCAGCGGTGAGGCCACGGTGCGGCTTTCCGCTCCGGAGCAAACCGGGGAGTACACGCGCCACCTCGGTGAGTACCGCTATCTTGCCGTGTTGCCTCCATCGGTACTGGTCTGGCTCCACGGCGTCCACCCGCTCGTTGCGATCGCCGCGGTCAACGGCGTCGTCGTCGGCGTCTCCGTCGCGATCGTCCTCGCGGTCTTCGGCAGCGGCGACATCCGGTTTCGAACGCCGGGCGATCACGTCCCATTGTCGACCCGCCTCCAACGAACGCTTCGGAAGTGGCTTCGCGACTGATCGTTGACTGGCGAAGAGCCACTATGCTTATAATGATCGATTTCTTTCACCTATCCGTGATTGTTCTGGAACCCGACCTGTCTGGGCCGGTGGCCCGCGGGACGGACGGACGGCAGGACCAATCGCAGTTCGGTAGGTGTCTCACGAGTGATCGATAACCCGCGGCTCGACCTGTTGCTCGCACGAAGCGGCCGAGCGATCGTAATCGCGCTGGCTGTCGTCGGCGTGCTCGCCATCGGCGCGAGCGGTTGGGCCGTCGCGAATCCGGTGACGACGACCACGCCGCAGTTCGGCGAGGAACGCGTCACGACCGAGGTGGGTACCAGCGCGATCGTCACCCAGAACGGGACGCTCTGGAACGAGGGCGAACAGCTCACCAATAACTCGGTCTACGTCGTAAACGCCTCGCCGGAGCTGACGGTCACGCCGAAAACGCAACTGCGGGAGACAAGCGGCGGTGGCTCGTTCGAGGATGCGAACGTGACCCACGAGCTCGTCCTTCGCTTCAGTGCGACCCGCGACGACTCGACGTTCTGGAACGAGACCTACGAGGTGTTACGGGAGTCGCCGTCGGTCGAAAACGGCGTCGCCACATCGGAGGCGACCATCGATATCGAAGACTACCGCCAGCGACAGCGGCAACTCCAGCGCGAGGTCAGCGGCATCGGCTCGGTCTCGCTCACGATGGAACTTCGCGTCACCTACGACACCGGCCGTCAATCGGGGACGTTGACGACGACTGCGCCACTGCAGATCGCGGGTGATGCGTACTGGGTGGACGGCTCGCTGTCCGACTCGGCGACCAAGAGCTACCAAAGCGGCGTCGAGCGGACGACCGAGTCCCGAAGCCTGGTGCTGATCGGCGGACTATCGGTGCTCGGGACGCTCTCGCTTGCCGGTGCTGCGATCGTCGTCCGGCGCTCGGCGACCGACGTCGAGACCGCTCGGCGCGCGGTCCACGAACGGCGCTACGCCGAGTGGATCTCGCAGGGCTCGATCCCGATGTGGATCGGCGACTACCACGTCTCGCTCGATACGTTGGAAGACGTGGTCGACGTCGCCATCGATACCAACGAACGCGTCGTCCACGACGAGCAACGCGGTCTCTTCGCGGTCGTCAATGACGGCGTCGTCTACTACTACAGCGACCGCGGCCTCTGGGAGGAGACCGCCTGGCCGGAGATGGACCTCGAGGATCAATCGCCCGTCGTCGACGCCGACGGCGAACTCTCCACCGGCGATCTCTCGGAACTCGGAGGCGGTGATGCGTTCGCCTCGCCCGACGAACAGGACGCCTTCGAGGACGACGAGGACGTCTGGGAGCAACTCTAACCGGTTTGTGGTCGGTGCCCAGTGACCGTCGCATGCTCGCTTCTCTGATCGATTCGGCGGCACACGGTTTACTCGGCGATCGCGCCGATCGCTTTGGTCCCTCATAGCCGAACCCGTCCGGTACGCTGACGGTCACCACGGGCCATACGTGTCGGTCGAGCGGGCGCGACGTTCGTATCTCGCCGCTCGAGGGCTCAGACTGGTGTTTACCGTTCGCATCCATCGCGATATATAACGATTCCCACTGGAGTAAGGCTCAACTTTTATACTGCTGGGGCCTTTCGATTCGTAATATGGCAGAGACCGACGGGGAGGAGATCGAAGACTTGCCACCGAGTGCGAAACTCGTCTTCAAGGTTCTCGAGTATGACGGGCCGCTGACCCAAAAACAAATCGTCGAGGAGTCGATGCTCTCGGCTCGGACAGTGCGGTATGCCCTCGAGCGACTCGAAGAGATCGGGATCGTTGACGAGGACATCTACTTTGCCGACGCTCGCCAGAGCCTCTACCGGCTCGAGGAACCGGTCGCGGCCGACGGCAACGGCGTCGAGGAGTCCCCGAAAAAGGACGCCTGCTGCGCTGAATAACGGTTCGAACGGTAGCGTTATTTTCTCCCGGTGATCGTCTCACAGTATGGACAAAGAGCGGTTACCGCGCTGGGGTTGGCTGATGATTGGGCTGTTTGTGGCCGTTCTCATCGCTAATCTCCTCAATCTGCTCGTCCTCGTGCCGGCCGTCTTCCCGGAGACGTACCGGGCGATCACGGTCATCGCGACCATGTCGCCGGTGGTGATCTACGTCGGGATCTGGTACGACGAGGACCGCCAGGAGTACTGGGAGGCGTCGCGGGCGAAAATCGTCGGCGACATCCTGTTCGTCGTGACGGGGGCGGCGATGGGATCGGCGATTGCACTCGTCGCCGTGGCTGAGTTGGGACTCCCCGGCTTCCTGCTTGACATCCTCGCGATGGCTGCCGGGTTCTTGCTGGCGTGGGGGCTGTTCTGGTGGCGCAACCCGGCGATGTACGCGGGCGGCCTCGAGCGCTGACGCCGTTCGAATCGCCCGACCGGGCGGCGGCTCTCGTCGCCGACTCACTCGAGTCCGTCCGCACCGTCGACCGACCCCCGGTTGCTCCGACCGGCGATCCCCGGCGTCGGCGGTAGCGACCGCTTATGGGCGGTTTCGGCGTGTAGCGTCGCGATTTCGTCGGCGGTATCGGAGTCGATCCGGAGGTCGGCGACGGCCGTCTCGAGCGAACGACCTTCGTCGACCAGTCGGTACAACAGTGGGTCGATGACGTCGTACCGCGCGCCGAGTTCGTCGGCGTCGGTCTGGGTGGCCCAGAAACCGGCCGTCGGCTCCTTGCTGATGATTCGGCGAGGGAGCCCGATATGTTCGGCCAGCGCCCGAACCTCCGTCTTGTAGAGGTCGCCGATCGGATAGGCGTCGGCCGCCCCGTCGCCGTGCTTGGTGACGTATCCGAGCAACACCTCGGACCGGTTCGCAGTCCCGAGGACGAGACGCGACTGCCGGTTCGCCGCGTAGTAAGCGGTGACCATCCGGAGCCGCGCCGTCGCGTTCCCGAGCTCGCGGTTGCGCTCGTTCGGTCGGTCCGCGTCGTCCGCTGTCGCCTCGAGTTCGCTTGCGACAGTGTCCTCGAAAGCCGCGAGCAGCGGCCGGAGCTGGAGCTCCGCGAACTCGATGCCCATCCCCGCCGCGATCGTCCGGGCGTCGCTGACGTGGGCCGTCTCGGTCATGGTGCAGGGCAGCCCGAGTCCGAGGACGTTCGCCGCTCCGACGGCCTCGACCGCCAGCGCCGTCGTCAGCGTCGAGTCGATGCCGCCGCTCATTGCGACGACGACGCCGTCGGCACCCGCGTCGGCGACGGTCGCCTCGATATCGGTGACGATCTGCTCACGGATCACCTCGAGCGATCGGTGGTCGGTGTAAAACGGTCCGTTCGTGTGCTCGATTCCGGAATAGACGAACGTATTCTTATCTACACTCATATGGTGCGATCACTTTGGTTCACGCTATTTCTCCGGACAATCGTTTCACATAAGAAGCTACTCCTTAAACAGCTAGTAGTTCGAGTTTGATTCCTTGTCACACGGGCAAACTACGGCCGTTTCACTGCCCAGACGAGCGGTCGCCTTCGGAGCCCCGCTACCTGGCCCGCTTACCCACGACTCCTTCTCTCCGCAAGAGCGTCACCAAAAGCGCCGCCAGTTCGCGTTGCTCACTCGCGATTCGATTCCCGCAGGAGGGGACGACCGTGATCGGACCCTCGCCGATCCTTCGCTCTTCACTCGCGAAGACATCACGAACCGCTTACGACGGAACGATCGTAATTGGATCCTTCCGATCGATCGCTCGCTCGAGTTCCTCCGCGATCCCGCTCCCTCGCGAAACTTGGATTTCGCCGCCGCGGCTCACCGTCGCGGTAAACAGGTAGTCGCCGGCGGCCTGGACCTCGACGGTCTCGCCGTGGTTGCCGTCGACCGGGATGACGATGTGTCTCGAGGTGATTTCGGGCTGGACCATCTGGCCGGCCTGCGACGCGCCGCCAGCGCCGCCGTTGGCGCTCGCACCGCTGCCAGCGCCGCCCGCGCCGTAATTGGGATTCTCGTCGTGGGTCCGGACGTCGATGTCGATCCCCAGGCGGTTCTCGATGTCGGAGATCCGGCCGCCGCCCTTGCCGATGACGCTCGAGATGTCGTCTTCCTCGACGTAGACGACGGCCTTATCCTGGCTCTTGAGTTGGACGTCGACGTAGCCGCGGGCGACCGAGCGGATCTCGCGTTCGATCTCCTGTTTCGCGATGCGGTCGACGCCGGATTCGCTACCGGGACCGCCCTCTTCGTCTTTGAGTGGGACGGTGACGACCTGGCGGTTGAAGGTGTAGATCTCGTACTCGGGCTCGTCGGTCTGGAAGTTCGTGACCTGGATAACGGGCCGGGCGAGGTCCTCCTCGGTGAGGCCGGCGGGCACCTTGACCTCCGTTCGCACGTCGTAGACGGTCTCGACTTCGCCGGCCTCGATGTAGACGACGGTGTCGACGACCTGGGGAATCATCCCGAGTTCGACGCGGCCGACGAGCCGCTGGAGGGCGTCGATCGGCCGGGTCGCGTGGACGACACCGATCATGCCCACGCCCGCCAGCCGCATATCGGAGAACACCTCGAAGTCGTTGGTCTTGCGGACCTCGTCGTAGATGGTGTAATCCGGCCGGACCATCAGCAAGGCGTCGGCGGTCTTTTCCATCTGGCCGCCCAGCTCCGTATACTGGGTGATGTCGGGACCGACCTGCAGGTCCCGCGGTTTCTCCATCGTCTTGACCGAGTAGTCGTGATCTGAGATATAGCGGGCGACCGCCTGCGCGAAGGTCGACTTCCCGGCCCCGGGTGCCCCCGAGATGAGGACGCCGCGCTGGCGCTCGAGCAGGCGCTCTTTCAGCTCGTCGGCGTGCTCGTAGTCCTCGATGTCGGTCTGGGCGATCGGGCGGACGGCCGTGATCTCGATGCCGTCGGAAAACGGTGGGCGGCCGATCGCGATCCGGTAGTCCCGGAACTGGACGATCTTCATCCCGGGCTCGGAGAGCTCGATGAAGCCGCCGGGCGTCTCCTTTGCGCCCTCAACGACCTCGCGGGCGTACTCGTCCATCGTCGCCTCGTCGATCGGCTCGTCGGCGATCGATTCATAGCGCATCGCGCCGAGTTCGCCACGTTTGGCCTTCGGGACGGCGTCGGTCTTGAGATGGACGCTCATCGTCTGCTCGTCGAAGAAGTCCTCGATCGCGAGCGTCCCGACCTCCCGGACCTCGGGCGAGACGTGCTCGACGTCGAGCCCCTTGGCCTGTGCGACCTCGGCCTGCACGATGTCGCTCGTGACGAAAGTCGCCTCGAGGTCCTCCGCGAGGTCCCGGATCAGGGCGTCGATCTCGCCCTCGGAGGCGTGGCCCCGCTCGATGGCGTTGGGCCGCTCGCCGACGTACTCGAGGCCGATGGTGCCGTCGTCGGCCAGCTCGGCCAGCCGCTGGAGTTCCTCTAGGCCGTCCCAGCCGCTGTCGATCCCGTCGTTGGCCTGCGCCTCGAGTTCCGCGACGACCGCCTCGGGCACGCAGATCGTCGCTCCCTCGAACTGCCCGTCTTCGATAGTCGCCGAGACGCGGCCGTCGATGACCACGCTCGTATCCGGCACGACGTTCATACGTGAACTGGTCGTCGTACGATTATAAGGGTGTTCACAGCATCGCCACGCGCTGCGGTCTCGTGACCCGTGAGGCCGCGACGCGTGTTTCTGTCGGACACACACGGAATGCTATAGCAGCCACTGCAATGGTTCCCGGACGACGATCGTCCCTTTCGGTGGACTGAACATCGCGGCCGTCGAGACAACTGCTATGACTCTCGTCGAGCTGACGCGCGATCTCGTTTCGATCCCGAGCCACGAGGACGAGACCGCCGCCGGCGACTTCATAGCGGAGTGGCTGCGCCGCGAGACCGACGCCGATGTATCGCGAGACGACATCGGCAACGTGATCGCCCGAAAGGGGTCGGGCGACGAGTCACTCGCGTTCGTGGGCCACCACGACGTCGTGGCACCGGCCGAGTCGCAGGTCGCCGCAGACGGCGACGGCGCGACCGAATACGTCGTCGAAGAACGTGACGGCCGGCTCTACGGCCGCGGGACGGCGGACATGAAAGGCGCGGTCGCGGCCGCTCTGCTGGCCTTCCGCGCGGCCGACCCCGCGGGCGAGCTCGTCTTCGCGAGCTTCGTCGGCGAGGAGACCGGCGGCGTCGGCTCCCAGCACGCGATCGACGAGGGGTTCGCCCCCGACTATGCGATCGTCGGCGAGGGCTCGACGAACTACTCCGGCCCGGACGTGACCGACGTGGCCGTCGCCCACAAGGGCCGGCGCGGGAGCACGATCACCGCTCGCGGGACCGCGGCCCACGCCAGCGAGGCCGACGCCGGCGAGAACGCCATCTACCGGGCCACCGCGGCCGTCGACCGCGTGCGCGACCTCGAGTCCCCGTCGGTCGACGTGGCCGGCGAGACCCTCAACGGTCGGCTCACCGTCACGGAGATCGAGGGCGGCTCCGCCTGGAACGTCGTCCCCGCGCGCTGCGAGTTCACGATCGACGAGCGGACGGTGCCGGGCGAGCGCGCCGCCCTCGAGGACGTCGCGCAGCTCGAGGGAATTGAGTGGACGGTCGATCAGGACTGGCCTCCGATGGAGTGTTCGGACGAGGCCTTCGCCGAGGCCGTGCTCGCGGCCGCCGACGGTGCACAGAGCGGTGCGCCCGAACTCGTGACGAAACCGCACGCGACCGACGCGGGCTGGCTCTCGGCGGCCGGTACGGCGTGTGTCGTCTCCGGCCCCTCGGAGCCGGGCGAGGCCCACACCGACGACGAGAGCGTCTCGATCGCCGTCCTCGAGCGCTGTCGGGAGACCTACCGGCGGGTCGCGGAGACGTGGCCGCCGGCGCGGTGACGCGGTCGACGCGTCTCGTCGGTGCCGTTCGATCGATCAGGCACCTGGGACGCCGATCGCGCCGAAACTCGCGACGCCGATCACGGCGAGGACGTAGAGGACGATCAGGACGGTGATCCAGGCGACGAGCCCGATCATCGCCGCGGCGGTCCAGTCACCGGGATAGCGCCAGTTGATCACCGCGATGTAGGCGATGAGGACGAGCAGGGGGCCGACGAGGGGGATCCAGCCGACGAGGAAGCCGACGACGGCCCAGACGATCGCACCGATCAACGCGGTGACGACGGCGTGATCGTAGCTCGTCCGACCGACGATGAGCCGCGCACCCGCGTAGATACCGAGCGCACCGATCAGCAGGCTCACGAGGAACACGACGATCGACGCGATCGGTGAGGCGACTGCCATAACGATCCGTCCTACGTCGATTCGGTGCAACAGTCCGTTGCTTGCACGTTCTGCCCAGCTATCACGGGTTCGCACTCGTTCCGAAGCGAGCCTCTGACGACGCCGTTCCGACGACGCTGGGACAGTCTCGGACGTCGAGATGTCTGTCGGTATTACGGCTCGAGCGGCCGGCTCTCGGTCGCGCTCGAGCGCCAGCGTCTGATCGGCCGCCGGTCGGTGGATGCGTTCGCCGGCGGCGCGACACGTTCCGCGCACTCGGTAGCCGGAACCACGACGTTGATGCCGGGTCCGCGCGAATGATACGCCCATGGCGACCGATCAAGCCGGCAGCGATGCCAGCGAGGCCGACACGTACGAGGAGTTCGAACGGCGCGTCAAACGAATCTCGAACGTCGGTAACGCCGCCGGTATCCTCCAGTGGGATCAGGAGGTCGTGATGCCCGACGAGGGGACGCCGGCCCGCGCACAGCAGCTCTCGACGCTGTCCTCGCTCAGCCACGAGCTGTTGACCGCCGACGAAACCGGCGGGTTGCTCGAGCAGTTAGAGGGCGAGGACCTCGCCGACGAGCGGGCCGCGGTCGTCCGCGAGCTTCGCCGGACGTACGACCGCGAGACGAGCGTGCCACAGGAACTGGTCGAGGAGATCTCCGCGACGGCGTCGAACGCCCACCCGACGTGGAAACAGGCCCGCGAGGAGGACGACTTCGAGCAGTTCGCGCCGACCCTCGAGAAACTGGTCGACCTCAAACGGGAGTACGCGAATCACATCGATCCCGACGCCGATCCCTACGCGGTGCTGTTTGCCGACTACGAGCCGTACATCGACCTCGAGACGGCAGAACGCGTCTTAGAGCGCCTGCGCGAGGAGCTCGTTCCGCTGATCGAGGCGGTTCAGGACAGCGACGCGGAACTCGAGACCGAGGCGTTCGCGGGCGAGTTCGACGACGACGAGCAGGAGGCCCTCGCGCGCGATGTACTGGATTCGCTGGGCTACGACTGGGACCGCGGCCGGCTCGACACCGCGCCGCACCCGTTTTCCTCGGGGACGCAGTTCGACGCCCGCGTGACGACCCGGTTCGAGGAGGACGACCTGCTCGGCTCGATCACCTCGACGATCCACGAGTTCGGCCACGCCAACTACACGCTCGGCCTGCCCGACGAGGGCTACGGCACGCCGCTGGGCGAGGCTCGCGACCTCTCGGTCCACGAGTCACAGTCGCGGCTCTGGGAGAACCACGTCGGCCGCTCGCGTCCCTTCTGGGAGCACTTCCTCCCGATCGCCCGCGAACGCTTCCCCGAACTCGCAGACGTGAGCCCAGACGAAGCGTACGAGGCCGCCAATCAGGTCCACGACGACAACCTCATCCGGGTCGAGGCGGACGAGCTCACCTACCACCTCCACATCGTGATCCGCTTCGAGATCGAGCGCGATCTGATCCGGGGCGACCTCGAGGTCTCGGAGGTGCCCGAGGTCTGGAACGACAAGTACGAGGAGTACCTCGGCGTGCGCCCGGAGACCGACGCCGAGGGCTGTCTGCAGGACATCCACTGGTCCCACGGTGACTTCGGGTACTTCTCGACGTACTCGCTGGGGTCGGTGCTGGCGGCGCAACTGTATGCGGCGGCGACAGCGGACCGCGGCCCGTTCGACGAGCAGCTCCGCGAGGGCGAGTTCGACGAGCTCAACGGCTGGCTCCGCGAGAACGTCCATCAGCACGGCAAGCGCTACGTCACGCCCGACCTGATCGAGCGAGCCACCGGCGAGGACCTGACCGCCGACTACTTCCTCGAGTACGTCACCGACAAGTACGGCGAGTTGTACGACCTCGAGGACTACTGACGCGCTATCGGATTCGCTCGCGCGATTCGCTCTCTCACCGGCTGCAACCCGCTATTTTAGGTCGCTGCCCGTCGAGGCGTCGGACGATGGCTGAGACACTCGAGCAGGGAACGGCGATCGTCACGGGTGCAAGTTCCGGTATCGGCGCGGCGACCTGCCACGAACTCGCGGCCGCGGGCGCGAACGTCGTCCTCGCGGCCCGCAGCGAAGACCGGTTGACCGAGATCGCGGACGATCTCGAGACGACCCACGACGCCGAGACGCTGGTCGTGCCGACGAATATCCGCGACGAAGACGAGGTCGACGCGCTCCTCGAGGCGACGGTCGAGGCGTTCGGCGGGATCGACGTGCTGGTGAACAACGCGGGACTGGCTCGCGGGGGCGAGGTCGAGTCGCTGTCGACCGACGACTACGAGACGATGCAAGAGACCAACGTCGACGGCGTCTTCTACGCGACGCGGGCGGCGCTGCCCCACGTCCGCGAGCGCGACGGCCACCTGATCTTCGTCGCCAGCTTCGCCGGCCGGCACCCGCGGCCGTCTAACCCCGTCTACGCTGCCACGAAGTGGTGGGTCCGGGGTTTCGCCAAGAGCCTCGCGGCGCAAGTCGGCGCTGACGATGTCGGCATCACGATCGTCAACCCCGCCGAGGTCCGCTCGGAGTTCGGGGCGACCTACGGCGAGTCCTTCGCCGAGCGGTTCGACGAAGGGTCGGTCACCGAACCCGAGGAGGTCGCCGAAGCGATCCGCTTCGCTGCAAGCCGCGGCGGCTCGAGCATCAGCGAACTCGACATCAACCGCCGAGACAAGTTCGCAGACACGTTCCACTGACGGCGGCGACGCGGCGATCGGCTCGACCGCGATCGTATAAAACGAGGCTGTGAATGCCGGGTGCGGACTCACCCGTTCCCGGTCCCTCCCACGGGTATGCGAGTTTCCATTCCGCGTGTCCCCGGCGTTTACTTCGACACCGACGGCGAATCGACGGCGAAGACGATCGTGCTGAGCGCTGCCGGCCGACGAGCGCCGAAACCGCAGGGCTACGCCCTCCAGGCCCTCCCATATCTTTGGTCGTTCGACGTCGACCTCCGTGAGGTACCGACCGATCATCCGATCCAGTACCTCCACCCCGAGGGCGCACGGAGTTTGGGTGATCTCTCACCCCGACGGGGGGTCCGCGAGGCCGGCACCGAACTCGAGTCTGTCCTGCGATTCGTCTGGTCGGTCAATCAGGAAGTCGAGTCGGCGACCGGCCGACTGCTTGGCATGGGCAACGGCGAGGACGGCGTTACCATCGAGGTCCAAGACGGGGCCATCAGCGCCGACGGCTCGGAGCTCGAGACCGACGCCTTCGACCTCGACGATTCCGATATCGGCGAGTCGGGAACCGACGAATTCGACGTTCACGAGCCAGATCCTGACCGGTTCGACCCCGACGACGAACGGTAGGTCGCCAGCGGTGTCTCCTCGAAGTGGACCGGGGGTCGGTTCGTTCGTTCTCGTCGCTGGTCGTCCGATCTCGAGCGAGCGATTGGGTCCGTGAGCGAAACGCTGCTTTCTCGAGTGGAGACGCTGGTCCCATCGGAGCTCAGGTAGAGACTCCCTTTCGGTATCGCAGGCCTCGCCCCGACGGCGAGAATGGGGGACCGACGAGTCGGAACTGCCGTCAACACGCCCGGTCGGCAGGGAGCCGCCGTTACACTGTCACACTGGGTCGAACAGCCACCGCTGGTTCGAGCCACCGTGCCACGCCCACTGGACCACGTCGGCCCCGGCCGCCGTGCTCGCGTCGCTGACCTCGGCGACCTTGCCGCTGTTGGCGTTCTCGATGCGGTAGGTTCCGTTGCCGTTGTCGACGATGCGCCAGTCCTGGGTCGCGTGGCCGGTGTCGGCGTACTGCTGGACGCTCGCACCGCCGCTCGTATCGCCACCGGCTACTTCCATGAGTTTCCCGCTGTGGACGTTTCGGAGGTGGACCGTACCGCCGCCGTTCGTCTCGATCACGTCCCACTGCTGGCAGGGGTGTCCGGTATCGCTGTATTGGCGGACGGTATCGCCGTCGCTCGTCCCGGCCGTGGCGACCTCAAGGAGCATGCCGCTGTTGACGTTCGTGATCGTATAGGTCCCCTCGGTGATGCCGGTGGTGTTGGTGGAGTTGCCGCAGTCGTAGCTGCCAGTGCCGGGCATCGGGCTCTGCGTGCTCGGCGTCCCGTCGCAGGCGACGACCGGCCAGTCGTTTTCCCATTGGATCCGATCGATCATCATCGTGCGGGTTTCCTGGTCGGTCGTGGCCTCGACGTGGTAGAGCATCCACCAGTCGCCGGCGTCGTCCCGAATCGCGGTGTTGTGGCCGGGTCCGGTGAACTCGTCCGTTCCGTGGAGGACCGACACGCCGCTGCGGTGCTCGTTCAGGTCGCGCAGATCGGTCCCGTTCTGGTTGTAGTAGGGGCCGACAAACGACTCGGAGCGGCCGACCTCGACCTCGTAGGTGCTGTCGTAGCCCTCACAGCAGTGGCCGGTCGAGTAGAACAGGTAGTAGTAGCCGTTCTCGCGGACGATCATTCCGCCTTCGCGGCTGTCACCGGCGAGGTGGAACGTCGTACCCGGGACGTACTCCATGCCGTCGCTCGTGAGTTCGACGCCGTAGATTCCGTACCAGCTCCCCCATACGAGGTACGGCGTGCCGTCGACGACGCGAAACTCCGAATCGATGCAGTTGGTCATGCCGAGGTCTGCGGCCCTGAATACCGGCCCCTGATCCTCGAACGGCCCGTCCGGTGAGTCCGCCGTCGCGACGCCGATTCCGGGGTTGTTGGAACTTCCCCACGTCGAGTAGGAGTAGTAGAGGTAGTACTGGCCGTTGTAGTAGTTGATATCGGGAGCCCACACGCCGGCGTCGGCGTTGTCGCGCCAGTCGGGATAGCTGTCGAGCGCCGAACCAATGTAGGTCCAGTTCACCAGGTCGTCCGAGGTCGCTATCGGGACGATGTCGTTTGGCGTCTCGGTCCCGTACGCGTAATAGGTGCCGTCATCGGCCTGGATGGCGCTTACGTCACCGAACCCGATCGGACCGACCGGATTGTGATAGTGAGTTGAACTGGCATCGGCGGCTGCGGACCCGCTCGTCGCAACTGCACCTGCAGTCGCGAGCGTACCGGCCCCGATTGCTTTTAGGACGCTTCGTCGTTCCACTTCTGCGTGACCATTACCATTGGACATGCTCGGGAATACAACACCTTCTCCACTATTTTAATTATAGTTGTATTAAGGCAAACAAACGATATCGGGTTCCGCGATCTCGTCCGGATTGCTCCGTTTATCACCTCGATCAAGGGCAGTGCAACTACTCACCGATCGCTATCCCGAGCGACGGCGGCGGCGTCCGTCGCCACAGCGAACGGTATAACACGCTGGCCGCGCTGGATCGACTCGAGTGCCGATGTCACTGCGCGCGTTTCGGATCGCCTACGACGGGACGAATTACTACGGCTTCCAGCGCCAGCCCGACGTTTCCACCGTCGAGGACGCGATCTTCGACGCCCTACGCGCGCTCGAGGTTCTTAACCCAAGCGCCGACAAACCGGACGGCTACGCCGCGGCCGGCCGGACCGACGCGGGCGTCTCCGCGCTCGCCCAGACGATCGCGCTCGAGGCCCCCGACTGGCTCGAGCCCCGCGCGCTCAACGCCGAACTCCCCGCCGACGTTCGGGCGTGGGCGGCCGCCGACGCGCCCGCGGAGTTCCACGCGACCCACCACGCGAGCCGCCGCACCTACACCTATCACCTCTATGCCCCGACGGAAGCGCCGCTCGACTCCGAACCCGCCGATTCTGTCGTCGACGACGATCGGTTTCGTGCCGCCTGCGAAGCGCTTTCTGGCACTCACGATTTCCACAATCTGACGCCGGACGACCGCAATACCGAGCGCTCGCCGTCGATCGCCGTCCGCCGGGACGACGACTACCTCGTTCTCACCGTCAGCGCCGGCGGCTTCGCCCGCGAACTCGTACGCCGGCTGGTGTCACTCGCTCGCGACGTGGGAACCGGCGACGCGCCCCTCGAGAAGGTCGATCGCGCCCTCGCGCCCGAACCGCTCCCCGGTCACGAGGGGATCGCGCCCGCTCCACCGGAGCCGCTGGTGTTGACCGACGTGCAGTATCCGGCCCTCGCGTTCGAGATCGACGAGGAGGCGGCCGCCAGCGCTCGAGCCGTCTTCGAACGCCGGCGGATCGACCAACGAACGGGCGCGCGGGTGGCCGAGCAGGTTGCGGACGGACTGCGGTGATTCCCGCGTAAAATCCGATGGTCGTTGTCGCCTGTGCGATGTCATCACAATACTTGGACGGAGGTATAAAAGTAGCCTCACGCATGCGGCAGAATCCGTACGCGCCATCGATTCGTAGGAATGCTCGTCATGGCACGAGGGACACGCAGATTCGATCGGCTGTCAGAGTGGCCGGCGATTCGTGATAGCGGCGTCGAACGCGTTCGAAACGCCGGTATCGCGGGCGCGGGCGGTGCCGGGTTCCCGTCCTATGCGAAGTGGGAGCAGGTGGCTTCGACGGATCATCTGCTGGTGAACCACCAGGAGAGCGAGCCGAACTTCTTCGTCGACAAGTGGCTGGGGATGTCGCGTGCGGCCGAGTTCGCGGCGCTCTTCGATGCCTTGCTCGAGGACACGTTCGAAACCGTGGTGGTCAGCGCCAAGTGGACGGATCGGGACGAATACATGACCGAACTGGAGGCCGAGACCGGCGGGACGGTGGTTTCGCCGGACGACCTGCCGCTCGATGCCGACGCCGCGTCCGGCGTCGTGTTCGCGTACACCGACGCCCGCTACCAGTATGGAATGGAGAGCGTCCTCCTCAACGTCGTCGCCGATACCGTGGTCGGCAACGACCTTCCGACCGACCACGGCTGGCTCGTTCAAAACACCGAAACGATGGCCAACATCCATCGCGCGTTGACCGACGAAACGCCGGTCACGCACACGTACGTCCACGTCGACGGGGCCGTCCCGCGGCATCGGTTTCTCGAGGTTCCGATCGGAACGCCCGCGAGCGCGCTCCTGTCGGCCGCGGGCCGCCCGCCGGACGCGCTTCCGTCGGACGCGGTGCTCGCGTCCGGCGGCCCTGGCTGGTGTTTCGAGATCGAGACGCCGCCGGAGGAGTTCGCGGTCGACAAGTCGACGAACGGGCTGTTGGTACTGGACGAATCGACCGTCGAGGAACACGCGCTCGGCGGCGGCCGGATCGACGTGCTCGAGTCGACTGACTGGACGGCCGGACCGATGGAGACCGAACCGACGGCGACGCTCGAGCCGGACATCGTTCGCATCCCGCTCATCACGAACCCGGATTTCGAAGGAACAGTCAGTCCCGCCGTTCCCGCCGTCGAACCCGGCGATCGCGTCGAGACCGGGACGGTCGTCGCGACACCGCCGCCGAACGGGATCGGCATTCCGCATCATGCCTCGGTCGACGGCGAGGTGATCGCCATCACCGAGACGCACGTCGAGATCGCCGCCGATACCGCTTGAAACGACCACCGGCGACTAGCTCGTCTCAGCCCGACAGCCGTCGGTTTTCGGACCGAGACGCGAATCCAAAGCGACGGTCGCGTCCGCTCGAGTCGTCGCGTCGGCGCGAACGTCCCTCGAGCGCGCGGCCGTGTGCGAGTCAGGCGGGCTGTTGTATCTGGGCACCGGCATCCCCCGGAAGCCGGGTCCCGAGGACGCCGGAACTACGTCCAGTGGGCCGTCTCAGTCGTCGCCGGATTCGACGGGCGCGGACTCGGCAGCGGCGTCCGACTCGACAGCGGGAGCGTCGAACAACGGGCTCTCCGCGCCGGAACGAGCGTGTCGAGAGCCAGTACCGAGAGCGCCGCCTTCGGTCGTCCGGCCACGGAGCCGTCCGCGGCGCGTGAAGGGGTCCGACACGCTTTACCCCCGCCGCTCCGAAGCCGTCCGTATGAGTTCCGTTCCCGACCGCTCCGAGGTCGACGAGGAGTACACCTGGGACCTCGAGAGCGTCTACGCGACCGACGACAACTGGGAGGCCGCCTACGAAGCCGTCGCCGAACGCGTCGCGGACCTCGAGACCTACGAGGGACAGGTCGCCGACGACGCCGAAACCCTCCTCGAGACCCTCGAGCTACGCGACGAGATCATGCGCGAGGTATCGACGGTCGCGGCCTACGCCCGTATGCGCCGCGACGAGGACACGACGAACCAGCAGTATCAGGCGCTGACCGCCCGCGCCCAGTCGCTCGCCGCCGACGCCCAGTCCGCCGCCTCCTTCATCGATCCCGAGATTCAGGAACTAACCCGCGAGGAGTTCGAGTCGATGGTCGAGTCCGAACCCGCCCTCGAGACCTACGACCACTACGTCGACGACGTCCTCCGAATGAAACCCCACACGCGCTCGGCCGAGGTCGAGGCGCTGCTGGCGGACCTAAGCGAGGTGACCGGTGCGACGGGTGAGGTCTACAACATGCTCTCGAACGCCGACATGGACTTCCCGACCGTCGAAGAGCCGGAGGGCGAGGCGATCGAGATTACCCAGAGCAACTTCACCAACCTTCTCAAACGGCCCGACCGCGACTTCCGCCAGCGCGTCTACGAGGGCTATTTCGACGAGTGGGAGTCGGTCCGGAACACGGTCGCCTCGGCCTACAAGAACAGCGTCAAAGCCGACGTCAAGACCGCTCGAGCGCGCAATTACGACACCGCGCGCGAGGCCGCCCTCGACGGCCCGAACGTCCCCGTCGAGGTCTACGACACGCTCGTCGACACCGTCCACGACAACGTCGACAAGCTTCACCGCCACGCCGAACTCAAACAGCGGGCGTTAGGCGTCGACGAACTGCAGATGTGGGACCTCTACATGCCCCTGACCGGCGACGAGGGGCCGGACCTCGAGTACGACCAGGCCACCGAGTACGTCGTCGACGCGCTCGCGCCGTTAGGCGAGGCGTACCAGTCCCGCGTCGCCGAGGGCCTCGATTCCCAGTGGGTCGACGTCTACGAAAACGAGGGGAAACAGTCCGGCGCGTATTCGGGCGGCACCTACGACACCCAGCCCTTTATCCTGCTGAATTACCAGCACGATATCTCCTCGATGTACACGCTGGCCCACGAACTCGGTCACTCGATGCACTCCGAACTCACGAAGGACGAACAGCCCTTCATCTACTCGAATTACGAAATTTTCGTCGCCGAGGTCGCCAGCACGGTCAACGAGGCCCTGCTCACGAACCACCTTCTCGAGACCGTCGAGGATCCCGACTTCCGGAAACACGTCCTCAACGAATTCCTCGAGCGCGTCCGCTCGACGCTGTACCGACAGACCCTCTTCGCGGAGTTCGAACACGAGACCCACCGGCTTGAGGAGGACGGCGACCCCCTGACCGCCGACCGACTCGACGAGGTCTACCGCGGGCTCAAAGACGACTACTACGAGCCAGCCGCGATCGACGACCGCATCGCCCGCGAATGGATGCGCATCCCCCACTTCTACCGGGCCTTCTACGTCTATCAGTACGCGACCGGCATCTCCGCGGCGCTGGCCATCGTCGACGACGTGTTAGAGCGCGGCCAGCCCGCCGCCGAGGACTACCGCTCGTTCCTCCGCCGGGGCTCTCGCGAGTACCCGCTCGAGCTCTTGCGGATCGCCGGCGTCGACATGAGCTCCGCCGAGCCGATCGAGCGCGCACTCGACACCTACGGCCAGCGTCTCGAGGAGATGGAAGCGTTGATCGATTGATCGACATCGTCTAAGTAGCACTTCCACCGGCGTCTGTCCGTCGTGCGATTTCGCTACTCGATGCGTGTTCTGGTCGATCTGCTCGATGAACTGCCAGAATCAGCAGTCCGTTCGCAGGGGCGTCGGCTCCGTCGTTCGAACGGTGTCCTCCGTCCAGTGTGGCGGGTCGGAGTGCGAAGGTACTCGCGATCCCCGTGCCGTCGACGTGACCCTTGAGATCGCATTTTGCTTGAGGTCGCAGTTCGCACAGCAGTGCTCGCGTGAGGACGATCCCGAAGGCGGGACGGTTTACTAATCTCGATATCGACGATGGTCGGCGTCGGGCGCACGAGCGGACGTGGAGTTCGACCGGCTCTGGCCGGGTCGGTCGTCGGGGCCGAGGACGCGCTCGAGTTCCCGTTCGAACTCTGCATCGTCGAGTTCGCCGTCGACATATTGCGACCGGAGTCGTGCTTCGGGATCGTCGCGGGGCTCCGATCGGGGTGTTGCGTTCGTCTCGCTCCCGGCGCTCGAATCGCGGCGAAGCAGCGAGCCCAGGCCGACGAGTGCCAGCGCGAACGCGCCGAGAACGGTGAGCGTCACGACTATCGAGAGGGCAGCCGCGACCACGGACAGCGCGATGCCGACGATCGTCGCGATGACGCTCAGCGCGATAAGCACTAGGAGGAGTGCACCGACCGCTTGTAGCAGGACGGAGCTAAGTCGTCCCATACGCACCGTTCGAGAGACGGGCACAAAAGCGTAGCGCGGGTCGCGAACGAGCGCTCGGCCTTCCGGTTATCCGGTTTCCGGTGGCCGTTCGCAGGGGACCTCGCTTACGTGCTGTTCGAACTGTGGTCTTCGGTCCCGGTCGTTCGGGCGGCCGTCCGCTCGGTCAGCCCGATGAGGTAGACGTCGAGTAGACAGACGAGCAGAATCGCGAGCGGGACGGCCACGTCGGTGTAGCTCACCGACTCGATCTGGAGGGCCGTCACGACGAACGGCTCGCCCGGCGCGAGCGCGCCCGACAGCGATCGCGCGCTCAGGAAGGCGAGTGCGAGGCCGTAACAGCCAAACCAGATTCCGCCGCGTTTCCACCGTCCGAGGTAACAGTGGCCGAGGCCGGCGACGAGCACCGACAGCAGGTAGGCCGGCCAGACTGGTCGCGACAGACGACTCATCGGCGTCCCCTTCGTCATGGCCCCTCTTCGGTGTTGTCCTCTTTCGCCATCGGTCATTTCCGATACGCTCGGATTCCGAACCGCCCGTAACCGCCGTATGCGATCTCGAGCGATCCGATCCACCAGTTCCACCGCTCCGGCGGGGTCCCGTCGGGGGCGTCCGATAGCTCGTCGATGACGAGGTCGTTCGTCAGCGTCACCCCCGCGTCGTCCTCGTACCGGCCGGAATCCGCGAGGTCGACGGCCTGGCGCACGACGACGCGGGACTGGCCCGTCGTCCCACCGAACTCGTCGCGCAGGCGTATCTCGAGCCGCCCGGGATCGATGAACACGCGTGAGCGTACGCGGTCGATGTACTTGACTGTTCGAGCGACCGGAACTCGAACCGGCACAGATTCTATTGGCCGGGCGGACGGCTCGAGCACCGAGAGAGCCGTCCAACTCGGGGAAGGGCAGGCTGTCACCCAGTGGCCGGTATTCGCCGCGAGCGAAACCGAAGGCTGAGCGAGCGGGCCGACGACCGATGTGGAGGACCCTTTGGGGCCGAAACGGAGGGAGGAGTGCTTTTGATCGACCTTTTGCCGAGTGACGGCGCGTTATGCGACGGTAACACCGTCGCGAACGCGCCAGAGCGCAGAGCAAAAGGTCGATCGATGTTCTTTTGAGCGACGGCCGTCTTCCGTCGGGTATGGCAAGTTTCACTGTCGTCGTCGGCGACCCCAACTCCGGGTCGTCCTACCAGCTCGAGGCGGAGGAGCAGGACGCAAACCGGTTTATCGGCAAGTCGATCGGCGAGGAAGTCGACGGCGGTGCAGTCGGACTCGACGGCTACACGCTCGAGATTACCGGCGGCTCTGACGACGCCGGGCGACCGCTCAACGGCGAGGTCGCCGGCTCGAACCTGAAAGAGGTCCTGATGAAGGAACGCCAGACCGGCTATGACCCCTCGCGTGACGGCGAGCGCCGCCGGATCACGGTGCGAGGCCGCGAGGTCTCCGACGCTGTCGCACAGATTAACGCCTCGATCGTCGGTCGCGGCAGCACTGACGTTGACGAGTTGCTCGGCGAAGGCGGCGACGAAGAGTAATTCCGTCGACTCCGTTCATTCGTTTTCCTATGGCTGACAGAATTGCGAGCGACCATCCCTCGGTGCAGACGGTCCGGTCGACATGTACGGAAACGGCGACCGGCGTCAAACTCGAGGTACCGGCCGAGGATCGTGACGCGTTCACGACCGACGAGGTCGTCCGGGTCGTCGTCGAGGGCGAGGAACTGTTCGCGCGGGTCGAGCGGGCGCTGACGGGCGACGAGCTCGCGGTGCCGGGCGTCTACGAGACGCCGGACCAGGCCCGAGATCCCAGCGGCGCGACCGATCGGCTCAGCGAGTGGATCGACGAGATCGGCGTTCCCGCAGGCGGATCGGTCCTGATCGACGTCGTCGAGCCGGAGTTCCTCTACGGGCTTCGTGCGCCCGGCGAGACGGCCTTTTACGACGCCCGCGAACCGCCAAGCGACAGCTTGAGCGAGATCGCGAAGGACCTCGAGGATTGAGTTCGATCCCGGCCGTTCGATCAGCGACCGAATAGTCGCTGCCGTTGCAGTCTCACGGCGTTCGGTCGGGGCATCGATCTCCGTGACTGCCGACCGCACGGCTGCGCTCTCGAGTCGCGGGTCGAAAACGGAACGAACTGAAAACGGCCTTAGAGCCGCGGAAGGAAGGCGTAGAGCAACAGACCGAAGGCGAGGTGTTGTACCATCGTCCGCTCGACGGTCGCACGGACGTACTCTTCGTCGGCGATCGAGTACTCTTTAGTACGGACCTTGGCGTGCATCGAGAGCACGTCCTCCTCCTCTAAGTCGTGCAGGCTCGGATAAACGGTACCCGGGCTGAGCTGCGCTCCAAAGAGGTGGGTCAGGTCCGAGAGGAGTTCCTTTCCGTGGGTCTCCTCGTGAAGCGCGATGAGCATCAGGAGGATCTCGTCTAAGTTCTCCTTAATGATGGCCTCGTCGAACTGGACCTCGTCGGTCGGGAGCGCGCCGTTTACCTGCTCCATCAGTTCGTCGAGTTCGCGCTCGACGTCTCTGGTCGTCTCCTCGGTCGTTCCGAGCGAGATATCGTACGATTCCGACTGCTCGTCCGCAGTCGCCGCCCTCGACAGTTCATCGAGCACGGATTCGGTATCGGGTGTGTCCTCACGCATTGACGATCACCTAGGGGGGTTCGTGACGTGATCGGTTCGCGACCGGTGGCCACGCACTGCCGCCGGTCGATCGAAGCCGATCCGCCACGACTACTCAGTGTCTGACACCGTCACATATTAAGAGACAGGGATATGAACAGTACATAAGTAGCGTAAATCAACAATCGAGGAATAACATAATAACTATCTATTCTTCAGTCGTACAGTATTATCCCATATATCGGATGGTTATGGGAGGAATGAATGCTATATATACAGATACTGGCTGAATGTTTCTTTCTTAGAGGGACACTAAATCACTGATATGAGTTGTGGACTTCTTACAGATATATTATCAATACGTCGATGCCCCATCTCGAATGACACTTACCATCTCGCTCGGCTCATCGGCCTCGTCTTCGTCATCGTCGATCCGTCGTTCGACTCGTCGTTCGGCCATCCGAGCGATCATGACGTGTTCCTCGAGGTCATCACCGCGAATCTTCGCGATGTACTCGAGGCTCTGGGCGTGTGCGCCAAAGAGGGTCCCGCTGAGCGACTCAAGCGGATACTCGAGGGTGGTTGGTTCGTCGTAGCGCTTGTTGTGGATCTCGCCCATCGAGAGGCCGCGCAAGTACGAGGTCATCTGCTCGCGGACGAGCGGGCTGATCCAGCCCAGGTCCTCGTAGTAACGCAGGCAGTTCAGCGCGCCGGTCGTGCCGAAAGTCTCGCCGAGAAAGCGCGCCCACTGGATGGTGGCGTCGGTTCGCCCGGCTGATCGTTCGAGCGTCTCGAGGTATGGTTGTTCGTCTGACATAGGTGGCCGGCGTCACCGGTCTATTGATGGTTCACCCGCCGAGCACTCAAGTAGATTCACGTCATTACGAGCGCTGAGTTGCGATCGGCAACGGAACGGCCGGTCGGTGCGACGGAGCCGCGCCCGACGTCACCTCATCCGGTCTGCTGTAATTGGATACCGGTGTTCCCCGGAAACGGGCCCCGGAGACGCCGGAACTGACGTCCAGCGGACCGTATCAGACGCTGATGACCGCGTTGACCACGAACTGCGTGGCGACGGCGATCACGGCCCCGAGCCAGGTCATGAAGACGAAGTGGACGAGCCCGCTGATGAGGTGGCCGCGGTCGGTGATCCGGATCATGACCGCCGACAGGGCGGCGTTGATCAGGATCGTCAGTAACAACAGGTACTTGATGGTCCGGATATCGTACTGCTTCGTGCTGAGCAGATCACCGGCCATGCGGCTCTGCTCCTGAAGATTCATCTCGCTGGTGATTCCCATCATGATCTCGACGACCTCGAGGCCGACGAAAAACGAGAAGACGGCCGCGGCGGTGATGCCGTAGAGGACGCCGATCAGCGTCATCGTCGCCTGTTGGCGCTTCTCGCGGACTTTGAGCACCTCGTTTTGATTCTCGCTGATGACCTGGCCGAGCACCTGCGGATCGCCGCCCATCTGGCGACCGACGACGTACATGTCGCCGAACTTCTGGATGAGGTACGACCCCGTCTCGGCGGCGAACAGCCGCCACGAGCGGACGTCGTCGATCCGCATATTGAGCCGCTTATACAGCGCGTCGATGTTGTCGGTCAATGCACCGAAGTCTTTGCGTCGTAGACTCTCCAATACGCTCCCCGTCGAGGTCTGTTTGACGCTCTCGACGGTCCCGAGCGCGCGGATGAAACTCGGGAACTCCCCGTCGCGGACCTTCACTTTCTGTTCTTCCTGGCGCATCCGCCACCCGGGTAAGAGCAGTGGCGTCACCGGAATCGCGGCCATGAGCGGCAGCGGAACGCGGCTCGCGATTCCCGGAACGATCCCGAGGACGGCCAGTACCATGACGACCGCGAGGAGGAGGCTGCAGCCGATGCCGATCGCGAGCGCTCGCGGGATCCGCGTCAGCGGCCCGGTCCCTTCGGTCTCCTCGATGTACCAGACGGGATCGTACGGTGCGATGACGTGGATCGCGTAGACGAACCCCGCTTGTACGATCGAGAACATGACGATGGTGCCGGCGATCAGCAGCGTCGGGCTGATCCCGACCAGAATCGGGAGGACGATCGCGAACACGAGGACGAACGCCACCGACAGCATCATCGACATGTACAGCTCCTTCATCACGTCGAGTTTCGCCAGATCCGACTCGTACCGAGTGACGAACTGCTGAATGATCGTCCCCTGTTCGTCCATCAGGAAATCACTGATCTGCTGGCCCCCGCCGACCGTGTACGCCAGTCGCTCGAGGAAATCGTTCAGTAGCGGACTTGTCGTCTGCTTGGCGCGTAGCCGGCAGGCGTCGTCGAGGCTCTGATTCCACGTGTCGACCAGCGCGACGAGGTGCCCCATCTCCTCGGCTAAGGCGTCGTACTCGTCTTCTTCCGCGAGCGTGCGAAAGATCTCGACGCGGTTGATGTTCGTCATCGAGAGGACGGTGATATGGGTCAGAAAGAGGTGAAAGCGCTGGCGGACCTGCTTGCGCTTGCGGTCCTGTGCCAGTTTGGGGTAGATGACCGCGACGACCATCGCCAGCGCGCCGAGCAACACGACCGGGAGCGCAAGCATCAACGAGAGCCCGAGAACGAGCACCGCCACGCCCGTTCCCAGGAAGAAGACGAAGGAGGGGAAGATGATTAACAGAAGGTACCGCGACGCGGACATCTCCATGTTCGCGTACGCCCGATTGAGCGACTCGAGGATCGTTCGGGCGCTCATATCGGGCGCGGACTGTGACTCGGATTCCGTCGACATGATCCTAGGCGAACTGGTCGATGCCGCTGATCCTGATCGGGAGTCCCTCGAGGCCGTCGCGCTGGAAGTCGGCGATCGCCTTGTTGACCTCGTGGTAGCCCAGCACGTCGGCGTCGATAAGCTGGCGGATGATCTCCGCACGGCGGTCGAGTTCGTCGTAGATCAGCCGGGTGTCCTCGTAGCCAAGCAGCGTCGCGATCTGCTCCTCTAAGACGTAGGAGTTGTTCCGACCGGTAAAGGAGACCTCGTCGTCGCGGGGGTCCCACTTGAACGCCTGCCGGGTGACGACGCCGCCCTCGTAGTCGGAGTAGCCCTCGATCTCCTGAACCGAGGTGACCCGACGGAGGACGTCGTCGCCCTGTTTGACGCGGTTCTGGAACAGTGCCACGTCGCAGTTGTCCATGAACGTCTCCGGAACGTTGATCGGCGCGCCGGTAAAGCGCTGGATCATCGAAACGATGTCGCTCGCGTGGAACGTCAGCATGACCGGGTGGCCGGTCTGTGCGGCCTGAAACGCCATCTGTCCCTCCGCCCCGCGGACCTCGCCCACGATGATGTAGTCGGGTCGCGAGCGCAACGCGGCCGCGACCAGATCGAACATGTCCACGTCGGCGGACTCGTCGCCCGATCCCTCGCGAGTGAGCAACTGCTGCCAGGTGTCGTGGGGTGGGATGACCTCCGCGGTGTCCTCCGCGGTGTAGATCTTCGCGTCCCGCGGGATAAACGACAGCGCCGCGTTCAGCGTCGTCGTCTTCCCCGACGCCGTCTCACCGACGACGAAGACGGTCTGCTCGTTCTCGAGACAGAGCCAGAGGTAGGCCGCGAGCTCTGGACTCAGCGTCCCCCACTTCGTAATCTGGAAGACCGACAGCGGGATCTCCTCGCCCTGTCGGATGGTCAGTGAGGGCCCCTGGACGGAGACGTCGTCGGAGTAGATGATGTTGATACGCGACCCGTCGGGCAGCGTCGCGTCGATCACCGGGTCGGAGTCACTGACCGGGTGGTTCATCCGCTCGCCCATGTTCCGCAGCCACTGTTCGAACTCCTCGGGCGTACCGAAGTCGACCGTCGCCGAGATCATGCCGTACGTGCCGTGATCGAGGTAACACTGCTTCGGGCCGATCACGTGGATGTCCTCGTTGGCCGTGTCGACCATCACCGGCTCGAGCGGTCCGAGTCCGACGATGTCGCGCTGGAGCTGGTAGCGCAGCCGATCGAACTGGTCTTTCGAGAGGGAGACCTTGCTGCCACCGAGGGACTTGAGCCGGCCGATCGACTGGCCGGTGATCCCCGACGTAATCTCGACGACTTCGTCGAGCAACTCGTCTAAGTGCTCTTCGAACTCCTCGTTGTCGTCCGGAGCCGGTCGCGTGACGCTTTTGTCTAAAATCCGCTGTCTGATCTGGTTGTACAGCGCCTTGTCCTCGTCCTCGAGGGTGGGCTCGACGCAGTAGTAGGTGGTGTCGATTCCTAGATCGCCGTGGACGTGACAGAAGATCGGCGCTTCGGCCTCGTAGATAACGTTCGGCCGGTCCGACTCCCACTCACCCGACGGTTCGTCGATGAGTTTCGGGTATTCGCCGTACTCCTCGTAGAACCAGTCGAGGTGCTCCCGGAGGTGTGAGTATTCGGCGGCCAGTGCGTCCAGTTCGTTCTCGAGTCGTGCGGTACCGAAGTCTGCCATTTATGCCACCGTCCTGCTGACGATCGAGACCCCACGGCCCTGCTGGACGCTGAAACCGATGGAGTCGTCGACCGGGTTCTTCATGTTCTGGAACCGCCTGACCAGAACCTTTCGTCTGATCTCCTGGCCGACGGTGTTCGTCTCGATCTCGAAATAGACGTCGGCGACGTTCCGCAGCGGGCGCAACGCGTCATCCCTGACACTCGTCGGATCGACGGTCAGAACGACGGCCTTGTCGCGCATGGTCATCTGTCGCAGGAACGTGACGAGCCGCTGGATGACATGGTCCTCGTCGCCGTCTTCGATGACCGCCTCGTAGTTCGGATCGTTGCGCAACAGCGCCGAGAGCGTGTCGACGAAGACGACGTCGGCCTTCCAGAGCGTCTCCGCGCTGGCGAGTCGCGCCAGCAGCTGGCGTTCGCGCCCCCCGTTGTGCGTGTCGACGTTCGCGTGGAGGAACAACAGCCGTTCGCCTAGCAGGAGGTCGACCACGTCGTAGGACAGCGAGTTCATCTGCTGGACGAACTCCCACGACTCGAGTTCCGTCGAGACGTAGGTGACGAAGGCGTCTTCGGTCGCCATCCCGTAGGAAAACCGCTGGGAGAGCGCGCTCTTGCCTGCACCGTCTTGTCCCTCGATGAGGACGATACTCCCTTCGGGGATTCCGCCCCCGATGGCGTTGTTCACGCGATCCCGCTCGCTCAGACCGATCGAGTAATAATCTGTCATGGCGCGTAGAATTCGAACACCTCCTCTGCACCGTTGACGGTCACGACGACCCGGTGTTCGCCCGGCGTCGCGAGCGACCGATCGATCTCGAGTTCGGCGACCGTTCCGTCCCGCCAGGGGCCGCCGCCGTCCCGGACCGTCACCGTGTACGCGTCGCTCGAGACGTACGAGCCGTTGACTAGCACGTCGAGGCCGGTCCCGTCTGCCGGTAGCGTCTCCTGACCGGTGTTTTTCACGAGGATCGTGACGTTCTCCGCGCCGCTCGAGTTGTACACCGCCTCGCTGCCCGGATCGCTGATGATCTCGATATCGGTGTTGATCTTCTCGGTGACGTCAGCGCTGTGGGTATCGATCGAGTTACTGAGTTCGTTGACATTGGTCACCAGCGTCCCGGCGACGCCGGCGGCGACCAGCATCGCGGCGATGAACAGGATCAGCGTCGAGACGGAGTCACTGGCCATCGGTCACACCTCCGTCACCGTTTCGGCGATTCCGTGTTCGGTCACGAGTTTCACCCTGTTCGGCCGCGATGTCGAGACCGTTACGTTCAGCGTCTCGCCGGGCTGCCACAGCTCGCGGTTGCCGTTCCCGTCGACGCTCGTCTCGTACGACTCCTGATAGACGCCGTCGACTAACAGATCCGTTTTGGGGACCGAGAGCACCGTCGATCCCGTGTTGTTCACGTCCATAGTGAAGTTCCCGTTTCCGCTCTCGTTGTAGCTCCACGACGCGACCTCGATCGCGGTGTTTCGCATCGCCAGCGCCCGATCGTCGCGTTCCTGCATCGCGGTCGTTCGTTCCTCCTGGGCCGTCTGAACCACGGGGATGACGATCCCCGCAGCGACGAGGACGCCGACGAAGATGATCGCCATCGCCCCGCTGGTACTGAATCCCACGTTCGATCACCGTCGCCCGCCGTCGGTTCGGGTCACGGCTACGCCCCCGACTCGACGTCCGGTTCGGCTTCCCGTTTCGTCTCGTGGATCTCCTGGAGCTTCATGATGTACGTGTAGCTGTCAGCGTGATCCTCGGCGGTCAGTTCGTCCGGCGTCGCCTCCGGATCGACGTGGATGTCGAGATCGGGACCGCTCAACGTTGCCTCGAGCTGTCCTTTGACCTCGTCGTCGATCCAGCCGATCTCGTCGTAGTACGAAATCGCCCGCAGCGTCGCCGCCGGCCCGGCCGTCCGAACTAGTTCGGTCAACCACTCGAAGACGATGATATCAGTCGCATACGTGTCCGCGAGGCTCTCGAGGGTGACGTCCGATCCGTCGTCCGTATCGCCCGAAGCGCTCGTCGTCGTGTCGTCGCCCGGGTCGTCGACGCTTTCGGTCGCCTGTACTTCGACACGGGTGTCGTCGCCGCTCCCGTCGACATCGCCCTCGTCGAACGTGATCCGCTCACCGCCACCGGACCCGTCGGTCTGTGCGGCCGCCGCGTCCTCGATGACGCCCTTCAGATCGTCGAACGACACCGTCTCATCGCCGTCCGACCGGCTCGGTTCCTCGCGTCCGAGCCCCGACTGCCTGCCGCCGTCGGCCGCCGACTCGTCCTCGCCGAAGACGCCGAACCCCTTTCGCTCCTCGCCTTCCCCAGTAAATGGATTCACGTCGTCGGTCACCATATCGTAGACGCCGAGCAACTGGCGAACGGTGTCGTTCATCTCCTCGACCTGATCCGCGACCTGCTGTTGGGAGTCCCGAACCGTGCCCAGCGTCGACTCCTTCTCCTCGAGCTCCTCCTCGAGTTCCTCGATCCGGTAGTAGAGGTCGTCGAGGTCGTCTGCATCGGCCGATCCCGATCCGCGGCCGAAGAGCCCGCCACCGCCGCCGCTGTTGCCATCGTCGGAGGGCGACTCGGCAAGTCCGTCGTCACCGACATCCTCCGCCGCACCTGGCGTGGGTTCGTCGGCCTGTGTGCCGGCCGTCGCGGTGGCGGTTCCGTCGCCGTCGTCGCGTTGTTGTTGCCGGCGCTGCTCGCGCTCGCGGCCTCGACGGCCGCCGCTGTCGCTGAGGAAGTCTTCGATGAGATCGCGCAGGGAATCGAGTCCGAACTCCATCTTAGTGTCGCAGGCGTGTCACTCGGCCCGTTGCCGACCGCCGGCAGCGGCGGAGTCGGTGATTCCCATCGGACGATCCGGTCATGCTACTCTCCAGTAACGAGGGCGATCCTAAAGGTGTACGCTCGAATACGTCCGCCGAATCGGTCCGCGTTTCGAGTCGTGAGTCGAGGTTCGATACGCCGACTGAAGTGATACTGAGCTTGATAGTCCGACTATCCATTGTCCCGGCTGGGGTACATCCCCAGAATCTGTGATGCCATGCACCTCGTCACGCGCCGGCCTTCGACGGGACGCCACCGGTGTCCCGTCGCCACGCCCACGGAGGGAGCGACGGGCTCGGCCCGTCGAGCCGGCGAGAAGCGTCCACATGGGCGGCTCGTGTCGCGACGCAGCTGACACGACGCGGACGAGGGCGGCATACAGGGTGTACACATAATGTTCGAAGCAATAACTGACAACGACGAACGCGGGCAGGTCGGGATCGGGACACTCATCGTGTTCATCGCGATGGTCCTGGTCGCGGCGATCGCAGCAGGGGTATTGATCAATACGGCGGGTGTCTTGCAGAGCCAGGCGTCTGATACCGGCTCCGAGACACAGGAAGAAGTCGCGAACCAGATCGACGTGGTTCACGCAGTTGGGAACGTTAGTAATCTCGATGCCGACACTCCTCAAGAAATTGATCGGCTCAACCTGACGATCAAAAAGTCCGCCGGGTCGAACGCGATAGATCTCAAATCTACAACTGTTCACTACACGAGCGACGATAACTCGGTCACACTAACCCGAAACGGGTCTGCTCTGAGCAATGCAGATGGCACTCACTTCGTTACCAACGCAGTTTCCGGAACTCAACATGCGTCGCTCACCAGCATGGATCAGCGAGTTATCCTGACAATCGACACATCTGCTATCGAAAATACGAAAGGTGGCCTGCTTGGCGGTTCTGACGCGACGGTCAAAATCGTCGACCAGTCCGGCGCACAGTACACGTACGGTGTGAAGGTGCCGAGCACGTTCGGTAACAAAGACGTGGTCATGGTCTAATATGTTTGAGAAGATAACTAACGTAGAGGAGCGCGGACAGGTCGGGATTGGGACGCTCATCGTATTCATCGCGATGGTCCTGGTCGCGGCAATTGCGGCAGGAGTGCTGATCAACACGGCGGGTGTCTTGCAGAGCCAGGCGTCCGACACCGGTTCCGAAACGCAAGAAGAGGTCGCGAACCAGATAAACGTCGTCCATGGCGTCGGCATGACTGGGAGTGGTGAGAACATCACGACACTCAATCTGACGATCAAAAAGTCGGCTGGATCGAACGCGATCGACGTGACGGAAGCGACGGTTCAGTACACCAGCGATCACGAAAGCGTTCCACTTATATTCGGAGGAAACGCTTCAGCCACGGCAACCGCAACGGAATTCACCACGCAGGGGATAAATGGAAATAACGGACAATCGCTCCTCGACGTCGACGAGCGTATGGAGATCCATATTAACACCACTGCTATCGAAGAGGGGCCTGGCGGTCTGCGGGCCGGTGAAGATGCGACGATCAAGATCATTGACCAGTCCGGTGCGACGTTCACCTACGGTGTGAGCGTGCCGAATACCTTCGGCGATAAGAAGGTCGTCCAGGTCTAACGATCGCATAATCGACCTATGACCACCGATCCCCTCGAGCGCGACGACGGCGTTCTCGTCCCCGACGAGTTGCGGTTGGACGACGACCGCGTCGACGAACTGGGCGAGAACCGCTTTCTCGTTCGATCGGAGGGATCCGGTTCGAAGCGCACGGCGGACCCGGCGACCCTCGAGGCCGCGGACGCATCTCCGGCCGGCGAGCAGCCCGCTGGAGACGACCGCGGCGAGGGCGATGATCACGCACGCACAGCTCGCGCCGATCACGCGCTCGCCGACGCGCCCGAACCGCACGGGGTCGAGATCACACTGAAGACTGACGGGAAACTCGCACACCATCAGGCGACGTCTCACGACGTTCGCGAGGTGTTCGTGGACCTCCTGACCTGGTACGCTGGCCAGCTCGACGACGACATGTCGCCCAGCGAGGCGCTGCGGGTCATGCTGGCCGCGTCCGATCTCGAGGTCTGACCTCCCGCCTCACGCACTACAGGGAGTTCGCGGCGGTTCGAATTTTTTTGCGCCAGTAGCCCGACATCGATGGGAAGCGCAAGCGCCGCAGCTTCTGACACTCCCTCTCGACGTGTTATGCTCGGAAGTACGACCATGTCCTGGTCGACGACCGCCTTCCCGCAGCGAATTTGAACGGAGAGAAGCGGTGTCTCTCCCACAAGTGGGGAGTCATGCTTACGCCGAATCGTTTCGACTAACCCCGGCAATCCAAAACACAGCAAGGGGAAGCGTTACGATATCTAGTGCGAAAATCAGCAAAAGGATAACGATTTCAGTATCTCCTCCAATGTAGAACGCGTCCGCTTCTTCCTTCGTGAAGCCAAATGGCTCAATCCATTTCGACATGCACTATAGTAGGTAACAGTTAGAAATATATTATATCTTGGTTCGCATTCTATTCAGGGAACTATTCACCGAGTACAACAGCCGCGGCAATCTGTCAGTACTCGTCGGGCTGAATCGAACGCAAAAACCGTCCTTTTTCCACCTCGAGCGCTAATCCGCCGCTATGAGCAACCCACGTGAGGAGTTTCTGGCCGGTGAGCGACCCGACGATGTCGCGCTGTTTCTGGCCGATTCATACGTCTCAGACGATCGCTTAGAGCGGTTTGGCGACCGCGTCGACGACGGTATGCTAATCGTCGTCGATGGTGAGAGCGGACGGAGCGCCTTTCAGGCGGCGACCGGCACCGGTGCGATGGAGTTCGCCAAGTCGGCGATGAGCAACGAGGGAGAGATCGACGACGGGCTGACGGACGGGCGGTGTCCGGACGCAGACGACGGCGAGGAGCACGCGGTGCAGTTCGTCTTCGCGTTCGCCGAGGAGCAAAACGAGGAGGTCGGCGGCATCTACGCCGAGGGTGACGTCGTCCACGCTTACGCGCAGTGTTCCTGCGGGACGGCCTACTCGGATCGGTGGAACGCGGCCGACGCGACCGAGGCGTAAGTCGGCCGGCAGCCGTCGGCCGTTGGCCTTTGCTGTTCGATGACGTAGCGAAGACCGATGAGTTCGACCGAAACCCCGTACGAGACCGGCGGCGGGGTCGGTCTCTCGAGCCGGGATGCCCGCGTGATCGGCGGCGCGAGCGTCCTGATGGCGATCAACGTGGTCGTGATGTACGCGCTCGCGGTGACGCCGCTTGCGGCAGTCAACGACTACCTGTTTTCCGTGCCGATCATCGGCGCGGTCGTCTACGGCGCGGCGATCATGGCCGGGCAACTCGTCGCCGAACGGGGCGTTCAGGGTGGAGACACGGGAATCGCGTTTGTCGGGATGGTGATCCTGCAACTGGCGTTCGGCATCTTCGGTGCTGGTGTGCTTGCGTTCGCGCCTCGAGCGGCCCAACTCACGATCCTCGTCGTGACGGCGGTCGTCGTGGCCGTGCTGACCGCCGCCATCGCCGCCTACGTCTACGCGCGGTCGACGACGTTCGAACACTGGGGGTCGTACGCCAACTACGCGTTCATCGGCGGCCTCGTCGCAATTCTGATCGGGACGTTCGTCCCGCTGGCGTTAGTGGTCGGCTTCGTGCTCATCTTCCTGGGGTTCCTGTTGCGGCTGGGCTGGGAAATCTGGAAGGTGCGCGATCAGCGGACCGCGTCGGTGGCACTCCAGACGATCGGCGTCTACATTGCCGTTGCCGGTGTCTTCGTCCACGTCCTGCAACTCGTGCTTCGCTATTTCGCGTCGCGACAGTGATCGATCGCGGAGCGTGCTCGAGCGGACGTGATCGCGGCGGTTGCTCCGAAACCGATCGCGAGGCAGCTCCTGGGTTCGCTGGATCACACGGTGTGCTCGAGACCGAGGAAGCTACGGAGGGCGTACCCTGCTATCGTGGCAACGGGGCGTCGCCACGCCCTCCCCAACCGATTCGCTCACTCCCTGCGGTCGTTCGCGCATCCCTCGCACAGAGTTGGCCCGCGGTTCGTCGTGCGCTCACGGCTTGCGCCTCGTTCGCCTCACCGCGGCACAGCGCGCGCCACCGCATGCCGGGTGACTGATCTGAATGGATTGAGCTCTCAGTCCTCGCTCGCTTCTGAGTCGCTCTCGGCATCCTCGCTCGCTTCTTCGACGACGTCGCGGAAGGCATCGAGGATGACCTGCTTCGTCACGGCACCGCGGGTCGTCCAATGGTTTGCGTAGTCGAGCATATCGTCGTAGATGTCGGGCTTACAGCCAGCAGCCTTCGGATGACCGCCGCCGTTTACTTTCCCGGCGACCTCGTGGCAGCGGTCGAAGTCATCGGTGCCGCGGATGGAGGCCGACCCGGCGGGTTTGACGATCACCGAGGCGTCGGCTCCCTGCTCGCGCATGGCTTCCGCGACCTCGTTTTGGGAACACCGGCCGTAGGTGACCCCGACCGTGTACCCCCCGATTTCGCGGAGTTCCGCTCGGCCGACGGCCTGCTCGATGAGCGCTTCCTTCTCGACGCGGCGCTCGGCGATGTAGTCCTCGACCCACTCGGGCAGGTCGACGCCGTGCTCGCGGACGACCTCGACGTACTCGGCGGGGTCAGTCCAGTAGGCGTAGTCCGCCAGATCGTCGCTGCGCGGGTCCTCGCGTAGCCAGAGGTCGTGGTCCCGAGTCACGGCGGCCAGCTCCTCGTACAGCGGATCGAAGTCGTACTCGAGCGAGCGATAGACCACGTCGGCGCTGCATTCCTCGTCGGAGTCGCCGACGACGAGGTCGACGCCGGCGTCGCGGACCGCCTGCGCCACGTCGTCGCCCCACTGGTGGTGGTCGTACCACGCGATCCGGTCGGCGGTCTCGAGCGCCGCGGCGAGTTCGTCCTCGACGTACTCGTACCTGTCCGGTGCGAGGTCGCAGACGAAAATATCGATCCCCTCGTCGCCGTACTCGGCGACGCGAGCCAGCGCGTCCTCCACGTCGTGGGGACTGGCGGGGACGAGCGCGACGTTGTGCGGCGTCGGTTCGGGTTCCTCGAGCGGCTCGTCGGCCTCGCCGGCTGCGGCGACGACGGTCGGCTCGTTCGCGTCGTCCGTCGCGTCGGCGGCCGGTTCCGGTCCCTCGTCGCCGCCGGCCCCACTATCGTCGGGCTCGGGCACGTTCTGTACGTCACCGTAGGCCTCCCGGATGAGCGCGACGCACGCCAGTCCGTCGGCGTCCGGGTCTGCGATGACCGCGACGTCGGCTCCCTCGAGCGCCGCTTCGGTCTGTTGGTCCTCTAAGTCCTCCTCGAGCGTGTCGGGAAGGAAGAAGCCGGTTCCAGGGAGCACAGATTTGCGAGCAAGAGGGAGATCACCGCTCTCGATGAGTTCGTCGTACATGCTCCCTGCTGCGTGACCGGCGGGGAAGTAACCGCCGGTATCGCGAGCCAGGGCCGTATCGCGGAGTGGTCGCCTCGACCACTCTCGCCGTCGACCGACCCGCGGTCAGGCGTCTGCAATCGTCTCGGTCTCGTCGTCCTCGCCCGCTAGATCGAGTTGCCGGACCGTCAGTACGGGAACGGGCGAGGTGCGGACGATCCGCTCGGCGACGCTGCCAAGCAGGAGTCGATTCTCGCCGTGGCGGCCGCGGGTTCCGGTCGCGATCACGTCGGCGTCAATCTCGCGGGCATACTCGCAGATCTCGGCGGCAGGATGGCCTTCGCGAACCGCCGTCGTCACGTCTCGGTCCGCGTGCTCTTCGACGGTGGCGAGCGCGGCGTCGGCGGTCGTCTCGAGGGCGGTCTCGAGTTCGTCCCGGAGCTGTTGCGGTGATGCATCGACCTCGCTGGCGTCGATCACCGAGAGCGCGTGGACCTCGGCGTCGAACCGGTCGGCGAGATCGAGCGCGGTGTCGACGGCTCGTTTCACGCTGTCGGAACCGTCGGTGGCGATCACGACCGTATCGAACATAGGCCGTGATTACCGCCGCGATCGCTTAAATATCCCCGTTCGAATTACGAGCGACGCCGTCGACCGGGACGTGAATGCCCGAGACAACGACGTTCGCGGTCCGACGACGTGGGTGGCTTTTTTGTTTCGGGCCGCCCACTGCCGCGTATGGACGCCAGCGAGCCGTTTACCGTCGACACCGTCCTCGCGCCGGTCGACGGGAGCGACGAGTCAGCCACCGCCGTCGAATACGCCGTCGCCATCGCCGATCGGTACGACGCCACCGTCCACGCGCTGTTCATCCTCGGACGCGGCGTCGTCTACGGGCTGGACGCCGGTACCGTCGACGAAGCTGACGTGGCGGAGAACACCCAGGGCTTTTTCGACGATATCGGCGAGGTCGCCGACGAGGCCGACGTGTCACTCGTCACCTCCATCGACGACGGCTTCTCGCGGACTCGGAAGACCCGCCACCCCGGCAACGTCGTCCTCGACACCGCCGACGACGTCGACGCTGACTTTATCGTCCTCCCCCGGGAACCGGTCACCGGCACCGAGACGGAGGTCCTCGAGAAGGCCGCCGAGTACGTCCTCTCCTATGCGAGCCAGCCCGTGCTGTCGGTGTAGTTTGCCCGTATTGTCGTATAATCGGATATCGCTGGTCGTGTGCGGTGGAAACGCGGTCAGCAGTCGTCGCCTTCGCCGGCCTCAAGCAGGATCGCCATCTCCTGTTCGAAGCTCTCGGTCCCGGTCGACTCGAAGCCGACCCGCTCGTAGAGGGCAATCGCCGGATTGTTCCACCGTTCGACCGTCAGCCAGACGTGGCTAATCCCGATCTCGCCCGCATGGCCCAGCAGGTTCTTGAGCAACACCGTCCCGATGCCGGCCCGCTGGTAGGCCTGCAGGACGAAGATCGCGAGCTCCCATTCGATCTCGCTGTTGTCCCCGATTGCGGACGGCTCGTCGGTGTCGGGGACCAACATCGCGTGGGCGATGACATCGCCGTCGTGGCGGGCGACCACGTTGACGCTGTAGTCGCCGATCGTCTCGAGCCAGTCGCGAATGCGAGCGTCGCCGGTCGGCGGGATCCCCTGTGCTCGATCGGCCGGGTCGAACTCGGTGTACATCTCGACGACGTCGTCGAGCGGTTCGCCGGCGAACTCGGCCGGTGCCTGAATCTCGATCGTTCGTTCCTTCCGGTCTTCGACCGTCGTCGGCGGCGAGGGGAAGGGGCCGGACGGTTCGTCGGGATACTGACGCGAACCCGCCATCGTTATCGCACCAGCTTGACCGTCGTTGGCGCGTTCAGCAGGACGAACTCGGTGATCGGCCCGAGCTGGATCTTCCCCATCGGGCTCAGGGTACCGCCGCCGATGACGAGCTGATCGTACTCGCCCTGTTCGGCGTAGTTGACCAGCGCACTCCCCGGATCGCCCTCGAGCGTCTCGACGGTGGCATCGTCGAGTCCGGCCCCCTCGAGTTCGTCGACCGCTTCCCGGTGCATCTCCGCTTGCGAGCGCTTCGACTCGGGTTTATCGACGACGACGACGGTGAGTTCGTCACCGACTTCGCGCGTCCGCTCGATGGTCCGTCGCAGCGTCTTCACCGACTCGTCGCTGCCGCCGAGACCCAGCAACACGTTCATACCCCTGACTGTGAGCCGCTGGACGAAAACGGTTGTGCCGTTCGAGCGGGGCGCGATGGCGCGGTCCGCTGTGGCTCGCACGGCGGGACCGACCGCCGTGTCTGTGGCGCACGACTGTGGGATGAAATCACATGTGCCGCGCGGGACGACGCTGTTAAGAACGTGTGGTGAATACGTTCACGGAATGAGTGACGCGGCGCTCGATGTCGTAGAGTTCTTGCTCACGACGAGCGTGTATTCGGACGACCGGACGCTAGACGAGAACGACCTCCCGCCGTCGTTCCGCCGGGTCTACTGGACCGGCGGCGTCGACGATGAGAGCGGGGGAGACGGGGGCAACGACGGGGGCAACCGGAAACCCGCCGGGATCAGCCGCCCGCTGTCGGTGACGACCAGTACCGCACGTGAGGCGACCGACGTCGACCGACCGTGGGAGGCCGTCGCCGATCTGATGTTCACCGAGCGCGACGAGTTCTCCGGCACGATCACGCTCGCCCAACAGGCCATGGCCGAGGAGTGGTTTGCCGAACGGATCGACGCCGAGCGCCTGCTCGAGAACCCGACCCTGACAAAGCACTTCGAGCGCCACGACGACTACGAGTTCGCTGCGACCCACGAGGAGGCTCGCGACCGGAACCGGCCGATTCAAGCCGATCGTGTCTGGATTGACGGCCTGCTCGACGAGTACTTCGACGAGGAAGAAGACGAGGAGATGCTCGACCTCGTCGAGGTCCGCGCCCCCGAGGAGGTCGAGACGACGCTCGACGACCTGGTCCTCACCCAAGATCAGGAGAACGAACTCGACAAGATCTCGAAGGCGATCGAACACCGTGAGTACCTCTCCGATATCGGTCTACGCGAGATCGGCAAACTGCTGTTCGTCGGGCCGCCGGGGACTGGCAAGACCTCGACTGCGCAAGCGCTCGCTCAGGACATGGACCTGCCGTTCGTCGAGGTCAAGCTCTCGATGATCACCTCGCAGTATCTGGGCGAAACGGCCAAAAACGTCGACAAGACCTTCGAGGTCGCAAAGCGGCTCTCGCCGTGTATCCTCTTTATCGACGAGTTCGACTTCGTTGCCAAGACCCGGCGTAGCGACGAACACGCCGCGCTCAAGCGCGCCGTCAACACCCTGCTCAAGAGCATCGACAACGTCTCGCTGATCGAGGACGACGTCCTGCTCATCGGCGCGACCAATCACCCCGATCAGTTAGACGACGCCGCCTGGCGGCGCTTCGACGAGATCATCAACTTCCCCAAGCCCGACTACGACATGCGGGCCGACATCCTCACGGTCATCACCCAGCGGATGCAGATCGACGAGTTCGATCCCCATCTCATCGCCGAGGCGACCGAAGGGCTGACCGGCAGCGACCTCCGGATGGTTTTGCGCGAAGCGGTGCTCGAGGCGCTGACCGAGGATCGGACCGAGCTTACACAGGAGGACTTGCTCAACGCCGTCGAGGAGTTCGAGGAGCGCGACACGTTGAAGAACATGGACATGATCGGCGGCGACCACGATGCGCTCGTCGCCGGCGGTGACCTCGGTGACGCCGCCAGCGACGGTGGCCACTCGCACGATCACGACCACGACCACTGATTCTGCTGCTCGAGGCGCTTCGTGTTCGCGTCGCTCGACGGCGGCTATCTGACGACGAATTCGTCCGACGGCGTCCGGCGAACAGCATACCCTTTATGCGACGGCCGTCTATCACGACGCATGAGCGATGAAGCGCCAGCAGGGGACGCTGCGGACGCGTTCGCAGAGCAGGCACGGGCGGCCCACGACGAGTCGATCCGGCACCTCATCGCGTTCGGCGCGGCCGTCCGAGGCGACGACCGCGGCGTCCACACCGAGGTCGAGATACTGCTGGTCCTCGAGGACGCCGAACCGACGGTCGAACGAGAACTCGAGCGCCTCGCCGAAACCGTCGGACTCGAGCACGGCGTCGTCGTCTCCCTGCACGTCCTGCCGGCCGACCGATTCGAGGAGAACGAGGAGCATCCGTTCGTGCAGACGGCGCTCGAGGATGGGCGAGCGTATGTGTAGGGCGACCGCCCTCGCTGTGCCGGCGCTCCGACCCCCGGCGGGTTCCGGCGAGGTGAGCCGCCGATGCGGGTGACCCTGCTCGGCACCGGCGACACGACCGGGACGCCGACCGTCGGCTGTGACTGCGATACCTGCACCGCGGCCCGCGAGCGTGGCGTCGAGCGCACGCGCTTTTCGGTTCACGTCGAGAACGAACGGACCGGCGAGTCGCTGCTACTCGATTTCAGCCCGGACTTTCGCTCTCAGTTCCTCCGCGACGAGGTCTCGTTGCCCGACGCGGCAGTCGTCACGCACATTCACTTCGACCACCTCGACGGGCTGGGCAACGTCTTCCGCGTCCTCGACGATCTCGCGGTGTACGCGGCCGACGAGACCGACCCCGAGACCGGCAAGAGCGTCGCCGGGACGGTTCAGGACGACTACCACTACCTCGACGCCGTCTCCGTGGTGCCGACAACGCCGCTCGAGCCGACTCGAGTCTGCGGGTTCGACGTGACGCTGGTGCCGGTCGATCACCCGCCGCTGCTCTGTTACGGGCTCGCGATCGAGGATCCCGAGACCGGCGCGAAGCTCTCGCTGTCGGGCGATACGAGTTACGGACTTCCGGACCGGTCCCGCGAGGTGCTCGCCGATCCCGATCTCCTGCTGGCCGACGGCATCGTCCCCGCCGACCTCTGTGAGTACCACCCGCTGGGCGGCCGCCACGAGGACGGCGACGGCGTCCCCCGAACGTTCGGAACGAAACACATGACGCGAGAGGGGGCGCTCGCGCTGGCCGACGACCTGAACGCAGCGCAGACGCGGCTGGTTCACGTTGCACACTTCTACCCCGCCGAGGAGGCCTTCGAAGAGCCGCTGGCCGTCGACGGCGAGCAGTACGTCCTGTAGCTCGCCGCGACTCGAGCGGGCGAGCGACCGGCCGGTCAGCAACCGTACCGATCGAGGCCGGACTGCCGTCGCCGTTTTCCGTCGGGATTCGCCCGCCACGGCGTTCGGCTGTCGCGTTCGGCCTCGAGGGCTTCGTCGTCGGCTGGAACCGCGGCCGACTCGTATTCTGAACACGCGGCTCCACACTCCGTCGCGGCGTCGACGACTCGATCCTTCCAGTCGCAGTAGGGAAGCGTCGCGCCGGTCGCGTCGTCGGCCTGACAGGCCGCGCAGTCGGGAAACCCGTACGTTCGCCAACCCTTGCCGTAGGCCCGTTCGGCGAGCCGGCGACGGGCGCGGGCCTTCTCCCCGGGGGCGACGACTTCGATTTCGGTCCGACCGGGGAGGAACGCGAGCGGCTCGATTCCCGGCTCGTCGACGGGCAGCGATACCGGCTCGCGGATCACGTCGATCTCGCCCTCGTCACGGTGGACCCGCCAGACGCCGATCTCCTCGGGGATGCGGTTCAGGTGGGCGCGCGTGACGTAACTCTCGGTCGCAAGGATCGCCTCGTCGACGACGGCGAGGCTCGCGTCCGTCCGCAACTGCGCCTCGAGATCGCCCGGCCGGCCGAGATCCGGCTTGTTCTCGATCCCGACGATCCGGCCGTACCAGTCCGGATAGCGGGCGACCTGCCGGACGTAGTCGCGGCCGCTGTCGGCGCTCGCCCCATGATCGCGCTCGAAGAAACCGATCTCGAGCGCCCGCTCGACGGCGCTGCGGGCGCGCTCGGGGTGACAGTCGAACGCGTCCTTCCAGTAGCGCGCCCGGCCGGTTCCGACCGCGGATTCGATGGCTGCGTCGGGGATCGATTCGCTCGTGAGCGCGACGCGGTCGTCGAACTCGGGACCGGGCTCGACGCAGACGACGTCGAGGATCCGGCCGCCGGGATCGGCGACGCTCGCGCCGAGCTGGCGGGCAACGATCCCCTCCCGGCGCGACTCGAGGTGTGCACACAACTCGAGTTCGAACGCAAATTCCGACACGTTCGGAGTACGGGGCGGACGCGAGAAAAGCCGTCGGGTTCGGCGTCGACGACCCGATCCGAAGCGGACGCTCGTCGTTCGATTCGGACGAATGGCGGTCCCGTGCGCGGCGCTACCGTCGGACACATTCCGTCGCTCGACGAGCGGCGATAGCTCGCAACCTTTATCAAGCGCACAGCGGAACCTCTACCTAAGATTACTCTCGTCTTATGGCAGGAAATCGACAACCGGAGGTGAACATCGGGCTCGTCGGTCACGTCGACCACGGCAAGACGACGCTGGTGCAAGCCCTCAGCGGCTCGTGGACTGATCAGCACTCAGAGGAGATGAAACGCGGGATCTCAATCAGGCTCGGCTACGCCGACGCGACGTTCCGTTACTGCGAGGGCCTCGAGGAGCCCGACTGTTACACCGTCGAGGAGGAGTGTGCGGACGGCTCGGAAAGCGAGCCGCTCCGGACCGTCTCGTTCGTCGACGCCCCGGGGCACGAGACCCTGATGGCGACGATGCTCTCCGGCGCGTCGCTGATGGACGGCGCGGTGCTGGTCGTCAGCGCCAATGAGCCCGTCCCCCAGCCCCAGACCGAAGAGCACCTGATGGCGCTCGATATCATCGGTATCGACAACATCGTCATCGCCCAGAACAAGGTCGATCTGGTCGACGCCGACACCGCTCGCAACAACTACGATCAGATCAAGGAGTTCGTCTCCGGCACGGTCGCCGAAGACGCCCCGATCGTCCCCGTCTCCGCGGGCCAGGAGGTCAATCTCGATCTGCTCATTCAGGCTATCGAAGAGGAGATCCCCACCCCCGAACGGGATCCCGGGGCCGATCCCCGGATGCACGTCGCCCGTAGTTTCGACATTAACAAACCCGGCACGAAGGCAGCAGACCTCTCCGGCGGCGTCCTCGGCGGCAGTCTCGTTCAAGGCGAACTCGAGGTCGGCGATGAGATCGAGATCCGCCCCGGCCGCGAGGTCGAGGAGGGCGGCCGGACCGAGTACGTCCCGATCGAGACGACCGTCCGCTCGCTACAGGCCGGCGGCGAGACCGTCGACACCGTCACGCCAGGTGGCTTACTCGGCGTCGGCACCGGTCTCGACCCCTCGCTTACCAAAGGCGACGCACTGGCCGGGCGGATGGCCGGCCCGCCGGACTCACTCCCGCCGACGTGGAACGAATTCACCATGGAAGTCGACCTGCTCGAGCGGGTCGTCGGGGCCGAAAGCGGCGAGACGGTCGACGAGATCTCCACCGGCGAACCGCTGATGATGACCGTCGGCACCGCGACGACCGTCGGAGCCGTCACCAGCGCCCGCGAAGGCGAGTGCGAGGTCAACCTCAAACGACCCGTCGCCGCCGAGCCGGGGACGAAAATCGCGATCAACCGCCGCATCGGCGCGCGCTGGCGACTGATCGGTCTCGGAACGCTCACCGAATAGCATGGCGACGCGGACGCGGGTCGCCCTCGACACGAGCGCGCTCATGATGCCCGTCGAACTCGACGTACGGCTGTTCGACGAACTCGAGCGGCTCGTAAATGACTACGAACCCACGATTCCGCAGGCTGTCCTCGAGGAACTGCGCCGTCTCTCCGAGAAGGGCGGTGAAGAGGGGACGGCCGCGAACGTCGGCCACGACCTGGCGACCGAACGCTGTCTCGCCGTCGACACGGAAGCATCGTACGCTGACGACGCGCTCGTCGAACTCGCCCGCGAGGGCGCAGTCGACTACGTCGTCACGAACGACCGCCCGCTTCGCGACCGGGTACTCGAGGCGAGTATACCGGTAATTGCATTACGCGGGAGAAACAAGTTAGCAATCACTCAACCATAGATGTACAAACGGGTCAGATTGAAGGATACAGTGGAAGTACCGCCGGAGGACCTCGGCGATGTCTCGCCGAATCTCGTCAAGCGACTGCTCCAGGACAAACTCGAGGGACGGATGGACGAGGAGGTCGGCAGCGTCGTCTCCGTCACCGAGGTCCAGGACATCGGCGAGGGGACGGTGTTGCCCAACCGGCCGGGCGTCTACTACGAGGCCGAGTTCGACGCCGTCACCTTCGATCCGCAGATGCAGGAAGTCGTCGACGGCACCGTGGTCGAAGTCGTCGAGTTCGGGGCCTTCGTCGGCATCGGCCCCGTCGACGGGCTGCTCCACGTCTCGCAGATCAGCGACGAGTACTTGGCCTTCGACGGCGAGAACCAGCGCCTCGCCTCGAACGAGTCTGCACGGTCACTCGGCGTCGACGACGCCGTCCGGGCCCGCATCGTCACTAAGAGCATCGACGAGCGCAACCCCCGCGATTCCAAGATCGGGCTCACCGCGAAACAGCCCGGCCTCGGCAAGCACGATTGGCTCGAGGAAGAACGCGAGAAGCGCGAAGCGACCGCAGGTGAATAACCATGGCATCCGACCGCCTCGTCTGCCGCGAGTGTCACCGCGTCAACGACCCCGACGCCGAGACCTGTGAGGCCTGCAACTCCTCGTCGCTGACCGAAGACTGGGCGGGCTACGTCATCATCGCCCACCCTGAGGACAGCCAGATCGCGACGGAGATGCAGATCACCGAACCGGGCGCGTACGCCCTAAAGGTCCGTTGACACCGTGACTCGCGACACCCGCGACGACGCCAGCGACGACGAACAGCTACTGGTCTTACCCGATGACCTCCGACACGAACTCAAAGAGCCGCTCGGCCCCATCGAGACCGACGCCGACCGGCTCCTCGAGACCGTCGACGGCCCGTTGATCGCCGTCGGCGACGTCGTCACCTACCACTTCCTGCAGGCGGGTCGACGACCCGACGTGGCGCTCGTCGACGGTCGGACCAAGCGCGAAGCCGTCACCGAGGAGATCCGCGAGGCAGTCACCGAGGGCGCGAGCATCGACGTGAAAAACCCGCCCGCCGAACTCGGCGCGCCAGTCGTTCGAGCGTTCCGGCGCGCGCTCGCAACCGACGACCCGACCACGATTCTGGTCGAGGGCGAGGAGGATCTGGTTGCACTGCCGGCCATCGTCGCCGCCCCCGACGGCGCGAGCGTCGTCTACGGGCAACCCAACGAGGGGATGGTCCACGTCAAGATCACCGACGAGCACCGCGCGGAGATGCGCGAGTTACTCGAGCGCTTCGAGGGCAATACCGAGCGCTTTTGGGCCTTGCTCGAGGGCTCGAGCGACGAGGGCTGACCGCTGGGCGTCTCACACCCCTGAAACCGCGGGTCAATCGCTTCCGACCGAGAGTCGTTTCTACCGCGTTTCCCAACATATAATCGCGTTCTTCATCATGTTAGTTCTATGAATAGAGCGCTTGCCATCGCGGTTGCTGTCGGCGCGAGCATCGGCATGGCGGTGGTGACGATGGCACGACCCGACTGGACCGTCATCACTGGCGTGAGTGCGCTATACACCGGCTGGTCGTATTTCGTCGCTCGAAACCCGAGTCTGCTCTCCCGTGAGGGGCTCACCTTCGAGAAAACGGCGGACTCGATCGGGCACGCGGTCGGTATCTTCGGTGCGAGCGTGTTCGGTATCGGTGTCTTCAGCACCGGCGGCGTCTTCTTCGTCGGCTATCTCGGCGTCATCGGATTCCTCCTCACCGCGGCCGCCGCGTACGAGGACGAGCCGAGAGACCGTCGACCCTAGGGGCTGGGACGCCAACGCGGCTCACTCGAGGACGGTGTGCTCGAGGGTGCCGATGCCCTCGATCTCAAGTGCGACGGTGTCGCCGTCTTCGAGGAACTGGCCGAGCTCGAGGCCACAGCCCTCGCCGACGGTGCCGCTGCCGATCACGTCGCCGGGGTGGAGCGTCTCGGACTGGGAGATGTGTTCGACGATCGCCGCGAAGGAGTGGTACATCTCGTCGACGGTGCCCTCGGACCAGACCTCGCCGTCGATTCGAGCGGTCATCGGGGCGGAGAGCACGTCGATGTCCTCGCGAGGGACGAAGTACGGTCCGAGCCCGTTCGCGAAGTCCTTGCCCTTCGCGGGACCGAGCCGGCCCTCCATCTCCTGACCTTGGATGTCTCGAGCGCTGAAGTCGTTGAAGACCGTGTAGCCGGCGATGTGTTCCTCGGCTTCCTCGGCCGGGATGTCGCGGCCGCGTTTTCCGATCACGGCGGCGATCTCGAGTTCGTAGTCCATAATCGAGGAGTAGTCCGGCCACCGAATCGTCTCGCCGGGCGCGACGACGCTGTCGGCGTTGCCCTTGTAGTAGACCGGCAGGTCGTACCAGACATCCGCGATGTCGCCGTCCATGCTGTTTTGGACGTGCTCTTCGATGGCCATGCAGTCGCGCATCGAGTTGGGCCGCGGCAAGGGTGCGAGCAGTCGGTACTCGCCGGGCTCGTACCGGAGTTTCGCGCCGCCGGGGCCGCGCTCGGCGTCGGTCTCGGTCGCGTACTCGACGGCCTCGCGCGCGTCGTCGATCGCCCGATCGCCGCGCTCTAAGAAGGCGATCATCTCCGGCGGAACGTGCGCGCGGGCGAGGTCCGCAGGCGCGGGTTCGCCCTCGGCTTCGAGGGCAGCGCCGTAGGCGGCGGTGAGGTCCACGAGGGTCGCGTCGCCGGCTGGCGCGTCGTCCGATTCGGTCGACTCGTCGACGGCTCCGATCCGTTCAACGGGACCGACGGGGGTGTCGACTTCGACGGTCGCGAGTTTCATGCGGTCTCACCCCCCGTCTTGTCGGCCTCGAGAACGGCGACCGGTCGCACCCAGCCGCCGCTGGCGTTCTCGATTTTAATGGGGAAGGCGGCGATCGGTACGTCGGTCTTTCGTGGGAGGGCGTCTAAGTTCGCCAGCTTCTCGATCTGGCAGTACTCGACCTCGCGGCCGGCGACGTGGGCCGGCCAGAGCTCGTCTTCGTCGCCCGACTCGACGTACCGCTCGCCCATCGCGGCGAAGGGCTTATCGAAGCCGTAGGCATCCGTTCCAATCACCTTGACCCCCTGTTCGACGAGGTGTTTCGTCCCCTCGGCACTCATGCCGGGGAATTCGGTCAGGTACTCGGGCTGGCCCCACAACTCGTCGGCCCCGGTCTGGATCAGGACGATCTCGCCGGGCGAAAGCTCGTGGTTCAGGTCGTCGAGGGCATCCTCGAGGTCGCCGACGCCGATCTCCGCGCCGGGCTCCATCCACCGGAAGTCGAGGACGACCGCGTTCCCGCGACACCACTCGAGGGGAATTTCCTCGATCGTCTTTGCCGGTTCGCCGTCGACCTCGGGGCCGTAGTGCCAGGGCGCGTCCATGTGGGTGCCGGCGTGGGGGATAACTTCGAGGGCCTCCCAGGCCAGCCCCATGCCGTCGGGGAAGTCCTCCGCGTCCACGTCGTACCCCTGTGCCTGTAGATTCTCGGCGAGCCGTTCCGCGCCTGCTTCGTGGTCGAAGGCGTCGATCGTCGGCGGTGTGGGTTCGCTCGCGACGCCGTCCTCGAGGCCGATGCTGAGATCGATCAGCGTGGTATCGTCGGCTGTCAACAAATCGCGCATGATGGTCACGATTCGGGGAAGCCACGTAAGCGTACCTCCACCGGTCGTCTACGAGTTCGCACTCGCTCGAGCGCGCGTCGGATGAGTCGCCTGGTAATCGGAAGCCGATATGTATTAGTTGTTGGTAGTTTAACTTGATCCTATGGACGAGCAGGACGATTCCTGGGTCGCGCTCCTGACGACGGCCATGGCGCTTACCGTCGCCGGGGTTGCGCTTCTCGAGGGGGCCGTGTGGTACGTTCAGTACTCGGTGCTGGGGCTGGCGCTTCTCCTAGCGATTTTCGCGATGAGTCGAGGGACTGCACCGTCCCCGTCCAGCTGAGGGCCGACGGATCAGGGCGGACCGCCTCGACGTTGTCACGCCGGCCGCCTTCCCGAACGCGTCTCGAGAAGTTATTTACTCCCTCGCGTGAACCCGACGGCTATGTACGATTTCGTCGTCGTCGGGGTCGGGCCGCCGGGCGCGCGCTTCGCCCGTCGGGCCGCAGAAGGCGGCTACGACGTGCTCGCCCTCGAGAAGGGAACGATCGGCGAGCCGCTGGCCTGTTCCGGCCACGTCAGCACGGACGTCTGGGAATACACGGGCGAGGGCGCTCGCGAAGAGCTGTTTCAAAACGAGATCTACGGGGCGCGGTTCCACGTCGGCGGCCCGCGCAGCGACGCTTACCCGTTCTACAAGCGCGAGGTGGCCTCGAACGTCATCGACCGCGTCGGGCTCGACCGCCATCTTGCAGAGTTGGCTCGCGAGGCCGGCGCGGACGTCCGCGAGGACCACACCGTCACCGAGGTGACCGAGCACCGCGACCGCGTTTCGGTCGTCGCCAACGGTCCGGACGGGACCCTCGAGGTCGAGGCGAAGATGCTCGCCGGCTGTGACGGCCCCCGCTCGCGGGTGCGCGACCAACTCGAGTTGCCTCAGCCAGAGGAGTTGCTCCACGGCGTCCTCGCGTTCTCCGAGGAGGACGACCACCAGGACTTCGTCGACGTCCACCTCACGCCGCCGACCTTTTTCGCGTGGCGCATCCCTCGCGGCGAGGCCGGCGTCGAATACGGGTTAGCGGCCCCGCCGGGTGTCCAGGTGACCAAACACTTCGAGGAGCTGATCGACGGCTACGAGATCGACGTCTCCCATCGCTGTTCGGGCGCGATCCCGATCGGCCCGCCGGACCGCGTCACGACGCGCCGCGCCTTCCTCATCGGCGACGCGGCCGCCCAGACGAAGCCCTTCACCGGCGGTGGCATTCTGTACGGCATGACCAGCGCCGACCACGCCGCCCGCGAGATCGACCCCGACCGACCGACCACGCTCGCGGCCTACGAGCGAGCCTGGCGCGACGACCTCGAGCGCGAGCAGGAACTCGGGCGCTGGCTTCGGCGGGCGTATTCGTTGCCGGAACCGGTCCAGCGGCTCGGCCTGGGCGCGCTGTCGGGCGAGATCGGCGTTCACATGGACCGGCCGACCTCGCTGGTCTCTCCGGCTCATCTCAAGGCGATGCTCTCCCGTCTTCGGAGCTGAACGGTCTTTCGCGGCTGCGACCGCTCGAGGACTGCCGGCCAGCATGCCGGGGCCGACAGACCGAAGGCATCGGTACCGAAAGAACGGCCGATGAAGGTGCGGCAGTCGGCCGTCGTCTCGCTCCTCGTCGCCGCGCTCGAGCGTCTGGGAATCATCGACGCCGAGCGGTTCTGGCCGACGATGGAGCTCGCGTGGCCACGGATCATCACCGGCTTTGCGATCATGTCCAAGCAGACGGCCGACCTCGCGATGGTTGGGGTCGCCGTCGGCACCGCCGGCACCGCGGGGCTGGCGTTCGCGCTCGCCTACTGGCAGCTGGTGACGATGCTGGGGCTCGGCCTCGCGGGCGGTACCGTCACGCTCGTCTCGCAGAATTACGGCGGCGAGGCGACTGACCGCGCGTCACTGGCCGTTTCCCAGAGCGCCGTGCTCGCGGTCGCGCTGTCGATCCCGGTTATGGTTGCGTTCCTCGCGTTCGCCGGGCCGCTGATCGATCTGTTCGACGCTGACCCAGCCCCGCGTCGCTACGGGACGACCTACCTCGTCTACGTTGCGCCGGCTGTGGTCTTCGAACTGCTCAATCTCGTCGCCAGCCGCACGTACACGGGCGTCGGCGACACGTTCACGGAGATGATGGCCCGCGCCGGCGGGGCGGTTCTCAACATCGTCCTCAGCGGCGCGTTCATCTTCGGGCTCGGGATGGGCGTCGCCGGCGCGGCGATCGGCACGACGTTCGCGAGCGGCTTCGTGACGGTCGTCCTCGCGTGGGGCATGCTCGGCCGCTCATACGGCCTGCTCGGGATGGAACCCAGTCCCGTCCCGATCACGCGCTCGAGCCCGCTGTTCGACGCGGCGATGATCCGCCACTTGGTCGAGATTGCCACGCCCGAGATCGGCCGCCGGCTCGCCCAGGGGCTCGTCGTCTTCCCGCTATTGTGGATCGCCGCCACGTTCGGCCCGGTCGTCGTCACCGCCCTCGAGGTGGGCCGGCGGGTACGCGGGCTGATCAACAGCGTCAACTGGGGGCTGTCGCTGGCCTCGAGTTCGCTGGTCGGCCAGCGGCTGGGCGCGGCCGAGGAGGCGGAGGCCGACGCCTACGGGGCGGCGATCATTCGGCTCTCGACCGTGATCTATACCGGAGTGGCAGCGCTGGTCGTGGTGGTTTCAGAGCCGATCGCGGGGCTGTTCGTCTCCGACCCCGGCGCGGTCGCGCAGGCCGCCGTCTTCGTCGTCGTCGGCGCGGTCAGTTCGGTCGGCTTCGGCGTCGACGGCGCAGCGGCGGGGGCGCTCCTGGGTGCCGGCGACACCCGCTGGCCGTTCGTCGCCTCGCTGCTCGGCCGGTACGCGTTCGCCCTCCCCGCGGCCGCGCTCGGGCTGGTCACGCCGCTTGGCGTCGGCGGGCTCTATCTGGCGCTCGTTCTCGAGACGGCCGTGCCGGGCGGGATCAACTACTGGCTGTTCCGGACCGGCCGGTGGAAAGCCGTGAGTCGGCGGTATCGGCCGTCGTCGGAGCCCGGTTGAGGAGAATCGAGGGCAGTACCGACAGCTATCTTCGCTGGCCGCGATCGATAACGTATGGTCGACCGAGACGACGAATCGACGGCCGCGGATGGGAGCGACGATGCTGAGAACCGACTCGGCGCAGGCATCGCGATCGGAACCGGGATCGGCGTCGCGATCGGCGTTGTGACGGACAACGTCGCGTTGTGGCTTCCACTGGGGATTGCGATCGGTATCGCCCTCGGAGCGGGACTGGGAGGGCGATAGCACAGCGGCGACTCGGCACTGCCGCTCGAGGCAGTTCGTTCGGCGGCTCGGTTTCCGATCGGGGCAGTGCTGACGGATCGGCGGCGAAAAACGGTTCCGGTTACGTGGTCGACGCGTGGTCGGCCTCGAGCAGCGGGAGCCCGTTCACCTCGAGAGAGACGAAGAGCCGGACGAGCGCGAGGCCGAGAACGATGACGCCGACGGTCACGAGCGCGATGGCCATGACGTCGTCGGCTGCACCGATCGACACCGCGGCCAGCGACGCCGTGAGGGCAACGAGCGCGATGGTCGTCACCAACTGCATGGTCGAACAGCTTAGTGCGAACCACGTGGATCGGGGGACGTATCGTCCCTTCGTTCGGGAGTAGGCCACGGGAAGTAGTTGAGAGTTTTACACTATAAGCCTTTGCGGACCGGGTTCACAGAACGGGTCAGCTTCGAAGCGCTCGAGCGACGCTCGCGGTCGCTACTCGTCGGTTCCGACGATCCCGCACGCGACCCCCGTGGGCGCGACCAGTTCCTCACCCTCGACGGCCGCGGGGTCCAACAGGAGCACGGTGTCGTCGGGCATGTCGTCCTCAACGCGGACCGGCCGTCCCAGCGCCGACTCGAGGTCGCCCACGTCGTCGATCTCGGCGTCGCGCTCGAGCAGCAGGTCGGCGTTGGCCCGCGAGAGGACGAAGACGGGCTCGCCCGGCTCGACGCGGTTGCTCTCGGTGGCCTCGTGCAACGTCGCGAGCGAGTCGGCGCTTATGGCCTCGAGCGAGCGGATCGTCACTCGTTCGGTGTCCGAGCCCGGCGCGTCTGCCGATTGCGTTCGCGCCCGGGCGGCCAGTTCCGCGAAGTCGGTGTCGTCGAGGCGCGCGGTCATACGCGCAGGTCACCCGCCCGTGGTCTTCACGGTGTGGCCGGCCAGTTCCGGTCGGGGCGCGAGTCCGTCACCCCACTCACAGCGGTCGGGGCGCGAGCCGTCTCTCATCACCGAAGCCGACAGTCAGGCTCACCGCAACAGCGATTTTTACGGCGTGATGGTGTACGAAGCCCGATGTCGACGATAGCCGACCTCCGGCTTCCGGCGGCGGATACGGCGTTGGCGACCGCCTTCGAGCGCGCGCCGGCGGCCACGTTCGAGCTCGAGTCCTCAGTATCGAAGACCCGGCCCTCGCTGTGGGTCGCCGGCGTCGATCGAGAGACCGCCGCCGACGCGTTCGCGGCGGATCCGTCAGTCGAGGTCGCCGAACTCCTCGTCGAAACGGAGTCACGACTGCTGTACGACGTGACGTTTTCGGAGGGGGCGAGCACGAACCGCCTCTGGGACGACCTGCTCGCCGACGGCGGCTCGCTGCTCGAGGCGCGAGCGACCGACGGCTGGTGGCGGGTGACGGTTCGCTACCGCGATCGAGACACGCTCTGTAACGCCTACGACCGGCTGATCGACCGCGGTGTCAACGCCGATCTCCGGCGAGTGACCGACGTAACCGACGCCGACGACCACGAGACGCGACTGACGCCCGAACAGCAGGAGGCGCTCGAGGCCGCCCTCGAGCACGGCTACTTCGAAATCCCACGTGGCATCTCGATGGAGGAGCTGGCGGCGGAGCTGGGTATCTCCCATCAGGCCCTCTCCGAGCGGTTCCGCCGGGCCTACGAGACGCTGGTCGACGCCGAACTCCAGCCCGCGGGCGAGACGTCACCGCTCGATTGACGACGGACCGACGGTCGACGGGCCGCGATAGGCTGCCAGCACGGCACAATCGTTATTTAGATGGATTGCGTTCGGCCGCACATGGCTGATTTGCTTTCCGACGAGGAGATCGAGACGAACCTTCCCGACGACTGGACGCGCGAGGGCGACGAGATCGGCCGCATCTACGAGTTCGACGACTATCTCCGCGGCGTTAACTTCGCCCAGATGGTCGGCGAGATCGCCGAAGCGCAGTTTCACCACCCCGAGATCGTCATCCGCTATTCCGAGGTCGAGGTCCGGCTGACCTCTCACGAGGAAGGTGGCATCACCGACGATGACCTCGAGATGGCCGAACTGATCGAGTCTGAACGATCCGCCTGACCGACCGCGACCGTCCGAGATGGACGCCAGCTACGCCTTTCGCGTTCGAGTCCGCCTCGAGTCCGCCCGGACATACGTCACCCTCGGGTCGGACAGTGCAGAGACGACGGTCACGCTCTTTCGCGAGGCCCCGGAACCGGGAACCGAGGGCTGGCTGTTCTTCCGCGATACACTGTGGCACGGCGAGGTGGCCGACGAGGCGTACGCCCGCCGGCTCGCCGCGGAGTGGCTCGGCGTCCCCGAGCGGACCGTCGAGGCCGTCGACTTTCGCGAACTCCAGGCCGACGAGGCGTACATCGACGCGCTGAAAGCCGAGATCGCCGCCGATCTCGAGCCGTTCAAGGCCGAAACCGTCCCGGAGGCGCTTTCGAAGTATCTTGGCTCGAGTATTCGCGTTACCGACTCGGGCGAGTGAGACGTCCTCCCTCGCCTGTGTTCGCTGACTACTCGGCCTGATCGCCGGCGGTTCCCGACCTACATGACATTTGTGCACATGCCTCTACATGACTTTATGTCCCCGCTCGTGGCCGGCTGTGGTAATGACTACAAGTAAGCATCGATCCACGATTCCGAACGACGGCGACTCTCCGCGGACTCGACTCATATCGCTCGCCGCGCAGAACGCCGTTTGGCGCACGGAGGGAAGCGATGTCCGCCGATGAGCCCGCCGTTCCAGCCGTCGAAACGGTGCTCTGGGGTGACGTTCGGATCGAGTGCTACGTGCGATCCGGCCTCCCGGGTGCGGCCTCTCGGCGGATCGAATCGCTCGTCGAGCGCCTCCGCGTCCTCGACGACCGTGACACCGTCGCCGGCGTTCGAGTCGATCAGTGGCCGTCGCGACACGCGTTCGCGGACGAGTCGTCGCCGACCCGTGACGACCTCGTCGCTGAGTTCGAACGCTGGGCCGACCGTCGCGGGTACTCCCTCGAACCGGCCTTCCGTCGACAGCAGGTCCCCACGTCGCCGCTTGGTGTCGACGATGAACCGGGCGAGCGGATCCGCGTCCCGCTGGTGGCGCTGGCGCTCTACGAGGACGACGAGCGACTCCGGGGTGTCGTCCCATACACGGATCACCCACGGCCGGACGACGGCCGAACGTACACCGTCGAGCAGTGGCTGACCGCGGCCGAAACGCAGGCCTTCGACCTCCCGCTCGATACATCGTCAGACGAGCCGACGCCGTTCCTGCGGGGACGGCAGTAACGACACCCCAACAACGTCTCGTCGGGTGTCGACTGCGACGAGACGCGCTGACAACCTGACCGCGACTCTCATTCGACATCGGCGTGCGTGAGCAGCGGCCGCGTCCGTTCGCCGTCGGGCGCGTCGTACGTGACGACCTCGAGCAGGTTCCCGTCCGGATCGAGGAAATAGAACCCCTCGAACTCGTCCCAGTCGTACGGTCCCTGGTTCGGAAACTGGCCATCTAACTCGTCCAGTAGTGACTCGTAGCGGTCGCGGTCGGTCGCGAACGCCAGATGGGCCTTGTCGAGCGGGTGGTCGAGCCCTCGTTCGTCCCAGTTCTCGGCGCGGCCGGTCGCGGCCAGCGTGACGACTGTCTCGCCGGCTCGAAACATTGCGTGGTCACCGCGAAAATCCGCGGGCGGGCGGACGAGTTCGAGTTCGAGCGTGTCGCGATAGAATTCGTAGCAGGGCTCGAGCGCATCGACGTCGACGTTGATGTGATCGACAGCATCCATGCGCGGTGCTACCACGGCCGGCTCAAAGATACTGTCTGGGGTGGCGGTGACGGCATCGCGGCCGGCGCGGTCGACGCGCCACCGCTGGCACGGTCGCTCCGCCGCGTGTCAGGCCCGGTCAGCCTGCGACGGCGACGGCGTCTGCCGCCAGTCAGGGTCCTTACGCGGCGGTGCCAGGACACCGATACCGACGGCGTCCTCGTCCGTCCGGTTCTCCGCGCCGTGTCGCTCGTTGCTCCGAAACAGATACGCGTCGCCGGCCTCGAGGGGGTATTCCTCGCCCTCGACAAGCGCGGTGAGTTCGCCCTCGACGACGAATCCGATCTGTTCGTTCGCGTGTTCGTGAACCGGCAGCGTCGCCCCAGGTTCGATCCGCCAGTAGACCATTCCCGCTCGTTCGCCCGTCGGCAGATCCGCGAGGTACACCCCGTCGGCGACCTCGTCGAACGCCGCGCGGGTCGTCGATAGCTGCTGCATAGGAACAGGCAACACTCCCCACGGCGGCACTGATAAACGTATCATGGAAACGTTTTAAGCCGCTCTTCGGTGTCGATTGTCCTATGTTAGCACACCAATCGGTGCGGCTGTTCCACCTCCCGTTCTCGTTCATGCTGCCCCAGAAGGTGGCGAGCGAACGGGGCTACTTCCGCGAGGAGGGGCTCGCGGTCGACTTGGTCGAGCGGGATCGACGCGATGTCGAGGTCAAGTACATTCCCGCCGAGGAGACGCTGACCGACGACTACGACGTGGATCTCTATCCGATCTGCAAGTGGGAGAGCATCCGCCGGACGTGGGAGATGGACGACGGTCGCATCATCGCCAACGGCACCTTCGCCGACCTTCCCTACACCGTCTTCACCCGACCTGAGTCCGACATCGAGACGGCGGCCGACCTCGCAACCGTGCCGGTCGGGGTCAACCTGCGGACGGGACAGGAGTACACCGCCCGGAAGGCCTTAGAGGAGCACGTCCCCGCCGACGCGGTCGATCTCGTCGGCTGTGGCATGCCCACTGATCGGCTGCAAGCGCTCCACGAGGGGCGCGTCGACGCCGTGACGCTCATCGACCCCCATAGCACGCTGGCCGACCACCTCGGCTTCCGGCGACTGCTGGAGTACGACAACCACATGGGAATCGTCGGCAGCGACGACGTCGACCGCGACCTGCTCGAGGCCTTCCTGTGCGCCTACGAGCGCGCGGTCGCCGATATCAACGCCGATCCGGACGCCTTCCGGGACACATACCTCGAGCTACTCGAGGCCGAGGAGGGGGTCGCGCCAGACCTGTTCGACGCGGTCGACGTCGACGCCGTCCGCGAGGAGATCGACGTTCCGCGCTACGAAGTGCCGGAGCCCGTCGACCGCGACGAACTCGACGACCACCTCGCGTGGATGCAGGCCCGCGGTCTGCTCGACGAGGACGCGACGATCGACGACGTCGTCGCGCCGCTGTGACCGACACCCGATCAGTACCATTCCACCTCGCTACCAATGACCGACATCGACATCGATTCCCAACAGGCCGCGATCGACGAGTGTCAGGGCGACCCCGGCGACCGACCGGTGTTGCGCGCCCGGTTTGAACATAACGGCAGCCCGCGGTACATGCTGTACACGATCAAGCGCTTCGGCTACGATCACGACCACGGCTTTCACCTCGACCTCCGACTGGTCTCCGACGAACTCGAGTCGGGCCTCGAGACCGTCGAAGCGAAACTCCAGGCGGGCGACGCCGATCTGATCGACATCGACTATCTCTCGACGGCCCGCGAGCGCGCCGACGGTGCGCCGATCGTCGCCTTCCACCCCTACGGGCAGACGGTCGGCGGCCTCGTCGTCCCTGACGGTTCCCCGATCGAAGGCCTCGAGGACCTTTCAGGACACCGCATCGGCGTCGTCAGGCGACTCGACAAGAACTGGATCCTCGTCCGAGCGGCCTGCCGGGAGTTCCACGGCTTCGATCCCGACGAGACGGCGACGCCGATCGAGGCCGGTTCGAAGGTCGAACTCACCCGGCTGCTGCGCGACGGCGAGATCGACACCATCCTCCAGTTCTGGCAGCTCATCCCGGAGCTAGTCGAGACCGGTCCCTATCGGGAGGTGCTCCCGATGTCGCGGCTGGTCGACCGCCTGGCCGATGCCGACGGCGAGACGCCGGTTCCGATTTCGACGTTCCTGACGAGCGAAGGATATCTGTTCGACAAACCCGACGCTGTCCGCGGGTTTCAGGGTGCCTACCGGGACGCCGTCGCGCGCCTGCAGCGCGACGACGACCTCTGGACGGCGATCGGCGACCAGCTCATGTACGAGGACGACCCCACCGTCGTCCGGGCCGTCCGCGACCGGTGGCGTGAGATGGTCGTCCCCGACTGGGACGAGACTACCGTCGACGGGATGGAGCGGCTGTTCGATCGCCTGCAAGCGGTCGCCGGCGCGGACGCGCTGGGCGTCGACGAACTTCCCGAGGGGCTGTTCCGAACCGATCTCGAGGTGGAAGCGTGACCGTCTCGTTCCAACTCAACTGGGAGCCAAACGGCTTCCAGTCGCCGTACTTCCTCGCCCGCGAAGCGGGCTTCTACGAGGACGAGGGCCTCGAAGTCCAGTTCGTCGAGGGTCACGGCTCGCCCTACGCGGCCGAACGCGCTGCCCGCGGCGACGCCGATATCGCACTCGCCGGCGCGAGCGCCGTCCTGGCGAAACAGAGCGAGGGGGTCGACCCGCTCGCGGTCGCGGCGGTCACCCAGAAGACGCCTGCGGCGGTCTACACGCTGCGGGATGTCTTCGGCGAGACACTCTCCGAACCCGAGCAACTGGCGGGCCGGACCGTCGCGCCCTCCGCGACGAAGACGCGCATTCTGACGGCCCAACTGCTCGAGAACGCGGGCATTCGCGACGAGGTCGACCTGCTCGAGGTCGATCCCCACACGCACCACCGCGTCCAGCACAAGGTGATCGACGGCACGGTCGACGCGGCGGTCGGCGTCGTCACCAACGGGATCGAGATCGGCCGCGAACACGACCGCACCCCCGACGAACTCCCGATCGGCGACTACCTCGACATCTACGGCATGACGCTCGTTACGAGCCCCTCGTTCGCGGACGAGCACCCCGAAACAGTCCGCTCGTTCCTCCGGGCGACCGCCCGCGGGTGGGCCGCCGCGACGCGCGACCCCGACCGCGCGATCGACGTCCTCGTCGGCCGGAACGCCACGCTCGAGCGCAACCGGGAGATCGAGCAACTGAAGTTCGAGACCGCCGCCCGTCGGCTGCAGTTCACGCCGTACGTCCGAGCGCACGGCTGGGGCGCACAGGATCCGGCCCGCTGGCGTCGCCTCGGCGAGACCCTCTCAGAGACGGCGCTGCTCGAGGGCGAGATCGATCCAGACGCGGTCTGGACCGGCGAGTTCCGCCCCGATGCACCGATAATCGCCGACTACGCGGATCGCGTTCGGCAGACGACAGGCTAATCGCACGGCGGGTGACACACCGGCCGCCCGTTTACCGCGCGGATCACGACGGTCGACAGACATTTACTCGAGAATCACGTATTTTTCTTTCCGATGGCCACCGAGCCCGAGTACGATTTCTGGCTGCTCGACCTCGACGGCACCCTCGTCGACGTCGAATGGTCTTACACACGAGCGGTATTCGACCGGGTCGGCGACCGACTCGGCCGCGAGTTCACCGACCGACAGGCGGAGATCCTCTGGCACGGCTTGACCGGCTCTCGGGACCGCCAACTCGAGACGTGGGGCGTCGATTCCGAGGCGTTCTGGACGGCCTTCCACGAGGAGGAGGATCCGCTGATCCGCGCCGAACAGACCTACCTCCACGACGACGCCGCGTTCGTCGCCGATCTCGAGGAGCCGGTCGGGCTGGTCACCCACTGCCAGGAATTCCTCACCGAGCCGGTGTTAGACCACCTCGGGATCCGCGACTGGTTCGACGCCCGACTCTGCTGTACCGAGGAAACGGGCTGGAAGCCCGACCCGAATCCCGTCGAACGCGTGATGTCGGAACTCGGAGTCGGCCACAACGGCCACCGCGGAGTCCTCGCCGGCGATGGGGCCTGCGACGTCGGTGCGGCGTGGAACGCCGGCCTCGACGCGATCCACGTCGAACGCGTCGGCCACGAGCGCCGCGGCCAGTGCGTCCTCGGCGACTATCGCGTCCGCTCGTTCGACGAACTGTACTGAGCGGCGCTCGCGACCGGCTATCTAAGGGGTGACGCCCTTTCCGATCGAGCGAGGACCTCAGGTATGGACGTCGATAGCACGGATCGTGAAATTCTCTATCTGTTACAGGCGGAAAACCAGATGGACTCCACGCACGACGAGATCGCCGACCGGATCGGCGTCTCCTCGAGCACCGTCAGCAACCGTATTCGACGGCTTCGGAGCGCGGGCGTCCTCGAGACGTTCGCGCCGGTGATCGACTACGAGACGGCCGGCGCACCACACCACCTCCTGTTCGTCTGTACCGCGCCGATCGCCGAGCGAGAGACTCTCTGTGAACGCGCGGTCGAGGTCTCGAACGTCGTTCACACGCGCGAACTGCTGACCGGTTCGCGGAACGTCCACGTCGAAGTCGTTGGCATGAACGCCGACGATATCGAGACCACGACCGCGGAACTGGACGAGCTCGGTCTCGAGATTGACGCGGCGGAGCTACTCCGGTCCGAGTTCAGCCGCCCCTTCGACTGTTTCCGTTCGGGCGGGACGGACGACTCGGACCCCGATTGAATCCCGTGCTATCGACGGGAGCTAGTCCAGTGTTACCTCCTTCGTTTCCTGGACGGACGACAGAAACTATGTTCGGTACTGTCGAGACGCAACGGGAAATTCCATCGTACTTATACGTTTGACGACCCGTATTCGGACAATGGACTTCCAGTCACCGAATTCGACGGCGGACCACGAACCGGTCTCGATCCGCGTGGTGGAAGCCGTCGCGGCTCGAGAGCGGATCGACCCGCTCGAAGTCTCGCCCCCATTACACGAATCGATCGATCCGGCCGCACTGGACGCGTTGTTCGAACCGACGCGGATCAGTGACCGAACGACCGGGACCGTGACGTTCCGATTTCACGGTTATCGGGTCTGCGTCGATAGCGACGGGAGCATCGACCTCGCGGACGACCCCGACACCGAAAGGAATTCGGAGGTGCGGCCGGAGACGGACGCACGATGAAACACTGCCTCGACTGCGACTGGAGCGCGGATTCGACCGACCTGCCGTCCCAGTGCGCCCGCTCTCGCGCGGCAATCGAGCACCACGTCGAGACGGGCCACGCGATCGACTCGACCGAGTCGCTGGTCCGCCCGACGGTCCCCGACATCGCCGGCGAAATTTTCGTTCGCGATCTCGTCCCCTCGAGTGACTGATTAGCGAGTCACCGTATTCACGCCCTCTTACCATTGTCTCGACAGGAAAGCTTATGCCGGGATGTTCGGCTTATCGAAGCATGGCACGCGATACGCCGGTACGGAACCAAACTGCTGCGTCTGCGAACGATAGTCAACTGCCGAACCTCGTGACGATCGTCGGCCGCGGCGTCCCGTCGAACTTCGAGATCGCCGTCGACGGCGACCTCGAGATGGTCGCGGACGATCCGATGGCTGAGGGAACGGTCGTTGCCGGCGGCGTCGCCGAGGGCGCGATCGACGTCGGCGTCCAGCGCTTCCGGTTCTCCGGCCAGATGGCCAACGTTCGACTCGTCGACTGGAACGGCAACGAAGCGCCCGACTCCGAAAGCGTTCCAACGGTCCACGTCGAGTACGGCGCGCCGGGTCGGTAACTCACCGCTCGAGCGACGACACCGAGAGAGGGGTGTCCGGTCACAGCACGCAAGAGCAACTGCGCTCTATTGTTGCCCGACTCTTCCGCAGCAATAGCGTCGCGATCGCGGAGCCTCGGTTAGTCGTCGTCGGTCGCCCCGATCCCTCGCTCGCCGTTCGGGGTGACGGCCATCGACGGCGGCGTGAGCGGGCCGTCATCCGCGCCGAACTCCGGATCGAACAGTTGAAGCGCAGTGTGGATGGTGCTCCAGTCGTCTTCGGCCGCCGCCTCGCGCAGGCTCTTGGTCGGCGGCGCGAGCAACTGGTTGATGAGCGAGTCGGCCATCGCTTCGATGACTTCGCGCTGTTCGTCGGAGATATCGTCGCCCCCGAGCCTCGAGACGGCCGTCTCGACCTCCCGTTCCTTGATTCGCTCGGCGGATTCGTACATCGCGGCGATGGCCTCGTCAGCCCGAGCGCGCTTGTACTGTTCCGTGAGCAGGTCGAACTCGGTCTCGATCATCGCCTCGACCTCTCGAGCGGCGTCAGCGCGTTGCTCGCGGGTCTCCGCAGTGATCGACTCGAGGTCGTCCAGGTCGAAGACCCGGACCGCGGGTAACGCTCCGGTCGAGGGAGCGACGTCGCGGGGCTGGCCGAGGTCGACGACTACCCGTTCGGTCCCGGCCGTCTCGTCATCAGCGTCCTCGAAATGTCGGGGCCCGATGACCGGCTCTTGGCTGCCGGTCGCCGCGATGACTACGTCGGCGCTGGTCGCGACGGTCTCGAGCGCCTCGAGCGGCGCGGCGCTGGCGTCGATTTCGGCGTCGAAATCGTCGACGAGGTGGTCGGCGTGGGCGACGGTCCGGTTGGCGACGACGAGTTCGTCGACGCCCGCGGACGCGAGGCTGTGGGCGGCGAGTCCGCCCATCTCGCCGGCCCCGACGACCAGCGCGGTCGCTCCCTCGAGATCGATCTCTCGAGCGACGCGTCGCGTTGCGGCCGAGCCCAGCGAGACGACGCCCTCGTTGATCGCGGTTTCGGTGCGGGCGCGCTCGCCGACGTGGATCGCCTTCGTCACCGCGGCCTCGAGCATCGAATCGATGCCGCCGGCGTCGCGGGCGTCCTCGTATGCCGTCCGAACCTGGCCGATGATCTGATCCTCGCCGAGAATCACCGACTCGAGGCCGGCGGCGACCCGCAGCAGATGGCGTAGGCTGTCGTCGTGGTCGGTCGTGACGACGGCGTCGTCCTCGACCGCGGCGAAGAACTCCTCGAGGGCGGCCCGGCCGACGGCGTGGTCCGGGCCAACGACGTAGGCCTCGACTCGGTTACACGTCGACAGGACGTACGCTTCCTCGATATCGGGCACGGTCAGGAGGTCCGTTACGGCGGCCGCTTGGCTCTCGGGGCTGGCGGCGGCGAGTTGGTCGACGCTCCCGCTGTCGTGTGTCACTCGCGCTGCCGTGACGACCCCGGTCGAAATCACGGCCGATCATCCCCTGTAGACGGTCGTTCGCCCAGCACGTCCTCAATCACTTGGGGACAGTTAGAAGCACCCGTACGTAAAGCTGTCCAAAGGTCCGGAGAATTGACGACGTCGGTGACGACCCGCCGGCGTCGATCGGCCGGCACGTTACGCGCTTTGAGTTCCTCGCGGAGCGCCGCACAGACCCGGGCCATCTCGTCGGCCCCGTCAAGGGTTTCCTCGAGTTCCCGGCGGAGGTGCTTGCTCAGCGCGGGTGCCGTGCCGCCGGTCGAGATCGAGACGACAACGGGGTCTTCGCGTACGGTCGCGGGGACGACGACGCTGCCGGGCTGGCGCTCGCCGGATCGGTCCGCGCGGTTGACGAGTGTTCCCCGCTCGCGGGCCGCCTCGGCGACGGCTCCGTTTACTGCCGCGTCGTCGGTCGCCGCGACGACCAGCGCTGGCGCGACGCGCTCGAGCCACCCGCCGATGTCGTCGGACTCGGGTGTGGCGCGGATCAACTCGGCGTCGCCGAAGTCCCGATCGGCGAACTCGGGGCTGACGACGAGTACCCGCGCCTCGCGGGCGAACCGCCGGGCCTTTCGGGCACCGACGGGACCGCCGCCGAAGACGAGCACCGTCGCGTCAGTGAAATCGTGGAGGAGTGGAATCATCGTGGGTGATAGAGCCCGGCTGTCCAGCGTTATTGCTCCCTGGTATTTGCATCGGCGCGCTCTGCCATCCGGATTCCGGTTTTCTTCAATATTTGCGTCGAAAACAGGGAGTCCCAGTCGTCGTCGGTCACGTCCCAGTACTCGGCCATCGTTTCGCGGACCCGCTCGATGCGTCGCCGGCTCTCGTCCTCGCTGCGGCCGTGGGTCATCGCGAAGAAGTTGTACGGCCAGACTCCCTCGTGGCGCGGGCGCTGATAACAGTGGGTGACGAAGGGTAACGCGGCGATCTCGGGGCCGACCTCGGGGACGACCTCGTCGGGCACGTTCCAGACCGTCATCCCGTTTTCCGTATAGCCCAGCGCGTAGTGGTTCGGCACGACGCCGATCCGCCGGATCTTCCCCTCGCGTTCGAACCGCTTGACCGTCTCGAGCACCCAGTCGACGTTCTGTCCGATCGCGTCGGCCACGTCCGCATATGGCGTCTCGGTGAGTGAAACGCCGTCTTGGATCTCGAGGATCAGATCGCGCTCGGCCGGCGAGAGCGTCGACTCGTCGGTCGGCGTCACGTCGGGACCGAGGTCGGTGAGATCGATCCCGGCCGCCACACTGTCCCCGTCGCCGTCGAGCGGGCCATCGACGTAGAACTTGGCCTCGACGCGGAACTCCCGTTGCTTGGGCAGATTGTACGTCTCTTGACCCGTCTCGTCTTCGATTGCTGCCAGCACTTCCGCGACGCGGTCGCTCGCGGTTTCATCGCTCGGACTCGAGGCGCTTTGTGCCTCACCATCCGCGACGCTCACGACGAACCAGACGTTCAGATGTGGGTGTTCGCGCTCGTAGTTGTGAGCCACCTCACGGTGGCCGTTGACCGTCTCGACGATCTCGTCGAACCGATCAGCGGGGGCGTGCATGGCGACCAGCGTCGCCGTGCCGCCGATCTCCTGGGCGTTGACGAGCGGGCCAAACCGGGAGAGGACGCCCCGCTCGTCGAGGTCTCGAATCGTCTCGAGCAACCCTGCCGCGTCGATGTCGACCCCGCGGTCGCGCATGGCCGCTGCGGCGGGCTCGAAGGGCCGTTCCACGACGGGATACCCGCCCTGAAAGGCGTTTACGACCGCCCGCTCGCGTTCCGTGAGGTCGACGTCCGTGGTCATAGCTGACCGTCGGGACTGCGATCGTATAAGCGAACCGGGACGGTTCTCGTCGCTGCGGCCGGCTCAGCCTTCGACGCCCGTCACGTCGTGCCCGAGGTCGCGAACGTCCTCGAGAATCGCCTCGTGGTCGGCCGTCGCCCGGTAATAGATGACGATGTCGAAGCTCCCCTCCCGGAGCAGTTGCTGGCACTCCCAGACGAACTCCTCGTTCTCGAGGGTCAGCCCCTGGTGCTGGTTCGAGGAGAAGTCGGTATCGTCGTTTCCGGAATAGACGTAGCAGTCTTTCGGGTCGTGGCCCGAGTGTTCGGCGATAACATCGCCGATGTCGATCGTCGCCTGCATCATCTTGACGTCTTCCTGCCCGTCGTAGTCGGTGTGGACGATCGCCCCGTTGAGGTCGATCTCGCCCGGCTCGAGTAGTGCCTTCGCCCGCCGGTAGAGGTCATCGTCGATCGCGTCTGCCATTGTGTGGCCGTTCACGGCCGGGACGGATAGCCGTCACGATTCCGACGCTGTGAGCGACAGGTCGTATACCGAGAACCGACTCACACTCCGCGGGTACCCGTCGGCCGGACGGATCGTTGCATTGACAGATCGTCACACACAAGACACATAGTCGTCGCTGACTATTTCCCGAACAATGAAGCGGTGGCTCCGTCAGCGCGTCGACGCGGCCTACGAACGGCTGCTCTCCAGAGAAATCTCCGGCGCGCCGACCCACGTCGCGGTGATCCAAGACGGTAACCGGCGGTACGCCCGCAAGCGGGGCGGTAACGCCCACGAGGGCCACCGCGCCGGTGCCGAAACGACCGAACGCGTCCTCGAGTGGTGTCAGGATGTCGGCGTCGAGGAGTTGACGCTGTATACGTTCTCGACGGAGAACTTCGAGCGTCCCGACGAGCAAAACGAGGCGCTGTTCGACCTACTCTGTGAGAAACTCCACGAGTTCGCGGACGCCGACCGCGTCCACGAAAACGAGGTCTGTATCCGCGCCATCGGCGAGACGGAACTGCTCCCCGAGCGCGTTCAAAACGCCGTCGAGTACGCCGAACGCCGTACGTGTGACTACGATCGATTCGTGCTCAACATCGCGCTCGCATACGGCGGTCGCTCGCGACTGCTCGAGGCCGCCCGCGGCGTCGCCGAGGGCGTCGAAACCGGCGCGCTCGACCCCGCAGAGATCGATGTCGAAGACATCGAGGACCGACTGTACGACCAGCCGGTTCGAGACGTCGACCTCATTATTCGCCCCGCCGGTGAGGAACGGACCTCGAACTTTCTCCCATGGCACGCAAACGGCAACGAAGCTGCCGTCTTCTTCTGTACGCCTTACTGGCCGGAGTTCTCGAAGACGGACTTCCTGCGGGGGATCCGCACCTACGAACACCGCGAGGAGTCGTGGCGGCGGACTCGCGCCCGGCGTGCGCTGGCCCTGCTCGGAGCCGTCAGCGAACCCGAACTCGCCGAGGCCCGATCGATCGTCGACCGCTTTCGCGACTCGCTCCCCTCGAGCGAGCGACCCGAAGCCGGTGACCTCGAGGCCGGAGACTCGAGCAGCCGGATCGCAGACTGACCCGCGCCGGGGCTCGAGCGCCGACCGGTTTGGTTCACCATAAGATCTTTACCAATCATTCGAGCAACAGTAACTGCGATGTCACCCCCAGATACCGCGCCCGCCGTCGACGTCGAACGGTTCGTTCGACTCACAGACGTCCCGCTCGACGAGGCGTACGCGCTCCTTGCAAACCCCCGGACGCGCCGCTCTCTCCACGTCCTCTCGACGTGTGAACCGCCGCTCTCGGTCGACGAACTGATTCGGATCGTCGGCCGCCGGGACGACGCCGACGCCCGCGCCGTCCGCGTCTCGCTCGTCCACACCGTTTTGCCGAAACTCGAGACCCACGACGTCCTCGAGTACGATCGCGACGGTGGGACCGTTCGACTCGAGCGGCCGGTCGTCGCCGTGGACGACCCGGTCCCCGCACTCGAGAGCACCGAGCGAGCGGGACCAAACGGATCGCCGACCTGACGCGAGCGATCAGCGGCCGAACCGACGCGAGCGGTTGCAGTACTCCCGGACCGCCCGCAGGAAGTCCCGCTTGCGGAAGTCCCGCCAGTTGATGTCCGTGAAATACAGTTCGGAGTATACGGACTGCCAGATCATGAAATCCGAGAGGCGCTCCGCACCGGTTTTGATGACCAGATCCGGTTCCGAGGGGAAGACGAGGTTGTCCTCGACGTGGTCGGCGGCGATCTCGCTGGAGGTGAGCTCGCCCGCCTCGACGCGTTCGGCCAGGGTTCGAACTGCGCTGGTAAACTCGTGTTTGCCGCCGAGGCCGATTCCGATCCGGATCGGCGCATCGGCGCGCGCTTTGTCTTCCGGCCCGCGAACGGCGATCGGACGCGGTGCTTCGATCGTCTCGAGTTCGCGACGCAGGGCCGGCACCGCCGCCGCGTCGAGGACGCTCACGTAAACGGTAATCTGCGAGGCGTACTCGACAGCCCATTCGAAGAAATCGGTGAGCGTGTCGTATGCGCCGCGCTCTAGCAGGTCGCGTTCGGTGATCACGAGTGCGACATGGCCGGGCGGGTCGGCCACGTGGCGGCGGATCCGGAGGGCGAGGTACCGTTCGTACAGTCCCACGTTGATACCTTTCGTCGCCGGTAAGATACCGGTTACGGGTCGCGACGAGCACTGTGGACGCTGAGCTGGTCCCTGTCTCGGCCGTTGAGGCCGGTGAAAGCCGACTCGAGCGGGTTCACGAACCTTGAAGTAATCGCCACAGAAAGTGACCGGTAACGTGACAGCACCCGTTCGGCGAGCCGGTGTGTTTGCGGCCCTTTGTACGCTTTCGCTCGTCGTTCCGCTCTTCGATCCGCGGGTCGGGGCGGTCGTCGCCGGTGCCGTCTTGCTCGGGGCGTACGTCATCACCGGTGGGCCGCTGTTCGAACTACTCGCATATCCGGGTGACTACGAGGATTCCCGCCTCTACGGCCTTATCACGTTCGTCCTCGCGGGAGTCGCGCTCGGTCTCATGGCGACCGCGGCGTCGATGCCGGTCTCCATCTTCGTCGGGACGATCCTGCTCGTCGGCTACGGCAACCTCGGCGAACAGCTCGTGAGGTTGCGGACTGATCGGGACGTCGTTCGCGTCGTCGGCTTCTGTCTCGCCGCGACGACGGCCGCGATCGCCGGTCAACTCGTTACGCACTCGCTTACCGGCGACGCCGTCGCGTCGGCGCTTCCGATCGTCGTCTTCTTGGCCGCCAGCGGCGCGTTTCTCGCCGCGTTGCTGCGCGACGTGTTGTTGCGCTCCGACGATCCGATCGTCGTCCTCTCGGTCGGGCTCTTGCTGTGGCTACTCGCTGAACTCGAGCCGACACTCGGGACGGGCGAAATCGCCATCGCGCTCGGGATCACGGTCGCGCTCGGCTACGCCTCATACGCCCTCGAGACGGCGTCGATCGCGGGGATGCTGACCGGCGTGTTGCTCGCACTGTTGACGATCGTCCTTGGCGGCTACGGCTGGTTCGCCGTCCTCATCTCCTTTTTCGCCATCGGCGGCCTCTCGACGAAGTTCCGCTACGATCGCAAGGCGGAACTCGGCGTCGCCGAGGATAACGACGGGGCTCGAGGCAGCGGGAACGTGCTCGGTAACGCCGCCGTCGCGCTGATCGCAGTGCTCGGCTACGCGGCCAGCGATGCCGGCTTCCTTCCGCGGGATCCCGAACTGTTTCTCTTTGCCTTCGCGGGCTCGATCGCCACCGCGATGAGCGATACGCTCTCGAGCGAGATCGGTAGCGTCTTCGAGACGCCGCGACTGATCACGACGCTTGAGCCGGTCGATCCCGGCACCGACGGCGGCGTCACGTGGCAGGGCGAACTCGCCGGAATCGGCGGCGCGGTCGTCGTCGCCGCTATCGCCTACGGGCTCTTTCCGCAGGTCGAGGCCATCGGTGCGGCGATTATCGTCGCCGCCGGGATTGTCGGGATGACCGTCGACAGCCTCCTCGGGGCGACTCTCGAGGGCTCCCTACTTGGCAATCAGGGCGTGAACTTCCTCGCGACGCTGTCGGGCGCGATCGTCAGCGCGCTGTTCGTGCTCTCGTTTCTTGGGCCGAGCTGACGGCGGCGGTCGGCATCGATATGGCTTCCGTCCCGACGACAGTCGGCGTGCAAGCGTCGCAAAGCAGTGATCGGCGTCGACGGCCGTCGGACTCAGTCGTCGGCAGCGGAGAAGGCGTTCGCCGAGGCGGTGTCGGCGACTCGATCGGATCGGTCAGTGGCTCGATCGGACTGGTCGTCGGCGTCGGTCGGCTCGAGGCGTCTCTCGGTGTGTGTCCGCGTCGTCGCGGTAGTGGCCGTCGTCCAGAACATCAACAGTACCCAGACGCCGAGCAGCGCGAGCGCGGCCGATGGCGGGGGCGTCATTATCGGTCGCTCGGTCCCGGCGGCATATCAACGGACCGTTCCGACCTCGTCCGCTGGGAACGGACCGCGTTTCAGGTCTTCTCAGGTCTCTTCCGGTCGCCGCTCGGCGATTTCGTCGACCGCGTGAATCCGGACGCCGGTCGGCCGCTTGGTGAACTGCCCGAGCGAGCGCGCGATGATCTGCTCGACGCCGCGGTCGGCCGCGAGATCGAGTAGTTGCTGGCCCAGAATGTCATCGAGGATGACCGTCGTCGGCACCGTCTCGGCGGACTCGAGGGCGCTGTCGGCCTCGGCCGCGTCGGTTTCGTCGATGGGAGCAGCGTCGGCGTCGAGGAACCGAACGCGGTCGGTATTCTCGCGCACGATTGCTGTCGCGTGCCCATAGACGGTTTCCGGCCCGCGATCCTCGTCGGCGTCTGAGTCGGGCGCAGACCGCATTTGCGACTCTGCCTCTCCGTGCCCGGCCGCGGCCCCCTCGAGTTCGCCTGTCGGCTGTGTCGTCGACTGCGTTCGGGTCGGCGACTCTCCGTTCGCCCGTTCGGCCTCGGCCCTCGAAGACGATCCGTCGCCGGCCTTCGTCGCCGTGGTTCCCTCACTCGCGTCGGCGGTCGTGGACGACGATTCAGCCTCCGTCTCAGAGCCTGTATCGGAGTCGGTCGCCTCCTCGTCGACGGCCGTCGGCGATGCGGATTCGGAACCGGACGGCGGCGGTGCCGGCGTCGTGCTGCCATCGGTCGCGGCGACGGCTTCTCGCGGCTCGTTCAGTTCGGAGACGGTCTCGTAAGGCACTTTGTTCCGGAGGGCAGCGAACAGTTCGTGGTGGTCCATGTCCTCGACAGAGCCGTCGGCGGGGGCGAAAGCGACGTAATCGATGTCGCCGACCTGGGCGAGTTCCTCGAGAATCAGATCGCCGCCACGGTCGCCGTCGAGGAAGGCGGTAACGGTGCGATGGTGAGTGAGTTCGGCGACTGCGTCGGGGATGCTCGTCCCCTCGACCGCGATGGCGTTCTTGATGCCGTATTTGAGCATGGTGAGCACGTCGGCCCGGCCCTCGACGATGATGATGGCGTCGCTGTCGGTGACGCGCGGCCCGGCGGGCAGGCCCTCGTACTCGGTGATGTCCTCGACGCGGACGTGCTGGCGCACCTCCGCTAAGATCTCGTCGGAGGACATGATCGTGTCGTCGAATCCCGTCCGAAGCAGTTCCTTCGCGCGATCGACGACTTCCTTTCGCTTTGCCGCCCGTATATCCTCGATCTCTCGGATCTCGAGGTTGGCCCGACAGGGGCCGACCCTGGTGATCGTCTCGAGGGCGGCCGCGAGAGTGGCTGTTTCAACCTTGTCGAGGCTGGTCGCGATCGTCACCTGGCCGTGAGAGTTGCCGCTGGTACTTGCGATTTCGACATCGATGCGGCCGACTTTGCCGGACTGGCGGAGGTCGCGCAGGTCTAAATCGTCGCCGAGTAGGCCTTCGGTCTGCCCGAAGATCGCGCCGACGACGTCGCTGCGCTCGACGACCCCGTCAGCCGTAACGTCCGCGTGAATGAGGTATTTCGAGGTGTCTTCCATGGGAGATCTGTCCCCGCGAGGGGCGCGGTGACGCGGGAGTCGCGTACAGAGACCGGTTTATATGTAATTTCGTCCGTGGGAGGCAAATAGCTGTTGACCTCGAGAGACTCTCAAAACCGCGCTCGAACCCGGCCTGCACTCGACCGCGTCGATCTCGAGGGGTCGTCAGTACGCCGGTCGCGTTCGGTACCAGTAGACCGTCACCACGAGCAAGACGACGAGCCCACCGAGGAAAAAGAGAAGCCCCGGTGGGATGGCTCCGAACACCGCATCGGCAGCCTCGACACTTCCGTCAGTGGCGTTCCGGGCCGCTTCGTTGCCGGCGTCGAGCCCCGAACCGTCCGCGCCAGCGCTTCCGTTGGCGGCGGTTTCTGTCCCGCCGGTGTCGTTGACGCTCTCGATTCCGAATCCGCCGCTGCTCGCGCCGCCAGCCGCCCCGTCCGATTTCGGCGACCCCGCACCGCCGTCGGTGGTTCCGGTTGGGGTCGGCGCGAGCCACCGCGTGAGGACGTACTGCACCAGCAGACTCCCGCCCGCGAGCGCGCCGACGCCGCCGATGAACCGCGAGAGGGCGTCTTTCAACTGCGTCGCGCGCGATTCGTCGCTCGCCACGATCAGCGGCCCGTCGGTCGTCGCGTAGACGCTCATCTCGTTGCCCCGCGAGGAGTACCACGTGTCGACGACCTCGATGAGGCCGGCGTCCTCGAGGTTCTCCAAGTGATAGCGGACGTTCTGGATGGAGGTGTCGATCGCGTCGGCGATGTCGCTGGGCGTCGCGGGTTGATCGTCGAGATGGGCGTAGATCCGCCGGGCCGTCGTCGAGGAGAGGGCGGCGAAGACCGCGTCGGCGTCCTCGCCCTCGAGGTCGACGACGCGGGGCTGGCCCTCTTCGGCGGCCGTCTCGGAGCGAAAGGGGAACAGACGGGCCATATGGGGTTCGATTCCTATTCTCTGTCAGACACCTATACCCTTTTTCCTCGGTGAAAGAGCGATTTGAGCTACCGGAAACCGCGGGACGCGACCGCGTCGCCGATCGATGAACAATTCTCTTCGATATCGGTGTTCGAACAGTAAGAATTACCCACATCGGAGCCGACGCTCGCGTATGCGTCGCAACGAGACCGGACTCTGGCTCGCGGTGGCGGTCGTCCTCGCCGCGCTCGCAGTGCCGTGGTTCCTCTGGGGGTCGTCGACCGTCGTCGCCGGGCTGCCGGTGTGGCTCTGGTGGCACGTCGGCTGGATGGGGGTCGCGTCGGTCGTCTTCTGGGTGTTCACCCAGCGAGCGTGGGGAATCGGCATCGAACCGGCCGTGGGGGACTCGAGTGCTACACCCGATGGGTCGGCCGACCGCGCTCGAGGACCGTACTCCGGGGGTGATTCGCAGTGAACGCGGTCGCGATTCAGCTGTCGATCATCGTCGGCTACCTCCTCGTGGCGCTCGCGGTCGGGCTGGTCGCCTACCGGCTGACAGACCGCACCGCCGAGGACTTCTATCTGGCGAGCCGGACTCTCGGCACCATCGTCTTGCTATTTACGACCTTCGCGACGCTGCTATCGGCGTTTACCTTCTTCGCGGGGCCGACCATCGCCTACGAGCAGGGCCCCGAGTGGATCCTCGTCATGGGGCTGATGGACGGCATCATCTTCGCCGTCCTCTGGTACGTGATCGGATACAAGCAGTGGCTCCTGGGGCAGCGCTACGGCTACGTCACGCTCGGTGAGATGCTCGGCGACCGCTTCGGCTCACGGTGGCTTCGCGGCCTCGTCGCCGGCGTCAGTCTGGTGTGGCTGTTCCCCTACGTCATGCTCCAGCAGGTCGGGGCCGGCACCGCCCTCGAGGCGCTGACCAACGGCGCGATCTCCTACGCCGCCGGAGCCGGGCTGATCACCGTGTTCATGATCCTCTACGTCGTCGCCGCCGGGATGCGCGGGGTCGCCTGGACCGACACGCTCCAGGGGGCGTTCATGCTGGTCACAACATGGGTCGCGCTGCTGTGGGTCCTCGCGGCCGTGGGCGGCCCCGGCGTGGCGACGGACGCGCTTGCCGCCAATTCCGACACTGCCGGCTACCTCTCACTCGGCGGCGGCGTCTACACGGTCCCGTGGATCCTCTCGACGGCGATCACGATCGGCTTCGGCGTGGCGATGTTCCCGCAGGTCAATCAGCGTTTCTTCGCTGCCGGTTCGCGGACCGTCATCAAGCGCTCGCTCGCCCTCTGGCCGATCCTCTGTGTCCTGCTGTTCGTCCCCTCGTTCATGCTCGGCGCGTGGGCCGCCGGCCTCGGCGTCGCCATGCCCGACAGCGGAAACATCCTCCCGGCCGTCCTCGCCGAGTACACGCCGGTCTGGTTCGCCGCGCTCGTCATCGCCGGCGCGATGGCCGCGATGATGTCCTCCTCGGACTCGATGCTGCTGTCTGGCTCGTCGTACATCACGCGCGATCTCTACCGTCCGTTCGTCGAGCGGGATCTCTCTGATCGCCGTGAAGATCTGCTGGCCCGGGGCGGGGTCGCGGCCTTCGCCACCGCGGCGTTCGTCGTCAGTCTGTTCCAACCCGGGACGCTGTTCGCGATCGGTGAGGCCGCCTTCAGCGGTTTCGCACAACTCGCGTTACCCGTGCTACTCGCGCTCTATTGGCGGGGGACCACTCGAGCGGGGATCACCGTCGGTATCCTCGCGAGCCAACTCTTCTACGGAGCCAGCCTCTTCCTCGGCTTCGTTCCGAGCTCCTACGCAGGCTGGACGGCGGGTCTCGTCGGCATGGGACTCGGTCTGTTCGTCACCGTTACCGTCTCGCTGGTTACGTCGCCAGCGGCCGCCGAGCGACGAGCGATCTACTTCGAGAGACCGGGCGCGGACTGACGTTCAGGGCGGTATCGGCATCCGATCGCTCAGTCTGACGGCAGTTCGGCGGCGTCCGCGGACGTCCGCTCGGACTGGGTCCGTTCGAGCAGGTTCATCACGGGGTCAGCCACGACGCCGTGAACGAACACCGACGCGAGAACGACGAAGCCGACGATCGCCCAGAGTTGCTCCTCGGCGACTAGCAACTCGAGTTCGGTGACCGAGGCCTCGTTCATCGCGTACGAGAGGTAGTAGAACGAACCGATGCCGCGAACCCCGAACGTGGCGATAACCGCTCGCTCTGCCCACGGTAGCGGCGCACCGAGTAGCCCGATGAGTCCGGCCACCGGGCGGACGACGAGGACGATGGCGAGGCCGACTCCGATTTCGAGCGGCGATAGCGGCGCGAGGAGGCCGCCGGCGACGGCCCCACCGAACGTGACGAGCACCACGGCCATCAGCAACCGCTCGACCGTGACCGTGAACTCGTGGAGGTGTTCGTAGTACTCGTGTTCCCACTCGTAGTGACGGAGCTCGAGTGCGGCGACGAAGACGGCGATGAAGCCGTAGCCGCCGACGAGTTCGGTGACGCCGTAGGTGATCAGCGTGGCCGCAAGCGCCTCCGCGCCTTGCATCACTTCGGCGAGTTCGGTCGTCGAAGGCGCACCGAAAATGAGACGGGCCATCGCTTGGCCGCTAACGTAGCCCGCGACGGTGCCGACGAGTATCTTGTATCCCACGTCGACGAGCATCCATTCGCCGAGCCACGCGACCGACCCGGTTCCCGTGACCGCCGCCGCGGCGATGGCGAGGTTCGTGAACGGAAACGCAAGTCCGTCGTTGAGCCCCGCTTCTGAGGTGAGCGCGAACCGGACTTCGTCCTCCTGCTTTTTGGGATCTATTCCCGTTTCCGTCTCTTCGGTCGGCGGGCTCGCGCCGACGTCGGACGCCAACACCGGATCGGTCGGCGCGACGACCGCGCCGAGCAGGATCGCGGTGGCCGAGAGCGTGCCGATGAGCCACCACCCGAGGAGCGCGGTGACGACGATGGTCAACGGCATCACGACACCGAGCAGTCGCCACGTGATCGACCACGCCCGCGGGTCGAACGGTCGGTCGAGCTTCAACCCGGACCCCATCAGCGCGATAATGACGACGAGTTCGGTGAGCCGCTCCGTGAGGTGTGGATGCGTTACCGGGTTCGGAATCTCGACGCCGAGGGGCAGCGAGAAGAGAACCATCCCGCTGACCACGTACACCATCGGGAACGACATCGGTTTATCGGCCACCAGCCGAGGGAGAACGACGGCACCGAGAACCGCGAGGCCGACGACTATCAGTATCGCTGCGTACGTGGCCGTGGCCATTCTCGTCTCTCCTATCGGTATTCCACGTAAAGGTCCGCTGCTTGCGCGCAAACCCATAGCGGTGAATTTACCGTCAGTAGCAGCGGTCCGATCGGACCGGTGAAAGCAGTCCGGTGGGGCTGCGGATCGCCACGCTGAACGGCCCCGGCCACGTAGCCGCCGCCGATGGCCATCGACCTGCCGCCGGCGGTCGCCGACGACTGGCGTCGCGTCGCACGCCGGACCGACGATCGCAGCATCTCGCTGGCGACGATCACCGCCGAGACGACCGTTTTCGAACACCGACCGACCGCCGACGCACTCGAGCGCCTCCGCGCCGACGGCGACGTTCCGGCGCGATCGCTGTTTACCGTCGACGTACGCGTCAGCCCCTCGCTCGAGACGATCGGTCTCGATTCGGCCGACGCACTCGAGGTGGCCGCCCCGAAGGCCCGCGAACAGGTGGTCGACACCCTCACGAACGACGGGATCGTGGTCCGCGGAGAGCGCGCCAGCGAGTACATCGATCGACCGGACGGGGCCGTCGGCCACCTCTCCGTGCTCGAGGCCGAGTATCCGATCGACTCGGCGAACACGCCCGACGACGGCACTGACACCGACGCGGCGACGATCGATGCCGAAGCACACGCGGCCGTCTGGCCGGCCGCCGACGCGTACGTCGTGGCCGGCGGCCTCTTCCCGCTCGAGACACCCGACGGTGCGGACCTGCTCGCGGCCGCCCTCGACGTCGATCCGGCCCGCGACCGCGAAGGGATCGTCGACCTGTTCCGGGGGCTCCCGCTCGAGTCGGGCGGCGATCGTCGATAGCCGGTACGTCGATCACCGGGATTCGGCGTGAAAGAAGATGAGTTATCTGTCTGGAGTCGAGCGGTTCAGATGACACCCTTTCAGAACTACCATGTCTGGCAAGTACGACCTCGTTATCGTCGGTGGCGGAATCAGCGGCGCATCTCTCCTGTATACCACCGCGAAGTTCACCGACATCGACTCCATCGCACTGATCGAGAAAGAAGCCGAGATTGCGGCGATCAACTCCCACCACACGAACAACTCCCAGACGCTGCACTTCGGGGACATCGAGACCAACTACACCCTCGAGAAGGCCGAGGAGGTCAAGGAAGGCGCGGAGCTCCTCGCCGGCTACCTCGAGAACCACGATCCCGACCGGGAGATGCACGCGAAACGCAGCAAGATGGTCCTCGGGGTCGGCGACGAGGAGGTCGCCAAGCTCGAGCAACGCTACGACGACGAAGGCTTTGGCGACCTCTTCCCGAAGCTACAGCCGATCGGCCGCGATGAAATCGCCGACATCGAGCCGAAAGTCGTCGAGGGCCGCGATCCCTCGAAGGACATGCTCGCCTTGCAGACCTCCGACGGCTACGTCGTCGACTACGGCGAGACGACGAAGTCGTTCGTCGAGGAGGCACGCGAGGAAGCCCACGTCGACGTCTTCACCGGGACGAAGGTCGAAGACATTACGCCGACGCTGGACGGCTACACGATCGAGACGAACGCCGGCCGGTTCGACTGCGACGCGACCGTCGTCGCCGCCGGCTCGCACAGCCTCCAGATCGCGAAGGAACTTGGTTACGGGCAGGACAAGGTCTTGCTCCCCGTCGCCGGGAGCTTCTTCCTCGCCGACGACCTCCTGAACGGGAAGGTCTACACGCTCCAGATGAAGAAGCTGCCCTTCGCGGCCGTCCACGGCGACGCCGACGTCCACGACGATAGCATCACGCGATTCGGCCCGACCGCAAAGCTCGTCCCGGCCCTCGAGCGCGGCCGCATCTCGACTGTCACCGACTTCCTCGACGTCTTCGGGCTGAATGCGGCGGCGTTCCTGAGCTACGCCAACATCCTCTCGGACCGCATTCTGCTGCCCTACGTCCTCCGGAACCTCGTCTACGACCTCCCCGAAGTCGGACCAAAGCAGTTCCTCCCGCACGTCCAGAAGGTCGTCCCGAGCGTCGAACTCGACGACATCGAACGCGCGAAGGGGTACGGCGGCGTCCGACCCCAGATCGTCGACACGAAGAACAAGTCCCTGGACATGGGCGAGGCCAAGATCGTCGGCGACGACATCATCTTCAACATCACGCCGTCGCCGGGTGCCTCGACCTGTCTCAAAAATGCGATGCGCGATACGCACACGCTACTCGAGTTCCTCGGCGACGAGTACGAGTTCGACGAGTCCGCGTTCCGCGAGGAGACGATCGGCAACTTCCCGCGCGCGAACTGACCGGCCAGCGATCCCGCGTCTCTCGAACTGGCGACCACGGGATTCGCTCCAGTGAGAGAACACGCTGTTTTTCGAGCCGCAGATCGCCGGTTTTGCCTCGCCGTTTCCGGTCGGCGCTAGCGTGGCGTTCGTCGAGCAAGCTGGCCGTCGACTCGGTGGTTTTGTAACCGCCCCCGCCTCACTGTCGACCATGCAAACCCACATCGTCCCGGTCGGCTTCGACTACGACCGGCTGATCGCACCGCTCGTGCGCGATCAGATCGACGTCGACAGCGTCATCCTCCTCGAGGGGGCCGTCGGCAGTGAGGCCAACGTCGAGTACTCTCGGCACCTCTCGAAGAAACTCGAGACGGACTTCAAGAACTTGCTCGGTGCCGAAACGGAGCGATTCGTTCTCGAGGACGTCTACGACTACGACGAGGCCTTCGAGCAGGCCTACGATCTCATCACCGCGGAACTCGACCGGGGCAACGAGGTCTGGGTCAACGTCGCCGCGATGCCCCGGACCGTGAGCTTTGCCTTCGCGACCGCCGCCCACTCGCTGATGGTCGAACGCCAGGAAGACCGCGAGGGGATCCACACCTACTACACCGCCCCCGAGAAGTATCTCGAGACCGAACTCGCCGAGGAACTGCGCGAGCAGATTACGCTGCTCGAGGACCTCCGCGAGGACGAGTCGGGGGTCCGAACCGGTCGAATCGAGAGCCGCCTTGAGAGTGCCCGCGACCTCTTGGACGAGTTCGACGAGCGCGGGACGACGATCGGTGCGAAGGAGATCGGCGGCAAGCACATCGTCGAGTTGCCGGTGGCTCCTTTCTCGAACGTCAAACCCTTCGAGGAACTCATCCTGTACAAACTCGGGGAAGACGGCGAGTTCGACTCCGTCTCGGAGCTCGCCGAATCGCTGGCCCGCGAATTAAACGAGGAGTATACCGACAGCTTCCGATCGAAGGTCATCTACAACGTCGATCGCCTCGGGCCGGGCGGCAAGGGCTACATCGAGCGCGAGGAACACGGCAAGTCCTACCGGACGCGGCTGTCTCGGATCGGCGAGTTGTGGGTGCGTGCCCACTCCGACGACGGGTTGCAGTAGCGCGCGACGGCGGGTTCTCTGTCTCGATTTCGGCCTCGACCGATGCTCAAGGGGGCACCTCTCTCGTGACTCGAGCGATCGACGACGAAACACCTAACATCGTTCCCGGGGCAAAAGGCACGTATGGCCGAGTCCGTCGCGGCGAGAGACGACTCGTTCGACGCCCCGCCCGGCACCGTTTTGGTAGGGGCTCCGTAGCCCCGTTTCCCAACCCCGTTTCGACGGATGTATTGTCGCCGACCAGCATTCACAGCACAACGACCGCTCTATGGACGATAGCCAACGTTACGGACGGACGACGCAGCGACGACGCCCACAACGGGCGGTGAGAGCATGAGCATGGACGCGCCGGAGCAGGAGGACGAACCGAGCCTCGAGGGCGGCTACGACCCCGAAACGGTCGAGTCGCGCTGGCAGCAGCGCTGGATCGACGCGGACGTCTACGCTTATGAGAGCAACGAACAGCGGGACCCGAACACGGTCTATTCGATCGACACGCCGCCGCCGACGGTCTCCGGCAGTCTACATATGGGCCACCTCTACGGCTCCACCCTGCAGGACTTCGCCGCGCGCTTCCAGCGGATGCACGACGGCGACGTGCTCTTTCCCTTCGGCTACGACGATAACGGGATCGCAAGCGAGCGCCTGACCGAGAAGGAACTCGACATCCGCCATCAGGAGTACGAGCGCCGCGAGTTTCAGGAACTCTGCCGCGAGGTCTGTGCGGAATACGAGGCCGAGTTTACGGAGAAGATGCAGAATCTCGGGACCTCGATCGACTGGAATAACACCTACAAGACGATCGAGCCCCGAGTTCAGCGGGTCTCGCAACTGTCCTTCCTCGACCTCTACGAAAAGGGGCGGGAGTACCGCAAAAAGGCCCCAGCGATCTGGTGTCCGGAGTGTGAGACGGCCATTTCGCAAGTCGAGATGGAAGACGACGAGCGCGGCTCGCACTTCAACGACATCGCGTTCGAACTGGTCGGAGACGATGCGCCGCGAGATGAGTTCGTTATCTCCACCACTCGTCCCGAACTGATCCCGGCTTGCGTCTCCGTCTTCGTCCACCCTGACGACGAGGATAATCAGGACCTCGTCGGTGAGACCGCCCAGATTCCGCTGTTCGGCCACGAAGTGCCGATCATCGAAGACGAGCGCGTTGACATGGAGAAGGGCAGCGGCGTCGTGATGTGCTGTACCTTCGGCGACCAGAACGACATCGAGTGGTACCAGGCCCACGACCTGCCGCTCCGGGTCGCTATCGACGAGTCCGCGACGATGACCGACCTCGCCGGCGATTACGAGGGGATGTCGACCGAGGAGGCCCGCGAGGCCATCGTCGAGGACTTAGATGACGCAGGCTACCTGCGCGACCGCTGGGAGATCACCCACGCGGTCCAGGTCCACGAGCGGTGTGACACGACCGTCGAGTACCGCGTCTCCAAGCAGTGGTACGTCGAGATCCTCGACCACAAAGAGGAGTACCTCGAGGCCGGTCGGGAGATGGACTGGTACCCCGAGAAGATGTTCAGCCGCTACAAGCACTGGATCGAGGGCCTCGAGTGGGACTGGCTGATCTCCCGTCAGCGCGACTCGGGGATCCCGTTCCCGGTCTGGTACTGCGCGGACTGCGACCACGAGATCATGGCCGAGCGCGAGGACCTACCGGTCGATCCCCTGAGCGACGAGCCGCCGGTCGACAGTTGCCCCGAGTGCGGGGGCGACGAGTTCGAGGCCGAGGAGGACGTCTTCGACACCTGGGCCACGTCCTCGCTGACCCCGCTGATCAACGCCGGCTGGGACTGGGATGCAGAGAGCGAGGAGTTCACGATGGAACAGCCCGAGCTCTACCCGTTCGATCTGCGCCCGCAGGGCCACGACATCATCTCCTTCTGGCTGTTCCACACCATCGTCAAGTGCTACGAGCACACCGGCGAGGTGCCCTTCGACGCGACGATGATCAACGGCCACGTGTTAGACGAGAACCGCGAGAAGATGTCTAAATCGCGGGGCAACGTCGTCGAACCCGACGAAGTGCTCGCGGAGTACCCCGTCGACGCGGTCCGGTTCTGGGCGGCCAGCGCCGCCGTCGGCGATGACTTCCCCTACCAGGAGAAGGATCTCCGGGCCGGCGAGAAGCTCCTGCGCAAGCTCTGGAACGCCTCGAAGCTTGTCGATACGCTCGCGCCGCGCGACCCCGACGAGCCCGCCGAACTCGAGGCGATCGATCGCTGGCTGCTTGCGGAACTCGACGACGCCGTCGCCGCTTTGACCGATCATCTCGAGGCCTACGAGTTCGCGAAGGCCCGCGACCGCCTGCGGACGTTCTTCTGGAACACCTTCTGTGACGACTACCTCGAAATCGCCAAAACACGCGAGGACGAGCCCTCGACGCAGTACGCGCTGCGGACCGCACACCGGACGTTCCTCGAGCTGTGGGCCCCGTTCTTGCCCCACGTCACCGAGGAGATCTGGCAGGCCGTCTATGCGGACAGCGAGGCGCATAGCGCCTCAGAAGAGTCGAGCGGTGAGCGGGGCGAGCCGCGAGACGACGGCGAACTCAACAGCGTTCACACCCGCGACTGGCCCGCCCCGCAGGGGTACGAGGCCGACCTCGAGGCCGGTGAGACCGCCATGGAGGTCATCTCCGCGCTGCGCCGGTATAAGAGCGAAAACCAGTTGCCGCTGAACGCCAATCTCGAGTCGGTGGCCGTCTACGGGCCGGTCGACGGCTTCGAGGGCGCGATCCAGCACGTGATGCACGTCCAGGAGCTGACGGTGCTCGAGGAACAGCCAGAGATCTCGACCGAAGTCGCGTCGATCGACCTCGATTACTCGACGCTCGGCCCCAAATTCGGGTCGAAAGTCGGTGAAATCGACGACGGTATCGAGAGCGGTGAGTACGAAATCGATGACGATGCGGGTCTCCTTCGGGTCGCGGGCGAAGAACTCGAGGATGACCTGTTCGACGTCGAGTTCGAGCGGACCTACTCGGGTGCGGGCGAGATGATCGAGACCGAGTCGGCGGTCGTCATCCTCGAGTAACGCGGTCACAGAACAAGATCGCTCGAGTCGGCTGCTACGACCGACTTTCGATCGACTCACACTTCTTCACTCGAATCGCGAGCGCGAGAAACAGCGCCAGAACGACGGCCGTCACTTCGCCCGCGGCGATCACGCCCAGCGCGTCGGCCTCGAGGAACATCGCGGTCTCCCGTGCGACTGGAATGATCGTGTGGTGGGGCTCGCCGACGATCGGGACGAAGTAGTCGACGAGCAGGTTGCTCCAGTACCAGACGGCTGCGACCGCCACCGCCCAGACCGGAAACTCGCTGATTCGGTAGAGGACGAACGCCTGGACGACCATCGCGAGGTGACTCCAGAAGAGGAAGTTGTACATCACCGGGGAGAGGTACGAATAGGAGTCAGCGAACGCAAGCAGCGTGTACGGAGTCCACAACCCGAGTACGATGTTGCCGAAAAACGCCAGCGCAGTCAGCCACGGCTGTTCGCGGCCCAGCTTCCAGGCGGCGATCGCCAGCGCGACAAACAGCGTCGCGAGCGGGCTGTCGGGCACCCAGGGCCACATCGCGGCCGGGGTCACGGCGAACTGACTAGAGTAGTACCAGAAGCCGAAGGCCGTTCCCGCGAGGTTGATCGCCACGACGAGCCACGCGAATCGCAGTCCGAGCTCCTCGAGTGTACGCGGAACGGGGGTGAGATACGCCGGTAGCGACTCGCCGTCGGCGCGGTCGCGGTCCGCCATCCCAGTCAACGCGGTCATCGTCCAGCGCGACGGCCGGAACCCGCAAAACAGTAGCGGTCTCGAGGGCGACCATACATCACTACGTCGTGTCCCGTCGTACCGTCGGCTATGACGACAGTCGAACCGACGCGTCGACGGCTCTCGACCGGCCACGAGGTCGAACTGCCGCTCGAGTTGACCTTCGCGATGGGCGGCATCACCGTCCCTGCCCGTCGCAGTCGGCTCGAGGCGGTCCTCCCGGACGATCTCTCTGCGCTTGCGATCGCCCCCGGCGTCGGCTGCGTCGCGCTCGTCGGGATCCAGTACCACCGCGTCGGCGGCCGGTTCGACGATACCGAGGACGACGGCGCACTCGAGCCCTACGACGAGTTCGCGGTCATCGTCCCCGCGGTCCGGAACGGGCGGACCGACGCGCCGGGCGCGCAACTGGTCGGCAGCGAGATCGGCGGCTACGTCCACTGGCTCCCCGTCACGACCGACGCCTCGGTCGCGCTCGGCCGCGAGATCTGGGGGTATCCAAAGGAGCGGGCCGACATCGAGATCGACGACGGGCCCCAAAGGTTCCAATGCGTCGTCGCCGAGGATTCCGACGACAGTCGAGGGCGGGAATGGGTTCGACTCGCGGTCGCTCCGCCCCGAACTCGAGTCGGCACCGATCACCGCGAGTGGACGCTATGGAGCTACACGACCATGGGCGACGACCTCCTGCGGACGCGGGCCGAGATCTGGGGAGACATTTCGTTCGGAACCCCAATCGGTGCGACGCTCGAGATTGATTCAGAACTGCGAGCGCAACTAGCCTGCTGGACTCAGCCGCTCGCGCGACTGTCTGGGCCTCGAGTGCGTGCGCGGTTGCATCCGGGCGAACCGGTCGGTAAGGCGTGAGACGCGCGTCCCTCGTGTCGCCGTTTCCGCTCCGGCTGACCGGCTTCATTCTGTCATCCGTGTGACTCGGACTCGAACGGACACGCGTAAGTACAGTGGCTCACAACTGCGTACTATGACTGACGAAACCGAGACCGATCTCGAGGAACTGCGACGCGGGACCGATCTCGTCAAGCGCGGGTTCGCCCGGATGCAGAAGGGCGGCGTCATCATGGACGTCGTCGACCCCGAACAGGCCCGCATCGCCGAGGAAGCCGGCGCAGTCGCCGTGATGGCCCTGGAAGCTGTCCCCGCGGACATCCGCAAGCGCGGTGGCGTCGCCCGGATGGCCGACCCCGCCGATGTCGCGGAGATCGTCGAGTCGGTCTCGATCCCGGTTATGGGCAAATCCCGTATCGGCCACACGAAGGAAGCCCAGATCTTAGAGGCTGTCGGCGTCGACATGATCGACGAGTCCGAGGTGCTGACGCCCGCCGACGACGCCTATCACATCGACAAGCGCGACTTCACCGCACCGTTCGTCTGTGGCGCGCGCAACCTCGGCGAGGCCCTGCGCCGGATCGACGAGGGCGCGGCGATGATCCGGACCAAAGGCGAGGCCGGTACCGGCGACGTCAATCAGGCCGTCCACCACCAGCGAACCATCAAGGGTGCAATCCGCAAGCTTGAGGGAATGAGCCACGAGGAACGCGAGGCCTACGCCCGCGAGATCGAAGCGCCCGCGGACCTCGTCCACGAGACCGCCGAAATGGGCCGGCTGCCGGTCGTCAACTTCGCCGCTGGCGGGATCGCGACGCCGGCCGACGCCGCGCTCATGATGCACCACGAGTGCGACGGCATCTTCGTCGGCAGCGGTATCTTCGGCGCAGAGAACCCGCCCGAGATGGCCGAGGCCATCGTCGAGGCGACCAACAACTGGGACGATCCCGAGACGCTCGCAGAGATTTCGAAGAACCTCGGCAAGAGCATGAAAGGCGACGCGAACGTCGACCTCCCCGAAGAGGAGCAACTGCAGGACCGGGGCGTCTGAGCGAGTCGAGATCCGTTTCCGTCCGTTGACGATTCGAACCGGCGACAGATCGGCAAGCGCGCTCGTTTTCTCCGTCTACGACGTACCGGTTGTATGACTCAGGTGGCGCCTCAAACCGACCTAGAGCGGGTTACTAACACACTCACAGCGGGAATCGACCGGTTGCTCGTGGAGCCCGCGGCCGACGGATCGGAGGCAGCGGCTGACCTCTTGGACGTCGTCCGGGAGATCGACGACCTCCTCGAGACGATCGATTTCGAGCAGCTACCGGACGCCGTTGACACGTCGGCCCTGCCGGATCTCGTCGAACCGGATCGAGTTACGGATGCCATCCGCGAACGAGATCCGGACCTCGCCCTCGATTTCACCCCGATCCGACGTGCGCTCGTCCGCCGAGAGCTCTGGAACGCCGTCGATCTCGTCGGTTTCCGACGGGAACTGCGCCACCTCAGGCGCGAACTCGAGGACGTCGTCGGACCCGGCGCACTCGGGTCGGCCGGTGACTCCGAGGCGGCGGCCACGATCGGGGAACTCGTTGAGGATCTGACACCCGACGCGACGAACGCGGCGTTGCAACAAGAGGCGAAACAGAAGGCGAAGGCGGCCCGTAGCGGCGTTATCGACGGCCATTCCAAGCTCGAAGCGCTGTACGAGTCGGCGGGCCGCGGCCCCGGCTACGCCGGTCGACGACCGGTCTCGAACAACCCGACTGCGGTTTCATCGCTACCGTGCGGTCCGCTTCCGGCCGGCGTCTCGACGAGGGTCTCGACCGTGCCGGCGAACGTTCGGCTGGCGAAGGTCGACGCACTCCCGCGGATATACGGTCGTCGTTGGAAGACGGCCGCCCGCCCGAAGTGAGTCGTCACCGTCTCGAGTCCGATCCCCACCACGTCTCCAGCGGCGGGACGATACCCGTTCGAAGAAGCGCGAGAAACGCCAGATAGGTCACCGTCGCGCCACAGCACAGCGACAGCACCGCCGTCGGCGCGATTCGAGCACCGACGGCGGCCCCGCTGATCGCCGCTGCAAGCGACGCGAGTTGGACGGTCCACCGCTCCCAGTACGAGCGGACGAGCGCGGGGTCTCGAGCAGCGAGTATCTCGAATACGACCGTTGTGGTACCACCGAGGAGCAACAATCCGACCGAAAGCGACGCATCGACGCGGACGACGAGGGCCAGAAACGCGGCGAGCGCGAGCACCGCGAGCGCGCCGTCGGTCCGCGTCCCCATCCGCTACGCGCCGTCGCGGTACAGCCGCGCTCCCTCGCCGATCGCGGTCTGGTAGGCCCGGCTCTCGATCCCGACGGCGTCGAAGGCATCGACCATCGCCGCGGCGACCGCCTGCCGGTCGCGTCGGTGGCAGGCCGCCAGAATTCCCGGCCCGGCACCGCTTACCGTCACACCGGTCGCGCCCGCCTCGAGCGCGGCGTCGCGGACTCGATCGTAGCCGTCGATGAGTTTTGTCCGTTCGGGCGTGACGATGGCGTCACACATGCCTTTGCCGACGAGGTCGGGGTCGTTTCGGGTCATGCCGACGGTCAGCGTGGCGGCGTTGCCGACGGTGTCGACGACGTCGTCCATCGCGGCCGATTGGGGGACGACACCGCGTGCGTCGCGCGTGGAGACGGCCATTTCGGGGAGGCAGGCGACGACCGGAACGGTGGCGTCGACTTGCGTAACGCCGTCGTCGGTGACGACGGTGAAGCCGCCTAACAGTGAGGGGGCGACGTTGTCCGCGTGGGCCTCGCCGGAGACGAGCGCCTCGCCCTCGGCGGCGATGGGGACGAGTTCGTTCCGAGTGTAGCCGCGGTCGTAGAGGGCGTTTAGCGCAACGGCGGCTGCAGCGGCGCTGGCGGCCGACGAGCCGAGCCCCGAAGAGGGCCGGACGCCCTTATCGATCCGAATTCGAGCCGGCGCATCCAGCGCGTCAGCGACCGCGCCGACGGTGTTCTTCTCGGGATCTTCCGGGATGTACTCGCTGCCAGCACCGGTGACCGTAATCGTCGTCTTCGGGGCGCGTTCGACGCGAACCACGTCGGCGGGCGTCCCGAGTGCGACGCCGAAGACGTCGAAGCCACTCCCGAGGTTCGCACTCGTCGCAGGTGCCCGCACGGTGAGCATGCCGAGTCCTTCCGAGACTGCAGGCAAAAAGGTAGCGAACGACGACGACGCCGAACCGGCGCGCCGTCACCGACTCGAACCGCCTACACGTCCGTGCGGCGAGTCGCCGCCAGCGCTTCGTTACTCGTCTTCGGCGCTCGCTCCGAAGGTGAACACGTCTTCGCTTTCGGGTTCGTCGTCCGTCTCGTCGTCTCCGTCGTCATCGCTTTCGGGCTCGTCGGTCGCGGCCGGATCATCGTCGACCGCGTCGTCGGGGGTGCCAGCGCTGTCGCCGTCGCTCGCTGGCTCGTCCGTTGGTTCGTCGTTCGTCACTTCGTCGGCCTCGGCGTCGTCCTCGAGTCCGAGGATCTCGTCCGCATCGAGTTCATCGGCTTGATCGTCGGCTGCCGGCGCGTCCGTCGCTTCGCGAGTCACCGCGTCGTCGGTAGCCGGCTCGGTTTCGATCGCCCCATCGTTCGAACCGCCCTCGGCGGCGTCGGCCGTCGCTCGCTCGAGCTCGTCGTCGGTCGACGCGTCCGTAGCGATGTCGAGTCCGTCGTCGCCGTCGTCGGCTTCAGCGGATGTGTCCGCGTCGGCTCCGTCGGTATCGTCGTCGGCGTCGAACGTGATCCCACGGTCCCGGTCGGTCTCCTCGTCACCGTTCTCGTCGATGTCGGTGTCGAACTTCGCGTCGGCCGTTCCGAGCTCCGCGTCGACATCGAACGTCGACGTGAGGTCGACGTCCTCGCGGTCGACTTCGGTGTCGAACCGGTCGAGCGCTTCGGACAGCTGTGCGGCCTGCTGAGAGAGGTTCGAGGCGGACTTCGTCACTTCGGTCAGTGCAGTCGTCTGTTCCTCGGCCGCAGCGGCGACGTTCTCGGCCTCGGAGGTCGTCTCCTCGGAAATCGTCGCCGCGTCGTCGACCATCGCCACGACCTCCTGAGTCGAGGCCGCCTGCTCTTCGGTTGCAGCGGAAATCTCCTGCACGCCCACGTTGGTCTCCTGGGCGAGTTCGGCAATCTGCTCGAGCGCCGTGACCGCTTCCTCGACCTGTTCGCTTGCGTCTTCGATATCGGCGCTCGTTCCTTCGACTTCCGCGGCGGACTCTTCGGTCCGATCTCGGATTGCCTCGAGCCGGTCTTCGGCCTCGTCGGCCGCCTGCGCGACGTCCTCGGAGAGGGTCTTGACCTCTTTCGCGACGACGGAGAATCCTTCGTCGTCTTTGCCGCCCGCGGATCGGGAGGCTTCGATGTTGGCGTTCAGCGCCAGCATGTTGGTCTGGCGGGCGATCTCGGAGATCGTGTTGATCAGTTCGTCGATCTGCTGGACCTCGTCCTCAAGTCGCCGGATCTCGTCGACCGCGCTGCCCGCTTCGGTCTCGATCTCCTCCATGGCGGCGATCGCTTCCTGTGCGGCTTCCTGTCCGTCCTGTCCGGTATCGACGGTCCGTTCGGCGATGTCGGCGACCTCGTTCGAGGATGCGGCGATCTCTTCGGTCGTCGTCGACAGCGCACTCATCTCCTGGTTGACCGACTGCAGCGATTCGTTCTGCCGGTCGGCACCGTCGGAAATCTCCTGAATCGATCCAGTAACCTGCTGGGAGGCCGAGCGGACCTCCTCGCTCGAGGCGGTGACCTGCTCGGAGGCGGTCGCGACGTCGGTCGCGAACCGGTTGAGCTCGGCGATGGTTTGCTCGATCTCATCGAGCATGTCGTTGAAGTCCGTGGCGATCTCGGCCATCGCCTCGTTGTCGCCGTCGGCGACCATCCGAGCGGTCAGATCGCCGTCGGCGGCCGCCTCCATCACGTCGCTGTAGGCGTCGGCCGTCTGCTCGAGGTTGTCGTTGATCTCCTGGACGCGTTTGCGCTCGCGTTCGGCGTCCTCGCGCGCGGATTCGGCCTCCCGAATCTGTTCGCGCAACGCGTCACGCATCGAGTCGAAGCCGTTGTAGAGTCGACCGATGTTGTCGATCCGCTTGGTTTCGAGGTCGACGTCGAGGTTGCCCTCTTCCATCTGGCCGGCCTTGTCGGTGAGGCGGTCGATCGAGACGGCGGTGTTCCGACCGAGGACGGCACCGACCGCACCGATCAGCAAGACGCCGAGAATCGTCGTTAAAATCCCCCACTGATTGACGGTGTTGACGAACCCGAGCGCCTCGCTGGCGGGTTGGTGGCTCACGACGACCCAGTCGGTGCCGAACACGCGCGCGGCGCTGGTGACGTACTCGCTGTGGCCGTCACTGCCGAAGTTGTACGCGCCGTTCTCGAACGTCAGCGCCGAACTCGAGGTCCGCGTCGTGGTCGCGCCCTCGGTCCGGGCGGTCTCGAGGAGGCTGGTGTTGCCGCTGTACGTGAGCCCGAGCGTCGCGTGGTCGTGACCATCGCCGATCTTCTGGCCCTCGCCGTGGTGGCCTTCGGAGCCGTAGCCGACGTTGTCGAGCATGATCTCGTTATCGCCGTCGACGATCATCGTCGTGACGCCCTCGTTGTCCTGCAGTTGGTTTGCGTACGCCTCGAAATCAGCCGTGTAGACGACCGCTCGGTCCTCGTTCGCGGCGGAGAGCTGGACGTACGTGACAACGGTCGTGTTCTGGTCGAACTCGCCCTCGGCGAGGTACGCGTTCGAGACCCAGGGAACGTTCGTCGTCGCCTGCGAGTAGGCCTCGCTCGGGACGTTCAGTTTGCTTGCTGCCACGTCACGGTAGGCCCCGTTGGTGCTGGCCGTCACCGTTTCGTTGGAGAGGTCGACGTAGGAGATATCGAACGTGTCGGTGTCCAGATGTTCCTGCCAGTCGAGGAACCGACGTTGGATCGCCCCTGAATCGTCGCTGGCGACGACGTCCGATCTGACGATCGTCCCGATCGTGTGTTCGTTCTGCTCGTTCCACATCTGCAGACTCTGTGCTTCCTGTCTGGCCGAAGACGCGTGATCCGTCTGAACGCGGTCTTCGACCTGGTTAGTGATTCCTGCGGTCGCCCCGTATCCGATCAGGCCGACCGATAGCCCGAGAATTAGCAACGCGATCCCGAACTTGACCGCGTACCTCCGTCGGACAGCTGTCGGCACCAATCGTCTAGCGATATCCATCGATAGCACACGCGTGATTTTGTCACTACATAAATGATGTTCCGAAGTTATCGGAGCTGATAATCGCACCCGGAAAAGCGAAGTGTCCGAATGATGTCCACTTCGTCCTATAAAACCGTATTTTCCTGAAATCTATATATTTCATCCATTGTATGGGGGTGTTGCAGCTGTGGAGTTGAATATCATCTATGTCGAATTACTGTCTTGCGCGTTCATGACTCTCCAGTGAAATTCTTCGCAAACGTTAAGAAACATAGGTCGAAACGACTGCCCAATATGGACGACGCGTATGACGGGCACGAAACCGGAACCGACACGGACCGACGGCACGGTCTCGACCGCCGTCGAGTACTCAAAACGACAGCCGGTGGAGCGGCCGGCCTCTCGCTTGCGGGCTGTCTCGGAACGGCCGGCTCGATCGTCGGCGGCAACGACGTCGAGCCGGTGACGATCGGCGTTCTCGCACCGAACCCGGACAGCGATTCCACCGGCCGCTCGATCGTTCGCGGAGCGCAGATCGCCGTCCGCGAATTACGAGAGGCAGACGGTATCAACGGTCGCGACGTCGAGATGGTCGTCGGCGACACGAACTCGAGTTCGCTCGAGGCCCGTCGCCAGTACCAGCGGCTCATCCTCGAGGAGGGGGCCGACGTCACCGTCGGCATTTCCACGAGCGAGGCGCTCGTGGAGCTAATGGACGACATCGCGGAGCAACAGACGCTCCACCTCACGGCGGGAGCCGCGACAACGACGGCCAGCCAGAAGGTAAACGAGGAATACGAGACGTACAAGTATCACTTCCGCGTCGGTCCGATCAACGGTTCGAACCTCGCGCAGGCGCAGATCGACTTCCTGTCCGAGAAGGGAGCCGATATCGGCTGGAACTCGGTCGCCGTTCTCGCCGAAGACTACGACTGGACCAAGGGGCTGTGGGCGTTCTATCAGAGCCACTTCGACGATCTTGACATTGACGTGACGATGTGGGACCGGTATCCGCCGGCGACCGACGACTTCTCGTCGATCTACGACGATGTCGAAGCGTCGGGGGCCGACGCGGCGTTCATCTCGACGGCACACACCGGTACCGCCGCCCTGCAAGACTGGGGGCCGGCGGAGCGAGAGTTCGCTTTCGGCGGCATTCACGTCCCGATGCAGCTCCCGTCGTACTACCGACTGACCGACGGAGCGTGCCGATTCGCCGTAGGATACGCCAGCGCCACGGAGACCAGCAAACTCACCAGTGAGACGCAACCGTTCGTCAAAAGCTATAAGGACACCTACAACGGGCGGAGCCCGGTCTACACCGGCTTCATCGCCTACGACGCGGTCAAACTGTTCGCTCGCGCCGCCAATGAGACCAAGACGACCGACTCCGAGAAGTTGGTTGGCAAACTCGAGGACATGAGCTTCACCGGGACGACCGGTAAGATTGCGTTCCACGGGCCGGACCACCAGTACGCACACGACGTCATCTACGGGGAGGAATACGTCCACCCCGTGTACTTCCAATGGCAGGAAAACGACGATGGCGGGGGCTCTCAGGAGGTTATCTGGCCTGATCAGCACGCGCCCGACGACGCCAAGTACCTCGATCCGAACTGGTTCTAAGTCGTTGGGTTCCGGCCTCGAGCCGCTTTTCCCGACGCTGTCTGCTGAGGACCGTGTCCGTCGGATACGCCTGCCCGTCGAGTTCGCGCGTCGTGTTCAGAGTAAAGTCGGAAATCTGCGTGCCAATGACTCTGCTCGAGGACCGACAGTAGCACAGTGTAGTCGACGCGGGAGTCGTCGAGTCGGATCAGCACCGTCCCCTGCTCCGGCTGCGGGGTGCGGCGGTCGACCAGTCGAACGGCAGCGAGAACTCCTGCGTGAGTTCGAGCTATAGTAGCCACTGGTCACTGCACATCTGATCGCTGGACGGCATTGCGATTATGTGTGAATCGTTTCAGTTACTACTTTAGTCGTCTTCGCGCTCGCCGCCCTACGAACTGTCCACGTCCTCGGGGCCCGCCTGTCCGTCCGCAGAAATCGAAGATTCGTGCTGCGTCCGTGAATCGGAATCTGCCGATTCACGACCCCCGACGACGAGGTCGCCGTCGTCGTCGACGGCTTCTTCTCGCGGGCGTCGCCCGCTCGAACGGTCCGCGGAGCGAAGCTCCGCGCTATCGCCGTCTGCTCGTTGCGTCTCCGACGCAACGCTGGTCTCGACGTAGACATCGTCGGCGAATCCGCCCTCGGCGTGGGGATGCTCGGGGTCCTCGAGCTTTTCGGGCGTCGACGGGGCCTCGGGGAGCCCTTCCGGCGGCGCGAACTGGCCAAGTGGCTCGTCGATCGTCACGTCCCAGCGGTCGAAGAACTCCCGATAGCGGTCGTAGTGTGCCTCGAGTTCGTCGGCTGGGAACTCCATCATCTCGGTCCAGCCGTGGTTGTAGAAGTCGAAGTTGGCCTGAACGTGGGTGATCTCGCGGGCCTCGGCCTCGGTGTAGCCGTCCTGAAGCGCCCGCAGGTAACTGTCCATCGTCGCGTCGAAGAGCCCGTCGAGGTGGGGTTTTCGTTCCTCGGCGTGGGCCGGATCGGCCTTGCCGGCGAAGATTTTCGTATGGAGCTTGACCAACCCCGTGTTCGCGACCGAGCGGATCCCCGGCGTCTCGAGGGCCTTGCGGTAGGCGACGTGTTTCGCGTTCTGGCGGAGCTTCATGCTTCCATATTGGGAGTAGCCACTAAAGAACGGTTCGGACAACAATGTTAACCCTCTCATCGGACGACGTATCGGTTCGGTCGGTGCGAGCGAGCGGCTGCCATACGGTGACTCGCGTCCGAGACGGCGGCGAACTTTGCTTTTTGCGGGTGCGTCGAACCGGCCGATATCGGAGTTGGTTCAGTAACCGTATTCGGTCCGTAGTTTACGATTGTTGTGTCATGACACCCCGTCCGGAAAAATAGACGAGATAGCAACCCACTTTAACCCGCATTACGAACGTTCCGGATATGACCCAGTACGTCATCATCGGTGACGGGATCTCGGGCAGTTCGGCTGCCGAGACCCTCCGGGAGGAAGACCCGGACGCGAAGATTACCGTCATCACCGATGAGGGGGAGCCATTGTATAACCGAATTCTGATCAAGGAACACGCGAAAGGAAAGCTCCCCGAAGCCCCCATCTCGATTCACGACGAGGAGTGGTACGACGATCGCGATATCGATCTCTCGTTGAACACCCACGTGACGAGCGTCGATACCGACGAGCAGGTCGTCCACACGCATTCGAGCGGGGACATCCCCTACGACAAACTCCTCGTCGCCACCGGCGGGACACCGACCCAGCTTCCGGTCGAGAACAGCGACGCTGACGGGGTCCACCACTTCTGGACGTTCCAGGATGCTCGTGGGATCCGCGAGCACGCGGAGCAAGCCGACAGGGGCGTCATCGTCGGTGCCGGCCTGCTCGGCATCGACTTTGCGGCCGTCTGTGGCGCACAGGGCATCGAGGCTGACTACCTGATGCGTGGCGACCGCTGGTGGCGCTACGCACTCTCTGCAGACGGTGCGGAGATCATGCACGAAGGCATGCGCGAGGTCGGCGTCGAGCCCGTCTTCGACAGCGGTGTCGACCACTTCGAGACCGACGACGAGGATCACGTCACCGCCGCCGTCGATCCGAACGGCGACCGCTACGACTGTGACTTCGCCGGCGTCGCCATCGGCCTGACGTTCAACACGGAGTACCTCCGCGGGGCCGGCCTCGAGGAGGACAACGGCATCATCGTCGACGAGTACATGCAGACCAGCGTCGACGACGTCTACGCCGCGGGCGACATCACTCGTTTCTACGACGTGTTGCTCGGCGAACAGGCCCAGAACGGCTCCTGGGGCTCGGCAAAGGAACAGGGTCGGATCGCCGCGGTCAACATGGCCGCCGACGACGAGGCCGAGGCGTTCGAATGGGTCTCCTCGTACTCCATCACGCACTTTGACTTCCCCTTCCTCTCCTTTGGCCACCCGACGCTTGGCGACGAGTTCGCCGAGCGGAAATACAGCGACACCGAGTGGCGACGCGTCGCGTTCAAGGACGGCAAGATCGTCGGGGGCGTCCTCATCGGCGACCTCTCGCCCCAGAGCAAATACAAGCAGTTGATGCGCGAACAGCGCCCGGTCGCCGACCAAGCCGAGGTCCTCTTAGAGCAGTCTGTCGACCTCGATAATCTTGCGCCACCTCAGGAACAGTCCCAGTAAACCGCTTTCTCGAGCCGAGCGAAGGCGGGGTATCACTGCGGGTTCCATCGTTCACTTCCCGTATCGCTTTCGAGGACTACTTGCTCTGGAACGTCGAATTTGGGAGCGAGCAGCCACAGCGGCGCGATCTCCGACCGGTACTTCGAGTAACCGGACCGTCGACCGATCGCTCGTGCCTTTTCCGGTCTCGAGGACGCTTCTCTCGAGTCGGGCGACGTGACATCGTCACGGAACACTACCGCATCGAACGCGCCTGCGTCGCTTGCCGCGGTCCCGTTCCGTTGCTTGACCGTATCGAAGTCGTTTTCCCGGCTGCACGCGTTCGATGACGCATGAACGGCGACAGCGATATGACCCTGGCATTCGAACTCGAGGCGCTCAAGGAACTCGCCTCACCCGAGCGCGTGTTCGAAGACGCCAGAGGCTGGACCGAGTACATCGGCGTCGTCTCCGAGAAACCGACCTACGTCGTGACGAACTTCACGCGGAAGAACCGCATTCGGCAGGACTTCTTCTCCGGTCCCCGTGGCAAAGCGGAGAGTCTCGAGGGCGTCAAGGACCAGTTCGATACCGATCGCTACGTCTACATCGGTGCCAGTGACGAGGACGAGCAACTGGCCGACGAGGTCGACTGGGAGTATCTCGATGTCGACGACGCTGCCGAAGCGGCCGACTGGATTCCGGCGACTACCGCCGACGAGGAAGACGACGACGAAGAACAGGTCCGAGACGACTGGCCCTGACGTCTCCGTTTCACAGACTACTGTCTCCATCGCGGTCCGTGTCGCTCGGCAACGGTGACAGACTATCACGGCGAGTTCTGCCGACCGCCATGCGGTGGCGCGCTGTCAAGCGATGAGCGACAGTGGATCGCGAAACGACACCGTGTGAGATCTTCGCGAACGCGGTGAGCGAACGGCACGTTGAACGTCGGTTCCGTGACTCATTCAACCAGTGGAGGACCGACGGTTTCACGGCCCGTGCGAACGGGCCAGGCCCGAGTCGTCGGCCTTATGGCCGTCGCGGCCGAATTCCGGCCGATGACTGACTCCCGCGCTCCGGGTTCCAGTGGCGGCGACCGGCTCGAGCTTCCCTGCGGGGAGACCGTCGACCCCCACGAGATCGACCTGGGGATGCGCGAGTACCGATGTCCCTGCGGCGAGAGTCACGCCGTCGTGACCGACGTGCATCCGCCCTCTCGGTTCTTCCCGGAATCGCTCGTCGCCGTGCTCGAGGAGACGATCGATACCGATGACGAGTTCGAGTCGTTTGGCACGCCCCACCTGCTGGGGATCGTCCTGGAGGAGTTCCCCGAGAAAGTGGCCGTCCACGACGCGAGCGACGACGGTGCCGTCGGCTACACCCTGCTGTGGGTGACAGACTTCGACGCCCGGCGACTACACGAGGTCGTCGTCGAACTGGTCGTCGAACTCATGGAACACGCAGTCAGCCACGCCGAGGACGACGCCGCGATCACCGAGTTCGAGTCCCAGATGCTCGAGTTCGACGTCAGCGAGTTCGTCGATCAGTACCGGCGACAGCGCGAGTTCGAGAGTGAGTACGATCAGGCCCTGTAGCTGTGATGTCCGCTGTTCGGTCGGGCGCGTTCGCACTACGATGTCCGTCGGTAGGCTACTCGAGACGACGACCGAATGAGGGTCCGTCACTCGGCGGTCGAAACCGCCAGCCGAAGCCCACCGTCCGCGCTTTCCTCGACCGCGATCGACCAGCCGTGGGCCTCGACGACCTCGGCGACGATTGCCAGCCCGAAGCCGGTCCCCTCCGAGGACGTACTGTACCCCGATTCGAGGATATCGTCGCGGTCGCTCGGCGGGACGCCGGGGCCGTCGTCGGCGATCGCGAACCCGTCGTCGGTGGCCTCGACCGTGACCGTCACGTCGGTGCCGGCGTGCTCGCGGGCGTTGCGGAAGACGTTCTCGAAGAAGACGAGCAGCCGATCCGCGTCGGCCTCGACCGTCGGTAACGACTCGTCGCGGGTGATCTCGAGGTCCGGATCGACAGTGCGGTGGGCCTGATCGACGACCGCGTCGAGCGCGATCGGTTCCGTCTCGGTCAACTGCTGCCCGCTGCGAGCGAGCGCGAGGACGCTCTCGATGAGGTCGTCCATCCGGTCGAGCGCCCACGCGATCTCCTCGCGGTAGCGCTCGCCGTCGTCGTCGACGTGATTCTCGAGGTTCTCGAGGTGGCCCGCCGCCAGGGTCAATGGGTTTCGTAGATCGTGGGAGACGGTACTGGCGAAGGCGTCAAGCCGGTCGTTCTGGCGCTCGAGTTCGGTCGTTCGAGCGGCGAGTTCGTCCTCGCGGCGAGCGCGCTCGAGGGCGGCCTCGACGTTTGAGACGAGGATTCTCGCGAGCGCGAGGGGCTCCTCGTCGAAGTCGTTGGGCTCGGTCGAACTGATGATGAACAGTCCCGCATCCCCGATGGGGATGTGTGCCTCGCTGCGGATCGGCGTCTCGGGGTTTTTCACGCTCGGGTCGTGGCGAACATCGCCGTGAGCGATCGCTTCGCCGGCCTCGTACGCGTCCCACGCGAGACCTCCGTTGCGTTCGATGGGCGGAACGTCGCCGAGCAACGCCGCCGTTCGCTCGGTGACGGCGACGGGGACGAGGGCATCGTCGGTCTCGTCGTAGAGGTGAACGCCGTTGATCTGCAATCCGAGGGCGTCCCGTGCAACCTCACACGCGACGCGGGCGACCTCCTCGGTGTTTTCTGCCGCCATCAGTCGGCGTGTCCCGTCGTGGAGTCGACGGATGCGACGCTCGCGTTCCTTGCGGTCGGAGATATCTCTGATGACGCCAACGCTGCCGACGAGCTCTCCGTCGTCGACCAGCGGTGCGATGTTGTCCTCCGCCTGATACGGCTCGCCGTCGACGGGCTCGACGCGCATCTCGAAGGTGCCCCAGCTTCGGTCGTCGTCGTCGAGGATCTCGAACAGCGTCTCCAGCCCTCGTTCGAAATCGTCGGCGGGCATATAGTCCGTTGGGTGCGCTCCGACGAGGTTCGCACGCGACTCGTTGAGCCTGTCGGCCATCGCGTCGTTGACCATCTCGATGGTCCCCTCCTCGTCGACAACGTACATCGAATCGCCGACCGTCTCGACGAGGGTACGATATCGCTCGAGTTCGCGTTCACGGTGCTTCCGATCGCTGATGTCGGTGTACATCGCGTACTCATAGACGTCGCCGTCGATCTCGGTCGTAAAGCCCGCGAGACGGAACGCCCTGCGCCCGTCGGTCGTCAGTCGCTCGACATCGGCCGTGACGACCTCCTCGCGTCCGACCGCGTCGGTGATGGCCACGGGGTCGTCGTCGTCCGGAACGAGCACGTCGTCGATCTCGTCGCCGGTGATATCTGCTTTCGCGTACCCGAAGGTCGCCTCGAACGCCGGGTTGACGTCGACGATCTGTCTGCCGTCGTCGGCACGCACCACGATAATCGGGTCGGGGCTGTGCTCGAACACCGCGGCGAATCGGTTACAGTCGGTTCGACGGGGCCGCCGATCTCGCTTCGATCGGGATTGGCCATCGGCGGCGGGTTCGGCGTCCCGTGCGGTCGCATCGACGACCGTCTCGAGTTGGGCGAGCAACCGCTCGATCGAGTCCTCGCGGTCTTTCGGGACGTATCCCGACAGACCGGTTGTGATGGCGTCGCTGGCAAGCGCCTCGCCGCCGTCGGCAGTGTAGAGGATGAACGGAGCGTCCGTGCATTCGTCACCACGGAGTCGCTCGTACAGCGACAGCGCGTCCGTCTCCGCGAGTCGATACTCGGTGACAACGCCCACGCAGTCGTCGCTCTCGGCGATCGCGTCTTCGAGTTCCGCCGCCGTTGCGACGGGTTCGACCGTCACGTTAGCGGCGCTCGCCTCGAGCCTGTCGGCGATCCGCTGGCGGGCCGTGGGGTCTGGATCGGCGTAGACGAGGATTGGTGAGTGGCGAAAATCGAGGGTGCCGAACGCAACCATCTAGTCGACTCGAAGGAAGGATCGTGATGGTATAAGAGATACGGCCGCCGAAGGTGGTTATAGCCGTTAGAAACCGCAAACGCGGAACGCAACTAGCGACCGAACGAGTGGGAGTGGGTTACACCCTCCCCGGCGAGACCGGCCGCGTCGGCGCGAAATCGGCGTCCCCCGAACCTCCGCTCTCGAGTTCGAATTTCGAAAAGCCGTTTCGAGATTCGTACTGTATCGTGGGGCTTATTACGATGTGCGAACTCCGATTCGACAAGACAGATGAGTACGGATACCGCCGCAGACGGCGAGACCGGGGATGGACGCACCATCCTCTTGATCGGGAGCGGCCCGATCCAGATCGGACAGGCCGCCGAATTCGATTACTCCGGTGCGCAGGCCTGCCGGGCGCTTCAGGAGGAAGGTGCCCGCGTCGTCCTCGTGAACTCGAACCCGGCGACGATCATGACCGATCCCGAGATGGCTGACGAGGTCTACATCGAGCCGATCACGACCGACGCCATCGCGGAGATCATCCGCAAGGAGAACCCCGACGGCGTCATCGCCGGCCTCGGCGGCCAGACCGGACTGAACGTCACCGCAGAGCTCGCCGAGGAGGGCGTGCTCGAGGAGCACGACGTCGAGATTATGGGAACGCCGCTGGACACGATCTATGCGACCGAAGACCGTGATCTCTTCCGCCAGCGGATGGAAAACATCGGCCAGCCGGTCCCGAAGTCGACCACGATCAAACTCGACGAGGACGAGTCGGTCTCGGAACTGACCGAGGACGACCTCGAGGAGCGCGTCCACGAGGCCGTCGACGCGGTCGGCGGCCTGCCGGTCATCGCCCGAACGACCTACACGCTCGGCGGCTCCGGTTCCGGCGTCGTCCACGAGATGGACGAACTGCTGCGCCGCGTCCGCAAGGGGCTGCGCCTCTCGCGCAACAGCGAGGTGCTTATTACCGAGTCCATCGCCGGCTGGGTCGAGTACGAGTACGAGGTGATGCGCGACGCCGACGACTCGTGTATCATCATCTGCAACATGGAAAACATCGACCCGATGGGGATCCACACGGGCGAGTCGACGGTCGTCACGCCCTCCCAGATCGTCCCCGACGAGGGCCACCAGGAGATGCGTACCGCCGCGCTCGACGTCATCCGCGAACTCGGCATTCAGGGCGGCTGTAACATCCAGTTCGCGTGGCACGACGACGGCACTCCCGGCGGCGAGTACCGCGTCGTCGAGGTCAACCCGCGCGTCTCTCGTTCCTCCGCGCTGGCCTCGAAGGCGACCGGCTACCCGATCGCCCGCGTGACCGCGAAGGTCGCACTCGGCAAGCGCCTCCACGAGATCGAAAACGAGATCACCGGTCAGACCACGGCCGCCTTCGAGCCCGCAATCGACTACGTGGTTACGAAAGTTCCGCGGTGGCCCAAAGACAAGTTCGACGACGTCGACTTCGAACTGACGACGGCGATGAAGTCGACCGGCGAGGCGATGGCCATCGGCCGCACCTTCGAAGAGTCGCTGCTCAAGGCCCTGCGCTCTTCCGAGTACGAGCCGGATGTCGATTGGGCAGACGTCAGCGACGCGGAACTCGAGGAACAGTATCTCGAGCGGCCGTCGCCCGATCGCCCGTACGCGATGTTCGAGGCCTTCGATCGCGGCTACACCGTCGAGGAGGTCGTGGAGCTGACGGGCATCTTCGAGTGGTACACCGAGCGCTACAAGAATATCGCCGACTCGACGCTGGCGGCCCAGGAGGGCGACTTCACCGAGGCCGCGATCACCGGGCATACCAACGCGACGATCGCGTCGGCCGCCGGCGCGGACGTCGATACCGTCGAGACGGAAGTACCGGGGCGCACCTACAAGCAGGTCGACACCTGCGCCGGCGAGTTCAAAGCCGAGACACCGTACTACTACTCCTCGCGCAAGAACGAGTTCGAGGCCGGCCCGCTGAAGGGCGACGCCGCGGCGGGTGAACTCGAGGTCGACCGTGACATCGAGAGCGTGATCGTCGTCGGCGGCGGCCCGATCCGCATCGGGCAGGGCGTCGAGTTCGACTACTGTTCGGTCCACGCGGTCCGTGCGCTGCGCGAACTCGGCATCGACGCCTACGTCGTCAACAACAACCCCGAAACGGTCTCGACGGATTACGACACCTCCGACGGACTGTTCTTCGAGCCGATCACCGCCGAGGAAGTCGCCGACGTGGCCGAAGCCACCGGCGCTGACGGCGTGATGGTCCAGTTCGGCGGCCAGACCTCCGTCAACATCGGCGAACCGCTTGAGGACGAACTCGAGCGCCGCGGCCTCGACTGCGAGGTCATGGGGACGAGCGTCGAGGCGATGGACTTAGCCGAGGACCGCGACCGCTTCAACGCCCTGATGGACGAACTCGGCATCGCTCAGCCGGAGGGCGGCACCGCCTTCTCGAAGGAGGAGGCCCTCGATCTCGCCCACGATATCGGTTATCCCGTCCTCGTCCGCCCGTCCTACGTGTTGGGCGGCCGCGCGATGGACGTCGTCTACGACGACGACGAACTCGAGACCTACATCGAGGAAGCGGTCCGCGTCAGTCCCGAGAAACCGATTCTCGTCGACGACTTCCTCGCCGACGCGATCGAACTCGACGTCGACGCGGTCTCCGACGGCCGCAATACCATTCTCGGCGGTATCATGGAGCACGTCGAGACCGCTGGCGTCCACTCCGGCGACTCCGCCTGCATGATCCCGCCGCGCTCGTTAGACGAAGAGACCCTAGAGCGCGTCCGAGAGGTCACCGAGGACATCGCCGAAGCGCTGAAGACTACGGGCCTGCTGAACGTCCAGCTCGCGGTTCGCGACGGCGAGGTCTACGTCCTCGAGGCGAACCCGCGTTCCTCGCGCACTGTTCCGTTCGTCTCGAAGGCGACGGGCGTTCCGATCGCCAAACTCGCCGCGCAGGTCATGGCCGGCGAGACCTTAGAGAGCCTCGACGCCCAAGAGCAGGTCCCCGACCATACCTCGATCAAGGAGGTCGTCCTGCCCTTTGACCGCCTGCCGGGCTCGGACCCGCGTCTCGGTCCGGAGATGAAGTCCACGGGCGAGGTCATGGGCACGGCCAGCGACTTCGGCACGGCCTACTGGAAGGCCCAGCAGGCCGCCGGTAACGCCGTCAGCGAGGGCACCGCCGTCGTCGACTTAGACATCGACGGCTTCGATAACCACTTCGATGTCACCGAGTTCGACGACGTGCCCGCGGCCATCCGCGAGGGGAACGTCGACTTCATCGTCAGCCGCGACCGCGACTCGCTGGAGATGGCCGTCGAGGAGGAGATCCCCTACCTCTCGACGGAGGCCAGCGCCGAGGCCTACGTCGAGGCGCTCGATAGCTTCGAGGGCGACCTCGAGGTCGCCGCCGTCACCGACCGTCCGAAAGGCGCGGCCGAGTGGGGCCGCTCGGACTGACGAACTGACGGGCGACTTCCTCGGGTCGGTTTTGCCGTTTTCTTCGTTTTCGGGCGCAGCGACGGGTTAGTCCGCCCCGTTCTCGCCGTCGGTCTCGTCCGCGCCGCTCTCGGTTCCGATTCGACCGGCCGCCGACTCTCGCCGACCGGTCGCGGGAACGATCGCCGTCCCCTCGCTTGCGGCGAGTCCGTGGGGCGGCATGTTGTCGTACACCGTCTCGTACTCGCCGGCGGCCACTCGATAGGTCTCGTGCCAGATCCCGACGGCACTGTTCTCCCTGCGCTTCAGGTAGGTCCGCCAGCCGTCGACGTGCGAGCGGTCGCCGTCGCGGGCGTACGCCTCCAGCGCGTCGAACGACTCCCAGTACTGGACGAATTCGACGTGACGGATCCCCGGTCCGACCACCGTTCGACTGCCGAGCAGTCCGGAGTCCGGGTCGGCGCGGAGCTCGCGGACCATCCGCGGACCGAACAGGAGTATCGGAAGCCACAGATGGAATTTCCAGAGGGAGTTGATTCGCATGCCGATGTGGAAGACGACGAGTTCACCGTCGCGCTCCGCGGTGACTCGCCGTTCGATCGGTCCCTCTTGGCTCCGCAGTCTCTCCGTGCTCCTCGCCTCCGAATCGCCGTCCCGACGGTCGCGTATTGTCATTACACTCATGCTCGTGGCGCTCCCACTTGCCGGTTACACTAACATGTTAGTGAGATCTCCGAGTGACGACGCGCTCGACGGTACCGTCCGACGCGAATCCGCCGGCCGAGGCGCTCACACCGTCGTCGACACCCAATGATTCGCGCCCGATTTCGCATCCAACTTCCCGACGGCATCTGGGTGCGGACCCTCTCACGGCGGTTTTCCGACGCGACCTTCGCGCTCCTGTCGGGCTACCGATCGGGGGAGACCGCGATCGAACTCGGGGAGGTCACGACGGACGCGCCCGACGCGGTCGTCGACGCGCTGCGGGCGCACCCCTCGATCCTCGAGTTCGAACCGCTGGAATCGACCGAGCGGGGCGTCCTCGGCAAGTACGAGACGACCGATACGGCGCTCTACGACTTCGTCGAGGAGCCGTCACTGCCGATCGAGTTTCCGGTCACGGTCCGGAACGGCCGGTTCGCGTTCGACCTGACTGGAACCCGCGAGGAACTCGAGGAGCTCCGGGCGACGCTCGAGGCGTCCGGACTGGCCCACGAACTCCAGTCGCTGGTGCACACCGCGGACACGGAGACGTTACTGACCGATCGGCAGCGCGAACTCCTCGAGATCGCGATCCGGGAGGGATACTTCGAAGTGCCGCGAGACTGCACGCTCGCGACGGTCGCCGAAGCGGCCGGTATCGATAAAGCGACGGCCAGTACGGTCCTCCGTCGAGGCGAAGCGAAACTGGTGAAATCGGCGCTCCCCGGTCCGGGACGGGCCGACCGACGCGAGCCGTGACGACTCGATCGGCTCAGCGTCCGAACCGGATATCGACGGTCGTCCCGTCGGTCTCGGACTCCTCGACACGCACTGCGGGGAGGACTGCGCACAGTCGCGTCGGGACGAGACTACCGGCTACCGTGCTGATCGCCGCGAGGCGTTTCCGACAGAGCGCGTAGATGCCCGCGAACGCCACGAGAGCGATCAGCGCGCGGTCGACGGCCGGCGCGGTCAGTCCGGAGCCGATCGCGACGGCCGCGAAGGCGAGACAAACGAGGAAGTCCTCCGGCGCGCCCGAGTAGCGGACGTACCGCCGCGGCCGGTGCCAGCGGCCGAGGACGTGGTTGTAGACGCCGTTGTCGGTCACGGGGTTCCAGGGCTCGCGCTCGGCGCTGCCGCCGAGCACGTCGGAGACGGCATGGAGGGCCGCGGCCCCCGCGACGACCGTTGGGACCACGAGCGCCGTCCACCCCGTTAGCGCGACCGCGCCGAGCAGGGCGAGCGCAACGACCGAGAAGCCGACTGGGTAGTGTAGCGTTTTCCGATGGCTCGCCAGCAGGTCGGCGTCCGGCGCGAGCCCGCCGACGAATGCGGCCGCCAGCAGGAGCGGCCCGCCGACGTGATCGCCGAGGACCGGCAGCGCTACGACGGCGAGGGCGAGGGCCGCGAACCCGTGAGTGAGCGCCATCATATCGATACTGTCGGCTATGTAGTGCTCACTCCTGCTAAAGAGCGAGGCTTGCGTGATCGCATCCCTCGGTCCGGGAGTGGGCCGGCGCGAATACTCGAGGCTCTCCCACTCGGACTCCTTCGAGCCTTCTCTCACCCGAGACTCCTCGAGTGTGCGCTGCCGGTAGCGGCCGCGGCGACGTTCAGCGCAGCGAGGGGGTCTTCCGTCTCGCGTTGCCCAGAATTTTCGTCAGGTACTGCCAGGTCGTCGTCCGCCGGCCGACGGCGGCGGTCCGACCTGTGCGCATCGACTCGAGGACGGCGTCGGTCGTCGGGGCCGCGTCCGCGGGGAGCCGCACTTCGGTGACGGCGCGGCCGACGTTTCCGGGCCGGTGGGCGTCACTGCCGCCGAATTTCGGATAGTCGCCGCGCATCGCGAACCGCGCTGCCTGTCGGTTGCGGACGTTCGTGATCGTGTGGGCGTTGTAGACTTCGATCCCGTCGACTGCGTCAATCGCGTCGGCTCGAGCGCCGTGTCGGGACCGCTGGAACGGGTGGGGGACGACCGCGACGCCGCCCGCCGCTCGCACGTCTCGCGCGGTGTCGGCGAGCGGCCGTCCGGGTTCGGGGGCGGACTCGACGCCCATCGCGAGGAGGTGTCCCTCGGCGGTCGAGACCTCACAGCCGACGATGACGACGAGCTCGAGATCGGCTGCGACCGCCGCGGCCCGGCGTGCGCCGTCGACCGCGTCGTGATCAGTGACGGCGATTCCGTCGAGACCCACGGCGCAGGCCCGTCGGACCAGTTCTTCCGGGGCCGTCACGCCGTCGTCGGAGGCGTCGGTGTGGACGTGGGTATCGACGCGGAGCGTTCGCGGTCGGCCGCCGCTCGCGGCGCGGCCGGTCATACGGAGCCGAACTCGAGGGCGAGCGCGAGTCCGGCGGCGGCCACCGCAGCGAGGCCGGCCAACACGTGGCTGATGTCGGTCTTGTAGGCCTTGTAGTCCGAGACCATCAGCGGGCAGGCGACGCAGATGACGAGCCCTGCTAGCCAGCCATTCCAGGGGGCGACGAAGGCGGCGAGGAAGTAGTTTGCGACGACGACGAGGTTCGTGTGGACGACGGTGGTGCCGTGATAGAAACTGGCACCATCGTCGGAGCCAAAGCCCTCGCTGTTGTGTCGAACCAGTCGGAGTCCGCCGAAGGCGAGGACGAGAAACCCGACGACGAGGCTGGCGAACACGCCCGGCGCGAGGACGAAGTGGTACAGAAGCACCGCCGGCACCAGATACGCGAAGATGTCGATGAACGAGTCGATCTGTCGCCCGAACGGCGAGGACGTGCCCGTGCGTCGTGCGTACCAACCGTCGGCTTTGTCGAGACAGAACGCGCCGAACATGGCCAGCAGCGCCCAGTTCGGTTCCCCACTAACGAACAGGAGTGCGCTGGCCCACCCGACGAACAGCGCGCTGAGACTGATGTAGTCCGCGCCGGTGAGCTGTTCGAACACGTTCGTCCTGTCGGCCGTGTTCGTCACCCGCCGATCGGCGGGATCGACCCGGTTCCAGGCCCCTCGGATCACCTCTCGCAGTTCACCCGTCATTCGCTCGTGTGGAGCGACTACAGGGATCGGCATAAGTCTGCCCTGAGAACTATTTACTTAGTACTGTTCTATATATCCAACACCGTCTATGGTCTCCTCGATACCGATCGGCAATCTGCTCGAGTCGCGGAGCGTCGTTCGAGTCGTTTCCGCCGCTCGACGGCTGGCTCACTACACCGCTCGAGTCGAACGGTGCGAAAACGGTCCGACCCTGACGTAGCGCCGACGCCGACGGGGCTCGAATCCGTGACGCTCGAACAGTCGTCGGGACGGGCCGTTATCGATCGCGACGAGAGCGGTGGCGCACCGGGCGCCGCGTTCGCGCGCTTGTCGGCAGGCTTCGGCGACGATCGCCGTCGCGATCCCCTGATTTCGGTGATCGGGATCGACGAAGACGCGCCTAATGTACGCCCCGTCGAACGCGAGCGTCCGCTCCAGCGGACGGATCTCGTGGGCGGCGTCGATCGAGCAGAAACAGTAGCCCCGCAGCCGGCCGTCCTCGAGTGCAGCGATCACTCGCTCACCGGGGCGAAGCTCCTCGACCGGGGCATCGAGCACCGCCGTCTGCGTCGGTTCGCAGCGTTCCACCGAGTACGCGCCCGTGCTCTCGGTGTCGACGGGAGCGTCCTCGAGCGGCGCGACGTACTCTAGCATTACCGTCGCAGTGAGTCCCAGTTGCGCGAGCGCGTCGTAGGCGGTGCGACCGTATCGGTTTCGGGTCAGCCGCCAGAGTTCGGGCATCGGTCGTCTTTCACCGTTGCTGGAATAAATAGTTAGTGCCAGTGCTGAATCGATACTCGCTTTCATCGTTCGAACCACCTGTTCTCGTTGTAGCTATATAGAATACTGTTGGTCCTTATAGGCGCTCGAGCGTTACCCCGGGTCGCGACTCATGTCCGAACAGACCAGACGCGACGTCCTTCGGCTCGCGACCGCATCGACCGCCGCCGGCGCGCTCACGATCGGCTCGGCTGTTTCCGCACAATCGAACGAAAGCGGGTGGCAGCAGGCCGAATCGCCGACCGGAAAGGCGCTCAACGACGCCGTCGACACCGCCGCAGGGCCGTTCGCGGCCGGCGCCGACGGGAACGTTCTCGCGCGACGAGACGACGGCTGGCAGACGGTCGTCTCCTACGGCCCGCAGGCCCGGAGCCGCCGACTGACCGGGATCGACGCAACCGACGACGGTAAAGCGGTCTGGTTCGTCGGCGGCAGCGGCGTCATCGGCGAGTACAACGTCGAGACGAAGACGCTGACGAACTACTCCGCACCGAAGGGGAAGACGAGTACGTGGGAAGACTGCGCCGTGCGAGGCACGGCCGGCGAGAACGAGCGCCTCTACTTCGTCAACGGCTCCGGCGAGTTGCTAGTCGGCGTTCGTCAAGACAGCGGCGCGCTGAAGTATAGAGACGTTATCAAGCCCGGCGGTGGCTCGACGATTCCCGGTATCGACTTTCACTCGCGAAAGGTGGGCCACGTCTGTAGCACGAGCCAGTTCGTCGCGAAGACGGCCGACGGCGGGAGCACGTGGGAGCGAATCGGAATCGACTTCGCGGGCGGCGCGTTCTTCGACATCGCCAGCCGCGGGCCGAAAGATGTCAACGTCGCCGCCGGCTCCGGAATCATCTACCGCTACGACGGCTTCCGCTGGACGCCACACGTCGTTGACAATAAGCGTCGGGCCGTCCGTGCCGTCGACCGCGACGGGACCGCCGGGCTGGCGGCCGGCGACGGTGGGACGCTGTTCGAGCGCCAGTCAGCGGGCCAGTGGCGACAGTACCAGCCCGTGGTCAAATCGAAGCTCCGCGGCGTCTCGAAGGGAACGTCGTACGACGTCGCGGTCGGCGATGGAGGCACCATCGTCGAACGGCCGGCCGATGGGAACACGACCGAGACCACCGATGGGAACACGACCGAGACCACCGACGGGAACACGACCGAGACCACCGACGGGAACACGACCGAGACCACCGACGGGAACACGACCGAGACCACCGACGGGAACAGCACGAATTCGACGGCGAACACGACATCGCTCTCGATGGACGCGCCCACCGCCGAACCGCTCTCGGTCGAGCGCTACGTCCAGGGGACGTGGATCGACGACCGATGACCGTTGCCAGTCCGTCCGCGACGGGCCCGACCTCGTCTCACTCGAGGGCGTACCAGTCGAATTGCTCGACCGCGTAGCGATAGGAGATGACCGGTGCGAGTAGCCCGCCGATCAGGACGGTCCAGGCACCGATCGTGATCGCGCGTTCGGGGACCGTTATCGACGGCAGCGGCGTCCACCCGGAAAGCGACGACAAGAGGCTCGCGATCAGTTCGGGGGCCTCAAGGTAGAGGACGATCGCTGCGACGGCGGGCAACGCGATTGCGAGCGTGTAGACGACGAAGGACGTCTTGCTCGGCATCACTGCCTCGCGGTTGTTCGTGACGTTGACGCTGTCAAAGCGGGGAAACGCCGTGCCGACACCGGCCGCCAGTGCCGGCGTGACGACGGCCCCGACGGTGGTGCCGGCGACCAGCACGGCGGTTCGCTCGAGCGAGAGCGGGCTTGCGAGGCCGAACGCTAGTGAGGCGACGAGCGCGAACGGGACGCCGACGAGCGTACTGGCGAGAATGCGGCCGCGGATCGCCTGCCGGCCGGTGAGCGTCGAGGTCAGCACGGCCGGCAGGGCCGGCCCAAGATCGCCAAGCGGGTTGAGCGTAAACAGCACGCCGGCGGCCCAGACGACGTATAGACAGAACAACACGGCCACAAACGACGGGACCGTCCCGCTCTCGATGATCTGTCGGGCGAACCCGACGACGCCGAACAGCGGATAGGCAGCGTAGGCGAGCCGAATCGGTGCGCGCTTCGTCCGACGGATCGCGGTCACTGTCACGGTCCGAACCGGCCGCGAGACCCCACCGGAGAGCAGACCGGAGAGGCGGTCGGACGACGTCTCTTCTTCGATCACCTCGTCTTCGGTGCGTGCCGGATCCGAGAACCAATGCTGTCGTGCGGAGGGAATTGCAACGGCAATCGCGAAGCCGGTCACGAGCGCAGAACCGACGATCGCACCGGCGAGGCCGGTCATCGATGGCTCGAGACCGGGGATCCCGAGTAGCAACACGTGGCCGGGCCAGCCGAGTGGGCTCGATTGTAACGCGGTGAACAGGGGTCCGAAGACCGTCTCGATCCTGTCGGTCATGAACACGCCGATGTAGGCGATCCAGAACGCAACGATCAGCAGGGTTCGATACTGGGCGACCGGTTCGTAGACGGTGAGCAGGTGATGGATCCAGATGCCGATGACGAAGCCGACGGGGACGGCAGACAGCAAGATGAGCCCGATAAGCACTGGCGCGACGATCACCGGAAGCACCGTTCCTGCGCCGTACGCGAACATAGCCGCATAGAGGATCGAGGTCGGCAACAGCCAGAGCGCAAAGACGCCGATCTCCGTCGCGATAGCGCCGACGACGGTGTTCCGAACCGGCGTCGACAGCAGGAGAAAGGCCGGTTCGTCGATATCGGCGGCCGACGTGACCGTTCGCATGACCGTTATGAGGATCAGAAGGAGCCAGAAGAGGGCAGCGCCACCGGTCACGACGTCGGTCACCGTCTCGGCGGTGGCCGCGGTGACGGTCCCGCTCGCCACTTGCTCACCGAGTTTCGGGAGAATAAGCAGTCCAATGGCCGTGAGCGGCCCGAACATGCACAGGACGAGCGCGATTATCGCAAGTAGTTTTTTCTTATTGCCTGCCACTCTCCGGATTATTCGTCGGAGTTCCGTGCTGGCGATGGTCGCTGACGCGGTTCTCATCGTCGATCACCGCGTTTCGATAGTACACTTCGCGACTGTGCGGGGTCCATAGTTCGACCCGCGTCGTGCGGCCAGTAAACTGTTTGGATTTCTGTCACCTGGTCCGACCGGCGTTGGGGCTCGAGCAGCGCGCTCTCATAGCACCGAACCCGTCCAGACCGCGCGACGAACGACGGCGCTGCTGCGGCGGAATATGACATACCTTTAACTACATCGGGGCGAAAGGAACCGTATGAGTCCTGTAGACGCCGCGGCCATCGAAACCGACGGCCTGACGAAGCGATACGGCGAGACGATCGCCGTGTCGGACCTGACGATGGACATCGAGCGCGGGACGGTCTACGGCTTCCTCGGGCCCAACGGCGCGGGGAAGACGACCACGATGCGGATGCTGACGACGCTGACGAACCCCACGTCGGGAACGGCCCGCATCGCCGGCCACTCGATCGACGACCGCGAGTCGGTCACGGCCCATATCGGCTACCTCCCCGAAGATCCGCCGGTCTACGACGAACTCACCGGCCGGGAACAACTCGAGTACGCCGCCGGCCTGCGGGATATCCCCGAGGCCGAGGCGACCGAGCGCATCGAGTCGCTGCTCGAGCGGTTCGATCTCCTCGAGGACGCCAACAAACGAATCGAGGACTATTCGAAGGGGATGCGCCAGAAGGTGGGCGTTATCCAGGCAGTCCTCCACGAACCCGCCGTCGCTTTCCTCGACGAACCCACGAGCGGGCTCGATCCCCGCGCTGCGCGGACGATGCGGGACACGATCGCCGAACTGGCCAACCAGGAGATGACGATTTTCCTCTCGACGCACATCCTCTCGGTCGTCGACGAACTGGCCGACGAGATCGGCGTCCTCCACGACGGGACGCTCGTCGCCGAGGACGATCCTGACCGGCTCAAGTCCCTGGCCGAAACCGGCGAGGCTCGCAGTCTCGAGGAGGCCTTTCTCGATATCACCCGCGAACCCGAAGCGGAAAAGCGCCGGGAACAACCCGCGGAGTAACCGAGTCTTCGCGGCGGCGGCCCCGGCCGACTCGACGCGGACGCGGTACAGCGGCCCCGGCACAACCGGCCCGCGTGAAGCGCGCTGGAGTCGATTACGTTCCTGACACACCCTTAGATGGCCCGAGATGCGCTGAGGTCCGATCTATGGCGATAGACACCGTATGTTTTTAGTGAGTGGCTGCCGTACCAGCGTGCTGGAGGTGAGAATCGATGGTGTGGAGAGACCTCACTGGTATCGACACCGGCTCTCGACTCGCCGAATGGCTTTCGACGATCGATCGGTACGATCTCCTACTTGGACTGATTCCGGCCGCGTTCGTCCTCGCGGTCTTCGTCGGCCGATTGCTCGGTCTTCCCTTCGAAGGGGCCGTCCTCGGTGGTGTCGCCATCGCGACTCTCGCCATGCTCGACGGCCTGTTCTTCCGACCGCCGTCCGGATTACAGGGCGCATAACGCCCGCCCAAAATCGGCGCTCGTCGGCTGGCTGTTCCCGTTGACGACTCTGGTATCGGACCGCTCACGCTTGAGGTATCACCGCGAGCCGCGTTCGGTCGGAACCCGGTACTGACGAGCGGCTCCGTTTCCGTCGTTACTGCGCCGGCTGATCGGCGCTCGTTGCAGTTACTGTTATATATTCCTATTTGACGAACGTTGAATAAGTGGTTGGTATTATATAAGTATATGCTCGTTCGGCCGGTCGTCGATTCCGGAGAGATGACCGATCACATGCAGTCATCGACGGTTCGACGGCGAACAGTACTGAAAGCCGGTATCGCGGGGCTCGGCGGCGTCACGCTCGGCGCGTCGAGTACCGCGGTTTCCGGCCAAACGGGCCCCGCACCGTATCGGTTCCTCTGGGTAAACTCGTGGCTTACGGACGGTATCGAGGGCGTCCTCGGCTCTTCGCTCAACGTTGCGGCGAAACCGCAGTACCGAGAACGGGCGACCGAACTCGGCCGGCGGCTCGGCGAGGAGGGATACGACATCGTCGGGCTCTGTGAGGTGTTTAACGACGAACAAGAGACGGTCGAAACCGAGTACGTCGACGCCGCGGGGTCCGGTGAGGCGATTCCGGGCCCGGGACCCGACGGCGGGGAGAAAGGCGCTGGCCTGCTGGACCTCGTCTCGAGCGTCGACGTCACCGATCGAGCGACCCTCGAGTACGACGCGGAGCCGGCCGATAACCTGACCTACGTCGACGCGCACGTCGGCAAGGGCGCTACCTACGTCGAACTGGACCTCGGACCCGGAGCGGTGGATCTGTTCACGACGCATCTGGTGACCGGATCGCTCCTTCCGTGGGCCAGCGGCGGCGACGCGGATATCCCGGCACTGCGCGGCCAGCAACTCGACGAACTGGGCGAGTTCGTCGCCGAGCACGCCACTCCAGAGAACGTGACCGTCGTCGCGGGCGATTTCAACATCGCGCCGGACGGCGAGGCGGCCGCCGCCCTCGAGTCGTTCGCGGCGGACGCCGGACTGGACGACGCGTGGCTCGCACACGGGAACGGCCCGGGCGGCACGAACGACGGGGCGATTATCGACGGCTGTGCGTTCGACGCAGACGATGCACCGCCGGCGTACTGCCCGCGCGACGATGCGGGCGAGCGAATCGACTACGTCTTCCTCGAGGCACCGACAGCCGACCACGCGATGGAGGTGAACGTCGACGCGATCGATCGCCGCGTCTTCTGGCGAGAGCGTGCGCCGCCCGACCAGTTCTACGCCGACGACGCCGGGGAAGTGCCGAACTACCTCACCGACCACGTCGGCCTGGAGCTGTCGCTGACGGCGACGAGCGCGTGAGCCGCGACTCGGTCTCCGAGCGACCGCGGATCGACGGCTGACGACGAGTGCAACGCGCAATCTGTCGATCGCTATCAACGCCACCCCTCGATCGAGACGCGGCTCGAAACCCGAGTCCGACACCCTAAAGCGGGCGGACTCTGTGGTTCCGATATGGAGTATCACGAGGCGGCGGACGCGCTCTTCGGGTTGCGACGGTTCCGCCCGAAACCGGGGACGGAGTCGACCGCGCGGCTGCTGGCCCACCTCGGGAACCCACACGAAGACATCAATTTCGTGCAGGTCGCCGGCTCTAACGGGAAGGGGAGCACGGCGCGCATGCTCGAGCGGACCCTGCGGGAGGCCGGCTACTCCGTCGGCCTCTATACCTCGCCACACCTCGAGGACCTCCGCGAGCGGGTTCGGGTCGACGGCCGAAAGATGCCCAGGGCGGCCGTCTGCGACTACGTCGACGCCGTTCTCGACTACATCACCGAACGGGCCGCCGACGGCGAGTCCCCGACCTTTTTCGAGACGATGACCGCGATGGCACTGTGGCAGTTCGGCCGCGAGGACGTCGATATTGCCGTCCTCGAGGTCGGCATCGGCGGCAAGTACGACGCGACGAGCGTCGTCGACCCGGTCGCCAGCGCGGTGACGAGCGTCACGTTAGAGCACACGGGTATCCTCGGCGACACCATCGAGGAGATCGCCCGCGATAAGGCCCACGTCGCCCCGGACGGCACACCGCTGGTGACCGGCACGGCCGGCGACGCACTCACAGCGGTCCGCGACGTGGCCGGCGACGTCGTGACGGTCGGTGCGGGGACGGATGCGACCGGACCGGACGAAGCGGACGGGACCGATGACTCCCAGCCCCGACCGACCGTCCGCGTCGCCTACGGCGGGCGGACGAACCACACCGAAGCCGCGGTCTCGATCGAGGCCGACGACTGGTCCGTCGAGACGCGGATTCCCTTGCTGGGCGAACACCAGGCCGAAAACGCCGGTATTGCCGCCACTCTCGCCCGGCAGGTCGGCGACGTCTCCGAAACCGACCTCGAGCGCGGGTTGCGAAGCGCTCACTGGCCGGGTCGGTTCGAGGTGATGGACACCGAGCCGCTGGTCGTCTTAGACGGCGCGCACAATCCGGGCGCCTGCGAGGGGCTCGCCGAGACGCTGGAAACGTACGACTACGACGACCTCACCCTCGTCTTCGGTGCGATGCACGACAAGGATCACCGCGCGATGGCCGCCGCGTTGCCGACGCCCGACACCGTCGTGACCACCGAACCGACGCTCGACCGCGCCGAGGACCCCGCCGTCCTCGCCGAGGCCTTTGCCGACGCCGGTGCCGCGACGGTCCAAACCGAGGCCGCGGTCCAGGACGCGCTAGCGACGGCACTCGAGGCCGCCGGGAGCGATGACTGCGTGCTCGTCACCGGTTCGCTGTTCGCGGTCGCGGAGGCCCGCTCGCGGTGGACCCGCACAGACGTTCCCAAACGCGTCCGCGACCTCGCCGACGCCCGCGACGCCCTCGAGGGCGCAGACGTCGCTCCGGGCGCTGTCGAGCGACTCGACGGCGACGCCGTCCACCGCGTCGTCAGGACGGCCCTCCGAGACGGACACGCGACCGTCCTGAAGGAGGAACTGCTGCGACTCGGCGGCGAGTGTGCCCTCTCCGGCCTCGAGCGCAACGACGAGGCCGTCGACGCCGTGCTGATGGGCACGCTCGCGCAGTTCGAATCCCTCGTCGAGACGCTCGAGGATCGCTCCCGGCCACACGGACTGACGGCGGTCGCCCGGGAACTTCGCGACACGCTCGAACTCGAGGCCGGAGCCGAAACCGACGAGACGGCGGCACCCGACGCCGGCTCCGAAGCGACGAGCGGCCACGCCTCGAGTCGTTCGGGTCCGACCGCTTACTCAAGTGACTCGGGCTCCTTCCGGACCGATCGACCCGCGGTGATGGGGATCCTGAACGTCACGCCCGACAGTTTCCACGACGGCGGCCGGTACACCGCCCTCGAGGATGCGGTGGCCCGCGCCGAAGCGATGGTCGACGCCGGCGCGGACGTGATCGACGTTGGCGGGGAATCGACGCGTCCCGGTTCGGACCCCGTCTCGGTCGACGAGGAACTCGAGCGGGTCGTCCCCGTAATCGAACGGATCGCCGATCTCGACGCACGGATTTCGGTCGACACCCGCCGGGCTGCCGTCGCCGACGCGACGCTCGAGGCCGGCGCGGACATCATCAACGACGTATCGGGGCTCGAGGATCCTGAGATGCGCTTCGTCGCCGCCGACCACGACGCGGGACTGGTGGTGATGCACAGCATCGACGCGCCGGTCGTGCCCGACCGCGACATCGAGTACGACGACGTCGTCGAGGACGTGATCGATCAGCTCTCCGAGCGGGTCCTACTGGCCGAGAAGGCCGGCCTCGATCGCGAGCAGATCATCGTCGATCCCGGTATCGGCTTCGGCAAGTCTGCAAGCGAGAACTTCGAGATTCTCGATCGGATCGACGAGTTTCACGCGCTTGGCTGTCCGGTGCTGTTCGGTCACTCCCATAAGTCCATGTTCGCCACGGTCGGCCGCGAGGCCGGCGAGCGTCTCGAGGCGACCGTCGCGGCCACTGCGCTGGCGGCCGACCGCGGGGCCGACATCGTGCGCGTCCACGACGTGGCCGAGAACGTCGCCGCGGTCCGAACGGCGCTGGCGGCGCGCGACCCGGAACGGTTCGACTGGAGCCGATAATCGCCCGTCCCGGCGACCGCCATAACCTTCTTGCCGAGACCAGCCTCGATGTCGGTATGGGATTCTATTCCGGACTTCTGCACTCCTTCGCGACGCTGACCGTCCTCTTCGTCGTCGGCCGCGCCGTCGCGAAACTCCTCCAAAACCCCGATAAACCCCATCGCGAACTCGTGCCAGCGTGGGAACGTCGGGCGACCACGGCCGTCGGGATCCCACTCACGCTCGTCGGCCTCTCGACGATGGTCGACGGTCCGATCGCGGCTCCGGTCGACACCGTCGTACTGCTCGCGCCGGGGATCGTTCTCGTCGTGTACCCCGAGTTTGCTCCGACTTCGGTCTGACCCCGTCTGCTCCTAGTCGTCGCTTCCTCCGTCCGTCGCCGGCGCGTACTCGTCCGGTCCACAGCCAAGCGACCGGTGGGGACAGTGCCGGCAGTGCTCGCCCGGCGTCGTCTCAGCAAACGACGGCTCATCGATCGCCGCGAGCGACTCGAGGACGCCCTCCCATGACGGCAGGTCCGCGGGATCGAACAGGTCGACGCGATGGTCGTCGTCCCCGCCGCTCTCGCCGACGTAGACGTAGCCGGCGGCCGCGATCGGCTCGTCGAACTGGTCTTTGCAGGCCCGAAGATACAGCGACAGTTGGACGGCGTCCGCGGGGTCGATCCGCTCGTCGGTGGCCTTGTAATCGAGGACGGCGAGGCCGCCGTCGGGAAGCCGCCGGACCGAGTCGACGTAGCCGACCACGTCCCCCGTCACGCCGGTGACGTTCTCGAGCGAGAACGGGAGTTCCGCGGCCAGGGACTCCCAGCCGGCAACCGGCCGATCGAACCCGGCCGCGGTCGCCTCGAAGTAGCGGTCGATACAGGCGAGGACGGCGTCGCGGTGTGCGAGTAGATCGCGCGCGGTGAGCTGTCGGAGGGCGGCCTCGCGCCACGCTTCTCGAGTGCGATACTCGCGGTGGAAGGCTTCTTCGGCGACGTCGTGGAAGACTGTGCCGACGAGTCGCGACGCCGCGTCGGTCGGCTCGCCGTCGGCCGCCGTCGGTCCGTCGGTTGCTGCCGGCATTCCGCCGTTCGCTTCGGTCGACGCAGCCTCACCGTCGCTCGACTCCGTCGCCGATATCACAGCGCTGTCCGGGTTCGCACCCGTCGCCTCGAGCGGATCGTCGATCGCCCGGACGACGTGATCGAGGTAGTGTTTCCGCGGGCAGGTCTCGTGAGTATCTATCGCGGAGTAGCTGTGGCGCATCGCGACCGGGAGATCGGTCGCGCTCGCGAGCGCGTCGACCGGGAAGCGGACGGTGTCGGTCGTCAGCGCGGACGGCCGGCGGCCGCCGGGAACCCGAACGGTCGATCCCTCGCCCGCACCGCGCCCGCCGGTTTCACCGCCGTGACTCGCCGCGTCGGCCGCTGGCAGCAGCGTGTCGTCGCGGAGCAGCCGCCCTAACCGATGCACGGTCTCGATGGCCTCGTGGGTCTCGAGCGAGTCGATCGTCCGGCCTTCGTCGCCGGCGTCGTAGGTGATCGTCCCCGGGCGCTGGCCGGCCGAGGCGGCGATCGCGTCGGTGCGGTCGACGACGGTTTCGGGGTAGGTCTCGCGCACCCGTTCGACGCTCTCGGTCAGCGACGACCAGAGGTCCATCCGCCGGCCCGCGACCGACCACTCGATCTCGCTTGCCAGGCAGGCGTCGGCGGTCGACGCCGCGAGTTCGTCGTCGGCGTCGTACACGTAGTCAGAGCCAAAGAGGAACAGATGGTTCTCGGCTCGCGTGAGCGCGACGTGGAGCACCCGCCACTCCTCGGCGACCCTCTCGGTCGCCAAATCGGCGAGTAACGGAGAGTCGACGTCACCGTCGAGCGCCGCGGCGAGCAGCCGGTAGCGCGCTCGCTCGGCGTAGTCGCCGTCGACGCACCACTCCTCGTCCGAGAGGTAGGGGACGAGGACGGTATCGAACTCGAGGCCCTTCGCCTGATGGACCGTCATCACGTCGACGCTGTCGTCCGACCGCGTGCCGCGAGTCCGATCACTCCCGCCGCTTTGCAGCGTTCGCGCGAGCGCGTCGACGAACCCGGTCGACAGCGACTGGACGACGCCGTCGGAGTTGTAGGCCTCGACGAACCGCTCGAGGCGGTCGAACGCGGCCTGTTCCTCGTCTGTACAGAACCACTCGATCCGGGTCAGTTCCCGGAATCGGCGGATAAAGCCAGACAGCGGATAGACGTCGCGGAACCGCTCGAGTTTCGCGAGGTGAGTCCGCGCCTGCTCGAGCCGGTCGGAGCGCTCGACCGTCGCCGGATCGACCGTCTCGATCGCATCGCGCAGCGATCCGTCGCGCCGCTGGAGCGTCGCCAGATCGCCCTCGGTGAGCCGATAGCGATAGAGCAGCACGCGCCGGAGGTGGGCGTCCGCGTCTGGGTCGACGAGAACGCGTAGATACGACAGTACGGTCTGTATCCCGGGCGAGATCTCGCCGCGCGGTGAACCTGAAATCTCGTGGGGAATTTGTAGCTCCTGGAGCTCGTCTGCGACCGCCTGCGCGTGGCGGTTGGTTCGAACGATGACGGCAATATCGCCCAGTGAGCGCTGGGGAACGTTCTCGGCCGCGCCGTTTAACAGCCGCGAGACCGTCGTTGCGACCTGTTCGGGCGTCGACTGATCGATCTCGTCGCTCTCGACTTTGACGACGCGGTCCGGGGGATCGTCTTCGTCGTAGGTACCCGGCGTCCGCCCGTTTTCCCGCAGCGTCTTCGAGGATTGTGGTCCGTAGTCACAGGCATTGGTCAGGTCCAGAATCTCCTGTCGCGAGCGGAAATTGAGGTCGAGTTCGATCCCCTCGTGGTCGTCGTAGGCGTCGGCCAGCCGGTCTAATCCCTCGCGGTCGGTGCCGCGCCAGCCGTAGATCGCCTGGTCTTTATCGCCGATCGCGAGCAGGTCCGGCCGATCGGGACCGTCCGTGAGTTCGGTCAGGAGCTCGAACTGGGTCTCGTCGGTGTCCTGGAACTCGTCGCAGTAGACCTGCGTCCACTGGTCCGTGATCTCGTCTGCGATCGTCTCGCGGGCCGATGGCCCGCTCGACTCGTCCGCGGCCCGTGGATCAGCGCCCTCGTCCTCGAGCAGGCCGGTCGCCGTCCGCACCAGTTCGTCGAAGTCGAGCGCCCGCTCGGCCTCGAGGTGTGCGTGGTAGTCCGCGTACACGTCCGCATAGTGGCGGGACAGCCGGAGGAACTCGACGTAGTGCTTTAGCCTGCCGAACGGGGTCTGTTCGATGCGGTCCGTCGCTCGTCCTCGAATCTCGTTGCCGAACAGCGCCCGCGGGAGGTGCTTCGTGGTCGCGTCGTCCAGCGAGAGCGTCTCGATCGCGTTCGTCACGCAGCCCTGGAGCACCCGCAGATAGCGGTCGACGTCTCGAACCACGTCGTCCTCGCGGAAGGCCGCCGGTGCCTCCGCGATCTTCTCCCGGCAGTACTCGAGGAGCTTGCCGTAATCGACCAGCGACTCACGGGCTGCCTCGAGGTGCTCGGCTCGGTTGAAGTACCGCAGCGCCTCGTTGTCGAATGAGAGTTCGTCGCCAGCGGTCCGCTCGAGCCAGAGGACGAACTCGCTGCAAAGCTCGAGCGTGCGGACCGGCGGCAGGCTCGACTGCAGGTCGTCGGGCGTGACGTTCTCCCGGCTCATCGATTGGATGAATCGATCGACCGACTCGGTGAGATCGGCCGACGAACCGTCGTCGCGGGCCGACGCGGCCGCGAAGCCGTAGTCGTTTTCGGCGAGCAGGCGGCCGACGATCCGCCGCCGGGTGCGATCGGTGACGACGTCGAACTCCGGTGAGTAGCCCAGATAGTAGGCGTACTCGCGGACGAGCCGGTAGCAAACGGAGTGGTACGTGTAGACGTCGATTGCGGCCGCGTCGTCGGGGTCGAGCCGCTCGGCGACCGCCGTCCGAATGCTTGCGGCGGCCTCGTTCGCGAAGGTCAACACGAGGACGTCGTCCGGGTCGACCGCGCCCTGCTCGATGGCACGCTCGAGTCGAACGAGCATCGTCGTTGTCTTGCCGGTCCCGGCACCCGCGTCGACGGAGGTACAGGCAGCCATGCTATCGATGACGGCGTGCTGGTTTCCTTTGGGGTCGACGTTTGCCGCGGCTGCGAGATCGGCGTCGCCGTTTCGGCGGGGCTCTTCAGCCATCGAACCGCACCTCTCGGGCGATGTGCTCCTGACAGCAGACGGTGTAGCCACAGTCCGGGCACGCATACGCCTCGATCTGGTCCCACCGGTCGGTGGGATCGAACGACCCCGAAACGAGGTTGGCGGCGACCGCCGCAAGCCGCCCGTCGACGGTCTCGTTCCGGTGTTCGTGTGTCATCCCGAAGGTGTGATGGTCGACGTAGACGTCGGTCAGGTCGACGATCTCGAGGCTCGTTTCGACCGCGTCTCGGACCCAGTTGACCGACAGCGTCGACCGATCGGCCAGCGGGAGCTGGACGTACCGGCAGGTCCGGTCGCCGAGTGCGAGCCGATCGCGGAGGTCGCGCAACCCGTTGAGGACGACGGCGGTCTCGAAGAGCGCACCGACCAGATCCGGCTCGAACGCGTCGGAATCGCCGTCGAAATGATCCGTAAAGCGGTCGGCCACGTCGCCCTCCCAGTCGGAACGGTACCGCAGCCGACCCAGTGGGGCGAGCGTCGGGACGAATCGGACGCCGACGATCGACGAGCCGTCGCCGTAGACGTAGTCGACCGTCGCGTCGATCGTCGCTGCGCCCGCCTCGAGGGTCCCGTCGGTAGCCGCTTCCGTTTTGGGAACGTCGACCGTACTCGAGAGCGGCAGCCCCGGTCCGATGAGTTCGCCGCGGGTCGCCTCGTCGTCCAGTCGCGCGATCCCCGCGGCGTGGTCGGCCCCGACGCGCTCGACGTAGGCAGCAAGCGTCGCCTCGAGCACCCGCCGTTCGTGGCGGCGCTGAGCGACGGAATGGAATCCCTCGTCGTAGTCGCGCCACAGGCTCGAGAGCCGATCCTCGGCGACGGCTTCGAGTTCTTCTGGGTCCGTCTCGCCGCTCCGGAGCGCGTCACAGATCGCGGTCCGCAACAGGTCGACGCGGTCCTCGATCGCGCCGTCGTCATCGGTCCCCTCGAGGCCGTCGACGTGAGCGAACTCGTACCGGCGGGGGCAGTGCAGCGCGGTTCGGAGCCCGTCGACGGAGAGCGACACGGCGTTCGAGCCGGCATCACGACCGTCACTCATCGCGGATCACCTCTCCCGCGGCGAACTCGAACTGCGAGCGGACTGCATCGGCGAGGTCGTCGTCGATATCGCCGTCCGCGAGGACGACCGCGATTTCTTCGAACAGTGCCTCCGTCTCGCCGAGGTCGGCGTCGCCGCCGGTGCTGGCCTCTCGGAGCAGCCGCTCGAGTTCGCCGCGGGGCTGGTCGAGCAGCGCCTCGACGGCGTTGGTCTCGCCGTGGATCGCCGCATCAGCGTGGGCGTCGACCTCCTCGAGTGCGAGCCCCGGCGTCGACTCGAGAAGGGTCAGGTAGCGCGACTCGTCGTGGGTCCGTCGCAGGCCGCCCGCACCGCGTTCGTACGAACAGCAGTAGAGGACGCGCTCGGCCGCACGAGAAGCGAGTGCGAGTCGCCGGCGAGAGCGCTGGGCGTGGTATGTCTCGAACGGATCGCCGCCGTCGTCGGCCGTCGTGAACGTGTCGGTGACCGCCTCGAACGAGGGATCCGTCACCGCGGGATAGGCCGGCATTTCCCGAAGCCACGCCGACGGGAACAACTGAGTGAGAAACTGCTCGCCCGGATAGGTCTCGTCGATCAGATCGAGCAGGAACACCGCCGTCCGTGAGTCGTACTTCAGGTCGTCGACCGCGCAGACGGTGACGCCGCCGGTCGGCGGCTGCGTTTCGACGGCGTGGACGTAGGGCGCGTCGTACCGGATCGTTCGCCGAAGCATCCGGCGAAGCCCCTGCCAATCGGGCCCAACCAGATCGGTCTCCTCGACGAACGCCGCGATCTCGAGCACTCGGCGGATCCCGTCGTACTGCTCGCGCGCGTCAATCCACTCCTCCTCGCGGGCGATCCGCCCTTTCAAGTCCGTACGTCGGATCCAGCGCTCGAGCGAGCGCCGGACGCTTGTCTCGGCGGTCTCCGCGAGTAGGGCCGTCGAGAAGTCGGGGACGCGCGCCCGGAGGCGGTCTACTGGAGCGTCTCGCGGATCGCTCGAGTCGCGTGCGGAATCGATACGGCCGACTTCCTCGAGCCCGTCACCATCGTGCGCTCGCTCGCAGTGAAGCGCGACAACGGCGTAGAGTTCGTTCACCGCGGGGTCTTCCGCCAGCGAGGGCGTGCCGATCGTCGCGGTCGGGACGCCGGCGTCGCGGAGCCGTCGTCTGGTCTCGGGGACGCGTTCGATCCGCGGGACGGCGACGGCGAACTCGTCGTAGGACCAGCCGTGGCGGTCGCGAAGCGATTGGATCTCCGTGGCGACTGCCCGGACCTGTTCGCGGGCGGTGTCGGTGCGGATGTGGCGGGCGCGTCCCGCGGTCTCGTCTTTCGAGTCCGCGGCCCTTGTCGGCGTCTCGCCCGTCGCGAGAAAGCGCGTGATCGCCCGATGCGGCGGCGTTTCGCGCCCCTTCGTCTCGAGCGATTCGACCGTCAGCCCAGCCTCACGCGCTCTGTCCGCGACGCGGCCCGGTTCGACCCGCGTCCGCTCGACGCTGGCATGGCGCTCGCCGAGACAGACGAGATCGGCGTCGCCGGAAAGCGCCGCGAGGTAGCGCCGGTCGAGCCGCCGGTACTCCTCGAACTCGACGGCGAGGACGGCGTCGAAGGAAGCCGTGACGCGGGTCAACAGTTCGTCCGCGTCCGCCTCGAGCAGCTCGACGGCTCGCGGGATCACGTCGGCCCGCTCGACGTAGCCTCGCTCCTCGAGTTCTGCGTGGAACCGTTCGTTCATCGCATAGAGGAAGGCCAGACAGTCGTGAGGGTCGTCGAACTCGTCGAGGCGGCGTCGCTGACGGGTCACCTCGAGTAGCAGTTGCCCCACGTCGCGGGTGAAGCTCTCGTGGGTCGCGGCGCGCTCGAGATAGTCCGGCACCGCCCGGCTGGCCCCGTCGATCACCAGTGAGATGAGTTCGATCCGCTCTTCGTATTCGAGGCGATCGAGCGTCGGATCGAACTCCTCGACGGTCTTGGAGGCGTGTTCCGGCAGCGACTCGACGCGCGGCGAGCGGGAGCCGCCGCCTCCGCGCTCGAGGGTCGCGTTCGAAAGCGCCGCGGTCAGCCACTCGAGACCGGCCGGATGGCGCTTTAAGATGAGGACGTTCCGCGGCCCGTATTCGTCGGCGAGATCGGCGTAGGCGTCAGAGACGGTCGCGAACAGATCGCTACTCGGAACGGGCTCCGGAAGGAGCAGACAGGTACCGTCGAGTTCGGGTGGCCGTGACGCCATCGGTTGATACGTCACCGAGTATTGCAAGGTTGGTATTTAAACATGCGCACGACGCGGTCGGTTCCGTTTCCGCCCCGAACCGAGACGGCCCGCCCCTCGGCGGCCGCTCGAGCAACGCGGAGTCCGGCCGCCGGCCTCCGCGTTCGATTCGCTCGTGGCGGATGTTCCGTGCTGTTTCCGACCGTCTACACCGGTATCGACGGAGAGCTATACATTTAATAGTATACATTAGATCATATTTGATATGATCTTATGACGGTGGCCCGGCTGCATCTATCGCTGAATCCCCTCAAAATGGCCGTAATATGCCCACTTACGTCACAACTACTGATTCTATCGTTCTCAGTCGGAAAACGGTGGGAGAAACGAAAACCGGCACGAAACGCGACCTAATTCCTCTCTATCGGCATCACTGCGATTTCTTTTCGAGAGGTCGAATAACCATGCTATGTATTATGTGTTTGAAGTTGTATTTGTAACCTGTCAGAAACGGGCGCTCGTCTGCACTCGACCGGAGCGTGCATCGCTTTCGAACCCGCTCTGCCGACCGCACCGACGTCGGCCGCTATTCGCTCATCCAGTCGCTCGCCTGTGGCTCGCGTGGATCCGTCGGTACCTCGAGCAACACCGGTTCGTCCGCGTCGATGGCGGAGGCAAGCGCCGACTCGAGTTCGGCCGGCGTCTCGGCGTGTTCGGCCCGCATGCCGAGACTCATCGCGAGGCTCGCAAAGTCGATAGGTGCGTTTGTCCACTCGTACTCGCCGTCCGAGAGCTCGTAGTTCCGGCCAGCGTCGTCGCTAATGATCGCGTAGTCTTCGTTGACGAAGACGACGACGGTCAGCGGCAGGTCCTCGGAGACGGCCGTGTGGAGCTCGTGGACGCACATCATGAGTCCGCCGTCGCCGATCAGGACGACCACGTCGTCATCGGGATTCGCGAGTTGCGCGCCGATCCCCGACGGCAGACCGGTTCCCATCGTCGCCCACGAACCCGGATTGACGTACGACCGCGGCCCCGCGGCCTCGAAGACGTTCAGCCCCCAAACGCGGGAGCCGCCGGCGTCGGCCGTGACGATCGCGTCGTCGGGGATCGCGTCGCGAGCGGTCTCGAGCGCGCTGACCGACGTGAGCGGCGGCGACGAGCCGCGCAGGTCCTCGAGCCGGTCGCTGGTAGCCCGTCTAACCGCCGCTGCGCGCTCGACGGCGTCGTCGGCTGCGACCCCACGGTCGTCGAGCGCGTCCTCGAGCGCCGACAGCGCCGCGCCTGCGTCGGCGACGATCCCGACGGTCGGCTCGTAGCCCGTTCCGAGGTCGTTCGGCTCGAGCGTCACGTGGACGAGCGTCTCGGGCACGTCGACGTCCCACGCGCGGGTCGCGACGGCGTCGAAGTCCGTCCCGACGGCCAGCGCCGCGTCGGCGGTCGTGAGTAGCTCGAGTAACTTGGGTGCGGCGCTGCCGGACAGCGTTCCGGCGACGTATCCGTCGGGGCCGTCGGGAAGGACGCCCTTTCCCTTGTACGTGGTGATGACGGGCGCGCCGAGTCGGTCGGCCACCCGTCGGAGGTCGTCGCTTGCCTCGGCCCAGCGGACGCCGCCGCCGGCGACGATCACCGGCTCGTCGGCCGCGGCCAGTGATTCGGCGGCCGCCTCGACATCCCGGTCAGCGACGCCTGATACCGATTCCCGACTGTACTCGGCCGGCGACGCGAGCGGGACGTCCATCGCCAGGAAGTTCTTCGGGATGCCGACCCGGACGGGCCCCTTCGGCGGCGTCTCCGCGATCGCGATCGCCTCCTCGAGGACGGTGATCGTGCTTTCTGGATGTTCGACTAACAGGTTTTCCTTGACGACGTTGTCGTAGGTGTCCGGCGGCGTCTCGTGGATGCCGTCGCCGCCGCGGATCTCGGGTTCGGTCTCGACGGCGATGTGGACCATCGGCGTACAGTCGTTGAGCGCGTTCTTCAGGCCGTTCATGGCGTTCATATCGCCCGGTCCGGGAATAACGGCCGTGGCCGCGATGCGACCGCTGGTTTCCGCGTATCCCCACGCTTGGTGGGTAACGGCGGTCTCGTGTCGGGCTACGACGAATCGAATATCGTCACGCGTTCCGATCGTTTCGTTCAGCGGCAGCGTCTGCTTACCGGGGATTCCGAACACCGTATCGATCCCGTTCGCTGTCAGCCGTTCGATGACCGCTCGACTCACGTCCATACGCTCATCTCGTAAACCAGATATTTATGATCTCCCCTCCGATCGGCCTCGAGCCGAGACTCGACGCCACCGGAAGCGTCCCGTCCGATCGCCGAGTGACGGCATGTTTCGACACGCGAAACGACTTCGGTCGTTCGTTCGGACGCCGTCCGATTCTACCGTTGGATTGTTACCGTCACTCACGGTAGCAACTTTTGCACTGTCGGCTTCCACCGTCGTTTCCCGGCCGCTCGTGTTTTCGCCGATCGAGCAGTGACGGACGCGACCGATATCAGCCGCGTGATCGATGGAGAACAGATATTTCTCTGCTCGAAACGTCCTGCTTTCGGCGTCGTTCCGTGAGCATGCCGACCTGTCCGCGGAGCCCCGCTCGGTCTAGGATTACAATCTTATGTTTGTAATCACCTTTCGGCCTCGCTCGCGTCGATATCCCCGCTTGAGACCGATTCCCGAAGACGTCAGTTGTCTTCTCCCGTCCTCGTTGACAACGTACGTATCGTTGTTTTCCGTTGTTCGTTCGACCCATCAGGGTACATCAATCGAGCCGATTCGGTCATTAGATGCACGTCCGGCGGTCGAGAAGAATGTGTGATAGTTGTTGTCTCCCCCTCGCTCTCGGCGTTCGGTCTCCGTTGTCACCCTCGAGTTTCGCATTGAGAAACGCACTCGCGTGGCGGTTGTGCTACAAACGGCCCGTAGAAGACGAGCAACTGGCTGAGACCGACATCGGGTTCACAAGTGTCTGGGCGCACATTTCGGGACAGACGGTCCCGGCCGAGGACCAAACGTTACCTCGGAATAACGCATCGCCGACCGCATGCGACCGCGCTCGAGCGCCTCGACTCCGTCACTAGCGTCAGATCACGTCCTCGGACTCGAGGGTCGCGATCTCCTCCGGCGAGTAGCCGAGATCGCCGAGGATCTCCGCCGAGTGCTCGCCGAGATCCGGCGGTGCGCGTTCGTGGGTCGTCTCGAGCGAGGAGAACGTAACCGGGTTCGCGGGGGCTTTGACCGTCCCGTGTTCGGGGTGGTCCATCTCGGCGATCATGTCGTGGGCGTCGATGTGCGGGTCGTTCACCACGTCCTCGACGTCGTTGACGGGCGTACAGGGCACGTCGTGCTCGCGGAGGTGCTCGACCCACTCTTCGGTCGTCTGTTCGGCGAAGATCGCCTCGAGACGGCTGTCGAGTGCCGCCCGGTTCTCGATGCGGTCGGTGAATGTCGCGAATCGCTCGTCATCGATCCACTCTTCGCGGTCGAGGGCGTGACAGAGGTCGGGCCAGATCCCCTCGCTGATCACGCCGACGACGATGTGGGAGTCGGCCGTCTCGATCGCCTGATACGGTGTGAGGTTGGGGTGTTTCGTTCCCATCCGCTGTGGGACCTCGCCGGATGCGAAGTAGTTGGTCACGTGGTAGAGCAGCCACTGGAAGCTCGTGTCGAACAGCGAGAGCTCGATGTGCTGTCCCTCGCCCGTCTGCTGGCGGTGGTAGAGCGAGGTCAGAATGGCGTAGGTCGCCGTCATGGCACCGGAGACGTCACAGATGGAGATGCCGACGCGAGCCGGCTGGTCCTCGGTGCCGGTGATGCTCATCATTCCGGCTTCGCCCTGCAGGATAATGTCGAACGACTTCTTCCCGCTGTACGGACTGTTAGACCCGTAGCCGGAGACGTCACAGTAGATCAGTTCGTCGTTCAGCGCTGCGAGGGTCTCGTAATCCGCATTGAACGCCTCGGCGTTGCCGGGACTGAAGTTCTGCATGAAGACGTCGGCGTCCTCGATCAGGTCGTGAAGGACGGCTTGGCCCGCTTCGGTCGTCAGGTCGAGTGTGAGACTTCGCTTGTTGCGATTGAGACTCACGAAGTACGCCGACAATCCCTCGTATTCGGGGCTGTACGCGCGAGTGAGATCGCCGTGTCCTGGCCGTTCGATCTTGATCACGTCCGCTCCGAGGTCACCGAACGTCTGCGTTGCCATCGGACCGACGAGCGCCTGTGTCGCATCGATAACGGTTACGTCCTCTAGAGGCCGCATATCTCGGTGCTAGGTGCACCCCGATTTATACGTTCCGCTCACCGAGATTGATGTCCGCCGACTGACGTTGTTGAACAGCATCCTCCTTTCCCTCGCCAAAAATGGACATACAGTGTACATGTTCCAGTAGCTATGCGTCTCTGTCCCATTCCCAAAGGTTTAATTAGGATAGATACCCCCGATAGGGTGTATGACTTCCACCAGACGGCGAGATATTCTGAAAGTAGCGAGTGGTGCAGGTGCGCTAGCGCTGGCCGGCTGTCTCGGCGGCGGAAGCGGTGGTGCGTCGTCGCTGAGCGTCGGCATTCCGAGTGCGAGCACGACGACTGGTGCGGCGAGTAACTCCTTCCAGCGAGTCGTCAGGAATCAGTCGGGCGACACCGAGCCAGCCGGCGAGATTCGGTGGCAGAACCAGGAGACCGGCGGCGATCCGCCGAGTCTGCGCCAACTCGCACAGGGCAACCTTCAGGCGCTGAGCGCGGGGAACTTCATCGTCGCTTCGGCCCAGGAGGACAAGCCGCCGTTCGCACAACGACCGCTGGACACGCTCCCGAACCAGCTGTTCTCCATCAGTTCGCTGCACATGCACGTACTTTCCGTCACGGGGTCCGGTATCCAGACGACCGACGACCTCGTCGGGAGCAACTTCTGGCCGCTACCGCCGTCGTGGGGACTGCGCCAGCAGGCCGAGACCGTCTTCTCGAACGCCGGCCTCTGGAGCGAACTCGAGGACTCCGACTCGATCGTCGACGCAGACACGGGCGACGTGGCCGGACTCATCGAGCAAGGCAACATCGACGCCCTCATCGCCTACGGTGCCGGCTTCAAGAATCTCGCCGGCTGGGCGACCGAAGTCGATGCTCGCGCCGACCTCCAACTCGTTGAATTCACCGACGGCTTCACGGAGGCGTCGAACAACACCCGCGGGACGAGCCACAGTGAACTCGACGTCTACGGGTGGCAACAGCAGAGCTTCGACGCCGATAAGATGGACGTCTACGGCGCGGACTTCCAGTTCTGGCTCGACAGTGGCGTCTCCCGCGACGTCGGCTACGAACTCGCGAAGATCAGCAACGAACACACCGCGTCGATTCAGGAGGGTCAGCCGGCGTACCTCGATCACAGCAAGCCCGAAACCATGGCTAGCCTCTATCTCGAGGATATCCCGGTCCATCCGGGGCCGTACGACTTCCTCAAGGAGCAAGGCGTCGACATGAGCGCGTACACCCGCGGCGAGACCAGCGAATAAACCGCCATGAGCGAGACCCAGAGCGAACCGCCCGTCTGGTCACCGTTGGATCTCCGACGGGAGCACCTGCTGAACAATCTCGTCACGGTTGTGGCCCTGCTTTTCTGGGCGCGAGTCCTGCTGTATGGGCTCAATCAAGAGGTACCGCGGGCGAAATACGGTGCCGTCTTCCTCGCCGGCGGCGTTCTCATCTACGTTCTCGACGAACTCCGCGACCTCGACGGATCCGACCGCCTCGAGCGCCTCGGGTTATGGGCGTGTGCGATCATCGGTGTCGCCGTCCCGAGCTACGTCTGGTTGCACTACGAGGTGCTCGAGACGACGCGGATCGGGTACGCGTTAGGCTACGAGTACGCCATCGGCGGTCTGTTCGCGCTCGTCGTCCTCTATCTGACCTACCGGGCGTTCGGAGCCGCCTTCGCCGGCGTCGTGGTCGCCGCCGTCCTCTATGCCTACTTCGGAAATCTCATCTCCGGGCTGTTAGGGCATGGAGGGATCGCCATCGAACAGATCATCAACGTTCTGACGATGGAGTTCGACGGCTTCTTCGGCTCGATTACGCAGGTCGTCGCCGTCAAGGTCGCGTTGTTCTTGCTCTACGCGGGGCTGATGCAGGGCTACGGCGCGTTCGACCTGATCATGCGGCTGTCGTTCCGGACGGCGAAGTACCTCCGGTCGGGGGTCGCCCAGTCGGCGGTGATCTCGAGTCTAATCGTGGGATCGATAAACGGGGCCCAGACGGCAAACGCGGCGATGACGGGCTCGTTTACGATTCCGTTGATGAAAGAAAGCGGGATGAAAGCGGATTCCGCCGGCGGGATCGAAGCAGTCGCTTCCTCCGGTGGGCAGATCATGCCGCCGGTGATGGGCGCGGCCGCGTTCGTCATGGCTTCGCTCATTCCGGGGATCGGGTACGTCGACGTCCTCATCGCCGGGATCATCCCCGCACTGGTGTTCTACATCTCCGTGGCCATCGGCGTCCACTACATGTCGATCAAACAACTCCCCGAGGGCGGTATCGACCTCGAGCAGCGCATCGACGATCTCGAGGAAGGGTATCACCCGATTATCGAGGCGATCCGCTTCGGCGTGCCCTTCGCCGTGTTACTGTACACGCTGGGAATCGCCCAGTGGACAGTCGTCACCTCCGCGCTGTACACCTGTGCGGCGATGGTCCTGACCGGCGCGGGAACCCCAATCATCCTGAGCGTCGTCGACGGTGACGCGGATCCGCTCGGAACGGTTCGCGACGCCGCAAACAACACCGTCTCCGGGTTCACGTTCGGAGCCGTCGCTATCGCGCCGATCGCGATCATCATCGCGGCGGTCAACGGGATCGTCGACCTGCTGAACGCCACCGGTCTCCCCGGCAAGCTTTCGCTCGCGATCGTCGGCGTCGCCGGCGGCGTCTTGCTGTTCACGGCCCTTCTCTCGATGGTCGTCTGTCTCGTGCTGGGCCTGGGGATGCCGACCGTGGCGGCGTATACGATCGTCGCCCTGTTGATCGCGCCGACGCTGACCGGCGAATTCGCCCTCGATCCCCTCGCCGCGCACTTCTTCGTGTTCTACGCGGCGATTCTCTCGGGGATCACGCCGCCGATCGCCATCGCGGTCGTCGTCACGACCGGTATCGCCGAGTCGAACTTCTGGAAAACCGCCCTCGAGGCGCTGAAACTCGGCCTGCCGCTGTTCGTCCTCCCGTTTACGTTCATCTACAACCCTGAAATCGTGACGGGTGGCTTCGATCTGATGACGGCCGGCTCGGGCCTGATCGTCCTGCTCGGTGCGGTCGCGATCACTCACGGCCTCAACTGCGCGCCGCGGCCGTTTGGGATTCCGTCGCCGCTGAGCTACGGCGTCCGCACGATGTACGTCGCACTCGGCGTCGCCGCGATGGTCTGGCCGTCGCTGCTGCCCCGCGTCGGAGCCGTGGCGGCCGCGATGCTGTTCGTCGCACTCCAGACGCAGGTGATGCGCGATACCGGCGTCAGTGTCGCCGCCAGCGACTGACCTGACCGGTTCGCGACACTGTTTGCGATCGACCGGCCGTTCGCCCGGTCTTCGGTTCTTCTGCCGACGAACGTACAGTACTGACGTTCGGGGCGTGGCTCTCGCTGGCCGGACGCGTTCTCACCGATTCGACCGCTACAGCGGTCGACGCCTAACACCGGCAGCGCGGACCGTCCGTCGAGCCGTCAGCGAGAGGATAGTCGGTCGCGTCGCAGTTCTGATCGAACCGCTCAGTCGAGGTAGACGCCGTCGGGATCGAGCTCTTCGCGGATCAACCGCAGTTCGTCGTCGGTCGGCTCCCGCGTGCGCTCGAGTTCGTCGGCGAACTGGATGTCCCAGCCGGTCGCCGCCTGCACGTCGTCTTCGGTGACGCCCGGGTGAAGGCGCTCGACGACCATTTCGCCGTCATCGTCAAACCCCATGATCGCCTTGTCGGTGATGACCGCGTCCGGCCCGCCGCGCAGCCCGAGGTCGGCCCGGTCGGTCTCGGCGTCGATGTAGCCCGGGCTCGTGACGAAGTCGACTGCTTCGGGGAACCGCCGCCGCTCGAGCGGCGACATGATGATCGTCCGGTGGGCGTTGCTGGCGATCTCGCAGGCCCCGCCGCTGCCGGGCAGCCGCACCGCAGGATCGTCGTAATCGCCGATCACGGTGGAGTTGATGTTGCCGTACCTGTCGACTTGCGCGCCGCCGAGGAAGCCGACGTCGACCCGCCCGCCTTGCAGGTAGTACGAGAAGCCGTTGAGCATCGATTCGACGCCGACCGCGCCCGAGGCGAGCACCGGGTCGCCGACCGACAGCGGGAGCGAACTCGGGTTCGAGCCGATCGTCCCCGACTCGTAGATCATCTCGAGGTCCGGCGCGTGGTTTCGCTTTGCGAGGTTACAGGCCAGATTCGGGACGCCGATGCCGACCAGCACCGAATCGTCGTTCTCGAGCTGTTCTGCCGCCGCCGTTACCATGAGCTCCGTGTCCGTGTACGCCATCAGTAATCACCCATATCGATCGCCGTCGCGTACCGCGAGTCGACCTCGAGATCGAGCAGCCGCTTCGCACCGAGCTTCTCGCTGTACTCGCGTCGATTCTCGACGCCGTAGACCCACTCGTCGAGCCACGCCTGCACGTCCTCGTGGTTCTTCGACACCTCCTCCCACTCGAGGTAGGCCTCGTTGTCCCGGTCGTAGTAGCCCTGGGCGTACGACGGGTGCGCGCCGTAGGGCACCTCGACGACGTAATCGACCGCGTCGGCGGTGAACAGCGTCCGGTTCGGGTCGCTGCGGATCGTCTCGGCCGAACAGAGCTCCTCGACGCAACAGATAACGGTGTCGGCCGCTAACGCGGCCTCTTTTTGCTCACCCGGGATGCCCCAGAGGTGGGCGTTCCCGTCCTCGTCGCTGCGCTGTGCCGAGACGATCGCCACGTCGGGCTCGATCGGCGGCACGACCGGGATCTCGTCGTCGCCGTACGGACTCGAGACGGTCCGGATCGCGTCGTTGTGATCGACGAGGTCCGAGCCGGCGAACGTCCGCACCGGCATGAACGGCAGGTTTGCCGCCCCGGCGTGTAGCGCCGCGACCATTCCGTAGTGGGTGTACTCTTCCGTCTCGATCGGGTTCGGGACGCCCTCCTCGACCGCCCGCCGGAACGCCCGGAGGCTGCCGACGCCGGGGTTACCGGCCCACGAGAACGTCACTTTCGAGACGCAGCCCGCGGCGATCAGCTGATCGTACACCAGATCGGGGGTCGCGCGGATGAGTTCGAGATCGCCGTATCCGGCGCGGATGATTTCGTGTCCCGCGGCGAACGGTATCAGGTGTGTAAACCCTGCGAGATACAGGCTATCACCGTCGTTAACGGCGTCGCTAATCGCGGACGCCATCGTCGTCACGTGTGACATCGGATATACCAGCGTCCACAGCGAGCACTCGTATAAGCCCATCTCTTTACCGCCACTTTCTCAGCCCCGCCGACCGAGCATTCGGAGCGATCGACGGCCCTATCGAATAGCGAAACGCAGCCGTCGTCGCGTTTCCGTGCGTGAACTTTTTTACGAGGTGGCTCTTAGACGGGATGGATGTCCCGAAACGACGCCGGAAACGGCGATTTGGAGCCGCGATCTCCGACGATCAAGAGCGTCGAAACCTCACTCGAGATCGTCGACGAACTGCAGGCCCGGGACGGGGCCAGAGTGTCGGAACTGGCCGAGGCGATCGGGAAGTCGAAGGGGACGATTCACAAACACCTCATCACGCTTCTCAAACACGATTACGTCGTCAAGGCGGGCGACGAGTATCGGATCGGACTCCGGTTTCTCGACGTCGGCGGCTACGCGCTCCGCCAGATCGACGGCCTACAGTACATCGAGCCGAAGATCCGCGAATTGGCGGATCTCACCGGTGAGACCGTCCAGTTCTCCGTCGAACAGCGGGGCCGATCCGTCATCCTCGAGCGAAAGGCGGGCCAGAAAGGCGTCTTCAGCCGAGCGCGGATCGGGAAACGCTTCCATATGCACCAGGTCGCCGGTGGGAAGGCGATCCTGGCGAACACGCCCGACGAACGAGTCCGCGAGATCATCGCTCGACACGGGCTGCCGGCCGCAACCGACGAGACGATCACCTCCGAAGCGGACCTCTTCGAGGAACTCGAGACGATCCGCGAGCGGGGATACGCGTTCAATATCGACGAGAGCACGCAAGGACTCCACGCCGTCGCCGTCCCGCTCATGGGTCCCGACGACGATGTTTTCGGCGCGTTCGCCGTTGCCGGTCCGAGCCACCGGATGCGCGGCGACCGGTTCAAAACGGAGATTCCGGACACGGTCCAAAGCGTCGTCAACGAACTCGAGTTGAACCTCACCCACTCGTAGGCCGTTCTTTATTCGCGACGACCGTTGCGCGTTCGTCGCATGTCCGTCCAGCGAGAGAGTGGATGACTGATAAAGCTTCGACATACTATGTTTTCGGACACCTCTATAAGTCGATACACGCTGTCTAAACAGAACGATAGCCGAGGAAAACAGGGATAGAGCACCTCAAGAGGACGTACTGCTTATATTTCGTTCAGGAGGCTGGGAAGCAAACGCGTTACTGCCTATGTGTAGCCACCATTATAGTCTGGTCGGAGATCACCGATACTATGCCCTAAAACGACAGATATGTCGACACGATCGATTTCGAACTACAGCTCCCACTCACTCGACCAGTTCTTTCAGTTATCGTATCTGTACTAGTTAGTAGCAGAGCACTGATACTCAATATAGAATACAGACACGCAATATTTGCGTTCACACCTAGCGGATCGGTTCCAACGTCGTCCCGTATCGCTCTGTCTCCGGCAGCGTCGCCGATTCAGAGCGGTCGCGACGGTGTCCGACCCAGGCGAGTCGCCCGTAGATCGAGGTTCGCCGTCGTCGGTCTGAGCCCACTAACCCTTATGGTGGTTACCGAATATCACAGTGTATGGAAGATATCTTTGTCGCTCGAGTCATGTCCACGTCGTTGCACACGGTAACGCCGGACACGCTCGTCGAGGAGACCGCTCAGCTAATGCTCGACAACGGGGTCGGTTCAGCGGTCGTCGTCGACGACGACAACCGGCTCGAGGGGATTTTGACGACGACGGACTTCGTCCAAATCGTTGCAGAGCGCCGGCCGAAAGATCAGACGCCGGTGTCGACGTATATGAGTACGGACGTCGTCACGGCCTCGGCACAGGACAGCGTTCGCGACGCCGCTGACGTGATGGTCGAACACGATTTCCATCACATCCCCGTCGTCGACGAGGACGAGGGCGTCATCGGGATGGTGACGACCTCGGATCTGGCGGGCTATCTCTCACGCGTACAGTCGCCAAGTCCCGACGACTAGTCGCGTCGACCGCCGACTCGCCGGCGGTCGCGTTGCGATCCGCGATCGGGCTGTCAGGGGTCCTCGGTAGCGCGATCGCCATCCCCGCGACCGCCGATGTCGTCTTCGGTCATCCAGCGGACCGTCTCGTCGAGTTGGTCCCGCAACGCCCGCGCTTCCGCGGGCGTCAACGCCGCGTCGGCGTGGCCCGTCGCGTGATCGCCCGCCATCGCGTCGACGCTCACGATCACGCAGTGGCCCTCGTCCGACTCCGGGCGGACCGATAGCTCGGCTCTATCTGGGTAGTCCCGCGGCGGCCCCATCTCGAGACCCGTCTCGCCGCGCGTGACCCCGATCTCGACCCGTTCGGGACGCTCGAGGTCGAACGAATCCGTCGGCTCCTCCTTGACCGGCTCTTCGGACGCGTTCAGTTCGTCGGACATACATGCTACTTAGTCACACACTTCCTTGGGTGTGTTCCCGGTCGAACGACGTTTCCGATCGCCGTCACGTGACCCGTCTCGGTCGAGTCACAATGAGCGCTCGATCGCCGTTCAGTCGTCGTCCATCGGCGCGCTCACGGGCTCGACGCGCTCGCCACGCGGTCCCTCGAGATCGATCTTCGGCAGCAGATCCCGCAGGTAGCGACCGGTGTGAGAGTCCTCGAGGCGGGCCACGTCCTCCGGTGTGCCGGTAGCGACGATTTCGCCGCCGTTCTCGCCACCTTCGGGGCCGAGGTCGATGACGCGGTCGGCGTTTTTCACGAGGTCGAGTTCGTGTTCGATGACGACCACGGTGTTGCCGTTGTCGGTCAGCCGGTGGAGCACGTCGATGAGCTTTCGCTCGTCCTCGCTGTGGAGCCCGGTTGTGGGCTCGTCGAGCAGGTAAAGCGTCTCGCCGGAGTCCTTCTTCCCCAACTCCTCGGCGAGCTTGATCCGCTGGGCCTCCCCGCCCGAGAGCGTCGTCGAGGGCTGGCCGAGCTTCATATAGTCGAGCCCGACGTCTTTCAGCAGCTTGAGCCGGCGGCGAATCTGGCTCGAGGACTCGAAGAATTCGTAGGCTTCCTCGACGCTCATCTCGAGGACGTCGGCGATCGTTTTTCCTTTGTAGGTCACGTCGAGCGTGGCGTCGTTGTAGCGTGCGCCGCCACACTCCTCGCAGGGGACGTAGACGTCCGAGAGGAAGTTCATCTCGATTTTGACGGTGCCCTGCCCGCCACACTCCTCGCAGCGGCCACCTTTGACGTTAAAGGAGAATCGCCCCTTCTCGTAGCCCCGCTGTTTCGAGAGCTTCGTCTGGGCGAACAGCTCGCGGACGTAGTCGAAGACGTTGGTGTACGTCGCGGGGTTCGACCGCGGCGTGCGACCGATCGGCGACTGGTCGATTAGCCGGACGGTCTCGATCTCCTCGAGCCCCTCGAGGGCGTCGTGGTCGCCCGGGATCACGCTCGTGTTATCGTTCATTTCGCGCGCGAGGCCCTTGTAGAGCACCTCGTGCATCAGCGTGGATTTTCCGGAGCCGGAGACGCCGGTAATCGCGGTAAAGCAGCCAAGCGGGATGTCGACGTCGAGGTCGTCGAGGTTGTGCTGGCGCGCCCCGCGGATCGTCAGTGCGCCCTCGGGGTCGCGGCGCTCGTCGGGAACCGGGATCTGTCTGCGGCCGGAGAGGTAGTCGCCAGTCACGGACGCCTCCGTCGCCTTGAGCTCCTCGACGGAGCCGTTGACGACGACCTCGCCGCCGCGCTTGCCCGGACCGGGCCCCATGTCGATGACGTTGTCCGCCCGGCGCATCGTCTCCTCGTCGTGTTCGACGACGAGCAAGGTGTTACCCAGATCGCGCAGTTCACAGAGCGTGTCTAGCAGCCGATCGTTGTCCCGCTGGTGGAGCCCGATCGAGGGCTCGTCGAGCACGTACAGCACGCCGACGAGGCCGGAGCCGATCTGGGTCGCGAGCCGGATGCGCTGGCTCTCGCCGCCTGACAGCGTCGAGGCCTCGCGGTCGAGGGTGAGATACTCGAGGCCGACCTCGGTCATGAAGCCGAGTCGCGCGCGGATCTCTTTTAAGATCTCCTCGGCGATGACCTTCTCGCGCTCGGTCAAGTCTGCCTCCATCGACTCGAAGTGTTCGAGGGCGTCGCCGATGCTCATCGCGTTGATCTCGGTGATCGCGGTCTCGTCGACCAGCACGGCCCGGCTCGCGGGCTTGAGACGGGTGCCGTCGCAGGCCGGACACTCCGTGACCGACATGTAGTCCTCGATATGTTCGCGAGTCGAGTCCGAATCGGTCTCGATGTATCGGCGCTCAAGGTTGGGAATGATCCCCTCGAAGCGCTTCTTTTTCCGCCGAGTGCCGTTCTTGGTGCTCCGCTTGAACACCACCTCTCCGTCCGTGCCGTAGAGAAACGCCCGTTGGATCTCCTCGTCTACGTCTTCGAACGGCGTCTCGAGCGAAACGCCGAAGTGCTCGGCGACGGCGTCCAGTCGCGTCTGGTAGTACGAGCGGTTGTAGCTCCAGGCCTCGAAGACGTGTTTGAGTGGCTTGGACTCGTCTTGAACGACGAGATCCTCGTCGACTTCCTTGGTCTCGCCTAGGCCTTCACACTCGGGACAGGCACCGTGGGGCGAGTTAAAGGAAAAGGAGCGGGTCTCGATCTCCGGCACGTCGATCCCGCAGTGGGTGCAGGCGAGGTCCTTCGAGAATTCGACGACGAAGCGGTCGTCGTCCTCGACTTCGTCGCCGAGCGCACCCGTTCGACGGGCCTCGTCGCCGAGGTCTGCCGCCGCCTCCTCGGGCGGGTCGGGGAGAATGACCTTGAGGACGCCGTCGGCCTCCTCGAGTGCCGTCTCGACGCTGTCGACGATCCGCGGACGGTCCTCGACGCTGACCTTCACGCGGTCGACGATCACGTCGATCGTGTGGTCGAAGTTCTCGTCCAGATCGGGGTCGTCCAGCGTGAGGTCGTGCTCCTCGCCGTCGATCTCGACGCGGGCGTACCCCTCCGAGACGAGTTCCTCGAAGAGGTCCTCGAACGCGCCCTTCTGGTCGCGGACGACCGGTGCCGCGAGTTTGGCCTTGGTCCCTTCGGGGAGCTCGAGGATGCGCTCGACCATATTTTGAGCGCTCTGCTCGCCGACCTCGCGGCCACAGTCGGGACAGTGTGGCGTGCCGACGCGGGCGTAGAGCAATCGCAGGTAGTCGTGGAGTTCAGTGACGGTCCCGACGGTCGATCGGGGGTTGTTCGCGGCGTTCTTCTGGTCGATCGAGATTGCCGGCGAGAGCCCTTCGACGGTCTCGACCTGGGGCTTGTCCATCTGGCCCAGGAAGTTCCGAGCGTACGCCGAGAGGCTCTCGATATATCGGCGCTGGCCCTCGGCGTAGACCGTCTCGAACGCGAGTGAGGACTTGCCCGATCCCGAGAGGCCGGTGACGACGGTAAACTCCTCGCGAGGGATCGAGACGTCGAGGTCCTTGAGGTTGTGTTCCTCGGCACCCCGGACTTCTATGGTGTCCTTGCTCATCGTTCGGTCGCGAAGACGGACTGTCTCGATTGTCGACGCGGTGCCAGATTCATCGTATCCGTATCAGTAGCCGGAGGGACTTAACGAGTCTGAAAGGGTATGGATGAGCGATGTGTTAGCACCTGACTTCTCGGCCTCGAGTCACCTACTGACGCTGTGACGATCTGCTGACCACGCCGCGGTCAGCGAGGTGCCCGTAGCCGCGGACGGAACGCGACGCGGCGGTTTCGGTACCGCACACCTCGCCCGGCCACAGGTCCGGCCGACCCCAAGTACCTTCGGCCGGAAGCCCCAAGGGTTCCCTATGAGCGACGACGCCGCGGACGCGCTCGCTGTCGACGAGTTCGTCGAGTACTGCCGCACCCAGGCCGGCCTGCTCTCCGGGCACGTCGAGACGATGGGCGAGGAGGCCGACGACCTCTTGGACGAAATCGACCGGGAGATGGCCGAGATCAGATCCCGCCTCGAGGCGCTTCCGAACGAGGTCGAGGGGACCGAATCGCCGTCGACCGCCGACGTCCCCGACGCAAGCGAGGTCGACGTCGCGGCGATCGAGGAACTACAGGCGGAACTCGAGGAGAAGCAACTGCTCGTCGAGGCCAAGCAGGCACGGATGCAGGCCTTTCAGGATCTGGCCGCGGACTACACCGACCTCGCCGACGAACTGGCGTCTGAGGCGACAGACGGACAGGACGCGCTGACTCGCGTCATCGAGTTCGAGGCCGACGCCGATGCGCCGGCGTACTTCGACGAGCGCGAGACGATGGTCGAGGCCGCGGCTGCGTCGCGGAACGCCGACAGCGAGTGACTCGAGCGGGCCCGACGAAGTCTGCCGTCTCACGACTGCCCGCAGCGTCTGTTCTCTTCGCTATCAAGACGCGATTCTCGGCCGAATATTGATTTACAACCAACACGTCAGTTATTGGCATGGCAATCGACTACAGTCAACGAGAACAGCCCTACGAGTTGTATCGCAAGGGGAAACAGGAGGGAACGTGGGACCCGGACGACTACGACCTCGAGCAAGACCGCCGAGACTGGCAGCAGTTTTCCGAGGACGAACAGCGGCGGTTTCTCGCGACGTGTTCCGGGTTCTACGACGGTGAGGAGGACGTCACGCGAACGCTCGCGCCGTACATGATGGCGCTTGACGCCTTGCCAAACGAGGAGATGCCGTTCGACACCGTTCAAGAGGAGATGTATCTGGCCCAGCAGGTCTACGAGGAGGCCAAACACACCGACCTGTTCAGTCGCTACTTCGAGGAGGTCTTCGAGACCCAGGAGACGGCTCCCTATCGCGAGGGCGGCTACCAGGAACAGGGGTACAGCACGGACGATCTCTACGACACCGCGGACGACCTGCTGGCGGCGGCCGAGAGCGGCGATCGGACCGACCTCGTCTACGCGCTCGGCGAGGCCTACCTGAACTACATGGGCATCGTCGAGGCCCAGCTCGCCCGCGGCGGCTATCTCAGCTTCGACCAGATGATCGAGCTGAAAGCCGAGCAGATGGGGCGTGACATCGTCCTCGAGTCGTTCCAAGAAGCCATCGGCAAGGTGCGACAGGACGAGACGCGCCACATCGAGAACGGGCGCTGGATCTTACAGCAACTGGCCGAGGCCGAACCGGACGTCGTCGCGGACGTCTACGAGCCGCGCATCGAGGAGTACGTCGAGAATCGGCTGCTGGCCGACCCGCTCTACGACGAGCAGCCCTTCGAGGGCTACGATCAGCGCGAGATCGGCGAACAGGTCGTCCAGTACCTGCAAGACACCGTCGATTACATCGGTACTGACCGGTTCGAGCGCTACAGCGACGTTCAGGCCGCCATGGAGGAGCACCAGGCCGCCGACTGAAGCGCGTCCAGCGGTCGCCGTCGCGTTGTTGCAGTCCTATAGCGCCTCGAGCAGCGCATCCACGTCCGCGCGGCTATTGTATGCGTGGATCGACGCGCGGATTGCATCGGGCTTGGGAAGCGGTCTGACGACGATTCCCCGGTCGGCGAGTCGATCGACGGTGCTCTCGGGGTCGTCGACGTCGATCGTCACGAGCCCGGACTCGTACGATCGCGGACTCAAGAGGCGCTCGTCCGGGAGGCCGTCTTTGAGCCGATCGGTCAGGGCCTCGATCCGCCGTTGGATCGTCTCGATACCGATCTCCTCGAGCGTCGCGAGCGCCTCGGTCAGTCCGGCGTAGGGGACGGGGCTGGCGGTGCCGACCTCGAACCGCCGTGCGCCGGCCGCGTAGCGGTAGTCATCAGCGGTCTCGTCTGTGACGCTCCGGTAGCCGATCGCGGCGGGCGAGCGATCTTGCTCGACGCCGTCACGGACGTAGAGGAAGCCGGCTCCGAACGGGCCGAGCAGCCACTTGTGGCCCGCCGCGACGACGAAATCCGCACCCCACTCGCGGACGTCGACGGGAACCTGTCCGGGCGACTGGACGGCGTCGACCAGCACCAGCGCGCCGGCGTCGTGGGCGATCTCGACGAGATCCGCGATCGGCAGTTGCGTGCCGTGGGTCCACGTCAGCGAACTCACGCAACACAGCGTCGCATCCTCGAGCGCCGGTTTCGCGGCCTCGAGATCGAGCCGCCCGTCGTCGGTCTCGAGCACCCGCACGTCGACACCGTAGTCGCGCTCGAGGCGTTGCCACGGCAGGACGCCGGCGGAGTGCTCGAGGTCGGTTCGGACGACGACATCGTTTGCGTCCCAGTCGAACGCGCCCGCGACGCGGTTGATCCCGTCGGTCGTGCTCTGGGTCAACGCGACCTCGTCGGGCGTCGCGCCGAGCAGGTCCGCGACCGCCGCGCGCGCCTCGTCGTAGACGTCGAACGTCGCGGGATACATCCCTTCGGCGGCGGGAGCCTCGTACTCGTGGTGCTCGAGCGCCGATTCGGCCGCTTCGACGACGCGGCGCGGGCTCGGCCCGCCGGCACCCCAGTTACAGTACACGCTCGACTCGAGGGCGGGCATCGTTGCGCGGAGATCGCTCGGCTCCATTTCCTGGTTGTTGGGCCGCTACTGTGTTTGGTCTGACGGTCCGTCGGCTGTCGGATAGCTGCCGAGAAGCGCGACCCCGCTCGAGTCCGCCCTGTCGGCCGGTCCGTCGACGGTGCGGTCCGCGAGTCAGAGTTCGCCGCGCAGGATGACCTCGTCATCGACCCGCTTGAGCATGTCTTCGGTGACAATATAGTCTTCGCCGTCTTCGCCTTCCCAGCCGAACGAGGCGAGTGCCTGCTCTGCCAGACTCGGGTTGGGATCGACGGCTGCGCTGTTGTCTTCGACCTTCGCGACGATCCCGAGTTCCTTGCCTTCGACGTCAACGACGGTCTTTCCGACATCGTCGTCGGTCAGCGAAGCTGTCATGTCGACGGCTACGGCGACCGACTAGGTAAGCGAACGGCCGTCTCGTGCTGGTTCGCGCGCCGAACCATCAGTCGACGTGTCGTCTCAAACTCGATCGCTTGCGAGTGCCGGCGCGTCGATGTCGTCTGCGCCCTCGACTATTTCACCGTGGATGCCGATAGTACGGTCGACGCGCGCCGACCGCGTTCTCACACTCCCATGACATACACACTCGAGATCAGCGATGAACTGAAGCAGCGACTCGACAATCACTGCGAGGAAGGCCAATCCCACGAGGAACTCATCGCGGAACTGGTCTCGATGTACGAGACCGAGGGGGCGTTCCTGCAGGAAGGCTACTCCGAATGAGACGAGTCGGTCGTCCGCCGACCGGACGCCTCGGACGACCGGCGGCGGCCGTTCACCTTCTGTGGTAATGGATGACACTCAAGTGGTCCGTCCGCGTATAGGTCAGTATGCATCTGCTAGTCGCCCTCGAGGACTCGGACCCGGGGTGGGCGGCCTTCGAGTTCGCGTGCCGAGAACACCCCGACGACGAGATCACGGTGCTTCACGCCCTCGATCCGACCAACAGCGGTTACGGCGAGGTCGCGCACCTCGGCGCGGAGGAACTGCTCGAGCGCCGGCGTGAGGAGGCCCGCGAGCTGCTCGCAGAGGCTGAAGCCCGCGCGGCCGACTACGGCCGGTCGGTCGAAACGGCGGTCACCGTCGGCCAGCCCGCCGACGAGATCGTCGACTACGCCGCGGACGGCGAACTGGACCTGATTGTCGTCGGGAGCCACGGCCGCACCGGCTTCTCGAGGGTCTTGCTCGGCAGCGTCGCCGAACGAGTCGCGCGGCAGGCACCCGTTCCGGTGACAATCGTTCGCTAACCGTCCGTCTCGGTTCTCGGCCGCGTTCACGGTGGTTCACTCGACGCCGTACCACCGACAGAGCGATCGCACGAACTGGGCGACGACGAGACCGACGAACGCCCCAATCAGGTACGCGTTCGACGCGTCGATCGCGAACAGTTCGGCGACGATGTACTGGACCGCGGCCACGGCGAGGACGGAGACGAGCACGCTCACGGCGGCCAGTTCCGGATGGTCGCGGAGGCCACTCGAGCGGGTGAGTCGTCCGGCCGATTCTCCTTGCATGGGCGGTCGTGTTCCGTGAACGCCTTATCGATCTTCTGCTTCGAAGCGACGCCGTAGTGGCGCGCGGTACCGGTGGTCTGCGTCATCGCCCGACCTGTCCGATCGAGTCACGTCTCGAGGGGAGCCGCCTCTCCGTCCCGCTCCGTCCTGTATACCTCCGCCCAGAGATATCCGACGCCGACCGCGGCGTAGAACATGCCCAAGACGGTCGGTATCCAATCGTGCTGTGTGGCATAGAGGCCGATCTGAACGAACCCAACGACCACCATTGCGACGCCGATCCACGCCCGCACTCGTCTCGATGCCATATACGTACGAGAAGATTACACTGAGTAAACATCTTTTCGCTTCCTCGGCGGTTCGAGGCCGGCCGGTCGGACCATTGTCCCGATCGTAGCGCTCACGGCCCACGAGCGCTGATTCGTAAATCACGCAGCAATCTTTTCTGCGTTCTCGGGCGACGGGTGGACATGGCTCGGCTCTCTACGATCATCATCCTCGTCGGGGTCGTACGCTTTACGCCGCTTCCGCCACCACTGGGGATCGGGCTTGGCGGGCTCTTAATCCTCGTCGGCGGTATCCTCCGGCTTTTCACAGAGAAATAACTCGCTGCGCTCAGCGCAGTCTCGTGCGAGCACCGCCGGTTCTCATACATGGGCCTCCGGAAAAGGGGCTGACGTCACGGGTGTTTTGCTCAAGGAGGCAGCGAACGCGCCGAGGGCTGTGGTACCAGAGCCGCGGTACCCATGTTACCCCGCCAAGTGACGTGTAACGTCGGTCTACCCGCCGTCATCGTCACCGTGGCCGCCGATCGGTCTGTTCCCGGTCGATTCGTCGGCCTGCTCGTGCCGAACAGGATTCAAGGGACTCGACCGCGTCTCTTCGATCGGAACCGGGCAAACTAATTACGGTCACGACAGTCCAGATTACATGAACGACCGCTACGACGTAGTCATCGCCGGTGCCGGCCCCGCCGGCGCACAGTGTGCCCGGGATCTCGCCGCGAGAGGGTACGACGTCGTCGTCCTCGAGACCGAGGTCGAAGCAGAGTTCCCGCGCCAGAGCAACAAATCCACCGCGGGAACGTTCCACTCTATGATGGCGGCTTTCGGCATTCCCGACGACGTCGTGATGCAGTACACCGACAGCGTCGTCCTCGAGTCGCCGACGGAACACTACGTCCGCGAGCAAACCGGTGCGGTTCTGGAGTTTGCGGATTTCAAACGCTATCTCGTAAGCGACAGCCGCGACGATGGCGCTGAATACCGGTTCGACGCCCGCGTCACCGCGCCGATCATGGACGGCGGCGAGATCGTCGGCGTCACCTACAATGGCGACGAGGAGGTCTATGGCGACATCGTCATCGACGCGACGGGGCCGGCCGCCCCACTCGCGAAGGAACTCGGTGTCGTCGATCTCAAACGCGAGAATCACGCCATCGGCATCGAGTACGAGTTCGAAGGGATCGACATCGACCGCCCCGGCTTCGCCGACCTGCGCGACGCCATGATGTTGCGTCTAGACCACGAGATCGCACCCGGCGGCTACTCGTGGATCTTCCATACCGGCGAAGACACCGCCAAAGTGGGTCTCTGTTACATTCAAAACGATAGCCACGACCGGTACAGCCGCAACGATTTCACCATCGACGACTACCTCTCTCACTGGCTCGAGACGGACCCCCGATTCCGTGACGCCGAACAGATCGAGGGCAAACAACACCGCGGCTCGGCCCACATTCAACTGCCCGGCACGCTCCATACCGACCGGTTCATGGCGATCGGCGACACCGTGCCGAGCCTCGACCCGCTCTGGGGCGAAGGGATCAACAAGTGCATGCAGTCCGGCCGCGCGGCCGCCGCCACCGCCGACAGCTGTCTCAAACACGACGGCGTCGAGCCGACCGCCGAGAACCTCGAGGTCTACGACACGCTCTGGCACCGCGACGTCGCGCCCAACGCCAAGAGCCGGCTGCTAATGACCCAGCTCCTCTATCTCGCGCCGAACGACCGCTACGACGAGCTCATGCGGGACCTCCAGCGACTCGACGACGATACGCTGGCGAATGCAAACAGCGGCGACCCGCTTGCCATCGCGCGGCTGCTTGGGCTCGAGGACGCGCCGCTGCTCGTCGATCTCGCGAAACAGCAGCTGTCGCCCGGTCTTCGCTCGCTCCTGTCCTAAAGAGGGGTCCCACCCGGTTCGATATTCTGCTTATCAGCCTCTCAGGCGAGAAACCGCGCCTCGAAGGATTGCACGCTCTCGTCGGTCCCGGCGATGACGACCTCGTCGTCCGCCTCGAGGACGAATTCCGACGGCTCGATCGCCGTGATCGTCTCGCCGTCCCTGACGACCGCAATGACGGTACAGCCCGTCCGCGAGCGGACCGCGGCGTCGACGACGGTCTGTCCCACTAACCGGCCCGCGGGGAGCCTGACGACGTTGATTCCCCGATCGACCGCCAGCACCTCCTCGTCCTCGAAGACGGTCGAGGCCAGCATCCGGCCGCTGACCGTCGCCAGCGACTGGACGTAGTCCGCCCCGGCTCGGTAGAGTTTCCGGACGTCCGCCGCGTCGTTTGCGCGAACGATGACGTCGACCGACGGGTTCAGATCGCGCGCGACGAGCGCCGCGAAGACGGCCGTCGTATCGTCGTCGAGGGTAACGATCACTGCGGCCGCGTCGTCGACGCCGGCCTCGCGGACCGCCGCCGGATCGCGAGCGTCCCCGACGACGTCGACGCCCTCCTTCTCGGCGACATCGAGGACCGTCACGCGAGCGTTCGTCCCGACGAGCGCGTCGGCGGCCGCCGCGCCTGACTCGCCGTAGCCGGCGATCACCACGTCTCGAGCGGCGAACGACCGGACCGTCGACGCCGCTTCCGCTCGAAGCGTTTCGATCCGCTCGGGTTCGCCCGCGACAAGCAGCCGCGTCCCGGCGTGGAGGTCCCGGTCTCGCGGAATCGGGCTCTCGAACGTCCCGTCAAACCACGCACCGATGCCGTCGACGCCGAATCGATCCCGGAGCCCGATCTCGTCGGCGGTCCGGTCACAGAGGTCGCTTCCCGCGGCGATCGAGACCTCGACCAGTTCCAGATCGCTCCCGATCTCGACGCCCTCATCGACCGCGGTCGTCACGGCCGTCGGCACCCGACGCGCGAGGCTTTCCCCGAGCAACTGGCGCGGCGACAGCACCTCGTCGGCCCCCGCGATCCGGTGGTACTCCCCGAGTCGCTGATCCTCGACCAGCGTCACCACCCGCACGTCCGGGTTCGCCTCCCGGGCCGAAAGGACGATGCTCGCGTTCGTATCGTCGGCCGAATCGGCCACGACCGCCGTCGCCCGCTCGATGCCGGCGCTCTCGAGCACCGCCGTCGACTCCGGATCGCCGTGGACGACCCGGTAGTCGTCCTCGTGTAACGCCGTCGCCGTCTCCTCGTCGGACGAGACGACGACGTACTCCTGGCCGCGCGACTCGAGTTCCTCGATGAACGCCTCCCCGCGGGGCGTGTACTCACAGATGACGACGTGGTCTGTGACGTCCGTCGTCGCGGTCGGCGGCGTGACCGCCAGCGTGTCCCGCAGCCAGGGAACCGCGAAGACGTCCGCCGCAGTGAGGATCAGCCCGATCCCCATGAGCTGCAGTCCGATCGTCAGCACGTACATCTGCGGCGTCGACCACCCCGCGTCCTCGCCGTAGCCGGTCGTCGTAAACGACTGAAAGACGATCCCGAGCGACCGAAACAGCGGTTGCGGGTCGTTCTCCCATGCCGCCATCCCGTAATTGTACAGCAGCGTCGAGCCAACGGTCGCCACGACCACGAGGACGACATAGTGGCGAGTGCGGCGGGACCTCCACAGTGACATACGCTCCCTAGCAGACGGCCGACTGTTGATGGTATCGGTCGATTCGGCGGACTCTCAGCGAACCCGATCGCTCTCGCATCCACTGACCCGTCATACGGCGGCTCTCGTCGCGCGATACTGGCCGTAGCATCCCCGCCGCCAATTTATGCGTTCGGTGCGATAGGTCGGTCGATGGCACCGGTCGAGCATTTCGTGCTGGTGTTCGCCGCCGGGCTGCTCACGGCGCTGGCAACCGGATTAGGGGCGCTCCCGTTTTTCTTCTTCGAGGGGATTAGCGACCGGCGAAACGTAATCCTCTGGGGGCTCGCCTCGGGGATCATGCTCTCGGCGTCGACGTTCGGCCTCGTCGAGGAGGGACTGGCCGAGGGCACCCCCCTCGAGATCGGGGTCGGGCTGCTGGCCGGCATCGGCCTCGTCGTCGTCGCCCACGACGTGCTGTTAGACGTCGACATCGAACCCCACCAGTACGAAGAAGCCGACTTCAAGAAACTCGTCCTCATCCTCGGAATCCTGACCGTCCACAGCTTCCCCGAGGGCGTCGCCATCGGCGTCTCCTTCGCCGATCTCGGACTCGAGGGAGGCACCGAGTTTCTCGGGGTCACGATTCCGCTGTTGGCGGTCTTCATGACGATCGCGATCTCGATCCACAACGTGCCGGAGGGGACCGCGATTTCGATCCCGCTGACGTCGATGGGCGTTCCGAAGTGGAAACTGATCTGGTGGGCCGTCTTCTCGAGTCTCCCCCAGCCGATCGGGGCCGTCATCGCGTTCGGGTTTGTCCGCTACGCCCGCGAAATCCTCCCTTACGGCTTCGGCTTCGCCGCCGGCGCGATGATCTACCTCGTGCTCACCGAGTTCGTCCCCGAGGCACTCGCCATCGGCGAGCGGCTCCCTCGCGGCGGCAAGCCCGAACTCGTAGGCGGCATCCTCGTCGGGGTCCTCGTTATGGTCCCGCTCGCGTTCCTGTAATCGCGGCCGTGGCTCCGCTTAGTCCTCCCCGAGCACCCGTCCGTGCTCGTCGATCTCGCCGTTGACGATCCGGGTCGAGGAGATCCGCTCGCCGTCATCCGCGAAGACGTACGGCGCGACGATCCCCGACAGCGGTTCGAACCCCCGCTCGCGGCGCTGCTCGTTGATCCCCTCGAGTTCGGGGGCCGTCTCCGGGGAGACCACCAGCGCGTCGATCGACGGCTCGTCGGTCGCAATCCCGTCTTCGGTCTCGAGCGTCCGGATTTCGATCTCGCGGTCCCACCGGTCGAGGTCGCCAAGCGCGTCCGTCACGAGTCGGGTCCGCTCCTCGAGCGACGGAATTGGGCGCGGTTCGTGGCGCGTCTCGACCGCCAGTTCGTCGCTGGTCAGCGCGACGACGACGGCGTCCTCGCCGAACCGGAGCGCGTGTTCGAACAGGGTCCGGTGGCCGTCGTGGAGCGGCCCGAACGTGCCGGCGACTGCGACTCGCATACGCGTACTCGAACACGAGAGGTCCCATAACTGTGGTGCAAAACGAGGGTTGTTGTAAAGCGAGACGACCGCTTACAATCCGGCTACACCGTCTCGGGCAACCAGCCGCCGTCGACCTCGAGGGTCTGCACCCACCTTTTTACTTCGCCGGGATCTCTCACTCCGTTCGAGACCCCCCTCGTAAAAATCTGGACCAAAAACTCCCCACGGCGCTTCGCGCCGCGAGTCAACTGCTACTCGCACTTACACGGTCTCGGGCAACCAGCCGCCGTCGACCTCGAGGTTCTCCCCGCTGATGTACTCGCTCTCCGGATCGAGGAAGAAGTACAGCGGCTGGACCAGGTCCTCGAAGCTCGCGGGCCGGCCGCGGGGCAGCTCGTCGGGGAACTCGTCGGAGTTCTCCACGACGTACGGCGAGATCGCGTTGACCGTGATCCCGTCGGTCTGGGTGTCGGCCGCGAGCATGCGCGTAAACATCAACACGCCCGCCTTCGCGACGAAGTACGGGAAGTTTGTCGGGCTGACCAGCCCCTGCTCGCTCGAGGCGTAGCCGATGTTGACGATCCGGCCGTACCCGTTCTCGCGCATCTCGGGCAGGGCGCGCCTCGAGCAGAGGTAGGTGCCGTTTATGTTCGTCTCGAGGACCCGGTTCCAGGTCTCGAACTCGAGGTCGGCCCAGTGGGCCGGGGCGAAGTCGCCGACGTTGTTGACCAGCACGTCGACGGACCCGAGTTCGGCCTCGACGGCCGCGAAGAGCCCGTTGACGCTCTCGGGGTCGGTCACGTCGCCTTGCACCGTCATCGCGTCGGACGCACCGCGGTCGCGGGCGGCGTCGGCGACCTCGCGGGCGGCGTCGGCGCTCGTATGGTAGTGAACCGCCGTTCGCGCGCCGCAGTCGGCCGTCGCCAACAGCAGTTCGCGGCCGACGCCTTTCGCGCTGCCCGTGACGAGCACCGTCTGCTCCGAGAGATCGGGTCCGTCCATGCCTCGGCTGTCGACGACGGGGTGGAAAAATCGCCCGGAACCCCACTCGTCCGCTGCGATCGGGGTTCCGTGACCCGCGGATTTACGGTGGTGTACGATCAATCCGTCACCCATGCTAGAGACAGTATTGCTTGCAGTCGGCCCAAGCGACGCCGAACGAAGCGGCCAGCTCGCCGAAGCCGTCCTCGACGTCGCAGAGCCCGCCGGTGCCACCGTCGTCCTCGCACACGTCTTCACCAACAGCGAGTACGAACAGGTCCTCGACCGCCTCGAGTTCGATCGGACCGTCGACGAGATCGACCCCGACTCCGTCGCGAGGCGTCACTCGACGATCCACGATCTGAAAGACGCCTTCGAGGAACACGGCGTCGACCTCGAGATTCGGGGTGCCGTCGGGGACCACGGGTCGTCGATTGTCGATCTGGCGGCCAGCGTCGATGCCGATCAGGTCGTCGTCGGCGGCCGTCGCCGGTCGCCGACCGGCAAGGCTGTCTTCGGCTCGACGGCCCAAGAGGTGCTGCTGTCGGCCCCCTGTCCCGTCACGTTCGTCCGTAGCAACGACGAGCACACCGACTGAGCGTCCCCTACCGGGTGCCACCGACGACACCGCACCGGCGCGATAGCGACCGCACCGTGCCGACCTGCGGTGGTTCTGGAATACTGCAACGACGAGAATGCTTAAGCAGGTGGCCCGACCACTGTGCCGGTATGGCAATCGATACGGTCTTACTCGCGGTCGGGCCGATGGACACGGTTCGCGCACCGGACCTCGCTGATACGGTTCTCGAGATCGCCGATCCGCTCGGCGCGACGGTCGTGATCGGCCACGCCTTTACCGAAGACGAGTACGAGGACGTTCATGACGATCTCGGCTTTCAGGCCCGTGCGGAGGACGTTGATCCGGACGAATTCGCGGCGACCCGACCACCGGTTCCCGAACTCGCCGACCGCTTCGAAGAGGCCGGCGTCGAGTACGAGATCAAGGGTGCGCTCGGCGAGGTCAGCACCGAGGTCGTCGATATGGCGATCGACGTCGACGCGGACCGCATGGTCGTCGGTGGCCGCCGCCGTTCACCGGCCGAAAAGGCCGTCCTTGGCTCCGTCTCCCAGGAGATCATCCTCCAGGCCCCCTGCCCGGTCACCTACTTCCGCGACCTCGACGTGATGGAGTAACGACGCGGTCGCGTCACCGCTTCTCTGCCCGCCGTTTCCACTCGCGTTCCTGCCGGCGCTCGCGGACGTGGCGCTCCCCGTCGGCTACCTCCCGTCGGACGTGCCGCTCGAGCGACCGGACCTCGGAAAGCAGCGTCTCCTGGAAGTTCTCGAGGACGTCGTACGACCAGCGGTCCTCGTCGACGACGCCGTGGGGGAGCAGGTCGGCCCGGATCGCGTCGGCGAGGTCGTCGTGGCCGGCGTCTCGAAGTAGTTCCTCGGCCCGGTACAGGTGGTCCATGCCGTGCCCCGTCGCGTGGTGGAACTCGAGTAAACTCCCCTGGGCGCGCTGGGTCCACTCGAGGCCCAGTTCGACCTCGTGGAGGGCCTCGCACTCCGTCTCGGACAGCGCCGTCGACTCCGTCCTCGCGTCGAGGTCGGTCGGTGTGTCATCAGTGGCCATATCCGAACTATGCCGTGCTATGGCATACATATGTCGTCGGATCGTCGACCGAGCGCCCGCTGCCCGCCGATCTCGCGAAACGTATCGAAATCGCTACTCGTCGTCGAGTACAATCTGGGTAGTTAAGTACGGCCGCGGTCGTCCCTAGGATAGCATGGTTTACTATGCGGGCGTCGACCTCGGTGCGACCAACGTCCGGGCCGTCGTCGCCGAGGCCGACGGGACGACGATCGGCTCGAGCCGCCGATCCACGCCGCGCGGGCCGACGGGTATCGACGTGACGGAAGGGGTGCTTCGAACGCTGCGCAACGCATGTGGCGAGGCCGGAATCGACCCCAAGCGGATCGCGGCCGCCGGAATCGGCTCGATCGGTCCGTTCGATCTCGCTGAGGGGGCCGTGATCGATCCGGCGAACCTGCCGAATTCGATCGATCGTATTCCCCTCACGGGGCCGGTCGCGAAGTTGATCGACAGCGATGAGGTCCACCTCCACAACGATACCACGGCGGGCGTCATCGGCGAGCGCTTCCACGCCGCCAGCAACCCCGACGACATGGTCTACATCACGATCTCCTCGGGGATCGGTGCCGGCGTCTGCTGTGACGGCGAGATCATGGGCGGCTGGGACGGTAACGCTGGCGAGGTCGGCCACTACGTCGTCGATCCGCAGGGGCGACTGACCTGCGGTTGCGGCCACGACGGCCACTGGGAGGCCTACTGCTCTGGCAACGCCATCCCCGATTTCGCCCGACTGCTCGCCGAGGACGACCCGACGATCACGACCGACCTCCCGCTCGAGGGGGTAAACTTCACCGCGAAGGACGTGTTCGACCTCGCGGGCGAGGACGAACTGGCGGATTACGTCATCGAGCAACTCGCCCACTGGAACGCGATCGGCGTGACGAACGTCGTCCACGCGTTCGCGCCAATCGTGGTCTCCTTTGGCGGCGCGGTCGCGTTGCACAACGAGGAACTGGTCGTCGATCCCGTACGCGAACGCGTTTCCGAGATGGTGATGACAAACGTCCCGGAGATCACGGTCACCGATCTCGGCGACGACGTCGTCCTCGAGGGAGCGCTTGCAAGCGCCATGACCGAGGGGACCGGCGACCGGCGGCGACTGCGCGGCTGATACAGGCTACTGTCACTGGATACCGCGTCCCCCGAAGCGGGTCTCGGGGATGCCGGAACTGACTTCCATGGACCGTCCACGTTGCTCCACGATTCGGCCGCCTCGACTCCGCGGCGTCCGGCGACGAGTAATTACGCCTATGTGTCTGTGTCCGTTGGTTCAACCATGAAGCGGAGAGCGTTTCTCAGGGCCGCCGGCGTTGCCGGCGGCGCGTCCGTTTCGGGCTCGGTCGTCACGTCCCGGTCGCGCGCCGCGTTCGTCCGACGGCAGGGCGGATACGAACCGCTCGGTCGGCTCCCCGTCACCGGTGCCGCGGAGGCCGTCCCCGGCGACGACGGCGAGACCGCCTACGTCGCCGCCACGACCGGCTTCGCGACCGTCGACGTGAGCGACCCCGCCGAACCGACGCTCCTCGCCGAGGAACGCGACCTCGAGCACGCCGGCGACGCCTTGACACAGCTCCTCGACGTGACCGTCGACGGTGACCGGCTGGTCGTCGCGGGACCGGCCAACCCGAGTTTCAGCGTCAAGGGATTTCGAGTGTACGACGTGAGCGATCCCGCGACTCCCGTTCCGACCGGCGAGTTCGAAACGAGCTACCACATTCACAACTGCTATCTCGAGGGCGACCTGCTGTTCGTCGTCGCGAACGAACAGCAAGCGAACCCGCTCGTGATCTTCGACATCGGTGGCGGCGACATCACGCAACTGGGATACTGGTCGCTGCTCGACCGCGAGCCGGGCTGGGGCGAGATACGAATGCTCGCCCGCTACCTCCACGACGTCTACGTACAGGACGACATCGCCTACCTGCCTCACTGGAACGCCGGCACCTATCTGATCGACGTCAGCGATCCGGCCGCCCCGACGTACGTCTCGCACGTCCGAGCGACCTCGCTCGAGGAACAGCGATCGCTCACCGACCGACAGGACGCTGTCTACGGTCTCCCGGGCAACGATCACTACGCGGCGGTCGACGAATCCGGCGACCTCATGGCGGTCGGCCGGGAGGCCTGGGCGACCGGCGGGGCCACACCCGACCGACCGGGCGGGATCGACCTCTACGACGTGAGCGACCCCGCCGCGCCCGTCCATCGAGGATCGATCGACGCCCCGCGGACGGTCGACGAGACCTACCGCGGCGGGCTGTGGACGACCTCGCACAACTTCGAACTCCGCGACGGCCGACTCTACTCGTCGTGGTACCGCGCGGGCGTCCAGATCCACGACGTGTCGGAGCCGACCGATCCAACACGGCTCGCGTGGTGGCGCGACCCAGCGAAGACGGGGTTCTGGACGGCCCGCGTCGTCGCGCCCGGCGAGAGTTTCATTGCCTCGAGCACGGAAGCGATTCCGAACACGACGCTCGAGGGGGCGCTCTACACCTTCCCGGCCGAAGCCGGCGAACAGGCCGATCCCCCGTCGCTTCAAGATCCTGACTGGCTCGCGGCCGACAACGAGACGAACACGACGAACGAGAGCGGCGAGACCGGGAATGGGAGCGCCACGGGCGGCGGCGACACGGGCGGCGGCGACACGGGCGGCGGCGACGCGGGCGGCGGCGACACGGGCGGCGACACGGGCGGCGGCGACGCGGGCGGCGGCGACACGGGCGGCGATTCGATCCCCGGCTTCACCGGCGTTGCGGGGCTCGCAAGCGGCGCGCTCACTCTCGAGTGGCTGCGCCGACGCGGCGGAAATGTTCAGGATTAATTCGACGGATATCGGCCGTGCGACCCAAGGTATACACCGCTCGAGCGTGTACGTGAGGCAATGACAGCATCCGAAGAGGAGCCGTCGCTGCGAGAGCGCGTCGAGACGTGGCTGGCCCGCGAGATGCCAATCATTCAGATGCACGGTGGGACCAGCGCGGTGCGGTCGGCCGACCCCGAGACCGGCGAGGTCGTCATCGAACTCGGCGGCGGCTGCAAGGGCTGTTCGGTCAGCGACGTGACGACGGGCAACATCGAGGCCGAACTCATTACCTGGCCCGAAATCGACGAGGTCACCGTGCGCGTCCCGGACGCGCGCGACAGTCTCGGCGGGCCGGACCAGCCCGAGTCGATCATGGGCGTCGATCGAACCGAAGGCGGCCGCGGCGACTGGGGCTCGTCGAATCCGGGTAAAGACCACCTCTGAGCGCCGATCGATACCGTCTCTTCGGCGGCGACGAGGACTGTGCGTACCGTTACCAAGGGCAGAGCGCTTTGGCAAGTCCTATATCCTTTTACGCGCCCATTACGGAATCGTACATCATGACGTGTAGCTGCCCGCAGGCAGGAGGTGTCGGCGATGGGTGACGCACCCGAGCCCGACGACGAGGACGAGCCCGACGCCGAGACCGACGGCGGCGTCCGGGCCTACACCGTCCGGCTCGAGCTCGTCGACGAACCCGGCGAGTTGCTCCGTGCACTCGCTCCCATCGCCGACAGCGGCGGCAATCTGTTGAGCATCCACCACGAACGCGGTAACATCACACCTCGCGGGCACATCCCCGTCGAGGTCGACCTCGAGTGTCCTCCCGACCGATTCGACGATATCGTTCAGGCGCTGCGCGACGCCGGCGTCAACGTCATCCAGGCCGGCGAGGAGCACTACGGCGAGGAGGTAAACGTCGTTTTGGTCGGCCACCTCGTCGAGACCGATCTCTCGAATACACTCTCGCGGATCGAGGACGAGGCCGAGGCCGTCGTTCAGGACCTCTCGCTCGCCGCGCCCGACGGCACAGAAGGCGTCGCAAGCGCCCGTGCCCGACTCGCGATCGACTCTGGGCGCTCCGAGGAGGCGCTCGCGGCCATCCGCTCGATTGGCACCGACAAGGAACTGACCGTCGTCGAACCCCTGCTCGGAGGTGAGGCCTGATGGAGCTCGCCATCCTCGGCGCGGGCGATGTCGGTCGCTCGGTCGCTGACCTCGCCGACGAGTACGGCCACGAGGTCGTCGCGCTCGCCGACTCGAGCAGCGCCGCGGTCGATTCGGACGGCATCACAGTCGACGCCGCCCTCGAGCGCAAGGTCGGCGACGAGGCCGTCGGAACGAGCGATCCCGAGGACGTCTTCGAGACTGACTACGACGTGCTCGTGGAAGCGACGCCGACGACGCTCGGCGACGCCGAGCCCGGCTTTTCACACGTCCGGCGCGCACTCGCGGCCGACCGCCACGCCGTGTTGGCGAACAAGGGACCGGTCGCCGAACGCTACGGAGAACTCCGCGCGCTCGAGGCCGACAGCGCCGGCTCGATCCGGTTCGAGGCGACCGTCGGCGGCGCGATTCCGATCCTCTCGACGATCGAGGACTGCACGCCACAGGCCGTCACCGCGGTCCGGGGCGTCCTAAACGGCACCGCGAATTTCATCCTCTCGCGGATGGCCGCCGAGGGGCTCGACTACGAACACGTCCTCGCGGAGGCCCAGGATCTGGGCGTCGCCGAGGCCGACCCCACCTTCGACGTCGACGGCACCGACGCCGCCCTGAAGTTCGTCATCCTGTCGAACGTCCTCGCCGACGGCGGCTTCGCGCTCGAGGACGCGACGGTCGAGGGTATCCAAGACGTTCCCGGCAGCGCACTCGACCTCGCCGCCGAGGACGGCCGGACGATCCGCCTCATCGGCGAGGCGACCCGCGACGGGGTCCGCGTCGGCCCGCGGCTCGTCCCCGAAAACGGCGCGCTCGCGGTGACCGGCACCCGAAACATCGTCCAGATCGAAACCCGGAACGCCGGCTCGCTGCACTCGAGCGGCCGCGGTGCCGGCGGCCCGGAGACGGCCACAGCGGTGCTGTCTGACGTGGGTCGACTCCCGCCACTGTAGGCCGAGCCGTTTTTCTCGGATCGCTAGTTCCGTTCGTCGTCTCGTCTGACGGTTCGCTGACGGTGAGTTTCGGGCGTGTTGGATCGGGCCGGAACTCGAGGTACCGAACGACTTCAACCGACTGCGTTCGCTCCCCGTTCACCGCCGATCGAACGTTCTTCGTCGTGTGACTGCTAGCCAAACCGCACGACGGCGGCGGGTTCGGCTGAATACGCTTTCGAAATGGTTTTAACCGCAACGAGCCAAAGAGACCGATATAAGCGCCTCTGCGCGTGAGCTACAACAATGAGCGACCAACACCAGAACCTGGCCATCATCGGTCACGTTGACCACGGGAAGAGTACGCTCGTGGGACGACTCCTCTACGAGACGGGGAGCGTACCCGAGCACGTCATCGAACAGCACCGCGAGGAAGCCGAGGAGAAGGGCAAGGGCGGCTTCGAGTTCGCCTACGTCATGGACAACCTCGCTGAGGAGCGAGAGCGCGGTGTCACCATCGACATCGCCCACCAGGAGTTCTCGACGGACGTCTACGACTTTACCATCGTCGACTGTCCCGGCCACCGCGACTTCGTGAAGAACATGATCACGGGCGCGTCCCAGGCCGACAACGCCGTCCTCGTCGTCGCCGCCGACGACGGCGTCGCACCTCAGACCCAGGAGCACGTCTTCCTGGCCCGTACCCTCGGTATCGACGAGCTCATCGTCGGCATCAACAAGATGGACATCGTCGACTACGAGGAGTCGACGTACAACGAGGTCGTCGAGGAAGTGACCCAGCTGCTCAAGCAGGTCCAGTTCGACACCGACGATGCCTCGTTCATCCCGATTTCGGCCTTCGAGGGCGACAACATCGCCGAGGAGTCCGACAACACGTCGTGGTACGACGGCGAGATTCTGCTCGAGGCCCTGAACGACCTGCCCGAGCCGGAGCCGCCGACGGACGCGCCGCTCCGACTCCCCATCCAGGACGTCTACACCATCTCGGGTATCGGTACCGTCCCCGTCGGACGGATCGAGACCGGTATCATGAACACCGGCGACGATGTCTCCTTCCAGCCCAGCGACGTGGGTGGCGAGGTCAAGACCATCGAGATGCACCACGAAGAGGTTCCCAAGGCCGAACCCGGTGACAACGTCGGATTCAACGTCCGCGGCATCGGCAAGGACGACATCCGCCGCGGTGACGTCTGTGGCCCCGCCGACGACCCGCCGAGCGTCGCCGAGACGTTCCAGGCACAGGTCGTCGTCATGCAGCACCCGTCCGTGATCACGGCCGGCTACACCCCGGTCTTCCACGCACACACGGCCCAGGTCGCCTGTACGATCGAGTCCATCGACAAGAAGATGGACCCCTCGAGCGGCGAGGTCGCCGAGGAGAACCCCGACTTCATCCAGTCGGGTGACGCTGCTGTGGTCACCATCCGACCGCAAAAGCCCCTCAGCATCGAGCCGTCCAGCGAGATTCCCGAACTCGGGAGCTTCGCCATCCGCGACATGGGTCAGACCATCGCCGCCGGCAAGGTCCTCGACGTCAACGAGAAATAAATGCAGCAGGCACGCGTTCGACTCGCGGGCACGAGTCCAGACGACCTGGACGACATCTGCGACGACGTCCGCGAGATCGCGAACAACACCGGCGTCAACCTGAGCGGTCCGATCCCGCTGCCGACGAAGACCCTCGAGGTGCCGACCCGGAAATCGCCTGATGGCGAAGGCACCGCCACGTGGGAGCACTGGGAGATGCGCGTCCACAAGCGCCTGATCGATCTGGACGCCGACGAACGCGCACTCCGACAGCTCATGCGCATTCAGGTGCCGAACGACGTCTCGATCGAGATCGTCCTCGAAGACTGAGGACCGGTCGATCGCGACTCGAGTGCGAGTTTTGCCGTTTTTGCGGGCCGGTATTTGATCCGATAGCGGTCGCGCTGGCAACACGGACACACTAGTCCGCTTCTACGGCTTGTCGATCCGCACCGAGGTTTTTGTCTCTTGCCGCACCAAACGGTACGTATGGCGAGACGTTCGCGGTCACGAACTCAGTCGGAGCTGTATTTGCGGTCCGATTCCGAGACGGACGCGGAGTCTGCGACCGGTTCGATCGGCCCAATTCTCGAGTTGCTCGTCGTCTTCGTTCTCGTCGCGCTCGTCCAGTGGCTCACCGTGCTGGTGGGCGTGATGGGCGGACTCTTCGTCCTCGCGCCGCCGCTGGTGACGAATCCCTGGACGATCATTACGAGCGTCTACGCCCACGGCGGACTGGGTCATCTTCTCTCGAACGCTCTCGCGCTGGTCGTCTTCGGTTGGCCAGTTGCGCGGGCGACGACTCGCGGACGGTTTCACGCCTTTTTCGCTGTGTCTGGTGCGCTCGCCGGCGTCTCCCAGATCGTTCTCACCGCAGTTCTCGCGGCGATACCACTGCTGTCCATTGCGCCGACGCCGGGCGTCCTTGGTGCCAGCGGTGCCGTCTTCGCCCTCCTGGGATATCTCATCGCGTCGAACCGACTCTCGGTCGGTCTCGCTTCGTTCGTCGCCGTCCCGCGCTGGCTGTCGATCCTCGTGTTCGTTGGGCTCGCGGTCGCGCTCACCCTCGCGACCGCCTCCCCGGGCGTGGCACTGGTCGGCCACTTCACCGGCCTCCTCACCGGACTGTTCGCAGGACATCTCCGTGTCCTTGCCGTCACCCCGTCATCGGCCGGCGATCGACCTGCTGACTGACGTGACCGCAAATCTGGGAGCGTATCTGGGCAAGCCGCTCGAGCGTCGTCCGTGGTGTGGTGTCTCTATCCGGTCCCGAAACGCAAGCCTCAAATAGAAACCACGGATAAGAACGTGCGAGGGCTCGTAGATCAGTGGTAGATCGCTTCCTTCGCAAGGAAGAGGCCTCGGGTTCAAATCCCGACGAGTCCATTCGACTCTTGTCACGTTTCGAATTGTCCGATTAGTCGCCGCTCTCGCGGCTGATGCAGAATTATGCATTGATCACGGATTCGTACAAACCCCCTCCGAGAGTCGAAGGACTAACGATGTCGAATTCGGGTCAGCGCAGTCTGGTGATTTTCACGAAGGAAATCCGGGGTGGTCGGCATGAGTACTACATTTTCGAGACAAGTAGCACAGTCTACCTGTCTGCATTGTGGCACTCATGTCACCGACCGGTTCCGGCGCGTCTTTGGTGATGACGAGGATCGCGCCCATCGCTGTGGTGACTGCGATACCTACGCGCGACTGAGCCGCGGCTCTGCAGCTGGCGTCGACGTGGCGGTCCCCGATCCAGAAACGTCGCTTGGCCGCCACGGGGGTGAGGGCGATGTGTAGCGGGTTCGTTCTGGCTAACCGGTTGTACGATGTCGAGAGTCAGACGCCCATCGCCCATCCGGCCCATCAAGCGACCGACGAGGACGTTCGGCGTGCTCTTGAGAAGCGAGGTGGATCGGCGTGAGCCGACTCGTCAAGTCCGCCGAGTGCGAACGATGCGGTGACCGCGTCGACGCGCTTCGCCGGCTCTGCCCAGACTGTACGCGCGCGGTTCGTGACGCGCGGGAGGGTCCGTTATGAGTTCTCGAGCGTCGGAACTCGAGAGTCCGAAGGCCAGCGGCGACGCCCTTGAAGGCGAGATCGTCCAGGCCGTCGATACGCTCGAGTACGTCGGTGATCGGACTGCAACCTGGCACGACGCTCGGACCACCGCCGTCCTCGAGCCGGATCAGTCACTACCGTTCTACGGGATCGTCCTCGTCGAGTCCGGCGTTCCCGTTGAGATCAAGGGCTGCCAGATAGAGACGAGCAACGGCGATCGTTCGACTCGCGGCCGGTTCTACGTCAAGCGCGCTGCTCACGAGCAACTGCTCGAGGCGGACGGTATGTACCTGTTCGTAGTGTATCTCCCGCGACCGGGGTTGCCCCAGGTCGCGCGGGCGATCGTGCCGGCGACGCTCGTTGACGAGTTGCTATCCGGGCGGTGGTACGAGGTCGGTGGCTCGCGTTCTGAACAGGAAGTCGCGAAGCTGACGTGGTCGCACGTGATCGACCCGGCGGGCGTCGATCCAGCCGTAACCGTGGGTGATTCGCGGTGAGCGTCGACGCCGACCAGGACGACCGCGACCTCGAGGCCGAACTAGCGAGCCCGGCGGCCGGGCAGTTCGGTGTCCCTGTCGACGCGGTCTGCGTGGGCTGTGGGCGGACGCGCGTTAAACGCGCGAGCCTCGAGGAGATGGACCAACACCCGCAGGCCAATCCGACCGCCCTCGAGGCGACGGACTGTACGTCGTTCAAGCACGTCTGCTACGGCTGTCAGACCGCGACGTGGTGGAATCCCGTCGCCGTGCTCACTGGCTTGCTCGAGAGCGATCGTGATCGAGGTGAGTAGCGGTGTCCCAAGTCGAGACGACACCGCACGAGATTGAGGGCCGCTGGAAGTGGCCTGACTGGGGCCGCGGTCCGTACGATGCCTTGTCGTCGGTGATGCTCGGGCCACCATTCGAGGGCTACCTCGAGATCACGACCGAGATCGACGGCGAGCCCTGGCACCTGGAGGTCAGCTACAGTAAGTCGGGCTTCGCGCCGCGGCTGTCGGACGGGATCAACGCCGAGCGTCTCTACGAGTGGGATATCGTGGGCCGTGGGCGCGGCGAGCGGAAGGCGTCGTACAACATCGGCCCGCGGTTCCCGAACATGCGCCACTGGGAGAGCGGTGAGCGGTTACAGCTCCCGTGGGAAAATCAGGTCGGGGAGGTCGACGGCGTCGACGTCGAGTTCCACACGAGTAACATCGAACCCGAGCGCGGCCTCGAGTTGTTGCCGGAGTTCTTCGCGGCCGTGTTCGATCACGCCGGCGAGCGCGTGCATCCCGAATACTTCCGGACCGAGCCCCACGAAGCGAGCCGGATGTGGGCGTACGAGCGGTACGTCCGGATTCGACGGGAGTGGGCAGAAAAGCTCTCGTCGGCCGGAGTACTGCAGAAGGTCGCACACTACCTCTCCGACCTCAAGGGCGTCAAGGCCGAGCTACACATCGATAACCGGGAGGTCATCAATCACCAGAACCGGCTGTTTCTCGATCCGTCGTCGGCCGGCGAGTTGCTACCTGGCCACACCTACGGGCGGAAGTTCGAGATCTACCAGCTGAAGGACCCGGACGCGGTGTCGAAAGATCACCCGTCGTACCATCCGAAGGTGGAGGTGCTGGTCAACAAGTCGATGAACGACGGCGAGGCGTGGGCGTGGGCCGATCGCCACGAAGTGACTGAGCAGATCGAGGAGACGGTGTTGAACGCGCTCCACTGGGAAGATATTCCGCTCGGACCCGACGGAAACGGCGTCTACATCGCTGACGATCACTTCGACGCCGTCGCTCGAGACGAGCGGGTCGAACTGTACGAAGACCCGACGCCGCGCCTCGAGGCGAAGACAGACCACCTGTTGATGACGACGCTGCGGGACATGGGCGAGACCGCGAGGGACGTGACCGAGACGGTCGCGACCGATGGCGGTGCGACGGTCGACGGACTCGCCGACCAGCTGGGGAAGCATCCCGCGACGATCTACCGGGCGATCAACGATCTCGGCGAAGTCCTCGAGCTCGACCAGGGCGACGTATCGTTCCGGGCCCGGAAGTACCGCGAGGAATTGCGGTCACTCGTCGAGTCGGCCGAGTACGCGATCGAGAGCTACGGCGATCGGATGCAGCATTTGATGGGATTGGCCGATCATGTTGCAGAGTCGTCGCCGTTCCAGAAGTGGCTCGCGCAGAACGGAGCCGAACTCTCGTTCGACGATCAGGGTGAGCCCCGCCGAATGCGGATCGACACGATTCTCTCCCGGTTGAAGGCCGATAGCTTCGAGAACGTCCAGACGATCGCCGCAGAGGCCCTCGAGAAGTGGTCGAAGTCGGGGAACGATCCGACGGTCCTCCGCGGCGCCGAGCTGACGTGGAAGACGCCGGGAGGCAGGACTGAAACCGGATTCGTCGGCGCGGTCGCCGACCGCTGAACCGGCTTGGGTAGTGGCAACACTACCCCTCTGTTTCGTTTGCGCAATCACACTTTCATCGATAACTGATTTTCACAACTGAGGTTGTATTCCGGCGGGGGTAGCCCCGGCGATCGCCGCGACCGCACCACGACGCCTGCGGGGTCGTTTCGCGCGAAGCGCGAAAGCCCCCTTGGCGGGTGTCCCCAAGGGGACAGGGACAAAAAACTACAGCGCCCCGCCCCCCTTGCGTGCGAAAATCTCCAGTTGAAGCACACGAAATGAGGGGGTAGAAATATTCCATGTGACTCCTCAAAACGGCCTCTATTACTTGCTCAAGCGCACAAGGATACGGAGAAACGTAGGAATAGATGTTATACTACCCAGAATACCGAAACAATAGGTAGCATATACCCTAACTAGGAGGAATAAAGTATCTAGAATGTGTTCCTCAGAACATGAAATCTGGCAAACTGGCTCTGTTAAGTTCGGATAGTGACACGATTAATGAGGCCCATTCCCAACATGAATTACCGGGCGATGCTCCCTTTGATGCAGTTTCTACAGCATTGGAGATCGAAGAAAAACTCTCTCTTAATGAAGGTAAGAACTGTTACATCGGTAAAGCTGCTAAGGAAGATGTTGAATACATTGAATCACCAGAGATTACTGAGAAAGGAGAGATCATAAACACTGAGTCGGCAGAAAGGAGGGTTTACACTACGACTTTCTTGCTTGTTCCTGACGAATTTGTCATAGTTGACAATTCCGCCGGTAAATTCTTGTTCCCATTATTGAGTGAAGAAACCGCTCATACCGCCTTCCCAGCAGAAATAAATGTTGACTCTTTCACAGCGGAATACGATGATGCTGAATACTGGAAGGTCGGTTTCGAAGGCCGTGCTGACGGTACAGAGAATGGTGTCTTGCATGGTGACGCTGTATTTAACGACAGTGAGTTTGGAGCAGTAGTAACTGATTCCAATAAAAATCAAATTGGGGCCAATTTTGAATATGGTGGTGAACTGCTCAAACTATTCCTGACTAAAAGCGGATATATTGAAGTATATCAACCAGATTCTATTGACTCAGAGGAATTTTCTGAATTTATCGCAGAGGTGCTTCTACCATACTCTCAAATGAAATGATCTCTTCTTACAGCAGGAGGCACTGAGTGTTACTAACACAGATATGATAATCCTTTTGTATTCAAACTCTAACCTAATCGAACATGGTATCATCTATAGTGATTTACGAGCCCGATGACAGTATCGATACATCCGATCTTTACAATAAATTAAATAGCAGCTATGAACACGAACGACCACATCAGGAATTAGACACATTGAAAACGGATATTAGCAGTCTGGCTCATGTTTCAAGAGGAGTAGAATGTCGGGTCCGATACGATACTGCTGACTCTGTACGTGTTCGTGGAGGAACCGAACCTGTTCGCAACTTGAGTACGGCTCAAGTTCGATTCACATCAGACTATGTCTTCTTCTTGGATTACAATAGACGGTCATTTGTTGAGCGAGAGGTCCGAAAAATACTGGACTTAGACACGGACGAGTTTAACCAAGTCCGATTCTCATCGGGACTTGTGATAGATGTAACAGAAGAGGACTCAGATACAATTGAAGAGGGTTATTGGAATAATCCTACAGACCACACAACCACTGCTTCACTCTATGGTGATATTGATGATTCATCACTAGCCGCAAGATTCAATCAGAATGGCCAACCTACATATGCAAAGTTTGAGTCTGAGCATTTCGACGGTTCAGAAGTGGGTGTTTCAGCGAACAAATCCAGTATAGCATTCTGGGGAGACCGGAGTAGGGATGAACAAGTGAATTATTTCTATAATATAGTTGAGCCCCTTGTGTGAACAGAGAGAGGGTTATTTTAGGCTTCTAGACTGATATGCAGCGACTGCTTCTAACGCTTGTTTGAGATCGTCTCGAGGAACATGTTGCACTTGCAGCTTATGGTCAAATAAAGAGATTTGGAATCCATCTATTCTCTCCTGATGATATTCTTCTCTTACTTTATCGTCATAGTGGTAAGTGATACTTAGAGATTCTTCAGAGGAGATACCTGTTATCGTCTGCTCAACCTTGTGAAGAGCATTGAGACAAGTTTTAGCACATTCCTTTGAGCTATTCCCTCTACAATTGCGATGTGTAACCTTTAGCCGGAGCGTGTTAACTTCCTGGGACCTTTCCCTAAATCGATCCGTATGCTCGTCGGCAGTCATCTCAATATGAAATTCAACCGTCAGGGAAGACCCATTAGAATCTACATGCGCTACTCCGCGTCGATCATTTCGACGATCAATCTGATAGATAGGCGAATTCTCTAGAAAACCCCACACACCATATCTATCTCTTTTTCTAAATGAATGGCTGGTGGTAATAGTTATTTTATCTAAATTTTGTTTAGAGGGGCGAGTGTTTTCCCACCCCGACTCAGAGTATTTCATGAATCCATGTTAATGTCGTATCAATATATCTAGCTACTTTGTTCTGGCTGTGCTAGTGCATCGACTGATAAAGAATTGTCGGATTTGATATCCAGTTCTGTATTTCATTTGTTTATATCTTTGTTTCTATGAGTTTGTCAACTTCTGAAGAATGTGATTGGACATCCGACTTCGCTGTTCGCATTCTGTTAATGTTCTGGCGGTATCTTTCTAAATACTCTTCATTATAGGCTTCCCAGAAATCATTATGCCAATTGTCCTCCGACAGTTGATCCTCCCAGCACTGAAATACGGATACATCAAGGTATGTTTCTGCTTTTTCTGCCTCAGATTCTAAATGCCTCCTCAGTTCAGATTTACTATTAGCCTCCTCAAAAGCGGGCCATGCTTCGTCAAGCCATAAGTCAAAACTCCCATGTAGAGGACGCGGTTCCGCTGGTCCTAGCCTTCCTTCTCTTTCCGTGACTCCCGTTACTATCTCAACCTGTGTTCCCTCGACTCGTCCACCGGGTAGATTTCCGATAAAATGCTCTGCAATATTGACTCTCTTTTCTTCCACTTTCTCTAATTCTTCGAGTGCCTCAGTATATTGTTCTGCAGCGTCTCGAATCATCTCATCCGCTTTTCTTCTCGCAGTTGCACTCACTGCTTCTTCCCAATTAGAGGTCCGCGATCCATATTCGCCAGGGGGATCCCCCTCTTTTGCAGATTCCACTTCAGCTAACATGTCCTGAGCAATATTCTCATCATACCATCTCTCTCCTGTTCGAATTTTGTCTACCGTATTGCGCAACACCCTCACTCCAGAACCAAGCCATCCCATTCTATTCAAGAGGAATTTGATTGATGGACCATCATTTTACCGGCTGTAGAACAGTATCTTCTCCAGTGGCTCTTCGGGGTTGCACGTCGACAGAAATACGATTCCCGAATATGCACACGAGTCGCGACACCTCGTGTGCATATCTCGAGTCGATCCGTCGCTTGAACCGCCGTTCTTCTCCGACTGGTCGACAGATTCCGCCGGTTTTGGGCCGAAATGGGCCGTTCAGTGAGTCGAAAAAACGAGGATTTCGGGGGTCGTGTGTACGAGTATGCGAATTAGAACCGACGGCGACTACGCGTATCGACAAGATGCGATCGAACGTGCAGCTGCCTTCTACGACTGCACCAAGACGAAAGCTGTGGTCAGTGCCTGCGACGACGTTCCGAAATTCGTGGAGGCTGCCCGCCGCGTCCTCAAGCGCGACGATCTCACCCTCAAGCAGCGCCGGGAGATCGCCGAGCCACTCTTGACTCGAGCAGTGACGTTCGAGGTTGAGACCGAAATCGGGGGTACTACTGCCTAACTCTACTATTTATTCTAATTTCTACTGATGTTCATAGTTGATGTCAAACAGAAAAGGTCTTTGACCGTGAGTCTGCCTACATAGATATGCAGCAGTCTCGACGGGCAGTTGTGGTTGCACTGGCGGGAATCGGGAGTGGGTGTGTAGGTACTCGCCAATCCTCGCCAGCGACAACAGAGTCTGACACGGACGGCGACGGGATTCCCGATCATGCTGACCGCTATCCGAATGATCCTCGGAGGGCGTTTCGGGATCAGAGCAGGGAAGGCACCTACACGCTTCATCCCGGTCAATTCTCGGCCACCGCGCTTACAAATTCGCCACAGGCGAGTGGTAAGGTTCTGCACTACGAGGCTGAAGTCGAAGGTGACACGGAGGTTGATTGCCTCGTTTTTGAGCGTGAGGCCTATGACGCCTACGCGGCCGGTGATCGCGATGTCTCCATCGTCTCCGAATATAGTCGAACAGGAATTACCGAGACAACCCTCACACGCACGCTTGACGAAGGCGAGTACCTCTTTTCACTTGATTACACCCGGCAAGTGACCGACCCGGGCGAACAGAGCGTCACCGTGAATCACTTTCTAGAACTTGCCGAACCAGCCGACCAATAGTACACTGCCACCGGTATCCCCTTTTCCTTCTACCCCATTCAATGGCGATCTACCCCGCATTGTTCTGCTAAAAAATGGACTTGATGGGGATCTTCGCCTGTTCGGTTCCGCGGTGATCGCCACCGCCGTGCCACCGAAGTAACGGAAGCTCGCCTGAGCGAACCATCTTATCACGGAGGACCGTACAGCCAGCGCGCCCATGTGGCTGGTAGACGACGAAACAGTACCAGCCGTCGTGCCGCCGGAGGTTCTCGTGATACTCCCGATAGACCTTCCAGTTCCCGGGCTGGCCGTCGGCGTGCTCGTGCATCGTCGATTTGATTTCGACGGGCGTGCCGTTCCCGAACTTCGCGTCGTGCCAGCTGGCCCGCTCGAGATCGAAGCGACGCTTTTCGGCCATCCGTTTCTCGACGGCCGTCCCGAAGTGGTTGGCGCGCTTCGAGCGGTTCACGCGCACCACGCGCATCGCGCGCCACTATATATACTCCTCCGCCGGACCCGTACCGCGCGCCCATCGGTCGCGCTGCTCCCGGTAGGGAGCGGCGCATGCCATGGGCTTCGAACCGTTCTAAAGGGGGGTTGGCGGAAATTGGAAGGTTGGAACCTCGCTGCCGTCATGCGATCACCTGCTCGACGCTTTCAACCCAGTCGCGTTTCTCGCTGTCGCCCTCGTTGTAGTCTTCCAACCAGTTGTAGACTGTCGTGTTGCTGAACGGGACGTACGTCGACGCCTGATTGGGCGACATGCCCTCGTCGACGCAGGTTTTGATCGTCCACATCGCGACCTGCTTCACGTCGTCTTTCTCGAGAGCGTCCTCGTCGACCTCTTCGCCGTTGGGTGCAGTCCACGACCAGTCCGACGCCTCTTCTGTGGCCATGTTCCAGTCAGTCGGCGGGATGCCCTCGAGGGGACGGGGATCGACGTCGACGAGTTTCCCGCCGGAGACGCGATCGGCGACGACCGCGCGCTTCTTGCTGACCTTCTTGATGATCGTGCCAACGCGCCAGAGCATCGGGTGAATCGACGATTCGTCGTGGCCGATGTAGATCAACGCCCCGCCGTACTTGCGGATCTTGAACACCAACGGCCCCATCAGTTTCCGAACGAGGTGACCGTTTTCGCCGGTGCCACTGGCCGCGCTCGAGAACTCGTCGCCGACGAATAGCTTTGGGCGTTGGGCGTTCTCGACAGGGTTGCCGTCCTGGGCAACCCATTCCTCGAGGAGGGGATAGTGGGGAATCCAGCCGTCTTCGACGGTGCCGTCGTCGCGAACCCAGTCGTCATTACGGTTGAGCGTGCGGATATTTGAGCCGACGAGGAGATCGCCGTCGACCCACCGCTGGCGGAGCTGCCCCAGGAGGCCGGCGAAGTCCGACTTCCCCGCACCCATCTCCCCGAGAATGACGATCACGGGCGCGGGACCGGCGACGATCTCCTGAAGCCGCGTGACAGCCTTGATACCGGCGAGATCAGCTTGCTGACTCGGGTCGCCGATGTAGTGTTTGAGTGTGACCGTGTCGCCGTTCTCGAGGGCCTGACGCGCCGTGTGGCCACCTTCGGCTTTGAGGATGTCGCGGTTCTTTTGCACGGAGAGGTAGTCCGCGGCGGGCTTGGAGTCCCACCGGTCGGGATCGTGGTGGATCGCCCGGACGGCGAGCTGGCGATCGATCTGTTCGTCGCGAACGAATCCTGAGTGCGGAAGCACCTCGTCGGGATCGCGTTCGTGATTCCCGCCCTGGTACTCCCGAAAGCCGCCGACCGTGTAGTTGTCTTGCTCGTCGCTCATCGGTCCGTTCCTCCGTCAGTTGCTGCTTGGTTCTCTGTCTCGACGGGTGTCCGAGGGCCGTGGTGGTCAGTGTAGTCGTCGACGTACTGGGTGATGTCCTTGATTTCGTCAATGTCGCGGGCTTCCGCGTCGTCTTTCGCCGCCTCGAAACGATCCTTCACAGCCGTCCGCGGGTTCATCAGCCCGCGCTCGTCGGCTTCCGCTTCCTCGTTCACTACATCGCGCTGGATCTCGAGACCCATTTTGGAGATACGGCCGCGGAGTCGATTGTACTCGAGAAAGGCGTCGACGAGGTCGCCGTGTACGTCCTCGAGCATCGCTTTGATGGTAACGAGTTTCGAGTCGGCCAACTGGCTGAAGTAGCAGCCCCGCACGACGAGTTGGTCGGTATCCTCGTGGTAGGTAAACTCGCGGACTTCGAAGGCGTCGCCGTCATTGCAGACGTACGGCGACGGTCCCTCGACGGTTTTCTCGGCCCAAACTTCGGGAGCGACGTAGAGCTTCCGCCGGGTGTCGTCGACACCGTTGATGTGGTACACGTCGACCATCCGCCGGTTCCGGAGTTTCCGCGCGCCGGTGATGAAGATCGCCACCAGCGGCGGCCCTAAGAGGATCGCCGCGGCGAACCAGCCGAAGACAATCGGCGGGATACCCGGCACCGACGGCCGAATCCAGAGGATCGCCACACCGACCGAGAACAGCACTGCGAACACGAGTAGCTGTGCCTCGGCGACGATGTAGGTCACGCGGTCGCTCCAGTTGCTGAACGTGCCGCTCAGATCGCTCATGCTTCGACCACCCCGCTATCTTCGGAGTGCACGACGTACCACGCACCGAGCGCCGCACAACCGACGGTCATCGCGACGCCAGAGAACAACCCGGACTCGCCGCCGAAGTGACGGAACGGGTTACGCTGGACCATCCCCGTCGAGACGATCGCGCCCGTGCCCTGGTCGAGCGATTTCTGCGTCGCGATCGCGACGGCCGCGCCCGTCTCGCCCTGTCGCGGCGAGACGATGAAGTTCACCGTCTGGGTGCCAGCGTCGAGCTCGCGCTCGGCGTAGTTGAACGAGGTCGTCCCCTCCTCGAACGCGCCCGACTCGGTGAGGCTGATTGTCGTCGGCTCGTCGGCCTCGATCTCGAGTGTGAACCGACCGGGCGAGTACGACCAATCGACGATTCGGGTTTGGTTGTCGATCGTCTGGACGGCGTCGTCGGGAGCCTGTGCGACTGTCTGATTCCCCGCGCTTTGGTTGCTCTGTGCGGCCGCTGGTCCAACACCCATGCCCATCGCGAGCACTGCGACCGTCGCGATGACGAATAGTCGTCGCATGGTCAGTTGCCCCCCGGAATGCGGTCGGTCACGAACCCGACGACGACCAGCACAGCGACGCCGATAATCGCCAGTCCGACAAACGAGCCGCCGCCGGGTAAGCCGAAGTTCGGTAGCCCAAACCCAAGCCCGCCGTCGTCGGTCTGGAGTTGGACGCGCTCTACCTTGGTCATGTACGCGGCGAATTCACTCGCGTTGTAGGTGCCGTACTGCGGTTTCTGCCACGACACAGACTGCACCTTGTTTCCGGACCGGTCATACATAGCCTCAATCGTCACGTTCCCCTTCAAGAATTGGACGTATCGGCCATTGGCCGCATCATAGAACGATACTGTCCCATTCAGTGACGAGACGTTATACGTCTCTCCACTCACGAACCCATTTGCTGGCACCTCATCAGCGTACAGCAAACCCTCATACGTCCGGTTAGAGACGTGCCCCCCATAGGAGACTGTCCGAGTCCCGTTAACTTCAGTGTAGTTTTGCTTAGTGTAACCCGTATACGAGACTACCATATTTGATGTCTGATTGAGGTCCGGGTTACTGGTACCGAGCATCGACATGACAGACACCTTGAATCTTTCACTCGTCACGTTCGAATCGCCGCTCAGGTACCGCGCGTGACCCTCAGCGCCACGAATCTGAGACGGCTCGACGTTGCCCGCATCCATCTCAGCATACAGATCCTCGACAAACTGCATGTCATAATTCGCCGCCACATTGTCCGACTGTTCTTGAATCTCTTGCCAGTGCTCATACCAATCCCGGAAGTCGAACACACGCTGAGATTCGAGATCGCCACCAGCGTTCATGACGATAATTTGAACGTCAGAATATACCCCGAAAGAGTAGGATGTGTCCGCTGTAAATCTAAACTCGTCTGAACTGTTGTTGTAGGAGAACTCCGAGGCAGCAATCGGCTTGGTCTCCGTGCCGCTCCACGTCCCATCAGAGCCGTAGTTGTATCGCAGAACGAGGCTCGAGATGTTATGGGTCGTCCCGTTCGTTAGCTCGAAACTGACATTTTGACGCTGATCCAGCACGCTAACCTTCTGTACATTGTAGTTGTTGCCAGAGTCGGTATAGGCGCTCGAACTCAGGAAGTCGTCAGATATTGACGAACTTCGAGTTGTGTTCTGGATGTAACTAAACTGAACCATCGCCTTTGATAGCCGTTCAACGTGATTGATCTGTTGGACAGCGTAGTAGTCACGGATCGCCGCTACAGCCTTCTGATAGGCCTCTGTTGACGTGTTGCCGTTTTCGTACGCGGTCGCGATCGCATGCCGCGCCTCGAGCGAGGCTATCGTCGCCGTGTCCTCGAGATAGTTGCTCTGGACTTGATACTGAGATTCCAGAGACTCAGACTCTGACACCGCGATACTGTGCAGGACAACCTCGTCTGACGACGGGTCATCATCAACAGCCCAAGACGCATGAGGGCAAGAGATGAAAAGGACGTACTGAGCAGGGCTGTTGCAGGTTCCCTCGAACGACATGGACTCAGCGGCCGCCGGTTGCGTCGCCCCGATCGGAGCCACGACCGATCCGACCAGAAGCGCGACGAACAGGATCGAAAACGCGCGATGGGCTGTGGGCCGATGGGCCGCCATCAGACGGACACCCCCACGTCCCGCTGTTTGCACGCCTCAGCAACTCTGATGTGTGATATTCCGAAAATCATAATCTCACCGCTTAGTCCCGCATCGTCCAGACGGCCGCTCCGATCACCGCGAGCCCGACCACGGCGAGGCCAACGAGCAGTCCGCCGCTGTCTCCCGACACGCCCGGCACCCCGCCGAGGAACCCAGAGCTATCCGAAATGCTCGCGCTGTCGATTGCCGAGGCATTCCCCGAGACGACGACGCGGTATTCACTGCCGAGCGTGAGGTTCCCGTCGGACTGGTTGTACTCGCGCTCGGTCGTGTTGTCCGCGTCGGCCGCGATCGTGTCCTCGAGGGCGATCGTCGCGGTCGCCGGGTCGGTCGCATATTCGGTTTCGTTATAGAACGTGACCGTCGCCGAGGTGTTGGCCGGATCGGAGATCGAGTCGTTCCACCCGACCGAGACGGTGACCGGTTCGGTGTCGTTCGTGAGCGTGACCGTCTTATTAGTCGGGACGTCCGCGGTCTGTGCAGTGCCGATCGCCGCGAACCCGCCCAGCGACCCGAGCACGACCAGCGTCATCAGCGCCGTCGAAATACGTTGTCTCATATCCTGAATCCCCTACTTGTACGCGATGAGGTAGAACCCGGCTCCGTTGAGGAACACCATGAACCAGCCGAGTGGCCACATCCCGGCGACGGCCACTGCAACTGCGGGCACGAGCGCTGAGAGGATGTTCAGAATAATCATCAACAGGAGGACGACGGTCTCCATGTCGGTGTAATCGTCAATCGTCGTCTGGCCGTTCGTGACCCATGCGGTCCCGACGGTGAGCATCGAGACGATGAATCCGTAGGTGACCTCGGTGCCATGGGAACTGTAGAGGACACCCGCAAACCCGACGTTGAACGGATCGTTCAACGAGAACGTCCCGACCGCTGCGACCGAGAACGTTGCAAGGACGAACAGCGGTGCAAGCACACTGTCAATGAGGTCTATTCCATCTTCGCGCCGCACCGCGCTCGGTACCGCGTTTTGAGGCAAACTAAGTGCCATACGGTCGGTCGGCAACCCCGTCTGTCGAAAAAATAAGTAAAACCTAGGTTCAGCAAACTTTATACCAAGGCGGGTTGCCGCCCGCTGCATGGCGTTGAACAAACTCCGGATGTTAGATCAGAATTCGGCGGGCGTCACGCTGCCGAAGGACGACCTCCGCGTCGAGGGACTACTCGATGAGGACGGCGAGATCGACGGTGAACACCACATCCATATCCGTCATGTCGACGATGGCCAGTGGTCACTCGAGCTCGTCGAGGAAATCGGAGAGAAGTGAGTCGCGAAGTGGGATTCACCGATGTTCGTCGACCCACCGACACCAGGAGTCGAAGTCGTTCGCACCGCATTGATCGGCGATGTTCCGAAGCGTTCCGGTTCGTATCTCCCCGCCGAGTGGGATCGTGACGTTCCGAACCTCGCCGGTCTTTGGATGCTCGTAGCGGAGTTTGAGGTGGCTCCCGGTTCGATCGACAGGAGCATATCCCATATTGATCAGCACTTTCGCAACTTCCTCGCCAGTGAACTGCCGACGCGGCATTTCAGTCCTCGTCGAACCAGGGTGCGTCCGGCGTACCGACCTCGTCGGAGACATCGTCAGGGTCGATGCCCCACTCGCGGAGATCGTCGTCGGTGACCGGTTCACCGACCTCTCCTCGATGAAGTGCGATCGCTTCGTCGAGATTCTCAAGCGCTTCCGATCGCGTAGCTCCATGACTGGCGACGCTGGTTTCTTCGTCGACGGCGGACCAGCCACCGTCGTCTTCTTCGATGAGCCGAATCTCGCGGCCAGTACTCATACTCCATCGTAGGCGAGAACTCGGAATAAGCATTGGGTCGATTCGCGCCGCTATTCACCGACGGTCCATGTCGACTGGTACTCGAGCGGCAGCTCGTCGACATCGAGAATCTCCGCAATCTCCGCGGCGGTAAGCGATCCCTCCTGGTCGGCGCGGCGGATCAACTCCGGCACGCGCCCGTTCGGCTGCGCGGTCGTTTCCCCGCGCATCTTGAGGTAGTAGTCGGCAGCCGCGTCGAGCGCACCCGAAACCGTACTCTCACCCGTTGCTTCTTTCAGGTACTCCCATTTTCGCTCTCGAGCCTCGGTCTTTTGGATTCGCATCGTGATTTGCACAACCCCCTCGGAATCCTAGAGATTTGCGGTGACTTGAACTTCGAGCCCATATAAAGAGCACCAGATCTGGCCGATGGTCGGCACGATCGGCACGATGTGTGACCTGGTTCGAGGCCGATTTTACACAACCCGGCTCACCCTCGATGTGCAAAATCGGAGATCGGATTCTGTCGACATGCAACCCGTGCTGGTTGGATCACCTGTACTTCGCCATATTCGATCCAATTGCGATTGAGTAGGCTCTACAGAGACAAACATCTTCTATAAGCAGTCCAAGCTCTATTTTAATGTATAATAATAGCAACAAATAACTTATTTATATCTGTCCTATATACTGGTAATTGCAGATGGAAAGAGATGAATTTGCCGATGAGGCGTCCCGTAGAAAAGTATTAAGAGCAGCGACCGGTATCAGCGGTTTGAGTGTGGCATCGTTATTTGCAACGGGTGTCGGAAGTGCTCAAACGACGAGATCTGGCAGTGAGGGGTACGTAATTAATGGAGATGGATACATAGAGTACAACGGTGAGAAAGACGAAGAATACATCCAAGAGGCTGTTGAGGGGATGAATGAGAGTAAACGAAATGGTGAGGTTGATTTCACGATTGAGGACGGTCAAGTTGTGACACAGCCCCAGCCCCAGCAACAACCCCTATCTGTCACGACTGCTGATGCCTGCCCTGGGGTGAGTAGTTACTCCAATTCTGTTCAATGGAACGGAGTGAAACATACTATCAAGTTGGACCATTGTCTTACCAATGATGTTATTGATGCTATGCTCGCTGGGGCAGGTATCGCTCAAGTGGCCGCGCTTCTCACTGGCGGACCAGTAAATGCACCTGCCTTTATAATTTCCGAATGTGCTGCCATCCTTCTAGCTACAGGGTGGCAGATACTTGATAATAATGCGGAAGGAGAAGGCGTTGAGATTGTCTTTTTCCTCCCTAATGCTATTGGTGTTCCAGGTATTGACCCTCAGTGAGGATATACCACACATTCAAAAGTCTGCAGTTTAATCACACCCAAGATTTATCATCTATACCCCAGTACTATGAATAATGTTGAGCCAATTCAGAGAATATTTGGGCAAGATGTATAATCCTGAACCACAGGCGCTGAAGGTCATCGTTTTTAGTTCAGCTTTCATTTTGTTTTTATTTGCCACGGATCCAACTTTTGGAAACCCATATTATATTCTTGGTCTTCTACTGACAGTTCTCACCCTTGTGTCCGCAGTAGCCCTCCTCGTTATTGAATAACTGTGTCCGGTTCTTTGTAGAAATTGGCAGTTAGAACATCTGTTCAATGTGGTCTTACACAATCAGCAAGCGGCCCATTTCGCTGCCGCGATACGAACCACATATCCGCGATACTCCCAGAGATCAGCAATGAAGTCACCGAATTCGTTTAATTCGATCTCGAATAGCTCTCCTTGAATGTCCCTGGAATTCGCCATTATAGATGTCACCTAGTAGAATCCGAACTTAAAACTTTTAGACATATACACGTCTTCGGCTACCAGTTTTATTACCTTACTTTCTTATTCACCTATATGATTACGAACGCTCGAGCCCTCGAGACGACCTACGTCCCCCAGGACCTCGAGCACCGGGACGGGCAAATCAGCCAGCTCGCCACTGCATTGGAACCACTGACGCACGGCGTCGGTGGGGAACACAGTCTCATATTCGGCCCATCGGGGTCAGGAAAAACGACCCTTGCAAAATACGTCGTTCGAAAGCTCCGCGAGGAATCGTTCGGGGTGCGCCGGGCGTATTGGAACTGCATGTCCGGCTCGTCGAAAACCGAGGTACTTCACGGACTTGCCCAGGACTCAGGAATCGGCACCCACCTCTCGAGGGACGGGACCGCGACCAGCACGTTCATCGACGCGTTCCGAGACACCGACGACCATATCGTCGTGATTCTCGACGAGGTCGACGCGCTCGAGGACGAGACGCTTCTATTAGGGATCGGCGATCTCCCGAACGTGACGATCGTCGCGATCACGATCGACGAGGACGACTTCTTCGCGAACCATCGCCTGAACGGACGGGTCAAATCACGGTTCTCGAGCGCCGAACTGATTCGACTCCGCAAATATACGCACACGGAATTAACCGATATTCTCCTGGCGCGGATCGACGCCGGACTCCGTCCCGGCGTGATTGGGCGGGATGCCATCGAGTACACCGCGGACCTTGCAGCGGGCGACGCTCGCAAAGCGATCAAGCTACTCGAGAAAGCAACTCGGCGGGTCAATCGCTCGGACCGATCGCAAATCACGCTCGAGGATATTGATGCGGTGCACGACGAGGCGCGTCGCGATCTCCAACAGGATCACGTCGACTCGCTGGGGACACACAAACGGCTTCTGTACGATATCGTCTCGGCCGCCGGCGAAATCAGCGTGACCGAACTGCACGCGACCTACGAAGAACGAGTTGCGGATCCGAAACCGAACCGTACTCGGCGACGCTACCTCTCGACGCTGGTGGACAAGTACGGCCTGCTCGAGTCGACCGGATCAGGTCGCGGGAAGAACTACTTCGTTCCTGAACCTTAGCAGTAGTTGCCGATACGGTCTCTACGTTCATAGTGGCGAGTGAAACGGCTGTTCAATACAGCAGTACCGTCAGTTCTGATTTCGATACCGTTCATGCTCGGCGGCATGATCGCGACGGTAATCGACGGAGGGTGCAATCCCACTCCTTGATAGACAGAATCCTAACTTAACACAAAACTTATTGATGGATATTACCAATAGATTGTTGTAATGAATCTGTCAAGGCGCCAGACAATCGCATCGCTTGGATCAATTACGGTATTCAGCACTAGTCCAGTAACCGCAGACCAGGAAGATCCAAAACCTGCAGCACGCGATATTGGGATTGATGAACGAGTTCAGAAACTACTAAGAAACGGAAAAAAGCAAAAAGCTCACTCACTCCTTGAGAAGCACGACATCAACTACGCTTCCACGTCAGATACCTACAGTCCTGCATCTGATGGTTCATTTGGGAGTGGTGGTGTATCGACAAGTGATGTCTGGATCCAAAATGAAACACTCTCCCAATTTACTGCGTGGCACAAGTCAGGAAGTCTTTACCATGCCATCCTGGGCTGGACTCTTGATGGACGATCCAACGACGTAGACGCAGCGATTCCATGGGATGGTGCAATGATAGGATGGGAGGACAGTACATGGAGTTTCGAACCAGGTTCCCCTACACTGATAGTGAAAAACGAGTGGGACGACGGATCCACGTCCCCGGCAACTGCGTCAATAAAGAACCGACCTTTATTTGATGCGCCAACCAACGCAATTGGTGCCCGGATAGGGGATGGTGAAGCTGATGAACGAGGTGCAGGGGACACTAAGATGCACGGAAGCTTAGGTCTTCAATTAACAAAGGAGAGGGATTCGGAGGCAACTATTGGCGGGAAATATACGCATACTTGGACTTTTGGAATAGGTGGTAACGGAGTAACCTTTACAGGATCTAACAGCGGAATTGGGGTAGGCCTAAATTTGCCACTGGGAAGGAACGACAAATGGGTCATTCCGCAAAATCCAAGTGACCGATACGTGAAGCTCTAAATATGAAGAAATAATGGACAAGAAGGACAGACTAGTAATACTATTATTATGCTTTTTGGTATTTCAGCTATCGGTAGTTATACTCGGGATATCTGGACGAAACTCGCAACTCTTTCGTTTGATAGCCTTTGTAGGAGTTTATGCCGGACTCCTCGTAAGCGTCGCCGGCACGTTGAACGTATTCATCAATAGTCTACGGGGATAGACCTGGATTGTCCGTCTGGACACTGTTTAGATGAGATCTGGACAGGGAGGCGGTCAGAATTCTAGTGTCTCTGCCTGAATCCGGCTGCCTTTCCGCATGATGATACTCTCCGCGTAGTGGACAGGCTTACTTATCGATTTTTAGGTCCGTCCTCTATTTAGAAGCCTCGAGTACACTGCTAACGCGATTTTCTTTTCCGGCCAGTTTCCGGCCAATTTCCGGCCACGAGATACAGCCTGTCTCTCTGCTGTTTTCGCGGCGTAGAGCGAATATCGACGTTTTCCGGCCAGTACCGCTGTAGGAATATGGTACCGACGTGCCTCGAGTCGAGTATGTCCGAGAGTACAACCAAAGCACCGCCTGAACCAAGCGATTCACTGGGCAGTTTCGAAACCGAGACGTCGGCCGGAAGCGCGTTGGTCGAGATCACCGGGGCACCGACCAATTGCGCGCGTGTAGATATCCGCGTCGACGGCGGCCGTCACTGGGTGTTCGGCGTGAACGACGACACTGCGGTCCTCGTGATGGTTCTCAATCGGAAGGGGCAGCGCACTGACGACGAACTCCCCAGCTGGGTCGAGCCGATCATTCGGCGGACCGGACTCGAGGGGGCTGAGAAAGCGTGAGTCGGTCAGTCCTCGTCGGGCTCGAGGTCGTCCGCATCGAGATCTCCCTCGAGATAAGCGCGACCGTCGTCAGTGATTCTGTAGTAACCTTTCTCGTCAACTCGTTCGATCAGCCCTGCAGAAGCGAGCGGGTTGAGTCGCTTTTGGACCGTCGTTCTTCCCTTGTCGATGTTCCAAGCAATTACTGCAGGAGTAAGTCCGAGCCCGGAGTCGAGGGCTTCGAGGATGTAGTCATCGGTCGGCAACTGCATCCATTCCCCCCGGTGTCTCATTACCGGCGAATCGAAGACTTATGGTTTACATGCCCCGGTGTGCGTTGCTATCACTACCGAACACACTCAGAAGTGAAACTGGTCAGTGAATGGTTTTATTACCATAGGGTAGAGATTGGTTCGGTAACGCGAGTTTCACGTGGACCCGACTGTCCGTTGGGTCCGTTTGGAAAATGCGGGCCGGTGTTGATGGCACCGGGTCCGCGCGGCTCGCGTAGAGATGGTACGCAAGCCATGTACGACGACAATTCATGGGGTCTTGAAAGCCCCGAACGACCAGCAGCATCGACTATTTCCGACCAGCGACTCGTGGCCGACGGCGGTTCGACTTGGGGCGATCTCACCGGGTTCCAGCGCGACGCCCTGGAAGCGATCGCCCGACTCGAGCGCGACAACGAGACTTGCTATGGGCTCGCGATCAAACGCCGGCTCGAGCCCCAGCACGGGACGGTGAATCACGGACGGCTGTACCCGAACCTCGATACGCTCGTTGAACGCGGGCTCGTCGAGAAGTCCGCGCTCGATAAGCGCACGAACGAATACCTGCTTACGGACGATGGGCGCGGGCTGTTACTCCAGCGCCTCGAGCGGCTCGCGGACGCGTGCGAGATCGGGCTCGCCGCGACCGACGGCTCTGGGGACGGTGATCTGGCATGAGCGACGGCTTACAGCCGCTTTCCCCGGAGGAGGGAGTCGATCGGTTCCTCCGCCATCACCGGCCTGGTGTCCGTGAGACCTCGTTTCGGAACGCGAAGCACCGTCTGTCGGTCTTCCTCGAGTGGTGTGACGAGCGGGACATCGAGAACCTGAATACGCTCGATGGGCGCGAACTTTCGGACTTCGTCGACTGGCGGCGTACTGATGTCGCCCCGATCACCCTGCAGAAACAACTGAGTAGTGTTCGGCAGGCGCTCCGGTGGTGGGCGGATATCGAGGCCGTCGACGAAGGGCTCGCGGAGAAGCTTCACGCTCCGGACCTCCCCGACGGGGCGCAGTCCAAGGACGTCTTTTTGAACGCACAGCGGGCGAAGACGGCGCTCGAGTACTTCGACCGGCATCACTACGGCTCGCGGGATCACGCGCTGCTCGCGCTGCTCTGGCGGACGGGGATGCGCCGAAGCGCCGCGCAGTCGATCGACGTGGACGACCTCGAGCCGGATGACCACGCGATCCGTGTAGAGCACCGGCCCGAGAACGGGACGACGCTGAAGAACGGCGACGACGGGAACCGTTGGGTCTATCTCGGGCCGAAGTGGTTCGCGGTTCTCACCGCGTATCGTGACAACCCGGACCGACCGACGGTGACCGACGACCACGGCCGTCAGCCGCTGTTCACGACGCGACAGGGGACGCGACCGACGGGTAACACGATCTATAAGTGGGTAATTCGAGCGCTGCACCCTTGCACCTACGGGGAGTGTCCGCACGGCGAGACGCCGCGTTCATGCGACGCTCGAGGGAGCGACGGGAATCCCTCACAGTGTCCGTCGGCGCGATCTCCCCACGCGATCCGCCGGGGAGCGATCACGCACCACCTCAACCAGGAGACGACGCCGGAGGTCGTCAGCGAGCGCATGGACGTGTCGCTCGAGGTCCTGTACGAACACTACGACGCCCGCACCGAGCGCGAGAAGATGGAAGTCCGACGAGAGAACCTGCCGTAACATACCACAACCATGAGAGATACGAACCAAACTGTACGACTCGAGCGGAATCATACATCCCGACGAGTCCACTCCTTCGCGTCGCTTCGCTCGTTCAGTCATGGATTCGTCGAACATCGCAACCTTCGGGTTTGCTCAATCCCGACCCGTCTTTCTCTTGTAAGAAGCTAAAACGACAGTCTGATCTGCCCCTGTCAGTCATTTCCGACTTCGAAAGGTGGAATAACAGGGGTCGCGAAACCAAATCATAGCGGATTTTACTACCCGGTTGCCGTAGTCTGGCGATTCTTCGAAGGAAATGGGGTGGTCCGCGTGAGCGCCGAAAATAGTCTCGAAATTGATCTAATAATATCCCGACAACGATTGAACACTCTACCGACACCGACGACAGACCGGGAATTCCAGTGTCCCGAGTGTGGGTGTCGCTACACCCGTCTCACTGACGGCCACTCCGAAGCAGGTTACGAATGCGGGTGTCCCCGTCGAATACAGCGGACTGGTGCAGAGCGGGTTGCGCCAGTACGCACCGACGGTGGAGAGGTGGAACGATGACGGACGGATTCGTCCGTGCGAACCGGCTGTACGATGTCGAGACTCAGACGCCCAGCCAGCCCATCAGGCAACCGATGACGATGACGAGGTTCGCCGCGCGCTCAAGAAGTGGGAGGTTCTACCGACGGTGGTACACCCTCAAACGGTACTGAGCATTTGCTTGTACGTTATGTCGAGAGTGCTCGGCGTACTCCAACAAACCCGCTTATCCCTCCAAAAGCGGCTGATAATGCGATCAATGCCCCAAGCAGAGCAGCAGCAGTCAATGACATACGCAAGAAATTACACGTTCTCGTATAAAAACAAATGGGCGGCCAGTAGACTGTACTCGGTCGTTATGTACGGATACTGATCGTGACGGGGAGAGTCGGTATGACGGTCGCCGTTCACCACACCAGGCTCGGCTACGAGTCGTTCGATGTCGCGTCGGTGACGACGATTTGACCGCCTACATCCACCAGCCGGTTGCCTGCGTCGAGAACGATCCGCAGAAAGTATTCAGCGACGAGTTCGACGTTCACCACTGCAACAACGTTCCGTAGGATAATCTGTCTGAGAACGTCATTCTCGAGGAAGCCCAGACCATCGTTGCGCAGGAAAGCGTGATCGTGAAACACCTCTCAGATGGGTTATCGCTCGTCGAGTGGGAGGTTCTCGAGACGCTGGTCACTGTCGGTGGGCAGTTATCGCCTCAGAATATCGCCGAGGAACACGGCCGTCATGTCGATAGCGTGCGACAAGCGCTGAAGCGGATTCTCAAGTTAGTTGTGTCTGAGTACGGGTCCGTCTCGCTTCGATCGAACCACGTCGCCGAGATGGTCTACGACGCCGTACAGGAAGCATATGATGTGACTCGCCGCACAGTCGAAGCTGGAGCAAAGGCCTTGAGGCAGCGGAGCGTGGAATCGGCGAGCAACGAGCGCGCTGGTCGCATGTGTGCGAAATATGGCGTCGACGACCGGTGGGAAGCGCGGGTGATGTTTCGACTATGTGACGTCGAGAACGTCCAAGCGCGGTTGAAAGAGCCCTACCGAAGAGACGCTATTGTGCGTGCAGTTGACCTCTACGCCTGCACCAAGACGAAGGCTCGGTCGGAACAATCTAGAATAGGTAAGAAATTCTGATAATTTCTACCAGGACCTAATGCAGTAGTATTTTTGGCTAACCGTCAAACTTTTATTTTCTAACTCAAATAGGTCGTCATATGGAATCCATCCTGTCATATATTCTTAGGAATGTCTTCGTTGATCCGTTATTCGAATACTTTTATCACGGCCTGACGCTCACACGAATCGTCACACGCATCATCTCCGGTGTTGCGCTCTTCGTTGGGGGGTCTCTTGCGTTGCTCGAGTCTCCGCCTCTCTCTTACGCTGGGTGGGTTCTCCTTATTCCGGCCTCTCTTTTTGTCGTTTATGACACAGTCACCGTCAACAGGCATACAAGAGGGTAGAGTTGGACTATCGACATCTTCGGTTGCTCGGTACCGCGGTGATCACCAATACGCCGGCAGTCCATGCTGACCACCGCGGTATCGATGCGAATCTCGATTCCACTCGTTAGGACGATCGCTCCGCTCTCCAGCGGTCGATGACGTCGTCGACCGGCCCTCGGGCGTCACACCGCCAACGTTCGCTGCAAGTCCCGTCGCCTCGAACAGGTTCATGACCTCGGCGTCCGCTCCCGCAACCCGGAGGTCCGTTCCGCACGACTCGAGTTTTCGCTGGAGGGCCTCCAACAGTTGCGCGACTCCAAAGTCGACCGTCGGCGACGATGTGAGGTCGAAGACGACTACGTCGTCGCTCATCGTTTCCGCCGAGCGTGAGTCTTCCGGTGGCGGACCGACTCGAGCGTGGGCGCTATCGATAGTCGGACGCGCTACTGTCGTCGTGTGAGATGGTTATCTCTCGGTGGCAGTAGGCGAAACATGGCTCGCAAATGGGTCCGCGTTTGGTGGCCACGCTCGAGTGGTCCTGCACCCGGTCGATTTCGTACGCCTCGCTGGAGCCGACTTCCAGACGATAATTCGACTCGATGTACCGGATACCTGCTGGACCGTGATTGACAGCTAGCGGCGGGGAACTGAACAAAAGCGGGGGTCCGTCGATCGTGCCTCGAGTCTCGGCCGCCGAGTCGTGAACTGACCGGGCGGCTTTTCACCCGTCGCCGAGTCGGCCCGCGTATGGACCGCAGCGAACTCGCTCCCCTGATCGACCACACCGTCCTCGGACCCGAGACGACCCCGGCCGACGTGCGGACGGTCCTCGACGAGGCCCGGGAGTACGGGATGAACGCCTGCATCCCGCCCTCTGCCGTCGCGGAGGCGGCCGACTACGCCCCCGACGTGACCCTCGCGACCGTCGTCGGCTTCCCTCACGGCCAGCACAGCCACGAGATCAAGCGCCGCGAGGGCGTGACCGCCTGGCAGGCCGGCGCGGACGAACTCGACGTCGTGATCAACGTCGGCCGCCTGCAGGCCGGCGAAGACGACGTCGTCAGGGCCGAACTCGCCGAACTGGTCGCCGCGGTGCCGATCCCGGTGAAGGTCATCCTCGAGACCGCACTGCTTTCCGACGAGGAAAAGCGCCGGGCCTGTGAGGCCGCCGTCGCGGCCGACGCCGCGATGGTGAAGACGTCAACCGGCTTCGCCAACAGGGGCGCGACCGTCGACGACGTCGAACTCCTGTGCGAGTACCTCCCGGTCAAGGCCAGCGGCGGCATCAGGAGCTACGACGACGCCGTGGCCATGCTCGAGGCGGGAGCCGACCGGATCGGGGCCTCGAGCGGGGTCGACATCCTCGAGGGCACGCCGGAGTAGTCTCGGGAGCGTGCCGACGCCCCCTGCAAAGCCGAACAGTTTTGGGTGCGCTGGACCTCCGTTGAGGAAGAGAGATGCGCGAGGAAGTACGGGCGCGCGTTCGCGCGCTCGTGAGACGGCTCCGACGACTGGAGCGACGCGAACTCGACGCCTTCCGCCGATGGATCGAGCACACGGGCAACCTCCTGCACCTCTCGGTATTGGTGTTCGTGCCGCTTTTGATCGGGGCGGTGACGTGGTTTGCGGACGTGACGACGGCGGTCTCGTTCCTGCTGTTTCCCCCGCTGGCCTCTGGGACATACACGCTCTTTGCCGATCCCGAGGGGAAGTACTCGACGCCGGGGACGTTCGTCGGCGGGATGACCGTCGGGGCGCTCTGTGGCTGGCTCGCGCTTGCGTTTACGACCATGATCGGGCTCCCCGCCGAGACGATCGGGGCGTCCAGTGCCGCCCTCGGCGTCTTCCTCACCGGGGCCTGCACCTGGGCGCTCGATCTCGAGGAGCCGACGGCATTTTCGACCGCGCTGCTTGTGCTCGTGACCGGTAACGCACAGTTCGCCTACGTTCTCGGGATCGTCGTCTCGAGTTCGTTCGTCGCGGCCGCGTTCGTCCTCTGGCGGCGTCACTTCTACGAGCAGCGCGCCCGCTATCTCTACGGGACGACCAGCAGCGACGACCACGTCCTCGTGCCGATGGGCAACGGCGACGAGACGGTCGCTCGCTTCGCCGCGTCGATCGCCGGCGCACACGACGCCGGGAAGGTCGTCCTCGTCGACGCCATCGACGAGGCGGCCGTCGGACAGGATGGTGGTGGGTCTGCTGCGGACGCCTCCTCGGAACAGGCCGGCGACGCGGTCGACGCACAGGCCAGCACCGACGGCGGTGAGGACGTCGCGGCCGCCGCCGAACGCGCGGCGAGCGACGCCGCCGACCGCCTCGAGTCACTCGCGACTGACCTCGAGTCGGCATACGACGTCCCCTGCGAGGTCGTCGTCGCCGCCGACGGCGGTGAGCGACCGTTCGGTTCGCGGTCCTCATCGGAACGGCGCTCCGATGGCGGGCTCTCGGCCGGGTTGGTCCTCCAGACCGCGCGTCAACAGAACTGCGATCTCATCGTCACTCCCTACGCCGAGGACGACCGCGGCGCGCTCTCGTCGTTCATCAGGGGGCTCTTCGAGAGCGAGATCGACGTCATCGCGTTTCGCTCGAGCGAGGAGCGCCGGCGGTGGCGACACGGCCTCGTCGCGGTTCGGGGTGCCGGCGACACCGCCCGCGCGATGCTCGATTTCGCCATCCGAGTGACCGAGCCTGGCCGCGCGGTCAGCGTCTGTACCTGTATCGACAGCGAATCTCAGCGCCGGCGGGCCGAGAACACACTGACCGCCCTCGTCGACGCCTTCTCGGGTCCCTTCGAGACCCACGTCGCCACCGCGTCGGTCGAGGCATACCTTTCGCGGGCCGCGCCCCGGCACGACGTCTGTTTCGTCGGCTCGAGCACCGATCGGTCGGCCGCCTCGCGATTCGTCTCGCCGCCGACGTTTCACAAGCTTCGGGACCTCGAGACCGACGTGGCGATCGTCCACCGGGGCCGCCACCGGTAGCCGCGATCACTCGCTCTCGAGGATGCGGTCGACCAGCGCGGTCTCGTCGCTGCCAAGCGCCGACTGGACGAGCAGGTGCCCCCCGAGTTGCGCCGGGCTGATCACCGAGTCCGCGCCGGCGCGCTCGAGTTTCTTGCTGTTCTCGCGGTCGGTCGCGGCCGCGACGATGCGAGTCGTCGGTGCGAGTTCGCGCGCGGTGAGGACCGTCAGCGCGTCTTCGGCGTCGTGGTTCGTCGCGACGAGGATCGCGGCTGCGCGGTCGATCTTCGCGCGCTTGAGCGGTTCTTCGTCGCTCGGATCGGCGGTGATGACCTGTACGTCGCGGTCGGACAACGCCGTCGCGGCCTCGCGGTCGGTGGTGACGACGACGAACGAGCGGCCGCTGTCCGCGAGTTCGTCGACGATCGGTTCCGTCAGTTCGCCGTAGCCGAGCACGAGAATGTGCTCGTCGAGCAGGTGGAGCTGTGATTCGGTCATCTTTCCGAGGGTTCGCGAGATGCGGTCTTGGATCAGCGGGCCGACGAGCGCCCCGATGGCGATACCGAAACTGGCGACGCCCAACACGAGCACGGACATCGTAAACAGCATCCCCTGGACCGACCCCGAGTTCGGCGTCACGTCGCCGTATCCGACCGTGCTCGAGGTGATCAGCGTGAAGTAGAACGCGTCGAGGATGGTGTCGATCTCGTCGAAGTGCTCCCGGAGGGCGTAGCCGCCGATAGTGCCGTAGAGCTGAACGCCGATGAGGGATGTCCCGGCAGCGATCTGGGTCGTGGTCAGCGAGAGCGCTTTGTCGAACCGACCGCGCGTCAACAGGAGTGCCGGGATCGAAACGACGGAGAGGACGACCAGCGGTAGCGAGTATCGACTCGACTGGAGGAGTCCTTGTCCCGCAGTCACCGGAAGTAACAGTAACGTCGCCCACCACCCGGCGCGGAGTCCGCGTCGGAGGGCGAGCGCACTGCCGACCATCGCGAATCCGGTGAGTGCCCCGGTGAAGGCGGCGGCGCTTTGAATCGCTTCGGGAACGTGTTTGTGCAGCGGACCGGGGTCGGGCGTCCAGATATTGAGAATCGCGGTTGCGACCGAGAGGAGCGCGACGAGCAAGACGAGAATTACGGTGGCCCGCGTCGTAAACACTCGTCGCCAGTTCTCCGGCAGTCGTTCTCGAAGCGACCGGCCGCCGACCATACACTCCGCTGAGCGGCGGCGTTAGTTAAACGTCTCCGTGTCGCGTCGGTCCACCCCGGACTACCCCGGCCGCCGGAGACACGCTCGAGTGCGGTCAGCGGACGACGGTCACCGGCACGGACGACCGTTTGAACACGGTGTCGGCGACGTTTCCGACGAACAGCCGATCGACCATATCGCCGCCGTGACTCCCCATCACGACCGCGTCGTAGTCGTCGGCCCGGCGGACGATCGCCCGTGCGGGCCGGCCGACCGCGACGACGGTGTCGATCTCGGCATCGTGCTCGGCGGCCACTTCGCTGGCGCGCTCGAGAACCGACTCGGCACGGTCCTCCGCGGCCGCCTCGATGTCGTCCTCGAAAGCGATACTCATCGCCTCGCCCATCATGACCGACGGCTCGCCGACGACGGTGAGGACGGTCACCGACGCGTCGGGGTGGTTCTCGAGCGCGTACTCGAGTGCGTGCTCGGCCAGCTCGGAGCCGTCCATCGGGACGAGAACACGGGAGAGCATACGGACGCTACGGCGAGTGTTCGCATAAACCTCAGTGCGTCGACCGGGTTCGGCTGGCGGTCGCTCGCGCACCGACGGTGTGTGGGTGATCACTTCGGCAGTTCGATCTCGTGGGCCTCCTCGGAGAGGTCGCTGGTCGAGCTCACCGGCCCGCGCAGGAAGATCGTCTGGTAAATCAGCGCGATGCCGATGAGCGCCGCCGCCGGCACCGTAATCGCCGTCGAGATCGTCGTCAGGGCTCCGGCGGCAAACCCAAGTACCAGGCTCGCCAGAATCCCGAGGAGGACCAGGTCGTAGTACTGGATCGAGATCACCATACCGGACTATACGACGCCAGCGAGCAAAAATTCGCCCCCGGCGTCCGGCGGCACGTGTCGCGTCGCGCCGCGGTCGGCTTCTCGTCCCGCCGATCGGCGTCCGCCGCGGCGGTCCGTCGGTGCACATTTAACGATTCCCAGCCACTGACTGACAATGTCGTCGCTCCCGGTCGAAGTACTGCTCGGCCTCTATCTCGGCCTCTTGACCGGTATCGTCCCCGCGTTCGTCGCCGGATCGCTCGGGTTTCTCGTGCGGTACTTCACGGGCGTCACGCTGCCCGGCTTCGGTGTCGTTGTCCTCGCGCTGTCGATCGCCAGCGTGCAAGGCGGGCTGCTCGGTCTTGTCGAACCCACGATCTCCCAGTCACCACGACTGCTCGTCGCCGTGCTGGTCGTCCTTATGCTCGCGCTCTACGCCCACAACCAGGGCGACAAACTCGGGGCCGAACTCCCTCGCCGGCTCTCCTTTACCCGCCTCCGACAACGGACGCTCTCGGCCGACGTGGTCGAACTCGTCGGTGCGGTCGGTCAAGTCACCGTCCGGCCGACCGGAGACATCCGCGACATGGAGGGGTATCCGCCGCTGTCGTCCGACATCCGCGGCCGCCTCTCGGCCGGTTCGTGGCGATTCCCCGCCGATCTGCCGCTCTCGGAACTCGAGGGCCGCCTCGAGGAGCGGCTGCGAACCGACCACGACCTCGCGGACGTCGACGTCACGATCAACGAGCGCGCTCGGGCGACGATCGCGGCGGCACCGCCGTCGGGAAGCCTCTCGCGGCGCATTTCCGGAAGCCAGCGCGCCGTCTCCCTCACGACGCTGGTCCCGACGGGGCTTGCCCGTGGCGACGAGGTGACCGTTCGAACCGACGAACGCTCGATCACCGGCACGGTGCTGAGCGTCCGAAGCGAGATCGACGACGAGCAGCCCGCGCCGACCCTTGAAGCGCCCGCGGACGACGACCGCGCGGCCACCGACGGCGGTGAAGACGTCGAGGCCGTCGTCCCCGAGCCGAAACCGAACGCGGCGACCGCTGGCGGGTCTGGACGGGTCACTCTCGCCGTCGCGCGCCGGGACGTGAAGGCCCTGCTCGAGGCCAGCTCGCCGCGACTCGTCGTCCGGTCTCGCGGGACGAGCCGCGAGTTCGAGGCGTTTTCGCTGGTCAAACGCGAGGGGTACGCCGTTCGGCGGCTCACCGTCGGCGCGGCCAGCGCGAGCGCCGAGGCGGACGATGTCGCCGCGCCCGCGGCAGCCGACGTGACGGTCCTCGCGGTGCGACGCCAGGGCAGCGAGACCGGCGGCCGCCGCCACGGCTGGGTGTTCGGCCCCGGCATCGAGCGCCGTCTCGAGGCCGGCGACGAGGCCTTCGTCGTGGGTCCGGAGGAAGCGACCGAGACATTTGCGGAGGCGATCGCGAGATGACCGCTCTCGCTCTCGCACAGGCGCTCCCGATGGAAACGCCAGTGGCGGCACTCGTCCGAATCGTCGGCTTGGCCGTGCTCTCGGCCGGCGCGGCGGCCGTCGCGGCCGTCACGTACCGCTGGTACAGCGCCACCGGAATCGCGGACGGGGTCGCCGTTCTCGTCGGAGTCACGGTCGTCGCGCTCCTGTTGAACACCCAGACCGCGCTACAGCAGGCGATTCTCAATGATACGGGGCTACTCGAGCCGAAAACCGCGGTCTATACCGTCGGGACGTTCGTCGCCAGTGCGATCGCCGCCGACGCCGGGCGGCGGCTGGGCGACTTTCTCGCCCGGGACGTGTTCATGGTCGCGACGCCGCGGACGATCACCGAAGTCGGCCAGCTCGTTCGGTCTGCCGGCCGGATGATCACCGTCGACCTCCCCGCGGAGATCGACGATATCGACGGCTACGACCCCGTCGACGAGACGGTCAAGGCGGAGATCGCCGGCCAAACCCTGCTCTTCCCGCGCCGGCTCACCGTCGATCAGCTCCGCGAGCGGCTGATCGCCCGCCTCGAGCGCGACTTCGGGATCGGCCACGTCGACGTGGATCTACAGGCGGACGGGACGATCGACTACCTCGCCGTCGGCGGCCGACAGGCTGGGATCGGCCCGACGCTCGCGCCGGGCACCGTTGCCGTTGCGCTCGAGGCCGATCCCGCGGCCGACGCCAGCCCGGGCGATGCGGTGCGCGTCTGGACGCGCGACGAGGAGGGCGGCACCGCTCGTCGAGTCGCCAGCGGCGAACTGCGCGCGACCGCCGACGACGTGGCGACGGTCGCGCTGGACGCCGACGACGCCCGCAATCTCGAGCCCGATCGAGAGTATCGGCTCGTGACGCTGCCGGATAGCCCCGATGCCGAACGTGCCCTCGTTTCACTGCTCTGGGCGGCCGACGAGACGGTGACGACCGTCGCCGTCGAGGCAGACGATCCGCTCACCGGCGTGGCGATCGACGCGCTGCCGGTCTTGGTGCTGGCCCTCGAGCGCGAGCACCGGGACGACGGCGACGAGGCGCTGGTGCTGCCGGCCGGCGACGTTCGACTGGCGGTCGGCGACACCGCATACGTTCTCGGGCGGCCCGATGCGCTGCGACGGGTAACCGAGCGGACGCTGGCCGTGGCGCGAACCGAGGATGAGGGCGCTACGACCGGTCGGAGACCGGGTTCGAACGCTCTCGGCGAGTCGGACGCCGACCGCGACTCCGAACGCGAGCCGGAACGGCCGCGGGAGCGGTAGCTACTTGCCGTCGGCACCGATAGCGCCACGTATGCCCACGGAGTGGAAACTGTTTGCCGACCTCGCCGAACGCGCGGGCAACAAACACGTGGCCGTCGACGCCGGGGCCGGCGACACCGTCGGCGACGCGCTCGAGCAACTCGTCGCGGACCGACCCGACCTCGAGGGCCGAATCCTCGACGGCGACGGCGAACTGCGATCGCAGATCAACGTGCTTCGCAACGGCACGAACGTGCTCGTCGAAGAGGAGGGGATGGAGACGGTGCTCGAGGAGGGCGACGAACTGGCGCTGTTTCCGCCGGTCAGCGGCGGGTAACACGGCGCACCACCGCGATGGTTCGACCGACGGTCCGTCGACGAGCCGTCGAATCGATTAACTGTCTCCGATTGAAACCGGTAGCCGTGCGAGTACGGACCACAATTGGACTCGCGGGACGGGCGATCGGTGCCTGCGTGATCGGGCTCGGAACGCTGGCCGCTCTCGGGCTAGTTCTGGTGATCATCGGCGGCGCTGCGATCGGCGGCATCGTCGTTGCCGCGGTCGGCGCTGTGATCGATCCCGGTCCGTGGACGCTCGTCGGTGCATTCCTCTTCGGAACGGCTCTCACGTTGCTTACGTGGGCCGCCGGCATGCGGCGCGCGGTCCGTCGGAGCCGCCGTCGGCTGCTCCGAGAGACGGTGTCGATCGATTCCGACGGGAGCGGTCGCGTCGAATCGTCGGCGTCGCGGCTCGCAGCGCAGTTCGATCTGCCGGTGCCAGACCTGCGACGCCACCCTGCGGCCACCCCGATCGCGTGTACCACCTCGAGCGGCGGCGAGCCGGTCGTCGTCGTCTCCGCGGGCCTGCTCAAGGCGGTGTCCGACGCGGAACTCGAGGCGGTGCTCGCCCACGAGCTCGCCCACGTCGCGAACGACGACCTGCGGCTGCTGACGTGGGTGCTCGTCCCGCTGGTCGCGTCTGAGGAGTTCGTTGCGATGATGGACGACGATGACGACTTCGACCCGCGCGTCCTTCCCTGGCTGGCGGTCGGCCACCTGCTGACTCTCAGTTCGAGCCTCGGCGTTGGGCTGTTCTCTCGCGGGCGGGAGTTCGCGGCCGACCGGGCGGCCGTCGCCGCGACCGGCGATCCGGGCGCGCTCGCGGCCGCGCTCGAGCGACTCGATTCGTCAACCGCGGAGCCCCCGCCGGAGGATCTGCGGAGACACGCCGAGTCCGTGGACGCCATGTCTGTCCTGCCGACGCTGGATCCGGAGCGCGACGGCGGTGGCGGTCTCTTCGCGACCCACCCCGCGACGGAGCGCCGCCTCGAGCGGCTGCGACGACTGGCCGCGGAGTGAGGTGCGTCAGTACGTGGTGAGATCGATCCCGAGTACGATGTCCGGCTCTTCGGCGATCGCGGCCCCCGTCGCGGCGGCGTCGGTGACGAACCGGGCGGTCTCGGGAATCGCGATGCGAGTCGCGTCGGCCTCGAGCGCGGCCGCGTCCCTGGCGACCGCGGCGAACAGCGAGCGCGCGGCGTCGACGTCGTCCCACGCGCCGAGGCCGTACTCGGCCCACGTTTCCGGTTCGCCCGACTCGGTTTCGTCGGCCGGTCGCTCGACGGTTCGCGTTCTGTAGCCGACGCCCGCGAGCCCGTCGTCGCGTTCGACCGCGAAGACGGCCGTCTTCTCGCCCAGCCGCTCGAAATCGTCTCCGGTGAGTTCGCGGACGGCCCACGATTCCTCGGGGGCGAGTCCCAGTCCGGTCAGGTGGGCGCGCGCGTTGCTGTGGGTCCAGTATCGCCAGGCTGCGATGGGATCGTTCGAGACCCGAGACGGCCCCGAAGCGGCCGCATCGGGCCCTCGGTGGGCGAAGCGGAACTCGGTGATCGGCTCGTAGCCGCTCGATCGCGCCGCGCCAAGCGAGTCCGCGTTCCACGAAAAGATCATCACCCGGCCGACGGTCGCGCCCTGCTCGCGGGCCCACTCGAAGGTCGCCTCGTTCAGCCTGCTGCTAATGCCTTGCCGGCGGTGGTCGGCCGCGACGCGCATCCCCTGAAACCAGGCCTCGTCCTCGGAGAGCATGACCCCCTGCACGATTCCCGCGGCGTCGCCGTCGACTTCCGCGAGGAACGTTTTCTTTCCCTGCCTGTGCTCGTCCTCGAGCCAGTCGTGGTAGATCCGCGGGATGTAGTCGCCGCCGCGTTCGGGCCAGATGTCGCTCGTGAAGTCGGCGACGGCCTCGTAATCGTCGTGGGTGGCACGGCGGATCTCGATGGCGGGATCGGCGTCGGATGACATCGTTCGTCGAACGGTCGTTGGTAACACGACCGCGCGGGAAAGAACTTCGCAGGCTCTCGAGACGGAGACACGCCGTCAGCTACAGACCGGTGAACAGCCATACGGTGGCGCGCGCTGTCGAATGATGACCAAAGTGAATCACAAGACGAAGCCGTGCGAGGTTTTCGCGAGCCTGCGAGCGAATGGCTCAGAAGACGCGTCGTGTCTTCAGGTGGATGAGCGAACGCTGCGAGACGTGAGTGTTAGCGCGGGACCGCCGGTCCCGCGAACCATGCGACGGGTGCGAAGCACCCGTGAGCAGAAATCGGTTGGGGAGGGCGTGGAAATCCCATGCCGCCACGATAGCAGAACACCGTCGCCCCACTCACACCCGAGCCACCGTTTCAGGTCCAGCCGATCTCCTCGAGACGAATTCGTCCTACTCCCAGGGAACCGACCGTTCCTGAATCTCGCCGGCCAGCGACGTCCCCATCGCCTCCTCGACGTTCTCGCTGTTTGCGAGCGCCCACATCAGCTTGACCTTCGCCGTCCCTGGCAGCGTGTCGCCGGCCTCGACGACGCCCGCCTCGAGCAGATCACGACCCGTATCGTAGACCCGGTCGCAGACCCGGCCCTCGAGACACTGGCTGGTCATCACGACCGTCGTCCCGTCCTCGATCAGGTCCGCGATCCGTGGGATGAGGTCGGTGTGGACGTGGCCGAGGCCGGTACCCTCGATGACGAGGCCATCGCTGCCCTCGACCGTCTCGAGGAACGCGGGGTCCATCCCGGGCGTGAACTTCAGGAGTTCCACGTCGGCCTCGAGGTTGGATTCGATCGCCGGATCGACCGCGCCGCGCTCTCGATAGTCGCGCCGGAACGAGACCGTCTCGTCGCCGCTGGTCTCGTAGTCGACTTCGCCCAGCGGCTCCGCACCGACCGTCTCGAAGGCGTCGCGGCGAGAGGTGTGGTTCTTTCGCACGCGCGTCCCGCGGTGGAGCGCACAGCGGTCGTCCGATTCGGAGGCGTGCATACAAACCAGCACTTCCGCGCAGTCGCTTTTGGCGGCCTCGACGGCCGAGACGGCGTTCATCACGTTGTCCGAGGACGGCCGGTCAGCCGAGCGCTGGGACCCGGTGAAGACGACCGGCACCGGCGTCTCAAGCATGAACGAAAGCGCCGACGCGGAGAACTGCATCGTGTCGGTGCCGTGCATGACGACGACCCCGTCGGCACCGGCCTCGATCTCCTCGTACACCGCCTGCGCGAGGTCCTGCCAGAGCGGTGGCTCCATGTTCTCCGAGAGGATGTTGGCGACGACGCGACCGCGGTAGTTCGCCCGACCAGCGAGATCCGGCACCGCCCGCAGGACGTCCTCGGCATCGAACTGGGCCGTCACCGCGCCCGTGCGGTAGTCGACCGTCGAGGCGATCGTCCCGCCGGTCGAGAGCAGCGAGATCGTCGGCAGGTCGTCGTCGAACTCGATCTCCGAACTGGCTGCCTCGTTCTCCGCCCCCGTCGAGTCCGTCCCGTCGATCTCGTAGACGTCCTCTGCGAGGACCGATACGTCGGCTTCCTCGCGGTCGATGCCGACGTTGTAGCCACCCTCGAGTTTCACCACGAGGTGGTCGCCCGTGCTCGAGGGGAGCAACACGCCTTCGTACGTGCGGTCTGCGCGATCGACGCGGACGCGGTCGCCTGGGTTCATGCGTCGTCGTTGCGCGGCGGCGGACTTGAAGGCACGCTTTCGACGGAGCGCGGGTGGTCCGCTCGGCATCACCGAACGTCACGTTCGATCCGTGACTCCAAACCCCTCCCTCGAGAAACATCGTCAAACGCAACAAATAAACCGTTGACCGTTTACATACGTGATATGCAAATCGAGCCGCAAGCGTTCGACCGGGTTCTCTCGTCGATGTGTACGGAACCCCACCCGGCGGCGCGCGACGCGGCCGAACGGTTTCTCGCGACGAACCCCGGTGACCCTGGCACCTACCCGAACGTATCAGCGCTCGAGGACGACGCCGTCGCCCTCCTCGGCGAGATCGCTGGCATGGACGACCCTACGGGCTACATCACGAGCGGCGGGACGGAAGCCAACATTCAGGCCGTTCGGATCGCCCGCGAACGGGCCGATAGCCGAACGCCGAACGTCGTCATGCCCGAATCGGGCCACTTCAGTTTCCAGAAGGCCGCCGACCTGCTCGGCGTCGAACTGCGCATCGTTCCGACCGACGACCGCCATCGCGCGGACCTCGAGGCCGTTCGGGCGTCGGTCGACGACGACACCGCCGCGGTAATCGGCGTCGCGGGGACGACCGAGTACGGCCGCGTCGATCCGATTCCGGAACTCGGCGAGATCGCTCGGTCGGTCGGCGCGATGTGCCACGTTGACGCCGCCTGGGGCGGCTTCGTCCTCCCCTTTACCGACTACGAGTGGCACTTCGGTCACGCCGCGGTCGACACGATGGCGATCGACCCCCACAAGATGGGCCAGGCCGCGGTCCCCGCCGGCGGGCTGCTCGTCCGCGAGCCGTCCCTGCTCGACGAACTCGCCGTCGATACACCCTACCTCGAGTCGACCTCCCAGGCGACCCTGACCGGGACGCGATCGGGTGCGGGCGTGGCGAGTGCCGTCGCGGCGATGGAAGAACTGTGGTCCGAGGGCTACCGCCGCCAGTACGTCCGCTCGCAGAACAACGCCGAGTGGCTCGCCGACGCCTTCGAGAAGCGCGGCTATCGGGTCGCCGACCCGACCCTGCCGCTGGTCGCGGCCGACGTGCCCCGATCGACGTTCGACGCGCTCCGGGCTGAGGGCTGGCGCATCTCGAGAACCGCGACCGGCGAACTACGCGTCGTCTGTATGCCCCACGTCACCCGCGAGATGCTGGCCTCCTTCATCGGCGATCTCGATCGGCTCGAGGTACGTGCGAGCGTGCCCGTCGCAAGCGACGATTAGAGCGAGCAACGCCGTCGCTCTCGAGTCGACGTGGCCGTCGATAGTACCGACCGAGGTAGCGGCAGGACCGTTGGTAAGAGTGAGGGTTAATTCACCGAGGAACCTCGACTCGAGTGATGTCACAAGACGACGATACGGAGACGAGCACGCCGTCGCGGCTCGGGAGGGTCCTCTTCGCGGGCGGCCTCGCGGTACTCGCCATCCGTAACCTGACGAATCTCGATGGTCGTATCGCGTACGCAGACGCCAAGGGCGTTCCGGCCGCTGACAGGCTCGTCCCGCTCTCGAGCGGGCTCCTCCTCGGCGGAAGCCTCGGAATCGGATTCTGGAAACGGCCGAAACTGTCCGCGGGCAGCATCGCCGCGTTCTTTATCGGCGTCACGCCCGTCATGCACGACTTCTGGGCCGTCGACTCGGACTCGCGTGACGAGGAACTCACCTCGTTCCTCCAGAACCTGACGCTTCTCGGTGCCGCGATCGCCTTCTTCAAGCGGGCGAGTCAGGACTGACTACGGACCGCGTATCGACGGGAGGGGCGGAACGCGATTCGGCAGCGCCGATCCCCGAATTCGATGACTCCGTCGATTGACTGCCGCTCTTTGCTCGGCGATGACACGGGAGATCGTCTCGACAGCGACAGCGCGTCGCCGCGCGTGCCATCGCACGGATTGGCTTTCGTTGCGACGATCGGATACTCGCGGTCGGACGATCGAAACCGGCGGGTTTTACGCCCGCGAGCGCAACGTGACGATCATGAGCCACGACGAGTTCCCGACGGAGAATCCCGCCGTCGTGACCTGCGGGTTGCCATACGCCAACGGCGACCTGCACATCGGTCACCTGCGGGGGTACATCGGTGCAGACGCCTTCAGCCGAGCGCTCGAGACGATCGGCCAAGAAACGGCCTACGTCTGCGGATCGGACATGCACGGCACCCCGGTCGCCGTCAACGCCGACCAGCAGGGCGTCGATCCCGAAGAGTTCGCACTGGAGTGGCACGAGCAGTACGAAGAGACGTTCCCGCAGTTTAACGTCGAGTTCGACAACTACGGCCACACTCACGACGAGACCAACACCGAACTGACTCAGGAGATCGTCCGCACGTTAGACGAAGAAGGGTATATTTACGAAAAGGAGATTCAGGTGGCCTACGATCCCGAGGCCGACCAGTACCTTCCCGACCGCTACGTCGAGGGCACTTGCCCCTACTGCGGCGCGAAGGCCCGCGGCGACGAATGCGACGAAGGCTGTCAGCGCCACTTAGAGCCCGGCGAGGTCGAGGACCCGACGAGCACGATCACGGGCAATTCCGCCGAGTACCGCGAGCGGACCCACAAGTTCTTCGAGGTCTCGGAATTTGCGGACTTTCTCACCGACTTTTTGGACGGCCTCGAGGGGACCTCGAACGCGCGCAACCAGCCCCGCCAGTGGATTGAGGACGGCCTGCAGGACTGGTGTATCACCCGCGACATGGACTGGGGGATCGATTACCCCGGCGAGGACGGTGATGGCGACGATCTCGTCCTCTACGTCTGGGTCGACGCACCGATCGAGTATATCGCGAGTTCGAAGCAGTACTCCGAACGCGTCGGGACCGACGAGTTCGACTGGGAGCAGGTCTGGAAGGGCGACGGCGAGATCATGCACATCATCGGCCGGGACATCATCCAGCATCACACGATCTTCTGGCCGGCGATGCTCGAGGGCGCGGGCTATAACAAACCGCGCGGGATCGCCGCGACCGGCTTCATCACGATCAACGGGAAGGGACTGTCGACCAGCCGGAATCGCGCGATCTGGGCCAAGGAGTACTTAGACGAGGGCTTTCACCCAGATCTCTTGCGGTACTACCTGACGACGACCGGCGGCCTCCAACAGGACGTCGACTTCTCGTGGGAGGCCTTCCAGGAGCGGGTCAACGGAGAACTCGTCGGCACCGTGGGCAACTTCTGGTACCGCTCGCTGCTCTTTGCCTATCGCAACTACGAGGGGACGCCGGACGCGGACGTCTCCGCGGCGGTCCGCGAGCGCATCGAGGGCGCGATCGGCGACGTCCGCGAGAGCGTCAACGACTACGATCTCCGCGGGATCGGGCAGGCCGCCACCCAGCTGGCCCAGTTCGGCAACGAGTACATCCAGCGCAACGAGCCCTGGAAGCTCACCGACGACGAGCCCGAGAAAGCGGCACAGGTCATCCGCGACTGCGTCCAGATCGCCAAGGCCGTCGGCGTCCTCTTGGAGCCGATCACGCCCGACAAGGCACAGGCCCTCTGGGAGCAACTCGGCGAGGACGGCGCGGTCGCGGACGCCCACCTCGAGGACGCACTCGAGGCCCCGCCGCGGACCTTCGAGGAACCTGGCGAACTCTTCGGGAAGATCGAGGACGAGCGCGTCGCGGAACTCACCGAAAAGCTCGAGGAGCGCGTCGAAGCCGCCTCCGACGACGGTGACGAGTCGGACGACGGCGAAACCGAAAACGACGACACCGGCGCGGACGAAGCCGAGGGTATGACGGACACCGACGACCTCGAGTCGCTCTCCGACGAGCGGATCAGCTTCGACGATTTCCAGGACCTCGACGTTCGCGTCGGCCGGATCGAGTCGGCCGACGGCATCGAGGGTGCGGACGACCTCGCGCGCCTCGAGGTCGACATCGGCTTCGAGACCCGGCAGGTCGTCGCGGGGATCAAGCAACTCCACGATCTCGACGAACTGCCTGGCGAAAAGTGCGTGCTACTCGCGAACATGGAGAAAGCGGAACTGTTCGGCGTCGAATCCAACGGCATGATCCTCGCGGCCGGCGAGGAGGCCGATCTGCTGACGACCCACGGCGACGCCGCGGTCGGCGAGAAGATTCGATAACCGCACCCCACTCGGGACTGTCGGCGACTCGAATCGCTGCAAGCGGTGTCGACGCTCGCCCGCCGTTCGACGCGATCTGTCAATCGCTCGCAGATACTTCTATTAGTCTAGTCGTGCGTTACTGTCTCATGGCACAGAGTGATGGGCGCGTTCGTAGTATCGTCGGACGAGACCCCGAATTGGACTCGTTGGTTCGGCTGTGGGATGACCTCGCCTCCCCGGAAGTGATGGCGCTGTTACTCCTTGCCCTGTCGCTGTTCTCCGTCGTGGCGCTCGGTAACGCCGCCGGGCTGTGGTGACGAGCGGGCGGCTCAGACCTCGTCGACCAGCTCGGAGAAGTCGTCGGTGTCGACGATCTCCATCGTCTCGCCCTCGAGGCCGTGGCGGCGTAGCGTCAGGGCCGATTTGAACGCGGCCTCGCGGTCGCCCGCCTCGAAGAGGATCAGAAAATCGTGTTGCCCGAGGGCGGCGTAGGAGTCGATCAGGTCCGCATTGTGCTGTTCGAACTCCGTCTTGATCTCGCCCCAGATCGACGCCAGTTCCTGAGCGTTCTGGACGTCGCGGTCGTCGAGGTCGACGAGCGTTACGTAAGTGGGCATGTCGGACGGAAAGATCGACCCGGGCAAAACGGTTGGCGTGGCAAGCGACGGGAGGACGGGTGGCAGTCGGTGGTCGCGACCGCGGGACGGGATCGCGGACGATACTTCGGGACCGGTCTTCGAGCGCGGGCGAGTGCTTATCTTTTAGGCGGTGCTGGCGCTATCCCCTGACATGAGAAACGCGAAGATCGTCTGTACGCTGGGCCCGGCGTCGAACGACCGGGAGTCGATCCGAGAGCTCGCCGCCGCCGGAATGGCCGTCGCGCGGCTGAACGCGAGCCACGGGAGCCGCGAGGACCGGGCCGACGTGATCGATCGCGTCCGTGCGGTCGACGAGGAACGCGCAGAGCCGGTCGCGATCATGCTCGACCTGCAGGGCCCGGAGATCCGGACCGCGCCGCTGCCTGAGGGCGAGACAGTCTCCGTGGAGACGGACTCGGAAATCCGGTTCGTCGAGGGCGACGAGGCGACGCCAGAGACGATCGGCCTTTCCCTGTCGATCGATGCCGTCGAGGCGGGCGATCGAATCCTGCTCGACGACGGCCTGATCGAGACCACCGTACTCGAGAACGAGGGCGACGCGGTTCGCGCGCGTGTCGACACCGGCGGCGAACTGGGCGGCCGCAAGGGCGTGAACGTCCCCGGCGTCGATCTCGATCTCGACGTCGTCACCGAGTCGGATCGCCGGAACCTCGAGTTAGCCGCCGAGAAAGATGTCGACTTCGTCGCGGCGAGTTTCGTCCGCGATGCGGAGGACGTCTACGAGGTCAGCGAGGTTATCGAGGACGCGGGCGCGGAGATTCCGGTCATCGCGAAGATTGAGCGCGCCGGCGCGGTGGCGAACTTGGACGAACTCATCGACGCCGCCTACGGCGTGATGGTCGCTCGCGGGGATCTGGGCGTCGAGTGCCCGATGGAGGACGTGCCGATGATTCAAAAGCGAATCATCCGCAAGTGCCGCGAGGCCGGCCGACCGGTCATCACGGCGACGGAGATGCTTGACTCGATGGTCCACGCCCGCCGACCGACTCGAGCCGAGGCGTCCGACGTGGCCAACGCCGTCCTCGACGGCACCGACGCGGTCATGCTGTCGGCCGAGACCGCCGTCGGCGACCATCCCGTCGCTGTCGTCGACGCAATGGACAGTATCATCCGCGAGGTCGAACGCTCCGGGGAGTACGATGAGTTGCTCGAGCAGCGCGTCCCGGCGTCGGGCGAGGCGCGGACCGACGCGCTGGCTCGCTCGGCGCGGTTTCTGGCGCGTGACATCGACGCCGACGCCGTCGTCGCCGCGACGGAGTCCGGCTACACCGCGTTGAAGACGGCGAAGTACCGCCCTGGCGTTCCGGTCGTCGCCTCGACGCCGAGTCAGTCGGTGCGCCGCCGGCTCGCACTGACGTGGGGCGTGACGCCGCTGTACGCGCCCGTCTCGGATCGAGGGGCCGACGCAGTCGTCGAGAAAGCCGTCCACTCGGCGCTGGACGCCGGTGTCGCCGAGAGCGGTGACACCGTCGTCGTTCTCTGTGGCATGATGACCGACCTCGAGGGCGCGAACACGACGAACATGTTGAAGGTCCACGTCGCCGCGGAGGCGCTGACGACTGGCCGCGTCGTCGTCGAAGGTCGGACGACCGGCCCAATCGTCCGGCTCGCCGACGGTGACCTCTCGAGCGTGCCCGACGGCGCGATCGTCGCGCTGCCGGCCGACTTCGACGAGGAGTTCGCGGGCGACGCCACTCGACTCGGTGGCATCGTCGACGCCCAGCGGGGGATGACCGGGTATCCGGCGCTGGTCGCCCGCGAACTGGGGCTCCCGATGATCAGCGACGCGGCTCTGGAGACCTTCTCGGGGCTCGAGGACGGCGAGACCGTCACCCTCGATGCCGAACGCGGCGTCGTCTACGGCGGCGACATCGGAGACCGGCCCGAGCGAGCCTGATTCGAGACGAGCCCGACCGCCTCGTCGAGCCACGGATTTTTGACGGCGGGGCCGTTACTGGCGGATATGGCAGACGATTCGTCCGGACGCGACGACACCGACGACCGATGGGGTTCGTCGTCGGCGACGGACCCGGACGCTGGCCCAGTTGCCGACTCGAGCGACGACGAGTGGGGCGGCTCCGACCGGCCGACTGTGGACACCGAGGGCCGCGACGACGGCTGGGACCGTATCCCGATCGATCTCTCCGACTCGAGCGAGACCGACGAACCAACCGAGACGGACGACGGCGACGAGTACGTTCCCGAAGCCAACTCGACGCCGATCGAACCGGGCGATCCCGACCTCGAGAACGTGCTGTTCGTCATCCTGGGCGCGATCGCGATGGTGCTCGTCTTCGTCCGGCTGATTTCAATTCCGCTGGGGTGACCACACCGGTCGGTTGACCCGCGATTCGCTCACCCCTCCGAACCGACCGTTTCTGGTACGCAGTAAACATTTAATTCGGACGAGACCCAACCGCCGCACATGGTCGAATCCCTCGTGGGGAACGCGCCGTTGCTGTTGCTGGTCGTGGGACTCGCACTGATGGTTCTCGAGGCCGTTTCGCCCGGGGCACACCTCATCGTTATTGGGATCGCGCTGGTCGGTGCCGGACTCGTCGGCGCACTCTTTCCGCCCGCGGCGAGCCCGTTCGTGCTGGCAGCGCTGACGCTCGCGATCGGGGTCGCTGCGGCCTACGTCTACCGGGAGTTCGACTTCTACGGCGGGAAAGGCACTGCCAGAACCACGGACTCGGACTCGCTCGCCGGTGTGACGGGCTACGTCACTGAGACCGTCACGACCCGCGACGGCGAGGTCAAACTCGACGAGGGCGGCTTCGCGCCTCACTACAGCGCGCGGACGACCGACGGAACGATCGAGGAGGGCGAGGAGATCATTGTCCTCGATCCAGGCGGCGGCAACGTGCTCACCGTCGAATCGCTCGATTCGATCGGGGAGGACGAAATCGATCGTGCACTCGCCCGTGAGCAGGCGGCCGGCGAAACCCCCGACCGGGAGGCAGCGGACGGGGGCGACGAGTTCGACGAACCGCCGCCGGGGACCGACCGCGAGACCGAGACGGAGCGCTCCGGCTGAGTCTACAAGCGGCCATAAATGTTGGCGAAATAAGGGAACGCTTTTCCCTCCACCGCCGTAACCCCGAAATATGGTCGCACAACTATTCCCACTGCAATCCACCGGTGACATCCTGCTGGTCGTCGGTGCACTCATCCTCGTCGTCGTCGTCGCCGCGTTACTCAGCGCAGTCGAAATCGTCGACGCCTACGAGAAACGCGCCCTGACCGTCTTCGGCGAGTACCGCAAACTGCTCGAGCCGGGGTTCAATCTCGTCCCGCCGTTCGTCTCGAATACAGCCGCCTTCGACATGCGAACGCAGACGCTAGACGTGCCCCGACAGGAAGCGATCACGCGGGACAACTCGCCGGTGACCGCCGACGCCGTCGTCTACATCAAGGTGATGGACGCCAAGAAGGCGTTCCTGCAGGTCGACGACTACAAACGCGCCGTCTCGAACCTCGCCCAGACCACCCTGCGGGCCGTGCTGGGCGACATGGAACTCGACGACACGCTCAACAAACGCCAGGAGATCAACGCCCGCATCCGCCAGGAACTCGACGAGCCCACCGACGAGTGGGGCATCCGCGTCGAGTCCGTCGAAGTCCGCGAGGTCAACCCCTCGAAGGACGTCCAGCGCGCGATGGAGCAACAGACCTCCGCCGAGCGGAAACGCCGCGCCATGATCCTCGAGGCCCAGGGTGAACGCCGCAGCGCCGTCGAGAAGGCGGAAGGTGACAAACAGAGTGAGATCATCCGCGCTCAGGGTGAAAAGCAGAGCCAGATCTTAGAGGCACAGGGTGACGCGATCTCGACCGTCCTGCGTGCTCGCTCTGCCGAATCGATGGGCGAACGCGCGGTCATCGACAAAGGGATGGAGACGCTGGCCGACATCGGGCAGGGCGACTCGACGACGTTCGTCATGCCTCAGGAACTTACCTCGCTGGTCGGCCGCTACGGCAAGCACCTCTCGGGTAGCGATGTTGAGGAGGACGGTCAGGAACTCGAGAGTCGCGAGTTCGACGAGGAGACTCGCGAACTGATCGGGCTGGACGACATCGCCGAGATCATCGGCGAGATCGATCAGGAGGCAGATATGGATGTCGAAGCGATGGAACAAGAGGCACAGGCGATCAAGGAAGGCAAAGACCCCGCTGAGATCTCCGACCCCGACGAGGTCATTGAGGAGATGGATCAGGACTTCCAGGGGCAGGCCGACGGCGGTACCGAGATGCCGGCCGACGACGCGGACGGCTCGTCTTCGAGCGACTGAGCTGCCGTCTCGAGACTGCGTCGAAGAGCCGCTGTCCGCTTCTCGTCGCGACTTCGACCGACGTTCGGCGGGCGCTGGCCCTTGCCACGGGGAATCGTTACTACCGACGCTCGCTGAAGATGGTCGTTTTTTAACTGATGGCCTTCGATGAACGAAGCGGAGCGAAACCTGTTTTACGGGTCGTCCCCTTTGGTCCGTAGGTAGTTATGACATCGCCCGATGGGGTCGACGATGATAAACGAGCGACGCTGCGCCGATTCGCCGCTCTCGGCACTGCGTCCCCGCTGGTCGGCCTCTCGGATTCAGCCGCGGCTGACGCGGGAGAAAGCGACGCGCGCGACGCGATCGCGGGCTATCTCTCGACGACACCCGGTGCCCACTTCTCGAAGATCCGCGACGACCTCCAACTCGGCACCGGCGAGACCCAACATCACCTCCGGCGGCTCGAGGAGGCCGACGCCATCGAGCGCTACCGCGACGGCGACTACAAGCGCTTCGTCACGGCCGGCCGCTTCGACGAGTTCGAGAAACGGGCGCTTGGCTATCTCCGCCGGGAGACCCCCCGCGGAATGCTAATCGAACTCCTCCTCGAGCCGGATGCGACGGCGGGCGACCTCGCGACGGCGCTCGACGTCTCGCCGCCGACGGTCAGCAAGTACGCGGGCGAACTCGAGGAGGCTGGCCTACTCTCGCGCGATGACGGCTACGCGGTCGAGCGCCCCGAGACCGTCCTCGTGCTGGTCGTTCGTCACGCAGACTCCTTCGGCGACCGGGCGCGGACGCTCGCGCGGAACGCAGACCGGTTCCTCTCCTACGAAGGGTAACCCCCTGTTTCCGTGGGCAAGAACGTATTACTCGCCGAGTCAGGCCGATTCGATGATGTCCAATAGCTCCCACAGCGACTCGAGGTCGTAGGTCGCGTCGGCCGGCCGCTCGAGGTCGCGGTTGTGGGGCCGCCGGACGAACGCGGTCTCGAGGCCCGCCGCGTCGCCGGCCGTCACGTCTTTTGGGGAATCGCCGACGTAGATTCCGTTGCTGGTGCCGAGTTCCGAGAGGGCGTCCTCGATGTAGTAGGGGTCGGGCTTGCGCCGCTCGTAGCCCTCGAACGTGGGATCGCGGCCGCGGACGACCTCGAAGTCGAACCCGAAGTGGTCGGCGACGAATGCTGCGGTCTCGTGGCGGTTGTTCGTGACGAGGCCGATCGTCGTCCGCTCGCCAAGGTCGTGGATCGCCTCGACGTCATCGTACGTCTCGCGTTCGCCGGTCCGAAGCCGGTCGTGGGTTCCCTCGGAGGCGTACGTCTCTTTTAGTTCCCAGAATTGCGAGAGATCGATTTCGAGGTCGTCACAGTGCTCTCGAATCAGGTCGTGCTCGTGGCGTCTGAAATCGCGACGCTGGGACGAGGTCGGCTCGGCCCCGAGGTCGGCGAGGGCGGCGTCGGCGGCGTCGGCGTAGACCTGCGGATGAGTCCGCGCTCCCTCGAGGATGATTCCGTCCATGTCGAAGACTACTGGCGGCGTCATCTATCGCTTTCATCGCGCTGCGAGGAAATGAGCGTTTGGCGTCCGTTGCGTATCGCCGGCACTGTCGAGACGATGGTAACCGACCAGACAGGTCGCTGACTGCGCTTCGGTCTAAACGTTGACTTTCCAGGTCGTACTCGAGGAGTAACCCCATTTTTCGATCTCGACATCGTATTCGCCCTCCTGAAGCGCGGTGATATTCGAGCCGACCTCTTTCGCCGTCATCCCGAGTTCCTGGCCGATGAGGCGGGATTTGAAGTACGTCTTCGTCGCCGCGTTCTCGCGGAGGTACTGCAGAATCCGCTGTTGTTTGCTCGTGAGGTCGGGGGCCATTGCAGTGCTCATGCTCATTTGGTGGACAGGAACGCCCTTAGGGGGTTTGGTACGCGCGGTTAACCCGACTCCTGCTTGCGGTTTCGGTGGAAAGTAATCGGCCAATAATCGAGCGGAAAGCATTCGTTGGTACGTGCGGTTAAAACGTTCGAAGCGCTGACAATCGGTGGGACGAGATCGTTTCCAGCCGCTGACGGTCATGGGGACACCCGGCCTCTCCGAACTGATCGCGATCGGGGTAGTTCGGACGGATCACGGCCCACCCTCGTATGTGTCCGTTACGAACGGACCGAACGAACAGGCGACGGCTTCGCCGAGCGCTCGTGTTCGGTCCGTCAGACCGGCCGTGAGCACGCCCGCGGCCCCTTCGGCCTCGGCGACCCCCGCCGTTCCGAGCAGGTCGTCCATCATCGGCCCCAGCTCCGCACCGTCGGCGACCCGGTCGGCGACCTCGTCGGGGAGTCGAAGCGTCGGCCCGCCGCCCCGCTCTACGCGGTCGCCGTCGGTCGTGGCCCCCCACATGATCAGGGATAGACCCGGCACGCCCTCGAGCCGGGCGACACCGCCCTCGAGGCCGACGCCGTAGTCGGCGTCCGTTGCCGCGAGTGCTCGGCGGGCGCGGTTCTCGGCACCGGAGACGGTCTCCGCGACCGACCGCGGTTGCTCGCTCACGCCGGAGTCGACGCCGACGGCGACCACGGCCGGCTCGTATCGCTCGAGCGTCCGTTCGACCGCCTCGATCTTGACCGGGTTCGTGCTTCCGACTGCGATCTCCATGTCGACCGTTTGAACCGAGCAAATTTGGAGGCTCCGTTTCGGAGTAGTTTCGGCGCGTTACTGGTACTATCTATCATACTCTTTCGGTCGAATTATCCGGTTTCGAGGGCGTTCTGGGCACGATTTCGAAACCATTAAACCTCGAGTGTCTGAACGTGAAAGGTAACGACTCCGTCCGGGCTTTTGCGGTCAGTTCGGCCGGGAGCATTCGCCATCGCATGACTAACGCATCATCGAACACGAGAGTACGACGTAGCGAACCCGAAACGAGCGAACAGGAAACCGAGAGCGAGGAGCAGGATCTCGTTTGCCCCGAGTGCGCGGGCCAGCTTGTCGTCGATGACGAACACGGCGAAACGGTCTGTGAGGACTGTGGCCTCGTCGTTGAGGAGGACTCGGTTGATCGCGGTCCCGAGTGGCGTGCGTTCGACGCCGCCGAGAAAAACGAGAAGTCCCGCGTGGGAGCGCCCACGACCAACACGATGCACGACAAGGGGCTTTCGACCAACATCGACTGGCGCAACAAGGACGCGTACGGCAACTCGCTTGGTTCGCGCCAGCGCGAGAAGATGCAGCGCCTGCGTAAGTGGAACGAACGGTTCCGCACCCGCGACTCCAAGGAGCGCAACCTCAAACAGGCGCTGGGCGAGATCGACCGGATGGCCTCCGCGCTCGGCCTCCCGACGAACGTCCGCGAGACCGCGTCGGTCATCTACCGGCGCGCGTTAGACGAAGACCTCCTCCCCGGTCGCTCGATCGAGGGCGTCTCGACCTCCTGTGTCTACGCCGCCGCCCGTCAGGCCGGCGTCCCCCGCTCGCTCGACGAGATCGCCGACGTCTCCCGCGTCGAGAAAAACGAGATCGCACGCACCTACCGCTACGTCGTGCGGGAACTCGGGCTCGAGGTCCAGCCGGCCGACCCCGAGAGCTACGTGCCTCGTTTCGCCTCTGGACTTGAACTCTCCGACGAGGCCGAACACCGCGCGCGAAGCCTACTCCAGAACGCAAAGGAGAAGGGCGTTCACAGCGGGAAATCGCCGGTCGGCCTCGCGGCCGCCGCTGTCTACGCCGCCGCCTTGCTGACCAACGAGAAGACCACACAGGCCGCCGTCTCCGACGTGGCCGACATCTCCGAAGTCACCATTCGCAACCGGTATCACGAGCTCCTCGAGGCCGAGGAGACCATCGGAATGGCGTAACCGCCCAATCAGCACGCAACTACCCGTCGAAACGATATCGTTTTTGCCGCGCTCGTTCGCAGTCGATAGCGATGGGACTGCATTTCGACTCGTTCGTGCTGGCGGCGGCGACGGCTACGCTCGCGGACGAACCCGCGGCCCGCGAGCACGCCGACGCGATCGAATTTCGAATGGACCTGGCGGACGAACCCCTGTCCGCGCTCGAGGCCTACGACGGCGACCTCCCGATCCTCGCGACGAATCGCGCCGACTGGGAGGGCGGCGAAGCGAGCGACGAGGGGCGGCTCGAGGCGCTTTCCGACGCGACCGCGCTCGAAGGCGTCGAGGCGGTCGACGTCGAACTCGAGTCGATCCTCGAGGGGGAGGCCGAGGGGCTGCTCGAAACGGCTCGCGAGCGCGACGTCTCGATCGTCGCGTCGGCCCACGACTTTGAGGGGACGCCGCCGCGGCCGGAACTGGTCCGCACGTTGACCGAGGCGAGCAAGTACGCCGACGTGGCGAAGCTGGCGGTGACCGCGGAATCGAAGGCGGACACGCTCGCACTGCTGTCGGCGACCGAACGGCTGACGGCCCACGGCGACACCGTCGCGACGATGGCGATGGGCGAAGTTGGCAGCCACACGCGCGCAGTCGCGCCGGTGTATGGCTCGAAGATCGGCTACGCGCCTGTCGACCCCGCCGAGGCGACCGCGCCCGGACAGTACGACCTCGAGACGCTCGCGGAGCTGGTGGCGACGCTCGACTGAGTCGAAAGTACCGAGAATCGGAACGTTAAGGGCAGGGGACTCCTACCAACACCACAGACAATGACATGGATCCGTGCGCTCCTTGCCGCCGGCCTTTCGGTGATCATGCCGGGTGCCGGACACGTCCTCGTCCGGGACTGGCTCCGTGCCGCCGCCTTCGCCGGCCTCTTCATTTTGGCAAGCGCCCTCTTTCTTCCGCTCGAGCAGCTCGCGAACACCGGTCCGATAACGAACTACGAGCAAGCCATAGAACAGGCGACGATCATGGCCGAGGAGACCGACGCGATGGCGCAGTTTCTCCTCTCGTTTATCGCTCTGTTCGCCGCGGTCGATTCGACCGTTCGCGCGCTCGGGTACCCACCACGCGGGGCCGACGCCGCTGAGGGACTGACCTGTCCCGAGTGTGGCAAGGAAGTCGACGAGGACCTCGAGTTCTGTCACTGGTGTACGACGCGCCTCGAACCCGCAGAAGACGCCGAGACGGAGACGACCGAGGTCTGACGGAACGACGAAGCGCCGCCGTTACTTTTCGATGATGCTTTCTTCGACGGCCTCGCCGAAGTGCCGGGCCGTGTCCTCGTAGTACAGCATGATCTCGTCGCCGGCCTCTAAGTCGGTCACCGCCTTGCGTCCCTCCGCGGACGCCACCTTGATCGTCTCGGCGTTCTGGAGGAGCGTCTCGACGCGGTCGCCGCTTTCGGTCTCGAGGGCGATCCGGAACATGGGTCGCTGTTCGATCTTGACCCGGCCAACGATGGCCTCGCGGGTAGTACCCTCGAGGTCGACGATCTGGACCTCGTCGCCGCTCTGGAGTTCGGCGAGGTACTTCGTCCCGCCGTCGGGCGTGCGGACGTAGGCGTGGACCGCGCCCGCATTGACCCGGAACGGCCGGGAGGCGACGTACGGCGATTCGGCGGTCTCGGCGTGGACGAAGACCAGCCCGCGGCTCATCGAGCCGACGAGCATCCCCTCGTCGTGTTCGAGCATGCTGCCCGTATCGACGCAGACCCGGTCGGCGCTGCCGGCTCGTTCGACGTCGAGCACCTCGGCGTACTCGAGGTCGAGGCGTTCGCGTGCGGCCTCGTCGCGGACCTCGACCGTCTTGCGGATCTCGTCGGGGTCGTCCGAATCGAGGAGGACGGCGTCGGCCCCGATCTCGAGGGTCTCGAACGCCGTTTTGGCCTCGTCGGCGCTGGTAACGCCCGCGACGAGGTCTGTCTCCTCGCCGATTCGGGCGATCAGGTTCTCGAGGGGGATGATCGTCCAGTCTTCGCCGACGACGATGGTGTGGTCGGCGTCCTCGGCGGCGGTCTCGGCGAAGCGCTCGTACTCTTTGCCGAGGATGCGGACGTACGCGCCGCGGTCGAAGTCGCCGTCCCGTCGCAGCGTCGAGAGGTCGGCCGAGCCGGAGAAGTCATCCGGAAGATCGATCGTCGCGTCGCCCTCGCCGCCCTTGCCGACGACGACCGCGTCGGCCTGTGTGGCCGGCTCACCGTCGTCGCTTCCGCCCTCGGCATCGTCGATGTCGTCGACTAGCGTCACGTCGCCGTCGGTCCGAAACGCCGCGACGTTGATATCGCCGAGTTCCCGGACGCGGGAAACGTCGTCCTCGTCGACCAGTACCCAGTCTGCACCCGCCTCGAGCGCGGCGGTGATTCGCGCCCGGCGGTCGTCCCAGTCGCCGACGGCGTCGTCGGCTTTTACCCAGACAGATCGCGTCATAAATCGACCGTCGAAGGGAACCGGCTTGAACGTGGCGGATCAGGCAGGGGAGGGGGTGGCCGAGCAAGCGCGGGTAGCCGTCCGCTGTGACTCACCGGCGATCGCTCCCCGTCCGACTCGTCACCGTGGAAATGATGGCCATGATACTCACGATAGTATCGATAGCAACAATACTTTCTCAGAAGTTGATAACATGTTGCCGTTCGATCCATCTGATATGGGTCAGCGTCACCTCGAGACCGATGGTGAACCGACGATCGACTGTGCCACTCGCCGGCTGGCGGTGGACTCCGCGGCCGACGTCGCTCGAGCGGCGTTCGATCACGCGGGCGAACTGACGACCTTGGAGTACGGTCGATCGGCGGCCGTGCTCGGGGCCGTTCGGCTCGCGTGTCGTCGCACCCGCATCGGTGAGCCCGACCGCGAGGAGTTCGCGGCCGCGTTCGACGTCGAACCGGATCGCGTCATCGCGGCTGACGAGCTACTGGCGGAACACCTGGGCTCGCCGGCCGACGCCGCCGACGTTCGCTCGCTGCGACGCCGGCTCGTCGTGGCCCGCGAGATCCTGGCTGCGGTCGAGCGCGGCCGCAACGCTGGCCCCCAGCTCCCGGGCTCGCGCCTCGCTGACGTCGCGCCCTTCCTGCTCGCTCGCGCGAGCAGCCACCTCGACTCCCGCACAGACCGCACATTTCCGGGGCTGGAAGCGACGGCACTTCGCGATCACGTCGCGCGCCTCGAGGCCGACCTCGAGTTCGCGCGGCTGGGCACGCGGCTGTACGCGTCGCTCCGCATCGAGGAGTGATCGCCACACCGCCCGCTCCGTCTACCACACTGCCCGCTCCGTCTATCGGACGTAGTTCGCCTCGTCGCCGAGCTTGTGGCGAAACGCTCGGTAGGCGTTCTCGCCGCGCTCGGTCAGTTCGACCACGCGCCGGCGGCCGACGGACTCGATCGTGACGTAGCCGTCTTCGGAGAGCGGCTCGAGGACGTGCGTATCGAGGACGCGAAACGCCCCCTTATCCTCGCCGGAGCGGTCGTCGGGCGAGCGGCGATCGGCCATAAACGAGAGGTCGCGGTCCCGCGCGTACTCGATCAGGTCTTTCTTCTTCGGCGGCGCGGTCCGATCCTCGTGGTAGCCGTCCCACGCGTCGGGGTCGGCGAGAAACTCCATGATAGCGACCTGATCGCGCGTCGGCGACTCGATCGGATAGGTCGGCACCTCCTCGATCTCGTCGACGCCGACAGAAACGGGTTCGGACGTCCCGTCGTGGGCGTACGACGACGGCTCGACGTAGTAGGCCTGTGCGTTCGTCGAAACATCCATGCACGCGATCGTCGCGCCGATCGCCGGGATCGTGCCCGCGCCGGAGACATTGACGTACACCTGATCGTCCCCGTGTCTGGCGGCGATCGTCGTCACGTCGCCGAGGACCGCGTAGACGTTCGTCAGATCGCACTCCCACGTCCGAACCTCGGGAACGATCGACTCGAGTTCGTCGCGCAACGCCGCGTGGTAGTCGGCGGCCGCCGTCGCGTTTCGCGTTTCGTGTCCGTCGACGCTCTCCTCGCTTTGCCCGCGTTTGCCGTGTCTGTGACCGCTCGCGCTGTCGTCCTCGAGCAGATACACGAGGTCGGCCCGCTGGTCCCGAATCGGCTCGAGAATACGATCGAACTCGTAGCCCAGCGGCACGACGTGAACTCGCTTGACGACGTCCATACCTCGAGAGGCGTGTCAACGAAAATAACTACTGTGGAATCGGCGGGGCCGGCTCGAGTCGAACTCTACCTCGGCCGGTCGACCGCCGGACATCGGCCGCTCGTCGAACCATCGCCGGGCGGGACTGAAAGGGGCGACGCGCTCGGCGAGCCGCAACTCGCCGAGCACGTCGGGGCTTTCGGGGACGTTCACGGTTTTAATACGGATCGCGTCCACACAGCATTCACCTAGTCGGCGAAACGTTGAGAACGCCTGCCCGCATACGCACACCGGATGGCCGCCTACGACGCGATCTGTTTCGATCTCGATATGACGATCTGCGAATCGACTCAGGACGCCGCGGGGCTGCTCGCGTCTACCTTCGACGGTGCCGACTGCGAGCCGTTCTGTACGCCCGCCGATTTGCGGGCCGCCGTGCCGGACCTGCCGACCGCCGAGACGGACCGCGAGTTCTACGAGCACCTCTTTACCGAGGTCGCAGGCCGCGCCGGCGTCGATGCAGGTGTCGCGCCGACGCTCGCCCGGGAGTATCTCGAGCGGCAGGATCCGACCGCCGTCGCGTTCCGGCCCGGCGCGAAGGCGGCGCTCGAGTGCGCCCGCGACCTGGGTCGAGTCGGGCTCATCACGAACGGCGGTCGGCAAACGCAAACGGAGAAACTCGAGGCCCTCGGCATCGGCGATGCGTTCGATGCGCGGGTGTTCACCGAGCCGAGCGACGGCATTCATCCGAAACCCAGCGCGGCACCGTTCGAGCGCGCGCTCGCCGACCTCGGAGTCGCGTCCGACGCGGCCATCCACGTCGGCGATTCCTTACACGCCGATATCGCGGGGGCCAACGCGATGGGGCTGGACTCGGCCTGGGTAGACACCGGGCGCGACGACGGCCCGCGCGACCACGAACCGACCTACGAACTCGCGTCGCTCGAGTCCTTCGAGACGATCGTCTGAGCCGATCGAGTACGGACGCGGTTACCTCCTATTCGGCAGGATATCCGTGTGCACGACAGCGCGGTACTTGCTGTCGGTCGCTTCCGTGACTCGCTTGAGCAGCGCCGCCGCATGGGGGACGTTCTCGGGCAGTTCGAACGGATCGTCGTCGTCCTCGTCGCGTTGCCGACAGAGCTTGACGAACGCGAGCAAGTGGTCGGCGGTGTCAGTGCGGGCGTACACTACGCCGATGTCTTGGTCGAACCCGTCGCGCCAAGTCTCGATCACCGGCTCGGCCGCCTGTCTGGGCCGTCGCAGTCGCTCGGTGAGGTCGTCGGTATCGATCTCGTCCGCCTGACCGTCCACCATTCCGTCGAAGACCGCCCGCGGGTCGCCTGCCTCCTCGAGTGGCGGGGCGGTCGCTTCCGCCTCGAGCAGTTCGGCGAACGCCTCGAGTTCCTCCCGGTGGACCGCGACGGGGTACACGAAGTCGTGTGTCTCCTTTGGCAGCGTGTACGATTGTCCTTCGATCCCCTGCTCGCCGGGACCCGACGTCCCCAGCATCTGATCGAGTATTCCCATACCCGAAACAGGAAGGGTAAGGCGAATAAGTGTTGCGCGCTCGACTCAATTCCGATCTGCTCGGTGCTGTCTCGCTACCACTCCTCGCCGAGTGCTGCCTTCACCCCACCGTAGCCGCTCGCCGTCGTCCACGTCCGGCCGCTGGCCGCGTGTTCGACCTCGTACGAGCCGCCACATCCCCCGCAACGGTACTGATCGGGCGCTTTCACCGGTCTCGAGGCGCGGTGGCGTTTCGCCCGCCAGTCGCAGTCGTCGGCGAGACACCGGAGGACGTACCGCGGCTCGGCGAACGCCTCGCAGTACCGCGGTGCCTCGAGCGCTGCGGCTCGCTCGCGAAATCGGTCCCCGTGGCCTGACTCGCCGAACCGCTGGAACTCCCAGGCGTGGACAAGTTCGTGGCGGACGACGCCCGCGAACGTCGGCCACTCGTATCGCTCGTAGGCCCGCCGGGTGAGCACGATCGTCGCCACCTCGCGGCCAGCGTCCCAGCGACACGCCCCCGCCCGGCGGCGCGCCCGCGTCGAGACCTCCCACTCGAGGGCCGCGAGATCGACAACCAACTCGCACTCGTCGACGACCTCGCGGGCGTGGATCCGCGCGCGGGCGGTGATTTCGTCCGCTAGCGTGTACTCCTCGCCGTCGGTCACGGACTCGAGATGGGAGACTGCGACCGAAGGTCTTCCGATGGCCGACAGCTCACATGCCATGCCTGACTGCACGACACAAATTAACAATTTAACTCGATATTTTTGTTAAGGTTGCTAGTATACATGCCGTTTTGTAGCAGCCGAATTAATAAGCAGGCCGCACCGAGTTCGAACAACGATGGGACACACTGAGTCGGCACACGCCCGCGACGACTCACACGACGGCCACGGCCACGACCACGGCGGTCACGGTCACGGCGACGGATCGACGAGCAGCCGCAAGCTCGCCGCCGTCTCGCTCATCAACGTCGTCGGGTTCTTCGTGGAACTGGCCGGCGGGCTGGCGTTTGGTTCGGTCGCGCTCATCAGCGACGCCGTCCACATGCTGTTCGACGCGCTCGCGTACGTGATGGCCTTTGCCGCCTCCTACGTCGCCGAACGCTACGGCGAGGGCGACCGCTGGTCGTACGGCCTCCATCGCCTCGAGCCCTTCGCGGCCTTCCTCAACGGCCTCCTGCTCCTGCCGATGGTCGGCTTCATCCTCTGGGAATCGTACCAACGGTTCCTCGAGCCGGCCGCTATTTCCATCGGAACGGGGCCGACACTCGCCATCGCGGCGGGTGGGCTCGCGGTCAACGTCGTCTCGGTGCTCGTCCTGCAGGGCGACGCGATGAGCCTCAACGAGAAGGGCGCGTTCTATCACCTCCTGGGCGACGCCGGCGGCTCGGTCGCCGTCATCGTCTCCGTGATCGCCATCGAGGTGACCGGAATCCGCGTCATCGACCCGTTCACTGCGGCGCTGATCGCCGCCGTCGTGGCCTGGTCTGCGGTGACGGTGTTGCGCGGCAGCGGCGAGATCTTCTTCCTCAAGACGCCCCTCGAGAGCGACGCAATCCGGGACCACGTGATCGACATCGAGGGTGTCGAGCGAGTCGACGACTTCCACGCGTGGCAGATCTGTAGCCAGATCACGGTCGCGACGATGCACGTCGAAACCGGCGTCGAGACGATGGCGGAGGCAGAAGCAGTCCTACAGCGCGTTCACGACGAACTCGCGAGCCACGGCGTCGATCACGCTACCGTCGAACTCGGCCCCGGCTACGCCGACCGCGACGTACACCTCGATACGCACTGCCACTGAGCGGTGGTACGTGGCGCTGACGGGCGACGGAATCTTTCGAGAAACAGGAACTCCGACGGCGGCGACCTTAGACCTCGAGTGCCAGTCCGGCTTCGGTCAGCGCCTCGTCGACCGTGAGATCGTCGTGGACGACCCCGGAGACCGCTCGCGCGATTGCTTCTGGGTCTTCGTGCTGGAAGATCGACCGGCCCATCGAGACACCGGCACCGCCGGCGTCCATCACGCCGCGGACCATCTCGATGGTCTCACGGTCGGACCCTCTCGAGCCGCCGGCGATGACCACCGGCAGCCGGGTTGATTCGACGACGTGCTGGAAGCTGTCGGCGTCGCCGCTGTAGCCCGTCTTGACGATGTCTGCCCCCAGTTCCTCGGCGAACCGGACCGCGTGGCCGAGCGCCTCGGGGTCCTCGGAGTCGACGCCGGGGCCGCGGGCGTAGGCCATCGCGAGGACCGGCATCCCGAACCGTGTGGCTTTCTCGGTGACCTCCGAGAGCTGAGTGAGCTGATCCGGTTCGTAGTCGGAGCCGACGTTGATGTGGAAGGAGACGGCATCGGCGCCGACCCGGATCGCCTCCTCGACGGTGCCGGTCATGCGCTTATCGCTCTCGTCGGGGCCGATCGTCGTCGAGCCGTTGAGGTGGACGATGTAGCCCTGTTCGTTTTTGTTATCGTGGACGCGGGGCGCGATCCCCTTCTGCGTGAGGACCGCGTCGGCCCCGCCGCTGGTTACGCCGTCGATCGTCGATTCGATGTCTTTCAGCCCCTGGACGGGACCCATGGTGATCCCGTGATCCATTGGGACGATTACGTACGATCCGTCTGTCCCGATCCGTTCGAGTCGTGCGTCAATTCCTGTAGTCATTGCGGGTGTGTAGCAAGCTTGCGGTTATGGCTGTTCTGGTTCCGGTGCGTCTTCCGCGTCGGCGTCGCCCCCATCTGCGGCCCCGCGGCGCGCGCCGCGTTTGAGTTCGCGGGCTTTGGCCTCGAGCACGTCGACCGCGTCGCTCGGCTCGTCGCTCGAGGCACTGTGCTGGGACTCCGTCCCGGAGTCCGCTGAGCTGTGCTCTGCGATGATATCCACGAGCGCGCTGCCGACGATGACGCCGTCCGCGCCCGCCTCGACGATTTCGGCGGCATGATCGCCCTCGCTGACGCCGAAGCCGACGGCCTTGGGCACGTCGTACTCCGAGAGGCGCGCGAGGCTGTCGTGGGTCGCCGTCGAGACGTTCGCGCGCGCCCCCGTCGTTCCGAGGCGGGCCTGGACGTAGGCAAAGCCCGAGACCTGCGACATGATGGCCTCGAGGCGCTCGCCCTCGGTCGTCGGCGCGATGATGAAGACGAGATCGAGTCCGTGGTCGTCGCAGGCCTCCCGCAGCGGGTCGGCCTCCTCGGCGGGGAGGTCGGGGACGATGATCCCCGAGAGCCCGGCCTCGGCGGCGCGCTCGACGAACGGCCGCACGTCCGGTTCCGATCCATACTGCAGGATCATGTTGTAGTACGTCATCACCAGCAGCGGTGCCTCGGTCTCGAGGTCGTCGACCATCTCGAAGAAGCCCTTGGGGGTCGTCCCGGCCTCGAGCGCGCGCGTAATCGCAGCCTGAATCGTCGATCCCTCGGCGACCGGTTCCGAGAAGGGGAGGCCGAGTTCGATCAGGTCCGAGCCGCCGCGGTCGAGGGCCTCGACGTAGGCCTTCGTGTCCTCGAGAGAGGGGTCGCCGGCCGTGATGTAGGTGATCAGCGCGGGGTGGTTCTCGCGGACGGCGGCTTCGACGTCACTGTCGTATCCGTCGGCTTCGCCGCTGGCCGGTCGGTCGTCGTCGCTCACTGGTCGAACACCTCTACCTCGGGTGCGGCCTCGAGATCGCGCTTCTCGGTCTCCTCAAGCACCGTTTCGAGGTCTTTGTCACCGCGTCCGGAGACGTTGACGACGACGAGGTCGCCGAGTTCCTCGTGGGACTCTTCTAGGTACCCTAAGGCGTGACTCGACTCGAGCGCGGGAATGATCCCCTCGAGCCGGGAGAGCCGGTGGAAGCCGTCGAGCGCGTCCTCGTCGTCGACGCTCGCAGGCGTCACGCGGCCGGTCTCGACGAGATGCGAGAGCTCCGGGCCGACGCCGGCGTAGTCGAGCCCCGCGCTGACGCTGTGGGACTCCATGATCTGGCCGTCGCCGCTCTGGAGGAGCTTCGTCATCGCACCGTGGAGGACGCCGTCGGTGCCCGTCGAGAGCGTCGCCGAGTTCGGCGCGACCCCGGCCTGCTCGTCGATCTCGAGGCTCGAGCCGCCCGCTTCGACCGCGTAGAGATCCACGTGCTCTCGCGGGCTGTGCCCGCTCGAGTCATCCGCGGAGCGTGGCTCCGCGCTCTCCTCGTCCTCGACGAACGCGTGGAAGGTTCCCATCGTGTTCGAGCCGCCGCCCGCGCAGGCGACGACGCTATCGGGCAATCGGTCGGCTTTCTCCCGAACCTGCTCGCGGATCTCGTCGCCGATGACCGACTGGAAGTCCCGAACCATCTTCGGGAACGGGTGGGGACCGACGACCGAGCCGATCACGTAGTGGGTCCGCTCGACGGTGGTCGCCCAGTCGCGAAACGTTTCGTTGATCGCCTCTTTCAGGGTGCCGCTGCCGGCCTCAACCGGGTTTACCTCGGCCCCGTTCATCCGCATCCGGTAGACGTTGGGCCGCTGGCGGTTGACGTCCGTCCGACCCATGTAGATCTCACAGGGCATGTCGAGGTGGGCCGCGGCCATCGCGGTCGCGGTGCCGTGTTGTCCCGCGCCGGTTTCCGCGATGACCCGCTCTTTGCCCATGTACTTTGCGAGCAGCACCTGCCCGAGTGCGTTGTTCAGCTTGTGTGCGCCGCCGTGGACGAGGTCCTCGCGTTTGAGGTAGATCTCGCGGTCGTAGCGCTCGCTCAGCCGGTCTGCGCGCTGAAGCGGCGTCGGCCGGCCGCCGAAATCGTGCAGCCGCTCGCGGAACTCGTCCATAAAGCCGTCCTCGTTTGCGAGGACGTATCGCTCGTAGGCGTCCTCGAGTTCCTGTAGAGCCGGCATCAGGGCCTCCGGGACGTACTGGCCGCCGTAGTCGCCGAACGTGCCCGTGCGCCCGGAGTCGTGGTCGTCGCGTTCGCGTTCCGTGCTCATGTCTGGGTGTCTCCGTCGTGGTCGCTCATGTCTGCTCCGTCTCCGTCGCGTCGGTCGATTCCGCTTGCACGAGCCGACGCGCGTTCTCGGTCACGTCGCTGTCGCCCGCGCCGTGGTCCATGATGGCGCTGCCGACCAGCAACGCGTCGGCGTCCGCCTCGCGCATCCGCCGCACGTCGGCCGGCGACGAGATCCCGCTCTCGGCGATCAGCGTCACGTCGTCCGGCACGTGGGGAGCCACCGACTCGAAGGTTTCGAGGTCGACCTCGAGTCGTGCCAGGTCCCGGTTGTTGACCCCGATGATCTCGGCACCGGCTTCGAGCGCGGTCTCGAGTTCTTCGTGGTCGTGGACCTCGACCAGCGGCTGAAAGCCGCGTTCGCGGGCCGCCGTGACGAGTGCCTCGAGATCGTCGACGAACCGCGCGATCAACAACAGAAGGTCGGCGTCAACCACGTCCATCCCCGCTTCGTCGAGGACGAAGTCCTTGCGCAACACGGGGACGTCGACGGCCTCGCGAATCCGGGTCAGCGCCTCGGGCGAGCCGTCGAAGTGGGTCGGCTCCGTAAGCACCGAGATCGCCGCCGCGCCGCCGTCGACCATCGCTTCGGCCAGTTCGACGGGATCGTCGGCGCGCGTCCCGTCGGCCGTCGGACTCGTCGGCTTTACCTCGGCGATCACCGGCACCCGCCCGTCGGTTTCCGCCGCCGCCAGTGCGTCGGGCAGTGACCGCGCGTCGACATCGACGACGCCGTCCCCGCCCGGCCGCTCCCTCGCGGCCTCGAGGATCGACCGGACCGCGGGAGCGAGTTCCGTATCGGAGTTCATTATTGTACATCGACGTACGCATATGTACATAAGGCTTGCGCCATGGCGGCACACAGGAGCGACGAGGAAGAGCGTCCGAGCATCGGTCTTCAGACCGGCGGCTATTCAAGCCCGGACCGCTTACGGCCTCGCATGGAGGACGTTACGGACGCTGGGATCTACGCGCGGGAGTCACCGTACCTCGACCGGTACGTCCAGCTCGGAGCAGCCAGCGGGCGAGTCCTGAGCGTTTCCTTCCCCGAAATCCCCGACGACGACGCCGAGGACGACCACCCCGTCCTCGATCGAATATTTGAGTACTTGGACGGCCTCGAGCCCGTCGACTTCGACGACGTGCAAGTCGCGATGACCATGCCGACCGACCAGCGGGCCGTCTTGGAGCGAGTCCGCGAGGTTCCCTACGGCGACCAGGTCACCGTCGAGACGCTCGCGCGGATGACCCCCGACCTCGACCACGAGGACGACGACGATATCGTCCTCGTCCGGACCGCGCTCGACGAGAACCCGGCTCCGCTACTGGTGCCGGACCACCGTGTGCGCGACGGCCCCAGCGCCGCGCCGCCCGACGTCGAACAGAAACTGCGCTCGGTAGAGGATCTATAGCGGTCATCGATACCTCCCCGTGGGTTGATTCGGTCGCAGCGGACGACGGCCCCCACTTTCAGAATTCCGATCGGTCCACCGTCTCGGGCGCTTCGAAGTCGGTCGCGAGCTCGAGCAACTGGACCAGAATCCGGCCGGTCGCGCCCCAGACGGTGTAACCGTCGACGTGGAAGTAGTGGATGACGATCTCGCCGTAGTAGGGATGACTCCGGCGCTCGTACTCGTAGTTATCGGGATCGAGCAGGCCCGACAGCGGGAGGACGACGATCTCGGCGACTTCGCTCTCATCGCGGACGTACTCCCGGTCGGGGACGTGGCCGACGAACGGCGAGACGGCGTACTCCGTGACCGTCCGAATGTCGTCGAGTTGGCCGACGACCTCGGCCTCGCTGGGCTCGAGGCCGATCTCCTCGTTTGCCTCCCGGAGCGCGGTGTCGAGGATCGTCTCGTCGACCGGCTCGGCCCCGCCGCCGGGGAAGCTCATCTGGCCGGGGTGTTCGCCGAGGTGGTCGGCCCGGCGGGTAAAGAGCAGGTGGTCCTCATCGTCGCGGTCGACGATCGGCGCGAGGACGGCCGCGTCGTACTCCTGATCGCCGATCTCGGTCGGTCTGTAGTTCGCGACCGGGTCGAGGGACAGTCTCCTTGTCATTCCTCCAGTGCGTCCTCCAGTCGCGTCCGTTCGTCGGTGCAATCGATCGACGCCCACGCCTCGAGGTCGTAGCTGACGTCGAGGAGTGTCCGGATCCGTCCTGCGTCGCCGGCCGAGACGGCCTCGTCGGCGGCCGCGACGAAGCGCTCGCGAGTCGCTTCGCCCAGCGCCTCGCGGTCGAGCCGTCGCCGCTCGATATCGAGGATGTGGGGCACGTCTTCGGCGTGGTCCGGCACTGCGGGGAAGGCCGTCGGGCCGGCGACCAACAGCGGTTCCGCGTCGCCGGCCGTTCGCGCGCCGTCGGCGGCCGCGTCGTTCCCGCGTTTTGGAACGTACCGGACGAGAGCGAACGACCCGAGGGCCGCCTCGATCGCCCCCTCGAGCGCGGCCTCGTCGACGGCCTGGCCGTCGGCGCGGTAGGCCGCCTCGGTGAGCGCCCGCTCGAGTTCCGCGCGGGTCAACCCGCCAAAGAGGTCGACCACGCCGGCGAGTTCGTCGGCGGTCGCGTCCATACGCCGTCCAACGGCCGGTGATGGGATTAGTCTTGCGAGCGCGATCCGAGCCGGCGCTCCCGCCATGGTCGGGCCGCGTCCAGCACGTCGGCCGGCGCGAACGGGGCCTCGGTCCACCGGGGGAGCCGCGTGTCGGCTTCCGGTGGCGCGATCGACTCGGCGTAGCGCGCGAGCTGATCCCGTTCGCTCGCGGAATCGTACTCGAGACCGTTGAACGCCGCGTCGGCCCGGTAGCCGTCGATCAGAGTCTCGCCGGCGGCCCGATAGCGCTCGGGCAGCGTCTCGTAGTCGGGGGCGACCCCGCCTTCCTCTATGACACGCAAGAGCGCGGCCGCGACCTCGCGACTCATCCCCTCAAGGCCGGCGTCGCCGGCGACCGCGCGGTGGTCGTGCTCGTGGCGACCCAGATCGACCTGCGCGGTCCCGCCGAAGCCGGCGACCGCGTAGGCGTCGCCGAGGGTGCCGACCTCGAGCCCCCACGCGCGGGGGGTCCGCAGCCGGCGCGCGAGGCCGGCGCTCGCGGCGAACTCGCCGGCCAGCGCGTAGCGGAACGCGCCGAGGTAGTCGACGATCGGCGCGTCGTGGGCGTCAGCCAGCGCCCTGAGCAGCGGTTCGTAGAACAGCCGGAAGAGCCGCCCGTAGAGGGTCCCGCGCTCGACACGGGCGTAGTAGCCCTTCGAAAACTCGTAGTCCATCGTCAGGGGCGCGAGCAGCCGGCGAACGTGACCGGCCTCGTAGCTCCGCGCGTCGGCGTCGTGGACGACGACGGTGTCGGCAGCGTCGGCCGCCGGGCCGAGCGCGAGCCAGACGTCCCGCCCCTTTCCGAAGCCGCCGTCTAAGCCCGCGTCGGCGAGCAACGCGTCGACGTTCGGCGCGGTACACCAGAGGACGCGGATCGGCAGCGCAAACGATTCGAGCCACTCGCGGAACGGCCTAATTTCGTCGGGCGCGGCGCGGACAGGAACGAAGACGGCGGCCGGCGCGGGCTCGAGGGCCTCGAGTTCGCGGAGAACGCGCTCGGCGGCGGGGCTCTCGTACTCTCGGGCGGTCATCGGGACGATGACAGCCGTCTCGGCGACCGCGGCGGCGGCGTCGCGGGCGAGGTCGCTGCCGGCCGGGCCGCCGTCGCCGAACGCGTGGAGCGTCGCGATCCGCTCCTGGACGTACTCCATCGATGGGGTGTTCGAGCGTATCGGTAAAACGGCCACGACTCCGGCCAGATGGGGCGGTCGGCTGACCGGGCTTCGATTCGGTAACAGGGCGTCGAAACCGGTCCCGATCGCACGTCGATCGCGGGCGTCGACTCGAGAAAGCACCGGTCTTTTTCACCCCCTCCTTCCTACAGGATGTACATGAAATCAGTCCGAAAGGCACTTCGGGAGGGTGAACTCGACAAGGACACCTACGATCGGCTCGTCTGTGGCGACTGCGAGAAGCCGCTGAAGACCGAAAACGATCCCGACGAGATCAAGACAGTCCGAATCTGTCCGGACTGCGACGCGCGGTGGAAGGAGATCCGGTAGGCGCGGCTCCCTCGTTCGGACTGATACCGTGATGGGGGGCTCGACGCCCCGCTCCGATCGGCTGCGCGTCTCGCGGCTCCGTCGGCGTGTTCCGAGACGCCCGGCGGATCGCTCGCGACAGCGATGACTGCCGATCGCCCGCCCTCTTTTGTCGATCACCGTCGCAGACGTGCGTGTGAGCTACGGTGATCTCCGCGACCGCCTCGGCGACCTCGAGACGGACGGTTCCCGGCGGATCGTGTCGCTTCCCGACGGCAGCGTCGACCACCGGTACGCCCTCACGGGAGCCGGCGGCCGCCGCGTCCGGACGGCCCACGATTTCGCGCGCCAACTCGAGGCGGGTGCCCGCGCGTTCGCACTCGAGCCGATCGGCATCGAACCCGGCGGACAGGCGGTCAACGCGGCCGTACAGGCCGACGCGCTCGGCGACGAGACGCTGCTCGTCGGCCACCTCGACCATCCGGTGTTGGCCGAGTTCTCGTTCGAAACGCGGTCGATGGGGAGTCCGGCCGCGATCCGCGTCGTCTCGCTCGCCGAGGACGACCTCCTCCTCTCCGAACCGGGACCGACCGACGACTGGCGGCTCGAGGAACTGCTGGCGGTCGTCGACTGGGAGCGAATCGTCGGCGCGGACGCGCTCTGCTGTGCGAACTGGGTCTCCGTGCGCGGCCTCACGGCCGTCTTCGACCGACTGGCGGCGGCCCCGCCGGACGATCGGCTTGTCGTCGCGGTCGATCCGGGGCCGATCGACGCCGTCGCTCCGGCGGCGCTCGGCGGGTTGTTCGACGCGCTTTCGCGCGCTGCGGAGGTCGACGCGCCGCTCGAGATCGTCCTGAGCGTGAACCCGCGGGAACTTGCGGCCGCTGTGGCGGCAACGAACGGCGAACCGGCAGCAAACGGTGGCGACTCGAGCGCTGATCGGGACCGAACTCGAGAGCGGACCGCGGCCCTGCGCTCGGCGCTCGGGATCGCCGGCGTCGTCTCTCACGGCGCGGACGCGGCCGTCGGGGCGACGCGCGACGACACCGTCACCGTCGAACTGCTCGAGGTCGACGCGATCGAACGAACGACTGGTGCCGGCGACCGGTTCTCGGCGGGGCTGGCCTGCGCGCTGGCCCGCGAGTGGCCCCTCGAGACGGCGCTCGCGCTCGGCAACGCCTGTGCCACGCAGTTCGTCGCGACCGGCGAGACCGGCGCTCCGGCGGCGCTACGGTCGCTGCTCGCCGACGGTTAGCGTTCGCCGGCCATCGCAGAAAAGAGCCGTTCCTCGAACTCCTCGCGGCTGATCCCGTCGGAGGGGCCGATCCCGTTCATGTGGTCGACCGAGAGCTGACCGCCGCCCATCCGCGCGTGGCCGCCCGCGCTGGCCATCGGGATGTCGCTGATCGCGTGGCGAAGCGTCTCGCCCATGTGGACGCGATCGTCGCGCGAGCGGCCGGAGAGGTGAAGCGTCCCGTCGTATTCGCCGTAGACCACGACCGCCGTCACGCCCTCCAGGTGCATGAGTTCGTCCGCGGCCTGCGGGATCGCGTCGACGTTGCTGACCTCGCCGACGTCGCAGACGGCGAAAGGGCCCTCGACGCGCTTTTGGGTGATCGCCGTCGCCTTGACCTGCAGGACGTCGTCGCTGACCTGCGGGTTGGCGATCCGGTCGAGTAGGTCCTCGTCGATCCCCGGAAAGAGCACGGCGCAGGCGTCGAACTCGGCCCGTGAGCACCCGTTAGTCAGGTGGTTCGTATCGGACTGGACGCCGTAGAGCAGTCCGGTCGCCAGCTCCGAGGAGACCTCGAATTCGCTCGAGTCGTCCTCGTCGGCCATCGCCGCGCCGATATCGTCGAGATATTCGACGATGATCGTCGATGCCGCGCCGTAGTCCGTCCGCACGTCGGTAAACTCCGTGCCCGCTCCGTTGCCGGGATGGTGGTCGACGACCGCTATCGGTTCGACGGTCTGTGCGCCGGTAAAGCCCCTCGGCGTGTTGTGATCGACCAGCACCACTGCATCGGACGCAAGCTGTGAGCTCGCCTCGACGGACTCGAGGTCGAGATCGAGGACGGTCCGGAACGCGCGGTTCTCCTGGTGGCGGATCTCGCCAGAGTACTGCAGGGTCGCCTCGGTGCCGACCGAGTCCGCGATCGCTGCGACCCCCATCGCACACGACATGGCGTCGGGATCGGGATTCGGATGCATCAACACGGTCACGTCGTCGTGAGTGGCCAGTACGCGCTGGAGCCGGATGCCGGGCGGCCGGCGGAACCAGCGGACCGCCCACCAGCCGCCGAGGACGAGGCCGACGACGACGAGCACGAGCAAGGAGAGAACAAGCGGCTCGAGGGAGCGGACCGAGTCGCCGACCGACTCGGCCGCGAGCGGGATCGCCCCGGCGACTGTGGCCTCCCGCGAGGCGCTCGGAGAGGTCATATCAGGAAATTAAATCGAACCATCAAGAACTTTCCCCATACTAGTCGATTTCGTCAGTCGGTCGACTCGTCGCGGTAGCGCTCGATCGCGGCGCGGTATCCCGTTCGGAACGTGGGAGCGGCGAACTCGTATCCGACCCCCCGCAGCTTTTCGTTCGAACAGCGCTTGCTCGTCAGAATCCGCCGGCGGGCGGCCGCCGAAATGTCGTCGTCGGCGAGCCGGTCCGCTTTCGTCCGCTTCGGTGGTCGCTCGACGCCGCACTCGTCGGCCAGCCAGTCTGCAAACGCCCACTTCGAGGCTGGCTCGTCGTCAACCACCTGCACGACCTCGCCGCGTGCGTGATCTTCCGCGAGCAGATAGCGGACCGCGCCCGCGGCGTCGTCCCGGTGGACCATGTTCAGATACCCTTCGGTGACCGGCCCCTCGAGGTAGCGCTCGAGCCGGTACCGGTCAGGGCCGTAGAGGCCGGCGTACCGTGCGACCGTCCCTTCGTAGCCGTACTCCGGCGGGTGCTCCAGTGCGATCCGCTCGGCCTCGGCGAGCACGTCGGTCTTCTCGGTGGTGGGCTCGAGCGGCGTCTCCTCGTCGACCCAGTCGCCGTCGTGGTTCCCGTGGACGCCCGTCGAGGAGGTGTAGACCAGCCGCTCTGGCGACTCCTCGCGCTTGCCAAAGGCCTCGATCGCCGTCCGCAACCCGTCGACGTACACCTCGCGGGCGGCCTCGGCTCCCCGGCCGCCGCTGCTCGCGGCGAAGACGATTGCGTCGACATCGGGGACCGCCGCGAGCGCCGCACGGTCGGTGATATCGGCCTGTACCGCCTCGAAGCCGGCCTCCTCGATCCGCTCGAGGCCCGCCGCGGAGCGGCGAACGCCGATCGGCTCGTGGCCTCGTGCCGCGAGCTGTCGGCCCAGCTCGAGGCCAACGTACCCACAGCCCAGAATCGCGACCTTCATACCTCGTCTCGTGGCCGGCCGGGCATAATTTCACCGCTCGAGTGCGAATCGCGCTCGTCTTCCGTCGATTCCCGCGTCGGATCGTCTCGGATACCCGCGTGGACGAGCGGCCCGCCGTTACTCGACGGTGACGTCGACCGCGTGGGGCAAAACGGCGTTCTCGGCGTAGCCGCCCTCGTTCCACGGATACTCGTCGTCAGCGTCCCCGCTTGGGTCGGAAATCCGCATGGGCTGGCGACGGCCGCGCTCGTCGGTCGCCCGCGAGACGAGGGTGTAGCTGCCGGGCGAGGGCTCCCACTCGTAGCGGAACAGCCGCCAGGCGCAGTCGTAATTCGGCCCGAAGAATGCCCCGTCGTCCCAGCTCTCGCCGCCGTCGGTCGAGAGCTCGATATCCGTCACCGCGTCGTCGCCCGCCCAGGCGACGCCGACGACCTCGAGCGTGTCGTCTGCCTGCAGGGAGACGGTCGCGCCGTCTGCGGGTCGGCCGATCGTCGATTTAACGTTCTCGTCGAAGGTGTAGGGGTGGTCGATCTCTTCGGACTCGAGTTGCTCCCAGGTGTCGAACGTCGATACCGTCGCGTGCGATTCGGGCTCGACGCCCTCGGGGTGGATCCGATAGGAGGACTGCTGCCACTGCGTGTAGTCCTTGCCATCGCGGTTTTCCCACTCCGAGCCGTGGACCATCGTCTCCGCGACGTGGAGTTCCGCGAGCCACTTGACGCTGTTGACGCCGTACCAGCCGGGGACGAGGAGTCTGACGGGGTGGCCGTGTTCGGGCGGGAGCGGTTCCCCGTTTATCTCGTAGGCGAGGATGCAGTCCTCGAGGACCTTTTCCATCGGGATCGAGCGAGCGAACAGGTCGGTTTCGCCCTCGACTTCGGGGTGGTCGCCGCCGACCGCGGTGAGCCACGTCCCCTCGTCGGTCGTCGCGCCGTGGTCGGCCAGGATCGAGGTCAGCGGCGCGCCGGTCCAGATCGCGGTGCTTGCGGCTCCGTACTCCCACTGGACGCTGCCCGTCTCGGGGTCGAAGTAGCCCCGTCCGTTACCGGCACACTCCATCGTGTGTGCGACCGCGACCGTCGGGTACGCCTCACGAAGCTCGTCCATCCCCAGGTCGGCCTCGCGGTCGACCGCGCCGCCGAGCGAGACGGTCCACTCCTCGGCCGCGGGATCGAGGGTTTCGTTGCGGTGACAGACGTAGTGCTCCTCGATCGGCGTGAGCCAGTTCGCGTACGTTTCCCGGTCGACGGCACCGACGACCCGGTACCGATCCGCCAGATCGGTGACGGCCTCAGTGCCGGGTTTCCGCCCCAGAATTTCGTCGGTCTCTCGCCGCCGGTTCTCGCCGCGCGCCGAATTCGACATAGCGGGTCGGACACCCTCGAGGGCGATAAATCCCTGTGTCGAGGTACCAATCAGCACGTCGAGAGCTCGCCGGGATCGATCGCGGCTACGGCGCGCCGTCTGCAATCACGTACTGGACGTGGACGAACTCCGCGAACGACATCGGCGCTCGCCCCTCGAGTTTCTGTTGGACCTCCTTGGCGTCCAGCTCGATCGCGAGTCGTCCCTCGACCGCATCGACGTCCATCACCGCCGTCGACATCCCCAGCAGCAGGTGTTCGAGCGCCATCGTGACGATCGTCTCCGGATCGGGCGTCCTCTCCGCGAGCGCCTGGATCTCGGCGGCCTCCTCGAGCGTGAGGTCGGGCGAGTCGCCCGCGGTGAGCGCCTCGAGCGGTGCCCGCTCGAGGTCGGTGTCGGCCGCGACGGCGTCGGGACCGCGGTCGTCGACGATCGCTGCGAGGTCGTCCTCGTACTCGGCCCGCAAATCGGCGGGCGAGTCGGGGACGGTCATCCGCTGTTCGTAGAACATATCGGAGAGACGGGAATGGGGTAGAAATGTATTGTGACCTCCGCTGATTTTCCTGTGACCTCCGCCCTCTCTCGGCCCGACGACCGACGTGCGAGCGGTGGCCGCCCTCGACGAGCCGATGACGCGGGACGTGACTACCGACTGAAGGCCTGTTTTCGGACCGCAATCGGGCGCACCCGCCCCATCAGACCGTGTCCGGTATCTCCCTGCGCGATGAACGGCCGGACGGCCGATCGAGAACCGAGACGTGCCGTGTAGTCGTCGCGACGGCCGAGACCGCTCACCGGCCGAGGGGGTCTGCGACGACCACTCGAGACGGACTGACACGAGATCGTGAGATAGGCGTTAAGCCCGGGATCGTGGTAGTAATAAACATGGCACGGAAGACGCTCGTCGCCGTCGACGGCTCGCCACAGTCCGAGGCAGCGCTCGCGTACGCACTCGAGGAGTTCCCGGCGTCGGCGATCACGGCACTGCACGTCATTCAGTTGCCGGAGGGGTACTGGGCGTCGTTCGCGGATTCGGAGACGGAGTTACCGGGGTACGAGAACGCGCGGGAACGCGGCATGGAACTACTCGACGAGGCCGTGGCGACGGCCGCCGACGAGGGCCGCGAGATCGAGACGGTCCTCGAGTCGGGGAAGCCGGCACGAGAGATCATCGAGTACGCCGTCGGAAGCGACGTCGACCAGATCGCCATCGGGAGCCACGGTCGACACGGCGTCGATCGAGTTCTGTACGGAAGCGTCTCGGAATCGGTGGTCCGTCGCGCGCCGATGACGGTGATCGTCGTCCACGAACGGCCGGACCGGTAGCACGGAGCCGATCCGTCGGCGGGTGCCGGTCAGCGGATCGTATCCGGGATCCGCTCGATGACGTCCGTCGCGACGACGCCCGGCCCGTACGCGGCCGTCGCGAGTTCGCCGCTCTTGCCGAGGATCCACGTGCCGAGTTCGGCGGCGTCGCGCCGGTCCATCCCCTGACCGAGCAGCGAGGCGACGATGCCGGCCAACGTGTCCCCGGTTCCGGCGACGGTCAGCGCGGACGTTCCCGTCTCGTTTTCGATCCGCTCGCCGCCGGTGACGATCTCGTCGACGTCGCCGGTCCGGGCGACGACCGCTCCCGTCTCCTCGGAGAGAGCCTTGAGCGACCCGTACGCCTCGCGGACCGGCTCGTCTTCGGCTCCGCTTGGCGTCAGAATCGCGTTCGAGAGGTCGCTCTCGAGTGCGGGCTCGATCGCCAGCGCGTCGACGACGATCGGCGCGTCGATGCGATCGACCGTCTCGCACACCGCGTCGGGGTCGGCGTCGACGAGCCCGGGACCGATCGCGACGGCGTCGGCCCACTCACCTACCTCAAGTGCGCGGTCGACCGCGCCGTCCGAGAACGTCCGCCCGTCGTAGCGATCGACGAGCAGGTTCGGCGAGTGACTTGCGACGATCTCGTAGATCGGTTCGGGAACGAACGCCCGCACGTGATCGGAGCCGGTCCGTAACGCCGCTCGCCCGACGATCGCGGGCTGGTTGGGGTATGCGACGCTCCCGCCGACGATCCCGACGCGGCCGTTGTCGTGTCCGGTCTCGTCGCTGACATTGGAGAGCGTCTGCTGAAGCCGTCCCATACGATTGCTCTCGATCGGTTTCGCGTAGGCGTTCGGCCGGCGTGTTCCGGTTCGATCCCCGCGCCCGGCGTATGCGACGCAAACGCATAGTACGCTGCCGTCGTAGCCCCTCGCGGAACCATGTTCGACGATCGAACCGACGCCGGCAAACGACTCGCAGCAGACCTCGAGCGCCGCGGCGTCCAGGCCGATGTCGTCCTCGGCATTCCGCGGGGTGCGCTGCCGGTCGCCCGGCCAGTCGCGGACGCGCTCGACGCCGATCTCGACGTCGTGGTCGCGCGCAAGATGGGGGCTCCAGGGAACCCGGAAGTCGCGCTGGGCGCGGTCGCCAGCGACGGCAGCGTCTGGTACAACGACGACCTGATCGATCGAGTGGGGGCCTCGGAGAAGTATATAAAGGAGGTCCGGGCCGAGGAGGCCGACAACGCCCGCGAGAAGGCCGATCGCTACCGGGAGACGGACGGAGTACCGGATCTTCGGGGGAAACGAGCGCTCGTCGTCGACGACGGCGTCGCGACCGGCGCGACCGCGACCGCCTGTCTCCGGCAGGTCCGTGAAACCGGCGCGGACTGGATCGCGCTGGCCGTCCCCGTCGGCTCTCCGCGGGCCGTCGACGCCCTCGAGCGGGAGGCCGACGCGGTGATCGCCCTCCAGACGCCCGCGGACTTTCGCGCCGTGGGCCAGTACTACCGGACCTTCGGTCAGGTGACCGACACGGAGGCGATCGAGTACCTCGATCGAGGCTCGTGAGCGCCGGAGAAGAGGACAGAAGGGAAGGGCGTGAGCACGACCGCGAGAGATCCGTACTCGATCAGGGCCAGAGCCCGCGCATTTCCTGTGCGTCGGCGATGCGCTCGAGCGCGACCACGTAGGCCGCGTCGCGCCAGGAGATGTCCCGTCGCTCGACCTCGTCTTTCAGGGCGGTCCAGGCCGTCACCATCTCGGCCTCGAGTTCCTCGTTGACACGCTCGAGGCTCCACGCGCGGCGGTTGATGTCTTGCAGCCACTCGAAGTAGGAGACGGTGACGCCGCCCGCGTTCGCGAGGATATCCGGGATCACGTGAATCCCGCGGTCCGTGAGGATGGCGTCGGCGGCGAACGTTGTCGGGCCGTTCGCCCCCTCGACGACGATATCGGCCTGAACGGCGTCGGCGTTGTCCGCGGTGATGACGTTGCCGACGGCCGCCGGGATCAACACGTCGACGTCGAGTGTGAGGAGCTCCTCGTTCGAGATGCGGCGCACGCCGTCGCTGCCATCGTCGGCGGCGTCGGCGGCGAACCGGGTAACGGCTTCCGGCTCCTCGTCGTGGGACGGGATCGCGCCGACGTCGATTCCGTCGGGGTCGTAGACCGCGCCGTTGACGTCGCTGACGGCGACGACGGTCGCTCCCCACTCCTCGAGCAGGCGGGCCGCGTTTGCGCCGACGCTGCCAAAGCCCTGGACGGCGACGGTCGTTTCGGCGAGCGGCTCGCCGTAGTACTCGCAGGTCTCTCGGGTGACGATGGCGACGCTCCGCCCCGGCGCTTCCTCGCGACCGTAGGAGCCGCCGATACCGGGCGGTTTTCCGGTGACGACGCCGGGGATCGTCTCGCCTTCCTGCATGCTGTAGGCGTCCATGAACCAGGCCATCGTCTGGGAATCGGTGCCCATATCGGGGGCCGGGATGTCCGCGTTCGGACCGATCACGTCGCGGATCTCCTGTGCGAACCGGCGCGTGAGCCGTTCCTTCTCGTCGCCGCTCAGGTCCTTCGGATCGACGACGATCCCTCCCTTCGCGCCGCCGAAGGGGAGATCCATCACGGCGCACTTCCAGGTCATCCACATCGACAGCCCGACGCACTCGTCGCGGGTCACGTCGGGGTGATAGCGGAGCCCGCCCTTGTACGGCCCGCGGACGCTGTCGTGCTGGGCGCGGTAGCCGGTGAAGACCTCGACGGAGCCGTCGTCGCGCTCGAGGGGCACCGTCACCTCGTGGACGGCAGCGGGGTGTTCCAGGCGCTTGAGGACGGCGTCGTCGATCTCTAACTGTGCGGCGGCACGCTCGAGTTGTCGGCGCGCGGTCTCGAGCGCGGTTTCGCGGTCGGTCGCCTCAGCCGTCGCTTCGACAGTGGCGGACGAAGAACGCTGGTGAGACGCCATTCTCACTCGATCGGTGTATGTCGATTGCGCATCTCTGCGCCGCATTCGGGGCAGGTGTCCGGTGCTGACGCGCGGACGACGGTTCCGCAGTCGAAGCACTCGTAGGTCGATTCGGCCTCGGGATCGAGTTGAATGTCTTTCATGGTAGATACGACGACCGGCGTCGCGTCGTTCGTCGCACTTAGGAATAATAGGGATATTAGGATGAAGGTATTCGTCAGATAGCTAGCGCCGGCGATCGGCGGTGGTTCACTATTCAACCCTCTCTGTCGGGTTTGCCGGCAATCCGATCTCGTCGAAGACGACGGTGAAGAGCTTTCGCTGAACGGTCCGGACGTGGCGGTAGAACGCCGCCGGCGAAATCTCGAGCGTCTCGGCGACCGTTTCGCCCGATTGTTCGCGCGGCGATTCGAAGTAGCCGCCGTAGTAGGCGATCCGAACGACCTCGAGTTGGCGGTCAGTGAGCCGCTCGCGCAGTTCCGAGCGGAGGTCTCGGGGCGTCGTCCGTTCGACGGTCCGTTTCGATCGGAGTTCGACGTCCGAGAACACCGTCGAGACGGCGTCGGCGCTTTCTCGCGCGTCGACGGATTTGGGCACGTCGACGACGAGTCGCGCGCTCGAGGGGGTCGCGTCGACGCTGCGGACCACGACGCCGTGGTCCGCGAGTTGCAGGGCGAAGACGGGTCGCGAGAGGTGAACGAGGACCGTCCCGCCGAGGGCGTCGTCCTCGCCGTCACCGTCGCCGCCGCGCTCGTCGGTGCCGACGACCTGTGCGCCCGCGACGGCGACGAGTTCCTCGGCGGCAGCCACGACGGCGTCGGGGGGTGCCCCCTCGACGGTCGCGATCACCGACGCACCGTCCTCGCGTTGGCGGATACCGCCGTCGAACGAGAGCCGGCAGTCGGCCCGTCGGGCGAGTCGCGCGAAGACGAACGCGTCGTCGGTCACCTCGAACTCGAGGCGCGTGCTCGCGTCCGACAGCAGCGCGCGCTTGCGCTCGACCGCGGCGATCGCGGAGGCGATCGTCTCGCCGAGTTCCGCGAGGACGGCACAGATCATATCGTCGAACGCGTCCGGCCGGTCCGCGTAGACCGTCAGCACGCCGTAGGCGAACTCGTCGTAGGACAGCGGGACGCTCACGGCGGACTGGTACTCGCGGGCGAGCGCCGCCGATCGCCACGGCTCGTCGCGCAGTCCGTCGGCGACGTTCGGTACGACGGTCTCCTCGCCGTCGGCCGCGGTCCTGACGGCGGGTTCGCGCGCTTCCGCGAGCGAGAGCGACACGCTGTCGAGATACTCCCGGCCCTCGCTCGCCCCGCCGTGAGCGCGCGACTCGAGGCGCTCGCCGCTCGCGTCGGGCTGGCCGATCCACGCAAACGAGAAGCGGTCGGCGGTCGTGAGCCGCTCGCAGACGGCGCGCTCGATCTCCTCGCGGGTCTCGGCTCCGACCAGCGCCTGATCGAGCTCTCGGATGATCTCGTTGATCCCGTTGAGGCGGGTGAGCTGTCGGTTCCGGCGCTCGAGTTCGCGGTCGCGGTCGCGCAGCGTCCGCTCTCGTTCGACGCGATCCAGCGCCGCTTCGGCGGTCGCGGCCAGCAGGTCGGTCAGTTCGCGCGAGACCTCGTCGAACGCGTCAGGCTCCCTGGAGCCGGCGACGAAGACACCGTAGTCTCCGAGGGGAACGTACGCCGCGCTCCGCAGGTCGGTCCCGGGATTCGACAGCGACGGCGAGTCGTGGACGTCGGCGAAGAACCGACTCTCGCCGTCGACGAAGACCCGGCCGGGAATGCTGTCGTCCGTCGCGCGGTGGTCGCGGACGGGGCCGTGTAACCGCTCCATCGCCGGCAAGGACGCCGCCGGCCGTAACACGTTCTCGTCCGTGTCGAACAGGTAGGCCGCGCTGGCCGCCAGATCCAGTACGTCCGTCGCATCTTCGACGACGGCGGTTGCGATCTCGCGGTCGGTCTCGGCGTACAGGAGTTCGCGGGCGGTTCGGTGAAGCGCCGTCAGCGCCTCCTCGCGGCGCGTTCGCTTCGTGATGTCGCGACAGCTGTAGAGGGTCGTCCCGCCCTGAATCGAGACCTCGCGGACGTTGACCAGCAGCGTGTGTTCGCGGCCCGCTCGGTCGGTTGCGGTGCACTCGATGTTCGTCAACACGCCGGCCGCCTCGAGTTCGTCGCGGTCGAAGAGGTCGGGGCCGAGCAGTTCGTCGATCGTCCCCATCTCGCGGATCTCGTCGTCCGTATAGCCGAAGATGAAGTGAACGTTCGGACAGACGTAGGTGAACTCGCCGTCGTCGTCGGCGATGAGGACGGTGTCGGTCATGTTGTTGAGCGTCACCCGGTGGAGCTCCTCGGACTCGCGTAACTCCCGCTCGAGGCGGGCGCGTTCGGTGACGTCCGTCGCCCGCGCGAGCAACGAGGTGACCGCGCCGTCTTCGTCGCGGACCGGCCGGACGGTCAACTCGAGGGTGCGATCGCTATCGGGGTCGTCGGTCCCGTCTCCGCTCCGGTCAGTCGCGCTCCCGCCGTCGGCACGCACCTGCGTCAGTTCCCGGTGTGCGACCTCGCCGGCCGCCGCGCGGTCGATCGCCTCGCGGATCGCCGTGGAACCGTCGGCCGTGTGCCGCCACCAGGGGAGGTCGTGGAAGGGCCGGCCCCGAACGTCGCCCGCGGTCGCGTCGATCGCCGCGAGCGCGGGCTCGTTGGCCCGTCGAACGGCCCCGTCGGGCTCGAGGACCCACGAGTACGTCTCGGGGTCCTCGAAGATCGCATCGAACTGGCGGGCGCGCGCCCGGCGGTCCCGTCGCGTCCGCCCCGTCGGGAGCGCGCGTTCGATCGCCGCCCGACAGTCCTCGATCGAGCCGTCGGCGGTCCCGTCGCGGGGAACGTACTCCGAGACGCCGGCGGCGATCGCCGCGCTGGCCAGCGATTCGTCGCCGTCAGCCGGTGCGAGGACGACCGGGAGGGCTGGGTCGCGCTCGCGGACCGACTCGAGGAGGTCGAGTCCGGTCGTCTCCGCGTCCGGGAGCGACTGCGCGGTCAGCAGACAGTCGAACGAGCGAGACGCCAGGGCTTCGAGCGCCGCGTCCGCGGTCGACACCGCGGTCGCGTCGCGCGCACCGTCCTCGAGCGCGCTCGCCAGCGCCCCGGCGTCGCGGTCGGAGGGCGCGACGACGAGGAGCCGAGCGTCGTCGAGCGTTCGTGTAGAAGGCATTCGGTTCCCCTACGGGCCACTGCCGATAGAAAGCATCGTTCGGGTCGTCCGCGACGGCCGCCGCTCGGTGCCGACCCGCCTCGACCGACACCCGTTCATCGCTCGAGCCCCTCTGTCCGACCATGCGCGTCGCCGTTACCGTGGACGACCGGGAGCCGGCCGGCTTCGTCGAGGCCGTTCGAGACCACCCCGACGTGACCGCGGTCGCCGTCGAGCGGCTGGCGACCGGAGATGTCGCGATCGATTCGATCGGGTTCGAACGCAAGACCCTCAGAGACTACGTCTCGAGCGCCGTCGGCCGGTCGGGCTCCGACCTCGCCGATCAGGTCGAGCGCATGGCGGACGCCTACGACCACTCGTACGTCCTGCTCGAGGACGACTTCGCCGGCCTCGAGTCGCTACGGACGGGCGTCCCGCCGGCGTCGATCCGAGGCTCGATGGCCTCGATCACCGCCCGTCACGGGGTGCCGGTCATCCCCTGTACGGACCGCCGGCAGCTGGTCGATTTCGCAATCCGGCTGGGTCGGAAACACGCGGAGGATCCGACGAGCCGCCGGCTCCCGGTCGGCTCGGTACCGAGCCAACGCGAGCCCACGACCAAGCGGATGTACGGCTGTATCGAGGGGATCGGCCCCGAACTCGCCGCGACGCTGTACGAACGGTATCCGACCGTCGAAGCGCTGCTCAAGGCGGATATCGAGGAACTGACGGCGATCGAGGGAATCGGCCCGGCGCGGGCCGAGACGATCTACGCAGCGGTCCGAGGCGGTGGGACCTGACGCTGCGCGGTCGGCGTTCGTCGAAAAGAGGTTCGTTCGGCGCGACTTACCGGCGCTCGTCCAGCGTCACGGCCGCCGACTCGGCGACGGCGAGCCAGGCGTCGTCTCGAGCGATGTCGGCGATGACGAGGTGCGGCTGGCCGTCGATCTCGTCGGTCGCCGCCATCACTTCGCTCGGCGCTTCCGCTTGCCACCCGGCCGACGTCGCTTCTGGAACCATACGCAATGGTTTTCAGTCGCCGGCCATGAATGTATCGGAACTGTCCCAATAGCTACTTGGGAATGGAACGAAATCGGCCTATTTCACACAAGATTGGTTATAATATCTGGCTGCAGTTGAAGAGCGGAACTGGCCCCCTCTCGCTCTCGAGGGTTAGTCGTCGGTCACGACCGATCTGACGTGGCCAACGACACCGCTTTTCAGTTCGACGTGTGGCCCCTCGACCTCGTCGCCGTAGATCGTGCCGACTTCGCCGACGATCGGTTCCGTATCCTCGGATTGCGGGTCTGCGTCGTCTTGGACGATTTCGACGGTCATCCCCTGTCGGAGTTCCTCGGCGGTCGGTCGCTCGTTGGACATGGACTGAGGTGGGGGCGATGTTTCGAAAAGACTGACGCCTGCACTCGCTACTCGATTCCCCGACCGTCGAACTCGCGCTCCGTCCGCGGCCGGAGACCACGGGCGCTCACCGCGACTCACTCCTCGTCGAACTCGAGGGCGACGGAGTTGATGCAGTAGCGCTTGCCGGTCGGCTCGGGGCCGTCGTCGAAGACGTGGCCGAGGTGGCCGCCGCAGTTGGCACACAGCACCTCGGTGCGGCGCATGCCGTGGCTGGTGTCGGTTCGGGTTTCGATTCGGTCGTCGTCGGTGTCGTAGAAACTCGGCCAGCCACAGCCGGATTCGAACTTCGTCTCGGAGTCGAACAGTGTGGCTCCGCAACCGGCACAGGCGTAGGTCCCGTCGTCCTTGTGATCGACGTATTCGCCGCTGAACGGCGGCTCGGTGCCGGCCTCACGCAGGATTTGGTACTCTTCGTCGCTCAGTTTGTCGCGCCACTCGTCGTCGGCCGACGCGCGATCTGCCTCGTTGCTCATGGACGCGAGTAGGGGCGAGACACTCAAGAGTCTGTCTGCGTGTCCGGACCTCGCCCCGCGCCGGTGGCGTCCGTTCGGCGGTCTCGTACCCGGCTTCCAGTCAGCGGCTCGTGATTACGTCCGTACTCTCACAGTTCGGACACTGCGTCATCCGACCGAGCTTCGGCACGACGATCCGTCGCCATTCGTCGTCCCCGCCGGGCGCTTCGAAGCCACAATTGCGACACTGCGACCGTCCGTGCATGGTTGTGTTACTCGCCATGTCTCGAGGTATGCTATGTGACACCATAGTCGTTTGTTCGATCGGGCGGAAGTGTCACGTCGACCAACGGGTCACGCGGCCGACCGTCGTGCGGCGATCGGCCGCGACCGCGATTGACAGGGGTTGAGCGTGGACGACGCGAACCGGTCGACTCGATCCGACACGGCGGAGCCGTCGCCGGACCGCTCGTCCGTTCGCGCTGAGTCCGATCGGAGATCGCCTCATCGGTTCGGTCACCGTCGTCGAGTATCCGTCTCGGAGCAGGACGAGGGTCCGCTGGCCCGCTCGAATTCGGCACTCGACTCATCGTCGAACGGATTAGTAACCCGGCACGCCTGATCTCCGTGAAAGTCGTCCATAAACGAGAATATAAGCGTTATCGAACTTATCAAATAGAGTACCAGAACCCCGTCACGACTGCCGTTCCGACCGCTTTCGACGATCGCGAGACCGCCAACCAGCCGCGCTCGTTATGGGGTCGAGACCCCAAAGTACCGCCGATGAACGCCAGCCACGACCTCGCCACAACGGCCCTCGAGATGCTTCCGATCACCGTGGCTGTCATCGACGCCGACGGGGAAATCCCGCTGACGAACCGGTCCTAGCGCGAGTTCGGCCCCAATGACGTCGCCGATCACGTCAGGGTCAATTACCTCGCAGTCACCGCGACCGACGACGACGAGCACGCCCAACGGGCGACTGATAGGATCGCGGCCGTCCTCGCCGGCGACCGGGAATCGTTCGCCATGGCGTATCCCTGTTACACGCCCGCGCAGAAACAGTGGTCCACGATGCGGGCCAACCGGTTTCTGACGCCGGCAAACGGTTCGTCTTCGTTGTCTACCTCGAGATCACCGAGCGGAAACTGGCTGAACTCGCCGCGGCGGAAAACGCAGAGCGGGTCCGCAAGGAGCGACGGGCGCTCGAGCACGTGCTCGCCCGCGTCGATGGACATCTCCCGGTCGACGTTCCACCAACACTTGCGGACCGCCCAGCGGAAACTGCTCGACGAACTGTTCGATTGAGCCCGTTCGAATCGGGCCGCGTGAACATAGTATGGGGGTGATACTTTATAGGCACCTGTCGTAGGAGAGACATCCGATAACCGGTAGCCAGTCGGACGTAGGCGGGGTCAACGAACCAGCAATGAAACGGGATCACATCGACGCAAGCAAGGCGATACAGAAGCGGACCGGGAAGACGTTCTACCTCGCGACGCGATTTCTCCCCGAACGGGTGCGCCATGCCACGCACGTCCTCTACGCGTTCTTCCGGATCGCGGACGAGGTCGTCGACGACGCCGACGGCACCTCTCCCGAGGAGCAGCGAGCTCGACTCGAGGCCCTTCGGGCGCAGGCTCTCGGCGAGCGGCCGGCCAACGGTCCCGTTCTCGAGGCCTTTCGGGAGCTCCGGGAGCGCTACGGGATCGCCGACGAGGAAGTCGACGCGTTCGTCGACGCGATGGCGTCCGATATCGAGACCGACCGGTACGAGACCGACGCCGACCTCAAGTCGTACATGCGCGGTTCGGCCGCGTCGGTCGGTGTGATGATGACGGCGATCATGGAACCCGACGCCGAGGCAGCCGCGATCCCCCACGCCGTCAAACTCGGCGAGGCGTTCCAGATGACGAACTTCCTGCGCGACGTGCGGGAAGATGTCGTCGAGCGCGACCGAATCTACATTCCACAGGAGACGCTGCAAGACCACGGCGTCGATCCCGAGCAGATCGAGCGCCTCGAGTACACCGAGTCGTTCGGGGCAGTGATCGCGAGCGAACTCCAGCGGACCGAGGACCTCTACCGTGAGGGCGTCGCCGGCATTCGGTATCTCCCCGCGGACTGCCAGCTCCCGGTGTTGCTGGCGGCGGTCCTCTACGCGGAACACCACTCCGTCATCCGGGCCCAGAGGTACGACGTGCTCTCGAGCGAGCCGGCGCTGTCGACGACTCGGAAGCTGCGGTGTCTCGTGAAGACGCGCTGGCACTGGCACTGGAACCGCGACCCCGAGTCCGTGTTCCAGCGAGTGTCGGCGGTGCCGACGGCCGAACTAGGCCGGCGCGGCCCCGAGCACGGCGACGGCGTTCCGATCCGATAGCCGTCCGGCGCATATCAAGCCCCTCGATATGGTGGCCCTCCGTTCGTCGTCCCGGCGGTCGTACCGTCGCGTATGTCCGCAGAAACGAGTTCCGACGTTATCGACGAGGAACGTGACATGGCGCGAACGACCGCGATCGGGCTCGGCGTCTGGCTCGCCGTGACGATGGCCGCCGTCGTGCTGTTGCTCCTGTTTGGTGACGTCATCTCGAGCCTGCTCGTCTAACTGTCTGACCGTCCGACCCGACCGTCTGCGACCGGATCGGCTACCGCTCGCGGCGGTTCCTCGACAGCGCCGTTTCGATCATCGCGAGATCGTACCGGTCGGTCCGGAGGAGGGCGAGACAGAACAGCCCGGCCACCCCGGCCGCCAGCCACTGCCCGTAGAGGACGTTGATCGTCCCCCAGAGCAGGACGAAGCTCACTAGGTCGTCCAATGCGAACTCGCAGGTCCGGACGCGCTCGCGGACGGCCGCGCGATCGAACGCGAACTCGACGAGAACGACGGCGATAGTCCCCGAGAGGAGCCATCCCCGATAGTTCGAGAGCGGGACGCCGTAGTAGCCGCCCGGCGGGGCGTACGACCAGAAGCCGATCACGACGGCCCCCGGATCGAGGATCAGATCGACCGCGAGGACGGCGGTGATCGCCCCGAGGAGCCGGGGCAAGGCGCGCTCAGCGCGGTCGCCGAGCACCAACAGCGAGAGCAGGTAGGCGTTCAACACCAGCGGCACGAAAAACAGCGGCAGCGCTAGCGGCACCTCGCCGCCCAGCATCGGCCCCAGTTCGATGCCGTACTCGAACGGGCCGTAGGGCCACCCCGTCCGCACGCCGACGAACTCGATCGCGTAGGTGTACGCCGTCAGAACGGCCAGCGTGGCGAGCGCTCGCCGGTCGATTGCCGGCAGGAGCGCGACGACCAGCGGCGAGCGCATCACCACCGTTCCGAACAGGAGCAATAGCGGGTCGTACGCGAGCGGCGGCGGGAGCAGTCCCTCCGCGCTCGCAAGTAACGATATCGCGCCGACGACCGGGAAGACCACCGCGATCGTAACGCGGTTCTTGCGGACGAGGGCCTCGAGCCGGCGCTGGACCGCGGCTCGCGTACGCTCGGCGACGGCGTCGGCACCGCTGCTCGAGCGGTGGCTCACGGACGGACTCGGCGGCTCGTCGTTACCCATGGACGAGCCTCCAGAGCCCGCCTATCGTCAGGAGCGCGCCGACGGCGGTGTTGATCGCGGGAAACCACCAGTAGGCGCGGTCGACGGCGACGTCGGCGACTGCGATCGCGGCGACGAGCGCGGGGTAGACGAGTAACAGTGCGCCCAGTCGGTAGTCGAGCGCGCCGAAGGCGGCCGCACTCGCGAGCCAGCACGCGCCGCAGTAGGCGTAGGTACGGCCCTCGCCGAGTACCGTCGCAGTGGTCCGGACCCCCGCCTCGCGGTCGGGTTCGATATCGGGGACCGCCGAGAAGGTGTGCATCCCCATCGCCCACAGCCAGCCGCCGGCGATCGCAAGAAGCGGGGGCTGGACGCCGGCGACGGCGGCGTAGGCGGCGATCCCCGGGGTCACGTAGAGCCCGTTCGAGACCGAATCGAGGACGGGCGTCGTCTTGAACCTGACCGGTGGGGCGCTGTAGGCCGCCCCGAGAACGAGGAAGGCGACGAGCCAGGGCCACGCCGCGGTCGAAAGCAGCGGGACGAACAGCAACGGGAGGGCAGCGCAGAGGCCGACGGCCGCGGGAACGTACCGCTGGCCGCGATAGCGCGCCTCCCGGTCGTCCTTTTTCGGGTTCTCCGCGTCGATCTCACGGTCGTAGACGTCGTTGATCCCGTAGAGAAAGACGTTTGCCGGCACGAGGAAGTACGCGAACAGCGCGACTGTCGCCGGTGTCACGAGTTCGTCGACCGACGCCGCGGCGTAGGCGACGCCGACGAGGACAGGACCCGCCAGATACGGCCAGAACCGCGGCCGCGAGAGCGCCAGCAGGTACGACAGCTCCTCGCCGACCGCGGACTCGGCCCCGGCCGTCGAACTCGAGCGCCCTGTCATCGCCACCTCGAGCCTGGCGTGCGGTCGTTCGGCTCGCTCATCCGTGATCCTCGAGGACTTTTTCGGCCGTCAGCCGGCCGCTGATGAGACACATCGGCATGCCGATCCCCGGCGTGGTATCGCCGCCTACGAAGTAGAGCCCGTCGACCGTCTTCGAGCGGTGCGGAGGGCGGAACAGCGAGGTCTGGCGGAGGGTGTGGGCGAGCCCCAGTGCCGTCCCCTCGGAGCTGTTGTACCGGTTCGCGAAGTCCTCGACGCAGAAGCGCTCCTCGAGGACGATCCGGTCGCGGACGTCGGTCCCCGCGTTTGCGGCGAGGTCTGCGAGAACGAGATCGCGGTACCGGTCGCGGATCCCGGGCGTGTCCTTGAGGCCGGGCGCGATCGGGACGAGAACGAACAGGGCGCTGTGGCCGTCGGGCGCAACGGCGTCGTCGGTCTCGGAGGGGGTGCAGACGTAGTAGGCGGGGTCGTCCGGCCACTGCGGCTCGTCGAAGATCTTCGCGAAGTGGTCGTTCCAGTCGGTCGGCAAGACGAGCGTGTGGTGGGCGAGGTCGTCCACGTCGCCCTCGACGCCGAGATAGAGCAGGAACGCGGAGGGCGCGTAGGTCCGCTCGTCCCAGTAATCCGCGTCGTAGCCCCGGCGCTCGGGTGTGAGGAGGTCCCGTTCGGTGTGGGCGTAGTCGGCGTTGCTCACGACCAGATCCGCCTGTACCAGGCCGCCGGCGGTCTCGACTTCGAACCCGCCCGCGCGGCCCTTGATCTCCGTCGCCGGCCGCTCGGTGTCATACTCGACGCCCAGTTCCCGGCCGAGAGCGGCGATACTGTCGATGACCGCGCCGATCCCGCCCTCGGGGTACCAGACGCCGAGATTGAAATCGACGTGGCTCATGAGGTTGTACAGCGCCGGCGTGTTCGTCGGCGAGCCGCCCAGAAACACCAGCGTGTACTGCATGATCTGCTGGAGTTTCGGATGGTCGAAGTAGTCCTCCACGTGGCCCTGCATCGAGCCTAACAGCGAGAGACCCCGCGCCTGTCGCGCGACGTCGAGATCGAGATAGTCGCGCAAGCGCTCGCGGTCCTCGTAGACGAAGTGTTTCATTCCCACCTCGTAGTTCTCCCTCGATTTCTCGAGGTAGCGTTCCAGTGCCTCGCCCGCGCCCGGTTCGTACTCCTCGAAGACGGCTTTCGTTCGCTCGAGGTCGGGCGTGACGTCCACTCGATCGCCGTGTGTTCCCAAGCCACGAGACAGCTTCGTCGTCTCGGTCGAGGCGGGGTCACCGCTTCGGTACCCCCTCGTATCGTTCGCAGAACGTCGTTCCGCGTTGTCTTTGAAGTAAATACGGTAGTGGGGGTCGAGGTGGGTCAGCTCGTAGTAATCGTCCGGCGTCCGGCCGAAATCGCCGAAGAACCGCTCGAAGACGTCGGGCATCAGGTACCACGAGGGCCCCATGTCGAACCGGAAGCCGTCCTTCTCGAGGCGGCTCGCTCGCCCGCCCACTTGCTCGTTTTTCTCGATGACACGAACGTCTGCACCCGTATTAGCGAGGTAACAGGCCGTCGAGAGCCCTCCGATGCCGCCGCCGATCACGACGACCGACTCGTCGGCCAGCGTGTCCATACCCGAACGTACGCATCCGGCCGATGTTAAACGTGAGCGACACCCACGTCGGAGAGCCGACCCCATCGCTCGAGCGAGTCTCGCTCCGGCGCTCAAACGCGGGTTCGAACCGATGGCGAACGCGGGCTCTCTCGGCGCTTAGAACCCGCCGAAAGCCATCAGGAACAGCGCGACGGCGATGATACCGAACAGGCCGCCGACCCCCTTCTTGATCGTCTCGGTGTCCAGCGCCGCCGAAACGTAGGGGGCGATCTGGCCGCCGGTCGCGGCGGCCGGGCAGGTCCAGATAACCATGTTCCACGGCGTCGAGGCCAGGTCCATCGCGTGGCCGCCGGGAATCAGTCCGCCGCCGAACACGTGGACGACCGACGCGAGAATCGCCGTCGAGGCGACGACGATGTGGTTCGTGCCGATGGCGATTCGGACGGGAACGTTCGTTCGCAGCATCGAGATGATTCCTAACTCACCGATCCCGAAGCCGGCCAGCCCCTGGAAGACACCGCCGATGCTGTAGTTGGCGAACCGCTCGAGGTAACCGCCTCGCGAGTACTCGTAGCCGTTCCGTTGCGGTCGGCGCGGGTCACGGTCCCGTTCTCGGCGGTTCGAACGCCGGCGACGCCGGGTTTGGCCGCGTCGTTTGGCAACCCGCCGTCCGCGGCCATCGTCGAGTCGCCCGTCGCGTCCGGCTCCTCGTGTGCGAGATCGGCCTCGAACAACAGATACGCCGCCGTCAGGAGCGCAACTGCAAGCAGCGCGTGGAACACCGGTTCCGGGATCATAAACGAGAGGAACGCGCCGGTGACGACAAACGGAATCCCCCCGAGGACGAGGCTCAGCGCCAGCCGACGGTCGACGAGGCCGTGTTGGATGAACGCGAGCGACGAACTCGAGAGGCCGAAGGACTCGCTAAGGAGCCCGATTTTCACCAGCGTCTCGGGCTCTAAGGGGTACGCGACGAGCGGGAAAATGAAGATGAGGAACGGAACGAACAGCGCGGACCCGCTGATCCCGACGGTGTTGACGATCGTTGCACCGATAACGAAGGGAATGAACAGCCACCAGTACTCGAGCCAGTAACCGGTGCCCGGAGTGGCGGACTCCGTCGGTGCGAACAAGTAAACGCCGACGACGAACGCCAGCGGTGCGAGGAACACGAGGACGTGCTGGTACTTGAGAAAGGTCTTCTGGACACTGGTGGACGATGACGAAGGTGTCATTGAGCCGTGGAGCCAGCGTTGTGAATCAGAGAATAAGAGTATTTCCGTCTTCCGTTGCCTTGGTAACCGTTCATATCGGGTCTGAGGTGGGCAACGGCCGACAACTGTCGAACCGGCCGCATCGTCGTCTCGCGAAATCGGCTCAGTATCAACGTTTATGATCTCCCCTATGCTACATACTAACATGAGTTTTCCAGAGGGGCCCCGGAAGCCGGGTGAACAGTCCGCCACAGACGACAGCGATGCAGTCGATCACTCCCCGACGGACGGACTCATTGCGGCCGTACTCGAGGCGCTTCGAACGCACGTCCGGACGTGGGCGCGTCGCTACGTCGAGATGCGCGTCGACGCGCGTACCGCTCACCAAGAGTAACGACCGCTCGCCGTTTTTGTCACGAGAGAACGTGCTGGTCGAATTGCTACTAACTGTTATCATTACTCATGTTGTACCGTCTCACGGTGGTCGAGGATGCAAGACGTAGCGACGACTGCGGTAACCTGTCCCCACTGCGGGGAGAACGCGACCGTCTCGCTCCCCGCTGAGGGAGCGGACGTGAAAGTGCGGCGATCGGTCGCGGCGTTTGGCGACTACACGACGGTCACGTGCTCGGACGGCCACACCTACTGGGTGTACTTCTGTTAACGCGTTTTTTCGACCTCACGCTCCGGCGCTACTCAAGCGGACGATACATAGCGCTCGCGCTGGTCGGCGTGAGTTCGTGAGAGAAACCTGCGCCTCAGGCCGTAGCCGAAGAAATCAATCGATGTGGCCTTCGCGGCGGAGCTGGTCGGCGTCCTGGCCGGTGTAGCGCCACTCGATGGTGGCCTTCTCGTCCTGCCAGTCCCAGGGCTCGGCGACGACGATGTCGTCTTGCTCGATCCAGGTGCGGTATTTCATGCGACCTGGGATGCGGCCGAGGCGCTCCTCGCCGTCCTCACAGCGGAGGCGGACGTGGTTGCCACCGAGGTGTTCGGTTACGACGGCGAATACTTCATCGTTGTTGGGCATACGGAGGTTCCGTCGCCCGGAATCTTCTGTCACAATCAAACTATGAGCGGCAGACGGTTAAACTATTGGAGACGCACGGTAGCGTATCACTTGATTTTGCGACCGATCGCAGTCGAACCCGCTCAGAGTTCGCGGTCCGAATCGGGGTCCTCGAGGTCCCACAGAAGTTCCGGCAGAAACGCCTCGAGGTTGTCGATCACGCGGCGCTCGCTGACGTCCAACCCCTCGCAGTGATCGTGGGCCGAATCGCGGATATCGACGTGAAGGTCACCGTCCTCGAGGCGGACTCCAAGCGGGAAGACCGAACACCGGGTTGGTTTCCAGTCCTCCTCGAGGTGGAGTGAACAGAGACCGTCGTCCCGCAGGAAGGCACAGGCACAGCCGTCCTCGGCGACGTGGTCGTCGCGGTCTTTCTGCTCGCGCGTGACGAACTTCTCGCCGCGGAACGCCGTCGTGGTCTCGGCGAGGTTCGCTCGCTGGGCTAACTCGAGGAGGTCGTCGCCGTAGAGCAATACGCCGTGATGGCAACACCACGTACAGTCGTCGACGCATTCGAAGGTGAGGTCGGGGTCGAACTCGACGACGACCTCGCGGTCGGGATAGACCTCGACGCGTCGCGGGGCGTCAGCACTCACGTCTCGTGGATGGGGGGTCGTCGTGAAGTGCCTTTCTACCCGGCGAATCGGTTCGGTCCGTCGGTCAGCGGCCACCGACCGACGAGATCGGCAGCGTCGAACGGACTCTCGACCATACGTCGCGATATTGCAGCCGCCGAAAACTAACTGTCGGTCCGCGATCGGTATCGAGTCCCGGATCACCTCTCGGGCGGCCCTCGAGCCGTCCGCGGCGTTCGTCCGATCAGGCGAGCAGTTCGTCGGCCAGGAGCGACAGGCTCTCGTCGCCGTCGTCGGCCGCGTCCGGGACCGCGAGCATGATCTCCTCGATGCCGGCGTCGGCGTAGTCGGCGAGTCGGTCGCGGACCTCGGCCGGCGTTCCGATGGGTGCGGTCTCGACGTACCCCGAGAGGAAGAACTCGCGGGGCTCGCTCGGCTCGCCGGGCAGGAACTCGCTCGTGAACTGCTCGCGTTTCTCCTCGGCCGCTGCGGTCGTCTCGCCGACGAAGACGAACAGTTCGGCCGACTTCCGAATCTCGTCGTACCGCGCCGCACTCTCGCAGTGGTCTCGAAGCACGTCGAGTTTTCCGGCGAAGCCCTCCGGCTCGAGCGTCCCGTAGTTCCAGCCGTCGGCCAGGTCGGCGGTGTAGCGCAGGGTAAACTCCTCGCCACCGCCGCCGATCCAGATCGGCGGGTGTGGGTCCTGTACCGGTTGGGGCTCGCAGAAGGCGTCCTCGAGATCGATATCGAGATGCTCGCCCTCGTGGCTGTAGGTTTCCTCGGTCCACAGCCCCTGCAGAATTTCGACGGTCTCGGCGAGCCGGCGGAGCCGCTCCGCGGGGGGCTCCCGGAACTCGTAGCCGAAGCGGTCGTACTCGTCTGCGTACCAGCCCCCGCCCAGCCCCAGTTCGAGCCGACCGTCGCTGACGCGATCGACGGTGGCTGCCATCTTCGCGAGCAGCGCGGGATGGCGGTAGGACTGACTGGTGACGAGCGTCCCCAGCCGGATCTCGTCGGTCGCCTCGGCGACCGCGCTCAGGGTCGTCCAGCACTCCTGAGTCGCCCGGCGCGGGTCACCGATCCACGACTGGAAGTGGTCCTCGAGCCAGACCGCGTCGTAGCCCAGCGACTCGGCCTCGAGTGCGGTGTCGCGAACCGTTCCGCTATCCGTGCCGTACTGTGGGAGGATGTAGCCGACGTCGAGGTCGGGCTCGCTCATTCGGCCACCTCCGACTCGAGCGCCAGCGTCCGATCGGCGAGGGTCTCCGCGTCCGAGGCGACCAGTTTGACGAGCGCCTCCTTGCCGACCTCGCCGCGGTCGACGACTGCGACGGGGGGCTCGTCCCGATCCGCGAAGGCCTGGCGAGCACCCCATCCCATCGTGCGGCCCTCGGTCTCCCCGACCTCGGTCGGCTGCTCGCCGCGGTTGTACTCCGCGACCGGCCACTCGAGGGCCTCGAGCGCCGCCTCCACGTCCGCGTCGAACCGGCAGTTCACGGCGAATCGCAGGTCGGGGACGAACTCCCGCGCCGAGAGGAGAAAGCGGGCGACGTGGCTCGAGGCCCCGAATCGAACGCCGCGGTTCGGGTGGACCCCCGAGAGGGTGCGGGTGATCCGGCCCTCGACGGCGGCGGTCTCGGCGACGGACTCGGCGTAGGGCGTCGCGCCGACGACGTTCATCCCGACTTCCGGAACGAGCGCCGAGATGTCGGCGTCGACGAACCGGTCGACGACCGCCTGTACCTCCTCGGCGGTCACCTCGCGCGCGGCCTCGTTTCGCAGCGGCGTCATGTGGTTGACCGCGCCGTGGCCCTCGCCCACGTCGTAGTAGTACCGGACCGCGCGCGCGAGGAAGTCGGTCGCGCCGCCGACCGCGGGCTCTAACGCCTCGCCCTTCGCGAGCCGGGCCGCGATCGCCGCGGCGAGCGCACAGCCCGAGCCGTGGGTGGCGTCCGTGCCGACGCGCGGATGCTCGAACGTCCGCACGGTTTCGTCGGTGACGAGCACGTCTCGGACGCGCTCGCCGGGGACGTGGCCGCCCTTGACGAGCACGGCGTCGACGCCCATCTCGAGGATGGCCTCGCCGGCCTCGCGGGCCGTCTCCTCGTCGGTGACGGCGATATTGGTCAACACCTCGGCCTCGTCGGCGTTGGGCGTCGCGACGGTCGCTTCGCCAAGGAGGTCCTCGTAGGCGCGCTCGCCCTCTGGCTCGAGCAGCCGATCGCCGGTGGTCGCGACCATCACTGGGTCGACCACCAGCGGGAAGTCGAACTCGCGAGCGCGGTCCGCGACGGTCTCGATGACCGCGGTCGTCGCGAGCATTCCGGTCTTGGCTGCACCGATATCGAAGTCGTCGGTGACGGCCGCGAGTTGGGCCTCGAGTTCCTCGATCGGGAGGACGTGCGAGGACTCGACGCCGCGGGTGTTCTGGGCGGTGACGGCGGTGATCGCCGACGTGCCGAAGACACCGTGGGCGGCCATCGTCGCGAGGTCGGCCTGGATCCCGGCACCGCCGCCGGAGTCGCTCCCTGCGATCGTCAGTGCGACCGGTCGGCTATCGGGTGCTGGCGTTCGCATGGCAGAGCGTATTCTCCGGTTATACTAAGCGATGATGGTCAGCGAAGCGGTGAATCGGCGCATGCAGCCCATTACGACCGGGACGGCCGCCCGCAAGTCGCTGGTTCGCTGGCGGGGGAGGGTACAGCGATCCGTTCGAGGCCGTTATGTCTGTAATGGACACTATTATCTTCTCTGAAACGAACGGGGGCGCATGAACGACCGATCGCGAACGAGGCGACGCTATGTGGCGGCGCTCGGAGCAGTGAGTGCGACAGCGCTGGCCGGGTGTCAGGGGCAGTCCGACGCGGACGACGCGGGAACCGGTGGGGAAACGAACGGATCGGCCACAACAGCGACCGGGCTCAGCGCCGATGGCATCGAAGACGTGTCGGCCCTCGTCTCGGCGACTCGAAGTGGGTTGGCAAAGCGAGGTTACGCACTCGTCGAAGAGCTGTCATCGACGGGTACCGAGGCAGTCGACATCTCGCGGCGGACACGGAGTAGTCTCGCGGACGAGCGGCAGTTGTCCGTCCTCGATTCGCCCGCCGAGACGAAGCGAGTGTACATCGACGGCGATTCGCAGTACTCCGACCGGGGGAACGGGGAGACGACAGTGAAGCGAGGGCTGGACGGCTCGTTCGAGCGGACCCACACGCCCGACCACCTCTCCAGACAGGTGAGTCTCGGCGGCGTCCTCGAGATCGGAACCTACGTCTCGGCCGGGACGACCACGCGAAACGGCCGAGCGCTTCGACAGTTCGACCTCGAGTCGGTCACGGTTCCGGAGTCAAACGGCGAACTCTCGGCCTCGAGCGGGACGGTGCTCGCCACCGAGGACGGGATCGTCTTCGAGGCCACGCTCTCGCTCGAGGGCAGCGCCGACGGGACGGCGGTCACGCGCGAGCAGTCGGTCACCGTCACCGAACTCGGGACAGTGACGGTCGAACGGCCGTCGTGGGTCGAGGCGGCCGGCCAGTAGCGGCCGTCGTCACGGCCCCGTCCCGTCCGCCAGCGTGGCGTAGGCCGCCCACGACGGATCGATGCGCGGATGCTCGCGTTCCTCGCCGTCGACGAGTACCGATCCCCCGTCGCCGTCGGCTTCGACGCGGCCGATCTCTGCGACCGGCGTGTCGCGGTCCTCGAGCGCCCCGCGCACGTCGTCGACGCCGTCGGGATCGACGGCAATGACGAGCGAGCCGCAACTGGTCGCCGCCCAGGGGTCGATCTCGAGGGCATCACACACCTCGCGGACGCCGGGACGCAGCGGTACGGCCCCCCGGTCGATCGCGAACCGAACGCCCGCGCCGGCGGCCATCTCGGACAGTGCGCCGGCGAGGCCGCCCTCGGTCACGTCGTGCATCGCCGTCACCGGCCCCGCGGCGGCCGCGGTGAGGGCGTCCCGAACGGCGAAGACCTCCTCGAGACGATCCTGTGCGTCGTCGATCACATCGTCGGAGCAGTCGATCCGCTCGCCGAAGAGGGTGCTCAACAGCCCGACCGACTCGACGGCGGGTCCGTTCGTCAGGAGCAGGCGGTCACCGGGGCGGGCCCCATCGGGGCGGACGATGTCGTCGTGGTCGCCGACGCCCATCGCGGTCGCCGCGCCGACCCACGGATACGATGAATCCCCGTAGCGCGCCGTGTGGCCGGTTACGACCGCGACGCCGAGGTCGGTACACTCGTCGTGGATCGTCGACTGGATCGTCGCGAACGCGTCGTCGGTCATTCCTTCGGGGAGCGTAAAACACAGCGAGCAGTGGGAGGGTGCGACGCCGCTGACGGCCACGTCGGCGAGCACGAGATCGAGGGCAAACTGGGCCGCTCGCTCGAGTCCTAGACCGGGCAGGATCGAGAGCGGATCGGTCGCCGTCACGAGCGCCCGGCCGCCGACGTCCAAAACGCCGAAATCGACGCCGTGAGTCGGGCCGATCGCGACGTCGTCTCGGTCGGCACCGAGGTTCGGCGCGACGTGACGGTCGAAGGCCGCGGGGTCGATTTTTCCGAGATCGGTCACGCTCGATCGATTTCGGCCGTTCGCCTTAGCCGTACTGGTCCGACGTGCGACCGTCGCCGACGCGGGTCCGCTCTCGCACTTGGCGAGTGCACCGTCGGCTCGACGGGCCGCCTCGACACGCAACGGCTAGGGATAGTTACTAATGGAGACGGACGTATAGTGGCACGTGCTTATCAATGCGTTTCGAAACGTGCGAAGCGACGATCCTTGGGGGGATCCGGGAGGGAATCGAACGCCGGGGCCGACGCGGAGGCGAACGTCGGTCGGCGGCCGACGTTGGGGGCGGTGGGAACCGTGACTGAGTCCACGACGACCGACGGTGGATCGGTGTTGCCGGACACGATCCAGACGCACCATCCGTTCGGGTTCGCCGTGGCGAACGTCTGTCTGGGCGTGCTCGTCGTCAGCGCCGCCGCGCTCGCGCTCGGCGAGCGCGCACCGGCGGCTCTCAGCGTCGGCGTCATCGGCGTCGTCGCCACCGGAAGCACCGCCGCGGTGATCGCGGCGTTGTCCGAGACCCGCACCGCGATCCGACAGCGCGACAACCTTCGCGACGGGCTCGCCGAGGTGAGCGACCGCGCGGTGCGGCTCGCCGACGGCGACCGCGATGTCTCCTTCGTGACTGACCGAACTGACGAGTTCGATCGACTCGAGGGGGCTCTCGCCTCGATCCGAGAACGGTCCGCGGCGAGCGAGCGGACGGACGCGTCACTCGACGGCGTCGCCGAGACGCGACTGGGCGACGGTGTCGACCGCGCGGTATCGACCGGCGATCCGACCCCGGAGACGACCGACGACGGCGACGCTGCGTCCCTGTAACGTCGCGGTTCGACGACCCGTTGCGGCCGCGAGCCAACGCTCGATGGCAGGCGATCGAACCGCCCGCAGCCGCTCGAGCGTAACTCAATCTGGTTTCAACAGATCCAACAGACAATCGTCAGCAGTTACCGACAAGAGTGAAGTCGATCCTCGAATTAACGGGGGTAGATGGCGTACTCGTTCCGATCGCGGCCCGATGCGGCGCTCGAGTTCTCCGCGAGCGAACTAACGGGTGCGCTAGGCGATTCGGTTACGGTCTTGCCGCTGCTGGTCGCGCTGGCCGCGACGACGACGGTCTCGCTGCCCCACGTTCTCGTCGGATTCGGCGTCTTTCAGATCGTCTGGGGGCTTTATTACGGCCTGCCGCTCTCCGTCGAGCCGATGAAGGCGCTGATCGGCCTAGCGATCGTCGGCACGCTCTCCTACGCCGAACTCGCCGCGGCCGGGCTGCTCGCCGGCGGCGCGTTGCTGGTCGTCGGCCACGTCGGCCTCGTCGGCCGGCTCCAGCAGGTGGTCGGCGAGCCGGTCGTCCGCGGCGTCCAACTCGCAGTCGCCTTGCTCTTGCTCGAGGCGGCCGTCGGCCTCTCGGTCGGGAACCCGCCCGTGGCGGCGGCCGGCCTCGCGGTCGTCGGCCTGCTGGCCGCCGTCGGCTACCGGCAGGGCAGCGTCCTCGTCGTCCTCGGGCTCGGCGGAGTCGCCGCCGTCGCGACGGCCGGGGTGCCGACGCCGGCGATCCCCGAACCGACGCTCTTTCCCGCCGGTTCGCCGGCGTTTTCCGCGGCCGCGCTCGAGGGAGTCGTCGCCCAACTGGGCATGACGGTCGGGAACGCGGCCATCGCGACCGCCCTGCTCTGTGGCGACCTCTACGACCGGGAGGTGTCCGCGGACACGCTCTCACAGAGCATGGGCGTCACCTGCCTCGCGGCGATCCCGATCGGCGGCGTGCCGATGTGTCACGGGAGCGGCGGTCTCGCCGGCAAGTACGCCTTCGGCGCGCGGACCGGCGGCGCGAACGTCCTGCTCGGACTCGGCTACCTTGCACTCGCGTTCGTCGCGACCGGTGCGCTGCTCGCCGCGTTCCCGACGGCCGTCCTCGGCGTCTTGCTCGTCGTCGTCGCACTCGCGCTCGCGACAGCCGCGTTCGAGCCCGTCTCCGACGCTCGGTCGGTCGCGCTCGTCGTCGCCGTCGGCATCGTCGGCCTGGCGGTCAACGTCGGCGTTGCGTTCGTCCTCGGGGCCGGCGCATCGTGGCTCGCCTCACGGCGGATCTAAGCGGCCGGCGACTCGAGTCGGACGACCTTTCAGCCAGGCGGCCCAACCGCTACCGATGACCGCGACCTGGGACGAACTATTCGACCGCGCGGCGGCGTCCGACGGTGACCGCGAGTCGATTCGGGCCGCACTCGAGTCGATCCGGGAGGAAAACGATGGCTGAGCGCGAGGAACCGAATCCGGCCCGTGTCGTTGCCGACGCCGACGTGCTCGCGGCGGACCTGCTCGTCGGCGACGACGCCCGCGAGGCGCTGGACCACGTCCGGCGACACTCCTGGGTCGAACTGGTCGCCAGCGACCCGCTGCTCGCACAGACCGAACGGGTCGTGACTGAACTGGCAGACGCCGAGCTCGCTGCCGACCACCGCGAACGCCTTGAGTCCGAGCGCGTGGCGGTCGACCAGCCCGAGGGTGACCATCCGGCGCTGGCGTCGGCCTACCAGGGTGAGGCGGCGCACCTCTTGTCCTACAACGATCGGCTCCGATCGGCGAAAGCGGGGCTCACGCTCCAGCCCCGCGTGTCCGTCAGTATTCGGCCGCCGGACGCGTTCGCTCGGCTATTCGATCCCGAGAGCCTCTACGAGGCCGTCAAGGGCGGCGCGTATCCGGGGCCAGATCGGGACCCGCGAGCGTAGGTCGGTCTCGAGACACCGCGGCCGCGTCCGCACGCGGGATTCGCACACCGTGAGAGGGTGCCGAGAACCTTATCAGACGGGAGCCCCGAGTGGTGAGGGGTCATGAACGAACTCCGCACCGGACTGAGCTACGGTGACGTCCTTCTCGTCCCGAACCGATCCCCGGTCGACAGCCGCAGCGACGTGGACCTCTCGACGACGTTCACGCCGAGTATCGACCTCGAGACGCCGCTGGTCTCGGCCGCGATGGACACCGTCACCGAGGCCGAGTTGGCGATCGAACTCTCTCGCGCGGGCGGGATCGGCGTCCTCCATCGGTTTCTCACGCCCGAGGAGCAGGCCGCACAGACCGAACGGGTGAACGACGCCGACGAGCGAGTTGCCGCCGCCGTCGGAATCAACGAGGACTACGTCGCCCGCAGTGACGCGCTGGTCGCCGCCGGCATCGACGCGCTTGTAGTCGACGTCGCCCACGGCCACCTCGAGAGCGCGCTCGAGGCCGTCGAGCGGCTCAGTGCGGAGTTTCCGGAGACGGACCTCGTCGCCGGCAACGTCGCGACGCCTTCGGGCGTCGAGGACCTCGCGGCCGCCGGGGCCGACTGCGTGAAGGTCGGCATCGGCCCGGGCTCGCACTGTACGACCCGGAAGGTCGCCGGCGCTGGCGTTCCCCAACTGACCGCGGTCGACGACTGCGCGACGGCGGCCGAGGCCCTCGACGTGACGATCTGTGCCGACGGCGGTATCCGCACCTCCGGCGACGCGGTGAAGGCGCTGATGGCGGGGGCTGACACCGTGATGCTCGGCAGCCTCTTTGCCGGCACCGAGGAAGCGCCGGGTGCGGTGGTCGAGGTTGACGGGACGCGGTACAAGCGCTCACGCGGGATGGCGACCACGACCGCCGCCGAGAAGCGCGACGACAAGGAGGCCGACGTGCGGGCAGACGAGGGTGTCGAGGCGCTGACGCCGTACAAAGGGCCGGTCGCAGACGTCGTCGCGGAGTTCAGCGCCGGCGTCCAGTCGGGGCTCTCCTACTGCGGCGGCCACACGATCCCGGCCGCCCGAAAGCGAGCCGAGTTCATCCGCGTCGCCCCCAGCGCGAAGGAACGCGAGGGGTACCACGCCGATCAGGACTGGGAGGGCGTCAGCGTCGACAGCGAGGCCGTCACCGTCACCGAATCGGACCTCGCCGAGGACCGTGCGAGCGACGCCGCCGAAAGCGACGATTAGCAACGTCATGGGGTGAGCGGATCACTGTTCGAGGTCGGCCTCGAGCGAGAGCCACCAGAGGCGACCACGGCCCTCGATTTCGTGCGTCTCGAGGACGCCGTCGGCGGCCAGTTTGGCGAGTCGGTCGGCCAGCTCGTCGGTCGGAACGCCGTACCCGGCTGCTAGATAGCGCGTGTTCACGACCGGCATCGGGGCGGCCCGTATCGATCTGACGATCGCTTCGGCGGGGAATCGATCGTCGGACGCGGAGTCAGACGGCATAGATGAGCGTACGCGCCGCTCCCGGTTTACTTTGCCCGGCGATCCCGACGGATGCCGGTCGTCCGTCTCCGGCCGCTCGCGCTCTCGCCTTCGCGAGCGCCGCGCTCACCGGAGCCGACAGGACGGCCGCGCCGGCGCGCCTGCTCCCGCTTAGTCCTGTACTGGGAAGGCGATCTCCGTCGTCGCGCGGTACTCGACGATCTCGTCGTCCTCGATCTCCGCCGTCCAGTGGTCGATCTCGACGCCGTGGACGCCTTCGACGGACTGGCTAGCGCGCTCGACCGCCTCTTTCGCCGCCGCTTCCCACGATTCTTCCGAGGTGCCGACCACCTTGATGACTTTGACTGCCGTCATGGCACCCCTCGTACCACTGACGACTCCTTCAAGTCCTTTCACGAACGACCGGACATTCAGTGCCGCCTGAACGCGTGCGTCGCGCCGCCGAGCCATCGGTCCGAAGGGAGCGTTAGTCCTCGAGCACGTCGCGGCGGAGTCCGGACGACACCGTCTCGAGAATTACGAGACCAACGAGCAGCCCAGTAAGAACGGCCAGCGAGGCGAGAGCGGTGATCCCCGTCGCTACGGGGATGAGGGCGACGGCGAGCGCCGCGGTGCCGAGGCGGGCGATGGCGAGACTCCCGGTGTCGTGCAACCGGAAGACGGTGTGCCCGACCAGGTAGAGCGCACTCCCGCCGTAGAGGCCGACGGCGGGGATCGTCTCGAGCGGGGCCGAGACGTGGACGACCGTCACCTCGAGGCCGAACGCGACGAAGAGGATGCCAGTGATGATCGGCAGGTGCAGGTAGGCGTAGGAGTTGCGAGCGAGGACGCCACGCTCGTAGGCCCCGGCGGCGGCGAATCGTTCCTCCGCGGCGACGGAGACGTAGTCGAAGTAGAGCCACGACAGCGCCATCACCAGGACGATACCCAGCACTGCGGCGGCGAGAACGGCAGGTGGAAGCGTCGGCTCGTCGCCGGCGATCCCAAAGCCCATCGCCAGCACCGACTCCCCGAAGGCGATGATGATGATATCCCGATAGCGCTCGACGAAGTGTTCGACGCGGACCTCGAACTTGGCGACGCCGCGGACGTACAACACGCCGTAATCGATCGCGAGACCGACAATCCACAGCGCCGACTGGAGACTGCCGTCTGCGAATCCGGCGGCGAGAAGCAGTGCTGGGCCACCGAGAAAGCCGGGCATGAGTCGTAGGAAGCGCGCTCGCGTTTCGCCGCGGGTGGTGTACACGGAGAGGGCGACGTGAAGTACGCGAACGACGAAGTACGACCCACCGAAGAGAGTCGCAGTCGTGCCGAACGCGTTCGGAACGGCGAGTGCGACGACGAAGATCACCGCGGTCGCGGCCAGGATCACGACCCGCTCGGACAGCACGGTCTCGGCGGGAATCGTATCCATCAACCAGGTGTACGTCACCCAGGCCCACCACAGCGCCGCGATCAGCGCGACCCCGCGGATCACGCCGGCCCACGTGAGGTGGTGGGAGACGAAGGCGGTGACCCGGGTGAACGCGAACACGAACACAAGGTCGAAGAACAGTTCCAGCGGATCGGACGCCTGCGGCTCGCTTTCGCCCCCGTCCCCCGTCGCGGACCCCGAATCGGTCGAGTTCATCGAGGTCCCTAAACCGCGGCGAGGTTTCAAGCCACAGGGGGACTCGAGGCCGCCTCCGCTCGCTGTGGCTCGAGGACCGACGACGGCTCGAGCGACCTCTAGTCATTTGTCCATGGTCGCCGATTAACCGCGTATGCCACAGCGGATCCTCATCGCGTTCGACGAATCGCCACAGGCGACCGCCGCACTCCGCCACGCGCTCTCGACGTACGACGATGCGGCGTTCCACGTCCTCCACGTCAACGATCCACGGGAGTGGTCCGCCGCGGACGGCATCGACGGATTCCTCTACTCCGAGGATGCGTTCGAGCGGTCACAGGAGTCCGCTAACGCGCTACTCGAGGAGGCCGAAGAGATCGCCCGGGAGTACGACGTGACGATCGAGACGGCGACTGAGGTCGGAACGGTGACCGAAACGATCGTCAACCACGCCGAGGAGCACGACATCGACCACATCGTCCTCGGCAGTCACGGCCGCCGTGGCCTCTCGCGGTTCTTGCTCGGCAGCGTCGCCGAGCGCGTCGCCAAGCGGTCGCCCGCGTCGGTGACGATCATCCGGGAGGAAAAGCCAAGCGACGAGTAGGCGTCGCCGATCCCGGCTGCCGACCGATCGGCCGGGTAGCTACTCCACAGCGGTCCGCCGCCGGCCGCCCCAGAGGCGGTCTTCGGGCGTCTCGATGGCGACTTCCACCTCGTTGGTTCGCAGGAACGGCGGCGTCCACGGATCGTTGTACTGCAACAGCACCGGGCTGCCGCTCGGCTCGATCGCTTCCCTCGAGAGGGTCTCGAGCAGGCGGTCGCGCTGCCGGGCGACGCGGTCGTCCGTCGCGTACCACGAGAACCGCCGCACCGCGACCGTTTTCGGCGGTTCGACGACGAGTTGCACCGCGGGATCGGTCGGCGTCGGCGCGGTCGCGGGCGAGTACGTCGACGGGAGGTGAAACGCCATCGTCACGCCGCCCTCGTCGGCCCCCGTCCGGACGGGTGCCGTCATCGAGATCGACTCGCCGCGTGTCGCCACCGGTGCGGTCATCGCGATGGCCTCGCTGCGCGCGTTCGAACCGGAGAGGTACCGAAAGAGCCGCTGAAACGCCGTCCGTCCGTCGTCGGCCGTCGTCTCGACGAGGACGAGTTGCGGATACCGCCGGATCTCGACTCCGTCGAACCGCTCGAGCGGCTCCGAGGGGACGCGTTCTGTCGTCCGATTGACGTAGACGCCCCAGCCGATCCACGCCGCTAACAGGCCGCCGACGCCGAGCAGCAGTCGCCGTCTCCATCGCATACATCTCGGACGACGCCGAGCAGCAAAGTCACGAGGGGTACGTTCACCGAAACGAACCGCTTCCGGCGCTCGGTCGGCTCTCGACGGAGCGAAGACGGGCCGACATCCGCCGCGCCGAGAGCAGCCCCTGACAGGTATACGGCTCGAGCCGTCGTCGTTCCGGCCGTGAACGGCGCTGAAGCACACCCCGTCGCGGTCGACGGCCTGACGAAGTACTACGGGGACGTCCGGGGCGTCGAGGACCTCACGTTCGCCGTCGAGCGCGGGGAAATCTTCGGGTTCCTCGGCCCGAACGGCGCGGGCAAGTCGACGGCGATCCGCGTCCTGCTCGGACTGTTGAAACCGACCGACGGCGAGGCCAGCCTGCTGGGCCGCGACGTCACCGATCGGGAGGAACTGCGCGAACTGAAACGCCACCTCGGCTACCTGCCGAGCGACGTCACCTTCTACGATCGCGTCACCGGCGCGGCGATCCTCGACTACGTCGGCCGACTGCGGGGCGACGAGCGCCGCGCGGAACTCGTCGAGCGGTTTCCCGCGCCCCTCGAGCGGAACGTAAAGACCTACTCGAGCGGGAACAGACAGAAGCTGGCCATCGTCGCGACGTTCATGCACGATCCCGACCTGGCGATCATGGACGAGCCGACTTCGGGGCTGGACCCGCTCGTCCAAAACGAGTTCTACGAACTGCTCGAGGAGCGGCGGGCGCGGGGGCGGACGAACTTCTTCTCCTCGCACGTCCTAAGCGAGGTGCGCCGCGTCTGCGACCGCGTCGGAATCATCAGGAACGGCCGACTGATCGAACTCGACACGGTCGAGAACATCCTCGCCGAGGGCGGGACGATCGTCACCGTGCGGCTGGCCGAGGAGCCGCCGCCGTCGGCGCTCGAGTTCCCAGGGACCGCGCACGTCGAGCGCCGAGACGGGCGCTACCGACTCGTCCTCGCACGGGAGTTCGACGCGCTGATCGACCACCTTCGGGAGTATACGGTGCTCGATCTGGAGGTCCGCGAGGCGTCCATCGAGGACGTGTTCATGCACTTCTACGGCGATAGCGACGCCGAAGACGGCGCGTCCGCGTCGGCCGGCGGAGACGAGACCTGACCGAGATTCGCAAGCGCCCACCGACCCGGGTCAGCGCCGGCGGAGCCACCAGACCGCCGCGAGGATGAGAACCACCGCGACGGCCGCGAAGGGTGCGACGGCGTCGACGTCGGCCTCCTCGTCGGACTCGACGATCGAGACCGGGACCGGAATCGGATCTGCGGTCGTCCGTCGGCCGGTGCCGGTGTCGTAGGAAAGCGCGATCACGGCGCTGGCGGTCGTCTCGATTGCGTCCGTCGACGACTCGAGGGGAAAGTGGACCGTTTCCGACTCGCCGGCCTCGAGCGTCCCGACGTACGCCGTCGGCGACTCGGTCGATAGCGGCGGGCTGACGTTCAACGCGGCGACGACGCCCGTGACCGGCTCGGCGTCGTCGTTCGTGACCTGCACCGCGTAGACTCCCGTTCCGTCGACGGGAATCTCGCCGGTGACGGGTTCGACATCGAGGGAACGGGAGTCCGTGACCGGAATCCCGAGCGCGGTCGGACCGCCGGTCACGACGGTTTCGTCGTCATCGTCGTCATCGTCGTCGAACTCGTCGTCTTCACCGCCGGTCACGCCGTCGCCGTCGGTCACGTTCACGTCATCGTCGGTCTCATCGTCCTCGTCGACCGCGTACTGGACGCTCGCGTACAGCGGATACCGTCCCGGCTCGACCGCTGCCGCGGCGACGTCGACGTCGACGGACTCAGTGTCGCCGGGCCAGATATCCTTGAGATAGATCGACTGGGTCGCCCGTGGCGAGGCCGATCCGAACGACAGCGCACCGGCCGGTGTGCGCAGCGTCACGACGATATCCGTCGCCTGCCGATCGCCGTCGTTCGTCACTTCGAGGACGACCGTCGCGGCGTCGCTCGCCCGAACGGACTGATTGTCCGCCACGGCGACGGTGACGTTGGCCTCGGCCGCCTGTCTGATCGGCTGTATAGCGGCGATGTCGCCCGCACCCGGAGTCGCGGGCGGCTCACCGCCGGTCGGCGCTCGAGGCCCGGCGTCGGCTTCGAGCGGCGACTCGTTAGACGGGGCGCGCTGGCCGGCGCTCTCGCCAGCGGTTGAATTCCGGACGCCGCTCTCGTTTCCGAACGGATCATTCTGCAGCGCCGCGCCCGGAGGGTCGACGATGGTGGAAACCGCCGTGGCGCTGCCGACCATCGACAGCGCGACGAGCACACAGCAGCCGGCGATGACGGCGCGACGCGGCCGCTTCGGACTCGAGCCGCCCGCCTGCCCCGTCATGTCACCGCCGAGACGGGCGAGAACGGCATAAAGTACTGGACTCGTTCCGCCCCCAAATCGCCGGCTTATCGGGCCGTTGCCGGGACAACTGGTAGTTACCCCGAACGGTCTCTCTGGACCGAGATCGACCTATAAGTCGCGAGCCCCCGTCGGACGACAGCGACGGGACTCCATGCTCGAGATTACGTCGTTCGAGGCCGGCCGGCGGCTGCGGGGCTCACTGCTGCTTTCGGGCGCGCTACTCGCGCTGATCGCGCTCACCGTCGGGCTCTTTCCGTCGATTCAGGAGACGGGCGCGGATCTCGACGCCTACCTCGAGTCGCTGCCGCCGGAGGCGACGCGGGCGTTCGTCGGTAACGTGACCACGCTGACGACGATCGAGGGCTACCTAGTCTCGCAGCTCTACCAGTTCGGCTGGGTGTTGCTGCTCGCGATCTACTACGCCTACGCGGCTGCCTCGACGGTCGCCGGGGAAGTCGAACGCGGAACGGTCGGGCTGACGCTGTCACTGCCGGTGACGCGGACGCGGCTCGTCGTCGGCAAGTTCCTGTCGCTCGTTCCGGGAGTCGTCCTCGTCAACGCGATCACCTTCCTCGGCGTCTCCCTCGGCGTCACGTTCGTCGACGAGTCGATCGACACGACCGATCTCTTCGCGGTCCACGCGTACTCGATCGCCTACCTGCTTGCCTGCGCCGGCGTCGGACTGCTGGCCTCGGTCGCATTCGACTCCGTTCGGCGCGCACAGACCGCCGGAGCCGGTGCTGTCTTCGGGCTGTTCCTGTTGGACACGTTCACGTTCGACACCGACTACGAGTGGCTCGGCGATGTCGCCGTCTCCCGATACTTCGACCCTGGCGCGATCCTCGTCGACGGCGAGATCGCGTGGGCCGACCTCGCCGTCCTCCTCGTTGCCGTCGTCGTCCTCGTCGTCGTCAGCAGCGAATACTTCGAGCGACGGGACCTCTCGGGATGATCTGCACAGACCGCTCGCGGTTCGCCGCCGCCACCTACTCGCCGCGCTCGGCGTACCACTCCGCGAACCGCTCGAGCGCCCGTCCCCGGTGGGAGATCGCGTTCTTCTCTTCGGTACTCATCTCGGCCATCGTCTGCCCGTTGTACTCGAAGATGGGATCGTAGCCGAACCCGCCCTCGCCGCGGGGCGCGACGAGCGTCCCGGCGACCGACCCCTCGAACGTCTCCGTCCCGTCCTCGTCCGCGTACGCGAGCGCGGTTCGGAAGTGTGCACGTCGGTTTTCGTCCGTCTCCGCGAGCCGCCAGAGGCGCTCGACGCCGACGGTGTCCTCGACGTACGCCGAGTACGGGCCCGGAAACCCCTCGAGCGCGTCGACGAACAGCCCCGCGTCGTCGACCAGGACCGGCTCGTTGTGTCCCAGTTCCTCGAAGGCCTCGCGGGCACCGTGGGCCGCGATCTCGGAAAGCGAGTCGCTCTGGACCTCGGTGTAGTCGTACTCCACCTGCTCGACGGGCTCGATTCCGGAGAGGTACTCCCGCGCTTCGCGGACCTTCCCCGCGTTGCCGGTGACGAATCGGATGGCCATGTCCGATGGGAGTCCGCGGACGAAAAATAGGCGTCGGTTGCCCGGGTTCGGTCTCGAGGGGACGGCCAGTCACGGGCGACCGAAAGCCCATATAGTATATAAATTTTAACACTACTCATGGACGTTACCGAATGGGACGATCCCGGTCGAATCGACGACCTCGAGGGCGGGCAGCGGCGCGTGCTGGCGGCGACCGACGAGATGATGCTCGTTCACTACGCTCTCGAGGCGGGTGCGGAAGGTGAGCCACACGCTCACGAGGAGGCGACGCAGGCGACGTTCGTCATCGAGGGTGTGCTCGAACTCCACGGCGAGTACTCGCGGACCGTCGAGGCGGGCGATTCCTACGTCGTCCCCGCAGGGACGGTCCACGGCGTGCGAGCCCTCGAACCGTGTCGCGTCATCGACGCGTTCGCGCCGCCGCTCGAGTCGTATACCGACTGACGACCCCACCGCCTGCGCTACAGGTCGAGGCTCTCCATCACCGCCGACTCGGCCTTCCGCAGGTGTTCGGCGGCCGTCCCGGGAGCGCAGTCGAGTTCCGCGGCGACGTCGTCGACGCTCGCCGACCGCGGGACGTCGAAGTAGCCCAACTTGCGAGCGACCCGCAGCGCCTCGCGCTGGCGCGCGGTCAGCGCCCCCACCGCGGCGTCGCTGCCGTCGTACTCGCCGACGCGGTCGACGCTCGTCTCGACCCCCTCGGGCACGGCCTCGAGCGCCCGCCGGAGGTCGTCAGATTCGCCGACGACCGAAAACCGAACCGTCCAGTCAGAGCGATACTCTAGGGGCGGCAGGGCGACGAGGCTTCCGCGCGTGAAGGTCTCGAGCAGACGGTCGTCGACATCTTCGGGCACGTCGCGCACGTAGACGGTGAACGACCGGTCACCGGTCTGCGTAAGTTCGTAGTCGCTCACCCGGCCGGTCCCCTCGAGGGCGGCCTCGTAGACGTCTGGATCGCCGACGACGTGAAAGATGAAGGCGTTGTCGTCGCCGTCGCCGGTGAAGTTCCCGTGGACCAGCCGATAGGCGTCGAACGCGTCGCTGTCGGCGACGAACCGATGCATCGGATGGATCGTCTCCGCATCGTGCCGGAGGGTGAGCCGAACGGTCTTCACGAGCGGTCGTTCCGGTCTACGTATATAAATAGTCTGGCGGCTGTCACGGCACCGACTCGGCCGACCCGTTCGACGCTCGAGTCCGAGATATCGTCACGGTCGACGCTCGAGTCCGAAACGTCGATCGCTGACGAATGCCTCGAGCTGCGAGAAATCGAAGTGAGCGCCGTTTAGCCGTCCGTGTCGTCGACGATGACCTCGACTGGCTCGTCAGCGCGGTCTTCGTCACCGTCGGTCGACCCCTGTTCTTGCTGCCAGAGGAGGCCGCCGGCGACGAGGACGACGATCCACGACCGCCAGTTAGCGAGGTTCAGGGTGTAGCCGACGCCGAACGGTTTCTCAACGAGCATCCCCTCGCCGGGCTGCCAGTACGACGAGAGCATGCGACCGATGCTCGGTCGTTCGAAGTTATACGGTACCCCGAGAATCTCACCGGAGGTCGGCTTGTCTGCCATAGCAGGCGATACGTCCTCCCCTGATAAAGTAATTGTGTGCTGCGACGATGACTGCGAGAGTCCGGCCGGGCAGCCATCGCGCGCCGGGGTCGAGGGTCGTCACGCCTCCGACTGGTACCGCCCGCGCCCCTCGACCTCGAGCAGGCGCTCTAAGACCCGCTCCGCGCCGATTTCGCGGTAGCCCGCGCGGACCGCCTCGCGGAGCGGTGCGGGCTCGTCGGCGGTGCCGACGAGGCTCTGGTCGAAAACGTGCAGGTCCATCGCGTAGTCCTCGACGTGGTCGGTGTGATAGCCGAGGCCGAAGTCGATGAGATACGTTCGGTCGCCATCCACCCTGACGTTTCGCGTCGTCGGGTCTCCGTGGACGAATCCCGCGCGGTGAAGGCGCGCGAGGTGTCGACCCACGTCGCGAACCCGTTCGGCGGTCAGCCCGTCTCGCAGGTCGCGCTCGCCGACGTACTCGAGTTCGAGTCGCGCCTCGTTCAGATCGACGTCCGCGAGGACCGGCGTCGGGACGCCCTCGCGGCGGGCCAGGCTTGTGAGGCGGGCCTCAAGGGTCGTCCGCTCGCGGCGGAGCCGGTCGTCGAGATCGGGGTGGCGGTAGCGCTTGGCTTCGCGCCGTTTCGTGACGCGGCCCGTATCAGGCTCGAGGTCGACGCGGGCTTCGGCACCTAGCACGCGCGTTTCGGCCGCCGTCTCTCCACCGCGGCCGGCCGCGGGTTCGGGTTCGTCGGCGTGCTCGCGGTTCCGTTCGTCACCGCTCGCGGTTCCGAGGCGTACGCTTCGTTCGGACCGCGTACGCCACGTAACGGGGACCTGATCAGGCCGGAAGTCAGGATCGACGCGTGACTCCTCGAGTTCGAGCGTATCGCCGGCGTCGTACATCTTCGCGCCCAACACCGCGATCATTCCGGCGTTGTCCCGCAGGAATCGGGGTTCGGGCGCGTGAAAGTCGGCCCCGCGCTGGTCGCACATGTCCTCGAGCATCTCGCGCAGGCGAGCGTTCTGGCCGACGCCGCCGCCGAGGACGAGTTCGTCGCTGCCGGTCAGCGAGAGGGCGCGCTCGGAGACTTCGGTCAGCATCCCGAAGATCGTTTCCTGCAGGGAGAAACAGACGTCCTCGACCGGGACTCCGTCGTCGTGGCGCTGTTTAGCAGCGCTCATGATGCCCGAAAAGGAGAAGTCCATTCCCTTGACGACGTAGGGGAGGTCGACGTACTCGCCGTCCTCGGCCGCCGCCTCGACCTTCGGCCCGCCGGGATGGGACCAACCGACGTGGCGGGTGAACTTGTCGATCGCGTTGCCGACCCCGGTGTCCATCGTCTCCCCGAGGACGCGGTAGCGCCCGTCGCGGTAGGCCAGCAGATGGGCGTTCGCTCCGCTCGCGTTGAGACAGACCGGGGAGTCGAATCCCGAGGTGTGCCGTCCGATCTCGAGGTGGGCGACCATGTGGTTGACGCCGATCAACGGCACCGAAAGCGTCTGGCTCAGCGCTCGAGCGGCGGTCCCGACGACGCGCAGGCAAGGGCCGAGGCCGGGGCCGCGGGAGAAGGCGATAGCGTCGACCGGCGGCTCGGTCGCCGGCCCGTCGTGGGTCTCGCGGGCGTGCTCGAGGGCTCGCTCGACGACGCGGGGAATCGCGTCGTGCATGTGTTCGGCCGCCTCGCGGGGGTGGATGCCGCCGCTCTCGGGCTGATACGCGTCGCTCTCGATGAATACGTCGTCGGTGTCGGCGTCGAAAACCGCCGCGCTGGCCGCCCAGGCGGTGCCTTCGATGCCGAGGATTCGGGTGTCGGAACTCACGTGTGTACTGTCACTGCCGTCCGATCACGGTCCGCATCAAAACTGATCGATTTGAGGGCGCGAGGGATCTCGCTACGCTCGACCCTCGCTACTCCCACTCGGTGTAGCTGCACTTCCCGCAGTGCTTGCGGTCGCCGTGGTCGGCGAGGAAGGCGTCGCCACAGCGGGGGCAGAGTTCGCCCTCGGTGTCGCCGTCGTCGGTGTAGAGATCGTAGTGTGCCATTTATGCTTCCTCCGCCTCGGGCTCGGCCTCGTCCTCGGCACCGATCTTGTTGCGCTCGAGCATGTGATCTTGCTCGACCTCACGGGCGTAGTCGGCGGTGTCGTAGACTTTCGCCTGCCCGACGGTCTTGCGCATCCCGAACTTGGTGTCGAGCTTGCGGATGACGACCTCGTCGGCGTCCTTGTTCAGCTTCGCGGCGAGGCTGTCCCGGACCTGCAGCCGCTCGGGGGTGGCGTCCTCGTGAGACAGTTCGAAAGTCACGTCGGTCCGATGCAACATGGGGTTCTCCTCTTCGGAGATGATGTCGACGTCCATGATATCACTCAGTTACCCTACTATCCCCGTGTAGCGCCTAAAAGGATTTCGAAGCGCCCACCCGTTCGCCGCTGCCGTGTGGCACTGCTCGGTCGCGATGTCCCCGCTCGAGGACCCAGAGATCCCACACAGAACTCGGCGGATCCAAAGCCAGCGGCCGCCGTCTGCTCCGGATGCTCCGTCGGACTGCAATTGGTGTGTGGCGGTGTTAGATATCAATACTCTTCACTACTACAACAGATGCGTCGAATACGATGCCCTCCAGACGACAGCTCCTCGCGGGAACCGGGTTCGCCGGTATCGGACTGATCGGCGGCCACGCGGCCACGGCCGACCGGTCGGGAACTGCAACCCTCGACTGGCCGATGGCCCGCTACGACGCCGCCGGCACCAGCTACAACCCCGATGCGTCGGGTCCGACGGACGACCCGCAGATCGAGTGGGAAGGCGAACTCGAGCAGACCGGTGGCTTCGAACTCGACCCGCCCGTGGTCGTCGACGAGACGGTCTACGCTGGCAACGAAACCCTCGTCGCCTTCGACGCCGCGACCGGCGACGTTCGGTTCTCCTACGGGAATCATGGCGGCGTCTACCGCTCGAGTCCCGCACGCGCATCGGCGTCGATCTATCGCACCGAGACGCTGGTGATCACTTCACCGGACGGAGTCGTGGGGCTAAACGCCGGCGGCGGACTGTGTTTGTTCGGACACCGGTTCGGCGACGAGCGGTGGCAGCGACCGAGTGAGACAGCTGAGTTGTCGGTCTTCGGCCCGTCGAAGACACCGCCACCGGTGGCGGTCGATGGCACGGTGTACAGCGTCGTTCCGAACACCAGCGGCATCGTCGCACTCGAGGGGGATAACGGCGACGAACGGTGGCGAACGGACATCGAACACGACAGTAGGTCTGGTGTCACACTGACCCGACCGGCAGTGCGAGACGGGACCGTCTTCGCTACCGGCTGGCCGTCCCAAGTCCGAGCGATAGACGCCGAGACGGGCGACGTGCTGTGGCGCGACGACCACGACGATGCGACGATCCTTCCGCCGACCGCGACGGAACTCGGCGTGGTCGTCCCAACCCGGAGTGGCGTCACGCTGTACGGGACCGACGGCGACGTCCGCTGGACGCGAACGCTCGACGGAAACATGACGGATGGAGCCGCCGCCGTCGCTGACGGGCGCGTATTCGTTATAAACGGGAAGACGTCACTGCACGCCCTCGACCTCGAGACGGGCGACGACGACTGGTCGGTCCCGTTCAACCACGAGGCGACGCCGATCGTCGCCGACGGCATTGTCTACGTCACGAACGGGGTCGAACTCATCGCGTTCGACGCCGAAACGGGGGAGCAACGCTTCACCTACGAGGCGGAGTGGTACCTCTCGCCGCCCGCGATCGGTGACGGCGTCCTCTACATCGTCGACGGCGACCGGGTCCTCGCCCTGGAGGATCGCGCATGACCGACGAGACGACCGATTTGGTTCCATCTAGGACGGCCTCGCGATCGCGGTCGACCGGTACCGAAGATCCGGGACGGAGCAAGGAGTCGAACGGCGAGACCGGCGACGAACCGGAGGCCGCGACTGCCGGCGAGGACGGACCGCCGTCGCCGCTCCGGACGGCCGCGGATCGGATCCGACGAGAGCCGACGCTCGCGCTTCCGTTCGCGATCGCTGGCCTCGTTCTCACGCTGGTCGATTGGCTGCGTCGATACGACCCCTTGCCGACGGCCGCCGCCGGTGGCGACGGCATCTCGATCGAGTTCGCCGGCTATCCGACCGGCACCCACGAAACGATTCGCCCGCTCGAGGCCCTCGTCGACCTCAAACTCCCCTACCTCGCGTGGGGAATCGGGCTCGAAGCCGTCGCACTGCTCACCGTCGTGGTCGCTGGGGTCGTCACGATCGCTCGCGTTGCCGACGGCGACACCGAAGCGGCGCAGACGGACGTCTCGTTCGGCCGGCAGTTGCTCGCCTATGTCGGACTCGTCGTCCTGTTGCACAGCGCGGGTCGACTACTCGGTACGGTCGGAACCGTCGGAGTGATTTTCGGGATTCCGCTGTTCATCGGCATCCTGTTCGTGCTGGCCCGATTTTTCGCCGCCCCCGCATACGCGGCCGCCGGTGTCGGGCCGCTCTCGGCGCTTCGTCGCAGCGTTCGCGCCACACGCAACTCGAGTTTGTCACTCATCGGGCTCGTGCTCACGTTCGGGCTCGCCGCATGGCTGCTGTCGGCGATCCCGTACGCGGGCACGCTCCTGAGTAGTACGCTCGTCGCACCGATTCACGCTGTCACGAGTGCTGTCGTCCGGGCGCGCGCCGCTGGGGAGTGATCCGGGGCCACCGCGCGATATCAGGACAGCGCGGCCAGTCCCCGGGGCGTCCGTCCCTCGAGTCGCTGCTCGATCCCGATCCGGTCCCACGAATCGCCGAAGTCCCGCGTGACGAACAGTCCGCGGTTCGTCACCGCGAAGACAACGCCCGACTCGCCGGTCGTCGCGAACGTCGCTCGAACGACGCCCTCGCCGGTCGGCAGTCCGCGGCCGTCGAGCCGGTCCCACGCTTCGCCGCCATCGCGGCGATAGACGTACGAGTCCGCCCTGTTCGCGTCGTGGGCCGACCACGCGCCGTGCGCGCTCGAGACGAGGACCCGTTCCGGGTCCCCGGGGTCGGGGACGACCGACCAGCAGTATCGGTGTGCGAGGCCGTCCTGTGGTCGCCGCCACGACCGGCCGCCGTCGTCGCTCTCGGCGTAGCCGTCGCCGGCCGCGGCGTAGACCCGACCCTCGCGGTCGGGATGCGTCGCAAGACTGTGATTGTCCCGCCGGGAGCCGTCGGGTCGCTCGCGCCAGGTCTCGCCGCCGTCGGGCGTGTAGACGAACGCGCCGGCCTCGATTCCGACGTAGAGCCGGTCGGGAGCGAACGGATCGACCGCGAGCCAGCGGACGTGGTGGGTGTCCGGCCGCGGCGGAAACGACCACTCGTCGGCCGACGGGAGGTCGGTCAGCCCCTCGAGGCGAGTCCACGAGTCGCCGCCGTCGGGCGAGCGGTAGATCCGACTCGGTTCAGTGCCGGCGTAGACGACTCGCGGGTCGTGTGGACTGACGGTCAGCGACATCACGCGGTCGGTTTGGGGAGCCACGTCGCTTCCGTGCGCCTCGTTCGTGCTCGTTCGACCGGTCGCGGCCACCGCTGCCGAGCCTTCGGTTTCGAGGCGCGCGAACGTCTCGCCACCGTCGGCGCTTCGAAAAAGCCCGTGGTCGACGGTACCGACGAAGAGCCGTTCCGGCGCATCGGGGCTGGCTGCGACGCACTCGAGATTGATGCCCTCGAGGCGAGGCGTCACCGTCCAGCGAGCGGGGTCGGCGCTGTCGCCCGTACAGACGAGCAAGCGATCGTCGAGTGCAACGAGTACTGTTGCCATGGCGAGACTACGCGGTCGAGTCACATATCAGTCACGTCGCGACCTGGGTGCGCTCGAGTGTCCGACCTGAACCGGTCGATCCCCGGCTCCCTCGGTTCGCAGCTACCGTCGGTGAGAAGTCGTCGTTATCGCGACGAGTGCGTCGGCGTCGATCCTCGAGTCTGCTCGCCCTCGGAGGTCCGCTCCGTGCCGGCACCGGTGATCAGCGTCGACATGAGACGGGCTTCGATCCGGCGAAGGTGTTGTCCGACGGTCCCGGCGGAGCACTCGAGGCGGGCGGCGATGTCCTCGTAGGTCACCTGCCGCGGTTCCTCGTAGTAGCCTTCCTCGACGGCGACGCGTAGTACCTCCCGCTGTCGATCCGTCAGGTCGGCAAACGGGCGATCATCGGACGGATCGTAGGGTCCGAGCGCCTCGATTTCCACGTCGACGAGCGCCTCGGTCTCCTCGACGATCTGGCGCAGCGCTTCCTCGCGACCGATTTCGGTGACACGGAGGCGCCGGTTTTCCGGCCCCGTGTACTCGAGTGGGTACTCCAGAACCGCCGCGTGTCCCCGGTGAACTCCGAGTAACTCTCGGGTGAGGTCGCTGGGCCGATACTGTAACTGGAGGATCGCTGTCTCGCCGGCGTCGGTGAGCTGGTAGTCGACGACGGCTGACTCGCTCCGCTCGAGCGCATCCCGAACGGCGGATTGCGCTCCGCGGACTACCTTGTGGGTGATAATCGTCCCGTCGCTGAGTTGGTCGATGTTTTGGATCGACTCGAACGTGACTCCCGCTGCACGGAGGCGCTCCGCACCCCGATCGAAGTATCCCCGTGCTGGTGTGATAACGTACGTCACATATCGCATGATTCACGTATACGCTGCTAATAGAAAACAGTTTTGACTGTTCATCTGTTAATTGAATCTTGGGTATTTGATTCCAAATGTGGTCGGAGTCGGGGTCGGCTGTATAGTCACATCGGTTCACGTGACGAGGCGGTGGGCCGAAGTCGGCCACCCCGAGCATCCTCGTTCGGTCCGTGGCCACAGAGTTGTCGGTCGACGTCCGGCGAGCACGGCGCTTTGCTATAGCGCCCGAACGAGGAACGCACCCATGAGGATGACGATGACGTTGTAGACGATCAGCGCCCCGACGTACGTCTGTGCCATGATGTTTGCTCCGTCGGTCAGCGACAGGAACTGTCCCCCGGCGAGGACGAATACGGCAAAAAGCACGTAGACGAGGGCCTTGTGAACGACGGCTTTCCGCACGCCCTTGTCGGTCAGGGGAATCCGGTACTCGATCCGCTGGACCGTCTGAAGGACGGAAATCGACTCCTGACGGCTCGATCGGCGGCCGAGCGAGCGCTTGATCTGATACCAGATGTCGAGGTGCTCCGGTGCGATCTGGTGGCCGTAAATGATCAGATGGTCGTAGTTCTGAAAGATCGATCGCAGTTGCTTGTGTATCCACTCCTTCGAGCCGCCGTTGAGGTTGTGGATGATCTTGACGGCGATACAGTCGTCGATGACGAGATCGCAGTTTCCCGTTCGTTTGGGAATGGAGATCGTCTCCGCGAACGGCTGATACGACGTACCGCGCAGGTACTGGCGAATGAAGCGCCGAAGGCTATACCGCACGTACTCCCGAGACCCCGTATCGTACGTATCGATCCACGTCTCGAAGCCGCGAACCACTTCGTCACGGAGGCCGTCGCGATCGGTTGAGATCGACTGATCGACCGGCGACTGGTTCGTCGATCGGCCGGAGGTCGGGTGTCCTGAATGACTCATAGGAAATCGTGAGAGACACGCCGTGAGCGCAGCTGATCACCGTCGCAACCGCCTCACGCTACTATCTGTTAACTATCCGTGTTCACTCTTTCTCGCCCACCGTAGAAAAGGTATCGGCCAGTTGATGTACACATACAACAATTAAGCGAATAACACGACACGACCCCTCGAGATCCTCCCTCAGGAGCGTGAATAAAATTTCGAATCCACATATAATCTTTGATAATAGCCAGTTGCGTTCGGGCGGGCCCGACTGCGTCGGTTCTCAACCGGTGGATTCCAAATCTGACGACCATCGATAACACACTACAAGCAACGCCGATTCGACGACGGCGTCCGACGACGAAGCGAGACCGTCACAATACCCCTCGAAACGGCGGCGACCCGCTCTCAATTCGAGTCCCTCGAGACGGAGCGGTGTGGCCGATCAGTCAGTTCGCGCCCGCGCGGTCCGCTCCGGATATCGTCGGAACTCGAGCGGCCGTACTACGCTGGTCTGGCCGAGTCGGACCGTCACATCGTGGTCCTTGCGTAGCAGTTAGATGGCGTCCGTCTTTACTTCCCGTATTCGTCGTTCGATCGTCGCCGTGAGGTCCGCTGGTCGTCGTTCGAGCGTGCGAAGGCTGTCCGCGTAGTGATCTCGACCGGTCGCAGAGTAGGGAAACGAACCGACGAGTTCGAGCAGGAACTCCCTGATTCGGTGTGGATCCGCCGAGTTTTGGAGCAACGCGAGCACCGGCGTTTCGTCGTGGTCGCGCAAATCGCGTTTCGTGTCCGCCAGATCCTTGAACAAGAGACGGCGTGCTCGATAGCTCTTTAAGTCCGAGATCAGCCGGTCCGCGTTCTCCGCCTCGAGATCCAAGATCTGGGCCGGAATTTGCGCAAAGATCGTCATATCCATGCTTCGATACGCGTAGATCTCTTCGGCGGTCTTCAGGCGCTCTCGTCTCGTCTCCGCGTGAGTGAACTGCTCGAGAAGTCGCTCCTCGACGCGCGGTATCTGGAAGAGTTTGACGAGATACTCGTAGTACCGTTGAAGGACGTCCGAGAGATGTCGCGGCGGTATATTTCCCAACGCATACGCGTTGGAAAACGCCGTGGTGATCGTGAGATCGAGCTTCTCATCGGGCTCTAACTGTCGAGTATCGATGATATCATCGAGAACGTTAATCGTCGCGTCTAAACCAAGCAACACGGGCTCTAACGCCTGTAGATCGGCTGGGTCGCTACTGTGATGATAGACGTTCAAAACGGAGGTCGTGCGGAGCGACTTTTCGCTCTGGTCCCAGCGCTCAGAGAGACGGTAGAGCGGTTCGGAAACGCCATACGGTTCTTCGATCGGGACGTCGCTCTGTAACGACGTTTCTCGGCGTTCGATTTCGGCGGCGAAGTCTCGATATCGCTCTCTGACGGTACCCGGTTCAATCGGCAGTTCAGTTTGTTCTCCTTCCATTAGCCCTGCCCGGGGAGTGTTTCCTTCATATTCACGATACTATTTTATGACTTGTATATCCGTTTCTATTAGAAATTATCGATATATCTTTCCACAAGTGGTGGAGTGCTCGGAGAGATGTTGGGAGCTGCTTGCCATCACCACGGGCGAAAGCGGGTCGAAGTCGCGTATCGTCCACCGCTGCGAGCAGCCCTCATCTGTGGCGTCCATTCAGGAGTGACTGTCTCCGCCCGATGAGATACTCTCTCTTTGTTACGAGAAGTGAAGGTATCGGTGGCCGTCCGCTCGAGAGTCAGTCGCCCCGTCGGCGGAGCCGCCCGCGGAAGATCGGCGTCGCCGGAAAGAAGCCGAACTGCAGCCGTTCGACCTCGATATCCTCGAAGGCGTCGTGGGCGACGAACCGCTCGATCGTCTCGCGGTTCAGTCGGCACCCGCCGGCCGCACGCTTCCACAGCGGGGTGAGCGCGTCCTGTGCCTGCGCCCGCCAGCCGTCGTTACGGACGTGCTCGAGGAAGCGTAGTTCCCCGTCCGGCCGCAGGACGCGGGCGACCTCGTCAAGGGCGGCATCGGGATCGGCGATCGTACAGAAGACCAGTCCCGCGATGACGATGTCGAAGTCATCGTCGGCGTAGGGCAGCGACTCCGCGCGGGCGTCGCGAAGGCGCACTTCCAGCCCGACGTCGGTCGCCTCCCGGGCAGCCCGGCGTCGCCTGTTTGGGTCGGGTTCGACCGCGTGGTACTCGAGGTCGGCCCCCGCCGCGGCCGCATATCGAAACAGCGGGCCGTTGCCCGCCCCCAGATCGAGGACCCGCCCCGAGAGGTCGGCCGCGAGGTACTCGCGGTGGGGTCCGGGCAGGAGTCGGTCGGGGAGCCGGTCGTAGAGCGCGGCGAATACCGGGTGGTCGGGTGCACCGGCGTCCGCGCTGTGGCGTGGATCGCGATTCGCCATGTCTGATTGACACGACGGGAGAAGACATACCGTTTCCCGTCAGTGACGGATACCGACGCGACATCTGACGCGATGCAGTGACGGAGACGGCCCGTCTCGAGTGGTTTTATGGCCAGACATCCCCGTAGAACGCGTATGACCGACGACCGACTGCGCATGACCCCCGGCCCGACCGAGGTCCCGGCAGCCGTCCGCGAGCGCATGAGCGAGCCGACGCCGAACCCCGACGTCGAGCCCGACTTCTTCGAGTTCTATCGCGAACTGACGGGCAAACTCGAGGCGATCTACGGCGACGACGACGATGTCGTGATCCTCGGCGGCGAGGGCATCCTCGGACTCGAGGCCGCCATCGCGTCGCTGGTCGAACCCGGCGATCGAGTGCTGTGTATCGCGAACGGGCGCTACGGCGAGGGCTTCGTCGATTTCGTCGAGATGGCCGACGGCGAGGCGGTGGTCTGTGACGCAGAGTGGCGCGAACCGCTCGACCTCGAGCGAATCGAGTCCCACCTCGCGGACGGTGAGTTCGACGCCGCGACGATGGTCCACTGCGAGACGCCAACCGGCGTGTTGAACGACCTCGAGCCGGTATTGGAGCTGTGCGACGACCACGACGTGGTGAGCGTCGTCGACGCGGTCTCCTCGCTCGGCGGGACGTCGGTGCCGACCGACCGGATCGATATCTGTCTCGGGGCCTCCCAGAAGTGTTTCAGCGCGCCGCCGGGGCTGACCGTCGCCTCGGTCAGCGACAGGGCGTGGGAGACGATCGAATCGTTCGAGACGGCGTCGCTGTACACCGACCTCGAGCCGTGGCGCGACGCCGCCGACGAGGAGTGGTTCCCCTACACGCACCTCTCTGCGAACCTCTACGGGCTCGACGCGGCGATTGACCTACTGCTCGAGGAGGGCCTCGAAAGCGTCTTCGAGCGCCACGAGGAAGCCGCGACGCGGTGTCGCGAGCAGGCCGACGACCTCGGACTGTCGCCGTATCCCGACGGCGCGAACGCCTCGCCGACGGTGACCGCGCTCGAGGTCGAGGGACGCGCCGCGGATCTCCAGCGCGACCTGGCCGACGAGCACGATATCGTTCTCGCGACCGGCCTCGGCGATCTCGAGGACGACGTGCTCCGAATTGGCCACATGGGCCACAACGCGCGCGTCGACCGCGTCGAGCGGACGATGGACGCGCTGGAGGCCGTGCTCGAGTGAGTCGCGGTTCCGACCGAACGGCCGTCCGCCGAGCGGCCACGGCCGACGATCGACGACCATCGTGACGGCAGTTGCTTCGTGGAGTCCCCGCCGTTGGTCGTGCTGTTCCGCGACCGCGGGCAATTAAAAAATACCGTCAGTTCGCTCAAAGATTATAAACAACTATTAAGGTTTGTGCGCGCCCTTGATTTGCGTGGGGTTACCATGACACAGGTCATTTGGATCATCGCGGCAGTACTGGTGACGTTTACCGCCGGCTACGTGGGGTACTCGAGATACCTGACGCAGTTCGTCGAACTCGACGAGGAGGCACAAACGCCGGCACACAAATACGAGGACGGCCAGGAGTACGTGCCATCGAAGAAACCGGTGTTGTTGGGCCACCACTACTCGAGTATCGCGGGCGGTGCGCCCATCGTCGGCCCGATCACGGCCGGCGCGATCTGGGGGTGGGTGCCCGCATTGCTGTGGATCGCCATCGGGAACCCGCTGATGGGGGCCGTCCACGACTTCGTCTCGCTGTCGGGCAGTCTCCGCCACGAGGGGAAGTCGGTCGGCTACATCATCGGCGAGTACGTCGGTGAGAGCGGCAAGAACATGTTGCTGTGGTTCGCGTTCCTGACGATCGTCCTCGTCGTAGCGGTGTTCGCGCTCGTCGTTGGGATCGTCTTCAACGCGTACCCACAGGTGGTGACGGCGTCGTTCATCTACATCGCGTTGGCGCTGGCGTTCGGCGTCTATCTGTACCAGTTCAACGGCCCGTTCATTCCCGGGACGATTCTCTTCGTCGCGGGCGTGTTCGCCGCCGTCTGGGTCGGCATCCAGTTCCCGCTGGCCCTGTTCGCTGGCGACTACCCCGCCGGGACGATCGTGCTACTCGGCGGCGACGGGAGTTGGGTGCCGGGTGCGGCCGCGCTCGCGGGCGTCGGCGGCGGTAACACCGCGGGCTGGATTCCGATCGTCATGGTCTACGCCGCAATCGCGAGCGCGCTGCCGGTCTGGGTGTTGCTCCAGCCGCGTGACTACCTGTCGTCGTTCCTGCTGTACGCGGGCGTCGGCGGGGCGATCGTCGCGATCCTCGTCGGGACGTTCCTCGGTACGTCGTCCGAACCGCTCACCATCGACAGCTCCATCGGCGCGTTCGAAGGCTTCTGGGGCGTCGAGGCGGCGGGATACGCGCCGTTGTTCCCGCTGCTGTTCATCACGATCGCCTGCGGGACGATCAGCGGCTTCCACTCGCTGGTCTCCTCGGGGACGACCGCCAAACAGCTTAACAAGGAGACCGACGCCCGCCTGATCGGCTACGGCGGGATGCTCGGAGAGGGACTGCTCGCCGCGGTCGCCCTCTCGACGCTTGCGGTGTGGGGTGCTCCCGATGTCGAGGGCGGTATCGGCGCTGCGCTGCCGAACTTCGCCTCGGGCGGCGGCGTCATCCTCACGAGCCTCGGTATTCCCGAAACGGCGGGGGCCGTGTTCATGGCGCTCGTGCTCGTGAGCTTCCTGCTTACGTCCACCGACACCGCCGTCCGTCTCGGTCGGTACATGATGGAGGAGATCGTCGGCACGCCCGCGGGGCGGACCGACACGGGGCTGAACGCCGACCCCGCGTCGATCGCGCGCGGACGGTACACGAACCCGATCGTCCAGATCGTCCCCGCATACCTGCTCGTCGTCTCCGGTCAGTGGGTCGTCCTCTGGCAGCTGTTCGGCGGCGCAAACCAGCTGCTCGCCGCGCTCGCCTTGCTGACCGCGACCGTCTGGCTCGCCAACTGGGACGACAACAAACAGCTCGTCTCGACCGGCGTCCCGATGGCGATCATGGTCACGATCACCGTCCTCGGACTGTTGATCCTGGTGTTCTACGAGAACCTCTATCTGAACCTGCTTCAGGGCGGGGCGGAGTCCCTCGAGGGAATGCTCTCGGCCGGCGTCCAGATGGCCCTCGGGCTCGTCCTCATCGGCTTGGCGCTCGCGCTCGTCAGGCTCGGCTATCGGAACATCAGCCGCGTCCGCCGCGAGCCCGGCGCACCCGCGGCCGAACCGGGCGACGACTGACCACCGCAGCGCTGCGTTTTCTCGGCCGAACTGCAACGGGCGCGGTCGGTTATCGCCAGAACCGCTTTGCGAACCGCGAGAGGACCCCTTCGTCGGGCGTGGTCACGTTCTCCCAGAGGGTAAACGCTTCCGCGGCGTCGGCGGCCTCGCTCGCGACGTGTTCCTCGGCGTCGGGAACGACGACGACCAAGTTGACCTCGTAGTGGCCGTGATAGCCGAACGTCAACAGCGTCCGGTCGCGAAAGCCGGCGACGAACTCGCGGACCTCGTCCGACAGTTCGTCGGCGACGAGTGCGAACGTAACGTCCGTCCCGAAGTGTTCCTCGTCGGGGACGACGCGCTCGTCCGCCAACTCGTGTCCGAGCTCGACGAGGTGCTCGAGGTCCGTCACGGTCGGGCGCGCATCGCGCCGGGCAAAGAGGTATTCCTCGGCCTCGTGATCGGCGTAGGAGAGCGCCGGGTGGAAGAACTGTTTCTGGCTTCGCACGCGCATCTCGCCGTAGAGATCCCAGCGCTCGCCCTTGACGCGGTGGTCCTTCTCGAGGTCGTAGTTGTACAGCAGCCGGTCGGAGACCCGATCGAAGTACTCGTCGTCCCAGTCGGGGACCGCCTCGCGGATCTCGGCCGGTAGCTCCGCCGGTCGCGCTCCGTCACTCATCGTGTATCGGGAATAGCCGCTGTCGGTCGTCCGCGATCCGTCGTCAGATCGCGCTCGGTCCGTTTTATGGTTCGGTCACCCATACCACGAGTTACCGTCGAGCTATCAAATATTCGTCGGTGGAACCGACGTCGCTGCCCTCGACCGATCCGGCGCGTCTCGAGTCGGCGATAGCTTTTAGCCGTCAGCAACGTAGTAACGTGTAAGAGACTACCATGGACGAAAAACGGACCGAGGCCTGCGGTCGGTGCTCGATGTCGACGGTCGTCGACGTCGTCTCGTCCGACGAAGACGACAGCGCGGAGCGTCGGGATCCGTTCGCCGAGGGCGCGATCGAAATCGATGACGAGACGATCCGACGCGTCTCGCCGGCCGCCTGGGCCGGCCGCGTGACCGATCGAATCGACGATCTCGGTCACCGCCTCATCCACGGCCGGTAACTCGGCGGCGAGCGCCGTTACGACATCGTCACGAGATACGTCATCGCAAACAGGACGATCGCCGCCGTGGCGACGTTGACGAGTTCGAACGCCACGATATCCAGGAACGACAGCCCCCAGACGATCGTCCAGGCGAATAGCGTCGATAACACGGCGTTCATCGCGAGCAACACGCGCGGATCGCCCCGCGAAGACGCCACGCCCGCCTCGAACCCCTCTTGCTCCGAGTCACCGTTGCTCATACATGGAGACGGCGATACCGCCACTTAACTGTTCGCTGGCGACCGATCCGGAGACGGTCGATCCGCGCCACGTCCGTCGCGGGCGGTATAGCTCTTTGTCCCTCGAGGGAGCACGTTCCGTATGCCCCTTCGAAACCGTCGCGGCGTCCCCGTCGATCCGGTCCCGTTCGTCGTGGTCGTCGGGCTCTCGTTCATGCTCCTCCTGTCGTTCGGCCCGTTGTACGGCCAGGCGCTCGGCCTCTCGCTCGAGGCGGCGATCGCGGCCTCCGCTGCGCTGTTCGTCGTCGCGGCCGTCATCGCGTTCCATCGGCAGGTGTGGAACGCACACCCGCACGCGCTCGTCCCATCGTCGCTTCGCGCACAGCGACTGTTCGCCCTCATTCCGATCCTGACGGCGCTCATCGTCGCGCTGGCGGTGCCCCTGCTCGTCGGCTGAGCCGCCGGGCCCGCGTTACGGGCTGTCGGACTCGCGTCGAGCGGCGTGGACGCGGCGCACGCGCGCCTCGAGATCGGACGAGTTTCGACCGTTCGGACGGTTTTAATCAGCGAATAAGTTTACTCAATGATCGCGAAGTACCGTTTGGCGAGGGCGACATGGTCGTGCCAGCGGACCGTTCGACGCTCCGAAAGGCCACCGAACCCCTCGCCATGATCGGAGGCCGTTTCACCGGGTTCACCGCCAGCTTCCGACTGGTCGCTCCGGTCCTCCCCCCTACCCTCTTCACGACACACCACCTCGACACACCACGGGGGTTCGTTCGACATCGGCTTCTGATACCGTTTTTCTGCGCTCACGGGTCGACACGCAGCGGTGTTGGCACTCGAGTCGTTGGCCATCGACTACTTTCACCGCGGATCCCGCAGGGTTTTTGAGGTGGAACGATACTCACCGAGTATGACCGAGGCGACGGGGATCGTCGGCGAGTTTTTCTCCCTCAAAGAGGGGACCGACGCCGAGCTACTGGCGATGCAGTGTGGCGACTTCTACGAGTTCTTCGGCGAAGATGCCGAAATCGTCAGCGACGAACTCGATCTCAAGATTTCTCAAAAATCTTCCCACGGCTCGTCGTACCCCATGGCCGGCGTGCCGATCGACGATCTGACGCCGTATCTCAAGGCCCTCGTCGAACGGGGCTACCGCGTCGCCGTCGCCGACCAGTACGAGACCGACTCCGGCCACGCCCGCGAGATCGGCCGGGTCGTCACGCCCGGCACCCTACTCGAGACGAGCGACGCCGACGCCCAGTATCTCGCGGCGGTCATCGACGGTGCAAGCGCCGGCGGCGCGTCGGCTGACGCGGGCTACGGCCTCGCGTTTGCGGACGTGACGACCGGCCGCTTTCTCGTCGCAGGTGCCGACGACGCCGACGACGCGCTGACGGAGCTCTACCGGTTCGATCCAGTCGAGATCCTGCCGGGACCGGACGTCCGAACCGACGACGACCTCCTGAACGCGATCCGCGAGCGCAGCGACGCGACGCTGACGCTCCACGAGACGGAGGCGTTCGCACCCACGCGAGCAGCCCATCGGGTGCGCGACCAGTTCGGGACCGAGACCGTCGAGCGACTGTCGGTCGCCGAACCGGCCATCGCGGCCGCGGGGGCGGTCCTCGCCTACGTCGAGGAGACCGGCGCGGGCGTGCTGGCCTCGATGACCCGCATTCAGGCCCACCACGGCGACGACCACGTCACGCTGGATGCGACCACCCAGCGCAACCTCGAGTTGACCGAGACCATGCAAGGCGAGCGTGACGGCTCGCTGTTCGCGACGATCGACCACACCGAGACCAGCGCGGGCGGCCGGCTCTTGAAGGAGTGGCTCCAGCGGCCCAGACGGTCGCTCGAGGCCCTCGAGCGGCGTCAAGAGAGCGTCGCCGCGCTCTCGTCGGCCGCGCTGGCCCGCGACGAGATCCAGGAGACGCTCGACGAGGCCTACGATCTGGCGCGACTCGCGTCGAAAGCGACCCACGGCAGCGCTGACGCGCGCGATTTGGTCGCCGTTCGCGAGACGCTCGCGGTGCTTCCGGCGCTGGCCGAGGCGATCGACGCGACGCCGGAACTGGCCGACTCGCCCATCTCGGGGATCGTCGACCGGCCGGACCGCGAGGCCGCCCGCGACCTGCGCGAGACCCTCGAGAACGCCGTCGCCGACGATCCGCCGTCGACGGTGACGCAGGGCGAACTCCTCCGGCGAGGGTACGACGACGAACTCGACGAGGTGATCGAGCGCCACGAGGGGGTCGGGGAGTGGCTCGAGACGCTCGCCGACCGCGAGAAGCGCCAGTACGATCTTTCCCATGTCACCGTCGACCGAAATAAGACCGACGGCTACTACATCCAGGTCGGCAAGTCGGCCGCCGACGGCGTCCCCGATCACTACGAGCAGATCAAGACGCTGAAGAACTCCAAACGGTTCACCACCGACGAACTCGAGGAGAAAGAACGCGAAATGCTGCGTCTCGAGGACCGGCGTGGCGACCTCGAGTACGATCTCTTCGAGGAGCTTCGCGAGGAGGTGGCCGCGCAAGCCGAACTGTTGCAGGATGTCGGCCGGGCGCTGGCGACGGTCGACGCGCTCGCGAGTCTGGCGACTCACGCGGCCGAAAACCGCTGGGTCCAGCCGGAGTTACATCGGGGCGACCGCCTCGAGATCGAGCAGGGTCGCCACCCGGTCGTCGAGCAGACGACGGAGTTCGTCCCGAACGACGTGCGACTGGGGCCGGCGGCTCCAGCCGCCGGCCAGGAACGCGCCAGCGGGCGTGCGGACGAGGACCGGGGCTTCCTCGTCGTGACCGGGCCCAACATGTCCGGGAAGTCAACCTACATGCGACAGGTCGCCTGTATCGTCTTGCTTGCCCAGATCGGCAGTTTCGTTCCGGCAAAGGAGGCCGCGATCGGGCTGGTCGACGGCATCTTCACTCGCGTCGGCGCGTTAGACGAGCTCGCGCAGGGCCGCTCGACGTTCATGGTCGAGATGAGCGAACTCTCGAACATCCTCCACACCGCGACCGAGGAGTCGCTGGTTATCTTAGACGAGGTGGGCCGGGGCACCGCGACCTACGACGGCATCTCGATCGCGTGGGCCGCAACAGAGTACCTGCACAACGAGGTGCAAGCGAAGACGCTCTTTGCGACCCACTATCACGAACTCACCGGCCTCGCGGAGAACCTCCCCCGCGTCGCCAACGTCCACGTCGCCGCGGACGAACGCGACGGCGACGTGACCTTCCTCCGAACGGTGCGGGACGGCCCGACGGACCGCAGCTACGGCATCCACGTCGCCGATCTCGCTGGCGTTCCAGACCCCGTCGTCGAGCGCTCGAGAGACGTCTTAGAGCGCCTGCGCGAGGAGAAAGCCATCGAGGCCAAAGGCGGCACCGCGAGCGACCCCGTTCAGGCCGTTTTCGATCTCGGGAGCGGGACGATGCGGACGGACGGGGAAGCGCAGGCCGCGTCGACCGATGGAGGGCCGGCTGCGGCCGAGTCCGACGCTCCCGAACTGGATCCCGAGACCGAGGCCGTCCTCGCGGACCTCGAGTCGATCGACGTCAACACGACGCCGCCGATCGAACTCGTTTCCAAAGTACAGGAATTACAGGAGCGACTCGAGGACTAACCGCCTGCTTCAATCGAGCGGGTTCCGTTTCGGCCATCGGAGCGAGTCAACAGCCCGGCCGAAGCCACGTTAGCATATCTCGCCGAGATCGCGCCACTCGCGGAGGTCGTGGAGATCGACCTCGAGTTCCACGCCACAGCCCTCGCAATGGAAGGCGACGCTCCGATAACCGGGCTGGAACTCCGCTGATTCGCCGTGTTCGTCGCAAGCGATTCGGATGCCGCGCTCTCGCCCGTCGGGTACCTCGACAGTGTAGTCAGTCATCGTGCTCGAACACCCGTCTGTGTGTCCGCCGGTGGGTTTCAGGAGCAGGTAGCACTTAGCCTTTTCACCGATCCGTCCGCTCGAACCGATTCCAATGGAACGTGGCTGCCCGAAGGCGCCCGGCGAGAGCTTACGTCCGGACGGAACCGGTCGAGTCCCGTTCGCCGCTGATAGCGCGAACGTCGTCGGGCTGCCGACCGCCGACAACGACGTTGACCGCTGCGCCGACCAGAAGGACGAACGCGGTGCCGTAGAGCCAGATCAGGAGCAGGATGACTGCGCCGAAGGTGTCGAACGTCCCGACGGTGTTGACCAGCTCCGCGTAGGCACCGAAGACGGCCTCGAGGACGACCCAGCCGGCGGCGGCGATGACGGTCCCCGGCAGCGCTTCGCGCGCGGAGACCTCCGGTGCCGGGAAGACGTAGTAGATGGGGAAGAAGGCGACGACCAGGCCGAAAAAGAGCACGAGCGGCGTCAGTATCAGGGCGATGGGGTGGTTGATTGTCGCTAGCACCGCGGTCGCGAAGCCGACGCCGACGGTCGCGAGCAGGATGACGACGAAGGCGACGAGACTGTCGACGACGTTTGCCCGGATACCGCTGTCTTCCCGGCCGTATAGCTCGTCGAACGCGGTCTTCAGGCCGCGAAAGACGCGGAACATTCCCCACACCAGCGACACCAGACCGATCAGCGACGCGCCAGCGCGATTCGACGCGGCGGTCAGCGCCTCGTAGACGAGCCCCTGGCCGGCGGGACTGACGTACCGCTGTGACAACGAGACGAGCTGGTTGGTCAGGTATTCGTCGCCGACCGCCCCGGCGACGAGCAACAGCAAGAGCAACAGCGGGAGCAACGAGAGGAACGCGGCGTGAGCGATGCTGCCCGCCATGAACGTCACGTCGCGGTCGCGAACCACGGCGACGACATCTCGAGCGACGGAATCGGCCCGTCGCAGGTCCATATTCCGGTGGACGACCGTGGGGCCGAAAAGGCCGGCGCTGGCAGTCGCCGTCCGTCGTCGGGAGCCTGTGGGTGCTCGAGGTCGGCCGCCGGAGACTCAGTCACCCGTCGAGACCCCCTCCGCTACGACGCGCTCGGCGTGGGCGCGCCGGGCGGTGACGACGAAGCCGGACGTGGCCACGACGATGAAGCCGGCGGCGAGGTAGAAGCCGGCCTCCGTGGAGACGAAGTCCATCGTCGTGCCGACGAGGACGGGGCCGGCTACCTGGCCGACCTTCCAGGCCAGCGAGCGCAGCGACATGGCGCTGGCGACGGAGTCGTACTGTTCGCCCTCGTCGACGAACAGCGACATGCTGGCGGGCAGGCGGATGGAGTCGGCGATCCCGAGCAGCGAATAGGCCCCGAAGAGCGCGAAGAAGGCCCCGCCGAGGAGTTGCGTGTCGCCGTGGAGCGTCACCGCGACGGGATCGATTCGCCCCTCGGCGTAGGCGGCCAGCGGGATCGCTGCGGTCCCGAGGCCGTACAGGATCGCGCCGGTAGCGACGAAGTAGTGTCGCCGGCCGTAGCTGTCGGTGAGGTTGCCGACGAACCCCTGGGTCAGCGACTTCGTGAGTTTGCCGCCGGCCATGATCCAGCCGATGGCGAACGCGGAGATACCGAAACTCGTCCGCGCGTAGATCGGGAGAAAGAGGATCACCGCCATCTTGCCGAAGCTGAAGAAAAACCGGAAGCCGACCAGCGCCCGGAGCATCGGGAGGCCGAGCAGCGATCGGAACGTCTCCGCGCCGCCCGTTTCTTCGGGGTCTGTCCGGCCGCCGGGGTTGTCCCGCAGGAACGTAAAGACGAGGACGAACGCGCCGAGCGTGATCACCGAGAGGACGGCGTACGTCGCCGTAAAACCGTAGGCGTAGAGGAGGTAGCCGCCGACCAGATCGCCGGCGAGCGACGAAACGGAGGCGAACTGGTTGTAGGAGCCGAGCCACCGGCCCTGCTGGTCGTCGGGACTGATCTCGCCGACGATCGTCGCGCCGGTGATCCAGAGGACGCTCGCGCCCAGCCCCTGAACCATCCGAATCAGGACGATGTGAGCCGGGCTGCTCGCGAAGACGAACGCGACGAAGACGCCGACGTTGATCAGAAAGCCGGCGAGGAGGTAGCGTTTCGCGTTCCCCGTATCCACTTTCCGGCCGAGCGGCAAGACGATGAGCAACTGGACGAACGCGAACGCCGCGCCGAACAGCCCCTCGACGATCCCTGATGTCTTGAAAAGATCGGCGTACAGCGCCAGCGCGATTAGAATCGTCGAATACGCCTGACTTCGCGCGAAGGCGGTCCCGGCCAGTGCCGCGAACTCCCGGTCTCGTAGGAGCGCGACAGAGGTAAACCGTGTCACGCGTCTGGCAGTAGACGCTATCAAACGAACGCGGTTCAAAAGCCCCTCGAACGGGGAAATCAGGACCGGTATCGCTCTGCGTACTGGATCGGCCGGTCGCGGCTCGCGATCGAAAGACGGCGGAACCGTCGCCCATCGGTAGAACTTTGATCAGATAGGACACTCGGTAGCACGATGCATGAAGCTAACTTCGATGTCGCGGAGAAAACCGCGATCGTCACCGGAGCGAGCCAGGGAATCGGGCAGGCGATCGCGGAGACGCTCGCGGCCGGCGGCGCGAACGTCGCGATCTGCTCGCGGTCGATGGACCGCGTCGGCCCGGTCGCCGAGGGGATCAACGAGGCAGACGGCGCAGGCGAGGCGCTGGCCGTCGAGTGTAACGTCCGCGAGCGTGAGCAAGTCCAGAACTTAGTCGACGAGACGGTCGACGAGTTTGGCGACGTCGACATCCTCGTCAACAACGCCGGCGGCGAGTTCGTCGCACCCTTCGAGGAGATCTCGGAGAACGGCTGGCAGACCATCGTCGACCTCAATCTCAACAGCACCGTTCACTGCACGCAACTGGCCGGCGAGGTCATGCGCGAGGGCGACGGCGGCGTCATCATCAACCTCTCGTCGGTCAACGGCCAGCACGCCGCGCCCGGCGAGAGCCACTACGGCGCGTCCAAGGCCGCGATCATCCGCCTGACCGAGACTCTGGCCGTCGAGTGGGCCGAACACGGCATCCGCGTCAACTGCATCGCGCCCGGCCTCATCCAGACGCCCGGCGTCGCCGAGACGCTCGGCATCGACAGCGAGGACATGCCGCCCCGCGAGCAGGCCGACCGCCGCATCGGCCACACCGAGGAGATCGCCGACGTGGCCCAGTTCCTCTCGAGTTCCGCCGCCTCCTTCATGAACGGCGAGACCGTGACCGTAAAAGGCGTCCCGCGGGCCGGGAACTCGATGTCACAGGACCTGGGACTCGAGGATTGAGCGCCCGAACGGCGTACTCGAGCGGACGCGTTTCGGCGACGTAAGACCTAACCAGCCGCCGTCTGTAGGGGTATACAGTACACGGGCGCGTCGGACCCGATCGCCGACGACGCCGACTCACAATGAGCGACGAAAGTACCCCATCCGAGACCGACATCCACCGGCTCGACGACGACACCGTTGCCCGCATCGCCGCCGGCGAGGTCGTCGAGCGGCCCGCCAGTGCGGTGAAGGAACTGGTCGAGAACAGCCTCGACGCCGATGCGGACAGCGTCGACGTCACCGTCGAGGCGGGCGGCACCGATCTGATCCGAGTCGCCGACGACGGCCACGGCATGTCCGAGGCCGATCTCCGCGTAGCCGTCCGCGAGCACACGACGAGCAAGATCGACGGCCTTGAGGACTTAGAATCCGGCGTCGCCACGCTGGGGTTCCGGGGCGAGGCGCTGCACACGATCGGCTCGGTGTCGCGGCTAACCATCCGCTCGCGACCCCGTGACGCCGACGGTGCAGGGACGGAACTCGCCTACGAGGGCGGCGACGTGACGAGCGTCGAACCGACCGGCTGTCCGGCGGGGACGATCGTCGAGGTCGAGGACCTCTTCTACAACACGCCCGCCCGCCGGAAGTTCCTCAAGACGACGGCGACGGAGTTCGCCCACGTCAATCGCGTTGTTACGCGCTACGCGCTGGCGAATCCGGACGTGGCCGTCTCGCTTTCCCACGACGGCCGCGAGGTGTTTTCGACGACCGGACAGGGCGACCTGCAGGCCGCCCTGCTGGCCGTCTACGGCCGCGAGGTTGCCGCCGCGATGATCCCCGTCGACGGCGACGGCGACGACCTCCCACCGGGGCCGCTCGAGTCCGTCTCGGGGCTCGTTTCCCACCCCGAGACCAACCGCTCGAGTCGGGACTACCTCGCGACCTACGTCAACGGTCGCGCCGTTACGGCCGACGCCGTCCGCGAGGGGATCATGGGGGCCTACGGCACGCAACTGGGCGGCGACCGCTACCCGTTCGTCACGCTCTTCCTCGAGGTTCCCCCCGACGCGGTCGACGTGAACGTCCACCCGCGCAAGCGCGAGGTGCGGTTCGACGACGACGATGCGGTCCGCCGGCAGGTCGATTCGGCCGTCGAGTCGGCGCTGCTCGAGCACGGCCTCCTTCGCTCGCGCGCGCCGCGAGGCCGGTCGGCACCGGGCGAGGCTCGGGTCGAACCCGGTGGTGAGCGAGGGGAATCCGGCGCGCCCGACCACGAGCCGACGACGCTCGACGGAAGCACCGAACCCGCCGGATCGTCGGCCGACGTCGAGAGCGAATCCACGACCTCGAGATCGGCGACCGAGCCGGACGACGCGCCGTCGGCCGGCGATTCCGCGAGCGCGAGCGCCGATTCGGGGGCCGGCTCGAGTCGGCCGGCCGATGGAACCCGGTCGTCGCCGAATCGGGGACCGACGGCGACACCGCGAAACGACCCGCCGACGGATCCAACGGAAGCAGACACGGGGTCGGTCGCCGATGCGGACGGCGGTGGCGCGGCGGCGGAGCCGGAGTCGCGTACCGGCTCGAGCGGTCCTGAGTCGTCCCGCGATCACGGTTCTGCGTCGGAACCGGGCTCGAGCCCCGCTGCCGATCCCGAGCGCAAATTCGACGCCGCGACCGAACAGCGGACGCTAACTGGCGAGGCCGCGACGGGCGACGAGACCGCGTTCGACTCGCTGCCGTCGCTGCGAGTGCTGGGCCAGCTACACGACACCTATCTCGTCTGCGAGACGCCCGACGGACTGGTCCTGATCGACCAGCACGCGGCCGACGAACGGGTCAATTACGAGCGCCTGCAGGCCGCGTTCGCCGACGATCCGAGCGCGCAGGCGCTAGCCGAGCCGGTCGAGCTCGAGCTGACCGCGGCAGAGGCCGAGGCCTTCGAACACTACCGCGAGGCGCTCTCGCGGCTGGGCTTCTACGCCGACCGGACCGACGACCGGACGGTCGCGGTGACGACCGTCCCCGCGGTGTTCGCAGAGACCATGGAGCCGGATCGGCTCCGGGACGTGCTGGCGTCGTTTCTTGAGGGTGACCGCGAGGCGGGCGCGGAGACGGTCGACGCGCTGGCCGACGAGTTCCTCGGCGACCTGGCTTGCTACCCCTCGATCACCGGGAACACGTCGCTGACCGAGGGATCGGTGATCGACCTGCTCGAGGCGGTAGACGGCTGCGAGAATCCCTACGCCTGCCCGCACGGCCGGCCGGTGATCGTGCAGTTCGACGAAGCGGAGATCGAAGACCGGTTCGAGCGCGATTATCCCGGCCACGGCGGGTAGGCGGCTCGAGAAACTGACGAGTCGACGCCCGAGGTCTCGCTCATCACTCGCCGCCTAATCCTTCGGCGCTCACGTCTCGAATGTCCGCCTCCGAGCGCGTCGCGCGTTCGTGGCGGGAGAGCCAGATCGCACAGCCGAAGGCGATCGCGCCAGCGTCGCATCGGCTCCCATCACCACCCCGAACCGCCGAAAAGATTCACGAACCGGAACCCGATCCCTTTGCGAAAACGGAGAGTCGGTCGGCACCATCGCTGCGGTCTGCCGCCGTGAGATGCCGTCAGATGTATCGAGCACCGAATGCCACGGTCGCTGCCAGAAACGTTCGGGAGAACGAAACCGTCTCTCTGAGCGAACCGAACGAACGGGAACGAGCAGAGTAACGGACCGTGCGCGCCATCTCGAGCCACGTCGATAATTCACCACTCGTTGTGAATTTCACCGGCCGGCGACGGAAAGCCATCCGCTGTTCCCTTTCTGGAACGGATGATCATCCATGCGACGCAGACAAACGACCGAGGAAACCGAGGACGAATCCGATGGATGGGTAGACCGAATGAGAGGCGGTTCGGCGGGACAGACGACGGACGATTCGGGCGGCTTGCTGGACCGGACGCGAGGAAAATCGTCGGAGCCGACGACGAACGACGCGGGGAGCTGGTTCGACCGAGCGAAAGCGGAGTACGGACTCGGGACCCTGCTCGTCGCCGCGGGGGCCGTCCTCTTTCTCTTCCCCGAGCCGATCACCTCGACCGCGGGTCTCGTGCTGATCGGAATCGGGGCCCTGCTCTGGCTCGTCGGTTGACGCCGGCGTCGGCTCCGGCGATCGAACCGAAGCCACCCGCCCGAGTACGTGACGTTTCTAACGCGCCGAGAAGAAATACCCAACCGGCGAACGCTGAACGCGTACCGAGCCGAACGACGCCGCCAGCGGTAGGTGCCTCGAGCCCCAACCTCCGCCGATGACGCAGCGAACGCTCGACGGCTCGAGCGCCGGCGGCCAGTACCTCCGCACCGCGCTCGCGCTGTCGGCCCTTCGAAACGAGCCCGTCCGCCTCGAGGGTGTCCGCGGCGACCGGCCGACGCCCGGGCTGGCCCACCAGCATCTGGCGGTCCTCGAGACGATAGCGGAGATCTGCGACGCCGACGTGTCGGGGGCCGAACTCGGCGCTGAGACGATCGAATTCGAGCCGGGACTCGAGGACGGTGATGCCGAGCCAGGAGCGGCGGACGCGAGGCTCGAGGGCGGCGCGTACGCCGTCGATATCGGCACCGCCGGCAGCGTCACGCTGCTGTTCGACGCCCTGTTACCGCTGGCGACGATCCTCGAGTCGCCGCTGTCGGTGACGGCCACCGGCGGGACGGACGTGGCGTGGTCGCCACCGCTTGACTATTTCCGGCAGGTCAAACTCCCGCTGATCCGCCGATTCGGCGTCGAAGCGACCTGCGAGGTCGACCGCAGGGGATTCTACCCCGACGGCGGCGGCCGGGCGACGCTCCGGCTCGCCCCCTCGCGCCTCGAGCCCATCGATCTCTGCGAGCGCGGGACGCTCGAGGGCGTCCGGCTCTACTCGACCGAGTCGGCGTCGCTGGCCGACCGCGACGTGGCCCACCGGCAGGCCGAAGGCGCGCTCGAGCGACTAGATCTGGGAGCCGACTCGGGGGTGCTCGAGCGCCGCGAGACGACCGCCGAGAGCCCGTCGCCGGGCTCCGCGCTGGTGCTCCGCGTCGACCACGGGACCGGGAGCGCCGGCTTCTCTGCGCTGGGTGAACGCGGCAAGCCGGCCGAGCGCGTCGGCGAGGAGGCCGCCGACGCGGCGAACCGGTTTCTCGAGGGCGTCGCTCCCGTCGATCGGCACATGGCCGACCAACTGCTCGTCTTCCTCGCCGTGGCCGGCGGCCGGGTCCAGGTGCCGGCCGTGACCGACCACCTCGTGGCGGGGTGTGACCTGCTCGGGGAGTTCGGGATCGACGGAGGGCTCGAGCGAACGGCCGAAACGGCCGTCGTCTCGGTCGAGTCGCCGCTGGATGGGGTTCAGTAGATTGCCGCGTCGGAGCTCACGGCCGCTCTCGGTTCAGCAGCCCCGTCAACGCGACCAGCAGCACAATCACGAGGACGCCGGTCACCGTGACCGCGAGCGCGACCGTCGGGTCCGTAGGCTCGATGTCCGGGCCTGTGAGCGGAAGCGTCCCCAGAGACGCCACGAATCGGTTCCACGTGGCGGTGACGACGATGAACGCGATAGCGAGCCCCAGAACATAGAGTTGGTAGTCGAACCACGTCTCGAGCCCGTCCGACGATACCATTCGGAAAGTGGTTGACAGTTCGACACTATAGATCTCTGGACGGCCGTCGTCGATGCTCGACTCTCGTAACAAGCCGTCGGCTCGAGGACGCGTTCGAACTGCCGCGCGGCTCAGAAACGGCGGGCCTCGAGCGTTCGGCTGCCCGCGCGTAGTCGATCGGCGGCGTTTCGTTTTCTCTGCTATCCGCTACGAATCGCCCCCTTTGTCTCGAAACTGGCACACCAACCGGTCCCGCCTGACGTGAGCCAACACGACTGGCTCGACTGTGAAGACGGCCGATGAGTTGGACACGGGGAGGGACAACGGCGTGTCCTCCCACCGTGGCAACACGGACGTTCCACGTCCTCCCCAACCGATTCGCTCACGGTGTTCGCTCATCCCTCGCACGACGTCGTGGCGCGGTTCGCTCTTCGCTCACCGCGCTACAGCGCGCGCCACCGTACGTCACGGCACCGTACGTCATGGCACGCCACCGTACGGAGCGGGTCCACAGCACAGGGCGAGACAGTATCTCGCGATGGATTTTCTCGAGCGTCGGTCGAGTACGAACGCACTGTTGGCCCTGCAGTGCTTTGCAGGGCCGACGTTCGATAACGCGGTCGACCGCGCGTAATTCCGCGCTGACAGACCGCCATAACTTATAGCACCGCCGTTCGTTGACTGGGGTATGATCGAGGGACACACCGCAGTTTGCGGCCGCACAACCCGGAGGGTCGAACGGTGAGCGACATCGTCACCTTCGGCGAAACGATGCTTCGGTTGTCACCGCCGGGCAACGAGCGCCTCGAGAACGCCGACGAGTTCGAGGTCCGGGCCGCAGGCGCAGAGAGCAACGTCGCCATCGCGGCGAACCGACTGGGCGCGTCGGCGACCTGGCTGTCGAAGGTCCCCGAGACGGCGCTTGGTCGACGCGTCGTCGGCGAACTTCGGGGTCACGGCATCGAGGCGGACGTCGTCTGGAGCCACCGCGGCCGGCAGGGGACCTACTACCTCGAGCACGCGGGCAAACCTCGCGGGACGAACGTGGTCTACGACCGGGAGAATACCGCCGTTTCGACGGCCGAAGCCCGCGAGTTCGACCTCGATCGGATTCGGGACGCGCAGGTCTTCTTTACGACCGGTATCACGCCCGCGCTTTCCTCGACGCTCCGGGAGACGACTGCGAACCTGCTGAAGGCAGCCCGAAAGGGCGGGACGACGACCGCGTTCGACTTCAACTACCGGCGCAAGCTCTGGTCTCCCGACGATGCCAGAGAGACACTGACTCGGCTGTTCCCGGGAATCGACGTGCTCGTGATCGCCGCCCGCGACGCGCGGACCGTGCTCGGTTTCGAGGGCGATCCACGCCAGCTCGCGCACAAACTCGGCTCACAGTACGACTTCACGACGGTCGTCGTCACCCGCGGTTCGCAGGGCGCGGTCGGCTGGCACGACAGCGTCGTCCACGACCACGACGCCTACGAGACCGACACCGTCGATCCGATCGGCACCGGCGACGCCTTCACCGGCGCGTTCATCGCCCGCCGGCTCGACGGCGACGACGTCCCGACCGCCCTCGAGTACGCCGCGGCGACGGCGTCGCTCAAGCGGACGATCCCCGGCGACGTCGCGCTCGTCACCGCCGATGAGGTCGAGACCGTCGTCAAAGAGCAAGGCGAGGACATCTCGCGGTAGCGCGGCCGCGTGCTGACGGGCCACCGAACGCCGGCCGGTCGGTGCGGGAAACGACGCGGACTCGAGACGTTTGGACGGATTTGCCAGAACGGGTTTTACAGGCGCGACGAAAGTCACGGCGTACAATGAATCGTGGAGTCGCACTACTGGTTGCACTGCTCGTGGCCGTAAGTACCGTGACGATGGCCACGGCCAGTGTAGCCGCGACGATCGACGACGGATCGAATACGACCATCGAGGCCGACGCCGAGGTTGATAGCGGAACCTCCCTCGAGACCACCGCTGACGCCGAAACCGAGACCACACTTACGACGCAGTCCGGTTCCGACGCCGGTGCACAGAGTTCGGCCTACGCCGGCGCAACCGTCGCGTTCGACGTGCAGGGCGACGCGATCACCGACTACCGCGTCGGCGGCGAACGGACGTTCGCGTCGGTCGCCGTCCAGTCCCAAAGCGAGACCGACTCGAGTTCCAGTGGCGGACTCGACGGTAGCCTCGGCCTCGAGGCCGCAGCGAACCTGAACGGTGCGGGGCTGTCGGTGACGAGCCAGACGCAGGCCAGCGCGCAGGTCACGGCCGAAAGCGGCGCGACGCTGTCGGCCCACGACACGCAACACGGCACGCTGGTCGTCGAGAGCGGCGGTGAATCCCAGTACGTCAAGGCCGACCTAGCGGCCGAGGCACAGGCCAGCGAAGCGGGCGACCGCGTCCTCGTCGAGACTGACAACCGAACTGGCGTCTTCCTCGTGGTCGGCGACGGGAAGGTCGGCATCACCGACGGTAACGTGACGGCCGACCTCGGCGCGAACGCGACGCTCGCGTTCCGCTCCTACGCCGAGGGCGAGCGCGACGAGCGTGCCAAGTACCAGGAGTCGCTGATCGCCGAGGGCAACGCGGCCGTCTCGGTGACCGCCCAACAGCGCAACGGCAAACTGGTGACCGACGCCGTCACCTACGGCCAGGAGACGTCCGCGAACGTGAGCCAGACCGCCGAAAACAAAGTCAACGTGACCATCGACCGCGCCGTCCATAAGGGGACGGTCGTGATGACGACCGTCTCCGAGGAGGCCGTCGGCAGCCTCGAGAACCTCTCGGTGCGTATCAACGGCGAGGCCGCCGTGAAGGCGTCCTCGAAGAGCGAACTCGAGAGCGCGATCGGCGGCGACCAGTCCCGCTACATGGTCGTCCAAGACGCCCAAGCGGAGGGCCAGGCGACGGTCTACATCGCCGTCAACCACTTCTCGACGCGGACCGTGACGATCGACGGCGGCAGCGGCGCAGATAGCGGGGCCGGCGACGACGGCAGCTCCGGTGGCGACTCGAGCGGCGGCAGCGGCGACAGCACGCCCGGCTTCGGTGTCGGCGTCGCCATCATCGCGATCTCGATGGCCGCACTGCGCGCGCGGCTCGAACGCTAACTCGACGTAACCGACGATGGCGGCTTCGCAGTCGCGTCCGTTTCTCCCGTTTTCGCCGCGGATGCCGGCGACGACGTCGCCCGGAAACTGAGATCCCGGTTCGCTCCGTTTCGCGGTACGACCGGCACTCGAGTACCGGTCGCGTCTCACGCTCGAGTGCCACCGCCCCGGGAGTACCACCGCCCCGGTGCCGATCGGTTCGGTACCGGACCGGATCGGCGGCCCGAAGATCGAATCGAAGCGCTCACATTAGTGAGCTAACAATACTGCCGTATGAGAGAGTACGTCTACTTGGGACTTGCAATCATGGCCGAAGTGACCGGAACGACGGCGCTCAAATTCTCGGACGGCTTCACGAACGTCGGTCCCACCGTCGTCGTCATCGTGGGGTATATCGGCTCGTTCTACCTCCTCAGCCTCTCGTTGCAGTCGTTCCCGATCGGACTCGTGTACGCGACGTGGTCCGCGCTGGGGATCGTCGCCGCCGCCCTCATCGGCGTTGTGCTGTTCGACGAGTCGATCGATATCGCCGGATTCGTCGGTATCGCGCTCATCGTGGGTGGCGTCATCTGTCTTAACCTCTTCTCCGAGACGTACGCCCCGGCCCATTGACGGGCAGTATCGTGACGGAACGGTCGGTCAGCGGGGAGTGCCCGCGGTCGGGCCGTTCCCTCGAGACCGGCTCGCTCGCCCGTCGTCGGCTCGTTCGGCGCTTTCCGCGAGTATAGCGACACCCCATCGATACGAGCCCGAATCACTGCGCCGTTTGACGGTCAGACCGCCGATTCATCGCACCGTGACCGTACCGATGCGGTAGCTGTCGGGCACCGCTTTTTGACGGCCGCTATCGTACGCCTCGCCGTGACTCGAGCCGTCCGGCACGCGACGGTCGACGACTGCTGGGCGATTCACGAGATCGCCCGCGAAAGTTGGCACGCCGCCTACGACGACGTCCTCGGCGCTCGCAGGGTCGACGATATCGTCGCCGACTGGTACGCAATCGGCGACCTCGAGTCGTCGATCACGGGGGCGTACGGCCGCGAGAACGCCGCGTTCCTCGTCGCCGAAGCCGCGTCCGAAGACGCTGCGACCGACTCCGAACGCGAGTCCGCCCTCGACGGGTTCGCACACGCCGTCCCCTGGCCGGAGGACGCGTCGGTGGCGTTCCTCGCGCGACTCTACGTCCGTCCCGACCGCTGGAACGAGGGGGTCGGGACCGCGCTGCTCGAGCGACTCGAGACTCGGCTCTCGGCGGAGTTCGACCGCCTCAGACTCGCCGTTCTCGCGAGCAACGATATCGGCATCTCGTTCTATGAATCGTGCGGCTTCGAGCGCGTCGCGACTCGCAAGTCCGATCTGGGACCGGGCCTCGAAGAACACGTCTACGAGAAGCCGCTCTCGGACGCTGTCGGGTGATCGCCGAGCGCCGTGCGAAAGCGAATCTCGGTCGGCCTAGAGCGTTTTTTCGGCTTCCGCCTCGTCGACCACTTCGATTCCGCGGTTGTTGACCGCCATCGGATCGAGGCCAACCTCCTGGAGGAAGGTCTTGTACTCGCGCTCGCACTGTTCTGCGTCTTTTTGCTTGTCGCTGGCGCGATCGCAGAGTTCGACGAGATTCTCGGGGACGTCGTTCTGGTAGACGATCCAGTGGTTGATCAGGTCCGAGAGTCGGCGGATGGGGCTGGTGAAGTGGCCGTAGATCTCGAAGTTCAGCGCGTGGTGGCCGCCGAACGGGTCGTTCATGTACCGCGCCCGGGGCATCACCTTCATGACGGCCCACTGGATCTTGTCCAGTTGGCGGCCGGGGGCCTCCTCGAGCGTCGCGTTGACGGCTTTCCGGGGGTCGTCCCACGTGCTGCCGGGGATCGAGACGCCGTCGAGATCCTGAATCTCCTGAAGGGCTTCGGACCACTCGTCGGGGCTGGGCTGGGGGTGGACCCGGTACATCGCTTCGACGCCGCGGTTCCACATGAGTTCGTGCGTGACGGCCTTGTTGGCCTTGAGCATGCACTCCTCGATGATGGTGTGGGCGCGGTCCCGCGAGGGGTTCAGGACGAGCGAACCGTCCTCCTTGCGCTGTTCGTGCATCCGGTCGGCGAGGTCGTAGACCAGTTTGTTCTCCTCGTGGAGGGGCGCGTCGGGGTCCTCGAGGCGGTTCTCGGCCTGCGAGTAGGTGAGTCGTTCGTCGGACTCGATGACCGATTTGTAGATCTCGATGTTCTCGTAGGAGAGATGCTCCTTGTCCAAGTGCATCTCGACGGTGTGGGCCAGCCGTTCCTCGTTTGGAACCAGCGAACAGACCGTCTCGGCCAGCACCGGCGGCAGCATGTGGAGGGTGTAGCCGGGCAGGTAGACCGTGTTCCCACGCTCGACGGCCTCGTCCCACATCGCCGTCTCGGGGTTGACGTAGTGGGTCACGTCGGCGATGTGGACCCAGAGGACGTACTCGTCGTCGCGCTCCTCGATCGAGAGCGCGTCGTCGAAGTCCTGGGCGTCGATGGGGTCCGTCGTCCAGGTCGTCAGGTCGCGCAGATCCGCTCGGTCGTCGATCTCGTCGGAAATCTCGGACTGAACGCCCTCCGTCCGGGCCTCGGCTTCCTCCAAGACCTCGGGCGGAAACTCGTCGCGAATTTCGAACTTCTCGAACAGTTCCTCGCGCTTGTTCTCGAGGTGGCGCGCGAGGTCCGCCGAGATCTCGACGGGGCCCTGCCCTTCGGCCGTACCGGCGTCGGCCTGTGCGTCGTCGCTCATACCGTCGCCTACGGACGTAAGGGTGAAAGTCGTGTCGGGACGGGGACGAGGAGCGCCCGACCGCTCACGGCCGCCGGAGTCGGCTAGTCAGCGTCTAATCGGCCCTGTGCGCGAAGTATCGGCTCCCTGCTTCGGAGCAGCGCGGTCAGGTGACCCGCGCCCTCGAGGACCGTCAACTCGCCGGCCGGAAGTTCGTCGGCGAGCAGTCGGGCTCCCTCGAGGGGCGCGTTTCCATCGTTGTCGCCGTGCCAGAGCCGAACCGGCCGGTCGACCGCAGCGAGCGCAAACGCCCACGGCGTCGCGAACAGGCGCGTCTCGGTCACGAGCCCCTCTTGGGAGGCCGCGAGCGCCTCGCGGAAGTCGCGTCGAATGCAAGTCGCCGTCTCGGCCGGGATCTCGGCTCGTTCCGCCGCCGTCGTATACTGTGCGAGGACGAACGCCGGCGGCAATCGGCCGGCGGCCCACGTTTGCCCCCTGAGTAGCACCTTCAGGAGCGACGGCGTTTTCGTCGCTAGAAGGCCGAGGAGCCGATGGACGGCGGGTTTTTCGTCGATCCGCGACCACGGCGGTGCGCCGGAAACAACGTCGACCGTCTCCACGAGATCGCCGTGCGTCGCGGCGGCCGCGAGCGCGTGTGGCCCGCCTCCGGAGAAGCCGACCAACCCGGCGCGCTCGACCGCGGCGTCCGCGAGCACCGCGGCGACGATCGGCCCGGTGTCGGTGAGGTCTCGCTCGGGCCATGGCGGGGACCGGCCGTAGCCGGGTCGTTCCGGCGCGAAGATTCGAACGCCGAGTTCCCGCGCGCGGTCGTCGAACAACTGCCCGAAGGCGAGCGATCCGGGCGTGCCGTGGAGGACGACGACCGGCGTTCCATCGGGGTCGCCGTACGTCGCGTACGCGATTTCGCCTCGGTCATCGACCGTCACGGTCGACACCGCCTCCGCCGACTCCGCGTCCGTCGAACCCATCTCCGCCGAATCGATACGCGCCGGGTCCTCCTCGAGCGACGACCGATCCTGAGACCGATCGGAGCGCGTGCGTGCCATCGATCCCCGCTTGCCGCCGGATCGCAGAGGGCGTTCCCCCGGATGGATACGGCGATTTAAGTACAACTGCGGAAATCGTCGGACGATGAAACGAGCGTCGTTTCGCGTCGCGTATCCGGACGCGATCGCACATCCCCTGCACCGGCGGCTTACGACGGTGGACGGTGTGTCGACCGTCGACCTGTTGATGTGGGGACCGATGGGAACCGTGGCGACGCTGCTCTGGTTCGACTGTGCGCGGGACACCGCCGCCGAGGTGTTGACCGCCGTCGACAGCGTCGAGACGAGCGATTTCGTCGCGGGAGACGACGGGACGTACGCGTTCGTCCACCAGACGGCCTACGAGTTCGAGGCATCGGTGCTGACCCTCGTCTCGGACTCGAGACTCGTCTTCCTGCCGCCGATCGCGTTTCGCGACGACGGAACGGTGCGGTTCGAGGCCGTCGGTCAGCCCGAGGCGCTGACCGCGTTCTACGACGAACTGACGCGTCTGGCCGACGGCACCATCGAGCGCGTCCGGGATTTCGAACGGCGATCGCCGCCGGCGACGGTGACCGATCGACAACGGGAGGCCCTCGAGACCGCCGTCGCCGTCGGCTACTACGAGGTTCCTCGGTCGGGCACCGTCGCCGAGGTCGCCGACGAACTCGGCTGTGCCACCAGCACGGCCGGCGAACTCCTGCGGAAAGCCGAATCGGCGGTCGTTACGTCGATGACGAACGCCGGATAGCGGCGGTCGAAACCGTGCCCGGCTGGCGGCGATGCAGTTCGACTCAACCGGGCCGCTCGTCAATACTCCTCCTCGAGCGTGCCGTATCGGTCTTCGACCGCCGCGAGATACTCCGCGAGAAACGCGTTCCTGCTCCGGTCGCCGGCCTCGAGGTCGACGAGCAGCGCCTCGAGTTCGTCGCGCGGGTGGTGACACAGTTCGCGATGGCAGGACTTACAGAGGTGTTCGAACGTCTTGTCCGCGCGGTCCCAGCGGTCGCCGTGTTTGTCGTACTCGCGGGCCTCGTCGCGCGGGCGCTCGGTGCCACAGGCGAGACAAGTTACCGTCTCCGTGCGGTTCCGAGAGGGCCACATACTCCGTTCGACGGTGTGGGACCACTTAGCAATTGGCCCCGCGTTGCGTCCGCCCCGACGATCGGGGCGCTCGAATCTCTATCGTTCATCCGTGCCGCCGGGTGCTGACTGCCGCTCGAGATCGGCGTCGCGATACGATTCCCCGTCGGGATACTCGAGCGGGCCGCCGGGATCGATCACCGTCCGGGATGGGATGGGATCCGGCTGTGGCGGGCGGTTCGCGACCAGCCGTTGAAAACGCGTGAGGTCGACCGACTGTTCGGTGTCGATCTCCTCGTATTCGACGACGATCTGGTCTCCCTCGGCGAAGATCCGGACGGAACTCAGTCGAAAGGAAGGGTAGTACACGCCCGGGAGCCGCGAGAACCGCGTTTCGACGTGCCGGAGCTTCTTCAGCCAGGTCCCCGTGTTGACGACGACCCGATCGCCCCACTCGGTGACCGATGCGCGATGGGTATGCCCGTAGACGAAGACGGCGATGTCGGGGTTCGCCTTGAAGACATCTCTGGCCGCGTTCAGGAACGGCTCGTCGCCCTGACCGACGCGAACGCCCGAGAGCATGACGCCGAAGCGCTCGAGGGTGCGTTTCAGATCGCGTCTGAAAAACCACAGCGGGATCGCGAGCAATAGCAGGATCGCGATGATTACGAGGTTGATCGCGACGATGAGCTCGAGGACGATGGCGGCGACCCCGAGCGCGTGGATCACCGGGTTGTCGGTGAAAAACTGCGCCGGCAGGATCCCGACCGTCTCGAGGACGGTGCCGAACAGGTAGACGAGCGTGAGGTTGAAAAAGACCAGCAGCGGGACGACGACCGCGCGGAGGAACGGACTCATCTCCCGGTAGAAGTAGTTCGAGAGGAGCCAACGGGGAATCTCCTCCATCGGAGCGACCGACTGGATGTCGCGCAGCCAGTCGCCTCTCGCTTGGCCGGAGTAGCGGCCGGCCGCGGCGACGATCCGCTGGACGACGAAGTAGCCAACCGGGAGCGCATCGGGATCGCCCCAGTCTGGCAGTCGATTGTTCGCGTCGCGTTGCTGTCCATGTTCGATCCAGATTCGGGCGTCGCCGACCTCGCGGGTGATCGCGACCTCCTGCTCGAGCACGACGTTGAACTCCGCGAGGCGATCGACGTGTGCGTCGTAGCAGGCGAGGTCGTAGTCGTGGTTACCTGGGATGAGCGTGACGTCTATCGCCGCCCCGGTCGCACGGAGCTGTTCGAACACGCGCGGGTGGTCGTCGATCACCTGCTCGAGTTTCGCCGGTCCCGTCACTTCGGCGTACTCCCATAGCCCGAACGCGTCCCCGTTGATTATCAACTCGACGTCGCCGCCGCACGTCTCGAGATCCGCGAGAAAATCACAGAGTTCGTCCTCGAAGTCGAGCGCCGTCAACTGCTCGTCGCCGCCCATGTGAAGATCACTGATGAAGACGTACTCGCTGGCCATCGGACGGAGTCCGTCATCCTACCAGCCCCGGTGGAATAGTGGTTTCCCCGTGACCGACCGGGTCGTCACTCCGAGTCGGATCGCAGCGCCCGACTTCGCCGATCCGCATCGAATCTAACCTATTAAATGCGTCCGGGCGGTAGCGCGAGTATGCAGGTCAAATCGCGACACCATCTTCGCAGCGACGCCGTCTCCGATCTCGAGGCGGCACTCGAGGACCACCTCGGCGTCTCGCCCGAGGGCGACGCCTACGAGCGCGTCGAGTTCGAGACCACCGACTGGGAGGTCGTTCTCATCGACGGCGAGCCCCAGGTCGCATATTTCGACGAGGAGCCGTTTCTCACGGTTCGCGGGGCCAACGCCTACAAACCCGAAAAGCGGCTTGTCACCGTCGACGCGGGGGCCATCTCCTTCGTCAGCGACGGGGCCGACGTGATGCGCCCCGGTATCACGGAGGCGACCGACGATATCGCTCCCGACGATCTGGTCGTGATCGCCGAGGAGTCCCACGGGAAGGTGCTCGCGGTCGGCCGTGCCCGCGTCGACGGCGCGGACATGGCTGGGGACGAGGGGAAGGTCGTTGACTCGCTACACCACGTCGGCGATGAACTCTACGAATTCACGGGGTGATCTGCCGTTCGACGGGACTTGTAATGTTGCACTATCGTTCAAATATACGTTCTGTTTGTGTACAATTGCTGCCCAAAACCCAATTCTTGGCCAGCGTGTGCTAGCAATACTAAGACATTGGTCACGTATGTCCATGGTGGTTATATACTCCGTTCTGGTAACACGCGCCATCTATGATCGAAACGACCGTCGAAACCGTCGAGTTCCCCGCACCGCAGACGATCACGCCCGACGCGCGCCTGTCCGAAGCGGCCCACCACCTTCGCCGGACCGACGTGCCGGCGCTCGTGGTCCGTCGTGACGAGTCGATCGTCGGTATCGTCACCGAGTCAGACATCGTCGCGCTGGTCGCAGAAACGGACGAGCGACCCCCCGTTCGGGAGTTCATGTCGACGCCGGTGACGACGATCTCGCCTGCGGCGACGCTCACCGAGGCCGCCGAAACGATGCGGTTCGCTGGCGTGAAACACCTCCCCGTCGTCCACGACGGCGTCTACCACGGGCTACTTTCGGTCCGGACGCTGGCCCCCTATCTCTCGCGACACCGCCTCGAGATCGAGTGGGCGGGCGAGCCGCTGTCTCTCGGGTCGACCGCAGGTCGAGAGGCCACCGCGGGCCGCTGATCCGAGCGCACTCGAGGAACAGATTTGACTCGCGTTCGGGTCTCGATGGGGCTACTCTTTCTCGGCTTCATCCAGCGAATCCGCTTCGAACGCGCCCTCGTACCGGGCGAGCGTGTCGCGATAGCCTCGCACCGCGAGATCGTACGTTTCCCGGAGATCCGCGATCGGCGTCTCGGTCGCGTCGATCCGCAGATCGTTGTACGGTGGCTCGACGGCGTGTGACTCCGTCGACGCGACGGCCACCGCCGCGCTCTGGACCGGTAGCTCCTCGCGTTTGTCCCCTCCCTCGCGGTCGCCGGCCGCCAGCGCGTCGATCAGCCGTTTTGCGAGGGGATCGGTGTCGACGGCGTCGGTGACGGCCGACGGGCCCGTCGACGGATCTGTAGTTCCATGGACCGCGGTCGCCTCGTAGGCATCGGTGACCGCCTCGAGCACCTCCTCGCCGGTCAGCATGTTCCCCGCGACGGTGTAGTGGTCGCGCTCGCGGTGGCCGTCCCAGTCGACACAGCCCTCGCCGGAGAACGCGAAGGTGTCGACGGCGTCGACGCCGTGGACCTGCCGCTGGGACGCGCTGTCGTCGGCGTTGAGCAGCGCCTCGAGCGCGTCGTCGATGGCAAGGCCGTCGTCGACGTATGCGAGCCCGCGCTCGCCGAGGTCGACGTTGACCAGGCTCTGGGTCGCGACGGCACCGCCGTCGCTAACGAACGGGCAGAGCGTTCCGACGCCCGGCAACCGCGTCGTGACCGCAACGCCGAATCGGCGGTGTTGGTCGCCGCTTTCGGTCTCGTACTCCTCGCGAACGCAGATGCTGAACGTCATCGGTTACGCGGTTTCCGACTGGAAATAAAAACCTGGCCGTCTTTCGAGGGGCGTTATTCGAGATAGCCAAGCGCCGAGAGCCGATCCTCGACGACAGCCTCGTCGGCATCGCCTTCCGTATCGGTTGGCCCATCGTCGCCGGTCTTCTCGATGGCCACCGCGTCAGCAACCGAGTCGACTGGCTCCGTCCGCACGATCGGTTTCCGCTCGGAGTACGGCGGGACGTACCAAGGGACGGTGTTCAGGACCGGAATCCGAATATTACTCGGATGGAAGTAGACCGGGACCGGGAACGGCGTTGCCCACTCGCCGACCGCGTTCCCGTGATCGGCCGTGATCGCCGTCTTCCCGGGGAGGCGGTCAGCCAACGGGAGCGCTTCGTCGAGCACCCGATGCAGATTATCCCGGTACGATTCCCAGAAGACGCCGGCTTCGACCTCGTCCTCGCGCAGCGCCTGCCAGACTGACTCGAACTCGATGTCGCTGTCGTCCTCGCTGTCGTCCTCGAGGACGGCCCCGCGGAGCCCCTCCATGAGACCGCTCTCTGCGTCGAGTCGCGTGTCGCCGATGAAGGGGGCGTGTGGCTGCATGAAATGGACGATTAATCGCTTGTTCGGGTGCGACTCGTGAGCGGCCAGCGCACGGTCGGCGAGATCCTCCGGGAGCACGACGCCTTCGTCATCGTTCCACTCGTCGATCCAGGCGCGGTCGGTGTGATAGAACGTTTCGTCGAGGATCCGCTTTTCGTGGGGGTTTGCAGTGACGTAGACGGTGTCGTTGTACGTCCGCCCGGCGAAGTTCTCTGTGAGGAACTCCGGCGATGAACTGCCCCGCGATCGGAACTCGCTCACCTCACCCGCCAGCGATCGCTTGGCGTAGAGTTGCATGAAGAGGTCGTACCGACAGCCGTCCAGAATGAGGAGGTTGTCCCAATCTGCATCCATGATGTACGCTCCGTCGTTGCCGTGAATGCGCTTCTGAACGGGGCCGATGATCGACGACAGGAGCAGTTGGCGGCGCAGAAAGTCATTGCCAATCGCGGCTTTCGCCATCGCCGCTTTCTCCATGAGTCCCATGAATGTATGTTCACAGTTGCTGCTATAAAATCATCCTATCTTTGATACATATAAAATATAAATACGATTGGCTATTTCCAACGGTATGGCGGTTGGCGGCGATCGTGCGCTGCGGCCGAGCCGGCCGAACCGCTATCGGTTGGTGCTCGCGCTCGACGATCGGCCCTGCCTGCTTGCGGTTGTCTCGATTGAACGGTCACGTCTGACGTAAGAACTATACTCGCGGCGGCGGTGGATATCGCTAATGGGACTTATGAGCAAAATCCTCGGCGGTGGCCAGTCGCGAACCGTCGATGATTACGCCGAACTGAATCTCGAGGACGTCTCGACGGAGTCGGCAGCGGCGACGATGCAGGTCCACATCGCGGAGGTCGGCAGCAAGGCCGACGCGATCGACATCAAAGACGCCGTCTACGACGGCGACATCGTCATCGCGGACGTCACACGTCTACGAACCGAGGATAGTACCGTCGAACACATCGTCGACGAACTCCGGCAGGTCGCCCAGGAGGTCGACGGCGACATCGTCCGCAAGGGCGACGACCAGATGATCATCACGCCGACGGGCGTCCGGATCAGTCGCGAGAAGCTCGGCCAGAAGCTCTAGGCGACGACCGCGATTGCATCGTCGAACCGCGCTCGCTATCGCCATCTAATTCTCCGCTCGAGCGCGTTCGATCCACGGTACGAATTGCCACCCGGCGGGAATTCCCGGTTCCGGTTATGCCGTGTACGTCCACACTAGCGCGTATGACGGGTTTTCGTGCAACGGTCGTCATCCGCGACCCGGACGGCTGTCCGGTCGCCGACGTCTCGGCACGCGCCGACGAGCCGGTCGTCGAAGTGCTCGGCGTCACAGCGGACGCCGCGGTCGACGGCGGTGCCGGCGTCGACGTAACGCCGGTCTGGACAGCTGGTCGGGGCACGATCTACCGATTCGAACGCGGCGAGGCCGCCGACTGTGCCTGCGAAATCGTCGAGGCGCTCTCGCAAGGCTGCGAGGACGCCTCTGCCGATCCGGTCGTCGTCGACCGGAACGAGCTCACGGCCCGCCAACTGGAGGTCGTGAACACGGCCCACGAGATGGGCTACTTCGACTATCCCAAGGGCGCGAACGCGACCGACGTGGCCGACGAACTCGGTATCGCCCGGTCGACGTTTACCGAACACCTCGCGGCGGCCCAGACGAAGCTCATGGACGCGATCCTCGAGCAGTAAGCCGACACGGCCGATCGATCAGTACCAATTTGACGGACGACCGCTTCGTCGATGACATGGACGTCATTCACACGGCGCTGTGGGTATCGGACATCGAGCAAACGCGGGATTTCTACGTCGACGGCCTCGGGCTGACGGAGAACTGGTCGTTCACGGGTGACGACGGCGTCGAGAACGTCTATATCGGCGGCGAGAACGCCGAGTTCCAGTTCAAGTACGATCCCGACGGCGGTCCCGACATCGATTCGGGATCGATGGCCCACGTCGCGGTCGGCGTCGACAGTACCGACGAGACGTTCGAGCGACTGCTCGAGCGCGCGGAGCCGCCGGTCGAGACGGAACCGACGACCATGGACGAGATCGGCGTCCGCGTCGCGTTCGTCGAGGACCCCGACGGCTACGTCGTCGAACTGGTCGAAGAACTCGCGTAACCTGAGGCGTCTCGAGCGTTCGACGAACCGACGCTCGAGTGGCTACGCGTCGGTCACGGCGGGCTCTGCGACCGTCGGTTGCGTCCGGACGACGTGGACGACGAGGACGGAAGCGACCACCGCGACGCCGGCGAGGAAGAGCCAGGCAGTCCGGTAGCCGACGGTGTCGGCCAGATAGCCAAAGGAGGGCGGGGCGACCAGCGCGCCGCAGGTGAGCGCGAGCTGGCCGCCGGCGGTGGCACCGCCCATCTCTTCGGCTCGGACGAGCGTCGCCATGGCGGAGTAGTAGACGCCGGTGTAGCCGAGCACGAAGAAGCCGAGGACGGCGAACGCGACCGCGGCACCGAGTGCGGTGGTCGTCGATGTGACGACGACGAACATGACGGCGCTACCCAGCGACTGAACGACGAGCAGCGCACCGATCCTGACGCGGGGCTCGCCGGGAAGGACATCGCTCAGCCAGCCCGCCAGTACGCGCCCGACGCTGCCAAATAGCTGGACCAGCGCGAGGACGACACCCCCGAAGGCGACGGACGCGCCGATTGCCTCATCGACGTAGAGGACCGTGTAGCCGGTCGTCGTGAACAGGGCCGCGCCGAGGAAGAATCCCGCGGTCAACAACACCACGTACGGTCGATTCGCGCGCAGCGCGCCGAAGTCAGGGTAGCCGGGACCGCCCCCGTCACTCGCGCTCGAGTAGGTCCACGCGAAGCCGACGGTGACGACCGCGCCGAGGGCCGCGGCGACGAGGAAGCCGGCTCGCCAGAACAGCGTGCCCGCGAGGCCGGTGATCAACAGCGCGCTGATGCCGCTGCCGCCGGTGACGCCGACCTGCTTAATGCCCATCGCGAGGTTCTGCCGGCCCGGCTCGATGGCGTCGAAGATCGCCTTGTTCGTCCCCGGCATCGCGGTCCCGTAGGTCGAGCCGAGGACGAACACTGCCGCGAGCAACAACGGGTACGTCGGTGCGCCCGCGACCAGCAACACGCCACACGTCAGTCCGAGAAGGCCCAACGTCAGCGCCGATCGCTCGCCGAACCGGTCGGTCAGCGCGCCGAGTGGCAGCAAGAAGACGGCATAGCCCAGGGTAAGCGTCGTGACGACGATGCCGACCCGAAACCGAGAGAGGCCGAACGCATCCCGGAAGAACGGCGTCGCGGCGAAGATCGTGTAGTAACAGATACTCGCCGAAATCTGCCACGTCGTGACGAGCAGGACAGTCCGCCAGTACGACCGGTCCATTGGACGGTGGCCCTTTGCAAAGGGGTCTAAAAAGCGTGACGACCCCCGATCGTCGCCGCTCCCGTCGATAGTTCCGATGAAACACCAGCAATCGCAAACGACTCGCCGTCACCGACCCCGAGTCGACGCTCGGCGACCTCGACCATAAAAAATAATTATAGTATGTCGTTCAGGAACGATTGACTGTCTGTTCGTTTGATCACGAAACGAGCCTTCGTCTGTAGTCGTAAAAGCGGCAAATTGGGACATTCGACGTGCCGACGACCGTCACTGGGCAAACGATAATACTTTTCCATTGCGGTCCGAAATCCCTGAGTATGTCTGACGACCTCAAGAAAGGGCTCGAGGGTGTGTTGGTTGCCGAATCGGAACTTAGTTCGATCGACGGCGACGCCGGCCGGCTAATCTACCGCGGCTACACGATCGAGGATCTGGCCCGCGGCGCGAGCTACGAGGAAGTCCTCTATCTCCTCTGGAACGGTCATCTTCCTTCCGAGGACGAACTCGAGCCGTTCACCGACGCGCTCATGGATGAGCGTGAAGTCGACGACGCCGTCCTCGAGACGATGGCGAAACTCGCCGACGCCGACGAGCGGCCCATGGCGGCGCTGCGCACCGCCGTGTCGATGTTCTCCGCCAACGAGCCCGAAGCCGATGCCGACCCCGAGGACCTCGAGGCAACGCTTCGGCAGGGGCGTCGGATCACGGCCAAGATTCCGACCGCGCTCGCGGCATTCGAGCGCTATCGCCTCGGCGAGGAGCCGATCGACCCGCACCCTGATCTCGGACTGGCGGCGAATTTCCTCTACATGCTCTCCGGCGAGGAGCCCGACGATATCGCGGCCGAGACGTTCGATCAGGCGCTGATCTTGCACGCCGATCACGGCCTGAACGCCTCGACCTTTACCTCGATGGTCATCGGCTCGACGATGGCCGACATCTACAGCGCCGTCACCGGCGGCATCAGCGCCCTGTCGGGACCGCTCCACGGCGGCGCAAATCAGGACGTCATGGAGGTCCTGATCGAGATCGACGAGAGCGACCTCGATCACCGCGAATGGGTCGAACAGGCGACCGAGGAGGGGCGGCGCATCCCCGGCTTCGGCCACCGCGTCTACAACGTCAAAGACCCTCGCGCGAAGATCCTGCAAGAACGCAGCGAGCAACTCGCCGAGACGGGCGAGAGCAAGTGGTACGACTACACGACCACCATCGAGCAGTACCTCTCCGAGGAGAAGGGCCTCGCCGAGAAGGGCATCGCGCCGAACGTCGACTTCTACTCCGGCTCCGTCTACTATCAGCTCGGCATCCCGATCGACATGTACACGCCCATCTTCGCGATGAGCCGCGCCGGCGGCTGGATCGCCCACGTCCTCGAGTACCAGGAGGACAACCGCCTCATCCGCCCGCGCGCTCGCTACACCGGCCCCGAGAACCAGGAGTTCGTTCCGCTCGCGGAGCGATAACGCTGTGAACCGCCCGGCCGTTAGGCCGGTCGTCGCGTGCGTTCGGTCGTCCCGCCTCGAGGCGATCGCGTCCGACCGTCTCCTTTTCCGACGGGAGTCGGCCAACAGTTAACAGCGCTCGAGCCCATGTCAACGTATGCTTCGCAGCGACTCGCGTACGCCGTGGCGAAACTCGTTCGAGCGGCGGAGCGTGACCACGCAAACGGCGCGATCGACACCGCTTAGCGCGCCCGAAGCGGAGAGACGAGCGGCGCTTGTCTTCCTCGAGCACGAGCGATGAGCTTTATCGCGGAGTTTGCGTTCTCGAGCCCGATCATGCGTGCGACCAGGCAAGACGTCCCCGGCGTCACGATCACGGTCGAAGACGAACAGCCGGATCGAACCGGCGAGTCGAAGCTGATCGTCTGGGCGACGGGGACGGAAGACGACCTCGAGCGCTTCTTTCGGACCCTCCCGACCGACCCATCCGTGACGGCGTTCGAGATCCTTTCGACGCTCTCCGAGCGACGCCTCTGCCGCGTCACGCTCTCTGACGATGGCGAACGCGGTCTGACGTACGTCGACGCGATCGACGTCGGTATCACGTTCCTCGATATCGAGTCAAGCGGCAGTGAGACGAGGTACCGCGCACAGGTTCCAAACCGCGACGCGCTCTCGCAGTACCGCGAGCGGTGCGCCGAACGCGGTCTCTCGTTCGACCTCCGTCGCCTCTATCGGATCGAAGCGGACGAGACGGAACAGTACGGGCTCACCTCGCGCCAGCGGGACGTGTTACGCCGCGCGCTGGACGCGGGCTACTTCGAGGTCCCGCGCGAGATATCGACGGAAGAGTTGGCCGACGAGTTCGACATCTCGAGTCAGGCTCTCTCCGCGCTTCTCCGACGCGGACACAGAGCAATCTTACGGAGTGCGTTCTCCGACCCAGAAAGCGAGTATCGAGACGCCGATCGGTGACCTTCGAGCGACGAAATCTCGTGCTTGTCTTCGTCTACGGGACGCTGACCGAACCAGAGCGAGTCGCGACCGTCCTCGGGTGCGACCCCGCCGACGCGGCGGACGTGTTCGTCGCCCGCGCGACGCTCGAGGGACTCCACCGCGTCGAGGGTCGGTACCCGACGCTCGCGCCGGGCGGCAGCGTCGACGGACGGCTGCTCGCGGTCGATGCGGCCGAACTCGATCGACTCGACGACTACGAGGGGGTCGACGACGGGTTGTACGTCCGCGTTACGATCCCGGTCGTGTCGGGCGCACCCGACGTCGCTGACCGGCGGTGCCTGACGTACGTCGGCGACCCGGATCGGCTCGGCGCCGACGCGAACTGGCCTGCCGGCGAGTCGTTTCGCGACTGCGTTCGAGAGGTCGTCGCTCGCGCCGAAGTCGTGGTACGGTGTCACGAATGACGCTCGTCTGCCCACCGTCAGACAACACTCGTTTCCCGCCGCAGCCGGGCGATTTCACTTTCGCCTCGGGTGCATGAGATTTATATGCGATGGGTCCCCTTCTTCGGTTGCACGTCACACGCCGTGCATTCCCTGTATTCCCTGTCGTGCTGTCCAGGTGTGACAGCACGTTCCTGCCGGGGGCCGACGGCGGAGCCCGCCGACGGCTCTCCCGGTCCCCGACAGTCTTACACTGCACGCCGAGTAGACCAGCGTATGCTCGAACTCTCGGACGTTCTCGAGGCGCGCGAGCGGGTACGAGAGACCGCTCGACGGACGCCGCTCGAACGCTCGCACACCTACTCGTCGATGACCGGGGCCGACGTTCGGCTCAAATTAGAGACCTTCCAGCGGACGGGTGCGTTCAAGATTCGCGGGGCGACAAACCGGATCGCGACGCTCTCCGAGGCGCAAACGGAGGGGGGCGTCGTCACGGCGAGTGCGGGCAACCACGCCCAGGGGGTCGCACTGGCGGCCACGCGCTCGGGCGTCGATTCGAAGATCGTCATGCCCGAGCACGCGCCGATCTCGAAGGTCAAAGCCACGAAAAGCTACGGGGCGGAGGTCGTCCTCGCGGGCCGGGACTACGACGCGGCCGCCGAGCGCGCCCACGAGATCGAACGTGAGGAGGGCCGGACCTACGTCCACGCCTTCGACGACGAGTACGTGATGGCCGGCCAGGGAACGATCGGCCTCGAGATCGTCGAGGACTGCCCCGATGTCGAGACCGTCGTCGTTCCCATCGGCGGAGGCGGCCTCATCAGCGGCATTGCGGTCGCGATCAAAGAGCAACACCCCGACGTGCGCGTCATCGGCGTCCAGGCCGAGGGGGCCTCGAGCGCCGCTGACTCCCTCCAGAAGGGCGAGCGGGTCTCGATCGACGAAGTCGACACGATCGCGGACGGCATCGCCACCCGCAGCATCGGCGAGCAGACCTTTCCTTACATCCAGAAATACGTCGACGAGGTCGTCACCGTCTCCGATCCCGAGATCGCCGTCGCGCTGGTCTACTTACTCGAGCGCTCGAAGACGCTCGTCGAAGGCGCGGGCGCGGTCCCCCTCGCCGCAGTTCTCTTCGAGAAGTTCGAGTACGTCGAGGACGAGATCATCGTCCCCGCGCTCTGTGGCGGCAACATCGATCTGAACACGCTCACGAACGTCATCATCCGCGGGCTGGTCGAGACGGGTCGCTATCTGAAGATCCGGACCGTGCTCAAAGACCGACCGGGAGCGCTCGAGGACCTCCTCGAGATCTTCACCGCACACCGGGCGAACATCTACGCGATCCACCACGACCGGACCTCCCGCGAGGTCGAGATGAGCGACACCGAGGTCGAGATCGAACTCGAGATGCGCGGCCCCGACCACGTCGATACCTTCCTCTCGGCTCTCCGGGACGCGGGGTACGCGGTCGACGTGCTAGCCTGATACGGCTGCTGTCACTGGGTACCGGCGTCCCCCGGATGCGGGTCCCGGGGACCTGGAATGACGTCCAGTGGCTCGGCTGCGGTCGCCGTCGCCGCGAGCCGATTTGCTTTCTCTCGTCTAAGACGCGCGGTCAGTTAACGCAGCGAGCGGTTCCCAGCGCTCGAGAATCGACGAGAACCCGTCAAACGTCGGGCGAATACGTTCGACCGGGCACACGCCCGGAGTGTTTCATGGTCGATCCAGTCTTCGCCAGTCGACTTCAGTTCGCGCTCACGACTATCGTCCACATTATCTTCCCCGTGATGAGCATGGGGCTCGCCCCGTTCCTCGTCTACTTCACGTGGAAGTCGATCCGCTCATCGGATCCGGTCTGGGAACGCCAGCGGCGGTTCTGGACCGAGATCTTCGCGATTAGCTTCGTCGTCGGCACGGTGACGGGGCTCGTCCTCGAGTTCGAGTTCGGAACCAACTTCGCGGCCTTCGCGACGTTCGCCGGCGAACTGTTCGGCGGCCCGCTGGCCGTCGAGGGGATGATGGCCTTCTTCCTCGAGGCCACCTTTCTCGGCGTCTTCGTCTTCGGCCGCGAGAAAGTCGGCGACGCCCTCTATCTGGTGTCGGCGGTCGCCGTCGCACTAGGGACGTGGCTCTCGGCGGTCTGGATCCTGATCGCCAACTCCTGGATGCAGACCCCGCGCGGCTACGAACTCGTCCAGCGGGGCGGCCGGACGGTCGTGACGGTGGTCGATCCCGTCGCCGCCTACCTCAACCCGCGGTTCCCGTGGATGTTCGTTCACATGCAGTCGGCGGCCGTGCTCTCGGTCGCGCTGTTCATGGCCGGAGTCGCGGCGTACTTCGTCTCTCGCTCGAGCGCCGACGGCGGCGAGGGCGATGACGATCGCGACGACGACGAGTCGGACTCACGTACCGACGACACCCGCTTCTGGCGCACGACGCTCAAAATCGCGCTGCTCGTCATGCTCGTGACCGCGCCGTTTCAGGTCGTCCACGGCGACTCCTACGCGCGCCACGTGGCCGACACCCAGCCACAGAAGTTCGCCGCCATGGAGGCCCAGTACGAGACCGAAGCGCCAGCCGCGCTCCACCTGGTTGCGATTCCGACCGATCCGAGCGCCTTCACCGACCCGCGCGCAGAAAACCTCTGGACACTCGACATCCCCGCGCTCGCGTCGATTCTGGCGAGCGGGGGTAATCCCACCTACCCGGTACAGGGCCTCGAGACGTTCCAGGGTTCGCCGCCCGTCGCGATCGTCTTCTGGTCGTTCCGCATGATGGTGTTGCTCGGCTTCTGGTTCGTCGGACTGGCGGTATGGGGTGCCTACCGCTGGCGACACGGCGAACTCTTTACCGACCGGCGGCTGCACCTCGCGTTGATGGGGTCGGCCCCGCTCGGGTTCGCCGCCGTCGAAATCGGCTGGATCGTCACCGAGGTCGGTCGCCAGCCGTGGGTCGTTCAGGGCCTGCTCCGCACTCAGTCGGCCGTTTCGCCCGGGCTCACCGGGACAGAGGCCACGCTGACGCTCGTCGGCTTCGCGCTCGTCTATACCGGACTGCTCGTCGGCTACGGCTACGTCGTCCGGCGAATCATCCGATCGGGGCCGCCCGAGATCGACGCCGCCGAATCGGCGTCGACCGAGGAGGGAGGCGAGGACTCGAGTCCCTCCGATCGCACGCCGACAGCGGAGGTGAGCGGCGATGACTGAGCCCGACATCGTCTCCCCCGACGTGCTCGCGCTCGCGCTCCCCGTTGATCTGCCGACGCTGTGGGTGATCATCATCTTTGCCTTCCTTGGGACGTTCCTCTTCCTCGACGGGTTCGACTTCGGAGTCGGAGCGCTGTTCGCGACGCGAACCGACGAGGCCGAGCGCGAGCGACTCCTCGCGGCGATCGGCCCCTTCTGGGACGGCAACGAGGTCTGGCTGGTCGTCTTCGGCGGCAGCCTCTTCGCGGCGTTCCCACCACTTTACGCCGCCCTATTCAGCCGCCACTACCTGCTGCTGTTCGGCATTTTGGGGGCGCTCATCTGCCGCGGTCTCGCGCCGGAGTTCTACGAACAGCGCGAGGACGATCGCTGGCAGCGCTGGTGGGGACGGGCATTCATCGTCGGCAGCGTCGCCTCGCCGTTCCTGCTCGGCACCGTCGTCGGCAACTGGCTGCTCGGCACGACCGTCACTGAGGCACCGGCGACCCTCCTCGTCGGCCTCGCCGTCGTCGCGCTCACCGTCGTCACCGGCGGCGCGTTCGTCGCCCTGAAGACCGACGGCTCTCTCGCGACCGACGCCCGGATGTGGGGTGTACGCGCCCTCGCGGCCTACCTCTCGCTGGTCGTCGCGGTCCTCCTCGCGCTGGTTGCCCGTCCCGCGATTCGAGACGCCCTACTCGAGCCCCGTCCGCTGGCGCTCGTTGCCCTCTCGATCGCGGTCGGCATCGGTTACGTCCTCGCGATCAGGCGCGAGCGTGACCTCCTCGCGTTTCTCGCGGCCGGCGGCCTGACCTACGCGCTGGTCGCGCTCGTCGCGGTGTTGCTGTATCCGACGCTCGATCCGGCGACCGGATTGACCGCCGCCGAGGCCGCGATCTCGCCGCTCCCGCTACGCCTGCTGACGCTATCGGCGAGTCTCCTCGTCCCGCTGGTCTGTGTCTACTTCGCCGTTCTCTATTCGACGTTCTCCGGACCGGTCGAGGCCGAAGGCTACTAACTGACGGTCTGGCTCCCCGCTCGCGGCCGCGCCGCCGCCTGCGGACCGCGAGGCTTTAAGCGCGGCCGGATCGACGCTCCAGATATGAAACGGGTCATCGAGACCGACGACGCACCCGCCGCGGTCGGCGCGTACAGTCAGGCGACGGCCGACGGCTCGCTGCTGTTCACCGCCGGCCAGATTCCGCTGACGGCCGACGGCGAGTTGCTCGACGATGAACCGATCGACGCACAGACCGAGCAGGCCCTCTCCAACCTCGACGCCGTCCTCGAGGAGGCAGACGCCACGTCCACAGACATCCTCAAGGCGACCGTCTTCCTCGACGATATCGAAGATTTCGAGGCGATGAACGAGGCCTATGCGGACTACTTCGACGACGAGCCGCCGGCCAGAAGCGCCGTCGAGGTCGCCGCCCTCCCGAAAGGCGTCGGCGTCGAGATCGAGGCCGTCGCGACCCTCGAGTGATCGCGGTACCTGCGGTGACCGACGCATGAGCGGCTATCCGTCCGCAAAGATGGGCCTCGATCCCCGCTTCAAATCGGCCCTGCTGTGGGGGCTCGTCGGCGCGCTCTCGTTTCTGGTGCTCGCCTTCGGCTACGCGCTGGCGGTCGAGCCGATCGCGTCGATCGCCGGTGTTGTCGGGGTCGCGCTGTCGGTCGGCGTCGGTGCCGGAACCGGTGCGTACCTGCTCGAGCCGCGGCTCGCGGCGTGGGCGACAGATCGCACGACGGAGTGAACGTATCTCGTAAGGGTTAAACGACGGACCCGGCTACGAGTACGTGAGCCAGGATGGCCGAACGGTAAGGCGCACGCCTGGAAAGCGTGTTCCCTTTCGGGATTCAGGGTTCAAATCCCTGTCCTGGCGTTCTGTCGCAAACAACTTCGTGAGCGACAGGACCCCGTAGGGAGTTGAATCAGGGAGGTCACAGCCCGCGCAGCCGAGCCAAGCAAGGCGAGCAGGACCGTCTCGCAGCTATTCGAATCACTGTTCTGGCGTTGTATCGAATTCGACGCTCGAGTGAGCCGCCGGCATCGATCGACCGGTAGATGAACGAGAGAGTGGCTGGACGCTGGATCAGCGCTTGATCTCCGCGGGGGAATCGGTCGCGATCCAGCAGTCGGGATCAGCTGGATCTCTGAGCCTGAGCCTGCCGCTTTGACACACCACGAGTTCGTATTGATCGTCCATACTGATCCCACCGAGATGGGCACTGAGATCGGATATCGTAACGCGGTCCGTACCGACCGCTCGGCTCAGTACAGGCAGTCCATACCGTCCACGTAGTGCCGTCGTAAACCGGCTGTCGGTGTCGGTCGGTCACGGCGCGGGCTACGCGCCGCCGGAGCGACTGACCGCCGCCGCTGGTGGCAGAATACCCGCCGTCAAAGGATAGTATAAAGGCCGGCGGGTTCATCGTGACGGACATGACGACGACGCTCGGAACGGCGAGCGCGGGGCCCGGCGAGATGGACACGGGCCGTCTCGAGGTCGGCGAAACGCGGGACGGAAGCCCGTTTGGGCTCCCCGTCGCCGTGATCAACGGCGCATCTCGCGGGAAGACGCTCTATATGCAGGCGGCGAGCGACGGCGACGAACTCAACGGCGTGGGCGTCCTCCAGCGCGTCGTGCCGCGGCTCGATCCGGCCGACATCTCGGGGACGATCCTGATCGTCGGGATCGTCAATTACCACGCGTTTCAGGTCGCCGAACACCGAAACCCGATCGACGACACGAAGATGAACCGGGCCTATCCGGGCAATGAGAACGGCACCTCGAGCGAGCGGATCGCGGCCGCGACGTTCGACGCCGCGACCCGGGCCGATCTGATCCTCGACCTTCATCAGGGGTCGACCAGCCGGATGTTAAACGAGGTCCGCGTGCGCTGTGGGACGCGCCACCGGCTTCACGACCAGTGTCTCGAACTCGCGAAGGCCTTCAACTGCGGCTACGTCCTCGATCAGAAGGGGCCGGACGGCCAGTTGGCCCGCGCGGCCCCCGACGAGGGAATTCCGACCGTCGACCCCGAACTCGGCGGGGCCGTCGGCTGGGACGAGACGAGCATTCAGAAAGGCGTCGAGGGCGTCTTCAACGTCCTCCGGTACTACGGCTTCCTCGAGGGCGACCAGCACCTCGAGGCCCAGACCCACGCCAGCGGCTTCGAGCAGTACGGTGCGCCCGCGGGCGGGCTCGTCACGCTGCAACAGGACCTCGGCGATCGGGTCCGGCCAGGTGAGCCGCTGTTCGAGGTGACCACGCCCTTCGGCGAGCCCAAGGCCGAGGTCACGGCCGACAGCGACGGCATCCTCTGGCGGGCGCGGCGACTGCCTCAGGTCGCGACCGGCGAGTACGTCTGCTCGGTCGGCACCGATATCGGGGAGTACTGAGATGGCCGTCGATCTCACCTGCCCCGAGTGCGGTTCGGTCTACGAGGCCGGCCCCAACGAACCGTGGCGCTGTGGCTGCGGACACGCACTGGAGTTCACCGAACGGCCCCACCCGCAGGGCGATCCCTTGCCGCTGCACAGCCTCGACACCAGCGAGGGACTATGGACGTTCTTCGAGTTCCTCCCGATCGAACAGCACGTTACCTTTTATGAGGGCTTTACGCCGATGGTCGACGTCCCCGACTGGGGCGCTGCGTTCAAACTCGAGTACGTCTTCCCCACGGGCTCGTTCAAGGACCGCGGCGCGACGACGACCCTCTCGCGGGCCGTCGAACTCGGCGTCGAGAAGGTCATCGAGGACTCCTCCGGAAACGCGGGTGCGTCGATCGCGACCTACGCCGCGCGAGCGGGCCTCGAGGCGGACATCTACGTCCCGGCGGACGTCAAACAGTCGAAGCTGATGACGATCCAGCGGGCCGACGCCCGCCCGGTTCGCGTCGATGGAGCCCGCGCCGACGTGACCGCGGCCTGTCTCGAGGCGGTCGAGGGGAACTCGAGCGGAGACGACGAGACGACGACCGGCGAGCGTGACGCTCCGTACCAGACGGGCGAGGGCTGGTACGCCAGCCACGCCTGGAATCCCGCCTTCTACGCCGGGACGATGACGTTCGCCTTCGAAGTGGCCGCCCAACAGGGGTGGTCCGTCCCCGACGCCATCGTCCTCCCGATCGGACACGGCACGCTCTTTCTCGGTGCCTACCGGGGCTTCTCGCTGCTCAACGAGGCCGGCATCGTCGAGGAGATGCCCCGGCTGCTCGGCGCACAGGCCGCCGGCCACGCCCCGATCGTCGCCGCGCTCGGGGGCGAATCGACCGACGAGGACGGCGAGGGGACGACCATCGCCGACGGCATCCAGATCAGTGATCCCGCCCGCGACACGGAGATCCTCGACGCAATCGCGGAGACCGGCGGCGACGCGATCGCGATCGGCGGCGACCCGATCGAAACCGCACTCGACCGGCTCCACCGCAACGGGTTCTACGTCGAGCCGACCTGTGCGGTCGCGCCGGCCGCCCTCGAGCAGTATCGCGAGGCCGGCGTCATCGACGAGGACGACGACGTGGTCGTCCCGCTGACCGGCAGCGGACTGAAAACCCTTTGAACCGCCGGTCCGACCACACGATAGATGGTTAGCCGACCGCCGACGTTCTGTCCCGACTGCGGCAACCGACTCGAGGAGACGACGGTCGACGATCGCGAGCGCATGCGCTGTCCCGACTGCGAGGCAGTCGTCTGGCACAACCCGGTCCCCTGTGCCGGCGTCGCGGTAGTCGACCGCTCCGGCCGAGAGCCGGCCGTTCTCTGTGTCGAACGCGGCGTCCCGCCGGGCGTCGGCGAGTGGACGATCCCCGGCGGCCACATCGAGACCGGCGAGGAGCCGCCCGAAGCGGCCGCACGCGAACTCGAAGAGGAGACCGGGGTCGCCGTCGATCCGGCAGACCTCGAGATACTGGCTGCGTCGGCGGTGCCGCCTCGAGGGGGCAAACACGTCGTGACGGTCCACTACGTGGCCGATCGGGCCGACGCTGCTGGCGACCCGGTCGCGGGGAGTGACGCGACGGCCGCTCGCTTTTGGACGCCCGCCGAGTTCGACGCCTCCGGAGAGACCTTCCGGCCGGTTCACGAGCAGCGGTTTCGGGAGGCCACGGCCGCGTTCGGGCCTCGATCGCGATAATCGGCGACCGGAGGCCGGACGCGACCGCGACTTCGCCGCTCGATCGTCACCTCGTCGCCGGGTTTGTGGACGGAGACTGGCGCTCTCGAGGGTTCCGTCCGTCTCGTCCGAGGATTCTCGAGCGAGTATCGTCGCCGTTGCCCCTCCCGTGGTCACAACAGCGTTTACCGAGGCGCGCGTCTACCCCGGCCGATGGTCTGTGACGAATGCGGACGCAAAATCGAGAGGACGCGATTGTATACCGTGACCGAGCGGGGCGAGCGGGCCCTCGGCGTCTTTCATCCGGAGTGTTCGCCGTAGGCCTCGAGACGGAACCCGACATTCCTTTACTCCGGCCCTGAATACGGGCGGGTATGTTCCTCTCCCTACGCGCGGAGGTCGAGGACGCCCTCGAGGGGGCGCTCTCCGCACTCGAGTTCCCGACGGACGACCTCGGGATCGAAGAACCGCCGGACGACGTCGACAGCGTGCTGGCCTCGAGCGTCGCCTTTCGACTCGCGAGCGAGGCCGGCGCGCCGCCGCCGCAGGTCGCCGGGCAAGTCGCCGACGAGATCAACGCCGACGATCTGACCTACGTCTCCGAGATCCGGACGCAGGGTCCCTATCTCAACTTCCTGCCGAGTGACGCCTACCTCGCCGCGACGCTCGAGGACGCGACCGACGAGCGCTACGGCCGCCTGCCCGACCGCGACACCAGCGTCGTCGTCGAGCACACGAGCGCGAACCCGACGGGGCCGGTCCACGTCGGCCGTGCGCGAAACCCGATCATCGGCGACGCCGTCGCGAACGTCCTCGATTTCGCGGGGTACGACGTCGATCGGCACTACTACGTCAACGACGCCGGCCGGCAGATGGCCGTCTTCACCTGGGCCTACGAGACCTTCGACGAGGCGGCCCTCGAGGAAGAACCCGAACGCGATCGCGTCGAGTACGACCTCGTGCGCTATTATCGCAAGGGCAATGCCTTCCTCGAGAACGCTCCCGTGGACGAGGTCGCGGACGCCGAAGCCGAAATCGAGTCGATCATGCAGGGTCTCGAGGCGGGCGACGACGAGGCCTACGAGCGGGTCAGTGAGGTCGTCGATCAGGTGCTCGGCGGGATGACGGAGTGTCTCGCGCGTCTGCCGGCCGAGTTCGACGAGTTCGTCAAGGAGACGCGGTTCATGCGCAACGGCGACACCGACGACCTCGTCTCGCGGCTGAAGGAACTCGACGAAGCAGTCTACGAGGAGGACGCGTGGCAACTCGAGCTCGATGATCACGGGATCGACAAGAACCTCGTCTTCCTGCGCTCGGACGACACCTCGCTGTACGCCACCCGCGACCTGGCCCACCATGAGTGGAAGTTCGACGAGTACGACCGTGCCGTGACGGTGCTCGGCGAGGACCACAAGCTCCAGGCCAGACAGCTCCGGACGACCCTCGAGTTGCTGGGCAACGACACCGAGGGCCTTCGACAGGTGCTGTACTCCTACGTCAACCTCCCCGAGGGGAAGATGAGCACCCGACGCGGCACCGGCGTCGATCTGGACGACCTACTCGACGAGGCGATCGACCGCGCACGCGAGGAGGTCGAGGATCGGCTCGACGACCGCATCCGCGACGACGAACTGGACGACGACGACATCGAGCGCATCGCCCATCAGGTTGGCATCGGCGCGGTCCGCTACGATATCGTCTCCAAGCAGCCGACGAAGGCGATCACCTTCGAGTGGGACCGTGCGCTCGATTTCGAGGCCCAGTCTGCCCCCTACGTCCAGTACGTCCACGCGCGCTGCTGTGGCATTCTGGAGGAGAGCGCGGCGCGAAGCGCCGCGGAAGACGCGAGCGGGCAGCGCCCGCGAGCGGCCGACATCGACCTCGAGACCAGCATGGACGACGTCGAGACGGCCGTCGACGCCGACTTACTGGAGACCGAGGCCGAACGGGACTTACTCGAGACGATCGCGCGGTTCCCGGCGGTCGTCGACGAGGCCGCGGACGACCTCGAGCCCCATCAGATCGCGACCTACACTCGCGAGTTCGCCGACCGGTTCAACGCCTTCTACCGCGAGTGTCCGGTGCTGGCCGACGACGTCGACCCGGACGTCCGCGAGGCGCGGCTGGCGCTCGTCGCGGCCTCGAAACACGCGGTCGCGAACGCGCTGTCGATTCTGGGCGTGGCTGCACCGCGCTCGATGTGAGATAGCCACTGCGAGTGGGTGATTCGCTCTCTGCGGTCTGGGATCGCCGCCGGTCGCCCACGGTGCCCAGCCAAAAGAACGGTCGCTCCCTGTTCCGTCGACCACCGACGGTTACTGCGATTCGCCGACGGTCGAGAGGACGCGATCGACGAACTTGCTCTGGCTCAGTTCGCCGTTTATGTACTTGACTGCCCACGTCACGTCGACGTAGAACGACATCACCTTCGCGCCGTCTTTCTCGAAGACCCACGTGATACTGTCGACCGCGGCCGCGAACGCTTTGGGGTCGGTGATCGCCCCCTTCATGTCGTTGCCCAGCGATTCTAGTTCCGCGAACAGCGTTTCTGGGTCGGTCGTGGTCGACGTGGCGACGACGTTGAGTTCCTTGCCGCTCTTGGTGACGTTCTCGATCGTCAGCTTCTCACTGTTGAGTTTTAGTTTGTCGCGCTTGAGCCCAGGAATCTTCGCTTCGCTGTTTCCATCGCCGTTGCCGGTTCCATTGCCGTCGCCGGTACTGTTGCCGGTGCCGTCGCCGGTACTGTTGCCGTTGCCATCGCCGGTACCGTCGCCGGCACCATCGGACGAATCGCCGGAGCCGCCGTCGTCGCTCGAACTGGAGTCGTCGCCCGTCTGGTCGCTCGAGCAACCCGCGAGGACGGTTGCGATCGCTGCGCCACTGCCGAGGAGGATCTTTCGTCGCTCCATGGGCGAGCCATCGAGAACCGCCGTGATTAGTAATCAGTTCGTTATCGTTTCTATCGGAATGGACCGCGAATTTAGACCGTAAGCGCCCGTATCCCGGTTCCGGAAACGGTCGACAAACATGTCGTGACCGATCGCTCGCCGGCGCGTCCCGATCCGTACGTCGCACGTGACTTTCACGACCGGACGAACGTCTAGCCGAACGGTAATGGCTCCATTCGAACAGTTCGAGGACGACGAACAATGAGTTGGCGAGCGAATGCGCCACTTACCAATGGGGTAACGGGTGCAAACGGGTCCGCCGGCGGCGGACGATCGATCAGCCGTCGGTTTCGGCTTCCGTAATCGCGCTCGAGACGTCGTCGTGTGCCGCTTCTCGCCCGTCAGCGGTATCGGCGTCGTCGGCGACGTCGGCGTCGGTCTCCCCGTTGGTCGCGGTATCGGCGGCTCCGAGTTCGTCGCTCGTCCCATTGCCGTCGTCGGTCGGCGATCCGACGTCGACGCCGGTCAGGTCGGCCGCCAGCCGACGGTACGCGAGGGCGGCCGGTCCTCTGGGTTCGAAGACGACCAGCGGCGTCCCGGCGTAGACGCTCTCCCGCGCCGTGGGGTCTTCCGGGATCGTTCCGAGCAGCGGCAACTCGAGTCTGTCGGCGATATCCTCGTGGGAAACGTCGCCGTCGGGGCGGGTCCGGGTGAGGACGATGCCGGCGAGGTCGCCGCCGGCGCGGTCGGTCAGTTCGATCGTCTTCCGCGTGTCGTGGACGGCCGCGGGCTCGGGCGTCGAGACGAGAACGACGGCGTCGGCCAGCCCAAGCGGAAGGACGGTTTCATGGCTGATTCCCGCGCCGACATCGAGAAAGACGTAGTCGAACTGCGAGCGGAGGTCCGCGACGACTTCGCGGAGCCCCTCGGGGGAGGTTTCGGCGTAGTCATCGAGGCTGGTCCCGCTCGGAACGGCGACCATGTTGTCCGCCAGTCGGTAGGTGGCGTCGTCGATCGATGCGTCGCCGGCCAATACGTCATACAGGGTGGTCGAGTCGGGAGAGAGACTGACGAATCCGGCAAGGTTCGCCATGCCGAGGTCGGCGTCGACGATGGCGACGCGTTCACCGGCCTCCGCGAGAGCCGTGCCGAGGTTTACCGTGGTCGTCGTCTTCCCGACACCGCCCTTCCCGCTCGCGATGGCATAGACCGTCTCGTGAGACATACTCGGATACTGTCCGGACCCTAGAACGGCAACACCTTAAATCGTGACCTCGCTTCCCGACTCGTGGCGCCGTGCCGACACGTCGCGCCAACAGGTCTCGCTCGGGCGGACGGCGCAGGGTCGCGCCGTCCCGCGGTGCGGACCACACCGGCAGGTGTGTCAAAGGATTCTTACCCACAGCCCCGTTTTATACGGGTAATGAGCCAGGAGGGCGAGCAGGAGCAATCCGACCGGAAGAAGTACGAGTTCCGGAAGGTCATCGAGGATCTCAAGAACTACGACGGCTCCGGAACGCAGCTTGTGACGATCTATGTTCCCGAGGACAGACAGATCAGCGACGTCGTCCAGCACGTTACCCAGGAACACAGCGAGGCGGCCAACATCAAGTCAAAGCAGACCCGGACGGCCGTCCAGGACGCGCTGACGAGCATCAAAGACCGGCTGCGATACTACGACACGTATCCACCCGAAAACGGCATAGTGCTCTTTTCCGGCGCCGTCGACTCCGGCGGCGGCCGCACCGACATGGTCACGAAGGTCCTCGAGAGCCCGCCCCAGCCCGTCGAATCCTTCCGCTATCACTGCGACTCCGATTTCCTGACCGAACCCCTAGAGGAGATGCTCGCCGACAAGGGCCTCTACGGGCTGATCGTCTTGGACCGACGCGAAGCCAACGTCGGCTGGCTGAAAGGGAAACGCATCGAACCGGTCAAGTCCGCCTCCTCGCTCGTCCCCGGCAAGCAGCGCAAAGGTGGCCAGTCCGCCCAGCGATTCGCCCGCCTGCGACTCGAGGCCATCGATAACTTCTACCAGGAGGTTGCGGGGATGGGCAACGATCTGTTCGTCCCGAAGCGCCACGAACTCGACGGCATCCTCGTCGGCGGTCCATCGCCGACCAAAGACGAGTTCTTGGACGGCGACTACCTCCACCACGAACTGCAGGACAAGGTCTTGGGCAAATTCGACGTGGCCTACACCGACGAGTCCGGGCTGAAGGACTTGGTCGACAACGCCGAAGACGCGCTGGCCGACGCCGAGGTGATGAAAGACAAAAAGGAGATGGAGGAGTTCTTCAAGGAACTCAACGCTGGCGATCTGGCGACCTACGGCTTCGAGCAGACCCGCCGGAACCTGGTGATGGGCGCGGTCGATCGCCTGTTGATCAGCGAGGACCTCCGCAAGGACGTCATCACCTACGACTGCCCCGACTGTGGCACCACCGAACGCGAAGTCATCGATCGTCGGAAGTCGACGCCGACACACACTTGCACCGAGTGTGGCACCGAAGTCGAGGCAACCGAGGAAGACCGCGAGGACGCCATCGACCATCTCATCGACATCGCCGAACAGCGCGGTACCGAGACGAAATTCATCTCGACGGACTTCGAGAAGGGCGAACAGCTCCTCAGTGCCTTCGGCGGCTTCGCCGGCATTCTGCGGTACTCGACCGGAGTGTAAACACCGCGCGGTTCGGTGGCCGAGGGGCCACGACCGGTCGCATGCACCGACCAGTTGCTCTCCTTCGACCCGAATAACTCGCAGTTCTCGAGTCGGCCTCGCGTCACGTCGACCGAGACGATTCGATCTCGGCGACGGCGAAACCCAGAGGATTAACGCCTCCCCGATAAATCATCCACCATGTCTCTCTCGAGCCAACGCGTGCTCGTCACCGGCGGAGCCGGATTCATCGGATCGCATCTCACCGAGCGCCTGCTCGCAGACGGCGCGGACGTCCTCGCCGTCGACGACCTGTCGAACGGCGACCCCGACCGCGTTCCCGACGACGCCGACTTTCTCGAGGCAGACCTTACCGACTCCGACGCGCTCGCCGGGCACCTCGACGACGTCGACCTCGTCTTTCACCTCGCGGCGTCGAAACACGTCGACACGGACCGTCCTCACGGCCAGTTCGACGACAACACGCGGATGTCCCGGAACATTCTCGAGGCGATGGCCGACGCGGACGTCTCCGAGATCGCGTACACCTCCACCTCGACGATCTACGGCGAGGCACCGCGGCCGACGCCGGAGGACTACGCGCCGCTCGAGCCGATCAGCGCCTACGGGGCGAGCAAACTGGCCGACGAGGGCTTGCTCTCCGCGCGGGCACACAGTCACGATCTCACCGTCTGGAATTTCCGGTTTGCGAACGTGGTCGGCCCGCGGCTGCGCGGCGCGGTGATCCCCGACTTCATCGAGAAGCTCCGGGACGATCCCGAGACGCTGACGATCCTGGGCGACGGCCGTCAGGAGAAGTCCTACCTCCACCTCGAGGACTGTCTCGACGCCATGTTCCACGTCGTCGAACACGCCGACGACGCGATGAACACGTACAACCTCGGGACGCGCACGACGACGTCAGTCGACCGGATCGCGACGATCGTCGCCGAGGAACTCGGCGTCGACCCCGCCCGCGAGTACACCGGCGGCGAGCGCGGCTGGACCGGTGACGTGCCGAAGATGCGCCTCTCGATCGAGAAGCTCTCCGCGCTGGGCTGGGAACCCCGTCTCTCGAGCGACGAGGCGGTTCGGCGTGCTACCCGCGAGATTATCGACGAACTTCGCTGACCGACGCGCGAACGCAGCGCGGTCGTCCGCTCCCGACTTGAGTCACTCGTTCGACTCGAGGGGCGATCGCCCGTGCGCTGACGTCCCGGAGCGAGCGTTGTAACGGGTTCTGCGACCGCGACGGCGGGGACTGAACCGAGGCGGCGTATTTCAGGCAGTAGCGTTAGAAGCGCGCTCTCCCCAACCCGATCATGATCGAGAAGCGTTGCGGACACGTAACGAACAGCAGCGTCGTTGACGGGGCCGGAGACGTCTGTTGTTGGCGGCTCCCGTGGGAGGGACACGACCGCTGTCTCTGGCACACCGACGCCGTCGTGCCGACACCGATCTACGAGCGAAACACGCCGGCGTCGGGCGAGCGCCTCGACGGAGCGAACTTCGAGGGTGCGAGCCTGAGCAGGACGTCGTTCCTCGCAGGACGATCGCTGATCGAGGCGGATTTCACCGGCGCGATCCTCGACGGTGCCGACCTCTCCGGAGCGGACCTCCGACAGAGTACGTTCCGAGACATCGATGCCCACGGCGCATCGTTTCGGGACGCCAACCTTCACGACGCGGTCTTCGTCTTCGCCGATCTCCGCGGTGCGGACTTCCGGAACGCGCGGCTCTACCGCGCGGGGCTGACCGACGTGCGGCTCAACGTCGAGACGACGTTCGGAGAGCGCCCGGTATACGAGACGGAGATCGACGGGAGTCACGGCGTCACGGAACGGGCCGAAGCCGCACAGTGGGTGTACCGGGAGCTACAGCGACTCTACGATGAGAACGCGCTCCCGGAACGGGTCCACGAGTACTATCTGCGCGAGAAGCACTTCCGTCGGCGGCGGGCCTGGCAGACCGGAGACTACCGGCGAGCAATCACGCTCGCCGGCTCGCGCTGGATCATGCGTTACGGGACGAGCCCGTGGCGCGTCGTGGCGACGTCGCTGGTTCTGATACTCGTCTGTGCGGCGCTGTACCCGTTGACCGGTGGCATCCAGGAGGTCGGAACTGAGACCGCGATCGCCTACCGAATCAGGGCCCCCGCTCAGACGCCCGTCTGGTTCCTCGCCGAGGCGTATTTCAAGAGCCTCTACTTCAGCGTCGTCACGTTCGCGACGCTCGGCTACGGCGATCTGCAACCGGTCGGAAGCGCCGCCCGCGCAATCGCCGCCGTCGAGACGCTGCTCGGCTCACTGCTGGTAGCGCTGCTGGTCTTCGTGCTTACACAGCGCGTCCGGCACTGACGCGCCGAACGCGGCTGGACTCGATCGAAACCGACTCTCGAGGGGCCGTCCGAGGCGATTTTCACTGACCGTCGGTCGTCGTCTTGGCGACGAGTCGCTCGAGATTCGCGAGTCGCGTCTCCGTGCTCGGATAGGTTCGAAACGGTCCCCCCGACGCGGTCGCCCCGTCGCGCGGGAGGATGTCCAGCGCGCTGGCCGACTTCGCCCAGGTTCGCTTGTCTTCGGTGGGACGCGCCCGTTCGTCGTCGAGCGTCTCGAGCGCGCTCGCGAGGTCGCTCGGCGATCCCGTCAGCTCGGCAGCGCCCCTGTCGGCCGCCAGCTCCCGGCCGCGCGAGAGGACGGCGACTCCGAACTGCCCGCCCAGTCGCTGTCCCGCCGTCATGACCGTCACGCCGGCCCAGAGGGCGAGATGGGCCAGATAAGCGAGCGGCGAGGTGACGAGCAACCGTTTGCCCGGCGGATCGTCCGCTCCGACGCGTTCGGCGGTCAACATTGGGACGAGCACGAGGCTCATGATGCGACTATCGCCGTTCACGAGGTGACTGATTTCGTGAGCGAGAACGGCGGTTACCTCACGGTCGGAAAGCTCCCGTACGAGCCCGCTCGTGACGATGATCGTCCCGTCTGCCCGTCCGCCCACGGCGTACGACTCCGGCCGCCGCCGGTCGGCGACGTAGACGTCGGGCTCTGGCACGTCCGCCTGCCGAGCGAGCCGACGGGCCGTTTTCGTCAGCTCGGGATGCGTTTCGGTCGCCGGCTCACCGGCCGTCCCCAACCCCCTCCGGAACGCCCGTATTTCGCCCCGAACCGGCCGGTAGTACAGAAACGGAAGCAGCGAGATGCCGGCGACGACCGCGACGCGAAGGGGGTTCGCAAAGAGCGTGCCGACGATAGCGTAGGGGTCGCCGAGAACCGGCAGGAGCAGCGTCTCGAGCACGTAAACGACCACCAGAAGCGCGAGCCAGGCCACCGTGCCGCCCACGAGGACCGCCGTCGCGGCGACGGCCACCGAGACGACCGTCAGCACGGCCAGTGCGGCGAGCATTCGACAGAGCAGCGACAGTCGTAGTCGACGATCTGCTGTCATCGGATTGCCACCTTTTGAGAAGGTTTTCGGTAGCAACGATATTAGTCTTCCGTGTCACACGGCCTCGCTCGTCAGCCATCCTCGAGCCGGCAGCGCGTCGATCCACGAGCCGATCGCAAAAGCGCACGGCTGGGCTCTCTCGCTTGCCACTTCCGCCGACGAGCGCGGCGCACGGTTCGAGTTCACCGGCGTTCAGGGCCGTAGTTAAACCGGGTCGGTCAGTCCCGGTTCGTCGACGGACGGATCGTTGACCGCCGTCGACACCGGAGCCGCCGTCATCTCGTCGGCCGGGTACGGCTCGAGCAATTCGCGCGGATCGTCGGCCGTCAGCCACCGCTGCTCGTCGTCGGGTGCTACGATCACCGCCATTCGGTGGTGGAGGTCTGCAACGAGGTCGTTCGGCTCGGCCGTCACGATGGTGAACGTCTCGAGCGGGCCGTCCTCGGTTTCGTCCGCGGCCCCGCCGCCGAAGGCATCCAGCCCGGTCTGTGTCGTCGCCGGCTCCCAGCGCTCCCAGAGGCCGGCCAGCGCGAACACGCGGTCGTCCTCGAACGTGATTCGGTAGGGCTGTTTTCCGTCCTCGGTCTCGACCCACTCGTAGAACCCGTCCGCCGGAACCAAACATCGTCGCCGCTCGTAGGCCTCCCGAAAGCTCGGCTTCTCGGCGACGGACTCGGCCCGCGCGTTGATCAGTCCGCCCGTGTCGTCATCGGCCCACGACGGCACCAGTCCCCACTCGAGACGCTGGATCGTCTCCGGCTCGGCGTCCGTGATCACCGGTAGCTCCTGGCCGGGAGCGATGTTGTAGCGAGGGGTGAACCCTGGGTCGACGGTCGGATCGGAGTCGGACGCACCGTCTCGAAACCGGGCGTCGAACCGCGCCTCGAGGTCGTCTTGCTCGACGGTGAGCGTGTAGCGACCGCACATGAGCTATCGGACGGGCCGCGACACCAAATGTCCGTCGTTCACCCCACTCAACCGGTCAGGACGGCCCGCAGTGCGAATCGGAGAGTGTCCGTTCGCTCGGTGAGCCGGCGATAGAAGTAGGACGTCCACCGCCGGCCGTAGGGGACGTACTGCCAGACCTCGTACTCGGCGGCCAGTGTCGCCTGTGCATCCTCGCGCACGCCCATGAGCAACTGCAATTCGAAGTCGGTACCGTACCGCTCGTGGAGCGCCTTCGCGTGCTCGATTACGGCCGGATCATGGCTCCCGACCGCGATCCCGCCGTCGAAGTGTGCGAACGCGTACTCGAGCAGCGCCCGATACTCCTGATCGATCCGCGCCCCGTCCGTGTAGGCCACGTCGGCAGGCGGGGCGTAGGCCCCCTTGACGAACCGGACCTTGCCGGGCACGTCGGCGAGTCGGCGCACGTCCGCTCGCGTCCGCCTGAGGTTCGCCTGCACGCAGACGCCGACGCCCCCTTCGTGCTCACGGGCGACGGTTTCGAACGCGTCAAGCGTCGCGTCGGTCGTCGTGTGATCTTCCATGTCGATCCAGACGAAGACCCCGCGGTCGGCCGCGACGTCGACGATCGCGGCCAGTTCCTCGCGGAACACCTCCTCGCCGATGTCGAGTCCCAACTGGGTGGGTTTGACGGAGATGCAGGCCTCGAGCCTCGATCTTGCGATATCGTCGACCAGCTGCCGATATTCGGCGGCGTCGGCCGCCACAGCGTCGCGGTCGTCGTAGTGTTCGCCAAGCAGGTTGAGGATCGCTTTCACGTCGCGGTCGTTCAACTGACGGACGTGCTCGAGCGCCGTCGCGGGAGACTCCCCCGCGACGAACCGGCTCGCGATCGGCGGGATCATGGCAATCGGAAGGGACGCCAGCGATAAGGGCGTTCCTCCGATTCTCGGCGCGCGTCTCGATGCAAGTCGATCGGACTCGAACACTGGCGCTTATAGCTTGTCGGCGATCTCTTCGACGGCGACCACGAGCCGATAAAATAAGGAGAACACATATACCGAGAGACCCACGGAAATAGCACCGAATAGCCATAGAAGCGTATTATTCGTGAGGATACAGTCCAAAACTGACGAACAGCACGAGTACGCCGACCGCGACGCGGGGTCTGCTCTGTCTGTTGGTGGAGGGCACTATACGCGAAACGTAGAGCCCTTCCAATGAAATTATTTTCTATCAGACACAGAAGTGGCTGTTTCAGAAGGGTGTAATGCTGAATTCCTCCCGTTCTGAGGCGGGCCGCTCATATTGCTTTCCACACAAGTTTCCGCCCGTTCGATTCGTTCGCTTCTCGAGTCGAACACTTCACTCGCCGCTCATACCTGTTGACTACGGATGCCCGGTCCATCGGTATCCAAATCGAGTTCCGACACCACCGCCGGATTCGATAGATGTATACAGTGTTCATGAATACTGTAGACAATCTATTTACGATCGTTTCTCCTGCCCCTACGTATGACGGCAGGTCCGCCGATCGACGATCTCCACTTCGAGGACGCACCGTCCGTCGACGACGTTCCCGGTCCGAACACCCGGGCGCTGCTCGAGAAGCAACGCGAAATCGACAGTAACGCGGTCGCCTATCCCGACGATATCCCGATCGCCTTCGAGGAGGGACAGGGCGCGACGGTCCGCGACGCCGACGGGAACACCTACATCGATCTCTTCGCGGGGATCGGCGTGTTGAACGTCGGCCACGCGAACCCCTACGTGCTCGGGGCCGTTCACGAGCAGGCCGACAAACTCGTGCACACGGTCGACTTCCCGACGGAGGCCCGACTCGAGCTAATCGAGAAACTCGACGAGATCGCCCCCGACGGCCTGCAGGGCCAGAACAAGGTCGTCTTCGGCGGGCCGACCGGCAGCGACGCCATCGAGGCGTCGATCAAGCTCTCCAAGTACAACACCGGCGGTGACGGCCTCATCGCGTTCCGCGGGGCCTACCACGGCGCGACGACCGGCGCGATGAGCGTCACGTCGAACAAGACGTTCAAGGGCCACTACACGCCGCTGCTCCCCGACGTCGTCCACGCACCCTATCCCGACCCGTTCCGACAGGACAAATCGCCCGCGGAGGCGGTCGATCACGCGCTCGAAGAGGTCCAGGCCATCGTCGAGGACCCCTACGGCGGCCTCGCCAACCCGGCCGGCATCATCGTTGAGCCGATCCAGGGCGAGGGCGGAATCGTCACGCCGCCGGAGGGGTTCCTCCAGGGGCTGCGCGACATCGCTGACGACAACGACGTGACACTCGTCTTCGACGAGATTCAGAGCGGCCTCGGCCGGTCGGGCCGGTGGTGGGCCAGTGACTGGGAGGGCGTCGCGCCCGACGTGATGACGTCCGCGAAGGCGCTCGGCGGCGTCGGCTTCCCGCTCTCTGCGACGATCTACCACGAGGACCTCGATACCTGGAGCGCGGGCGACCACGCCGGCACCTACCGCGGCCACGTCGTCGGCATGCGCGCCGGCACCCGCGCCATCGAGTACGTTCAGGACCACGACCTGCTGGCCCACGCCCGCGACCTCGGCGAGTACATTCAGGGTCGCCTTCGCGAGGCCGCCGCCGAGACCGACCGGCTCGCCGACATCCGCGGCAAGGGCCTGTTCATCGGCGCGGAGTTCGTCGACGAAGACGGAACTCCCGACGGTGACCTCGTCGACGCGATCCAACAGCTCTGTTTCGAGCGCGGCGTCCTCGTCTGGACGGCCGGCCGCCACGGCAACGTGCTCCGGTTCCTCCCGCCGCTCGTGCTCACCCACGAACTGGCCGAGACCGCCCTCGACATCGTCGTCGAGGCGATCGGGGACGTGACCGCCGAAGCGGCTCAGACGGCCTGACTCGAGCGACCGAAGATCCCACGTCCGACACCCACTCCATGACCGATACCGACCCCATCGAAACCGACGGCGCACCGCGCACCGACAACCCCTACTCGCAGGGCGTCCGCGCCGGCGACACGCTGTACGTCTCCGGCTACGGCCCCGTCGATCCGGCCACCGGCGAGGCCATCGACGGCGATATCGAAGCCCAGACCGGTCGCGTGCTCGAGAACATCGCCGCCGTCGTTGACGAAGCCGGCGGCGACGGCCTCGCGGACGTCGTCAAGGTCACCGTCTACCTGACCGACCTCGAGGACTACGAGCGGATCAACGAAGCCTACGGCTCCCGGTTCGGCGAGGTGCCGCCGGCGCGGGTCTGCGTCGAAGTCTCCCGGCTGCCCGAGGACGTCCGCGTGGAAATGGACGCGATCGCGTCCCTCGAGTAACCGATTTTCGGCCGAGGCGCGACGACGAGGTGGCCGGTCTTCGGTACGCTCGTCTCCGCCCGAGAGCCGACCGGACCGTCGCTGCCGGCCGCCATCCAATTCCGGCCGAACCTCCTCTGATCAGTGACACACTACACTAGTGATGGATAGCAAGTATACGATTATCGACTACGATTAAGTATCCTCCACGTGTAGAACTCACACGGATGTCAAACGAGGTGCGACACAGACTCAGCGATCTCCGGCGCGCGTTTCACCGCCGTCCCGAACCCGGCTGGCGGGAGTTTCAGACGACGGCCCGCGTCGTCGAGGAACTCGAGCGGATCGGCGTCGACGAGATCGCCGTCGGCCGCGAGGCGCTGGCGACCGACGAGCGCATGGCTGTCCCGCCCGACGCGGACCTCGAGCCGTGGCGCGAGCGGGCTCGCGAGGCCGGCGTCCGCGCCGACATCCTCGAACGGACCGCCGACGGACACACGGGCGTGATTGCAGTCCTCGAACAGGGCGAGGGTCCCTGCCTCGGCCTGCGCGTCGACCTCGACGCGATCTCAATGCGCGAGTCGACCGAGGCCGATCACCGGCCGGCCGCCGAGGGCTTTCGCTCCGAACACGACGGCTACATGCACGCCTGCGGGCACGACGCCCACCTCGCGATGGCGCTTGGCACGCTCGAGACGGTCAAGCAAAGCGACTTTGCCGGGACGCTGAAGGTGTTCTTTCAACCCGCCGAGGAGATCTCCGGCGGCGGGAAAGCGATGGCCGAGAGCGGCTACCTCGACGACGTGGATTACCTGCTCGCGCTTCACATCGGGCTGGATCACCCGACTGGCGAGGTCGTCGCGGGGATCGAGAAACCGCTAGCGATGGCACACCTCACCGCGACATTCGAGGGGGCAAGCGCCCACGCGGGGAAGGCACCCAACGAGGGAGCCAACGCGATGCAAGCGGCGGCCACCGCGATTCAGAACGCCTACGCGATCCCGCGCCACAGCGACGGGATGACCCGGGTCAACGTCGGCTGTATCGAGGGCGGCACCGCGAGCAACGTCATCGCCGAGGAAGTCACGATCGAGGCCGAGGTCCGCGGCGAGACCACCGCGCTGATGGAGTACATGCGCACCGAACTCGAGCGGGTGTGCTATGCCGCCGCGGAAATGCACGACTGCGACGTGACGCCGCGGGTGATCAGCGAGTCGCCCCGCGTCGACAGCCATCCCGCGTTACGGGACCTCGTCGGCAACGTCGCGTGGGAACTCGAGGACGTCGATCGCGTGATTCAAAGCGAGGCGTTCGGCGTGAGCGAAGACGTCACCTACCTCATGCAGCGGGTACAGGAAAACGGCGGCCTCGCCTCCTACGTTCTCATCGGAACCGACCATCCGACGAGTCACCACACGCCCACGTTCGACGTCGACGAGGAGAGCCTCGGGATCGGCGTGGCGCTGCTGTCCGAGACAGCCGTCGAACTCTCGCGCCGGCGGCCGTAGACTCGGTACGCGTCCGTCGAACTGTTCGCGCGAAATCACGTTCGCCGGATCAGAAACGTTAATTCGAACGCTGTTCGTGTACTCTGTATGAGTCAGGACGACGTGCCGGAGTCGCTCCAGACGGCGGCGGACGCTGATCGCCCGCGCGGGATTCTTACGCCCTCCGACCGCGATTTCCTGCTCGGCCGGAAGACCGACTACACCGACCACTCGAAAAAACAGAAGCGAAATCGGATCCGGCGTCGGGTCCGCAACGCGATCCTCGATTTCAGCATCCTCTTTGAGTACATGGAGGAACGCGACCGCGAGACGGTCTTCGATCCGGACGCCGAGGACCGCGACGCCTACACGCAGGGAATCACCGACATGCTCGCCTTCCTGCATCTCGGAACGATGGGCTATCACACCCCGTTCAAAGACATGCTTTCGGAGGGCGTCGGCAAGGCCGAACAGCGCCTGGCCGGCTCGAACTACCGGATGGTCAACGTCGAGTTTAACGTCGAACCGGTCGGCCAGATCGACGTCGACGAGGTCGTCGAGAAACTCGAGAACGGGGAGTTTGCCCAGCTCACCGACGAGGAACTCCGTGCGTTCGTCCGTCTGCTGACGATGTCCGACGGCTTCTCGCCGGAAGAGGCCCGCGAAGAGATCAAAGACCGCGTCGACGAGTTCTCCGAGCGCGTGACCGAAAGTGCCGACGACCGGGAGCGCACGCTCGAGGAACTGACGAACTGACGACCGCGCAGTCGCCGCCGACCTGCCCGTTTTCGTTTTCGACTCCGCCGATGCTCGAGTTCGGATGCCGACGTCTTATCGCCCGAACTGTCCGCCCGCTCGTCGGCAGACGGCGATCTCGGACGTTAGCAGCGACACACCGGTTTGTGACTCTGCGTGCGGCTCATGTCGCTTTACGATACGCGCCTCGCTCCAGAGAGTCGTGGCCAGTGAACCATACGGTTACGGAACGCGTTCTTGGGACAACTTCGATGGACGAACATGGGCATTTATGCACCCTTGGAACAAATACGTAAATTATTCCCCCCACCTCGTCGCGTTCGGCCGAACGTACAATAAACACAATCTGTCGACAAAATGGGCACCTGAGAAACGTTTATTGTGTATAGCGTTGATTGAGATGGTATGCCATCGCACAGCATGGTGAACGGTAGGTGGAGATTCGGGCAACCATCGATCCGGAACTCGGTTTGGGGGGTGAGACGATGAGCGATGCCGAGAAGGGGATGGTCGACGAGTTCGTCGCAGAGATCGACACGACGGTCTTCCTGTTTGGCGCGCTATTGACCGTCGGGGTGATCGCGGCGTTTTTCATCAGCCCGAGTACGGTCGAGAGCGGGATCTCGTCGCTAAACGATTCGCTGCTTGGCGCGTTCAACTGGGCACTGCTGCTGATCGTGTTTCTGATCGTCGTCTTCCTGTTGTTCCTGATCATCGGTCCATGGGGTTCAATCAAGCTGGGCGACGAGTCCCCGGAGTACAGCTTTCTGTCGTTCTTCGCGATGCTGTACTCGGCCGGATTCGCGGCCGGCGTCGTGTTCTGGGGCCCGACCGAGGCGCTGTTTTACTACGCGAACCCCTCGCCGCTGTTCGAGGGGGTCTCGGGCGGCACCTCGGAAGCGATGACGATCGCGATCCAGCAGACGCTGTTCCACTGGGCGCTGCCCCAGCTGGCGGTGTTTACGATCATGGGGATCGCGATCGGCTACTTCGCATACAACTATGACAACGTCCCGCTGCGAGTGTCCTCGGCGCTGACGCCGATCATCGGCGCGGACAACCTGGATGGGCCGGTCGCGAAAATCGTTGACATCCTCGCTGTCTTCGCGACGATCGGCGGCGTGGCCACCTCGCTTGGCTTCATCGGTAGCCAGTTCGTCACCGGGCTGAACTACCAGTGGGGGATCAGCATGGGGAACGTCGGTATCCTCCTCGTGGTGACGTTCATGACGCTGCTGTTTACGACCTCGATGGTGCTGGGGGTCAACAGGGGGATCCGTCGGCTGTCGAACTTCAACATGATCCTCTTTGTCATCCTCATGGTCGCGACGTTTATCGTCGGCCCGACGATGTTCCTGCTGCTCGTGGGGACGCAGGCCCTCGGCGGGATGTTCTCCGATTTCATATCGATGAGCCTCTTTACCGGGGCCGGCGCCTTCGGTGCGGGCAATGCCGAAGCCACGAACTGGATGAACACCTGGACCGTCTTCTACTGGGCGTGGGCGCTCTCGTGGTCTCCCTTCGCGGGCCTGTTCATCGCTCGCATCGCCAAGGGCCGCACCGTCCGCGAAGTCGCGTTCACCGGGATCGTCGCGACCTCGGCGGCTACCATCCCGTGGTTTACGTTCGTCGGCGGCACCTCCGTCTGGGCCCACCACAACGGCGTCGCCGATTTCGGCGCGGTGATCGCCGGCGAGGCCGGCGCGGAGGTCTCCGGCTTCATCCTCTTCGAGGCGTTCCCCATGGGATCTATCTTCATGCTGGCCTTCATGATCCTCGTGACGACGTTCTTCGTCACGTCCGCGGACTCCTCGACGCTGGCCGTCTCGATGATGACCACCGGCGGCAAGGCGCGCCCCTCGAGCATCAACCGAATCTTCTGGGGCGTCGTCCTCGGCATGACCGCGGCCATCCTGATGATCCTCGGCGGGACCGGTAGCGCGAACACGCTCCAGCAGGCGGCGATCATCACCGGCACGCCCTTCGCCTTCGTCTGCTTCCTCGCGATGCTCTCGCTAATCAGGGACTTCGGCTCGAGCTACGGCCGCGTGCTCTTGCAAGACGAGACCGTCCTCGTCGGCTCGAGTCGGACGACCGAAACCGAGTCGCCCGGTCGCGGCGGTCCTGTCGAATCGGACGACGACTGACCTGCCCGCGGCCTCTCTTTCTTTCTCGCTTCCCGACGCGCGGCGCGGTCGTCACGCGTTCGTTTTTCGCGTGGACGTCGCATCCCCCTCACACTTCCGCCAATCCATAACAAGTTTTAATGTACATAGTACACATAATCTGTGTATGGACAGGGACACGGCGGAGCCCGACGCGGTCGCGCTTCCGGGTCCAAACGGCAAGCAGTGGGTCGACTTTCACCAGGAGTACGCCGCGCCCAGCGAGCACACCCACGAGTTCGTCTGGGACGTGACTCGCGAGGCCGACGGCCCGTTCGTCACGGACGTCGACGGCAACGTCCTGCTCGATTTCACCTGTCACATCGGCGCGGCACCGCTTGGCTACAACAACGAGAAGGTCCTCCAGAAGAGCCGGGAGTTCGACCTCGTCGAGCCGATGAAGATCGCCGGCCAGGACATGTACTTCGGCTCTGGCCCCAGTCCCGAGGAAGCCGACTTCCCCGGCTCGAGCCACCTCATGGAGAAACTGACCGAGGTCTCGAGCCAGTACGGGATGGACACCGTCTTCCTCTCGAACTCCGGCGCGGAGGCGATGGAGAACGCGATGAAGATCACGAACGACCATCGGGCACCGTCGAAATACGGCATTTCATTCTCGGGGAGCTTCCACGGTCGCACCCTCGGAACGCTGTCGATCACGAAGTCCAAAGAGGTCTACACGCGCCACTACCCCGAGATCAGCGGGATCGAAACGATCCCCTTCTGTGATGACCGCGGCTGTGACGCCGAGCGTTGCGACTGCGGTTTCTTCGCCGGCGGCGGCTCGCGGCTTCGAGACATGCTCGCGCCCGAGGGCGGCCACGTTGATCCCGACGAGATCACCTTTCTCGCACTCGAGCCGATGCAGGGCGTCGGCGGCTACCGCTTCCCCAGCGAGGCGTTCATGCGGGAAGTGGCCGACGTCACCGACGAGTACGACATCCCGCTGGTCGTCGACGAGATCCAAACCGGGATCGGCCGCACCGGCGAGATCTGGGCCTCCGATCACTACCCGATCGAACCGGACGTGATCGCCAGCGCGAAGGCCCTACGCGTCGGTGCGACCATCTCCCGATCCGAAATCTTCCCCGACCAGCAGAACCGTCTGGGTTCGACCTTCGGCGGCGGTGACCTGCTGGGCTCGATGATGGGCGCGTTCACCCTCGAGGCGATCGAGGAGCACGACCTCCTCGACAACGCCACCAGACGCGGCGAGCAGGCCAAAGAGCTCCTGCGCGACGACGCGCCCGACTCCGTCGAGGACGTGCGCGGCAAGGGGCTGTTGCTCGCCGTCGAGTTCGACACCCCCGAGCGTCGGACGAACGTCGTGCAGGCGGCCCTCGAGCGCGGCCTGCTGACGCTTGGCTGTGGGAAGAAGACGATCCGGCTGCTCCCGCCGCTGGACTCGACCGCACGCGAGATCGAACTGGGGATCGGCATCTTCCTCGAGGCGGTCGAGGCCGTCGGCCCGAGCGCGAAAGTGGCCGACTGAGACCGAATCCTCGAGTCGCAGTTCTCCGTCCACTTCGATTTTCGTTGTCGCGTCGACTCGAGTTCGTTCGGCGGACGACGGAGAGAACCGATCTCGCGTACCGGTAGCGGGATTTCCACATCCTCCCCACCCGACTCACTCCCTCACTGCGTTCGCTCGCTCGTCCCTCGCGATAGTCGAACCGCGACTCCGTCGCGGTTCAGCGCGCCGACGGTGTGCTCAAAGCGGTCACTCGAGCGAGCACTCCACGATCGAGACGCCCTCGAGTCCCGCCAGCGCCTCGAGCACCCCATCGAGATGGTCGGGGCCGCTTCCCTCGAGGCCGACGGTGACCGGGACTCGATTTGGCTCGTCGACGGAACCCCGTCGCACGCGCTCGAGGACGTCCAACTCAGAACCCTCCGATTCAACGATCTCGACCACGTCGCCGACAGCCGTCGGCCAGCCGTCGAGCGCGAGTCTGGCCTCCGCGTAGCGCTCGAGTTCGTGCAGTCCCGTCCGCGTCAGTTCGGCGTGCTCGGTGAGGTTGACGTTGCCCCCCGAGATCACGACGCCGACGTGTTCGCCCGCGAGGTCGAGGTCGTCCGACAGCGCCGCGGCCAGCGGCGCGGCTCCGGCGCTCTCGGCGACGATCTTCGCGCGCTCGGCCAACAGCGTAACTGCAGAAGCGATCTCCCGGTCGCTGACGCCGACCACGGTGTCGACGACCTCACGGGCGATCGCGAAGGTCGTCTCGAGCATCCGGGTGTCCGCGATCCCCTCCGCGACGGTGTCGATGTCGGTGAGTTCGCGGATCTCGCCGGCCTCGAGCGACGGCTTCGCGTGGGCGGCTCCCTCCGGCTGGACGCCGACCACGCGGATATCGGGATCGCGTGCCTTCAGCACCGTTCCGATGCCCGAAATGAGCCCGCCGCCGCCGATCGAAACGAGGACGGCATCGATCTCGGGGTACTGCTCGAGCACCTCGAGGCCGACCGTTCCCTGGCCGGCGATGATGGCCTCGTCGTCGAAGGGGTGGACGAACGTCTCGCCACCGTCGTCGGCCCGCTCGAGGGCGTATTCGTAGGACCGCTCGTAGATGTCGCCCTCGACGACGACCTCGGCCCCGTAGCCGCGGGTGGCTTCTCTCTTCGCGGCCGGCGTCACCTCCGGCACCACGATCGTCGTGTCGATATCGAGCAGATCACCTGCCAGCGCGACGCCTTGCGCGTGGTTGCCCGCGCTCGAGGCGATGACGCCCGCCTCGCGCTCGGCGTCCGAGAGCTGGCTCATTTTGTTGTATGCGCCGCGGATCTTGAACGACCCCGTCCGCTGGAGGGTCTCGAGTTTGAGCCCGACCGAGGCCGCGCCGCTCATCCCAGCGAAGGTCCGGGAGGTATCGAGCGGCGTCCGGTGGACCACGTCGGCGATGCGCTCCCGCGCGTCCTCGACGTCCTCGAGGGTGACCGGCGGCTCGCTCGCGGACCGGTTTCCGCTCATTCGTCACCCTCACCGCCTGCGCGAGAGAGCGGGTGCCGGCGCTCGAGTTCATGAATCGTCTCGACGAGCACGTCGACCCCGTGCTCGAGGCTGCGCTCGTCGACATCGAAGGTGGGCGTGTGGTGGCTCGTCGGGTGGTCCGTGCCGACGATCATGTAGGTCGCCAATCCGCCGTCTTCCTGAACGCGCTCCATCAGGAACGTCGCGTCCTCGCTTGCGCCGAAGTCCGCGGCCGGCAGCACGCGCTCAATCCCGGTAACACCGCCGGCGACCTCGCTCACGAGCTCTTGCATCTCCGGGTCGCTGTCGGCTCGGGGTGACTCGCTGACTACGTCGACCTCGGCCTCGCAGCCGTGCATTTCGGCCGCCGATTGCACGGTGCGCTCGAGCCGGCGTTTCATGTACTCCATCAGTGCGGTGGTCTCGCCGCGGGCTTCGCACTCCATGTGGGCCGCCTCGGCGATGACGTTGCTTGCGGTGCCCGCCTCGGCCTTCCCGATGTTCACGCGGGTCATCCCGTCGCTGTGGCGGGGGATGCCGTAGGCGTTCTCGATCGCGGCCCCCATCGCGTGCATGGCGTTGTCGCCCTCCTCGGGGGCCTTGCCCGCATGGGCGGAGGTGCCCTCGATCGTCGCGTCGATGTGGGCCATCGCCAGCGGTTTCTCGATCCCCGCCACGACCTCGCCGGTCGGGTGATCCAGCCCGACGTGGATCGCCAGCAGGTAGTCCAGCCCCTCGGCGTACTCGCTTTTCGCCATCGGACAGCCGCCGCCGCCCGTCTCCTCGGCGGGCTGGAAGCAGACGACCAGCCGCCCGGAAAAGTCGCTCTCGGCGATCGCCTCGAGCGCGGCTAGCCCCCAGGTCATGTGGACGTCGTGGCCGCAGGCGTGCATCGTGCCGTCGATCTCCGAGCGAAAGCCCTCCGCGGCGGGGACGTGCTCTCCGTCGGTCGATTCCTCGATGAACAGGCCGTCGATATCGACGCGCAGGCCGATCGCCGGCCCCTCGCCGCGCTCGAGGACGGCGACCGCGCCGGTGGTACCGCCCTCGAGTGTCGCCAGCAGATCCTCGTCCGCGCCGCGCTCGCGGGCGCGCTCGCGCCACGGCTCGAGGTCCGCGTCGGGGACGGCCATTCGATCGGCGGGATCGTAGGCGTCCGGGCCGACGACGAGGTCGTCGACGCCGATCTCCCGAATCTCCGCGACGAGTTGGGCCGTGGTGACGAACTCTCGCCACGCGGGCTCGGGGTGGCGGTGAAAGCTGCGACGAACCGTCGCGAGTCGGTCCTGTATCGGCTCGGACATGCGAGAAGGTAACGTTCCCCACTGACTTAGTTGTACACGATTGCCGTTAACGGCAGATACACAAAGGAATAAGAAGCGCGCCGACGATCGGACGGTAGACCGCAAGCCGCGTCACCGCGACGCGACCTCACCCACTATGAGCACGAACCCGGACATCGTCGTTCTGCGAGAGGGAACGGAAGGGCTGTCGATGGCATCGTACGCCGAAGCGCTGCGCGAGCGGCTGCCAGAGCACACCGTCGCGCTCGCGCGGACCCCGAAGGAGGAACGCGAACTCGTCCCCCAGGCGCGGGTCGTGACGGGGATTTCGATCGACGAAGACCTGCTCGAGCGCGCCGACCGGCTCGAGCTGTTCGCGTGCACCTTCGCCGGTACCGACCACGTCCCGGTGGACGCGCTGGCCGATCGCGGCGTCGCCGTGACGAACGCCGGCGGAATTCACGCTCCCGGCATCGCTGAGCAGTCTATCGGCAACATGCTCGTCTTCGCGCGCCGGCTCCACGAGGGCTGGCGGCGAAAGGCGAACGACGAGTGGCGTCATTTCCAGTCGGACGAATTCACCGGCAGCACGGTCACGATCGTCGGTCTCGGCTCGATCGGTCAGGAGATCACCCAGCGCCTCGCGGGCTTTGAGGTCGAGACGATCGGCATCCGGTACACGCCCTCGAAGGGCGGGCCGACCGACGAGGTGCTCGGCTTCGAGGAGGACGACGTCCACGAGGCCTTCTCTCGGAGCGACTACGTTGTTCTCGCGTGTCCGCTCACCGGTCTGACTCGAGGACTGGTCGGCGAGGCCGAACTGGCGACCCTGCCGCCGAACGCGGTGATCGTTAACGCGGCTCGCGGCGGTCTTATCGACACCGACGCGCTGGTCGCCGCGCTCCAGTCTGAAGGAATTCGCGGTGCCGCACTCGACGTCACCGACCCCGAGCCGCTGCCGGCCGACCACCCGCTCTGGGACCTCGAAAACTGCCTCATCACACCCCACACGGGCGGTCACACGCCGAACCACTGGGACCGGCTATCCGACATCGTCGCGGAAAACGTCGCGGCCCTCGAGACCGGCGGTGAGATCGAAAACGCCGTCTCCCGCCCTGAGCGCTGACCGGCGACCGACGACCCGCACGCTCTACGAGCACGGCGATCGGGCCGCGAGCTCGACGCGACGTTCGCTACAGCGCGCTCGAGAGACGCTGTCGACGCCCGGGCGCTTTTCACTCGTCGTCGGCCGATCGCGTCTCGGACGTGTTGAACGGCACCGTCGTGCCCGGTCCCGTGTCGGTGTCGCCGAACCCGCCGCTCAGCACTCTCGCCAGCGCCTCTTCGATTGGTTCGTCGGTTTCGGTGACGCGCTCCGGATCGGCCTCGACGACGAACCCCGAGGTGACGTTCGGTGCTGTCGGAATGAACAGCACCTCCTTTCCGTCGGGTGTGAGATGGCCGGTCTTGAACGCGGTCATCTGCTTGTTATCCCAGCTCGTAACTTTGACCGGCTCCTGAAGCGCCTGCTCCTCGCCGAGTGTCGTCTCGGCGGCGACTTTCGACGCGTTATAGACGACGCGCAGTCCCGGGAGGCGGTTGGCGATGCCGTCGATACCGTCGGAAAAGAGGTCACCGATCGTCGTTCGGGTCAACGAGCCGACGGTGATCGTCACCACTGCGAAGAACGACAGCGAGACGGCCATATGGAGGACACGGGCGACGAGCACGCGGGTCGGCCCGTGGTCGATCACGCCGCGCAGCGCCGTTTCGTCGACCACGGACACCGGCGTGAGACCGGTGACGATCGCGTAGAGCCGGTAGATCACGTACAGCGTGACGAGGATCGGTCCGACGACGATCAGTCCGCTCGCGAACTCCCGTTTCCACGACGCCATATCCGGGGAGTGTAGCTACTGGGACATGAGCGCTTTCCTTCGCTCGGCCTCACGGGCCGGTCGCGGTCCCGTCGGACGCCCGGCCGTGACGCCCGCCGGCGAGGTGGACGTCCTACGGCCAGAGCCCCCGCGTCGCCTTCGCCTCGGCAATCCGGGAGAGCGCGACCACGTAGGCGGCGTCGCGCCACGTCAGCCCCCGATCGTCGACCTCGGCGCGGACGTCGTGCCAGGCCTCGAGCACGTGCTCTTCGAGTTCCTCGTTGACGCGCTCGAGGGACCACTGCCGGCGGTTGATGTCCTGGAGCCACTCGAAGTAGGAGACGGTGACCCCGCCCGCGTTCGCGAGGATGTCCGGAATCACCGGGATCTCGCGCTCCTCTAAGATCGCGTCGGCGGCGAACGTCGTTGGGCCGTTCGCGCCCTCGACGACGATGTCCGCTCGAATGTCGTCGGCGTTGTTAGCGGTGATGACGTTGCCGACGGCCGCCGGGAGCAGCACGTCGACGTCGAGTGTGAGGAGCTCCCCGTTGGACAGCGTCTCCGGGGCCGCCTGTTCGAGGACCGCCTCGGGCTCCTCGTCGTGGGTCGGGATCGCGTGCGTTTCGAGCCCGTCGGGATCATAGATCGCGCCGTTGATGTCCGAAACGGCGACGACGGTCGCGCCCCAGTCCTCGAGCAGGCGGGCCGCGTTCGCACCGACGCTGCCAAAGCCCTGCACGGCGACTGTGGTCTCGGCAAGCTCGCGATCGTGGTAGCGGACGGCCTCGCGGGCGGCGATGGCGGCCGAGCGGCCGGGGGCCTCTTCGCGGCCGTAGGAGCCGCCGATAACCGGCGGCTTGCCGGTGACGACGCCGGGGATCGTCTCGCCCTGTTGCATCGAGTAGGCGTCCATGAACCAGGCCATCGTCTGGGCGTCGGTCCCCATGTCGGGCGCGGGAACGTCCGTCGTCGGCCCGACGACGTCGCGCAACTCCTCGGCGAACCGACGGGTCAGTCGTTCGGTCTCCTCGCCGGTCAACGCCTTCGGATCGACGGCGATCCCGCCCTTGCCGCCGCCGAAGGGGAGGTCCATCACGGCGCACTTCCAGGTCATCCACATCGAGAGGCCGGTACACTCCTCGGCGCTGACCTCGGGGTGGTAGCGCAGCCCGCCTTTATACGGGCCGCGGACGTCGTCGTGCTGGGCGCGGTAGCCGGTGAAGACCTCGACGGAGCCGTCGTCGCGCTCGAGGGGCACCGATACCTGCTGGACCCGTGTCGGGTGTTTCAACCGCTCGATAACGCCGGGCTCGACGTCGACGTGGGTCGCCGCGCGCTCGAGTTGGCGGCGCGCGGTGACCAGCGCCGAATCCGGTTCGGCGTCCGGTTCGGTCTCCGTCGCAGACGATGTCATGCCCATGGATGGTAGAGAGATCGGCACATAGTCGTCGGTGCCGGCAACGTCAGGCAGTGAACAGCCGCCGCGGGAAGTCGGCCAGCGTCTCCGCGCCGCTCCCGGTAACGCGGAACGTCTCGCTGATCTCCATGCCGATCTCGTCGGTCCAGATGCCCGGAATCATATGGAACGTCATGTCCTCCTCGAGGACCGTCTCGTCGCCCGGCCGTAGGCTCGCGGTGTGTTCGCCCCAGTCCGGCGGGTAGCCAAGCCCCATCGAGTAGCCGATGCGATCCTCCTTCTCGAGGCCGTACTGCGCGATGGTCTCGCGCCAGGCCGTTTCGACTGCTTCACAGGTGACGCCGGGTTCGACCGTCTCGAGTGCGGCTTCGATCCCCTCGACGACGATGTCGGCGGTTTCCTCGAGCTCCGCGGGCGGATCGCCGACGAACGTCGTGCGAGCCAGCGGGGAGTGATACCGGTGACGACAGCCGGAGAGTTCGATGATGACCGGGTCGCCGTCCGCGAACGGCCGGTCGGTCCAAGTGAGGTGGGGCGTCCCGGTGTGATCGCCCGAGGGCATCAACGGGACGATCGAGGGGTAGTCGCCGCCGTACTCCTCGGTGCCCGTGATGAGGTGCTCGTAGATCGCGGCCGCGGCCTCGTACTCCGGCACACCCTCTTCGATCACGTCCAGCCCCGCTTGCATCGCGTTCTCGGAGATCTGGGCCGCCTCGCGCATGTACTCGAGCTCCCGGTCGGATTTCTTGATGCGGACCCAGCCGACCAGCAGCGTCGCGTCCTCGAACTCGGCGTCGGGGAGGTTTTGCTGCAGTCGCGTGTACGATTTGGCGGTGAAATAAGAGGCGTCCATCTCGAGGCCGATCCGGCCGTCCGCGACCTCGAGTTCCTCGAGTACGCCCGCGACGTAGTCCATCGGGTGGAGGTCGTGCGGCGAGTGGACGTGGTCGTCGCTGTACGCGCGGATGCTGTCCTCGCCGAGATGGGTCGTTGCCCGCGCGCCGTTGGCGTCCATCCCGCGGCCGATCCAGACGGGGTCGTCACGGTCGGGCGTGACCACGACGGCTTGATGGACGTAGAACGACCACCCGTCGTACCCCGTCAGGTAGTTCATGTTCGCCGGATCGGCGACGACGATGGCGTCGAGGTCGTCCGCTCGCAGTCGCTCTTTCGTCCGGTCGACTCGCCGATCGTACTCGGCCTCGTCGAAAATACGCTCTCGTGGCATGGTACCAGGGCCTCTAGTAGTTCGTCCATTAGGGACGATAAAGTATTTTCGTACATTACGAAAACAGATCGTGTGTACGAACCGGCGAGCAGGAGATGGTGTCTGCCGGCGACGAACCACCGGCGGTTAAGACACGCCGGTTCGTCCCGGCGGACATGGCAGTACTCGAGACTATCGCGATCGCGTTTTGGGCGATGTTGCCCGCCTACGTCCCCAACAACGCCGCGGTGTTGGCCGGCGGCGGTCGGCCTATCGACGGCGGGCGGACCTGGGGCGACAGGCGGGTGCTCGGCGACGGGAAAACGTGGCGCGGGACGGCGATGGGGATCGTCGCGGGCCTCGCACTTGCCGCCGTGCTCACCGTCATCGAGCCGAGTGTCAGCGACGCGCTCGGCTTCCCGCTCCCCGCATTCACGCCGTTCGCGGCGCTCGGCCTCGCCGCCGGCGCGATGCTCGGCGATATCCTCGCCTCGTTTCTCAAACGCCGAACCGGCCGCCAACGCGGCGCGATGTTCCCCGGCCTCGACCAGTTGGATTTCGTCGTCGTCTCCCTCCCGCTGGTCGCCCTGCTCGACTTCGACTGGTTCCGCGAGTGGTTCACGCTCGAGGTCCTCTTCGTCGTCGTCGTGCTCACGCCGATTCTCCACGTGACGACGAACGTGATCGCGTACAAACTGGGGCTGAAGAACGAGCCGTGGTAATGGGCTCGAGGCCGGACGGCTACAACTCTGTTACTCGAGCGTCGCGTCCATGTTCGCGACGGCGGCGTCGTGGGCCTCGTGGGCGGGATCCAGATCGATCGGGTCCGAGATCATGCTGAAGAAGCCGTGGATCATGTCGTCGTAGTTGTGGTACTCGACGGAAACGCCGGCGTCCGCGAGTCGGTCGGCGTAGTTCGCGCCGACGTCGCGCAGCGGGTCGAAGCCGGCGGTGATGATCGTCGCCGGCGGGAGGTCCGAGAGGTCGTTCGCAAACAGAGGGAAGGCATAGACGTTCCCCATATCGATCTCGGTCTCGAAGTAGTGGCCCCGGAACCACTCCATATCGCTTTCGGTGAGGAAGTACCCCTCCTTGTTCGCCTCGTAGGCCTCTGTCGCGGCCGCGTCGCCGACGCTGGGGTAGATCAGCAATTGGTGGGCGATCTCGGGGCCGCCCTGATCCCGGACGAGCAGCGATAGTCCCGCCGCGAGGCCACCGCCGGCGCTGTCGCCGCCCACGACGATCTTCTCCGGGTCGGCGTGCAGTTCGTCGGCTTGCTCGGCCGCCCACTCGAGGGCGGCATAACAGTCCTGCAAGCCCTCGGGGAAAGGGTGCTCCGGCGCGAGTCCGTAGTCGACGCTGACGACGGGATAGCCGGTGTCGTCGGCAAGTTTCCTGCAGACGCCGTCGTGGGTGTCGATGCTCCCGATTACCCACCCACCACCGTGGAAATACAGCAGGAGCGGCCGGTCGTCCCCCTCGGTGCCGGGATCGTAGCTCCGGACCGCGAGATCGCCGTGTGGGCCGTCGATCGTGTGGTCTTCGACGGACGCGAGTTCGATGTCGGGCTCGTCGGTGACTCGCAGCTCCTCAAAGTTCCGCCGTGCCTCTTCGGGTGTGATCTCGCTGAACTCCGGCGCGTCGAGGGACTCGTAGAGCTCGAGAAACGCCTGTACGTCCGGATGTGGCTCGTCTGCACTGGATGGTGTCATCGTCTGGCACAGACTCGGGCGTCGGCAAAAAGGTATCTGCAACGGCATTCCGTACGCGATCGGTTTATCCTGAACGGGGCGATTCGATCGCCCCCGTTTGCCGCGAAGTTCGGCGTCCCGTTTCACACCGCTTATTTCGGTCCGGCGCGCCCTCTCGAGCATGCCCAACCAGAAGCTCATCGACGCTCTGCGCGCGGCCGATGCCGTCCAGTTCGGCGAATTCGAACTCTCTCACGGCGGCACCAGCGAGTACTACGTCGACAAGTACCTCTTCGAAACCGATCCCGACTGCCTCGAGTCGATCGCCGCGGCCTTCGCCGACCGGCTCACGCCCGACGACAAACTCGCCGGCGTCGCGCTGGGCGGGGTTCCGCTCGCGGCCGCGACGAGCGTCGCGGCCGGCGTCCCCTACGTCATCGCGCGCAAACAGCGCAAGGACTACGGAACGGCTAACCTCGTCGAGGGCCGACTCGCCGAGGGCGAAGAGGTCGTCGTCCTCGAGGACATCGTGACGACGGGGACGAGCCTCGTCGAGGCCGTCGAGGCGCTCCGGGAAGCCGGCGCGACCGTCGAGCGCGCGCTCGTCGTCGTCGACCGCGAGGAGGGCGGCCGCGAGACCGTCGAGGACGCGGGCCTCGAGATGGAGGCACTGGTGACCGCAAGCGAGTTGCTCGAAAGTCAGTAGGCCGTCGGCGGTCGGACCGTCGGTCGCGGCGCGAATTCAGGCACCCTTAATGAGGTGAGTCACGCCGGCGGTTTCGGCGACGATCCACGCGACGAACAGCCCGTACGCAAAGAGCAACGCATAGGACTCGAAGGTCGTGACCGAAAGGTCGGTGCGCAGAAACGAGAACAGGAGCACGGTCGCAAGCGTCAACACGCCGAGCATCGGGACGGCGACGGCGAAATCCACGGAGACACTCCCGACGATGAGGACGCCGATCGGAATTGCGACCAGAAGATCGAACGTGTTCGAGCCGAGGACGTTTCCGATACTCGTGATTCCGTTACCGGTTTGGGCCGAACGCACGCTCACGAGTGTGTCCGGCAGGCTCGTCGCCGCCGCGATGATGGTGACGCCGGCAAGGAACGCGGGGATGCCGAACGTGTGACTGAGCGATTCGACGCTGCCAACCAGCCGTTCGACGGCCACGAGGATCACGACGAGGCCGACCGCGAGCTTTCCCCACTCGCGGCCGATATCGGTCCCGTCGGTGACGCCCCCGGCGTCGTGGTCACTGACGTCTTGCCACTGAATGAAGAGGTACAGACCGTAGAGGAGCAGCGGGAGCGCAGCCAGAGGACGTGTCAGGTTGCCCGCGAGTTCGGGGCCGTCGGGAACGGGGACGTAGATGACGGCCAGTGAGAGCGTGACGACCAGCGCGGCGACGGCGATCATATAGAACTGCGCTTCCTTGTAGACGATGGTGCGGTTCGTGTCCAGATCGCCGTCCGTAACCAGCCCGGACAGCGCCGGGATTACCAGGATGTTGAAAATCGCGGAGCCGACGATCGCACCGACGCCCATGTCGAACGTTCCTTCGATTGCCGTGAACACGACGCTCGAAAGCTCCGGGAAACTCGAGCCGACGGCGACGACGATCGACCCCTGCACGACCGCCGGCAGCCCGTAGTACGCCGAGAGGTGTTCCGCCGACTCCTCGAGCCAGCCGCTGCCGAACCAGATGAAGCCGGTCGCGATGACGATAATGAGGACGTTGACGACGGGGCTGTCTGGAAGGAAACCACCAGGGATCATTGCCCGTAAATGGCCGTTCATGACACATGAACGATTCTATATATAACAGGCTGCGTCGTTGGACGCTTCGAGAGGCGAGATGATAATCAGACCGCAACGCCGGGCGTCGACTCCAGTCGTCGTAGCCGCCTTCGACCGCCTGCTCGAGGGAAGCGAGGACGGCGTCGCTCACCATCACAATGCTTTTATCCCGCTCGAGACTACGCGTAGCCACGATGGTAGGTGTCCGTTTTACAGGGGCGGTTGCCCGCTTTTAACTCCCACCTACCGCGTATTGTGTCGGCCACGGTCGACCAGTGTGCGGGACGCGCGGACACGCCACCGGGATTTTCACCACATCCACAGCCATGTCAGAACCAAATTCCCAGGAACGGATAGCGGTCGTACTGCCCGACGGCTCGGAACTCGCAGTCGACGCGGACGCGACGGTCGAGGACTGCGCCTACGAGATCGGCCCCGGCCTCGGCAGCGACACGGTCGCCGGCAAACTCGACGGCGACCTCGTCGCCAAGGAACAGCCGGTCTACGACGGCGCTGAACTCGAGATCATCACCGACGGCTCCGAGGAGTCCCTCGAGGTCATGCGCCACTCGGCGGCCCACTGTCTGGCCCAGGCCGTCGAGCGACACTACGACGACGTCGACCTCGCGATCGGCCCGCCGACGGACGAGGGCTTTTACTACGACTTTGACAACCTCGATATCGACGAGGAGGACCTCGCGGAACTCGAGGCCGAGATGGAAGAGATCATCGACGCGGACTACGAGATCGAGCGCGAGGAGGTCTCGATTGAGGAGGCCGAGGAGCGCCTCGACGGCGAGCCCTACAAACTCGAACTACTCTCCGAGTTCGCCGAAGAAAACGACACGGTCACCTTCTACAGTCAGGGCGAGTGGGAGGACCTCTGTGCCGGCCCGCACGTCGACTCGACGGGCGAGATCGGCGCGGTGAAACTCCTCGAGATCGCCGGGGCCTACTGGCGCGGCAACGAGGAGAACACGATGCAGACGCGCGTCTACGGCACGGCGTTCGAAGACGAGAGCGATCTCGAGGACTTCTTAGAGCGCAAGCGCGAGGCCGAAAAGCGCGACCACCGCCGGATCGGCAACGAGATGGACCTCTTTTCGATTCAGGACGTGACGGGGCCGGGCCTGCCGCTGTATCACCCCGCCGGGAAGACGGTCCTCTCGGAACTCGAGGGGTTCGTCCGCGACCTCAACGAGGAGGCGGGCTACGACTACGTCGAGACGCCCCACGTGTTCAAGACGGACCTCTGGCACCGGTCGGGCCACTACGAGAACTACCAGGACGACATGTTCATCTTCGATGTCGGCGACGACGAGTTCGGCCTGAAGCCGATGAACTGTCCCGGCCACGCCGCCATCTTCCAGGACCACTCCTGGAGCTACCGCGACCTGCCGATCCGCTACGCCGAGAACGGCAAAGTGTATCGCAAAGAACAGCGCGGCGAACTCTCTGGCCTCTCGCGGGTCTGGGCCTTTACCATCGACGACGGCCACCTCTTCATCCGCCCTGACCAGATCAGACAGGAGGTCGAGGAGATCATGGACATGATCACCGACGTCCTCGAGACGTTCGACTTGGAGTACGAGATGGCCCTGGCGACGCGACCCGAGAAGTCGGTCGGCTCCGACGAAATTTGGGAGAAAGCCGAGTCGCAACTCGAGAACGTGCTCGAGGCCCACGGTCACGAGTACGAGGTAGAAGAGGGCGACGGCGCGTTCTATGGGCCGAAAATCGACTTCGCGTTCGAGGACGCCATCGGTCGCTCGTGGGACGGCCCCACCGTGCAACTGGACTTCAACATGCCCAAGCGGTTCGATCTGAACTACGTCGGCGAGGACAACGAGGAACACCGTCCCGTCATGATTCACCGCGCGCTGTACGGCAGCTACGAGCGGTTCTTCATGATGCTCATCGAGCACTACGAGGGCCGGTTCCCGCTCTGGCTCGCGCCCGAACAGGTCCGCGTGCTGCCGATCTCCGACGATAACCTCGGCTACGCCCACCGCGTCGCAAACGAGTTCGACGACTTCCGCGTCGAGGTCGACGACCGCGACAGCACCTTAGAGCGAAAGATCCGCGCGGCCCACGACGATCGGGTCCCCTACCAGATCATCGTCGGCGACAACGAGGAGGAGGACGGCAACATCTCGGTCCGCGACCGCTTCGAGGACCAGGAGTACGACGTCGAGATCGAGGAGTTCCGCAGCCATCTCGAGGCCGAGCGCGACGAGCAGCGGACGGAGCCGGACTTCCTACAGTAGCGTTTCTGACCCTCTCGTTTTCCGCTTCTAGCCGTCTAGATCCAGCGTCCGTTTTGCTCGAGGGTCGTTGGAACCGTCTCGACCTGTCTCACGTTCGTGCTAATTCTTCTGCTTGAGCCGATCGCAATACACATACTTGCGGGATCGTGCATATCTGTATGAACAGAGCCGAGAAAGCAGCCCTTCAGCTGCGGGCTGTCGATGTGTTGCGGATGTTAAAGGAGACGCGGACCTACGACGAACTCGCGGAGACGACGGGACTGCCGGCGGGGGATCTCAACCGGTACGTCAACGGACACGTCCTCCCGGGAACTGACCGCGCGCGCGAGGTCGTCGAGGATCTCGGCCGGGAGGCGCTGGCCGGAGAACTCGACGCGCGGATCAGCGTCGACGACGAGGGATACGTCGACAACAGCGCGACCGTCTTCGATCAGCCGTTTCTCGATCTGGCCGCACCGGTCGTGGCCAACGGCTTCGATTTCGACCGTCCTGATGTCGTCCTCACGGCCGCGACCGACGGGATCACGCTCGCGGCCGCGCTCGCGAGCTACTACGGCGTCCGGTGTGCGTATGCGAAAAAACGCAAAGAGACCGCCGTCGAGGAGTTCATTGAGGCGCGCCAGCGGCTTCAGTCCGGAATCGAACTCACATACTACCTTCCCGCGTCGGCCATCGAGCCGGGCGAGTCCGTCCTCGTCGTCGACGATCTCATTCGATCGGGCGAGACACAGGAACTGCTGTTAGACATCGTTCACACCGCCGAGGCCGACGTCGCCGGCGTCTTCGCTCTCATCGCGGCCGGAGCGGACGGTATCGACCGCGCTCGCGATCGAACCGACGCGCCGGTCGGCGCGCTCACGAGCGTCGGACCGGCGACGGACCGAGTGACGAGCGACTAACCGCGTCCCCTGCCTTCTGCCATCGGCGTAACGAACGCTCAGTGATCCGTATTGAGAACGCGAACCGTCGGTTTCGATCCGACGTTCGCCGACGCGTTTGCGATCGCCAGCGGAGAACCGTGCGAACGGTTACCACATTATTAATCATTAGGTTTATGGTGGGCCCGGCAGTTAGTGGTGGTACGCACATGACGGAGACAGTCATCCTCGGCGTGATCGGGTCGGACGCTCACGTCGTCGGGATCACCATCCTGGAACAGGCGCTCGAGGCAGCCGGATTCGACGTCGTCAACCTGGGAGTCCAGAGCTCCCAGGAGGAGTTCGTCGAGGCCGCGTCCGCCAACGACGCCGAGGCTGTACTCGTCTCGTCGCTCTACGGCCACGCCAAGCAAGACTGCGAGGGCTTTCACCGGCGGATCGCGGAGGCCGACCTCGACGTCACGACCTACATCGGCGGCAACCTCGCCGTCGGGCAGGACGACTTCGAGGAGACGCGGTCGTTCTTCCGCGAGCTGGGGTTCGACCGAGTCTTCGACTCCGAAACCGATCCCGAGGAGGCTATCCAGGCCCTGAAGGCCGATTTGGACATGCGCTCGACCGAACAGGAAAGCCAGACAGTTTCGGCATAACCGATTCGCTCTTTTCGGCGGTCTCGAACCGCGAAGCCAGACGGTTTCGGCATACTCGGGTCCCCCGACCGGTCCCCGCGGGCGATCGGTAGCCGCCGTTCCCGCTCGAGGAGCGATCTCGTCCGATCCGTCGGAGCCCGACTGCAGTAGTCCGGTCTCGTTAGCGGACGATCGTCACCGGCACCGGCGATCGGCGGGCGACCGTTTCGGCGACGCTACCGAGGAGGATCCTGCTCGCGCCCGTCCGGCCGTGGCTCCCGATGACGATGTGATCAACCTCCTGTTCGTCCGCGTAGTCGACGATCGACCGCGAGACGCCGCCGATGACGTGATCCGTTTCGATCTCGAGGTCGTATTCGGCGGCCTGTTCTCGTGCCTCTGCGAGGATCTCCTCGGCGCGGTCTTCGTGGTGGGCTTGCACCTCGTCGTAGTTGATCGCCGTTCCTTCGACGCCGCCGACGGCGTAGATATCGCTGGGATCGAGGACATACAGCGCGGTGATCGTCGCGTCCGGATACTCCGTACAGGCGAACTCGAGCGCCGACGTCGACTGTGTCGAATCGTCGACCGCCACGAGAACGTGCCGTGTCATACGCGGCGATACGTCGGCCTGCGGAATAAGTCCACTCCCGGACCAGACCGGCGGGAACGATGCTGTGTATCTCGGTCGCCGTTCGACGCTTCGAGACGGTCAGCGCTGGCGCTCGCTCTTCGGTGGTCGCAGAAAAATCGACGTTCGGTTCGACGACGAGGGCGTTACTTCGCGCGGCCCTGGCCGCCGGTGTTCGACGGTCGGACCTTTTCGGCACCCTTCCCGCGGCTGTTGAGCCCGCGGTTGGCCTTGCCGGCGTTCGTGAGTCCGCGGAACGCGCGGTTCGTGTGGTCGTCGTCGCAGATCCAGTTTAGGTCGTCGTCGTTCTCGATCGCGGGGTGGTTCGGATCGACGAGGATCGCTTCGAACCACTTTTGCGAGCCGTCTTCACCGACCCAGTAGCTGTTGAGTACGCGCAGGTTGGGGTACTTGCGGGAGACGCGCTCTTCGCCGATGCGCTGGATGTTCTTGCGCCGCCCGATGCGGTTGACACCCTGGCGCTTCGAGCGCCGACCGGCCGTGAACCGTTCCTTTCGGGCGGTCCCCTTGCGGACCGAGACCCGGGTCATGACGATGCCCTGTTTGGCCTTGTAGCCGAGTTCGCGCGCTTTGTCGAGTCGCGTGGGACGCTCGATTCGTTCGATCGCGCCCTGGTCGCGCCACTCTTGCTTTCGCTGCCACTGCAGTTCCCCGAGCTTACCGTCGTCGGGGTCTTTCCATGCGTCCTTGATGTGGGAATAGAAGCTTCGTGCCATCGTGTTTACCCGCGGGCGTTTCCTGGTTCAATCCCGACCGGGGCCGAGCCCCGCGGATCACATCCCGACCTGTGACATGGTGTCGTACAGGTGCCCGCTGACGCCCGCGAACCAGCGAGTCTACCCGCTCTTCCCGGCTCTCGAGTATAAGGGCTTCGAACTCCGTGAACTCGGTCGGCGGCGGCGGTGTCGTTTCGCGACCGGCTCACCGCACGAGCGGGACGCGCTCTCGCACGCCGCTCGGGGTGACGCCGTTGACCGTCGCGAAGACGGCTCCTAAGAGCAGTCCGTAGACGAGATGACCGAGGCCGAACAGGAGCGCGCTAAACAACTCCGCCACTGGCCCCGAGATCGGGAGATAGGGCAGCGGTAGCGCCGCTACACCGGCCCGGTTCATCGCGAGGGGAAACACGACGCCGCCGGCGAAGAGTCCGATGACCGCACCGAAGGCGAGCCCGGCGATGATGTAGTCACTGAACCCGGTGATCTGGTCTTGGATCGCTCGCCGCGAGACGACGGCGGCGAACATCAGTCCGAACGCGATGCTCAACATCAGGTGAATGGTCCACCCGACGCCGATCGCCATTTCGGGCTCTGACGCGAGGCCGCCCAGTAACTCGATCTGGTTTCCGCCGAGGTGGAGGACCAGCCCCATGGCGATACCGCCGACCAGCCCGCCCGTGAGGCCGCCGCCCCAGATTCCGACACCGTCGAGACTATGTGTGGTATTCACGCTCATACCTTGGGGTACGGGCAGGAGTCAAATTAATGTCACCATCTGTCGGACGACATGAGAGTCGTCCCGCCGATAGTGTCACCGACTAGTTTAGTTCCGCGCTACTCATCAGCTCGGATTCACATCTCGACACCGCGCCGTTCCCGTCTAATCGCCCGACCGAATCGCCATCGCTGCGCGCCATTTCGTATAGCAATATAGAATTTATTCTCGGGCGTGGTCCGTCGTATTTCGTCACGAAGTGGCCGAGCAGCATCGCTCGAACGCTCTGCAGGAATAGCTCGGTGCGTATCGCCTCTCGAGGGTTCAGTGCGAGAGAGGTTATCGGCAGGCCGAACTCGACTCCGCGTCGGGCACGGCGAAAGAGCGAATTCTTCAGACGAAGTCCGCGACGGTTTCGAACGAATCTGCGGTGATTGAGTCGGCCAGTTCGTCGCTCGCGAGGTCGTCGGGGACGTGCTGGGGGTATTTCCGCCGGAAGTACCCCACGATGTTCTCTAAATCCCGCCGGAGGAACTCGTCGGCGTTCTCGTGGTCCGTCGGGACGGCCTGGGGCCAGTCGAAAATTTTCACCCCCTCCTCGTTGACGAAGACGTTGTACTCGCTCATGTCCGCATGGACATATCCACGCGCGTACGCGAGGGAGAGTTCCGAAATGAGCAGGTCGAGAACGCCGAGTACCTGCTCGTCTTCGAGTCGCGTCCGCGAGAGTTCGACGCCGTCCATCTTCTCCATGACGATGGCGTGGCGGTTCTGTCCGATCGGCTGGGGGACCGAGACGTCGGGATAGAGGTCCTCAAGGATCCCGTGTTCGCGTTCGGCGGCCTTCCGGGCGGTGTACATCCAGGAGACGTGGTCGTTGTCCGACGTGTAATCACGTTCCTTGTGAACCTCCCGAAAGTTCGTATACCCTTCGCGGTGGTATTTCAGCGCCAGCGGTTTGTAGGATTTGACCTCGTAGACGTCGCTTTCCTTGCCGACACCGAGTGGCGAGCCGAACTCCGAGATGGTGTCTTGCTCGACGAGCGCCCGCAGCGCCAGCGTGTCGTAGCCCTCGAACTGGAGGGTGTAGCCCTCGTACTGGATCGTCTTCTTCTCAATCAGCCCGCGCTTGAGACAGCGCTCGAGTCGGTAGTCGACTTCTGCTTCAGAGAGGTCGGCGAACTTCGGGAGCTTCTCGTGTTGTACCCACTCGGAGAAGCGCATCCCCTGTTCGACCCCCGAGAGGAGATAGAAGTCCTCCGCCTCGAGCTCCGGGAGCAGCCCGGCGACGTTGCGCACCATGGGAGTCGATAGCCGGCGTGTACGTAAAAACGGCGTGACGCGACTCCGGCGTCGCCGTCGGCGTGGCTCGGGGCTAACGACGCTGAACCGAGACGATTGCTCGGACTCGAGCGAGTCAACTCGGATCGACGTTATCACAGCGGTTCGAACCAGCGCCCAGCAAGCATAAACTAATATCTGCTATACAAAAATCGGTGTGCTGGATATCGCTAGTGTCACGAAAGATCGGTTCAAAGAGAGTCTCTGCCGGATGAATACGGAATATCAATACGTAGATATATTCTTAGCATAGCAGATAGTATTATATATCATATGGGCATAGCTGTATTACTCATCGGTTGTTTTCTTAAATCAGACTGGTCGGAGTCAACGGTAGCAGATAGTCACCAAGCGATCCAGAAATCACAGTTCAAATCGGCTCCTGAGAAAGCCACAGATGTCGTGGAATGTCAGAAACCCGGAAAATATTCTGATGCAACCAAGCATGTCCCTCTCGATGAGTTCACTCGAGAACTGAACGAAATCGGTGAGAACGAAATCTTCTACAGACGCGAGTCAGACAAAATCGACGTCACTTACCGAACCGGTCCTGATATTGGCGACCTCTCAATGCCCGTCGGTTTCGGCGGGTTGAACGGGTGGCAGTTTGACCCCGATGAGGTGGGAGTTGCTGCTGTGGACTCTCGAATAGACGCACTCGTTGAGATGTTCAGATACGTAGCTACCGCGATTGATCCGGACGTCGCGTTTCTCACGCTGTTCAACGATCATGGCACTGGTGATGCCATGCTCGACTCACACGAACCTTCTCGGCACGGACTGGAAGCACTACCGTTTTTACTATTGCTAAGTGAGCCCTGGATCGACTACTGTGGTGGCCGTGAACACGTTGTAAAAACCCCAGTGTACGACGTGTCCGAACTGGAGACGGGAAGCCTTCTTCTTCGGGTGAAACAACGCCCGTCAGTCGATGGATGCCGATACACGCAAGGATTTGACCACTTGTTCGGGGAACGGTAGCCGACCACGGTCACTGGTCCCTCTCCCTCACTGTAGAACCTCTAATGAAATAGGCTGGATCTCGTGGACCCGTCCGGTATGCGTCGGAATCGCTTTCCACCTCGTCCGCATTGCCCCGTGTATGACCGTCCTCGCTGACCGAGATTGGCGGCTGATCCGGGACGAGCCCCGCGCCGGGGCGACCCAGATGGCCCTCGAGGAGATCGCCGCGCGAACGGCCCTCGAGGACGACGTGCGAACCGTCAGGACCTACGCCTGGCAGCCGAGTACGCTCTCGCTGGGGTATCGACAAGAGGCCGACACGGTCGACTGGGAGGTCTGCGATCGCGAGGAGGTCGACGTGACGCGCCGCCAGACCGGCGGCGGCGGGATCTACCACGACTGCTATGCCGATCTCTCCTATACCATCGTCGCCCCGGCCGACGAGGTACCCGGCGATCTGATGGACTGTTACGAACTGTTCTGCGAGCCGATCCTCGAGGCGTTCGATCGGATGGGCGTCGACGCCGCGTTCGCGTCGGCCGAGCAGGACGCCATCTATCGGCCCTCCTGCTATCTGCGGGATATCAATCCGGCACACGACATCGTCGCACCCGCAGACGCGGGCGCGCGGGCGAAGAAGATCAGCGGCAACGCCCAGTACCGCCAGCGCGACGTAGTCATCCAGCACGGGTCGATCAGTTACGCGCTCGAGCCTCGGACCCACGTGGGCGTGTTCGACGCCGCTCTCGAGGAGTCGACTTTCACCGAGCGCGTGACCAGCGTCCGTGAGGAGGCAGGGATCGACCGCGAGGCGGCCGTCGACGCGATTGCAGGGGCACTTCGCGACTGGTGTGACGCCGACGAATCGGACTGGCGAGAGGACGAACTTGAGGCCGCCCGCGACCTCGCCGACCGAAAGTACGGATCGGACGCGTGGATTCGGGAGCGCGAGGTGCTCGAGGCCGAGCAGTGACGGTCAGTCGCCAGACGCTGCCCATCTGATCGTCTCCCCGTCGCAACGTTCGAAACGAGAATCGCGTCGCTCCGACATACCTATCACGACCGGGTACTGACGAGAATCCATGACGATGAAGGTCGGCGCACACGTTTCGATCTCCGGTTCGCGCGTCTCCTCCGACGACGAGACGCCGCCGTACGACGACGTCCGCAACGCGGTCCACCGCCAGCTCGCCTTCGGCGGTAACTGCGGGCAGATCTTCACCACCTCGCCGCAGGTCTGGGCCCAACCCGAGATCGGCGACGAGGCCGCCGATGGCTTTCGGGAACAGACCGACGAGAAACTCGAGGGGCCGTGGGTGATCCATTCGGCGTATCTCGTGAACCTCTGTACGCCGAAAGACGACCTCCGGCGGAAATCCACGGAGAGCATGCAGGCGGAACTCGACGCGGCCGAACGGCTCGGCGTCCCGTACGTCAATGTCCACCTCGGCGCGCACACCGGGGCGGGCGTCGAGGGTGGACTCGACAACGCCGCAGGCGTCATCGACGATCTCGAGGTGCCCGACGATGTCCAGATCCTCATTGAGTCCGACGCGGGCAGCGGGACGAAACTGGGCGGCGAGTTCGAACATCTCGCAGGAATCATCGACCGCACCGAGACCGAGATCGGCATCTGCATCGACACCGCCCACACGCTCGTCGCAGGCAATGACCTGACGACCCCCGAGGCCGTCGACGAGACCGTCGGCCGGTTCGACGACGTAGTCGGCTTAGAGCACCTCGAGTACATCCACCTCAACGACTCCAAACACGACGTGGGCACGCACAAGGACGAACACGCGCTCATCGGCGAGGGCTACATCGGCGAGGACGGAATGCGCGCGATCGTGAACCACCCCGACCTGCGGGACCTGCCGTTCGCGCTCGAGACGCCGACCGAGGACGGACGGGGCTTCGCGTGGAACATCGAGAAGGTAAAAGAGCTGCGAGACGAGTAACGTTCCTCTCCATCAAATCGAATAATAAACCAAACGGCCGTAGAGTGTCAGATGTGATCAGGAGTAATGCAGTTTTAGTTGGTGCAGCCCTACTCAAAATCGCGAAATTATTTCGTATACTAGTATAGACTCATATATTCGTGTTTCCCATCGGTGATTTACGCTTCTCTGTCGTAATACTGGTATAAACAACCATGTCGGCTGAAATGCGTCCAGACACTGACGAACTCAGCAGTTGACCACTGGAACGGACCCTCTCTTTATTAGATTCTCTCGATGAGAAACTGCCCGAAGAGGGCGAGAAAACCATGACCAAGAGCGATAAGAATCTACTCCACCGGATCACGGACGCCGAATCGCGTCGATCGTTTCTCAAGAAAAGCGCCGTCACAACTGTCGGAGCGAGCGTCGCTGCGTCGGGTGTCGCAAACGCACAGAACGACGGGGGAGGCAGCAATCAGGGTCCTTGGAAGGCGTTAATGTTCCAACATAGCCTCTATCCCGAGGCTCGATTCACAATCATCTCCGACGTTCTTGAGTGGAGTCCTAACTATGGTGGTATTGACGACAGTTGGTTTAGCGGTTATAACACGCGCATGATCCGATGGCTCAACACCGGCGAACACAACCAAATATTTATCGCGAACGACGCCCAGCTCGGACAGTACGACTCGAACCTTGGCTTTGTCCCGGACGATCAAGACCAAAACCAGCCGCAAGTATACGAACTTAGCCCGGAGTGGTCGCTATTTGAAGACGATCCGAACCTAGCGACGATTAACTTCAGTCCCACCGACGAAGAGGCCGAAAACCAAATTCTCGAATCAGACAACTGGTGGCAGGAGTAGCAAGGGTTCACCACCAGTAACGAATCGATCGGCTGAGATTCACGATCGAGGCCAAATAACGAAATCGTCTCACCAACTGATAAGTAGGAGCGAAATCTGAGACCGACCCGTTTTTACTCGAGACCACTATAGAACCGTCCGTGCGCGAGTTCTCCGAGGACTACCTGCGCCGGACCCGCGAGGGAATGTGGGACGACTCCCGCGCGGCCCTCGAGCCGCTTTCCCTCGAGTCCCGCGACCGTATTTTGGACGTCGGTTGCGGGACCGGCGAGTTGAGCCGCGTCCTGCGCGAGGAGGCACCCGACGACGCCACCGTCGTCGGCTGCGACGCCGATCGCGAGTTGCTCGAGATCGCGGCCGACCACGACGATCCCGTCCCCGCCGTCGCCGGCGACGCCCTGTGTCTCCCGTTTGCAGACGACAGCTTCGATCTCGTGGTCTGTCAGGCCTTGCTGATCAACCTGCCCGATCCCGCGGCCGCCGTCGCGGAGTTCGCCCGCGTCTCGACGGACCTCGTCGCGGCCGTCGAACCGAACAACGCCACCGTCGAGATCGACTCGAGCGTCGACCGCGAGGGCCGCCTCGAGCGCCGGGCTCGCACGGCCTACCTCGACGGCGTCGCGACGGACGTCGCGCTCGGTGCCGACGCTCGTGCGGCGTTCGAGGAGGCCGGCCTCGAGGTGGACGAGACGCGACGGTACGATCACGTCCGGACGGTCGAACCGCCCTACGGCGAGACGGCGCTGCTTGCGGCCCGGCGGAAGGCGACCGGCGCGGGGCTGGCCGACGACCGAGAGACGATGCTCTCCGGGACGCTGACCGAAGCGGAGTACGACGAGCTCCGTGGTGCGTGGCGTGAGATGGGGCGGGACGTGATCGAGCAGATGGAAGCGCGAGAGTATCACCGCGAGGAATCGGTGCCGTTTTTCGTCACGGTCGGCCGGATCGCTTGACGGCCTCGGGTGCCGCTCGATGCCCGTTCGCGACCGTCGCGTCCGCGCCCGGCTCAGCGGTCTGATCGAACGACGATCTGATCGTCCACCGTCTCGACGCGATCGAAGGGAACACACAGCCGATCGTCATCGGACCGTCCGGACGCCGTCGCGGGGGACCCATCACCGGGTTCGATGACGAGGTCGTGGATCACCCCGGATTCTAGGTCCATAGTCACGGTGTGGAGCCGCCCGACGACTGTCCCGTCCGTTCCGACGACGCGTTTTCCGCCTAAATCACCTGCGAGCATCTCGCTCATACGTGCCCGGGCCACATCCCATCGGAAATGACTTCCGCCTCTTCTCACTCGACGCACTCCGGATCGGATCGCGTCCGGAGAAGGGTTACATGTGAACACAGCACTAACGTCCAGTCATGGCCGCGATCGAACTCGAGGGGCTGACGAAGGATTACGGGGACGTACTCGCCAACGATGGCGTCACGTTCGACGTCGAGCGCGGCGAAATCTTCGGCTATCTCGGGCCGAACGGCGCGGGGAAGACGACGACGATTCGGACGCTGCTTGGCTTTCTCTCACCGACCGCCGGAACGGCCAAGCTACTCGGCCACGACGTGACCGACGAGGGAGAACTGCTCAAGGCCAAACGCGAACTGGGCTACCTCCCGGACAGCCCGGCATTCGACGGGACGGCGACCGGCCGAGACGTTCTCGATCTACACGGCTCGATCAAGGGCGACGAGCGCGGCGAGGAGTTGCTCGACGTATTCGAGCCGCCGCTGGACCGGGAGATCAGAGACTACTCGCGGGGGAACGTCCAGAAGCTGGGGCTCGTGACGACGTTCATGCACGATCCGGAGCTGGTGATCTTGGACGAGCCGACCAGCGGGCTGGACCCGTTGCTCCAGCAGCGATTCACCGAGTTCGTCCGGGCCGAACGGGAGCGCGGCCTGACGGTGTTTTTCTCCTCGCACATCCTGCGCGAGGTGCGGAAGCTGTGCGATCGGGTCGGCATCATCCGGAACGGCCGGCTGGTGACGGTCGAGCCCGTCGAATCGCTGCTGACCCGGAGCGGCAAGTTCGTCCGCCTGCAGGCCGCGGAGTCGATCCCGATCGACGACCTCGAGATCGACGGCGTCCACGGGCTCGCGGCCGCGGCCGACGCCGGGCCGAGTGCGGCCGACGAGTACGCGTTTACGTTCACCGGCGACGTCAACGACTTGCTCGAGGTGCTCCGGACGTACGAACTGATCGACCTTTCGATCGAGGAAGCGCCGCTCGAGGAGGTCTTCATGCGCTTTTATGGCGGTGAGGACACACCTGATCGAGGAACGCGAGACGACCGCGTGGCCGCGAGCGTCGACGCAACGAACGACGCTGTCAGGGGTGATGACGATGTTTGAACTGACCCGATACGACGGCCGGCGGCGGATTCGCGGCAGCGTCTCCCTCTCGGTCGGCCTCTCCTTGCTCGCCGCGATGGTCGTCTGGGTCTACCCGTCGTTCGCGGCCGAGGTCGATCTGGACCAGCTGCTCGCCGCCTATCCGGAGCCGATCCTGCAGATCATGGGCATTCAGACGATGGCGAGCCTCGGCGGCTTCCTCTCGTTCGAACTCTACACGTTTGGCTGGGTGATCCTGCTCGGATTGTATCTGGCCTACAGCACGGCGGGAGTGATCGCCGACGATGTCGACCGCGGTCGAATGGACGTCCTGCTCGCGATGCCGATCTCTCGCGGACGGCTGGTAAGCGAGCGCTTCGCCGCGATGGCCGTTCCGATCGTCGTCGCGAACCTCCTCCCGCCGATCGTCGTGCTCGTCGGTGCCGAACTGATCGACGAACAACTGGCCGTCGCGGACGTGCTCGCGGTCCACCTGCTGTCGATTCCCTACCTGTTTGCCTGCGCCGGCATCGGCCTGCTCGCGTCGGTCGCCGTCGACCGGGCGGCGGTCGCCCAGCGGGTCGCCCTCGGCGTCACGTTCGCGCTGTTCCTCTCGGAGTCACTGCTGACCGGAACCGACGCCGAGATCGTCGGAGCGATCGCTCCTATGCGCTACTACGATCCAAACGCGATCCTGCTCGAGGGGAGCTACGATTTCGCCGGTGCGGGCATCTTGATCGCGATGACCGTCGCGTTCCTCGTCGCCAGCCGAATCTGGTTCGGCCGGAGCGATCTCTGACTCCGTCCGCTGGCCAATCGTGGCGATGCCGTCGGTGACGAGACGGCCGGACGACTGATAACGGACCGTGTGGAAACGCAGACGAACTTATCGATGCCCGACTTCGAAGCGTTCGTCAAGCACCATCGGATCTCCACACCGTCTTAGCGGAAGACGGAACCGTTCTGTACTGTAACGGTGCGATCGAACCCACGTGTGGTTACGCACCGGCCGCGTTCTCCGGCGACTCCGTCCATAAGTACGTTCATCCGGACGATCGGGGGCGACTCGAGTTGCTGCTTCGTGATCTAGACCGACAGTCGGACGACGCCGCGGACGACTACCGGTTTCGGTGCGCCGACGGCTCTTGGGTTCGGCTGGAGATGGTGGGCGAACCGCGGCCGCACCGAGAGCCGGACGGCTACGGCGTCGACACCGAGGCCGCGACGTTGGTCGTCGATACCGATCGGACCATCGTTGCCGACGGCTCGCGGGTCCAGCAGCTGGTCGAGAACCGCGTCCGAAACACGGTCGAACACGGCGGGTTCGACGTGACCGTCACCGTCGGAGACCTGGAGAACGGCGTTTTCGTCGAGGACGACGGGACCGGTATTCCGGCGGAGCGACGCGACAGCGAGTTTAAGCTCGGTTACTCGATCGCGAGCGAGGGGACGGGATACGGTCTCAGGATCGTCGAGAGCGTCGTCGACGCACATGGCTAGTCGATCGCCGTCACCGACGGGACCGACGGCGGCGCGCGGTTCGAGATCACCGGCGTCAAATTCGCTGAGTAGACACGCGCCCGCGCGGCTCTCGGTCGGCGAGTCGTCTCAATCGATCCGAACGCTCTTCGATCGGCACACCGCCCACTTCTTAGCGGTCGGTTCTCGCCGAGTTACGACGCCCGGTCGTCGTACACCGTGTTCTCGACGAGGGCCTTGACGCCGCGGCGGAACCGTTCGGAGGCTGCGTTCGGCGAGATATCGAATCGCTCGCCGAGTTCGGCGAGAGAACAGGACCGTGGAATGTCGAGGTAGCCTGCCTCGACGGCGGCGACAAGTGTTTCGCGTTGTAGCTCCGTTAACCCGTACTGGAACTGTACGTTATCGAAGGGCTCGTCGTCCTCGTACAGTTCTCGGATCTCGATGTCGATGTTGCGTTCGAGAAAGAAGCCGTGATAGCGCTCGAGCGCCTCGGTGTCGGGAAACGCCACGCTGAAATTCCAGCCATCGGCGGTCGCCGTCACTTCCCGCATAACGCTCCTTTCCTCGATTATCGCCGGGTAAATACTGGTCTGTCGTCCCCTGCTCGTTAGCTTGACCTGATAGAGCCGTCGCTCGCCGAACGTCGCCACCTGCGAGGGCGGATTGATGGTGGGATCCGTCTTGAGCCCGGCATCGAACGACTCGAAGTCGCCGCCCTCGGTCCAAATATGCATCTGATGAGCCTCGCCCTCTATGAGATCTGACTGTTCCCATGTGATCGTCACGTTCGGTGCGTTCGATAGCGCCTCGCGCAAGATGGGATAGTCAACCCAGAACGTCGCGAGTAGCATCTCGGACACTTTCCTATTACGCCTCACGTTCCCTTCCCCGTTTTGGCCCTCTATCTATCACGATCAATTAGCACAATGGTAATGAATGACGTGAATATTTACGCCGTAGACATATTCGGTGGGCTAACTCATTACTGAACGATGGCTGACCGAAACATCGACGAGAGAGTAGGGAGCGATTCGATCGATGCGTTCTTCGACGTGCTGAACAACGCGTATCGCCGGTCGCTCTGTCGATACGTGATGCAAATGGACGGCGACCTCGTCACCTACGAGGAGCTTGTTGACCATGTCCTCGAGGGTGGTCCGGAGACCGCGTCCGAGGACGTAGAAAGGCGGACCGTCGGACTAGAACTTCGGCACACGCATCTGCCGAAGCTGGAGGCCATCGACATCATCGAGTACGATCCGCGAAACGAGGCCGTCCGCGTCGACCGCGCGGCGCTGGCGGATCAACTCAAGTGGGTTTCAGAGACGGTCGACGACCTGCAGGCGGCAGGGACCGATCGAGAAGACGAGTGATACGGCATCAGACCACGTCACCGCGGACCGTCACGCCGTCCTGGCGCTCGCGCCAGGCGTGGAGTTCCTGCGCCGCGGTCTCGGCCTCGTCGTCGTCCAGCCCGAGCATCTCGAGGGCTGCCGACAGCGTCGGTAAGGCGAGTTCGCCCGCGCGGAGCTTCCGGAACGCCTCATCGCTTTTAGTCCCCTCCGCCCAGAGACAGACGCCGCGCGGATCGAGCAGTTGCGTGTAGTCTTCGCGCAGGCGCGCGCCGCGCAGTCGCTGGGTGACGTTGTCTTCGAACGACGCGTTACAGACCTCGAGATGAACGGGCTCGTCGTTCTCGAGGAGGTGAGCCGCGAGACACTGTTCAGGAGCGGCGTGGCCGTTCGCGTTCGCCCGGAGGAAGTCGGGGTGTTCGCGGGCCCAGTCGGCCCGGACCGACTTGCCGACGCCCTCGACGCCGTGGGAGTCGCGGAACTGTTCGGTCGCGTCGTCGTCCGCGCTCGCGTCGGACTCGCTGTCGTCGCGCAGCAGGATGTCCTTGGTCACGTAGACGTCCAGCCGCTCGACCGGATCGAGGCCGAGCGCGACGTCGCCGAACGCCCACACCTCGCGGACGGGCACCGGCATCCGCTCGTCCGCGACGGTGTCGACGAGGCGCTCGAGCCGGTCGACCGCCGCGGCTCGGTCGAAGTCGCTCATTAGCTCCCTTTGCGGGCTCGAGTTGCAAAACGGTTGTCCGTCCGCACTGCACGCCTCTTGGCGGCCCCGAACCGCCTGCGGCCGTCGGGACGCTCCCCCGCAACATGAACGCAGTTTTTTATCGTTCCCTGACAAACGAAATTCCATGCGACACCGGATCTTCAACGACGACGGCGACGAAGACCTTGTCTTCGTTATGGGCTGGGGGAACCGCTGGACCCACGAGAACGTCAGCTGGCTCCTCGGGACGCTGACCGAGGCCGGCTACCGGGTACACGCGTTCGAACTCCCGACCAACATCGACGACTTCAAAGCCGACTGGCTCGAGCCCATCGCCGAGTACGTCCGCAACCTCGACGGCTATCAGCTGCTGGGCCACAGCGCCGGTGCGCTGATCGCACAGGCCTTAGACGGGGCGGACAACCACGTCTACCTGAGCCCGTGGTGGGGCTACGGTGCGGGCGTTCCCGAACCGCTCCTCGAGGCGGTGTCGGCGGTGCCGACGACGTTCCCGTGTTTGCCGATCGGCGACTTCGACCGGGAAGCGCTGGGCGAACGGGCGACCGACCATCAGCTCGCGACGACGCCCTCCTGGGTCTCCCCGGCGTTCGTCCGGGAGACACGTCGCGCCCAGCAAGAGCTGCTGGCGATCGACCACGACGCCGTCGTCTTCTGCTCGCTTCGCGATCCCGTCGTCGACCTCCAACCGATCGGCGAACGGGTCCCCGCAGAGCACGTCGTCCTCTACGACGGCGGCCACGAACTGTTCTCTTCCGCTCCGCGTGACCGCTACGTCGACCTCCTGCTATCCGCCCTCGAGGAGGGATCCGACGCCGTCGAGGAACGGCCGACGGTGCCGGCCTGACGCTGACGGTCAGAGCGCATCGACCAGCGCACGGAGTTGCGATCTCCCCTTGAGCAAAGCGCGCGGAAACCGCCGACGAGCGGTCGCGAGCGCCTCGGCGAGGTGGCTCGCGGCGTCGACGAAGACGCCGGTCCCGTGGCCGACGAGGATCCGTTTCGGTGCGATCCCCTCGAACGCGCTCGTCGGAACGACCGGCCGGAGGAGCAGATAGACCGCGAGCCGTTCGTCACCTGCGAGATACGACGGTGCAGTCCCGAGGATGTCCGGCACGTACAGCGTCCCGTCCGACCGCCGATAGGCGATCGCTTCTGACCAGCCCGGCAGCAGACTCGCCTCGCGGACCGCAACGCCCGACCGCTCGAGGTCGCCGTCGAAGCGCTCGAGCGGTGCGTCGAGCCGTTCCGAAACCCGGTTCAGCCACGTCGGGACGTAGACGGGCACGTCGAACCGCCGGGCGAACTGGTCGGCGTCACGGGTGTGATAGGCCGAGCAGACGACGACGCCCGACACGTCGCCAAGCTCCTCGATCGCCGCGTCGATTCCGGGTGCCTCGAGCGGATCGAAGAGCCAGACGCCGCCATCGTCGCCGCGCAGGGCGTGGCTCGCCCGCTGCCCGGCTTCGTCGGGGTGGGCGAGCCAGCCGAACCCGCCGTCGAAGGTGTCGATTCGCTCGAACCCCGTCGACGGCGTTCTGTCGTAGCTTCCCATGCGTCGCCGTCGCACTGACAGACGGAATACGTTTCGCTTGACACGACTCCGTCGTCGGCTTCGGTTCGGCTCGGCCGATCGGATTCGTCTGGCGCTCACGGGCTCGAATCTCGAGCCGAACGGGGGGAGACGAAACGGACATACGCGTCCGACGGCAACGTGAGCGCGATGGACTGCAACCGGTGCGACGAGGAGGCGATCATGCACGCCGCCTACTCCGGAGCCCACCTCTGTACGGACCACTTCCGCAAGTCGGTCGAGAAGCGGGTTCGCCGGCGCGTCCGACGGGACGATCTCGTCCCCCACGATGCGACGCCGGAGAATCCCCAGACCTGGGTGATCGGCCTCTCCGGCGGGAAAGACAGCGTCGTCCTCACGCGGATCCTCCACGACACCTTCGCCGAGGATCCCCGCATCGAACTCGTCGGACTGACGATCCACGAGGGGATCGAGGGCTACCGCGACAAGTCGGTCGACGCCTGCGTCGAACTAAGCGACGAACTCGGCATCCGCCACGAACTCGTCAGCTACGAGGAGGAGTTCGGCATTCAGATGGACGAGGTCGTCGAGGACGACCCCGAAAACATGGCCGCCTGCGCCTACTGCGGCGTTTTCCGACGCGATCTCCTCTCGAAGTACGCCGAGAAGCTCGAGGCCGACCTCCTCCTGACCGGCCACAACTTAGACGACGAGGCCCAGACGGCGCTGATGAACGTCCTCGAGGGCGATGTCGAACAGATGGCGAAACACTTCGACGCCAGCCTCGGGCCGCTGGAAGAGCGCGAGGAACAAGACGAGTTCGTCCCGCGTGCAAAGCCACTGCGTGACGTGCCCGAGAAGGAGATCGCCCTCTACGCCCACGTCGAGGACCTCCCCGCTCACATCACCGAGTGTCCCCACGCCAGCGAGGCCTACCGGGGCGAGATCCAACAGTTGCTATACGACTTAGAGGAGAACCACCCCGGTACCCGCCATTCGATCCTCTCGGGATACGAGGAACTCGCCGAGATCGCCGCCGAGAAATACGCCGGCGACGACGGAGCCGACCTCCGCGAGTGCGTCGAGTGCGGCTCGACGACCACCCGCGAGGTCTGCCGCAAGTGTTCGCTACTCGAGTCGCTGGCCTGATTTGGCCGGTTTTCTCGCGGTCGATACCGGCCGGCCGATCGGTCGATCGATCGCAACAGACTCCGTCGGTATCGTTCCGTTCGGATACGTATACGGCCGTAAACGGACGATCGACTCGGTATTCGAGACGCGGCCGTCTCGAGTCCGATGGCCCGCGACGACGCTTTGCGAGTAACTATAGTAGCCACTGAACGTCACTGCATAGCTGATCGTTGGACACCATTGCGATCAGTGTGTCACTCGTTGCAGTGGCCACTACAACTGTCGGTATCGACGACACCCCTGCGAAATAGAACCGACCTGCGGTGAAAAGTGGTGTGTCGCGAGTCGCGCCGCCGTCTTACCGGATCACGTCGACGCCGTTCTGTCGCTCGAGTTCGTCGCGGCCGCCGTCGCTTTGCGCGCCGAACTCGGAGCCACTTTCGACGTTGTTGCTCGCATCGAAATTAGCGTCGCTAACGCCTTCGATGCTCTGACGGGACTTATCGGCCTGCTTTTGCGTCGTCGGACCGAGCACCTGCGCGCTCTGGACGCCGGTCATGATCGCCATGACGCGGACCTTGCCCTTGTAGTTCTCCTGGATACGGGCTCCCCAGATGACGTTCGCGGACGCCTCGAGGCGCTCTGTGATATTGTCCGCGATGCCCTCGGCCTCTTTCAGCGTGAGATCGGGGCCGCCGGTGATGTGGACGAGCCCGCCGGACGCGCCGCGGTAGTCGACGTCGAGCAGCGGGTGATTCATCGCATCCTTGACCACTTCGTCAGTCTTGTTCTTGTCCTGGGTCTCGCCGACCAGCATGACGGCGACGCCGCCCTGATTCATGATTGTGGACATGTCCGCGTAGTCCAGGTTGATCAGCGACGGCTGGGTAATCGTCTCGGAGATCCCCTTGACGGTCTCGGCGATGATCTGGTCCATCACCGAGAACGCCTTCCCGATCGGCAGATTCGGGACGTAATCGAGCAGCCGGTTATTGTCCAGCACGATGATCGAGTCGGCCTGCTCGCGCAGTTTCTCGAGTCCCTCCTCGGCTTTCACCGTGCGGGCGCGCTCGACGTTAAAGGGCGTCGAGACCATCCCAACGACGATTGCGCCCTGATCCTTGGCGATCTCCGAGACGACGGGGGCGGCACCCGTGCCGGTGCCACCGCCCATGCCCGCGGTTACGAACACGAGATCCGCGTCGCCGAGGACCTCTTTGATCGTGCTCTGGGCCATCTCGGTCGCCCGCTCGCCCATCGACGGGTCACCGCCAGCACCGAGCCCGTTCGTGAGCGACTTGCCGACGAGAATCTTCGTGTCGGCCTCGATCATCTTCAGGTGCTGTTTGTCCGTGTTGATCGCCACGGTGTCCGCACCGTCGACGCCGATGTTATACAGTCGGTTGATTGTGTTGTTACCGGCACCGCCGCAACCGACGATGACGATTCGGGGGTCCCCGAACTCGTCGTCGTCCATCGAGACGTCCATGTCCCGGGCCTCTTCCTCCGCGTTGTCGAGGGCGTCCTGTACGATGTCCTGCATCGTTACACCTTCGCCCAGTTGCGCTTGCGGGACTGTTCGCCGGGCGCGTCCTGTTGTTCATTGATCATCTCACGGACGGCCGATCGGATCGCCTCGCTCCGATTCGGGAACTCGCCCGAGTCGACCAGTTGTTCGACCTCTTCGATCTGCTGTTTCGGGATTCGCAGTGTCACACGCTCCATGGTTGTATTCCCCGTTGGGGTAAGACGGTGGCGCGCCCCTGTCAGACGCGGCGTGTCTTACGTCCGAACCGCCCGTCATCGGGCGATTTCCCGTCTCGTCGACGGCTGTAAGACAGTCCGTCTTACGCGACTAAGGCGATGTTTGGCTTGAATAATAAAACTTCCGGCGACGGCGACGTTCAGTGTCTTACACCGGTCAGTATTGGTTATTTCTCGACTCGAGAACGTCCGCTGCTGGTGTCCGACGACCGCAACCGGGACAGAACGACCAGTCGGTTCTGATCTCGTCGCCGCAATCACAGAACAATCGCCGCGACGCCTTTTCACCGCAGTTGGGGCAGTACACGTGCTCACCGTCGAGGTGGTCTCCACATTGGGTGCACCGTCGCTCGTCTTCGCGGTCGCGAGACTGCGTTTCCGCACGTTCCTGTGTCCGGCCTGTCGATCGGTCGCCGTTCGCGCTCATACGCGCGCGGTCGCGATCAACTTCGACTCGTTCGTCAGACACGACTTGTTCGCTCGCCTCGAACGTCGCTCCCTCGAGCGATAGTGTCACGTTTAGATCCTGGTTCCCCGCCGACGGCGTCACCTCACGTGGCCGCGAGCCCGTCCCGTCGAGTCCGAGCTCCCGGAGGCGCTCCTCGAGTCGCTCGTCGACCCGCTCGCGGACGAGATCGTCGATCGCGCCCGTCTGATTACGGTCTGACCCCGCGCCACCCTCGCCGGTGTCGGCCTTCCCGCCCTCGAGATACGCACGGAGCGCCTCTCGCATCACTTCGCTCTTGGACGCGTCGAGTGCCTCGAGGCGGTCCACGAGGTCGTCGTCGGCCCGGAACGTGATCTTGCTCATGCGCGAACTACTCTCGTGTTGCAACGCCTCCCATATCAATCATTCTTCTGTTCACGATCGATCGCACGTCTGCGCTATCGAGAATAATAACCCTTATGTGTACCTCGGCGGCTACGTTGGAATGCCCGCCCTTAGCTCAGACTGGTAGAGCAGTCGACTGTAGATCGACTTGTCCCCCGTTCAAATCGGGGAGGGCGGACTTCTTTCCTCGTCGAAGGGGAGTTGAATCGGGTAACGGTGTTTTCGCCACTCAGAGTAGAGTTACTGTCGGGTTCGTGTTTCTGATATCGGAGGCCATATTCGGAGTTGAACTTGTTTCCAGTGTTCAAGTGCGACGGTTCATGCTCGAGCAGCGACGGGAGTTGTCGAGACGCTCTCGATGCGAACAGTGACGGGCGCGGTCGAATTCGGGATCGCCGTCGCTACCGATCGAATGCTCGTCTCGAGAAGCGCCGGCCAGAGACCGGCGTTGGAGCCCCATTCGGTAGGTGGTGTGAACCGACTGGGTCTGAGATCGGTGACAATACGGCGAGTGGCTCTCGTTGGAACGATCCCAGGGCGGCGGGGTTCCGTATGTCTCGAAGTCGGAACGATTCCGTCGGGCAACGACCGAATCTTTCCCGCCGCTTGCCCCTCGGAACTGGGTTGCTATAGTCTTGTTGGCTGATTGATGTCAACTAAAACAATCAACGGCGATAGCCGAGGCTAACGGACTGCTCTCAGGATTTCAAGTCCGCGGTGGTCGCTGCAACCGGCAGACGATGAACTCGAGGGCGCTCTCAGTCCTGCGGGCCGCATACGACACGGCCGTGGTGTCGGCGTCGAACGGGGTGTTGCGAATGAGCGTGTCGATTGGTGCGACGGAACCCATCGCGAGTGCGACCAGCGGTGTGAGCACACCGTCGATCGAGTCTATTCCTGTCCAAGCAGCCCGAGACTCAGTCACGTTGGACCGAACGCTATCGGTAGCCGCGTGCGTATCGACCGTGTGAGGAAACCGCTATTGCTATTCGCCAACTGTCCGCTGAAGGGGAAGTTGGAGCGTGTGACAGGGTGTAAACCACTACCCCTTCATCGTCAGACATTCTCTACCGGAACTTAACGTTATGTTCACCTCATGCTGCGTGAAAAGCCGATACCCGGACCGAGCGTTACGCGCACCCCCGTTTTGGACGTTCTCCGCGATTCCCCTCTGGCTCTACGGCAAGCTCCGGCACAGGCGGTGGAAGGGAGGTAACCCGACAGGACTTAGGTCACCCCGTTTCTCGCGTCGATCCGCGTCTACGACGTGTTCGCGTCGAACCTGCGTGTACCTCATCTGCGAGACGAGTGGGCCCTGTCCGCGAATTCGGCCGTCGAGATTCGATCTCGAGCGGGGGAGCGAAGGACCTGCCGACACGACGAATTAGCGTCGCGTACGGAAGAGAAGCGTACCGATAGCCGCTGCGAGACCGGCCCCGACGATACCGACGCTACCGGGGCCGAACCCGGCCTCATCAGTCCTGTTACCGTCGGTATGGGTCTCGTTATCGGTGTCTGCAGTTTGCGCTCCGCTAGCCGGATACTGGCGGTCGGTGTGGTCGTGAACGTCCGTTCGGCACCTGTGTAGATTATCTGGTCCATTCTTCGAAAGAACGATTCAAACGTCGAGAATTACACTGGGGATACGTCTACGATGTGGAGGGTATCGAAGATCTACTGTTTGAAGGAAAACTGCGTGCAGTACCTGTGGTAGTAGCGGTCCCGGCGACTTGTTTCGGAGTTGATGCGCGGTCGAAAACCGACGATATCGCGGCGTCTCAGGACTCCCGTTCGCGCAGCGTCTTCAGGTCATCGCTGACGTCTTGTCTGCTCACTCGCGGCGGACCGTCTGTCTGCGCGCTTTGGAGTTTGTACGAGCGCTCTACGTACCCCTTCTTGTTGGCGAGCAAGATCAACCCCGTGTGCACGAACATATAGGTGTCCATATTCTTCGGAGTCGTCTTCGTGAAATTCACACCGTAGCTGTCCTGAACAACCGTCTTGGCGCGCGTCTCGCTTTTGGGACGCAGGAAGTACCAGTTGTCGGCATCCATGTCGATGTGGTGTGTGTCGGCCCACTGGCGAAAGCGTCGGCGTCGTCTCTGGCGGGGTCGAACGTCATCTCGACGAACGACACCTGCTCGCCATATTCCTCCTCGAGTGCGTCGTCTTGGACCTGTGCCATGATCGCGGTCAGCCGCGGACACATCGTACTGCAGGTCGTGTACATGAACGTCAGCAGGAGGTCCGTCTCGAAGTCACCGGGGACGGAGACGTTGTCTCTGTCACGGACTGGCGCTGGCAGGGTCGCAGACGGGAGTTCGTCCCCGTGCGTCGGGAACGGCAGATTGGCCGGATCGACACTCCACGTTTTCGCGTCTAAATACGTGTTTCCGCTTGCCCCGTCGCCGCTGGTATCGCCGAACGTACCCATGCAACCGCTTAGCCCGAGTGTGACGCCGGACCCGAGCGAGGCAAGTAGTGTCCGTTTACGCATCGATAGTGATCGTTACCGTCTCAAGGTAAAGACTCGTCTGGTCCGGCCCTCGAACCCCGCTGAAGCGTACTTTTTCTAGAACGATATGTCTCGACAGGTCTGTCCGCGAAGCCGATCCGCGAGGACGACCAGTTAGAGTAAGGATGCGTTATATCTAACGGCCAGAAGTACTTTCATCATTCGTATATTACGTAGCACGTTGTATATGCGACGAGTTTTCGGCTTCGAAAAACCATGATTAGTAACAAATTATGGGATGAAATAGTTCCCGTGTACAAAGTCGAATTGGACAAGGCCACCAACCAATCGACGAGCAGTCTGGTGATCAGGGGCATCGCTGAGTTAACTGGTCAGAAGCCGGCTGAACTCGAACCGCTGGGAAACAGCGTGGATCCGGAAGCGCTGGATTCGTTCGTCGCTCACACGAAAGAGGGCACGACTTCGTGTCGGCTTACCTTCCAGTATCATGGGTACACGGTCGTGATCGTCGGGAATCGATGGCTGCAGATCGCTCCGAGCGAAGAACTGCTGTCGGTAACGACGTAGCTTCGAACGCCGCATCCTCAACCCCGTCTTTGAAGAGCGACGGGCGTCCGCAATACTCTCTGAAGACAGTCGCTCGAGATCGGATCGGTTCACGTCTGCTTCGGCCACTCCGTGCTCCGTCGAAAGAGGCTACAGAGCAATGCTGAAATCGATCACGAGTCGGTTTCGTCGAGCGCGACTATTGCGGAGTTGATCGTTCCTTGGAGATCGTCTATCGCCCCGATCTCGAGTGCAGCTATTACTCCTTTCCGTTGGGTTTTGATAAGATGCAACTCTATCGCCTTCTCGAAGCACCGGAGAACGCACTGTAAGTCGCCGTGACTATAGAGCGACTCCTGATGCTGCTGATCGATCGCTTCTAGACGCGCTTCTCGGAACACGCTCTCGATATCTGAACTGTCGTACTTCGTTTTGACATCATCTCGAATATACACGTGATCGCTCTCGTCTTCGTCGTAGTAACTAACGCTTCGCAGATCATCCTCAAACCGATACTCGAGTTGCTCATAGATCCGATCCGCTTCGATTCGCATTACGTGCGAAGTATATCCTAAATACTATAATTATATTGGCCAGATACTGGATAGTACAGCATAAATATTGGGCTTTAACAGAATAGTTCGGCAGATATACGAGATGATTTAGCGACTTCACAGTTCCAAAGCGTATTCGGGAGCAGGTTGGTCTCCCCCTCGGTCTACGATTGTTACCCGATATCGTAGAGGGAAGGGGTACACCGCATTCGGTGACTGTGCGACGGGTTACTTGACGCCCGCAACAGCGGTACGCACAGCGTACTCAGTCACCCGACTCGTCTACTACCGGGAGAGTGAACCGAACCGTTGTGCCATCGCTACGGTCGGACGCGACCCAGATGTCACCGTCGTGGCGCGTGACGATGCGATCGCACAGCGCCAGGCCGATTCCCGTCCCCGCGCCCTCCTCTTGCGTGTGACAGCTCTGGAACATGTCGAAGACGCGGTCGGCGTCTTCGGAGTCGATACCGACGCCCTCATCGCGAACCGAGACCGCCCACTTGTCGCCCGCCCGTTCGGCCGAGACACGCACCCGTGGTGGCTCCTCGCCGCTGTACTCGATGGCGTTGTCCACCAGGTTTTGAAACACCTGCCTGAGTTGGTCGGCATCGCCTTCGACGCGAGGGAGGGATTCCGTGGCTATTTCCGCGCCCGTCTCCTCGATTTTCAACTGGAAGTCCCGGAGAACGTCGTCGAGTACGGTTTCCAACTCGACCGGCTCCAGGGGAGCGCCGCGCGTGTCGACCCGCGAATATGCGAGTAATCCATCGATCATGCTGCGCATGCGGTCGGCCCCGTCGACGGCGAACTCGAGGAACTCCCGGCCGTCCTCGGTGAGGTCGTCAGCGTACCGGTTTTCGAGCAACTGGAGGTAACTCGAGACCATCCGCAGGGGTTCCTGAAGATCGTGGGAGGCGGCGTGGGCGAACTGCTCTAAGCGTTCGTTGGATTCCCTGAGTTCTTGTCTATACACTCTGTGCTCGAGTTCGTTGCTCACCCAATTGCTGAGCAGACGGACGAACGAGACGTCCCAGTCGGAGAACGCCTCGGTCCGCGCCTCCATCCCGTAGAAGCAGAACGTCCCGTAGATGTCTCCGTGGACGATAACCGGTGTCCCGAGATAACAGGCGATTCCCCACTCGGGGTCAGCCAGTTCCGGGGCCTCGGCTTTCACATCCCGGAGGACGAGTGTCTCTGCGGTCTCGACGACGCGTGAGCAGTTTGGTAGGGTCTCGAGCGGCGTCGTATCGCCCGATTCGAGATCGACCGCTTCCGGCGTGGCCACGTGTTCGAATACGTATTCGCCAGCGCTTTCATCGACTCGCGAGAGCGTCGCGAACTCGGTTCCGACTGTCGTGCGAACGATATCGAGGAGCGAACGTATCTGTTGGGGGAGCGGCTGGTCTGGGGCCGCCATCACTTCGTTGGCACGCCGGAGTGCTCGCTCGCGTTCCTCGAGTTCCCGGTGATGGTCGTCCGGGTCAGTGATATCGCGGGCGTACACCGAAAGGCCACTTTCAGAGGGATAGACGCGCGTTTCGAACCAACTATCCTGTGGCGGATAGCGTGCCTCGAACGTGACTGGCTCTTGGGACTCCATCGCACGTTCGTGCTCCCACTGGAACGGCGAGTCGGTCAACGCGGGAAACTCCTCCCAGATGACGTTCCCACGGAGTTGCGCTCGGTCTCGTCCGAACGTGCTTTCGGCTCGGTCGTTGCAGTACGTGAACCGCCAGTCTTCGTCGAGCGCGAAGACGGCATCGGTGACGCGCTCGACGACCGCTTCCGGAGAACTTCGGTCGGGGGGATCACTCGACATCTCGGACTCCGTCATTAAATACGCGTACCGCGTTGAGAAGTATGGGCATTACGCACGTATTCTGAGCAGGAATTCCGTGTACTCGAGAATTCGATGCGAGTCCAACGGGCGATCGGAGAGCGTCCTCGAGCCGGGGAGAACGGAGCCGGTACTGGCCGATCTACAGGGCGTGAAAACACCCCGGCTATCACTACGCCATCGTGACAGTACGCGTGGGGCGATATCTCGCCCTCGTCGGAGACGCCGATGCGATCTGTGAATCAAGAAGACGCTCGTTTTCGCTGTATGCCGACCGTGCGCTGAGTCGAGACGACCGGTTACCTGCAGTGAGACGCTGTCAGCCCCGCGTGGAGGGCCGATTCGGCTCACTCGATCCGAGAACGGAAGCTGCGTGGAACTCACGCGACGGACCGGACGAAGAAAGCGTATTTCCGACGGCCGTTACGGACGGGTTTCCGCGTCGTATCGACTCCGTATTCGCGTCGCGAAGCCGCGGCGACCGGTCAGACGGCGCTCGGAACTCGAGGGAGCCGTCGGCAGTCGACCGGCGAAGGGGACGACCGCTGCGAGGCGATTTTGCGTCGGCGACTGGGACGGTTGTTCGCAGCGGAACGAGGGTAGCAGCCGTCTGACAGGGGTAATCGGGTCGAAACAATGAGCCGACGGGCCGTTAGCCGGCAGTGAGACACCTGTGATGTTCGGGCAATCAGTGCTGGATTCGCGGCCGTCGGCCACGAGGGGTGAACGCGACGAGCGCGAATCGACGGCGGCCGTTCGACTCGAGGGCGTCAGCCACCGGTACGGCGCGACTGGCGGTCGGCTTCGCTCGAGCGACGAGCGGACGGTGACCGCGCTCCGCGACGTCTCCTTCGAGCTTCCGTCGGGAACCATCGTCGGGCTCGAGGGGCCAAGCGGAAGCGGCAAGTCGACGATTCTCCACGCCGTCGCCGGGCTATTGCTGCCGACGGCCGGGGGCGTCGAACTTCACGGGACCGACATCACGGCGCTGTCGGACGCGGAGCGAACGCGGCTGCGGCGACAGCACATCGGGATCGTGTTCCAGCGCTTTCATCTCTTGCCGTCGCTGTCGGCCCGCGCGAACGTCGCGCTCCCGCTCGTGCAGGCCGGCGTCCCGCGGAGTGACCGGCGAGCGCGGGCGGTGCGACTGCTCGAGGCCGTCGGTCTCGGCGACCGCACGACCCACTTGCCCGGCGAACTCAGCGGCGGGGAGCGCCAGCGGGTCGCGATCGCGCGGGCGCTGTCGACCGATCCGGACGTGATCGTGGCCGACGAGCCGACGGGGGAACTCGACTCGGCGACCGGTGCGGACGTCCTCGAGTTGTTGACCGATATCGGGCGCGATCGGGCGGTACTGGTCGCGTCGCACGACGAGGCCACGCTGTCCGTCGCCGACTGGGTCATCACCCTCCGCGACGGGCAGGTGGTCGGGGATGGCTGACGGCGGGGGGTGGCGAACGCGCTGGACGGGGCTCGCTCGCCTAGCACTCGCCCGGTGGTGGCGGCGAGCGACGCGGACGACGACGGGCCGAACCGTCTCGACGATTGGGGTCATCGCGCTGACGGTCGCGTTGCTTCTGGTCGTGACCGGCGTCGCGCTGGCGCTCGCCGACGGCGGCGTGACGGGTCGAAACGACGCGGCCGTCGCCGTCACGCCCGAGGAAAGCGGCACGCTCTCGTCGGTCGACGGCGTCGAGGGGCCGCGCCTCGGCGCGACCAACGAGCGGGCCGCGGCGATCCGCGACCGCGACGGCATCGATCACGCCTCGCCGGTGCTGGTCGAGACGGTCCGACTGAGGCCACCGAACGGCAACGCGCGAACCGTCCGGCTCGTCGGCGTCGTTCCCGACGGCGAATCGCGGACCGTCGCGGGCCTGTCGACGGCCGCCCTCGAGCGGGGCGATCCCCATTACGCGAACGGGTCGTACGACGGCCCGCGGACCGGCGAGATCGTCCTCTCGGAGACCGCGGCGGACCGCCTCGGCGCGTCGTCGGGCGACGAACTGACCGTCTCGATGGGGCCGGGGCGCTCGAGCGGGCCCTCGGTGACGGTGACAGCGGTCGCGGACGACGGAACGGGCGGAGCCACCGCGCCGGTTGCGCTCGTTCACGTGAGCGGGCTCCAGTCGCTCTCGGGGGCCGCCGACGGTGGGCTCGCGGATCGGCTCCTGATCTGGGGCGAGTCATCGGCGGCGCAGTCGGCCGCGGCGGACGCCTATCCGGCCGCCGCGATCGAAGTCGCCGGAACCACCGATCCGTCGTCGCTGTTCGACGACGGGCTGGCCTTCGCGACCGGCGTCATCGCGCTCGTGGTCAGCGTGACGATCTGTGCCTCGTTCGTCGCGACGGCGATGGGGATGACCGTCGACGAGGACCGGCGCACGCTCGCCGTTCTCGAGTCAGTCGGCGTCCCGACGCGCGGTCGGTTGGCGATCGTCGCGGTGTCGGCGGGTATCACCACGCTAGTCGGCGCGCTCGTCGGCGTCGCCCTCGGTGCAGCAGGGATCGTCGCGGTCAACGCCATTGCCGGCGCGACGATCGCACCGGGAGCGGTCGCGCAGTTCCACCTGGTGTTCGTCCCCTACGCGATCGCGGTCGCCCTGTTCTCCGGGCTGATCGCCGTGCCCTATCCGCTGGTGGTGGCCGTGCGGACGTCCGTGCTCGAGGAGGTCGGCCGATGAACGCGACGCGAGCGATCGTCCGAACGCGGGCCGTCGCGGGCCTCGCGCTCGCACAGCTTCGGCGCTCGCCCGGGCGGACCGTCCTCACCGTCTGTGCGGTCACGCTGGCCGTCCTCTCAGTGACGGTGCTGGCGAGTCTCGGCGTCGGCGTCGTCGAGAAGGGCGAGCAGGGGTTAGACAGCGCCGACCGGGATATCTGGATCTCGCGGGATCCCGTCGACCCGGCCGCGAGTGGGACCGAGAACCCGGTCGTGGGCGCACACGGAATGGCGGCCGAACTCACCGCACGCGACGATATCGCGGGTGCCTCGCCGATCGCGATGTACGACGTGTACGTCGGCACGAACGAGTCCAACCTGCGACGCAGGCCCGCGGTCGGCGTTCAGGAGACTCACGAGGGGTTCAACTTCCAGTCCGGTGGGGGATTCACAGTCGATCGGGAAATCGCTCTCAGCCCACCGCCGGACGAGCCACGGACCAGTACGCTCGTGCTCGACCCGCGGACCGCCGCGGCGCTGAACGTCTCCGTCGGCGACACCGTCCACATCGGGACGAGCCGGCAGACGGCCTCCGAATACGAGTTTACCGTCGTCGGCACGTCCTCGTACTACTCGCAGTATCTGGGCTCGCCAGCGATGACGGTGCCGCTAGGTGATCTACAGGCCGTCGCCGGCACGTCAGGCACCGATCGAGCGACGTTCGTCACCGCCGACGTGACGGCCGACGCCGACCGCGACGCCGTCGCGGACGAACTCGCCGAGGTCTATCCCACGTACGAGGTCCGCACCAGCGGCGAACAGGTCGAGGGGATGCTCGAGGAGCGCTCGGTCGTCCTCGCAAGCGGCGCGACGCTGGTCGGTCTGGCCATCGTCGGCGGCGTCGTCCTGACGGCGAACCTGTTCGCGCTCGTGGCCCACCAACAGCGCGAGGAACTCGCGGCGCTGCGGGCCGTCGGGCTCTCCCGACGGGTCCTCGCCGGGACGATCGGCGCACAGGGGCTCCTCATCGGCCTGGTCGGCGGCCTCGTCGGTCTCGCGGCGACGCCGCTGGTCGTGCTCGGCCTGAACCGCTTCTCGGCGGCGGTGCTCGGCTTCGAGCGCCTCCTTCGGACGCCGCTCGAGGTCTACGCCGCCGGCTTCGCGCTCGCGCTCTGTGTCGGCACGGTCGTCGCGCTCGTCGCCGGTTGGCGGGCCGGCCGGTACGCGCGCATCGCGCACCTCGAGCAGTGATCGGTGCGGCGCGTCGGCCTGTCCGCTTCCGACTCGACCGTCCCGAACCCACTTGCCGGCCGAGGACGTACTGTCCGTGATGCGAATTCGAACACCCGCCAGCGACCGAGCGGATTCGGCGTCCAGTACGCAACCGACGGCGGACTCTTCGTCCGGTAGCCGTCTCCTCAGATACGCGCTCGTCGCCGGCGGCGTCCTCGCGCTCGCCTACGTCGTCGGCCGGCTCCGCGGCTCGAGCGAGGGCGGTGACGGCATTCGGTCGGTCGACGAGTTCCAGGAGCGGGCGGCGGCGGCCGTTCCGGACGAGTTGTCCGAACCCGTCGCGACGATCCCGATTGGGGAGCCGGGCGACGAGGAGGAGTCGACCGAGGCCGAGACGTCCGCCGCGGGAGAGGGCGCAGACGCGATCGACGAGGCGGAGACGAACGTCGACATCACCGACGGCGACCGGTCGGACGAGGAAATCGCCGAGCGCGCGGAGCCAGATGTCAGCGCGGACCCAGCCGACCCCGGCGAGATGGCAGTCGACGAGGGGGTCGCCGACGAACTGATCGACGACGATATCGACGCCAAGGACGCAGACGAGAGCGACGAAGCGGACGACGGAGAGGAGACGGCCGAGGAGTAATCCCGCGCTTCGATTTCACCGGAAACGTGGTGTTTATCCGCCGCTCGTCCCTACCGTATTCCGATGACTGACGGGGACGTCGCGGCGTTTACGCACCTCGGAGCGACGGTTCGCGGAGCGCTCTCCGAACGCGGATTTTCGACGCCGACGGCACCGCAGCGACTGGCGATCCCGCCGCTATCTGCCGGCGAGAACACGCTCGTGATCGCACCCACCGGGAGCGGCAAGACCGAGACGGCGATGTTGCCCGTCTTCGACCATCTGGTCGCCGAGGAAGGGCCGCCCGAGGGCTTCGGCGCGCTCTACATCACGCCGCTGCGGGCGCTCAACCGCGACATGCGCGAGCGCCTCGAGTGGTGGGGCGAGTACTTGGACCTCGAGGTCGACGTCCGCCACGGCGATACGACCCAGTACCAGCGGGGGAAACAGGCCGAGGACCCGCCGGACGTGCTCATCACGACGCCCGAGACCGTCCAGGCGATGTTGACGGGAGAGCGGCTGCGTGAGGCGCTGGCGGATCTCTCCCACGTCGTGATCGACGAGGTCCACGAACTCGCCGCCTCGAAGCGGGGCGCGCAGTTGGCGATCGGCCTCGAGCGCCTGCGGGACCTTGCGGGGCCGTTCCAGCGGATCGGTCTCTCGGCGACCGTCGGCGATCCGGGGGAGGTGGGGCAGTTCCTCACGGGCGGACGGCCCTGCGAGATCCGCGAGATCGACGTGGGAAGCAACGTCGACGTGACGGTCCGCGAACCCGAGGTGACCGACGAAGACGAGCGGCTGGCCGGCGAACTCATGACCGAGGCCGACACGGCAAGCCACGTCCGGCTGATCCGCGATCTGGTCGCCGAAAACGAGTCGACGCTGATATTCGTGAACACGCGCCAGACGGCCGAGGCGCTGGGGTCGCGGTTCAAGGAGCTCGAGCTCCCGATCGGGGTCCATCACGGCTCGCTCTCGAAGGAGGCTCGGATCGACGTCGAGGACCGGTTCAAGGCCGGCAAGATCGATGGGCTGCTCTGTACCTCGTCGATGGAACTCGGGATCGACGTGGGACAGGTCGACCACGTGATCCAGTACAAGAGCCCGCGGCAGGTCACGCGGCTCCTCCAGCGGATCGGCCGCGCAGGCCACCGCCAGAACGCGGTCTCGAGCGGGACGGTCGTCACGACGCGACCCGACGACACCCTCGAAGCGCTGTCGATCGCTCGGCGGGCCTGCGACGGGGAGGTCGAGCCGGCGGCGATCCACGAGGGCAGTCTGGACGTGGTCGCGAACCAGTTGCCGGCGCTCGTCCAGAGCCGCGGGGACACGTACGTCGACGAGGCCGTCGAAACGATCACGAGGGCCTACCCGTTCCGGACCGTTCCCGAGGAGACGGTTCGCGAGATCGTCACCGAACTCGACCGCAACCGGATCTGCTGGTTCGACGAGGGCGAAGACCGCATCGAAACGACGGGCGGCACCTGGCAGTACGTCTATTCGAACCTCTCGATGATCCCCGACGAGGAGACCTACGAGGTCCACGACATCGCCTCCGGGGGCCAGATCGGCACTTTGGACGAGCGGTTCGTCGTCAACTTCGCCCAACCGGGCGAGGTGTTCATCCAGCGCGGCGAGATGTGGCGGATCGCCGAGATCGACGACGAGGACGGGACCGTGAAGGTCAGTCCGATCGAGGACCCCGCCGGCGAGGTGCCATCGTGGATCGGTCAGGAGATCCCCGTTCCCGCCGCGGTCGCCGGCGAGGTGGGCGAGATCCGCGCCGTTGCGGAGCCCCAGCTCGAGGCGGGGGCCGACGCCGCGGCTGTCGGCCGCGAACTTGCCGGCCGCTATCCATCCGACGAGTACACGCTGACCGGGGCCTGCGCGCAACTCGAGCGTCAGGTCGAGAGCGAGTCGCCGATGCCGACGGCCGACCGGCTCGTCCTCGAGCGACAGGGCCGGACGATCGTTCTCAACGCGCCGTTCGGCCACATGGTAAACGAGACCCTCGGCCGGATCCTCTCGGCGCTGTTGGGCCAACGCGCGGGCTCCTCGGTCGGCCTCGAGACCGATCCCTATCGGATCGAACTCGAGGTTCCCACTTCGATCGCGACCAGCGACGTGCTCGCGGTCCTAAAGGAGACCGACCCCGACCACGTCGAGGCCATCGTCGAACTCGGGCTCAAAAACTCCGACGCGCTCGCCTTTCGGCTCGCGCAGGTCTCGGCGAAGTTTGGCGCGCTCAAGCGCTGGCAGGGGAACGGGTCGGGCCGTCTCTCGAACGACCGCCTGCTCTCGGCGCTCGAGGACACGCCGATGTACGAGGAGGCAATCCGAGAGGTATTCCACGAGGATCTCGACGTCGACCGCGCGAGTGCCGTCCTCGAGGAGATCCAGTCGGGCGAGCTCGAGCTTGTGACCCACCGCGGCCGGACGCCGGTCGGGCAGGGCGGCCGGTCATCGGGCGGGAAGGAACTGCTCGCACCGGAAAATGCCGACGCGAGCGTCATCGAGACGGTCAAAGAGCGCATTCAGGATGATCGCGTCATCCTGCTGTGTACCCACTGCGAGGAGTGGAAGGTGAAGACGAAGGTCAAGCGGGTGCCGGACCAGCCCGAGTGTCCGGAGTGTGGCTCGACCCGGATCGCCTCGTTGAACCCGTGGGCCGACGAGGTGGTGCAGGCAGTCCGCGCCGAGGAGAAAGACGACGAGCAACGGGAGATGACCGAACGCGCGTTTCGGGCGGCGAGTCTCGTCCAGAGCCACGGCAAGCAGGCCGTGATCGCGATGGCCGCCCGCGGCGTCGGCCCACACAACGCCGCCCAGATCATCAACAAGCTCCGCGAGGACGAGTCCGAGTTCTACCGGGACATCCTCTCGAAGGAGCGCGAATACGCGCGGACCCAGGCCTTCTGGGACTGACGATCTCCGACCGTCCGTCGCCGTCGCGACGATGCCGAGCAACTGGTCCACACTCTGTTTTTGTCACACCACAGAAGAGATTCGAGACGACGCCGTCCACAGTCCTTATTTACGCTACTGCCGAAACACTGACATGGAATCTGGCCCGCCAAACGACTCGTCGTCCGCTCCGGACGAGCCCGATACCGGTTCGATCTCCGACCGGGTCGGCGGGTTGCTCGAGGCGGCCGACATCGCGTGTGTCCGAGCGACGCCGTCCGGGTCGATCGTGGCGGTCAATAACGCGTTTACACGACTGACGGGCCACGAGCGCGGCGACCTGCGTGGCCGGAACCTCGAGACGCTGCTGGCCGACGAGGCGAGCCTCGCGTCGCTCGTCGCGGCCCTCGACGAGCGGGATGCGTCGCCGGTGTCGATGCCGGTCTCACTGCGGACGACGACGGACGCCGTTCCCTGTACGATCCACCTCGAGCGAGCGCCGCCGGCCGAGACCGGGGAGGCGGAGTTTACCGGCATCGTCCGTCGACGGGACGTGAGCGCGGCCTCGACGGCGACGTCCGAGTCCGGTCTCACGTATGGCCGGACGTTCGAGGCGCTGGCGGACGCGCTCCCCGACGGGATCATCGTTCTCGATACGAACAGCGACATCCGTTACGCCAATCCCGCGGTCGAGCGCATCCTCGGACACGAGCCGAACGACCTCGTCGGCTCGAGCCAAGTCACCATCATCCCGCCGCGGCTGCGCCAGACCCACCTCTCTGCGCTCCAGCGCTACCTCGAGACCGGCGAGCGCCACATCAACTGGACCTACGTCGAGCTCCCGGGACAACACGTCGACGGCCACGAAGTCCCGCTCGGCGTCTCACTGAACGATTTCACGTACGACGGGGATCGCTACTTCGTCGGCCTCTTTCGGGACATCTCGCCGCGCAAGGCGGCCGAACGGACGCTGACGGAGAAGGTCGTGCAACTCGAGTCGGTCTCCTCTCTCGGCCGCCACGCCCTCGAGAACCCCGATATCGACGACCTGCTGGGGAAGGTGACGGATCTCGTCACGGCCGCGCTCGACGCGGCGTATTGTTCCGTCTTCGAACACGACCCGGCGGCACCCGCCGGCGAGGAACTGCGGTGTCGGGCCGCCACCGGCTTCGACGCCGGCGAGGACGTGACCGCGTCTGCGACGGGGTCGATCGCTGCGGCCGCGCTGGCGGGCGACGGTCCCGTCGTGATCGAAGACGTCGCGGCCGACGATCGATTCGACGGGCCGTCGCTGGTGAATCGCGACGCCGAAAGCGGGCTCACCGTCGCTATCGGGCCGGCGGCCGATCCGTGGGGCGTCATCGACGTCTACGATACCGACCGGCGGGAGTTCGCGGACCACGACGTCGACTTCCTCGAGAGCGTCGCGACGATCATCGCGACCGCGATCGAGCGCCAGGAGTACGAACGCCGGCTCAACGAGACGGTCACGGAGCTCGAGGCGTCGAACGAGCGGTTAGAGCAGTTCGCGTACGCGGCCTCGCACGACCTCCAGGAGCCCTTGCGGATGGTCTCGAGTTACCTCCGGCTGCTCGAAGACCGGTACGCCGACGACCTCGATTCCGACGGCCGGGAGTTCATCGCGTTCGCCGTCGACGGGGCCGACCGCATGCGGGAGATGATCGACGGCCTCCTCGCGTACTCTCGCGTCGAAACGCGCGGTGATCCGTTCGAGCCCGTCGACCTCGAGAGCGTGCTCGAGGACGTGCTGACCGACCTGCACGTGATGATCGAGCGGCGAGACGCCGAGATCACGATCGAGGGCACACTGCCGACGGTGCTGGGTGATGCGAGCCAGCTCCGGCAGGTGTTCCAGAACCTGTTGTCGAACGCGATCGAGTACAGCGGCGACGAGCCGCCGCGAGTGTTCGTCAGCGCCGAGCGCGCAGGCCGGCACTGGCAACTCTCGGTCGAAGACGAGGGGATCGGGATCGATCCCGGCGACCGAGACCGGGTCTTTCGGGTCTTCCAGCGGCTCCACAGCCGCGAGGAGTCTGACGGCACGGGCATCGGCCTCGCGCTCTGTCGCCGCATCGTCGAACGCCACGGCGGCGACATCTGGGTCGACTCCGAACCGGAGGTGGGGTCGACGTTTTCGTTCACGATCCCGGCCAGCGGCCCCCGATAGCGGCGTCGAGGGGGTGGGGTGCGCTTCTGTGGCCGTTGTGCGAGAACCGCGACCGATCAATCCTGAACGAACGAGTCCGCCACGTCCCCCGGACCGATGACCTCGAGGTCGCCGGCAGACTCGAGGTCGCTGACGCGTCCGACCGTCTCCTCGAGGACCGACAGCGACGCCTCGTCGAGCCGGCCAAACGCCAGCGACGTGATGCCACCCATCTGTGTGGTGATCTCGAGTGCCGACCGCGCCGTGGCGGCGTCTGGGCCGGTGATCCGCGTACAGAGGTGTGGGTTCGTGGCGATTCCCTGCGACGGATACCGGCCGGCGAAGGCGAGGTCGTGGTTGGTCGTGACGGTCTCGAGCACGTCCCCGTCGTATCGCCCCTGCGGGTAGGCGAAGTACCGCGCGCCCTCCTCGAAGCCCTCGTCCTCGAGCCACGCTTTGGCGTCGCTGATCTCCGCTTCGGGGTTGCGATCCGACGAACCGGTGAGGTCGAGCCCGTGCATCGAGTAGCTCCCGATCGTCCAGCCGGCGTCGGCGAGTTCGTCGAGGTGGCCGCGGATGAGGTGGTCGCCTTCGGCGCGTTCGCCCTCGCGGATCCGACTCGGGGTGACGAACGAGACGGCGGGATAGCCGTGTTCTTCCAAGAGCGGCAACGCGCCCGTGTAGTCCGTCTCGTAACCGCCGTCGAACTGGAACAGGACCTTGCCGGTGTCCGGCGCGGAGACGAACCGGAGGTCGTCGATCCATACTGCCCCCTTGTCGTCGTCGCCCGTCCAGCGGAGGATCTGTACCTCGCGTATCGCGCTCAGGTCCGGCTCGCCGTCGACGGTCGCGACGCCGAAATTGTATTGGACGAGCGGCGTGTCGCTGTGTGCGCGCTGTCTGAAGACCAGACGGTTCCCGTCTCCGTCGAGCAGTTGCACGATCAGATCGGCCTCGTGATCCGTCGCGACCGCCAGGCTCGGTCGCAGCCCCGAGAAGTCACGGGGCTCGGAGAGTTCCCGGACGATCCTGACCTGATTGTCTTCGCCCGACTCGAGCTTTGCGGACTGTGACCCGGCGTAGGCACGATTCGTGTCCGCGGTGAGCGTTCCGAGCGACGCGGTCCACGACTCGAGCGCTTCGAAGTCGTCGAACGGTTCGGGATCGCTGTCGTCGCCCGCTCCCGTTTGTCTTCCGTCGGAACCGCCGTCCGACTCTTCGGTGCTGGAGCAGCCGGCCAGAGTGGCCACCAGAGCCGCGCTGAGATACGTTCGTCGTTTCATCGCTGACGACCGCCTGCGCCACGAAGCGCCGTATTGTTATTCTCGATTGCCAACGGGAGGTTTCCTCCGATAGACCGACCGAAACCCAGCCCGAAAGCCCTCCGCACGGTGAAAGCCGCCTGCGGCCGCCGGAACGCCGGTGGCGGGCGCTCTCGTCGGCACGGCCGCGGAACGATCGCGCTACGCGGACAGCGCCTCGGGTTGCGAGCCCCTAGTATCGCCGGCCGGGAGTCGTCGTCGACGCGACTCGTCCGTTCATCGGTTAGTCGCGTACGGAGGAGACGACGGCCCTCGCGTCAGACGTGCGACGGTTAGCCACCGGATACGGCGTCGCTGAGATGGGGATCCGTAACGGCCATACGACGCGGCCCCGTCGTTTTTCTCATGAAATTCGCACCCGGGGCGTGGAAGTACGCTATCCTTCCGCTGCTCGCCGCCCCGTTTGCCGTTATCATCAGCGTCACGGCGAGTCTCGTCGCGCTCGCGGTCGGCGTCGGCACCCTCGCGTTCTTTCGCGACCCCGATCGCACGCCGCCGCCGACCGGCGTCGTCTCGCCGGCCGACGGGACCGTCTCCGTCCTGCGCGAGGAAGGGGATCGGGTCCGACTCGGCGTCTTCATGAACGTCTGGCACGTCCACGTCGTCCGCGCTCCCTTCGCCGGCCGCGTCGCCGACGTCGAACACGTCTCCGGCGCGAATCGGCCCGCCTTCTCGAAGGAATCCGACCGCAACGAGCGGGTTCACGTCCGCCTCGAGACCGACTCTCCGAACCTGCCCGCCACGGGCGACGAGCGAGACGAGGCGGCCGCGGACGACGGCGGCGAACCAACTGAGGACGGCACGTCGACGCCGCCCGAGGACTCGGCCCCCGACGCCGAGGTGACGCTGATCGCCGGCGCGTTCGCCCGACGCATCCATCCCTATCTCGAGCGCGACGACGCCGTCGAGCGCGGCGACCGCATCGGCCACATCGCATTCGGCAGCCGCGTCGACGTGCTCTTCCCGCCAACGGTCGACCTCGCGGACGTCGCAGTCGAGGTCGGCGACTCGATGACCGCCGGGGAGACCGTCGTCCTCGAGTCGGCGGACGGCGGGCCGTCCGACGCGTTCGACCACGGCGTTGACGACCGCAGCGAGTGAGTCGTCGGCTCGAGACCGTAGCGAACCGCGATCAACCGATCTTTTCGCCGTAAACGATGGGGTCAGGTCGTTCGGATTCGGCTGAATCCGTCCTAACCGATCGAAACGGTTGAAGCGGTATTTGGGACACCGTCGCTAACGAAACCACCAGCAGTACCTCTGATGGCGAGTCCACCTTCCCTCTCCGAGCAGCGGTCGGGCGGTTCGAGTTCGTCGAGCAAACGCCGCGGCGACGAGTGCGGTCGCCTCGAGCGAGCAGCACCGGGGCTCGCCACCCCGATCCGTGCGGCCGGGTTCTGGGCGGCGATCGCCATGCCGGTCCTCTACGTCCCGCTGCTCGTGACCGGCCTGTCCTCGTCGCTCGATGGACTGTTGTTTCTCGCGCTCGTCGTCGGTCACCTACTCGCGCTGTACGTCGGCCACGCACACCGTCGATAGCGCCCTATCGAGCGCGACTGCGGCCGGCACAGACCGCTCGTCGGCCGATCACTCGCTCGGGCCGGGCGATCGGACGCCGTCGAATCCCCGCCTGATCGCTCGCCGCTTGACGAGGACGAAGCCGACGGCGATGAGTCCGAATCCGGCCATCGCCGTCGTGTCGACGACCTCGCCGAGGTAGAGCCAGCCGACCACCGCGGTGACGATCGGGGCGACGTACGACACCATATTGATCTCGACGGGGCCTAGTCGCTCGAGCAGATCGAAGTAGATGAGAAAGCCGACCGCGCTGGCACCGATCGACAGGTACGCGATCGCGCCGATCGCCTCGAGGTGCGTCCATGCGGCCGGTTTGACGGGTTCGCCGATGCCGAGGCTCACGAGGTGGAGCACGACCGCGCCGCCGAGCATCGACCAGGCCTCCATCGTTTCGATCGGGAGGGAGGCGTCGATCCGGCGAGTGAGAACGCTACCGAGGGCGAACGCCCCCGCGGCACAGAAGACGAGCCCCTTTGCGACGACGTCGGCCGCAAGCAGGTTCGACGGATCGGGTCGGACGACGACACCGACGCCGACGAGACCGACGGCGACGCCGACGACGCCGACCGTCGAGAGGGCGTCGTTCGGGACGAGCAGCCGCGCGAAACCGGTGCTCAGAACCGGTGAGAGACTCACGAGAATCGCGGCCGCGGCGGCCGTCGTATTCCGTTGGCCGACAAACAGGAACGCGTGATAAGCCGCAATTAAGAGGACCGCGCCGACGGCGACCTGCGCCCATTCGGCTCGACCCTGCGGTCGCCACGAATCGACGGCGAACGCCGCGTAGCCGAGCATCAGCACGCCGGCGATATCGTATCGCAGCGCTGCGAACAGGACCGGTGGTACGTGCGAGAGCCCCGCGCTGATCGCGACGAACGCGGACCCCCACAGCGTCGCAAGCACTAGAAACAGCGAGAGATTTCGGTATCGGCTCACGGAGACCGTCTCGGTAGGAGCACCCTATTTGTTTCGGCTTTAAAGGAATTCGGCGGCAATCGTGGACCGCTCGACGGATGGACGCGGAGGACGAACGATCGGTGACTGAGTATCGGCGGCCGGGTATCGGCGACCGAATATCGACGATCAAGCGCCGGTCAGCGGACCGACTCAGAGGGGCGGCCGTTCGCGGATCTCGGGCTCGTCTTCGGTCTGTCTAAACTGCTCGAGCAGGGGTTTGATATCATCGAATCCCGCTGCGAGGACGATATCGCCGCTGCGGAGATCGTACTCGATGATGTCGTAATCGGCGAGACGCGGGAGATGGTTGTGGACGAGTGAGACGTACACTCGTTGTCGGGTTTCCTTGTCGATTTCGGCGGCACGGACGTCATGCTTCCAGGCCGCAACCTGGGTCACGAGGTCCTCTATGTTCGCCGTTCGGTCGGTCACCAACTGATAGAGAAGAAACCGCCGTTCGGATTCCGCGAGCAGCGAGCAGGCCGCCTCCATCCGACTGCCGTTCGATTGGTTCATATCTCCACCAAGCACCTCACGGTCATACACCTACTGCCAACACAGATTGGCTTTCGATCGATCGGCCGTGCGTCTGCATCTTCCGAACGAAAGAATTCGCCTTTCGCTGGCGTTTTGGGCCCGTTATAGCCCGATCAGATCAATACGCCCGACATTTTATTTCTCGAGAATAAGTACAGAAGTATATTGTGGCGGCCCGTCCGCATCCGTGGCATACATTGGCATTTGTTATCACGGACGACATAATTAAGTGTATATGTGGCCTACACGTTCGCATGGCCGCTCACGGCCGGTCCACACTGCGGGACCTGTTCGACGAGTCGCCCACACCCCACATCGCCCATCCCCCGCGGACCCATCATCGTGACTTCTACGTCGCTACCGACGGGTCCTTCCGGAACTCGGGCGGCGGGCTGGGGGCCGTCATCGAAACGCGCGACGGCACCCGCGTCGCACGTGTCGCGACCGCGGACGCGCCGCCGGACAACAACGTCGCCGAATATCGGGCGCTGCATCTCGGCCTCGACGTGCTCGCCGCTCGAGCGCCGCGGGACGCCTCGGTCGGCGTGCTCATCGACCACGACGTACTCGCCAGTAACGTCAACAACGCGATCCTCGCGACCCAGCACCCGGACGGCAAATCGCCTCGGCCGGTTTCGATCCCGGCGGCGACGCGGTATCACTGGCGGGGCATTCAGGCCCGTCTCAGCGGCTTCGAGGAGGTCCGAGCCGCCCGTATCGACAGCGATCAAAATCCTGCACACCCGCTCGCGAACACTCCAGAGCGGTACCGCCACGTCAACCGCGAATCTGACCGCTGCGTTCTTCCGGAAACGCCCGAGCCGACCGCGGCCGAGTTCCCGCCGCCGTCCCGCGCCGATCGGAACGGCGGCCGCGCGTCCGACTGATCGCCGACCGCCGACGTCGGTCGGAACGGCGGCCAGTCCGGAACCGCCATCGTTTTCTCGCCCCTCGAGAGAGTCGTCTCCGATGAGCCTTCGCGTCGCGGTCGCCGCGCCGTTCATCCAGAACGGCACCCGCCGCCTCGAGGAAAACGAGTTCGTCGTCGCCCTCTCGCTCGATCGGGACTGGTTCTCCCCCGACCAGGCCAAGCGGCTGATCGACGTCGCGACCGGCGAGGGGTTGCTCGAGCGCGGCGACGACGGCCTCGCGGTCACGTTCGACCCCGGCGAGGTGACGGTCCCCGAATCGTTCGTCCCCGACGAGGACCTCCTCCGGGAGCGGTCGGCGTTCGAGCGCGTCCTCGACTCACTGGTCGCCGAGGGCATGGAGAAACACGAGGCCGTCGGCGCGATTAACGCACTTCAGGGAGAGCTCGGACTGACGATCGAGGCCGCCGCAGTCGTCTACGCCCGCCGCGAGGGGATCGGCGTCGAAGACCTCGCACCGACCGCCCGCGAGGCCGTTCTCGACACCGAAGACGGTTAATCCCCGGCGAACCGACCGACTCGCATGGTCGAAGACCGGATCACCGACGGCCGACGGATCGCCGAACTCCTCTCGAGCGACCTCGACGGCCGCGAGGACGGGGACCTCACGCGCGTTGCCGTGACGAACGCCGATCGCGACGTCGAGCAGACGGCCGACGGCGCTCGCGCGTACGACGTCACTCGCGACGACGACCGGATCGCCCGAGCGTTCGTTCAGGAAGACCGCGCTCGCCTCGAGTTCGAGGCCGGCCAAGACGCGGCGGCCGAGGCGGCGGCCGAGGTCGACCTTAGGGTACGGCCCAAGGCGACGACGCCCCCGCGCACGCTCGTCTTCGTCGAGAGCGGTGCGGAAGTCAAGCGAGCGACTGACGTGGTACAGGCGGTGAGCCGGCGACTCGAGGACGGGAGCGCGTAGCGCCCCACCACGCGCTCGCTTCCTCCTCGGACGGTCGGACCGTCAGTGCGACCGAGACGATCAGCAGCGCCATCGAGACCACGGAGTCGACACATCGTCAGGGTCCAGCGAGAGACGGAATCGGACATCGCTCACTCGAGGGTTGCGAGGACCTCGGGAACCGCGGTCGCGACCTCCTCCTGTGGGACGTGCGCGGCGGCGCGTGGATCGGGGTCGGACCCGTCCTCGAGCAGCACCTGAATCGCGGCCATCCCGGCCTCGGTCGCGCCGCGAACGTCGGCCTCGACCTCGTCGCCGACGTAGACCGTCTCGGTGGGGTCGACGCCTAGTTCCTCCGCGATCGCCTCGAACGCGCGGGGATCGGGCTTTCCGGCCTCGAGTTCACCGGTCACGACGACGGCGTCGAAGGCACCCTCCCAGCCCAGCGTCTCGAGTTTGTCCCGCTGGGCGCGGACGGGGCCGTTGGTGAGCAGGCCGACGCGGTACCTGCGGCGCAGGTCGGCGAGCATGGCCTCGACGCCGGGCAACGCCTCGAGGTCGTCGGCGATCCGCTCGCGGTAGGCCGTCGTGACGTCCGCCGGGTCGGCGTCGCTGTCCGCGAGCAGTTCGGCGAAAATGGGTTCGCGGGTCTCGGTGGTGAGGTTCCGGCGGTGGGCCGCGAGGTAGTCATCGCGCGACAGCGAGGGCGCGCCGGCGGTCGTCGTGGCTTCCTCGAGGATGGTCGCCCGGTCGCGTCGGGGAACGGCCAGCGTGTAATCGAGATCGAAGACGACCGCCCGTAGCATAGGCGTCACCGGGGGCTCGAGCGGGTTGAAGCTATCCCTTCCGCATAGGGCGTTGCTGTCGCCAACGCTGGTTCAGACGGAGCGACGACCGATTCGCTTCTCGGTCGGCAAGCCGGCAGGGTCAGAACGCCTCGACGTGCGGCCGGAGATCGAGCTCGAGCGTCCACGCCGAGCGGTCCTGTTCGACGAGGTGCCAGTACGAGTCGGCGATGGCATCTGGGTCGAGGAACTCGTCCTCGTCGCGGTCGGGCCGGGACTCGCGGACCGACGGCGTCTCGATCTGCCCGTCGATCACGACGTGAGCGACGTGGATTCCCTCGGGGCCGAGCTCTCTGGCCATGGACTCGGCCATCCCTCGAACCGCGAATTTGGCCGCGCTAAAGCCGATCGCGCCGCCGCGGCCGCGGACCGCCGAGGTCGCGCCGGTGAAGACGATCGTCCCGCCGTCGCCGGCGAGCATGTCGTCGACCGCCTCCTGCGAGCACAGCAGCGCGCCGTAGGCCGACGTGCGCCACGCGCTCTCGAACGCCTCGGGCGAGATATCCCGCAAACCCGACCACGCGCCACCGCTCGCGTGGTTAACGAGGACATCGACGGGGCCGAACGCGTCGCGGACCGCGTCGAACCCGGCCTCGACCTGCGCCGGATCGGTGATGTCGGTCGGGACGGCGACGGCGTCGTCGCCTAAGTCCGACGATAGCTCCTCGAGAAAGTCCGTCGAGCGGGCGAACAGCCCCACCTGACAGCCCTCCGCAACGAACGTTCGCGCAAGCGATGCACCGAGTCCGGGACCGACGCCGGCGATGACGGCTGTATCTGCCATAGGCCGACGACGACGGCCGGCCCCAAAACGCTGTCCGGGGAGCGACGGCCGATCGGCTCGAGCGCCGCCTCCTGCGTGCACCGGCCGGCGACGCGTCAGAGCGACCGCTCGCCGCCGGCGTCGAGCGTCGCCGCGTACGTGACGATGGTCTGGAGGACTTTGCTGACTGCGCCCCGGTTGAACGCCCGAACGTAGTGCTGGATGTCGTCGATCGTCTCGTCGTCGAACCCCTGCTCTGCGAGATCGTTCGGCGAGAGCCGCGGCGTATACGGGAGTTCCTCGAGGTGGCCATCTACGACCGCGTCGGCGTCGCGACAGCCGCGTTCGAACGCCTCGCTCTCGAGGATCGGCTCGAGGTCGGTCCACGCCGGCTCGAGGTACCCCGGCCACTGTGCGAGACAGCGGTAGATGCTCGGCAGTCCCTCCTCGAGGCCGTGGAACGCGCGAATCTCGTCGACGGTCTCGGAGAGGTCGCCGGGGACATCGCCGGCCTCGAGCATCGTCACGGACTGCCCGCGATCGCGGTCGAGCCATGGCGGAAGTGGTGCCGTCGACGGCGCGCCCTCCGGGTTGGCGTCCGGGAGATCGCCGTGCATCGCTCGGTCGCAGACCGCGAACGTGAGCGCCAACCGCGGTGCAACGACGTCGAAGGTCGCAAGCTGGCCGCGGAGTTCGCGCCACTCGGCCGGCCGGAGGGCGGTGTCGGCGCGCCGGTAGCGCGGGAGGTCGGCCGGCCCGTCTTCGATCGCCGAGAGCACGGTGTCTCGGTACGAGACGGCGTAGCGTCCGAACGCACGAGTCTGGAAGAGGGGCTTGAGCTGGCCCCACAGATACCGCGTAAACGCGGGTTCGTTGGCCGTCAGTGATCGGAAGTACCAGTTGACGATCGGCGCGCGAAAGGTCGTCTTGATGTCCTCGTACATGCCGCGTTGCCAGTCCGTCGCGTCCTGCTCGTACAGCTGTTTGCTTCGGTCCATAGGGTTCACGTCTCTCGCGACCCACGTCAAGTCCGGGGCAGGGAGCATTTCGACCAGTCGTCGACTCGGCGTTCGGGCTCGGTGTCGGGCCAAGCTATTTCGAGGGCGGTCTGGGAGATTGACCTATGTCGTTCGACCCCGATGCAGTCGAGACGATCGCGTTCGACTCGTACGGAACGCTCGTGGACGTCTCCGGCGTCGCCGACCCCCTCTCGGAGTACGTCGACGACCACGATCCGAAACTCGTCGCGAAGCTCTGGCGAGAGCGATCGTTGTCGTACGCGATGGTCGGCAACGCCATCGAGGAGTACGACTCCTTCTACGAGATGAACCGCCACGCGCTACAGTACGCCCTCGAGACGGCCGGCATCGACGTCGACGAGGACGAGCGCGAGGAAATTCTCGCAACGTACCACGAACTACCGGTCTTCGACGATGTCCGTGACGGCATCGAGCGATTGCGCGATGCGGGCTACGACTGCTACATCGTCTCGAACGGCAGCGAGGACATGCTCGCGTCGCTGCTCGAGCACGCCGACCTCGGCGACCTGATCGAGGACACGGTCAGCGCCGATGAGATCGAGCAGTTCAAACCCCGACCCGAACTGTACCGCCACGCCGCCGACCGGATCGGGACGCCGATCGAGGAGATTGCCTTCGTCGCGGGCGGCTGGTGGGACGTGCCCGGCGGGATCCACGCCGGAATGCAGGGCGTCTGGATCAACCGACAGAACACGCTCTGGGGACCGTACGAGACGGATCCCGATCTGACGATCGAGAGCTTCCACGACCTTGCGGACGAGCTCGAGGGCTGACGGGACTGTGAGGGGCTCCAATTTGTCGCCCTGACGGTCACACGTCGAGTACCGTCACTCTTCTCAAGACGGGCGCTTTTCCCGTTTGCGGCCGTGTAACTGACTATGACCCTCTTCGACGGCCGGGATGGCAAGCGCGTCGGCTGGGTCGTGCTCGGACTGGTTCTCGCGGCGTTGATCGGCTTCGCTCTCTTCCAGTACATCGGGCCGCTTCTCTTCGCAGTTTTCCTGTACTACGCGACGCGGCCGCTGTACCGCTGGCTCGACGGCTTCATCGACCACCCGAACGTGACGACGACGATCACGATACTGTTTATTATCATTCCGATGATGGCCGTCATCGTCTACGCGGCCGTCATCGCACTCAGAGAGCTCGATCAGTTTCTCGCCACGTACTCCCTCGGGGCGTTCCGGTCGATCCTCCAGCCGTACTTGCGGCTGGTTCGCCACAGAAACATCGACAGACTCGTCGACGCGATCACGTCTGGCTCCGGTGGCTCGATCGTGAGCGTGCTCCGCCAGAGCTTGCCGAGTCTCTTCGGACGGCTCCGGGCGATCCTTGCGGCCACCTTCTCGATCCTCGCCAAGTTCTTTCTCATGCTCACGTTCCTCTTTTACCTCCTACGTGACGATCAGAAGTTGCGTCGGTGGTTCTACGACAGCATCGACCGCGACGACGATATCGTCTCCTACCTCGAGACGGTCGATAACGACCTCGAGACGGTCTTTCTCAGCAATCTGGCGGTTATCGTGGTCGCGGGCAGCACCGCCGCTGTCACGTACTACGGCCTCAATTTCCTCGCTTCGGGCGGCCCCATCGTCTGGACGCCGATTTTGCTCTCCTTGCTCATCGGGATCGGGACGCTGATACCGGTCTTCGGAATGAAGATCGTCTACGTCCCGTACGGCCTACTCCTCCTCGGGGTCGCGCTGACGACTCCGACGCCGCTCTGGCACCCGATCGCATTCTTCGCGCTGACGTTCGTCGTCGTCGACACCATCCCGGACTTCTTCGCCAGAGCGTTCCTCTCGTCGCGCAGTGGCATCCATATGGGACTGGTCCTTCTCGGCTACTTCCTCGGCACGCTCGCCTTCGGCTGGTGGGGGCTGTTCCTCGGGCCGATCGTCGTCGTCTTCGCCATCCACTTCGCTCACCACGTCTTTCCCGATCTCACCGGTGATTTCTTGACGACGTAATGGGGCCGACGAGAGCACCGCGACGGCGTCCCCCAAATCTCCGAGCGCGTCCGAGCGAGTCAATCGTAGGTATGGTGCTCGACCGCTTGCTCGAGCAACGCGTCGGGAATCCCCGGCACCTCCTCGCTACGGACGAGGCCGGCCGGTTCGATCTCGTCGGCCTCACGCGGGAATTCCCGCAGCTCCCAGTGGATCGCGATGCCGGCCTTCGCGCCCTCGCCGAGTGCGACCGGAACCTGATTGTGGCCCGGCGTGAGGTCGCCGACCGCGTAGACGCCGTCGACGCTCGTCCGGCCGTGGTCATCGACCGCGACCGTGCCGTCGTCGTTGACCGCACAGCCCAGATCGGTCGCCAGTCCGTTGTTGTACTCGCTGCCGTACATCGCGAACCCACCTTTGTACTCCCGCACCGATCCATCGCCGGACTCCGTCTGGCTCCCGGTGGGACGTGGCCCCACGTCGTCGGCGAACTCCAGAGCCTCGAGCCAGCCATCGTCGCCGTTCCGGACGCCCGTTACGTCCGCGTGAACGACGTCGATCGGGTGGTTCGCGAGCATCGTCTCGGTCTCGTCGCTCCACGTCGGCTCTGCGCCCCGCGTCAGCAGATCGACCTCGTCGGTGAAGTTCAGCATGATCGCGGCGACGGTGGCCGCACTGTCGCCGTGGCCCATCACGTAGACGGGCTCGTCGACGAACATGTAGGCATCACAATGCAGACAGTAGTGGAGGCCACGGCCGGTCCGCGGCAGCGGTGGCTCCGGGCGCGCGTCGTCGAACCCCGTCGCGAGAACGACGGCGTCCGCGACGAACTCCGCATCGGCCCCGCAGACGCGAAAGCGCCCGTCGTCCGTCTCGTCGACCGAGGAGACGAAGTCGCGAACGACGTCACAACCGTACGACTCGAGTTGCTCGCGTCCGGTCTCGAGGTACTCGTTGCCGCTGGTGTCTTCGGTGACGCCCAGCAGGTTGTGGACGTCTCGCATCATCGCCGCACGGCCGCCGCCGCGCCCGACGACGGCCGTCGAGTGGCCGAGTCGCGTGGCGTAGAGGCCGGCCGTCATCCCCGCCGGTCCGCCGCCGACCACAACGACCTCGTACGTCCGTCGCTCGATCGAGTCATCAGACATGGGGGCGTCCGTACACCGTGCAGTCCCAAAGTATCCGTGCGGGCGTGAGCAGCCACACGCAAACGCCGTCGCACTCGACGTGCGACGCGTCGACCAGCCCGTGCTTCCACTTTCAGCCCGCAGACCTACCCCGACCAGGGACCACATCAGGGTATGGGACTCGAAGGCGAACAAGCGCCTGATTTCACGCTCCCGAGCACCGCCGGCGGTGAAGTATCGCTCTCGGACCGCCTCGAGGAGGGGCCGGCCGTCGTCATCATCAACCGCGGCCACTGGTGTAGCTTCTGTGCGGAACAGCTCCAGACGTTCAGCGAGGTCGCCTACGACCTCTGGTTCCACGACCGCGTCGATATCCTGCCGATCGTGACCGATTCGCTGCCGCGGGTCACCGAGATGCGCGACCGTTACGACCTCGACGTTCAACTACAGGCCGATCCCAACGGCGAGGTCGCAGACCAATACAGCGGTACCGAGGAGACGAGCCACGGCCTCACCGGTATCGCCGCCGTCTACGTACTCGACGAGGAGGGAATAGTCCGCTACGAACAGGTCGCGGACGATCCGGCCGACCGTACCTACGCGAACTGGATTCGGTACTACATTCGCAACGACTACGAGGACCCGTTCGGCGAGTAGCCGTCGATCGCCGCGCCGAACGGCCGTTTTCGCGGCGGTTCACGTCAGTCAGCGCTGTCTTCGGCCTCGTGTTCCCCCCACGACGAGAGCACACGATCGTACTCGTGGAACTGCTCGCCACCGTGTTCGGTCACGACGGCGTACATGTTCTCGGTCGGAACGCCCCACCGGCCGTGCGCGACTTCGAACGCGTCTCGCACGAACGATCGCTGCCGATCGAACGACCGTCCCGCCCTAACGTCTGCGTTCAGCATCACTGCGTCCTCACCGGGCTCGAGTCGACCCAGCGAGAACGAGGCATTTTCGAGCGCGCGGACCGTGACCGCAACGTGACCCGTCCCCGTCGCCATCCGGTCGGCGTATACGTCCGTGATCTCGTCGGTGAACGCGTGTTTCGCCGCCGAATCGACTGCGGCCGTAGTTTCGAACTGAAGATGCGGCACGAGGTAACGTCGCACGGGCCTCGAGATACGTCTTCGGTGTCCGGGCACTCCCCGATAGGATGGCTCGCGACCGCCGCTCGATTAGTTTCACGGGGTCGGCTCCCCTTATTCTAATTGCGGTCGGCCGAGACCGCGCGCGGGAACTATTACGTCTCGTCGTGACACTCCCTCTGGATGACGTTCGACCCCGACAGCGTGACGACGATCACGTTCGACTCCTACAGCACCCTCGTCGACGTCGATGCGGCCGTCCGTGCGCTCGCCGACCACGTCGACGACCCCGAACCGATCTCGACCCTGTGGCGACTGCGCTCGCTCGAGTATACACTCGTCGCGAATCACGTCGACGCCTACCAGCCGTTCTACGAGATGAACCGCGACGCCCTCCAGTACGCGCTGGATGTCTTCGACGTCGACGTCACCACGGACGAGCGCGACGAGGTGCTGGCGGTCTATCACGAACTCGACGTCTTCGACGACGTTCGCGACGGTATCGAACGCCTCTGCGACGGCGGCTACGACTGCTACGTCGTCTCGAACGGCGACCCCGACATGCTGTCGTCGATGATCGCCCACGCCGACGTGGACGACCTCCTTACGGACGCGATCAGCGCCGACGAGGTCGAGACGTACAAGCCTGCCGCCGACCTCTACCGCCACGCGGCCGCGAGGACCGGCACGCCGATCGACGAGATCGTCCACGTCACCGCCGGCTGGTACGACGTCATGGGAGCCAAACATGCCGGCATGCAAGGGGCGTGGGTCGACCGCAAGGGACGGCCGTGGGAGTCGATCGCCGGCGAACCGGACTTACCGATCGAGACGTTCCACGACCTCGCCGACGAACTTGGCGTCTAGCGCGTTCGCCCGCGCGACCGGCGTCGCTTCGAGTCGAGCGGTTTCGCCGCGGTTGTGCAGACCCGACCCATCGCAGGGAGTCATTGAAGGCGATCCGTCGCCACGGATCGATCGATGACCGATCAGATCGTTCTCACTGCCGAGACCGCCCCGGACGCCGTCGACGAGACTCCCCCAAGCGCCAAACTGGTGTTGACGGTTCTCGCGTACGAGGGCTCGCTCACTCAGTCCCGCCTCGTCGAGGAGACGATGCTCCCCGCCCGAACGGTGCGCTACGCGATCAAACAACTCGAGAAACGCGATCTTGTCGACTCGCAGATCTCGTTTTCGGACGCCAGACAGCAGATCTATTCGCTAAACGGCGACCGGTTCGCGGAGGCAGACCCGCGCCCGTCGCGGCCGTGACGACGACGTGGAATCGACCCGGCCCGGAAGCGGGGACCCAGCCCGGTAGCTGGGGCCCAGTCCGGTAGCTGGGATCCGCAGGCCGGAGACTCGTTCGAACGCCGACCGGTGAAAGCACTATTGGCGTCGGCATGGGAGTGCGACGCGGTATGGATTACGAAACGTGGTCCGAAAACCAGGAGACGGCGACCGTCACCGTCGACGAACACGACCTCGAGGTCGCCTACTACGACGATGGCGACGGCGAGCCGATCGTGTTCTGTCACGGCATTCCGACGTCGTCGTTCCTCTGGCACGAGATCGCACCGCCGCTGGCCGACGACTACCGAGTCATCGCGCCGGACATGGTCGGCTACGGCAACTCGGCGATGCACGACGGCTTCGACCGCTCGATCCGAGCCCAGGAGGTGCTGCTCGACGGACTCGTCGACGAACTGGGCCTCGAGTCGCTGACGTTCGTTGGCCACGACCTCGGCGGCGGCGTGGGGCTTCGGTACGCGGCACACAACCCCGACACGGTCGATCGGCTCGTGCTCTCGAACGCGGTCAGCTACGACTCGTGGCCGATCGAGACGATCGTCGATCTCGGACTGCCGTCGACGATCAACGAGATGAGCGTCGACGACCTCCAAGAGATGCTCGAGGGGCTCTTCCGGGACACCCTGTCCGGTGACCCCGACGAGACGTTCATCGAGGGGATGCTCGCGCCGTGGGCGTCCGAGGAAGCGATGATCTCGCTGTCGCGCAACGCCATCGGGACGAACACGAGCCATACGACGGAGATCGACCCGAGCGAGATTTCGGCCCGGACGCTGCTGCTGTGGGGTGCCGACGACGAATTTCAGGCGATCTCCTACGCCGAGCGGCTCGAAGACGATATTTCGGACGCCGACCTCGTCGGGCTGGACGACGCGAACCACTGGGTCATGGCCGACCGGCCGGACGCCTACGGCGATCGGCTTCGCGAGTTCCTCGAGGGAGACTGAGCCGGGCCGTGGACGACAGACCACCGGACGGCGCAGACGGAAGCGTTTTTCCGGCGCGCTCGCACGTCCCACCTATGGCACGCCCCAGCGCACACCACGTCGGCATCACCGTCACGAACCTCGCGGAGACGCTCGCGTTCTATCGGGACGTCCTCGACCTCGAAATCGCCGATCGGTTCGGCGTCGGCGGCGAGGCGTTCGCAGACGCCGTCGGGGTCGACGGTGCGAGCGCCGATTTCGCCCATCTCGAGGCCGACGGGACGCGGATCGAACTCGTCGAGTACGATCCCGAGGCGAACGAGTCTCCGGCCGCGGAACTAAACCGGCCGGGCGCGACGCACGTCGGCCTCTCGGTCGACGATCTCGATCGGTTCGCCTCGGATCTGCCCGACGACGTTCTGACGATCAGCGAGCCCCGGACGACCGAGAGCGGCACGAAAATCATGTTCCTGCGAGATCCCGAAGGGAACCTGATCGAACTCCTCGAGGCGTAGTCGGCGACAGGAGTGTGCCGGCCGGCGTTTATGGCCCCTGACAGGCCAGCGTCGATCGGACCTGTTCGACATCCTCTTCGCACTGCGAGCAGACCCGCTTTTCCGTCGCGATGTAGACGACACTGCACCGAGAGCAATGGAAGAGATTACCGAACGAGTCCGAGACACTGCGCCCGCTTTCGCGGCCGGCGGTCTCCGTCTCATCGACCGCCGGCTCGGGGTCGTTCGTCAACGTCGATCGGACCCGTTCGCGGAGGCGCTGTGAGAGCGACATTGCGTCTCGTCGAATTTCCATACCAGTACACGTTAGCGAGCGAACGAAGTACTTGGCGTCTAAAGTATTTGGGCCGGCTAGGTGTACCATGACATGCTCTCGTCGGTCGGCTTCGCGTCCGTCGGCCGAGGGATAGCAACCTTTTCGACCGTCGCGGGGCCACTCCCGCCATGAACTTCTTCGACCGCTTGCACGACCGCATTCGGACGGTCGACAGCGTCGTCTCCGTCGGCCTCGATCCCGACCCGTCGCGTCTCCCCGACCACCTGCGAGAGCACGACCTCCCCCGATGGGCGTTCAACCGTCGCATCATCGACGCGACCCACGAGCACGCCGCCGTCTTCAAACCCAACGCCGCCTTCTACGAGGATCCGGACGGCTGGCAGGCGCTCGAGGAGACCGTCGCCTACGCCCGCGGCAAGGACGTGCCGGTCTTGCTGGACGCCAAGCGCGCCGACATCGGGAACACGACCCGCCAGTACGCGAAACTGCTCGAGACGGTCGACGCGATCACCGTCAACCCCTACATGGGGCGGGACTCGCTGCAGCCGTTTCTGGCGGACGAGGAGTCGGGCGTGTTCGTCCTCTGTCGCACCTCGAACCCGGGCGGCGCGGACCTACAGGACCTCGAACTCGAGACCGGCGAACCCGTCTACGAGCGGGTGGCCGCGCTGGCTGATTTATGGAACGAGAACGACAACGTCGGGCTCGTCGTAGGTGCAACGCAACCCGAAGAACTCGAGGAGTTGCGCGAGCAGGTGCCCGATCTGCCCTTCCTCGTCCCCGGCATCGGCGCGCAAGGCGGCGACGCCGAGGCGGCCGTCGAGCACGGTCTGGCCGACGGCGTCGGACTCGTCAACTCCTCGCGCGGAATTATTTTCGCAGGAGAAGATAGCGAGGCGCAAAGCGCCTCGGACAGTCAAGCGGCGATGCCGCGAGACGACGACGGCGAGAAGTTCGCCAGCGCCAGCGGTCAGGCCGCGAAGCGTCTCAAAAAGCGGCTCAATCAATATCGGGAGAACTAGCGGCTCGCCTCGCCGTTGTCCGATTTCGCAGCGTTGCCGGGGTCGGCGTCTACTACCCGCCCCGCGATCTGATCGTCGACCACCCGTCCAACGATTTCGACCGCGACGGGGCTCGTCGGCGGCCGTTCCTCGAGCAGATCAAGCCCCTCGACGACGGCGACGTCCATCGGACTGGCGTCGTTCGGATGGTTGGCCACGAGGGTTCCGTCGCGCTCTACGAGCCGGAGGCGATGGGTCTCGCCGACGCCGAGAGACTCGCCGAGCAGGTCGCGGATGGAGGTCATTCGGCGGTTCGGCGCGGTCAGAACCGGTTGATGTCTACGTCCTCGGACCGGCCCGGCTGTGCCTGTGCGGCGCAGTCGGCACAGAGCCCCAGTTCGTCGTCGTAGTGGACCTCACACGCGAGCGTGCCACAGTTGGGACACCGCTCCTGTGCGGGGCGTGATTCGCAGATCTGACAAAGGCCGCTGACGCTCATAGCTCGACGTACGCGCTCGAGGGGCTTGAAAGCGGGCCCGGCAGTTTAGAGCGGTTCCTCGACCGGGGCACCTCGACCGGAGATCGTAGACGGCGTCCGTAGTCGAGCAGGTACCGGCGTATTTTTCCGCCACGTTGGAGTTGTACCATGACAAACGTTGCCAAAATATGGGAAGGCTTTTGCCGTGTGCCTCCATACCAGGGACTATGAGCCGTGACCGGGCTCTCCTCGAGCGAGCCCTGGACCGTGGCGAACAGGACGGTGGCAACGTCGAATTCAAGGAACGCTTATCACGAGACGTCCACCTCGAGGGTGGACGACGGGAGAGTCTGGCCGCGCAACTCCGCCACCGCCTGCTGTCCGGCGACGGCGAAGCGACCTACGTCGTCGGGGTCACCGACGACGGCGGCCTCGCCGGCGTCGATCCCGATACCTTCTCCGAGACGATGGACGTCCTCTCGCTGTTGGCCGAGGAGGCCGACGCACACATCGAGGACGTACAGACGTGGGGGATCAACGGGGTTTCGGACTCGGTCGAGTCCGAAGCAGAGCGACCGTCGGAGACGGCCGAGCGTGGGTTAGTCGGCGTCGCTCAGATACAGGAGGGCGGCGTCCTCGAGACCGACGACGAACACGTCGTCGTCGGGACCGCCGGCCACGTCGACCACGGGAAGAGTACCCTCGTCGGCTCGCTCGTCACGGGCAAACCCGACGACGGCGACGGGGCGACTCGCGCGTTTCTCGACGTCCAGCCCCACGAGGTCGAGCGGGGCCTCTCCGCCGACCTCTCCTACGCGGTCTACGGCTTCGACGACGAGGGACCGGTCCGGGTGCGAAATCCCAATCGTAAGGCCGACCGCGCGGAGGTCGTCCAGGAGGCCGACCGGCTGGTCTCGTTCGTCGACACCGTCGGCCACGAGCCGTGGCTCCGGACGACGATCCGCGGACTCGTCGGGCAGAAACTCGACTACGGGCTACTGACCGTCGCCGCCGACGACGGCCCGACCCGCACGACGCGGGAACACCTCGGCGTCTTGCTCGCGACCGACCTGCCGACGATCGTCGCGATCACGAAGACCGACACCGTCAGCGATGAGCGCATCGAGGAGGTCGAACGGGAGGTCGAACGCCTCCTCCGGGAGGTCGACAAGTCGCCGCTGCGCGTCTCCCGCCACGGCACCGACGCCGCCGTCGAGGAAATCAACGAGCGGGTCGTCCCCATCGTCGAAACGAGCGCGATCACGATGGAGGGCTTAGAGACGCTGGACGAACTGTTCGACCGCCTCCCCAAGACCGCCACCGACGCGGGCGAGTTCCGGATGTACGTCGACCGCAGCTACTCGGTGACCGGCGTCGGCGCGGTCGCCTCGGGGACGGTCATGGCGGGAGAGGTCGAAGCCGGCGACGAACTCTTGATCGGTCCCATGTCCGACGGCCGCTTTCAGGAGGTCGAAGTCCGCTCGATCGAGATGCACTACCACCGGGTCGACGAGGCCCAAGCCGGCCGGATCGTCGGCATCGCGCTCAAGGGAATCAAGGAAAGCGCCATCGAACGCGGGATGGTCCTGTTGCCCCGCGACGCCGACCCCGACCCCGTCCGCGAGTTCGAAGCCGAAGTCATGGTGCTCAACCATCCCACTCGCATCGGCGAGGGGTACGAACCCGTCGTCCACCTCGAGACGATCGGCGAGGCCGCAGCCTTCTACCCCGAGAACGGCCGGCTGCTACCTGGCGACACCGGCGAGACCACCGTCCGGTTCAAGTTCCGGCCGTACCTCGTCGAGGAGGGCCAGAAGTTCGTCTTCCGCGAAGGTCGGAGCAAGGGCGTCGGAACGGTGACCGACGTTCATCCGATGGACTAAGACGGGCTGCTATCACCGGGTACCGGCGTCCCGCTGCTGTCACTGGGTAATGCCCCCCGATAGCGGGTCCCAAGGACGTCGAAACTGCCGCCAGTGGACCGTCTGAGTCGCGTCTCGGCCGGCCTCCGTCGCATGCTGCCGGAGCCGGTCGCCGGCGGCTGGATCCGAGTCGGATCGGTCGTATCGTTAGGACGTGCGTTGTCAAATCTATCGGATTCCATATCAAATGCTAGTGTGACAGCTTGATTGCTCCTCGAATCGTACGAATGGACGGGTTTCCGCTCCCGTCCCGGTTCCCTCGCGCACCGGCGACGAACGCGAAACCCACGAGGGGGTAAGACTCATGGTATCGAGTGAAACGGAGACGGAGATAGAAGCATACCTCGGCCAGGTTCCGAGCTGGCTCGCGGCGATGCCGGAACCGGCCGCGGACCATAGCTGGGGGATCGTCCGCGACCTCGAGCTCGAGGAGACGGAGCTGACACAACGGGAGAAAGCGCTCGCCGCGCTCAGCGCCGCGGCGGCCATCCAGTGTCCGTACTGCACGCACTTCCACCGGGCGGAAGCAGAACTCGAGGACGTAACGGCGGCCGAGATGGAAGAGGCGGTCGCGATCGCCGGCAACGTTCGGTTGTTCTCGTCGGTTCTTCACGGCGCGGAGGTCGATCACGAGGCATTCGTCTCCGAGACGGGGGAGATCGTCGAACACGTGAAAGAACAGCAGGCGGCAGCCGGAAGCAGCGACTGACCGCCGGTCGGTCGGCTATTTTTCACAGTGATCGGGTCTACAGGCGCTGTAGCGCGCTCGGAGCGACGGTTCGACCGATCGTGTCACCGATCGTTCTCGCCGTCGTCCGTGCTCGAAGCGGACAGCGTAAACGAGAACGTCGCACCGTCACCGGCGGCGGATTCGACCCAGATGTCGCCGCCGTGGCGTTCGATGATCCGCTCGCAAAGCGCGAGGCCGATGCCCGCGCCGTCGTACTCCTCGTGGCTGTGCAGGCGATCGAACACCGTAAACACCCGGTCGTGGTCTTCTGGGGCGATACCGATCCCGTCGTCGCGGACCGAGATCACCCACTCCTCGCCGCGCCGGTTCGCGTCGACGTCGACCTGTGGCGGCCCGTCGCCGCTGTATTCGATCGCGTTCGACAACAGGTTCTGAAACACCTGCCGGAGCTGGCTCGCATCGCCCGCGACGCGGGGGAGCGACGTGACCGTGATCTTGGCACCGCTTTCCTCGATCCGCATCTGCAGGTCCGCGAGCACGTCTTCGAGGACGGCCTCAAGGTCGACGGGTTCGAACGGATTGCCCCGCGTTTCGACGCGGGAGTACGCGAGGAGGCCGTCGATCATCTCCCGCATGCGCTCGGCTCCGTCGACAGCGAACGCGATGAACTCCCGGCCGTCGGAATCGAGGTCGTCGGCGTACCGGTCTTCGAGTAACTGGAGGTAACTCGAGACCATCCGCAGGGGCTCCTGGAGGTCGTGCGAGGCCGCGTACGCGAACTGCTCTAACCGCTCGTTCGACGCCTCGAGCCGGTCGACCAGTTCCTCGAGTCGACGCTCGCGCTCGACCTGTTCGGTGATGTCCTGTGCGAAGCTCAGACCGGCGAAAATCTCGCCGTCGGCGTTCCGGAGCGGCGTCGTCCACACCCGCCAACTGTAACCGCCGAGTTCCGTCGTCGCGCTCCCGGTGGTCCCGTCTTCGACGGCGGCGCGGAACAGCGGTTCGAGATCCGCGACCGTCTCGTCGGGAAAAATCTCCGGAAGCCGATTGCCTTCGAGACGGCCCGCGTCGGGCAGGCGCTCGCCAAGAAGCGCCCCGCCGCTCAGCGTGTATCGCAGGTCGTGATCGTAGACGCCGACCGCACCGTTGGGGAAGTTCTCCGCGAGCGTTCGATACCGGCGCTCGGATTCCTCGAGCGCTCGCTCGCGTCGTTTTCGCTCCGTGATGTCTCTGACGACGCCGACTTCCTCGCGGTCACCGTCCGCGGTCTCAATCGTCGCGAAGGTCCCTTCCGCGGGAACGCGGTCGCCGTCTGCAGTCACAAGTTCGGCTTCGACGGTCGATTCGCTCGCGCGTTCGTCGACCGGTGCCGACAGCCGTTCCCTCGATTGTGCGATCGGTTCGTCGTCGACGACGAGCGAGGCGTGTTCGCCGAGCAGACCCTCGCGGTCGTAGCCGGTTAGGTCCGCGTACGCGTCGTTAACCATCGTGAACCGGCCCGCCTCGTCTTTGACGTAGATGCCGTCGTCGATCGTCTCGACGATGGTCTCGTACTTGGCCAACGTTCGCTCGCGTTCCTTCCGGTCGCTGATATCGCGGCCGATTCCGGCCAGCACCTCGGTTCCGTCGGGGTTCTCGAGCCGAACCGCGACGAACTCGTAGGGTATCTCCTCGCCGTCATTGGTCAGAATATCGACTTTGACGCGTGCGCGTCCGGTTTCGAAGATCTCCGCGATCCCGTTCACGAGCGTTTCCCGGTCGGACTCCGCGACAAGTTCCGGTGGCCGCATCGACTCGATCTCCGCGTCGGCGTAGCCGGTGACCGCGGTCAGCGTCTCGTTCCACCGCCGGAAGCGTCCCGACTTGTCGACGACGTAGAACATGTCGTCGACCGCGTTCAGGATGTCGTCGGTGTAGGTCCGGTACCGCTCGAGTTGCACCTCGCGCTCGCGGAGTCGCCGTTCCGTCTCCGCGCGGTCGATCGCCGCCGCGAGGACGTTCGCCACGCTCTGGACGAAGTTCGCGTCGTGTTCGGTGAATTCCCGATGCTCAGTTGTGTGGGTCCCTAACACGCCCCACGGACTCTCGACCGAGCCGATAACGACGCTGATACCACTTACCACGTCGTGATCGATCAGGAGATCGGGGCCGGAAAAGCGCGTCTCGCGCTCGAGATCGTCGACGATGACCGGCTCCTCCGAGAGGAGCGTGTAGCCCGCTTGGGAATCCCTGTCGGTCGGCACCGTCGCATTGCCGACGAGCCCCGACTGCCAGCCGACGCCCTGGCGCAACAGCACCTCCTCTCCGTCGGGGAGCAACTCGAGAACCTTGCAGTATTCGACGTCCAGCGTCTCTGCGACTGCGACCGATGCGTCACGCATCAACCGGTCGATGTCCCCCGTCTCCAGCGCCTGTTGACCCAGATTGGCGACGACCTCCTGCTGTCGAATCCGCGTCTGGAGTTTCGCTTCGGTCGGCGAGGGCGATTCCATTTCGTCAGTACGACGAGTCGGAAAGAGTAAAATCTCTTGGTGCGACGCTCGAGTTGAGACTGGCGTTTCTCGACTGCGACCGTTTTCGATTCGGACCCGATCTCGCAGTGGGTGATGCCCTCGTATTCGACTACGGGCGGAGTGTCGATGCTGTTCTCGTGAAACCGCGAACGGACGGCCGTCACCTCCGACGCGTCCGCCGCCCATCGGACGGTTCGATCCGAGCAGCCCCACGGCCCTCGGTCGGTCACACTCGGCTCCCGGTGTGGCCGATCGAGCGAGACCGAACGCGGCCATCCGACATCGATCGAAACCAAAGTTGTATGTTCACCTCGGTTCCTCTCCTTACACAAGATGGTACAGACGAGCGTCATCGGTTGCGGAAACATGGGGAGCGCCCTTATCAAGGGCCTCTCTCGGGCCGGGAATCACACGGTGACCGCGTGTGATCTCGATCCCGACGCCCTCGAGTCGGTCGCCGAGTACTGCGAGCGAACCACGTCGGACGTGGCAGACGCCACCGACGCCGATGTGGTGGTCGTCGCTGTGAAACCGACCATCGTCGGCGCGGTGCTGGACGACCTCGACCTCTCGCCGGAGCAGACCCTTCTCTCTATCGCCGCCGGCGTCCCGACCGACTACGTCGAGGCGCGAACCGACGCGAACGTCGTCCGGATCATGCCGAACCTCGCGGCCGAGACGGGGGACATGGCCGCGGCCGTCACCGGCGACGATGTCCCCGACGAGGTCCGGGACCTGCTCGCCGACGTCGGCGAATTCGCCGAGATCGACGAGACACAGATGGACATCGCGACCGCCGTCAACGGTAGCGGCCCGGCCTTCGTCTTCTATCTCATTCAGGCGATGGCCGAGGCGGGCGTCGACGGCGGCCTCGAGGACACCGACGCCGAGACGCTGGCCGCCCAGACGTTTAAAGGGGCCGCCGAGACGGTCCTCCGGTCGGACGAGGACATAGACGACCTGATCGACGCCGTCTGCTCGCCCAACGGGACGACAATCGAGGGAATGGAGGTCCTCTGGGACAGCGACGTTCAGGAAGACGTTGCCGCGGCGGTAACGGCGGCCGAAGAACGCTCCACGGAACTCGCAGCCGAATTCGGCAGTGAGGACGATGTTTGAGGGACTCGAGGAGACAGCCGTCGACGAGGCGCGACGGCTCGCGGCCGACGCCGAGCGCGTCGTCGTCAAGGCCGGGACGAACTCCCTGACCGATTCGGAGTCGAACTTGGACGACGAGAAACTCAACAAACTCGTCGACGACCTCGAGGACCTCCTCTCGCGGGACAAGGAGGTTATTCTCGTCTCCTCGGGCTCGATCGGGGCCGGCACGGGCCGGATCGAACAGTCAAGCGGGACCATCGAGGAGTCTCAGGCCCTCTCGACCGTCGGCCAGAGTCTCCTCATGCACCGCTACACCGAGAGCTTCGACCGCTACGACCGGAAGGTCGCGCAACTGCTCTTGACCCAGCACGACCTCGAGAACCCCGAGCGCTTTACGAACCTGCGGAACACGATCGAGACGCTGCTGGACTGGGGCGTCGTTCCGATCATCAACGAGAACGACGCCGTCGCGACCGAGGAGATCCGGATCGGCGACAATGACATGCTCTCGGCAGCGACGACGATGGGCGTCGACGCCGACCTGCTGGTGACGCTGACCGACGTCGGCGGCGTCTACACCGGCAATCCGAAGGACGACGACGACGCCGAGCGCATTGAGGCGGTCGGCACCAACTACGACACGGTTCAGGAGATCATCACGGAGACGACCTCCGACGGGTTCGGCGGCATCCAGACGAAAGTCGAAGGCGCACGCGACGTCAGCGAGCACGGTATTCCCGCGGTGATCGCGAAGTCGACCGAGCCCGATGTGCTCGCAAAGATCGCTACTGCCAAACCCGTGGGAACCGTATTCGTCCCCATCAACGGTGTAAGCGATGACTGAGACAGCCATCGAACGAGACGTCGAAGCGGCACAGACCGCGGCCCTAGAGATCGCGAAACTAGGAGATGAGGACCGACGCAGTGCGCTCCGCGAGATCGCCGACGCGATCGAGGCCCGAACCGACGAGATCCTCGCGGAAAACGAGAAAGACGTCGAAGAGGGCGAACGGCTGCTCGAGGACGGCGAGTACACGCAGGCGCTGGTCGACCGGCTGAAGCTCTCGGAGTCGAAGATCGAGAGCATCGCCGAGATGGTCCGCAGCGTCGCCGACCAGGACGACCCCCTCGAAAAGACGCTCGCGGCCCGCGAACTCGACGACGATCTCGAACTGTACAAGGTCGCCGTCCCGATCGGCGTCGTCGGAACCGTCTTCGAGTCCCGGCCCGACGCGCTCGTCCAGATCGCCGCACTCGCCCTCAAATCGGGCAACGCGGTGATCCTCAAGGGCGGCAGCGAGGCGCTGCACTCGAATCGTATCCTGTTCGAGATCATCGAAGACGCCGCGGCCGACGCCGGCATCCCCGACGGCTGGGCCCAGCACATCGAAGCCCGCGAGGACGTCGACGCCCTCCTCGAGATGGACGATGCGATCGATCTCCTCATGCCGCGGGGCAGTTCGGCGTTCGTCAGTTACATTCAGGACAACACGAGCATCCCCGTGCTCGGCCACACAGAGGGGATCTGCCACGTCTACGTCGACGACGATGCGGACCTCTCGATGGCCGAGGACATCGCTTTCGACGCGAAGGTCCAGTACCCCGCGGTCTGCAACGCCGTCGAGACGCTGCTGGTCCACGAGGCCGTCGCCGAGGAGTTCCTGCCGGCCATCGCGGACCGCTACGAGACCGCCGACGTCGAGATCCGCGGCGACGAGGCAACTCGCGAGATCGTCGACGTCGAGGCCGCAAGCGAGGCCGACTGGGACACCGAATACGGCGATCTCATCGTCTCGGTCCGCGTCGTCGACTCGCACGAGACCGCGATCGACCACGTCACTACCCACGGCTCGAAGCACACCGACTCGATCGTGACCGAGGACGAAGACCGCGCGAGCACCTTCATGCGCAGTATCGACTCCGCGAGCGTCTTCCACAACGCCTCGACCCGCTTCGCCGACGGCTACCGGTTCGGCCTCGGTGCCGAGGTCGGCATCAGCACGGGCAAAATCCACGCCCGCGGCCCCGTCGGCCTCGAGGGCCTGACGACCTATAAGTACCACCTCGAGGGCGACGGGCAACTCGTCGCCACCTACGCCGGCGAGGACGCCAAGCCGTACACGCACCGGGAGTTCGACGGCGAGTGGAATCCCGGCCAACTCTCTGACGAATAGTCGTCTATCTCTCCTCACGCCCACGCGTAAGACGGTACCCTGCTCCGTTTTCGGTCCGTTCGGCAAGCCCGAGCAGCACTGCCCACTCGAGGAGGCGTTCTATCCGGTCCTCCTCGACGCGGGTCCGTCTGGCTCGTCGCTCGCCGTCCGATTGTGTTTCGTGGAGCGCGTCGGCGACCCTCGCGGCCGTCAGCGGTCGCTCAGCATCCTCGAGCGTGGCGAGCACCGCCGCGGCTCCGTCTACCCGCTCTCGAAACGTCCGACGGAGCCGGTCGCGCTTGAGCGGGGTTCCGGCACCCTCGTCGGGGGCCGGGCCGCGCCGGCGATAGCCCGCCGGTTCCTCGGCCGCGAGCTCAAGCGCGCGGAGAAAGGTGAGCCACGTCGCCGCCTCGTCTCGTGTTTCGAGGGCAGTTTCTGCGAGCAGGTGGGCACAACAATCGTCGACCGTGCCGGCGGTTTCGGGGACGGATCGACGGACTGTGTCGACGAACGCGAGATCGTCCGGCGGTTCGGGTACCGGCTTGAATCGCACGGCTACAGCTCGAAGGAGTCGACGAGAAGTGCTTCGTCAGTCTCGCCGTGGACGTAGGTCGGGCCGCCGATCACGTCGATCGTCACCGTCGCAGGCGCAAAGAGGTCCGCGGGGACTTCCGCAAAGTTCCACTCGAGGTCGTCGAAGACCGCGCCGAACGGCCGCCCGTGCTCCTCGGCGGCCGTCGACGGCACTGAGTCGAAGACGTCGGCATCTTCGCGGACAGTGAGGTGGGCGCGGCCACCGTAGGCGATCGCGTCGGTCGTCCGCGCGATGGCGGTCCGCTCGTCGCTCGCGACCGGCGCAACTGGTGCGCGTCCGGTCGCCGAAACGATGTCACGAGGGTCGTAGCCGAGTTCCGAGAGGCGGAACGTTGCAAGTTCGGCGGCGCGAGCGGCGTTCGTGATGCTGCCGGCGATGCTCGCAGTCCGGTAGGCCAGCAGGAAGACGCTGCTCGGCTCGACTTCGGCGAGGTCGGCGACCTGCTCGGCCGCGGCTGCGGTCGGTTCCGCGTCCGTTTCGACGGCCAGCGCGGTCAGATCGAAGGCGTCAGTATAGCCGACGCGGCGGAACTCGTCTTCCTCGGCTACCAACGCTCGAGCGGGGCCGCTGCCAAGCCCCTCGAAGTCGTCGGTGGTCAGCTCCCAGCCCGCCTTCTGCGAACAGAGCAGCGAGAGCGCCGGCTGATCCGTCGAGAGCTCGACGTAGGGGACCGACGCGTCGCCGATCTCGCCCAGTTCGTAGCTCGGCGTTGCCATCCCCGCCGTCTGGATCTCGGTCAACAGCAGCCCGGCCTCGATCCCGCCGTCGAACTCGAGCCCGAAGTCGAGGACCGTCGATTCGTTCTCGAGGTCGTAGGCCCCGACGTTCAGCTCCTCGGCGTAATCGAGGGCTTCGTCGACCAGCTCGATCGCCATCCGATTGAGACTTTCCATGCGACGGGGTTCAGCCTCCGTAGTAAAACCGTTTGTCCGTTCGGGTTCGGCGACCGGCCGACGGGCCGGACCGCCACCCGTCCTGCGACCGGCTACTCCTCGACGGTGTAGCCGGCGTCTGCGATCGCTCCCGTCAGGATCGACTCGCCGACCGTCGATTCGTCGTGTTCGACTCGCACCTCGTCGATCTCGTGATCCGCTCGCGCCGCGGACACTCCGTCGAGCGCCTCGAGGACGTCGGTCACGGTCCGTTCACAGTCCGCACTGGACATGTCGGTGACCGCGAGCGTCGTCTGCTTCATGAACGGACGAACTCGCTCTGGGGACGTGAGTCTTCGCCCGGAGCCGGACGATACTCTTCTACTACCGACGGCTCGAGTCGCCGTCGTCGAGAGCCGATCGATCCCCCGACGCCGTGTCGGTCACTCGTCGCTCCGGGCCGGCCGACCGAGTCGCTCCTCGACGGCGTCAACTTTCTCTGACGCGCGCACGTCTCGCGTCCGTTTGTCGTCGATTTTCAGGACGGTACTCACTCGATCGGCGTCGACCGCCTCGTGGGCCGCCTGTGCGGCCGCGAAGAGGTCGTCGGTCGTCTCGGCTTCGATCACCGTTCCCATTGGATTCGTCTCGTAGCTGACGTCGTGTTCCTCGAGCGCGTCGACGGCCTTCGCGACCTCGCCGGCCATGCTGTCCTCGATCACCGGTGCGACGCTCAGCAGTGCGACTACTGTCATCGCGTCAACTGACGCGTCGCACGCCCCTAAAGCCGTGCTATGCGGCACGGCTCTGCGGGGTGGCGGTCCGTTCGACCGGGTATTCGTGGACGCCGCGCAGCCGCGGCGCTCACGGGGCGGTAGCGTCCAGAAAAACGATCAGGGCGGCTCCGGCGGTCGAACGGCTGGACTCAGTGAGCGGGACCCGGCCGGTTGGTCTCCGCGGGCGGATAGATGATGACGTCGCCGTTCGCGTAGACGTAGACCTCGTGCTCGAGGGCGGTGAACGCGATGTGCCCGCCCGTCCGCTCGGTCCCGTCGGCCTTCTGGCCGAAGATACGCTCGAGCGCGTCCGGATCGACGCTGTCGTACAGGGAGAACTCCCCCTGTGAGACGTCGGTGTCCGCGATCGACGCAAGCGCGTGGACAATCGTCGTCGTGATCGTCGCGGTGCTATCGCTGTCGTGGTGGAAGACGTAGCGATCGTTGGTCTGGTCGTACTGGAGGTCGTCCGTGCCGTCTGCGGGTGAGAGTTCCGTCTGCATTGCTATATCTGATCGTTCAATCGTGTTTTAGACTGTAGTTACTCATAGTATAAAAGCCACTCGTCGCGGTCAACGATAGCCATCTGTGAGAGACTCGACCGGATTAATAAGATATGTTAAACGCGTCGTCGGTGGGTCGTCTGCGGCTTCACGCGCATAGTCGGTCGTGGCGTACCGACGACGGTCTCGATAACACGACCTTTTCTCTCGGCAACCGGTGATTGCCGGTGACCACACGATGGCCGCGATTCGTCACGTTCGTCTCCATCGGTTCCGTTCTCGAGTTCGCGAACGGCCCCCCGTCCGCGAACGGAACGCTCGACAGGTGGATACGGCTCTCGCGACCGTAACGGTCGGCCGCGCTGCGCTTGCCAGGGCCGCCCGCGGGCTTATTCCCATCCGTATCCGATCGAGTCGCATGGCTACCGACACGACGAGCAATATCGCTTCCGAATTCGAAGAGATCGACGGCGAACTTCCCGACTCGGTCGACGAGGGAACGATCGAGCGAATGCGAATCGTCGCGCACACTCTCGACGAGGGGATCCGGGTGCCGCTGACGGACTTTCGCATCGGTATCGACCCGATTGTCGGCATTCTTCCCGGAGCCGGCGACACCGCCGCAGCGATCGTCTCGCTGTATATCGTCGCCGAAGCCGCTCGCATGGGAGTCTCCCGGTCGGCGCTGCTTCGCATGGTCGCGAACGTGGGCATCGATGCCGTCGGCGGCTCCGTCCCCGTCCTCGGCGTCCTCTTCGACTCGTTCTGGAAGGCGAATAAGTGGAACCTACGGCTGGCGCTCGAGGACCTCGCCGAAGACGGCGACGAGACCGAGACCGGACCGGACGTCGTGACCGTCGACTGACGAACGCCGATCGGTGTGCCGAACTGATGTTCCCGTTGTCCGGAGTGTCCCTCCCCGCTTTAAGCTCGTTTCCGGCGTTGCGGAACGCATGGGGCAACTCGAAACCGAAGCAGACCGGTCCGAGGGAGACACGGAGGCGAACCAGAGCCTCGAGTTCGAACTCGTCTGGTGGCAACCTGCAACGACCGTCGAGGAGGGGACCCTGAACGTTCGAGGGTAGTCCCATGTTCACGGAGATTCTCTTTCCAACCGACGGCAGTGAGGGGGCGTCGGTCGCCTTTGACCACGTCCTCGAGATCGCCGGTGCACGCGATGCGACCGTGCACGTCCTCACCGCGGCGGACACGACCAAGGACAGCGTCATCCAAATGCAGGGCGACGTCGTCGACGTCCTCGAGCGAGAGGGCGAGCGGATCGTTCGCGACGCCGCGGATCGCGCACGGGAACGCGGGATCGAGACGGTTACCGAGGTCCGCCAGGGAACGCCCTACCGCACGATCGTCGACTACGCGGACTCGCGTGACATCGATCTCATCGTCATGCCGACGCATGGCCGCCGGGGCCTCAAGCGGTTCCTGCTCGGCAGTACGACCGAGCGCGTCGTTCGACGGGCGAACGTTCCCGTACTGACGATCCGCCCCGACGGTGGGGAAGTCACTGCGCCGTACCGAGACGTCTTGGTCCCGACCGACGGCAGCCGCTGTGCGCGAGAGGCGCTCGCGACGGGAGTCGAAATCGCCGACGCGGACGGCGCCGCCCTGCACCTGCTGTCGGTGATCACCACGACGAGCCTCGGCGTCGACGTTCGCAGCGACGTTCAGCTGGCGATGCTCGAGGAGAGCGCCGAAGCGGTCCTCTCGAATGCGTCGTCGTTCGCCGCCGACGCCAGCGTCGACCCCGCCGACGCGACGGTCGAATTCGGCCCGTCGGTTCACGAGACAATCCTCGCGTACATCGACGAGCATGCCATCGATATCGTCGTCGTCGGCACGCACGGCCGGACGGGTTTCGATCGGTACCTCCTCGGCAGCGTCACCGAACACCTCGTTCGAACGTCGCCGATTCCCGTGCTGACGGTTCGAGAGCCCCCGTCGTCGGAGTGACGGCGTTCCGACCGTCCCCTCGCTGGGAGTAGCGAACGCGAGACAGAATCGTCAGAAACTATAGTCGCAACTGAACGTCAGTGCACACCAGATCGCACGACAGCATTGCGATCAGTGTGTGAATCGTTTCAGTTACTACTATAGCCGCTGTTACTGGTTTCGAAGCGCCGGAAAGTCCAGCCGAAGCCGTCCATCGAGCGTGTAGTCACTGCCGAACCACGCCCCGCTTGCGAGTTCGATGCGTCCGTCGATCACGAGCGTTGTCGCGGTTTCCGACCCCGGCCTGACGATGAACTCGAGCGTGTTGATCGTCTCGTCCGCAAGGTCGTCCAGATCGTCGATCTCGACGATTGACCCGCTCTCGTGGCGGGGGGACGAGAGGGAAACCGACGGCGGTGGCGAGCTATCCCCCTCGACCGGCGACACGACGGCGACCGCCGTACCGCTGTCCGTCCCGCGCGGTGGCATCCAAAACTCGAGCGTGATCGACCGAACGGCGGTGTCTCGGCGGTGCCAGAGCTCCGTCTCAAGATCGATCCCTTCCGATGTCACGGTCCCAGTGACGCCCAGCGAGCCGATTTCCGTCCCCTTCGACGTGAAACTGAGACTGCGCCGCCCGCTTGATTCCGTGTGGACGGTCGGTTCGGAGAGCGTTTTCGATCCCCCGACCACGCTACAGCCTACCGTCGTCGCCACGCCAGCGCTGCTGATCGCGGCGAGGAACCACCGTCGGTCCATAGCGGATCAACTACACTTGGTCGTAAAATATCACCGAAAGGTCAAATCAGCGTTTGACCGTCTCTGGAGTAGCAGAGTTCCAGTCCGATCACCGCGTGTCACGGATCTGCTCACGACAGAACCGTGTTAGCTGGATTTGAACCGCAGTCTGATGGCTCTCTCCACTCGATGTCGCGACAGCACTCACCATATCAATTCGATCTCCGCCGCTCACGAATTTGCTCGAGACAGAAATGCGCTGGCTGGGATTTGAACCCAGGTTGTGACCATGGCAAGGTCACGTGATACCACTACACTACCAGCGCCCCGCTGCACTCATACCTACTGCCGGAAGGATGTATAAGGGTTGCGAATCAACCCGGCATCGGCATGCGTGTGCATGGCGGTTCTCGAGCGATCGACTCGACACGATCGGTGAACTGTCGGTCGTTCTCGCCGGCACCGAAGAGTGTGGGTGATACATTCCCAAACGAGAGTGTGTCCGTTCGGCACGAATTCGCGGGTGCGAGGCGTTGACAGCCGGAATCGAATCCGCTATTCTTTTAAGACCCTCTCCGCAATAGATCGCTACAGTCTAGTGACGCGGTGCCGAAGCGTTTCGGCATGACTGTCAGCGTACTCGTTCCGTCGTCACTCTGCCGGGAAGCCGAGGACAAACGCGAGGCGACTCGCAAACTCGGATACGTCGCCCGCGCGGCGACGATCTTCCGGGCTGATCGCCTGCTCGTCTATCCCGATCGGGAGGGCGAAACCGGGCGATTCGACGGCGGGTTCGTTCGTACCGTCTTGCGGTACGCCGCAACGCCGCCCTACCTCCGCAACGAGGTCTGGGGGATGCGGGACGAACTGGAGTACGTCGGCGTCTTGCCGCCGCTCCGCGCGGTGTCACAGACCGGCTCCGAATCGAACGATTCGGGGTCGTCAAGACAAGGGATCGTGACCGAGGTCGGACCTGAAGGGCGCGTCCGGGTCAATTGCGGCTTGCAACACCCGATCTCCCTCAACACGCCTCCGGAGATGGAGGTCTCCGAGGGGGAGCGCGTGACCGTCAGGATCTCTTCGCGACGACCGGTCCGGGCGAAGCTCGTCGATGGCCCCCTCCCGGGGCTGTCGGTCGAGCGGACGGACCTCTCCGCAGCACTCGGCCGTGAGGACGCCGGCGTTCGCATCGCGGCCTCCCGATTCGGTGAAGAGCTCACCGTCGGGCGGCTCGAGACGCTGGCCGGCCGCGTCGACCGCGATGGTATGACCGTCGCCGTCGGCGCGCCCGAACGAGGGCTGCCGGATATCCTCGGAATCGAGGCGTCAGCCGTCCCCTCGTCGTTCGACGGGGCGGACGATGACGGAGTCGAACCCACTGCCGATCCGGGGTTCGACCTCTGGCTGAACACGGTTCCGAACCAGGGGAGCGAGGTCGTGCGAACGGAGGAGGCTCTGTTCGCCACCCTCGCGCCCCTCTCACTGCAAGAGTGATAGCATGCCACAAGCAAATAGACCACGCAAAGGCTCACTCGGGTTCGGCCCACGAAAGCGTGCGACCAGCGAGGTCCCACGCTTCAACTCGTGGCCGGACACTGACGGACAGCCGACGCTCCAGGGCTTCGCGGGCTACAAGGCCGGCATGACCCACGTCGTCATGGTCGACGATCAAGCAAACTCGCCGACCGAGGGGATGGAACAGACCGTCCCCGTGACGATCGTGGAGACGCCGCCCATGCGCGCCGTTGCACTGCGAGCGTACGAAGACACACCGTACGGGAAGAAGCCGATAACCGAGGTCTGGACCGACGAGTTCGTTCCTGAACTCGACCGCGTCCTGGACCTCCCCGGTGACGACTACGACCCCGACGCCGCCGAAGACGAACTCCGCGGCCTCCACGAGGAGGGGCGCGTCGACGACGTTCGAGTCATCACCCACACGGTTCCGGCCGACGTTCCCTCGGTGCCAAAGAAGAAACCGGACGTGATGGAAACGCGCGTCGGCGGCGGTTCCGTCGACGAGCGACTCGAGTTCGCCCTCGAGACCGTCGAGGACGGCGGCGAGCACGTTATGAACGACGTGTTCCGTGCTGGCGAGTACGTCGACGCCAGCGGCGTCACGAAAGGGAAAGGGACTCAGGGTCCCGTCAAGCGATGGGGCGTCCAGAAACGTAAGGGCAAGCACGCCCGGCAGGGCTGGCGTCGCCGCATCGGCAACCTCGGCCCCTGGAACCCCAGCCGCGTCCGCTCGACGGTCCCCCAGCAGGGCCAGACCGGTTACCACCAGCGGACGGAACTGAACAAGCGCCTCGTCGACATCGGCGACGGCGCAGACGCGACGGTCGACGGCGGCTTCGTCAACTACGGCGAAGTCGACGGGCCGCACGCGTTGCTCAAAGGCTCGCTCCCCGGGCCGGAAAAGCGCCTCGTGCGCTTCCGCCCGGCGATCCGACCCGGAGGACAGCCGCGCCTCGACCCCGAGGTGCGCTACGTCTCCACCGCATCCAACCAGGGATAACACATGGACGCAACAGTACGAGACCTGGACGGCTCGGACGCGGGCACGGTCGAGCTCCCGGCGGTCTTCGAGACCCAGTACCGCCCGGACTTGATCGGCCGCGCCGTACGCGCCGCGCAGGCAAACCGAAAACAGGACTACGGCGCCGACGAGTTCGCCGGCCTCCGAACGCCGGCCGAATCGTTCGGTAGCGGCCGAGGCATGGCCCACGTCCCACGACAGGAGGGTCGCGGTCGCCGCGTTCCCCAGACCGTCAAGGGGCGGAAGGGTCACCCGCCGAAAGCCGAGAAGGACTGGTCCGAATCGATCAACACGAAAGAAAAGAAACTGGCCGTCCGCAGTGCGATCGCTGCGACGACCGACGCCGAACTCGTCGCCGAGCGCGGCCACGAGTTCGACGGTGACGCCGAGATTCCGGTCGTCGTCGACGACGAGTTCGAGGATCTCGAGAAGACGCGCGAGGTCGTCGACTTCCTCGAGGCTGCCGGCCTCGCGGACGACATCGAACGCGCCGACGAGGGTCGCAGCGTCCGCTCGGGTCGCGGGAAGACCCGCGGTCGCAAGTACAAGACCCCGACGTCGATCCTCTTTGTCACCTCGAGCGAGGTCGGCCCGTCCCGTGCGGCCCGGAACCTCGCCGGTGCCGACGTGACGACGGCCGCAGAGGTCAACGCCGAGGATCTCGCGCCCGGCGCACAGCCCGGACGGCTGACCGTCTGGACCGAAAGCGCACTCGAGGAGGTGGCTGACCGATGAGCGTCATCGAGCACCCCCTCGTGACCGAGAAGGCGATGAACGACATGGACTTCGAGAACAAGCTCCAGTTCGTCGTCAACCCGGACGCGACCAAGCCCGAGATCAAGGACGAGGTCGAGGAGCGCTTCGAGATCTCCGTACGGAACATCAACACGCAGGTAACGATGAACGGCAAGAAGAAGGCGGTCGTCCGCTTAGACGAGGAGGACGACGCACAGGAAGTCGCTTCGCGAATCGGGGTGTTCTAAGAATGGGACGACGCATTCAAGGACAACGACGCGGTCGCGGTACTTCGACGTTCCGTGCCCCGTCGCACCGATACAAGGCGAAGCTCGAGCACAAGAAAGAGGAGGACGACGACATCGTGCGCGGGACGGTCGTGGACATCGAACACGACCCCGCCCGATCCGCACCGGTCGCCGCCGTCGAGTTCGAAGACGGCGATCAGCGACTCATCCTCGCTCCCGAAGGCATCACCGTTGGCGAGGAGCTACAGGTCGGCGTTTCCGCGGAGATCAAACCCGGCAACACGCTCCCGCTGGCCGAGATTCCCGAAGGGGTCCCGGTCTGTAACATCGAGGCGAATCCGGGCGACGGCGGTCGGTTCGCCCGCGCCTCCGGGACCAACGCCGACCTGATCACCCACGACCGCAACGCCGCGGTCATCCAGCTTCCCAGCGGCGAGGTCAAGCGCCTCGATCCGCAGTGTCGCGCCACCATCGGCGTCGTTGCCGGTGGCGGCCGCACGGAGAAGCCGATGGTCAAGGCCGGCAACAAGTATCACAAGATGAAGGCCCGGGGCACGAAGTGGCCCCGCGTCCGCGGTGTCGCGATGAACGCCGTCGACCACCCGTTCGGTGGCGGCGGCCGACAGCACCCCGGCAAACCCAAGTCCGTCTCGCGGGATGCCCCGCCGGGACGGAAGGTCGGTGACATCTCGTCCCGACGCACCGGTCGAGGTGGCAACAAATGAGTCAGGAGTACCGAACCGGCCGCGAAGGTGAGTTCACCTACCGCGGTCACACGCTCGAGGAGCTGCAGGAGTTAGAGCTCGACGAGGTCGTGGAACTGCTCCCCGCACGCCAGCGGCGAAGTATCGAACGCGGTCTCTCCGTCGAGAAGGAGAAACTGCTCGAGGAGGCCCGTAACGCGGGCGAAGAGGAGACGGCGAACGACCCGCTCCGAACGCACCTACGGGACATGCCGATCCTGCCGGAGTTCGTCGGACTGACCTTCGAGGTCTACAACGGACAGGCGTTCGAGCGCGTCCGCGTCGAACCCGAAATGATCGGCCACTACCTCGGCGAGTTCCAGTTGACGCGAACCTCCGTCGAACACGGTCAGGCCGGTATCGGCGCGACCCGATCCTCGAAGTTCGTCCCACTGAAGTGATCAACGTATGGGAATCAACTACTCAGTCGACGCGGATCCGGACGCCACGGCGAAAGCCATGCTCCGGGAGCGTCATATGAGCCACAAGCACAGCAAGGAGGTCGCCCGCGAGATCAAGGGCCGAACCGTCGGCGACGCGCAGGCGTACCTCCAGGACGTGATCGACGAGGAACAGTCCGTGCCGTTTAAGTCCCACAACGCCGGCGCGGGGCACCGCTCCGACGTCGAGGGTTGGGACGCCGGCAAATACCCGGAGAAGGTCTCCGGAGAGTTCCTCGATCTGCTCGAGAACGTCGCGGCCAACGCCGACCACCAGGGATTCGACGCCGAGTCGATGGAAATCGTCCACGTCGCCGCCCACAAGGTTGGCGAATCGGTCGGTCGCAAGCCCCGTGCGATGGGGCGGGCGTCGTCGTGGAACACCCCCCAGGTCGACGTCGAAATCATCGTCGAAGAACAGACCGAAACCGAGGAGGACGAGAGCTAATGGCTGACGAACATCAATTCATCGAGAACGGCCTGCAGCGGTCCCAGATCGACGAGTTCTTCCAGGAAGAACTCGGCCGCGCGGGCTACGGTGGCATGGACGTCGCCAAAACGCCGATGGGTACCCAGATCGTCCTCAAGGCCGAGAAGCCTGGGATGGTCATCGGCAAAGGCGGCGAGAACATCCGAAAAGTGACGACCGCTCTCGAGGAGAAGTTCGACCTCGAGGATCCCCAGATCGACGTCCAGGAGGTCGACGAACCTGACCTCAACGCACGGATCGTCGCGGACCGACTGGCCAACGCGCTCGAGCGCGGCTGGTACTTCCGGAAGGCCGGTCACACGACGATCGACCGGATCATGGAAGCCGGTGCGCTCGGCGCGGAGATCGTCCTCTCTGGGAAGGTCACGGGCGCGCGATCGCGCGTCGAGAAGTTCAACCGTGGATACATCAAACACAACGGTGAGCCCGCCGAGGAAGTCGTCGACCACGGTCAGGGCGTCGCGGTCATGAAACTCGGCACGATCGGCGTCGACGTCAAGATCATTCCGCCGGGCGCCGAGTTGCCCGACGACTTCCAGATCAACGAGGACATGGACCCCGAGGAGATCGTCCCCGACGCCGTCGAGGCCAACGAGGCCGAGGGCGTCGAGGAACTTCTCGAGGGCGAACCCGAGGAGGGAGAGGCCCCCGAGGGCGACGTCGAAGCGCCGGCCGACGAGGTCGACGAGGACGTCGAGGACGTCGAGGATGTCGAGGAAGTCATCGAAGAGGAAGTCGCGGCCGACGCCGACGAGGACTTCGAGGATGTTGAGGTTCCCGACGGCGACGAGGACATTGAGGAGGAACTCGATGACCTCGAGGAAGATGTCGAGGCGGAAGCCGAGGAACTCGTCGAGGAGATGGAAGCGGAAGACGAAGACGAGGGAGGTGACGCCTGATGGCGATCCTCCACGTCGAGGAGCTCCGCGATATGACGCCTGCTGAACGGCAGGAGGAACTCGAGGAACTCGAGACCGAACTGCTGAACCAGAAGTCCGTCCTCGCCGCCGGCGGTGCCCCGGAAAATCCGGGCCGCATCGGCGAACTGAGTCGCACCATCGCGCGGATCAAGACGATCCAGCGCGAAGAGGGCGACCTCGAGGACGAAGAATAACGAACTCACAATGGCACTGACACCCGAGACCCTGCCGCGACACGAACTCAACGGACTCCCCGTGCGAGTCGTCGAGAGCGACGACTCCTCGCGGGTGGGTCTGGAGGGTCGCGTCGTCATCGAGACGACGAAGACCTTTTCGATAGAGGTTCGTCGAGACGGCGAGTCTCGGGTCGTGATGGTGCCGAAATCGGGCTCGACGTTCGAGTTCGCGATCACAGATGACGCCGCCGATCCCGCAAAGGGATCGGGGACTGCGTCCAAACTGGCCGACACTCAACCCGCTACGACGGAGCAATCCGCTACGGCGGACGGCGCTGGCGAGGATGTAGCCTACGTTACGGTCGATGGATCGCGACTGCTCTCACGACCCGCCCGACGCACGGAAACGAATGGTGACTCACCATGGCAATAGGACTAGACGTTGACACCCCTCCGGAACCCGAAAACCCGGAGGAATACGACTACGAGAAGTGTCCGTTCTACGGCGAACTCTCCGTTCGAGGGCAGATCCTCGAGGGGACCGTCGTCTCGACGGACATGGACAAGACCGTAGTCGTCGAGCGAGAGTACGATGTGGCGGTCCCGAAATACGACCGACACATGAAACGACGCTCGCGCATCCCGGCACACGTACCGGGCGTGCTCGAGCCGCTCTCGGTCGGTGACACGGTCAAGATCGCAGAGACCCGACCACTGTCGAAGACGAAATCGCACGTGGTCGTCGAAGTAACCGAAGAAGCGACCGCGGAGGACCTCGCCGAGCTCGCGAGTCAGGCAGAACCCGAGCCGGAACTCTCCGACGAGGACTTCGCGACCGCCGAAGACGAGGGTGATCAGTGATGGAGGCGATGAAAGCCGACGTCACGCAGGGACTCAAGAAGGGTTCCCTGATCACGTGTGCCGACAACACTGGCGCGCGTGAACTGAAGGTCATCAGCGTTGCGGGCTACCAAGGCACCAAGAGCCGCCAGCCGAAGGCGGGGATCGGTGACAAGGTGACCGTCTCGGTCACCAAGGGTACCCCGGAGATGCGTCGACAGGTCCTCGAGGCCGTCGTCGTTCGCCAACGGAAATCGATCCGTCGGCCCGACGGCACGCGGCTCAAGTTCGAGGACAACGCGGCGGTCATCATCGACGAGAACGAAGAGCCCCGCGGGACGGAGATCAAGGGGCCGATCGCCCGCGAAGTCGCAGAGCGCTTCGGAGCAATCGCCAGCACGGCGACGATGATCGTATAGACAATGAGCAAGCAACCACACAAACAGCGAACGCAGACGGAGCGAGCGCCGCTGCACAAGCGACAGAAGCAGCTCCACGCGACGCTGTCCGACGACCTCCGTGAGGAGTATGACACCCGTCGCACCCGCGTCAATGCGGGCGACACGGTCGAGGTCATGCGCGGTGACCACGCCGGCGAGGAAGGCGAGGTCATGCGCGCGATTCTCGAGGACGGGACGATCCACGTCGAGGACGTGACCATCGAGTCGGCCGACGGCGAGGAAGTGCCGCGGCCGCTGGACCCGTCGAACGTTCGGATCACGGACCTCGATCTCGAGGACGAGCGTCGCGAGGCGCGTCTCGAAGGTGATAGCGAATGACGAAACACCAGAAACGACTGTCGGTACCGAAGTCTTGGCCAGTCGAGCGAAAGACCGAGACCTTCACGGTCAAGGCCGACGCCGGTCCGCACGGCGAAGACGGCGTGCCGCTCGTCGTCCTCCTGCGGGACGTGCTCGGTTACGTGGACTCCCGGAAAGAAGCCCGGTACGCCCTCTCCGAGGACGCGATCCTCATCAACGGGGATCCGATCAACGACGAACAGCGCCCAATTGGCATGTTCGACATCGTCGCGTTCCCCGGTCGCGAGGAGTACTACCGCGTCTTCCCCGACGAGGGCGGTCGGCTCGCGCTGACGGAGATCGACGAGGACTCGGCCCAGAGCCGCCTCGGTAAAATCGAGGGCAAACAACAGGTCCCAGGTGGCGACACCCAGCTGACGCTGCACGACGGGACGAACGTCATCGTCGACGACGACGAGTACGAGACGAAAGACTCGATCGTCGTCAATAACGACGACAAATCGATCGTCGCACACTTCCCCTACGAGGAAGGCGCGCTCGTGACTGCCGTCCGCGGCAATCACGGTGGTAAGGTCGGCGAGATCGATGCGATCGACGTTACGCTGGGAAGCGGATCGAACACCGTCGGCATCTCCACGGACGACGGCGGCTTCGAAACCGTCGAAGAGTACGTCGTCGTCATCGACGAGAACTTTACGGGTGATGATGAATGAGCAGCGAAACCGACTCCGGTTCCGACTTCCACGAGATGCGCGAACCGCGCGTCGAGAAGGTCGTCGTCCACATGGGCGTCGGTCAGGGCGGTCGCGAACTCGGCAAGGCCGAGGACATCATCGAGGAGGTCACGGGCCAGGAGAGCGTCCGGACCCAGGCGAAGAAAACCGAACCCGACTTCGGTATCCGCCAGGGCGATCCGATCGGCACAAAGGTCACCCTCCGTGGCGACGACGCCCACGCGTTCCTCGAGACGGCCCTGCCGCTGGCGAACGTCTCGTCGGCGCAGTTCGACGATACGGGGAACTTCAGCTTCGGTGTCGAGGAACACACCGACTTCCCCAGCCAGGAGTACGACCCGAACGTCGGGATCTACGGGCTGGACGTTACCGTCAATCTAGTGCGTCCGGGCTATCGCATCGCCAAGCGCGACAAGGCCACCCGTTCGATCCCGTCGAATCACCGACTGACCCCCGAGGACGCAATCGGGTTCCTCGAGGCGAACTTCGACGTCAGCGTAGAGGGCGCAGACGATGAGTGAAAGCGAAACAGAAAACGACCGCACGGGCGAGCACGCGGCAAAGCGCACGGGACAGATCGAGTCCTGCCAGCGCTGTGGCCGCGAGCAGGGACTCGTCGGCAAGTACGACATTAACCTCTGCCGGCAGTGCTTCCGCGAGATCGCCCGCGACATGGGATTCAAGAAGTATCGATAATATGACTGGAAACGATCCACTCAGCAACGCGCTCTCGGGACTCGACAACGCCGAGAGCGTGGGTCATCTCACCCACGAGGTAACGCCCGCCTCGAACGAGATCGGCAGCGTACTCGAGGTCTTCTACGACCGCGGGTACATCGACGGCTTCGAGTTCGTCGACGACGGTAAAGCCGGTCAGTTCGAGGTTGAACTGAAAGGAGCGATCAACGAGTGCGGCCCTATCAAGCCCCGCTACGCGGTCGGTGCCGATGACTTCGAGAAGTGGGAGAAGCGCTATCTCCCCGCTCGAGACTTCGGTGCCCTCGTCGTCACGACGAGCAGTGGCATTATGAGCCACTACGAGGCGCGTGAGCAGGGTATTGGGGGCCAGGTGATCGCGTACGTCTACTAACAATGCGAGTCGAACTGGAAATTCCCGAAAACGTAACCGTCGAGGTCGATCGGTTCGACGTGACCGTCGAAGGCCCAGAAGGCAGCGTTACGCGCCGCCTCTGGTATCCCGACGTGACCGTCGAGACCGGCGACGACCAGGTGGTCATCGAAAGCGACGCCGAGGACGCGAAGACGAACTCGACCGTCGGCACCTTCGAGAGCCACATCACCAATGCCGTCCACGGCGTGACCGAGGGCTGGGAGTACGAGATGGAAGTCTTCTACTCTCACTTCCCGATGCAGGTCCGCGTAGAGGGCGACGATGTCGTCATCGAGAACTTCCTCGGCGAAAAGGCACCGCGACGAACGACTATCCACGGTGAGACCGACGTTGCCGTCGACGACGAGCAGCTCGTCCTGTCCGGTCCGAACAAGGAACACGTCGGACAGACGGCGGCCGACATCGAGCAGCTGACGAAAGTCAGCGGCAAGGACACCCGCGTCTTCCAGGACGGGGTCTACATCACCAACAAACCCGCCACGGGAGGTGTCTGATAGATGGCAGACGACAACGACGAACTCCAGACGCTCGAGGACATCAGCGGCGTCGGCGAAAGCAAGGCCGAGGCCCTGCGTGAGGCCGGCTTCGAGTCCATCGAGGACGTCAAGGAAGCCGACCAGGATGACCTGGCCGATGCAGAGGGCATCGGGAACGCGCTCGCGGCCCGCATCAAAGCCGACGTCGGTGACCTCGAGGTCACCGAGGAGACCGAGGCCGAGATCGAGGACGAGGGCGTCGAGGACGCAGAGCCGGCCGAGGAGGTCGAGACCGAACTGCAGCCCCGCGGGCTGACCGAGAAGACGCCCGACCTCTCCGAGGACGAGGAGCGACTGCTCGCCCGCCGGAAGGGCGAGGGGAAACCGCAGTTCAATCGACAGGACTACCACAAGAAAAAGCGGACGCCGGAATCCTGGCGTCGACCCCGCGGTCAGCTGTCCAAGCAGCGAAAGGGCGTCAAAGGCAAGGGTCCGAAGGTCCAAGCTGGCTACCGTACGCCCGAGGCCGTCCGGGGCAAACACCCCAGCGGCTTCGAGGAGGTCTACGTCGAGAACGTCGACGACCTCGAGGGCGTCGACGGCGACCGTGAGGCGGTTCGAATCGCCTCGGCGGTCGGTGCGCGCAAGCGCGAACGGATCGAAGAACAGGCCGAGGAACAGGGCGTTCGCGTCCTGAACCCGACCTACGAGGAAGTCGAGGTGGAAGCAGATGACTGATCTCTCCGCACAGAAGCGACTGGCTGCCGACGTCTTGGACGTCGGTCAGAACCGCGTCTGGCTCGACCCCGAGGCCCAGGGCGATATCGCCGAAGCGATCACCCGCGACGAGATCCGCGAACTCGTCGACGAGGGTCGCATTCGGGCTGCCGATTCGTCGGGCAACTCCCGCGGTCGCGCCCGTGAGCGCAACGAAAAGCGCTCCTACGGCCACCAGAAGGGCCAGGGCAAGCGCCGCGGCAAGAAGGGCGCACGCCAGAACGAGAAAGACGAGTGGCAGAACAAGATCCGCGCACAGCGACGGAAGCTTCGCGAACTCCGCGACAAGGGCGAACTGACGCCCACGCAGTACCGTGAGCTCTACAAGAAGGCTGGCGGTGGCGAGTTCCGTAGCGTCCGGTACCTGTTGAATTACATCGACGACAACTACGGTAACCAATAATGGCGACAGGACCACGATACAAAGTGCCGATGCGGCGTCGCCGTGAGGTCCGGACGGACTACCACCAGAGGTTGCGCCTGCTGAAATCGGGCAAGCCCCGCCTCGTCGCTCGCAAGAGCAACAAGCACACTACGGCGCAGCTGATCACTCCCGGACCACAGGGCGACGAGACGCTCGCGAGCGCACACTCGAGCGATCTCGAGGAGTACGGCTGGGATGCCCCCACGAGCAACATCTCTGCGGCGTACCTGACCGGCCTGCTGGCCGGCACACGCGCCGTCGACGCCGGTCTCGAGGAAGCAGTCCTCGACATCGGCCTCAACACGGCCACGCCCGGAAACAAGGTGTTCGCGGTACAGGAGGGGGCGATCGACGCCGGCCTCGACATTCCGCACAACGACAGCGTGCTGGCCGACTGGTCGCGTACGCGCGGCGAGCACATCGCCGAGTACGCCGAGCAGCTAGACGAGCCGCTGTATAGCGGTGAGTTCGACGCGACCGAACTGCCGGATCACTTCGACGAAGTACGAGAGGCGATTCTCGAATGAGCGCAAACGACTACAACGATAGCGGATGGGAACCCGTCACCCGTCTCGGTCGGATGGTCCAGGAGGGCGAAATCGACGATATGGAGACTGCCCTCAACTCGGGCCTCCCGCTGAAGGAACCCGAGCTCGTCGACCAGCTCCTCCCCGGACTGGAAGACGAGGTACTGGACATCAACATGGTCCAGCGGATGACCGACTCCGGACGACGCGTGAAGTTCCGCTGCGTCGTCGCCGTCGGCAACCGTGACGGCTTCATCGGTTACGCCGAGGGCCGAGACGACCAAGTCGGGTCTGCCATCCAGAAGGCGATCGGTATCGCAAAGCTGAACATGATCCAGGTGCCCCGCGGCTCCGGTTCCTGGGAGGACCGCTCGGACCGGCCTCATTCGCTGACCCGACGGACGACCGGCAAGGCCGGCTCCGTCGAGGTCGAGGTCATCCCGGCCCCCGAAGGGCTCGGGCTGGCCGCCAGCGACACCGTCCGTCACGTCCTCGAGTTGGCCGGCATCGAGAACGCCTGGACCAAGAGCCACGGCAATACCCGAACGACGGTGAACCTGGCGAAGGCGACGTTCAACGCGCTCGAGAACGCCTCCCAGTCACGCCGACCGCGACGGAACCGCGGCGGCCGTGAGGAAGCCGAGGTGAGCGAGTGATGAAGGCGATCGTCCAGGTTCGCGGCGAAGTGAACCGACAGGAAGACGTCGAGGACACGCTGTCGATGCTCAACGTCCACAGCGTCAACCACTGCACGCTCGTCCCTGAAACCGACGCCTACGAGGGGATGATCGCCAAGGTCAACGATTACGTCGCCCACGGCGAGCCAAGCGCAGACGTACTCGAGACGCTGCTCGCGAAGCGATCCGAGCCCCTCGAGGGCAAGCAGGCAGACGTCGACGAGGAGTGGCTCGCCGAGAACACGGCGTACGGCGACTTCGGCGAACTTGCCGAAGCGCTGCTCGACGAGGAAACGACGCTTCGTGACGAGGGACTGTCACCGACGCTTCGACTTCACCCACCGCGGGGAGGTCACGACGGCATCAAAAAGCCGACCGTCGAGGGCGGCCAACTCGGAAAACATACAACGGGGCAGATTAACGCCCTGCTAGAATCGATGCGATAACCATGACGAGCAAAAAACGACGCCAGCGCGGATCGCGGACCCACAGCGGCGGTTCCCACAAGAATCGACGCGGTGCGGGTCACCGCGGTGGACGCGGCCGTGCCGGGCGAAGCAAACACGAGTTCCACAACTACGAACCGAAGGGCAAACACGGCTTCAAGCGACCGCAGGACATCCGCGAGGAAGTCGCCGAGATCGACGTCCAGAAGTTAGACGAGGACGCGATCCTCTACGTCGCCGACGATCTCGCTGAGGAGACCGACGGTGGCTACGAACTCGACGCACGCGATATCGTCGAGGACGGCCACGAGGTCGACGTCGTCAAGGTCCTCGGATCGGGACAGGTCCGCAACGAGCTGACCGTCACCGCAGACGCCTTCTCCGACGCAGCGGAAGAGAAACTCGAGGCCGCCGGCGGCGAGGCGATCCTCACCGAGCGCGGCGAGGAGCGGGCGGCCGAAGACGACGAAGCCGACACTGAACAGGACGAGGAATAACGTATGGGATGGAAGGAAGCCGCTGAACCGGTCTTGACGCGGATGCCAGCAGTGCGCCGTCCGGAGGGGCACGTCCCCTTCAAGCGGAAGCTGATGTGGACGGCGGGCATCCTCATGTTGTACTTCTTCCTGACGAACATCTCACTGCTCGGAGTACAGTCCGGCTCGCAGGACTTCTTCGGGCAGTTCCGCGCGATTCTCGCCGGCTCGCAAGGGTCGGTGTTGCAGGTCGGTATCGGACCGATCGTCACCGCGAGCATCGTCTTACAGCTGCTCGGCGGGGCGAACCTGCTCGGCCTCGATACGGACGACCCGCGCGATCAGGTTCTCTATCAGGGCCTCCAGAAGCTGCTGGTCGGCATGATGGTGATCCTGACCGGTCTTCCGATGGTGTTCGCCGGCGGCTTCCTGCCAGCGGTACCTCAGCTGCAACTCGGCGGACTCACGCTCGAGGGGACACAGCTCAAGCTGCTGATCTTTGCCCAGGTCTTCATTGGCGGCATTCTCATCCTCTACATGGACGAGGTCGTCAGTAAGTGGGGCGTCGGCAGCGGGATCGGCCTATTCATCATCGCCGGCGTGAGCCAGCGGCTCGTCACCGGGTTCATCCAGCCGACCGATGGTGGGTTCTTCTTCAACTGGTACCAGATCCTGACCGGGAAGGTCGAGGTCGGCTCGATCATCTCCGGCGAAGGGCTGCAGACGCTGATGGTCGGTCAGGGGAACCTCATGGCCCTGCTGACGACACTGCTGATCTTCGGCATCGTCGTCTACGCCGAATCGGTCCGCGTCGAGATCCCGCTCAGCCACGCTCGAGTCAAGGGTGCACGCGGCCGATTCCCCGTGAAGCTCATCTACGCGAGTGTCCTGCCGATGATCCTCGTTCGCGCGGTGCAGGCGAACGTTCAGTTCATGGGTCAGATCCTGAACCGGCAGCTGGCGAGTATGCCGAGTTGGCTCGGCGTATACTCGGCACAGGGTCAGCCCACCAGCGGGTTCTTCTACTACGTAGCGCCGATCTACTCGCCACAGGACTGGATGTGGTGGACGGCAAACGTCTCGCAGGCCTGGTGGCAAGTGATGATCCGCATCGGCATTGACGTCACGTTCATGGTCGTGGGTGGCGCGATCTTCGCCATCTTCTGGGTCGAGACGACGGACATGGGTCCCGAGGCGACGGCCAGACAGATCCAGAACTCCGGGATGCAAATCCCCGGCTTCCGACAGAACGTCGGCGTCATCGAGAAGGTCATGGAGCGGTACATCCCGCAGGTGACCGTCATCGGTGGCGCGCTCGTCGGCCTACTGGCCGTCTGGGCGAACATGCTCGGCACCATCGGCGGTGTCGGCGGAACGAGCCTGCTACTCGCGGTCTCGATCACGTACAAGTTGTACGAGGAGATTGCCGAGGAGCAACTCATGGAGATGCATCCGATGATGCGGGAAATGTTTGGAGGTTGAGGTAACCCACTGGGGTACCCAGTTTTCCAAGCTTTTACATTAATCCTCGTCAGCAGTAGCGACGAGAAATGGCGAATCGGAACCAAGAACCGCTGAACGTCCGTGTCACACCGTCCAAAAAGGACGAGTGGAAAACCGCGATCGGTGACGACGAAACTCTCGCAGGAGTTGTCCGTCGGGCAGTTGACCGCGAACTCAACAACGAATACGTCCACGTAGATACCGCTGAACACCTCGACAGCGGCGAAGATATCGATTTTACCGAGGTAACAACTGACATCGATTTGCTCTCCGGGCAAGTAGAAGTACTGCAGAGTCAGCTTGACGACGCACTTACGCCGGGGTCGATGCCGCCAGAAGACCAGTTGAGCGAGGTGGCGATGCGAGCACTCGCTCATATTCCACGCTACGATGACTTGTCCGATCACGTCCGGCGAGAGATTAGTCAGACCCATTCAGACCAGTTAATCGGCATTAAGACTGCGATCGAAGAGCACGAGACTCGGATTGATGGGAGCGCACAAGCAATCGCGTTCAAAATGGACGACGATGAAAGCGAACTCATCGTCCGTCAGGCTCTCATTTACTTAGAGAACAGAACGACAGAGACTGTCCAGAGCACGATTGCCGATGGAACCCGACACTGGGTGAGAGACGTATGAGAGACGACAAAGGTCGGTACGTAACGCCAGAAGACAAAGAACTTAGCGAGGAAATGGAAGAACTGCGAGGACGCTATCTCACATCCCTCACCTCACAGAAAACGGGAACGAGCGATCGGACACGAGACACTCGGCGAAGAGAAGTCGGGTACTGGCTGCAGTTCTGCGCAGTGAACGACATCGACCCTCTCGCTGCAGAGGAACGCGACGTCCGCGGGTACATACAAGGCATCACGGACCTCGCAGACACGACAATTCACTCCTACTTCACGTCAATCCAGTCGTTTTACTCGATCATCAGTAACGACGCCGCGGACGATAGCCTTGAACTCGTCAACGACGGTGAGCACCCTTGCGATGATATCAGTCTAAAAGACGACTATGGTATCACCAGAACATCGGAGTACAAGAAACAGCACGTGATCTCGGCGAACGACCTTGACAATGCGCGGGACAACGACGACGTCATCGCCCTTCGCCCAGATGCTGTTGAACAACTCTTTGACGCTGTGCCCGGTAAGCGACGGGAAACGCGACTTCGGAACGAGGTGATCGTACGCCTCTCGTGGTATACCGGTACTCGGAGTGTGGAGTTGTCGAAGATGCGTATCGAGAACATTGACTGGGACAGGTGTATAATCAATATTGAGTCCGCCAAAATCGATCCCAGCGAAAATCCAGGTCTTGCCCGACGGAACGTCGTCTTTCCCCAAGAATTCAGATTGACACTCAGAAGGTGGTGTGAGCAGATGAGACACTCATTTTCCGGGCAGGTCACACCGGAGGAGGGACGAATCCTGTGCACGACGCATAATGATGAGATGCAGCCAGCGGATATCAACGATGTGATTAAGCAAACCGCGTGGAACGCTGGGCTACAGCGACCGCTGCGACCCGCGGATCCAGACCCGGAGGATGAAGTCTATGAGTGGTTCGTTACGTCACATCGTCTCCGCCGGTCAGCGATTAGCCACTGGGTTAACGACATCGACACTATCGACATCAACCAAGCTAGGCTCTTAGCAGGCCACGCTCAACTCTCACAGACTATCGATTACGTCGAAGACGATAGCGATTCACTCGCAGAAGACTATCAGTGCGGGATGCAGGCGTAACGTTACTCTATTGAATCCGTTAGCTGCCCGAGCCCGTACCGATTCGGGTGCCCTTCGATTGCACGGGTGATCGTTCGCGGAGACACATCAAGGCGCTCTGCAGCCTTCCGCTTCGATAGCCCGTCAGGACTGTCATCCAGCACCATCGACAACACAGCTCGCACCTCATCAAAATTATCAGCGGTCTCCAGTTCACCGTCATCGTCGTAGGTGAATCCCAGCGGCGCGCGACCGCGTGAACGATCGAACCCATCACACCAGTCCCGCACGTCCCGCATCTCCGTTTCTCGCTGTAACTCTAAACCAGCACTATCGAGCCCATCCAATACCCCTATTATCCCGTCGCTGGAATCACCATCAATATTCACACAAGCACTTGTCAGGTGGATTGTCGCGCCAGCAGCAACGAACGCCGAAACACGATCCTGGATCTCTTCATGTGTTTCACCGAGTGCTGCGATACTGTTGACGACGATATCGTCGGCATCAATAACATCATTATCCAGCGCATTGACCGCTGACCTCACGTGCGTCCGGTCAGGATCGATTCCTATCGCAATTGCAACCCCGTCAATGTTGACGCAGGTATCCTCATATTCCCAGCTTCCTTTAGCCACCGTCTCTTCCATGCCCATTTTGAGTGTTTCATCGACCCAGGACTGACCGATAGTCTGACGGGCTGACTCTAAGCACGACCGTACTGCACTGCCAAGTTCACGCCGTGTTGCTGCATGCGCGATGACGATGCTGTTGACACTGGCAGTATCCTCATCACCAGTGTCGATGTCTGTAAGTTCTAACTGTGTCATCTTACGGTTAGAGTTTCTGTGTCGCATGGTGTAAGCTTTCGCGGGGAGTTTCTGGAGATGTTAGTATGGTTTTCGCAGAATCCTTACGCAGAAAGGATATGGCGTGGCGGAAACCCTACGCAGAAGGAAAACACCGGTGGCAGAAACCCTACGCGGAAGTGAAAACACCCTACGCGGAAACCCCTCGCAGAAACCCTGAGACCACCTCACCTCAACTAGTTGAGTGTTCTTAACTTCGCGCGGGTTCTAAGGCCATTAGAAGCCGCGCCAGGAAATCTCTAGCCTTCGACTGCGTTTGGCGCGGGTCTATACCGGCCGATCTCGTCCGAAGACGTGTGTTGATATGGAGTAGGTGGAGGATTTACCTCCCAAGAGTTTGATATTTTCTATCGTCACTGTGACTGCCCGCTCACGCGCCGCTGGGCTTCGAGGACTATTCGCCCAGCGGCCAGTGGCCAGTGTCATGGCCCTGCGCCAACCCGGGGTGCCGGCACGACACGCGCACGAGCAGTCCAACCACGACACGCGCGAAACTACCAACGACCACCGTCCAGCTCACACACCGCTAGTACTCACCCCTAACCGGCCTGGCGACACCGTCAACACGCGATCGGGCGCGCTAAGGGGCAGCTGAGGACACCACGACCATCGATACTGACACGCGTGAAACGCTCACCGTCCACACGCGAGCGCGGCAGGTGCCGCGCCCTCCCTTGACACATACTCGACTCCCTCCGTACGTGTCACCGTTCGACCGCATTTACTCAGCTACTATCTCAGAGTTCATTTCGCTGGGGGTGCGCCTGCCCAAAATGTAGGACATATCATCACTGATCCGTGTTGGTCTGGTGTCGTGAATGGCTTTCATTAGTTTGATAGTTTGGGTTGGCGGTGCTGGCAAGATGATCCACTATCGTCTAGAGAATATGAACCGTGCGAGGTGAGTTGTCTACGGGACGCAGGAGTGGGAGGGGGCATCGCCACTCTACGAGGTTTTAAACGTGCAAGGTTGATAGGGGGAGGTACGGACGCACACGAGCCCGATACAATCCCTTACTGACCGCGGGTGCGAATCGCGGGGATGGTCAGTCTCGCGCGGTACTCGTGTTGCCCAGCAATCAGCCTCACGGCTTGGGTGACACGATGCGAGACACCACACACAACACATTGACCGCGACTGACGAGACGCATAGTAACACTTCTGACGCCAGTGACGACCAGGACGAGAGCGACGACGACACTACCAAGGAGCGTCCCGCGACCCGTTCCAGCGGGACCGTCCTCAGAGAAGATTTTTTTTCGAGACGGCTTCCGAGAGTGTCCCCACGATGCTTACGAACGAGAACAGAGAACCTGGAAACCACCGGATGGGGGCGGGTTGGGAGCGAAAGCGCCCGACCTGCCGACCCGCATCTCCCCCTCGATCACTGCTGCTACTACTACTGTTACGTGCCAGAACGTTACGTACGTACGTACAGACTGATACGTTCGTGTCAGTCCGGCACGTCGTCGCTCACGGGGTGGTCAGCGTGACCACTTCGTCCCGCGTGAAGCTCGGGTGGGAAGTCCCGGACGACCGATGGGCCGAGTACACCGCTAAAGTCGAGGAAGAGTGGGGTGAATACCGTTTATACGCCGGCATCCAGATCGAGGTGTCTTGGCGTGAGTACCGCGATGTCCACCCCCTGGAGGACCACGCTAACCGTCTCCTGGAGGCGGCCGGACTCTCTCGTGAGACGGACGAGAAAAATAATCTCTCCGGGATTCCGTCTCTCGCCGACACCGAGTCAAGTCGGCAGTTCGTCCGCGTCCACGAGGACGTCAAACACGAGATGGAGCAATACGCTGCGGCGAACGATCTCTCGAAACACGAGGTTCTACGCGGTGTGATCGCTTGGTACCTCGGTGGGAGTCGAGAGGAGCGCCTCGTTGAGAAGTTCGACCGCGTCGTCCCCGAAGCAGAGCGGGCCTTCGCGGAGGCCACCGACGACGGCCCAGACACTGCGGACGGCCTCTCGAAGACTGAGCGCGTCACCCGGAAGATTGCTCGCTCCCTCGGGGATAGCTTCTCCGAGAACGACCTTGAAGACGCCATCGACGCTGAGACCACCGGGACGGCCTACTTCCACGACGAGTACACGCCGCGCGTGGTGGAGTATAAGGGCGTGAAGCGCTGGGAGACCGACGACCGTCCCGACGTCTTCCTCCCGCCGGAAAATTGGAAGGAGAAACAGACGACGGAGATAATCTCCGAGCTCGGCGGCGACTACGAGACGCCACCGCCGGCGTTCACCCGGGAAGAGTTCGCGCAGGCGGCTACCAACGCGGGCATTGAGGTGTGGCCGGAGAACCGGGAGACGGTGAACGAGTACAGGGGCCGCGTCCTCGAACGCATCGAATTCGCGTGGTCCGACGAGACCGAGCAGTTCGAACCGGTGGACGACTCGGATGCAGAGTCCAAGTCGAACCTGAACGCGGACGAGGTGGATGATGTCAAGGCCAGCGTTGCAAGCGAGGGAGACGCTAATGCGGACGCGGACACCAATCCCGTCACGGTCACTGACCGAATGGATGAACTCGAAGGCGCAACACCGGTCCGGGCGGACGGTGGTGACAGTGAGGGTATGACCCAGCAAGACTGTGTGGACGCCGTCACGCGAGTTATCGACGCGCTCGCAGCGCAGAGCGGTCACAACAGTGTGGACATTGAGACTGTTGTTGAGGCTGCCCGGTATGATGAGGGAGTGCCCAAAGAGAAGACGTGGCATGCCATCTCCCGGTTGAAGAAGAGTGAGGTGTACGAGCAAGCTGACGGGCACGTGCGTCACCTCGGAGGTGAGTAAATTGTCATCACAAGGCTCAACGACAACGTGGCAGTCGAACAGTAGCGAGTTAACGTGGTCAGAGAGCGGGCTCATTAGCGCGCTTTGGTCGGAGATTGCATCAGCCCTCGCTTCGCGGACGGTCGCGTGGAAATGGAGAGAGCCCGGCGTTCCGCATAAGGGGAGATATCGTTGGAACGATGATGACCTCATCCTCTGCGAGCTTGACGGGACGGGCATTGAGGGACCCGATATTGACGTGACCGCAGACACGGGAGTGGTGTGGTCACGATACAGCACACCAATATGGGGCGACAGGGGAGAGTGTGATCTCATCAATTGTACTGCACCAGTTGATACCCGAGGTGAAGGACCGTGAGCGCTCACCAACACGCGAGCGCAGACGGTAAAGACATCAACCGCGCAATCCCGGAAGACGCTCACCACACGCGAGAGCGATTCGAAGAGAAATACGAGTCAGGTGCTCCGGACGAATGCTGGGAATGGGAGAGATACACTAATGCAGACGGGTACGGTGAATTCCGTTACAATGGGAGAGCGAGGGCACACCGAATCAGTTACCGGCTGTACAACGGTGCAATTCCAGAGGATAAGCAAGTCAATCACACGTGCGACAACCGGGCGTGTGTGAATCCGAATCACCTGTATCTCGGAACTCAAGCAGAGAATATCGGTGATGCGTTCCGCCGGGAGCGTGTTGACCGGCCGTTAAGCCACGACGATGTCCGCGAAATCCGTCGCCGCTACGCAACCGAGGATGTCTACCAGTACGAGTTAGCTGACGAGTTCGGTGTGGACCAAGCCACGATATCAAACGTTGTAAACCGGAAGACGCACGACTACGTCGATTAAACTGCGTTTCGGAGAGTCAATCGACATGGTCTCATATACGAGCATATGAGTCACTAAATAGCGTTCTCACGGCATAAAACACCAACAAGACGTAAACTGGGTGTAGGTGATTAGACTTCGCGGTATAACTGGTTTGTTGCTGTTTTCGCGCACCAGAATGCAGCAAAAGACTGAGTGGCCAACGCGTTCGGGACCGACAGCACGTGGACTGATGCAGGCTCAAAACTCCGCTACGACGCTGCAGGGCTCATCCATTAGTGTGAACGGTCTCTGTAGTAAGTTCCTCGTACAATTGGAATAATGGCCCGACATCGGACGCAGCGTACCGTTCGACGGCGCGACGTAGGTCGTCGTTCGGCCGGTCAGACAGTAATTCGAGACCCATTTCAGGCATATCGGCACCGGTTACGGGCTTGCCAAGCCACTCCGGTTCATCCGATTCAATGCCGTGTATGTCGAGCGCATCGTCCAGGGGCACAAAATAACCTTCTCTATCCTTCATACGGAGGATTAAATCGATATGACGCGAACTCCGTAGGAGGAGACACAGTCTATCAACTACGTTTTCCGCGGGTTCAGCCTGCCGGACGCGGCAAGCTCTGTGTTTGAGAATCGGGAAATCGTATCCGTCGCCGTTGTACGTCAACAACACTCTGTCGCTACCGTCGCTCCGCGAAGCAATCCAGTCAAGCGCATCTGTGAACAGGCGTGCTTCCTCCTCAATCGATGAACCGCCCCGGAATATCACTTCGACGTCCGGATCACTCATCGATTCAGACTCGTGCCCGAGGGCAATGCAGAAGGGAATCCAGTGTTCTGGGTCATCGAAATCAGGGTTTTCGACGGTTGAGATCGTCTCGATGTCTATTGCGAATGTTTGCGTGTGGGACATACAAGTCCGCTAACGACGATTATTAAGCATCCTTGCATTTCTGATCGGTTCGGCACAAATCATTGCAAGAAGCCCGAAGTAGACCCGACCGTGGATCTGCTGGAGAATATTGCGAAAAGCAAGGTCAGCGTATAGCCGATGTGCAACGAGATATCCGGATAATCTCTCTCGCGGCCTCCACTCACCGTTGGCTAACGCTCAGTTCTGTCGTCCCTCTCTTGATGTCTTGTGGCTGGATTCGCTCGCCGTTACGGTCTAACACATGCTTGGCAGCGTTCTTCACTACCAACTCTAGGTCCGCGGCCACCAGCCCATCAGTCATCGATGCCGCACGCTTCACATCATCGATGCCTAGTTGGTGTGGCCGGTCTGCGAGCTGGGCTTTCAATACTGCCGCGCGTGCGTCCGCATCCGGTTTCCCGACGTGGATCTTCTTGTCGATCCGACCGGACCGGATTCCGGCGACATCCAGGGATTCCAGACGGTTCGTTGCACCGACGAACACGATATTGTGCGCTTCGGTGTCTTCGAGGTGGTTCAGGAACTCGTTGACGACCTTGGTGTCCTCTTCGTGCGCGTTCCCGCTCCCGTCCCGGTTCTTCAATACCGTGTCTAACTCGTCAAGGAAGACGACGGCACCGCCTTCCTGTGCTGCGACCGTCTTGGCTTCCTCGAAGAGCGTCTGGACTTTCGTCGCGGACTCGTTGATCCACTTGCTCTGGATGTTCGCACCGCTCAGCTTAGCGAACGGCAGCCCGAGTTCCGTGGCCAGGGCCTTCGCCATAAACGTCTTCCCGGTGCCCGGCGGGCCGTGGAAGATGATGTTCGGCGCGGATACACCGAGTTCGGCCGCCTTCTTACGGTGCGTGGTGAGCGGCTTGATGACGTCACGCTCCAACTCCGTCTTCAACTCGTCCATCCCGCCGACGTCAGCGAAACTCACGTCCGTCTCTGAGCTCCATCGAAATTCCATTTTATCGTAGTCCGACTTGCCCGCGTCTTCGTTGGCCGCCGTCGTTGCGTTCTCGGATGGCCCAGTGCCGTGGTCATTCGGCTGGTTGGTGTTGGATACGGTGTCATTCTTCTGCGTGTGGGCGTTGGTCTGCTGCTGTCGCGCAGGTGTAGCGGCCTCGCGGTCTGACCAGTTCTCGGTTTTCTCACGGACGACGTCTGGGTCGAGTGTTGGCTCGGTCTGCTGGGATCCGATTGGTTCTGCGTCTGGCTTGTACAACTCGTAGAACACGTACGTCAGTGGCAGCCCCACAGCTGCAACGGCTGCAAGGGATTCCCCAGACCCCTCGGGTAGTGACGTGACTAACACTCCCATATTCGTCACCTGCGCGGTCGCGGAGACCGCCATCGCGCTGACTGCGCCCAGAACACCGCCAGCACCAATGATGGTGTAATCTGTCTGGCCGTACAGTCGCGGTGTACTGATTGCGCTGATGAGACCGAGAGCGACCATCATGGCGAAGAGCAAAGCGACGACAACGAAGATGGCGGCTAGTCCTGCGCTGACGACCCAGAGGGAGCCGCCTAATATGGGGGTTGTGACTTGTGTGTGGGTGATTCCTTCACCATACAGGACAGCGGTTGCGCTGAGAATCATCGCAGCTGTGAAACTGAGTGCGCCGGCTACCTGCCCCTTGGTTGGGAAAGCAGCTCGCCAGTCACGTTTTGAGAGGGTATTGAACATCGTATCCACGTTACCATACAACGTGGATAATTAAGGATACTTGTATTTCTAATCGTTTTCCTGTTGAAAGAGGGCGGAAATCAGCTTAAACGCTTGATTGGGGCTTGTGGCGTGGTAGATTTACAAACTTATTAAGTGATCAATCTCGGAAATGTATATGCCGGGGGTGGTTACCCGGCATGCTGTGAGCCATGAACTATTTGAGCCTTCTTGGGCTTGAATAGTTCCTCGTGGTGTGTACAGTTGGGCCAGGTGTGGTGGCCCGGCGAAGGGTTGTTCGAGCCAACCACGTTACCGTCTCGGGTGTGGGACTCCCGGGACGGGTTCACCCTACGGTTGGTAAGCCAGACACTCAACTGGAAGCGAAGGATCGCGTTCTGATGACTTACAATGATTAGGCTAATTTGTCATCTTGTAGACCGGCACGCCGCGAAATCGGTTTCGGTGGATACAGGTTTGCTTGGGTTTCTTGGAATCATCAGGGTCCCTCTGGACTTCAACACCAGACGTGACCGCAGGGTCGAGGCAGTCTAAGTAAAGACTATATTCCTTGGCTGAACAGTCCTTGGTATCACCAATGACCCGGAAGCAAATCGGTCGCAATACGGGAAATTCAGGCCGGATCAACGTTTCCGGGTCTGAACTAGAAGAACTCGGCGCAGAGATCGGCGACACAGTAGACGTTGACGTTGTCGATGCCAAAGAAATCGCACACGCCATCATCGATAGCAAGGACTCAGAGAAGTTCCTGATCGTCACCCCCGCTTAAAACATGCAGACGGCACTCACCTACCGCACGAACCGAGACCTGTTCTCTAACTACTACCTTGACGAACACCTTCCAGAAACGGAGGAATGGGACGAGGTCAGTGACGAAGAGCTCCAAGAGGCGTACGACGACATCATGGACCTCTGGGAGCGCGAGAAGAGCACGGCTCCCAAGCGGAACGAGTCTCAACTGGAGGAGAAGTTCATCCGGCCGATGTTCCGGAAGCTGGGGATTCCCTTCGAGGTTGAGGAGAGTACTGACCGAACACAGCGCCGTCCTGACTACGGATTCTTCGAAACTGAAGATGCCGCACGGAGTGCCTTCGAACGCCGTGATGAAGGTGGGGACTTCTACGAGAACTCCGTCGCCGTCGCGGACGCGAAACGATGGGGTCGCCCCCTCGACACTCGCGGAAGCGGCGAACACGAACGTGACTTCGAGAATCCCAGTTACCAGATCCACGTTTACTTACAGGAAGTGGATGCCGCACAGTGGGCCGTACTCACTGACGGGAAGAAATGGCGGCTGTACTACGGTCCGACCAGTCACCGCCTCGACTCCTACTACGAGGTGGACCTTCCGACGATTCTGGAGAAGGGTGACCTTGAGGACTTCAAGTACTTCTACCTCTTCTTCCGCCACGAGGCCTTCCTCGAAGACACCAGCGGTGACTGCTTCCTTGACGACGTCTACGGCGAGTCAAACGTCTTCGCCCAAGAGTTGGGGGAGGACCTGCAGGACAACATCTACGAAGCGATAAAGATCCTCGCTGAGGGATACCTCCAGTACCCCGAGAACGACCTTGATGAAGACGATCTTGAGCTGATTCACGACAGCTCACTTATCTATCTATACCGGCTCATCTTCGTCCTGTACGCCGAAGCGGAGGGCCGCGAACTGCTGAACACGAGCAACGAGATTTACGAGCAGTCCTACAGCCTGAACTCTCTCAAACAGGAAGTCGCCGAAGAACTCGATAGTGGCGACCCGAAATACCGCGACTGGCAAGACAATCTTCAGGCCCGTCTGGACGAACTGTTCACCCTCATTGACAAGGGCAGCAAGTCGCGTGGCATCCCCGAGGAGGACCTCTACATCCCGGCATACAACGGTGGGCTGTTCCGAACGGATCCAGACGACGACGACAGCAAGGAAGCGAAGTTCCTCGCCAACCACGACGTTGGAGACGCTTATCTGGCCAAGGTCGTTGAACTCCTCACGCGGAGTAAGAACAGCAACGGCGGTGGAAAAATCTTCGTCGATTACTCCTCTCTCGATGTTCGCCACCTCGGGAGCATTTACGAAGGTCTGCTGGAGTACCAGCTCAATGTCGCTGATGAACCGCTAGCGCTTGATGACGGTGAGTACGTGAGTGCTGGCGAGGGTGACGACGTCGTCGTGCAGGAGGGCGAGGTGTACCTGACGACAGACAGCGGTGAGCGGAAGGCCACTGGCTCGTACTACACCCCGGAGTACGTCGTTGAGTACATCGTCGAAAACACGCTCGAACCGCTGGTTGACGACATCCGGATGGATCTCGCCGGCCGGAATGCTCGTGGTGACCGTGGTTTCGCTGCGGAGTTCGCCGATCGTGTGTTCGACCTGAAGATCCTCGACCCGGCGATGGGGAGTGGTCACTTCCTCACGAGCGCCATTGACTATCTAGCCCGCGAGATCATTGACGCCCAAGAGAAGCAGGCCGCCCAGCAGGGTATCGAGACAGTCAACCAAGAGCACGACATCAACTGGGCCCGCCGGCAGGTCGCCCAGCGCTGTATCTACGGGGTTGACCTGAATCCGCTGGCTGTAGAGTTGGCAAAGGTTTCGTTGTGGCTACGGACGCTCGCTGCTGAACAGCCGCTCGCTTTCCTCGATCACCACCTGAAGACCGGTAACTCGCTCGTCGGCTCAAACGTTGAGGAAATAGATGCCCTAGAACGCAATGGTGCTGCAGAGACTGAGGGCCCCAATTCCACGCTTATTGACTTCGGAATGACGTTTGAAGGGACGATGGAGAACTTGATGGCAATACACGGGGACATCATCGCCATCGAAAACGAGGAACTTGAAGATGTGAAAGCGATGGAGAAAAAGTATGGAGAATTTAAGGCGAATGTTCTCCGGCAGCGTCTCGAAGCAATTGTTGATGTATACACTGCTGAGGAGTTTGACGTAGATGTCCCGAGCGGTGCCTACGAGCAGATGGCTAAGTCGCTTAAGAGCGACAGTCAGTGGGAGGATATACAGTCGAAAGATTGGTTCATTGATGCACAAGAACTTGCCGAGGAAAAATCGTTCTTCAACTGGCGCTTAGAGTATCCAGACATTTTCTACGATGAGGCCGGTGAAGAGAAAGAGAATCCGGGATTTGACGTTGTTCTTGGAAACCCGCCCTATATCAACGCCATCGAACTGAACGATGTTACTACACATGAGAAGGACTTGTGGAAGAAACGATTTAGCTCGGCGAAAGACGCTTATGACATCTACATCCTGTTCTTGGAACAAGGTCTGGAGTTATCCCGAACGGACGGCCTTGTTGGGCTGATTGTCCCGAACAAGCATTTGTCTGCCCCTTATGCGGAGGCATACCGAGAGTACATCATCAACAACCACCAGATGTGGAAAGTATGTGATGTATCTCAACTTGGCGTGTTCGAGGATCCAAGTGTATACCCTGTCATTCCCTTTTTCAGAACCAATAGGGATTTCGAAGCAATTGACCATGTTGAGATTGATAAGCCCATCTCGACGGTTTCTATCTCGACTGGTAGTGAACAGATGGATGTCTGCGCTCCCAGTAAACTGACCAAAATCGGTAACAACCTCTGGGGGCCATTATTGCTTGATCTAGAGGAACAGGATGTTTTCTGGAGCGCAGTTGAGGACACTGTCCAGTTAGACAGCGAAGGAACTGTGCAAGCGTCTAGTACAGCAAGTGAAGCAGAGGAGTTCACGGTTGCGCTAAGTGAAGAACCTCCCAGTAAGACGAATAAGAAGTTCATCAAAACAGGAGGAATTGACCCCTTCCAATCGTTCTGGAATTCAGAAGAAGTCAGGCATCAGGGAGAGTACTATACAAAGCCTGTACTGAACATTGACCATCCGATTATCACCGATCTCCGGAGGTCACAATACAATAGTGAAAAATTGGTATTTGCGAAAGTGGCGTCGATCTTGGAGGCATTCGTTGATATAGATGGGGAATATGCATCTGTAGATACTAATCTATTCTACGACTCTAATCTTGACATCAGATACTACGGAGCCATTCTCAATAGTAACGTAGTTCTATTCTTATATTCAGCAATGTTTGGCGCTCTGAGGATGAGGGGCGGAGATTTCCAGTTCCAAGCTCCACAGTTGAAGCAAGTCCCTGTACCTTCAATCTCAATTGACACATCTGAACCAGAACGGGAAAGTCGGGTTTCAACAGCATTGAGGAGTTATGAGGAATATCTGGAGAGAAACGCATCGAAACCAAAGCCAGAGAAAGACGGTGTAGCACACGATTTCCTAGCTGAGCTTACAGACCGTATAACTGAGCTCAAACAAGAACGGGAAAGTCTCAACATCGCCCTGCTGGACTACTTGGGAATCCCAACTAGTGGTATCCCTGAGGACCTCAGAGGAGAGTCACTCCAGGAATTGCATATGCCTGCACCTGGGGTCGCTGATACGCTACTCTCAGAGACAGGCCAAGACTATGATGGGCTTCGCATTGAGGAGGTTTCGTTCAGCGGTGACAACTCAAAACTGGTGATGTCCGTAGATGTTAGCTACAAGCCTAATGATGAAGACCCCCGAGAAACTGACCGGTACGGTCGGTTAGCCAAAGATGAGTTTGAAACGATTGAGGCAATGGTGTTCACGGGCCTTTCAGACGAGAAGAGGACTCTAATTGAGAGTTTCGTGCCTGAGGCAGTTAGTCACGCAGGTGGGTTTGCAGATTTCCGCCAAAGTGCGACGAAGACGATTACTCCGTTGGAGAGACTTGAAAATCTTGTACTCCCAGATTTGGACTCCATCAAAAGCGGTTTAGAGAAATATGAGCGTGTTAGACAAGATGCGGCCGAACTAGATGAGAAAATTGAGAAGACGGACACACTGATTAACGAAATTGTCTATAACCTGTACGATATCTCTGCGGAGGAGATTGGAGTTATCGAAAAGGCTCTAAAGGAATGACTAACTTTGAGGTCGGGGACTACGTCAAGTTTGCCGGTGGACAGGGTGAGATCACGAAGGTCGAAGACCGCCCAAACGGAGGCCAACTCCTCCACGTCTACACCACAGAAGGCCAACTCCGCAAACTCCCGAGTGGTCTGCCCCACATCGAGCGGATCGACTCCATTGTTGACCGCCTCGCAGCCCGGCGGATCGATTCGCCGATTCACCACGACCTCCGGGAACGTGCGACCCGCCTCGACCTTGCATACCGATACGACCGGTTTCTGTCGCTGACGAACAACCGCATTGAAATCGAACCGTACCAGGTTCAGGCCGCCTACGAGATCCTGAACTCATACGACCACCGCTACCTCATCGGCGACGAGGTCGGCCTCGGGAAGACTATCGAGGCCGGTATCGTCATCGAGGAGCTCATCGCCCGCGGTCGTGCCCAGCGGGTGCTCATTGTCGCACCAGCGCCACTCACGGTGCAGTGGCAAGAAGAGATGCGCGAGAAGTTCGACCGCAACTTCGTCATTTACGACCGCGAGACTGTAGAAAACCACCGTCAGTCCCACCCAAACCAGAACGTCTGGGAGCAAGAGGACCTCATCATTACCTCAATCGATTTCGCTAAGCAAACGAACGACGATCCCGAGTCAGACAGGGTCTCGGTCCGCGATGCGCTCGATAACCTCAACGTTTCTTGGGACGTCGCCGTCTTTGACGAAGCGCACCACCTGACTGCTCGTCGGGGAAGCGATGACTCCATCGAACGGACTCAGCGATACACGGTCGGTGAGGCCGTCGCCGAAAACTCCGACGCGCTCCTGTTGATGACCGGAACGCCTCATAAGGGGAAGTCCGATCAGTTCTACTTCCTCGTGAGTCTGCTTGACCCATATCGCTTCAGCCACGAGTCACAGATCAATCCGGACGCACTGGATGATTTGATGATTCGCCGGCTGAAGGACGACATGTACGAGACCGACGGGACGCGCATGTTCCCCGAGAAGAACATCGAAGCACTCGGTGTGGACATGTCTCGGGCTGAGCGCAAGCTCTACGACGATGTCACTGAGTACATCCGTGAGTACTACAACCTCGCTCAACAGGAGGAGAACCAGGCCGCGGGGTTCACGATGGTCATTTATCAGAAGCGGCTGGTCTCCAGCATCTACGCGATTCAGAAGTCTCTGGAGAACCGAATGCGAGCCATTCAGAATGACGCAGTTGCCGAAGATCTCCCCGACGACGTCCAGGAGTTGATCCCTCGGTACAGCACTGAACCCGAGACACTGACCGATGCCGAACGAGAGCGCGTTGAAGAGGCGCTGGAGACGGTTACGGTCACACTGAATCGTTCTCAGATACAGGAAGAACTTGACCGAGTGAAACAGCTCTGGCAGCGAGCCAAGAGCATTCAGACTGATTCGAAGGCCCAGCTACTGAAGCAGTTTATCGATCGTATCCTGTCCAACGACCCTGATGAGAAAATACTCATCTTCACCGAGTACACGGACACGCTCGAATACCTCCGAGACCGCGTGTTCGCCGACCACGACGTGGCCCAAGTGTACGGGGATTTAGACCAGGAACGACGGCGGGAAGAGATGGAGAAGTTCGAGAACCAGGCTAATCTGATGCTCGCCACCGACGCTGCACAGGAAGGTCTCAACCTCCAGTTCGCCCATATCATGGTCAACTACGACCTTCCATGGAATCCAATTCGCATCGATCAGCGAATGGGTCGTCTCCACCGCTACGGACAGGAACAAACCGTGGAGATTCGGAATCTCTTCTTCAAGAACACCCGAGAGAGCGAAATTCTGAACCTTCTGGTTGAGAAGACGAACCAAATCGAATCCGACCTTGGAATGCGTTCCGACGTCCTCGGCCGTGTTCTGGAAGACGTCGATCTCGATGACACCATTATGGCCGCCATCGCGGAGAACCGACCAACTGATGAAGTCGTGGGAGATATCGAGAAGACAATCGAGGAGCGAAAGGAAGCACTTCAAACGGTTGAGAACGAGTTTCTGATCCGCGATCGATTCGATCTCTCTGACGAAGACGAAGAGATCTTGGAGGTCATCGAACGTAGTCAACACGGCGACGTCAGCGAAGACGACATTGAGGTACTGGTTCGGGAGTTCTTCAACGAGTTCGGCGGTAACATCCGCGGTGTCCGTCCCGGCCCTGCTCGCTCAGGCGGCGATGTCTTCCAACTTGGCGTGCCAGATGTACTCTCGGGTGATCAGGTCAGTAGTCAGTATGACCGAGCAACGTTTACCCGCGAGGTGGCGATGGAACAGGACGACGTCGATTTCATCGCTCTTGACCACCCGCTCGTTCAATCACTCATCGAATTCTGCCTTGACTCGACCCGTGTTCAGGGGCAAGTCGCTGTCAAAGTCGCAGAAGATGGTGAGCCAGGACCCGGTGTTCTCTTCAACTACCGTCTTGGGTACGTGTCTGGTGCCGGTGAAGCGGTAACCGAGAAGCTGGTCCCATTGTATGTTACTTCAGGTGGGGATGTTTCGACGACGAAGCCCGAGATCGTTGATACCCTCCCTCCAGAGGAGGTCTCCGCCGATGAAACGCTGGATCAGCTGACGTCAATGGTATCGGACTTACACGGAATTGCCGAGATGGAGGCGTGGGAGCAGGTCGAGTCATTTGCTGAGGAGGCAAGAGAAGAACGGGAACGCGAGATGGAAATTAAGCGCCAACATGCTGAACGTCACTTCGAAGAGGAGATCAGCGAGTGGGAAGAGCGATTAGAGACGTATGAACAACAGGATGAGCGAGGAAAGGATATGTCGGCACCGATCGGAAACGCGAAACGCCAGTTGGAGTCCCTTCGACGTGAGCGTGACGAAGAATTGGCGCGATTAGAAGAGGAGAAGCACGTAACACCCGAAGAACCCGAACTAGTGACAGCCGCACTGATACTGGGCTCGCCACCTACTAACCGATGAGTGTCGAAATTGCGAACGTCGTCGGGTCGGGTGACCTCCACGCGGAGTTGGATCTTGAGGCACTTCAAGAGGACCTCTCCACGCCGTATTTGGAGTATGACCCGTCCAATTATCACGGCCTGTACGTTCGTCTCCAAGAGGGCGGCCCTCTGATCACGGTGTACCGGAGTGGGAAGTACATTATCAGCGGGTGTTCTAGTTACGCGGAACTCAACGAGACGAACGAGGGGTTTCTGGCGGAAATAACTAGGCTGGGGATCATTGAACAAGGACAGGAAACGGGATTCGGAGTCCAGAATGTCGTTTGTACTGCGAGCCTCAGTGAGGACGTCAACCTGAACGCGTTGTCGATCGGGCTCGGCTTGGAGTCCACTGAGTACGAACCCGAACAGTTCCCCGGACTTATTTACCGACCGTCGGATGTCGGTGCGGTGCTTCTCGTCTTCGCAAATGGAAAGATCGTGATTACAGGTGCCCGAGACTTGGATATCGCTGAGGAGGCCTTCGACCATCTACGATCCCGAGTAAAGGAATCAGTCTAATCAAGTACAATTCGGCCGGGTGTTCCGTAGTCATTTCTTCCGTGACGGCTTCAAAGAATGAGTTCCCCTCAATTACTGAGAGGCCGTCTTAGGTACACCTACAGGTGGTTGAGGAGGTCGGCATCCACGTCCGCGCAGTCTCTGCAGAGCGGACCCGATCCTTCTACTGATCCGACCCATGTTCCTCCGAGTGGGCCGCTGCATTCGGTGCACTCTTCAGGGAGGGACGGGAATCGGTACGCGTCAATCAGTTCGTAGATCCAGATCGCGTCAGCGATCTTCTCTTTGGCGGCTTTCTTGATTGCGTTGAATTCGGACGTACTCTCGAAGCCCTGGCTTTGGACTATCTCATCAGCTACATCCATTTCGTCTGATAGAGGGGGGTATCCCTCTAAGTGACCGTGTACGAATGCGAATGCCTCTTCATCAGTCAGGTGGGCTGTATCTGCGAGCACCTCCTGTAGTTCACCGGCAATTGGAGAGGTTTCTCTTTCGAACACTTCGTCGATCGTTTGCTCGTTGCCGTACCGTTGCGAGTTGGTCTGGCTATATTGAGTGGTGTTTTCTGTCATGGTTGTGTCGGTTTGCTGGTTGCATGGCCGATGCTGGCGTATGCTATACGGTCGGCTAGCGAGGGAGCCGGACTCTCCCTCAAAATACTACGGATGCACAGATTACGCATCCAGGAGATTAGCGGGCTGTCCGGTGGTGGGCTTTCTGATTAGAGCAAAGGAGTGTATGCTTATAAACTTTCCCGGGGGTAATTTCTGATACTTGAATATCCATCTCTACTCTCGCGCCATCGTCTTGAAGCAGTCACTTATGTGAGTTGCTATCCGATTCCACGCACACGGAGATGCATATCCACCTCTAAAACGGAGCGTTGGTAACGCTGTACCGCACCGGGAGTTACCACATCGTTGGCATCAAACCGGAGCAAGGACTGGTCGATCGGTGGTCGTCGTCACGAAGCACAGTCACGACCTCACCATGCTCGCCGTGCAGGCCGTGGTCCACGTCAGTCTCATCAAGGATGTCAGTCCGGACGCGGTCGCCCTCCGCCTACGCGTTTCACACCTAAACCGTGAGCCGTTGGTAAGGTAAATCGTTCCGTTACTCGTTCACCGCCACACCGGTCGTACGGATTTCAACGTCCAGATTCTCCTCATCGAAAATGTCGTCCCGGTCAACATCGTACTCGACCGCACCTGCTTCATTCAACCACGTCACATCCACAGCCAAATCGAAGGGCGTCATACCGGTCTGTGATGCTAACTCTCTCAAAGAGAGCGGGCCGTGCTCCCTGAGTACCTCCAATATACGGCCACGAGACTCCATCTCCAATACTTTCTCAAACCCGTCCATCTCGATACCCTCCGCAATTGATTTGAGGTGCTTCTCAATCTGCCGTAAGTGACGTTCCCGACGATCGCGTTTCATCATGGAATCTGCCCCGTCAAACTTCGCCAAGAGCTCTAAATCGTACGTCTCTTTGAACGTGTCACGGTCACCGAATACGTCCCTGTACGACCCTTCCACGACCAGTGACTCGTAGTCCTCATGCGCATCCTCGGCGATTTGCGGTGAGAGCGACCCAGTGAAATCACCGGACGGGATGTTCTTCGTCTGAATATTGTGCTCCTCACCGCCAGGGTGGAGTTTCACTGTCCCGTCCACGTCGATTGCGGGACCGTTCCCGATATTTTCGATCTTTGGAGCCCACGCACCGATTGAGAAGGGTTCGATATCCAGATTCATCACCGGTGTCACTTCCTGTTTCCTTGCTCGCCGAGTTTCGCGCACCATACCCCACGTTAGATATGCGTATACGCCGGTGACGATTACGAGAACGACGGTGGAGACAGCGTTGATGGCAGGGGCAAGGTTGGTAATCACTTCAAGCATACGTTGGGTTGGACGTGTCTCTGATAAAGAATTAGTGTATCTGGGCGTCCTCCAACCTTGTTGGTTACTCGTCCAAGTCGGCTACTGCGCGGTCGATGTATTCGAACTCTCATTCGATGAGTGCCTGCAGTTCAACTTCGAGCAACCGAGTATCGCCAAGGGCTGGTAGCGGTGCATCACCGACAGGATGTCGTCAAGCGTGTCCCGGCTCTCCTTGATTTCCGAAACCGGATTATCGAGAGTCGTCATTCGTTCCTGTCATCTCTTCCCTGTAGTATGTATTTTGACAACGTGAACATCAGGGTTAACCCCGACGGCGTCGAACGCAGGGTATGGGTAAGGAACCGTGGCCGGACGATATCGAGGAGACAACTCTCGGGCACCCTGAAGAAGACTGGGACGGTCTTCTCGGTGACCGAGACCCGAACGTTGGGAAGGAACCGTGGCCGGACGAACTCGTTTCTGATGGTAGTGATAACGATTAATCGGGGATCGTGTTCTCAGCACCCTGTTTCATAGATGGGGTCTGTGAATGTCACCCGAAGATTCGTATACCAGCCTGGGCGAGGGGGTGCGTCCGCTCATCAAACACCGTGAGTTCTTATCGCTCCATAATGCGTGGAACACTCGCTAGACGCTAATCGCCAGCTCAGGATGTGCTAAACTAGACAGTGCCGTCTACACCTTGTAGTCAACTTTCCGACTTTATAGGGTGCTCCAAGAGAAACAATCTGTATGCAGAGCCAACGACTATCCAGACTATTGGAAGCAGGTCTTCCAGCCCGACCCCGTGGGGATGCGCACAGATGTATACGACCGACCCGATGTATGCACCTCGCGGTGGTTCAACGGCTCACCAAGTGCATATATTCACGGCGATTGGCGTCAGTCTTCGCGCCGATTACGATGATGGCCTTCATCCCCTTTATAGCGAGCAGGCTCTTGTTCACCGCAGAACAACGCACTAGCACCCCCCGTGCATACTCACGCACTTAAACCCACTATGGCAACCGACCGAACCAGCCTGAAACTGACCGATGAACGGAAGCAACTCTTTGACCAGGCGAGTCAGATAGTGGCTCGTGACAAAGCGGACGACCCGCCTCGTAGCGACGTTATTGACGCTGCACTCACCCACCTCATTGAGAGCCAAGAGAACCTTGACGACGTCCGCGACCAGTATCCGCCGCAACAGGTCAAACGGTGCTGCAACACGTCCGTGCTTGGACTGCGATATCGAACGGCCATTGAGTCAAATTGGCGATGACCACGCCAGCAGACCGAGTGTCGCTGACGAAGAGGAAACGTCATTCGTCCATGGATGAACGGTTGAGGAATCGATATCGAACCTAGCGCTACTTTGGAGACTCAGCACTCTAGGTAAATACTAACATACATAGGATATAAAATATTTTATAGTATCCCAGGTGATGTAGAGCCCTGAAGCGGGGCAACCCGTTCTTCTCCTCCTGCAAGAGGAATCACAGTATGCCCGATGACAAAACTAATGGAAGCAAACGTCCGGGCTTGCAGCCGATTCCATAGTCGCACAGATCGTCTGCAAGGACCCCGACAAGGAAGAGTGGGATCAAGAAGCAGACGGAGGTGAACAGCTCACTCAATGCATAATTTGATGGATGGAAGAACCGAGAAGGCGAACTCATTGGCGCATCTGTCTTTTTGACGGCTGAAGATGTCAGGGTAGTTCGTGAAGAAGGTTCCATAGAGATCGAAATCAGCCAGTAGTAACTGTGTTGTTAGACCGTTACTCGAACGGATCTTCATTCAGACTGGAGGGATAAACGGGAACATCCTCTAAACCGTACGTATCAAGAACATCATCAACTAAGGTCTCCAGCCATCCGCCTGCTACAGGCGAGATATACACCTCCTGTATCAATGTCGAAGGCTCTACGGTAACTGGCCTTCCAGGCGAGGACTCTCGTGCGACCTTATCTACGAAGTTCTCATTAACAGGGGTGCCGTCCGGCGGTTCGAAATTAGAGATGACTGCTCGAAACTCTGATTCAGGTTCAAAACTTTCCCGCTTGAAAAAGAATGGAGAGATACGGTTTACTGTGATATCTGGGCTATTAGAGTAGTCAATATACTCCACCTGACCGCTCACGATCTCGTGATTACTGTCCAAAGCAGAGAGGAACTGAGAGGCAGTGGTTTTGATAGCCACTTCTTTTCCTTTCTGTTGATACACCTGCCACATAGCAGCAGTCTCTTCGGAAGCCTCGTGCCAACAGTTGATGTAGGTCGAATATCGTAATGCATCGTAGAAAGCCCGGACGAACTGTTCCGGGTCAGAGACTCGGTCTGATACTCCTTCAGCAATCTCTCTCAGTTTCGCAGGCGGAAGTGCCCCCTCGTATGAGTCGAAGAACCCAGCAGCACGAGAAAACCAGAGTGCATTATTCTCCAACATAGAAACGAACTGCGTGAAATCGATATAACGCCACAACTCTGTATCTGAGGCTGGTTGAGCAGGCTTCCACTCTTCGTCAGGGAAGATATTGTTCATTCCAACTGATTCACCGGTTCTCACTGGCTCTGTTGAACGGAACATCCATAAATTATAACGTATTCGACCCGCACCTTCGACTAGAGGACTTACCGTGAGTAAAGACGGTCAAAACCCACAGCACACACAGACGGTCTTTTCGAGGTTCACCCATCTTGAGTCCGAACTCGACTGTCTGCTTCTGGCTGTGAAGAACATGCTTGCGGATTATCGTGAGTTCCATCCAGACTTCCCAATTAACCCTGGAGAAGATGCCGATGAAGACGAAGACCCAGAGGAAGCTGCTCGCAAAGAGCTGAAAACTCTCTGCGGGCACCGGTCGCGGTTTGGTGGGAACTTCTCTCAGTTGGAGGCCAGGCTGAATGGGAAACTAGACGAAACGTCGTTCGATGCCTACACAGCGACCCAAATCGATCTGGAAGCCCTCGATGAGATTTTAGGTACAGAGACTGCCTCCTTGCCACTGGTCGAACTTGACCCCGAGTACTTTGACAAAATCGATGCGTATGATGTGCAGGCTGGGCAGTTCGGTGCCAGTGAAACACCGATCCTGATCCCAATCCAAGTCGAAGACGACATCGTCATTTATTGGGATCCGTTAGCCGATTACTACGACAACGAGAACGATGATCCAGTGGAGATGACTCTCAGCGAGACCACGTTTCTCCGTCTTTGGAGCAGAGCGGAACGCGCTCGCTGGACTCTCTGGATCGACGGACAGGAGCAAAAGAAGATGGCTGAGTTCATGGAGACAGATCAATGAGCATCCAACAAACCCGGATTAGTGATGAAGCTCTGACGTTCCCAGCAGGTACGGGAGAAGAGAGCGTGAAGAACCGTATTGAAGGCCACCTTCGCTACCACTACAGTAGAAGGCTGTTCGTCCAAGATGTCGAGGAGTCAGAGGACGGTTACTACGTGAAAGTCGGGATTGCGTATCCACGCGACGTTTCAGACTGTCGGAAACAGGACAATGTCCTGAAGATGGTAAACATAGGAGACGTGAAAACCTTGTACGCTTCTCCAATGGATGACGGCTACTACCGGATGAAGCTCCCCGACAGGAGTGACCTGTACGATGCTTTCAAAGAGCGTCACAAGGATATTCTGACCCGGTTGGACTGGTCAATGGCGCGTGCCATATACAGCAAGGTCTACAAGCTGACGCCTGTCCGGAACCAGTTGAACTCGGTCATTGAGATTGTGGACTTCATTCGCCATGAAGCACCGGACACTGTTAGAAGACTGGAAAACGCTCAGACCACTTCTAACACGAGAGACTATCTAGAGGTCTTCGAGGAACTTGGTTATGTCCGGATTGAGGACGGAACGATGTACCAAGGCCCGAAGATGGAGTCCGCAGATATGCAGGGTCTCCAAGAGGAGGACATCATCGGGGACATCATCGATGAGGGATACTACTTGCTTCGGCAGAAGCTGGGTCTAGCGATGCTGAACCACTTCCCGAAGTTCGCTAATGCGTATTACCTTAGTGCTCTCCGTCGGAGCGACCCAGAGCTTCACCTGAGCGTTGAGGACATTGCTGAGAATCTGCAGGCCGAGTACCAAGACGACACTACGGATACGTGGAAGCTTGGACGGAAGCTGGAATCACTTCACGATGCTGGTGTCCTGAAATTCCAGGATCGAGAGGTCACCAGTCGAGGCGATGTCTACAACAGTGTGGAACCAACTATCCCCTCTATCGGGTAATCCATATTGGTTTCTCATGTCTGAAGATCCGCCGCCTGGCTGGGGTGAGCCTGTCCCTGCAGATGAAGTGATGGATAACTTCGTTGAGAACCTTCAATCGATGGATGATGTCCAAGCCTTAGAGCTGTTTGAGCATTTCCTTGTCAATTCTCCTGCTTCAGAGGATGAAGAAGGAGCAGACTCAATCTCCTACTTGACTCTCTCAAAGAAGTTCTTGGAAATTCATAAGGAATCAAAGCAGATTGAAAGCACCTATGAACAGTATTTTCAGCAGATTGATGCAGAGGATATGCCTCCGGAAGCACATCCAAAGCGGATGGAGGCAATGACCGTTAAGAAAGCCAAAAAGAAGGATCTCACTGAGGACTTAGTCCTGTTCTACAGCCTTGCTCAAGAGGTCATTGTGAATCTGTCTAAGCAACTGACTGAGAACCGGATACAGGGTTCTGATCCCCTTGGTTTTGAAAGTGAAAGGACTTCGTCGAACTTTGCACCCGAAATCAGGGGCACTATTCAGGATAATGACGATGCTGAAAAGATAGCTGACGAACTCCTGTCTCAACCTCAGCGGGAGAAATACCTGTACTACACCGACGAGATTGGGAAGACAACTCATGATGACTTAGTTCACATTCGTAGTAATCTTCGCAATCAGCTAATCCACAATGTCCACGAGAGACAGACACTGGACTCCTTCAACGACATAGAAGGTGAATTAGTGAAGTGCGTTGGTACGATCAATCGACTCAGTTTGTTGGTCGATAATAAAGTGGCCATCGAGGTAAAGAAAGCAGATGACGGCGATTACATCATAACCGATAGCGATTAACGCGAACTCGAATGTTCATTCTCAGAAGTATCTCAACCAAGTGTCGAAGGTGTCTCTCTCGGGCCTACTTAGCGAAGTCGGTGAAGAACGAGCACGTAAACTCCTAACCGAAGAGGTCGAAGCTTCTAATGCTGACGAGTAGCTGTAGCAGCAGAAAGCAGCGTGAGACGCCGGTGCTGGCTCCCCATCCTCAATGAGGCCATTGTGTACTCATCAGTACCCAAGGGGTGTGAGACGGGTAATCCGTGAACTCACTCTAGGCTAAGGCGAACGATCCAACCACTGGCGGCATGACGACGGAGGCTACCGTGTCGTGACCGTGTTTAGGCACGGTCAGTAGCCACATCACCCTCATCGTCACTGCCGACGGTCATCAAGACAGCCGTCCAGACCGCCCAACCGACCAAGGCCACTACGATGACAGCGAGAGCCACTTGGACGACCAGCATGATAGCCAGAAACACGTATTTAGTGATTACGTCCATCACGATGGACTGGATATTCATCAGTAATCACCTACCGCACGACGCCCGGAGGCGTCGTATTCACACAATCGCCAATCATGAGCCTGCCATCACTCTCGGGTTCGATTTTTGCGACCGTACCTGAGGGACCGTCCGTGGGATGGTCAGTAACTGGTATCAGGGCGTTCGATCCCTTGTGTCCAACCGACAAACCAGCGGTACTCAGCAGTGGCGCGCCTGCTCTCCCCGTCGGGATGCAATATTCAACCATTTCGAACGGTGATTGTGATATATACAGTGTAAATGCACCCACTGGGCAAGTGACCAGGGTCTGGATGGTTTCTCAGATGCTAGAGGAGAATAATCAGAACTAAAAACGCCAATTCGGTCGAGTAGGATATGGCAGGTACAGATGGAGAACAATTGCGTGATATCCTTTCGAAGCGATACTGGCTCGTTGAAGCACTCTCTGAGAAACCGAAAACGAAACCCGAGCTCGTGGATGAACTGGAGTCTTCCCGCTCAACGATCAATCGAGCAATCGATGAGCTTCTCGATGTCGGGTGTGTCGAACCCATGCAACCAACAAGACAACAGTTCCAACTTACCATGGCGGGACAGGCAGCTCTTCAATTTCATCGTGATTACCGGGCGGAAACTGAGCGGATTCAAACAAACACCGCGCTGTTAAACACACTTCCTGCTGATTCCCTCGATAAGGCATTCCTCGCTGAGGCAGACGTGTACTCGTCAGTTCGAACTCCAGACATCGCACATCAGCCCGGCACGGAACCACTGGAAGAGGCTAACAGGATGATCGGAACGGCACCGGTTGTCCAGCGCGAATATTTTGACAACTTCATGGGACGACTCCAAGAGGGTGGATTCGAGTTGGAGCTGATTCTCGAATCCTCTCTTGTTGAAGCCATAGAACAAAGCTATGAGGACGAATTTGCAGCACTCATGGGGTTTGATACTGTTATCGCATATGTTACTGAGGAGCCACTCCCCTACGCTCTCTGGGTGATCGAACAGACCACATCCGAATACGCTGGGATTACACTGTACGAAGACGGTGGGCTGAAAGGCACAATCGTCAACGACACTGATACTGCTATTGCGTGGACGAGAAACCAGTACGCGGAGTATCGAGAAGCTGCATCTAAATTTACACAATTTTGATTTTCGGTCCTATCACGCGCAGTTGCCAGTAGTGGGTCTCGTCCGAACTCATTACGCACCAAGGTAACGAACGACGACAGTGGGATCTTGATACAACAGTTGAGGACGATCGTGTGAGTGAGACGTTGCAGAACATCGCTACAAGCGACGACTGACGCCTACAGAATTGACAATATCGTCGCTCTAGACGTGACCAGAAATACAGTTGATTAAGTCAGTCGAGACGGCTTAGTTACATATGCAGATCGTTGCAGACACCGAGGACGGTAAACCAGTCGTCCGCATCCGGTGCCCGAGCTGCCGGACCGAAATCGACACACCGTATGCGCTCAAGCACGGCACAAAGATCGACTGCCCCGAATGCCGGGAAACAATCCTGTTCACAGTCAAAACAGAGATCGTTCCCCAATGACAGCCATGAACGACCTTAGCATCCCGACCGATGATGAAACGCGCGAGCGAGTCCGCGAAGCACTCGAAGAAGCCGACCAGCACGACGAAATTGAATATCTCGATTCTCTTCTCACCGTAATTGAGTACGAGCGCGACGACACGTTTGACACCGACCTATACTGACAACACGGACGGAACACCACCAGCACGACCGGAGCGCCGTTCCCGTGGTGTATGCGGACTAGATAGTCTGAACTATCGTAGCTCAGACTCCCTTATCCTAACACTCCGAGTAACCCGGCAACCCCGGTCACGATCATACTGGCACCAAGCAGGAGCAGTCATATCTGCCGCGGATCGACTGCTTCACGAAGCGACGACATGTGTCAATAAACGACTCGGCCCCACTTAGTTCACTGCACTCTCACCAGGGTACCCATTGGGGTAGCCGGTTCTCTAATGTCGCGCCAGATGTTCGGCTCAGAATAACGACATCGCCGGCCGTCTCCGATATTCTACGTATTGAAGCGAGCCGAGTAGACTAATCGACACCGTACAAGAGTGGTCACGGTGACCGCCCGGAACCGCTTGCGGTTCCGCGTTGCAGCCCTCGAGGTGCCGATCGACCACGTCGAACGCGGCGTAGCGGACTGATTCCAGTCTCGCTGGTCGCTCGCACGAACGTGAGCGGCTTTCGTATGGACGCAGCCGTCTTATAGCTCATCGGACCGACGGACTACCGTCGACGATGCGCGTCCTCGTGATCCCCGAACTGTACCGGCCTGACAACGCGCTGGCGAACGGAACGGTAAACGACCTCCGAACGCTGGTCGACCGGTGGCTGGCTGTCGACCCGTCGATACACGTTTACTGGTTGCTCCCGCCGCGTGACGGCGCGGACTACGAACGGAGAGACGTGCTGGCGGATCGCGAACGGGTAACGCTGATCGAGGCCCCGTCGTTCATGGACGGCCACCGATTTGCCGACTCGTTCGTCGAGACGGGTGCCGCCGAGGCGCAGTTTCGGGCGATCGCAGAGCGCATCTACGAGCCGGGTGCGTACGTCGACGTAGTCGTCGATCAGCGCGTGACCGGCCGGTACGATCTTTTCAAGTGGTTGCTGGAACTCGGCGAGCACGACGCGGCCGACGTCCGGCCGGTCAGGTTAATCGCGAACGTTCACGACCTTCGGCTCCCGTTTAAACGACACGGACGCGAGTATCCGAACGACGCGCCGATGAAAGCCGAGATCGGTGCCGCGTCGTTCGCCGACCGCCTGTGGTTCAAGGCCGGCGTCGACGCGCGTCGGATGCGCGAATACGGCCAGGAGTACTTTCAAGAGGGGTTGCTGGACGACCTGCTCGAGGATGCCGTCGAGACCGGGAGCCCGCTCGACTTCTCGCAGTTCGACGAGAGCTACGCCGAGACGCCGACGATGCTGCACATTGCCGGCTCGGGGTGGGGGAAGAAGAACGTCGACGACGTCCTCGACGTCGGCCGCCGGCTGTACGACGACTACGGCGTTCGGACGGTGATGACGAACATGGACTCGATCGTCGAGTCGTTCGCAGAGCGGACGTTCGTGGACGCCTATCCCGAGGCGAGCGCGGAGACCTACGAACGCGCGCTGCGCGCGGGCGATCTGACGGTCTGTGCGAGCGACCACGAGACGATGGCTCGCACGTGGTTCGAGCAGGCCGCGAGCGGCCAGGTCCTGATCGCCCGCGACCGTCCGTGGTTGTCCGACTGCGTTCCGGACGACTACCGGTTCGCGGGGTCGCTCGAGGATCTCCCCGACCTTGCGGCGCGAGCGGTCGAACAGTGGGACGACGCGGTCGCCGAGAACCGCCGGCTGCTCGAGCACGTCCGCGAGGTGCGCTCCCCCGAGCGTTGCGGCCGGCGAACCTACGAGGATCTACGCGATCACGTCGACGAGCGGATCGAATCGTTCACCCCGGCCGAGTACGCGGCACCGATCGAGGCGACGCTCGAGGAGATGGCGGGTGACTCCGGGGTGGCGGTCGAACTCCCCGATCTACTCGAGCGGACGGCTTCCCACACTGATGACGGCGCGCCGATCATCGACTGCGATGCGGTCACGCGGACCGATGTCGTCTACGCGCTTCGGTCGCTCGGCTACGAGGACACCGGGAGCGCCGGCTCGCCGGTCTTCGAGCGTCGTCGGTCGACGAGTTCGGTAGCGGAGACGGAGGACGCGGTCGCGAAGTAGCGCGGATCACCGTTTATGGGATCGCTCGGCACGCGCCGCGTGATTGTCGGAGTCACGGCAACGGTAGCGGTCCGACGGATCCGGCCGTTCGGCCGGTGCTCGCGGTGTGCAATGGGGAGACAGGGGACTCGAACGCTCGAGAGTGGTCCCGATCGCCGGATGACGATGGCCCCTTCTTTTCCGTCGCTCAGTCTCCTGTGGCCATTCCCGCTCCCTCGCTCGTCTCTGCAGCGCCGTTGCTGCCGAGCTCCGGCCGCTCCGCGCCGAGCGTCCAGCTATCGGCGGTCGCACCGTCAACGCCCGCCGACCGGAGTCGTGTGCAGGTCGCCGCGTCGTCGACGCCCCAGGCGATGACGTCCATTCCGGCCGCCTCGGCACGCTCGAGCACGTCGGTTTCCAGACAGAGGTCAGCGTGGGGGTGGAGGAACTCGCACTCGAGTTCGCGCGCGGTTGCCAGGCCCGTGTCGACGCCCACGTGGTGGTCGAACAGGTAGCCGAGCGCGGCGTCGGAAGCGACGTCCCGGGCTTCGGCCAACGCGTCGGGAAGGAACGAGGTGAACCGGATGTCCGGTTCGGCGTCGTGGCCGAGGGCAACTGCGTCCACAGCGATTCCCGTCTCCTTGAGCTCGACCTGAACGTCCACGTCGTCGGGGACGGCGGCCAGGGCCTCCGAGAACAGCGGAATCCGCTCGTCGGAGTCAAGGACGGTCAGTTCACGGAGATCGTCCCAATGCAGATCTGCGACCGCACCGACGCCGTCCGTCACTCGCGCTACGTGTTCGTCGTGGACGACGACCAGTTCGCCGGAGCGACACCGCCGTACGTCGAATTCGACGGCAGGGAGGCGGCGGGCGGCGCGTTCGATCGCGAGAAGCGTGTTTTCAGGATACTCATCCGAACACCCGCGGTGGGCGATAAGGTCCATTCCGTGTCGAGGGAGCAGGACCCTCGACTTATAGGCCTTCTGTCCTCCTCGTCAGCGGATGCCGAATGACGATGCGCGGTCGACCGACCACCGCTCGGCGTCGGCAAGCGGGAGCCGGTCGCGGGCGCGGTCTACGTCTGCAGGGCGGTTGATCTCGAGGTGCGCGTCGGGAGAGACGAAGACCCGATCGGTCGGCGTCTCGGGGTAGAGGTGGGGATACCAGTTGTCGGCGTTGCGGGCCAGTACCTCGATCGCGCGGTCACGGGTTCGGGCGTCGATGACGCCGATCCCCGCGTGCCGGTGCCCGACGATCTCGCCGTAGTCGGTCACCACCCCCGCGGCGTTCGATTGAATCGCCGTGTGATTGGTCTGTACGCCCGGCAAACAGCCCACGACGTTGCGTCCCGGCCCGGCCTCGCGGAATCGCCGCAGCAGCCGCCGGACCGTGCGTGGTGCGACCACCACGTCGCCGTTCAGGACGAGCGCGTCGTCGTCGGCGCGGCGCAACACCCGCCGAAGCGACTCGGCGTTGTCGTACTCGTCCCAGTCATTCAGTACGACGGTGTCGACCGGGAGTGTATCGTCGTGGTCGGCTTCGATCGACGCGAGGCGGTCACGGGCCGTCTCGGCTTCGTAGCCGAGCACGACCGTGACACGGTCGATAAACGGCGCGATCGCGGCCCGCTGGCGGTCGTACAGCGTCCGTCCGTCGACCTCGAGAAACGCCTTGGGGAGGGTCTCGGTCAGGCAACCCATCCGGCTTCCCCGGCCCGCTGCGAGGATCACTCCGTGCACGCCATCACCTCCGCGGCGGCGCGCTCGCTGGCCCGCCCGTCCATCGGTATTCCGAGTTTCGAACGGAACGCGGCCTCGTGCTCTGTGATTCGATCCGAATACCCGTTCTCGTAGAGGGCGTCGATCGTGCGACACTCGAGGTCGTCGACGCTCGTTACGTGTCCGATTCGGGGCACCTCGTTCTCATCGGAGACGATGTCGGTGAACTGGACCAACGGACGGCCGCTGTGTAGCCACTCGGTGACGATGCCGGAGTAGTCCGAGAGCAGAACGTCCGATGCGAGCATGCTCGAAAGCGGCGTGTCGTTCGTATCGAAGACGACGTTCGGAATTTCGGCGATCCGATCTCGACACTCCTCGGTCAGTGACTTCGCTGGCGCTTCGTCGCGGTCGGCAGGGTGTGGACGGAACAGGAGTTCGTAGTCGCTCCGCTCGAATAGATCGATGACCTCGTGGGCCGTGTTTAGATACGATCCGCCGCCGTAGTTGTGGTTGGTCGGTGCGTAGAGCACCCGTCGGTCGCGAGGCGGGTCGGCCGCCACGAGTGTGTCGGCCTCGGGCACACCGACGACGGACACGGCCACGTCTTCGGGGTACACCTCCTCGTATCGGGTCGCCCAGTACTCTCCAGGTGCAAGCGCCGCGTCCACCGCTTCGCCGGTCATCTCTGCGGTCTCTTCGATCTCGCCCCGGCCGACCGATGCCCCGTGTCGGACGTGAACTAACGGGTACTCCTCGTGGAACTCGACGTCGTTGGCCTTGTGGCGGTGGTTGTACACAACGACATCGGGGTCGATTCGACGGACCTGCCGGTCGATGGCTCCGACCTCGTCTACGCTCACTTCGGGAATCGTCTCACACGCGTTCCGCGCGCCGACGTTCATCGGGACGAACGCCGATTTGGCGGTGACGCGTTCGTCGATCGCTTCGAACGTCTTGGCCATGAAGGCGTGCTGGATGGCGTAAAGAACGGTAACCATGATACCCCCCGCCGGTTCCGTGGGGCGAAGATCGGCCGTGGCACCCTGTCGTCCCCGAGAACCAGCAGTGACCCGTAACCGGGTGGCGTTCGTAGGCGGCCGACCGGCAAAAGCCGAGGGCATGCGAACGCGGGTTCGCGATCCGGGGCGAGACGCCCGCCAGCGCGTAGACTGTCGACGTAGACGGGAGGTGGTTCGGCTGCGTGTTCCGTGCCGGTATCGCCACTCCGTCTCCGACCGCCGGCTCGTCTGCCATCGCCGGTGCGGGACCTACCCGTCTGTGGCCCGTCGAGGCGACCGAATGGTTAACGCGTTCTGGCTCGATCGCGACCTCGAGCGAGTCGCGGCGTGGCTGGTCGATCGCCACGTCACGAGCAGCGTCTTCGAGTGTTCGATGGTGCTGACGACCGCGGCCCAGCAGAACGGCTACCCGGAGTCCGACGACCTGTACTTCACCCATCCGGACAACCCACTGACCCGCTGGGCGGCGCGGTCGGCCGCCAACTGGGAGTACCTACGGGCGTACACCGAGGCGGCCCACGACGAGTGGCGCTACCGCTGGGAGCACGAGCCGACGGAGCGCCACGGCTGCTGGGCGACCGTTTGCTCGCTGGACGAGGCGGCCGTCGACGGCCTCGAGTGGCCCGCCGAAGGTCGAACGGACCCGCCCCAGTTGACGGGGGCGTGGACGGCCGACGACTACGTCGACGCGTATCGGTACTACTACGCCAACGACAAGCGCCACTTATTCGGCTGGGCGAAGGACCGGTCGATGCCGCCGTGGATCGACGAATACACGGTCGACACGGTCGACGAGGGGACGAATCAGTCCACCGACGATGCAGGGTGAGAATTGTTCCGCCGTCGCGTCGTAGCACGCCGCCATGGTCAACACTGCGATCCAGCTTTACACGCTGCGCGACCTCGAGGGCGACCTGCCGACGCTGCTCCGACGCGTCGGCGAGACCGACTTCGACGGGGTTGAGTTCGCCGGCTTCGGCGAGACGTCGCCGCGGGAAGCCGCCGAGGTACTGGACGAGGCCGGGCTCAAGGCCGCTGCCGCTCACGTCGGGATCGACGCGCTCGAGGACGACCCCGACGCCGCCCGTGAGACCTGCGCCGCGCTCGGCTGTGCGCGCGTGGTGGTGCCCTATCTGGACGAGAGTCACTTCGCGAGCGCGGCTGCGGTTCGGGAGACGGCGGGCAGGCTCTCGGAACTGGCCGACCGCCTCGCAGAGCGGGGGCTCGAACTCGGCTATCACAACCACGACCACGAGCTCGTCGCGCTCGAGGGCGACGATCGAAGCGCGTTCGAACTGTTGCTCGACGAGACCGACGACTCCCTCTTGATCGAACTCGACGCGGGGTGGGCGGCCGCGGCCGGGCACGACCCCACGTCGCTGCTCGACCGACTCGCCGGTCGCACGCCGCTGGTCCACGTCAAGGACGTTGCCGACGGCCGGCCGGTCGAACTCGGCGACGGGGAAGTCGACATCGACGCGTGCGCGGCGGCCGCCCGCAGCGCCGGTGCCGAGTGGCTGATCTACGAACACGACGAGCCGGCGGATCCGGCCGCCTCGCTCGAGCGCGGGGCGACGACGCTGTCGGACCTGCGCGATTGATCGGTACGACGGCCCGTTTCCCCGAAAGCCGTCATCAAGCGGTGTCACCGCCGCGATAGTTCGGGCGCGGAGTTTATACGGAACCGGGAGAGTCGGTGGGTATGAGCAGTTCGAATCCGTGGCGACGCGACGTCCTCGTCGCGGTATCGAGCGGATGTATCGCGTTCGCAGGGTGTTCCGAAGAGACGGCCGGCCGATCGGGATACGGCACGGCGTACGGACAGCGGTACGGAGCGGAGTAACCGTGGCCGACCGAACGCCGCGCCTCGGGCTAGGGACGTTCGACCCAGGCGACGACTGGGATCACACCGACACGGTCGAGGCGGTCGACGAGCACGCAATCGTCCGCGGGCCGATCGCCGAGCGTCCCGCGAGCGGCGAGTACGACGACGAACTCTATCACGCGACCGACCAGGGCATCACCTGGCGCTGGGACGCCGACGGCGGGGACTGGACCTATTTCAGCGGTCAGGGAAGCGCCGACCGGCCGGTGCCGGGGACGAGCCACTTCGAGGCGGCGCGGGTCGTTCACGCCCGCACCGCGGAGACGCCGGTCTGGAACGTCGAGGCCCACGGAATCGAGGGCGACGGGACGACCGAGGTCGGTCAGGCCGTCCACGATCTCCTCGAGACGGTCGCCCAGGCCGGCGGCGGAATCGTGTACTTCCCGCCCGGGCGGTACCTCCTCGAGCGGACGCCGCTGATCGGCGACGATACGATCCTCCTCGGTGCGGGCCGCGCGACCGTCCTCGAGGGGACACGACCCGACGGCGACGAAGGACGGGCGCTCGTCTCTAACAGGGGCTACGACGAGCGCGGCTACGATGGCGCGTCGAACTGGGCGGTCTGTAACGTTCGGATCGACTCGCCGAAGTCGACCGGGATCATGCCCGCACACGCCGACACCGTTCGGCTGGAGAACATCTACGGCGACCGCATCTACTACCATCACATCGATATCGTCTCCTCGAGGAACGTCACCGTCGACGGCTTCCGTGCGACACGCGGCGGCGAGGGCGACTCGGACGCGCCGGTACAGTTCGACAGCCAACGGTCGGGAACCGCCTGGAACAGCGTGTGGGATGGGGACGGCGACGCGCTCGTCGCGGACGACGAGACGCCGACCCGCAACTGCACGCTCGCGGACTTCGAGATCGATCCGGCGAACGGGCCCGAGTACGGCGTCCACCTCCACCGCGGTGAAACCGAGTCGATCACGCTCAGAGACGGGCATATCACCGGCTGTCAGTATACGGCGATCAGAGCCGATCCAGACGAGGAGATTGCCGATCTGACGATCGACGGCGTCTCGTGTCTCGAGAACGCGAGGGGAATCACGCTGGGCCACAGCGAGAGCGGACGCCGAGAACTGACGATCGATAACGTGACCATCAGGACCGACGACCCCGACGTGGCATCCGGATCGGGGGTGTACGCTGCCGGGTTCGACGGTGCTGCGATCTCGAACGTCACCGTCGACGGCGCGTTTACGAACGCGGTCATCTTCGACGATATGACGGACCTGAAGCTGAGCACCGTGACGGCGACCGGGGCCGACGATCAGGCGTTCCGATTCCGAGAGAACGTCGACGCGACGCTCACGACGGCTCGAGCGGCGAACTGTGGCAGCGCGGGGATCTATTCCGGACCCGGTAGCAGCGTCGCCTACGGCGGCGTCACGTTCGACGATGTCGGGGAGACCGTCGTCGTCGACGGCGAACTCCGAGAGTGGTCGTCGTCGTGATGGCTGTGGCGACCGCGAGCCGATCGCAGAACCGTTAGTCGCACCCGTCGGCTGCCGGCCCAAGCCTTTGCTCGTGGCCGTCGATGTCCCTCGCAGATGGCTCGGATCGCCGTAGCGCACACGGACCCGATGGCGAAAGGTGGCGGCGAGGGGGTCTGTATGACCGTTCTCGAGGCCCTCCAGCGCGATCACGACGTGCAGCTCTTCGCGCTGACGCGGCCCGACTTCGGCGAACTGAACCGCTATTTCAACACCGACGTCGAGCCGGTTCCCGTCAGGAAAGCCCGATGGGCCGCATCCGCCCTCGAGCTGGTCGATCTCCCGCTGTACAACCTTCGAAACGCCCTGCTCAGTCGCCACGTCGCCCGCCACCGCGACGCGTTCGACCTGGTCGTGAGCACCGACAACGAACTCGCCGTCGAGCCGCCGGCGATCCAGTACGTCCACACGCCGCGGTTCGGTCGGCTGGTGACCTCGAAGCGCGTCGGCGAAGATAGCTTCGTGGACCACCTGTACGACCGGCTGAGCTACCGGCTCGGCGGCTACGACGCGGACCGGCTCCGAGAGAGTTCGCTCCTGACGAACTCGCGGTGGATGGCGACCGTCGTTCAGGACGTCTACGACGTGCGCCCGCGGGTGGTCCACCCGCCGGTCGACACCGCCGGTTTCGAACCCCGGCCGTGGGACGCACGCGAGAACGGGTTCGTTACCGTCGGCCGACTCGCTCGGTACAAGAACGTTGAAGAGACGATCCGCATCGTCGACGGCGTCCGCACACGCGGCCACGACGTCCACCACCACGTCGTCGGCCCCTCCTACGACCCCGATTACCGGCGCGAACTCGAGGCGATGGCTGCCGCGCGAGACTACGTCACCCTCGAGGGCGAACTCCCGCGCGAGGAACTCGTCGACCTATGCTGTACTCATCGCTACGGGCTCCACGGGAAGCGCGGCGAGCACTTCGGGATGGCCGTCGCCGAACTGGTCGCCGCCGGCGCGATTCCGTTCGTTCCCGACAACGGCGGTCAGCGCGATATCGTCGATCGGCGCGAGGAACTGCTGTTCGGAACGCCGGCCGAGGCCGTCGCGAAGATCGACCGGGTGCTCTCGGAGCCCGAATTGCGGCGAGACGTCCGCCTCGAGCCCGACTGCGTCGAGGCGCGGTTCGGCCGCGACCGCTTCCGCGAGGAAATACGAACCGTCGTCCGCGAGACGCTGGACGGCGGGGACGCGCCGCGCCGGCTCGAAGGGCCGTCCACGACGTAATGCAGGCGAGCGCCGCCGTGACGGCGTTCCGACGCCCGCTCGCTCGTTTCGGTTCTCACGACGTGAGAACTCCACGTGAAGCGAGGGGGGTCGACGCGACGGCCGGCCGACCGGTGGCTACCGACCGGCTTCGCGTTCGGTGACCGAGGCGTCCGTCTCAGTCAGAGATCGGCCGGCTTTCGGTTCGGTCGTGGAGGGAGGCGAGGTAGCGGGCGACTTCGAAGTGCGAGTGACTGCCGACGAGGTGGTCCTCGAGCGTTCGATCGAGGTCGAGCGTGTTACGACAGATCGGACATTCGACCGGCGGCGTGAATGCCATTTTGTTCCTCTCCGTCGGTGTCGGGCAAATCGATGCGGCATTCATGCGCCGGTCGGTCGTCCAATATCGGTTGTCACCGCTCGGAGACGTGTACGTCCCCTCTCCCGTTTCCGCCCGATTCCGGCGGGTACGGCGCGAGTGACGGGGCCGCCTATTTCGGCCGCGACGTGGTCCGACTGGCCATGGTCCTCCGAACCGCGGTCGTCGGTGCGGGCATCGTCTCGCGGAACAACCACCTTCCGGCGCTGGCCAGGAATCCCCGGACCGACCTCGTCGCCGTCTGCGACCTCGAGCGCGACGCCGCCCGTGAGGCCGCGGCCGAGTACGACTGCGCGGCCTTCGTCGACCCCGATCGGCTCCTCGAGACCGAGACGCTCGACTGGCTCCACGTTGCGACGCCGGTTCAGACCCACGCAGACCTGACCGTGGCGGCGCTCGAGGCGGGCGTGCCGGTCCTCGTGCAGAAACCCGCGGCGACGACGGTCGCGGAACTCGAGCGGATGCGGGCGGCGGCCGCCGATGCGGGAGTACCGTTCTCGGTCGTCAACAACTGGCTCTACTATCCCGTGGTCCGAACAGTCCGCCGACGCATCGGGGCGGGCGAGATCGGCGACGTGCGCGCCGTCGAGGTGACGGTGGCCGGCGAGGGCGCGCCGGACGAAACCTACCGCGGCGACTGGGTGCTCGACCTCGCCGGCGGCGATCTCGAGGAGGGACTCCCCCACCCGATCTACCTCGCGCTCGGCCTCGGCGGTGTCCCGCGATCGGACGAGGCCATCGACGTTCGGACGCGGACGGCCGACGAGTACGACGACGTCGACTACGACGGCGCGTCGATCCAGTACGTATCCGTTGACGACGCGCTCTGCTCGATTTCGGTCCTGAGCGGCTCGGCGCGGGACAACCGCGTCCGCGTCTACGGCACGGAGGGCTCCCTGCACGTCGACGTGCCGACGATGACCGTCGACCGACACGACGCCGACTCCGGGCCGTATCACTTCCAGAACGAGCGGAACCGCCGCCACCTCGAGAAACTCCGAACCGCGCTCGCGGCCGCCGAAACCGAGGCCGTCCGCTATGCGAGGGCCCGCCTTGAGGACGCCCTCGAGCGTCACACCGAGGAGAGTCAGGATGGTCACTACTACCTGCTCAACGAGGCCGCGAAGGCCATCGAGCACGGCGAGCGGCCGCCCGTCTCGCCCGAGGTGAGCCGGTGGACGCTCGATATCATCGAGCGAATTCGAGAGGCGGCAAGCGCTGGGCCAGAATCCGTCTCCGGACCGGCCTCGAGTGCGGTCTCGAACGGCGGTGACCGGCCGTAGCATCGGTCGCCCTCGGCGCTCGAATCGAGCTAACGAGGAATTTCGCCGCGGAAAAACGCTATTACTCGTTTCGACCGACGACGATTCGTTCCTTCGATCGCGGCGTTTCGCGATCGGTCCCCTGATGTGAGAGCGCGTGGCAACCGTGACGGTGACCAGAAGACTCTCAAGCGGAACTCCCCGACTCGCGTGCATGCTAATCGGTCGTACTATCGTATTACCGGACACAGCGTGCGGGTATTCACGAATTAATGACGAACGCAGCTAACGTTTCGTTCGGACTCGAGACGCTCAAGGGCGTCTCGGCGAAGCTGGCGATGTACGGGTTCGGGTTCGTCGCTACGGCCTACTTCGCGCGGGAACTCGGGCCGGCGACCTTCGGGGGCTTTTTCCTCCTACTCTCGGTCGTCCAGTTCGCGAATCGGATCCCTCACGGGATCGGCGGGGCGTGCCAGAAGCGCCTCGCGGAGACCGAGACGTCAAACGATGAACTGCTCGGCCTCACGCTCGGCGTCTGGGTCGCATCTGGGCTCGTCGTCGCACTACTCGCCGTCGCCGGTCGCGCCCATCTGACGGCGTATACGGGCGTCTCGAACGCGGCGTCGCTGGGCGTCGGCCTGTTCGTCGCGATCTCGCTGTTCCTCCCGTTGCAGTTTCTCCTCGCCGGGACAGGGAAATTCGGCGTCACCAACTGGATCGATCTCCTGCGGGAGATCGTCAAAACGGGCCTCCAGTTCGGCCTCGTCGCGCTCGGCTTCGGCGTCACGGGGATGACCGCCGGCTTCGTCGCCGCGACGCTTCTTACGGTGCCGGTCATCCTCTTTTTCCTCGGCGTCCGGCCGTCGCTTCCCTCGCGGGACACCGCGGCCTACGTCTGGGAGTACGCGAGGTACAACGTCCCGTCGAACGTCGTCGGAAAAGCGTACACGCGGTTCGACATCTTCCTGCTCGGCGCGATCGGCCTTACGGCCGGCGTCGGTTACTACGAGGTCGCGCTCTCACTGACCGGGCTGGCCACGCTGATCTCCGGCGTCGTCATGGACGGCCTCATCAGCAAGACGAGCAACCTCTCGAGTCGCGGGCGCTCGATCGCCGACTCGGTGACAGCCACCATCTCTTATACGAGCGTGATCGCCATTCCGATGCTCGTCCTCGTCGCCTTCCTCGGCGAGCCCATCGTCAGGGCGGTCTACGGAGCGGAGTACCTTGCCGCCGTCCCCTACCTGCTTGGCATCGCCGCGTACCGCGTCGTCCAGACGCAGCGCGAGCCCCTCGACAGCGCGGTGAAGGGGATGGGCCGGCCCGACGCCGTTTTCCGCATCTCGACGGTGACGGTCGCCGTGAACTTCGTCCTCGGCGTCGCGCTGGTCCTGACCGTCGGCGCGATCGGCGTCGTCGTCGCGACGGTCGTCGCGGAGACGGTTCGCTGTCTACTGCTCCACCGAGCGCTCCGGCGAAACGACACCGTCGTCCCCGTCTTCCCCGCACCGCTGCGCGCTCAGTTCCGGAGCGCGCTCGCGATGGCCGCCGTCATGGTCGTGCTCACGGTCACCCTGCCGGCCGCGGTCGCCGCTCCGCTGGTCGTCACCGGCGGACTCGGCCTCGCGACGTATCTAGGAACGGTCCTCGCACAGGACGGCGTCGCTCGCGCCGCCATCGCTCGCGCCGCGGTCGCCGTCCACGCGCTGGCGACCGGCGCGGAAGTGGATCAGCAGACGACACACTGACGCGGACGTACCGACCCGTCACCGCTCGAGTCCGAGCGTTTCCTCGAGTTCGGCGGCCACCTCGTCGACCACGTAGCGATCCGCGATCGTCTCGCGAGCGTTGGTGGCGAGATGCCGACGCTCGTCCGGGTCCTCGAGCAGTTCCACCGTCGCGTCGACGAACTCGTCCCAGTCGTCGGCGACCCGGAGGTCCTCGCCCGGCGTCGCCTCGACACCCTCGAACCCCTGGGCCGTCGTGACGATCGGCAGCCGCCAGGCCATCGACTCGAGGACCTTGATCCGGATCCCGCCGCCGACGCGCAGCGGCGCGACCATCACCGCGGCGTCCCGGACGACCGACTCGAGGTCGTCGACTCCGCCCCGAAACTCGATGCCAGGTCGGTTGCCGAGATCACGGAGTTCGTCGGTCGCACCGCGGCCGGCGAGCGCGAGTTCGGCATCGGGATGGGCCGCTCGAATCCGCGGGAAGACGCGACGTGCGAAGACCAGCGCGGCGTCCTCGTTGGGAAACCAGTCGTACGAGCCGAAGAAGACGAGGCGATCGCTATCTGAGTCGAGCGGGGCGGGCTCGTAGGCGTCGATCTCGAGGCCGACGCGCTCGCGCGAGACCGGCCCGACTCCCTGCTCGCGCAGCCGGGTCGCGTCTGCCGCGCCGAGGACGAGCGTCAGGTCGGACGCGCGGTAGGCCGCCAGCTCCTCGCGGCGGAGACGGGGAAGCTCGAGGGCCAGTTCGGCCCGCGTCCGGCGGTCGTCCGCGTGCTCGCGGTGGCGCTCGTGGGCGGCGTACTCGACGACGTGGGCGTTCGTGACCAGCGCCGCGCCGGCCGCGCGGGCCGCCCGACGGACCGTCTCGTCCCGAAAGCGCTGTCCCAGATAGGGATGCTGGGCGACGACCGCGTCCGGCTCGAGCGCCGCGATTCGGCGCGGTGTCGCGGTCCGGATCGCGCTCGAGTCGAACATGGCCATCACGTCGGAGCGCTTCCGCGCCGCCCGCGTCACTTTGCGCGCCGTCGGCGGGAGCCGCGAGGAGTCGCCGGGGACGCGCACGATCGACTCGCAGTACTCGCGCAGCGCCGCCACGTCGGCGGCGGACTCGCTCGAGCGGTGGGTTAGGACGTGGACCTCGTGGCCGCGCTCGGCGAGTCCCCGGACGTAGCCGTAGGTGACGATCCGATCGCCGGCGTTCGGTGGGTAGGGAAGCTCGCGCGTGAGAAAAAGGACGGTACTCATGCGTCACCGACCGAACGACCGCGTTCGCTCGTTTCGTCGCCACCCTGCTCGCTCGCGTCCGCCGGACCGTGCTCGCGGTAGAGTGCGAGTAGGTCGTCGGCGTGATCGCCGAGCGTCGTCGGCTCCGCGACGCCCGCCCTGAGCCGGCGGACCAGATCGGGGTCGGCCGCGAGCCGTCGTAGCGTCGCCGCCAGCGCAGCGGCGTCGCCGACGGGAACCGTGAGCCCGTCGACGCCGTCGTCGACGAGTTCCGCCATCCCGCCGCGGTCGCCGGTCACGACCGGCACGCCCGCGGCAAACGCCTCCTGGATCACCAGCGGGCTGTTCTCGAGCCAGACCGACGGGAGGACGAAGACGTCGAACGTGGGGAACACGTCGGCGGCGTCGCCATATCGGCCGTGGAACCGAACACGGGGCTCGCCGGCCGCCCGCTTTCGAAGCCGGGCGTGGTACGGCTCCGCGTCCGGCTCGAACCGGCCGTGGACGTGGACAGCGAGGTCGGCGTCGGGGAGCCACTCGAGCGCCGCGAGCAGCAGGTGGACCCCCTTCGACTCGGCGATCCGACCGGCGTAGCCCACGTGCAAGGGGTCGTCGGGATCGAAGGTCGATTCGCCGAACCGACCGGTCCGAATCCCGTTTCGCCGGTGGACGAGCAGATTCGGGTCGGTGCCGTACTCGACGAAGACGTCCCGGAGGAACCGCGAGGGCGAGACGAGGCGGTCACACTCCGTGAGCGCCCGGCGGAGGCGATCCGTTCGCCGCGCTACGGGGTCGGCGACGACCGACTCGAGGCCGAGGCGGTTTCGCGGACCCGATTCGCCATCGCGCTCGTGTTCGCGCTGGTCCCACCGATCGCGCGTCTTCATTCCGGGGTCGTCCGCGGCCGGCGCGACGTGCCGGCCGACGGCGTCGGCGTAGCAGCCGACGCACTTCGCGAGCGAGTCGGGGCCCGAACAGCGCGCGCCGTCGGGTCGGCGAAGCTGCTCGCGGTGACAGAGCGTCCAGAAGTCATGGAGCGTGGCGATGCAGGGCACACCGGCGTCGGCACAGACGGTCGGAATTCCGGCCGAGAGGCCCTTGAGGTGCTGGAGGTGGACGAGATCTGGGTCGCGCGCCTCGAGCAGGTCGGCGACGGCGGCGTCGATCGCGGGCCGGACGACGCCCTCGGCTCCGGCGGGGTCGATTCCGTCGTCGGGCCGCGGCGTCGGAGCGGGATCCGGGAGGCGGACGACGGTCGCCCCGTCGACGGTCGCGTCCGCGCCGCGGGGCGCGGCGACGGTGACGGAGTGACCGCGATCGGCGATCGCTTCGGCGAGGCGGACGGTGTAGAGCTCGGTGCCGCCGTAGGTGTCCGGCGGCAGCGCGTGGGCGGCCAGCAGGACGCGCATCGCTCAGTCGTCGGTCGCGGGTTCGGGTGTGGGTTCGACCGGGTCCTCGGCGGCGTGGTCCGCGACGTACTCGGAGAGCGCGTCGAGTTGCCGGGAGAGGTCGTGCTCATCGACGCCGTCGGGGGCCTTGAAGAACGAGGCGAGCTGGGGTTGGCGGCCACCCTCACCGCGCTCGTCGGCAAACGAGAGGAGCCGCGCGAGGTCGAGCGTCAACGGGGCCGCGAGCGCCGAGTCAGACCCCTCCCAGGTGAACTGCATCGTCATCTCGGTCTCGAGGAAGCCCTCGAAGTGGACGTAGTCCCAGGCGGTCTTCCAGTCGCCGAGCGACGGCGTGTAGTCGATTCGCACGCGGTTGTGCTCGAGGTCGGGGAGGATGCCGTCTAAAATGCCGCCCTTGCTCGCGAGCTTGCCGGCCTTGTTGCGGTCGTCCTCCAAGACGCGCCCGTCGGTGTTGCCGAGGACGTTGTGGCCCTCCCAGCTTCTGACCCGCAGGTTGCGGCCGGCGAACATCGGCGCGAGCGCCGCCTTGACGAGCGACTCGCCGGTCTTGCCGTCGGACCCCATGTGGGGGACGCCCGCCTCGGCGGCGAGTTCCCGGAGTCCGCCGAGGGTACTGCCGGTGCTGGGCGTGAAATTGGCGTATGGATGCCCGTCGACGAGCGCCGCGTACGCGTAAAGGGAACTGGCCGGGAGCTCGCGGTCGTTTTCGTCGATCGCCCGCTCGAGCGCCTCGCGGCCGTCGTACCGCTCGGGGTCCGCGAGTTCGGGCTCCGTCGAGGCGACGTTGACGACGATCAGTCGATCGACCCCCTCGCTGTCGCAGAACGCGGCGTAGTCTTCTCGCAGTCGATCGACGATCGCTGCGACCGTCCGGTCGGTCTCGAGCGGCTCGTGATCGGCGAGCTCGGCGACGCGAGGGCCGCAGTTCAGCGCCGTCCCGTTGACGATGCGCTCGTCTATCGCGTCGAGATCGTCCGCGACTGCGTCGATCGTCTCACGGGCAGGGACGCCGCCGGTTGCCGCGAGTTCGGCGGCGGCCTCGCGGAGGCTTCGTTCCCGAACGTCGTGGCCGCCGAAGGTCAGGTCGCCGACGGCCGGAAACTCGAGCGCGTCGCAGGGCGGTCGCTCGGTGACCATGCCGGTCGTCGACGTTTCGCCGCGGGCGATCGCCCGCGCGCCGACGATCGCGGTCGTCGCGATGTTGCCGCGCGCGCCGACGAACCAGACGCCGACGTCGCTCACCGCCGATCACCTCGCAGCCCGGCCACTCGAGATATCGCCGCGGGTGCCCGTCGATCCACTGCCGATTCGGACCGGCGACTTTGCTCCGTCGGCGGTGACATCGGAACGAACGTCATGCCCATACGCACGCCGAACGACGGTAAATACCTGCTGCGCACCTCTGAATTCGTGAACGACCGTCGCGAACGTTAGTCGGGCGGTCGGTCGCCGGTCCACACCGCCTCGAGCAGGTCGAGAGACACCGCGACCTGCTCTGCGACGGTGAAGCGATCGCGGACCGTCTCGCGACCCGCCGTGCCGAACGCGGTCGCCCGCTCGGGGCCGACGAGAAACGACTCGAGGGCGTCCGCCAGCGCCGACACATTGCGGGGATCGACGACGCGTCCGTTCACGCCGTCGTCGACGAGTTCCGATGCGCCGCCGAACGCGGTCGTCACGACGGGCGTGCCCGCCGCGAACGCCTCGAGATTGACCGTCGGGAAGGGGTCGAGGTGGACCGACGGCGAGGCGACGACGCGGGCCGAGCGGAACGCCGTTCGGAGCGCCGGCCGGGGGAGCCACCCCGGCGAGACGATGCGGTCGGCGGCCGGGCCGGCGACCGCTCGCATCCGCTCGACGTACCCGTCGTCGCCGGTGACGAGCAAGCGGGCGTCAACGCCGTCGTCGACGAGCCGTTCGAACGCGGCCGCGAGGTACGCGCCCCCCTTCTCGTCGCTCGTCCGCCCGCCGAAGAGTACGAACGGCGCGTCCTCGAGTCCGTGCCGCCGGCGAAACGCGGCTTCCGACGGCGCGTCGGGATCAGGCCGCTCGAACCGCGAGGCGTCGATCCCGTTGTGAATCACGCGCTCGCACTCGACGCCGTTGACGGCCAGTCCCCGCCGGAGTGCCTCGCTGACCGCGACGCCGACGTCGACGCGGGCGGCGAGACACCGGCGGTTCATCTCGGTGCGCGCTGGAAGGTATCGAGCGCCCTGTTCTATGGCCTGCTGGACGGGCGAGACGCGGTACGCGGCCGCCGGGAGCGCATTCGCACCCGTGTCCGATTCGGATACCGAGACCGGGTCCGCAGAGGCGCTCGCACCCCCGTCGATGGCAAGCGCCTCGGGTTGCGCGCTCGGATCGCCGGCGGTCTCGGTTTCCGTCTCGGCGGGTCCGGGCCTGATATCTACGGGCGCTCGTTCGGCGACGGTCGTCAGTTCGCCGTAGGAGACGGTTCCGGCGTCGTGAAACGTCTTCACGATCGGCAGGCCGTGTTCGTCGGCGATCCGCAGGCTCGCGTTCGAGAGGTAGTGGACGTTGTGCGCGTGGACGATATCGGGCGCGACGTCGACGAGCACGTCGGGAAGCGCCCGCTCAATGAGCGGATTCCGAAGCGTCAGGTACGGGAGGACGGCGCGACACCGCGGCGTCCAGAGCCGGTGGACGACCACACCGTCGGCGACGGAGCGGCCGGTCTCCCCGCGGTCGGGCACCGTCGTGACGACGTGGGTCTCGTGGCCGCGCTCGGCGTACCCCTCGGCGAGTTGAGCGGCGATCCGCTGGGCACCCCCGCGCTCCCACGGCGGGTAGCCGTCCGAGAGGAGACAGATACGCACGGTCCGTCACCGATACCCCAGCTGTGAGAGGCGCTCGTCGACGGCGGCCGGCACGTCCCGTTTGCCGGTCCCGTCATCGGTGCCCGTACCGTCGGTCTCCGTGCCGATCTCCGTCGATTCGCTCTCCTCGATCGTTGCGAGCGTCTCCTCGAGTCGCGCCCGCACCCGATCGGGGACCGCCTCGAGCGACACCGGGTGGGTGTCGGTCGCCGTCCAGTCGATTCGCCGCGCGCGGTCCGTGCTGGGGTCCTCGCCGACCCGGTCGAGCTTCCACTCGCCCGCGATAGCCGTTTTTCGAGGCCGGAAGAGCGCTTCCGTGGGGACGCCATCGGGCGGATGCGAGCGGACGACGCCCTCGTAGGACGCGCGGGCGACTGGCCGCGGCTCGTCGCCGGGCAGCAGCGACCGCGAGGAATCGTACTCGAGGCCGACGAGCCCGCGGACCGTCTCGGCGAGGTAGTGGGGCTGGACGAGGTCGCCGCGCTCGTTGCCCTCGAAGACGCCGGGATAGCGCACGATCAGGGGCACGCGGAGCAGCGGGAGTCGGATCGACGCCTGGTGGTCGAGCAGCGTCCGGTCGCCGGCGCGGCCGCTCCCTCCGCCGCTGCCCGGCTCCGTCACCCGCTCGCCGAGGTGTTCCCCGTGATCGCCGGTGAGCGCGACCAACGTCTCGTCGGCGAGCCCGCGCTCGCGGAGGCGCTCGAGGATACGGCCGATCACGCGGTCGGCGTAGTGGACCGCGTCGGCGTACCGCGTCCGGAGGGAGGTCTGCTCGTCGGGGGTCAGTGTGCGGTCGCCGGTCCGGATCGCCCAGATATCGCCCATCAGGGCGTCCATGTACTCGAGTTCGTCCGCGTAGTCGTCACAGCCCGGCGGGCGGACCGAGTCGGTTCGAAACGGCTCGGGCACGTAAAACGGTAGGTGGGGGTCCATGAGGTGGACGTAGGCGAAAAAGGGGCGGTCGCCGTCGGCAGCCTCGGCAAAGCGCTCGTCAGCCAGTCGAGCGGCGCGCTCGCTCGCGCGGACGTCGTCGAGCCAGGCGTCGCCGGTCGCCTCTGCGGCCGCGAACGCTGCGGCGTTGCCGAGGCTGCGAAGCGGCGCGTCAGAGGCCAGCGCGCGCCGGAGCACCGTCGCGTACCACTCGGGGCCGCGGGCGACGCCCCGCGAGAGGTCGCGCACGTCGCACCCGCCGTCGAAGTAGCGGTGACGTGGGCCGGTGAACTCATCGACCCGGTCGAACCCCGCGCCCTGCGGGAGCCAGTCGCCGATCCAGGTCGTCGGCGAAATGTGAATCGTCCGGTAGCCGGCCGCCGAGAGGTCGCGCTGGAGGGGCCGACCCCGATCGATGGCGAACCTGCGCGAGGTCGCGCCGTGTTCGTCGGGGTCCAGCCCAGTAAGCAGGCTGCTCGCGCTCGGCAGCGTCCACGGGGCCGGCGAGATCGCGTGCCGGAAGACGGTCCCCTCGTCGGCGAGCGCCGATGCGGCGGGCGTCTCGGGGGCCGAAACCGTATCCGCGGTGGCCGGGCCGCCGGCAGCGCGCGAGCCGTCCGATCCGAACGCGCTGTCGCCGTAGGGTTCGAGGGCGTCCGCCCGACAGGCGTCGACGACCAGCAACAGGACGTTGGGTCGGGAGCAGTCGGCCGCGGTCATCTGCTCACCGCTGTCGTCATCGGTTCACCACCTCGTTCACTCGGACGCGAGCCAGCGCTCGCTCGAGTCGCTGTTGGAGAGCGTAGACGCCGCCCATCCCCGCATCGTAGGCGGCGCTCGAGCCGGTCAGCGCGAGCAGGTACGCCGCAATGGCGTTTCCCCGCGTCGGATCGAGGCGGATCGCCCGCTCGAGGTAGCGTCGACCGTCGTCGACGCGGCCCGCCTCGCAGTGGGTCGCGCCGGCGTCGGCCAGCAGCCGCGCCCGCGTGCCGTCCGGGAGATCGTACTTCGCCTCGAGGCGTTCGATCGCCGCGACAAGGCGGTCGGGATCGGCGGAGACGTTATCGCCCGGTTCGCCTTTCGCCACGAGCGGTTCGTCGACGTAGACGAACCGTCGTTCGCGGGCGAGCCGCAGGCAGAGATCCCAGTCCTCGAAACAGGGGAGGGCCTCGTCGAAGCCGCCGACCCCCGCTATCGCGTCGCGACGGACGGCCAGCGTCGAGGTGTAGGTCGGCACCGCGAGGTGTCGCAGGGCCTTCCGAACGTCGCCGGACTCGCCCGTGCGGGTGATCGGCTCGCCCGCGCGCTTTTCGATTCCGCAGTAGGCGACGCCGTAGGCCGGCGGGGCCTCGCGGAGCGCCGTCACCCGCCGCTCGAGCGCGTCGGGTCGCCAGCGGTCGTCGGAATCGATGAACGCGACGAACTCGCCGCTCGAGCGGTCGATCCCCCGGTTTCTGGCGGCGCTGACGCCAGCGGGCGCGTCCCGGCGGACGTACTCGAGGCGAGGATCGTCGTACGAGTCGACGACGGCCGGCGTCCGATCGGTCGAGCCACCGTCGACGACGACCAGCTCGAGGGCGTCATGAGACTGCTCGAGGACGCTCTCGATGGCATCCGAGAGGACTGACGCGCGGTCGTACGTCGGGAGGACGACGCTCGCGAGTGGGCGATCGTCGGCCGGGACCGATCGGTCGCTCGCCCGGCGAGCGCGGTTGGCACCGTCGGCCGTCACGGGAGGTCCCTCCGTCGGCCGCCGAAAAGCGGTGCGTCGATCCCGCCGTCGCTCATGCCGAGTCCCGGTCGACGAGCTTCGAGAAGCGGCTGTCCTCCTCGTAGACGAGCGCGAGGTTGCTGTCCTCGAACTCGTCGAAGAACTCGTCCCAGGAGATCTCCGTTAACTCCTCGTCCTCGTCGCCGAAGTCGAGCCGGAGGAGGCCGCCGTCGTCGCCGTCACCGGTCCCCCCGACGCGTGCCGGCTGCCCGCCCTTGTCCTCGGCCCACTCGCGGATGGTCTCGTGGTCGGTCGTCGTCTGACTGCCGTCGTCGTCAGCCATGGTCGGTCACCGTGGAAACGGACACCGACCGACCTCTTAGTGGTACAGCGAGCAGTTTCCGGGCCGAACGCGACCGTCTCGAGCCGTCGGTTCCCGAGCGAGGTGCCGTCGGCGAGCGCCTCTCCCCCCGTCAGCGTCAGGGGGCGGTACTTTGCGACGGGCGGCGGTCATCACGGTATGCCGGTCGCAACCGCGTCGACGGTCGCCGAACACGTGACCGATCGCTCGAGCCGCTCCGCCGATCCCACTGCGTCCGCTGTTGCCGTCTTGCCGACCGCAGTCGAGACCGCGACCCGCGCCCCGAACGATCGGTGATGTTCGAGTCGCTCTCCCGATCGACCGGTTCGGTCTCGGTCGTCATTCCGACGTACTTTCGCAACGACCGCCTGCGGACAGCCATCGATAGCGCGCGGGCCCAGGACCCCCCGCCGTACGAGGTGATCGTCGTCGACGGCTCCGGCGAGGCCCACGCAGAGCCGGTCGCTCGAGAGACCGGCGTGACCTACGTGGCACAGGCCGAAGACCGGGGCGCGCAGGCCGCACGAGACGCGGGAGCGAAACGCGCGGGCGGCGAGTATGTCCAGTTTCTCGACGATGACGACCGGCTGCTTCCGGGGAAGTTTCGCAAACAGCTCCCGCTGTTCGATGACGGCGTCGGCGTCGTTTATTCCGGCATTCGCGACGAGGAGTGGGGCGAAATCCTGCCGGACGAGGCGGTCCGGGGGAACGTCGTCGAGCGCGCCCTCGCGTTGAACACCTTCCCCTGTATCCCCTCGACGATGCTGCTCGAGCGCGAGGTCGTCGAGAGCCTCCGCCCGCTTCGCCACCGCCACGGCGCGGACGACTCGGGGATGAAAATCGAACTCGCCCTGCGGACGAAGTTCGACTACGTCGACGCGCCGCTGGTCGAACGCGGCAAGCCCCCCGAGACGCTCTCCTCGTCGTGGGACCACGTCGAGGGGCGAAAGCGAATCATCGCTACCTACGCGGAGCTGTACGCCCGCGCGCCCGACGCGGTCCGCGAGCGCGCCCTGCAAGGGACCTACCACCGGGAAGGAAAGAAGCACCTCGAGGAGCGCCCCTGGTCGCCGGGCGCGGTCCGGTCGTTCGCCCGTGCGGCCGCCCACGAGCCAGACGAGCCCGTCCGCGAACTCGGGATCTGCCTCGGTTCGCTGTTTGGCCGACCTGGGGTGCGCGCCGCGGAGGCCGTGCTACCCTGACTCGAGTCCGGGTCTCGCGTTCCGGGGCTCGAGCGCCGACCTGTCGCGCTTTCGGTGTCCCGCTACCGGTATCCCAACCGGTCCAGACGCCGCTGTACGTCCCGTGAGACCGCCGGTTCGTCGCTCCGGTCGCCCGCCGACGCGCCACCTGCTTCCGTCGGCTCGGCGTCCGGCCACGGCGGTAGTTCCGCGAGCAACTCGGCCTCTCGGTCGGCCGGCAGGGGCTCGGGCCTCTCATCGGGCAACGAGAGGGCGACGGCCACGTCGTCGCCCCGCGAGGCGAGCAGCTTTCGATCGCCGTCGTAGACCGCTCGCTTTTCGTACCCGTAGCGGGCGCTCTCGACGAGGAGCCGTCGATTCGCGACGCTCGAGGCGAGCGAGGCCCCGTCGAGAGCCGGGGAAACCCGGAAGCCGACGTTCTCGAGGACCGTCGGCGCGACGTCGATCAGCGAGCGGCGCTCTTCCCCGCCGTCTCCGCTATTATCCGCGAGGGCCGGTCCGTCCTCGAGCCCCGTAGTGAGCCCGGATCCGCGGTCGACGCTGCTCCCGCCGACGCACAGCGGCACGCGCGCGACGCTCTCGTAGGGTGCGCCGCCGTGGCCGACGCAGTAGGCGGGTCGAGGGTCCGCAAAGTTGTCCGCGTGAAACGCCGCGCGCTCCCAGAAACCCTCGCCGTGGTCGCCGACGATCACGACCAGCGTCTCCTCGACGAAGTCCTCGACCCGCGTCAGAAACGCGGCCAGCCGATTGTCGACGTACTCGGCGGCCGCTCGGTAGAGCCGCCGGCGGTGGGTTCGGTAACGCTCGACCGTCGGCGACGGCTCCGCGACGTCCTCGAACCGCCACGTGCGGATATCGGGAATCGTCCCGTCGATGTCGTGGGTCGCCCAGTAGTCCGCAGGGGGGTCGACGGGCTCGTGGAGGTCGCCGAGGTGGACGTAGGAGAACGTCCGCTCGCCGCGGCGGTCGGCCAGCCACTCGAGGTGGTCCGCGAGCACCCGCTCGGCGGCGGCGTCACGGTAGAGCGCGTGGGACTCGAACCGGCCCGACAGCGCGAGGAAGGGGACGATCATCGCGAAGGTGCCCCGCGTCCGGTAGCCCGCGCCGGCCAGTCGCTCCGGCAGTAGGTCGATGTCCGAATCCGGCTGCGGCGGCAGGCCGGTCATATCGGCGACAGCGTTTTCGAAGTCGTCTGTCCGGCGGACGGCCCCGTGACCGTGCGGGTACCGCCCGGAGAGCAGCGACGCGACCGCGGGAAACGTCCACGTGGCGGGCGACACCGCCGCCGTTCCTGACATCGCGGCCAGATGCGGCGTCAGCGACTCGTCGACGGTATCGGCCCGCAGCGCGTCGACGACGACGCAGACGACGTGTCGCGGCGCGTCCGCCACCGGCTCGCCGTCGGGGAGGGTCCGGCGCTGAAACGCGCGGTCTGCCCGCCGCGTCCGTAGCCGATTTCGGACGCGAGACCTGACGGAGGCACCGCCGCTCGAGCCCGCGCCGCCCGTCGCGCGATCCGCGATCGATCCGAGTCCCTCGAGCATCCCGCGGACGTACGCCGCCGACGGTAATCGTGGTGGGGCCTTCCTATCACGGGCCGTCGACGGAGCCGTTCCCTGCCGGTGTGACCGTTAAGCCGGCGTCCGTGGGAGTTCGCGCGGAAAGCCATGCGCGTGCTTCTGGTCCCCGAAGTCTATCGGCGCGACGACCTCTCGGCCAACGGCACGGTCACCGACGCCGTTGCCTGGGTGGCCGACTGGCTCGAGCGCGCCCCGTCTCTCCACGTCTACTGGCTCCTCCTGCCGCGGGAAATGGCCGCCTACGATGCGGCCGACGTCCGCGCGGACCGCGAGCGCGTCACGCTGCTCGAGGCCGAACCCTACGGCGCGGGCCTCGAGCCGACCGCGATGTTCACCGAGGACGGCTACAGCGAGGCGGAACTGCGGGCGATCGACCGCGGCATCCGCGAGCCCGGCGCGTACGTGGATGCCGTCGTTGACGGCCGCCGCGCCGGCCGCCGGACGCTGGTCAAGTGGCTGCTCGCGGACGCAGACCAGTGGGCGGCCCGGGTCCGGCCGTTCGACGTCATCGCCAACGTCCACGACCTCCAGCACCCGCAGAAGTACCGCTACTGCGCGTACCGGGATCGCTATCAGGGCCGGCTGGCGCTGTGCGAGGCCGCCTTCGCCGACGGCATCTGGTTCACTGCGCCTGTCGACGCGCGCGCGTATCGCGAGCACGCGAATGAAATCTTAGTAGACGATGTGGTCGAGACTGCCCTCGCGGAGCGCCGCGAAATCGGCAGCCCGCTCCCGTTCGATCGATTCGAGGAGACCTACGCGGACCGCCCGCAGTGGCTCCACGTCGCCGGCTCGCTGTGGGAGAAGAAATGTGCCGACACGATCCTCGATATCGGGGCGACGCTCAACGAGCGGTTTGGGATCCGGACGCTGCTGACCAGCGTGGAGGCTATTCCTCGAGCGTACGCGGACCGCGAGTGGGTCGAGGCTCATTCGAACGCCGACCGTGCGACCTACGAGCGCGCGCTTTCGCGCGGCGACCTCGCGATCTGTGCAAGCGAGTACGAGACGCTCGCGCGAACCTGGTTCGAGCAGGCCGCCAGCGGACAGGTGCTCCTCCTGCGCGACGAGCCGTGGGTCTCCGACTGCGTGCCCGAGGATCACCTACTGGTCGCACCGCTCGAGGCCCTCGAGTCCCTCGCGGTCGCGGTCGTCGAGCGCTGGGACGAGGCGGTCGCGGCCAACCGCGACCTCGTAGCGCACCTCGAGCGCGTCCGCGCTCCCGACCGGGTCGGCGAGCGGACCTACGCGGACCTCCGGCGGCGCGTCGATGCGAAGACGGGGCGGTACGTACGCGAGGCGGACGACGGGGCCGATCGCGATTGCGACAACGGGATCGTCTCGCACGTTGCGGACGCGCTCGAGCGCGTCGACGGAGACCGCGTCCCGCTGGAGACGGCGCTCGAGCGAACCCGCGCCGCCCGGGATACGGGAGACGCCGACTCCGACCCGATTGCCGACACGGACGTGCGATACGCGCTGCGCGCACTCGGCTGGCGCGACGCCGGTGATCCGGGGACGCCGACGTTCGTCCGCCGGGTCACGGACGACGCGAGCGGCGATCGCTGAACCGGTCGTTGCCCGCCGATCGGGGCGGCACTCGCAGCGAAAAGGTGTTTGCTCGGGACGGCTGTAGCCCGCGCCATGAGCGACCAGCCCGCGACCGACTGGGAGTTCGAGACGGAGTTCGCGGACGCGCTCGAGGCGGTGCCGGACGATCAGTTCGACCGCGAGCGGTTCGTCCCCGGCGTCGGCCCGCTCTCCGCGGACGTGATGCTCGTCGGCGAAGCCCCGGGAAAACAGGAGGTGGAGCAGGGCGAGCCGTTCGTCGGGCAGGCCGGGAAGCAACTCGACCGGGCGCTCGAGGAACTCGGCTTCGACCGGCGGGACCTCTACATCACAAACCTCGTCAAGGTCCGTCCGCCCGAGAACCGCGACCCCTACGTCGCCGAGATTGAGGCCTGGTGGCCGGTGCTCGAGGCCGAACTCGCGCGGGTCGACCCGCGCGTGCTCGTCCCGCTGGGGAGCGTCGCGACGGACGAACTCCTCGAGACCGACGAAACGATCACCGATCTGCACGGGCAAGAGGTTGCGAGCCAAGGGCGAACCGTCGTCCCGGCGTTCCATCCGGCGGCGGCGCTGTACGATCGCAGCAAGGTCGACGCCGTCAAGGAGGACCTACGGACGGCCCTCGAACTAGCCTGACCGGGTCGGACGGTCCGGAACGCGGATCGGGAACCCCGGTCCGTGCAGGCAGGAACGGCTTCCCGAAACCGACGCTACGTCCGATACGATGTGGCCCACTATCACGGACGAAGACGTCGGCAAGCGCGTCGAGAGCGCGGACGGCGAGCCGCTCGGGACCGTCGTCGACGTCGAGGCCGAGACCGCACGCGTCGAGCCGGACCCCGAACTGACCGACTCGATCACGGCCGTCCTCGACTGGGACCGCGGCTCCGAGGAGACCGTCCCGCTCGAGACCGACGCCGTCGGCGAGATCACCGCCGACGCGGTTCGGATCGAGGCCGAATTTTCGGCCGCAAGCGTCGATCCGGACGCCGACCCCGACGCCGAACTCGAGCCGGGAGACGGGCAGCAGACGACCGATCGGTCGACGACCGCTCGAGCCAACGACTCGGAACCGCGGGTCGGCGGCGATTCGGCCGCCGGGCCGGACTCGGTACCAGAACGCGGCGCGGACGCCGACGTTCCGGGAACGGGTCGCGACCCCGAATCGGATCGACCCGACGAGTCGGCGTCGATTACGGACGACGAGTACTACGACGCCGTCGAAGGCGGCGCGCGCGTCGATCCCGACAGAGAGATGGACGAGTCCGCGGAGCCGGCGACGGGTGGAACGGCATCGGCAGACGAGGAGACCGAACGGGGCGTGGACGTCGACCCCGACGAGGTGACGGATCCCGAGTCTGACATCCGCGCCGAGGAGGACGTCGGCGACCGGGCCGACGTCCACGGTCCTGGATCGGCGACGGGGGACTCGGGGGACGAGGCGGAGGCGACTGACGCCGACGACGGGGACCGCGAGGAGAGCCGGTAGTCGTAGACCGGCGCGCGCCGGTGCGATCACGACGCGCCGGAGCCGTCCGTCTCGACGGTGAGAGAACCGCTCTCGAGGCGCATGCCCCATCGACTAACTGGATGGGCGGTGTGCGTCGGACGGAGGCGTTTACGAATGTTCGAACGCGATCAGGTTCGCTCGACGGCCGGCCTGCGGATTCGTCGCCACCCGTCGCGTCTCGCCTGCGCTGCTCGCGATCCGACGGCGAGTGCGGTACCGAACGCGGACGGGCGAGACGGCAGACCGCACAGCGGCGGCGGTGAGTGCGGCGGCGAAGACGCTCGCGACGGCGCGCTCGAGATCGGTGACATGACGGACGCGACGATCCCGCCGGAGTTCGCCCACGAGCTGTATATCGACGGCACGAACCTCCGTGAGGCGCTCGCTGACTGCTCGCCGGAGCGCTCGCTGGAGGTCGGCTGTGGCTACGGCCGACTCACGCCCTGGATCGCCGCCCGCGCCGACGAGCACGTCGCGATCGATCCCGACCGGGCGCTGCTATCGGCCGCTCGGCGGGAATATCCGGGCGTCCGATTCGCACGGGCGCGAGCGGAGGCGCTGCCGTTTCGCGACGGCGCGTTCGACCTCGCGGTCACGTGGGGCGTGCTCAACCACGTGCCGTCGGCGTCGATCCGGGAGGCGACCGACGAAATCGACCGCGTGGTCGCCGCCGACGGCACGCTCGTGATCTCCGAGGCGACGGCGGGGACTCCCGATCCGCGCTGGGAGTACCGTCAGGTTGCGGAGTGGCGCGACCTCTTCGCCGGCCGGGAACTGCGCTGGCGGACGGCCACCGAACGCGACGAGGAGCCGTTTCGAGACCCCGACCGGGAACACGTCGTCATGAAGTTCCGATAGCGAAGGCGACCGATGAGCGAGGAACCTCGAGCCTATCGCGCGTGGAAAGCGCTCCTCAGACGGGCGACGAAGCCCGCCGCCGGCGGCGATCAGCACGAGCGGCTGTGTCGCACCGACTGGGATCTCCTCCTCGTGTTCGACGCCTGCCGCGCCGACGCGCTCCGGCGGGCGACCCGCTGGCCGATCGAGGTCCGCACGTCGCCGGCCTCGGCCACGGACGGCTGGCTGGCGGCCGCGGCCGACTCCCGGATTCTCGAGGGCGCAAGCGTCGTTACCTCGAACTCCCGGTACGCTCAGTACGAGTCCGCCCTCGGCCTGCGCGAACTCCATGGGCTGTGGGATGTCGCGTGGGTCGACCGGCTCGGAAACGCCCCGCCGGAGCCGGTGTTAGAGCGCGTCGACGAACTCGTCGACGACGGCCGGACGCGGATCGTCGGTCACGTCGGGCCGCCCCATGCCCCGTACGTCGCCCGCATCGACGGCGAGTGGCTGCCGATCTTCCCCGACATCACCGCGTGGCACTGGGACCCAGACCGAGAGGACTTCGAGCGACTCTCCCAGCAGGCGGCCATGGCCGCGGGCATCGTTGATCTCGATCGGGCGCGACGAGGCTATCTGGCCTCTGTACAGAGCGTCTGGGACGTCTCGTGCGAGTACGTCGCGCAGTGGGCCCGTCGTGGACTGACGGTCGTGGTCACGGCCGATCACGGCGAGGCGTTCGGCCGGCCGCGCGACTGGTGGCTCGTCGAACACCCGTCGGGATGTCACGTCCCCGCGCTCACCCGCGTCCCCGTCGCCGTGTTCGACGATGGCGAGCGGCGGGGCGCGACGCCCGAGACGCCCGACGAGACACTCGAGGCGCTCGGCTACCGCGAGTGATCGTCGCTGGCGACCGATCACTCGTCGCGCGGTCGGCCGTCCGACGTGGCGGATCGCTCGGCGGCCCCCTAACGTCAAACGTCTCGTCGTGGTACGCCACGCCCGTCGCGACCATGGCACCGACACGCCCACGAGATCCGCCTGCCGGCATCGACCGCCCTCTCGCGACGGCTGCGACGGGCGCGACCGAGACGAGCGGTACGACGGCGGCTGTGACGAAGACACCGAGCAAACCGGCGGGAGGCGGGTCCTGATCGATGTCGGATCGGTCCCGATCCGTCGTCTTCACCGGACCCGAGCGCGTCGCGGTCCGCGAGGAGCCGATCCCCGACCCCGCGCCCGACGAAGTGCGCGTCCGGACTACGGCGTCGGCGATCAGTCCAGGAACGGAACTGCTCGTTTACCGCGGAGACGTGCCGACGGACCTGTCCGTCGACGAGACCATCGATGCCCTCACCGGCACGTTCGACTTTCCGCTCGCGTATGGCTACGCCGCCGCCGGCCGTGTGACCGCGGTCGGCACGAACGTCGACGAGGAGTGGCTCGAGCGACCAGTGTTCGCGTTCCGTCCCCACGAGAGCCACTTCACGGCCGCTCCCGACGCACTCGTTCCCGTTCCCGACGACTGGCCGCTCGAGGCGGCGGCGCTGCTCGCGAACGTCGAGTCCGCGGTGAACTTCCTGATGGACGGCCGGCCCGTCGTCGGCGAGCGCGTCGCCGTCTTCGGCCAGGGCGTCGTCGGCCTGCTGACGACGGGCCTGCTCTCGCAGTTCCCGCTCGAGTCGCTGATCACCGTCGACCTCTACGAGCGCCGTCGCGAGCGCTCGGTGGCGATGGGTGCCGACGAGGCCCTCGACCCGACCGAGACCGACGTGGTCGAGCGACTCCGAAGCCGCGATCCGACCCGGCGTCGAGCGGCGACTCCCGAGCGAGACGGGGGTGACGAAGCGAGCGGGACGGACCTCGCCTACGAACTGACCGGCGATCCGGACGCGCTCGACGACGCTATCGACGCGATGGCCTACGACAGCCGCCTCGTCGTCGGCTCGTGGTACGGAGAGACGCCCGTGGAACTCGAACTCGGCGGCCGCTTCCATCGCAACCGCGGCGAGTTGGTGAGCAGCCAGGTCAGCACCATCGCTCCCCGATACCGGGGCCGGTGGTCGAAAGAGCGCCGCCTCGAGGTGGCCCAAGAGCGACTGGAGGCGCTCGACCCGCGCGAGCTAATTACCCACCGACTCCCAGTCGAGCGGGCACCGGAGGCGTATCGGCTGCTCGCGGAACGTCCTCGAGAGGCGATCCAGGTGGTGTTTACGTACGACTAAGCCGCCGAGCGAGCAGCGCCGCGGATGCCGCCGCTCCGCCTCGAGCGCCGGCCGCGTGGCCTTATTTCCGTCCGGGTGTGGAACGTCGACGCGATGTACGCAGTCACCGCCTCCCGGTCGTTCGTCGCCCAGCACTCCCTCACGGTGCCGGATGCCGGGCCGGAAGGGGAGTGGCACTCCCACCGATACGGACTCGAGGCCGAACTCCGGGGCACGTCGCTAAACGAGCGTGGCTACCTCGTCGATATCGACGACCTCCGGGCGGCGCTCGACCTGCTCGTCGACCGGTACCGCGACGAGACGCTGAACGACCTCCCCGAGTTCGAGGGGCTGAACCCGAGCCTCGAGCACTTCGCCCGAATCTGTTGTGACCGGTTGCTCGCCGACCTCGACGCGCCGACGGTCGAGTCGGCGCGGGTCGCGCTCCGAGAGGACGACGTCGCTCGGGCGGCCTACGAGCGCGACGCGTGAGCGCGACCGATCAATCCGGGGCCGACGCGCCGATGCGAATCGGATTCGTCGTCTACGGGGGACTCGAGCACACCTCCGGCGGATACCTGTACGACCGGCGACTCGTCGAGTACCACCGGGAGGCGGGCGACGAAGTGGCGACGATCTCGCTTCCGCGGCGGAGCTACCGCCGTCACCTGCTCGATAACATCTCACCGGCCGTTTACCGGCGTCTCGACGGCGATTACGACGTGCTCGTTCAGGACGAACTCTGTCACCCGTCTCTCCTGCTCGCGAACCGGCTGCAGTCGCCGGTGTCGGTCCCGAGCGGCGATGTCCCCGTCGTTTCGCTCGTCCACTCGGCCCGAACCGCCGAAGCTCGAGCGGCCGGATCGCGGTGGCGGCCACTCTACCGCGAGGTCGAGCGCCGCTACCTGCGGTCGGTCGACGGGGTGATCGCGACCAGCCGCGCCACGGCGGCGACGGTCGAGTGGCTCCTCGGCGACGCGGACCGGCCCCGAATCGTCGCCCGACCGGGCCGGGGGCACCGCTCGCCGGGCCTCTCGAGGGAGGCGATCGCCGCTCGAGCCGGTGAGGGACCGCTCCGAGTCCTGTTCGTCGGGAACCTGCTCCCCCGGAAGGGGCTCCACGTCCTCGTCACCGGCCTCGCGCGGCTCCCGGCAGGCGACTGGCGGCTGACGGTTGTCGGCGGTCCGGCAGACTGCGGGTACGCCGCGGCGATTCGTCGGCTGGTCGACCGGTCGGGCCGCGCGGACGCGGTGACGATGACCGGGCGACTCGACGACGACGAACTCGCCGCCGAGTTCCGACGCCACCACGTCCTCGCCGTTCCGTCGACGTACGAGGCGTTCGGGATCGTCTACCTCGAGGGAATGGGGTTCGGACTGCCCGCGCTGGCGACCACCGCCGGCGGCGCGGATGAGATCGTCTCCGACGGCGAAAACGGCTTCCTTGTGGCACCGAACGATCCGGCGGCCGTCGCGGCGGCACTCGGGTCCGTGCTCGCGGATCGTGACCGCCTCCGGAGATTGAGCCTCGCCGCGCGGGAGACCTACAAGGACCATCACGGGTGGGACGAGACGGGCGCACGCATCCGCGAGTTTCTCCGGGCGGTGGTCACGGATGCGACGCCGTGACGGCGACGAGCACCGCGCTCAGTCCCCCTCGTCGGAGACCGCGTCCGACTCCCACCCCTCGCTGTGAATCCGCTCGTCGGGTGCGCCGAGTTCCCGGAGCCGATCGGTCGTCTCGACGACCATCTCCGGGACGCCACAGACGTAGAAATCCCGCGTCTCGAACTCGTCGAAGAGATCCTCGAGGTGTTCCTGAACGTAACCGACGCGATCGAGCCAGTCCCACTCGGGGTCCGACAGGGTGTAGGTCACCGCGACGGAGTCGTACGTTGCGGCCAGTTCGTCGAGCGTGCTTCGGTGGAAGAGTTCGTCGGCGGTCCGCTCGCCGAAGACGAGGTGCGCGTCGCCACTGCCGTCTCGCGCGTACTGGCGGAGGATCGAGAGCAGCGGCGTGAGGCCGGTTCCGCTCGCGAGCAGGGCGATATCTCGGTCCAGGTCCTCGAGAGCGAGGTTCCCCTCGAACTCCCCGAGCTCGATCTCGTCGCCGGACGATCGCGTGTGCATGTACGAGGACGCGAGGCCGTCCTCGTACCGCTTGATCGCCAGCGCGAACTCGTCGGTCCCGGGGAGGGTCGTCGGACTGTACGGGCGAACGACCTCTTTGCCGTCGGCCTTGAACCGAACGGTGGTGTGTTGGCCGGGGTCGAACGCGAGTTCCGCGTCGGGAACGCGGAGGCGAAATCCCCTGACTCGCGGCGCGAGCCGGTACGTGTCGACGATCGTGGCTGTCCGCGTCATCGGGTCAGACGTACGCGGATCGGACGGAAAACAATCAGTGTCGCGTTTGACGACTGTCACGGCCACGTGAACGTCGGCGCCTGCGATGGCCGGACGACCCGCAGTCGGCGATCAGTCGGCCGTCGGTTTTCGGGCCGTCCGAGCCTCGTCGATCAACGCCTGCACGTCGACCCTGCGGCCCTCGTCGGCGGCGCGGTACGCGGCCTCCGTCAGCGCGGTGATCTCGAGTCCCACGTCGCCGGTGACGGCCGGCTCGCCGTCGCCGCGGACGGCCGCGAGGAAATCCTCGAGCTTTTCGTCGGTCAGCGTCTCGAAGTCGGCCTCGGGGACCTCGGTCTCGTAGGTGGTCGACCCGCGCTCGGTGACGCGGATCCGCTCGCCGTCGTAGGTGAGCCGGCCATCGGTGCCCCAGATGGCGTACCCTTCGGCGGGCTCGCCGTCGATGCCGTCGCCGCTGACGGAGACGCTCGCGGTCACCGGCTCGCCGTCGCACTCGAGTTCGATCGCGAGGGCCGCGTCGGTGTCGACGCCGGGCGTGTCGAACGTCATCTGCGCCGAGACGGACCGGGGCGTCGCGCCGGTCGTCCAGAGCAAGGCGTCGAGCAGGTGCGAGCCGGAGTCGTAGAGTTGGCCGCCGCCCGACAGGGCCGGATTCGTCCGCCACGTCCCGCGCTGGATGCCGATCCAGTCCTGCGAGAGGTGGGCGGTGGCGGCGTGAACGTCGCCGATCCGCCCCGAGTCGACGATCCGTTTGATCTCGACGAACGCCGGGTGGAAGTGGCGCTGGTATCCGATTGCCAGTACACGGCCCGCCGCTTCGGCGGTCTGCAGCAGGTCGACCGCGTCCGCCACGTCGGTCACCATCGGCTTCTCGACGAAGACGTCGAGTCCCGCCTCGAGGCAGGCCGTCGCCTGCTCGTGGTGGAGCGCGTGGGGCGTCGCGATCACCGCGGCATCGAGGTCGTGGGCGGCGAGCAGCGACTCGAGGTCATCGTAGGCAGGTGCGTCGAACGAGTCTTCGAACCGCTCGCGCGCACCGTCGGCGACGTCGACGCCGGCGACGATCTCGGCGTCGCAGTCGGCGAGCGATCGAAGGAGGACGCGACCGAGGCCGCCGAGGCCGACGGCGGCGATGGAGGTGGACATACCGACGCGATGCGACCGCGGCCGGATAACGGCTCGCGAAGAACTGTTCGTCCTTTAAATCGCCGTCGCGCCCGCGGCGACCGGCAACGCGACGCCGGTGACGAACCGGGCGTCGTCGCTCGAGAGCCACATGAACGCGGCGCTGACGTCTTCGGGCTGCATGATCTCGTCTAAGAGGTTGTCGGGGCCGGACTGTTCGGCGATCTCGGCGATATCGTCGTCGATGCTCTCGACGATGCCACTCGTCATTGCCGTGTCGACGGCGGTCGGACAGACCGCGTTGACCGTGACGTCGTGGGGCGCGAGTTCGGCAGCCAGCGTCTTCGTCAGGCCGATGATGCCGTGTTTCGCGGCAGTGTAGTGGCCCAGCCCTGGCGAAGCGACAAGCCCCGCCGTCGAGGACGTGTTGACGATCCGGCCGCCCTCGCCACGATCGATCATGTGTCGCCCGACGTGCTTCGCGGTGAGCCACATCCCCTTTAAGTTCACGTCGACCGCGAGGTCCCACGTCTCCTCGTCGATCTCCAATAGCGCGCCGACGGGGGCGACACCGGCGTTGTTCGCCAGGATATCGATACCGCCGAATTCGGCGACCGCGGTTTCGACCGCCGCCTCGACCGCGGCCTCGTCGGTCACGTCCATCTCGAGGCCGATCACGTCCGCGCCGCGCTCCTCGGCGAGCGCGACCGTCTCCTCGAGCTGTTCGCGGCCGGAGAGTTCGTAGGTCGATGCGTCGGCGGTGTCACAGACGTCCGTCGCGACGACGTCTGCGCCGTTTTCGGCGTAGCGCAGCGCGTGCGAGCGACCCTGCCCGCGGGCCGCCCCGGTGACCAGCGCCGTCGTACCGTCGAAGTCGTACCGTACCATCGGACGGTGGCGTCGACCACGGCCACCGTCATAGTGCCAGCCCCTGCAGTGTACCGCCGACGGTGGCGCTTCCCTCAGATCACCGTACTCGGGCGGCATGGCCACGGCCGGCCTTTTTGGCTCGAGTCATCGTTTCACTGAACGGTCCACGTGTATATCGCAATCGCCGCTCACGATCTCTATCCCGATCCGGGCTCGGGCGGGTCGGGACGCTACATCTACGAGACGGGCCGCCGCCTCGTCGAGCGCGGCCACGAAGTGACCGTGCTGACCCGCCGGCGCGGCGACGTGCCCACGCGTGAGACCGTCGCCGGCATGGACGTCCACCGCTACGACCTCGAGATCGCCGAGCGACACGCCCTCTCGATCGGCCGGCGGCTTCCCCGGTCGCTGTCGCAGGCGGCCGACCACGTCGGCGCGTTCGCCTCGCGCGATCGACCGGACGTGCTCAGCCTTCAGGGACCCGTAACGGGGCCGCTGCTGTCGGCACTCGCCGCCGACTCGATCCCGCGGTCGTGTACCTTCCACAGCGCTTGGCCGGCGGAGTACCGTCTCCGAACGCGCTCGAGCAACCGGAGCGACGTTCGCCGCGAACTCAACGCTCGACTCCGTCACGCGATCGAAGGTCGGACCCTCGCCTCGTGCGACGGGATCGTCACGCTCAGCGCGTTCATGCGCGACCGCCTCCTGCGGACCTACGACGGCGTCTGCGAGCCGGCCGTCATCCCCGGCGGCGTCGACCTCGAGCGATACGCGCCCGACGTCGCTGCGACCGACGTCGGGACCGGGCTCCCTATCGACCTCGAGACCGGTCCCGCCGACGCGCCGGCGACCGCCGACGGCGGCGTCCACGAGACGCTCGACGCCGACGCCACCACGCCGTCGCTTCCGGGCGAGCCCGCCTTTCTGACCGTCCGCCGGCTGAGCGAGCGCATGGGCCACGGCCTGCTGCTCGAGGCGTTTGCGGCCGTCCGAAACCGGCATCCCGAGGCCCGCCTGTGCGTCGCCGGTGACGGCCCCCTGCGCGAGCGCCTCGAGCGGACGGCCGCGCGACTCGGGATCGACGACGCCGTCACGTTCCTCGGGTACGTCCCCGACGACGACCTGCCCGCGGTCTACGCCGCGGCCGACTGCTTCGTCCTCCCGACGACCGACCTCGAGGGGTTCGGCCTGGCGACGCTCGAGGCCCTCGCCGCCGGAACGCCGGTGTTCGGCACGCCCGTCGGCGCGACGCCCGAGGTGATCGGCGGCCTGTCCGCGATAGCGGACGTTCGCGGCCCGGCACTGGCTCGATCGGTCGGGGTCGCCGCTCTCACGGACGGTATGTGCGCGTGGGCGTCGCTGTCGACCGCAGCGCGCAACGCGGCGGGGCGGGCCGGCCGGCGCTACGTCGAACGGCGCTACCCGTGGAGGCAGACGGTAACCGGCCTCGAGACCCACTTCGAGACGCTCGCGAACTGATCAGTCCATCTTCGAGGCGTCTTCGGCCGTCACGCCGACGGGACGCCGGGCCGGCGTCGGCGTCGGGGACGCAAGCACCTCGTCGACGATCGACCGGAACTGCTGTTTGAACCGTCGCCGGCCGAACCGGCGGCGGATCTCGGTGGTAGACATTCGAAGGTCACGCTGGAGCGCCGGCTCGTCCATCACCCGTGAGATGCTCTCGATCGCCTCCTCGAGCGAGCCGTACAGCAGCTCCGGTCGGTCGCGAACGACGGCGTGTTGGCCGCCGGTCTCGGGAACGAACGTGACCGCGCCGGCGGCGACCAGCTCGGCGACGGCCATCCCGAAGTGCTCGTATTGTTTGCCGTGGATGCCGTAACGGTGGCTACAGGCTAGCTCGACCAGCCGCGAGCGGGGGACCTCGCCCTCAAGGAAGACGTAGTCGCGGTCGGCGGCCATCGCCTTGACCTCACGGCGATACTCTTCGTCGACGGTCGGGCCGACGACGTGAAGATGTATGTCGCGGCCGCGTTCGCGGACGCCGTCGGTGATCTCGATCAGCTCGCAGATGCGCTTGCTTCGCTCGATCCGCCCGATCGTGACGATACCGTCCTCCCGGTCGTCCCACGGACGCGGCTCGAACTCGCTCGTGTCGACCGGCGGATGCAGGATTCGTGGCCGGACGCCGTAGGCCTCCTCGACGGCGTCGGCCGTCCACTCGGAGTTGGCGAACAACACGTTCCCCGTTAGGCTTTCGACGTCAATCCCGCCGAGCCGCGTCGCGACGCGCTCGTAGAGGGAATCCTCCTCGACGGTCGGGTGAAAGATGTGCTCGCGGTTCTCGAGGTTGACCGACCAGTCGAACGGGAAGTGGACGTACTGAACTGCGTTCGGTCCTAGGCCCAGTTCGTTGATCGTACTCACGAGGAGGTCGAACTCGTCGGCGCATCGCCGAGCGTAGCGCCCCAGCAAGGCGTTCTGGAGAACGTAGTATTTGAGCCCGTAGCGGTCGTTGATCGCCGGTGCCAACCGGCCCGCCTGTCTGACCGTCACCGAGTCGACCGCGGTGTTGAAGTACGCGTTGAGCGCGTCGAAATCCGGCTCGGTCAGCGTCAGCAGAGTGACGTCGTGGTCGTCCTCCAACGCTTCGAGTACGTTCATACTGACGGCTTCTCCGCCGCCTTTCGACGTGAGATCCATGTGGACGACACCGATGTCCGCCATTGTATCAACTCGAGAGTAATGACGACGGAGAGCGCCTAATAGCTGACACCGACCATAGAAAGGGGCTCGCGCTCGCGTCAATTCCGAAATGAATGTAATCGTGACAGGCGAATCCGGCCGCCGTCCGTCGACGGAGCCGGAAACGTGTCGCCGACCGTCGGCCGAGACGGATGTTGCCCCCGGACCGACAATCGGTGACGAAAGCGGTGCTCACCCGAAGCCACCGGCCGTTCAGAGACCGACGGCTCAGTGCGTTCCGAGAACGGTCCGTTTCGCGATCGAACACACCGCGACGCCGAATGCGGCAACAAGGCTGCGGAATCGACGGTCACGATCGAGAGGCGGACGAATCGAGCAGACGAGCAGTCGCGAAACCGGCGAACGATGCTTACTGGATCGAGTAGCCCGCGGCGAGGGTTAGCAGGAAGACCATGAACACCGCGGTGAGCATCAGGTAGGTGATCGAGCGGGGCTCGTCTTTGAGGTGCTGGAAGTAGCCGGCGATCAGCGACGTCTTGGTGACCGCTATGAGCAGGGTTCCAGCGACCGCCATCTCGTAATTGAAAATCCCCTCGAAGTGGAAGAAGACGAACTTCCCCGTCGCTAGCAGTATCAGTGCCACGTAAATCAGGCCGTACGTCCGAAGGCTCGCCATTAGTGGGGAATGTGGGTGACGAATACTTATACCTTCCTCATACCGATCACGCAGACGGCCGGACGGGCAGACTCGTGGTGGCGGACGCGGAACCAAACCCGGACACGGCGACGAACCGTCGGCCGACGGGGAAGAAGCGACACGTAGATGGGTCGGCGCTCCGACTAGCTGGCAATGAGTGGACGCTCGGCTCTCGTACGCCGGACCGGTGTCGGACTGGCCGCCGCGTTCGCGATTCTCGCAGCCGGTTCCGGCGTCGTCACCGCCAGCAACGTCGCTTCCGGCCTCTCGGGATCGGGCGGCGACGTCACCGTTCCGACGTGGCTGTACCTCGCGACCGGCGGCGGTGCCGTCGGCGCGTCGGCGCTGTTGACGATGCTCGTCACCGACCGCGACGTAATTGGGACCTACCATAACCGCACGCTCGAGACCTCCAGAGACCGATTGCTGGCCGCCGGCTCGCTGTTGTTCGGCGTGCTCGGACTGCTGGGCCTCGCGCTCATCGTCGCCGCCGGGCTCGTCGGGCCCAACATCGGGTTAGTGAGCGCGACCGTCCTGATAACGTTCGTTGCCGGCCGCGCCCTACTGACGATCGCCACATACACCATCGGCAACCCATGGCCGGCGCTCAACCCCTGGCGGCGGATCGCCGAAGCGCTGCCGACCGCCGACGAACCCTATCCGCCGGCCTTCAAGTCCTGGCCCGCCGTCGTCGCGCTGCTGACGTTCGTCTGGCTCGAGATCGTCGCGCCGCTGACCTCGTCTCCGGACGTGTTGCTGGCCATCCTCGTCATCTACTCGCTGTTTACGATCTTCAGTGCGGCCATCTTCTCGCCGTCAACGTGGTTTCGACGCGGAGATCCCCTCTCGCTGTGGTTCCGACTGTACGGGGCCGTCGCGCCCGTACAGCGAACCGACAACGGGTTCGAACTTCGATACCCCGGTTCGCGGCTGAACGACGCCGACCTCGTCACCGATACCTCGCTTGTCGCCTTCGTCCTCGCGCTGGTCTGGGAGCTCACCTTCAGCGGCTTTATCGTCACGCCGGTCGGCGTCCGGACCATCAAAGCCCTCGTCGGAATCGGGCTGCCGCCGGTCCTCGTCTATCTCGTCTTGCTCGTCGGCGGCTTTGGCCTGTTCTGGAAGGTGTACTGGGTTGCCATCGATCGGACCCGCGAGCGCGCGGAGACGTACCTCTCCCGGCGCTATCTCGGATTTCGCTTTGCCGCGCCGCTGCTTGCCATCGCGGCCGGCTACCACTTCGCTCACTACGTCGGCTTCGGGCTCTCGCTGTGGCCGTCGCTGATCGACACCGCGGCGATGCCGCTGCATCCGCCCCCGAACCCGACCCGATACGCCCTGCCGGGCTGGTTCGGCTACCTCGAGATCGCCGCGATCTTGCTCGGCCACGTCCTCGCGGTGTGGGTCGCACACACCGTCTCGTTCGATCTGTTCCCCGGCAAACTCCAGGCGATCAGGAGTCAGTACCCACTCATCGTCGTCATGGTCTTCTTCACGATGGTGAGCCTCTATCTGGTCTCACAGGGGACGATGAGCCCGCCGTTCGTCCCGAGCTAGTCGCGCCTCGAACCGGCAAACACTTGCTCGCGTCGCCACAACAACCGATCGAATGGCGACCGACGGCGCGCTCGAACGGGAGTACGAGGTACCGGCAGACGAAGCGCCCGGCGAGACCTGTCCGTACTGCGGTCGACCGTTCCGTTCCGAGCGGTACGTGACGTTTCATATCGGTGTTGATCACACCGCGGAGTGTTCCGACGCCGAGCGCGAGGCCTTCGACGAGGAGCGCGACGACGAAGAGTACGACCTGTTTACGTTCCACTTCAAGGCGGCTATCTCCGTCTTCCTGATCTACTTCCTGTTTACGTTCGTGTACGCGCTCGTCTGGGCGGGATAATCGCGCTCATCGACGCGGTCCTTCCGTGTCTTCTTCGAGCATGGCGGCCTCACTCGAGACGAGTACACAAACAGACGGCTGGCCGACGCCCACGGGACCGTCTTCAACCTGGAACGCGTGCTCGGCTGTTGCTGCCGGCTTGAGACGACACTCGTTCATTTCTCGAGCGGGAGCCGATTCGCTGGTCGGCGTCCCGCGACCGACGATAGTCACAAGATGCGACTGCTATCCAGCGGTAGAACGGTGAGACGCGTCGTTATCTCGGCCAGAAGCGATCGAATTCGAACCGACAAACGAACGAAACCTGTGTAGCGGCGAGGCGCTACATCAGGTAGAACAGCGGGAAGAGGAACACCCAGACGATGTCGACGAAGTGCCAGTAGAGTCCGAAGTACTCCACCGGCATGTGATTCTCGAGATACGCATCGACCGACACAATCCGGTAGATCATGAACAGTGCGATGAATAGTCCGAGGATCACGTGGAGCGCGTGGAGGCCGGTCGTCACGAAGTACAACGAGTACTCGATCCCGCTGAACCAGTAGTGACCGGCATCGAACTTGCTACTATATTCGAAGGCCTTGACGCCCATGAACACGAGTCCAAGCAGGACTGTGGCGCTGAGCGAGCCAAGCAGCCCCTTCTTGTTCCCGCGTTCGGCCATCACGTGGGCCACCACGACCGAGAAACTCGAGGTCAACAGGACGTACGTGTTGAACAAGCCGGCCATGGTGAGCGATTCGAAGTGCCAGTCGTGCCAGCCGCTGTGGATGCGCATGAAGACGTACGCACCGATCGCGGCACCGAAGACGACCACGTCCGACGCCAAGAAGAACCAGACGCCGAGCTTCTCGTTGTTGATACCGCCAAACGGCCACTGTTCGGCGATGGCCATCTCAGGTGCGTCGAACTGCTCGCGGCCGAAGTTGAACAGCGTGACGCCGAGGAGGACGGTTCCGAGCGCCGTCAGTGCCGGGTACACGATGCTCTTTGCCGGTGCCGAATCCGCCAGCGTGATGAACCCGCCGGCGTGCATGTGCTCGCTGACGAACGTGTAGACGTACGGCGTCATGCCGCTAAGACCGAGGAAGAACACGGCGGTCGCAATGCCGATGCCGAACGGCCAGATACTGGCGTGATCGGCGTGTTCCTCCTCGTGGCTGGCCGTCGCTGCGCCGGCCGCTTCCTTGCCAGTCGCGACGCCGCCGTCGGTCGCGGTCGTCGCATCGTCGACGAACTCGAGCCGCCCACTGGCGTAACTCGGCCGGTCGGGCCAGTTATCGAGCGGCGGCGGCGAGGGGATCGCCCATTCGGCCGTCCGCGAGAACGCCCACGGGTTATCCGGCGCGTCGGGGCCAGACACCAGACTCTTTCCGAGCGTGAAGAACACGAGCAGGAACGATACGCCGAAGACGAACGCCCCGACGGTCGAGAGTTGGTGGAACAGCTGCGTGCCCTCGGGGTAGTGGAAGACCCGTCGTGGCGTCTCCCAGGCGAGGAACATCGGGAAGTACAGCAGGTTGAAGCCGAGGAAGTAGACGGCGAAGCTGAGCTTCCCGAGGCGCTCGGAGTACATCTTCCCCGTGATCTTGGGCCACCAGTAGTAGAGGCCGCCGACCAGGGCCGTGACGCCCGAGACCATCACGTAATGGAAGTGCGCGACGACCCAGTAGGTGCCACGGAACTCGTAGTCCAGCACGACCGCTCCGAGGAAGACTCCCGTAATCCCGCCGATGATGAACAACACGAGGGCACCGAGCGCGAACAGGAACGGGGTCGTAAACCGAACCCGTCCCTTGACCATCGTGTAGATCAGCGAGAACACCATCAGGTCGAAGGGTAACGAGATCCCGATCGTCGTCGCCATGAACAGCGTCTTGATCGGGAGGTTGATCGTCGACAGGAACATGTGGTGCATCCAGACGAGGAACGACTGGACGGCCACGAGGACCATCGCGATGATGACCCACTTCCGACCGACCAGCCGCCGTCCGGTGAACGTCTGGAAGATCTCGAACATGATCCCCAGTGCGGGGAAGAAGACGATGTACACCTCCGGATGCCCGAAGAACCAGAACAGGTGAGCCCATAGCAGGCTCGAGCCCTTGTTGGTCGCGAAGTACTGCGTGAGGAAGATCCGGTCGACCGACAGCAACAGAAGCGCTGCCAGCAGCGCCGCGAAGGCGAACAGCATCATCCAGATCGTCAGCAGCCACGACCAGGAGAACATCGGCATGTTCCAGAGGCCGAGCCCCTCGGCGCGAGACCGGTGCATCGTCGTTAGGAAGTTCACCGACCCGAGCGTGATCGAGATGACGAACAGAGTCAACGCGAGGATCGTCGCGTTACTGCCGGCCGTCGCCTCCATCACCGAGTTGTACATGGGTACGTTCAGCGGCGAGTACATCGTCCACCCGCCGATGAACGAGCCGCCCTGGAAGAACGAGAGTCCCATGAGAACGCCCGAGAACAGGTAGAACCAGTAACTCAGTGCGTTGAGCCGCGGGAACGCGAGATCTTTTGCACCGATCTGTAGTGGTATGAAGTAGTTCGCGAAGCCGCTCGCGATCGGCGAGAGGAACCAGAACACCATTATCAGTCCATGGACCGTCACCGACTGGTAGAACTGATCGTTCGTCAGCAGGCCGGTCCCACCGGGCTGCCACAGCTGGGCCCGGAACAGCAACGCGAGAAGGCCGCCGAACAGCAGGAAGAACAGCGCCGTCCCCAAATAGAGGACGCCGACGTCCTTGTGGTTGGTCGTGACTAGCCACCGTTTGATGGTCGTCCGCGGCGGAAGGTCACTCATCAGTGTCCACCTCCGCCGTTCGACTGCGTTTCGCTTCCATTCGTGTTGCTTTCACTCGAGTTGCCGCTTCCGACCGTGATGACCTTGTTGCCCGGGTTGTTCGGGCCAGTCATGTCGAACTGCGTCGTCGTCTTCTCGAACTGCCCGTTGGTCGACGTGACCGTCACGTTGTACTTCCCGCCTTGTTCGATGTCGTTGAGAGTGAGCGTTCCGTTCTCGAACTCGCTCGCCGAGTACGTTTGCTTGAAGTTAGACTCCTGACTGACGAGCGTCAGCTCGTATCCCTCGGTGATCGGGGTCTCGTTTGCATTTTGGACCGTCAGCGACAGTTCCAGCTGACTGTCCATCCAACTCTGGAACGCTTCGGGTTTCATGACCTTAACCGTCCCTGTCATCTGGGTGTGGTACTTGCCACAGAGCTCGTAACACCGAATTTCGTGCGTCGTGTTGGCTTCCTCGGCTTCGAACCAGGTCTCGTCGTACTCGCCCGGAATTGCGTCGGCTTTTACCCGTTGATCGGGTATGCCGAACGTGTGCCAGACGTCACCAGATGTTGCCTGAATCCAGATCCGCTCGTTGGCAGGCACGCGGAGTGTACGTACGGATTCAATCCCGTTCGAGTACTCGAAGTACCACGCGAAGTTCTGCCCGGTGACTTCGACTTCGAATTGGTCCTCCGCCTGCCCGGTATTGCCGGGATCCTCGACGTACAGGAGCATCCCGTACGTCCAGATCACCAGCGAGATGACGATGATCGCGCTGATGCCGAACGAGAGGAACAGTTTCTTGCCGCCCTTTCCGCCTGTCGGTAACTCCCCGACCGATGGCAGATCCTCGTCGGTGTCGGTTTCGCCGGTATCTCGATACTTGTACGCGTTGTACAGGGTATACGAGATGACGACGATACCGACGATCGTCCCGAGTCCCAGGAAGACCAGAAAGATCTCCTGGAACACGTCGACGCGAGTCTGCTGCAGCGGGGTCGTAAGTGCGCTGTAGATCGTGTTCACCTCTTTTGAAGCCGCTTATATATCGGTGGATGGTCGCCGGGGCCACTTATCTATTTGGAAACCGCCCGGGAGCTCCGGTCTGACGGCTGTCGGGATGATACCGAGCCGTGTCTTGGTCCGTACTACCATCGACCGTCCTTCGTGCTCCATCACTGTGCTATTGGAGTCGGCGACCTTTTTTCTGTCGTTGTTCGATTCAGCTCGTGTGTATTCATACACACGTCTAGTTCGATATTCAAGGCTACAACGAACGTGTTCGCATCGGCTGACCGACGACGGTCGCGAACCGGTCGTGGACTCAAGGAAATCACCCCGTTTTCGGTCAATGCGCGTCCGGCCTCATCAGCCGAACAGCCGTTCGCGAAGCGACCGCTCGTGGCGCTTCTGGGCGAGCAGGACAGAACAGTCGACGGTTTCGGCGATGTCGTCGATCAGTGACCCGCCCATGAGGCGCGATACCAGTCCCTGTTCGGTCGCTCCGATGACGACTATCGTGTGATCGGCGGCTGCCCGCTCGATTGCCGTTCCGGGGTCGCCGTGTTCGACCAGTCGGGTTGCGTCTGCGAGGTCGTGATCGGTCGCCCACGCCTCAAGGAAGGATTCGGCTTCGTCGACGGACTCGTCATCGTCGCGAACGTACAACAGCGAGACATCGCTGTCGTATTCCGTCGACAGTAGTTCGGCGACGGCGGCACCGAGTTCCGAGTCCGGACCGCCGGCGGTCGGAACGAGGATCCGCGACGTGTCGAACCCGTGGTCCTTGAGGACCAGGAAGTCACAGGGGAGGTCGCCGGTAAGTTCGTCCATGCGATCTTCGGCCCGTCCGTGTGCGTGTGGTCCCCATCCCATCACGACGAGGTTAGCATCGTCCGTCCGCGCGGTGTCAAAGACCTCCTCGAACGACCGATGGGAGAAGACTGTCTTCGTCTCGATGTCGACGCCAAACGTCTCGGCGTCCTGTCGTGCACGCTCAAGTAGCCGTTCGGATTCGGCGTTGAGCTCCGCTACGTGGTCGGCCCCCTGCTCGAGAGCGGTCTGATCGGGGACCTGGACGATGTGTGTTGCGACAACGGTGCCGTTTCGCTGGTTCGCGATTGCGCTGGCGAGAGTTATCAGATCCGTTTCGTGATCGGGGTTGGCAAGCGGGACCATGACGCGGTAAGTTCCACCGTCGGGCTTGACGGTCGTGGCAGCGGTGACCGCCGGTTCGGGCATTTCATCGGCTCGGTGGAGGATGAACTCGCTCAGGACGCCCTGCTCTTCGGTCTTCTCGCGGGCGTAGACGAGATACCACAGGACGGCGACAGCCACGAACACGACACAGAGGCCGATCACCCATCGCGGATCGATGAATGCGATGAGCGCAAACGAGAGGATCGCGCCGAGGATCGGCGTCGCCGGGTAGAGCGGCACGCGGTAGTCTGGATCGTACCCGTCGGGTTTCGCTTCGCGCATGACGATCAACGAGATGTTGAGGAGGCCGTAGATGACGAGGTGGAGGACGCTGCCGGCGGTCGAGAGCGTCCGAATGTCGCCGATTAGCAGGAAGAGGACGATGAAACCACCGGTTACCGCGATCGATCGATATGGCGTCCCGTAGCGCGGGTGGATCTCGTTGAGTTCGGGGCTAACCAGCTTGTTCCGACCCATCGCGAAGTTGATCCGGGACGAAGCGAGGATCGACGCGTTCGCCGAAGAGGCCGTCGCGAGCAGCCCACCGAGCAACAACGCGGCGGCTCCGACCGGACCGATGAGTTGGCTCGCCACGTCGACGACTGCCGTATCGTTGTTGGCCACGAGCTCGGTCTCGACGGCGGCGAGGACGGCGAGCAATACGAGCGCGTAGATCGCCGCCACGAGGACGACACTGCCGATGATAGCACGCGGAAGGTTCCGGCCGGGTTCTTTGATCTCTTCGGCGACAGACGTGATCTGGACGAAGCCGAGATACGAGACGAAGATCAGGCCAGTCACCGGCAACAGCGGGGAGACTCCTTTGTCCGGCGGAACGATCGGCCGCAGCGTCGTAAGATCCGCGTTCAGGACCCCGAACGCAGTGAAGACGGTCAGAATGCCGACGAGCGTGATGACGATAACGTTCTGGAGGGTGCCGGTCTCTTTCGCGCCGACGTAGTTGACGGTGATGAAAAGCAGCGCCGCGCCGAGCCCGATCAGTTGTGCGGCCGACAGCGAGAGCACTGACAGTTCGACCGGACCGAACGAGATGCCGGCCATCCGGACGATGTACTCGCCGAACCCGTAGACGTAAAACGCTGAGGCGAACGCGAGTCCGATCCAGTTCCCCCAACCGGCGATCGAGCCGAACAGCGGACCGAGCGCGCGGTTGATATAGAAGTACGCGCCACCGGATTTCGGCATCGCCGTTCCGAGTTCGCTCGCCGAAAACGCCGTCAACAGCGCGATCCCTCCACCGAGGACGAACGCGATCGCGGCCATCGGGCCGGCCGTCGCGACGGCCTCACCCGGGAGAACGAAGATACCGGCCCCGATCATCGTTCCGACGCCGATGGTCAGCGCGGCCAGCGGTCCGAGGTCCTTCGCCAGTTCTTCGTCGCTCATTGTGAGTGGAACTGACCGCCGAGCGCTGGTCGTCGAACGATCGACCACGGTGTCCCACAGCATCCGGCTGTCGGACCCTGTACTCGCATCGTGATCAGTCCCGAATAGCGATGGGGCTGACCAGTGACTCGCTCTAAGTCCATATCGGCAGTTGCAACTCGTGCTATTATAGTGCCCCGATACCGCTCGTCGCCGTCACCCGGCTCGGTCGGACGTCAGTCTACACCTCGACGACCCAGACGCGACCCGCCGACGGCAACTCGTATACCTCGAGAAAGACCGTATCGACGAACTGTGCGATCCGGTTTGCATCCGCCTTCGCGCTAATCCGAACGTTGCTCCCCGCTGCTTCCTCGGGACGGATCAGGTCGTCGATTTTAAACGCCGGGAACTCCTCGAGGACGGCCTTTAGCGTATCGAGCTCCGCGTCGGTGCAGTCGATATTGATCGTGCCGTCGCCAAACTGGACCCACGGTGCGCCCAATTCGTCCGTTTCGTCCGCCGACTCATCGTCTGATCCGAGTCCGTCGGCCGTCTCCGCATCAGTATCTTCGTCCTCCTCGAATGCGGCCGCGTCGGCCTCAAGCGTCAGGAAGCCACTTCCGCGCTCGCGGTGTGCGGTAATGGCGTCGACGTATAGCTTCCGTCGCTCGGCGGGCTCGGCGGCGTCGAAGCGTGTCATAGTCGGAGGGACGTGCCCGATTCTTTAAGCCTTTATGTACAGCCACTGAACGGCTCCGTATGGCTCAGCCACGAATCCTGATCCTGGGTGCACCCGGTGCCGGCAAGGGGACTCAGAGCGCACAGATCACAGAGGAGTTCGGCGTTGACCACATCACCACGGGCGACGCGTTGCGGAACAACAAGGAGATGGACATCTCCGACATGGATACCGAGTACGACACGCCGGGCGAGTACATGGACCGCGGCGAACTCGTCCCCGACGATGTCGTCAACGCGATCGTCGACGAGGCGCTCTCTCAGGCTGACGGCTTCGTTCTCGACGGCTACCCGCGCAACCTAGAACAAGCCGAGGAGCTCGAGGGCATGACCGACCTCGATGTCGCCCTCTACCTCGAAGTCGGTGAGGAGGAACTCGTCCATCGGCTGACCGGTCGGCGACTCGATCCCGAGACGGGCGACATCTACCACGTCGAGTACAATCCGCCCGAGGATCCCGAGGTCGAGGAGCGACTCGAGCAGCGCGACGACGACACCGAAGAGACCGTCCGCGAGCGACTGTCGGTCTTCCACGAGAACACGAAGCCGGTCATCGAATACTACGAGGAACAGGGCGACCTAGAGCGTGTCGACGGCGAGCAATCACCCGACGAGGTCTGGGAAAACGTGAAGGCGACGATCGAGAACGCGGCGTAAGACGGCCGCTATTCGTTTTTGATGTCGATCTTGTGGTGGGCGATGTTGAGATAGGTGATCCGCGGCGGCAACTCGTACGACTCGGGGTGAAGCGGGATATCGGCCGAGTCAAGGCTCGAATCATATGTCAGATCCGCGCTCGCGGACCCGATTTCGACGGATGAGGCGACGATCGAGCCGTACAGGTTAGGATTCGAGTGGATGCAGACCTGACTGTCACAGCTATTTCGCTTCGGCCAACTGTCCCTGTCACTCGCGGCGTAGAGAACGCCTTCGAACCGGGAGCTGCCGCCCGGTCCGAAGTCGACGATCATGTCCGACGTGCCGAATATCTGTATCCGTTTGGCGCTGACGTCGGTATCGCACGGGTCGACGCAGATGTCGCCGGAGTTGCTGGCGTCTAGGTCCCCTGTCGTGTACACCTTCAGCGAGTTGTTCCCGCTCCAGTCGGTGACGGTAATCGTCGGGCCGTCAGCGTTGATATCTCCGTCGACGATGAGCGTCGCGTTCCCGTCGGTCAAATTGAACTGGAGATGGCCCGATTCTTCGATGCTGTCTGCGACGTACGTCCCGCTCCCCCTCGTGAGCGTGGTATCGACCGTTCCGAGGTCTTCGTCAACGTGCATCGCGCCCGATTCGGTGTCGTTTACCATCTGAGAAATGACCGAATCGAGCGGCGGCATCGTCCCCTGGGTGGTCGGTCCGTCGACGTCCGCGTTCTTGTGCGCGTCGTAACTATCTCCGTAGGTCACGCCCGAATCGAAGGCCGACTCCGCCTTGAGATAGCCGAGTCGGACGGTCACCGTCCGATTGGCGTGATCGACGTTTCGAACGACGGCGTCGCCGGCCTGATGCCGAAAGTACGACTCCCAGCCGCGATAATACTCGCTCGTGACCGTCATCGTGATCGATTCGTTCTCCACGAAATCCTGCATGGGGATGGTCGTTTCGTGGCGCATCGTTACCGTCCCCGAGGAGAGCTCCTGATCTTCACTAATATCTACCACGGAGAGCCACAGCGTCTCCTCTTCGGCGTCGTAATCGAGCGACGGTGCAGAGATCATCCGCGTCTCGTTTCCGCGTTCCCGCCAGACGCCACCGGCCTGATAGGCGACGATGCTCCCGTCATCGCCCCGATACTCGATTGCGCCGAGTTTGATCGTCTCGCTGAAATTGGTGGCTTCGATCTTGATCCGCCCGGCATTGGTCTTCGTAATCGCGCCGGATCGGCCGGAGTCGAAGGTCATAGCGTGAGTGACGTCCTCGTTCGTAGCGGCCGACGACATCTGTTGACTCAACTCGACGAATGACTGTTCGATCCGCTCTTGTTCCGACTGCTGTTTGACGTCAGTGATAGTGTTCCCACCGACGAGAAGGAGACTAACGCTGACGGCTGCCACCATTCCGATCAAGAGAACGAGGCCGAGGATCGACGATTGACTCCGCTCCTCGGTGACGAGTTTTCCCCCTCCCTCACGTCCCGAATTCATGTTGGATACAGAGACAGTCGCGTAGATAAGACGGTCGTCCGATCATACGGTTCAAAACCGTTTATCTCTACGTCCAGTGCTGTTGATATAGTACGCAACTGCCGGCTGTATGGGCCAGGAGGTTACGAGAGTGCCGAAAACGATTTTGAACGGTCGAAAACGATCCGCGTGAAATGACGCGTTCGTTTCCTGGTCACCGAACGTGGCCGAGACCGTCTCGCCGACCCGGTGATTCGGCCGGTTCGGTGGTCTACTCGTTTTCCACGCGGAGTTCGTAAACGGTTATATTCAGATAGTTAACGATCGGCCCGTCGTCGCTCGCATCGTCCGTCGTGGGATCGGTCGGCTCCTCGTATCGATCCTCGAGCGTGTCGTCGTATGTCACTTCCGTATTGCCGTTCGTATCGAAGCCGCCGGCGATGACGGAGCCGAACAGTTCTATCGAGCCGCCGCCAGCGATCACGTTGTCGTTGTCGTCCGACGGGGCGTAGATGAGTCCGTGGAAGACCGAGTTACCGTTGAACGTGTACGTCGACTCGGACGTACCATAGAACTGGAGGACCTTCGCATCCCGATCACTGGTCGGGCAGCGGTTGCCCGTCGTCGGACAGACACTGGTCCCGCCTCGCATCGAGAAATCGCCGGCCGAGTAGAACCGAACGACGTTTCCCGAATCGGCGTTCGCGACGCGTATCTGTCCGTTTGCAGCCACTGAAATATCGCCGCGGACGATGACGTTGATATCGCCGTCTTGGACATCGAACGTCACCGTGTTGTGTGGGCCGTTCGAACTGGCGTCGATGTGATCGACGTAATGCGTGCCCGCCTCGAGAGTGTCACCCGACCGTACCGTCTGGAACGTCTTGCCGTCGGCTTCCGCGGCCGAGACCATCCCGTTGATTGCGTCGTCGAGCGGCTCTCGGTCCGTTCCGGCACCGAGCCGATTCGAGAGTAGTCCGTCTAGACCAGTGCCGTAGGCCGCGCTGATCGGGCTGTCGATATTCGAGACGTTCTCGTGTTCGGCGGACGAAGGCGTGCCGGGTGCGGAGATCGATCCGGTAGCGTACAGTTCGCCGCCGACGGTGTTCCAGCCGGTGATGATGGTTCCGTTCGCGTAAATATCATTTCCGATACTAGGTCCGTTGCCGACGGTGACATCGCCACCGGCGACGATATTGCCGCTGACCGTCCCGGCCGACGACGCCACGGTGACGTTGCCACCCGCGATGACATCGCCTCGTACATCGGAGTCGATGTCGACGTCTCCCTCGGCGATGATATCGCCCGTCACCCGACGTGTCGAGGACGTCACGTGCACATCTCCGTCCGAGAGTACGTCTCCGTCGACGTTGGTGTTGACTTCGACGCTCTCGGTCGCACGGATATCTCCCGTCGTCGTTCCACCGCTACTCGTCGCCAGCGTCCCGTCGATGGTCAACGCCTGGTTGAAGTTCGCGTCGACGCCGAGCGACGGATCGGTCGGCGGATCGATGGTTACGGTCACCCGCTCTGCGCTCTCGTTCGTCGTCACGGTCCCGATCGAAAGATCGTCCTCGAAATGGGTCGCCCACCACTCGTAGTACTCGCTCGTGATGGTGATCGTCACCTGCTCTTGCAGCGCACCTGGATGCACTCGAGTCGTGTTACCCGCTTCCATCCGTATAGTGCCGCCACTGAGCCGTTGTTCGCTGGTAACCCGTGGAACCGGTACGTTGAGCGTCCCATCCGTGTATCGAACGTTCGGTTTCGAAATAGCCGTCACGCCGGTGTCGGTTTGCCGCCAGACGCCGCCACCTTGATACACGATTTTCGTTCCGTCCTCGGTGACGTATTCGATCGCGCCCAGATCACGCGTATACGGATTTGAATCGTTGGTGCCGATCTCGATCTTGATCTCGCCGCCATCGCGATACCGCACTGCGTTCCGACCGGAATCGACATCGAGATTCATCTTTCGAGCGGCGTCCCGTGCCGACGACGCCGTCTCGAGGTTTTGACTCATCTCGAGAAACGATTGTTCGACGCGTTCAGTCTCTGCCTGCTGCTGTACGTCAGTCGTCGCGTCACCGGCGATAAGCAGTAGTCCGACGCTGACCGTAGCTACCAGCCCGATCAACAAGACGAGACCGAGCACTGCGGACTGTCCGTTTTCCCCCAGGGTATCCGTCTGACTCCCAGTTTCCCGAACCATATATGATTATTGGCGTTTATACTGAGATAATTTCTCGACTACGGATCTATCGGAGACCAATGGGGAGAACGCTGAGACGGTTCCCCGCTTCGAGATCACTCTGCCAGGAACTGCGTGATTGGCGCTATCCATTGACGGTGACCGTCTTCGTATCGATGTTGACTACGTAGTCGCTCGAGGTGCCGGTCATCGTGGGTGTCATATTAATATCGAACGTGACGTTGCTCTCCTTCTGGATTTCTTTGTCAGCGATCCCTTCGAAAATATCCTCAAGCTGACTCGCATTGTCGATCATGTGGAACTCCCCGTCGTCGGTGGCGGTGTCCCGTAGAAGTGGCTTATTGATGTTGCTCTCACCGAGTCCGATCGTGTAGACGGTAACGCCCAGATCCTCTGCTCGCTGTGCCTGTCTCCTGGTTCGCCTGTCTGCTCTGGGATTGCTATTTTTACCGTCACTGAGGACGATCATAATTCGGTCCCGACCGGACGTAGATGGAGTCCTGTACTCGTTGAGCGCGCGTTTCATCCCGCTCGAGATGTCCGTCCCTCCGCCTGCCGTGACCGAGACGCTGTCGTGGACATCGTCAAGATCACGGCTCAGCGAGTGGAGCTCGTATCCGTTACTATTGAATTCGAAGACACCTGCACGGTCGTCGTTCGATCGATTCATTAGCGTGATAAAATCCTTTGTTGCATCTGCGCGAAGTCCGTCTGGATCCGTTCCGTATTTGATGGCAACACTATCAGTACTGCCAGCCCCTTTTACTCGAGCCTGATCCACATAATTGAACGTTTCTCCAGGGTCGATAGTCCGCGTGTTATAGCATCCGAAGAAGTAGCACGATCGAACTTCGATAGAGTGGTTAGCAGTTGAACCGAGTCTCATCGAAAGACCACGCGGCGGAGAGAGCGGCTGCCGCTGCCAACTCGATCCGGTAATCGTCGTGGATCTTCCCATCGAGCCTGAACGATCGAGCACGAACGTCACGTCGAGCGGATCTCTGGTCTTGTTCACATCGACTGATATGTCCCGGTTTTCTTTCGGAATCGGAACGTCGGTCCGGATCGTCCGGTCGAAATTGATCGTGACACCATCTTCTATCGTGGTCTTTCCACCGACGACGGCCCCGGTAACTTCGACGTCTTCCTCGATTTTCAGTCGGCTTCCGGGTGCATAGACGACCCCTTCGTAGTCCTCTTCGATCGTGATCCGACTAGTCGTGGCTCCGTAGACCCAGAGTGCATCTGCTCGCTCACCAGACACTTCTACATTATTCTTGATATTTACGTCACTGGTTGTGTAGATATAGGCTCGATTGCTTCCGGTTACGTTGATATTACGCAACTCGGTGTTGCTCCCTATGCCGATATGTACGTCGCCAGCCGAAGTGTCAATCGTATCGATACTACTGTCCAGGTCGTCACCGTAGTAGAGTCCCGTACTTACGGTACTGCCTCCATAATTTTCGATGTCCGTCACATTGGAGTTACTCTTGAGGTAATCGAGTGCATTGTCGTTGAGTTTCGTATCGATGGTATCGACGCTGTCGAACGGTCGCGACATGTTTGCGACGACGACGTTTTCGTGATTTTCGTTATCGAACAGCCAGAACGCGGCCGTCGACCCGTCCGCAGTGGTGTTGATGTACTTGTATCTTGGTGGTTCGGTTCCACGCCGAAGACCCGCAGCGTATGCCATTGGCGAGATATCCGGTTTCCCGTTCGATGTCAGCTCCGTATTGACAACTGGGACACCGTTGATCTCGGCATGTCCACTTACTGCAAGATCACCATCGACGGTAAACAGACCCGTCGAGTGGTTGCTGACGTTGTGGTTGCTGTAGCCGCGGACGGTTAGTTTTGACCCGTAGAAGTTAGGCGATGGCTGATTGTCGGTTATCTCCTCGGCGTGCAATCCGCCGTAGATCGTCGGATCGATCCCGACTTGATTCGCGAACGGGTTCGTCCCGTCGATGGTCGCGATGACGGTGACCTCGCGATTGGCCTCATCGTGACAGATGATGTTCTTATCGCTGCCGTCGCTGATATCGCAGGTGTTCGCGCTCGAGGCTTCGAACTCCGTTTTCAGGAATCTGTACCAGGCGTCGTGATACGGCGTGTCGGAGACTTCGATCGCGACATGGCTGACGAAGCCGACGTCGCTTACGTTAAGTCCGTCCGTCGACGGTTGTTGCGTTACGCTGTTGGTGCCACTCTCGACGTTGCCACGGAGGTTCGTCACTGAGAGATCGATTCGACCGACTTCGTCTCCGCCGGACTGTTCGGTATAGTATCGGATACTCGGCTTCGAGACGACGCTCGTACTCTCGCCGGTCTTGCGCCAGACGCCGCCTGCCTGATAGGCGAATTTGTTCCCTGCTTCGTCTTCGGTGTGAAGCGTCCCCATCGTGATCTTCTTGCTTTGTTCCGTGTCCCCGTACCCGTTTGAAACAGTGACTGTGATGGTTCCGCTATCGGATATTTCCCCGTTCGGGGCATATACTGGTCCGGTAGTGTTGTCCAGCATCGCCGTCTGGAGATCACTATCGAACTGTCGCATCACCTGTTCGCCATGTTCGCCCGATGCCTGCGTTTGAACCGCGTCCAACGCGACCATTCCGGCCGCAATAACGAGCGTTCCGGATATGATCACGAGACCAAGCAGCAATACAACCCCGACCTGCTGGCTCGCACCCCGTTCCGATACCCTATTCGTCGACTGCCCCCTCCCTATTCGCTCCATTAGTAGCCTCTCTATTACTATTCATTTTATAAAAATTTGAGGGTGTTCGTTCCGTGGTACATGAACCGTAACGAACTGTTCCGAAATCCGTCTGGTCAGAGTTCCCCTAGGAAAAACTGTAATAAACTATCCGCATACCAGGGGAACGAGGCGTTCGAGGGTAGTGTATCGCGAGAGCACGTGCGATAACGAGGATGACCTACCGCATCGGCGAAACCGCCACTCACTGCCGGCCGAAGAAAAACACTTGTATACCGGACGAGGTCTAGAACCAACCAGATGACGCGTACAGCCGAGAAGATAGACGCCCTCGTCCGCGAGGATTCCTCAATGGCGGACGCACTCGAGAGCGTCCGCGAGGCGGCCGACAGAAACGGCGGCGAGGTCCAGTGGGCGGATGTCGGTGACGAGTTGACGAGCGGGCAGTGGGGGCGATTGATCGAGAAAGGTGTGCTAATCGACGGTGACGAGGGATTCGAGATCGCCGATCGAGAGGCGTTCGATCGAGCACTCGACGGAGACGGTGATGGCGGCGGTACCGCGGCCGCCGACATCGACATCGACGAGGACGAATCGAGCTGGTCGCAGTGGGACAAACTGGCCGGCCTCGCCGCGCTCCTGTTGATGCCCGGCTACTGGTTTAATTCGATTCGGAATGTCGTCGGGAGCACGGTCAACGCTGTCCTCGGACCGATCGACGCAGTGTTGCCGTTCTACGCCGTGATCCTTACCGTTGCCCTCATCACCGGCCTTTATTCGTCGCTGCTTCAGGCGAACCTGATGAACACGGAACGCATGGGCAAATATCAAGAACGGTTGCAAGCCGTCCAAGACGAGCAGAAGGATCTCCGGAAGCAAAAGAAAGAAGCCGAGGAACGCGGCGCGAGCGACGCCGAGATAGAGCGTCTGGAGAACGAGTTAGAGCGTGCTCGCGAAGAACAGATGGAGGCCATGGCGGATAACCTCGGGATGTTCAAAGAGCAGTTCCGCCCGATGGTCTGGATCATGCTGTTGACGATTCCGATGTTCCTCTGGATGTACTGGAAGATTCGGACGGAGGGGCTCACCGGTGCGGAAGCGACCGCCATACTACCGATCGCCGGCGCGGTCGACTGGCAGTCCGGCCTCGTCGGTCCGATGCCGGCCTGGATCGTCTGGTACTTCCTCTGTTCGATGGGATTCTCGCAACTGCTCCGCAAATCCCTGAATATCGATATGTCTCCCTCGACTGCCTGACCAGCCGCCGTTTCGGACGCTCGTCTCGATACGGCGTCACCGCCGTACTCGGTCGTACACGCAGACGCGGTCGACGGCCGCGTTCGCGGATTCAAAACCCATTTTACCTGCCCCCTCGCAGAACGACTATGTTACTCACCGTCTCCGGCCCGCCGGGAAGCGGGAAGAGTACGACCGCGGAGTTACTCGCCGACGCTTTCGATCTCGACCACATCAGCGGCGGCGACATCTTCCGCAATCTGGCTGAGGAACGCGGTTATACCCCCCTCGAATTTAACAAGCTCGCCGAGGAAAACGACCAGATTGACCGCGATCTCGACCATCGACTGCGCGAAATCGCCGTCGAGGAGACCGATCTCGTTCTTGAGTCGCGGCTGGCCGGCTGGCTGGCGGGCGACGAGGCGGACTTTCGGTTCTGGCTGGACGCACCGGCCCGGGTTCGCGGCGAGCGAATCGCCGAGCGCGAGGACAAAGACCCCGACCGCGCCACCGAGGAGACGAAAGCCCGCGAGGCGAGCGAGGCCCAGCGTTATCGGGAGTACTACGGGATCGACATTCGTGATCTAACGATCTACGATCTCTCGGTGAACACGGCCCGCTGGGAGCCCGACGCCGTTCTCGATATGCTCGTCACTGCCGTCGAGCGCTACGATCCTAACGGTGACGAAGGAAAGGCCCCGGTCAACCTCGAGTCCAGCTTCTGATGGCTCTGCGTGGTCCACCCGAGGAACGGACGCCCGCCGAATTGCTCACCTTCGGCGTCGTCAACCTCGACAAGCCGCCGGGTCCCTCTTCACATCAGGTCAGCGGCTGGCTGCGCGACGCGGTCGCCGAGACGCTGACCGATCGCGGCGTCGATGAGTCAATCGACCGCGCCGCACACGCGGGCACGCTCGATCCCAAGGTGACCGGTTGCCTCCCGATCATGCTCGGCGACGCTACCCGACTCGCGCCGGTCTTCCTCGAGGGCGGCAAGGAGTACGTCGCCGTCCTCGAGTGCCACGCGCCGGTCCCGGCCGACGCCGAGTCGATCATCGCCGAGTTCGAAGAGCCGATCTACCAGAAGCCCCCACGCAAGAGCGCCGTTTCCCGTCGCCTACGCGTACGCGAGATTTACGACCTCGACGTCCTCGAGACCGACGAGCGACGACTCCTCATACGGATTCGCTGCGAGAGTGGGACGTACGTCCGGAAACTGTGTCACGATCTCGGGCTGGCACTCGGAACCGGCGCACACATGGGACATCTCCGCCGTACGGCGACGGATCCGTTCGACGATCGAACGCTGCACGACGCTCACGACTTCCTCGACGCGCTGGCGTTCTGGCACGCGGACGATGACTCCGGACCGCTGTACGACGTCGTCGATCCCGCCGAACGCATCCTCGAGGGGATTCCACGCGTCGTCATCGCCACGAACGCGGCCCGCGAGGTGGCCGAGGGTGCGCCGGTCTACGCACCGGGCGTCCTCGAGATCGATGACGGCGTCGAGCAAGACTCGCTGGTCGCCTGTTACACGCCGGACGGCGCGGCGGTGTGTCTCGGCGAACTGATCGGCGACCCAGACGCCGAACAGGGTGTCGTGATCGATCTCGAGCGGGTCCTCGTCTGACCGAGTCCGAACACAGAGACGGAGTCCCACTGTCCGACCGAAACGACACCCTTAAACGGCAGACGCCCATCGGTTCACGTGCGGGACCGTGGGGTAGTGGTATCCTCTGCGGATGGGGTCCGTAGGACCCGAGTTCAATTCTCGGCGGTCCCACTCTACCTGTTTCGTATGTTCAACTCTTCGTGTCGCAGATCCTCGAGTCGGCCGAGAACCCAATTCTCTGTTTCAGATATCACCGCATAGTCGACAGATTATCGGGAAGTGATCGGCGTGACAGTCGCGCTTAGCCGTCGAGCGATAACTCAACGTGCCGTCACTGTGGCGGCCGTCAGCGACTTGTTCCGTCGTGTCTTCGATGACGACGACGATTGAGTCCACTGCTGCGGTGACTGCGACACCTACGTGCGGAGATTCAGCGCCTCAGCGAGCATCTCGAGAGCCGCCGCTTTGGTCTCGCCGAACGAGAGCCTACTGTTGGCGAGGGCTCGCGAAGTGCACAGATTGGGGACAGACCGGCCGGCCCCACCGTGATTATGCCGCATCCCTGACCACTACTCATAACGGACCTGCCGGCTGCTCACCCGCGAGCGACGCGAATCGACTACCTATACATACTCGTTAAACCATACCCAAGCGAACTGGTCTGAAACTCACCGACGAATAACAGCAGAAACTCGAGATGTGATAGAATCCGTCACCGGAGACGAATATGATGGTCCGTCGACATTCGTCATGATCAACGCAGCGCTTACGCACCTCCTCGAGAGCGAACAGACAATCGGTGTCGCTCGCGACAAGTATGATCCTATGGTGATTCAGGTGATCGCAGACATCTCGGTAATAGGGCTTTGGTATCGAACATCGGTCGAGAGTAGTTGACGGTAGCTGTGAAATATCCCCTTCAGAGAATCTACTACCCACTAATAAGACGGCTGATGGCGCAGTGTGGATTTGCCGCCTGGCGGACCGTAGATGAACCCGCCGTTCTTGTTGACCGTATTGGATCGGCTCGAGGACGCTTCGGAGGTCGGGTTTCGCGTCGCGGAGGTGCATCTCATCGGGTGTGATTTCCGTGCGGAGGACGCGCCGGTTTGTAATGAGAGTCATTGCTGGTCGAATGAGTATTCGATGTGAAAGAGGGTCCGGGCGACTGTCCGATATCTTCGATTCCCCTCGTCATCTGATAACGCAGGGATTCGCTACCCTTTTGCCGTCGTGCCGAGTGGTGATTTCCGTGGCAGTTCACCACTGGGCGTACGGCTGAATTACGTCCACGGCACAAGAGAGTCAGCAGGGGTGTTCGACATCACTCCGAAACTGAAAGCGGCGTTCGCGATGGGCGGCATTACCCTGGTAGGACAGGGCAACCAGTTGGGATGGGCCTCGTCGCCGTCGTGATCGCCGCGCCGAGCGAGGAATCGCAAACCGAATAATCTGACCGCGGCCACGGTTAGATTCCTTTTCTCGTACGAGTGTAGGCTGTGATGTTCCGGTTGAGTACCTACAGATGGTGGTAGTAGTACCACCAAAACGTATTGTGATACTTTCTCCACGTAAACTTTGCTAGGAAACGCTGGCCCTATACTTGAGAGTGGTTAGTATCTGCCTGCAACGGCCTAAAGGGGCCGTAGGCGACTAGTTAGTCGCCGATGTTCGACCGAATAGTGGTGTTTTTGCCACTTTCCGTGGTCGCCACAATATTGTCTCCGACATAGCAGCCCATGGACGTACCAACGCTACTCGATGTATTGACGGTACCAGTGCCGTTCACACACGTCACTTTGTCCGTATTGTCTCCTAACGAGGTAATAGTAACACTGAGGTCGCTATTGCTTGTATTTTCATCATTAACAGAAATACCTGCCTGTGCAGGTGCACTTTGATTCCCGCCCATGTCCATTACAAATGCAGCGATCACAGCAGCCAAAATAACTGTGATTGCCACCATAAGAATGACACCGATGACAGGTGACACTGCGCGCTGTTCTTCGTCGCCAATCAGCTTCGCACGGTATTGTTTCAGATCCATTGTCAATCACACACCGGCCGTGAACAGTGAGAAAGCTTATCGGTCCACTCACCGAATGAACGATTGCGGACAGGGATTTGGAACCATCCTTACGTCCCCGCTTTCTCGCGTGCTCGTACCGATGCTACTCCCAAGACGATACCAGTGTCATAAATAGGTACCTGATAGTCAAGTACTGGAGACTTTCAGATGTGATAAGCAGCGGCTGCTGGAAGCCCTACAGCGGTCCCTTGAACCCGCCGCTGGCAGGCGATTGTATCCATTTCCGAAATTAGTCACGATCGTTACCAGAAATTGGCCGCCTACTCGCTTGCGGCCGACCCACCAGTCCTCGGTACGCCGCCATGCTCGCGCGCACCGCAGTTCCCAAGCCTACGAGGACCCTAGGAGGTCGTCAAAGACTACCAGCGCGCCCTCGAGTACAGAACTGGCATTGTTTGAACCGCCACGGTGGTAGTTCAGATAGTGTAATTCCGGTGTTGGTGAGAGTCAGAAAGAAGACATTATCCGGTCTGGCTCGTCGCTGTGAGAAAGCCCGAGCGTATGTCCCAGCTCGTGTTTGAGCAACTCCACGCTATCTCTACGGATGAAGCCCGTTTCGACGGTAACTGAAACGGTATCTGGAGCATCCTGCTCGACGATGTCTGCACAACCGACGAGATGCGTGTCGTCAGAGTGGTCACATGTCTGTACCTCCGTTACCCACGTAATCTCGATATCCGGATTGGTCGCGTTCGCTCGGAGGTCGTATTCGATGGGATATCCGGCATAGACTTCGCTATGCTCACTCCAGTACTCGAGAGCGGTAGCGACTTCGGTTTCTCTCGTCTGGGCCGTTTTTGAGGCGTCTATAGCGACGATTAACGTTTGCTTTCCGTACGGATTATCGGAGTCAACGGACTCTTCGGTCTGGTTTGGCTTACTGGATGCGAGTGGATTGGTGTCTGCATACTCGAGTATACCGATACCGAAGATCGACCCAAAGATGATCGCTATCGATAGAGAGAGTGCCAGATACGCGTGGTTTCTATCGGATGATTCCAAGTCTGTAGCTCGCCTTTGCCAGCTGAATTGAGCACGAATACGCCTTGTGACCGCCGTGAGAAGACGGACAACCACGCGGTACCCGATCATATGGAGACACGGATATTCGGCGAACACCAGGATGGTAGCGACCGATCCAACTGGGATTCAGCTGAGTCACAAAAAGCAACGACCCGCTGCCTCCATGCGACAGCGTAGTACCATACCCCTCTGTCGAGCATTGCTATCGAGATGGAAAGGTAACGTGAAAACACCTTCTATTCGTTTGACGACGGTCTTCGGCCGCCCGCTTGCCACCAACTGTTGGTGTTCTGTATGCAAGCGGCCAACCGAACGGACACACGTCGAGAGTGGAGCACCTTCGATATCGGCCGATAGGCATTCGTCTGACGCACGTCGGTCGGACGTCAGTAAAGTATCACGGGGAGTTATTTACACCCTCGTTGGCGGGCGACGTATGGTGACCGAACCACCGACCAGTATGCGAGTCGTTCGGGCAGTGGCGGCCGAGGAAGGCATCGATCCCGCTGAGTTACGGCCGCCGCTTCACGACATCGTCGATGCCGATGCGCTCGACGAACTGTTTCCCTCGACGGCGGACTCGAGCAATGCAGCCCGAGCCGTCGAATTTGCATATCGCGGAAAGCGAGTGTGCATCGACAGCGCGGGTACCGTGGAGATCGCGGCATCCGCCGAGCGTAGCCCGTCAGCGGCATCCGACCGGTAAGAGGAGCCGGTCGCCGGTGCGGAATCACTGTGACCGCGGCCGGCCAGCAGGACGAGGCCGAACCGCTGTTCGCGTCACCGTTCGACGGTGACGGCGTCCGTTGACGGCGTGTACATCTGTTCCTCGAGATACTCCCAGTCGTCGAAGCCGGTGAGGCCGCTCGAGGAGAACCCGTAGTACGTCGGCGGCGCGTTGTAGTTCATCACGCTCCGGTACCGCCAGAAGGCGTACTGTTCGGAGTCGACGCCCTCGAAGTCGCTATTGAACAGCCCGAGCGAGTGCCCCAGTTCGTGCATGGCCGTCGAACCCGTTGCGTCGGGGTCGGGCTGCGGTTCCACCATCATCGTTCCGCGTTTGGCCTTACCGACGATGTTCGTCGATCCCGAATCGCCGCCGACGTCCGCCACGACGGCCAGATAGTGATACCCCTCACGCGCTCGATCGAAGTACTTGATCCGATAGCCGTTTAGATCGCTCATACTGGTCGACGACGTTCGGGGAATCGTCTCGTCGTAGACGAAATGCAGCGACGCGCCGGTCGATCCGTCGGGGTTCTCGAGCGGCGCGTTCTCGAACTTGGTGGCGATTCGATCGGTCTGTGCCCGACCGAGCGTCGCTCCATCCATCGTGTCGACCTCGACGTAGATATCGGTTCGAAGCGGATCGGAGTCGGGAAAGCGGGACCGACGGTGCACTTCAACCCCGTCCGACAGACCGTCACCGTCGGTGTCGCCGACCAGCGGATCGGTACCGTACTCGGTCGCTTCCGCACCGTCGACCAGTCCGTCGTCGTCCGTGTCCGCATCCGTCGGGTCCGTCTCGGATGCCTCGAGTTCGTCGCCGTCGCTCAGCCCGTCGTCGTCTGAATCCGTCGTGAGCGGGTCCGTCCCGTACTTGTCTACTTCGTCGTCGTCGGTAAGCCCGTCGCCGTCCGTATCTCCGGTCTCGGGATCAGTTTCGTACGTCGTGACCTCCGCACTGTCGGTCAGCCCGTCGTCGTCCGTGTCCGAATCCGTCGGATTCGTGTTGTAACGGGTGACCTCTTCGCCGTCTGTGAGCCCGTCTCCGTCCGTATCGGCGACAGCTGAATCGGTCTCGAACCGCCTCTCCTCGCCGTCTGTGAGCCCGTCATCGTCGGTGTCACCGTCGAGGACGGCGGTGCCGTCGCGGAGTTCGGTCACCGGCGACACGCCGTCGGAGTCGGGATCGACGACCGTCGTGGCTCCGACGACCCCGGCTGTGAGGAGACCGACCGCAAGAACGATAATACCGATCGCCCGTGAAGACAGCATTTCGTGAAGGTCACGAACGCGGGGGTAATTAGATTAGGGCTGTCACACACCGTCAGTGAAGTAGCTCGACCGATGGGTCCCCCACAACGCCTGCCCGGACGGCGCAGACCGGCCGTCGTTTCACTTTCACCCCGCCCTCCAAACCCTCTTACACGCCGGCCTCGGAGACGACGGTAATGGACGGGAACGAGCGCCTCGAGTTGCCGGTTTCCGACGATTCTCTGTCCTTCGATCCCGACGCCGCGTCGGTCGAAGACGCCGACGTCTTCGATCTGCTCGAACCCGCGGTTCAGGAGTGGTGGCTCGACGAGTTCGGCGAATTCGTCCCCGAGAACGGGGGGTTTTTCACGCCGCCACAGCGCGGTGCGATCCCGAAGATCCACCAGGGGACGAACACGCTGATCTGTGCGCCGACCGGCAGCGGGAAGACGCTCGCGAGTTTCACGTCGATTCTGAACACGCTCTACGAACGCGACCGGGAGGAGCCTGACGGCCTCGAGAACTCGGTCTACTGTCTCTACGTCTCGCCGCTGAAGTCCCTCGCAAACGACATCCACCGCAACCTCGAGGTGCCTCTCGAGGGTATCGAGGACATCGTCGCCGAACGCGACGGCGAGGAATCGATGGGCGAGCTCCGCCACGCCATCCGTCACGGCGACACCGACTCGAGCGACCGCCAGAAGATGCTCGAGGAGACGCCCCACATTCTGAACACGACCCCCGAAACGCTCGCGATCCTGCTCAATTCTCCGAAGTTCCGCGAGAAGCTGCGAACCGTCGAGTACGTCATCGTCGACGAGATCCACTCGCTGGCGGCGGGCAAGCGCGGGACCCATCTCGCGGTCAGCCTCGAACGACTCGAGGCGATGACCGAGGGCGAGATCACTCGAATCGGCTGTTCGGCGACGATCGAGCCGCTGTCGCGCGTCGCGGAGTTCCTCGTCGGCCGCGACACTCCCGGCGGCCAACCGCGCAACTGCGAGATCGTCGACGCCCGGTTCGCCCGTGAGTTCGACCTGCAACTCGAGTGTCCGACCGACGATCTGATCAACACGTCTCGAGAGGTCGTCCAAGAGCGGTTCTATCGAACCCTCCACGAGCACGTGCAAGAGCACACGAACACCCTCGTCTTCACCAACACGCGCTCCGGAGCCGAACGGGTCCTCCATAACCTCCGAGAGCGATTCGACGCCTACGACGAGGACAACTCCGGCTGTCACCACGGCAGCCTCTCGAAGGACGTTCGCCAGGACGTCGAGGAACGGCTGAAGTCGGGCGACCTCGATGTCGTTACTTCCTCGACCAGCCTCGAGTTGGGAATCGACATGCCCCACGTCGATCTGGTCGTGCAGGTCGGTTCGCCCAAGTCCGTCGCTGCCTTGCTCCAGCGTGTCGGCCGGGCGGGCCACCGCGTCGGCCAGACCGTCACCGGGCGCGTGATCGCGCTCGACCGAGACGAACTCCTCGAGTGTGCAGTCATGCTAACGAAGGCCCGGGACGGGTTCGTCGACTCGGTGTCGATCCCGGAAAACGCCCAGGACGTGGCCACCCAGCACGTCTACGGGATGGCGATCGCCGAAATCCGGCCCGAGGCCGAACTGAAAGGAATTTTGCGCCGCGCGTACCCCTACCGGAACTACTCGGAGGCTGAGTACGAATCGCTCATGCGGTATCTGACCGCCGAGTACGCTGGCCTCGAGGAAAAGAACGTCTACGCGAAGGTCTGGCGCGACGAGAACGACCCGCCGGACGGTGACCACCATTACGAGGAGTACCCGGTTGGCAAGCGGTTGATCGGCAAGCGCGGCCGCCTCGCGCGCGTTATCTATATGACTAATATCGGGACGATCCCGGATTCGTTTACCTGCGACGTGAAGACGCGTGCGAGCGACGAGTGGGTCGGCCAACTGGACGAGCAGTACCTCGATACCTTAGAGAAAGGCGACGTGTTCGTCCTCGGCGGTGACCACTTCGAGTACCGCTATCGCCGGGGGTCGCAGGTCTACGTCGATCGCACGAGTTCCCGACCGACGGTCCCCTCGTGGTACTCCGAGCGGCTCCCGCTGTCCTACGACCTTGGGTGTGAAATCCTCGCGTTTCAGGACGCCCTCAGAGAGCGCTACGAGGACGGCGGGCCGCCGCGAGTCCGCGCGTGGCTCCGGGAGTTCCCACTTGACGACGACAGCGTCCGCGCCATCGCGCGGCTATTCGACTACCAGTATCAGTACGCCGGGCCGGAGAGCGTCAGCACGCCCGATCGGCTCGCGATCGAGGTCGTCCGCGACCGCGAGGAGTACGAACGCCACTACTACGTCCACTCGAGCTACGGCCGGAAGGTCAACGACGGACTCTCCCGGTTGCTCGCCTATCGGTGCGCTCAGGAGGCGACCGCGAACATCCGCGTCGCAGTCGCAGACAACGGGTTCGTCCTCTCGATGCCGCTGAATCGGAAAGTCGACCTCGAGGGGATCATCGAGGACATAGAGCCCGAACAGGTGCGCGAGGACCTTCGAGTGTCGCTCTCGGGGACCGACCTGCTCCAGCGCTACTTCCGGATCAATGCGACCCGATCGCTGATGATCCTCAAACGTTACAAGGGCTACGAGAAGTCTGCGAGCGAACAACAGGTCTCGAGCGAGATGCTGCTCGGGTTCGCCGAGGATCTAGAGGAGTTCGCGGTCATCGAGGAGACCTACCGCGAGATCGTCGAGGACAAACTGAACGTCGACGAGATCGAAGACATCGTCAGCGCGATCGACGCCGGCGAACTGACCGTCTCCCGGCAACTGCTCGACTCGCCGACGCCGCGGGCGTTCGGCCTCGCGACGCTGTCGGCCAGCGACGTCGTCCTCGCCGAAGACGAGAGCGCCGCCCTGCAGGCGTTTCACGAACGCGTTCTCGAGGAGATCGGCGAGGAGTCGATGGCGGGGCTGACAGCGGCTTCTGAGGAGGAATAGGCCTTCGCGACCGCCTGCGGTCCGTACTCGTTCCGATCCTCTCGCCGGCCTGATCGCTCGAACAGTTAACAGCGGTAGGTCTTTCCCAAACTGCCTTTATGTTGGAAACCGAATCGGCGGTGTGTCACCGATGAACGTATGCGATAGGACTGCACGACAGAGCCGAGATCGCTGGGACGACATGGGCGACGGATCGACGGGCCGGACACCGAGCGTCCGACCGACGGAGGGGCTCTAGATGGTCGACCACGAGACCTGGAGCGACGAGCAGTCGACGACGACGGTCTCGGTCGACGGCCACAACCTCGAGGTCGCTTACCACGAGGACGGCCCCGACGGGAGCGACGAGCCGCCGGTCGTCTTCGTTCACGGCATTCCGACCTGGTCGTTCCTCTGGCGCGATATCGTCTCCGAGGTCGCCGAGGACCGCCGGACTATCGCGCCCGATCTGCTCGGCTACGGCAACTCCGCGATGAGCGACGACTTCGACCGCTCGATTCGCGCCCAAGAGGAGCTACTTGAGGCCCTCCTCGCGGACCTCGGCGTCGACCGGATCGCGCTGGTCGCCCACGATATCGGCGGCGGCGTCGCACTGCGATTCGCCGCGCACAACCCCGAAATGGTCGATCAGCTCGTCCTCTCGAACGCCGTCTGTTACGATTCCTGGCCGGTCGAGTTCGTCTCGAACCTCGGATTGCCCTCGACCGCCGATTTAGAGCGCGAGGAACTCGAGCGTCGGCTCGACGGGGCGTTCGTCGAGGGGGCCTACGGCGAGGCCGACCCCGAGTTCGTCGACGGGATGAAAGCGCCGTGGCTGACCGACGAGGGTCACGTCTCGCTGGTTCGCAACGCCGTCGCGACGAACACGAACCACACGACCGAGATCGAGTACGACGCGATTACCGCGGAGACGCTGCTGCTGTGGGGCGAAGACGACGTGATGCAGCCCTACGCCTACGCCGAGCGACTGGCCGACGACCTCGCGGATGCCGAACTCGCCCCGCTGTCGGAGGCATACCACTGGGTCCCAGAAGACCGGTCGACCGCCTACGCTGAGCGTCTCTGCGAGTTCCTGACGGGAACGGAAGTATAACATTATGTCAGCCACGACAGTCGTATAATCATGAGCGGGGAGCCACCGAACTGGGAGTTCAAGGACCGCGACATCGCGATTCTCTGTGAACTCTCGAACGATCCGCAGTTGTCGTCGCGGGAACTGACGCAAGTACTCGAGGCCGAGTACGATATTGACGTCTCCCACGTCACCGTCAGCGAGTCGATTCGACGGATGCGCGACGAGGGGGTCTTCCGCGAGGCGATCATCCCCAACGAGGAGTATTACATCTTCGCGCTGTTCGAGTTCAAATTCAATGCTGAGAACTTTGCGGACGACTGGCGCGACGCGATGGAGTACATTAGGGGAGACAAGCACACTCTCTTTTTCTTCCTCTCGGACGGGGAGTATCAGTGGAAGACGGTGATGATGTTTCGCGACCGACAGGAGGTCTCGCAGTGGATCCACGACTGCTATACGGACTACGGCAGCGTCATCGCGAATATTCGCAACTCGGCGATCCACAACGTCCTCAAGTTCCAGACCGATCCGCGGATCTACGAGGATCTCGGAAAGGACCGCAACGAGCGGTAACGTCGCTTGTTTTTACCCGTCGCCGACCCCATCGCGGAACAGCCGGTAGGTCGTCCGCCCGACGGCGGCCTCGCCGCCCGCACCCTTGACGGTCACGTCGGTGACGCCGGTCGACCCGCCGACACGGAGCACTTCGGCTTCGGCCCGCAGGTCGCCCGTCGCCGGCCGCAGGTACGAGACGTTGAGGTCGGTCGTCGTCAGGAACGCCGTCGATGGATCCTCGAACGTGCTCCGCAGCGCGAACGCGCTTGCGGTGTCGATCAGCGTCGCGACGATGCCGCCGTGGACCGGATTCGGCCCCTCGTTGTCGATGGGATTCTCGAAGTCCTCGTTTCGCTCGATAACGAGGACCGCGCGTCCGTCCTCGAGGTGGTCGACCTCGATGTCGAGCCACGACAGGTAGCCGTGGCGCTTTACGAACGACTCCCACTCGGGCCACGCGGACGGGTCGTCCGGTCCGTCGGTCATCTCACTTGCCCTCGAACTCGGGCTCGCGGTCCTCCGCGAACGCCGCGGTCCCCTCGAGGACGTCGTCGGTGCTCGTCAGGAGGCCAAAGCCCTGACTCTCCATGGCGATCGCGGCCTCGATGCTGGCGTCCTCGCCCTCGTTCATGACCTTCTTGGCGATCTTGAGCGCGATCGGCGGGCCGCCGGCGAGGTCGGAGACGAACGCTGCGACGGTGTCGTCGAACTCGTCGCGCTCGACCGAGCGGTTGATCAGCCCCCACTCCTCGGCGCGGTCGGCGTCGATATGGTTGCCCCGGAAGACGAGTTCCTTCGCGCGGGTCTCCCCGAGGATGCGGGTGAGTCGCTGGGTGCCGCCGCCGCCGGGGATCAGGCCGAGGTTGATTTCGGGCGCGCCAAAGGACGAGCGCTCGGTCGCGACCCGCAGGTCACAGGCCAGTGCGAGCTCTAAGCCGCCGCCGAGACAGAAGCCGTCGATCTTCGCGAGAACGGGACGCTCGAAGTCGTTGACCGTCTCGAAGGCGGGCGTCACGTCCATCAGGTCGGTCGGATCGGCGTCGCTGAAGCCGGAGACGTCCGCGCCGGCACAGAACGCCTGATCGCCCGCGCCCTCGATCGTCGCACACCGGACCTCGTCGGTGTCGACCGAGGAGAACAGCTCGTCGATCTCAGCGAGCAGGTCCTCCGAGAGCGCGTTCATCCGCGAGGGGCGGTCGAGTTCGACGGACAGGACGCCGTCCTCGAGTTCGTAGTTCAGGTCGTGGAAGGGACCGAGTTCGTCGTCGCCGTAGTCGTAGAAGCCCGCGCCGGCCTCCTCGCCGGTCTTGCCTTCCTCGACGAGTTCCTCGAGGTAGGGATGGGGCTCGAAGCGGTCGGAGCCGGTCTCCTCGTAGAGGGTCTCGAGTTTCTCGAGGACCGTCTCGAGGCCGATCTTGTCGGCGCGGCGGCAGATTCCCTCGGGGAAGCCCAGCCCGAGTTGGACGCCGGTGTCGACTTCCTCGGGTTTGGCGACGTCCTCGCCGACGAGGAAGGCCGCGCGGTTGATCATGCGGGCCTCGACGCGGAGCCAATCGAAGTCGCCCGCGTCCTCGGGTTCGTAGTCGGCACCGTCACCGTCCTCATAGTCGTAAAAGCCCTTACCGGTCTTCTGGCCGAGCTCCTCGGCCTCGACCTTCTCCTCGGTGATCGGCGGGATCGGTTGGCCGCCCTCCTTGCGGACGTGGTACCCCACGTCGATCCCGGTCAGGTCGCCGAGTTCGAACGGCCCCATCGGGTAGCCGCGCTCGTGGGCCATCGTGGCGTCGGCCTCGCGGATCGTCGCCTCGCCCTCCGAGACCATGAACGCGGGTTCACCGCCGAACGGTCCGACGATCGTGTTGACGACGAAGCCGCGGACGTCTTTGCGGACGTAGATCGGCGTCTTGGCGATCGACTCGACCCACTCGTAGCCGGCCTCGGCGGCCTCGTCGCTGGTGTCCTCCCCGTAGATGACCTCGACCAAGTCCATCTTCACCGGCGGGTTGAAGAAGTGCAGACCGAGGACGCGCTCGGACGTGTCGACGACCTCCGCGATATCCGAGATCGGCAGGCTCGAGGTGTTGGTCGCCAGTAGCGTGTCTTCGTCCGTGTACTCCTCGAGATCGGTGAAAATGTCGTGTTTCACCTCGAGGTCTTCGGGCGCGGCTTCGATCACGAGGTCGGCGTCGGCGACGGCCGCTTCGAGGTCCGTCGTCGTCTCGACCCGTGAGAGGACCTCGTCGGCCGACTCGTCGATCAGCTCCTTTTCCTCGAGCTTCTGCAGACTCCACTCGATCGACTCGTAGCCGTCTTCGACGAACTCGTCTTTGATGTCCCGCATCGTGACGTCGTAGCCGGCCATGGCCGTTACTTCGGTGATCCCGTGTCCCATGTTCCCCGCGCCGAGAACCGCAACGCGGTCAATGCTTTCGAGTGACATGGGCGTGTCGTCGGTCGGAATCGTCTTAATACCACCGACACGGCCTTACCATTGTTAAGAGTTCAATTGGACGCCTCACAAACCGTATCTGATTCGCGGCCAGTGAAAACTATTGTTCAGTTTTCGGGCGTTGTTCGACTCCGGTTTGCGGTGACCGTCGGACCGGTATCCTGAACCACCTTCGGATCTCGTCCGCTGCGATGGATTCGGCCCGCTACAGCGGCTCGTCACCCTCGAGAATCCGTTTGGCCCGCGCGGCCAGCGCCGGTACGCGCTCGCGCATCTTCGGGTACATCGGATCGTCGCTGTTGCCCTCGAGGTAACGTCGGAAGAACATCTCACCGAGGCCGGCCAGTTTGTAGACGGCGAGTGCGCGATAGAACCGCTCGTGTTCGAACTCGTCGCCGGTCTGGTCCTCCCAGCGATCGACCAGTTCGCGCCGTGTCGGATACCCCTTGCGCTCCATGAATCGGGTGACCAGTTCCGGGATCTCCGGCTCGGGGTCTTTCGCGTCGCGCCAGTAGGACAGCATCCAACCCAGATCCGCGCGCGGGTCGCCAAGCGTCGCCATCTCCCAGTCGAAGACGCCGACGAGCTCCGGCGGCGTTCCCGGGGCGAACATGACGTTGTCGAGCTTGTAATCGCCGTGGACGAGCGTGTGGGGATGGTCCTCGGGGACGTTGTCCCGGAGCCAGTCGCCGACCTCGTGGAGGTCGGGCACTTCCCGTTCGTCTTCGGTCACCTCGAACGCCCACGAAAGCTGTTTCCCCCAGCGATCGACCTGCCGCTGGGTGTACCCCGCTGGACGACCGAACTCGCCGAGCCCGATCGCCTCGTAGTCGAGGTCGTGGATCTTCGCCAGATTGTCGACGAGTTCCTCGCCGATCCGCCGTCGGTGGTCCGGCTCGGCGAACCGCTCGGGCTCGTCTTCGCGGAGCACGTCCCCCTCGAGTTGCTCCATCACGTAGAAGTCGCTCCCGATGACGTCGTGGTCGTCGCAGGCGAGCACCGGCGTCGCGACGGGAACGTCGGTGTCGGCCACCGCGTTCGTCACGCGGTATTCCCGGAGGACGTCGTGGGCCGTGTCGGCGGTCTCGCCCGGTGGCGGCCGGCGGATGACGAGTTCTCGGTCGCCCCACGTGACGAACAGCGTCTCGTTCGAATGGCCCTCCTGGTGGCGCTCGATGTCGTAGGCGTCGACCGCCCCGAGACGGTCCTCGAGGTACGCCGCCAGCGCGTCCTCGTCGACGAGACGCTCGTAGTAGTTCTCGCTCATAGCAGCGGTTCGCTTGTCCCGGCGCGGGCGGCCGATACGATGTCGTCCGACGAGATTCGGTGCATGTCTGTCATTGTCGTGTGCCAGTATCTCTCCCCCTTAACGAAAATAGTTACGCTGCGACTGATCTTTTACAATGTTTGTGGGTTGTAAGTTACCGTGAGGCACGGCTGTAGCCGACGCGCCGATCACTCACCCGACCGTCCGAACTGGTCGTCTCGAGTCGTGTCGACGATCTCGAGTACCTCGTCTGGCGATTCGATCCGATAGGCTACAGCGGGGCCGTCGTCGGCCCCGAAGGCGACGCCGTGCATCCCCACGTCGGCGGCCCCTTTCACGTCGTGATCGTAACGATCACCGATCATCAGCGACCGCGCAGGGGCGACCTCGGCCTTCTCGATGGCCGTCTCGAAGATGGCCGGGTCGGGCTTGGTGCGGCCGACCTCCTCGGAGGTGGTGATCGAGTCGAAGTGTTCGCGGACGCCGAAATCCGCGAGCATGCGCCGGCCCTCCGCGTCGTCGACGTCGCTGATGACGCCGACGTGGATGTCCCGCTCGGCCAGCCGTGCGATCGTCTCAGGCGCGCCCGCGATCGGTTCGATCGACGACTGGACGACCTCGTCGAACCGGGGTTGCCACTCCTCGCGCGGAATCTCCTCGCCGACGATGGCCTCGACGCCCCGGTGGTAGCCCTCGCGCGCGGAACGGAACTCGGTGCCGTCGCGCTCGCGGAAGTAGTTGCCGACGGTCGTCCGCCAGGTGTCGATGGCGTCTTCGACCGTCGCGTCGACGCCATGGCGCTTGATGACGTCCGCGATGAAATCGGCGTGGGCGGCCTGGACGGTGTCGAGTGCGAGGATGACGCCGCCGATATCCCAGAAGACGGCCTCCCACTCGTCCGCGCCGTCGTCGTCCGGTCGCTGACTCATCGAGTGGCCCTCTCGACCGCCGATCGGTCGCCCTCGAGCGTCGCGTTGCGATCGTCCGCCGTCCGTCGGCCCGGTCGGTTTCGGTATCTCTCGTCTGTCATGAGTCGGGCATGGTCCGCTTGCGACGCTACGTCGCGCCGCGTCCATACTGTGCCAGCAGCACCCATTCACTTAACGGTGCGGTATCTATACCCATCTTTATTAACAGTCGCTGCGAATGGTCGTACGGATCTAACAATGGTAACTGTACTGCGGGCCACAGGTGATCGCACATGAGCACTGGACAGTTCAGCGTCGACGGCGAAACCGCAATCATCACGGGTTCCTCGAGCGGCATCGGGAAATCGATCGCGGAACGGTTCGCTGCGGACGGCGTCGATGTCGTCGTCTGTTCGCGCGAACAGGAGAACGTCGACCCCGTCGCCGAGGCGATCAACGAGAGCGAGCGGCCCGGGAGCGCGCTGGCGATCGAGTGCGACGTGACTGACCGTGAGGCGGTCGAGGCGCTCGTCGAGGCCACCGTCGAGGAGTTCGGCGGGCTCGACGTGCTGGTCAACAACGCCGGCGCGTCGTTCATGGCCGATTTCGACGACATCTCGCCGAACGGCTGGAAGACGATCATCGACATCAACGTCAACGGCACCTATCACTGCACGCACGCCGCCGCCGAATACCTGAAAGACGGCGGTGGCTCGGTGATCAACCTCGCCAGCGTCGCTGGCCAGCGCGGCTCGCCGCTGATGAGCCCCTACGGCGCGGCTAAGGCGGCGGTGGTCAACCTGACGACGACGCTTTCCTACGAGTGGGCCGACGATAACGTCCGCGTTAACTGCATCGCGCCGGGCTTCGTGGCGACGCCGGGCGTCGAGAGCCAGATGGGCGTCTCCGCCGACACCATCGACCGCGAGGAGGTCGCCCGCCGCATCGGCACCGTCGAAGAGATCGCCGACGTGACGCAGTTCCTCGCCAGCCCTGCCTCGTCGTACGTGGTCGGCGAGACCATCACCGTCCAGGGCGTCCCCCAGATCAGCGAAGAGCACGACGTTTGATACGGTCTGGTGGAACTGGGTGCCGGCGTCCCTCGGAACCGGATCCCGGTGACGACGGAACTGCCGTCCAGTGGACCGTATGCGGCGTTTCGATCTCGTTCCTCGAGTCTGTCTTCACCACATTCAGCACTGTCTTCACCACCGTTATCAACGTCTTCGCGGGGCGCGTGAACGAAAGTTCTCCCGCCGCCGGTTCCCATACAGCCAAAAGGCCGTGTTTCGTCTGTGAATGACGATGACTGACAGAGATGTCCACCTCCCCGTCGCCGCACAGCCGACGATCGACTCGATCGCTGACTACGCGCGGACGGCCGAAGATGCCGGCTACGACTGCGCGTGGCTCCCCGAGACGTGGGGCCGCGACGGCGTCACCGTGCTCTCGGCGATGGCCGAACGGACCGAGACGATCGACATCGGCTCGAGCATCCTCAACACCTACTCGCGCTCGCCGGCGCTGCTGGGGCAGACGGCGGCGACGTTGCAGGAACTCTCCGACGGTCGGTTCCGGCTCGGGCTCGGCCCGAGTGGCCCCGTCGTGATCGAGAACTGGCACGGCGCAGCGTTCGGGAACCCGCTCAAGCGAACCCGCGAGACCGTCGAGATCGTCCGACAGGTGCTTTCGGGCGAGACGGTCGACTACGACGGCGACGACTTCGAACTCTCGGGCTTTCGCCTGCGCTGTGACCCGCCGGAGACGCCGCCGCCGATCGAAGTCACCGGGATGGGTCCCAAGGCCGTCGAACTCGCCGGTCGATTCTCTGACGGCTGGCACGGGATCATGCTCACCCCCGAGGGGATGGCAGACCGGATCGAGGATATCGAGCGCGGGGCCGACCTCGGCGACCGCGACCCCGACGACGTGCAGGTCACCGCCGGCGTCACCTGCTGTGCGCTCGACGACCCCGACGAAGCCCGCGCGCTAACCCGCCAGCACGTCGCCTTCTATATCGGCGGCATGGGAACGTTCTACCGCGACGCCCTCGAGCGCCAGGGGTACGACGAGGCCCCCGAAATCCACGACGCCTGGCAGGACGGCGACCGCGAGCGCGCCCTCGAACTCGTCGACGAGAACATCCTCGACGACCTCTGTGCGGCCGGCGATCCAGAAACCGCCCGCGAGCAACTCGAGCGCTACGAGGCGGTCGACGGCATCGACGCCATCGCCGTCAGCTTTCCGCGCGGCGCGGACGAAGAGCAGATCCGGCAGACGATGGACGCGGTCGCGCCCCAGAACTGAGCCGATTCGAACGTCGATCGCTGTTCGGCGGCCGTCGAGAGCGAGCGCCGTCCATAGAGCGGCGGTACAGCGGTGGTTCGATCCGTCTACCGCGGCGTCTCCGAACTCGAGTTCGCACGACGGAAGGCGTCGATTTCTGCCGAGATTAGGCCCGGCGCTTCGGAGGGGCCACTGTGGCTCACCCCATCGAATTCGACGAGACGGCTATGCGGGATCGCTTCGTGGACGGCGCGGGCACTCTCGCGGAGAAAACCGGGCCCGTCGGTGCCGGTCAAGACGAGTACCGGAGCAGCAACGTCGAGACTGTTCGGAAGCCGATACCGTTCGACAGCACGGTTCATGCGAACGACCTCTTCGGCGAGGTCCACACACTCCGGCCAGACCGGCCACTCTGCCAGCCAGGCGTCGAGATCATCGATGCCTTCTGGGTGGAGCACCTGCTCGATATACCGCTTTACAGCCTCGCGTCGTTCGCCCGCCTCGATGAGCGTCTGCATTCGATCTGCGAGGTCGGCTTCCGCTCGGTAGTCATCGGGGAGGATCGCCGGCTCATATGCGACGACCGCTCTCACCGATAGTTCTGTCGCGGCCTCGATCGCGGTAAGTGCACCGTAGGAATGACCGAACAGAATTGGATCGCCATCGACACTGTCGGCGAGTGCGCGCACATAGTCGACCTCGTGATTCAACACGTCGTCGGCGCTGGTTTCGGTCGGATCGTCGAGACACGTTCCGAACCCCGGTCGTTGCGGGATGATCGCGGTATACCCGTCTAACTGCGGAACGACCGGGTCCCAGTATTCTTTCGGTGCCATTCCTCCGTGAAGGAGAATCAGCGGCGGGCCGTCACCGTGGCGTTCGTACGTCCCCTCGATGCCGGCTTCGGACTGTATCGTCTGCATGCATCCCCACGTCGGACGCGGACCGAGCTAAGGGGTTCTCTCAGTGATGAGGGCATTTAAATGCGGGCAGCGCTCGAATCGAGCGAGATCGGCCCGGGTTGCTACTCTGAGAGTCGGGTGGGCTATTGTGCAGTCCGACGTGCGGTTCACCGACTCGTTTCGACATCCCCATTATCACCTGTCGAAACGGTGTCGTATGGGACTCGTCGCAGAATTTGACATCTACTGTGATGGACTTCCACTCGTCGGGGTCGCGCGGGCAGTGCCCGAGGCGACGATCCTATTGCAACTTCAGTTCAACCACGGTGACCGGCCGCTGTTTATAACGACTGTGATGGGCGGTTCACAGACGGCGGTCGAGGAGGCTCTGACCGACGCCTACGACGTTACCGAGTGGGCGTTGATCGGAACGGCCGGCTCCACGCGACGATATCAGGCGACACCGGAACTCAGTTTCGCGGACCAGCTCGGCGACCACATCGACGATCTCGCCGGACTCGAGGCGCTTGCCACCGTCGAAGCCGCTATCGAGCGGATCGAAGTGACCGCCGATGGATGGCGACAGTCGGGGTGGTTCGCTGACCGAACGGCATTCACCGAATTCTCGTCGTTCTGGCAACAGCAGTGCGGCTTTCGGCTCCATCGTCTCACTCGAGACGGCGCAGCTGAATCGCCCGGTGACGGCCTCTCCGATCGCCAACGGGAGGCGCTCAGAACGGCCTACGAGATGGGGTATTTTCACATCCCACGGAAGACATCGCTGAAAGCGATCGCAGCGGAATTGGGCATCTCGGCGTCCTCGGTATCGGAGCGGCTCCGTCGCGCTCAACTGCAACTCATCGAGGAAACGGTCGCAACGACGTGGCCGCCCCTTCCCGACTAACCCATCCGGCCATCCGGCTGTTCGTCCGTTGCTTTTCCTCCTCGTTTCTCCGTCGTGCACTGTTCGGGGGGCGCTCTCACGCCACGTGCTGGTGGATGGCAGGGAGAGCACAACGCTCGACAGTTCCGTAACCGCCCGGCCACGAGAAACGAATCCTTCGACAGCTACAAACGGCGCATCGTCCCAGTTCGTGGTATGCCCGGCAAGGTGAGCCCGGACGACCTGCTCGCACACGTCTTCGAGCGGACGGGAGCGGCCGACTCCGACGAGACGGTACTGCAGGGGCCCGCGGACGGCGAGGACGCGGCAGCGATCGACTGGCCCGACGGCGACGGAACGCTCGTGGTCAGTTCCGATCCGATCTCGCTTGCGGCCTCGCAGGTCGGCCGGCTCGGCGTCCCCGTCGCGACCAACGACGTGGCGGTCTCGGGGGCCGATCCGCGCTGGTTGACCGCCGTCGTCCTCCTCCCGACCGGCACCGACGAGCGCGCCCTCGAGAAGATCGCCACCGATATAGACGCCGCGGCGACGGCGCTCGGCGCGTCGATCGTCGGCGGCCACTCCGAGTACGTCGATCAGCTCGAGCGGCCGCTGCTCTCGCTGACGGCGATGGGGACGACCGAGCGGTTCGTCCCGACCGGTGGTGCGGAACCCGGTGACCGGGTCATCCTGACGAAAGCTGCGGGAATCGAGGGAACGGCCATCCTCGCGGCCGATTTCGGTGGCGACCTCGAGGTCGATTCCGACGTCTGCGAGCGCGCCGAAGGGTTCCTCGAGGAGATCAGCGTTGCTCCCGAGGCCCGGATCGTCCGCAAGTACGCGACCGCGATGCACGACCCGACCGAGGGGGGCGTCGCGGCCGGGCTGCTCGAGGTGGCCCGCGCCTCCGACGTCCGGCTCGCGGTCGACCGCGACGCCGTGCCGATCCGCGAGGAGACTGCAGCGCTGTGCGAGGCTGCGGGCGTCGACCCGCTGCGGATCTTCGGTTCCGGCGCGCTGGTCGCGACCGTCCCCGACGACGCGCTCGAGGACTGTCTCGCGGCTCTTTCCGATGCGGGCCTCGAGGCGACCGCGATCGGCACCGTCGGGGACCTCGACGGCGACGAGCCGGAACTCGCCCTCGGTGACGAGTCGCTCACCGGACCGATCGAAGACGATCTCTACCCGCTCTGGGAGGCTGCCGACGCCGACGACTGACCCGTGATCTCGCCGTCGCCCAGCAGCGCACCCAGCGTCGCCTCGACCAGCACGATTTCGGGGTCGACGACGGCGTCCGCACCGGCCCGCTCGAGCGCGTCGGCTGGCTCCCCGTCGGCGATCACGACGATTCTGGCGTCCGTTCGCGACCGAACGGCCGCCGCGAGCCGCCGCTGGTCGCCCGCGTCCGAACCGACGAGGACCGCGTCGCAGGACTCGAGAGCGGTACGCTCGAGCGTCCGTTCCGCGGTCCTCGTCGGTTCGCCGACGATCACCTGAACGCCGTCGGGAAGCGCCGCGGCCGACTCCTCGCCGGTCACGACCGTGACCGACGCTCGTCCGGCGAGCGCCGCGACGACGGGGCGACTCGTCTCGTCGGCTCCGAAGACGACGATCCGCGATTCGGGTTTGATCCCACCGCCGAATTTGTCGCCGCCGGTTCGGTTCCACTGTCCCGTCGCACGTCTCCCGGCCCGGGCGAGGTGTGCCTCGATCATCGGACCGAACAGGCTGCCGACAGTGGCCGCGACCGTCGCTGGGCCGAGAACGGCCAGCGAAACGGCGAACAGCCGCGCCGTGTCGGTCGTCGCGTGGACGTCGCCGTAGCCGACCGTGCTTGCGGTCACGACGGTGAAATACACTGCGTCGACGATGTTTTCGACCCCGTCGAACCCGCTTCGAAGCGCGTACGCGCCGGCCGTCCCGTAGCAGAAGACGCCGACGATCGAGAACAGCGCGCCGAGCTGGGTCGCATCGAGGTGGGTCGACCGGGTGAACCGACGGCTCGTCAGGACGAGGACGACGAGACCGCCGACCGAGAGGACCACGAGCGGAACGGACAGCGCCCGGAGCTGGACGACGCCGTGGGCCACAGAGAGGGAAACGAGGACGACGGTGGCGACGTACGCCAGCCGGTAGCCCCGCTGCATGCCCCAGGCGGTGACGAGCAGCGCGAAGCCGACGACCGTCCCGCTGAACTCCGCGACGGCCTGGAGATCCCCGAGTGCCCCGCCGGTCTCGAGGGCGGGCTGCGTGAGGATCGCGACGATGCCGGTCGCGATCGACGTGAGTGCGATCGCGGTGACGAGCCAGACCGCGACGCGGTCACTGGGTCGACGCGGACGAAGCGCCTCGAGCATACCGATCGGTCACCGCCGACGGCGGTAAACCCCCGGTCGAGTCACATCGAGGACGGCGGTTCACCGTGCGCGAATTCGCGCGCCCCGAACTTATCCTCGCCCCGTCTGCACCTAGACGTATGGCCACGATCGCCTACGAATCACCGGACGGCCTCGCCGAGGAATCGGTCGACGCCGGCGACATCACGGACTCCGGAAAGCTCCGCGGCATTAGGGTCAAACTCGACGACGAGAGCTTCATCCACGTCCCGTACGCCCGCCTGTACTGGGTCCGGGAAACGGAGGACGAGGGAAGGGTCGATTACTCCCGGTAGCCGGACCGCGTGTCGCGTGACGTCTTCGGGATCGGGACGCCGTCGTAACGGTCGTCCGACGGTGCTCGTATCGGCTCGGCCCCCGGGTCACGCGCTCGTCGACTCGAGCACACCGAACTCGAGTCGACCGATGGCGGCCGGTGCGAGGATGATCCGGTGAGGAGGACGGCAGCGAGCGCGACGAGTAGCGGCTCGACCGCGTCGACGGATACACGTCGAAATTCACCGACCGAGACACGGCTGCCGTCTGTCGAAGCGTGGACACGGACGAGTAACCCATCCCGTCGTGGTCATCGCAGGCGGTCACATCATCGGCGCGCCCACTCGAGCATGCGCTCGTAGACCGAATCAGACGCGAGCGCCGCCGAGTCACCTACCAGCACCAGCGCGCGTTTCGGCCGCGTCAGCGCGACGTTGATCCGCCGGTAGTCCTCGAAGATCGGCCCCTCGAGCGAGCCGGTCGCGGTGAAGGAGACGATGATGACCTCCTGGCTCGAGCCCTGGAACCGGTCGACGGTGTCGACGGCCACGCCGTCGGGGACGTGCTTCGAGATCTCCGAGACCTGCGCGCGGAAGGGCGCGATGACGCCGATCTCGGTTCGCTCGAGCCCGGCCGCTTCGTAGGCCCCGATCAACTCGGCGATCCGCGCGGCCTCCTCGCTGTCCGTGTACCGGTCCCGATCGCCCTCGACGTCGACGAACGAGACGGGGTCTCGCAGATTCGCGGGGAGCGCGTCGCGAGAGACGCCCTCGAGGTCGTCCAGCGTTCGGCCCGCGACCTCGGACGTGGCCGGCCGGAGCTGGCCGTCGTAGAACTCTCGGGAAGCGAAGACCTGAATCCGCTGGTTCATCCGATACTGGCGGTCGAGCATGACACCGGCCTCGGGGTAGAGGTCGACGAGGCGCTCGAACAACGACTCGGTGAGGTCGTTCTCCGCGCGCACTACGGGAGGAAGCTGCTCGTGGTCGCCCACCAGCACGAACCGCTCGGCCAGGTTGATCGCCGCGAGCGTCCCGGGCTCGGTGAGCTGGGCGGCCTCGTCGACCAGCGCCGCGTCGAAGGCCTGCTCTTTCATGACCCGCGAGCCACACGTCGCGGTGGTCGCCGCCACCACCTGCGCGTTCTGTAGTTCCGCGACCCGATCCTCGGGGTCGCCCGCCCGCTCGAGTCGGTAGGACTCCATGTCGTCGCGGACGCCGCTTTCCGAGCCGACGCGGACGACGCGATCGGTGTCAACGCCGTCGGCGGCCTCGAGTTGCTCGAGGACGGCCTCCAGAGCGTTGTCGACCGCCCGATTCGTGAAGGCCGACAGCAGGACGCGCTCGCCGCGCTCGACCATCGCGGTGATGGCGCGGGCGATGGTGTAGGTCTTCCCGGTGCCCGGCGGGCCGTGGATCAGCGCGCAGTCCTCCGCGCCGACGGCCTTCGTGACGGCCTCGTTCTGGGCGTCGTTGTTCGAAATGAAGGTCTCGCCGATGTCGTCGAACTCGGGTTTCGCGCGTTCAAACAGAACGTCCTTGCGCCGCTCGTCGCCCTTGAGGAGCGCGTCGTGCATCGCGACGAGGAGCCGATCAGTGGTCAGCTCCGAGGGATAGACGTCGAGTCGGGTTACGTCGACCGGCTCGTCGGCAGTCAGGACGACCTCGTCGTCTCGCGGGCTTCCCCCGCTCGAATCATCCGCGGATCGTGGATCCGCGCTTCCCAATCGCTCGATCATCGCGAGTTCGGAGTCGCCCCGAACCGGATGGCCGTCGCTTGCGAGCACCAGATCGCCCTCGCGGAGCTTCGAGGTCGCGCCGCCGGTCCGACGGGCTCGCAGCTCCCAGCGCCCGCCCTCGAGCGGCCGCTTTTCGACGAACTCGAGGTCGATCAGCGCGCGGTCGTCGTCGGCCCGCTCCTCGGCCGTCTGCTCCCAGAGCTTGGCGTACTCGCGGTGGACCTCCCGCCGTTCCTCCTCGATGGCCCGGTAGAAGCGCTCGAAGTACGCGAGTTCCTCGTCGGGTAACGACTGGCCGATCTGGCCGGCTTTGGACTCCTGGTCGAGCCGGCCGGAGACGACCATGCAGGTGTCCTGCTCGAAGCAGTACTCACACTTCGCGTCGGCCTCGTAGCCGGTCGGCACGTCGCCTTTCGTCTCCATCGCCGCGATCTCGTTTCGCAGCCGCACGACGTACTTCAACAGCCCGTCGCCCATCGTGAACTCCTTTGCCGGCGTCAGATCGCCGGTCTCCTCGTTGCGATCCAGCGCCGAGTTCTTCGTGTACAGCAGCGTTCCGATGTCGACATCGCCGCCGTGTTCCTCGAGCAACAGCGCGTAGCAGGCGGCCTGGACCTTATCCTTGAACCGGGGCTCCTTTTTGAGGTTCTTGCCGGTCTTGAGTTCGACCGGCGCGCCACGCCGGACGGCGTCGGCCCGGCCCCGAATCCCGAACGTCTCGCTGATGAGCAGTTGCTCGGAGCGCCAGCTGCCCTCCGCGGGCGTAAACGCCCGCTCCGAGCTGTCGGCGGCTGTCGCCGCCCGGTCCTCCTCCGTCAATCGGCCCTGCTTGAGCCACCCTTCGATGGCTTTCGCGTTTTCGCGGATCTCGTCTTTCACCGCTTCGGGCGTCTCGCCGAGCAGGCCGAGCTGGAGGCCGCGCTCTTCGACGCGGGCCTCGATCGACTCCTCGAGATCGCGCCCGCGGAGCAGGTCGCCGAAGACCTCGTGGACGAGCGTCCCCTTTACGACCGGATAGTTCAGCGGGACGCCGGAGAGCTTGTTTAAGTAGTAGAGCCGCGGACACTCCACCCAGTTGCGAATCGAGGTCACGCTGACGAGAAACGAGGGTTCGACGACGACGTAGGAGTCGCCCGTCGTCGCGAACTGTTTCTCCCCCTGATACTCCTCTTCTTTCGCGTTCGTCACGAGGAGTTCCATCCCGGGCTCGAGCAGGTCGGCCGACTCGGTCCACTTATTCCACAGCGTCACCGTCGTCTCGCGCTCGTCGACGACGGCCGCCGTCCCGCCGTCGCCTCGAGTCGCGGGCGCGTCGTCGGTCGCCTCGTCGCTCCCGTCTGCGAGCCGAAGCGGCACGTCGGCGAGGTCGCTCTCGCCGTAGCTCGTCGACACCGACCGCACCTCGACTTCCCCCGCGACGGTTCCGCGTACGTGCACAGTACCTCGTCACGGCCGAGCGATCAAAAACGCTATCGGTCCGCCTACTTGGCTCGTGTCCGTTCTCGCTTCCCGCATCGCCGGCCCCGTCGCCGTCGTCCCGCCCCGGTAAAATTATATTACGGACGGTTTCGACGGCCCCAGAAAAGCAACGTGAACGGAACGGACGGGTCGCTTTTGAGATGTCGAACCGTATCTCTCCCCATGAGTGACCCCAACGACGACGAGCGTCGGACGAGCGGGGACTCCGAGACCGACACCGGCAACGATGCGACCAACCGCAGCGAATCGGCGTCTGCGGACATCGACTCCGGAACCGGTTTCGGGGACCGACCCAATCCCGGCCGCGACCGGCGCGGCGAGTCGACCCGGATCGCGGACGAAGAACGCCGGCGCAAGACATCGGTGCTCGGTCTCTTCGTCGCCGCCCTCGGCGCGTGGGTCGCCCTCTCAGTGCTCGTCTTCGAGGCCGACGCGACGCCGCTGTGGAACAACGTCCTGATCGGACTCGCCGTGGCCGCCGCCGCCGGCTACAACTACTACCGGCAGACCAACGACATCCCGATCAGCGCCGCCATCGCGTCTCTGATCGCCATCCTCGGCGTCTGGCTGATTATCTCGGCCGCGCTGCTCGGAATGACCGGCGGCCTGTTCTGGAACACGATCGCGGCCGGGCTCTTGATCGCGGGACTGGCCGGGTACAACGCCTACGAGGCCAGAGAAGCGCGAGCGGTCGTGACCGAGCCGGGACCGGGCGCGTAGAGTGCCCGCTCATACGGCCTGGTGTAGCTGGGCGCTCATACGGTCTAATAGTAACTGGGTGCCGGCGTCCCTCCGAAACGGGTCCCGGAGACGCCGGAACTGCCGCCAGTGGACCGTATCAGGGCTGATCGAGGACGTGTTCGCCCTCGAGTCGGCTGATCCGGTGTTCCGCGGCGTGGTGGCTCGTTGCGACGACGGCAAAGGAGATCATGGCGACGGCGAAGGCGATCGAGACGGCCGGCGAGAGGCCGTTGACGTAACTGTTGCATAACTGGCCGAGCGCCAGCGCGAGTGGGGTCAGCGTCAGAAGCGCGCTCTTGGCCGGCGCGGCGCGAAACAGTTCACCGAGCGAGAGTTGGTAGCGGCCGGACATAGGGAAAGCGTCGGTTACGGTCTCTGGTCGGGGAGTCGTCGTATTCCTTTCGGTTCGACTCCCCTCGGCCCGTCGCTTCGCGGCGTCTTTCGAGTCAATCGATACGTTCATTCTCCCGCCGTTCCAACCGTCGATCATGCGGATACGCGAGTGGCAGGACGTACTCGAGGACGTCACCGAGCGAGACGTCGATCCCGAGGGCTGGCGCGCGGTCGCCGGCGACCGCGCCGGCGGCGTCGGCGAAGATATGTACCTCGCGCATCCACGGGCCGGCGTCTTCTTCCTGAAAACGTACGCGAAGAACCCCTTCAAGGTCCGCGGCGTCGGGACCCGCGTCGCCCGCAACCTCGATGACGAGATCGGCACGTTCCTCCCCGAACGAGACTCAGGCGGTCGCTTCGCGGTTCAGTCCCCGCCGGAGGACGAAGACCAAGCCGAAACGATCGGGCAGCGTCTCGAGACGGTCCTCGAGACGCACGCGGACGCGCCGACCCGCCCACAGGACCTGTTCGACGACGTGATGGACGCCGTCGAGAGCCCCGCCTTCGGACCGATGGAGTACGACCAGTACGACCGGCCGACCGAACTCGACGACCTCTCTGAGCGCTTCGAGGAGGCCGACGAACTGCTGCATTCGGAACTCGAGGACCTGATCGAGACCGACGAGGTCGATCGCGGCTTCATGTAGGCCGTCCGCCGTCGGTCTCGCGGGGCGGTGGCCCCGTCCGGTGGCTCTTAGAGGCCCGCTGCTCTCACTAGTCGTAGAGCCATGTCACCACGCGCGAGCGCCGAGGCCGTCGTCCGCGACTACTACGACGCGCTTCGCGACGGCGACCCCCTTGCACCGTACTTTCGCGACGACGATTCGACCGTCAAGTTCGGCATCAGCGAGTCGCTGTTCGGCGGTCGCGAAATCGCCGCAGCGCTCGAGGAACAGACCGAGACGACCGCGGGCTGGTCGATCGAGAGCCGTCATCTCGTCGTCGAGGAGCGCGACGGGTTCGCGACGGTCGCCGACGAGGTCGCGATGGCCTGGACGGACGCAGAGAGCGGTGAGCGCCATCGGTTCGACAGCCGCTGGAGCGGAACGCTGATCGAACGAGCGACGACGGACGCCGAGACGCCGGACTGGCAGTTCGCCGGCATGCACGTCAGCGCCGCCCACGAGCTATGAACCGTGGTCGCGGCCCGGGACGCGGCCGAACGCGCTCGAGCGAACTGACGAGCGCGGCCGATCAACTCAAGATCGCGTTCGTGCTACTGGTCGGACTCTCGGGCGGGCTGATCGCGCTTCAGAGCGGCGCTCCGCCGACGGTAATCGGCGCGGCGACACTCGGCGGGGTCGTCACTGGCGGTGCGTTGCTCTGGTACCTGATCTGGATAACGACCTGATGGATACCGACCGACTGACCTGATGGGAGAAGCTGCGTGCGGTGGCGCGCCGTGCCGTGACGAGTGAATCGCGAGTCCCGGCGTAACGCCGTGCGAGGAATGGGTGAGAGCACGGGGAGCGACGTTAGCGCCGGACCGACGGCCCACGAACCATGCGAACGGGCGAAGCCCGTGAGCAGAATACAGTTCTTGGTCAAAATCAGTTACCGGAACCGAGGAACGGCATCTCCGAGCGGCGGTTTAGCGATTGACGCGCTGAATCCACGTCCCCGGTGCGTCCAGTTCGTCGTGACTGGGGAGATTCTCGGGTCTCTCCCAGACCAGACTCGCCGTCTCGAGGTCGGACACGGTGACGACGTGTTCGAAGAAGTTCTTGCCGCGCTGGTACTGGCGCTCCTTGAGGCCGAGGCCGAGCAGGCGACGGAAGAGCTTCTGGAGCGGCCCCCGTCCCTGCCGGCGCGCGTCGAGTTTGCGACGCAGGTCTTCGTACTCCTCGTCGAAGGCGTGGTCCATCAGCAGTTCGGCGTACCCCTCGACGACGGTCATCGCCGCGTCGAGGTCGCGAAATGCCTCACGATCGAACGAGCCCTCCGAGAGCCGTGCGATGCCGTCTTCCATACGGGTCTCGAGGTGATCCGAGAGCCACGGCGCGGCCCCGAACTCGGCGGCGTGGGTCACCTCGTGGAAGGCGATCCAGCGGCGGAAGCGATCGGCGTCGACATCGAGCTTCGTGGCCGCGTTGAGGATGTTCGGCCGGACGAAATACAGGGCGTGGTCGTCCGCGGGCGTGTCGGCCAACAACAGGGGATCGTACTGGCCGAGAACGTTCCGTCCGAGGAAGGCGAGCAAGACGGTCATCGTTCCTGTGTTGATTGTCCGGGCGACGCCAGGGAACGCGCCGGTGTGGGTCTCGAGGGCGCTCATGACCCGCTCGAAGGTGGCGACGTTGGCGTCGATCCAGTGGTGGCGGTTCTGGATCTCGACGGTGTCGGGCACGTCGAACTCGACCCCCGAAACGGTCCGCACGGCCGCTCTCGCGTCCCGAACGTCGCGGGCGTAGGCCTCGCTCTCGCCGCGCTCGAGGTCGAGCGGGCCGGGATCGGTCGCCGCCTTGGCAGCGTCGGCGGCCGACCGCCAGTCGATCGCCTCGTCACCGGACGCCCCGGCGACGGCCCGGGCGCTGCGATAGAGATTCACGGCACTCACTACGACGAGGGAGCGCAAAAGCGTTCGGCTCGGTTCCGTTCGGTGTGACGCGCCGACGCCGGCAGTCGATTACCGACGAGATGCGCGTTGAGGTCACCGTCGATCGGCGTCTACCGTGACGGCAATCAGTTGACGATGACGTCGGGCTCTTCTTCGGCTTCGTACTCCGACTCTTCGTCGCCGCCACGGAACTTCTGGGCGGCGACGGCGATGCCGACGAGAACGACGAGCGCAACGAGCGCGCCGATAGCGCTCTTGCCCTTGCCGCCGGAGTCGTCCTCGGTCTCTTCCGTCTCGAGCTCCGGTTCGGTCTCGCTCTCCGCCGTGGACGAGGTACCGCCGAACGGCAGTGCGTCGCTGAGCGATCCCAGGCCGAACCGTGCGTCGCCGTCGAAGCGCAACTCGATGAGGGTGAAGTTGGTGTCTCCCATAGGCGGACGGTCCACGAGAAGTCACTTAGCCGTTTGGTTAGGTCTCTGTTACTGACGGGTGTAACGACAGGTTACGGGAGTCCCGTCTCGCCGATTGAGGGAGGACTCGGTGCCGGCCGACGGTCATCGTGCAGGAGACGACCGAACGTGATACGCCGGGCTCGGCCGCCGCTCCGTCCGTTCGTGGTCTCCCTCGGAGGCGGACGGACGGCGATGACCCTTTCCGCACGCGATACAAGTTGGAATAGAAACATTCTTATTTTGACTGTGGAGTAACAAGAGTATGGTTCTGGATAACCCGGCCATCCGATGGGGATACAGTATTGCCAGTGGAACCACCATCGCCGCGCTCGCCGTCTTCATGCTGGATGGAACGGCGCAACTGGTCGCCCTCGGGATCGCCGTCCTCGACATCGTCGTCACACCGCAGATTCTCAAACGCGCCGCCGATCAGTGATCGGATCGACGACCGCCGAGCGTGTCTGTGTCTCCGACGGCGCTGTCACGGGCCGAATCGGGGTGCTATTATAGACTGAACTGGGTGTAGTTTCCGCCACGACCGGTTCGGCGGATTGCGGACCGGTACGATTAAGTGTCCATCACCTGCGGTGTTTCGTATGAGTGGACGACCGCTGGACGTCCTCGAGGCGTCACTCGGCGAACGCGTCACGGTACGACTCAAAAGTGGCGACGAATACGTCGGCGACCTCGCCGGCTACGATCAGCACATGAATCTGGTGCTCGAGGACGCGACGATCCCCGTCGAGGGCGGCGTCGAGGACGAGACGCCGGTCGAAGACACAACCATTATACGCGGCGACAACGTCGTGTCGATCACTCCATGACTGGTGCAGGAACCCCGAGCCAAGGAAAGAAGAACAAGACGACCCACGTCAAGTGTCGTCGCTGCGGTGAGAAGTCCTACCACACGAAGAAAAAGCAGTGTTCGTCGTGTGGCTTCGGCAAATCCGCCAAGCGCCGCGACTACGAGTGGCAGTCGAAGACTGGCGACAACTGATCTCTCCGTTTCTCTCGTTCGTTCTCGTCTTCACGCACGTCCCAGCGGCGACGCCGGATGCGCCGATGAACAGCCCTTAGTTCGCCGCCGCGAAGGATCGTCTATGGAGACGACAGACGCGTTCGCCGGGCTCGAGTGTGTCGACTGCGGAGCCGCCGTCGGCGCCGCCGAGTCCCATCGGTGTCCGGACTGCGGCGGGTCGCTCGACCCGACCTACGACTACGGCGCGATCGAGATCGATCACGAGACGCTCGCCGACCGACCGTTCGACTCGCAGTGGCGCTACGCCGAACTGCTCCCGTTTCCGCGCGAGTCGGCGGTGACGACCGCGGAGGGCGCGACGCCGCTGGTCGACTGTCCCGACCTGGCCGACGAACTCGGCGTCGAGCGCGTTCTCATCAAGGACGACGGCCGGAATCCGACCGGCTCGAGCACGGATCGCGGCGCGTCGGTGGCCGTCACGGCCGCTGCCGAGCACGGCGCGAGCGACGTCGCCCTCCCCTCGACGGGCAACGGCGGCCAGGCCGCCGCGGCTTACGCGGCTCGCGCGGGGCTGGGCGCGCACGCGTATCTCCCCTCGCGTTCCGGCTTCACGAACAAGGCCATGGTCAACGTCCACGGCGGCGACATGAACGTGGTCGGCGGCCGCTTCGGCGACGCCGTCGGGGCCTTCGCGGAGGGCAGAGACGAGCACGATGACTGGTACTCGCTCCGGTCGTTCGACACACCATACCGCCACGAGGGCGCGAAGACGCTGTTTTACGAGATCGCCGAGCAACTCGAGTGGAGCGTCCCCGACGCGATCTGCTATCCGACGGGAGACGGCGTCGGACTCGTCGGCCTCGCGAAGGCCGCGACCGAGGTTCGGAAGCTGGGCCTGACCGACGACCTGCCCGCCCTCTATGCCGCACAAGCCTCGGGCTGTGCGCCGATCGTCGAGGCGCTCGACGAGGGTCGCGACGAACACGAACCGGTCGAGCACCCCGACACGATCTGTGGCGAACTCGAGGTGCCAGCCCCCGCGGGGAGCCAGCGCGTGCTTGAGGCGATCCGCGAGACCGACGGCGGCGGCGTCGCGACGGACGACCCTGACATCCTCGAGGCCGCTGTGCGGGTGGCCCAGTCGACGGGCCTCGAGTTGATTCCCAGCGCCGCGGCGGCGGCCAGCGGCGCGTGGGAGCTCGCCGAACGCGGTGAATTCGACGGTGACGAGACGGTCGTCATCGTCAACACGGGCTCGGGCAACAAGGAGGCCGACGTGTTGCGCAGCCACCTGATGGGGCAGGGCGTCTGAGCCGCCGTCGAGTTTGCCAGTCGGTGGTATCCCCCAGTATACCGGGCGAAACCGCTAGCCGGAGCCCGGTCCGCCGGGCCGACCGTCTCGATTTACCGACAAAGTCTTGACTGCGAGACGAGTAGACGAAACGAGTACCAATGTGTGAACATTCACCAGAGTGTTCGAACGGGGCCACATGCGAGCTCGTCCTCGAGAACGGGCAGACCGGGCTCGAGACCGCCGAGTACTACTGCAAGGCCCACCTCGTCCTGCGGATCTGGGAACTCGAGGAAGACAGTTCGATGCGAGCCGTCAGCGCCGAACGGCTATAGTCTGGGTTCGACGGCATCGGCCGCGGCTGGCCCGCCGTGTCGGCCTCGAGTGTGCCTCCGAGTTGGTTCTAGATTGGGTCGACCGTGGGACCCTCGAAACGGGGGCGTTCCGTAGCGTTTTTGCTGGTTGTCGGGAAACGACGCGGTATGACTACCCCTTGGGACGACTGGAACCATATTCTCAAACTCGATCCGGACAAGGAACTTCCGGACGGTGTGACCTACGAAGATCTCTGTGCGACCGGCACCGACGCGATCGAAGTCGGTGGCACGATGGGCATCACTCGGGAGAACATGAGCGACGTTATCGACGCCTGCGCCGAGCACGACGTCGCCCTCTACCAAGAGCCCTCGAACCCCGAGGTCGTCCTCGAGGACGACGTACTCGACGGCTATCTCATTCCGACCGTGTTCAATGCCGGCTCGCCGTTTTGGATCACCGAGGCCCACAAGGAGTGGGTGCGACTCGAGGGCGAACTCGACTGGGCGCGGACGACGACCGAGGCCTACATCGTCATGAACCCGGAAGCCGACGTCGCGGAACTGACCGAGGCGAACTGCGATCTCGACGCCGACGACGTGGCGGCCTACGCGACGGTCGCCGAGCACATGTTTGGCCAAGAGATCGTCTACGTCGAATACTCCGGTACCCTCGGCGACGAAGGCGTCGTCGAAGCGGCCGCAAACGCCCTCGACGACTCGACGCTGTTCTACGGCGGCGGCATCCACGGCTACGATTCCGCGTACGCGATGGCGCAGTACGCCGACGTCATCGTCGTCGGCGACCTCGCCCACGACGAGGGAATCGAAGCGGTCCGCGAGACCGTCGAGGCGGCCAACGACGCGTAGCCGCCGGACGCGACCGACTGCGACGCGGACGTGCGCAGTTGATCGAAACGCAACTGGTCGAGTGAATCGACGATCGCCGCGAGCGGTGCCCGTTACTCGAGGACGAGATCGCACAGCCGCGGGAGGACGTCGGTCACGTCTTCCCGGAGCACCGCGTCGGCGGTGTCGTCGTGCGGCGTCGACTCGAGGTTGACGATGCCGACCGTCGCGCCGGTCGACGCGGCCAACCGCGGGAGCGAGGCGGCGGGTTCGACAACGAGCGAGGAGCCGATCGCGAGAAAGGCGTCGCTCTCGCGTGCGAGCGACCGGGCACGCTGAATGACCGCACCCGGAAGCTGTTCGCCGAAGAGGACGATGTCCGGTTTGAAGATGCCACCGCAGTCGCAGGTCGGCGGGAGTTCGCCGTCTGCGGCGCGTTCGAATACCGGATCGCCGTCTCGGCGCTTGCCACAGTCCGTACAGCGAACCCGCTGGGAGTTGCCGTGAAGCTCGAGGATCGTCGTCTCGTCCTCAGCGGTCGCTCCCTCCTCGCAGACCGAATCGGCCGCCTCGCCGTGTAGTCCATCGGTATTCTGGGTGAGGATCGCCTCGAGACTCCCCGCGTTCCCCATCGCGGCCAGCGCCTCGTGGGCTGCGTTGGGTTCGTACTCGCCGTCGAACAGCTCCCGCTGTAAGTCGACGCGGTCGGCCCAGAATCCGGCAGGGTCGCGCTGAAACCGGCCGTAGGCGAACTGTCCCTCGTCGAACCGCTCCCAGACGCCGTCGTCGCCGCGGAAGGTCGGCACGCCGGACGGTGACGAGAGTCCCGCGCCGGTGAAGGCGACGACCGTCTCTGCACGCTGTACGTCGTCAGCGAGTCGCTCGAGGTCGTCCATATCACCCTAGTCGCGCCCGCTCGGCAAAACGATTATTCTCGGTGCGAACGACTGTGCTTAAGTTCCGCCTGCGTGAATCGGGAGGTATGCAGGACAGAACCTACACTGCCGACGCCGAGCCGGGCGACGACGCGACCGTCGCCGGCTGGGTCCACGAGATCCGCGATCTCGGGGGCATCGCATTTCTGATTCTCCGGGACACCACGGGCAAGATCCAGATCAAATTCGAGAAAGACGAGATGGACGACGATCTAGTCGAGACGGGACTCGGCGTCTCCCGCGAGAGCGTCGTCAAAGTCTCCGGTGCGGTCGAGGAGGAACCTCGCGCGCCGACGGGCGTCGAGATCACGCCCGACTCCGTCGACGTCATCGCCCCCGCCGACCCCGAACTGCCGCTCGATCCGTCGGGGAAGGTCGACGCCGACCTCTCGACGCGGCTGGACAACCGCACGCTCGACCTGCGCAAACCGGACGTGCAGTCCGTCTTTGAGATCCGCTCGGAGATCCTGCGAGCGGTCCGCGAGCAGTTCCGCGAGTTCCGCTGTACGGAGATCAACACGCCGAAGATCGTCGCCACGGGTACCGAAGGCGGCACCGAGCTCTTCCCGATCACCTACTTCGGCGAGGAGGCCTTCATGAACCAGTCGCCACAGCTGTTCAAGCAGCTCATCGCCGGCTCGAACGTCGAGCGCGTCTTCGAGATCGGCCCGATCTTCCGCGCCGAGGAACACAACACGCCGCGGCACCTGAACGAGGCGACTTCGATCGACTTCGAGGGTGCGTTCTGTGATCAAAACGACGCCATGGACGTCGTCGAGGGCGTCGTGAAAGCTGCCTACGAGGCCGTCGCCGAGAACTGTAGCGAGGAACTCGAGGCACTGGGTCTCGAAGAGGAGTTTGCCGCGCCGGCGGAGGAGTTCCCGCGTATCAGCTACGGGGACGCTATCGAGCGCATCAACGCGACGGGCGAACTCGACGAGCAACTGGTCTGGGGTGACGACCTCTCGACACCGGCCGAGGAGGCGCTCGGGCAGGACGTCGGCGGTCACTACTTCATCACCGACTGGCCCAGCGAGATCAAGCCCTTCTACATCAAGGACCGCGACGACGACCCCGAGCTGTCGACCGGCTTCGACCTGATGCACCCGCGGATGGAACTGGTTTCGGGCGGCCAGCGCGAACACCGCCACGAGAAGCTCATCGAGGGCTTCGAACAGCAGGGACTCGATCCCGACCAGTTCGAGTACTACACGAAGATGTTCAAATACGGCATGCCGCCCCACGCCGGCTTCGGCCTCGGCGGCGAGCGCCTCATCATGACGATCCTCGGACTGGACAACATCCGGGAGGCCGTTCTCTTCCCGAGAGATCGTCAGCGTCTGTCGCCGTAGGCGACAGACCTGAGAGCCAGCGAGACGACCAAAGGGAGTCTCGCAGGACCGGCAGCGGCTGAGCCCATAGGGCTGGCCGCGGCCAGTCGAGCGGGAGTTCGTTGGACGATCGGTGGAAGTCAAACGGTATTCCCGCGAGATCGCCAGCGGTTGTCGCCGTAGGCGACAACCCCGAAAACTGGTAGGACGAACGGGACCTCGCCACGAAGTACCGTCGGACGCTGATCCCGGTTTCGTCGTTCTCGTCGACTCGCGACACGTGCAACCGAACTATCAGCTCCACCAGCTCCCGTCGTCGCTACCGTCGTCACCCCCGTTCGTGTCACCACAGCTCCCGTCGTTGATCGCCGCGGCGAGGTCTGCACCGACCGTGGCGTCGCCGAGGTACGAGAGGTGGCTCCCGACGCTGCCCGTGACATCAATGTCGGTGTAGTTCGGCGCAGGATTGCAGCCGGCCCCTTCGGTGCCGAGGGCAGTGTCGCCGAGGCCGCCGTAGGCCGAGCCGACCGTCGAGTCGTTCTGGGAGTGGTAGTTGCGCACCTCGCAGGCGTTGCTGAGACCGGCGTTCCACGGGTCGCCACAGATCTCGGAGCCGTCGGCCGCCGTCCCGAGACCGGCGACGGTCTCGAGTTCGTAGCCGCTTGCAAGCTTGGCCGAGGTCCAGTAGACACAGCGGCCGCCCAGCGAGTGTCCCACGAGGTGGATACGCCCGCCGCCTGCGTCGGAGAAGTCCTCGGCGAGGCCGGCAACGACCTCGCCGACGTCCTCGGTGTCTCGTTCGGCACCGAAGTAATTGATAGTGGTCGCGGGCCACTCGATCGCGACGGTCCGGGCCGGCGAATAGCCGCCGGATTCGAGCGAACGTAGCACGTCAGCGGCCTGGCTCGAGACGGAGGAGTCGCCGAACCACCCGTGGATGAAGACGAGCAGTTCGTCGGTGACCGGGAGGCTCCCGTCGGCGCTCCAACCGAATAGGCCATCATCGACGGTGATAATGTCGGGACCGCCGATCTGAGCGGACGCCGAGTTCGACGCGGCGGCCAGTCCCGCACCGCCGACGATCGCCGTCCCGGTCGCTTTCACGAGGCTTCGTCGGTCGATCGTCGATTCGTCCGTCGTCGGTTCGTTGCCGTGGGTGTCGTTATCTGTCATCGACGTACTACGAGATCACGCAGCCGAGATTGGGTGTTCTTTCTCTATACTGAGCGTATTTATGGGACGATGGGTACGGAACCAACGTGGACGCTGGACAACGTGGACGCATGATATCCGTTCGGACGTTGCCCGAGCGATCGAGCGCCACACCGAGCTCGTGATCGGCGTCGGTAAGCGAGACGGCACACGTCGGTCACGCGGTGCCTCACGTTCGCTGTCGGCCAAGCGAACCGGGATGAGAACCTTCAACGTTATACCGTTCGGGCCGAAAGCGACGGCGTAATGCGCGAGGAGGCGACGGCGTTCGTACCCGGACACATTACCGGCTTTTTCAGCGCCCATTCGGACGAAGACCCGACGAAAGCCGGGTCTCGAGGTGCAGGACTGACGCTCACTGACGGTGTCGAGGTGACGGTCGAACCCGCCACCGGCGACGATTCGACCGTCGTCCTCGACGGCACGGAACTCGAGGTCGATCCGGTGGCGACCGTCCTCGAGACCCTGAACGCGACCGCGCACGTCGAGGCCGAGTCAGAGATTCCGCTCGGAGCGGGCTTCGGTGTCTCAGGTGCGCTGGCGCTGGGGACGGCACTGGCAGCCAACCGGGTGTTCGAACGCAAACTCTCGATGAACGAACTCGTAACGATCGCCCACGGTGCCGAGGTACGGGCCGGGACGGGCCTGGGTGACGTGGTTGCACAGGCCCGTGGCGGCGTCCCGATTCGCCTCGAGCCGGGCGGGCCACAGCACAACACGCTCGATGCGGTTCCGTCGCGGGCGCGCGTCGAGTACATCTCGTTCGGCGAACTCTCGACTGCCGACGTACTCTCGGGCGACACCGAGGAGCTGACGGCCGCCGGCGAGGAGGCCCTGTCCAGGGTCGTCGAAGAGCCGACGCTCCTCTCGTTTATGTACGCCTCGAGATTGTTCGCGCGCGACGCCGGTCTCCTGACCGACCAGGTCACGGAAACTGTTGCCGATGTCTCGGCAGCCGATGGTCAGGCCTCGATGGCCATGCTCGGGGAGACCGTCTTCGCGCTCGGAACCGGGCTGTCCGACGCCGGCTACGACCCGTCGGTCTGTGCGACCCACCCGGCCGGTGCCGTCCTGCGGTAGGTGACCTCGCTGTTTACTTGCCACCTTCGGCGGCCCGTCGCGGCGGGGGCTCCGCGCCTGCACCCAATTAAATACCCCCACTATCTATCAGACGATGTACCCGTCCGACGGCTGAATCGCACGCGGGCGCGCCGGTATCGTTCGGTCCACGCGTCTCCCTTCTGAACCAAACGCCGTCGACTCGCTGCCACCCTCTCGTTATCACTATTGAAAACTCGAGTGAGAGGCACATTGCTTCCGTTTTTGATCTGCATTCATTCCTCGTCGACGCTCGCGGACCGGGTCGGTCGACGGATCGCTGTCGACACATATGTTAGTTGTATTATATAACATACATATTACTGGTAGCCAGAACTTTATTATGGTGCGTTCGAGTTATCCGGTCAAGATTTGAAATGGCATCACTGACTGACATTCATCAAGACCTGTTTAAGTTGTACGAACATTACGTCGGGGAACCCGACTCAAGCAAGGACGTCTACGGCTATTGGCTGTTCATCGTCGGGTACATCATCGGGGCGGCGGGCGTGGTGACCTTCGTCGTCGGATACGCAGGGACATCGAATTCCTACGCCTTGATTAAGATTTCCGGCGTCACGGCCGCGGCGGGGCTCGCGCTCTGTTTGTTCGGCATCGTGCTCATGTTACCGGTGCGACGGCGCGGGATACAGGCCAGCGCCGTTGGGCTCGCCGTCTCCTTCGTAGGCGTCGGATTCTTCGCCTGGGCGTACCCATACAACTGGCGCGCGCTCGGGACCGACTACAGCGTCGAAGTGATCTCGGTCTATACGTTCGGGATCGGCATCATCGCGGGCGTTACCGCGCTCGTTCCGATTCTCACCGGTCAGCGGGGGATGTTCGTCGAAGAAGAGGGACAGACGGAAGATCCGGCGATCCTCACCGGCGACGCGATGGAGAGCGCCCAGTTCGCCGTCTTCCGCGACGAAAACGGCGACTGGAAGTGGCACGTCCTCCACCTCGAGGCGCTGGCCCAGAGCACCGAAAGCGCCGTCACGCGGCCGGATGCGACGGAGGGCATCGAACGCGTCAAGTCACAGATCAGCTCCGCGGGACTGATGGAGCTGACGACCTCGGCGTTCCGGCTCTACGAGGACCGCGACGGCTCCTGGCAGTGGACGCTCGCGCGCGACGACGGTTCGATCGTCGGCTCCTGTGCCGGCGAGTTCGACCGACGCGACGGTGCCGAGGAGTCGGTCAGCTTCCTGAAAGACCGTGGCCCCGAGGCCGACGTGATCGAGATCGAAGGCGCGGCGTTCACCTACGAGCAGCGACGCGATCAGTGGTACTGGCAACTCGTCGACGACGACCGCACGCCGCTGGCCTCGAGCGAGACGGGTCACTCGACGCAGGAACGCGCCGAGGAGGCCGCCCGGACGTTCGCCGAGCGATTCGACCGCGCGCGAGTGCTCGACGTCGAGCACATCGGCGTGGAGCTCTGTGAGGGGGCCGCCGGCTGGACCTGGCGGTTCGTCGACGCCGCCGACGACGTCATCGCCACCAGCACGCACGAGTTCGGCTCCCGGCGCAGCGCCGAGAAAGCCGCTGAGGACCTGCTGCCGGAACTGGACTCGGCGTCGATCACCGTCGCCGGTGAACCGACGTTCGAACTCTACGAGGACGACGAGGAGTGGCGCTACCGACTCATCGACGCGACCGAGCACGTCGTCGCGCGCGGCCCTGACGGGACGCGCGAACGCGGCGGCTCCGAGCGGTGGGCCGACGAGTTCAGCGAGAACGCCCGTGACGCCGACATCGTCGAAATCGAGAGCGCGGAGTACGAGGTCTATCCGACCCCGGACGCCGCGGGCGAAGAGTACACGTTCGACGCGGCCGAGACGTCCGCCGCGGCGATCGAGGACCCTGAGCCGGCTCCGGACGGCGGGACGGTCGCGGACGACAGCACGGAAGCCGACGACACCGGACCGTGGAACTGGCGACTCGTCACGGACGACCGCGACGTCATCGCGGCGAGTAACGTCCCCCACGGCGACGCCGAGTCGGCCGCCGACGCGATCGAGCGCGTTCGCCAACAGGCCAACGAGGCCGATCTCATCGAGTTCGAAAACGCCGCGTTCCAGGTCTACGAGGCCGACGACGGCGAGTGGCGCTGGCGGCTCATCGACGAGGACGGCAACGTCTTGGCCGACAGCGGCGAGGAACACACCTCCCGCGGGGAGGCCGCCGAAGCGATGATGACGCTCAAAGAGCAGGCCCCCGACGCCGAACTGCTCGAGATCGAGACCGCCGCCTTCGAGCTGTTCGTCAACGAGGACGACGAGTGGGGCTGGCGGCTCATCGACGAGGGCGGGAAACTCGTCGCCGAGGACCCGAACACTCACCCGACGCGCGACGCCGCGCGCGACGCGATGAACCGCCTGCTCGAGCACCTCGAGTCGAACGTGCGGACGATGGACGAGGCGATCTTCCAGACGTACGCGACCGAGGACTGGCACTGGCGGTTCGTCATGCCGGCGGGCGAAATCGTCGCCGTCGGCGGTGAGCCGTATCCGACCCGCGACGAACTGGTCGACGGTCTCGACGATGTTCGCGAGGCGGCCGCGTCGGCCGGTCAGTTCACGATCGGCGACGTCTCCGTCCAGCTCTACGAGACCGACGACTGGCACTTCCGTCTGCTCGACCGCGACCGCGAAGAGATCGCCGACGCAAACGTCTCCTTTAGCGACCGCGACGCGGCGATGGACGGCGTCGAGGACCTGGCGGTGAACGCGGCCGACGCGCCGATCTTCTCGATCGAGGACGCCGCGATCCGTCTCGACGGCGAGGACGAGGACGGCTGGTCGTGGGAACTCGTCGACCGCGACCGCGAGGTACTCGCCGAAGCGGTCGACACCGCCGCGAGCAAGGACGACCTCTACGACGCGATCGAGGACGTCCGCCGGCTCGCGCCGATGGCCGGCCGGGTCGATTTCGACGTGGCTTCCTTCGAACTCGTCGCCGACGAGGACGATCGCTGGCAATGGCGGCTCATCGACGAGGACGGCCGCACCGTCGCGACCGGCTCCGAAGCCTACGAAACCTCCGAGGCCGCTCGCGAGGCCCTAGCGGACGTCCGCGACCTGATCGAGTCGGCGAGCATCCTCGAGATCGACAGCGTCTCGTTCGAGCTCCACACCGACGATGACGGCTGGGTCTGGCAGCTGATCGACGAGTACGGTGCGATGATGGCCGAGAGCACCCAGACCTACGAGACCCGAACCGCGGCCCGCGGGGCGATGAACGACGTGAAGGCCCAGGCACCCGAGGGCTGGATCACGTTCACCGAGTAACGACCCGGCGATCAATCGGCTTTTTTATCGACGGTACTGAGTCACCCCTCGTGAGCGACTACGACACCGTTTCCGCCGACGTCGAGCACGAGGAGGAGATCCCGGAGGACCACCCCAGATACCAGGATCTGCTCACTCGCCACCGGATCGAGCGGGGCGTCGAGAAGGGGATCACCCACCTACAGGGGATGCACGCCGAGGGACGGGGCAGCGCGTTCGACTATCTGCTGGGAGAGGAGACGATTCCCAGCGCCGACGACGCCGAGCGGGCGGCCGCGGCGCACCTCCTGCTCGCCGATCGACCGGTGCTCTCGATCAACGGCAACGTCGCGGCGCTGGTCCCCGGCGAGATGGTCCAACTGGCCGACGCCGTCGACGCCGACCTCGAGGTCAACCTGTTCAATCGCACGCCCGAGCGCATCGCGGCCATCGCCGACCACCTCCGCGAGCACGGCGCAGACGAGGTCAAGGGACTCGAGGCCGACGCGCACATTCCAAATCTGGATCACAAACGGGCGAAAGTCGACGCCGACGGGATCTACGCGGCCGACGCGGTGCTCGTTCCCCTCGAGGACGGCGATCGCGCTGAGGCCCTAGACGAGATGGGCAAGACCGAGATCGTGATCGATCTCAACCCGCTATCGCGGTCGCCACAGGTGGCCGACGTGCCGATCGTCGACAACATCATCCGCGCCGTGCCGAACATCACCGAGCACGCGCGAGAACTGGCCGACGCCGACGAGGACGACCTACGGGCGGTTATCGAGGCCTTCGACCGGGAGCGAGCGCTCGAGGCGGCCGAAGAGCGCATTCGGTCCGGGGACCTCTGACCGCCACCGAAGTCAGCGCTTCCCCGTAATCGTCGGCGAGACCGAATCGCGCGCCCCCTCGCGCTCGATGATCTGTGGTCGCTCGACGCCGTCGACGAACGGCAGTTTCGACGCGATCGCCGCTTTCGCCTCTTCGAGACGGTAGTACGACAGCCACAGCGCCTCGCTCGCCCGCCGCGCGAGCGAGTTATCGATCTCGTAGTCGATTCCCGGCCCGCACTCGAGTTCGTCGCCGTCGACGAGCCAGCGCCGCGCGAGCGCGACCCCTTTCTCGGCGTCGTAGCCGCGGGCGACGTAGTGCTTGTACGGGTGGCGGATCCACGAACACTCCCAGTGGGCGTAGACGTCGACGCCCGATTCGTTCTCGAGGTCGTGGAGGACGATATGCAGTTGCTCGTCGGCGAACAGCGACGGTCGCCACACCCACGAGCCTTCGGACGTGTTGCCGTCCATTCGGACCTTGAGCGCGGCGATCGGGTTGCGCGAGAACCCCAGTTGCTCGAGGACGTCCTCGATCGTCGCCTCCGAGCAGTGAACCGTGAGGGCGTACTCGTCGGCGGTCGTGTGGCTGACCGCGTAACCGCCAAACGTCCCCTGCAAGAGGAAGTGTGTCTGTGGGAGGAAGCGACGGCGCAGGGCGTTGACGAAGTCCTCTCGGTAGCTCATTGATCGGTGTGAGTACGACGACCGACCGGAAGAGTATTCGGCCGGCAGTTCGTCGCGAACTCTCTCGTCAGCGACCGTCGCGTGGGACGATCCGTTCGACTGCGGACTCGACCCGAGTCTGCAGGCGGGGCACGCAGTGGCCGGGCCAGTAGTTACGAACACGGACGCCGTCGCATTGGTATCGATGAGTAAGCCGAGCGATGTAACCAGTGACGAGCGCATAACGCGACGACTTAACACGGAGCAGGACGATCCGGCGACCCAGATCGTCGAAATCGTCGCCGACCTCGACGACGGAAGTCCGCTGAACCTCCCCCCGATCTACCGCTGCATCGACGATCTGATCGCCGACCTCTTCTCGTCGCCGCCGTCCGCCGAGGCCGACGCGTGTATCGTGTTTTCCTACGAGGGATACCGGATCCGCGTCCAGCAAGACGGGATGACCACGTTTCGCGAGCTATCGACGTAACCGTCCCGCAGTGGGCCAGACTCGCGCTCGCCGGTTCGCGTTCGCGATGGCCCGAAAGACGAATGGTTATTAGTCACCACACTGAACAGTCGTCTATGGTATCACTCGAGCCACCGTGTCTGCGATCGGACCACGCCTCCAGCGGTGCGGCCGCGGGAGCGAAACTCGGCGGGACGGTCGGCGGGGTCGCTGGCCCGGCCGGCGGTGCCGTCGGAGCCGGCGTCGGCGCTGCCACCGGCTATCTCGCCGGCACGGCCCGCGATCAGGTCGAATCGATCCCGACGCCGTTTTGAGGGGTCCGGCGGCGGTTTCAAGGGGTATAAATTCCTGGTCCGGTTCCTGCCACGTATGGACGCCTACGAGTTACTCACGCGAAACGCCGAGGAGGTCGTCACCGACGAGGAGGTCCGCGACCTCGCCGACGAGCCGGCGGGGAAACGCGCCTACGTCGGCTACGAGCCCTCCGGCGTACTCCATCTGGGCCACCTGCTGACGGCGAACAAGCTCATCGATCTCCAGGAGGCCGGCATGGAGGTCGTTGTCCTCCTGGCAGACGTCCACGCCTACCTCAACGGGAAAGGCACGTTCGAGGAGATCCGAGACATCGCCGAGCAGATGAAGGCCCAGTTCCTCGCCTACGGCCTCGACGAGGACAACGCCGAGTTCGTCTACGGCTCTGAGTTCCAACTCGACGAGGAGTACGTCCTCGATCTCCACGCCCTCGAGGTCGGGACGACGATGAACCGCGCCCAGCGCGCGATGGCCGAGATCCAGGGCGACGAGACCGCCAAGGTGAGCCACCTCGTCTACCCGCTGATGCAGACCTTGGACATCGAGTACCTCGATCTCGATCTCGCGGTCGGTGGGCTCGACCAGCGGAAGGTTCACATGCTCGCCCGCGAAAAGCTGCCCGACCTCGACTACGAGGTCCGTCCCGCCCTCCATACGCCCATCGTTGCCGATCTCACAAGCGGTGAGGGGAAGATGTCCTCGAGCGAGGGGATCACCATTTCGATGGAGGACTCGACCGAGGACGTAGAGGAGAAGGTCAACTCGGCGTACTGTCCGCCGACCCGCGACCCAGAGCCGGATGACGACGGCAACGAGCGCGAGAACCCCGTCCTCGAACTGTTCGAGTACCACGTCTTCCCGCGCTTCGAGGAGGTCGTCGTCGAACGCCCCGAGAAGTACGGCGGCGATCTGACCTACGAAGAGTTCGAGTCGCTGGCCGAAGACCTCGAGTCCGGCGACCTCCACCCCGCCGACGCGAAGGGGACGCTGGCGAGCTATCTCGACGAACTGATCGCGCCGGGCCGCGAGAAACTCCGCGAACTGCGAGACTGAACTCGTCTGTATATCAGCTTCCGGTCGCGGTAGTACTACCTCGGACGCTATTCCCGAAACAGCCCTCGGTATTGTCATACTACGTATGGTATGTGCTGTATAGGCTGTTCGACCACGATATCGACGGGCATCGTCGTCGGACACCGTCTCACCGTCTATCCCGTTCGCAATGCTCTCGCTGCCTGACAGCCGGGGGCTTCTTCGATCGACCGTTGAGCCGCGAGGACCCGCCGATTGAAGTACGAGCGGCCCCCTCTCGAGGCCATGAACGAGACGCGACGGGCGATCCTCGCGGCGTTGTCGGACGGACCGGTCTCGGGGCCGGAACTGGCCGACGACCTCGAGGTCTCGCGGGCGGCGGTCTGGAAGCACATCGAGGAACTGCGCGATGCGGACTTCGAGATCGAGAGCAGCCCGAACGGCTACGAGTTGGCCGGCGTCGACGCGTATAACGCGCCGGCGATCGAGTTCGGGCTCGAGGCACCGTTTTCGATCGAGTACCACGACACGCTGGAGAGCACGAACGACCGTGCGCGCGACCTCGCGGCCGACGGCGCGGTGGACGTGGCCGTCGTCGCGGACGAACAGACCGGCGGGCGCGGCCGCCTCAAGCGCGAGTGGTCGTCGCCGTCGGGCGGCATCTGGGTGAGTATCGTCTCCCGGCCCGAAATCACGCCCGCGCAGGCCCCGCTGTACACGCTCGCGTCGGCGGTCGCGACGGCGACAGTGGCGCGCGAGGCCGGCGTCGACGCCCGGATCAAGTGGCCCAACGACGTGGTCGTCCCCGTCGGTGACGACGGCGACTATCGGAAACTCGTGGGCATTCTCACGGAGATGGAAGGCGAAACGGACCGCGTGGAGTGGCTCATCGCCGGGATCGGCGTCAACGCTAACCTCGACGCCGACGGGCTCCCCGAGGGCGCAACCAGCGTCCGCAACGAGGCCGGCGACGTCGACCGTCGGACCTTCGTCCAGCGCTTACTCGAGGAGTTCGATCGCTATCGAACCGACCTCGACGCCGTCGTCCCCGCGTGGTGCGACCTAGCGCTGACGCTCGGCCAGCGCGTCCGGGTCGAGCGGCCGTCGGGCGAGATCGTCGGCGAGGCGGTCGACGTGACGGAGTCGGGGACGCTCGAGGTCGAGACCGACGACGGACGCGTGACGGTCTCGGCGGGCGACTGTGAACACCTACGCCCGATCTAAGCCGGCGAGCTATCGCGGCGCTCACTCGACGGTGAGGGATTGCCGTTCGGATCGGTCGTCGGGCGCGTCGGAATCGACCTGCACCGTGAGGACGGGAACCGACGCGCGCCGGACGACGCGCTCTGTAACGCTGCCGAGCAACAGTCGGTCGATTCCGCCGCGACCGTGGGTTCCCATCACGACCAGGTCGCACTCGCTTGGGTCGGCCGCCTCGACGATGGCGTGACTCGGCGATCCCTCGCGTACGTCGGTCTCGACCGTGACGCCGTCTGGTGCGAGCGCCGCGACCCGTTCGACCGCGGCTTGCCCTTCGTTGTGAAGCGCGTCGCTAATCCCTTCGAGTGCGGTTTCCATGGAGAGGCCGCTGTAGCCGGTTACGTTGACCACGTAGAGCGCGCGGACGGTCGCGTCGTGGGTGTGCGCGAGCTCGAAGGCGTACTCGATCGCGCGCTCGCACTCCGGCGAGCCGTCGGTCGGGATGAGGATGCGGTCGTACATTGCGATACACGATAACATACAACAAGATCCTATATGAGCGTTGTCCCGCCGCGGGCGAGAGGGATCTCGACGGTCGTCCGCCGGCCAGCGACGGGTGCACGGAGGGGAAACGCTGATGCGGCCGCCCCGCTAACCGAAACCCATGAGCGACACGTCGTGGACCGATCGGATCGTCGGGGAGCGCATGACCGTCGATCAGGAGTTCGCCGCGCGGATCCGGGAGTCGCAGTTTTCAAACCAACAGTGGAGCCTGATCATGACCGCGACGGAGTTCGAGATCGAACACCCCGAAGATCCCGATCGAGCGCAGATCGTCGCCAACACGGACAACCTCGACGGTATCATCCCCGAACTCGAGAACGTCCAGACGGGAATGGGCGCGATGGCCGGCCAGTCCGGCGGCGGAGCCTCCGGCTCGAGCTCCTCGAGCGGCGGCGTCTTCGACTCGATCATGGGTGCACTCGGGATGGGCGGCAACGGCGGCTCCGTCGAGAAGGAACGCCTCGAGGCGGCCGAACGCCTGACCCAGGAGTACGCGACGGAACTCCAGTCACACCTCGAGTCGAAGGGGCGGTGGGAAAGCGTTCGGCAGACCGTCGCCGACGGTAACTGAGCCGCGGCGTCGTCCGTTCGACGATCGCTGCCCCGGCACGTCGGCGCTGCTCGCCAGCGTCAGTCGCCGGCGTGGAACAGCGTATACTCGCTCGTTTCGTAGATGTTGATGAGCTCGATCACGAGTTCGTCGTAGGACTCGTCCTCGACGCGCAGTGCATCGAGCCGTTCGATCGTTTCTTCATCGAGCTCGACGGATGGAATACGTGCATATTGGTTACCGACGGCCAAAAACGCGCGGGGTGGGTCGACAGCACCGTGCGATCGGCCGTCAGGTCGTTTCGGGCACAAGCCATAGCATCTATAGGGACGGTTCCCGACCGTAGGAGTATGACCGACGAAGTCAAGACGACGACCTTTTCGATCAGTTCCGAAGATGGCGCGGCCGACGAAGTGACGATTCCGGCGGGACTCGTCGACCTCGTCGCGGAGGGCGACCAGAGCGATGCCGAGACGGTCGGCGACGTCATGCTGCTCTCCTTTGCCAGCCGCGCACACCACATCGTCCACCACGGTGAGGATACCGACGCGGAACTCGAGGCCCAGGAGGAAGCAGTGATGGACCTCTTCGAAGAGCGATTCGGCGTCACGTTCGGCGAGGCGACCGGCCACCAGCACTGACAAGCCCACCGTATCGATCGTCGTATCGAGGGTACCAGCTCGATTTTCCGAACGGAATCGCGGCAGCGCTCGACGAGCAAACTGGAGCTCGAGCGAACGCTGACGCCACTTAGCCGCCACCGCCGTCGGGTGGCCCAGCAGGTTCGGCGTTACCGTCCCCTTCTGGCGGCCCTGTTTCCTCCGGCGGCCCGGGCTCTTCAGGTGGCCCTGGCTCTTCGGGTGGCCCGGGGTCTTCGGGCGGTCCCGACTCTGCACCATCGTCTGTCTCTGCAGGTTCCGGCGCGGCCGCTTCGATCGTCACCGAGGCCTGATCGTCGGCGGTCGCGACCGTGTGCGTCGACGTTCCCGCCGGGAGCTGTACCGAAAACGTGAGCGTCGCCGTCTGTCCGCCCGTGAGTGTCACGGGCGTTTCGGCGGCCACCCGACCGTCGACGCTGTAGGTCACCGTCTCCGTTCCCTCGAGATCGCCCTCGTTCTCGATCGTCGCCGTTACCGTCACCTCCTCACCGGGTTGGCCGGCGTCGGACACCGAAACGTCTGCGACGGCGAACGACGCCGGTTCGCCGCTCGGCTCGATTGTCACCGTCGTCTCGGCCGTTTGGTTCGCGGTCGACACCGCGACCGGGTACTCGCCCGGCTCGAGGGTCGCCGTCTCGGCACGCAGCGTGACCGGCTCGGACTGGCCAGGCTCGAGCGAGATACCCGTCGTATCGACGGGAGTCCCACCGATCGAGAGCGTCACGTTCTGCGTGCCGGTCTCGCCGCCGACGTTCTCGACCTCGGCCTCGACCGCGAGCGGCTCACCTCGTGTGACGGGGCCGTTCGTGCTCGCGATCGAGACGCCGAACGACGCCGGTTCGACGGCCTCCTCGACGGTGATCGTGGTCTCTGCCGTCTCGTTGGCGGTCGACACCGCGACCGAATGCTCGCCGAGCCCGAGGTCGGTGCTGTCCGCCGTGAGCGACACCGTCTCCGTCTGACCGGGCTCGAGCGAGACCGTCGTCGCGTTGACGACGGCATCATCGACCGCGAGCGAGACGTTCTGCGTTCCGTTTTCGCCGCCGACGTTTGCCACCTGAGCCTCGACCGCGAGTGGCTCACCTCGCGTGACTGGATCGTTCGTCCCCGCGATTTCGACGCCGAACGCGGCCGGATCGGCCGACTTGAGTTCGCCGGCGGGCGGCGTCGCCGCGGTCAGAGGCTCCTCGTAGCCGAAGTGCGAGAGGTCGACCTGCCAGACGAGGCGCTCGTCGTCGCTTTCGGGCGTCCACTTGACGGTGAACGTGTGCCGGCCGGGCTCGAGGCCGTCTGGCGGCCGGGCGGTCGTCGTTCCCTCGACGAACTCGCTGTCGACGGCCAGCGAGGCGTCGTTCGGGTTCTCGTAGCCGAACGTCACGTTGATGCCGTCCTCTGTCGGGGTCGTCTCGACAACGGAGAGCGAGGGGCGCTCTGGTCGGATCGAATCGAGACACGCCTCGTCGGGGTTCGGATAGTCGATACCGCCGACGCGCGCCGCCTCGGGTGAGCTGATTCCGGAAATATACGTCCCGAAGGTGCCGTAGTCGGGTACCTCGACGATCACCCGATCGCCGTCGGTCGTAACGTCGCGTTCGTCGCCGATCTGGAAGACGATCGTCCCGTCGAACGGCGCTTCGACGTCCTCGCCGACGGTGATCATGTCCTCGACGATCGTGTTTCCGAAACCGCCACCGGTGTAAAAGCCCGTGCTCGCGGCGACTCGGTCGCCCGCCTCGAGCGAGGCGTCGACTGTCGCGTACGTGCAGTTGACGAACGTCACGTCGAACCGTCTGAGCCCGCCGTCGACCGTGTATCCGACGGTATCGGTCGCGAGGACGGTGCCGTCGTCCGCGTCGATGACGGCCACCTCGAGCGTCGAATTCGATTCGAGCGGCGGCTCCAGGGGGAACTCGAGCGGGCCGATCGTCTCGTTCGCGTCGAAGGCCTCGGTCGCTGTAAGTTGCGTCCCGTTCTCGCCGGTGACCGTGAGCGCGTAGTCGACGGACGCGTTGGCCTGCGTGATCGTGATCGTCTCACCGTCGCCCGTCTGGTCGGCCACCGAGAGGTTCGCCGTCGGCCGGTCGGGGGCCGGCTCCGCGAGGCCGTACGCGATCGTCTCGGTCGCCAGCACCGCGTCGTCAGCCGCGGCGCGGACGGACACCTCGACGGTCGCGTTCGCCTCGATCGGCGGGTCGAGTTCGAGGACCGCGCCGGTGGCCGTCGAGTTCGCCTCGAACACCTCGCTGTCGACGCGCTGCCCGTCGTACTCGGCCGCGATCACGTACGGGACGGACGCGCTCGCCGCGTCGACCGCGAGCGTCTCACCGCTGCCGGTCTGGTTATCGACCGAGATCACCGCCCTGGGGCCCTCGGCTGCAAGGGAGTATTCGATCGTCTCGTTCGCGAGTTCCTCGCCGTCGGCCGCCGCGACGACGGCCACCTCGAGCGTCGCGTTCTCGGCGAGTGGCGGCTCGAGATCGACCGTCTCGTTTGCGACCGCCTCGCCGGCCGCGATCGGCTCGGTCGCTGCGAGCCGCGTGCCGTTTTCGTGAGTGACGGTGAGCGCGTAGTCGACGGACGCGTTCGCTTCGTCGACCGTCAGGCTCGAGCCGGAACCGGTCTGGTCGGCGACCGACAGCGATCCGGTAGCTTCGTCGGTCCCTTCGGAGACTGTCACGAACGCACCGCCGAGAGCCGGCGCACCGGCACCGGTGACGTACGGCGGGTCCGTCTCGCCCCCGGAGTCGACGTAGTCGAACGTCTCGTCACCGTCCGTGTCGTGGTGGGCGACCGCCACGACCGCCGCGCTCTCCGCCAGCGGCTCGTCGAGTTCGATCGTGACGTTCTCGTGGGTGCCGGCCTCGAGGAAGCGCGAGACCCCGATCACGCGCTCCGGATCGGTACCGACGGCGACGCCCCCGTAGACGGCCACGAAGCCGCCCTCGGAGAGCGAGACTTCCTCGACCGTGATCCGCTGGCCGTCGGACGTCTGGTCCGCGAAGTCGATCGAGGCCGTCCCCTCGAGCCGGTCGACCGTCTCGATCCGCTGGACGACGGTGACCTCGACGCGCTGGCTGATGACCGTCGCGTCGTCGGTCTCCTCTTGGACCGCGTAGGCGGTCGCGTCGGCGGCGGTCTCAGCGGTCACCCGCTGGAGTTGCTGGACGCTGATCCGCTGTGTCTGGACGACGTCGGCGGTCTCCGTACAGGCGAGTCGTGCCGCCGTCTGGATCTGCTCGACCGTCGCCGCCTGAGACTGCGTGAGCGCACCGCTTGCCCCGCCTCGCGCGAGAGACTGGATCTGCGTGATCCCGACGAGTTGTGTCTGGGTCACCGCGCCCTCGCCGGCCCCGGCCGCGGCGGCCTGAACCTGCTCGGCGGTCACCGTCTGCCGCTGGACCGCGGACGTGACCGCGCCCTCCGCGGCCCCGACCGCGGCGTGCTGGATCTGCCCGATCGAGACGACCTGGCGCTGGACCAGCACGCCGCTTGCGCTCCCGGTCGCCGCGGCGTGGATCTGCTCGACCGTCGCCTCCTGACTCTGGGCGATCGCACCCTTCGCCGCGCCGAAGGACGCCTCCTGAACCTGCGTAATCGAGAGCCGTTGGTACTGCTCGAGTCGGGTCGTCCGGAGCTGCGTCAGCGAGCCACGACTCGCGCCGCGGGCCGCTGCCTGGGTCTGACGGACCGACACCCGCTGTTGCTGGACGAGCGCGCCTTTCGCCGCGCCGGCGGCAGCCTTCTGGACCTGCTTGATCGTCACCCGCTGGCGTTGCTCGACGTCGGCGCGCTGGTCCTGACGCGCGTCGAGTTGTGTCTGACTGACGTTCGCGTGCGTCGCCCCGTCGATCGCGCCGGCTGCGGCACCCGCCGCCGCGTGCTGGACGTGCTCGAGGGACACCCGCTGGCGCTGTTCGGCCGCGACGCGCTGGTACTGCGTCAGGACGCCGTAAGCGGACCCCTGGGCGGCCTCCTGGATCGTCGGTACCGTCCCGACGTCGTTCGCGCCCGCTTCCTTCGCGGCACCCGCGGCCGCACCCCTGCACGCGACCTGAATCTGTTCGCCGGTCACGCGCTGACTCTGTGCGAGCCCGCCATGGGCCGCGCCCCAGGTCGCGCTCTGGAGCTGGGTCGCGTTCACCGACTGGGCCTGTGAGAGCCCGCCGCCGGTCGCCCCCGCGACCGCGTGCTGGAGCTGGGTCGCGTTCACCGACTGTTTCTGGATCAGCGCGCCGTGGACGGCACCCGCCGTCGCCGCCTGCACCTGCTCTGCCGCGACGGTCTGGTGCTGGGTCACCGCCGCGCGAGCGCCCTCGAGCGCCGCCGCTCGCTGTTCCTGTGTCACGTTGATTCCCTGCGCTTGGACGAGTTCGACACCCTCCGCGACGCCCGCCTCGACGGGCGTATCGTTCGGCTCCTGCATCGTCTCCTGGTCGGTTTCACCGGCATCCGACGCCGACTCCTCATCGAACGTCACCAGTTCGAACGCGGGCTCGGCGGGCGGCGACTCGTTTTGCACGACGGCCGCCTCGAGCGAGGTCGGCGAACCGTCGGTCGCCTCGCCGACGGCGGCTCGCCCGGTACCGCCGCCAAGTAGCGGCAGCGCGACGGCACTCCCGACCAGCGCGGCCGCCACCAAGATGACGGACGCGGTCGTCCGACACCGATTCATTCGTCGGCCCCTCCGACACCCGCGTCCGCGAACGCCGTTTCGCTACCCCCATGCCCCACTCCTGATTTCGCCCCGTCTCGACCCCGAACGCCGGGTTTTGGACTACCGATTCCCATTTTCCCACCACGGGACCGAACGACCGCATAAGACCGCCGGTCGTTTCAGTTAGCGGACCGAGGAAATACGGTATTACTGCGGGTCGTTAGTCAACCGACGGTCGTAGACGGCCGATCGACGCCTCTACCGCACCTCTCCGACGGACCGGGAGTCGGCGAAACCATCACCGACGCTGAGAGGAAGCGGTCTGTTTCGCGTCAGCCGGGATATCGACAGTGCCGACGGAATATGTCGTTTTACTCACTGCTCGTCTCGGAAACCGAAGTATTCATTCCGGTTTACGAGAGAGGGGTGGGGTATGGCAACGGATCAACGTTCGGTCGAACTCGTCGACGACGACGTTATCAAGCCCTTTGCACGGGCGGCCGTTCTCGCAGCGCTGCTGGGAGCGACCGTCTTCGTCGGATCGATTCCGATCCCGTTTTCGCCGGTCCCGGTGTCGCTTGGGGTGCTCGTCGTCTATCTTACGGGGCTCTACCTCGGCCCCTTCTGGGGGGCGGTCTCGATCTTGCTGTACCTGACCGCCGGTGCAGTCGGACTCCCCGTCTTCGCCAATCGTGCCGCCGGAATCGGCGTCCTCATCGGCGACAGCGCCGGCTATCTCTGGTCGTATCCGATCGCGGTCATGTTGATCGGAGCCGTCGTCCGTTGGCGGAGCGAAGCCGGCGATCCCGCCGAGCTGTCGCGGCCGGTCCTCGTCGCGACGCTGCTCGCGGCGCTGACCGTCATCTATCTCCTCGGAGCCGCCTGGCTCGGCTACGTCCTCGACCTGACCCCTATCAAAGCCGCCGAACTCGGCATCCTTCCGTTCATCCCGGGCGATCTCATCAAAATCGCGGCCGCGGTCGCCATCGTCGAGGGCGGACGCATCGCTACATGACGACGGACGATCAATCGCAGCACCGATGATCGAGTTTCAGTCGGTCTCTCACGCGTTCGACGGCGTTTCCGTCCTCGAGGACGTCTCGTTGTCGATCGACGACGGCGAGTTCGTTCTCCTGGCGGGGGCCAACGGCAGCGGGAAGACGACACTGATGCGCCACTGCAACGGGCTCTTGGAGCCCGACTCCGGCGAGGTGCTCGTCGACGGAACGCCGGTCGCCGAGGACCTGATCGCCGCTCGCTCGAACGTCGGCATGGTCTTCCAGCACCCGCGCGATCAGTTCGTCGCCGCGACCGTCGGCGCGGACGTCGCCTTCGGACCCGAAAACCTCGGCCTCGAGCGGCGAGCGATCGACCGCCGCGTCGCGGCCGCGCTCGAGGCGGTGAATCTGGCCGCCCGAGGCGACGAGCGAATCGACGCGCTCTCGGGCGGCGAACAGTCCCGCGTCGCCATCGCCGGCGCGCTCGCGATGGAGCCGACCCACCTCGTCCTCGACGAGCCCTTTACCGGGCTGGACGACCCCGCGCGCCGCTCGGTCCTCGAGCGTCTCGAGGCGCTGTCGGCCGACGGCACCGGCGTCCTGCTCGCGACACACGATCTCCGGGACGTGCTCGGGCTGGCCGATCGCGTGATCGCGATGCGGAACGGCCGCGTCGCCGTCGACGGCCCGCCCGCAGACGCGCTGGAAGAACTCGAGGGACTCGAGGTACGGGTTCCGGACGCCACACGATGCTGACCTACGAACCCGGCGAGAGCCTCGCCCACCGGCTCGATCCGCGGGCCAAACTGGCGGTCCAGATCGGATTCGCCGCCACCGCGTTGGCGCACACGACGCCGCGCGCACTCGTCGTCTTCTCGGCCCTGACGGCGGTCGTGATGGCCGCGGCGCGGCTGTCGCTCCGGCGAACCCTCGTCGCCTATCGGTTCGCGCTGGTCGTTCTCGCGCTCGCGCCGCTGCTCGCGGGCGTCTCCCTCGGTGCGCCCTGGTTCGATCGGTCGGCCGCCGTCGCGTCGGGGCTGGCGAGCTACCGCGTGGTGCTCATCTTGCTCGTCAGCGCCGCCTACGTCCGATCGACGCCGGTTCGGCACTCTCGAGCGGCGATCCAGCGGACGATCCCCGGGAAACCAGGCCAGCTCCTCGGCGTCGGCGTCGGGCTCGTCTTCCGGTTTCTCCCTGTGCTCCGCGGCGATCTCCGGACGATCCGCGAGGCGATGGCCGCTCGCTTGGGAACCGAACGCAGTGCGGTCGACCGCGCCAGCACGATCGGGATTCTCGGTGTGACGCGCGCGTTCGATCGGGCCGACCGGCTCTCGCTCGCGCTGCAGTCGCGCTGCTTCGCGTGGAACCCGACGCTGCCGCCGCTTTCGTTCTCGCGGGTCGACTATCCCGTCCTCGCCCTCGCCGTCGCGCTCGTGCTCTCTGCGTTTCAGTAGTCTGGTTCGACCGACCCCTCGAGCGGGCGACGCTAGCCGTCGGCCATGCTCCGGCGCTGCGGTGAATCGGTGATTCATTTCTTTCCACCCTCGTTTGTGGGTCGTCTCAAGGTGCGGCGGCGGTCGACGGTCTCGAGTCGGCCCGCGTGATCGTCCCCGACCAAATCTGTTTGGGGTCACTGCTATACTCACCGCACACTTTCAAACGAGTACGGCAGGACGCCACATCATCATCATCTGCGCCATACACGCACGGTCCTGCCGTCGTACTTCACACCGTTCTAGCGGCTCTACCGGCGGTAGCTTCTGAGTCAGACGAATCATCCAGTTCCAGAGTTTTCAGCACTGCAGTGATACCGTATCGATTCCCGGCCGCTTGCCATGTTACGTTCCGCTTTCGAGATTTGATATCGCACCCTATGGTTTATCACAGCTCTCGAGCGCCGACTCTGCTCCGCCCGTCGATTGGCGACACGGACGAATGCTGTCGCCTCACGGACTGTCTATTGGAACGGTCGCCCCTCCTTGGCGTAGGTGGCCGCAGACCGAGAGAGGGTCGCCGACATCAGGCTCCCCTGTCGTCGCGCGTTCTTCGTACAGCTCGGCGGCCACCTCTTGGACGGACTCGTCGCCCGGAGCGGCCTCCATCGCGTAATCGACGAGTTGCGTCGCCCGGCGATAGTCTCCGTCCGAGATCAGTTCCGCGGCGCGCTTGAGCAACGCGTCCGGGCCGCCGGCCAATGTGGCGATCTCTTCGGCCCCTTCGTCTCAGGGAGCGGGCTTCAGATTGCTCGATCGCCCGTCCACAATCCGCCTACCGGCGAATCAGGTTCCGGATGACGACCTCGCTCTCGTCGTAGCTTTCCTCGAGACGCGTTCGAACAGAACGAGTCGGTAGAGGGATTGTGAACCGCGGTCGCAGCGAAGCTACCCTGATTCAAATTCCTCCAGAAAAACTGCCAGCTCACGGATTTGTTCGGCGGAAGAAAGCCGGTGGAGGGATTTGAACCCTCGACCTAATCCTTACGAAGGATTCGCTCTGCCAGTCTGAGCTACACCGGCGCGTTCGTCTGCGTTTATTCGTAGGGTCGATATCGGGCATAAGGGTTGCGAATCGATCCAGTCGTGAGAGGAAGTTGCGTAGCCCCGGACCCCCACAATCACCGCTCGAGGCGCACGTCCAGACAGACGTTCAGTTCGTGCGGGGCATACGACCGGACGGTGTGGCGGGTTTCGACGGTGACCTCGTATTCTGGTTCGGCGGCCACACGGATCGCGCGCTCGCCCGGGCCGAAGGGGTCGTCCTCGTGCTGGATGTCGTAGTAATGGAGGACACAGTCGTCGCCGGCGATGGCGACGGCCGACTCGAGGAACGCGTCGGCGCTGTGGGGGAGATTCATCACGATGCGATCGGCCCAGTTCTCGTAGTCGGCGGCCACGTCGCGTACGTCGTCGTTGATGGCAGTCACGCGATCTGTGACCCCATTGCGGCGGGCGTTCTCGCGGAGATAGTCGATCGCCTCGGCGTTGATGTCCACGCCGACACAGTCCGCGCCGCGTTTCGCGAACGGGACGACAAAGGGGCCGACGCCGGCGAACATGTCGAACGCGCGCTCGTCCGCCTTGACTTGCTCGACGACGCGGTGGCGCTCGGTCGCGAGCCGGGGCGAGAAGTAGACGTTCGCGAGGTCAAGGAGATATTCGCAGCCGTACTCGCGGTGGACGACCTCCGTGTCCTCGCCCGCGAGCAGTTCCCAGTCGCGTACGCGCGTCTCGCCTTTGACCTTCGAGGCCTTGTTCAATACCGTCTCGACGGGAAGGTCGGACTCGAGAACGGCGTCTGCGATCGCTTGTGCGCGCTCGGGGTCATCGTCGTCGATGAGCACAGCCCTGCCGAGCCGTTCGTAGGAGGGGTCGAACGCGAGGAGATCCGCGGGCGTCGTCTGCGTCTCGCGTTCGTCGACCGTGCGGGTGACGATCGTGGCGTCCTCGAGGGCCTCCCGCGTCGCGTCGGCGTTGGTCACCGGGATGTAGAGCCAGCCGTCCTCGACGGCGATCTCGTAGGTGTCGTCGATCAGGTCCGCGTCGGCGAGCGTCGTTCGCGTCGCTTCCCCGGCCTCGCGAGCGACGCGGACGCACGGCACTTCCATATGCGAACTGGCTGACGCGCCGCCGTAACGCTGACGTTTTCGCCGGCAGTGCTCGAGAACGAACGGCGAGAATAAACCAATAGTCGATATATCGAATTTCGATGCTGCTCGCCGGGACGCGGTCTCTCGGTGTGTGCGATGTGAATCACTCGAGATCGCGTTTCGAAGATTCTGGACCGAATCGACTCCCGACGGGGGCTTCGTCTTCGTAGCAGTTGGACACGTTCAGGACAAATCCATGGACCGCGTCCGCTGCGAACGGTCACTGCTCCTCGGTCAGCGACGTGCGTCGGTACGACCGGGTGTCGAGCGTGTTGTCGAGTTCGATCTCGAGCTGTTCGTCGTCGATTGCGAATCGGACCAACACGCCGTCGTCGAGTTCCTTGCTCTCGCAGTCCCACGGGGTCGAGCCGTATTCCAGTTCGAGCGTCCTGTAGTCGATACCGTGATCGTGTAGGAACGCGATAGTGGGCGATCGTGTCAGCGCGTAGTGGAACGCGGGAATCCGAAACGAGACGCCACACTGTTGACAGCGCATACCGACCATTACCATCGTCGAGACGTCCCATCTAAGCGTTTCTAGTCGGGTGGCCGGCCCCGGACTCCGCGTCGCGATAGTCACCTCTCCGAAGTGGCCCGCGCAGTGGGGACAGACATCCCAGGAGACGGATTCGAGGTACCACAGTGCTCGCCGGTTGGCCCATGCGAACAGGTCGTCGAGGTCACGGCCCCGGGGAGCAGTGAACGAGAGCATCATGTCGAACAGGACGCCGTGATTCGGACACGAGACGGAGAGTATTCCGTCCTCGAGTGTCGCTTCCAGCCGTTCCTCGTCAGCCGGACAGTACCACTCGACTGGTCCCGAGACCCCCTCGTGACCGCCCGAGAACGTCCGGGCGTAGATTTCATCTACGATACGCGACCCGGCGGTGGTCAACCAGTATCGTCCCTCTGCTCCCCGGACGAACTGGTCGCGGAGTTTGTTGATGTGGTAGTTGAACCGGCCACCGTCCTCGACGTCGACCGCCGAGCGGAGGTCGCTGTAGCGCATCCCCCGGTGGTCCCAACTCGGCTGGCGCGTCTCCGCGAGAGCCAGTAGTATTCGAATTCGCAACGGGTTCGCTAACGCAGAGAGGTTTTCTGCAACTGCCTCCGGATCCACGTCTCCACCCATACGCCGCCATCACGAGCACCCTACATTGACCTGTCGTTCGCTAGCTATCACGACGAGCGATTTTGCCCATCCTGTCACACCTGCAACTGCAAAGCTCTTCTCAAAGATCCCATACCAAAATATAATTCTCCATTCGCTTATTTGCACGCCGGCGGTACAGTGACCCTGTAACGGATGAGCGACAAATCAGGAACTAACGATAGCGCGTCTCCAGTGAACGAGCAAGGGGACACGAACGAGGATGCCCAAACAGAACTCGGGTTCGAGCATCCACCCTCGAGCGTGGTGGACGAGCCGGTCGACATCACGATCACGAACGTTCCCGCCAAGACCGTCGATATCTGCGTCTCGCTGACGGATCGGAGTGACCGTGAGTGGGAATCGAGAGCGACCTACCACGTATCGGACGATACGCTCGAGCTCGCGTCCGCGTCGGCGATGGAGGGCGAGGCAACGAGCGAAGTGACCGACCTCGTTCAGCGGGCGACGCCGAAGGAGGGGTCGAGCCCCTACGAACCCGGCCGCGACGTGTGTGACGAACTGACCGTCCACGTCGAACGCGACGGCGCGACGCTCGGTTCGACGACGATCGAACGCACGTTCGGGAGTCAGGGGGTCACGTCCGAAGCAGTGACTAGCGAGTCGTTCGTCGGCAGCGTCTACGAGCCACCGGGGAGCGATCCAGCACCGGCAGTGGTCGTGTTCCACGGGTCGGACGGGCGACCTGCAGACGGGACAGCACAGCTACTTGCGTCACACGGGTTCGTCGCGCTCGCGGTGCAGTACTTCGACTGGCAGGGCCACCACGATCGTCTCCCAGCAGAACTCGTGGAGGTACCACTCGAGTCCGTCGAGAACGCCGTCGAATGGGTCCACGATAGGAACAGGGTTCGCGGGCCCGTGGGACTCATGGGGACATCGAAGGGTGGTGAACTCGCGCTCCTCGTCGGGATCCGACTCGAATCGGTCGGTCCCGTCGTCTCGGTCAACGGAAGTGGCGTCGTCTGGGCGGGCATCTCCCAGCGGGAGTTCCCGCCGGGGCCGTCGTGGACCGCGGACGGCGAGCCGGTTTCCTACGTCCCGTACACTGACGACCACTCGGTCTGGGACGTCCAGCCACCGATGGAGATGAAACCCGGCTACTCGCAGTCGCTCGAGGACGCAGACGAGGAGACGGTCGCCGAGGCGACGATAGCCGTCGAGTCGATAGCGGGTCCGGTGCTCCTCGTCTCGGGTGGTGCGGACAGGATGTGGGACTCCGTGAGACTCCACAAGGTCGCTGTCGACCGGCTCGACCGGTACGGTTGTGAATACGAACACCTGGTGTACCCGGATGCAGGACACGCGATCACTGCCCCGTATCTACCGACGGCCAACCGCGAGCGAACACAGCAGTTCGTCATGGGCGGCTCGGCGACTGGGTACGCCGAAGCGGACAGCGACCACTGGCGGCGCGTCCTCGAGACGTTCGGGACGCTCCGGCCGTGAAATCGCTACTACCATGCTCACGCGGTCGGAAAACGGAACAAAACGGCAGGAGAGCATTCGTCTCGGATGGACAGTCCGTCAGTGGGGACGAATACGTATGGCGCTCGTCGGGCTACGGTACGTATGGCAGACCAGCGAGCGACGATCGAACCCGTTCCACTTCAGCGTCGCGGAACGATCGACTACATGCGGATGGCCGGCCGGCGAAGCGACGTTCATGGACTCGTGGAGGTCGATGTCACCGAAGCCAGGCAACGCATTCGCGAGCAAGGGACAGAAACGGAGGACCCCGTCTCGTTCACCGCGTTTCTGGTGTATTGTCTGGCTCAGGCCCTCGACGACCACCCGCACGTCCAGGCGTATTCGGACTGGCGGGGACGGATTCTCGAGTTCGACGAGGTGGACGTGAACGTGCTAATAGAACGGGAGATCGACGGTTCCCGTATCGGTCTCCCGCACGTCGTCAGGGCGGCGAATCGACGGACGCTCCGGTCGATTCACGAGGAGATTCGAACGACCCAGACGGATCCGGAGGTGGGCAGACAGACGAGGGGACAGTCGCTGGGTCTCCGACTGCCCGGATTCCTCCGGCGGCAGCTATGGCGACTTCCGCAGTCGTTTCCCCGACGCTGGAAACGCATGGCGGGCACCGTGGCTGTCACCGCCGTCGGCATGTTCGGCACAGGTGGCGGCTGGGGGATCAGTCCGACGAACTACACGCTCCAGTTGACGGTCGGCGGGATCGATCGGAAACCGGGACTCGTCGACGGCGAGATCGAGCCCCGCGAGTACCTCAATCTCACGGTGACGTTCGACCATGATGTCGTCGACGGGGCTCCCGCCGCCCGGTTCGTCCACCGATTGCGGGAACTCGTCGAGGGGGCACACGGGCTGGACTAATCGATCGGTTCCAGTGTGCTGGAGCGTTCACTCCAGAAAATATCAACGATTTAGTAATTTATACACCGTCGACTCGTTAGTCGGCTGCAGCATGGACGAATACACGCTCGAGGTTCCGGACATGACGTGCGAAGGCTGTGAGATAGTTATCACCGGCGCAGTGCGGCCGATCGACGGCGTCGGTACGGTCGACGCCGACGCCAAGGCCGGTCGGGTGACGATTCGCGGTGAATCGTCGTCGAAGTCTGCCGTTCGGAACGAAATCGAACGGGCGGGTTACGACGTGCTCGAATAGTGGTCCGCGGATATCTCGTCTACAGTCGACACGAAACGAGTCGGGCCCGGCCGACTCGCCCGGGCACCGGACGCCAGTCGGCGATTTGCTACACCGAACTGCAGGTGATCGCTCGGTGAGCGTCTCGCTCCGATCCGCGCTCGAGGGCGTGACAGAGAACCGCTCGGTCGAACCCGATCGGACGACGGCCGTCGTGACGGCGATGCTCGGTCTCGATGCGGTCTGGTGGCTACTGCTGTACGGTGGCCACGTCCCGATGCCGGGGATGCAATGGCTGATGCTGTCGGCGGAAATCCCGATGGCCGCACCCGGCGCGATGGAACGTGCGGTGTTCCACATCGGGACGCTCGAGGCAGTCGTCGGCTACACCGTCATGTGGGGCGTGATGATGTGGGCGATGATGCAGCCGGCGATGACGCGGTTCGCTCGGGAGTATACCGCCGCGTATCGGGGATCGGCTCTCGGCGCGGCGCGAGCGCTGGTCGCCTTTCTGGGCGGGTACTACGTCGTCTGGCTGGGTTCGGCCTGTGTGCCACTCCTGGTAAATGCAGTCGTTCCGGGAGGCGTCTACGGACTTACTCGCGAGTACACACCCTTCGTTATCGGCGGCGTCCTCGTGCTCACCGGGATCTACCAGGTCTCGCGGTTCAAACGATCGCTCCTGCGGACGTGCTGTGCGTCCGTCGCTCCCCACGCGGACGGCGCGACCGGAGCAGTCCGGACGGGGTTGCATCACGGAGTGCAGTGCGTCCTCACCTGCTTTGGCGTCTTCTTCCTCGCGATGGTTTTCTTCGGCGAGATGAATCTCGTCTGGATGGTCGCGCTGACGGGCGTCGTCACGATCGAGCGACTCCCGAGTTGGGGTGAGGAACTGGCGGTCGGCACCGGCGTCGTCTCGCTCGTCGCGGGGCTTCTCGTGCTCCTGTTCCAACCGGCCCTCCCGATCGCGTTCGCGCTCTGAGGCTGCCGTCCGACGGCACCCTCTCGACGGGGGCGTTTTCCGTGCGACGCACGTACGTAGACAGCGATGAGCGAGCGAACGCGACTCACGACCGTCGAGTCAGTCCACGAAAGTCGGTCGTGGCTGTTCACCATCGAAGACGAGTACGGCGAGGAAGACGAGGTTATCCTCGTGCCCTGTGAGAACCATGTCGAGAACGGCTCGACAAGCAGTCAGCCGACGGCCGAGGACGGTGTCGAGGCGTGGATCAATCGCTGCACCCACGAGGCCCAGCGGCTCGATACGGGCCGCGGCGCGGCGATGCGCGACGGACAGCTCATCTGTCCCAAACACGGCTCGATGTTCGACACCTGTTCGGGCTACTGCGACAACGGCGAGGCGGCCGACACGACGCTTTCGTCCGTCGACGTGACCGTCGACGACGGCGTCGTCTACCTCACCGACGACGACGTGAGCTTCGCCCACGAGGGCGATATTGACAACGGAGACGATGACGACGGTCCCGCGTCGACCTCGCATATCGGGTTCTGACGCGTAGCCGACGCACCGCTAGAGCCGGCGACCCCGGAGCCACCCCATCTCGAAAGGGTATTCCCCGCGCTGGGACTACGCCCGCTATGCTCACTTTCATCGGTCTCGGCCTCTACGACGAGCAGTCGATCACCGTCGAGGGCCGCAACGCCCTGCGGGCGGCCGACCGGGTCTACGCCGAGTTCTACACCAGCCGACTGATTGGAACGACGGTCGCGGACCTCGAGTCCGCCCACGATATCGAGATCGAAGTTCGGGACCGCGCGGGCGTCGAGCAGCACCCCGAGGACATGCTCTCGGCGGCCGAAAGCGAGGACGTGGCCTTCCTGACCGCTGGCGACACGATGATCTCGACGACCCACGTCGACCTCCGATTGCGAGCCCACGACCGCGGGATCGAGACGCGGGTGATCCACGGCGTCACCGCCCAGACGGCCGCTAGTTCCCTGACCGGGCTCCAGAACTACCGCTTCGGGAAGGCGACGACGCTGCCGTTTCCCTACGCCCACGGGGCCGACGGCCTCCCCGCCAGCGTGACGGAGACGATCGACGCCAACCGCGAGGACGGCCTGCACACGGTCGTCTACCTCGACATCAAGATCGGCCACGAACGCGCCGAGGAAGACGAGTACATGACCGCCGATGTCGGTGCCGACCTGCTTGCGGACGCGTACCCCGACCTCGTCGGCGTCGTCATCGCCCGCGCAGGGAGCCCCGACCCACTCCTCGCGGCCGGGACGATGACCGAGCTCGCAGAGCGGGACTTCGGTGAACCGCTCCATCTGCTCGTCGTCCCGGGCGAATGTCACCCTCTCGAGGCCGACGCGCTGGTCGAACTCGCTGATGCGGACGAAGCCGAACTCGAGACTGTCTGATCGACTGGCCGGCATTGCCTCCGTGACGGTCGAACGGCCTCGGCCGACTCGAGTCACTCCGTGACGGTGAACTCGGCCGAGCGGCCCCCGCTCAGCACTTCGAACCGTCCCGGTTCGACGACGGTCGTTCCGTCCGGGTGCACGACACTCATGTCGGCTGGGTTGAGTGAAAACGTCGCTTGCGTTCGGTCACCGGGCTCGAGCGAAACGCGTTCGAAGCCGACCAGTTCTCGAACCGGCGTCACGCGGGAACTGACGACATCGCGGAGGTACAGTTGGACGACCTCCGTGCCGGCGCGGTCGCCGCGGTTTGTCACGGTCACCGACACCGCCAGGTCGTCCGCGGGGTCGTGACGCTCGGTCGAACAGGAGATCGCCTCGTACTCGAAATCGGTGTAGCTCAGACCGTGCCCGAACGCGAACAGCGGATCGTACGCAGGCGGGTGAGCGTCCTCGCCGAGCGGCCGCGGGGACGGATCGTGGTCGTGGACCGTCGGCAAATGCCCGACCGACTTCGGCATGGAAATCGGAAGTCTGCCGGACGGGTTCGTCTCGCCGACGAGGACGTCAGCGATCGCTCGACCGCCCTCGTACCCCGGATAGAATCCCAGTACCACCGCGTCGGCGAGTCGCGCTTCGTCCGGAATCGCAACGGGCCGTCCGCCGACGACGACCAGCACGGTCGGCGTCCCCGTTTCGGCGACGCGCTCAAGCAGGCGCGTCTGTGCCGGCGGAAGCTCGAGCCGATTTCGCGTCGGGAACTCGCCGGTCGGTCCCGTCACGGCTGCCGGTCCGAACTCGTGGACGTACCAGTTCTCGCCGAGAACGACGACCGCCGCGTCCGCGGCCGACGCGGCAGCCGCCGCCGCGTCGAGGTCTGTCGTCGATCTGGTCGATGCGCCGGGCTCGAACGCGACCGTCGTCTCCGCGTCGGTCACCGTGTCGAGACCGCCACGGACTGTCGTTCCGTGATCCGTCGAGAGATCGGCGACGGTCCATCCGCCACAGAGGGCGTCGAGGGAATCGGCGTTCGGCCCCGTCACCAGGAGGTCGTCGATGCCGTCCTCGAGCGGTAACAGGCCGTCGTCGTTCTGGAGCAGTACGATCGACTCGCGTGCACACGTCAGCGACAGCTCACGGTGGGCGTCTCGGCCCACGACCGCCCGGCCCTTGCTCGGATCGACGTAGGGATCGTCGAACAGTCCGAGCCGGAATTTAAGCTCGAGCACCCGACGAACGCTCTCGTCGAGCCGTCGCTCGGCAACCGCGTCCGCCTCGACCGAGTCGACCAATAGATCCGCGTACTCTCGACCGCCGATCGAGGCCACGTCGAGCCCCGCTCGCGTCGCCTGATCGACCGCGTCCCGCAGCGACGACGCGGTCCCGTGTTGGCTGTGGAGGAAGGCGACGCCGTGCCAGTCTGAAAGGGTGAGTCCGTCGAAGCCGAGTTCCTCGCGGAGCAGCGCCGTGAGGAAGCGCCGTGAGCCGTGGATCGGCTCGCCGTCGACGGAGCTGTACGACGGCATCACCGCGGCCGCACCGGCGTCGATCGCGCGCTCGAACGGCGGCACGAATACGCGGCGAAGCGTGCTCATCGAGACGTCGTTCGGCGCTGCGTCCTCGCCTCGCCGGGGGGCGCTGTAGGCCGGAAAGTGTTTGACGGTCGCCGCGACCGCCGTTTCGTCTGCGAGTCCGGCCCCGTCGGTGTCGCCTTGTAGTCCCTCGACCTCCGCCCTCGCCAGTTCGCCGACCAGGGAGGCGGCTTCGCCGTAGGTCTCGTAGGTCCGTCCCCATCGCGGTTCCCTCGCAACATCCGCGTTGGGCGAGTAGTTCACCGTCGCGCCGGTCGCGCGCATCTCGGTCGCCGTCACGCGGGCGGCCCGTCGAACCAAGTCCCGACTCCACGTCGCCGCCAAGCCGAGGTTATGGGGGAAGACGGTCGCCCCGGCCACGTTCGCGTGGCCGTGGACCGCGTCGACCGGAACGAGCAAGGGAATGCCGAGTCTAGTCTCCTCGCGTGCGATCCGCTGCAAGCGGTTCGCGATACGCGGGACGACGGCCGGGCTGTTGTGCGTAGAGAACCCCGTCGCAAACGGCGTGACCCAGCCGATCCCGCGTTCGCGAACGAGCGACTCGAGGTCCTTGAGCGTGTGGCTCCCATAGGGTTCGGCACGCGCGTCGGATGAGAAGACGCCGGTCAACTGCCCCGTCTTCTCCGCGAGCGTCATGCGTTCGAGGAGGTCAGTAACCCGCTCGTCGATGGACGCATCGCGGTCTTCGTACGTCGGAGTCCCCTCGTCGACCATTCGAGAGCACGTTTGTGGGTGGTATATTAACAGTTGTTGGCACTGCGTGACGGGTGCAGACGCTACGAATGCGGTCAGTGCCGCTTCCGGCCGCCCGTCACTGCACCGGCGTCGATCGACGATCGCTGCGTTATGAGACGGTGCAATCGGAGGTCCGGCCAGACTCGAGGTCGCCGCCGGCCGCGGTACGACGGCCGATCGCGATCCGGCGTCGTTTCCGACGCCATGTTCAGAGCTGTTAGATACGATAACATATGTAGATTCGAATAGTAACGAAGAACTCCCAGTAATTAGACACCAAATGAATACTATCGTGAGAGCAGATTCGAGAGATGGGTTGGAGCGTTCAGTCCCATGTTGAAGGTTTAATTCCCAATCTATTGCCAGAATATATGGGTGGGGGAACAAGAACTGACTTTCGAAATTAATCGGTATCGTGGATATCTCGAGGAATATGCAGTCTCGAGAGATCAAATTCGGAATAAACACAAAATTAACATATGTATATAGATATAAAACGGGATTAGAGATGATGGCGGATCGGTCGTCGGTCATTGTCGATCGGCGAAGCCGCGATGGTATTACTTTCAATACTCATGAACCGATCGGGACGCTGAATCGGCGAGCTGCGCGAATTCGTTTACGACCATATGAGTGTAATGTCGAGTGTGTATCGCGGTGCTGATCGTGACTGTGTCGCGGCGATCGGTCGCAGTGAACGTAGAGAATCGATCCTACTCACTCGAATTCGCACTCGGCGGCGCTGTAGGCGAGGATATCAGTGATGTCCTTACCTTCAATACTCTCGAGACTCTCGAGACCGAGGACGACCAATAACGGATAGAAGTCGCGCAGTTTCTGAAGATCGTAGTTCTCGGTGCGCATACACTCGTAGCTAGTCTCGCGAAAGGCCAGTTCGATCTCGTCGCGGAGCGCCTCGGGGAGATAGATCGTCAAGTTCTCCCACTCCTCTTTGACATTGGTGACGTCGACCGGTTCGTAGTCGTCGTCTTCCGTGTTCACCCAAAACTTCGCGTACTCCGCGTCGGTCGGTTCGGTGTCGGTATCGCCGTCGGTCATGATCGCTCACCGCTTCGGTCGTCCGTTCGCTGTCCGCGACTCGAGCGAAACTGGTGTACTACTCGTCGTACCATCAATACGAAATTGGCGTGACGGCTCAAATAGGTTGTGTCCGCGGGGCTCGACGTGCGAACGGTGATCGAACGGAAACGTTCTCCGGGAAGCGCAACATTATAAATTATGGATCGGATTCATACGTACTGTATGCATCACACGGAGGAGCGATAAAAATGGAGTCAGACAGCAAATCACTCGTCGACGAACTCACGCTCGAGGAAACGATCGAACTCATCCACGGCTCGCTCGATCCGGATGGAAAAGCGACCGGCTACGTGCCCGGCAACGAGCGGGTCGGTATCCCACCGCTGACGATGGTCGACGGGCCACTCGGCGTGCGAGCACTGGGCGAGCAGGCGACCGCGTTCCCCTCGTCGATCGCGCTTGCGGCCTCGTGGAACCCGGACCTGGCTCGGCGGTTCGGCACCGCGCTCGGCCGGGAAGCGGCCGCGTACGGACAGGACGTCGTGCTCGGCCCGGGAGTTAACATCATTCGAACGCCCAACGGCGGTCGGAACTTCGAATACTACAGCGAGGACCCGCGGCTCACCGCCCGAATGGGGGTGGGGACTATCGAGGGAATTCAGTCCGCGGACGTCGCGGCGATGGTCAAACACTACGTCGCGAACAACCAGGAGACGAACCGCTACGAGGTGAGCGCCGAGGTGAGCGAGCGGACGCTGCGCGAGATCTACTTGCCGGCATTTCGCGCGGCGGTCGAGGAGGCCGACGTCCTGTCGGTGATGACCGCGTACAATCGCGTCAACGGCGTCCACATGAGCGATCACGAGCGACTCCTCTCAGACGTACTGAAAGGCGAGTGGGGATTCGACGGGCCGGTCGTCTCCGACTGGTGGGGGACCCGAAGCACCGTCGACGCGGCGCTGGCCGGCCTCGACATCGAGATGCCGGGCGTCGAGCTCGAGGCGTACCTGCCTGACGAGGCCAGTGACATCGACGAAGGAGACGCGCCCGACGACGAGGGCGGGGAACTACCGCCCGTCCCGGACGTGTCGGCTTACTTCGGCGAGCCGCTTCGAGAGGCAGTCGAGGCCGGCGAGGTCGACGAATCGATTCTCGACGAGAAGATCGAGCGCCTCCTGACGCTGCTGGAGTCGGTCGGACGCTTCGACGACGATGCGCGCGACGGTGAACTCGACACGCCAGAACATCGCCGCCTGGCCCGCGACATCGCGGTCGAGGGGACCGTTATGCTGACCAACGACGGTGCGTTACCCCTCGACGACTCCGACTCGATCGCGTTGATCGGTCCCAACGCCGACGCCGCGAAACTGGGCGGCGGCGGCTCCTCGGAGGTGACGCCAGTCACCGAGACCAGTCCGCGTGAGGGACTGGCCGAGCGAGCGGCAGATCTCACGTTCGAACGCGGCGTGCCCCCGATCGCCGAATCGTCGTTCTTCGACGACGGAGACGAGCAACGCGACGATAGCGCGGATGCGAGCATCGACGACGCAGTGGCGGCGGCCGAGGCCGCCGACTGCGCGGTGATCGTCGCTCAGGACGACGCGACGGAGTTCAAAGACCGCGACGATATTGAACTTCCCGGTGAGCAGAACGACCTCGTCTCGGCCGTCGCCGACGCCGCCGAACGGACCGTCGTCGTCCTTCGGACCAGCGGTCCCGTCGAGATGCCGTGGCTCGAGGACGTCGACGCCGTCCTCGAGACCTGGTATCCGGGGCAGGCCGACGGCGAGGCGCTTGCGACCGTTCTGTTTGGCGACGCCGATCCGAGCGGTCGGCTCCCGGTCACGTTCGGCCGCGCCGCCGCGGACTATCCGACCGCTGACGAAGCGGCGTTTCCCGGCGTCGACGATGCGGTCCGATACGACGAGGGCGTCTTCGTCGGCTACCGCTACTTCGACGACCGCGACGTCGAACCGCTGTTCCCGTTCGGCCACGGCCTGTCGTACACGACGTTCGAGTACGACGACGTGACCGTCAGCGAGACCACTGACGGGTTCGAGGTCGCAGTCGATCTCCGCAACGTCGGGGACCGGACGGGGACGGAGGTCGTTCAGGTGTACGCGCGCCGGTCGGCCGCGCCGGTCGCCTGCCCCGACCGCGAACTCGTCGGCTTCGAAACGGTGTCGCTCGAGGCCGGCGCGGAGACGACAGTGACAATCTCGCTCGAGCGCGACGACTTCGCATACTACGACGAGAGCGACGGCTGGACGGTCGCAGAGGGAACGAACACCGTTCTCGTCGGCCGTTCCTCACGAGACGTGCGGGCGACGTTCGACGTGGACGTATAGCCGAGACCGCCGACGATGTCGGCGCGCCGTTCGCGCCACTCTCGCGGGGCACGTTTGTGAGCGAGCGTCCCCTTTTGCGGTCGAGCCGAGTGAGTCAGTCCGTGCCGCTGTACACGACCGCCTCGCAGTCAGTGACCGCGACGAGGCGTGCATCGATCGATGCCGCGTATGACGGTGATTCGATCCGGATTCTCTCCTGAATCGTAATGCTTTACTATAGTTAATGTAAATTGTTTTTCCACACGCTGAGACAGAGTACCAGACACAAGGAGAAACAATTATGGTAGATAAAATTACTGCTGTGAAGACTCTTGGATCGAATAGCTGTGCGATAATGCGACCAGTTCAATGTCGGAACGGCTCGGCTCGATCTGCCGAGCGACCGGTTGACCGAACGATGACCGACGGAGTGGTGCGACCATGACGACTCGAGACGAGACACCGTGGGCGACGATCGCGACGCTCCTGTTGGCGGCAACGTTGCCCGCGCTCTCGGGTGGAATCGTCAATCCGGTGTTGCCGGCGATCGAAGCGGCGTTTTCGTCGGTATCAAACGCCGGCGTCCTCGCCCAGCTCGTCAGTACGTTGACCGGGCTGATAATCGCCATCTTCGCGCCGATCGTCGGCGTGCTCGTCGATCGGTACGGTCGAAAGCGCGTCCTGATCGTCTCGATGATCATCTACGGGATCGGTCCCAGTTCGGCGTACTTCCTCGACTCGTTGTATCTGATCCTCTGGACGCGCGTCTTCCTCGGTATCGCCGTCGCCGGAATCATGGTCAGCGTCACGACGCTCATCGCAGACTACTTCTCGGGCAAGCGTCGAGAGACCGTGATGGGGTGGCAGGGAGCCATGATGCCGTTCGGTGCAGCGGTCGCCATGATCGCCGGCGGGGTTCTGGCCGACCTCAACTGGCGAATCGTCTTCCTCACGTACCTCGTTGCACTCCTCATGGTCCCGCTCGTCGTCTTCTTCATCGACGAACCGGAGGTCGACACCGCAAGCGACTCCTCGCTGCCGTCGGTCGCCGAGTTGCAGGACATTCTCGCCGAGTTGCCGCTTGCGTTCCTGACCGGCGTCTACTTGGTCATGTTCATCGGAATGATCGGGTACAACCAGATCAACGTCGAGATTCCGTTCTACCTGCAGACCGTGACGTCCGTCGACGGCACGATGACCGGGATCGCGATCGCAATCGTCTCGGTCGTCGCCGGACTCGTCTCGCTGAACTTCGATCGCATTCGCGAGCGGTACAGTCCCATCGCGATCATCGTCGGCATCTTCGCCGCGACCGGGATCGGGTTCGTCGTCGCTAGCGTGACCGAGCAGTACTGGATTATCGTCGCCGGGATCGTCATCGCCGGTGCCGGACTCATGCTGCTCACACCGACGATAAACTACTGGGTGGCGGCGCGCGTCACCGAGCAGTACCGCGGTCGGGCCCTCAGCGGCGTGACGACAACGCAGTTCCTCGGCATGTTCGTTTCGCCGATCGCGGCCGAGCCGCTGATCTCGCGGCTGGGAACTGGGCAGGCGCTCCTGGCGATCGGCGTCCTCGGGTTCGCGCTCATGGCCCTATTCGCCGTCGTGGCGTTCAGACGACGCTCGCTAACGGACGCGACGCCCGCGACACAGCCGAACGATTGACTTCGGAATCCGCGAGTCGACGGTCGAACGCGACCCAGTGGTCGGTTTCGACGGCGCAGATCGGCGTCCGCGGTAGGACCGTTCACCGACCGCTGACTCGAGTCACTCTTTCATAAGTACCATTCTGAATAGTATATACTGATGTAGATACTTCTCTTACGGATCGGTCGTCACTGCTGGAAGGAGGTGGTGCACTCATCTCCGTCCGATACTCGAGCGGACGCGAGCGGAAATCGATTCTGACGCCCTCGACGACCGGTCTCGGAGTGAATCGTTCGTAGGCGATCGTCAGTCAACCGACGATCGCGCCAATCTCGTTCCATAACCGTGATGGGTTTCGTGGTACGCGTTCGATACTCGGTTCCTGCCGTATTGCGGCGTCAAACCGACGTCTGCCGATCACACAGGAAACGGGTCCGTCGATCCCTCGAGGACGGCCCAGACTGTGTCGGACACACTTGCGTCGTCGAACACCGATACGGATAACAAAACGATCTCGATAGATTAGCAGTTGTATTCGATTCTATAGCAATTCAAGGGCGAGTGCCGTCGGAACCGAACGCGCGACTCACCGCGTTCGCGGACCCTCTCTCGAATCGTCGCTCTCGGTTGCCGGACTCGAGGGAGTGGGTCTCGAGACGTTCGGTTTCGATGGGTCGGCGAGCCGACGCCGAGGAACGAGTTCGCTCGAGGCACGGCTCGGGGCAACGCTATGCGCGCGATAGCCGTCGGTATCGCGGAGTCCGGCGACTCAGAACGATTAGCGACAGCGGACCGACGTCGTCAGGAGAGGAGTCGCTTGAGCCTGGCGAACAGCCCCTTCGAGGGATCGCCGCCGCGACGCGGAGCGCCGGAGTCAGCCGTTTCGGTGTCGGCGGACGCGGCCGCCGCCGTCTCAGACGAGTCGGCGGTCGACGCCTCGCCGTCGGCTTCCGAGACGGCTCGGTTGATGAGCGCCTCGGCATCGTTGACGGCGTCTTTCACCGGGGCCTCCACGAGCGGTTTGTCCGCGAAGCGCTCCTGGGTCACCGACGTGTCCGCAGCGATGATCACCGCGTCGGCGGCGGTGATCGCCTCGCTCGAGAGTTCGTTCTCTTGGCCCATAGCGCCTTGAACCTCGACGTCGATCTCGTGGCCGAGATCGGCCGCAGTCTGTTCGAGATTTTCGGCCGCCATCTGGCTGTGTGCGATACCTGTCGGACAGGACGTTACTGCGACGAATTTCATTGCTCGTACTCCGTGATGTGTTCGTAAACGGTCTCTCTTGTGGCCGCGTCAGTTGCTCGATCGGCGAGCGATTCGGCCGCGTCGGCCTCGAGATCGGCAATCGCGGCTTTCACCTCGGGAATCGTCACCGCGCTCATGCTGAGTTCGTCGAGTCCCAGTCCGACGAGCAGCGGCGTCAGGTCGGGATCGCCGGCCATCTCGCCGCACATGCCGACCCAGGCGTCGCCCGCGTCGGCGGCCGCGGCGGTGCGCTCGATTGCGCGGAGGACGGCCGGTTCGCAGGGATCGCGAAGGTCGGCGACCCGATCGTTCTCCCGCGCGGCGGCCATCACGTACTGGGTGAGATCGTTCGTCCCGATACTGAGGAAATCGACGCGCTCGGCGAACTCCTCGGCGAGGAACGCGGCACTGGGCGTCTCGATCATCACGCCCACTTCCGGAACGTCGTACGCGATCCCCTCTTCCTTGAGAGTCGCGGCGACGTCCTCGACGGTCTCGAGGGCCGCCTCGAGTTCCGGCACGGTCGCCACCATCGGGAACATCACCGAGAGCGTTCCCGATTCGGCGGCGGCCGCTCGCAACAGCGCCCGGAGCTGGGTCTCGAAGAGGTCGGCGTCGGGACCGAGCGAGCGGCGGATCCCCCGCTGACCGAGGAAGGGGTTGTCGGCCTCGGGTGCCTCGAGGTAGGGGATCGGCTTGTCTCCCCCGACGTCGAGCGTTCGCACGACGACCCGGCCGTCGGGAAACGCCGCGAGCGCCTCGCGGTAGACCTCGAACTGTTCGTCCTCGTCAGGCGGGGCCTCGCGGTCGAGAAAGAGGAATTCGGTCCGGAAGAGGCCGATTCCGTCGGCACCACCCTCGACGGCCCCTTCGAGTTCCGCGAGCGTGCCGACGTTGGCCGCGACCTCGACGTGTCGGCCGTCGGCCGTCGTGACCAGCTCTTCGCGGATCGCGACGTCGCGGCCGCCGGCCGCGCGTTCCCGGCGATCGTCGCTCGGATCGGCGATCACCGCGCCGCCCTCGCCGTCGATCAGGACGGATTCGCCGTCGTCGATCCGCTCGAGGTCGTCGCCGACGCCGACGACGGCGGGGATCCCGAGCGAGCGGGCGAAGATCGCGGCGTGGGAGGTCCGCCCGCCGTCGACCGTCGCAAAGCCGGCCACGCGTTCGGGATCGAGCTGAGCGGTGTCGCTGGGCGTCAGCCGTTCGGCCAACAGGACCGAACCGTCGGACAGCGAGGCGAGATCGACGCGGTCCCCGTCGGTCAGCAGCCGCAACAGCCGATCTCTAACGTCGCGGAGGTCGTCGGCTCGCTCGGCCATCCGGCCGTCCATTCCCTCGAACCGCGCGATGGGGTCTTCGAAGGCAGCCTCGACCGCGTGCTCGGCGAGACGGCCGTCGTCGATTGCCGATTCGACGCCGTCGGTGAGTTGCGGATCGTCGAGGAACTGCCGATGGGCGTCGAACACCGCCGCTTCCTCATCGCCGACGCGATCGGCGGTCCGCTCGCGCTCGCGCTCGAGTTCCGAGTGTGCGCGCTCGCGGGCCGCCTCGAACCGCTCGCGCTCGGCGGCCGGCTCGACCGCGTCGGCCGCCGGCGGCTCCGCGAGTTCGAGATCGGCGCTCGGATCGTACCAGACGGCGGTCCCGACGCCGGAAAGCGGCGTGACGCCGGTGCCATCGTGCGATCTCGGTGCGGACTCGTTGGCTGCCATCGGTTCAGGTCCCCGAACTCGATTCGGCCGCGGACTCGGTCTCCGGCGTCGACAGCAGTTCCTCGAGGTCGTCGAGCGCCGCCTCGGCGTCATCGCCCTCCGCGATCAGTCGGACGTCTTCGCCGCTGGCGACGCCGAGGGCGGTCACGGCCAGCATGCTCGCCGCGTCGACCGGCTCGTCGTCTCCGTCTGCCGGGGCGACCTGCACGTCGGCGTCGAACGCGGTCGCCGTCTCGACGAATTTCGCGGCCGGACGCGCGTGGAGCCCGTCTTCGGGGACCACGGTGACGGTGCGCTCCATCACGCGACCGCCTCCGTGATCGTCTCCTCGATCGCCGCCTTCGACTCCGCCTCGTGGAGTCGCTCGCGGACATCGTCGTGCATCAGGGCCCGCGAGAGCGAACTTAAGAGCTCGAGGTGCTCTTCGCCGCCCTCGGCGGGGACGAGCAGCATGAACAGCAGCGTCGCCGGCTCGCCGTCCATTGCATCGAAGTCGATGCCGGCCGAGGAGCGCGCGAAGGCGATCGTCGGTTCGGCGACCGCGTCGGTCTTCGCGTGCGGGATGCCGATCCCCATGCCGACGCCGGTCGTCGTTTCCTCCTCACGGGCGAGCAGGGCCTCGAGCGCCGCCTCGCGGTCGGTGACGCGGCCGGCCTCGACCGCGCGGTCGAGCAGGAACTCGATCGCGGCTTCCTTCTCTTCGGGCGGTTCCTCGAGCGTGATCAGTTCGGCGGTCAGTACGGTGTCGATTGCGGGTTCGGTCACAGTCATCGTATGGTTGCTATGGTGTTGAGCGGTGTGGCTGTCGTCCAGTGATTAGTCGTTCGTCTGTCCTGCGTTCGTCTGTCCCCCGTCCGTCGTAGAGCGTGCGGGCTTGGCACCGGCGACGCGCTCGTGGTAGTCGGGTTTGATCAGCGTAGCGACTGTCGCCGTGACCGCCGTTCCGAGCGCGAGGCAGGCCAAAAACAGCAGCGGGCTATTCGAGAGGATCACGACGAAGACGCCACCGTGGGGGGCCGGCATCGTCACGCCGAGCCAGAGCGCGGCCGCGCCGGCCGTTGCACTGCCGAGGACAGCCGACGGAATGACCCGAAGCGGATCGGCGGCGGCGTAGGGGATCGCCCCTTCCGTGATGAACGCGAGGCCGAGCGGGACGGCCGCCTTCGCGTTCTCGTACATCTCCGCGGAGTACTTCTGGGGCGCGATGAAGTTCGAGAGCGCGAGGCCCAGCGGCGGCACCATCCCGCCAATCATCACGGCGGCCATCGGTGCGAAGATCTGGTCCGCGACGAGAACGGTCCCGAATACGTAGGCGACCTTGTTGATCGGGCCGCCCATGTCGACCGCCATCATCCCGCCGAGGATCGCGCCGAGCAGGAGGGCGTTCGAGCCCTGCATGCCCTCGAGTGCGGACGTCAGCGCGTTGTCGACGATGGCGATCGGTACGCCGAGTCCGAGGATGACGATCGGCGCGAGCAACAGCGTCGTGAAGACGGGAATCACGAGGATCGGCATCATCTGCGAGACGACTGACGGCACCGACCACCCCTTCATCCAGCGGGCGACGTAGCCCGCGAGCAGGCCGGCGACGATCGCACCGAGGAAGCCGGCGGCTGCCCCTTTGGCTTCGAATCCGATGATGAGGCCGGCAGCCTTGATGATCGCCTCCTGTTGGATCGCCCACGAGAGGATGAACCCGGGTGCGAGTCCGGGCTTGTCCGCGATCGCGTACGCGATGTACCCGCCTAGGACGGGAATCATGATCGTCAACCCGAGCTGTCCGATCTCGGCTAGGTACCACGCGAGCGAACCGGTTTCCTCGAACACCGTCTCGGTGCTGCCGGCCGTCCACGGTAACTCCGCGACCATAAACGCGAGCGCGAGGAGAATCCCGCCGATCGTCACGAACGGGATCATAAACGACACGCCGGTCATCAGATCCTCTTTGACCGAGAGGAGATGACCGTGCAGCCGTGATTCTACATCGTCTTTCATGCTATCGTTGCCGAATTCTTTCACCATCGGCTGCAAAAGTGCTTTCGAACATGTTTGTTTTAGTTCGAATGTGGATGTAATGTTCTGTCGGTCAGATAGTCACGTCGTCGGTGATCAGTACGCGGACACGGCGATCGACTCGCGTTCGTCGCTGATACCGGTAAACGGCGGCGCTCGAGTTCCCGATACCGAGACCACGCGGGAAGCGACGGCGACACCCGATCTGAGCGACGCCGCATCCGATTCTTGCCGAGCCCGTCCGGCGAGTACGCCTGCGAGAAGGGCGTCGCCCGCGCCGACGGTGTCGACCACGTCGACGTCCGCCGCCGGCGCGTGCAGCGTCTGGGTCGGCGCGGCCAGTGTTGCACCCTCGCCGCCGAGCGAGGCGACGACGCGGTCGAACCCCGTCGCTCGGAGTTCCTCCGCGGCCGCGATCGCCGATCGCACATCGTCTACTTGCCGTCCCGTCGCCGCCGCGAGTTCCTCACGGTTGGGCTTGCAAAGCGCGTACTCGGCCTCGAGTTCGGCGAGTGTCGCTCCGCCGACGTCGACGACCGTTTCCCAGGGGCCGGCCGCGGCAACGCGGTCGATCGTCTCGGGACCGGTCCCCGGCGGCAGGCTGCCGGCGATCACGACCGTCTCGGGGTCGTACATCCGGAGCGTGTCGACGATCTCCTCGATCGCAGGCGGGGTGATCCGAGGGCCGTTCTGGTTGATCTTGTACTCGCCGTCGGATTCGAGCAGGGTCGTGTTGAGTCGCGTCTCGCCGTCGATCTCGACGAAATCGGCGTCGATCGCGGTCTCCGAGAGCCGCTCGAGGAGATAGCGGCCGAGGAAGCCGCCGGCGACGCCGGTCGCGACGGTCTCGACGCCGAGTTCGACCAGGTACTTCGAGACGTTGATTCCCTTCCCGCCCGCGTCGTAGCGGTGCTCGTCGGAGCGAGCGACGGCCCCGTCGGTCAACGGCTCAGAGAGTTCGACCGTGTAGTCGACCGCCGGGTTCAGCGTCACGCTAGCGATCATCCGGCACCTCCGCGCTGACGGTCACGTCGGCCGCCGCGCAGGCCTCTGCGATCTCGCCGGTCGGGTCGGCGTCGGTCACCAGCACGTCCACGTCGGTAAGCGACGCGAACTGGATGAAACTCTGTTCGCCGAACTTGGTCTCGTCCGTGACGAGGACGACCCGCTCTGCGCTCTCGACCATGAGTTCCTTCATTCGCGCCTCGTCCTCGTTCGGCGTCGTCAGACTCCCGTCGCCGGTGATTCCGTTCGTCCCCAGAAAGAGCAGATCGAAGTTCGTCCGGTCCAGAAATGTCTCCGCGCTCGGACCGACGAGCGCCCGCGTGCGGTGGCGCAGCGTTCCGCCGGTGAGTTTCACGTCGTTGGCGTCCTTCCCGAGCTCGAGCGCCAGCAGCGGCGAGTTCGTCACCGGAATGAACGCGGTGTCGGCCGGCGCTCGCTTCGCGATCTGCATCGTCGTCGTCCCCGAATCGAAGAAGACGACCTGGCCGTCGTGGATTTCCGTCGCGGCGCGCTCGCCGATCGCGACCTTCGCCTCGAGGTTCTGGACTTCCTTCTGGACGTACGTCTCTTCGCGACCGACCGCTGTCACCGGGACGGCGCCGCCGTGGGATCGCTCGACGAGGCGCTCCTCCTCGAGGTCGTCTAAGTCCCGCCGGATCGTCGCCTTCGACACGTCGAGTTCGCCGGCCAATTCCTCGACCGAGCAGCCGTCCCGATCCGAGACGAGTTCGACGATCGTCCGTTTGCGCTGTTCGGGTAACATGTGACTGGAAGGGCTTCGACTCCCCTCTGCGTTCTGCACGGATTTATTTGTTTATGCCCTATCTTGTGATTGTTTCTGCGCGTTTCTTTCGAACAGTCCTAGCTCCAGAAACACGCCGCTCCGTGATCGGCCGATCGGTCCGCCACGCTACAGGGGAGCCACCGACGAGAGCCCCGGCCCTGGCTCCAGCCCCGTCGATCGCCGAGGGGATACTTGACAGCGCGCTGATTCCGACAGGGCGTCGCTCGCACCTACGGCGGGCCTTCGAACTGCCAGCGTCGTCACGAACGCCGTGAGTCAGCTGGTGACGAAGATCGGGATCACCGTCTCGTAGACGGAGACGGTTGCATAATCGGGGACGGCGATCGCGGTCACGGCTCGTCGTTTCGGTCCGTTCGAAACCAGTGGACGCGTCGGTCGACGGTTGCGAGCCGCGTTACAGCCGGTCGATGATCGCTTCGGTCACGCCCTCGGTCGAGGCGTCGCCGCCGAGGTCGGGCGTGCGCGGCCCCTCGGCGAGCGTCGCTTCGACGGCCTCGTGGACCGCGTCGGCCTGGTCGTCGTAGCCGAGATACTCGAGCAGCATGGCTGCGGAGACGATCGTCGCTGCCGGGTTCGCGACGCCCTCGCCGGCGATGTCGGGCGCGGTGCCGTGGACCGGCTCGAACAGCGCGCGGTCGGGGCCGATGTTGGCCGAGGGGAGCAGGCCGAGCCCGCCGACGAGACCGGCCGCGAGGTCCGAGAGCACGTCGCCGGCGAGGTTCGGGCAGACGACGACGTCGAACTGTTCGGGGTCGAGACAGACCCGCGTCGCGAAGGCGTCCATCAGCACTTGCTCCGTCTCGACGCCCGCGTCGTCGGCGACCGATTTGACGGTGTCACGGAAGAGGCCGTCCGTCTCGCGCATGACGTTGGCCTTGTGGGCGATCGTGAACCCGTCGCGATTCCCGTCCTCGACGTAGTTGCAGGCGAACTCCGCAAGTCGCTCCGAGGCCGACTCGGTGACGACGCGGGTCAGGGTCGACACGTCGTCGGTCAGCCGGTCCTCGTGGCCCGAATAGACGCCCTCCGTGTTCTCACGGAGAAAGACCAGATCCGTCTCGGGACGGACGGCGTCGATGCCGGGGTACGCCTTCGCGGGCCGGACGTTGACGAACGAGTCAACAGCCTCCCGGAGCGGCAGAATAACGTCCGCGGCCGAATCGCCGGCCGCCCCAAACAGGGTCGCGTCGGCCGACGCCGCGAGGTCGTACGTTTCCTTTGGGAGCGCGTCACCGGTTTCCGCTTCGACCGCGTCGCCCGCGTCGGCCTCGACGAACTCGAAGTCAATATCGAGGGACTCGAGAACGTCGACGGCGGCCGGCGTCACTTCCTGTCCGATCCCGTCGCCCGGAATGACGGCGATTTCGTGAGTCATGCCCAAACATCGGCGGGGGGCCGAAAAGAGGGTATCGATACCGGTAGCGGTGGCGGCCGACGAACGCGTCGCTACGGACTGCCGACGCCGATCGATCCCCCCACCGCGTCGGCGATCGCGCGGCGCTTGAGTAGGACGAAGCCGACGGCGACCAGCGCGAACCCGCCGATGGTCAACGCGCCGATCGATTCGTCGAGCAAAACGACGCCGGCGACCGTCGCTACGACCGGCACCAGATAGCCGATCAGCGCCGCCTCGAACGCGCCGTGTCGCTCGAGGATTCGGAAGTAGATCATGAACGCGACTGCAGTGGCGAAGACGCCGAGATAACACAGGGCGGCCAGCGAGGTCGGGCCGACGATGTCGGCGCTGGGAAACTCGCCCGCACCGAGGCTGACCGCGTGGAGGACGAGGCCGCCGACGAGCATCGACCAGCCGACCAGCGGCAGCTGCTCGAGGGTCGGCCCGGCCCGCTGGATCAACACGCCACCCAGCGAGACGCTGCAGACCTGGCCGACGATGAGCAGTCGGGGGACGGTGTCGCCGGCCAGCAGGTTCGCCGGATCGGGTTGGACGATGAGGCCGACGCCCAGAAACCCAATCGCAGCGCCGACGGCACCGAGTCCCGACAGCCGCTCACCGAGCAGCGGGATCGCCCAGAGTGCGGTGAGGACGGGAACCAGTCCCTGCAAGATTGCGGCGACGCCGCTTGGAACCGTCTGCTGGCCGAGAAAGAGGAACCCGTTACCGGCGATCAGAAAGACGCCGCCGCCCGCAACGGCCGCTAGATCGTTCCGCGCCGTCGGTCGCCACCGCTCGACCCGAACGGCGGCTGCGGTCAGCAACAAGACCGCGGCGATGTCGTACCTGGCAGCCGCGAAAAGAAGCGGCGGGAGCGACTCGAGGCCGACCGAGATTGCGGGAAACGAAAGGCCCCAGAGAACGGCGAGTACCACGAAAAGCGGCGCGTCGAAGGAGCGAGACATACGAAACGGTATCGGGCTGTGCCGAAATATCTCGCGGTGTCGGTACGGCTCTGCCGCTTCCGGTATGGTAGCACGGACGAGTCGGCGGCTCGAGTACGTTCTTCGCTCGAGCAGTTGGACAAGAACGAGCGTGACGAACGGTCGAAACCGCGCTCAAAATCGGAGTGGGAACGCGCTACTCGGCCTCGGGAACTGCGCTCTCCTCGACGTACGGCAGCTCTCGAGCGTTCTCCCGGACCGCGCCGGCGTTGGACTTCATCAGCGCCGTCGTGTCCCAGACGCCCTCGACGAGGGCTTTGCGCTGGGCGTCGTCGACGGTGACGTCGATCGTCGTCTCGCCGTAGGTCACTTCCTCCGCTTCGACATCGATATCGAACTCGCCGTCGGGGTTCGCGTCGACCCAGTCCTGCAGGGCCTCGATCGTCTCGCTGTCGGCCGTGACGGTCGGAATGCCAAGCGCCAGACAGTTGCCCGCGAAGATCTCGGCGAAGCTCTCGCCGATGATCGCGTCGATCCCCCAGCGCATCAGGGCCTGAGGCGCGTGTTCGCGCGAGGAACCACAGCCGAAGTTGCTGTTGACGACCATCACCGAGGAGTCCTGATAGCGGTCCTCGTTGAACGGGTGCTCCTTCTGGTTGTCGTCGTCGTCGAACCGCAGGTCGAAGAACGCAAACTCGCCCAGCCCGTCGAAGGTGACGACCTTCATGAACCGCGCGGGGATGATCTGGTCGGTGTCAATGTCGTTACCCCGGATTGGGACGCCGGAGCCGGAGACGTAGTTCACCTCCGGAATCTCTACCTCGTCGCCGCCGTCGGTTCGGATCTCCCGAACCTCGGCGGCGCTCGCGGATCGTTCCTCCCCGCTCGCTCCGGTCGAGGCCTCCCGTCGGTCGGCCTCGCGGCTCATACCGTCGTCACCTCCTTCATCTCGCGCACGTCAGCAACCTCGCCGGTGATCGCCGCCGCGGCGACCATCTGCGGGTTCATCAGGACGGTTCGACCGTCCTTCGAGCCCTGGCGGCCGACGAAGTTCCGGTTCGAGGAGGAGGCACAGGCCTCGTCACCCTCGAGTTGGTCTTCGTTCATACCCAGACACATCGAGCAGCCGGCGTTTCGCCACTCGAAGCCGGCTTCCTCGAAGATATCCTTCAGCCCTTCCTCCTCGGCGGCGTCTTGGACGCGCTGGCTGCCGGGGACGACCATCGCGCGCACGTCGTCGTCGACCTCGCGGCCCTCGACGATCCGTGCGGCGCGTCGCAGGTCCGGCAGACGGGCGTTCGTACAGGAGCCGAGGAAGGCCACGTCGATATCGTAGCCCTCCATCGTATCGCCGGGCTCGACGCGCATGTGCTCCTGGGCGCGACGGGCCGTATTCTGTTTGTCCTCGGGCAGCTCCTCGGGTGCCGGAATCGGCTCGGTGACACCGACGCCCTGGCCGGGCGTGGTGCCCCAGGTGACGACCGGCTCGAGTTCGTTGGCGTCGATGTGGACAACGTCGTCGTATTCCGCGTCGTCGTCCGAGCGGATCGATTCCCAGTACGGCTTCAGTTCGTCGAACTGCTCGGGGTTCTCCTGGAAATAGTCGGTCTCCTCGAGCCAGTCGTAGGTGGTCTCGTCGGGGTTGACGTAGCCCGCGCGAGCGCCGCCCTCGATGGACATGTTACAGATGGACATCCGGCCTTCCATCCCCAGGCTCTCGATGGCCTCGCCGGCGTACTCGTAGACGTAGCCGACGCCGCCCTCGGTGCCGAGCCGGCGGATGATCTCGAGGATAATGTCCTTGGCCTCGACGCCCTCGTCGAGTTCGCCGTCGATCTGGATCTTGCGGACCTTCTGTTTCTCCATGGCGACGGTGCCCGTCGCGAGCACGTCGCGGATCTGGGAGGTCCCGATGCCGAAGGCGAGTGCACCGAACGCGCCGTGCGTCGAGGTGTGTGAGTCGCCACACACGATCGTCTTGCCGGGCTGGGTCAGTCCCTGCTCCGGTCCGATGACGTGGACGATCCCCTGATCGCCCGTCGTCGGATCCGAAAAGTCGATGCCGGCCTCGCGGACGTTCTCCTCGAGTTCGGCCATCATCTCCTCGGCCGCGTCCTCGGCGTAGGGCCGGGACTGATCGGCCGTCGGGACGATGTGATCGACCGTCGCGTGGGTCAGTTCGGGATAGGCAACCTCGAGGTCGCGCTCGCGGAGCATCCCGAACGCCTGCGGACTCGTGACCTCGTGGATGAGGTGGAGTCCGACGAACAGCTGATCCTGTCCCGTCGGCAGCGTCGTGACTTTGTGGCGATCCCAGACCTTGTCGTACAGTGTGCCCTGACTCATTCCTCTACTACCGTGTCGGTGTCGGATGATCGTCCGTGTTCGGTTCCGCGTTCGAAGACGCGGTTCGCGCCGTCAGCCTCCTTCGGTGGCGTGTGATCGACGTCGCGCATCGTCGTTCCCGTGTCAGTACGTCCGTCGGCCTCGTCGGCCTCATCCGCGTCCTCGGTGTGACGCGCCGGCGTCTCGCCGCCGTCGGCCGCCACCGCAGGACCGCGGCTGAACAGCCGGCCAGCCGTCTCCCCGGTGACGGGGTTGGTGTGGCTGACCTCGGCCATCGTTGTCGATTGATCGGTCTCGCTCATTGTCGTGTGCTTAGTCGTCCGCCGGCACTTCGGCGGACTCGTCTTCGGGTTCGGTCTCCTCGTCGGCCCAGGCGAACAGGTCGCGCAGTCGACCGCCGACCTCCTCGATATCGTGTTCCTGCTCGGCCTGTCGAAGCTGGGAGTAACTCGGCCGGCCGGCCTGGTTCTCGAGGATCCACTCGCGCGTGAATTCGCCGTTCTGGACCTCCTCGAGGACCTCCTCCATGTTCTCACGAACCGACTCGTCGACGATCCGGTCGCCGCGGGTGAGACCGCCGTACTCGGCGGTGTCGGAGACGGAGTTCCACATCTCCATATTCCCACCTTCGTACATCAGGTCGACGATCAGTTTCAGCTCGTTGAGACACTCGAAGTAGGCGATCTCGGGCGAATAGCCCGCGTCGACGAGCGTCTCGTAGCCGTGTTTGACCAGCGAGGTGACGCCGCCACAGAGGACGGCCTGCTCGCCGAAGAGGTCCGATTCGACCTCCTCCCGGAACGTCGTCTCGATGACGCCCGCGCGGGTACAGCCGATCCCCTTTGCGTAGGCGAGTGCCCGTTCGTCTGCGTCGCCCGTCGCGTCCTGGTAGACCGCGAGCAGGCCGGGGGTCCCCTCGTCGTTCTCGTAGTTCCGGCGGACGAGGTGACCTGGGCTTTTGGGTGCGACCATCGTCACGTCGACGCCCTCCGGGGGCTCGATCTGGTTGTAGTGGATGTTCAGCCCGTGGGCGAACTGCAGCGTGTCGCCCGCCTCGAGGTTCGGCTCGATGTCGTTCTCGTAGACGTCGGCCTGAACGGTGTCGGGCACGAGCACGGAGACGTAGGAGGCCTGTGCGACCGCGTCGGCCGGCGTTTCGACGGTCAGTCCGTCGGCCTCGGCGGCGTCTCGCGAGGACGAACTCTCGCGGAGGCCGACGACCACGTCGACTCCGCTCTCGTGGAGGTTCAGCGCGTGGGCGTGGCCCTGGCTGCCGTAGCCGAGTACGGCCACGGTCTCGTCGTCGAGCGTTGATACGTCTGCGTCGTCGTCGTAGTAGATGTCGGTGGTGAAGTCGTCAGTCATCGTCTGCTGTCTGTGTGTATGTCTCCTGGTTCGCCCCGTCGGCGGGCTGTGCGGTCTCCGGCGCTGCGGTCTGGTCGGTGCCCCGGGCCAGCGCCGTCGTCCCGGTCCGTGAAATTTCTCGAATACCGAACTGACTGAATGTGTCGATCGCGGCCTCGATCTTCTGGCGCGCGCCCGTCACTTCGATCGTCGCCGTCTCCGGACTCGAGTCGACGGTCTTCCCGTCGTACATGTCCGCGACGGCGGCAACCTGATCAGGTCGGTCGGCGGTGACCTTGACCAACGCGAGCTCCCGGCGCATCGCGTCGGGCTCGAGTTCGCGCACGGAGATGACCGGCACGAGCTTGCGTAACTGTTTCTCGACCTGATCGATGCCGGGGTCGGGCTCCTCGACGACGATCGTGATCCGTGCGAGGTCCTCGTCCTCGGTCGGGCCGACGGTCAGGCTCTCGATGTTGAACTGCCGCCGGGAGAACAGCCCGGAGACGTCCGAGAGGACGCCGGGCTCGTGTTCGACCAGCGCCGAGATGGCGGTGCGCCGAGGCTCGTGGGTCGCCTCGGCCTCGGGGTCGATGCGGATGCCTTGCTCGTTGCGTCGACCCTGCGGGGTCGGTCGCTCCTCCGGAGCCGGACCGTCTAAGCCGCGTTTCATAATTGGTCCTCCGTCAGTGCGAACTGGCCGTTGTCGCCGCCGCTTGGCACCATCGGATAGACGTTGGCGTCGGGATCGATATGCACGTCGATCACCGACGGGCCGTCGTAGGTGATCGCTTCGTCGATCGTCTCCGCGACGTCGTCGTAGTCGTCGATCCGGAAGCCCTTCGCGCCGAAGGCCTCGGCGAGCTTATCGAATTCGGGCATCCAGCCGTAGTCCGACGCGGAGTGACGCCCCTCGAAGAAGGCGTCTTGCCACTGTCGGACCATGCCGATGTACTCGTTGTTGAGCACGGCGACCGTGATGTCTAAATTCTCGCGGACGGCGACTGACAGCCCCTGTAGGGTCATCAGGAACGAGCCGTCGCCGTCGATACAGACGACCTCCTGGTCGTCGTCGGCCGCCAGCCGCGCGCCGATCGCCGACGGGAGTCCGTACCCCATCGCGCCGAGGCCGTGACTCGAGACCCAGGTTCGGGGCTCGGTAAACGTCCAGTACTGGCAAGCCCACATCTGGTGTTGGCCGACGCCGGTCGTGACGACCGCGCGATCGCTCGTGGCCTCGTCTAACGCCTCGACGACGAACTCTGGCTGGACCGGCTCGTCTTCGGGCGCGTCGTAGGCCATCGAGTAGTCGGACTTCCACTGCTGGCACTGAGCGCGCCACTTCTTGGCCTCCGGGGAGGCGTCGACGGCCGCGGACAACTGCTCGACGACGGTTTCGGCGTCACCGACCAGCGGGTAGTCCGCGTGGATGTTCTTCGAGATCTCCGCAGGGTCGATGTCGACGTGGATGAGCTCCGCGTCGGGCGCGAAGGTCTCGATACCGCCGGTCAGACGATCGTCGAACCGGGTGCCGATCCCGATCAGCGTGTCGCAGTGGGTGATCGCCATGTTGGCGTAGCCCGTGCCGTGCATCCCGGCCATCTCGAGGGAGAGTTCGTGATCCTCGGGGAACGCCCCGATGGCCGGCATCGTGGTGATGACCGGGATCTCGTGTTCGGTGGCGAACTCGCGACAGGCCTCGCTGGCCTCGCCCTTGATGACGCCGCCGCCAAGCAGCATGACGGGCTTGCTCGCGTTCTCGATGCGTTCGGCCGCGGCGTCGACGATTTCGGGATCGGCCCGTTCCTGTACGCGGTAGGTATCGGGCACCTCGGGCGCGTCGGGTTCGCGGTCGGTTTCAGCGTTGGTGATGTCCTTGGGGAGGTCGACCAGCGTCGGTCCTGGCCGCCCCTCGCGGGCGAGCGCAAACGCCTCGCTGACGTCGCTCCCGACGCGGTCTGGGTCGCTCGAGAAGGTGTTGTCCTTCGTGACTGGGGTCGTGACGCCGGTGGTGTCAGTCTCTTGGAAGGCGTCATTGCCGACCATCTCCGTCGAGACCTGCCCCGTCAGGGCCACCATCGGATCCGAGTCCATGTCGGCGTCCGCGATGCCCGTGACCAGGTTGGTCGCGCCGGGCCCCGAGGTCGCCAGACAGATACCGGGATCGCCAGAGACGATGCCGTAGGCGTCGGCCGCGTGGGCCGCGCCTTGCTCGTGGGCCATCGTCACGTGATAGATGTCCGAGTCGTAGAGGGCGTCGTAGACGGGCATGATCGCCCCGCCTTGCACGCCGAAGGCATACTCGACGCCCGCGTTCTCTAACGCGCGGACGACGGCCTCGGCACCCGACGTGACGGGGTCGACCGTCGTCTCGGTCTCCGCGTCACCCGCGGAGTCGGCCTCGGCGGCCGCATCGGGCGCGGCGCTGTCGGTGATCTGATCGTCGTCCTGTTCGTCTTCGGGTGTGACCTTTGCTGCGCGTTCGCTCATCGGTTGCCTCCCGCCGGTGTGCGGCGATCGGGTGGTGTACGGTGGTGTATCATCTGCTGGATTACTGATCGCTCGGAGAACGATGCGGCGTCCGGTCCAAAGCTACGGGGTACTGAAGATGGGGCTACGAGGCCCCTACAATACGAATCGGAGCGAGCGCGCCGTTGTCGACCGTGCGAACGCGAGCCGACAGGGGAGCGCTGACCGTCATTACTGATACCATAGCTCTCCCGAGGCTCATAATGGTTACGAGTCCGGTCGCTCGAGCGCGACAGCAGGGGCTCGCGGCCGGTGGCAAACGGGGAGGACATTCCTCAGGCGCGCACCTCCTCTTGGTCCTGCTGGCGTTCGACGCCAGCCTCTTCGGCGAAGCGCTCCAAGACGTCGACGGTGACGCGGCGCTTCTCGGCCCCGTAGTCTTTGACGCGGCGGGTGACCGCCTTGACCTGTTCGTCGGTGGGCTCGAATCCGCGTTCGACGAGCCGCTCTCGGACCGAATGGGTGCCGGTGTGCTTGCCCATGACGAGCTTGCGCTCGGCACCGACCATCTCCGGGGTCATGACGCCGGGTTCGAAGGTGTCGGAATTTTCGATGACGCCGGCGGCGTGGATGCCGCTCTCGTGGGAGAAGGCGTTGTCGCCGACGACGGGCTTGTTGCCCGGCGTCGCCATTCCGCTTTTCTCCTCGACGATATCGGAAAGTTCGGTGATACGCGTCGTGTCGATTCCCGTATCGGTCTGATACAGCGACTCGACGCCCATCACGAACTCCTCGTAGGCGGCGTTGCCGGCCCGCTCGCCGATGGAGTTGACGGACACCTGTGCCTGGGACGCGCCGGCTTCGATGCCGGCCAGCGCGTTGGCGGTGGCCAGCCCGAAGTCGTCGTGGGTGTGGACGTCGATCCGCGCGTCGGTGTGGGCGCTGACCTTCTCGATCATGGCCTTGAACCGGGTCGGCGTGGCGACGCCACAGGTGTCTGGAATGTTGATCCAGTCGGTACCCGCTTCGGAGACCGCCTCGACGACCTCCATCAGGTACTCCTCGTCAGTTCGGGTCGCATCCATCGGCGAGAACATGCAGGTCACGCCCGCCTCTTTGATGCGCTCGACCGACTCGACTGCGCGTTCGACGACCTCCTCCCGGGTGGCGTGCATCGAATCCTCGATCTGAACGTCGCTGGTGGACACGAACGTGTGCACCATCTCGACGCCGGAATCGAGCGCCGCTTCGATGTCCGCGTCGACGACGCGGGCTAACCCGCAGGTCGTCGAACTGGTGGACGAAGCGATATCACGAACGGCTTCGAACTCGGCGTCCGAATTGACGGGGAACCCAGCCTCGATGACGTGGGTTCCCATCTCGTCCAAGATGGACGCAATCTGCCGTTTGTCGTCGTAGGAGAACGAAGTGCCGGGCGACTGCTCGCCGTCCCGGAGGGTCGTATCGAAGACACGTGCTGACTCTATTTCGTCAGTGGAATCTAACGTGCCCTGGAAGAACTCGACCCCCCTGACTGGTGTCAGAGGATGGGCTGTCTTGTGAAGACATTGTATCTGAATCCGAGGTGCGACGAGATATATAAAGGTAACGCTGTATTCACCGAGAGCTAGAACGCACAACCATACTGATCAATCGTGATGTACCGGAAATCGCACGACGGCATCGACCTAGTAGTGTAGTGTACGTCCTAATACAGTATTGATCACTGCGGTCGTCTGCGGGAGTCGTTTCGCGACTGCAGCCCAACTACCCGGCATTCGATCCGCGTTCGTTCGCTCGAGCGCTGGCGCGCGCTCGAGAGTGGCCGTTCGGTCGGTCTCGCTCCTTCGATGGCGTTCCAACACCGATATCGTTTAATTCCGTCTGAAATGTGGGACGATTGGTCAGCAGTTTCCCCGTTCGGTCGGGAACCCAACATCGAACGTCGTGTGCCGTCTGGAATGCCCATCGCAAGCAGGACACTCGAGGCGTGCGCGTGACAATATTTTATATCGGGTCGTGGTAGGGCCGCGCGTATGACATCCGACGAGGTCACCGCGTTACTGACGCAAGCGTACAACGACGAACTCGAGACCGTGATGAACTACCTCTCGAACGCGATCGTCCTCGACGGGATCCACGCCGAGGAGGTCAAAGAGAGCCTCGAGGTAGATATTCAGGAGGAACTCGACCACGCGCGGATGCTCGGCGAGCGGCTAAAACAGCTCGACGAATCCCCGCCGGGCTCGGAGTCGTTCGAGGCGACCCAGCACAGCCTCCAGCCGCCCGCGGACACGACCGACGTGCAGTCGGTCATTGACGGCGTGCTCGAGGCCGAGGAGGACGCGATCGAGACCTACCGGTCGCTGATCGAGGCCGCGACGGATGCGAACGATCCCGTCACGGAGGACGTCGCGGTGACGATCCTCTCTGACGAGGAGGCCCACCGGACGGAGTTCCGGGGCTTCCAGAAGGAGTTCCCGATGGACTGAGCGGTTCGCATCTGACCGTCTCCGCGAGCGACCGAAAGCGTGGCGCTACGCGCCGCGCGAGCGAGCGGGGCGAGGAACCCTCGAGGCCGCGCCGACAGCGCGGCCGAGGGTGTGACGAAGGCTTTTGATCAACCTTTTGTGGAGGGGCAGCTTCGCCGGCCCGTAGCGCAAAAGGTTGCCGAACGTTTTTCTAACCCCGGTTCGAGCCACCCCGTATGAGTGATTTCGACCTCGACCTTCGGGCCGTCGAGGAACACATCGACGACGAACTCGAGATTGAGGGCAGCATTCTCCTCGGTGTCCTCGACGGGGAGACCCCGGCCGAGGAGTGGCTCGAAGCAATCTCGAAGGGGAACGTGCTCGTCCTGAACGTCGACGGCGACGTCAACGAACTGGCCTCCGGCTTCGCACGTGACGTCAAGGAATCGGGCGGAAATCTCGTTCACTTCCGCGGGTTTTTGCTGGTGACGCCGCCGGGCGTCGACGTGAGCACCGAGCGGCTGTAACCTGACAAGCGGGCGTCGAGAGACCGGCCACTTTTTGGTTCGGGAGCCGGGCCAGCGGAGGGCGGCTCCGCGAGCCCGGAGCAATACGTGAATTCGGCCGTTTCCATCGGAGTCCCGTCGAGAGCGCGACGATCATCGGGCCGATGGCAGACGGTCCCAGCCACGCGGGCGACGTGGATGAACGCGGTGACGAGCCGAGACGGAACGCAGGTCTGCGAACGGCCGACGGTCGGTCGGCGCTCTACGACGACGCGAACGTCACGACGTGACCGTCTGGATCGCGAACGACCACCTCTTCGTCGCTCTCCCGTTCGACGGCGCGCACGCGATCGCCCACCGCCTCGAGTGCGGCCGCCGGCTCGTCGGTCTCGAAGCCGAGGTCGACGTGGACGCCGCCGCGGGCGTCGGCGATGCCGAGATGGGGCTCCCAGAGTTCCAGCGCCATCGGCCCGTGGAGGCGCACCCGCTTGCGGTCGTCGCCCTCGTCGACGGTTTCGAACCCCAGCGCCTCGTAGAAGGCTCGCGCGCGATCGAGGGCCTCGACCTCGAGCACCACCTCGAAAATGCCGTCGATCCCCGGCCCGGTCACGTCCTGCTGGCCGAGTTCGACGCAGTTGCCGTCGGGATCGTAGAGGTACAGCGACCGCGCGGGGCCGAACCGCGCCTCCTCGAGGTCGTAGCCTTCGGAGAGGCGCTCCCACCAGTCGTCGTACTCGGCCTCGGGGATCGAAAACGCGTAGTGCGTGTGGAGACCGCCGCGCGGGAACCCCGTCGGGCGACGGAGGATCAGGTCGGTGTCGCCCGCCGCGAAGACGAGTTCGTCGGTCCCGCGCTCGCGCACGGGCAGTCCCAGTCGCTTTTCGTAGAACGTCCCCGCCGGCTCGAGGTACTTGGCCTCGAGTGCCAGCCAGGAAAGCCCGGACAACATACGGAACGCTACGCCAGGAGGAGACATAGAAGCGTCGCCGGCCGTCTTCGACGGGTCGTCCGAGGGAGCATCCCAAATCGGAGGTCCGCCGATTGTCGCCCCGGCCAACGGCTGGTCGGTGACGCCCGGTTTACCCACGTTTATGGCCTGAGATCACATAGCACACCGATATGAGTTTTCGCGCTGACGAGCGAGCGACCGAGTTCCGCGAGATCGACCGGTTCGACGGCGGCGTCGGCTGGATCGCCCACCCCGATGAGCGGATGCAACGCGCTAGCCATGCCCTCGCGGTCGACGGCGAGGTCTGGGTGATCGACCCCGTCGACGCCGATGGGATCGACGACCTGCTCGCCGAGTTCGGCGACGTAGCCGGCGTCGTCGTCACGCTCGACCGGCACAAGCGCGACGCCGCTACAATCGCCGACCGGCACGGCGTCCCGGTCTACCTCCCCGAGTTCTTCACGGGCGTTACCGAGGAAATCGACGCCGCGGTCGCCCGGTTCGACGACGAGCTCTCGGACACCGGAATTCGGTCCCTGAAGCTGGTCGACAACCGCTTCTGGCAGGAGGTCGCCCTCTACAATCCCGCCGACGGGACCCTTATCGTCCCCGAAACGGTCGGGACCGTCGACTACTTCCTGGCCGACGACGAGGTCCTCGGCGTTCACCCGGTGTTGCGACTGACGCCGCCGCAGACGACACTGCGCGAAGTCGCCCCCGAGCGCGTCCTCGTCGGCCACGGAGCCGGCGTGATGGGCGACGCCGCGCGCGCCCTCGAGGACGCGCTCGCCAACTCTCGGCGGAACGCGCCCAGACTCTACGCGTCGACCGCGTTCGACATGCTTCCGATCTGACGGGCCGCCGTCCTGAAACCGACGCGGACCACGGCACGCGTGGCATACATTGAACTACCGTGCACCCAAAGGAGCCGTGTGGTCTACGTAACCCGCGGGCTCGTCGACGTGCTCTTGGATCTGGCCAGCGACGCCGATCCGTCTCCCGTGACGACCGGCGTCTCCGTCACCGCGGCGAGCGAGTTCGAGGATGCGAGTGGGCTGCCGCCAGAGACTCCGGTCTTTACGGATTTCTTCCTGCCGACCTCAGACAACCCCGTCAACGCCGTCTTCGGCGTCGACCTCTCGACGCCCGCCCGTCAGACACAGGGCCGGTTCGTCTCCCATCCCGTCGGCGAACTCGAGGTGACGCGTCGGGACGATCTGGCCCAGATCATCTTCGTCGCCGTCCCACCGTGGGAGGTCGACAAGCGGTCGTTCGCCGCCTTCGACCGCAGCGGCCGACGCCAGCCCCTCGAGATCGTCGACGCCGCGCCGCCGGGGCAGTCACTGACCGACTGAGTCCCGTTCGAGAAAGCCTGCCCGTGGTTCGCTGTCCGCTGCGTGTCGCCACCGGAAAAAGTGCGAGTCGTGAGCGTCATCCCCGGGAGGAAACCGGGAACTCGTCATCACCGATGATTCGGTCGATGATGCTTCCCGGGGTCCGCTCGCGCCCGTCGTCGTCGGGGTCATCGGACGGGAAATTCGGGATGTGAGGCATGCATCTCGACCCTCCGGTTCGAGCTACCGGCTCGAGGCTGAAAAGCGCTGGCCCCGTTCCTCGGTGTCCGCGGTCGGGCGCGTCGATTACCGAATCAGTGTGCCGGCGTTACTCGAGATAGCCCAGCCCCCGAAGCTGTTCGGTGATCTCTTCGAACTCCGCTTCGGTGAGTTCGCCCTCTTTCTGGTGTTGAATAACGATGCTGCGCAGGAGAAACCGGACGAGGTCGCTGGTGCTTTGAAAACTCGTCCCCTCGATCGTCTCCTCGACGCGGTCGGCGAGGTCTTTCGGGATCGACACCGTAGTGTACTCGGTCATACGCCATACTCCGTCGCGGTCCCCAAAGACGTGTCGACGGACGGCGGCCGTTGGGGGTCGGCGCTCGCCGTCCGGCCGCGGATCACCGATACAATCCGTTGGCGATAACCGTACACGCCCGCTCGTCTCCGCAGGCGTTTTTATATTTGACTCCGTACCGAAGGGCACAGGTATGGGAGTCCGGCCACCATCGAGCGGAGACGACGAGGAACCTGACAGTATCGAGTTCGGCATCGCCGCCGTCGACGCCCGTCTCAGAGAGTCCGATCTCTCATTTCCGGCCACGAAAGACGACGTTCGTGCCGAGCTCGGCCACGAGCGCATCCCCTACGACGTACACGGCAACGACGTGTCGCTGGGCGAAATGCTCGATCGCGTCCCGACGACCCGGTTCGACTCCCGGCAGGAACTGTTGAACCAGCTCCATCAGCCGTTCGAGGAGTACCGCCGAAACAGCTCGAGCGGCGTCGTCGCACAGGTCCGCTCGCTACTGCCGTTCTGACCGCGTCTGTCGTCGTGACGTCGCGTTTTGTTTCACTCGTCGCGCGCCTCGCGCGCGATCCGCTCGAGCCGGCGTCGCTGCTCGCGGTGGAGAGTCACGAGCATGTCCGAGAGGACGCCGAACATGAGCAACTGGACGCCGAGGATGATCGCGGCGGCCGAGACGACGGCCATCACCTCGTGGCTCTGGTGGAATTGCACCCACTCCCAGAGGACGTACATCGCGATAAGAGCCCCAGCGATGATGCCGCTGATACCGAGACTACCGAAATAAAAGAGGGGGTTGTTCGTCTTGGCCAGCGAGTACAACGCCAGTAGGATCGTCCCGCCGTCTCTGACCGGGTGAAGGTTGGTCTCGGACTCGTCAGGTCGCGCGCGGTAGCTGATCGGGACAACCGTCGTCTCGATCCCGTGTTTCACGCACTCGACGGCCAGTTCGGTCTCGATCGTAAAGCCGTCCGAATCGAGCGAGAGGCGCTCGAACGAGTCGACGGTAAACGCCCGGTAGCCTGAGAGGATGTCCTCGTAGTTGGCCCCGTGGACGAAGCCGAACGCGCGATTGATCATCCGATTGCCAAAGCCGTTCAACGTACGCATCGCATCGTCGTCCATGTCCGCAAAACGGTTACCGATCACGTGCTCGTAGCCCCGCGACAGCGGCTCGATCATCTTGTCTGCGTCGGCCGGCTCGTAGGTCCCGTCGCCGTCGAGCATCAGGACGTACGGCACCGTCACGTACTCGAGGGTCTCGCGGACGGCCTGACCCTTCCCCGTGCCCGACTGGACGAACACCTCCGCGCCGTGCTCGCGGGCGATCTCACGGGTGTCGTCCGTCGAGTCGCCGTCGACGACGACGACGTTCTCGTATCCCTCATCGCGGAAGCCCTCGATCACGTCCCCGATCGTGGCCGCCTCCTCGAGCGTCGGGATGAGCACGCAGACCTCGTCGGGCGTGATCTCGCTGGCCTCCTCGCCCACGGCGACGGCCTCGCCGCCGTCCGAGAGAACGCTCGAGTCCGCACACACCGCGTCGTCTTCCATCGGGGGGTACTCCCCCGCCGACCCGCAAAAGGCTACTGATTGACTAGTGGCGGATATTTACGTCCATATTCGACTAGAACTGGAACCGCGTCTGTGATTTGTTCGCCACTGAATCAGTGGGTTCTCGTGACCTTACCAAGTCATCCCCTCGTAGACCTCGAGGGCATCCCGATCAACGTCGATCCGGCGGCCGTCGACGACGACCGGCCGGGCCATCCCCTTAAAGGTGAGGTCGTCGAACTCGGGCCAGTCGGTCGCGACGACGGCTCCGGCGGCGTCCGCAAGTGCGGTGTCGGCGGAGTCGGCGTACTCGAGCTCTGGATAGTCGGGTCGGACGTTCTCGATCGCGACCGGATCGTAGGCAACGACCGTCGCGCCGCGCTCGCGGAGGTGGTCGATCACGTCCAGCGCGCGCGACTTGCGCACGTCGTCGGTGCCAGGCTTGAAGGAGAGTCCGAGGACTGCGATGCGGGCCCCCTCGAGGGCGACGTGCTCTTCGAGCAGGTCGACGAGCCGGCGGGGCTGGTCGTCGTTGACGTCGACCACTGCGTCGAGCAGTTCGGGCTCGTACCCCTGTTCACGCGCCCCGGCCCGCAGGGCGTTCACGTCTTTTGGGAAACAGGAGCCACCCCAGCCGAGTCCCGAGCGCATGAAGCGGTCGGAGATCCGGTCGTCGAGGCCGACCGCCTCGAGGACCTCGTAGGCGTCCGCGTCGTACTCCGTCGCGATGTTGCCCAGTTCGTTGACCAGCGAGACCTTGGCCGCGAGGAAGGCGTTGTTCGCGTACTTGATGAGTTCGGCCTCGCGAATGTCGGTCTCGACGAGGTCCGTCTCGTCTCGTTCTAAGATAGGGGCGTACAGTTCGCGCAGGGTGGTGGCCGCCTCGTCGCTCGCCGTGCCGAGGACGACCTTGTCTGGCTCGAGGAAGTCCTCGACGGCGGTCCCCATCCGGAGGAACTCGGGGTTCATCGCGACCTCGATCCCTTCGCCGATCGGGGTGCCGGATTCGGCCTCGAGGATCGGCGCGACGACCTCTTCGGTCGTGCCCGGGAGGACCGTGCTCTTGACGACCACGAGGTGGTCGTCGTCTTTGGACTCGAGCGCACGGCCGAGCGACTCCGCACCGGCGCGCATAATGGCGAGGTCGAGACTGCCATCCTCGGTCTGGGGCGTGGGGAGACAGAGGAAGGTGACGTCGGTGTCGCGGACCTCGTCGTAGTCTGTCGTCGCGCGGAGGGTGGTTCCCGCGTGGTCGGCGATCCGTTGCTCGAGGCCCGACTCGTGGATTGGAGCCTCGCCGGCGTTGATGCTGTCGACGATGTCCTCGTCGATTTCGATGTTCAGTACGTTGTGGTCGAGGTCTGCGAGGCAGGCGGCGATCGTCGTGCCGACGTAGCCGCTGCCAACGATGGAGACGTTCATAGGATTGGGGAAGGGAAGTGGTGATTAGTCGCTTTTGGGTTGGGACTACTTGCGTGTCGAGCGAACGATCAGTACGCTACTGTGTCGGCGGCTTCTCTTCCTCTTGTCCCCTGTGTTCTGCAAGCCACTCCTCGGCCCGTTCGCGGTCTTCCGGATAGCCGACGTCGATTCGTTTGCCGTCCATACGAATCGCGTCGATCGTCCGTCCGGACTGGATGAGCAAGTCGATCGCGTCAGGAAGCTCGTACTCGCCGCGGTCCGAGGGCTGCACGAGGTGGCAGGCGTGGAAGATCTCCGGTGTAAAGGTGTAGAACCCGGTCATGACGAGGTTTGATGGCGGGTCGTCGGGTTTTTCGACTACTTCGATGATCTCACCGTACTCGTTAGTGTCGAGGACACCGTATCTCGAGGCCTCCTCGTAGGGGACTTCCTCAACGAGGAACGCGGCGTCGGCTCGTTCTTCCTGCTGGCGGTTGATCACATCGCTGAGGTTCGCCCGGAAGATATTGTCGCCGAGCATGAGCACGAAGTCACTGTCGATATGCGGTTCGGCCTGGAGGATGGCGTGGGCGAGCCCAAACTGTTCGCGTTGATGGGCATAGGTGATCGGAGTACCGCGGTACTCATCGCCGTAGCGCTCAATAATCTTCTCTTTCATGTATCCGACGACGACGACGAACTCGGTGATGCCGATGTCGATCAGGTTATCGAAGACATCCTCGATGAGGGGTTTTCCGTCGACCTCAACGAGTACCTTGGGCTTATCTTCGGTGAGCGGCCGAAGGCGAGTTCCTTTTCCAGCGGCCAGCACAACTGCTTGCATAGCGATGGTAACTGTAGTCGGGTAATATATGCTTTTGGGCACAGAAATTGAGTATTGTCTGATAGGTATGAGAACGAGGATCAGAATTCTCTATGTCCTGGTTCGGTTTCTCTTTTCGTCATCACTTCGGTTAAGGTTCTCCTCCCCCTGACGCTATCTTTTTGTATTTGTCTCACCGACCCCGAAAGGACTCCCCAATTATGCCTGTAAGTGATTCAACGGTCGTGTTACTCGGAGACTATGATTACGAGTATCCCCGAGAAACTAATATTCGAGAAGGCCTTGAACGCCATAATGTTGATGTTCTAGAGTGTACGTTTTCCACCGAGCAGCGTTTTATTGGACTGACAAAGATCCTCCTGATGCCGTTGTTTTATGCCCGTGTCGTTTACAAGATGATAGGTATCACGAAAAACAATGAGGTAGATGCTATATTTGTGACGAAATTTAACCCACTTATACTCCCTCTCGCGTGGATGTGTTCACAGAAACTTCGCTGTCCACTCGTCTACGATCTATTTGTCTCGTTATATAGAACTGCAGAAATGCGAGATGTGAATCCATTACTCGTTAAACTACTTTTCGTAATTGAATATCTATTGATTAGGTTCCCCGACTTCCATACCGTCGGTACAGATCAGTTCATAGATCTATACTCTGAGATGTATTCGATTCCAGCAGAACGGTTTATTCGTCTTCCACCGGGTGCTGACGAGGAGTGGTATTACCCGCTAAATGAGTCAAAACGAGACGAATTTACAGCACTCTATTGGGGTAATTTCCTTCCACACCACGGTGTTGAGACGATCATTGACGCTGCCGAGCAGTTGCAACGTCGTGACGTAGATGATATCTCTATCGTATTCGTCGGAAAAGGGCCGGAGAAGGAAGCAACGGAAACTGCCGCTGAAGCGCGTGAACTTGACAACGTTCGCTTCGAAGGTTTCGTTTCGATGGAAGCTCTCCAACAATGGATTGCCACTTCTCACGTTTGTCTTGGAGTGTTCTCTTCGGACAAGCGCGCGATGGCAAGTATCACGAATAAGGTGAGTGAAGGAGTTGCAATGGCGAAAGCCGTTATTACTGAGCGGTCTCCTGCCATCGAAGAATGGTTCGAACATGAGGAAAATATATATCTCGTTCCTCCGGAAGATGGCGACGCTCTTGCTGACGCAATTATTGATTGCAAGCGCAATCCGGAATTGATTGAAGACCTCGAAACTGGAGCATACGAGGTCTTTAAATCGGAGTTTTCGCAGAAGAAGATCGGAAAAATACTCGTCGAAGAATTAGAACTATAATACTATCTCGACAAAGACGGCTTGTCGTTCCGGTGAGTATAAGAGGGGAGTTCCCCGAATGCGCATATGGACTGGGCCGACTCCAACATTCTGGTTACCGGCGGTGCAGGATTTATCGGTAGCCATCTGGTCGATGAATTACTTCGCCGCGACGCAAACGTCGTTGTCGCAGACGACTTCTCGCGAGGTAACCTCGACAACATAGAACACGTCATTACGCAGATTGAGTTACGACCTGTTGACCTTACAACTCGCGCCGGTGCAATTCGAGCGACTGAGGATATCGATTACGTCTTCCACCTCGCTGCAAGCGTTGGAGGGATCCACTATATCCAGCGCGAAAACGTCGGTGGACTAACGCCAAGCGTATTAATGAACCAGCAACTTCTCGAGGGAGCCCGAATCAACGATATCGAGAAGTTCTTGTTCGCTTCGAGCGCCTGCATCTACCGTCAAGAACACGATGATCTGAATCAGTTTTCCGAAGACCAAGCTATTCCCGCTGATCCACACAGCACCTACGGGTGGGCGAAAGTACTCGGCGAAGTGGCCTGCCAAGCGTACCACGAGGATTGTGATATCGATACGGCGATGGTCCGCATTTTCAACTGTTACGGACCTCGAGAGAATCTCGATCCAGACAGCAGTCACGTAATCCCGTCGCTGTGCCGGAAGGTTATCGAAGAGCCTGACGGTGGCTCCATCGAACTGTTCGGTGATGGCAGCCAACAGCGCGGATTCATTTTCGTAACGGATCTCGTCGACGGCATGATCCGTGCAATCGAGTCGAAAGCAGACGGTGAACCGATCAACCTGGGGAACAGCGAAGAGGTCGTCACGATGAACGAGCTTGCGGAAACGATAATCGGGATTAGCGGAAAGGACATCGATATCGAGCACGATCTCTCAATGCCAACTGGGACAGACAAGTACGCAGCAGACACAACAAAGATGCAAAAGGCACTCGACTGGACACCGAATACGACTCTCGAAGCCGGCCTTGAAGAAGTTTATGAGTGGGCTGTCGAGGAATTAGATGCGGAAGAGAAGGCGTTTGCAGGGGTGACCTCCAAATGAGTTTCAACGGGGAAACCGTACTCGTTACTGGCGGTGCATCGTTCATCGGCAGTCACCTCGTTGAAGAACTCGTCGACGATGGCGCTGACGTGCGTGTCGCTGACGATCTCTCGAGCGGCGAAACAGAGAATCTCGCAGCGGTTCAAGACGAGATCGAATTCCTGGATGGAAACCTCAAAGACCGCTCGTTTGCCAACACAGCTACCGAAGGGATCGATCGGCTCTTCCACCTAGCTGCCGATCACGGCGGCCGCGGATACATTTCGAACTATCCGGCAAACTGCGCGACGAACATGGCCCTCGACAACATCGTGTTCGAGTCGGCCGTCCAAAACGGCGTCGAGAAGATCACGTTCGCCTCAAGCGCGTGTACGTATCCGACGGACATCCAGCAGGAACGGCAGCGCCTGCAGGAAGACATGGTGAGTTTCGACGAGCGTGGTGGTGCCTATGCCGACGAGACTTATGGGTGGGCGAAACTAATGGGCGAGCGTTCACTACAGGCGTTTCACGAACAGTATGGTGTCGACGCGAGCGCTGTTCGCATCTTCACGGCGTACGGTCCTCGAGAGAACGAAACGCACGCAATCATCGCACTCATCGCGAAAGCGTACGCCGAACAAGATCCCTACCAGATTTGGGGCGACGGTGAACAGACCCGCAACTTCACCTACGTGAAAGACATCACGAAAGCTCTCCGTCTCGCCAACGAGAACATCACGGACGGCACCCCAGTGAACGCGGGTATCGCCGACTATATCTCGATTAACGAGGTGGTCGACGCCATTTTCGAGCGACTCGACTGGCACCCTGAATCGATCAACCACATGACCGACAAACCGGTCGGCGTCCGCCACCGAGCCGCCGACACGACTCGAGCGGAAGAACTGCTCGGGTGGACACCCGAATACACGCTCGAAGAGGGACTCGCCGAGACGATTGACTGGTACACCGGCCATCGCGACAAGGAGTACGTCCGCGAGAATCTCGAGACGCTGCTTCACGAGCGATAAACCGTCGCTACAAATATTGTCCGTCCGAGTAGGACCAACAAAGAAATTAGATCAGTCGGCCCACAGCTGGTGTGATACTATCAACATGAGGCTAGGTCAAAAATCCGCCATTCATTTCGCTTCTAGGATCGTCGCGTCCGCCCTCGGATTCATCGCGACTGTGTATATTGCTAGACTGCTCGGGGCCGATGCCCTCGGTATTTATTCGGTAGCATTGTCGGTCGTGTCATGGCTGGGGATCGTTGGGAGCATGGGGATTACAGCTGCAGTAAAGAAACGAGTAAGCGAACTTGAAGAACCGTCAGCACATGCCCTTGCTGGCGTATTGTCTGCAGGAGTGCTGTTCGTCATTCTCACGTTAGCTATTTTCCTGTTTAGAAACGTTGTCAACAGCTATGTTGGATTTCCTGCAGCCAAATATATAGTCGCCATGTTGGCAGTTACGCTGGGGTTCGATCTTATCACAGCAACATTGAACGGACAGCACTTGGTCCATGTTTCTGGATTACTTTCTCCGGTTAAAACTGGCACCCGCGCGGGTTTGCAAATCGGTGCATTAGCTTTCGGCCTTAAGATCGCTGGGTTATTCGGAGGATATATTGCTGGTTACACACTCGTCATTTTGCTTGGATCAATGATCGTGGTGCGGAATTTCGAGCAGGTTATGACGCCAGACAAGCATCACTTTCGGCGAATCGCTTCTTATGCGAAGTTCTCCTGGCTTGGTGGTCTTCGATCACGGGCGTTTAATTGGGTCGATATAGTTGTTCTTGGGCTTTTTGTCAACAGTTCCCTGATTGGCTATTATACAGCGGCGTGGAATATTGCTATGTTTCTCATTCTTTTTGGAACTTCTTTGAGCCAAACTCTCTTCCCCGAAATGAGTAAACTTTCGGCGCAGAACGATCCCGAATCGATCACAGACCTTTTTAACACTTCACTTACCTTCGCAGGCCTATTTCTAATCCCCGGGCTTGTTGGGGGAACTTTACTCGGAGACCAAATATTGCGAATCTATGGTGATGACTTTGCCCAGGCACAGGTCGTTTTATCCATACTCATCGTCGCAGCTCTTATTCAAGCATATCAAGACCAGTTTACGAACGTCCTCAATGCTATTGATCGTCCTGAGCTTGCTTTTCGAGCGAATTTGATATTCATACTATCAAATATTATAACAAATATTTCCCTTATTTATGTCTTTGGATGGGTTGGCGCTGCCGTAGCAACTGCAGGTTCTGTTGCAGTCAGTCTTGGTGTTTCGTATCACTATCTATCTTCGCTAGTGGAATTCCATGTACCCGTAACGAAAATAGCTAGGCAATGGCTTGCTGCGGCAACAATGGGGGGACTCCTTCTTGTCATCCGTTTCTTTGAAAGACACTATACAACTATCGACAATAATACTGCGGAAGTTGTACTCTTAATCATGACGGGCGCGGTGATCTACTTTGCCACTTTACTTGGGATTTCTACGGAATTCCGCAAAACAGTCCGATCAAATGCTCCCTTTTGATTCGAACAACGTATTGTTATGCTTATAAGAATACGTAGAAGGAAGCGATACATCTATTTGGCTTGGCTAAACTACGCTATATAACTATGTCAGAGTTGCCGTTTTCGAAGCGCGTGAAACTTTGGGCAACGAAATTTCCGCTTCGCTTAAATAGGGCGTATTACAGTCGGTTCGGATCGTATGAGTTTAATCCATCTGGGGTAGACATCTTTGATGAAGAGTGGGATACGCTCATTATCCTTGATGCATGTCGATACGATACTTTCGTTGAACTTGCTGACTTGCCGGGGACTCTTGAGCACCGGGAGTCACGTGCATCGACGACCAACGAATTTCTGCAAGCCAATGTTGGAACAAAGGATCTCCGCGATACAGTGTACGTCACTGCACAGCCGAGCATCCACGTCACAGACGGCGTTGATCCAGACTTTCACGCTGTAATCGACTTGTGGGAGGACAACTGGGACGATGAATTGCGGACAGTCCATCCCGAGGTCGTAACCGAGGCGGCGATAAAAGCTCACAACGAGTACCCTCACAAGCGACTTCTCGTCCACTTTCTGCAGCCCCATTATCCGTTTATCGGTCAGATAGGACGTGAGCATTTCAATTACGTCGGGTATGACGATCCAATTGACTCGGATGAGTCGAACGAAAAGTTCTGGGATACAGTCGGAACAAAAATCAATAATGTCCCCGAGCACATCGTCAAAAAGGCATATCGTGAGAACTTGCAGGAAACACTACCCCATGTTGAGGAACTCTTACATGCAGTCCCCGGAAAATCAGTGGTAACTGCAGACCACGGTGAAATGCTCAACGATTGGGCGCGACCGATCCCGTACAAACTCTACGGTCATCCGGAAGGTCTCTACACCCCTGAGCTAGTCAGTGTCCCCTGGCATACATTCACCAATGGCGAACGACGGGACGTGCGACGAACCGACTCCGAGAAGCAAACAGAGATAAATGAAGACGTCGTTCAAGACCGTCTTAAAGATCTCGGATATGCGTAAAGATACCATGAAAGAAACTCCTGACTCAGCGAACGTCGTCCTCATCGTCTGTGATACACTTCGACCCGATATCCTCTCTTGTTACGGCGGCCCTGTAGAGACACCTGGGTTCGATTCGATAGCCGCAGACGGTACGCTATTCGAACGAGCATACGCCGCTGGACCAGGGTCGTCTATCTCTCACGGCGCTCTCTTCACCGGCAAATACCCTTCCGAATCGGGCATCGTTGGACAGGTAGAGGTTCCAGCAAACGAGATAACGATCGCAGAGCACTTCCGGAAGGCGGGATACGATACATTCGGAATTCCTGGCCCGTCCCGCATCGGTTCCGATTGGGGATACGACAAAGGATTTGACACATATCTCGAGAAATGGCGAGACATTCCGTCGGCAGTAACGCTTGAGGATCTTCAGAAGGCTATCGACGATCCGACGCTCGTCGAACCGATGCCGGAACACTTCTACCGGATGGCAAAACAAGGCGACGATAAGCATACGGGATATCTCGTCGATGTCTTCATGAAAAAGCTAGAGCGGGATTTCGACGAGCCATTTTTTGCGTTCGCAAACTTCCCGTTCGTTCACGCACCCTACGATCCCCCTCGACCGTACAAAGAGAAGGCGACGCCGGAGCTAGATCGACCGGCTATCGGTGTACTAGATTGGCTCCCGTGGACGGACGAAACGCTAAACAAAGAGAACGTACGGCTAGACCGCATCCGAGAGGTTCAAACCGGAAACGGTGATCCGAAATTTTTCGCCGACGAGGAGTGGCTCACCGACGAGGAACTAGGCGTTCTTCGGGGGTGGTACCGTGCGTCGGTTAACTACCTCGACACACACATACAACGTCTATGGAACTGGCTCGAGAATAGCGGAAAAGCAGAGAATACAGTTTTCGTCGTTCTGGCCGATCACGGTGAGTATCTCGGGGAACACGGCCTCCTCAAGCACATGTATTTCCACTTCGAAGAGGCCCTCCATGTTCCCCTCATCGTTGCAGGACCAGGAGTCCCCGAAGACGAGATTCGCACAGACTACGTTTCGCTCGTCGATATCTTCGATACGCTCTGTGATCTTGCGGGGATAGCGCGTCCGGACTTTACGTCAGGGCATTCGGTATTCGACGGACGAGAACGGGATGCTGTTTTCGCCGAGAACGGCATCCGCGAACTCCCGGATTTCTACGGCAAACATTTGAGTTCCAAACGTATGGATCAGTTCGAGCGAGGACTGAAATCGATTCGAACCGACGATTTCCTATTTGTTCGTGATTCAAAGGGCGAAGAAACCCTCTACGAACTCCCTGATGAGAAGGAAGTGACTGATCTGGATCCATCGTCCGAACAGTTCGAGCCACTCCGGGACCGTCTTTTCGATGTTCTCGGAACTGAATATACGAGTGATGAAGGATACGGGAACGATATTGACCAGTCCGTCGCAGAAAACCTTCGAGAGCTCGGATACATCGAGTAGTTATGAACGGTGTTTCAACGGTCTCCTCTAAAATATGCAAGTTCGGTCGGACCGTCTACGCTGACCACGTTCGGTCTTACCTTGCTTCACTTCTCTTTGAACGCGGGACTATTTCTACCCTTACTCGGGAGTCGTTGGCGTCCGAAACGAACCCACATGTGGTCCGGACAGTCACCGTCGGAGAAGCAGAGACAGTAGAGCCTTACGAACCACCGTGCGTCGGCACACTTCCGGATGGGATTCGCGAGAAAATACGCCCGTTCGAGCTCAGTGCACCGTTCGTAGCCGAACTCGAAAACGTTCAGTTGATCGGTCCAGACGCATTGCCAATACTCCCCGACGGCTCTGTTGTCCTAGAAGGAGTAGAGGGGAGCTTTGATCGGGCGATGGATGCCTGCATACGATGTTTAGCCGCCGAGAAGATTCCTATCCGACGATCAACGACTTCTGAGTACGAACTGGCAGTATCACTTGCAGGTCCGTGGAGCGATGAATTCTTTCACTGGTTCGTGGAGTATCTTCCGCGTATAATATCAATAGAGAGATATAGTGAACAATTTGAGGTTGAACCCGTTTATTTTATACCTGCTGATGCACCGAAGTGGCTGTTACGTTCGCTGGAACTCTTCGGCGTTTCGGACGACGATCTCGTGCCGTGGTCGTCTGGCCGTGTGGATGTTCAACGCTTACTTCTTCCGTCTTTATTACGGCAGACGGAGACAACTGCCTCGTCAGCGGGATACGTCAACTCTCCAAGCGGGGTTCATCAGGTGAGCAAGCGACTACGCGGGTCTGTATCGCAAACGCATAAACGGACTGATGTCGGTTCTCATTTGTATGTTTCTCGCGAGGGTGCGCACGCACGGAAGATCGTTAACGAGGATAAATTACACCCTTTCCTTGACGCATACGCGTTTGATGTCGTTCATCCAGAGGAGTGGTCACTTGACGAACAGATAGCTACGTTTGCGAACGCCACCGTTATTGCAGGACCGCATGGCGGCGGCCTAACGAACGCGATGTATGCATCGGATCCGACGATTCTAGAACTATTCGGCTCAAACGATAATCCGTGTTATTTCGCCTTATTTGCGGGTAGCGGATTAGAATACGGACTTGTAAAGGGGGACAGTGTTGGGCCTAATATATATATTGATCCGTCTGATTTTGAACAGCTATGCGATCGTCTGATTCGGTAACTTTAGATCTGATCTTCGAAATAGTCGATAGTCCGTTTTAGTCCTATCTCGAGGCCGACTGTCGGATCAAAATCGAACAGTTGGTCTGATTTTGACAGATCAGGACGACGTCGGGTAGGATCATCTTCCGGAAGCGGTTCGTACGTAATACCACTTTCCGTTTTGGAAACCTCGAGTATTGTCTTCGCAAGCTCTTTGATGGTGATCTCACGGTCGTTCCCCAAATTAACCACATCGCCCGCCATTTCGTCTATTTTCATTATTTGACGTATCCCCTGAACAAGATCGGAAACATAACAGAAAGAGCGTGTTTGCGTACCGTCTCCGTATACCGTGAGATCGTCACCGCGGATCGCCTGAGTAAGGAAGTTTGGGATAACCCGCCCGTCGTCAGCTCGCATACGGGGGCCGTATGTGTTGAATATTCTCACTGTCCGTACATCAAGATCATATTGGTTGTGATATGCGACGGTAAGCGTCTCGCCGAATCGCTTCGATTCATCGTAGCAGCCCCGTGGACCGCGGATGTTTACGTTTCCATTGTAGGACTCCGTCTGAGGGTGGACTTTTGGATCGCCGTATACTTCGCTAGTCGATGCGAACAGCATCGTCGCGTCATGGTCAACTGCGTAGTCGAGGAGATTTTTCGTTCCTTTCGTGTTCGTCAATGCGATTCGCACTGGATATTGCTGAAAATCTTTCGGAGAAGCACGGGAAGCAAGATGATAGACCTCGTCAACCGGGGGTAAGTCAAGCGGCTCACGGATATCCGCCTCGATCGTTTTGAAGTCATCTCTCTCGGTTAGGTGTGAGAGGTTTTCCGGCCTTCCGCTTCCGAAATTATCGAGACAAAAAACGTCGTAGTCATCCTCCAGAAGTGATTCACATAGGTGGCTCCCGACAAAGCCGCCACCGCCAGCCACAAGTGCGGACTGCGAATTCATACCGCGATTAATTCACCCGGGATACTTATCCCGTTCGAAATTCCAAAGAGAATTCTTTTTGCCATTCCGGAATTCCCGTTCATGCATGGCAGAATCGCTGCGAGTTCTCCTTGTAACGGTAGACTATCCGCCGCCACCAGGTGGCATTCAAACTATCGTAAAAAACCTCGAGAGAGGCTTGAAACAGCTAGGTCACGAGGTAGAGGTTCTTCACGTTGATCGCGGAGACTTTGACTGGTTGGTGAGTGATTTAGTTCCACGACCGCAGTGGTACTATTCGATCGATGGTATCACCTCTCGGGACTACATTTATATGAACGCCGTCTATCGGCGAACCGTTGACGCGATTACCACATTTGATCCCGACATTGTCCACGGGATGCACGTGATGGACTGGCCTGCAATCGTCGCGGCTCGAGAACAGGAGATTCCAACGGTGCTCTCGACGTACGCGCTGGAGTTAGGGAACCGTCCTTTGGCCGCTCGAGCGACTCGAGATGTCGACATCGTTCATGCTCTCACTGAATTTACGGAATCGCTGGTAGTCAATGTCGCACCGGATACGGTACGAACGGAGATCATTCCGCCGTCAATCGACATCGACGAATATCAGCGTACGGTTCGAGAGACGAATACCAACGGACGTGGACCGGTGGTTACGATGTCACGGTTCGTCGACCGAAAGAACATCGAGACGGTGATCAAAGCCTGGACGCAACTTGATAACGATGTTCGGGACGGGCGGGAACTCGTCGTGGCGGGAGATGGGACAAATCGAGAGGAGTTAGAGCAACTCGTTTTCGGAAGAGACGATGTCCGCTTCCCCGGATGGGTCAACGGTGAAGAGAAACGTAAATTACTTGCGGAGGCCGATGCATTTGCGATGGTCCCTCATCGAGATGGTTACGACGTGGAAGGATTTGGAATCGTATATATTGAGGCGCAAGCAGCCGAAACTCCTGTCGTCGGGTCGAAACACGGTGGTGCACCGGAGGCAATCGACGATGCGGGTATCGTTGTCGACGACGAAGATGATCCAGAAACGGTCGCTGATGCTCTCCGAACATTGCTCGTAGACGAAACTGTTCGAACGACCAAGCTCTCGAACGCCGCTGATCGGATTCGAGACTTTGATATCTCAACTGTAGCAGAAAGTCACGTCGAAATGTACAATAGCGTCCGATAAACAGTACGCTTTTTGGCCTCAGATTCTCTCTTTGTTCTATGAGTCGGCCTTCACAGGTTTTGGTCACAGGCGGCGCCGGGTTTGTCGGTAGTCACGCCGCGGAGTTCTATGCAGAACGGGATACCGAAGTAACTGTATATGACAATATGAGCCGCGTTTCATCCCTCAAAACAGCCGACGAAACGAGAGATACCGGGTCTTTTAACCGAAACTACCTCAAGGAGAACTATCCCAATATTTCTTTCGTCGATGGTGATGTTCGCGATCGCGACCAGCTCTTTGATGTCGTTGAAGGCCACGATGCGATCGTCCATACCGCCGGACAAGTAGCGGTAACTGCCTCTTTGGAGGAGCCACATTATGATTTTCAGGTGAACGCAGAAGGGACGTTTAACGTCTTAGATGCTGCTTCGTCGGCAGAAAGTGATCCAGCGGTTGTATTCGCCTCAACCAACAAGGTGTATGGCGACAACGTAAATGGGATTTCGGTGAGAGAAGAAGATACGAGATATTGGTATGATACTCCGGAGTATGATGGTGGCATTCCCGAGTCCCTCTCTATCGATGACTGCGAACATACACCCTATGGCGTGTCGAAGCTAGCCGGTGATCTCTACGTTCAAGATTACGCCACACGGAACAAGGTGGATGCAGCCGCGTTTCGAATGAGCTGCATCTATGGTCCCCGACAGTTCGGAAACGAGGATCAAGGATGGGTTGCTCACTTCGCAATCAGCGCGAAACGAGCGGAACCGATTACCATCTTCGGGGACGGAAAACAGGTTCGGGATGTCCTCTATGTAACTGATTTGATCCGCGCCTACGATGCGTTCCTCTCTGATCCGACAGACAAACCAGCCGTATTCAACATGGGGGGTGGACCGGGGAACACGACGAGTCTCGTCGAACTCCTCAATCTTCTGGAGAGGGATCACGGGTGGACGACGGATGTAACTTACGACGAGTGGCGGGAGGGCGACCAGAAGGTGTACGTGTCGGATATCTCTCGAGCGAAAGAGTATCTTAACTGGGAGCCGCAAGTCGATTTTGACGACGGTATCACGCGGTATGCAGAGTGGCTCTCGGGTGTTGAGTAACCCATGTCCTCGTTGAGCAGTCCGGTCGCAATCTTCGTCTTTAATCGGCCTGAGACGACCGAGAAAGTCTTCGAAACGATCCGAGACGTTGAGCCTGACACGCTTTATGTTGTGGCCGATGGCCCGCGTGCGGACATCGCTAGCGATCGAGAAAATTGTCAACGGACGCGCGCGATAACAGAGTCAATCGACTGGGACTGTACAGTCCATCGTGAATACGCGACTGAAAACCTCGGTCTAAAGCAACGGTTCGTAACTGGTCTTGAAACGATTTTCTCGAACGAGGATCGTGCAATTATTCTAGAAGACGATTGTGTGCCAAATCGGAGTTTTTTCAGATTCTGTGACATAATGCTGGAAGAGTACGAAGGTGATAAACGGATTTGGGATATCAGCGGGACGAATTATCTAGGAGAATGGCAGTCTGAACAACAGGATTATCATTTCTCGTACTACGGTGGGATTTGGGGCTGGGCCACTTGGCGACAAACGTGGGAGAAGTACGACCCGGAAATGGATCTTTGGGGCCAAGAAACGGTGAAACGCCGTCTCCAGGATGTTCTTGCTAGCAGGAGCCAGTACGAGTATCTACGGACAGTATACGAGCGGACGTATGAGGGAGAGATTGAGACCTGGGACTACCAATGGGGATTCGCGAGACATATCAACTCTGGACTCTCTGTCGTTCCTGCCCAGAACTTGGTAACAAACGTTGGGTTCGGAGATAATGCGACAAACACTACTGACGAAAGTTCAAATATGGCAAACATTCCTAGGGGAAATATTGAATTTCCTATCGATAGTCATGACTACGTAGCTGTCGATCGGAAATTCGATAGGGAGTTTCATAAACTGCGGACGTCATGGTGGGAACGGATAGCTGCACTAAGATACTTCTCTGATGCTGTTTTACGGAGAATCTAGTTTCCATCGGAAATTGCTGTTAATACATGAATGCCTCTGTCTTCGTATTCCGTTTTCTTATCTACGACATTGTACCCAGCGTTTTTTAAAGCGATACGGACATCTGACTCGGGTGAGTCAAATATGCCATGTGTCTCAACGATAATGGTATTCGGTTTTTGAGAAAGGTCGTTAATAATATCAATTTCTGCCCCTTCGCAGTCAAGAATGAGCGCGTCGCACTCTGGAAGTTCATCCGCCGAAACTGTATTTGCGCTACCTGGGTCGCCGTATATATTCATACTTTTTGAAACAACCGCGTGATTTACATTCGTCCATTTAGATACTTGCGCGAGTTCTAGTGTTTCTTGAACAAGCTTTGCCTGGTCCCGACTTCCTTCGTATACCCAGACCTGGCCAGTTGGGCCGGTTGAGTTTGCAGCGACCACGCCGGAAACCCCCCGACCACCACCAACGACGACGCATCTGTCGGAAGTCATAATGGCATTCCGGAGGGCAGAAATAAGTGCTCCTTCATAGTCTGGCTGTTCGTCAGTGATATCAAAAAGTGCCCGATCTCGGACAGGTACACCATTATAGACACCAATCTTTCGTGGAAGATGAGGGCGTATGTAATTGTCATATGCTGAGCGGATTTTCGAATAAAGTATAGATCGTTCCAGAAACGTAGGCCGTTCCATACGTAGCCCAGCGGTGACCGAATATTGATTCCTTCGGTTTCTCACCTAATGATGGGTTCTAACTGTTCCTGTGGAATAATATTTGTCATCCTTATTAATTTAGTCAACGTACTCTTGAAGCCAAATTTCGATTGTAGAAAGTTTCGCAAGCGGATCAATATGGTCCTTTGTAGAAGATAGATGCTCCGTGCGGAGATCGCTTACCGCATCCGCGTTTATGAACTCTCGATACATTACGTCATTGAGATAGGGATCGACAGTATCTTGGAGAATACTACTCTCTCGATACCATTTCCCCTGAAGGGACTGCGAACTCTTTTTTATCCCTTTTTTATACTTCTCGGCCATATCATGTAGGTAAACAGACCTCTTCGGCGGAAAGCCTGTTCGTTCATACGATACTTGTTCAATACCGCTAGCGTGTCGACGAACAAGTTCTAACTTCAGTTTCGACATACTATGGCTGAAGATTCTCCCGTATTCGGCAACAGGGCCCCACCGGTACGCAGGTGGAACAGGGGTTGACTTCTCAATCACGCGGGTATCTGCATGGATACAGCGGAAGCCTGCCACTGTTCTTTCGATATTCCCTCTCGCATGACCGTTCGAATAATAATTCCTAAGTATCAGATCGGTCGACCGTGCATACTCCGTATCATGTTCTGATTTTCTATACTCCGTTGCAATGGTATCTCGTATATCGGGTGCATCGGTTAAGATTTGGTCCGATATGTCTGATGACCAGTACGACGAAAGCTTCTTTATCGGATTACCGCAACAAATATCATGAGGAATATCCTCGCCAAAGAGTTCCCCCTGGCCTGCTCCCCAGAAAACGACATCAAGTTCGTCAGAGAACTGTTTTAGCTTTCCTGATATACCATGGAACTCATGCCATGATTGGAGTCCGCTTGTCCGTCGTATCGCTTCTTCCATGAATTTCGCAGTAGATTGTGGATCATACTCGAGAGATGTATTATCGATCCCAATTCTATCGGCCAACTGCCTTGCAAGCTCGAGATTTACTCCACCGCCAGGATTAGCGTCGTACGTGTACGACGTTAGATCGCTCTCGTACTCCGCTAGTACTCCACTTAATAACCGACTGTCAAGTCCTCCTGAAAGGTATGTTCCTACACGAGCCTCGTCAGGAACAGTTTCCACAGCATCGGATGTCGCGCTGGTAAACGTATTATAAACGTCAGATACGTAGTTTGCGTCCGAAACAGTTGCGTTAAACTGCCAGTACCGTTTTGTTTCAAGTGTGTGATCAGACCACCGAAGATATGAGCTGACTGGAAGACAGTTGATTCCACAGACGAGAGTTTTTTCTCCCCAAGAAAACCCAGTCTGGAGCATCTCACTTATTGCTCGCGTATTGACGCTGGGATCGTCAAGCGCCGGGACGAGTGCACCAGGATGTGTAGAGAAAGCACCTTCGCGATGTGGCGTATAATAGATGGGTCTGGATCCGATCTTGTCAGAGGCAATAATAAGCTCGTCGTCCGTTGCAACGGCTAGTGCAAAGGATCCACTCAACAGAGCGAGAGTTTCATCTGGTTTCTCGACAACTGCTTCAAGAATGCCCTCCAAACTCGCATCACTATTCGGGTGAAGTATGTAGCCATAAACCATGCCTTCGATCCAGTCAGTTGAGACGACGGACCAATCACCCGGATCTCGATCTCCGTGATGATAGAAGCCAAGTTGAAACGTGTCCGTGTGCGACTCATCGTACTCATACCACGATTCATATTGAAACCGCTCTTTAGAGGAGAAGACAGGAGATTTTCCTGTGGAGTCCCCAATCAATTCGACCATCAATCATAGAGGGCGATTCAAAGATGATAAAATCTGGTTTTATCGGACATACCTAAACATACATGAATCCCCACCGAAGACAACCAAAATTAGCCGATCATACCCCGGTAAACACCAAGATATTTCTCAGCAATATCTGCCATTTTGTATTGATCTGCTGCACGCTCTCGTGCCATCTTACCGAGGGAGGAACTCCTCGAATCGTCTTCTATCACCCATCGGATTCCCGTTTGAAGATCATCTATGTCATATGGATCCGCGAGATAACCGCTTTCTTTATGATCAATAATATCCCTCGGGCCAGTTGCATCGAATGCGACGACAGGGGTACCGCATGCAAGTGATTCCGAAACGGTTTGACCGAATCCTTCATACCGCGACGGGACCACCATTGCATCGGCTGCACTATATAATAGTGCAAGGCTAGCATCGTCGTGGAGATACCCGACATAATTCGACGGAAAACCGAAATCGGGCGGTTCCTTTGGCTCGTCGGATCCGAATATCACTACCTCCATCTCCTTGAGTGAGGATGATAGGTTCTTGAGCGCCGCCTGGAGTAGATCTGCGCCTTTGCGGTGATCTCCCATCGGATCCACCGCACCGAACAGTAGAAGGCGTTTTTCAGTCGGTAGATCGAACAACTCCCGCCCCAGCGAGCTATCTCGAGGCTTGTAGATATCAGTATCGAGCGCGTTCGGAATCACTTCAATTCGGTGATTGCCGAATAACGAGCTTCTACGAGCTTGATCGGCCAGCCATGTGCTTGGAGTAACGACCGTTAGATCAAGGTCGTCCCAATGGTGATTCTTCCGATGCCAGGTTAGTCGTGAGAGATCGTAGTCGAAGTTGCTATCGAGTTGTGGACAGGATCCACAGTTTGATTCAAAACCATCACAGCCGTACGCGTAATGACAGCCGCCGGTGAGCGCACTCATATCAGGGAGCCGCCAGACGACTGGTCGGTCGATGTTGCCGATCGATCGGATCGACATCGTTCCTCGTCCCATCCAGTTCAGATGGACGACGTCCGGATCGATTGTCTCAATCCGTCGGTTCATCCGTTCGGGGAGCCAGTTGACCATGAACCCGCTTTGCTCCCCGTAGAGGCGAAGTGGCAGCATGTCCACGTGTGGTCGAGCGAGGCTCCACGCCGTTTCTAGCTTCGACTCCGGACCCGATATCGTGGCATCGCTAGTCGACTTCTCCTGAGCGAGCATGTGGGAATCGACGCCGATCGATCTCAGTGCATGGTGAATCCGTTTCGTCGCCGTCGCTGAGCCGCCGGTATCCGAGGCGTTTACGAGCAGTGGACGAACGTCTATATCTTCGGACATGGTCGAGACGAGGGACGAGCAGCCGAACCAACTGCGTCTACGAGAAGCGTTCTCGGGTTTCGAACAAAAACGTTCTCATCGAACGAATCGATTAAGCACCTCTACTCATGGACATTCACATCTGGCCGCCGCGATAGCTTCGCAAGTAAAGATAGCCAATTTCTGCGAGTTTCGCTCGGGTTCCCCTCGAAGGACGAATTAGACACGTTAGATACCCTCATATGTCCACCCTGGGGAGTTTATATCCATGAGTCGAGTTTATTAACGCTTTCAAAAATTTCGATACTATGGTCATTTCTGATTCGATTTGCCTCCAACCCAGATCGAGGATGAGCGTCGCTTCAAGACCCTCTCATACGGGTTCCATAGCATTGCCGGTCGTGGCCAGCTGTGAGCGGTCGACTCGGAGAACCCCGTATAGATATCCCAGACCGACCGTAACAGTGAAGATGCTAATTGCAATTAACTGTTTCACTTTCGAGATAGATGGGTCAGAGAGGAGTTCCATCAACCGTATCGGAACGAACGTGAACATGAGCTGTGCCAAGTACTGATTCTTGTCCCCCTTTGCTTCGGGCAACAGCAGATCCATAATCCGTTTCGAGTACCCTTGCCAGAACGACCGGCCGACGAGCCACCGAAAATCGCCACGATAGTTGAACAGTTTGTGGTGTACCACTGCGTCAGTGTTGTATATCACACCTTTGCCGTACTTATTTGCCATCCGAATACAAACCGGTGCTTCGTGGGCCTGGATATGGCGGTCGCCCTGCCGACCAGTATTTTCGTCGTATCCCCCAACGCTCAGGAACACGTCGCGCTGAAAGGAGATATTTGAGCCGTAAGTGTTCCGCAGTTCTTCCATATGCTCGCCCATCCCACGTTCGTCACAGCCAACTAACCAGTAGAATTCTTCTGGGAAGAAGTCCGGCTTCTCAGTTACCCAATCTGGTGCGACATGGCCGCCGACTGCGATCGCGTTGGTCTCTTGGTAGACTCGAACTATCTCTGCAATCCAATCTTCCTCAGCAACGGCATCGTCATCAATAAACGCGACGATCTCACCAGACGCGAGTTTTGCCCCCTTCGTCCGACTGTGCGAGATTCCCTGGTTCTCGTTATTGCAGTGGAAAACTGCGTCATCGAGATCGCCGTAGTCTTCTTGAACCTGCTCAAACACGTCTTCATTCCCGTCAACGACGAGCACGACCTCGAGCGGCTCGTACGTCTGTGCGAGGATGCTGTCGACGCACTCGGAAAAGACATCGTAGCGGTCCATCGCGTAGGTACAGATGACGACGGAGACCTTCATCGAAGACGCGTTTCGGTGAGTCGAGAATAAGCCTTTTCCTTCGGGATACTATTTTGCCCGCCACAAATAGATACAATAGACCGTCGCGAGAGCAACACTGTTTGAAGACTGGATATCAAACAGTCGCGAATAGATGACAAGGCTTATTCTTCGCTTGGAGTTGGTACACCGTAATGAGTACGGACACTGAACGTGTCGAGGAGGGAACCGCAACCTCCTTCCTCGAGTCGTGGCGCGACTGGTATCACCTCCCCGTCCTCGGGGTCGTGATGCTGTTTATGGTCTGGGTGCGTACCCAGTCATACAGCCGGTTCGTTACAGACGATGGCGCGCCCGCACTGGCGGGCGTCGACTCGTGGTATCACTGGCGGACGATCCGATGGACGGCTGAGAACTACCCCCATACGATGCCGTACGAGGTCTGGACGGGGTTTCCGTCCGGTAGCTACGTGGGCCAGTTCGGTACCCTGTACGACCAACTGATCGTCACCGCGGCGATGATCGTCGGCCTCGGCGATCCCTCGACCCAGACGCTGTACGCGGTTGCACTCCTTTCGATTCCCGTCATGGCCGCGCTCACCGCTATCCCGGTTTTCTACGCCGGCCGCCGACTCGGCGGGACGCTCGGTGGACTTGTTTCCGTGATCGTGCTCGCGCTCGTGAAGGGGCAGTTCCTCGCGCGCTCGACGGTCGGTCAACTCGACCACCACGTCGGCGAGATCCTCTTTATGGCGATCGCCGTCGTTGCGATGATGGTCTCCCTCACCGCTGGCGAGCGTGAGAAGCCGATTTACGAACTGATCGCCGACCGCGATTGGACTGCCCTCCGTACCCCCACGATCTACAGCGTTCTCGCCGGCGTCGCCCTCACGCTCTACATCTGGATCTGGCCGGCCGGGGTTCTGCTGATCGGCATCTTCGGCGTCTACTTCGCCGTCCAACTCATCCTCGACTACGTCCGCGGCGTCTCCCCGGACCACATCGCCTTCGTCGGTGCGGTCAGCATGGGCGTCACGGCGATCCTGACGACGTTGCTCATCGAGCGAATTGGTATTGGAGTCACTGGGTTCACATTACTTCAGCCGTTGACCGCTCTCCTCGTGGCCATCGGCTGTGTCTTCATGGCCTGGTTCGCCCGCGAGTGGAACAACCGTGGCATAGAGCGCCGCTACTACCCGGCCGCGATCATCGGCATCGCCATCGTCGGCCTACTCGTTATGCGGGTCGCACTGCCTACCCTCTACAGTACGTTCATCGGAAACCTTACGGGCCGCCTCATCCCGCTCAATCCCAGTACGGGGACGCTCACCATCGTCGAGGCCCAGCCGCCCGAGGACTTCTTCAACCGCGTCTTTACCGAGTTCGGCGCGGCGTTTTACACGATGCTCGCCGGCCTCGCGTTCCTCGTGATCCGACCGCTGTTCGGCCGGAAGTTCCGGGCCGAACACACGCTCATGATCGTCTGGTCGCTGTTTCTCATCAGCATGGCCGCGACGCAGGTCCGGTTCATGTACTACCTGCTGCTTGCGGTCGCGGTCGTCAACGCGGCGTTCGTCGCTGAACTCGTCCAACTCTTTAATCTCGACCTCGAGAGCAGCCTCTCCTCGCTCAAGCAGATCGAGACCTACCAGGTGATCGTCGTCCTCCTCGTCGTTTTGCTTCTCTTTGCGCCCTTGCTGCCGCCGCTCGCCCAGGCGACGGCCTGGCAGCAGGCTGAAGCTACGGGGCCGCATGGCAGCGCGATGACGTGGGACAGCTCGAACGAGTGGCTCCAAGAGAACACACCCGCGCCGGGCAATTACGGCGGGGCGAACAACGCTGACCAGCTTGATTACTACGGGACATACACACCCGGCGATGACAACTATGACTATCCTAAGGGTGCATACGGCGTCATGTCGTGGTGGGACTACGGCCATCTGATAACCACACAGGCCGAGCGAATTCCCCACTCGAACCCATTCCAGCAGAACGCGCGATCCTCGTCGGCCTTCTTCACCGCCGAGTTCGAGCAGCGCGGTGAGCTGATCATGGAGGCGATCGCGGAGGGCGAGCCCGTCGTCGGCAACTCGACTGACGAACTCCGGCAGGCGGTGTCGGACAACGAGTCCGGCGAGCCGATCAAGTACGTGATGATCGACGATCAGATGGCTGGCGGGAAATTCAGCGCGATCACACGGTGGACCGAGCCCGGCTACAGCCACTACGTCTCCAACGAGCAGTTCCGATTCGGGAACCAGACGACACAACTGCCGACCACGAACGAAAACTACGACAATACGACGCTCTCGTCGTTGTATCTCCAAGATGCGGAAGGAATGGAACACTATCGGTTAGTCCACGAAAACGCCAAATACTCGATTGTCGGCGGGATGGCATTCGGACAACAGAAAATCCCCCAATACTCACTGCCGCTCCGGGGATCCGGCTGGGACAACCAGACGCAAGCGCTTCAACGCCAACTCTCGCAGGCCCGCAATAACAATCAGGTCTATCGAGGGCTTGGTCGGCCTATCTGGGATGCCCATGTCGTCTCGTCAGTGAAAACCTTCGAGCGCGTTGAAGGGGCGACGATCACCGGCAGTGTTGCCGATGCCGCAGGCATTGACGCTGAAAACGCCACCGCCGTGGCTGCGGTCGAACTCGAGACCAACACCGGCCGGACGTTCACCTATAGACAACAAGCCGATGTCTCCGAGAACGGGAGCTTCGAGTTGACGGTCCCGTACGCGACCAACGACGAACTCACCGTCGAAGACGGCTACACGAACAGCAGCGTCGAGGCGACCGGCAACTACACCGTCAACGTCATCACCGCCGAGAATGGCAGTATCAGCCAGTACAGCGGGCAGACGGCTGTGCCCGAGCCCGCGGTGATCAACGGCGAGACGGTCGACGTCTCCCTCGAGGAAGTCGAGAACCCGTCGGACAACGAGAGTGCCGGCAACGAGAGCACCGGCAACGAAACCGACACCGACGGTACCGGTTCGGGCGACTCCTCTTCGTCGGCGGACGGAACGGCCGACAACGGGACCGCCGCCTCGCTCGAGCGGATCGCAGCGAAGCCGGCCCGCTGACGGAGACCGCTACCAGCCGACAGAATCGGTTCAGAAGGACGAACATTTTTGCCGGCGGTTGAGAAGCACCGTGTAGACGGTAAGTAGTAGCTCGCGGGCGGAGTATTCTCGCCGACGGCCATCGAGGGAGCCCTCGATGGCCACTATTTGAGATCGATTCTGAGTTCAATCTCCGACTTCAGTTCCGACGTTCGTTGATCCATAATAATACATATGCGCAAGCATAAGATAAATTTATTTCCAACGGCGACAACCATTGGCGTGTGATGCCTTCGAAAGACAGCATGAAGAACTACCTCGCACAGCATCCCCGAATGATCGGTGCCCTGTTCACCCTGTTCGTCCTGCTCAGCCAGGCCGGATCGGTCGCGGCGGGCACTACCTCGCAGGTTGGGCCCTAACGTCCCAGTCGTCAGCCGAAACGCGTCGTTCCGACGGCAAAGTCGTCCTTTTCTAAGAGAAGTCGCTACCCAAGAAGGCGAGACGGAGAGAAACCAGGACTGTTAGTCGATTTCGATCGAGCCGATGCCGTCGTTCCACTGCAGATCGCCGTCGACGAGCACCGGCAACTCGGTCCACGTGAGATACTCCTGTAGCGAATCGCGGTCGACCTCCGAAAACGGCGTCGTACCGGGACTGAGGTGGCGATCTTCGACCGCCTCGAGCGTCGAGGCTGTCGCCGTGCCGAGTTTGAACTCTTTGGTCGAATACGAGCGGATAGCGAACGCGAGGTCGTCACCGTCGCGGTCGAGGTCGATGATCGCCGGCGCGCCGCCGTCGGACTGGGCGATGTCCGCCGAGCCGTCGCCGACGACGAGGTACTGATCACCCAGGCCCGCGTTCGTCCGGGCGATCTCGAGCGCGCCCCGAAGCGGGAAACCGCGGTTAAGGAGTCTGGCCATGGTCTCGCCCGCCGTGACGGCGCGGTCGTTGATGACGTCGGCGTACGTGCTGACACCGCCGAACGCGCCGCGGCGAGTGAGTGCGAGCCCTTGTTCGTACGACCGGCACGCGTTGAGGAAGAAGACGCCCACGTCGACCGAGTCGAGCGTCCGAATATCGAGGTCGCCGTCCGGACATTGAAGCCCGTCCGCGGTCGCGTGGCCGATGTAGTGGAGGAAGTCGTACCCGCCGTCGGTGAGGAGAGTTGCGAGGCGATCCGTGTCGATCCCGAACTCCGAGCGGATCTCGAAAGGCAGCAGGTCCCGGTTTCCGTAGGTTTCGTCGAGGAGGTCGTGTTCGTCGATCATGCGCACGTCGTTGCAGACGAGCAGGATCTCGATCGATTCGCTGGGGTCGCGGTGCGCGAGTTGATTGCGGTATGCCTCAAGCGTCGCTTTCGACGCGCGCTGGGGGATCCCATCGCCGAACCAGGCGTGTTCGATGGCCTCGTCGGTGACTGCCGGGACGATGAACCGCGACTCGTCCGGACCCGACGAGGCCGACCGGGCCGTAGTCGCCTCCCGAACCAGCCCCGCACTCGCCGTCTCCGGCTGAGGGACGGCGTTCGGCGGGTGCCCGTGGGTATCGCGCACGATTCCGAGTTCGTTGACGATGAACGGCAGTAGCGTGGCGCTCTCCGGCTCGGCCGGCACGTGAGCGGTCAGTGGCCACCGCGGAACGTACGGCTCGATCGTCTCAAACGGGACATCGAGATACCGTTCGAGGCGCTGGGCCAGCGGCCGGTCGTACAGCCCCGCGAAGTCGAACGATAGCTCGTCCGCCAGAGAGGCCCGCTCGAGGAGTTCGTACCGGAAGACGCCCTCGGTTCGCGTGAGACAGTCTAAAAAGAAACACCGTTTCAGGAGGGTGGCGACGTCGTCTTCGAACGAGCGGTCGGTCGCGAGCGGGTAGTCGAACTGCGGCGTCTCGAGCATCGGCTCGGGCCCGGTCCGGATCGTCGCTCCGAGGAAAAACGCGAGCGGTGCGGCTTGAAACAGCGACGCGTAGTCGCGTGGCACGGTGAGGGTAATGTCGCTGTCTGCCGGCTCGACGGCGTCGGGAACGGCGAGTTCATCGCCGAGTTCGAGCAGCGGCGGATGGCCGCGCAGCGTCGGCCACGTCCGCTCTGGTGAGGTCGTTTTCAGGGCGGACGGGAGCGCGTCGACGGCCGTTGTCAGCGAGTCGATATCGGCCGGCGTGGTGATCGTCCCTACCGGTCGGTCGTGGAGTGACCGCGCGCCGAGGTCGATCGTCGTCTCCCGGTCGGTTGTGATCTGGATCGACGTCATCCCGATGTCGATCGTGCCCGGCGCATCGATCCGGCAGTAGAGCTTGATCGGGCCGCTCAGACCGACGAACTGAGTGCGATCGGCGAGCCGCGTCGTCTCGCCCGCGTCGAAGTTCGCTTCCGTGCGCCCGGTCTCGTCGTGAACGGTGACGGAGTACAGCTGATTGAACGCGAGGCTGTCGGTCTCGAGTCGGCAGGTCCGATCGACGGGGAATCCGAACTCGTCCGGGTCGACGGCGTTGACCGACGCTGATCCCGGTGTTTCGATCTGGAGGCGACGCTGCTCGATCGAATCGTAGATCTCGAGGCCGGCGGGAGTCGTCGTTTCCTCGAACGCGATCGTCATGGCTCGCCTGTGATCACCCCAACCATTCCGGCGCACAGTCAAAAAGGATTGTATCGACTCGGCTCACGCGCCGTCGTCGATCGACGCCGTCGTCAGCGCCCGGAACGCGATCGTCGGAAACCGCGACTCGACCGTGCTTGGCCGCCGGCCGGTGCCCGTGGCCGGTAACTGGACTCGCTCGAGGATGTCGCGGTCCGCGAGTTCGTAGAGGAACCGCTTGACCGTCCCGGCGGTCAGCGACGATCGGTCGGCGATGGCGGACGCGAGGTCGTCGATCGGCCGGTCGGTCGGCTCGAGGTCGGCGAGCACGAGTAGCGTTCGCTGCCGGGTCGCCGAGAGCGAGAGCGGACGGCCGACGTGAACGCCGTCGGCGGGCACGTCGGCTCGCGCCGCCTCGAGGTGGTGCGATTCGATCTGGGCCGCGTCGTCCTCGCGAGCGAGGACCGCGGCACCGAACAGGGCCGTGAGCGCGTCGTGAGCGTTTCCATCGGCCCAGGCGGCGAGGTCGCGAACGGCGTCGTGATCGAGCGCGCCGGCGGCGAGCCCCGTCGAGGCGCGGTCGGTGATCACGTCGACGAGTTCGTGATCGCGGTATGCTGGGACGGTGACGGTCGTCCCCGCATGTTCGTCCGGCTCTCGCTGGCCGACCGCGACGGTGGCGACGCTGTCCGCGACCGGCGCGAGCAGTTCCCGAACGGCGTCGATTCCGAGGGTTTCGGGTTCGTCGTGGTGATCGATCGCTACGACCGCATGCCGATCCGGCCGGGCGAGTCCGTCGCGGAGGCGCTCGCGCAGGTCGTCGGTCCCGACGCCGCTTTCGGGGACGCGATCGCTCGAGAGCCCCGAGAGCACGGCGCGATAGAAGGCGAAGGGACTCTGGACACGCCGGCCGTCGACGGTGACGAACCACGTCACCGGGTCAGTGCTCCCGGCTCGCGTCGTCGTGGCGATCGCGCGGTCCGTTCCGCCGAACTGCTCGTTTAGCGCGTCGAACAGCGCGGTCACGACCGCCGACGTCCCGGAGCCGGGCGGGCCGACGACCGCGACCGGCGGCGGCAACGTCCCCGCGAAGAGCGGCTCGAGCGCATCAAGCAACTGCTCGAGGACCGGCCCTCGGCCGACCGGCTCCGGTCGGTGCACGACCGGGGACAGGTGGTCGCGGTCGACGATGATCCGTCCCTCGTGGGCCGATCGCCGCCGCGAAATGCGTTCCTGAAGGTCCATTACGTCGCGTCGTCCCCCCGAGGTCCGACGAGCGCCGCCTCGAGCACCTCGAGCGTGTGGGTGATCTCGTAGCCGGTCCCGTGTTCCATCTGCATCGAACAGGTGGGACACTCGGTGAGTCCCTGCGTTGCGTCCGCGTCGTCCATGTGATCGAACATCTCAGACCCGATCTCCATGGAGGTTTCGTAGTGTTCCGCCTTCCAGCCGTAGGTGCCGGAGATGCCAGAGCAGGAGTCGCCGACGTCGTGAGCCGCGACGCCGTCGATGCGGTCGAGCAGTTCGACCGTCTGGCCGTCGAGGCCCTGATTCCTGGCGTGACACGGCGCGTGATAGGCAAAGTCGTCGAACTCGTCGTCGACCGAGGTCTCCTCGAGTTCGCGCTCTATGTCCTCGTGGACGCGGAGGTACTCGAGGGCGTCCCAGGTGTTCGCCGCGACGTCCTCGACCCCCTCGAAATCGAACAGTTCGGGGTACTCCTGGCGGAGCGACATCGAACACGAACTACAGGAGGCGACGATATCCGCGCCGTCCGCGAGCGCATCGCGGAGTTCGCGGACGTTCGTCTCGGCCGATCGGCGCGCGTCCGCGAGCATCCCGTTGGCGAACATGGGGGTTCCCGAACAGTCCTGTTCCGGAACCAGAATCTCGTAGCCGAAGTGCTCGTAGACCCGCACGAGCGCCTTCGCGACCTCAGGGGTGTTGTAGTTCGCATAGCAGCCGTGGAAGTAAGCGATTCGCTTATCGTCGCTCTGGACCTTCGCGCCACCCCTCGCGGCCCACCACTCCCGGAAGGTCTCGGTCGCGAACGTGGGGAACTCCCGTTCGCCGGTGATCCCGAGCAGTTTCTCGCCCAGCCACTGCGTCGCCGACAGCCCCATCACGAAGTTGGCCGTCCGCGGGAACATCGATCCGAGCGGCGCGAGTCGCCGGTAGTTCGCGAGGAGACGGTTGCGAACGTACTCCCGCGAGAGTTTGTCCATCTGTTCGTCGACGTACTCCCCTCGAGCCGTGTTATGCATCTGCGAGAGCGGGACGTCGGAGGGGCAGGCGCTGTCACAGCGCATGCAGTTCGAGCACTTCATCACCGAGTCGTCGATATCGTGGTCTTCGCCCCGTTTGAGCCGCCACTGCTCGGGCCCCTGGAACTTCGGCCCGGGGAACTCGTCGTCGACCTCGGCGACGGGACAGTTCGTGTCGCAGGTCGAGCACTTGTAACAGCCGTCGGCTCCTGGGCGGAGATCCATCTCCTCGGCCTCGGGGAACACCTGAATCGGCTCGAACTCGTCGTCGCCCGGTTCGTCGTTCTCGATCGATACGCCGTCGTCGGCCGGTCGCTCCGCGTCGCTCATTGAATCACCAGTGTCCGTCCGTCGTCGGTTAGTTCGGATCGCGCGTCGGTATCCCGTCCGTCGCCCGTTCGCGATCGTTCGATACCGCTACTCGAGTCGCGTTCTCCCGCCGTCATCGACACCCCTCCGCGGCGCGCCGGCCCGCCACGTACCCCGTCGCGAGCGAGACGCCGCTGCCGGACTTCTCGGCCGCGAAGTCGTAGCCACCGAGCACCGCGCCCGCTGCGCGGAGGTTCGCAAACTCCAGGGCGTCGGCCGCGTCGAGCGGCCGGAGATCGCGGTCGACGGGAAGTCCGAACCGCGCGTAGGGCTGGTCGCCGAAGACGTCGTCGACGAACCAGTCGTACCGGTCGGCCGAATGGGGAACGTGGCAGTCGAAGATCGGCTCGGAGACGCGCTCGCGATCGGACTGGACGCCCTTGCCAACCAGCCCGCCCGTCGCGAGCACGTACTGCTCGGCCCGATGCGGAATCTCGGTGCCGTTGCGGTCGACGATCGCGCGATCGATCCGCTCGGGATCGGCGGCTCCCGTCTCGCCGCCGGTCTCGTAGTCGACGACCGGCACGCCCGTCGTCAGTCGGACGCCGGCCGCTTCGAGCGCGTCGTACAGCAGGTCCTCGAGGCGCATCCCCGGGAGGCTCGGCGGCCCCATCGGGACCTCGAAGACGTCGACGCCGAGTTGGTCCGCGAGGGCGGCTCTGACATCGGCGGCGCGTTCGTCCCCGAGGACCGCGGGGAAGCCGACGCGTGCCTCGCCCTCGAGATGTGGTCGGACGATCTCGGCGAGGGCCTCGCGGGCGGTCGTCTCGCCCGCCGCCGTCGCCACGGTCTCATCGCGGTCGAGCAGGTGAGCGTAGCGGGTGACTTTCGCGTCGTCCCGGGCGATGCCGGGAAACCGAACCGTGACGCCGCGGGCCGAGAAGGGAACGCCGGCCGCCTCGAGATGGGGGGCCGCGAGCGGGGCGTCGAAGTCCGGCAGCGTCTCGAAGCCGACGAGCAGCGCGTCGCGGTCGTCGCTCGCGAGGCCGGCGGCGCTCGCCGCCGGATACCGTGCAGTCGGCTTGACGGTGCCGCTGTGGGTCGGAACGAGCGCGTTCGCGTCCGTATGCGCACCCTCGTACGCGTCGCCGGCGATCTCGTCGAAGAAAGCGAGGGCGTCACGGACCGATTCGAGCCCCACCCGTTCGTAGGGGTGACCGTTCGGACAGTCGTCGACGGCCGTAAACGGGTCGTCGAGTAGCCCGTCACCCGCCGGCGCGTATCCCAACACGTCGATCAGCCCGCTGGCGTGGCGGAGCGTGCTCTGTTTGGCTGAGACGAGCCGAACGCTCACACCGCGGTCTGCGGCGGCGAGCGCGGCGGTCGCCCCGGCCAGTCCGCCACCGATAACGAGGACGTCGTCCTCGATGGCCATTCAGCGACCCCCTCCGTCGAACGCCGCGAAGTCGATCTCGGCCGATCCGTCCGCGGGGTCCCGGTCGCGGTTCATCGTCGCCGCGTACAGGGCGTAGTTGAGCATCGCCTGCGAGAGCTGTTCGCCCCACAGCGCGTGGCGCTGTCCCTTCCAGCGCTCCCGAACGAGGTCGTCGAACGCCTCGCGGACCGTCGCCTCGTCGTACTCGGGGTGTAGTTCGTTCGCCACAGGCCGACAGCAGAACCCGCCCTGACAGTTCCCCATCGAGGCCCGCGTCCGGATTCGAACCGCGTTCAGATCCGATCCCGATCCCTCGATCGCGTCGCAGACCTCCGCGCGCGTGACGCCCTCGCACTGGCAGAGCACCGGATTCGCATCGTCCGTCTCGAGCACCTCACGCGCCCGGCTTCCCAGCCGTTGTTTGCTCCGGCGGGCGATCGGCGAGCGCAGGCCAAAATCGTCCATCCCGGCCTCGAGCGTCTCGATGTTCTCGCTGCCGGGCAGCGGTTCGTCGGCGGTGACACAGGTCGCGGTCACCCCGAGTTTCTCGCAGACGTGGTCCGAAATCTCCTCGGCCATCGCCCGGTAGGTGGTGAACTTGCCGCCGACGATGCTCGACATCCCGGAGACGCCGTCGCGATCGGCGTGATCGAGCAGGAAGAAATCGCGCGTGATGTCAGTCGGGTCCGCGGTGCCGGTCCCCGGCGGTTCGTACAGCGGGCGGACACCCCAGAAGGAGCGGATCGTCCGGGCTTCCTCGAGAATGGGGACGAGTTCCGAGAGGGTGTCGATCATCTGCTCGACCTCCCACTGCTCCTCGGGGTAGTCGTCGGGATCTGCGACCTCCTCGTCGGTCGTTCCGAGGATAGCCGTCGTCTCGTGGGGGACGACGATGTCCGCGTCGCCTTTCGGCCGGCAGCGGTTGATCACGGTGTCGACCTGCCGGACGTTCATGATCGTCATCACGCCCTTGGAGGGCCGAACCTCGATCTCGAGATCGGCCATCGAACCGATCTGCCCGGCCCACGCGCCGGTCGCGTTGACGACGTACTCGGCGGTGATCTCCTCGGTGGTGCCGGGCGCGCCGTGCGTTCGCGTTCCGGGGCCGGACTCGTGGCGCACCCGCGCGCCGGAGACCTCGTCGCCGTCGCGCAGGAGGTCGATCACTTCGGCGTGGGTCTCGATTCGCGCGCCGTGGGCCTCGGCGTCGATCGCGTTCGCGACGCAGAGTCGGAACGGATCGACCGCGCCGTCGGGGACCTCGATCGCCCGCTCGATATCGTCGGCGAGGTAGGGCTCGATCTTGCGCGCTTCCCGCCCCGAGAGCACGCGGGCGGGAATCCCACACGCCCGGCACCCCTCGAGTTTCTCCCGGAAGTAGTCGTCCGAGTCCTCGGGGCGCTGGACGAACAGACCGCCGGTCTCCTCGACGCAGTGACCGGCGATCTCTCGGAGGATCTCGTTTTCCTCGATACACTCGCGCGCGCTGGCCTGGTCGGAGACGGCGTACCGCCCGCCGCTGTGAAGCAGGCCGTGCATCCGTCCGGTCGTTCCGTCGGTGAGGGTCCCTCGCTCGACGAGCGTGACAGAGAGCCCGCGCAGCGCCAGATCGCGGGCGATGCCACAGCCCGTCGAGCCGCCGCCGAGGACGAGGACCTCGGTATCGCGTGCCATTTCTTCGTCGGCCTCTACGGTCACCCCCACCTTCATTTTATCGACGATGCGGGAGCTCCGATAACGATCACACGACGTCCGATGGACCGGCGCTGTCGGTTTCACACTCGAGTCGGCCACTGTAACCGCGAAGGTGGGGCCTCACGGCAGTGAAGCGCCCGTTTTATCGGGAATCAAGGCCGCGTTCTCACCACCATAGGTAATGAAAACTGAGTTACGTATTTGGCAACATTTATAATGGTCGTCATAATCGTTTATCGATATCATGCGATCGCCAGTAAAGGAATCGCGTGTTGTTGACGGGTGACCACCTATGACAGACAATACATACGTCGGTGCGGTCGATCAGGGAACGACCGGGACCCGCTTTATCGTCTTCGATTACGGCGGGCAGGTCGTCGCGAACGCGTACGAGAAACACGAACAGATCTACCCGGAACCGGGCTGGGTCGAACACGATCCGCTGGAGATCTGGGAGAACACCAAAGCCGTCATCGAGCAAGCGCTCGGACAGGCGGGAATCAGTCCCGACCAACTTGAGGCCATCGGCGTGACCAACCAGCGCGAGACGACGCTGCTGTGGGACGCCGACACCGGCAAACCGGTCCACAACGCCATCGTCTGGCAGGACCGGCGGACGACCGACCGCGTCGAGGAACTCGAAGACACGGGTCTGGTCGAGACCATCCGCGAGAAGACCGGCCTCGAGGCCGACGCCTACTTCTCGGCGACGAAAGCCGAGTGGCTGCTCGACAACGCCGATCCGATCAAACTCGAGCGCTCGCGGCCGGCAGACGTCCGCGACCGCGCGGAAAACGGTGAGGTGCTGTTTGGCACGATCGACACGTGGCTGATCTACAACCTCACGGGCAAACACGTCACCGAGGTCACGAACGCCTCGCGGACAATGCTGTACAACATCCACGACCTCGAGTGGGACGACGAACTCCTCGCGGAGTTCTCGATCCCCGAGGCGATGCTCCCGGAGGTGCGGCCCTCGAGCGACGACGCCACCTACGGCACGACCGATCCAGCGGGCTTTCTCGAGGCCGAGGTCCCGGTTGCGGGCGCGCTGGGCGATCAGCAGGCGGCGCTGTTCGGCCAGACCTGTTTCGACGCCGGCGACGCGAAGAACACCTACGGCACCGGTTCGTTCTTCCTCATGAACACCGGGGAGGAAGCCGTCGCGTCCGATCACGGCCTGCTGACGACGATCGGCTTCCAGCGCTCGGGCGAGCCGGTCCAGTACGCGCTGGAGGGTTCGATCTTCGTCACCGGTGCCGCGATCGAGTGGCTCGAGGACATGACGCTGATCGACGACCCGGCCGAGACGGCGGAACTGGCCCGCAGCGTCGACACGACCGACGGCGTCTACGTCGTTCCCGCCTTCACCGGGCTGGGCGCGCCCCACTGGGACCAGCGCGCCCGCGGCACCATCGTCGGGATGACCCGGGGAACGCGCAAGGAACACGTCGTCCGCGCGACGCTGGAATCGATCGCCTACCAGACCCGCGACGTGGCGGAAGCGATGGAGGCCGATTCGGGGATCGATATGACCTCGCTGAAGGTTGATGGCGGCGCGGTCAAGAACAACTATCTCTGTCAGCTCCAGTCGGACATCATCGGCTCGGAGATCGTCAGACCGGTCGTCGACGAGACGACCGCGCTGGGTTCGGCCTACGCGGCCGGACTTGCCGTCGGCTACTGGGACGACCCCGACGAACTCCGGAGCAACTGGCAGGTCGACGCGGAGTTCGAACCCGAGATGGACCCTGACGAGGCCGACCGTCGGTACGACCGCTGGTCGGACGCCGTCGACCGATCGCGCGACTGGGCGCGGGACGCGGAGGAATAACCCATGCTAGTGCCGCTGTTCCAAGTTCCCGTCGTCGGAATGGAACTCGAGGCGTTTGCCGTCTTGCTGATCGCCGCCCTCGCCGGCGGCGCGTTCGGCGCGGCGCTTGGCGCGCTGCCCGCGTTCGTCTTCACCGGGTTTGTCGTCTTCCTCGGCGAGGGACTGGCCGTCCTCGAGGGACGACTCGGCGGGCTTGAGGCCGTCCCCGCCGGTGATATCGCGACCGGCGTCACCGACACGATCGGCTTCGGTGCGGTGACCGGCCCACACATCGCCTTCGCCGGCGGCGTCGCGGCGACGGCCTACGCCGGGCGGAAGTATCCCGAGATGGAGCCCGACGACTGGGATTACCACTTCGGGAAGGACATCCTGTACGCGTTCGGGACCAAACCCGACATCCTCGCGGTCGGCGCGATCTTCGGCGCGCTCGGAATGGTCATCACCCAGGTACTGAGCGGACTCGGCTTCCCGACGGACAACATCGCGCTCTCGGTCGTGGCGACGGCCTTCCTGGCGCGACTCGTCTTCGGCTACCCGCTCGTCGGCAGGGTCGGGGGCTCCAGCGTACTCGATATGTCCCCGTTCGAGCGCGAAGAGACGCGCGTCGCGGCCGACGGCGGGACCGAGACCGACCGGTTAGCGACCGAACCGTGGCTGTCCCACCAGTACGAGTGGGGCGGCGTCACCGCAATCGGGATCGTCGGCGGGATCCTCGGCGGCTTCATCTGGCTCGAGACAGGGAGCATTTTCATGGGCTATGCGATCTCGGCGATGAGCCTCCTCTTTCTCAACCTTGGCGTCGAGAAGATCCCGGTCACTCACCACATCACCCTGCTGGGAGCGGTGGGCGCGGTCATCGCGATGCCGGTCGTCGGAAGCGAACCGGTCGTCCTGCTCGTCGCCGGCGTGTTCGGCGCGATCAGCGGTCTCATCGGCGAAGTGAGCCAGCGTGTGTTCTACTCGCATTCGGGAACGCACGTCGATCCGCCGGCGATGGCGATTGCGGCGTTCATGTTCGTCCTCGGCGTTCTCTATCTGGCCGGGATCCTCCCCAATTCGGCCTATCTCGGCATCTAGCCGCGATTCGTCTTTCGATTCGTCTCGACGACGTATCGCGATCGAAATTGTCGAAACAGTTCGATGCGCGATACGAGCGACTCTCGAGAGTCACGTGAAGCTATCGTCGCACTCGGTGGCTACGATCGCGCCTCGAGCGGTACGTGCGGGCGATACGCACTTGCCGATGAGGGTCAATCGTACGGGAAATCGCTCACCCAGATCTCGATGCCACTGCCGATGTCTCGAAGCGAAACGTACGAATCACCGACGGCGAACGACACGCCCGCAGCGACATCCGAATTGAATTGAAACACCCTGTTGAGCGCCGACGGGTCGATGACGTCGTAGAGGCGAAATTCGGCCTCCATCAGGTCGATATCTTCGTGTTCGGCGACCGCGTCTAACACTGCCGCACTCAGCGGTCGGTTCTCGTCGACTACGTATAGGTGATGTCGTTCGCCGTCGTACGTGCCAGGCGAGACCATAACAATAAAATCACACAGTCCGCTACTCATAGACCTTCTCGTAGCACGTGCAGCGTCGTTAGTCGCGTTCTCACCCCCTCTACCCTGGGAAAAGCGGTGAACGGTGAGGGCTCTAAGAGACGGACAGTCCACACCCGGACCGAACACAGGTCCCGGAGGAAACGGACGTCGACGAGACCGCGAAGCGTCGTTCCGACCGGGCAGCCGATGGGAATCCTCGAGCGTCCGAACCGACTCTTTTAGGCTGCCCGGCCCTCGAGTGACGCTATGGCAGCCGATCCGCCGCTCGTTCTCGACGTCGACGGGACCCTAACTCGCCCTGACGGCTGGGGCATCGACCCCCGCGTCTTCGACCCGCTGCGCGAGTGGGACGCGCCCGTCATGATCGCCACGGGGAAGGCCTTCCCCTACCCCGTCGCGCTCTGTCACTTCGTCGGGATTCCGGAACTCGTCGTCGCCGAAAATGGCGGCGTCGTCTACACCGGCGACGACGTGTTCTTCACCGCCGACCGCGAGGCCGCTCAGGCCGTCGCCGAGGAGTACCGCGCCGCCGGCTACGACCTCGGCTGGGGCGAGGAAGACACCGTCAACCGCTGGCGCGAGACCGAAATCGCCGTCAACTTAGAGCAGCCGATCGAGCCACTGCGCGAGATCGCCGCCGCCCACGGCCTCGAGGTGATCGACACCGGCTACGCCTACCACGTCAAGGACGCTGCGCCGAACAAGGGCGACGGCGTCGCGCGGATCGCCGACCACGTCGGCGTCGACCTCGCGGACTGCGTCGCCGTTGGGGACTCGATCAACGACGCGTCGACGTTCGACGTCGTCGGCCGGAGCTTCGCCGTCGGGAACGCCGACGCGGCCGCCACAGACGCGGCCGACGAGGTGCTCGACGACGTTCACGCCGACGGGACGCTGGCGGTCTTCGATCGGATTCGCGACTCGTCATAGTGGCCGTGTCCGTTCGGCGGGCGGTGGCCGGTGAGATCCTCAGTCGACCGACAGCGACTGGCGTTGTACCCCTCGTATCCGGTATGGAAGGTCCTCTGCGTGCTCGGAGAGCATCTCGAGCAGCGGTTCGATATCGTCGAAGCGGGGTCCCTTGGCGACCCGGTTTTCTTCACGGTGCCACTCGATCAGGTTGCCCTCGGCCAGCATCGGGAGGTGACAGTGGCGTAGCTCGGCCACCTGCGCGTCACGCATGACGCCGCTGATCGCGATGTCATCGGGGAGCCGGCCACCCGTCTGTCGAGTGCAGTCTCGCTCGAGGAGAGCGAGTAACAGGCAGCGTCGGTAGTCGTTCGCGACGATGGTGAGGAGGTCATTGATCATCGGATTGAGCTACCGGACGCGTCGTGTTGAGCCTATACCCTTTCGTCGCAAGGATTCTCACAGCCATCTGGACGATGAATGCTCCGTCGAAATCGGCTGAATAAACGCCGTTGTTGTTCGGACCATCACACGACGGTCTCGTCTCTGACGGTGCGAGCGACCCGCGGACGCGGGACCGTCGCGCCGGCCGTCCGTCACTCACCGTTTTCGAACACGTCGTCGAACCACTGTTCGGGGACGAGACGGAGCTGCCCGTCCGCTTTCAGGGACTCGGCGGTGACGAACGCGATCTCGTCACCGGAGGTAACGGCGGTGCCCCCGCCCGCCACGGCGTCCCAGTGGTTCAAGACGGTGTCGGGGATCGTCAACAGCCGGTCGCCGTCGATCTCGCTGCTCGCGACGTAGCGGATCCCGTCGCGGTCCTGAATCGGATCGAAGCGCTCTGAAATGACGACGGCGTCGTCCTCGTCGCGGATCCCCCAGAACGCCTCGGCACTGAGCGACAGCACGTTCCGGTTGAACGCCTCCTGTGGAACCGGAATCTCGCTACTGTGTTCGTCGAACGCCGCCGCACCTAGTCGCTCGTACGCGTCGGGTTCGGGAATTTCAGCCTCTGTTTCGGATTCGGGAATCTCGTCTTCCGTTTCGGGTTCGGTCTCGGTCTCTGCTTCGAACGCCGCCTCGGTCTCGGTGACTGCCTCCTCGACGTCAGCTGCCGCATTCGAGGCCGCCTCCTCGAGGTCGGTGGTGGAATCGACGACCTGCTGCGCCTCGGCACCGCTGGCATGGCGGTCGCCACCGGAATCACCCTCCTCGAGATCGCCGATATCAGGCGCGGTGCTGACGATGTCGGTTTGGTCGACGGCGGCTCCGTCGCCGGCGTGCTCGTCGATCGGCCGCCCCAACTCGAGTGCGATTGCGACGAGCACGCCGCCGAGTGCGAGTTGGCCGAACGCGCGCTCACGGTCGCCGCGCCGAAACGCGCAGACAGCACCGAGGAGGCTCACACCGCCGCCGACGCCCACGATAAGGCCCAGTCCGCCCCCATCTCGGACGACTTGACGTGCTCGCGAGACGTAGCGTCCGCCGCTTGCGTCGCTCTCCTCGGCGCTTCCGACGGATTCGTCGTCGATCTCGGTGTTCGTATCTGTATAACGCATGGATTCGAAACGTCGCGATTCGGTGTTGCGCTCAGCGCTCGTCGCTCGAGTCGCCCTCCGAGCCCTCGGTCATCGCGTCCGTCTCCGACTCGGCCGCGGACTGTACGTCGTTCATATCGAGGGCGGAGCCGACGTCTTCCTCGTCGATCGCCCGCTCGAGCGTCTCCGATTCGGTCACCGCACCCAGCCCCCGTTCCTCGACGGCGGATTTGACCTCGCCGGCGTCGATCGCCGACTCCACGCCGGTGGCGTCGGCGTTCGTCGACCGTTTGAGCGCGCGTCGGACGATGAGATACCCCGCCAGCGCCGCGCCGCCGGAGGCGACCGCGCCCGGAATCCCGTAGCGCTTGTAGCCGAACGTGACCGCTTTCTTGCCGATCGTGTATGCGCCGATCATAGCCGGAAACTGGATCGGAACGGGGAAGAGAGCGCGGCTTTCGTAGGGAAGGATCGCGGAATGGAACCGACTCTCAGAATCCTTTTCCCGTCGTTCGCGTAATCTCGGATATGGTCGCGCTGCAGGGGGTCGCTGTCGGGCTCCTCGGGGTCGTCGTCGCGCTGGGTTGTGCAGGTGCCGTCTATCGAGATGCGACGGACGTGGGAGTCTCGAGACCACGCCTCTGGTCGGGGTTCGTCTTCCTCGCCTGCGGCGGCGGGCTGGCCCTCTATCTCTCGCCGTTGGACGTGCCGATTCCGGGGTTGCTCGTGATCGTCCTTGCCGGACCGGCGCTCTACCTGTTCGAGCGGGACGACGCACAGCACGGCGACGAGCCGGCCGATCCACACGCGCTGCCGAACGCGACCGATGCGGACGAGTCGGCACGCGATCGTCGCAACGACGAGTAGCCGGTCGCCCCGGGTCGGCTGTCGCGGATCGTGCCGCCGACCGCTCGAGGGCCGACACACCACACGCCTTTTGCCCGCGCCGGTCTAATGCCGGCACCATGAGCGACTCCGCGAACTCCGGGGGGGACGGCGCGAACGCCGAGGCTGACGGCGGGCCGGCACAGGTCTCGAGTCCGGACTATCACAGCGAGAACCACACGGCCGCCCAGACCTGCGGCTGGACGGCCAACGCCCTTCGGGGCGAAGGGAAGTGTTACAAGAACATCTTCTACGGGATCGAATCACACCGCTGTATTCAGATGACGCCGGTCGTCCGGTGTAACGAGCGCTGTGTCTTCTGCTGGCGCGACCACAACGGCCACGCCTACGAACTGGACGACGTCGAGTGGGACGATCCCGAGGCCGTCGTCGACGCCTCGATCGACCTCCAGAAGAAACTCCTCTCGGGATTCGGGGGCAACGACGAGGTCCCACGCGAGGTGTTCGACCAGGCGATGGAGCCGCGCCACGTCGCCATCTCGCTGGACGGCGAACCGACGCTGTACCCCTACCTGCCCGAACTCATCGAGGCCTTTCACGACCGCGATATTACCACCTTCCTCGTCTCGAACGGCACTCGGCCCGAAGTGCTCCGGGAATGCGATCCGACCCAGCTCTACGTCAGCGTCGACGCCCCCGAGCGCCACACCTTCGATGAGGTCGTTGGCGCGATGGAAGACGACGCCTGGGAGAACCTCCTCGAGACGATGGCCGTCCTCGCGGAGAAAGACGAGACGCGCACCGTCCTTCGAACGACCCTCGTCAACGGTGAGAACATGCATCATCCGGACTGGTACGCCGGCTTCTACCAGCAGGCCGATCCCGACTTCATCGAGCTCAAGGCGTACATGCACGTCGGCCACTCGCAGGGCCGACTCGACCGCTCGGCGATGCCCGATCACGAGGACGTCGTCGACTTCGCGGAATCGGTAGCCGCCCACATGCCCGAGTTCTCCGAAGTCAAGGGCGTCCCCGCGTCCCGCGTCGCACTGCTCTCGAAAACGGCCGATACGTGGGTTCCGAAACTGAAGAAGGGAAGCGACTTCTGGGCGCGCGATCCCGTCACCGGCGACTAAACGCCTCATTTGCCTCGCTCACGGCGTCTTTTCCGGTTCGGTGTTGGCGGGGCGTTCGCACGGACATCGTCTCGGCCGCGGAGATCGCCGGATACGATCGGCAACCGCGACGCGGAACCGTTCGAAGGGCCGTGTCACCGGATCCGTGACGGGCGACTACAGAACGTGATCCGCTGGGCGCTGGCCGTCAACTGTGTCGGCTTTGCGCTCGCCGACGCTTACAGCTCGAGTCGCGAACTCCGAACCACGCCCTCGATGGTCACGCGGAGTTTGCGGCTGATAATCGCCAGTGTGACGCCGTAGACTGCCGCACCCAGTGCGACGATGGCGAGCAGGTGGTACCAGCGGTCGATGGTGATCGCGTCGGCCGTCGGGACGACCGCGACGAACATGAGAACACTGGCACCGAACTGCTCTAGCAGCGTCCGCGGGAACAGGTCCGTCTCCGGAACGTGGCGCTTGACGACGTACGCGACGAGGACGTACCGGAGCGTCTCCGCGGCGATCGTGGCGATGACGACGCCGATCGCGCCGATTGCCAGCGTCAGCGCGACCCCGAGGACGATGTTAAGCCCGAGCGTCAGCGCGGAGATGCGGGTGTTGCTGTCGGGACGGTCGATACCGTCGACGACCTGCGAGAGGGTCCCGCTCTGGGTCCGGACGAGCTGGTAGAGCGCCAGCCCGACCAACAGCCCCGCCGCGTCGGCATACTCAGGGCCGTAGAAGGTGACCACCAGCCGCTCTGACAACGCCAGCGCGCCGAAGAACATCGGGATCGCGACGATGCTGGCAAACGCTAGCGTGTTCGAAACGTCCTCGCTCAGACCCTCGCCCTTGCTGTGGCGGTGACTGATGCGGGCCATCAGGCCGCTCGAGGCGGCCATCATCACGAACGTCGCGGGAACGGTGAGCTTGAACGCGACCTCGTAGTCGCCGGCGGCGGCGGGGGCCAACAGCCAGCCAAGCAAGAGCACGTCGAACCGGTCGTAGGCCGTGCCCAGCAGCGAGTTGACGCTGCTGTACCTGGCGTACGCCCAGAGGTCCTCGAGGGTCGCCCGCGACGGTCTCGCGGGCGACGTCGGCACGAAGTACCAGAGGACGGGCAGGGAGAGGAACGTCGCGGCGGCGAGCCCGTAGGCCATCCCGGCGGCACCGAGCCCGAGAAGTATGAGCCCCAGTTGCAGCGGGAAGGTGAGCAGCGAGCGCAGCGTGTCGGTCCACGTCGACGCGCCGACGAGACCCCGGGCCTGCACCACGCTGTCGATCGGCTCGTAGAGGGCGACGGCGGCCATCAACACGACGAACAGGATCGGGGCGTCGGGCAGCCCCGTGTAGGACGCGAGCCACGACGCGGCGACGGCCACCGCGCCGGCGCTGAGGAGGATCCAGCCCGCAGTAAACAGCAGTTGACTGCCGAGCAGTTCCTCCTTTGGGGCCTCCGTCTCGGAGTAGCGCTTCTTGACCGCGGTTCCCCAGCCGATCACCGCGCGGTCGGCGATCTTGACGAGCGCGAACAGCAGGTAGTACCCGCCGAACGCCGTCGGGCCGAGGATGCGCGCGAAGACGATCGTTCCGACGAAGCCGACGGCCGCCATGGTAAACTTCGCGACGGTGGCCTTGACGGTCTCGCCGCCGAGGCTCACGCTCGAGGCGTCGGTCATTCGATGTAGCCGAGTTCGCGTAGTCGGTCGGTCGGCATCTCGATGGCCTCGTCTACGTCCGCGCCCGTAGACGTGTCGGTCGCGGCCCGCGATTCGACCCACGCCCGGACGTCGTAGACCGAGTTCGGCCGGCTCTCGGCGGTCGCGCTCGCGTAGGCCCGCCAGGAGTGACTCGCGGGGTCCTCGCCGGCGTCGGGCGGGTAAAAGGCCGTTCGCATGCCGTGGTCGGACAGCAAGAGGAGTTCGTCGTCGGGGCCGAGCGCGTCGACCACCTCGTCGACGAAGCCGCCAATCCGCTCGTAGGCGCGCCGGAACGCAGCCTCGTCGTCGGCGTAGGCGTGGCCCGCCGCATCGAGCGCGTGGACGTGGACGCCGGCGACCGAGACGGGGTGGTGCAGCATCTCGCGGGCCCAGCCGAACTGCTCGGCCGACTGGCCGAACAGGTCGCGCTCGAACTCGCTGCGGCCCATCCCCTCGGAGACGGCGTTCATCAGATCCCAGGCATACTGGAGCGGCCGGCCGTCGTGGACGCCGGGCCAGTTGTGGACGACCGCGTCGTCGGCGTCAAACATGGACTCGCGGTCGGTCTCCCCGATGCGCTCGCGCTCCCCCGTTCGGGTCCGGACGAACTTCCCGAGCGTCCCGCGCGTGCCTTCGGAGAGGCGACCCGTAAACCGGGAGGCGAACTCGAGGGCGGGATTGTCCCACTCGCTTGTCCCGGCGGCGGAGATGCCGTGTTCCTCCGGCCCCAACCCGGTCGCGACGGTCGCCCACACCTCCGGCGTGTACGGCACGGGCTTGGTGTGGGCGTATGTCTCGAGCGAGCCCGACGACTCGAGGCGGAAGGCGTCGATATCGAAGTGGTCGATCAGGCCCTCGTCGAGTGCGTCGAGCGCGAGGACGAGCACCGTCATACGTAGCCGAGATCCTCCAGATCTTCCTGCAGCGCCTCCTCTTTGACGACGTACTCCGGATCGAACCGCTCGAGGGCGCGCTCGAGGTCGGGATCGCTGGCCGGCTTGCCGGTTTCGAGCGAGATCGTTCCCTCGCTCGTCGCCAGTAGCTCCCCGTTCGTCGCCGCCTTTCGGTCACCGTAGGCCGCGAAGGCCCGCTCGCGCTCGAGTCGGCCGACGCCGTGTTCGCGCCCGGTCAGTACCGAGGGGACGTCGATCAGCGAGACGACCTCGCCGAGGTCGGGGGCGTTCCGGGTACCAAAGGGGACGTGGAGCAGTTCCGGGCGTAACTCGCCGGGGTGGCCCCACAGGCCGTCCTCGCCGAGCAACTCGCCGTGGTCGGCACAGCAGACGACGCGCGTATCGTCGGGAATCGATTCCCAGAGGGTGCCAAGCGCCGCGTCGAGTTCGGTAATCTCCTGACGGTAGAGTTTGCGAACGAGTTCCGCTTCGGACTCGCTGCCCCGGCCCGCAAGCACGTTCCGCGTGACGCGCTGGGCCTCGTCGCGGCTCACGGGCGCGTCGTCGGGGTCGTAGGGGTGGTGGGGTTCCATGAAATGGAGCCAGCCAAACCACGATTCGCGGCCGTCGATCTCCCGGCGGAACGCGTCGATCACGTCGTTGGCCCGGCGGAACGACTTCTCGACCTCGCCGACGAGCCCCTGGAGTTGCTGGTAGCGGTTCCACCCCCAGGTCGCGACGCGGTGGGGGAGCGTCCCGCGCTGGAGCAAGACCGCCCCCTTGTCTTTGAGCGACTCACCGCCGCCTTTCGGCGACGCGAAGGAGTCGAAGCCGGCGTTGTAGCCGTACTCCGCGGAGAGCAAGTGGTTCGTCGTGACGCCCGCGCTGTAGGGTTCGAACTCGTGGGCGACGCTGCGCTCGCGCTCGAGTCCGCCACCCGAGGCGTACTCACCGCCGACGATGGCGGGGAAACTGCCCAGCGTCGCGGTGCTGGTCGCGAACGCCCGGTCGTGAGTGCGCTCGAGAAAGTCCGTCGTCCGGGGCATATGCTTGAAGTGATCGTGGCGCAGCGAGTCGATTGTGACGAGCAACGTTCGGTCGTGGATCGTGTCATGTGCCATCGTTACACCTTCCGTAGCGTAAAGTGAATCGAACCGCTGACCGACGGCCGGTAGACGACACCGTCGTCCCACTCGAGCAGCCGGTGGGCCGTCTGCAAGAGCACCGAGCGGACGCCGCTTAGCGGCGCATCCTCGAGGACCCAGACGGTCACCTCGCGGTCGACGAGGTCGAACGCGAACGCGCGGTTGTCGTAGTACCACGAGAAGTTGCCGTCGGCGAAGTACTCCGGCGTGCCGTGGGTCCAGCGCGATCGGTGCGTCGGGTCCTGATCGTACAGCCGCGAGGCCGCATGGGGGACCCACGCCTCGAGGCGGCCGTCCGCGCGGAGGACGCGGTAACACTCTTCGAAGACGTCGCCGAGTCGCTCGGGGGCGATGTGCTCGAGCACCTGGTCCATCTCGACGACGTCGAAGGTCTCGTCGGCGAAGGGCAGCGTCGTCGCGGTCCCCTGCACGTCCGGCCCGACCGCCGAGAGCAGGTCGAGGGTCACGTTGCCGTCGCCCTGCTCGCCCGCGCCGACGTTCAGGACGGTGTCGCTGATCGCTCGGGTTCCGCTGGTCGCTCGCGGATCTGCACTCGAGTCGGCGGCAGTCGGTGAATCGCCGTCCGCCGACTCGCTGCCCGCCGCAGTCGTTCGGCTCGGTCCCTCGCTCATCGGTATCCCAACTCCTCGAGTCGCCGTTCGACGGTCGCGTCAACGTCCTGCTCGCTCTCGGCGTCGGCTGCCTGCGCGCGCTCTTTGTACTCGCCGATCTCGACGTCGAAGCAGTCGCGGGCCCACGACGGAAGCGGCACGTCCTCGCCGACCTGTCGCTGCCAGCAGGGCCGGTCGTGATCGATCTCGTACTCCCGGCTGCCGCCAAGCGAGTCCCAGACGTACTTGGTCTCGCCGTTGTAGACACAACGGAGCATCCGGTCCCAGTAGCGGTGTTCCTCGGGATCTCGAGGCGCGCCGCCGACGCCGATTCCGATTAGTTCGGCCGGAACGCGCTCCCTGAAGACGTCGGGTGTCTCCTCGTTCGCTAAACCGACGATAAGATCGCCCAACTCGAGGTGGCTGACGTACTCCGTTTCGGCCGCCTCGTACCCTTCGGGCGGGTTGATCAGATAGCAGGGGACGTGCAACAGTGACTCCGTGAGGCTGCTGGTGTGACCGAACAGCTCCTCGTCCTCGGGGAAGGCGAGGTTCTCGCCGTGGTCCGCGGTGACGATGAACGTCGTCTCGCGGTCCGTCTTCCGCTGGACCTCGCGGACGAACGAGGCGACTTTCCGGTCGAGGTAGTCGATTGCCGCGGCGTAGAGGTCGCGGTGATATCGGAGGTCCTGCTCGTGCTCGGCCGAGACGCCCTCGGTGTTGATCTCCCAGTCGTCGAACGCGAAGGAGGTCCAGTCGTTGGGCGCGTCGTGGAACTCCCTGTCGTAGCCCAGCACGTGGTGGACCGGCCCGTGGGCGTCCATGAAGTTCGTAAAGAGGAAGACCGGCTCCGCGGTCGACTCGACCATCGACAGCCCCTCGCTCGAGACGATCGACGCGCCGTCGTCGAGCAGCTTCGGCAGCGGCGCGCGCCGAAAGAGGTCGTTGGCCTTGAACAGCACGCCGTTGCCGAGGCTCTCGAGCGTGTAATCGTGGCGAACGGCCTCCCGAAGGAACTCGAGGTACCGCTGGACGCCTTCCTCGTCCCGATCCTGGATGAACTTCTCCATGTCCATGCCGGCGGGGAACCGGCGGTGGGGGGCGATATCGGAGTAGCGGTCGAAGACGGTGTCGAAGCCGAACGTCGAACTGGCGTAGACGTTCGCGCTGGCCCCTAACGCGGCGTGGTCGGGGATGTCTCCGAGGAACGTCTCCGATCGCGAGAGCCCGGTGAAGTCCCGGTTGTGAGTGTGGATGCCGTGCTGGTGGGGGAGCTCGCCCGTCAGCATGCTGGCGTGACTCGGCGTGCTCCACGCGCTCGCTGCTCGACACTGCTCGAAGGAGACGTCGGCAAGCCCCTGCAACCGGGGCGCGTACTCCTCGAAGTAGTCCTTGCGGACCGTGTCGAGACAGACCAGGACAACGTTTCGCGTCACGCCACCACCTCCGTCAGCGCGCGCCGAAACTCTGCGGCTTGTCGCTCCTCGGTCAGCGGTTTCACTCGCGCTCTGAGTGCGGCCCCGCGCTCTCGGCGCTCGGCGGGCGACAGCGACTGCACGTACTCGATCCCCCACCGAATATCGCGTGCGGTCGGCGCGCGTACCAGCAGCGGATCGACGTCTTCGACGAGCTCGCGCGTCCCCGTCCCCGTCGAAACGACGGTCGGGACCCCCGCGAGCATCGCCTCGAGGCTGGCGACCGGGAACGCGTCGCCGGAACTGGGCTGGACGTAGATATCCGCCGCGGCGAACTCGGCGGCGAAGGCCTCGAGCTCGAGGTAGCCAAGCGCCTCGACGCCGGGGAGGTCGCTGTAGTCGAACTCGTCGTGGCCGGCCCCGAGCAGCCGCAACTCCCAGTCAGGTCGCGAGGCGACGACGCGCGCGAGCAGGTCGACGTTCTTCTTCGCGACGGCGGCCCGATCGCTCACCGTGCCAGCGTGAAGGATGCGGGTCGCATCGTCGGTCGTGTCAGCTTCCGTTCCGCCGTCGACGCCGGCCCCGTCCGTTCGTGGCGACGCTGTCGTGGCATCGGCTCCCTCGGCGTCCGAACCGGCCGCCTCGAGCCCGCGGCCGATCGGCTCGAGCGCGTCGTACTTCGCGTCGGCGATCGGCGGGTGGACGATATCGAACGGCACCTCGAGGTATTTTCGTGCCCACGAGCGCGCGAGATCGCCGACAGCGATGGCCCCGGCGACGACGCGGCTCATCACCGGTCCGAGAATCGACCGCCAGAGGGAGTGAGTTCGCTGGTCGCGGATCTTCAGGAACGTCTCGTCGGCGATCAGCGGGACGACCCGGGCGTCCCACCGGTTCAGCAGCTTGTAGAACAACAGCGTGTAGATCGGCGTCGTCCCCTCGCCGATCACCACGTCGTAGGACTCGAGGTCGACGGCGGTTCGTAGCCGCGCGAGCATCGAGTCGCGATTCTCCTCAGGGCCGCCGATCGCCGCGCCCGTCTCGAAGTGGCGGTAGTCGGCGTCGACGGCGTCGCCGAAGACGCGGTGTGCGTGGTGGGGCTGGTGGAACTGGTGGAGCATAAGCACGTCAGCCACGGCCGCTCACCCCCGAGCCGTAGCGGACGGAATCGACGGCGTCCCAGACGCCCTTGCGCCAGAGCCAGTCGTTGACTCGGCCCGACAGCGTGTCCGGAACGATCACGTCCTCGTACTTCTCCGGGTAGCGCCGCTTGAGCAGGGCCTCGTTTTTCTGGACGATCGACGAGCGCGGCCGCTCGGGGTGGACCATGCGGACGCGCTCGTCGTAGGCGGCGGTCCCGCGCTCCTCGAGTCGCCAGCCGAACTCGGTGTCCTCGCGCCAGTACTCGAAACGCTCGTCGAAGCCGCCGGCGTCGAGGGCCGCCTCGCGGTCGACCGCGAGGTTGCAGGTGGGGTACTTGCGCCGGCCCTCGTAGGTCATCCCGCCCTCGACGGGCCCCTCGAGGACGACGAGGTCCTCGCGCTCGTCGAAGGCCCGGCGGATCGCCTCGACCCAGCCGGCGGGCGGCCGGCAGTCGTCGTCGGTGAAGGCGACGATATCGCCGTCGGCGCGCTCGAGGCCCAGATTCCGGGCCTCGCAGACGCCAAGGTCGGGATCGGTCACGACGATCACGTCGTAGGCGTCGGCGGTCTGGCGCGCAAGGCTCGCGACGACCGCGCTGTGGTCGTTGTCGGGAATCGTCGGGACGATCACGGTGACAGCGGGGTTGGGATGCTCGACCGGCCGCAACAGGGAGCGGTCCGCGGTCGCCATCACTGATCGGTCACCCCCTCGAGGTCGGCGTCGTCGGCGTCGACGGATTGTGTTAGTTCCTCGAGAGTCTGTGGCTGCCGTTCATCGCGCTCGCGGTCGGGCTCGGCCGATCGCGATCCGGCCGCCCGTTCGGATGCCGGCGGGCGGTCCGGCTGGAGGTCCGGCGCACCGATGTCGGCGGCCGCCGTCTCCGCGACGACGGCGCGGAGATTCTCCGCGAAGCGGTCGTACTCGTATCGTCTGGCGGCCTGTCGGATCTCGACCGGGTCGAAGTCGGCGGGATCGAACCGCCGAACTGCGTCCCGAATCGATTCGACAGTGGGGTCGAAGAGCAGCCCCGTCCGGCCGCTCTGAACCTGGTAGCGAGTGAACCCCTCGTCGACGCCGAGCAGGGGTTTGCCGGCCATCATGGTCTCCGCCCCGACGAGGCCGAAGTCCTCCTGTTTTGGCGCGTAGACGACCGCGGTGGCCCGCGCGACGAGCGACTCGATGTCCTCGACGTAGCCCCGCACTTCGATGTTGTCGTGGCGGGCCGCGAACTCCTCGAGTCGCTCGCGCTGTTGCCCGTCGCCGGCGATCACGAGTCGTTCGTCCAGCCCTGCGAAGGCCTTCGCGATCAGATCGATCCGCTTCTCGGGGGCGAGTCTGGACCAGGTGACGAAGTAGCCGTCGTCGCCCTCGGTGTGCCAGTCGCCGGTCACCGGCGGATAGACGACCGTCGCGTCGCGGTCGTAGAACCGACGGATCCGGTCGCGGACCAGTTCGCTGTTCGCGACGAACTGATCGACGTAGTCGTTGGCCTCCTTGTCCAGCGCCCGCCACCCCTTCGCGTAGGCCTTGACGCCGGCCTCGACGAACGGCTTCCGGAAGCCCGAGAGCCGGTCGCGGTAGAGGTCGTAGAGCCACCGCGGCGGGCTGTGGGGGTAGTGGACGATCCGCTGGTCGACTTCGGGGACGTAGTACTTCGACAGCGGCGCGCTCTCTACGACCACGTCGTAGTGGGCCAGATCCGGGTGCGCGTCAGTCATGTCGAGCGCCACGTTGAGCGTCTCGAGCGGGTTCATCCCCTCGTTTTTCCACTCGAGGAAGGGTCGCCACGGCAGCGAGGTGTATTTCTCCTGACGGAACGGGAAGACGGACACGTCGTCGGGAATCTCGGTCCCCTCGGCGACGTAGGTGGTGTAGATCGGCGCATCGAGGACGCGCGCGGCCTCGATGGCGAACTCCTCGCCGCCGCCGATACCGGGGAAGCGGTCGTGGAGGATCGCGACGTCGGTCACTGTAACACCTCCCTGAGTTCGCGGTCGGGAGACCACGTGCCGTCGTGGGTCTCCGCGTCGCCGCTTGCTCGAGCGCGGAGCAGCGAGACGCTCGCGCGCAACAGCGAGATCTGGGTGTCGAACAGCGAGTAAAACGGCTGGAGCGGCCCGAGCGCGTCGCGAGAGCCGAGCGCCGTGAAGGCGAGGACGCCGGCCGGCGTCGCCAGGCCGAACGGCCCGAGGACGGCCATCGAACCGATCGTCGCCAGCGCGACGCCGGTCGCGACGAGCCACGGCGAGACCACCATGAACCACCAGTTGAATGGCAGAACGACGCGGCCGTAGGCCCCGTGGCGGCCCAACGCGTCGCGCTGTCGCCACAGCAGCCGCAACAGTCCCATCGCGCGCCGGTCTTTCTGCTCGCGGCGCTTGCCGAACGCGGAGTGAGCGGCCTCCTTGTAGTGGATATTGGGATCGAAGATCACTCGACCGCCGTTGCGCCGGATCTTGAGCGCGAGTTCGCTGTCGTCGGCGATCGAGTCCTCGTCGATCGGGACAATCGCGTCGCGCTCGAACGCCGAGAACGGGCCGTGGAAGATCAGCGTCGAGTCGATGTGAGACTCGAGGACCTGAATCATCGTCTGGAGGTCGCGGTAGCCCCGCTCGACCTCGCTGTCGCCGATGACCTCGGCGTTGCGACCGGTCACTCCCGCCACGTCTGGGTCGGCGAGGTTCGCCGCGGCTTTCCGGACCGCGTCGGGCGCGATTCGAGAGTCGCAGTCGGTCTTGACGACGACATCGTTGTCCGCGGCGGCGTAGGCCTCGTTCAGTGCGGTCGCGAGCCCGCGACGCTCGTCCTCGCGGATGAGCGTCAGGTCCGGTGCCGATCGGCCCGCGAAGAAGCCCTCGACTACATCGGCCGTGCCGTCGTCGCTCGAGTCGACGACGACGATTTCGACCTTCTCCATGGGGTAGTCGAGTTCGACCAGTTCCTCGAGTTTCGATTCGACGATCGCGCTCTCGTTGTACGTTGGGAGGACGATGCTCACCGAGGGTTCGTCCGGCCACGTGTCGGCCGGCGTGCCGGACGGCCGTCGGAGGTAATATATTCCGAGGTAGAGCAAGTACGGAAGGCCCGTCAGTGCGAGTAATCCGAACAGGGCCTCGACGAGACGCTTCATACGAGTACGCCTCAACGCTCAACGGACCCGGTCAAAATCCGATGGCTTACCATTGAAAGGTATGAAAAGTACCCCCAACAATCGCCGATCTGGTCGCCGGACCGGAGTCTTTTTCCATCCAGCTCGGAATAGCCGAGCACGCGATAAACGCTCGGAAACCTCATCACAGTTTTGTTACGCATGCCATATTCGGTATGCTTTTAGGGAGGCGCGCTATACCTCCACGTATGTCTGTGATAGCCGAGTCCGCGGTCGGGCACGACGAACTCGCCGTGCTCAAACTCCTCGCACTCGAGGGGGGGCTCGAGGGCGACGTCAAGATCTCCTGTTCTCACCTCGCCGAACGCCTCGACGCATCGAACCAGACCGCCTCGCGACGGCTGCAGCGCCTCGAAAGCGCGGATCTGCTCGAGCGCGACACCGTCAGCGACGGTCAGTGGGTCGCGATCACCGAGACGGGCGAGCGAACCCTTCACGGGGAGTACGAGGACTATCGGCGCATCTTCGAGACGGACTCGACGATCGAACTCGAGGGCACCGTCACCAGCGGGATGGGCGAGGGTCGTCACTACATCTCCCTGTCGGGTTACCAGCGCCAGTTCGAGGACCGACTCGGCTACGAGCCGTTCCCCGGCACGCTGAACGTCGACCTCCGCGAGGACAGCGTCCGCCGGCGCAGCGCCATGGCCTCGCTCGAGCCGGTCCCCATCGACGGCTGGGAGTCCGACGAGCGAACGTACGGCCCCGCGGTCTGTTACGCCGCGACGATCGAGACCGCCGACGGCACGGTCTACGAGAACGCACACACCATCGCCCCCGAGCGCACCCACCACGACGACGACCAGCTCGAGGTCATCGCCCCCGACAAGCTCCGCGAGGAACTCGATCTCGAAGACGGCGACCACGTCACCGTCTCCGTGGGTGATCGCGAATGACGGGCCACCACGCCGGGCCGCAGTCGAACGCCGACGGCGGGACGACGGGCTCGAGTCCGAACGCGTCCGCGAGTGCGTTCGACCGGGCGCTCGAGTCGCTGCGGGCCGGTGAGCCGATCCTCGTCCACGACGCGGCCGACCGCGAAGGGGAGACGGATCTGATCTACCACGCCGACGCCGTCACCCCCGAGGCCGTCGCCCGACTGCGCAACGACGCGGGCGGGCTGATCTGCGTCGCGCTCGGCCACGACATCGCCGAAGCGTTCGACCTCCCCTTCTACTCGGAGGCCGTCGACCACCCCGCGACGGCCGACCACGAACTCGGCTACGACGACCGGTCGTCGTTCTCGCTGACAGTCAACCACCGCGACACCTACACCGGGATCACCGACGAGGACCGCTCGACGACGATCCGGGCGCTCGGCGAGGCCGCTATCACCCCCGACGCGACCGACTTCGCCGACGAGTTCCGGGTCCCCGGCCACGTCCACCTGCTCAAGGCCGCGCCCGACCTGCTCGCCCAGCGCGAGGGCCACACCGAACTCGGCCTCGCACTCGCCGACGCTGCCGACCTCGCCCCCGCCGTCGTCGTCTGCGAGATGCTCGACGACGAGACCGGCGAGGCGCTGTCCCCCGCCGACGCCCGCGCCTACGCCGACCGACACGGCTTTGCGTATCTCGAGGGGCGAGACGTACTCGAGCGACTCGCGTAACGGTCCGCGCCTCGTCGAATCGCCGAGTGGTCGCCGATCCGTCGCTCGAGGCCGGGTCCAACCCCGAACCCGTCGCGGGCGAGTGTATTACTCGATCGATCGGTCGGTGATGGGGCCTGATAGACAGTCGCGCCCGGAATCGCGAACACTTAGTACAGGGGCTTGCAACACGTTCGATAATGGGATTCGACGAGATGGACGTCGATACGATCTGGATGGACGGCGAGTTCGTCGACTGGGACGACGCGCAAGTCCACGTCCTCACGCACGGACTCCACTACGGCAGCGGCGTCTTCGAGGGCGCGCGGTGTTACGACACTGAAAACGGCCCCGCGCTCTTTCGCTGGGAGGAGCACCTAGAGCGCCTGTTCCAGTCCGCAAAGCCGTACGAGCTAGATATCGAGTACACGAAAGACGAGCTCACCGAGGCGACGAAAGCGCTCATCAAGCGCCAGGAACTGCCCTCCTGTTACGTGCGGCCGATCGCCTTCTACGGCTACAACTCGCTGGGCGTCAGCCCCAAGGACTGTCCGACACGGACCGCCGTCGCCGTCTGGCCGTGGGGCGCTTACCTCGGCGAAGAGGCCTTAGAGAACGGCATCGACGTGATGATCTCCTCGTGGCGGAAACACGCCTCGAGCCAGATTCCGACTAACGCCAAGACCACCGGCCTCTACGTCAACAGCATGCTCGCCGGCGAGGAAGCCCGCCGGAACGGCTACGCCGAAGCGATCGTGCTCAACAAGGAGGGCAACGTCGCGGAGGGCCCCGGTGAGAACGTCTTCCTCGTGCGCGACGGCGAACTCTACACGCCCGGGCTCTCGGAGTCGATCCTCGACGGCATCACTCGCGACTCCGTCATCCGGATCGCCGAAGAGTTAGGCTACACCGTCCACGACAACGTCTCCATCTCGCGGGGCGAACTCAACACGGCCGACGAACTATTCTTCACCGGCTCCGCGGCCGAGGTCACGCCCATTCGGAAAGTCGACAACGTCGTCATCGGCGACGGCTCCCGCGGCCCCGTCACCGAGGAGATCCAGCAGCGATTCTTCGAGATCGTCGAGGAAGCCCCCGAAGAATACGACGAGTGGTTCGAGTACGTCGACGTCTGAGAGCGGTTCTCGGTCCGAACGCGTCTGCCTACTCGACCCCGAGATAGCGACCGAACGTTGACGCGATTCGCTTCTTTCTACAGTGATTTGCGTGGCCGGGAGCGCGCCTTGAGCACCGCGAGAGGCGCGCGACCCGGGGGAGGGCAGGCGGTCGCCCGTCACCGACCGCGAGCGAGTGAAACGAGCGAGCGGGCCGACGACCGACCCGTCGGGGAGGGAGGAGGCTTTTGATCGACCTTTTGCCGAGGGACATCGCGCTGTGCGGCAGCTATGCTGCCGTCAGCGCGGTAGACCGCAGCGCAAAAGGTCGTCGTTCAGTCGTCGTTCGCCCGCTCGACCTGATCCGGCCGGTCGTCCCGGTCTGCCGACCCGTCCCCGTCGGCGCGGTCGGCTCGAGCCTCGTCGATGACGTCGATCGCGACGCCGGCGTCCATGCCGCGTTTGTTAGCGTCGCCGAAGCCAGCGCTTAGCACGCGGGTCAGCGCGTCTTCGACGTCCTCCTCGAGTTCGGTGATCTCGTCGGGTTCGACTTCGACGACGTAGCCGGTCGTGATGTTCGGCGAAGTTGGCAGAAAGAGCACCTCGCGGCCGTCGCTGGTCACTTTGCCGGTCTTGAAGGCGGTCATCCGAAGTCCGTCCCAGGTTTCGATCTTGACCGGTTTCTGGAGCGACTCCTGTTCGCCGAAGGCGGTCTCGGCGGCCATCTTCGAGGCGTTGTAGACGACGCGGATCACCGGCACGCGGTTTGCGATGTTGTCGACAAGCCGTTCGACGAGGCCGCCGACGGTCGTTCGCATAAGATAGCCGACGGAGAAGGTGAGGATAACGAAGACGGTCAGCGCGACGATCACGCGGAGGAACTGCGCGAGTTGGTCGCGCGTCTGGACGGCCTGCGCACTCGAGCCGGGAAGAAGCGGTTTGAGGGCGCCGGGGTCGAGAATGAGACCGGGTGTCAAACCCGAGACAAGTCCGTAGAGCCAGTAGATCGCATAGAGCGTGATGAGAATGGGGCCGAGGACGATGAGCCCGCTCGCGAAATCCCGCTTCCACGAAGCCATGTCCGTCACCTCACACTACTGGCTAATGAGCGCTTCCCTTTATCGTATGCGCCGCCGACCGTGCCGGCGATAGCTTCGGTGGTCGGTGGCGATACTATCGGGCGGAACGCGGACGCTGTGCCAGTGGGCCGTCGCCGCTGAGCGCGCCGTGCCACCGACCGGCAGACCAAATTTCAAGCCGGTTCGGTGAGCAGTCGTGCGTATGAGCCTCGAGCAGGAGCCGGCCGACGAGGAGGCCGATCCGCTGGACGCCTTCCGGCAGTTCTTCGCGCTCGAGCGGGACGTGCTCGTTCTTTCGGCGGCGATGTTCGCGTTCAGCCTCGGCTTCCAGATGACCAGCCGGTACATGGCCGAGTACATGTCTGCGCTGGGCGCGTCGGTGGTCGTCATCGGCCTGTTCGGGACGGTCAGCAACGTGGTCAGCGCCGTCTACCCCTATCCGGGCGGTGCGATTTCCGACCGAATCGGCTCGCGGTACGCACTGACCGCGTTCGGGCTCTGTTCGACGCTCGGCTTCGGCGTCTGGCTCGCTGCCCCTGCGCTCGCGGGCGTCTCGATCGGACCGGTGTCGCTGTCGATCGTCGCCATCTTCGCCGGCCTATTGCTCGCTCAGGGGTGGAAATCGTTCGGGCTCGGTGCAACGTTTGCGATCGTCAAGCAATCTGTTGCTCCCTCGCATTTGGCCGCCGGCTTCGCGAGCACCGAGACGTTTCGGCGCACCGCCTTCCTCGTCGGCCCGTTGGTCGCCGCTGCGCTCTTCTATCCGTTCGGCTCGAGCAGCGGCGAAGTCGTCACGGCCTTCCAAGTCATTTTGCTCGTCGCCGTCGTCTTCGGCGTCCTCGGAACGGTCGCCCAGCACGTCCTCTACCGCGCCGACGAGGACGATATCGGCACAGCGTTCGAGGGCGTCTCCCAACTGCTCGCCGACCTCCGGGCGATGCCCGACGAGCTCCGTCCGCTGCTGGTGGGCGATACCCTCGTCAGGTTCGCGAATGGCATGGTCTACGTCTTTTTCGTGATCGTCGTGACCCGGTTTCGTGAGGTCGGCCTTACCGTCTCTCTGCCGGCGATCGGCACCGTCGCGTTCTCGCCGCAATCGTACTTCGGACTCCTGTTGGGCCTCGAGATGCTGGTCGCGCTGCTGACGATGGTGCCGGTCGCGAAGGCCGCCGAGCGCGTCGGACTCAAGCCGGTCGTTGCGCTCGGGTTCGCGGTGTACGCTCTCTTCCCCGTTTTGCTCATTAGCGCGCCCCCTGATCCGGCTATCTTTGCGGTGTTGTTCGCCTTCTCCGGGCTTCGGTTCGCCGGGTTGCCCGCCCACAAGGCGCTGATCGTCGGCCCGGCCGAGCGCGGCGCCGGCGGTCGCGTGACCGGCGCGTACTACCTCCTGCGGAACGTGATCGTCATCCCGAGCGCCGCGGTCGGCGGCCTGCTCTGGGACGGGTTCGCGAACCCGCTGACCGGCACACAGGCGTTCGCGGGCGATCCGACGCTCGCGTTCACCGCCGCGACGGCGATCGGACTGCTCGGGACGGCCTACTTCCTCGTCTTCGGCGAGGAATTCGAAGCGTATCGGTAGCGAGGGCCGGTCGTTCTACAGGAATAGCCGATAGTAGTACGGACTGACGAACCCCTCGATGAACGCCGCGATCGCTAACACGATTCCGACGCCGATCAGCACCCAGAACGCCCGCTGGAGCGCGTCGGCGAGGTCGGTTCGAGTCGCGCGGCCGCGCCACGTCCGCCAGGACGTGACGCCCACTGAAATACCGAGCGCGCTGGCAACGAGGATCGCCGGAATCTCGAAGATTCCGTGGGGGACGACGAAGGCGGCCAGTTCCAGCGGATCGGCCTCGAGGCGGGCGTAGATCCCCAGGAAGACGCCGTTGAACAGCAACGAGACGATCGCCGGGATCGCGAACGCCAGGCCGGCGTAGGCCGTTGTGAGCGCGACCAGCCAGTTGTTGCCGAACAGGTCGATCGCCATCGTCGGCGGCAGCCGGCCGTCGAGGCGGGCCGTAATCGACGCCTGGAACGTGCCGGCGAAGGGGTCGGCGGCCACCCAGCCTGCTCCAAAGCCGGCGAGGCCGAGGACGACGACGAGCCCGTGAGTGCCCGGTGTCGACCGGACGAACGACAGCATGTCGTCCCAGCCGCGTCGGAGTCCGTTTCGCAGCTGTTGTCGGACCGATCGCTCCGGCGGAGCCGGCGGTGTGAGCCGTTCCCGATAGTCACAGTAGACGGCCGTTTTCAGCAGATCGAGTGCCGGAAACACGACCAGTGCGGTCAATAGCGACCCGACGGTGACGATGTCGACGACCGAGAGCAATCTGGTAACGATCGAGAAGGCGACGATCGTCACGAGCGCGACGAGATAGTAAAACACCGCGCCGCCCGGCCGTGCGCGGACGAACCCGAGCGTGTTCCGCAGCGAGCCGAAGACGCCCGCGTCGTCGACGACGACCGCGACCGGTGCGAACGCAAACACCGCACGGATGGGAAGGAGAATCGCGAGTGCGACAACGCCCGCCAGTAGAACGACGGGGACGGCCGCCGCGGACGAGCCGCCCGTGATCGCGGCGACGCCGGCCATTAGCGCCGTCATGATCCCGATACCGGTGAGCACTACGGCCCAGCAGATGAACTCGAGGACGAACAGCCCGAGAAACCGGAGCCAGTAGCGGCGCGCACCGTCGAGTCCGGCGAGGAGGCCGCGGTTGTCGCGCAGCCGGCTGTAACAGGTCGCGAGCTGTCCCGCGGCGACGACTGCCGTCAGACCGACGAACAGCAGGAAACTGATGAGAGCGGCTCCTGCAGCGAGGGCGAAAAGCGGCGGTGCGGCGAGTTGATCGACGATCGGATCGAGGCCGCTGGCCCACGCCTCGAACGCTTCGGGGTCGGCGCTGGCGCTCGGCGGCGATTCCAGTTGGGCGAGATCGGTCTGAATCGCCGCGAGTCGGCCGGTCGTCGCCAGAAAGGCGTAGGCGACGGCGACCGCGAGGAACGGAACGACGCGGACGATCGCCGGAATCGCAGATCCGAGCAGGTATATCGGGAGGATATCACCGGGTCGACGGCGAAGAACGGCGACTGAAGCAGCGACGTAATCGGATAGAGCCATATCGTCTCCTTCGAACGGCTATCAGTTAAATGAACCCTCTTGGCGAGCGTGAGATAGGCGACGCCGACGATCACCGTCGGCTGTACAGCCACCGACCTTGGAAGTGACGTGCCAGCGTTTACGTCGCTCGCTCCGTTATAGAAGTGCATGGTTACCACAATTTCACCCAGTCGACTCGCCGAACTGCAAGACGAGGACGCCGACTACGTCCTCGTCGATACCCGGCCCGAAGACAGCTACGAAGCCTGGCACATCGCGGGTGCGATCCACTTTCCGTTCGGCCCCGAGGAGGAACTCGACGGCCGCCTCGAGGACTTAGAGGAGACCGTCGGTGATGCCGACCGCGTGATCGCCGTCTGCGCGAAGGGAATTTCCTCGAGTAATCTGGCGACGCGCCTCGAGTCGGCCACTGACGAGTTCGACGTCGCAGCGGTCGACGGCGGAATGAAGGGCTGGAGCGGCGTCTACGACCACGTCGAAATCGACGTCGGCGGCGATCTGACGATCGTACAGATCCAGCGGCGCGCGAAGGGCTGTCTCGGGTACGTCGTCGGTTGCGCCGAGACGGGCGAGGCCGTCGTCGTCGATCCGACCGCAGACACCGACGAATACGAGGTCGCCGCCGAGGAGCACGACCTCTCGATCGTCGGCGCGATCGACACGCACGTTCACGCCGACCACATTTCAGGTGGTCGTGGAGTGGCCGACGACCTCGGCGTCCCCTACTACCTCGGCGAACGCGCCAGCGAACGCGACGTGGAACGCGAGTACACGCCGCTCGAGCGGAACGAGGTTCTCTCAGTCGGCGAGCGCGAGGTGAAAGCGGTGTTCGCGCCCGGTCACACGAGCGAGATGATCAATCTGCTGGTGGACGACCGCGCGCTGTTGACCGCGGACACGCTGCACGTCGACTCGACGGGTCGGACGGAACTCGAGTTCAACGAGGACGAAGGCGATCGAGGGGCGAAACTGCTCTACGAGACGCTCCATCGAACGATCCTGGCCGAACCCGAGCGCCTCGTCGTTCTCCCGGGACACGTGACGGTCACCGCGGACGGCGAGTTCGAACACGGCGCGCCCGGCGAGCCGATCCGGACGACGATCCGCGACGCCCGGACGGGGATCGACCTACTCGATCTCGAGGAGGACGCGTTCGTCGACCGCATGGCCGACGCCGGCGAGAAGCCGTCAAATTACGAGGAGATCATCGCGTACAACCGCGGCGCAACTAAGATTCCGCCCGAGGAACGGGTGGAACTCGAGTTAGGGCCGAACAACTGTTCCGCCTGAGTTATCGCGAGTACGTCTCGAGGCGATGAATCTGCTCGCCTTCGAGTTCGAAGAAGTCCGCGAACTCGAAGAGCGTCGTCCCGCCCTCGATCACGCGGCCCCGGACCGCGACCTGCTCGTCCGCGGCGACGAGCGACTCGAGTTCGTGGTCGGTGTCCGGGTTCGGCCGCTGCTCACGCATGAATTCGACGAAGGCGTCGCGGTCGTCGAACGTACGATCGGGACGACGTTGGGTGAAGTCGGGTGTGAGGACGTCTACGAGCGCCTCGTAGTTGTGATCGTCGAGCGCGTCGTAGTATCGCCGGGCGGGCGCGGCCGAATCCATACGTGGCGTTTCGCTATAGGCATCTAAAGAAATTCGCATATCTAATCGCTATATATTACTCTATAATTACATTACAAATTTATATATGAGATAAAGTATAAAATTTATATTGGGGGATCATGGAATACGTTTCTGGAAAAGTAAAATGAATCGAAGGAAGTATCTGACGACAATCGCGGCGGGAATAGGGTCGACAACAGGAGTAGACACCGTGCTCGGTTCTACGAGTTGTCTACAATGCGATTCAGGTAGCTATGAGAAGGATTGGGGCGACTGTGCATACGCAAGAGATTGGTCCGCTTGTACCTTAGAAAATTATCCCGAACTAGAGGGGTGGAGTAAGAAAGATGCGAAAAGACGAGAGGAGATCTGCGAACTCGGAAATAAGGTTGTATTTCCGGTATTGACTGCCGCTTCGTTAAAGGACGTGATTCCATTGGATGAAGGAGTAGTTGCTACGGGTTGGGCAGCATTTTCGGGGACTTGCTATGTGGTAGAGAATCTGGATGATTACCACGAACAGAGGGTTGAAGAAGCAGCGCTGTATACGAAAGGGTCGTATTTCCGAGATTATGCTAGCCCTGGAATGGGAACATCACGGTCTCTCCTCATACCGAAACAAGTAGTATAGCTCATCCGCTAAAGAATAGTAGCCATGGCAGGAAACTTTATCGGACCAATCGTATGGGAACAAATCGCTTTCAGTATATTTATCGCTGCCATGGTAACGAAGGACATGTATTCGAATGAAGGGTCGAAAATAAGACTTTTGTCTAATATTATGGCACTTATTGGATGCCTCCTCCTTGCTTCTAATGGCATTATACGACCGACTAGCCTCATTTTAATGGCGTCTGCTACTTGTTTATTCATCATTTCATTTTCACTTCATGTGTACAATTTGGCAGCAACGGAGGTGTGATTCAGATCATTTTTCCCTCGAATGCTCCTATCGTCTTGCGTGGAGTGTCACGTCTACTACGAGGGCGACGACGACCCCGAAAAGTGCACCGCGCGTCGCCTCGAGAAGTTCGACAAGGCGACCCTCTACCGGTCGATGGGGCAGGTGCCATATGGGGTCGTGCTCAACCCCCACGCCGAGCAGGCGCTGTCGCCGGCCGACGCCGAGGAGGGGCTGGGGACGCTGGTCGCGCTGGACTGCTCGTGGGAGTCCGCCGAGGCGGCGTCGTTCAAAATGCGCGGTGTCCACCGGGCGCTCCCCTTTCTCGTCGCCGCGAATCCGGTCAACTACGGCCGGCCGTTTCGGCTGACCACCGTCGAGGCACTGGCCGGCGCGGCCTGCATCTTCGGCGAACGAGAGTTGGCCGAGGACCTCCTCGAACCGTTTCGGTGGGGCGAGACCTTTCTGACGCTCAACGAGGAGCCGCTGCGACGCTATAGCGAGTGTACGGACTCGAGCGAGGTCGTCGCGGTCCAAGACGACTATCTGGCAGACGAGGAGTAATCACAGCGATTAAATGCACCACGGCTAAAGGGTGGGTATGGCCAGTTTCGACGCCGCCGAGAAACGGATGCTCGAGAAGATGATCTGCATGCGCTGTAACGCTCGCAACTCCCCGCGAGCGGACCGCTGTCGGAAGTGCGGCTACGAGAAGCTTCGCCCCAAGGCGAAGGAACCCCGCGCCGCATAATCGATCGCTCCGTTCTCGACCGTTGTTGCGCCCGAAGTCGCATCACCTGTTCAGTGCGTCGTCCTCGAGTCTCGGCCGTTCGTAGACACCCTCTCGCCGGCCGGTCACTCGAACTCCATCGAGGGCGACTCGAGTTCCGAACAGACCTCGAGCAGCGCGGCCAGCGACTGTGATGGCCGTCGGTACCGAACCGTTCCGCTTCGGCGATCGTACTCGATGCAGCCTGCCTCCCGCAACCGGGGGAGCGAGGTGTGAATCAGCGCCGTCTTCGCCCGCCCGAACCGATCCTCGTTCGCCGATGTTTGGGGGTTCTCGCCGGTCTCGGTGAGCCACCGCGCCAGTTCGTCGATGTCGGCGACCTCGTTCTCTCGAAGGTAGTAGAGTGCGTACCGCCGCCGGCGATTCGCCAGCACCGCAAGTAACGTCTCCAGTTTCCGTTTTCCTCCGTCCGTCCGCAGGCCACCGTCAGTCTCTCCGATCGGTATTGCCGAAACGATATCCTCCCCTGTGTCGTCCATACACCCCGACAATCGTTGCAACGGGTTATTCTTTACGGGCGTTTGACACGTAATGGTCAGCGACGCAGTCGCGAACGCTGCTCGAGCCGGCGGTGGAGTCACCGCCACGGGGCGCAGCAGTGCCGTCGATCGGGTTCGGTCGTATCGAAGGTGAGCCGCTTGCAGCCTACTCGTCGGGGTACTTCGGTTCTCGCTTCTCCGCCCGCTCGAGTGCCGTCTCGACCACGTCGCGGACGTCGCCGTGGAAGACGCCGCCGTGGCCGGCGTACATGTGCTCGACACCCTCGGGTGTGCGCTTGAGGAGGTGCCGAATGCTCTCGATGAGTCGCTCGCGGGACTGGCCGGCCATGTCGGTGCGGCCGAAGCTGCCGTCGTCGAAGGCTCCGTCGTCGTGGACGACCACGTCACCGGAGAACAGCGACGAGTCGGAGACCAGCGAGACGTGGTCGTCGGCGTGACCCGGCGTGAATACCGTGTCGAACGTCTCGTCGCCGATTTCGATCGTATCTCCGTCGTCGAGCTCGTGGGTACGCGTCGGGTGGTCGGCGTAGGCGTACACCTCTGGCTCGAAGGCCTCCACGACGGCCTCGAGCTGGGCGATGTGATCGCCATGTTGGTGGGTCAAGACGACCGCCTCGAGGTCGTCGGTGCGGGCGCGAATCTCGTCGACGACGCCGTCCATCGCGCCGGCATCGACCAGCGTCGTCCGGTCGCCGACGGCGAGGTAGGCGTTGCAGGTGAACGTCTCCGCGTCCTCGGTGACGTGATGGACTTCCATACCCGGATACTTGCGTGCCGCCGGCAAAAACGGTGGCATCGATGACCGATCGGAAACGGCGGTTCGCTTACGACCGTTCGACACCCGTACGGTATGATGGATTTCTTATACGGAGTTGACATACTTCCGCCGATACGGGCTCTGGCGAAGATGTAAACGGGTTGTAAAACTCTAATAAACCAGTGACCATGGAATTTTTCAATCGGAATCCCGTAGACGACAGTGTATGGGATTCGGGAGCTACGACGAATCCGAACAGCAGGAGGTCGACGCTGATTTTGACGACGACGATGCAGTGAAGTCGGGAGAGAACAGCCACGACGGAACTATTGAGTTCGAAAACGGCGCGTCTAGCGACGAGTTGCTCGATCGGCTCAAGGAGATCAAAGACGAAGACGACGCCTGATGAAAGCCGGGGCGCGGGCGCTGGGCGTCGCCGAATCGTACCGCCGCGACCGCGATCACAGCACGCTGGCCGGTGCCGTCGTCCGCGCCGACCGCGTCTGCGACGGGCTCGCATACGGCGACTGCGACATCGGTGGCACCGACGCGACCGACGCCGTCGTCGGTCTACTCGAGGACCTCGGTCGGCCGGACGTCCGGTACGTCTTGCTCGGCGCCGTCGCCCCCGCGTGGTACAACCTTCTCGATCTTTCGCGCGTTCACGAGGCCGCCGACCGGCCGGTAGTCGCCGTCACGTTCGAGGAGAGCGACGGCCTCGCGTCCGGCCTCCGCGACGCGTTTTCGGGCGACAAGCTCGAGGAGCGCCTCGCGACATACCGGTCGCTGCCGGATCGCCGCGAACTGTCGGTCAACGACGAGACGGTCTACGTCAGGTGTCTCGGGCTCGAGCCCGCCGACGCCGATGCGGTCGTCCGCGCGTTCACGCCCGCGGGCGGCCGGCCGGAGCCGATCCGAGTCGCGAAGCTGGCTGCTCGAGCGGCCGATTCGTACGCGCGGTCGCTCGAGCCGTAAGTCGTCGCGTGCCGAAAGAGGTAGGAGGCGGCCGGCTGAGCCATCGGTATGGGCGAGATGGAGGATCTCTGCGTGACGGAGTGTACGCGCTGTCCGGCGCTGGTCGACTCCCGCAGCCGGATCGTCAACGGCACCGGCCCCGAGGACGCCGACCTGCTGTTCGTCGGCGAGGGGCCCGGAGCTAACGAGGACGAGGAGGGCGAGCCGTTCGTCGGGCGCAGCGGCACCGTGCTGGACGACGGGCTCCGGGACGTCGGACTCGCACGCGAAGACGTGCGTATCACCAACTGCGTGCGCTGTCGGCCGCCCGAGAACCGCGATCCCACGAAAGAGGAACTCGGGAACTGCCGGGGCTACCTCGAGCGTGAGATCGACGCACTCGACCCCGAGGTGATCGTCACGCTGGGAAAGGTCCCGAGCGAACACCTCCTGGGGCGCTCGGTCGCGGTCACCAAGGAGGCCGGCGATCTCGAGGAAGTCCGCATCGAGGACACGCCACGGCGCGTCCTGCTCTGCGTTCACCCGGCGGCGACGCTGTACGATCGCAGTCAGCGGGAGACGTTCGAGGCCGCGCTCGAGCGGGCTGCGGAGCTGGCTGGCGTCGCCGACAGCGATGGTGGACAGACGCGATTCGACGACTTCTGACGGCTGGATATCCGTCGTCGGTCGCGTTCGATGGCGGCCGGCAGCGGCGAACACCGCGTGAGCTAGCGTTGTATCTGTCTATAAAATTCAGAAACTATATGCATGTCGACTGTCAATACGGAGTTGCGCATGTCGTCCTCCCCCGGTTCCGAACCGCCGGTGCCCTCCGACCCGTTGTGGCGATACGGCGTGTACCTGTTCCCGGTCGGACCACTTTCGATGCTCGGCTCGTATGCCGGACTCTGGCTCTTCGTCTCGGCGAGCGAGGGTGACTCGGTCGGAGTCGGAATCGCCGCCTTCCTCGCGACCGTCCTCGCTAACTGGCTATCGTACCTATTCGCTGCTATCGTCGCGGTCGCGCTGATCATGGACGCACGCGCGCTTCGCGACTACCCTGCGTGGAACCCGAACCCGTGGCTCGTCGGCGTACTCGGCGTCGTCCACGTCGCCGGAGCGGTGATAGCATATCCGTATCTGCTCTCGGTCCCGACGATCGCGTACTACGTGTATCGGCGGCGACAGCATGTCGGCGGGCGCAGACCGGCGGAGGCAGCAGGTGATCGTTCGACGTCCGAGTAGCCCGCGATTGCGCGAAGGGCAACGCACTTCAACGCGCTGCACCGAGTATCAGTATGAGCAGTGTCTCCTCCACACAGGAGCAGTCCCTCGCCTCCGTGGTCGTCGTCGACTACGGGCTAGGGAACCTCCGCAGCGTCACCCGCGGCTTAGAACGGGCGGGTGCCGAGGTCGAGATCACCGACGACCCCGCGGCGTTCGACGCGGCCGACGGCGTCGTCCTGCCCGGCGTCGGCGCGTTTCGCGAGGGCATCGAAAACGCCGACCCGCTCCGCGAGGACCTCCTCGCGGTCGCCGAGCGCGGCCAGCCCCTGTTCGGCATCTGTCTCGGCATGCAGATGCTGCTGACGACCAGCGAGGAGGGCGAAACCGACGGTGACGCCGCCGTCGAGGGGCTGGATCTCGTTCCGGGGACCAACGTCCGGTTCGCCGAGGGCCAGAAGGTCCCCCACATGGGCTGGAACGAACTCGAGGTACAGCGCGAGCACCCGCTCGTGGAGGGTGTAGATGGCAACTACGCCTACTTCGTCCACTCCTACTACGCGGTCCCCGACGACGAAAACGCGGCCGTCGCGACGACGGACTACGAGACCGAGTTCCCCTCGATCGTCGCCAACGAGGCGGGCAACGTCTTCGGGACGCAGTTCCACCCCGAGAAGAGCGGCGAGACGGGACTGCAGATTCTGCGGAACTTTGTCGAGATCTGCGCCGAGGAGTAATCACACATCGGCCGCGTCTCGATTCGACAGCTTGGTTTCGGGCGGCCGATCTCCTGTGTCGTCGTTCGGACTTTCGGATGGTATCTCGAGCGAGTGGCGATCCCGGGCTGGTGCAGACACACCCCGCAGTGCCGCTGTATGGTGTTGGAAGAGCCCTCCTCACGTGTGAATCCGGGGGATGTAAGTTGAACGAGATTATCGAACGGTCGCCAGGCGCTGCCTCACAGCCAACGCTAATCACCACTACTAAATACTATTACTGTGTAATCGTTTGTTAAGTAGTTTGGACGAAAAAGTGTCCAATCGGAATTGGACGCGGCATCGCCGCTCGAGGCGAACTGCTCCCCGTTCTCAATCAGACTTCAGTGGTCGTTCTCAGCCGGCGGCGCTCGCCACGCTCGTCGCCGCTATCGCGGTCGGTCCCCTCACAGATACCGAGGCCTCACCGACGAGTTCGTGCGTGAGACGGCCGCTGGTTCCGAACCGGATCGATTGCTGATGTTAAATCGGATCCGGTTGCTGATGTTGAATTGGATTTGGCCGCTGATTCCGGAATAGCTCCGCTCGTTAGGGAGATCGATCCGCTCGTCGCGTGTCCGGCACGCTTTAGGAATCCGCCGTCCGATTTTGGGCCGACTCACATCCGCACCTCGCTACAGCGGCACCGCGGGGTGTGTTCGCCGCTATACAGCGGCACTCCGGGGTGGCTTTTCACCAATTCGGGGGCTCTCGTGGCGAAATCCAGAGTATACAGCAGAACTCCGGTTCCGAATGTTTATGCCGTCACCGCCAATTGAATGTCCGGCTGGTGCCGTCGGTCGATCCGGTTTCGTACCTCTACTCGCACTCGATCGGTGAGGGTCGACGGGTCCGAGCACAACGAGCGGCACCCGATCTCGCGACGATCTCAGAGCAGTTCGCGTACGTCCGAATACCACATGTCGTGATAGTCGACGTGGCCGACCCGGCGCGCGATGGCGACAGCCAGCGAGTGCCAGCAGCGCTCGGTCGGATCGTCGGCGTCGAGGTTGTACTCGCTGTCCTTGCAGGTACAGCCGCCGTCCTCGACGATATACTCGTCGTCGTAGCCGACGACGATCGTGAAATCGCGGTAGGCCTTCACCCGGTTTTCGCCGACCGCCTCGATGGCGCGGACTCCGCGGTCGCCGTGGATCCGCGAGATATCGCCGACGATCTCGGGGGTGAGTTCGCCGGCCTCCTCGAGGGCGGCCTGCCATCGCTCGACGGGGGTAGCCTCCGACACGGCCGGAACTGTGCACGCGACTGTAAAATCGGTTTGGTTGTCGCGCCGCCGTCACGCCGTCGGAACGGCGGGAGTCGAATCGACACGAGATCACGACGTTTTTCGACCGGGGGCGTCCAGAAGACGTATGCGCGTCACCGAGGGCGGGGTCGAACTCGAGGTCCCCGGCGAGCAGACCGAGGGCATCGAGGAGGCGGTGTTCTACAATCCGCGACAGGAACTGAACAGAGATCTGACGATCGCGACGCTGCGGGCCTACCGCGATCGCGAGGACCGCGCGGAATCGTATCTCGACGCGATGACGGCAAGCGGCGTCCGCGGGGTTCGGGCCGCCGCCGACGGCTGGGACGTGACCTGCTGTGATATCGACGAGGAGGCCGTCTCCCTCGCACAGGAAAACCTCGAGCGAAACGACTGTGGCGAGCGAGCGCAGGTCGAGCATCGGAACGTCTCGGCGCTCATGCACGAGCGGCCGTTCGACGTGATCGACCTCGACCCCTACGGGACGCCCATGCCCTTCGCGGACGCCGCGTTCGCGAACTGCCGCGATCTGGTCTGTGTCACCGCGACCGACACCGCGCCGCTGTGTGGCGCACACTTCAACAGCGGCGTCCGCTCGTACTCCGCTGTCCCCCGCAATACGGACTACCACGCCGAGATGGGCGTTCGAATCCTCATTTCGGCGCTTGCCCGCAGTGCCGCCCGCTTCGACGTCGGCGTCGAGCCGATCCTGACCCACGCGACCAGCCACTATGTTCGGACCTACCTCGAGCTCGAGCACAAGGCGACGTCGGCCGACGCGGCGATCGACGAGTTAGGCCACGTCTACCACTGTGAAGACTGCCTCTACCGCGAGACGGATCCGGGGCTGATCGCCGACCCGCTCGAGACGTGCCCCCACTGCGGCGGGAATCGCATGCTCGCTGCCGGGCCGGTCTGGCTCGGCCCCGTGCGAGATCCCGAGTTCGTCGGCGCGGTCCGCGACGAGATCCCTTACACGTTCGACACTGCGCCGGACGCCCGCGAACTCTGTGACACGCTCGCGGCGGAACTCGACGAGCCGACCCACTACGACCAACATAAGCTCTGTCGAAACTGGGGCCTACCTGCAAACGCGATGGACGATTTCCTGGCCGATCTCCGTGCAGCGGGCTACGCGGCCTCGAGAGCCCACTACGGCGGGACGACGTTCAAGACGGACGCGAGCGTGGGCGAGATCCGCGCGGCGACGGAAGGAAACCTCGACTGAGCGTCCGCTCGTATCGCGTTTGCCGCTACTGCGTACGTCACAGCCGCCGCTACTCCACGTCGGCGTAGAGCCGAACGAGCCCGCACTCGGGACAGCAAACCCCCTGTAGTTTCGTCGTGTTCTGCAGGCCGATCTTCCCAAGTAGTCCGTCGCGTTTGCCGGTCGCGATCGACGGCTTCATCCCTTCGCCGTCGCGGACAGAGACCCGTTCCATCGTCACGCCGCAGTCAGGACAGCGCCGTTCCTCCATACGTAACGTTAACACAGAATGAAAAAAGCGTCTCGATACGGGCCGACGCTGTTAGCGGACCTCGTCCGCGTCCGCCAGCTCGAGCGACGGCGGCAGCTTCGTCGTGCCGTCGAAGACGTACCGCCTCCGATGGTTCTTCGAGTGAAGGCAGATTTCGTTGTTCCGAATGCTAACGTCGTAGCCGATTCGCTTCCCGGGCTCGCCCAGGAACTGGACGTCGGCGTTGGATAGATCGATGAGATCGTCCTCGTCGACCGGGCCGTTGAACAGGTACGCTGCGCCGGCATCGTCGCCCGCGATGCGGCTGCCGGGTACGCCGATCAGCACGTCGGTTGTTCCGTTACCGGTAGCGTCGCCGCGGGCGACGGTCCAGCCGTCGCGGCGCTCCGGCAGTAGCTTCTTCTTATCGACCCGGTCCGGCAGCGGCTGGACCGGCTCGGTGAAGTCTCCGTCGTCCTCACCAACGCGGAAGATTCCCCAGAAGCCAGCCTCGAGGCGGCGGCGCATCTTCGTCCCCATGTAGATGTGGTCGCCGACGCTGTCGACGAGCCCGCCGGCATCGCCAAGCGGCTCGAATCCGCGTGCTTTGCCGGGCATGAACTGATCCTCGACGCCGATGATCTCGGACTCGGGCACGTCCCGGTGGCGGAGCTGCTGGTGAGCGGCGAGGTGAAAGTCGAGCCCCCGCGCCTTGTCGGCCGCGTGTTGGACGCGGAACCGGACCGGATCGTCGAGGAACGCATTCACCACGGGCGTGGCCGGGTCGCCGTGGACCTCCGAATCGAAGACGAGATACTGATCGTCGGGGCCGCGCTCGAAACGGCGGCTGAACGGCTCCGCGCGGTTGTTGATCGCGACGTAGCCCTGGTCCTCCGGATCGTCGGGGATCTGATTACAGGGAGCGTCGCCGTTTTCGGGTACGTTCACCTCCGCTTCCTCGTCGAAGCCCGGCGGTACCACGCAGTCGTCAGGATCGTTCCGGTTGATGATGTACCGGCCGTCGCTGAACGACAGCGGGAACTCGCGGAACGCCGGACCGTCGTCGGGCACGATGATGCTCTCGGCGGCCGTCGCGGCGGCGAACCGGTCGCCGTGGTCGGCCAGCGGCTCGGCGGTGCGGGAATCGAGCCACGTCGATCCCGCTTCCTCGACGAGCAGTCGGCCGAACGCACCGTGATGGCGGTGCCCGCGAATGTCGGCGAAGTCCCACAGGGTGGCCGTGCTCACGAGTTCGTCGGCGAACCAGCGGTAGGTGATCGTCTCGCCCGGCGGAATCGTCTGGTCGAAACTGAAGCCGACGGTCACGCCCTCGGAGCCCTGAGGATCGAGCTCGAGTCGCTGGGGAGTGAGCGAAGCCCGGGCGGACTCCTCCCACTCGATGTTTAGATCCTGCTCGCGGGTCCGCATCTGCGGATGGGCGTGTTCGGGGGCGTACTCCGCGGGCAGTTCGTTTGTGAGATTGATTTGGATACAGTCGCCCCGGTTGGCCCGGATCGTCAGCAGTTCCGGTGGTCGCTCGCCGGCACGGATTTCGTCGACGTGTTCGTCGAGCGCGAAGACGATGCCGTGGGGATCGTGGTCGCCGTACTCGTTGAAGACGATGTCCGTCTGGAAGACGGTCACGTCGTACTCGCGGACGATCGTATCGTCGGGACACGGATCGCCCGGTTCGGGCGCCACTGGCGGAATCTCCCCGATGTTGGGGTTCTGGCGGGCGGGTTCGTCCGGCGGGAACGGCGGCTTGTCGACACGGCCGATCCCGTCGAACGCCTCGAGGCGGGTCTTCAGCCGCTTCGGATCGATTCCCGTCTTGTGCTTGAACTCCTTGCGCGTGAGCCCGAGCGCTTTTAGGATGTCGTCGAGACTGAGATCGCCGCGCAGGAGCTTCGAGAGGAGTCCGTCGTGCTCGGTCTTCTCGAACGCCTCGACGAGGTCGCGCTGCCACTCCTCCTCGAGGGCGTATTTGCCGAGCTCGTACGTCCGCTGGACGTCATCGGAATAGGTGAGCCACGCTTCGTGACCCAGTTCCTCCCAGTCGAGGAACGGGGCCGGGTGGCCCATCTCGCGCAGTTGCTCCTCGGTGATCTTCCCTTTCGGCGCGTCGCGGTCGGGCAGCGGCTGCAGGTGGTCAACTTTCGCGCCGAAGACGCGGTGGATGCCCCACATCCCGTCCCAGAGGTCGTCGACGACGCCCGAGCCGTAGAGATAATCGTAGACGGGCAGCCCGTTCGGGTTCGGGAGATCGCCAGTGTCCGCGTCGAGGAAGAAGGTGAACGCTTCGGAGACGTGAACTGCCTGCGAGACCGAGTCTTCCGGACTCGCTCCGGCGGGAGTCATCTGAGTGCCCTCTATCATGAAGTTGTGCTGCTCCTCGTACGGCCCCATGACCAGACGAATCCGAATCGGATCGCCGTCGTAGGCCTCGAGGGTCGGCGTCGGCGGGTCGCCGTGGACGTAGGAGCTGTGGACGTACGCCGGGTCGGGATCGGGCCCGCGCCGGTAGTAGGGCGCGTTGCGGTAGTTCATCGCCATCACGCCCGCGTTCTGGTTGTGCTCCTCGAGTTGATTAACGAACTCGCCCTGGCGGTTGCGCAGCGGGGCGAAGTCGTGGTACATCAGCGCGAACTCGCGGAAGTCCTCGCCGTCTTGCTGCGTGATGATCGCTTGTGAGCCTGCCTCGATCGGGTCGCCAGTGTGGGGGTCGAGCCACTCGGAGTCTTCGGGCTCGACGATCAGCGTGGCGAAGTGGCCGTGCATGATCTGATCGATCCCGTTGATGTGATCGTGGAAGAAGATCGTCCCCTCCTCGTCGGCGTACCAGCGATAGGTCATCGTCTCGCCGGGATCGGCAGACTGGTCGTAGTTGAAGCCGTTCGCGAGCGAATCCGAGCCGAGCACGTCGTAGGAGACGAAGTGGATGTGGTTCGACCGTCCCTCCGGCATCAGGTTCGTCAGGTTGATCTCGACGCAGTCGCCGACGTTCGCGCGGATGATCAGCGGTTCGGGGTTCATCTTCCCGGTCAGGACGTCCGCGACGTCCTCCTCGAGCACGTACACCTGCCCCTTCGGATCGTGATCGCCGGCGTCGTTGTAGACGAGTTCGGCCGGCAAAGCGACGATATTGTACTCCCGTACCGGCGCGTCTTCGCCGGCTTTGGGACCGCCGAACTCTTCAGGAGCGATTTCGGGGTCGCAGGGATCGGTGTACGGCGCGCCAGGAACGATATCGCCGAGCGCCGCGGCTTCTTCGGGCGTTGGATCGCGGACGAAGTCGTACGGCGGCTTCGGCGGCGCTTCGCCGATTTCCCCGGGGACGAAGTCCGGGAAGCCAGGCGTCTCGGCGTCGGCATCCAGTGGCGGCTCGTTGTTCTGCAGTAACTCGAGATCCTCCTGGACCTTGTCGTAGACGCGCATGAGCCCCCACATTCCCTCAGCGTAGTGGGGGAAGAGATGGCAGTGGAACAGGAAGTCGCCGGTACTTCCGTGTGCGCCACCGGCACCGACCTCGAAGGCCTCCTCCCAACTCATCTCCGGTCGGACCGTCGTAAGCGGATCGGCAATCTCGTCGCCGAGTCCGTCATCGCCGCCGTTGAGATCGAGGTCGTCTTCGACGAGGTTGAGCCCGCCCTCGAGTCGCTCGGGCACCTCACCGGGACCGAAGCCGATCGGCCGGACGTCGAAGAAGCCGATACCCCCGTGGGCGGCGACCAGATACGTCTCGTGAGTACCGCCGAACCCGAGGTTCTGCGCGTCGATCGTGTCGACGTCCTCGCGGCCTTTGACCTCCTTCCAGCGGTGGCCGTGGAGGTGGTGTGCATGACGTTCCTCGTGGGAGGCGCCGACGGCGACCAGCTTTACCGGATCGCCGAGGTAGGTCCGGTAGACGTTGTCGCCGCCGCCGGGATCGCCGAACAGCCAGGAGTTGTAGAAGTACTCCCCGAGTTCGTCGGGGTCCGGATCGGGGTCGTCGACGAGCTCGAGTCCCTCCTCGCCCAATCTGATACCGGTCGGATCCGCCCGGTAGTTGATCGCGTGGACCGTCTGCGGTTCGTCGGAGCCGGGCCAGGTCAACTCCCGGCCGTCGGCGGGATAGATCCCCTTTGGGGTGTGATAGTGGAGGATGAACTCGCGGTGATTTGGTTCGTCCTCTCCGGGCAGGTGGACGTCCGCACGGACGCCGCTGCGGTGTTCCTCGCCGGTCTCGGGATGAGTCCACGTCGCTTTGGGTGGTTCGACGACCGCCGAGCCGAATAGCCCGCGGGAGACGAGGTTAGCCTCTTCGGGCGGTTCGTCGGCACTGTCGAACGCCGGGTTGGCGAGGTCATGGAAGAAATGAGTTCCTTCGTGAGTTGCATACCACTCGTAGCTGGCGATTTCTCCGGGAGCTGCGGTCGTGTCGGGGTTGTAGCCGACGCTCGCGCCGTCGGACTCGGTCACCTGGTAGGGCAGCGCCGTCTGGTGTATCGACGCATGTCGATCGAGGTGGTTGACGAACTCGATCTCGATGATATCGCCGACGTTCGCGCGGATCGTCAGCGGCTGTAGGACCGTCGTGTCGACGTCGCCGAGTTTGCGCTTGGCCTTCGCCTTCTTCTTCCGCGCACAGTGGAGCTTCTTCCGGGCTTTCTTGCGCTCCTTGTCGTTGCCCGCCTTCTCGTTGCGTTTCTTGGCTTCCTCGATCTCTCGATCCGCCGCCTCGAGTTTCTTTTCAGCCTTCTTTCGCTCCTTCTTGTTGAGGTCGTCGTGGTGGTCGTGGTGGTCGTCGCGTGCATCGTCCGGCACGTCGGCGAAGGCATCGTCCGGCGTGACGCCCGAGGCGGCGAGCGCCTCCACGAGGTTCTCCTCGAGGACGTAGATCGCGGTCTTGGGCTGGTGGAGCCCAAAGGCGTTGTAGACGACGTCGACCTCGATCGCGTGGACGGTGAACTTCCGGACCTGTCCGCCCGGCGCCGGTTCGCCGGGCGCGAACGCCTCTTTCTTGCTGTCGACCGAATTATTGCCCATACACCCGGACGCGGCCAACACTCCGGCAGACACAGCCGAACCCTTGAGGAAGGTCCGACGAGTCGGTCTGTCTCTGATCGCTGACGATTCGACATCGGAATTGGACTGCGTCTCTGCGTTTTCTGCCATTGGTCAGATCCAGCTTTCGGCTGGCTATCTCACCGTATCTGAATGTCAATTATTGTAATGGAGCCACTCACGTTTGGAAGGGACTCACTGTCGACAGATGGTACGGATCCGCTGACCGTCTACGAATACCGAATAACTGGCCTGAACTACTGATTGGACGAAAGACATCTCGAACCGTTTGTAGTCCATCTCTACATCCGGAAATCGAGCCAAAAGCGGACGTGAGCCGTCGACCGGCCGGTCGGACTGGATCGACACGTCGTCAGACCGTGCATCTATCGCTTTCGAACTCAGTAGTCGGCCTCCGGCCAAACATGGACAGAACCGTGCTAACGACGGCCTATGGTATATCGGCGATAGAAACGGGCAACTACAGTGTCGAATAGTCTCCTGATTCTGCTGCCGAGGTGTATTCAGGTCCCGTAACGCTCTATTTCGGGGCTGTGCTATGCAATTACATATTGCGTGAGGCCCCGAATGTAGACGCGTGATCGATCACCGCCGGGGACGCGAACTGGCGACGCGGGCTCTCCGGCTCGCGAAGGACGAACAGCTGACGCTGCTTGCGGCCGGTGTCGCGTTTTACGGATTCGTATCGCTCGTCCCGCTGGCCTTGCTCGCGCTGGGGATCGCCGCGTCGGTCGGCGGGGAGGCGCTCGCGACCCGGCTGTCGGTCGCGGCCGACGACGTGCTTACGTCGCAGGCCCAGGAGTTACTCGCCGAGGCGATCGTCGATCAGACCAACCGGCAGGGCGCGACCGTCGTCGGCGTTCTCGGCTTGCTCTGGGGCTCGAGTCGAGTTCTTCGCGGTCTCGATCGAGCGTTCTCCGAAGTGTACGGGACCGCGGGGTCGAAATCGCTACTCGATACGATCTGGGACGCGATCGTCGTCTCCCTCGTCATCGTCGCCGGCCTCGTCCTCGTCGGGCTCCTCGAGTACGTGATCCAGTTCCTCCCGGGGTCCGGACTGGCGATCGTCGGCCGGCTGTTCGTCGTGGTCGGGCTGGCGGTGACGTTCCTGCCGCTATACGTCATTTTCCCGGACGCCAACGTCGGGATCCGCGACGCCCTTCCGGGGACGATCGTCGCCGCGGTCGGCTGGTTCGCGCTCAGTCGAACGTTCGCCGTCTACACGACCCTCGTCACCGGCTACACGGTCTATGGCGCGCTCGGAGCCGTCTTTCTCGTGCTCGTCTGGCTGTATCTCAGCGCGATCGTTCTGGTCTTCGCGGCAGTGCTCAACGCGGTCCTCGTCGACCGTGAAGTGGATCGGCAGCTACAAAGTCCCGGCGGACGACAGATCTCCACAGAAGCGATGACCGACGACGCCACGGGTGCCGACGAGGGGGCCGCGGAGGACCGCGAGAGCGAGCGCGCTGCAACGAGCCGTGCGAGCGCCCGGACGCACGACCGGGCGGACGATCCCGAAGCCTTGCGCGAGGAGATCGAACGGCTGCGCGACCGCGTCGACGCCTTCGAGGACGACGTCGAGGACCGTACCGTCAGGAAGGAGTCCCTCGAGGGCGAGCTCAAACGCTACGTCCGGAGACGGGTTCGCCGCGGCCACGCCAGTGACTGGGGGCCGTATCTCGTCTTACTGTACGGCACCGCGATGTCCATCGGGGCGTTTCGGTTCCTCGAGGGCGGCTGGGCGATCCTCGCGATGTTCGTCGTCTGGACCTCGACGCTCGGGCTCTACGTCCTGATGGTACTGTTCGGCTTCGGAATTACCCTGCTCGGTGTTCCCGGCCGCCTGCGCGATACGATCGGCGAGCGCCGCTCCTGACGCCCCTTACTGTTCTGTTTGGACGGAGCGCCGAACGAACCGTCGGACTCGATCCGTGTACGTTGCTGGCCGGTGGAGGCTACAGATGTGCCCGGCGTCCGCGAGCACCTCGACGCGCCCGTCTCTCGCCGCGGCGGCGTGGGCCTGCTCGCCGCGGCGCATCAGCTTGTCGTTCTCACCGTTGAGGACCAGCGTCGCGGCGGGGACCGTCGAGAGCTTCGCCCGGAAGTCCTCGCCGGCAAGTTCCGGCCCCGCGTCGCCAAACGCCCGCGGATAGAAACCCGCCTCGACGATCTCGCGCTCGATGTCCGGCGCGAGATCTCGATTCCGTACCCAGCGCGTCGCCAGTTTCTCGACGACGCGGGAACCGAGATCCGGCTTCGTCAGCAGCCGGCCCAGCCCGCCGAGCAGGCGCGTGCCTTGGTCCAGCCCCCGTACCGGATTTGCGCTACACCCCGACAGCACCAGCCCGTCGACCGCGTCGGGGTTGCGGTAGGCGTACTCGGTCGCGACGTAGCCGCCCAGCGAGAGGCCGACGAGAACCGCCGAGCCGTCAGTGTGCGTCTCGAGGGCCTCCTCGAGGACGTCGATCGCCGGGGCCATTCGGAACGGCTCATCGGCGCGAGCACCGTGGCCGGGAAGGTCCGGCGCGGCGACGTGAAACTGGTCGGAGAGGCCGCGTCGTTGGGGGAGCCACATCGTTCGCGTGAACATCGCGCCGTGGACGAACACGATCGACCGCGCGTCCGACGGGCCGACGACGTCGATTCCCTGCTCACTGCCTCGCTCGTCGCTGTGGGCCATGGTGTCGGAGGTATCACGGGTGGGGTCTTAGTAGGTCCCCCGACAACGCGCCGCGGAAGACCGTCGGACCGGTAAGCGAGAGACGAGTCAGCGCCGCGGGGGAGTCGAAGCCGGGCGACCAGAACAGCCGCGACGGTTATCGGTCTTCGTCGGCGTCGGCCCTGTCGTCCGGATCAGTGTCGGTCTCGTCGTCCGGACCGGCGTCGGTGAGCCACTGCTCCTCGGGACCGTCTTCGATCCCCCGTGCGCCGTCCTCGGTCGTCGGCCCTCGATCGGCCGTCTCCTCGCGGATCACGTCCGGATCGACCGCAGCGTCGGTCCGAGCAGCGGTATCGTCGGGATCGACGGCCGCGTCCGTCCGCTGTGTCTCGTCGTCGACGTCCACCGCGGCGTCCGTCCGCTGCTCGTCCTCGTCCGGCCGGGCCGAGAACCCCGTGTCCCGGTCCGCGAGTTCGGTCGGGTCGACTTCCGCGCCGCGGCCACGGTCCTCGACGGCGTCGCCCTCGGTGCTCGACTCTCGTCTCTCGTCCGCCAGCTCCTCGGTCTCGTCGACGCCGCTCATGCCGCCGGTCGGGTCCGTCTCCGGCTCGCGCCGGGTCGAGCCGTCGCGTTCACCGTCCGGCGTTCCGTGAACGGGTAGCTCTCCCTCGAGCCGGACTGCATCGTCGGTAATCTCACGAACCGACGCGCGATCGAGCGTGACGCGTTCCTCGGCGGCGCCGTCCCAGCCGAGCGACGATTTGATCGAATCCATGACCGCCGGGTCGGGCCTGACCTGCGCGACAGCACCCTCGACTGTGGCGATGACGCCGACCTCGTCGCCGGTGGCATTCTCGACGGGTTTGTCGATATCGTCGTCCGAAAAGCTGGCACACATGTCTTCGGCTATCCCGACTCGAGGCAAGCCGGTGGTGCCTGCAACGGCCGGTCGCCGCCGGTCTCGGAGGGGCGCAGTCGACGCGACCGTCAATCGATCGGAAACCGCAGCAGCGCACCGACGCCGTCGAACGCCTCGAGAAACCGCTCGCCGTCGGCGAAGTCGTCCGGCACCACGACCGTCTCGCCGCCTTGCTCGAGCGCCCGGTCGCCGAGCTCCTGTAACTGCGGCCCCTCGAGCGCCGTCGAGAGCAACAGCGTCTCGACCGCGTCGTACGCGAGGGCGTCGTCGACCTCCTCGCGGCCGGAGGCGACGGGCCCCTCGCCCTCGTCGCCTCGGATTCCGCTGAAGAAGGCCTCGAGCGGCTCGCGAACGTCGGTCCGATCGCGCTCGTCGATGGCCTCCTCGCCATGTTCGGCGAGCCGGCGGAGCCCCTGTTCGGTGGCGTACTCGACGGCGAACGCGCCGATCAGGTCGTCCGCGAGCCGGTGGTCGAGGGTCGCCGCGTCGCGGAACTCCTCGACGATGCCCGTGGTGCCGCCGAGCAACAGGCCGTCGATCGACTCGCCCTCGACGAACTCGAGGCGAGCGCGCTCGGCGATTTCGTCGAAGAAGTCGCGTTTATGGCGCTCGCGGTCGCGCTCGAAGCGCTCGGGCGACTGGCCGCCGGCGCTCGACTTCCCCGGGACGTCGCCGTCGAACGTCTCGATCGGGTCGACGCCGTCGCCGTTCAGCCGGCCTAGCGCGGCCCCGTCGCGCTCGACGACCAGCAGGCCGTAGGTCGCGTCTGGGCCGGTCACGTCCGCGAGGGGCTCGAGGTCGAACTCACTGGCGTGTTCGTAAGTTCCCTCGTCGATCACGACAGGGAGATCGTCGAAGGTGGCGGTGGCGAGGTCGTCGTCGACGATGCCGGCGTAGAGGACGAGCCCGCCCTCGGGGATCTCCTCGTACTCGGTCAGCCGGTCTCGGACGTCCGCAAGGGCCTCGGCGAGCCGGTCGGGGACGGGCCGGTCGCCCTGCGTGGCCTCGGCGTAATCGGTCTCGACGGGCCGGCGTGCCTCGCCGATCGACTGATCGGGCGGGACGGCCAGCGTGACGAGTACGTCGCGATCCGCCGACGCGGTGGCAAGCCGATCGAGTCGCTCGTGGAGTTCGTAGTTCGCGCGGGACATGCGTATCAGGCTGTCATCGCCACACCGTCGACGGACACGTCGTCGGGCACGCGGTCGGCCCCCGCGAACCAGCGACGACGCTACGCGGTCCGATACGGCGTCACAGTGTGGCGGCTGCGTCCGGCTACGGCCGGCCCGCGGGTGAATCCCCTGCCGGCAACCGACTGGTGTGCGGCCGTCGCTGCTCACTGCTCCCCCGTCGCCGGTTGCCGGTCGAACCCGCGTTAGTCGTCGCGCTCGAGTTGGTCGCCGCCGAATTCGTCGTCGCTCTGGATGCGCGAGGCCTGCGGACCGTCCTGATCCTGATACTTCGACCCGCGCTCGCTGCCGTAGGGCCGTTCGGCCGGCGTCTTGAGCTCCGTGAAGGTGAGCTGGGAGATGCGCATCCCGGGGGTGAGCGCGACGGGCGCTGTGCCGAGATTGGAGAGCTCGAGGGTTATTTGGCCGCGATATCCGGGATCACACAGGCCCGCCGTGGCGTGTACCACCACGGCGAGCCGTCCCAGTGACGACCGGCCTTCGACGTGGGCGATCAGGTCCGCCGGAATCTCGACGCGCTCGTGGGTCGTTCCGAGCACGAAGTCGCCGGGGTGGAGGATGAAGTCGTCGCCGTCGTCGACGACCGTCTCGGTGACGTACTCGTCGACCTCCCGTTCGGAGTTCGGGTGGATACAGGGGATGTTCGTCCGCTGGAACTCGAGAAACTCTCGTCCCAGCCGGAGGTCGACGCTGGCGGGCTGGATCTGCAACTCCGGATCGTCGAGCGGCTCGACGACAAGGTCGCCGGCCTCGAGGCGCTCTAAGATATCTGCATCGGAGAGGATCATACCGAGTAGGAGCGAACACGGAGCCATAAATGCCGTCGATTCGCCGGCGACCGATGCCCCCGATTTCGTCACCGCACGGACCTGTAACGCCTCCAACACACACTCTCGAACGGCCTCAGCGATTATAATGCTGTATCACGAAGCGCGTCGCATGGATGGGACGCAGGACCGGTTTACCGGGGAGACGAGGGTTCTGCATCAGCGGGCGGTTAGAGTGCCGCTTCTCGACGAGAAGGCCGAGCGCGTCTTCCACGAGAACATGATGACCGTCGCGGATGCTCGAGAGCAGAAAGCAGACCTGCTCGCCGATCCGGATATTCCGTTGTTGACCGCGTACGAGACGGAGCGCGATCGGATCGCCGAGAGTTTCGAACGGCGACTCCGGCGGATCGTCGGTGACGACTATCAAGAGGTCGCGATGGCGTACAACCGCGGCGAGCGGGACGACCGGATCGGTGCGCTCGCCGCGTACTATGTCGAGGGCGCGTGGCGGACCCAACAGCGAACCACGATAACGGACATGCTGTTGGCCCCGCTCATTCTCCGCTATCCAGACTGTTTCACGACGAACATTCGGTTTGCGAGCGGCTACGCGACCCCGGAGTCGATCCGGTACGAGTCGCCGGAACACGCGTCGGCGGATCTCTCCGACGAACACGCGGAGACGTACTACGAGGAGAGTCTCTACTCACAGCAACAGGCCGCGACGTATCTCCGCGAGACGGCCGACATCATCCGGGAGGAGTTCCCCGATCCCGACGAGACCACACCCGAGGAGCGCGAATACGGCGGCGTCGTCTCGGCCGACGGCCGGCGGGGCTCGACCTTCTCGGCGCTGCTCGAGCGCGTCGAGCCGGACCCCGATCGATTTTCTGAGTCGATCGACGAGCCGACCCTCGTCGAGGCGGGGCCGGAGGCGAGACGGACAGAGCGAGAACTCGGCCTCGAGGATGAACTCGTCTACTGAGCGATCGCCGTCGCTTCGCGCTCGCTAGTCGGTCGCGGAGACGGTATAGTCACGGCTAAAGGGCTTCCCCTCTTCGAGTCGGCCATGAAACAGGCCATCGTCGCCCGCACGGACATCGGCATGGGGCAGGGAAAACTCGCCGCGCAGGTCGCCCACGCGTCGCTGTCGGCCTACGAGAAGGCCGACGGGCAACTGCAATCGCAGTGGAAGCAAGGCGGCCAGAAGAAGGTCGTCCTGAAAGGCGAAAGCGAGCGTCAATTGCATGAACTCGCCGAAATCGCCGACCGCGACGGGATTCCCAACGCCGTCATCCGCGATGCTGGCCACACGCAACTCGAGCCCGGCACTGTCACCGCGCTGGCCGTCGGGCCGGCCGCGGACGACCGCGTGGATAGCGTGACCGGCGACCTCTCGCTCTTCTAATCGGACGGCCGCGGCGGTACGCGGGCGCGTGTCGTGATCAGCGCTAATCGGAGCGGTGGCCCCGCGGCTCCTCTCTGACCGTCGAGTCGTCGTCGGCCAGCGACGTGTTGGTGCGAACACTCGAGAGCAGCGAGCCAACGTCGATCGACTCGCTGCCAAGCACGGCGAAGCCGGCGAAAATCGTCAGGAAGCCGACGACCGTGAGCGCGTCGATGGTCTCGCCGAGCAGCGCCCAGCCGCCGAGCGTCGAGACGACGGGCACGATGTAGAAGATCAGATTCGCGCGGATCGCGCCGGCCGTGTCGATGAGGCCGAAGTAGGCGATGTACGCGAGGACGCCCGCGAAGATGCTGACGTAGCCAAGCGCCAGCGCCGCCTCGGTTGTCCACGTGATCGCGGCTGCCGACTCGCCGGCGGCCCAGGCAAACAGGTGACACAGCGCCGCGGCGAACGGGAGTCCCCAGGCGACGCGGACCGTACTCGAGAGGTCGCTGTCGGCCCGGCGGATGAGAACGGCCCCGAGCGCGGCGGCGGCCGCGCCGGCGAGGAGAATCCCCTTGCCGACGGCCCCGCCGAGGAGGTTCGTGGGGTTAGGACTGACGACGAGACCGACGCCGAGCAGGCCAAGCCCCATCCCGGCCGCGCCGCGGGCGGAGAGGCGCTCGTCGGAGAGCAAGAACGCGGCGAACACCGGCGTCATAATCGGATTGAGACTGTAGACGATCGAACCGACGGCGCTCGAGACGTACTCCTGGCCGACGAACAACAGAGCGTTAGTCAGCCCGATCGCGAGCACGCCGGTTGCGAGGATACCACCGACGTCGCCGCGCGTTCGCGGGAGCAACTCCGCCCGCGAGGACGTCCAGCCGACGTACGCCAGCATCACGACGGCGGCGACGTCGAATCGGAACGCGACGAACAACAGCGGCGGGAAATAGGCGAGTCCGGCCTTCGCGGCGACGAACGTGCCGCCAAAGAACAGACTCGAGAGGGCGAAAAACGTGAGCGTGCGGCGAGAGACCATTTACGCCGTCACCTCCGTGGGTCTCGTCTGCGTCGCCCCGAAAACGAGCGACGCGCGGATAGCGAACATCATGGTACTACACCGTATTAGCGCCGGGGTTATAGTTTCGTTCGTAAAATATTTCACGGTAAGAAAGGCGCGTACATCGGGAAACGATCGGCCGACGCGATACGGCAGCACATCGTGAAATCCTTTCACGGCACGAAAACGGTTTACCGCAGTAGGGACGAGTGGGCGGTATGGAATCCGCGCTCGAGGAGATCGAGTTTCTGGCGCTCTCGGCGAACCGCGTCGAGGTGCTCGAGTCGCTCTCGGCGGGGCGACGGACGCGAACCGAACTGGCGGCCGAGACCGGTGCCTCGCAGGCGACGCTCGGGCGTATCCTCGGGGACTTCGAGGACCGGTCGTGGATCAGGCGCGACGGCGACGCGTATGTCGCGACGGCGACGGGACGACTCGTCGCGGAGGGCTTTACCGACCTCCAGGAGATCCTCGAAACCGAAGGGAAGCTGCGCGATATCGTGGACTACCTGCCGACTCACGCGATGGATATCGACCTCCGGCGGCTCGCGGACGCGACGATCACCGTCCCGAGTGCGACCCGGCCGAACGCACCGCTGGGGCGGCTACTCGAGTTTCTCCACGACGGCGACGACGTCCGGACGTTCTCGCACACGTTCAACGAGCAGACGCTGGGCGTCGTCCACGAGCGGGTGACCGACGGCGAGCAGCGGTTTCGGGGCGTCTTCGGCCGCAGCGCGATCGACGCGCTGGCCGACGATTCCGCGCTCCGAAGTCGGCTCGAGGCGCTGCTCGCGGCCGACGACGCCGCGATCAGGGTCCGCGAGGAGGGCGTCCCGATCGCGGTCATGCTCGTCGACGACCGCATCTACCTGCTCTTGCGCGACGAGAACGGGATCCTGCGAGCCTCCGTCGACACCGATGACAGCGCCGTGCGGGCGTGGGCCGTGGACGCGCTCGATCACTACTGGCGGACGGCGACACCGCTCGAGCCCGAGACGCTCGCCGACTGACGACCGACTCGAGCGTGGCTCTACGGCGACGCCGGTAGCTCGAGCGGGGACGTTGTCGACGCTGGCTCGAGCGTCGGCGCGGGTCGTGCGACGGTCGCCGGCTGCGGTCCGGCCGCGAGCGACGACGCGGGTTCCGTCGTCCGCTCGCCGTCGGTCCGCTCGATGACGTACTGCTGGTCGACCGTCGACGCCTGCAGGGTGGCGACGGGCGCGTGGTCCTCGGTCAGCACCGACACGTCGTCGGTCGGGGGTGGATCTATGTAGCCGTCGATCTCGGCGCGCAGATCGATTCCGAGATTTCGGTTTCGGTTTCGCTCCTGCAGTTCGGCTGCGGTGAAGTCGGTGTTTGCCTTCGTCGCGATGACTTCGATATTCTGGACCATGTCCTGACTCGAGGTGCGAAAACTGTAGGTCGACGCGAAGGCCTCGTCGATCGTCTTGTACTGCGCCCGGTAGAACGCGGAGCCGCTGCCGCTTGGCGCGGCGATGACGTTCGCGAGGAAGACGCCGTCTTCGTCGAGGTGGTCCTCGGCGAGTTCCATGAAGCCGAGCTGGGTCAGGTGGGCCGGGACCTGGTCTTTCTGGTAGGCGTCGAGGACGATTAGATCGTACTGTTGCTCGGTGTTCTGGAGGAATACCCGGCCGTCCGCCGTGTGTGCGGTCAGGTTCTTGCTCTCCTCGAGGCGGAAGTACTCCTTGGCGGCCTGCGTTACCTTGGGATCGAGTTCCACGACGTCGACGTTGGCGTCGTACTTCCGCTCGAAGTCCTTCGGACCAGTGTACCCACCCCCGCCGATGAACAGCACGTTCTCGACTTCCTGTGGATCGTCGACCATCAGCATGGGGATGTGGAAGTATCGCGTGTACTCGAAGACGTGTCGGTCGGGATCGTCGAGATCCATCGCGCTGTGGCGGGCACCGTCGAGATACAGCGTCCGAACGCCGTCGCTGTCGACGACCTCGAGCTCCTGATAGGCCGTTTGCGTCTGGTAGACGACATCGCCGCGGTGGTCGAACGTCACCGGGCCGATGCCGGCCGCGACGACGAGCACGAGCGCGATAGCGACGCTGGCCGACGCCGGCTTCGGGGAGAGCGCGGGAAGCGTGAGTCCGAACGCGGTGCCGACGAGGACGAGTCCGAACAAAAAGCCGATCATGTCGATGCCAAGCGACGGAATGAGGACGTACGTCGTCGCGCCGGCACCGACGATGCTACCGATAGTGCCAAGCGCGTAGACGTGGCCCGACGCTTCGCCGGTCCCCTCTTTCTGGGAGAGTTCGGCCGCGTAGGGGCTGATGAAGCCGAGCAGATAGGTCGGCGGGCCAAAGAGGATGAGCACCGCCGGCAGCGAGGCGTATCGGACCGGCAGCGGTAACGTCGACGCTGAGAGCAGTAGTTGGTCGCTCCCGTAGACGACGATCGCGACGTAGCCGGCAGTCCCCAGTAAGAGCCAGCTCATCCGCCGATTCGACGCCGTCCCCGCCTGCTTGCCGCCCTGCCAGTAGCCCAGGCTCAGCGCGGTGAGAAAGACGGTGATGATACTCCCCCAGGTGTAGATGCTGTCCCCGAACTGCGGGGCGATGATTCGTCCGGCGAGAATCTCGAGCCCCATACTGGTAACGCCGGAAACGAACACTGCGATGTCGGGTTTCGTCGGCCGGTACGCGGAGGGGACCCCCAGACTCATTATCGAGACAAAGAGCGCCCGTGACGAGAACCTGTCGCCTCGTCACAACGGTCATCGGGGGCGGACTTCGCGACCCAGTCGGTCAGTTCGTCGTGATGACCTCGATCACGTCCCGCGATTCGACCTCGTAGTCCTTCCCCAGTTGGCGATTCGTCCGACAGTCGATGGCGTGTAAGAAGCCGTCGCCGATATCGGAGTGGAGGCTGTAGGCGAAGTCCTCGGCGGTCGAGTTCGGCGGGATCAAATAACAGTCGGGCAGCACCTCGCCGCGTTCGTTCCCTAGCCCGTTCGCGCCGCCGGGGAACACCGGCGTCACGCCAAGCACGTCGAACAGCGCCGTCTCGAGGGCCGCCTGCACGCCCGTCGCGCCGTACTCCGTAAGGAAGTCGCGGATCTGCTCTAAGCCCTGTTCCTGGTCGCCCGAGATGTCCCCCGTGATTTCGAACGTCGCGTCGCCGGGTCGGTAGTCGACGACGTCGGCTCCCGCAGCCGACTTCAGGGCCTTCTCGGCGTGGGCGCTGCAGGGAACGATCGTCAGGTGGGCGTAGTCGGGATCGTTCGTGATCTCCTCGTAGTTGTCCTGCGCCGCAGGGGTGTCCATCTTGTTCGCCGCGATCACCATCGGCTTGGTCTCCTTGCGGATCTCGCGGGCAAGTTCGAGTTCGTCGGCTTCGTCCCACTCGTCGGGGTCGAAGCCGATATCGACGCGCCGGATCAGGCGCTTGATCTCGTCTTCGCTCGCCTTGAACGCGCTCATCTGCTCGGCGAGTTCCGCCTCGATGGCGTCGTCCTCGGTCGTGTAGCCCGTCTCGTAGCGCTCGATCCCCTTCTGCAAGATGCCGAGATACCATTGGTCGAGTTCCTCCTCGAGGAAGTCGATGTCCTCGCGCGGGTCGTGGCCCTCGGTGGGTTCGCCCTCGGCGTCGGTTTCGCCAGAGAAGTCGACGACGTGGACGAGCACGTCGGTCTCGTTCAGGTCCGAGAGGAACTGATTGCCCAGTCCGTTGCCCTCGTGTGCGCCGGGAATCAGCCCGGCGACGTCGACGAGTTTCGTCGGGACGAACCGCGTGCCGCCGTCACAGAAGCCGACGTTCGGGGTGCACTCCTCGTCGAACTCCGGTGCCGCGCAGTCGACGCGAGCGTACGCCTCGCCGACGCTGGGGTCGATGGTTGTAAACGGATAGGCCCCCTCGGGCACGTCGTTCATCGTGGCTGCATTGAAAAAGGAAGACTTGCCGACGGACGGTTTCCCGACCAGTCCGATCCGGTAACTCGTACTCATTACCCGTTCTGGTCGTGGAACGCCTAAACGGGTTTCTGTCCGCAGGCAGCATGGCATGACCGGACGTAGCAAGCCAGGCCCCGACTCGAGTCACACGTGCGTCGGCGGCTCGACGGCCGTCTCGATGTCGAGGTCGGCGGCGACGTCGGAGAGCAGATCACCTTTGACCTCCGAACTCCGCCAGCCGATTTCGGCGACGAGCGGCGGTTCGAACTCGGAGCGGATCGTCTCGAGGCGCTCGGTTTCGGTCGCGACGCGCTCGCGGAGGTAGCGCGCGCCGCGGCCGGTCTCGTCGGCCTCGGGCGAGGGCGTGAGCTTGTTGGCGACGAGTCCGCGGACCGCGAGGTCCTTGTCACGCAGATCGTCGATCGCGCGTCTGGTCTCGTTGAGCGACAGTTCGTCGGGATTCACCACGAGGAAGAACGCGGCGTCGTCGTGCAGCGCCGCGCCGGCGAACTCGAAGAACTCCTTGCGTTCCTGCAGTCGCGCGAGGACGGGATCGCCTTCCATCACGCGCCGCGGTTCGTTGTTGCCGACCGCGGCCTTCTCGAAGAGGTCGATGCTCGTCCGGCGCTTGTGCATCAGCCGGTCGATCCAGCCCTCGAGGAGGTCGGGCAGGCCGAGCAGGCGGAGCGTGCCGCCCGTCGGCGAGGTGTCGAAGACGACCCGGTCGTAGGCCTCCGCGTTTTGCATCACGTCGACGAACCGGTCGAACAGCGCCGACTCGTAGGCCCCCGGCGTCCCGTGGGCCATCTCGAGTTGGCGGTTGATCTCGTTGACCATCGACGCCGATACCTGCTCCGAGAGGTCCTGGCGGATCTCGTCCAGGTGACGGGTGACCTCCTCGTCCGGGTCGATCTGCATGGCATCGAGCCCGTCGATGCCCTCGACGGACTGCGGCGAATCGTCGAACGGCTGGTCGAACACGTCGGTGACGGAGTGGGCCGGGTCGGTCGAGACCACGAGCGTCCGGTGCCCGTCGCGCGCACAGCGCAGCGCGTAGGCACAGGAGACGGTCGTTTTACCGACGCCGCCCTTGCCGCCGAAGAAGACGAACGGTTCCATCAGAAGTGGTACTGCTGTCCCTTGCGCTCGATGTACGAGTCCCGATCCCACAGCCGCCGCTCCCACGATTCGAACTCGTCCTCGAGATAGGGCAGTAGCTCCGCCGTGTAGTACGAGACCGGCGACGGAATGCCGAAGGCGTCGGGGAAACATGCCAGGATGAACGCGTCTTCGGTGTCCTCGGCTTCCTTCTCGATCTTCTCGTAGGCCGGGTGCGAGATCATCCCGTGGTAGAGGCCCCGCAGCCACTCCTCGAGCGTTTCGCGATACGATTCGATCCGGTCGGCCAGTTCCATGTCCGTCCCTCCGTGTTGAATGCTAAAAACACTCATGATCGGTTTCAAGTCGCTTCGCCGCCACCGTACGGGCATGGCAACGGGGACGGACGAGGCGATTCCGGTGACGATCCTTTCCGGGAGTCTGGGTGCCGGCAAGACGACGCTGCTCAACCACCTGCTGTCGACCGCCGGGGACCGACGGCTGGCGGTGCTGGTCAACGACATGGGCGCGGTCAACGTCGACGCCGAACTCGTCGCCGAGGGTTCGGAACTCGAGCTTGACGACGGCGTCGCGGAGCTCTCGAACGGCTGTATCTGCTGTGAGCTACAGGACGACCTCGAGACGGCCGTGGTCAGGCTGGCCCGCGATCGGTCGTTCGACCACCTGCTCGTTGAATCCTCGGGTATCTCAGAGCCCGCACCCGTCGCGCGGCTGTTCACGACCGAGTCCCGCGTCGCGGCGCTGTACGACGTGGACACGCTCGTGACCGTGCTCGACACGCCCGCGTTCCTCGCGGCCTTCGGCGGCGAGGGAACGGCCGAGCGCCGCGGCGACGAGGGCGATCGACCGCTGTCGGACCTGCTCGTCGAACAGGTGGAGGTCTCGAATCTCGTCCTCCTCAACAAGACCGATCTCTGTTCGGAGACGGAACTCGAGGAAGCCGAGGAACTCGTCGGCGCGCTTCAGCCCGACGCCGAGACGATCCGCACGGCGTTCTCGGCGGTCGACCCCGACCGGCTGCTCGGCGTAGGGCTGTTCGATCCGAAGCGAATCGGCGAGCTGCCGGGCTGGAAACGGGCGCTCGAGTCGGCCGAGGGCGACCGCGGACACGGCGACGATGCGGACGACGGCCACGAGGGCGACCACCACGGCGGCCACCACCACCCTGACGAGGTCTACGGCGTCTCCTCGTTCGTCTACCGCCGCCGCCGGCCGTTCCACCCCGAGCGGTTCGCCGCGTTCCTCGAGGAACTGCCGAGCAAGATCGTCCGCGCGAAGGGGACCGCCTGGCTCGCCAGCAACGAGATGCGGGTGTCGATCGCGCAGGCCGGCCCGTCGATCAGGGCCACCGCGCAGGGGCCGTGGATCGCGAGCCTCCCCGAGGTCGAGCGCGACATGTACCGATCGAACCGGCCGAATCTCGAGTGGGACGACGAACACGGCGACCGCCGGACCGAACTCGTCTTCATCGGCACCAAGTACGACGAGGCGGGCCTCCGAGCGGGCCTCGAGAACGCGCTGGTCACCGACGAGGAGTGGGAGCGAGACGGCGCTCTCGAGGACCGATTCCCCGCCGAGCAGGGCGAGGAGACGGTCGTCCGCGAACCCTGAGCCGCCCCGATAGCCTCAGCACGCGCAGTCGCGGCCGGTGGCGCGCTCGAAGCGCATCGCCGCGCCGCAGTCCGGACAGACGGGTTCTCCCTCGAGATCGACGTCTCTGATTCGGACGTCGCAGTCGTCACACCAGTAGGCCCCGTTAGAGCCGTCATCGGGGCGGCTTCGCGGTGCGGGTGACGCGAGTACGGCCTTCATCGATTCGATGACTCCCATGGGCGACGGTACGTCAGCCATGCCCATAACCTATGTGTCTGTGTCGCACACATCGTCTCGGTCGGCGAACGGGCGACCCTACGTGCGAACGGCGGGGTCCTCGAGCGGGAGGGCGTCCCGTTCGCTCGAGTCGACGACGGTGTTTCGGAGGGTGCCGACGCCCTCGTAGGTGATCTCGACGGTGTCGCCGGGTTCGACGAGGCCGGGGTTGGCGGGGCTACCGAAGGAGACCACGTCGCCGGGCCGGAAGGTAACTCGGCGCGAGAGGTGGGCGATGACCTCGTAGGGGTCGAACAGCATCAGTTCGGTGGTGGCCTCCTGGCGGCGTTCGCCGGCTACGTCGGTGTGCATGTCGATGTCGGTCGGATCGACGGCGGTCTCGATCCACGGGCCAAGCGGGCCGGAGGCGTCGAACGCTTTCCGAGGCGAGCGCTCGCCCTGATCGAGCGCGTCCATATCGTTCATGATCGTGTAGCCGCGGACGACCTCCGGGACCTCGTCTTCCGAGAGGTTCCGGCAGGGTTCGTCGATGACGGCCGCGAGTTCGCCGGCGTAGGTCACCTCGTCGCTAAATTCGGGGTAGGGAACCGGATCCTCGTGGCCGACGAGCGACGCCGGCGGCTTGACGAAGAAGTCGGGTTCGTCGGGCCGTTCGTACGCCATTTGGTCGATCGTCGCCGCGAAGTTTCGCCCGACGCAGTACAGCGCCGAGGGGGTACACGGCGGAAGGAACTCGGCGTCGGTGCCGACCTCGTAGATTCCGTCGGCAGCGTGTACAACGCCATCTTCGTACCGTCCGGTGACCGGGCCGTCGTCCGTCGCGATTCGCGCGAGTTTCATTACTGGGCGCTCTCTGTCGTGGCGGATTAGGCGTACCGATTCGATTTCGGACGCGTCGAAACCGCAGGAGCGCGAGCAACTGCGCGGCCACGATCACCGGCAGCCGGATACCGCCGTTCCGCGCACATGTAGGGGCGGTCCATACCCGACTTCCCGGTCACGACTGAGACGATGACTCCCGATTTCACGACGGACGACGAAGGGAAGCCGGTGGTCACCGCCGACGGTGAACAGATCGGAACCGTCCGCGAGGTCGACGTGCACACCGCCCGCGTCGAACCCGGCCCCGACATGTCCGACAGCATCAAATCCAGGCTCGGCTGGCGCGCAACCGAGACGACGACCTATCGACTCGACGAAGAGTACGTCGAGTCGATCTCCGACGACGAGGTCAGGATCCGGCGGCTCTGAGGGGGACGGCGTCCGGTTTTGCTACGGCAAATTCGAAGACGAACGCCCCGACGTCCGCGAGTCGCGGGCGAGTGCAGGTCCCGTTTATATGTGACTACCCGACAGAGTCGACGGTATGTGCGTGAATTTCACGGACGACGACGAAGGGAAGCGGGTCGTCAACGCTAACAGCGAAGAGATCGGCATCGTACGGGACGTCTCCGCGGGGGCCGTCCACGTCGATCCCGATCCCAGCATGACCGATACCATCAAATCGAAACTCGGCTGGGGCGACAGCGACGATGAGACCTACCGACTCGACGAGGACGACGTCGAGTCGGTCTCCGACGACGAAGTACGACTCCGGCGACTCTGAACGGCCGGTGCGGGTCCGGACGCGATTTCGAGGGACCGCCGCGATACGACCGGCCACCGACGGTGATTCGTCACCGAAGCACGGCCTCGAGGGCCCGGGCGCGGATGTCCGCCCACGCCTCGACCTCGAGGTCGAACCGATCGAACAGCGTGAGCTGCGGGACCCGCTGACCGGGAGCGAGATAGTCTGAGCCCCAGACGAGCTGTTCGTGGTGTTCCTCGAGGAACCCCTGTGCGAAGTCGGGGTCACGGGTCAGCGCGTTCCAGCCCGAGCCGGCCGAGAGGTCACCGTAGACGTTGTCGTACGTCGCGAGCAGTTCGGGGACCCGTCCGCCGGGTTCGACCGGGCCGTCCGGGTAACGTCTCCGATCGGCCGCCGTCACGGTGCCCGAAACATGCGCCCACCAGAAGTGTGCGTGGGCGACGAAATCGACCTCGGGATAGGAGGCTAGCACGTCCTCGAACGCCGGCAAGCCGGGCGCGTCCAGCATGGCTTTGTCGTCTATGTGGCAGAGAATCGGCAGCTCGTACTCGGCGCACAGGTCGTACACCGTCCGAAGTCGCCGGTCGTCGATCGGCAGGCCGGGCTTGAGTTCCCCGAATCCGCGCGCGCCGCGCTCGACGTACCCCTCGAGCAGGGAGTCGACCGTCGCTGTCCCGTAGACCAGCGTCCGGGGGTCGACCGAACAGAACGGGAGCAGGCGATCGGGGTGGGCGGAACACTGCTCGAGGACCCACCAGCTCGGGGCCGACACGGGATAGCTCTCAGGCGAATCCAGCGCCTGCACGACGGCGCGGTCGATTCCGTGTTCGTCCATCCAGGCCACTAGATCGTCGGCGACCAACGGCTCTCGGTCGAGCGCCTCGTGGGGAATCACGTGGGTGTGTGCGTCGACCAGCGGCAGTTCCGCGACGGCGGTCGCCGCTCCGTCGTCGGTTCGACCGTCGCGCCGTTTCCCAATGTTCGCGGCCGATGGCGTCGATATTGGTCCGATGCCGCCGCCAAAGCCGGCGGTTCCCGCGGCCACGAGAAGCCGCCGTCGCGACGTAACGCCGGGCGATCGGTCCCGGTCGCCACCGTTCCGCGATTCCATGCGTGTTCCTCCCACGGAGCCGCGGAAAACGCTACGGGGTCCGATATCGATTTCACCGATCGAGCGGAGCGTGTTCCCATCGCCCGGCCGTCGGCCCGAGGTCAAAAGCTCATGTGACGAATCCGTCCGCGAGCGCGGACACGGTATCCGCGACATGTCGCGGTCGGCGGTCCGCGCTCACTCCTCGAGCAGTAGGTACGTGCGCCCGCCTCGGTGCTCGAGCGAGACGGCGTCGGTCTCGACGTTCGTGCGGACGAACGCCTCGATGTCCGTGGCGGACAGGTCGGTGACGTCGATCCGCTCTCGCTCTCGCCGCGTCTCGGGGCGGCGGTCGACGGGGTCGAAGCCGAATCGGTCGCTTCCCTCGCTGCGATCGGCGCGTTCGTCGGCCGCCTCGACGATCGGTGCCATACGGGTCGGTCAAACCGACAGTACGTCAAACCGACCCGCCCGGAGTGAAAGTGAAAGTGTGAGACAGGATGCTCTGCGATCGATCGCGTCGAGCCGCGAGTCGTGTCGCTCGCGGCACCCCCGCTCGAGCGGTGTCCGTTCCGTTCAACCGAGCGTCTTGATCTCGACGCGACGGGGGCTATCGTCGGCCTCGAGCGTCACCGCGTCGACGATCGCTCCGCGAGCGCGGTCCTGCCAGTCCGCGACGGCGTCGGCGTGGCGTTCGCGGATCCGCCCGGCCGCGTCCGGGTTCGCGTCCGTATCGATGTCCGCGTCTGCAAGCGCCGACTCGAGGTCGGGGTAGTCGGCGACGACATCGTCCGCGATGACGTCGGCTGGCGCGAGGTGGACCGCGCCGGTCAGTTCGGTGTCGTCGACGCGGTAGACGTGGATGCGAGCCCGCATTCGGCCGTGAAACGGCGGCGTGATCCGAAGGACGGCCTCGCCGGGGTTCTCCCGACTGTAGGCGTAGGCGTTGACGGCGTCGTCCGGCGAGAGCGCGACCGAACGGATCGCCGACGGATCGTCGTTCTCGGCTGACGGATCGTCCTCGACCATTGGGCGGTGTTGTGCGCGCGGCTGGTTAACTGCCGGGATTGGACGCGTGTTCCGTTCGTAACTGGCGAAGACAGACCGAAAGAAGGCAATACAACGGGGTGTCCCGCTGTCGTGAGCACACGGGACGGAGCCCGTTCGATACCGGCCCGTCGATCGAGACGCGTCGGACTCCGTTACTCTGCCGAGTCTCGATCGGTGTCTGGTGTCGACTCGAGCGCCGGCTGAAACACCGCGGCGCGTCCGTCGGTCGACACGCCGTACGCCGCGTCCGCGACAGTGTCTGGAAGCGTCACGTCGCTCTCGGCGTAGTGGGCGCGCAGCGACGCTCGGACGGCCTCTCGAACGCAGGCGCGAGCCGCCGCGCCGACTTCGGTGGCGCTGCCGGAGAAGTCGGCCGGCGTCCCCGTGGGATCGTGGCCGACGACGACTGCATCCGTCGTAGTACCGGGAACGCCGGCCGCGGCGAGCAGCGTCGCCGCCTTCGCCTCCGCCGTGACCGCGATCAGGTTCGCCAGCGCGCCCGGTGCGAGCGACCGCGTCGTCCCGAGGATGACGTTGACGGTTCCCCGGCCCTGACCGCGCTCCCGGCGCCCGTGATCCGACGCGGCGTCGCCGGTTGGCTCCATCGGTAACGCGGCGGGGTTCGAGATGCCCGCGGTCGCATAGGCCGTCACGGGACCGCGGCGAGCCCCGCGGGCGTCCCCGATGTCGACGCCGGTCAGCAGGGCCGGCCCGCCCGCGTCCGTGCCAGCCTGCTCGAAGGACGCGCGCTCGAGTCGTTCGTCGACGTACGCCTCGAGATCGGTCCGACTCCACCCGTCCGGAACCGAGACGTTGTACGCGTGATCGGCCACGCGGCGGCCGCCGTTCCAGCCGGTCGAGAGCCACTCGGTGTCCGGACGGGTGACCCGGAGGACGCCGTCTCGCTCGACCGCGTCGTACGCGAGGCCGTCACTCACGCTCACTCTCACCGCCGACGTCGCCCACGCCTACCGCCGCGAGCAGGCGGTCGTTCGACGGACGGTCCTTGACCGCGATGCGGACGTGCGAGTCGAGTCCCCGGAAGGTCGTCGCGTCCCGGATCGCAACGCCGTCGGCCCGCGCGTCGGCGAGGACCCGAGCGACGTCGCGGTCGCCGACGTTACACAGGAGGTAGGGCGCGTCTGACGGGCGAACATCGAACGTCGCCGCGAGCGCCGCGCGCAGCCGTTCGCGCTCGCTGGCGACGCGCTCGCGCGTGTCGCGAACGAATCCCTCCCGTCGCAGGCAGTGTGCGCCGACTCGAGCCGCCGGCGTCCCGAGCGACCACGCGCGCCGGGCCGTCTCGAGGTCGTCTCGTCGCTGCCCGCTCGCGACGGCGAAGCCGGCGCGCAGCCCCGGCAAGCCGAACAGTTTGGTGAGCGAGCGGGCGACGATGACGTGGTCGCGCTCGAGAGTGGCCGCCGACGGCAGTTCCGTATAGCCCAGGAAGGCCTCATCGACGAGCAGGGTCGTGTCCGCGGCCGCACAGCGGTCCGCGAAGGCCTCGAGCGCCGCCGGATCGGCCGCCTCCCCGGTCGGGTTGTTCGGCGTACAGACCACCGCCAGCGCGCAGGGCTCGAGCACCGTCGGCCCCATCTCGAACAGGTCGTCGTAGCGGACGAACCGCGGGGTGGCCCCCTGTAACCGGACTTCGCGGGCGTATTCGCCGAAACTCGGGTAGGGAACCAGCGCCTCGTCGCCCGGCTCGAGGGAACGTTCCATCGCCAGCCGGATCGCGGCCAGCCCGCCGGGGGTCGGGATCACCCGTTCGGGATCGCAGCCGACGAACGCGGCCGCCGCGTCACGGTAGTCTGCATAGCCGTCGTCCGGATAGCGGCGCGATTCCTCGAGCGCAGCCGTGTACACCTCGTCGACGCCCTCGGGCGTCCGTGGGTTGGTGTTAGCCGAGAAGTCAAGCAGGTCGCGGTCGGACTCGCCGCCATGGAGGACCCGCTCGGCGGTGTGTATCGACTCAGGGTCCACAATCGCCCTCCGGCCCGTCGCCGGCGTCGGCGTCGCGCCCGGCAGGCTCGCCGCCATCGCCGGTCTCAATTCCGAGCCGGGCACAGACCGTCTCGAGTTGGTCTCTGACCGCGTCCATCCGTCCCTCGGGAACGAGCGAGAGCGCGCCGCCCATCGCGACGCCTTCCTTGGCCTCGCCGGCGCAGTAACGCGCCATCGCGACGTGATCGCGTCCATCGAAGCCGGGATCGGTGACGGTGAGTTCGCAGTCGAACCGGTCACAGGACGCGGTGAGCCGGTCGCCCCGCTCGTCGGCCACGAACGAGGTGGTCGCGATCGACAGCGGCTCGTCGACGCCGGCGTGGCGAAGGATAGCCGCGACGGCGACCATCTGCGTGCCGCCGGCCAGCGTCACCTCGGTGCCGGCCTCGAGCGCGCCCGCTGCGATGCCGGCCACCGTCGGCTGGACGGGGTCGCCAACGGCTTCGATCGCCTCGAGCGGCGCACCCTCGCAGTCGCCCGCCTCGAGGTCGCTCGCGGCCAGGGCCTCGTCGACGACGCGGCGCTTGCGCTCGATCGGGTTCTCGGGCAGCGACGAGGAGACGCCTGTCGGCTCGCCGAGCGCGGTGAGGACGCCGAGTGCGGTGGTCGTCCCGCCGGGGACCGTCTCGCCGATCATGACCTCGTCCTCGGGCAGGCTCGCGCCGTAGTCGTACGCGCGGTCGAAGGCGGCGGCCGCGTCCGGCACGGCCGTTGGCTCGCGGATATCGGTCCCGGGATCGACGCCGAGATCGACCGTCGGCGCGGCCGTCGACTGGGTAAGCCCCGCGTCGATCACCGACACGTCGAAGCCGACGACCTCCCGGACGGCGCGGGTCACGGCCGCGGGCGTCGGACAGCCGTTCGGGCTCACCGGCGTCACCGGCGACGCGGTCGGCTCGCCGTACGCGAGGATCTCGACGTCGGCGGAGGGGGTGTGTTCCATCAGCTCCGGCGCGGCTCCGGCGGCGCTGATGCCGTCGATCAGGGCCGTCTCGGTCGTTCCGGCGGGGAGGAGCACGCGCATCTCAGTTCCCTCCTGCGGTGGAACTCCGCAGCCGATCGGCCGCGATACGGGCGTCTTCGAGTCGGTTCACGTTCACTGCGAGTCGCGGGTCGTAGGACACGTCTGTCATGGCTGTGGTATCGTCGGTCGTGCCGACCACGTTGACGCCGGTCGGCGCGAGGTGGTCGTTCGGTTCGAGTCTTGAGTCGATGCTGACCCCGAGTCGTCGCTTGAGTGCCGCGGGGACGCAGACCGTCCGCGAACCGGTTCCGTCGCCGTGGGCCGCGAGCACCCGGTCGACGACGGGGGCCTCGAGCAGCGGCAGGTCCGCGGCGACGGTCAGCACCGGCGGCGAAATCACGGGGCGCTCGAGGAGTTCCATCAGGTCGGTCACGTACCCCTCGCCGGCCGTCTCGATCGTCGCTGCGCCGGCAGCCGACTCGAGGTGTGCTCGCGTTTCCGGCGCGTTCGGCGAGACGGCACAGTGGATCGTCTCGACCGCGCTCTCGCGGAGGGCCGCCAGCACGCGGTCGACCATCGGCGTCCCGGCGATCGGGTGCAGTGGTTTTTCGCGAGCGCTCTCGAGACGAGTCCCCTTCCCCCCGCACATCACAAGAGCGTCCACGCGATCACCCCCAGATGGACGCCGGCGACGCGGCCGATCTCGTTGGCCGCGCCAAAGATGTCGCCGTTGATTCCCCCGAGGTGGCGGTTCGCCCAGTACCACGGGAGCCCGATGCCGGCGACGGCACCGCAGAGGGCCGTCACCGCGGCGAGGGGTGGCGAGGTGAGCGCGACGACGGGGAGCGAGACCGCCGCAGGTGCGACGAACGAGCCGGGGCCGGACGCCGCGGTGAACTGCCGCCCCATCCCGTCGTAACTCGCCGCTCCGAAACAAGCCATCGCGGCCATCCCGAGTTTCGTCCCGACCTCGGCCGCGACCGCGACGCCGACCGCCGCGCGGACCGGGAGGCCGGCCAGTCCAAGACCGGCCAGCGCCAACGCGGCGACGGTGATCGCGACCGCCAGCAGCGCGCCGACGCCGGTCGTCGTATCCTTCAGCACCTCGCGGCGGCGCTCTTCGTCGCCGTGGACGACTAGCGCGTCGCCCAGATCCGCGATTCCGTCGAGGTGGTGGATCCCCGTCACGGCGTAGACGGCGAGGAGGTAGCCCAGCGCGACGGTCGGCGCTGTCAGCGCGTCGGCAGCGAGCAGCGGAACCGCGGCCAGCGCGCCCGCGACGAAACCGACGGCCGGGAACGCACCCGGCGTCGTCCGGAACGCGTCCCAGTCGCCGTCGCGGTAGTCGACCGGCAGCCGCGTCAGAAAGCCACAAGCGCCGCGGACGGCACCGAGCCAGCGGCCGATCGCGGTCATCCGGCCACCCCCAGCCCCGTTCGGGACAGCGTCGCGAGGCCCCCGCCGACCGCCGGTGCGACGAGCGCAAGCGCGACGGCGACGACGACCGCGACCACGGCCCCTCGTCCCACGAGAGAGACGGCCCGCTCGCCCTCGGCCAGCGTCGGCAGGTCGGCGGCCGGATTGAGCGTATAGACGTCGCGTTTCTCGAGGCGCACCGAGAGCGCGACCGCGAGCGTCGCCATCGGCCACCCGGAGTTGGGCGACGGCGGGACCCGCGCCCAGCGCCGAGAGCGGCGAAGCGCCAGCGGATCGGCCGCGGCGACGGCGATGGCGACCGCCGCGATCCGGGCTGGCAGGTACATGACGGCGTCGTCCAGCCGCGCGCTGGCCGTTCCGATCGGCTTCGATGGGTAGCCCAGCATCGAATCCAGCGTGTTGACGCCCTTGACCCAGGCGGCGATCGCGGCGGCGGCCGGCAGCGAGATCGGCACGAGGACCGCAAAGGGCAGCAGGCTCGCGACCACCCCATCTGCGAGATTCTCGGCCGCGCTCTCGACGGCGGCACTGCGAAGCTCGTCCGCCGAAAGCGTCGACGTATCGCGGCCGACGAGCCCGATGATATTCTCGCGAGCGCGCTCGAGGCTGCCGTCCGTGGCCGCGACCACGGTCTCGGTCAACTCGAGCAGCGAGCGCAGGCTAGTCGTCAGGAACAGAACGATCGCGGCGGCGACGGCACCGACTATCGGATGTAGCGCGGCCGCTGCGATGACTACCCCGCCGACGACCGCGGCGGAGACGAGCGGGGCGACGGCGGCGATCACGATGCCGACGAATCGCTGGCCGCGATCGGATTCGCTCCACTCTCGATCGAGAACGCCGACGAGCCGGCCGAACCACGCCACCGGATGGAGTGCGGTCGGCGGCTCGCCGACCACGAGATCGAGGCCGAACGCCAGCCCGATGACCGCCAGCGCCGTCAGCGTCACGTCGTCGCCTCCGTGCCGTTCGCCCGCTGTCGCCGCTCAGTCATGGCTCCTGCGTTCGGCGAACGCCGCCAGTTCGGCCGGCACGTCCGCGAGCGACGACTCCTCGAGTAACAGTGCCGTGCCGCCGACGGCTTCGATCCCGCCGTCGGCGACCGGATCGTCGCCGACGTGGAGCAGCTCGTCGGGGGCGACGCCGAGCCGGTCGGCGGTCTCTTCGAAGATGTCGGGAGCGGGCTTGCGCCAGCCGCAGCCGACGCTCGTGACGATAGCGTCGAAGTCGTCGCGCTCGAACTCGGATCTGACAAGCGTCCGGCCGACCAGCTCCGGGACGCTGCAGTTCGAACAGATCGCGACCGGCCCCCGCTCGCGGGCGGCCGCGACCGTCTCGAGTGCGCCCGGTCTGGTCTCGACGGTCGGATCGAACGCCGCCACGACCGCGCGTCTGGCCGCGTTGTGCTCGTCGTCGACGCCGCGACTCGCGAGCGCTTGTGAGACGTGAGCCGGCAGCGGTACCTCTGCACCCTCGGGCGCATCGACGTGGGGCTCGGCGTAGGCGTCGGCCCAGTCGTCGGGTACCGCCACGTCCCGCGTCTCGAGTTCGGTCGCGACGGCCGCGGCCGGGTCGGCCGGGCGGTCGGCGGTCACCAGCGTCCCGAAGAGGTCGAACGATACTCCCACATGACTGTAACTAGCACAAGTTGACTTTAATTTCGCGGTCCGCAAGCGGCCGTCGCAGTGGCGCGTCGCGCTCGCGGCGGAAAACGGACGATCGACCCGTGAGCTCAGTCGAGTCGGGCGAACGCCAGATTGCCCGAGATATTCTTGATGTAGATGTCGACCACGTCGCCCTCGTCGGCACCGGGGACGAAGATCGTGTAGCTGCCTTTCTCCGCGACGCCGTCGCCCTTGCGGCCGGTTCCGGTGATTTCGACCGTGTAGGTCTGGCCCTCTTCGACGGCGTCTTGCTGCTGTTGTTGCTGGCTGCTGGTCGAGCGCTTGGTGACCGGCCGGAACGCACCGCAGGCGTCACAGCGGAGCATCGGCGTGCGGTCCTCGCGGACGAGGCGGGTGTCGGGGAGGCCACACTCCGAGCAGAGGACGTACTCGTCGACGTAGGCGTCGATCGCCGCGCCGAAGTCCTGTTGGGAGAATGTCCCGTTGTACCGGCCGCGACCGTTCTCGAGTTTCCCGCTGGTCCCCAGTTCGCGCTGGATGAACCGGTGGAGGTGCTCGGTCTCTCGAGAGAGTACGTCGGCGATTTCGTCTAGGTTCGTGACGCGAGTGAACGCGCCGTCCTTCTGGGGCTCCGGATCGGGGATCTGCAATCGCTGTTCGTCGCCCCCGATGTCTGGTACGTCGTCCATCGCTCGGTCGAGACTCGATTCGTAATCCATAGACGAAAACAGGTGTTGCGAACGTAAATCCGTTCTGCTATCACAATCCGCCCGACAGCGCGGCGATCGCCGGGATGTCCTACGCTGTCGGCCGTCGACAGGTCGAGGTGTGAGTCAGTACGTGGTGCCGCCGCTCTCGCCGAGCGATCCCTGGCTCTCCTCCTCGAGCTCGTCGAGGTCGCGTTCGTCGTTGGCCTCGTTCGGACTGCCTGCCTCGCCAGTGATCTCACCGTAGACGGCTTCGCGAGCCGCTTCGGGCGAGTCGTACTGCTCGTCGACCAGCCGGTCGAAGACTTCGCCGAGCGTCTCCGTCTCGTTTGGCATATCGATCCGTTCGTCGCCGTACTCGGTGGCGAGTTCCTCGCTGGTGACCGGATACTCCATCTCCCCGAGATGGCGCTCGACGTCCTCGAGGATCGATTCGGTGTGAGCGGCTCGTTCGGACTTGCGCTGCTCGGCGTGGTCCTGTACGCGGTCGTGACTCCGTCCATCATCACTCATACGAGAGGGTATCGCTACCCGCCGGAAAAGCGACCGGCCAGCACGTGCACCCCTCAAGCCCGGTCACGTACCCGCTATAGTTCTCTGTTCTAAAATGATACAGCGGTATTCTCCGCCGTCAGAGACGCTCAGTTAGGTTTCCGACTGTCCGTCGGCGCGACCGATCGACGTTGTTACGCCGGGAATAACACTGTTTTCGTCACCCGAATTATCACAGGATCCATTTACCTGTAGTTCGACGACTATCGCTGGGAAAATGGGTAACACCGACGCGAACCGACGGACGATCGCCGCGTGCGAACAGTGCGGTTCGCTCTACGCCGCACTCGAGTTTAGCGACGAAACGCTCCGGCCGATCGGTCGCCGAGACGGCTGTCAGTGCGGTTGTACGGAATTTACTGCCGTCGACGGATCGCTTTCCGAGGAAGCGCTCGGAGGCGGGGACGGGTGAGCGCGACGACCGACCGGTCGGCAGTAATTTCTGTGGACGGAAAATAACCGGTTCGCGAAATCGCGCCCGGTCCCTATTTCGGATATCGTTCTACTATCATCTCACTGCCGGACCACGTTCGAGATATCTATGAAATATCGGTTCGGGACCAATATCTATTCATAGTTGACTACTGAATTGTCATCGCACGGCATGGACGACGAACGAATTACACCTGTGGAACTCCCCGAACCGCGGTACGAGTACGGGGGAGACGATCACGTGTTTGTCGAGCTTGCAGAGGAGATGAGCTTCACGGCCAACTTCAAGGCGATGGCGATCACCCAACAGGTCGCCGAGCGAGACATCGACGGGATCGTCGAGAACTGTCCGGCCAACGCATCCTACATGCTTCGGATCGATCCGGAAGTCATCCACCCGGACGCGCTGATCGATGAGCTGAAAGCGATCGAAGCGGAGATCGACATCGAGAACTACGAGTGGGAGACGCGAGTCATCGACGTTCCCGTTCTGTTCGACGATCCGTGGACACACGAGACGCTCATGGAGTTCCGCGAACGCCATCAGGACCCGGAGTCGACGGATCTCGAGTACTCGGCACAGCTTAACGGATTCGACAGCGTCGAGTCATTCATCGACGCGTTCGTCGGTGCGCCGCATATGGTGACGATGGTCGGGTTCGTTCCGGGACTCCCCTGGTGTTTCCAGATGGTGCCGCGCAACCGGCAGTTGGAGGTCCCGAAGTACGTGGAACCGCGGACCGACACGCCCGGACGTGCGGTCGGCTTCGGCGGCGCGTTCTCGGTCATCTATCCGGTACAGGGGGCCGGTGGCTACCAACTGTTCGGTCGGACGCCGGTCGAAGTGCTTGATACCGAACGGACGTTACCCGACTTCCGCGATTCGATGGTGTTCCCGAATCCCGGCGATATCCTGCGTTACAGACGGATCGATCGCGAGGAGTACGACGAGATCCGCGAGGCGGTCGAGAACGGAACCTACGAGTTCGACTACGAGACGGTGACCTTCTCGCCCGACGAGTTCTTCGAATCGCCACACGACTACAACGCGCAACTCGTGGAGGGATTAGAATGATCGACATCGAGGAGGGCGGCATCGCGACGACGGTACAGGATCTCGGTCGCTCCGGCCACTACCACATCGGAATGCCGCCGTCCGGCGCGATGGACCGGTACGCGCACACGGTCGCGAACTATCTCGTCGGGAACGACGCCGACGCCGCGACCGTCGAAATGACCTACCAGGGCGTCACGGCGACGTTTCAGGAGGACGCCGTCATCGCGATCACCGGTGCAGACATGTCGCCGAGCGTCAACGGCGACCCGATCGGCACGTGGGAGACCGTCGCCATCGACGCCGGCGACGAACTCGAGCTCTCGTTTGCGACCGAAGGAGCGCGCGCGTATCTCGCCGTGGCCGGGGGGATCGACGTACCGGACGTGATGGGAAGCGGGTCGACGTACACGCTCGTCGGCATCGGTGGTCACGAGGGCCGCGCCCTCGAGGCGGGCGACGAACTGGCGATCGGCGACTCGACCGACGGCGGTGACGAACTGGTCGGAACCCGACTCGACGACGAGTACGTCCCCGAGTACGCGGCCGAGGAGACCGTTCGAGTCGTCCTCGGCCTGACGGATTATCGATTGACCGAGGAGGCGAGGGAGACGCTCTGCGAGGCCGAATGGACGGTCTCGTCGGAGGCCGATCGCGTCGGCTACAGGCTCGAGGGGCCGGACCTCGAGTTCGAGGAGCGCGAACAGCCGTTCGGTGCCGGCACCGGGCCGTCTAACGTCGTCGATCTCGGCTATCCTATCGGATCGATTCAGGTGCCAAATCAGCCGATCGTCCTCATGCAGGACGCGGTTACGGGCGGCGGCTACGCGACCGTCGGCACCGTCATCAGCGTAGACCGCGGACTGCTCGCGCAGCGCCAGACCCACGATTCGGTCTACTTCGAGGCCGTCGACGTCGATGACGCGATCACCGCTCGCACGGAACGTAACGATCGCCTCGAAGCGATCCGAGCCGAAATCGAAGGAAAGGACTGATGTTCAATATAACCATTAGGAACGGAATGTGAGTTGGAGCAACAACTATATTTGGGACTGAATTCAACACAACCACACACCATGTCCGAGAAAACCGCGATCAAATCACCGATGCCAGGCGTCTTCTACCGACAACCGGACCCAGACGACCCGCCGTTCGTCGAGCCAGGAGACGAGGTCGAAGCGGGCGACACGGTCGGACTCGTCGAAGTGATGAAGAACTTCCACGACATCGAAGCCGACCGTTCGGGAACCGTCGGCGAGTTCCTCGTCGAGAACGAGGCCGAAGTCGAAGCCGATCAGGCGCTCGTCGAACTCGAGTAGCGGAAGTCAGCATGACAGCGATAGACATCAACTGCGATATGGGAGAGAGCTTCGGGAATTGGACGATGGGCCACGACGCCGAGGTCATGCCCTACATCACGTCCGCGAACATCGCTGGCGGCTATCATGCCGGCGATCCCCACGTGATGCGCGAGACGGTCGAGCTGGCGGCCGAACACGATGTCGGAATCGGTGTCCACCCCGGCCTCCCGGACAGAACCGGCTTTGGCCGCCGGAAGATCGACGCCACCCCCGAGGAGGTTCGGGATTACGTCGTCTACCAGCTCGGCGCGCTCACGGCGTTCGCGCGCCGACACGGGGCCACCGTCCAACACGTCAAACCACACGGCGCGATGTACTCGATGCTCTCGGAGAGCCCGGAGCACGCCCGCGCCGTCATGGAAGGACTGCTTGAGGTCGACGACGACCTCGTGTACCTCGCGACCGACATGAATATCTACGAGGTCGCACAGGAAATCGACGGCCTCCGGGCCGTCTTCGAAGGGTACGTCGATCTGGATTATCGGGCCGACCGATCCCTGATCGTCGAACAGGAACTCGCCGACCGCGATCCGGAACTCGTGGCCGACCGGTTCGTCTCGATCGCCACGGAAGGCGTCGTCGAAGCAGCCAACGGCGAAGAGATATCGATCCCCGCCGACAGCATCTGCATCCACGGGGATAATCCGAACGCCGTTGCGATACTCGAGGCGATCCACGACCGACTCGACGAACACGGGATCGAACTCGCGTCGCTGTCCGAAATCGCATAGCCTCGAGCCGCGCGAGACGGTTTTTGACCGCTATTCGTCGACGAGCGCTCGCTCTACGTACTTCGTCGTGTGCTCGTTGGCCACGAAGCCGTCGTCCTCGAGCAGCCGTCGGTGGAAGGGGATCGTCGTCGGAATCCCCTCGATCGTCGTTTCGTCGAGCGCGCGCTTCCCGCGGGCGATCACTTCGTCCCTATCCTGCCCGGTGACGATCAGCTTGCCGAACATCGAGTCGTAGAAGGGGGCGATCGAGTCGCCCTCGTCGACGCCGTCGTCGACGCGGACACCGATGCCACGCGGCGGTTCGTACGCCGAGAGCGTCCCCGGAATCGGCGTGAAGTCGTTGTCGGGGTCTTCTGCGTTGAGGCGGAACTCCATGGCAGCGCCCCGCGGTTCGATCTCGTCTTGTGAAAACGACAGCTCTTCGCCGGCGGCGACTCGAAGCTGCCACTTGACCAGGTCGATATCGGTGAGTTCCTCCGTCACGGTGTGTTCGACCTGAATCCGCGCGTTGACTTCGATGAAGTAGAACTCGCCGTCCTCATAGAGGAACTCGACCGTCCCGGCGTTGACGTAGTCCGCCGTCGCTGCGCCGCGACGGGCGGCCGCACAGATCTCGTCGCGCGTCTCGTCGTCTAGTACCGGCGAAGGAGACTCTTCGACGAGCTTCTGTTGACGGCGCTGAATGGTGCAATCCCGTTCGCCGAGGTGCCGGACGTTCCCGTGTTCGTCGCCGATAATCTGGACTTCGATGTGGCGTGGCTCTTCGAGGAACCGCTCGAGGTAGACGTTCGGATTGTCGAAGTACGCGTCCCCCTCTCGGATCGCCTCCTGCAGTTTCGATTCGATCTCGTCGGGGTCGCGAACGATCTTGAGTCCGCGACCGCCGCCGCCGCCGTCGGCCTTGATGGCGACGGGATAGCCGTGCTCTTCGGCGAACGCCTCGACTTCCTCTGGTGACGTCACCGGCTCGGTCGTTCCCGGGACGATGGGGACATCCGCGTCCGCCATGATCTTGCGCGCTTCGGTCTTCTCGCCGAAGTCGGCCATCACGTCGCTCGGTGGTCCGATCCACGTGAACTCGCTGTTCTCGACGTTGGCTGCGAACGACTCGTTCTCCGCGAGGAACCCATATCCCGGGTGAATCGCATCTGCGTCGGCCGCTCGCGCGGCCTCGAGGAGCGCCTCCTGATTCAGGTAACTCTCTTTGGCCTTCGAAGGTCCGATGTGGTACGCCTCGTCGGCCAGACGGACGTGTTTGGCGTCCTCGTCCGTGTCGCTGTAGACGGCCACCGCGTCGATACCCAGCTCTTTACACGACTGGATGATTCGAACGGCGATCTCCTCGCGGTTCGCGACTAGGACTTTTTCGAACATCATGTAGAATAGTGCTGTTCATTAGCAGATAAATCTACCTTTACCCAATTTGTTGGACTGTATTCATAGCCGGGCGTGCCGGTCGGGTCGCCTCGAAGCGGCAGCCGTCGAGGTCACTGCGCGTCGGTCATATCGCAACCGCTCGCAGCGTCGATCGTGATCGGCCCGTCAGGCGATCGCATCGAGGGCCGTCCGAAGGCCGTCGACGGCTCGCTCGAGTTGGTCGCGCGAGATGGTCAGCGGCGGCTGGAAGCGCATGACGTTCTTGTAGTAGCCGCCGACGCCCATCACGACGCTCGACTCGTCGCGGAGATGGTCGGCCACGGCCGACGCGAGCTCGGCGTCTGGTCGCGGTGCGACGTTCTGCGGTCCGGTCGTGCCCGGTTCGACGAGTTCGACGCCCCACATCAACCCGAGGCCGCGCGTCTGGCCGACAACCGCGTACTCGTCTTCGAGCGCGGCGAGTTCGGACTCGAGCCACTCGCCTTGCTCGCGGGTGTTGTCGACGATGCCGTCCTGCAGTTCGTCGATCGTCGCCAGCGCGGCGGCGCAGGCGACGGGGTTCCCGCCGAACGTCGAGAGGTGATCGCCCGACTCGAAGGCGTCCGCGATCTCTGCGGACGCGGTGAAGGCACCGAGTGGCAGGCCGTTTGCAATCCCCTTCGCCTGCGTCATGATGTCCGGTTCGACGTCGAAGTGCTCGCTGGCGAACAGTTCGCCGGTGCGGCCGTACCCGGTCTGGACTTCGTCGGCGATAAGCAACGCGCCGTGATCGTGGGCAATCTCCTGGACGCGCTCGAGCCACCCCGTCGGCGGAACGACGATCCCAGCCTCGCCCATGACCGGTTCGACGACGACCGCTGCGAGATCCCCGCTCGTGTGCGAGCCGATGACCCGCTCGAGTTCGTCGGCGCAACTGGCATCGCACCGATCGCCGTCACAGCGCGGACACCGGTAGCCGTAGGGCGGTGTGGCGTGGGCGACGTCGTTGAGCGTCGGGGCCATGCCCTGCTTGTAGGACTTGTTCCCCGTCAGCGCGAGACTGCCGAGGGTGCGGCCGTGAAACCCCATCTCGAGGGCAATGACTTCCTTCGAACCGGTGTACTTGCGTGCGAGTTTGATTGCGCCCTCGACCGCTTCCGTCCCGGAGTTACAGAAGAAGCTCTTCTGTAACTCACCCGGCGTCACGTCCGCGATCAGTTCGGCGAGGTCGGCGACCGGCTCGTTCGGGTGGACGTACGAACAGCCGTGGACGAACTCGTCGAGTTGCTCTTTCGCGGCGTCGACGACCGCTTCGTTTCCGTGCCCGGCGTTCGTCACCGAGATTCCGGAGAATACGTCGAGGTACTCGTTTCCGTCGACGTCCTCGAGCGTACATCCCGAGGCCCGTTTGACGGGGACGTTGAGCGATTTCCAGATGGGCATGACGTGGTCATCGTAGGTCGATACCACGGACGCGTTCGACTCGCGGTCGGCGGACGACCCGGACCGATGTTCGGACATACTGTGTATCTCTGGACCATGTCCTATTAAAATATAGTATTTGGGACTATGTACGACAGATCGCAGCCACCGGTCGGTCGAGCGCCTCGAGCCGTCGGGGCTCGATGAGAGCCGGATTGAATACAACGCTCGGTCGGTCGTTGGGCTCTGGTTCGAATGTTGTTTATCCGCGTGGTCCGTCGTGCCGGCCATGGACGAGCGAAATATTCGTATTCTGCAGGCCGTCGCGGAACTCGGAACGGGGAGCCCGGACGAAATCTCGGAACACACCGACATTCCGAAGTCGACCGTCCACTACCGGCTGACGAAACTCAAGGAAGACGGCGTCGTGATCAACGATCTGTTCGACGTCGACCTCGAGAAACTCGGGCTCGAACTGACGGTCATCTCGGAAGTCATCGCGGAGTACGACAACAAATACCACGAGGAAGTCGGGGAGAAGCTCACCAATATCGAAGGCGTCAATCAGGTCTACTTCACGATGGGCGACACCGATTTCATCGTCATCGCCCACCTCTCCGACCGCGAGATGGTCCACCGCCTTATCAGCGATTACGAGGAAATCGACGAGGTCGTCCGGACGAGTTCGCAGTTCGTCGTCGAGACCGTCAAGGACGAACCGCATCCGCTGAACGACTTCGAGTTAGAGACGCTGCTCGAGACCATCGAGCGCGGGGAGTGACTGCACCGATAGTCGGCGCAGACGGGACGAGCGAAACACCGTACGGGCGTTGCGATCGGTGATCCATCCTCGCCCGGCGACACGACAGTGGACAGTCGCACGATCCGTCCGAGAGCCCGCCATATAGTAGAGCCGGATGGTCTCACTCTGACCTGTGCGATCGTCCACTGTCAATTCACCATTCAGTATGAATCAGCTACGGTGTGTCTGTGGGCACCGTTCGATTAGCACGCTATCTGCGAACCATCTCGGTTCGGATTCCGCGCCGGCACGCAACCATCTCGGGCAACGGAGATCGTAGTGGGAACGTCGCTACTCGAGTTGGTCCGTATCCAGATCCGTCACGTCAACGTCCGATTCGGTCGACGAGACGCTGTACAGAGCGACGCCCAGAAGGGCCCAGAAGAGGACGATACCCCACTCGTAGGGCCAGACGAGCGCCGACGGGCCGCCCGGCAGGTAGAGACCGATGAACCCGAGTGTCAGGACGAGTGCGACGGTTCCGAACGCGTACCCGTACGGGAGCTTCAGCGGACGATCCAGTTCGGGTTCGCGACGGCGCAACACGAAGAAGGAGACGACCACGAAGAACCACGCGACGACGAGTCCGAGACCGGCGGCGTTGACGACCCAGACCAGCATCTGTTCGCCGAACAGCGGGGCAAAGACTGAGAGCCCGCCGATAAGGACGACGGCCGTCGAGGGCGTGTTGTATTTGGGGTGAAGCGTGTCGATTCGTTCGGGAAGCATTCCAGAGTCGGCGAGCGCGAAGACGGCGCGACTGGCCCCGAGCAGGAAAGAGTTCCAACTCGTTAGGATACCCGCGATACCGGCCAGTGCCATGATGCGGCCGATCAGTTGGCTGTTAAAGATTGCTTCCATGGCCTTGGCGGCTGGGAGCGAGCTGTCGGCGAGTTCAGCGCCGGGCATCGCCTGTCCGGATGCCCAGATGACCGCAATGTAGAACAGTGCGGCCAGCGTCACCGACGCCGGGATAAGCAGTCCGATGAACCGCGGCGGAACGTCGGCTTCCTCCGCCGACTGCGGAATGACGTCAAACCCGACGAACATGAACGGCGTCATGATCGCGACCGTCGCGACGCCGGTCGCGCCGACGTCCGACAGCGGCGGATGGGGCTGGGACTGGCCGTTGAGCAGGGCCCCAGCGACGAGCGTAACCCCAGCCAACCCGATCACCAGTGCAAGGATCGTCTGGAACTGCGCCGCGGGTTTCACACCGCGATAGTTCAGCGCCGTCATGACGACCGCTCCAAGTCCGCCAACGAGTACCCAAGACGCGTACACCGGCTCACCGGCGATCGTCCAGAGTTCGATCATATTGAACCCCGGCACGACGTAGGCCAGCGCAGACGGCAGCGCGATGACCTCGAAGACGACGACGCCGACGTATCCAAGCACTAACGACCACGTGCAGATGAACGAGCCGACCGGCCCGAGCGCTCGGTGGCTGTACACGTGTTCGCCGCCGACGAACGGCAGCGCAGAGGCGAGTTCGCCGTAGATCAGCCCGACGATACAAACCATAATCGCGCCTGCGACGAAGCCGAGTACGGAGCCAGCGACGCCTGCTTCGTCGATCCAGTACCCCGTCTGGATGATCCATCCCCAGCCGATCATCGCGCCGAACGCGAGCACAAAGAGATCTCTCTTCGTCAGTATCCGCTCAAACGATCTGGTGTCTTCTACCATACCACGCACTGTCGTATGATGGGTGTTAAGTTTAACTGAAAGGGCGATATGTGGGCTCCAGTCCTAGACGCCCTCTATTAATTGAACAGGATACAAAACCTCCCATAGAGAGCGCAGGACGACGAGGCGCGGCGAACCGTCGTCTCAAGCCGGGCGTCGACTGGGCCGATCCGGTATCGATCGGTTTCCGCGATGAAGGTGTTCACAGACGGTCCTTACTGTGCATAGCATCCTCCTACTCCCCGAGTACGACGCTCATATATAGAATGTAGTACCCGGAACCCAGTTCCGATGACAAGTATTGGAAGACGACAATCGTCGTCACAAACCAGTTGTACCGTCGATAGCACGGCCGTCGAAATCGAAGGTGGTGGCCATGGATAGGCGATGGAGACCGTACCTAATCAGTGGGCAGCGACTCCTCACGCTCGGGATCGGACTGATCGTCGTCGTCAGTCTCGTCGTGGCGAGCACCGCTGGGACGGTCGCACAAGCATCGAACAACTCCGTCTCGGAACGGGCCTACCTCGAGCCAGTGCCGGAGCCGGGCGATCTGCACTTCGAGGCGAAGGCCGACGACGGGAGCTGGGTGAGCTACGAGAACCCGCGCGACGAGTACCGCAGTCCGTACCTCGGGGGCGGCTCCGGAAAGATCTGCGTCACGCTGGTCAATGAAAACGGCGAGCCGGTCATCGGCGAGTCAGTGCCGAACACGTCCGTCACGATCCCGACCGGCGGGGCGACGACGTGGCACTCCGAGGCCGATCCAATGACCGTGACGTTCCCGATGAACGACCACTACGAGTTCCCGCTCGACGGCGATCAGTTCGGGACCAGTCCGGACATCGCCCAAGGCGACGGCTACCTGGACTCCCACTGCATCGAGTTCCACGGCAATCCCGAGAATGCGACCCTCACCTACGGCAAAGCACAGCTCAGCGGCCAGTACGCCGACCGAATCGACGTCGTCGGTTACATCCAGCAGACGCCCGCGGGCGATGGCTGGAACACCGATATCGATCCGATCGCCGCCGCAGAGCCCTACGAAGCGGCCGGCGGCGGCTGGACCTACAACGCGGCCGAGAATTCGACCCACGGTCAAGTGGACGTCATCCTCCAACTCGACGCGCCGGCCGACGAACGCTTCGAGCCTCCGAACGCGTCCAACGGAACGGAGAACGGCTCGACCGCCCCATCAGACGGAACGGACGAGACCACCGATAAGAGCGAGTCCGGCTCCGACGGCGGGAACGAGATGCCCGGCTTCGGCGTGCTCGTTGCCGGCGTCGCCCTCTCGGTCGCGATTCTCGCCCGCGTCCGAGACTGACCCGTGAAAACGAGCGACCGGTGTGCGCTCGTCCACCCACCTCGAGTTGCATCCGTGGTCGCTGGCAGCCGCGGCTCACCGTGAGGAGAGATACGAGACGAAAGACAGGGAATGGCTACACCCCACGTGTAGCCGAGGAACCATGGAGTTCCGTGTGTGACGGGGACGCGAAACGACTGGGGTGACCAGTCGACAGACTGTCGTACTCCCGTCTATCTGATTATTCGACTGAATCACAATAATACTGCTGGCCGTTCAGCGCGGGTATTGCCGAAATCGGCTGTCAGAGACGGCGTGCGGCCACATTGGTTCGTCATACCATATCATTTGATGATTTCTGCTCGCCTCCCGTCGGAACATGGGTAGGTATCCGCCAGCGGAACCAATTACATTTTGACGGTCGCCGCCTGATCTCCGGGAAATGACGAATACGAACGACTCGGACGAGGACGGCCCGCGCGTTCCGGTCGTCTGTCCCGCCTGCGAAACGACGTCCCGCGTCCCGCTATCGGACGTCGCCGACGCGATCGACCGACACAACGATCGGCTTCACGACGGAGACGACATCGCCGAGGTCGACCCCGATGTCGCCGACCAAATCGCGGATCTCGTCGCGACCGAACTCGGCCTGCTCGACGACGAGACGTAACCGGACGCGGACGGGCGACGGTCCATCCCTCGCCGAGACGACCGTCTCGAGCCGGTAACGATGCGAACGTTCGCGTCGACTGCGGCGCACCAACCGGCCGTAGCCGGCTTTCGCATCGAGAGCGACAAACGTTCCTTCCCGGAGCGCAACGAATCCGTCAATGGACGACTCCACGACCAACCCCGATTCCGACTCGGAACCGGAGCCGGACAGCGAAGCCGACTTCGATGCCGACACGGAACTCAAGGATGAAGAGACCGACGCCGAGTGGATGCATCCTGCGGACAAGCCGATCCTCGAGTTGTTCCACTCCGACGAGGAGATCTTCGAACCCTCGCATATCGAAGCGGAGGGGCTCTGCCGGGGGAACTACGCGGCCTTTCGCTGCCGCGAGATGACCAAGTACGGGCTGCTCGAGAAGCTCATGCCCGGCGTCTACGAACTGTCCGACGCGGGCGAGCGGTACCTCGACGGCGAACTCGATCCCAGCGAACTCGAGCCCGACAAATAGCTCAGGAAACCGACGCCGGCGGCCGCCGCTCGTCTCGCTCGTTCTCGTCGCCCTCGCCGGCGGCCGGCTCGCACGCCGCTTCCGACGCGTCGAACGTGCCCAGCAGCGCGTCGATCACGTCCGTTGCGGCGGGCGCGTACAGCGGTCGATTGTCGTTCCCACAGCGCGGATCCATCAGACAGGCCGGACAGCCCTCGTCGCGCCCGCAGTCACAGTCGGTTATCAGATCCCGCGCCCGGCGGGCGACCGCCTCGTATTCCTCGTAGATACGCCGCGAGAAGCCCACCCCTCCGTCGACGCCGTCGTAGATGAACCAGCCGCTGGCGTCGGAGCCGTCGGGCAGCCGGTTGGTCGCGAGGCCGCCGAGGTCGGCCGCGTCGACGGTGAGCTCGAGCGGTGCGACGCCGATCATGGCGTGCTCGACGGCGTGGATCCCGCCGAGGTAGCCGTGGAGCCGCGGCGGGAGGTCCGCACAGTTGTCGTTGCGATAGTCGCTGTGGGCGGTCGTCACCGCGCGCTCGACGTCGGTGGGCACTTCGGCCCAGCACAGTTGGGTGCGCATCTCCAGGGGCGACACGCCCGTCTCGAGGCCGACGGCCCGGACGTCGCCGGTCCCGATCTCGCGTTTCGAAAAGGTGTCGTAGCGGACCGTGACGGTGCCGTACCCCCAGTTGAGTTGAACTGGGCCGACCTCGCGGGACTCGCGGACCTCGGTATCGTAGATCGTCGTTTGCCGCTGGGACTGCGTGTAGTAGTCGACGTCGACCGGCTCGAGTTCGACGACCGGCTGCGGTCGGTCCTCGTATAGCGCGATGACCTCGTACTGGTCGCCCTGATAGAGGACGATCGCACCCTCGTGATAGTCCCGGTATGCGCGTGCGCGACCGATCGGTTGGTGGTCGATCGATTCCTCGCCGGCCAGCCGGACCTCGAAGCTATTTCCGCCCGACGCGTAGAGGCTGATTGCGTCCTGTGGCCGGTCGCGGTGGGCGTAGGTCACCCCGCCTTCGAGCGAGCCCTCGAGATCGCCCGTCCGCCGGCCGTACTCGACGGCGCGCTCGAGGCGGTCGTGCCCGCCGAACCGGGCCGCGTCCTCCCGGCGCAGCGGGAGTTCCTGGGCGGCACAGCGCAGGTGCTGCAGGTAGACGTGGTTGTTCTCGAGATCGACGACCGCGCTCTCTGGTTCCTCCTCGAGGAGGTACGCCGGGTGCCGGAGGACGTACTGATCCAGCGTCGCATGGTCGGGGACGAACACCGAGAGCGACTCGCGCTCGCCCCGCCCTGCGCGGCCGAGTCGCTGCCAGAACGAGTGGCGCGAGCCGGGATATCCCATGAGAACAGTGCCATCGATCCCGCCGACGTCGATGCCGACCTCGAGCGCGCTGGTCGTCGCGACGCCGTCGACGTCGCCACTCTTGAGTCGGTTCTCGGTTCCCCGCCGGGAGCGCTTGCCGTGGCCCGCGTTGTACGCGGCGAGAGGGGTCGACCCGCGATAGGGAAGGGTGGGGTTCTCGAGGTAGTCATGCGCCCGGCCGACGGCCAGTTCGGTCCCCTTCCGGGAGTCACAGAACAGCAGCGAGGAGACGCCGTGATAGCAGCAGTGGGCCCACACCTCGGGCGCTTCGACGGTGGCGGGGCGCTTGCTCGGCGATCGGGCGTCGTCACCGGTGCCGTCGCCGTATCCACCGTCGTCTGTCGGCGGATCCCAAAACGCGAGATGGCGGCGACCGCTGGGCGAGCCGTCGTCGTCGATCACCGTCGCCGGCTCGCCGGTGAGCGCCTGCGCGTGCTCGGCTGGATTACCGATCGTCGCGGTCGTCAGCACGTACTGGGGATCGCCGCCGTACCAGTCGATCACCCGGCGGGCACGCCGGAGGATCCAGGCGGCGTGCATCCCGCTGAGCCCGGTCCACGCGTGGGCCTCGTCGACCACAATCAGCTCGCAGTCTGCGTGGAACTCAGCCCAGCGGTGGTGGCCCTCGAGGTACTGGTTCAGCCCTGCGAAATTCGTGATGACGACGGTCGCCTCCTCACGGATGCGGGCCTTCTCTTCGCGTTTCGTGTCGCCGTCGTAGACGCCGACCGTGATGTCCAGTCCGAGCGCGTCGAAGAGATCGTTCAGTTCACGTTCCTGGTCGCGGCTGAGCGCCTTCGTCGGGTAGACGAGCAGCGCGCGCACGTCGGGATTCTCCCGAAATCGCCGCGCGACGTGGAGGCCGTAGACGTAGGTCTTCCCCGACGATGTCGAGGTCGCGACGCAGACGTTCTCGCCGTCGGCAAGCGCCTCGAGCGCCGCGGCCTGATGGCTCCAGGGGTCGACGCCGAGGTTCGCCGCGAGGTCGGCCGGGAGCACCGCCTCGGCCGGGACGTGGCTGGCCGGCTCGGCCGGTAGCGTGACCGTCTCGCGTAACTGCCCGTGGTATCGGTTCGACGGGTACGTCTCGCGTAGCTCCTCGGCGGTCAGCGCGAGGTCGTTCGCTCCGGTCTCGAACTTGTCTCCGGCCGTCGCGTCGGGTTCGTCGAATGGCATAGTTAGAAGTCGGTGAGTCCGGTCTGGGTCGTCTCGCCGCCGATGGTTCGATCGCGGTCGGTCGCCGGCTCGGCCGCTGTGATCGCGTCGGCGACCGCGGCCAGTTCGTGCACGTCGGCCTTGCAGTACCGTCGTGCGGCCTCCCAGTCGATCGTCGACGCGTGCGCCGAATCGCCACCGGCGCTCGAATCGGCGGCGTTGCTCGGCCCCTCGAGCAGCCGCCGGATCCGCTTGGCTAGTGACTTCCCGTCGAGGGCCGCCGCCGGCCCTGACCGTTCACAGCCCAGCGCTTCGGCCACGTCCTCGAGTCGGTTCGTGCGACCCGGCAGGACGGCGTTGTCCCGTCGCACAGCCCAGTCGTAGAGGTCGTATCTGTACACGCTCTCGGCCCAGTACTCACGGTACGCGGGCGCGTAGCGGGCGACGAATCGCTCGAGATGCTCGTAGTCGAACGCGTGGCCGTTCCACGCGATCAGCGACGGCGCGTCGTACTCGGCGGCCAGCCACGAGACGAACTCGCGGGTCGCCGCGCCGGGGTCGTCGCGACTCGGCTCGGTGTCGACGAAGTCGACGTACGCGTCGCGCTCGGGATCGTAGACGCCGATCAGCCAGATGATCGTCGGCTGCAGCCCGTCGGTCTCGATGTCGACGAACAGCGGCGTCGCCCCCTCGGCCGCCGGCGGGACCGGTTCGTCCGTCCGCCGGACGACGCGGGATGCAGCGAGTGCGCGGGCGCTCCGAGCGATTGCTCGAGCCGTCGAATTGCCGACGCCCTCGACCGATCGCAGGTCCGCCGCGGCGGCGTCGGCGACGGCCGCGCGCGTATCGTAGCCGTTCGCTCGAAGCCGTTCGGCGGTCGTCGGGCCGACGCCGGACAGCGCCTGTAGTCCGAACCGGTCGGCCGGCACCGACGAGACCGCCACGGAGCCGGTTCGGTTGCAGGTGAGGCAGGCGAGTTCGGCCGCGCCGGAGCGGCGCAGCGGAGCGACGCCGCGGACCGGCAGCCGGACGGGCTCGCCGTCGACGGTCGCCGTCCAGACGTGGTCGTAACTCGCCTCGAGCGCGCCGGTGAGAACCGTCGTCGGCTCGGTCCCTCGTGACTGGCAGCGGGCCGCGCCGTCACGGCCGGCGAGGGTCGCCTCGAGCGCGACGGGATCGGTCGTCGGCGCGATGTCGTCACAGACGACGAAGTCGGCGGTCGACGGATCGACGACGTCGTCTGGCGGATCGGCGAGCAGCGTCGCCGACCCTGCGAACGCGAACGAGACGCCCGCGACCGTCTCGAGTCGCACGTCGGCGGGACCCGTGGCGGCGACCACCGGGCCGTCGAACGCGCGACGGAAGCGGCTCACGATCCGGACGTCAGCGGCCTCGCGGATCACGTAGACCAGGTCGGGATCGACGTACTCGAGGAGGTCGGCCAGCGCCGCGCTCGTCAGTTCGGCGACGGCGTCACAGCGCAACGCCAACAGGTCGGCACCGTCCCCCGCGGTCATAGCCGTTGCATGCCGGCGGGCGGTCATAAGCGTTCGTGGACGAGCGCATGACGTGGCGGTCCGTCGAAAGCGCGACCGCTGACGGCGTCACTCCGCTTTGACGGCGGTCGGGACGTGATCGGCCAGGAAGTCGGTGACCGCGTCGCCGCCCTGGAATCCCTCGGCCAGTCGCGCGGTCTCGTCCCCGTCCTCGAACAGAACCAGCGTCGGCACCGACCGAATGTCGAACCGGTCGACGAGTCCGATGTCGTCGCCCGGGTTGACCATCCCGATCGCGACGTCGGTCGCACGCGCGACGTTTCCGAGCACTGGCTCCATCGCCTGGCACAGCGCACAGCCGCTGGTATAGAACTCTACGAGCGCCACGTCGCGAGAGTCGACGAAGGCGTCGAGTTCATCGCCGGTCTCGAGCCGAACCGGTTTGTCGGTCGCGGTCATGTCACAACGAAGGGGCCGGTCGGGGAAACCTGTGACGGACGGCCGCTTCGGTGCCGGCGACCGATCGCGATCTCCGGACGGTGAGCCGGTCGTTGTCGGTCGGTTTTTCGCACTCTCTCCCCATTCGACGGTGTCACAGCGGTGATTCGCCGTACGATTGATTTATGTGAACAGTCGACGAGGGACGATTTTGTAGCTGGCTCGCGTACTCCCGCGCGATGACCCGGCCCGCATCCGACCGCACCGACGGTGCGCCGACGCGTCGAAAAGCGACGCTGTTTTGCTGGGAATGTGACCACTCGAGTCCCATCGGCGGCGATTGGAACCGTCGATCGCGACCCCGTCACGTCGCATACGTCTGCCCCGTCTGTGAGACCACGCTCGCGGAACGACCCCGGACGACTCCGTCGGAACGCGACCGACCGGCGGTCGGACCGATCGCGGCGTGGCAGCGCGCCCTCCGCGCGTCGGCGACCGTTTGGCGGGCGAATGTCGACGCCGGTCTCTCGAGTCTGGCCGCGCTGTCCGGCATCGGGGTGGCGGCCGACTGGCAGTACCACGGGTCCGGGTGACCGCACACCGCACGAGTCACCCACCTGCCGAAACGGAGCGACTCTCCCGAGGGAGAGAACGGATTGACACGGCTATTATCTGGGATATCGATAAACGCTCGTCCAATTACGTGGGTTCTTTTTCAGAGAACAGCATCCGCACTCCGAATACGCGATAATATAAATATCGGTTGTCCACTTCTACCGAGATTTGAGTAGATTCGCCCACAACAATAGAGCTTTAGTACTAGAATCCATTTGCCTATCCGAACAGAAGATGACGAACGGGAACCTTACCAGTGTGGAAGAAGACGTACTGGACGAAATCGAGGAACAGGACATTGACTTTCTTCGGTTACAGTTCACTGATATCTTGGGAACGGTCAAGAACGTGTCAGTTCCGGCCCGTCAGGCCGAGAAGGCCTTTACCGAGGGAATCTACTTCGACGGTTCGTCGATCGAAGGCTTCGTTCGTATCCAGGAGTCGGACATGCGGCTCAAGCCCGATCCCGAAACGTTCGCCGTCCTCCCGTGGCAAAACCGCGAAGACGGTGCGTCGGCCCGAATGATCTGCGACGTCATCGACACCTCGACGGGCGAACCGTTCGAGGGCGATCCGCGTCGCGTCCTCAAAAACGCCCTCGAGCGGGCCGACGAAATGGGTTATACGGTCAACGCCGCGCCCGAACCCGAGTTCTTCCTCTTCGAAGAAGACGAGGACGGCCGCGCGACGACGGAGACGGGCGACCACGGCGGCTACTTCGACCTCGCGCCGAAAGACCTCGCCAGCGACGTCCGCCGCGACATCATCTACGGTCTCGAGGACATGGGCTTCGAGATCGAGGCGAGCCATCACGAGGTCGCCAAAGGTCAACACGAGATCAACTTCGAGTACGACGATGCTCTGACGACGGCCGACAACGTCGCGACGTTCCGGACGGCCGTTCGCGCGATCGCCGCCCAACACGATCAGCACGCGACGTTCATGCCCAAGCCGATCCCGCGGATCAACGGCTCGGGGATGCACACCCACCTTTCGCTGTTCACCGAGGACGGCGAGAACGCCTTCCACGACGAGGACGACGAGTTCGACCTCTCGGAGACCGCTCACTCCTTCATCGCCGGCATCCTCGAGCACGCGCCGGCGATCACGGCGATCGCGAACCCCACGGTCAATAGCTACAAGCGCCTGGTGCCCGGCTACGAGGCACCTGTCTACGTCGCGTGGTCGGACCGCAACCGCTCGGCACTGATCCGCAAACCCGCGGCTCGCGTCCCGGCCGCCTCGCGCGTCGAACTGCGCTCGCCCGACCCGTCCTGTAACCCCTACCTCGCACTCGCTGTCATGATTCACGCGGGGCTGGACGGGATCGAAAAGGACCTCGCATGTCCCGATCCAGTCCGGGAGAACATCTACGACTTCGACGAGGAGAAACGCGAGGAGTACGGGATCGAGACGCTCCCGTCGAACCTCGGCGCGGCCGTCGAGGCCCTCGAGGAAGACGAGGTCATCTACAACGCGCTGGGCGACCACGTCGGCCCGAAATTCGTCGAGGCCAAAGAACAGGAGTTCGAGGACTACCTCGTCGACGTCTCCCAGTGGGAGCTCGACCGCTACCTCGAGACGTTCTGAGGCTGCAGCCGACGCCGGTCAAGGAGAGACTCCTGCTCGCCCGCCCCAACCGGCGTGGCCTGACAGCAGAACCAGCAGTCGCTCGGCGTCTCCGACGCCGACTCGTCGCTCAGTTCGTGACGATGTACTCGGATCTCGTCCGTTCGACGTAGCCCGCACTCGAGAGCGAGTTCAGGACGCTCAGAATGTTGATTTTCTTCATCGCCAGGATCTCAGCCAGTTCTTCGACCGTCGCGCCGTCGGCCGCCTCGAGGTAGACATACACCAGTTTCGCTCGCGCCGACTCGAGGCCGTCGGGAACCGGGTCGACCCGCCTCGCGGGACGGTGTTTCTGTGAAGTCATTATCACCGCAACGGACCCCATTCTGGTATATAAATCTACACGTGGGTGGGGTATTGATGAATACTAGGTCTCAATACGATCAGCGACATCACGTGCCAAATTATGAACGTGGTGACAGTCTCGGGCGGATATAAAGCTACGCGTAAGAGGAGTACCGATGGATACTAGGACTCAATCGGCGGTTTTCGCGTGCCGTTTACCGCTGCCGTGTGTACGGGCGTCGTCCGCGAAGAGGGAGAGATCGATCGTCTCTGCCATCCGGCGGTAGCCCGCGTCGTTCGGGTGGATGTTGTCACCGCTGTCGTACTTCGGACGCAATCGTCCCGGATCGTCCGGATCGCGGAGCGCCCTATCGAAGTCGATAACGCCGTCGAACACACCGCTGGATCGAATAAACTCGTTTACCCGCTGTCGCTTCGCTTCGCCCTCGGCGTAGTAGTAGGCTGCGCCGCTGAATGGGGTAAGCGTCCCGCCGATGATACGGACGCCGTGACTGTGAGCACGGTCGACGAGCTGCCGGTAGCCGTCGATGATCTCTTCGGCCGAAACGCTCCGGTACTCACCGTTCTGCTCGAACCCGATGTCGTTGATACCCTCGAGCACGATGACGTCCGTCACGTCCGGTTGGGTGAGGACGTCCCGATCGAAGCGGGAGAGGGCGTTCACGCCGCAACACGCGGAATCGCTGAGAACTCGATTGCCGGAGATACCCGCGTTGAGAACGGACTTCCGGATGTCTGCCCGGTCGGTGACGCGCTCGGCCAGGACGTCCGGGTATGCGGCGTTTGCGTTGATCGTCGAGTTGTGGCCGTCCGTGATGGAGTTTCCGAGGCAGACGATACTTCCCGTCGTTCGGGGCGAAACGACCTCGACTCCCTCCAGGTAGAACCACTGGGCGTGTTCGGTGGTGAACGAATCGTCACTGGTCGCGTCCGTCTCGTCTCCGTCCGCCACGTACGAGGTCTTGATCGGCAGGGCGTGCCACGTCGTCGGTCCGGTCGGATCCGCCGCGTAGAGGCTGACGACCAGATCGTGTTCCGGTTCGACGGTGAGATCGACCGGATCGCTCAGCACGCGAGCACCGGCGGGAACCGTGACATCAGTGTCGCCACCGAATGCGAGCCGTCGGAGCGTTCCGGACTCCACGGCAGCGCTCCCGTCCGCTGCCCGGACACCGATGGTCGCCCGGTCGAACGTCACCGGCCCGTCACCGAAGGTGTTCGCGAGGCGGATGCGCACACCGTCTCCGCCGACGCTGGGACGGGTCATCATCCGGATTGTCTGATCGGCGAACCCGTCCCGCGAGATTCCCTCCTCAGCGGGCGCCTGCGGGCTCACCGTCCACGTCCCGATGAATTCCGAGTCGGTCCGCTTCGATGATTTCGGACCGTCGCGACCCCCGTTGTTAAGCTGTGCCATTCCGGAACCGCCGAGCGCTCCCGTTGCCAGTACGCCGACCGACTGCAGGACAGCGCGACGTGTTGACGTCATTGGTTGCAACCGTCGTTTCCACCCACTGGTAATTGTTAATAGCAAACTATCATCGAGCAGTGTTCGTCTCCGACCAATCGGCTAAAGCCCCGTAGAGTTCGGCTCTCAGTTCTCGGATAGCGTCGTTCATACCGGAGCGGGTCGTGTAGCCGCCCGATACAGGCTGACCGTGCCCCGCATCGATGACGGCGACCGCACGCGTTGTCCGAGCGACGTTCGAATTCGCCGATCGCCCATCGAGCGGAAAGACGATGTTTTACGGCCACGACACGACCAGAGGGAGACATGACCGCGGACGAGCGGCCGACTGTGCCGACCGAACTGGACCGTCCGGGCCGCGAGGCGCTCGCAGAGCTCGCGGCTCGAGAGCCGGCGACGATTCGCGCGGTGAGTGCCTACCTCACGGACCTCGCGGCGTGGCGAGAGCGCGCCGACGGTGAGACGTCGACGGAATCGACCCCTTCCGATTCGGAGACGTATCCCGACGGCGTCCCGTCGCACGCGAGCATCTCGGTGACCGAGATTGCGGGGACCGAGTACTACTACTACCAGTGGCGCGAGGACGACGAAATTCGATCAGAGACGGTGCGGCGGTAATCCGGCAACTCCGTTACTTCCGTTCTCGTGTCGACTCGAGCAATCCCGCGACCGCGTCCGCGACCCGTTTCGGACGTCGCATCGTCTCCGTGGCACACCGGACCGGGAACGGCCACGGCAGCCCGCATTTGATCTCGAGTCGATCTTCGGTGAAATCGACGGCCCGTAACTGTGAGCGAGGCACGAACTGGTGATTGAACGCCTTGGCCCGACGAACGCAGAGCCCGCTTTCGAACAGCGTGTAGGTTCGACGCCGGCCGACGGTGATCGCCTGTCCGATCGCCGCGCCGCCGAACGCGGGAAGCGGATTGACGTCCGTTTCGATGATGTGGATGAGGTCGAAGCCGACGACGAGGCAGCTACAACCGAGAGCGAGTCCGCTCGCGCGGAGGAGTCGCAGATATCGGGCGTCCGGCCGCGCGGACCACTCGGCCACGATCGGCTCCCGCTCGTGAAGGGAGGCGACGTGGCGGTTCGCCGTGACGAGGTAAACGAGCCCTCCCGCGCCGGTGACGACGAACAGTTCGCCGAGCCGGTCGGCCAGCCACCGTTCGTACCCGTGATGGCCGAACAGCGCGAAGCCCGGAACGAGACATGTAAGGAGTATCGGAACTGCGATCGGGAGCAGATACAGCCGCGTTCGAACGAGACGCGTCGCGGTCGCGGGTCGCGTATAGCTGCGGGCGACCGCGAGGACGCCGACAGCTCCGCCGATCACCACGGGCCACCGGGTAACGTATTCGGTCCCGAGGACGAGGCCGGTTGCGCCCGCGGCTAAAAGCCCGAGATACCCGCCGATGACGACCGAGAAAGACGCCACGGATGGTTGCCGAAACGACATAATTCTAACACAACCATTTTACGAAGACGTATTTGTTTTCATCGGTATCGATGGGTATTTTCGTCGAAGACGAGGGAGAGTTCGACAACTCGGACGGTGTCGGCGCGCAGCACCGATTTGCAGGTCGCCTCACACCGACTCGTACGGCCCGAGTCGCGTCCCGTCGAGCAGATAGGCCTCGCCCTCGGCCAGTCCCGCCGGCAAGAACGGCGAGAGAAACGACTGTCCGGTCACGTTGCTCCACGTTCCGCCGACGAGATCGTTGAACGCCGGGAGCACGACCACTCGCGGCGGCGACTCGCCCTCACGCTCGAGCCACGACACGCCATCGTATTCGGACCGGTCGCGAAACGGATCGGGATCGAGCCGGCCGCGCAGCCACGCCCGTTCGACGCGGCTGCCGCCGACTTCGTCCTCGAGCCGCACGCAGGGGTGTTCGTGGCCCAGACAGACCACGTCGCGCTCGAGGACCGCCGGGGCGGGCCAGGTGTGGCCGTGACAGACGCCGACACCGCCGAGTCCGACGCCTGCGCCGGGTTCGACGGTAACGTCGGCGTCGATCTCGTCGTCGTCCGCGAGCCAGGTTTCGATGCGCCCGTCGTGGTTGCCCTTAATGACGGTAACCGAAAGCTCGGCGGGAAACGATTCGAACAGCACCTCGAGTTCGCCGCGCTCGGCCCCGCCGGGGTCACCGATCGAGTGCATCAGATCGCCCAGCACGACCAGCCGGTCGGGACGGGTGCGCTCGAGTAACGATAGGAGTCGCTCGCGGCGGTCGGCGGCCCGACTGGGAACGTCGACGCCGCGGTCGTACCGGAGGCCGGCCTCGTAGCCGGCGTGGTAGTCGGCGACGAACAGCGCTCGCTCGTCGTCGATCGTCGCGGTCGCGGCGGGTTCGCCGGGGATCGGCTCGACTAGCGAGCGCGTCGATGTCGAGCCCGAGGCCGGCGGGGTTCGTCGGCGAGAGTCGTCGCCCATCGCGGGGTCAGATCGCTTTCAGCGTCTCGTCGTCGGGCTCGTAACACTGGCCGCCCATCAGCGCGTCCTGAATCGCGTTTTCGACCTCCTCGGCCGACGCGCCGGTGTCCGCGGCGACCGTCTCGACGAGTTCGTCTCGATCGGCGCCGCTTCCGTCATCGAGTTCCTCCATGGTCTCGACGACGTAGCTCTCGAGATCGACGTCCGCGGCCGGCTCCGCTCCGTCGGCGTCCGCGTCGGGTTCGTCCGTCGTCTCGTCTTCGGCCGCAGGTTCCGGTTCCGCCTCGGCCTCGGATTCGTCCGACTCGTCGGCCTCGAGTCCCGACTCGGGCGGTGTGCCGATTTCGTCGTCCGGTTCGGCGGAGCCACTCCCGGCGTCGGCATCGTCTGCCGCCGGTTCGGGTTCGCTCGCGGCCGACTCGCTCTCGACCTCGGCCGCCGGCTCGTCGGGTTCTGGCACGTCGATGTCGGCTGTGCCGGGCTCGTCGACCTCGGAGCCGGTCGTGAACTCCGCGCCGAACTCCTCCTCGAGTTGTTCGCGTTCCTCGTCGTCCATCTCGTACATGCCGTCGTCCGCGCCGCCCGCGTCGAAATCGCCGAGATCGTCGTCTGTCGTATCTTCGTCGTCCGTCGTGTCTTCGTCGTCCGGTTCCGCGTCGTCGATCGTCTCCGCGGTAGCGCCGTCGTCCGACTCCGCGTCCTCGCTCGAGACCGTGTCGGCGTCGGCACTTGATGACGCCTCGGACTCGGCGGTATCGACCGCAACGCCCTCGGTCTCGTCGCTCGGCGTGGTCGCCGTTCCGACCGCCGAGCCTGCTCCCCCGGCCGAGTCGGTCGCCGTCTCGCCGCCGGCGGTGGCCGCTGCCGGTTCCGGCTCCGCCGACGTCGGCCCGAGTTCGGATTCGGCCACACCGTCGGCCTCGATCGCATCGGGATCGACGCCGTCGAGGTCGGCGAGCGAGTCGACCGTCGCATCGAATTCGGGGCTCGTCGTGTCGGGCGCGAGATCGAGTCCGCTCACCTGATCGCGGTCGCCGGCGACGACCTCGCAGGCCTCGATTGCGCACTCGCGCAGCGCCGCGAGATACGACGGCGTCGTGCCGTAGTGGTCCTGTGCGAGCGGAATCCCCGCCGCAAGGCCGGATTCGACGCCGGCCTCGAGCAGGGCGTCGGTCAGCGCGTCGCCGCTCGCGTCTAGTTCGGCGGCCGCCGCGTACGTGCCGACGCGCTCGAGCGTCCGTTCGGCCGCGCTGACGACCCAGCGGTCGCGGGTGTCGGCGTCGACCATGGCGATGCTCTCCGGTCGGAGCGAGGTGTAGACCCGATCGGAATCCTCGGGCTGGAACGTCCGGGCTTTGCCCGTCACCGCGACGAACGCCGGCGGCTCGGTCTGTTCTAAGAATGCCAGTTCGTCGGGCTGGTACTGGCCGGCGTAGACGACGAACGCGCCGGTCGGGTCGACGACCCGGGCGCGGACCATCTCGTCGTTGACCGACGTGACTTCGGTCAGCGTCCCGACGGCGAAGACGCGATTGAGTCGCGCACCGGTCGGCGAGACCACGTAGTTCGGGGCGCGCTCCTCGTCGCTCTCGGCGTAGGACAGCGAGGCGTCGTCGTACTCGGCCGCGAACAGTCGGTAGGCGATCTCTCGACCTGGAACGTCCTCGTCGTCGGTACCGTTCGCGCTCATGCGTCCACCTCCTCGAGCAGGGCCGTCGCACGGGCAGCCGGATCGTCGTCGCTCTCCTCGAAAGTCTCGGCGTCGAGATTCGCGCCGTACTCGTCGACCGAGAGGTGACCGCGGATGCGGTACTCGCGGCCGACGATGCGCTCGCGGATCGTGTCCGCGACGACCTCCTGATCCATCGCCTCGCGGGCCTGCTCGAGTGCGTCCTCGAGCGTGCCGCCGTAGACGCGCTCGGTCAGGTCGTCGTCGAGGACGGCGGTGACGGTGCCGGTGCCGTCGTCGAGGATCGCCTTGACGCGCAGGTCGTCGATCCCGTCGACGTCACCGTGAGTCCGGCACTGTCCCTTCTGGATGACGCGGTAACACTCCGGACAGCGCTGGATGAGCCCAGAGCCGTCGCGGACCGCGAGCAGGTTGCCCACGACTTCGACGTCGTAGATACCGCCGGTACCGACGGCGTCGGCGACGTCCATCGTCGTCGTATCGCTGCCGACGTCGATCTCGCGGTCGAGCCCGGTGACCGTCGAGAACTCCGAGACGTTGACCTCCGGGACGCCCCGGAACTCCTGGACGTAAGCGTTCTCGATCCGTACCGTGCCGCCCTCTTCGATCGCCGGCGCAGGCTCCCAGTTCGTAAACGGAAGCCGCCCGCTCTCGTCGCCGAAGACGCCGCTCAAGATGTCCGTCTCGCCGTCGCGGCCATCGATCGTCTTGCGCTCGCACTCGAGCACCGAGACCTCGATCGTGACGGCACGGTCGCCCGTCTGTAAGTCGGCCAGTTGCGAGTCGCCGCCGACCTCGTAGGGCACCTCGAGCGAGTCATCGTTGAACGACAGCGAGGTGCTCTCTCCGAGATTAAGTTCGGGTTCGCCGTCCCACTCGCGGACGCCCGCATTGCCCGCGGTGATCGTATCGCCCGGCGAGAGCCCGAAGTCCTCCCAGGCGGTGTAATCGATGACGCCGCTTTCGTCGGCCAGTCGGCCTTCGACGATGACGTGATCCGAGCCCTGATAGCGGATCGACCGCTCGCCCGCCGTCAGGACGACGCCCGTGACCGTGACGTTGCCGTCGTCGGGCGTGATCTCGGCGATGTCTTTCGCCGACGGCGCGCCGCCACCGCCGCTCTGTCCGTCGCCGTACTTCCGCCGGAGGCTCTGTTTGGCCTCATCGATCGGAACGCTGTACTCCACTAAGTTCTGCAGGTCGTCTTTGACCTCCTCTTTGTCGACGCCGAGGTCGGAGGCGAGATCCTCGGCATGATCGTCGAGTTCCATCACTCGGTTTTCGAGGTGGGGCTTAAAAAGCGTTCCCGCAGGAGGGCGGAAGTAGACAGGACGGCTCCATCGGCACAATTCGTTCGTTTCCACAGCGTCACAGCGCTTCCGACATCCGCCAGCTCGAGGCCCTGAAGAAGATATAAATCCGCATGACAGACGGCCTGCGGCGGCATGCGCTGGTTGCGGTGAGTCGGTGACAAACCGCAGTCCGAAGCCGTGCGAGGGATGTTCCAGATCGGGATGAGGCGTCCGGCCTCGACGAACAGGACCGACTCGAGCAGTTAGGGACTCGGCGCGGCCTTCTGTAGCGCCGTCTCGGCGATGTTGCCGCCGTAGTCGGCGCTTCGGGACAGCGAGTCGACGATCAGTCCCAGCGACTGGGCCTGGACCGGCTCTAAATCTCGGAGCATGGCGTCGATCTGGCGCGTGTGCTCATCGATCTCGAGGACGGCCTCGTGGGCGTCGTGGCCGAACTGATTCGCCTCCCCGGTCTCCTCGGCGAACAGCGCGTCCATCGACTTCTCGAGGACGGTGGAGGCGTCTGCCTGCAGCTCCGCGAGCGCCTCGGCGACCGGTTCGGGTATCTCGTCGAGTTTGAGTGCGAGGTTGCTGATCTTCGCCGCGTGGTCGGCGACTCGCTCGAGTTGGCGGGCACTGGAGTGGAAGTCGAAGCAGTCCTCGCGGGGAACGCCGAGTTCCTCGGCCGCCGTGGGCGAGCGAAGCGTCGCGCGGAAGATCCGGGAGACGACGAGCCAGAGGCGGTCGACGTCGTCGTCTCGCTCGATTACGTCGTGGGCGATGTCGTCGTCGTTCTCGACCAGCGCCGTCACCGCGTCCTCGAGCATCGATTGGGCGATCAAGCGCATTCGAGTGACGGCGTTGACGATCGATAGCTCCGAGGAGTCGAGTAAGTCCTGGATCACCACGCTGTCGCTCGTCTCCTCGAGGACTTCGACGCCGACGAGTCCCTGGGTCGCGTCACGGATCGCCCGGCGCTGGTCGGTCGTAATCCGGGCGGCCTCGAGGCGGATGATGTCGAATCCGCTGACGTACATCGTCATCACGGCCCGAGTTAGCCGCTCGCCCTCGAGGCTCGAGACGTCCAGCGAGCCCTCCTGTCGATCCGTCTCGCTGTGTGGCGTCAGTAACAGCGAATCGTCTTCCAGATAGAACTCGACGGTCGTTCCGGCGCTGACGTCGTTTTCGGTTGCCCACGTCTTCGGGAGCGAAACTGTGTACGTCGAGCCACCGGTCACCTGCACCTTTCGCGTCTCCATAGACGGGGTTTCGATCGCTCGAACATAAATATACGTGGATCTATAGAGATCTGTTCGGGTGTCGGTATGATCGTGTATCAGGCGTCGATTCTGCTCTATTCTGGAACTGACCCGTCGGTGTGTGTACCGTTGAGTTGGTTCTTCGAAATAGGAGTATATAGACGGCGTGAAACGGTCGATTTTCCCGACATGAGCGATACGCACCCAGTTCGAAAGAGAACGAGACCGGAGGGGACACGGACATCGATCGCGGTCGTCGCGCGAAATCGGTGCGTTACGACGAGTGTCGGCCACGGCCGTCTGATCATGCACAGCCGCTGCCGAACACCTGTATAACGGTTTTAGGCCTCAGATTAGAGACGGTAACCTCGATAATTCAGCGTCGAAGTTGTTCGATTCGGTCGTTTTCGTCGTTCGACGGTATCGTCGCGCCTCTGCCATCGATGAAATACGGCTATATAGAGATATGTGGGCACTGATCGGTATATATGGTTCATAGCATCCCTTTTTTATACCCTCTCGAATCAACCACGTGATGGCAGACAACCAGTTCGGACGCGACGCGGTATCGCGACGGAAGTTTATCGCTGCGACGGGTGTCACCAGTGCCGTGGCGGCTGCCGGCTGTCTGGGGAGTGCTGGGAGCAGCACCGAACCGCTGACGGCCGACGGGTCCTCCACCGTCTACCCAATCACGTCCGACGCGGCGTCCTACTGGAACTCCAACCACCCCGCCGACGACGGCGAGTACTGGGGGTCCAACAAGAATAGTACCGCACCTGGCTACGACAAGATCGACAATCCCGATAACAAGAACCTTGCTGACTACTGGGCCGGTCTGTACGGCTTCGAGAACAAGGATGGCTCCCAGCCGCCGTTTATGGTGAACGTTGGTCTCAGCCACTCTGGTACCGGCCTCGAAAAGGTCGCGAACGGGCAGGTCGACATCGGCGACTCCAGCGCGCCCGTCTCGGCCGAACTCCCCGATGCCAGTCAGGAGGAACTCGACAAGTACAGAGACCACGTTGTCGCGCGAGACGGACAGCCCATCTCCGTGAGCAAGGAGGTCTACGACGCCGGCGTCACGAAGTTGACCGGCGATCAGGTCCGCCAAATCTACAAGGGCGAGATCAGCAACTGGTCCGAGATCCCCAGCTACAACGGCCCGGACAAAGAGATTCAGGCGGTCGGCCGCGCAGTCGGATCCGGTACCGACACCGCGTTCCGTAAAAACATGCTCGGCGATCCAGAGGCCAAAATGCCCGGCGTCGACATCCGGAAGGGCCAGAATCAGCAGGTCCAGACGACGCTATCCAACTCCGACAACGCGATCGCCTACCTCGCGCTCGCCTTTATCAATGAGCAACAGAACCCCGCGATCGCACTCGAATTAAACGGCACGACCTACGAACTCGGCAAGAACCTCGGCTCGGCCGACTACCCGCTCTCTCGAGATCTCCACTGCTACACCTACGAGGGGACGAGCAAGAAGGAAGCGGCGTTCATCAACATGCTGCTGAGCGAGTACGGCCAGTTACACTTCGTCAAGCCGAACGATTACTTCATGCTTCCGCCCGAGGAGCGCAAGAAGCAACGCAATAAGCTGCCCGACCCAGAAAACTAAGTGGCGTCGGCTTTCGATTACCGATATTTTATGTCAACAACAGAGATACGCCAACAATTGAAAGATCGGTTCGGGGTCGAGACGACCGACGATCGTTTCGTCGCGCTCGCCACAATAGGCGCGCTATGCTTGCTCGGGGCGGTCGTCGGGTTCCTGATCGGATCGCCGTTCACGGCGTTGCCCCTCGTGGGATCCCTGTTCACGGTGGCGTACGGACTGTACGAGTACCAGGCCGAAACGGCGAAAGCGCTGACCTTTCTCGCGACGATTGGGACCGGAGCGATCCTCGCGCTGATCACGATCTATCTGTTCGTCGAGGCGCTGCCTGCGGTCCGCTTCATGGGCGCGGAGATGTTCACTCACACCAGCGAGCCGATGTGGCGGATCCGCGGCGAGGAGATCTACTCGCTGGTCCCGATGATGTGGGGCACGCTCGTGACGACGATGCTGGCGATGCTCATCGCCGGACCGCTGGGCGTCGCGGGTGCACTGTTCATCAGCGAGATCGCCCCCGACGCGGTCCGCGAGGTCGTCAAACCCGCCGTCGAGACGCTCGCGGGTATTCCCTCGATCGTCTACGGGTACATCGGCTTCACCATCCTGAACGGCTACATGATGGAGAACCTCGAGTTACCGACATCTGGCAGCCTCGTGATCGTGGGGCTGGTCGTCGGGCTGATGTCGCTGCCGACGGTCGTCTCGGTCGCAGAAGACGCCATCGCGAGTGTCCCCGAGTCGATGAAGAGCGGCTCGCTCGCACTCGGCACGACCGACTGGCAGACGACCAAGAGTATTACCTTACCCGCCACGTTCTCCGGGGTCTCTGCGGCCGTGCTGCTCGGCGTGGGACGCGCCGTCGGCGAGACGATGGCAGCGACTGTGATCCTGGGTCACGCACAAGAGCTGCCCGACCCATTGTATGACGTGTTCGGGAACACCGAGACGCTGACCAGCCTAATCGCCAGCCAGTACGGGAACGCCAGCGGTACGCACATGAGCGCGCTGTTCGCCGCCGGCGTCGTGCTGTTCGTCAGCGTCACCGTGCTGTCGATCGCCTCACAGTATATTGAACGACGTATGAAACACCAGCTACAGGGAGAACAATGAGCGAAGAGACCACATCTCGAACGGCCGCACCGGCGGTCAACGCGTTCGACCGCGTCGCGTTGGGTATCGTCGGCCTCGCGATCGTCACGTTCCTGCTCGGCTGGACGACGCTGTTCGATCGCACGAGTCCCGACACCGCAGTCGCGGGCCTCTCCCTGTTTGCGCTGTTCGGCGCCACGTTCGTACTCGCCGGCGTCGGTCTGATCGCCGCCGGAATCGCGTCGAACGTCGGTCTCTACGAGACCACCGCCGACCGGTACACCGGACTCGGAACCGGCGTCGGATTCGGCGTCGTCGGATTCGTGACCGGCGGTCTGATGACGACTATCCTGTTCGGCGTCGGCGCGACCGGCAGCGTCATCGCGGGGTTGGTCGTCGCGCTCGTCGCGACGCTCGGCATCGCGGTGCTCCCGGAAGACCTCGGAACGACGCTGCCAGTCGGTCTCCTTGCGTTGGCCTGGGGAGCGCTGCTCGCCGCCGGACTCGTCGACATCGGCTGGGTCTGGAATCCACCATCGCTTGAGGCCACCTTTCACGCGCAGATCGTCGTGCCGCTGGTGACGATCGCGCTCAGTCTGCTCGTCGTCTGGAGTGGTGCGATCGTCTCAGAGGGGTTCGGCAGCCAGGGCCGCCAGAACGGCGCGTACATGCTGATTGGGCTGAACGCCTTCGGCATGATCGCCGTGCTCCTACTGCTGATCCTCTTCGTCGTCCGGAAGGGACTGCCGAAGCTCCTCGAGGGCGCACAGTTCGGTCCGGGACTGAACGTCTCGGTCCCGTTCCTTACGAACGGCGTCATGCTGGGCCAGCAGTACCACGGCATCTTCCCGGCGATCGTCGGCACGATCTGGCTCGTGATCGGCGCGGTAGTGCTGGCTGTGCCGATGGGGATCGGTGCCGCCGTGTTCCTCACCGAATACGCCGAACAGGGCCGATTCACCGCGGTGATCGAGACCGCCACCAACGCGCTGTGGAGCACGCCAAGTATCGTCTACGGCCTCTTCGGCTACGCGTTTCTGGTCCCGCGGTTCGGCAATCAGGACTCGCTGCTCGCAGGGATGTTCGTCTTGGGATTCATGCTGTTACCCCTGGTCGTCATCACCAGTCGGGAGTCGATCAAGAGCGTCCCCGACGAGTACCGCGATGCTAGCGCTGCACTAGGCGTCAATCAGTGGCAGACGATCCGGAGCGTCGTGCTGCCGGCGGCGATGCCCGGCGTCATCACCGGCGTAATCCTCGGCGTCGGCCGGATCGCCGGGGAAACGGCACCGATCCTGCTGGTCACCGCCGGGTCACCGACCCCCTCCCGCGCGCCGAGCGTGCTCGGATCGTTCCGGCTCATGGCAACGCCGCCGTTCGTCAAGAACGATGCGCTGTTGCAGGCCTCGAGCGCGCTCCCCTACCAGCTCTATGCCATCATCTCTACCGGCGCTGTCGACCTGGGGGACGCGTTCGGATGGGGAACCGCCCTCGTACTGCTGATGGTGGTGCTCAGCTTCTATGCGATCGGCATCGCCTCGCGAATCTACTTCAGGAGGAAACTACACCAATGAGCGAACAGACAGTGACGCGGACGAACGAGGAACAGCAATCGAACAGCCTCACGGTCGGCGCCGAGACCGACGAGCGACTCGTCGACTCGTGGACCGACTACGAGTTCGAGGGCGAGGCCGCCATTTCGGTCGAGGACCTCGACGTCTACTACGGGGACGACCACGCCATCGACGACATCTCGATGGAGATTCCCGAGCAGAGCGTGACGGCCCTGATCGGCCCGTCCGGCTGCGGGAAGTCGACGTTCCTCCGGTGTCTCAACCGGATGAACGACCGCATCGACAGCGCCCAGATCGAGGGGACCGTCGAGATCGACGATGAGAACATCTACGAGGGCGACACTGATCTAGTCCAACTTCGCAAGAAGGTCGGCATGGTGTTCCAGAGCCCTAACCCGTTCCCGAAGTCGATCCGCGAGAACGTCTCCTACGGGCCGCGCAAACACGGCGACGTGAACGTCGGCCTGCTTGGCCGCCTGCTCGGGAACGACGACCGCGAGGCCGAACAGCAGATCGTCGAGCACTCACTCGAGCAGGCCGCACTGTGGGATGAGGTGTCCGACCGTCTCGACGACAACGCGCTCGGCCTCTCGGGCGGCCAGCAACAGCGGCTGTGTATTGCGCGCTGTCTCGCCGTCGACCCCGACGTGATCCTGATGGACGAGCCCGCGTCGGCGCTCGACCCCGTCGCGACCGCCAAGATCGAAGACCTGATCGAGCAACTCGCCAAGGAGTACACCGTCGTCGTCGTCACGCACAATATGCAACAGGCTGCGCGGATCAGCGACCAGACCGCCGTCTTCCTGACCGGCGGCGAACTCGTCGAGTACGACAACACCGACAAGATCTTCGAGAACCCCGAGAGCCAGCGTGTCGAAGACTACGTCACCGGCAAGTTCGGGTGAGGCGATGGTCCGCGAGGACTACCAGGACCGCCTCGAGCGCCTTCGCGAGGCCGTCGTCGCGATGGGAGATCTCGTCTACGAGCAACTCGCCGACGGGTTCACCGCGCTGTTTACCGGCGATCGGTCGCTCGCTCGCGCTGTTATCGACGGCGATCGTGCCGTCAACCGCCGCTCGCTCGACCTCGAGGGTGAGTGTCTCGACTTGCTCGCGCTGCACCAGCCGGTCGCCGGCGATCTGCGGATCGTCGTCGCCGCGTTCAAGATCGTCACCGACTTAGAGCGCGTCGGCGATCTCGCGACCAATCTGGCCGAGCACGCGTTGGGCGCGACCGAGTCATCGCCGCCGCTTCCCGACGTGGATTTCGAGCGGATCGCCGCACTCGCACTCGAGATGTTCGAAGAGGCCCTCGAGGCGTTCGTCACGGAGGAGACGGAGCCTTGTTTCGCGGTCGCCGATCGCGACGACGAACTTGATGCCCGCTGTGCGAGCGTCGCCGAGCGCGTCGTCCGGACCTGTATCGATCTCCGCGTCGCGGGCGTCGACGCAACCGATGGTCGGGCGACCGAGACCGATTCGGTCGGCGATCCGCCGGTATCCGATATTCTCGCCGACGTCTCGCGGACGCTCGTGATCGTTCGCGATATCGAACGCGTCGGCGACCACGCCGTGAACGTCGCGGCCCGAACGCTGTATGCCCTCGAGAGCGACGACGAACTACTCCGCTAAGACCGTTCGTGACGCCGTTTCCCTCGAGGCTGGCCCGCCGCGGTCTGCCGATCAGACGGAGTCGGCTGTATATACGACGGTGTTGCTATTGACTGATATACAGTTCTCATAGCATCCCTTTTTTATATCCTATCGAGTTCGTCACACGATGCAGAACGTCCGGTGCGAACGGTCCGTCGAGGGAGTATCGCGACGACGACTTCTCGCGACCGTCGGTGGGGGTGGGACGGTGGCCCTCGGGGGTTGTCTCTCGAGTGAGAGCGACGGTGGGAGCGAGGGCGGCGACGGACTCTCCGGAGAGGTCATCGTCACGGGGTCGAGCACCGTCTATCCGATCTCGAAGGCGATGCGCGATCGGTTCACGGCGAAGCATCCGAACGTCACCGTCAGGGTCAAGTCGACCGGCAGCGGCGGCGGATTCGAGAATCACTACTGTCCCGGTGATGCGGACATCAATGCGGCCTCGCGGCCGATCGAGGCCGGAGAGCGGGACCACTGTACCGGAAACGGAGTCACGCCCGTCGAGATGCAGATCGCGAGCGACGCGCTCACGATGGCCGTCAGCACCGAGAACAACTGGGTCGATTGTCTGTCGTTCGACCAGCTGGCTCGAATCTGGAAGCAGGGCGGTGCGGAGACCTGGGCAGATATCGATCCGACTTGGCCGGACGAACCCGTCGAACTCTACGGTCCCGATACGACCTCTGGGACCTACGACTGGTTCACCGCGAACGTGGTCGGCGACGCTGGCCACCGAAGCGACTACGTCGGCACGGAGGACGACACCACCATCGTCCAGGGGCTCGAGGCCAGCCCCTACGCGATGGGGTACTTCGGCTACGGCTACTACGCCGAAAACGCGGATCGTGTGAAAGCGCTCAAAATTAAAGCCGACGCGACCGACGCCTGTGCCGAGCCGACCCTCCAGGCCGCCAAGGCGGGGACGTATCCGATGGCGCGACCGCTGTTCATCTACCCGTCCGAGGAAGCGCTGCAGCGCGACCCGGTCTTCGAGTTCGTCAAATTCTACATCGAGAACTCGACCGCGGATTGGATCGCCGAGGAGGTCAACTACGTCCCCTCGAGCGAGGAGCAGGCAAGCGAGAACATGGCCACGCTCGAGGAAGTCGCAGGCGCGTAATTCGGTCGGACGAGTTAGTATGTATTTTCTGTCGTCTAGAGAGGGCCACACGTTATAGTAGCAACTGAAACGATTTACACACTGATCGCAACGCTGTCGTGCGAGTCAGGTGTGCAATGACTTTCAGTTGCTACTATAGTTACTCGTCGATCGAACTGCTCGGTCTAGCTTCCGAATCGCACCGCTCTCGTCTATATATGCGATGTTAATCTCTCCTCCTAACCATGCGTAACAAATCTAGTCATCTCGGCTCGAGAGTGTCGAACGACAACTATTGCCATATGTATGCGTTCAGTACGCGTTTGGCGGTTTTCATCGCGCTGCTGTCGTTTCCAATCAGAGATACATACCGCTATATAGTCCACATAGTAGTATACTTACCTACTCTGTGACTTCGATTAGGTGATGTCGAGAGATACCACGGCGTCCCTGCCGACCGGCCTCGGTCGGCGGGAGTTCCTCGCCGCGGCGAGCGTTGGCCTCTCCGGGGGGCTGGCCGGCTGTATCGGCGTCTTCGCCGCAGAGGGAAAACAGGTAAATATCGCGGGAAGCAGCACGGTGTTCCCCGTGACCGAGGCGATCGCCTCCGCCTTCTCCGAAGAGAACCCGACCGTCAACCTCTCGCTCAGTAAGACCGGAACCGGAAGCGGGTTCGGGAACTTCTTCTGTGCGGGGCGGACCGACATCAACAACGCGAGTCGGGAGATCGCCGACGCCGAAGTTGAACAGTGTGGAAGCAACGATATTACGCCGATCGAGTTCCAGATCGCGACGGACGCGCTGACGGTCGTCGTCAACCCCGACGCCGACTGGATCAACTGCCTTACCGTCGAACAGCTCCAGCAGATCTGGCAAGCCGACGGTGCCCAGCGCTGGAGCGATATCAACGAGGAGTGGCCCGACCGGAAGATCGAACTCTATGGTGCCGCGACGACCTCGGGTACGTTCGATTACTTCAACGAGGCAGTCCTCGGCGAGGAACTGAACCACCGGAGCGACTACTACGCGACCGAACGGGACCGAACGATCGTACGGGGCGTCCGCGGGTCGCAGGCCGCGATGGGTTACTTCGGCTTCGCGTACTACGCCGAGAACCCCGACCGGATCAAGGCTGTTGCGATCGATAACGGCAACGGCTGCGTCGAACCCTCGATCCAGACGGCCAAGTCAGGAGAGTACAAACCCCTCTCGCGGCCGCTGTTTATCTACGTCGCAAAGGAGTCGCTCACGAAGCCGGCTGTCCAGGACTTCGTTCGATTCTACATCAAACAGGCCGCGACGGATCTGGTCACCGACGTCGGCTACGTACCGATCACCGAATCAAAACGAGACGAAAACCTTGAGAAACTCGAGAGCGCGATCGCGGAGGTGAGCGAATGAGCCAACCTGACTTCTCCCACGACGGGATCCGCACAGCGCGGGGGACCGCGTTCCGCTATCTCTTCATGCTGTGTGCGCTCCTGTCGATCTTGACGACCGTCGCGATCGTGGCGACGCTGCTCGTAGACGCGGTCGATTTCTTCGCACAGGTTTCACTCGTCGACTTCCTCACCGGCACGAAGTGGAACCCGACGCAAGATCCGGTTTCGTTCGGCGTTTTGCCACTGATTTCGGGGACGCTCGTCATCACCGTCGGCTCGGCGATGGTCGCGCTCCCGATCGGCCTATTGACCGCGATCTATCTGAGCGAATACGCCTCCGAACGGCGACGCGCGTACCTCAAGCCGGCGCTCGAGGTGCTGGCGGGCGTGCCGACTGTCGTCTACGGTTACTTCGCGCTCGTCTACGTGACGCCCGCATTAGATACGTTCCTGCCGCTGTCGACGTTCAACGCGCTGTCGGCGTCGATCATGGTCGGGATCATGATCATTCCGATGGTCTCCTCGGTCAGCGAGGACGCCATGAGTGCGGTACCCGATTCGCTTCGGGAGGCTAGTTATGGTCTCGGAGCGACGAAGTTCACCGTCTCGACGTCCGTCGTCGTCCCGGCGGCGCTGTCGGGAATCTTCTCGTCGTTCATCCTCGCGCTCTCACGGGCGATCGGCGAGACGATGATCGTCGCGATCGCCGCGGGACAGACGCCGCGGATGATCGACCTCACCGATCCAGCGGGGATGTTCCTGAATTCGATTCAGCCGATGACATCTGCGATGGTCCAGATCGGGACGGGCGACATCGTCGGACAGGGACCGGCGTACAAGAGCCTCTTCGCGGTCGGACTGACCCTGTTCGTCATCACCTTCGTTATGAACCTTATCAGTGAAATCGTCGCGTCACGGTATCGAGAGGTGTATCGCTGATGGCAGCTGATACGCAGGATACGCCGTCTCAGCGCGGGTTCGGCCAGGTCAGCCGAACGAAAGATATCGCGTTCCGCCTACTCGCACTGGCGGCGACGCTCGTCGGTATCGTCTCACTCGCGGCGTTGCTCCTGAACGTCGTTGTCGACGCCGTCGGCTGGCTCGATTGGGGCTTCCTCACGAATCCACCACACCCGAGCCCGTACCAAGCCGGGTTCCTACCCGCGCTGGTCGGGTCGATCGCGATCATGCTCCTGATCGCGCTCATCACGTTCCCGATCGGGGTCGGAGCCGCGGTCTACCTCGAGGAATACGCCGACGACGGCTATCTCACGCAGTTCATCCAGCTCAACATCGCTAACCTCGCGGGCGTCCCCTCGGTCGTCTACGGGCTGCTCGGACTGGGGCTGTTCATCGGCCTCTTTAATATCGGCTACGGCTCGGTGCTGGCCGCGGCGTTTACCGTGTCCCTGCTGATCCTCCCGATCGTGATCATCTCCGCACAGGAGGCGATCCGGGCAGTGCCCGACTCACAGCGACAGGCCTCCTACGGAATGGGTGCGACGAAATGGCAGACGATCCGGAACGTCGTCTTGCCGCGAGCGATGCCGGGCATCATGACCGGGACGATCCTCGCACTCGGCCGCGCGATCGGCGAAACGGCACCGCTGATCATGATCGCCGCCCCGACGACCGTCTTCGGCATCCCCAACAGCCTCCTTAGCAAGGTCAGCGCGATGCCCCTGCAGATCTACAACTGGGCGTCTTATCCCCAGACCGAGTTCCAGTACGGCGTCGTCGCCGCTGGCGTCGTCACGCTACTCGTCGTCTTGCTGACGATCAACTCGATCGCGATCATCATCCGGAACCGCTACCAACAGCGAACCTGACAATGAGTGACAATCAGATGACCTCCTCGACAACGGAATCGACCGACAATCAGCCAGCCCCAACGCCGGGTACCGATACGGTCACAGACAGTACCGACGCCGGCGGGGAACCGGTGACGGACCGGACCCTCCTCGAGGCGCGAAACCTCGACGTCTACTACGGCGATGAGCAGGCCCTCGACAGCGTCGATATCGAGATCCCGGAACAGCAAGTCACGGCGGTCATCGGACCATCGGGCTGTGGGAAATCGACGTTCCTCCGGTGTGTCAACCGAATGAACGACCTCGTCGACAGCGCCAACGTCGACGGCGAACTGCTGTTCGACGGAAAGAACGTCTACGACGACGACGTCGATCCCGTCGCCCTGCGCCGGAAGATCGGCATGGTCTTCCAGTCGCCCAACCCGTTCCCGAAGTCGATCCGCGACAACGTCGCCTACGGGCTCAAAGTCCAGGGGAAAGACGATAACGTCGACGAGAAGGTCCACACCGCCCTCGAGCAGGCAGCGCTGCTCGAGGAGGTCGAGGATCAACTCGACTCGAGCGGACTGGACCTCTCAGGCGGCCAGCAACAGCGGCTGTGTATCGCGCGGGCGATCGCGCCCGATCCGGACGTCATCCTCATGGACGAACCCGCGTCGGCGCTCGACCCCGTCGCGACCTCGAAGATCGAGGACCTCATCGAGGACCTGGCCGAGGAGTATACGGTCGTCATCGTCACCCACAACATGCAGCAGGCGGCCCGAATCTCCGATAAGACCGCCGTCTTCCTGACCGGTGGCGAACTCGTCGAGTTCGACGACACCGACAAGATCTTCGAAAACCCCGACCACGACCGCGTCGAGGACTACATCACCGGCAAGTTCGGATAGGGTCCCGACGCCGCTCGCTCGAGGCGGTGGCTGGGCGTCGCCGATCTCGATCTTCCGTGCCCCGTTATCTCACGCAGTCGCGCCGTTCTGAATTTCCGCACGAGACAGTCTGAAAACCCTATCAGTGCCGAGTACTGACCATGCAGCTTATCCGTCGACATCCCGTGTTACTGATACGCATGGTTGCCGATGGGGTACATATCTTACTTGGTCTCGCACTGGCTTTAATCGTGTTTCGGTCGCGGCGACCCGAACCGTACCTCGTGACGGCGCTGGCGGCCGCCTTCCCCGACAGCGATATCATCATCTTCCGTCCGCTGGTCGAACTCGGCTACGTGGAGGGCGTCCTGTGGGCCCATCGAGGGCTGACCCACTCGTTGCCAGTCGCGGTGGTCGTGGTCGCCTTGCTCTCCGCTGTCGGTCCCTGGCGGGCCGCCGCCATCGGCTACGGGTCGCACATCCTCTTCGATTACCTGACCGGTGGCGTCCGGCTGTTCGCCCCCTTCGACTACGCGCTCTACGGACAGTCGTTCGACTGGTTGCTCGTGAATCTGCTCACGTCGGTCTTCGCCGTCACCGTCATCCTCGGTGGCCTGCTGGGACTGAAGTACGAACCCAAGACGCGGCTCCCGTCGCCGGTTGCACAGGCGGTGCTCGAGTGGTTTCAGTAGCGGTCGCCGTGTCCCGTGAGGTCGGCGCGCGCGACGACTCACGCGCCGTGGAACGCGACTGCATTACTGCGGTGGACACAAACTATATCTTCGCCCGCCATGGTGCGTGAACCATGGCCAGAAAATCCTACCAGGAGAAGCTCACGGAGCTTCGCGAGGACGTGCTCTACATGAGCGAAGTCGTCATGGAACGCCTTCGCATGGGGCTCGACGCCTTAGAGCAGAAAGACGATGCCCTCGCCCGCGAGGTCATCGAAGGCGACGGCGAGATCAACCGCATGTACCTCGACCTCGAGCAAGACTGCATCGACCTGCTCGCGCTCCAGCAGCCGGTCGCGAGCGATCTGCGATTCATCGCGGCCTCGTTCAAGATCATCACCGACCTAGAGCGCATCGCCGACCTCGCGACCAACCTCGGCGAGTATACGATCGACGCCGAGCAGGATCTGTTCCCCGACGTCGACGTCCAGGAGATGGGCGAGCTCACGCTCGATATGTTCGAAGACGCGATGCTCGCCTACGACACCGAAGACACCGACCAGTGCCGAGAACTGGCCAATCGCGACGACGAGCTCGACCAGTTCGCCGAACGCGCAAGCGAGACCGTCGTCCGGGACCTCATCGAGCGTGAACTCGAGTCTGCGGACAAGGTCGAACAACTGCTGCAGGACGTCTCGCGGCTATTATTAACGATTCGAGACCTCGAGCGCGTCGGCGATCACACGGTCAACATCGCAGCGCGGACGCTGTACATGGTCGAAAACGACGACGAACTCATCTACTGATCGTCTCTGCGACGACACAACCGACTGCGGTCGGTCTTTGTTACCCGGTTGTGTTGTTTCCGCCGGTCTGATTCCCGCTTTCGTTACCGGTCGCGTTGCCACCGGTCTGATTACCAGTTTCGTTTCCGCCGGTCTGGTTGCCGGTCTGGTTGCCGGTCTGATTGCCGCCACCGCCGCCACCGCCGCCCTGAATCTGGATGTCGCCTTCCATGCTTGGGTGGGGCTGACAGCGGTAGACGGCGATCTGGTCGGTTGCCTCGAACTCGAAGAACGCGTTTTGGGGATCCGTGGTGGGTTGGCCAGTCGTGTAATCGTCGACGACCTCCCCGTTTGAGTTGCGCAGTTCCAGATTGTGTGCGGCACCGTCGCCTTCCGACCAGCCGATCGTGTACGTCTCACCGCTTTGGAGGATCAGCGTCGGATTCTGCTCACCCTCGATCGAGGACGGTGCGAGCCCTTCCCAGTAACTGGTCTGGCCGCTGAAATCGATCTGCGTACCGGGCTCGATCTCGTAGCCGCTACCGCCGCCACCGCCGCCGCCACCGCCGCCACCGCCGCCATTTCCGTTGCCGTTCCCACCGCCACCGCAACCGGCGACGAACGCGGTCGACGTCGCGACACCTGTCAGCTTGAGCATCCGTCGTCGGGATAACCGATCGTCTTGTACCATCAAGCTGACTTTGTACTCAATCGAGATAGCCGAATACCCGTCTACTGCGTGGGAGTCAAGTGCGGGCCGGTTCGAGACGCACCTTCCGCTCGGTTTTCGGCACATAGCGAGCACGCGATACGAGAGTCGTCCCGCCGTCACCGCACGGAGTTCAACCCCGGCCGGCGCTCGGGGACGCACGTCAATAGCTGCGCCGTGTCGACGATGTTCCGCGTCTCGAGCAACAGCTCCGCCGCCTCGCGCACCGTGAACTCGGCGTCAAGGCCGACGCCGTGACAGCGGGCATAACACTCGAGCCAGCGGTTCATCGCGGTCTCGAGCGCGTCAAACTCGGCCGTGCTGAGCGGGATCAGCCGGCCGCCGGTACGGGCCTCGACGTAGAGCCAGACGGCCTGTCCCGCCCCGTCACGGAGATAGTCGTCGGCATCGGAGGGTGAAACCTCGTTGGCCGAGAGGGCCGCCCGTTCGCGCTCGGCGCGGCGAGCGAGCGCGGCGATCCGCGGGCCGTACCGGCTCACGCTATCCCTCGCGGTACTCGACGCCCTTGCCGCCGCGGGGGTGTTCCCACTCGGTGTCTGCGACGATGGCGCAGGTGCCACACTCGACGCAGGGCTGGGTGTCGAGGCTGACCAGGGTCTCCTCGGTGCCGTTGGTCTTGACCGTCTCCGAGCGATAGCAGCCGCCGCCGAAGTCCGCGGCGCTGACCGGGCAGGCGGTGACGGCTGCGCCGCTGGCGTCGAATGACTCGTCGAGGAGTCTGATGTGGGGGTTACCCACGTCCGTGTCGTAGGTCAGGTCGCCGATCCGTTCTTCGAGGCTCGGCGGCTCGATCTCGTTCTCCCAGTGGATCGTCTTGCCGTGTTCCTCGGCGATCAACGTCGGCAGGGAGACGTACCCGGTCTTCGTATCCGGGAGCATCGACACGAGGAACGGCGAGTTGTAGGCGCGCTCGAGCAGCCGATCGGCGATCGGGTTGCCGACCGCCAACGAGCCGATCGGCGAGTCGAGCACCCGCTCGACGGCCGCGGTGACGGCGTCGCGCTCGCCGACGGTCCGGCTGAGGTCGTAGCGCCGGGGCCGGAGCTTCTCCATCGTGCCGGCGTCCTCGAGCATCTTCGTATAGCGGCGGCCGGCGGCCTCAGGGTCGGCGCTGCCGCGGGTGACGGCGAACGCGTCGGCCGCGAGCGCGCCCGCGGTGACGGCGTGGTTCATCCCCTTGATGATCGGCCCCTGTGCCTGCATCTGGCCGGCGGCGTCGCCGACGAGGACGAGCCGATCGCGGTAGGGGCTGCGGTGGGCCACCTTCTTCGAGTCGGGGACGAGCTTCGCCGCGTACTCGCGCTCGTGATACTCGTTTTTGAACCAGCCCGCCAGTAGCGGGTGCGTAAGTAGGGCGTCCAGAAGCTCGTGTGGTTCCGCCTCCCGCTCGAGGAGGCTGTCGAGGTGGAAGACGGCCCCGATCGACAGCGAGTCCTCGTTCGTATAGAGGAAGCCGCCGCCGCGGACGTCCTCGAAGAGGTCGCCCGAGAACAGGTGAGCGGCCCCCTCGTCGGGCTCTAAGTCAAACCGGTCGTCGATCGCGTCGGGCTCCATGTCGACGACCGCTTTGACGCCCTGGAACCACTCGTCGGGTTCTTCCCAGTCCATCAGGCCGGCCTCGCGGGCGAGTTCGGAGTTGACGCCGTCAGCAGCAACGATCAAATCCGCCTCGATCGGGTCGAGTTCGTCACAGGTGACGCCGACGATCTCGCCGTTTTCGCGCAAGAGCCCGTTGACCCGTACGCTCGTCAGGACGCCGCCGCCGGTCTCGCTCGTCTTCTCGTGAACGCGGCGCTCGAGCCAGGAGTCCATCTCGCGGCGCAACACGGCGTCACACCAGTCGGTGTCGTGCTCGTGGAGGTCGACCAGATCGTAGGTCTTGACCGCGTTCCCGGCGACGTTGTGGATGTAGTAGTCTGTGACGGGGCGTTCGGCGGCCGCCTCGCGGAAGCCGTCGAAGAGGTCGTCGATCGTGTAGGGTGCGGAGTCCTCGGCGTAGATCAGCCCGCCGGAGACGTTCTTCGAACCCGCTTCGGTCCCGCGCTCTAAGACGAGCGTTTCCACGCCGTGGTCGGCCAGCCGGGACGCGGCCGCGGCCCCGCCGGGGCCACAGCCGACGACGACGGCCTCGTAGTGCTCGTAATCGTCGGTTGCGGCTGCCATCAGTCGTCACCCCCGTCAGCGACGGCCTCGGGCTCGAGTGCCGTGTCACCCGACTCGACGGCCTCGGTGAGCCGCGGGAGGACCTCGAAGAGGTCGCCCTCGATGAAGTAGTCCGAGAAGTCCCGAATTCGGGCGTCGGTGTCTGTGTTGATCGCAACGATGGTGTCGGACTCGTCCATCCCGACCTTGTGCTGGACCGCTCCCGAGACACCGGCCGCGATGTAGAGGTCGGGCGCGACGACCTGCCCGGTCTCGCCGATCTGGCGCTCCTCCTTCGAGTACTCCTCGACGTGACCCTCGAACTGGTAGGAGGAGGTGACGATCCCTCTGGTGATGCCGAGTTCGGCGTTCTCGAACGCGTCGACCAGCTCGAGGCCGAGTTCCATCCCCTCGGTGGGGTCGTCGGCGATCCCGCGACCCAGACAGACGATCACGTCGTGGCCGGTGAGGTCGATTCCGGCCTCGAGTTGGTCGTAGTCGCTGATCTCGACGCGGAACCAGTCGTCGTTCAGTTCCATGTCGTGTTCGACGACGAGCCCCTCGCGGTCGTAATCAGGTTCCATCGGCTCGAAACTTCCCGGAATGATCGACGCGCCCTGCGGGTGGAACTCTCGACCGGGGTTATCAAGACAGAGGATCGTCGAGTACTCGAAGCCCGAGAAGTCCGGCCGCTTCATATGCAGGACTTTCTCGAAGATCTTCTTGACGCCGGGTTCACCGGTCTTGACCGGATTCGAGACCTCGTTTTCCTCGATGAACAGGTCCGAACAATCCGAGGCCAGCCCGGAGTCGAGTTCGGCCTGCACCTTCGCCGAGAGGTCCCGCCCGTTGTTCGTCGCCGGGAACAGCACGTACCGGGGTTTGTCGTAGTCGCGCCAGTCGGTGCTCTCGACGGTACCCTCGCCGCGGGCCATGTGCGCCGAAATTTCGGTGTAGGGCTTGTGGAGGAACCGTTCCAACCTGCGGTCGTCGTGGTAGACCGCCACGTCGGCTCCGTAGGCGATACACTCCTCGGCCAGCCCCTCGCAGTCGTCGCCCATCAGGAACGCGACGACCCGCTCTTCGTCACCGTACTCCGCTTGGAACTGATCCATCAACTCACGGGCCTTGCCGAGCATCTCCCGCGAAACCTCGAGCAACTCGCCGCCCTGGGTCTCACAGAAGACCCACATGTCGGCGTACTCGCCGTCCGCGAGCGCGCGGACGTGTCGCTTGTCGCGGGTGGGATGGGAGAGGTCGTCGTCCTCCTCGGCTTCTGTTTCCGGTTCGGACTCGTCTTCCTCGGTCGATTCCGCCGCAGATTCTTCCTCACCTTCGGCCTCCTCACCGACATCTTCGGCCGTCTCCTCGTACTCGCCTTCGGTCTCGGTGCCCTCCTCGATCCCCTCAAGGTCGGCACCGATCTCCATGAGCCGATCGCGGACCGCCTCGCGGGCCGTCGTCCGGTCCTGCCCGGTCCGCTCGGCTTCGAGGACCGCTGTCAGTTCATCCTCGTCGTCTACGCTCTCGAGTTCCTCGATCAGTTCGTCGACGGTGTAGTCATCGGGATCTAGCGTCGTCATTTCAATCACCCGCCTCCGCGGCGTAGGGTTGCATCTCCTCGAGCACGTCGTCCATGCCGTCGTCGGGGTCGATCATCGTCGCCTCGCGTTCCGACGGCGCTTTGGGGATCGGGTCGACCGACGAGACGATCGTCGGGGAGCCGTCGAGCCCGATGTAGTCGGGATCGAGGTCCAGATCGACGTGATCCCACGTCGTCAGGTGCTCGTCGTGTTCGGCCGCCCGCTCCTCGGTCTCGGCCCGGAGCTGTTTGTGCGTCAGCCGGTGGGAGGCCTTCCGATAGGTCGGCTCGAACTCCGGATCGGTGACGACGAAACACGGCAGCGGCGCTTCGACCGTCTCGATCTCGTCGACGTCGCCCTCGACAAGCCGTTTCGCGCGCAGCGTCCGCTCGTCGGGATCGATATCGAGCGCGACGACGTGAGTGACGATCGGCCAGTCCATCGCCCAGCACGTCTGCGGACCGGTCTGACCGGTCTCGCCGTCGGCTGTCTTGAACCCCGCGAAGACGATGTCGATGTCGGCGACCTCCTCCTGATACGTCTCGAGGCCGGCGGAGAGCGTGATCGCCGTCGCCCAGGTGTCGGAAGCGGCCAGTTCGCGGTCCGAGAGCAGGTAGCTGTCGTCCGTGTAGACCGACTCCATCGCACCTTTCAGCACGTCGGCGTACCCCGGCGGACCCATGCTCATCCCGCTGACACGGCCGCCGTGGCGTACCTTCGTCTGGAGCGCGGCCTCGAGCGCGAACGCGTCGTTCGGATTCATCACCGTCGGCGTCTTCCCCCGCTCGAGATGGCCGTCCTCGTCGAACGAGACGGCTCCCTCCGAGAAGTCCGGGACGCCTTTCGTCAGCACGATCGATCGCATGGATACCTCCATCGGCCGTGTGTGGTTGACTGTAACATGCCTGTTGCACACTATCATGTTATCAGTGTTAATAATAGGGGTGAAAATCGCCGAGAGAGTAGAGCGCTATAGTCGATTCGTGCAGTGAAAACCGTCGTAATAGGGGGTAACGACAGGAAGTGGCATCCTGTATGGTTCCGCCACCGATCGGATCCCGGAACGCCGTGTCGTCGGTGCGCTTGGACAAGCGACTTGGGAAATACTCGGCGAACCGAATCGAACCCCTGTCCGCGGGAGCGACTACTCGCGTTCGCGTTCCGTCGTCCCCATTGTGATCTCACCGTCGGACCGAATCGTGCCGTCGATCTCGGCGTCAGGACCGAGCTCGAGGTTGTCACAGGAGACGTCGCCGAGGATGCGGGCGTCGCGTGCGATGGTGACGTCGCCGTCGCGGGTGGTCAGGTCGCCGTGGATGCGGGTCCCCTCGGCGACGGAGATGTCGCCGCGGGCTCGGAGGCTGCCGAAGATATTGCACGTGCGGCCGACGTCGATCGTCTCCGCGCGGACGTTGCCGTGGAGCCGGCAGTCGTCGCCGATCGTCGCCGGGGTCGAGACACGCCAGGCGTCGTCGCCCACGGTCGCGTTGCGGGGGATCACGAGCGGTTCCACGTCGGACTCGTCGTCTTCGTCGTCGACGAGTTCGGAGACGAGCCGCTGGGCGGTGTCGTCCTCGCCGATCAGGAGGAGATGCTTGAGGTAGACGAACAGAAAGACGATCGTCGGCATCGGGTTCCGAATGACGATCCAGCCGTTGGCTTCGAACCCCTCTTCGATCTCGACGTCATCGCCGATATCGAGATCGCCGGCGACTTTCAACTCGCCGCCGATGTGCACGCGCTCGCCGATGTAGGCGTCTTGACCCACTAGAACGTTTTCGGCGACGTCACACCACATGTCGAGCCGACAGTCGCCGTCGGCCTCGATGGCCCCGCCAAACTCGGCCGACTCGCCGGCCAGCACGTTTCGGCCGCGGACGCCGAATCCGACGGTCGCACGCCCGCCCACGAGGACATCCCCGTCGGTCACGAGGTCGCGTTCCTGCGCTTCCGTCCCGTCGGGAACGACGAGTTCGTCGAGCGGATCCCTGCTGAAGGCCACACTCTCACCCAAAGGGAGCACCACCTAATAAACCTCGCGCGTCGTCAGTCGCCCGTCTGACGCCCGACTGCTCGTTCGTTCGCGTCGGTCACCGTCGACCGGACCCACCTCCCTTTTACACTCCCACCGCATACCTCCGGCCATGACTACGCTTGCGTTCGACGACGACGGCGTCGACGTCGTCTACGAAGGCACCGAGTTCCGCCTCGAGCGGGATCTCATCGAGGAGGCTACCGAAAAGTCCTACTACGACATCACCGACCACGAGGTGCTGAAGATCGTCGCCGAACAGCCCAACCTGCAGGGGGAACCGCGCCGCATCGGCGACATCGTGAACTGAGCTTTTCGGACGCTGGTCGAGAACTCGACCCGTCGCTCAATAGACGACGTGTAGTAACACGAAAACGACGATGCCCAGCGAAAAGGAGATTAGCCACAGCGTCGCCGCGACGCGGCCGACGCGGGCGTGGCTCGTCCGCCGGAGTTCCGCGATCGGACGCGAGAACGCGAGCAGGAGGACGTAGTAAAGCAGCGGAATACAGACGATCGCCAGCAGAATATGGATCGCCAGGATCGGCAGGTAAACGAACTGGTAGACCGCATCTGGACCGGGAAACGGCTGCGGGCCGCCGGTCGCCGTCAGCCGGTAGAGATACAGCGTGAGAAAGCCGACGAACAGGCCGAACGAGGACAGCATCGCGACGCGATGTCGGTCGACCTTGCCGCGTCGGATCGCCCGCCAGCCGACCGTGATCGTCCCGATTGCTACTGCACTGATGACGGCATTGACCAGCGGAATCGCCTCGAGTACCCACTCCGGCGCGGCCGGCACGCTCGAGGATGGGATTCGGCCGCCCGCGGCCGCGAAGACCACCGCCAGCGACACCACGCTCAATACGCCGGTCAGCAGGCGCACGCGCTCTCGAGGGACATATTCCATACGTGCTCGTTCGAGCGCAACGGGAAAGTGATTACCGTCTCGGCCGCACGTCGGCCCCTCTCGGGCGGGTGACGCCGCTCGCTCGGACGACACTCGTCGCTCACCGACGGTCACCGAGCAGCGACTCGAGACGGTACTGACAGTGACTCGAGACGGAGCTCGGTCCTGTCGCTCGTCGGAAATAGCGTCGGAAAGGATTATGCGTGGGTGATGTCCACGAAGGGAAATCACCTGCATCGGTTGCGGTGGAGCTCAGCCACCTGTGCGATGCGTGGGACCGGATTCGAACCGGCGGACCCCTACGGGACAGCGCCCTCAACGCTGCGCCGTTGGCCTGGCTTGGCTACCCACGCTCGCTGTCTCTGTCTGCACTCAATCGTATCCAGCGTGATTATAAAAGCCCTTTCCTTTGGGTCGGCGACTGCGGCCGGGTCACACGGGGGATCCGGTCGCCGTGTGACAGGTCTCCCGACTGCTCGAGCTGCCGATACGTAGATACCGGCGGCGCAGCCGGGTCCACTCCTGCCGACGCGAGCCGTCACCGTCCACGGGAGACACAAAGGTTTCAACGCTCGAGGGACAGTTTCGACCGATGACACTGCCGGCGGTTCGGACGCGCGCGCTCGCGGGAGCGGCTGTCGTCGCCGGGCTGATCGCCGCGGGGCTGCTCGTCTCGCCGTCGACAGTGCTGAAAGCGGTCGACTCGCTGGCAGCGGATCCGGTCCTGTTCGGACTCGTCGTCGCGGGACTCTACCTCGTGCGGCCGTTGCTCGCCTGGCCGACCACGCCGTTGGCGGCCATCGTCGGCTACGGGTTCGGCGTCGCGGCCGGCGTTCCGATCGCGCTCGCCGGCGTCGTCGTGACCGTCTTCCCGGTCTTCTTCGCGGTTCGCTGGCTCGTCACGGACGACGAAGAGGCTACTCGAGCAACCGAGCCCGAGCCCGAACCGGTCGCGGGCGACGATAAGAGCGGGATCCTCGAGCGGGCCGGCAATACCGCGACGCGCTACTACGACGCGACGGGGCCGCTACGGGGCGTCACCGCCTCGCGGCTGGCGCCGATCCCGTCGGATGTCGCGACGTGTGCCGCCGCGGTCAGCGACGTCGAACCCCGCCATCTGGTGATCGGCACGGCGGTCGGCGAGTTACCGTGGACGACCGCCGCGGTCGTCGTCGGCGCGTCGGCGGCGACGGTCACCTCGAGCGGATTCGGCGGGTTCGGTATCGCTCTCTCTGCCGCCTGCGCCGTCGCCGCCGGACTCTTGCTCGCCGGCCCGGCGTACCGCACGGTTCGTGCCCGAACGCGATCGGAACGGACGGACGAAACGGGTCGATCGGCCGACGGCTGACCGGTCGTCGATCAGCGAGCCAACAGCCGGCCCAGTGAGGAGAGCGAAGAACGCAGACAGTGTTTTGCCGTTCGAGACGGCGAGTCGCCAGCGGGGCTCACCCGTCGCTGTCCTCGATCAGCGAGTCGCTCAACTCCTTTAGGTCAGACTCGAGTTGCTGGTAGCTCTCGGTGTCGGTCAACTCTTCGACGGCGTGGCCGTCTTCGAGCGTCTCCATCTTGTTCGAGAGTGACTGGAGCTCGCGCCGACCGTCGTCGCCGTAGCGCGACTGGACGCGGAGGTTCTCGATGATCCGGGTCAGCTGTGCCCGCGTCACGGGTTTCGTGACGTAGTCGTCGACGTCCAGTTCGACGATATCGAGTCCGGGGTCGACCGCGGTCACCATGATCACCCAGCAGTCATAGCCCGCCGCCCGGATCTCCTCGAGCACGCGATCGCCGGTGATATCGGGCATGTGCCTGTCGAGCAAGACGACGTTGACATCGGAGCTCACCTTCTCAAGGGCGGTCTGTCCGTCGTAGGCGGTGAGTACCTCGTAGTCTTCGCCGACCCACATCGCGTAGAGATCAGCGAGTTCTCGTTCGTCGTCGACGACGAGGATCGTCGGTTGCGCAGACATAGAGATCAGTGATAGCAACCACTGACCCTCGTCTTGTAGGGGTACCGGGCGACTCACGCCTCGAGTCGGGCGCTGAACCAGCGGCTCGCTCGAGAGGAAGGGTCTCAGCGGAACGGATCGCTGCAGTCGATGATGACGCCGTGCTGGGGACAGACGTACTTACAGTGGCGGTCGTACATCGCCGCGTCGCAGTGGGGACAGCGCGGGCCGCCGCCCGCTCGGTCGCTCGGATCGTCCGCGTCGGGGTCACTAGCGGAGCCGTCCCTTCCGTCGGCGGTCATACGCCAGCTTTTCGCCGATCGATGCTAAGTGTGGCGCTTCCGGCGGTCCAATACGGACATGCGGCGAAAAGCCGACGGCAGAAAGAACGGACAGGTCGAAACGGGCTCAGTCAGCGCTCAGCACTCGCTCCAGCCACAGGACTCGCAGGTCTTGCAGCCTTCGGAGAAGTACAGCGACATCGAACCGCAGTCGGGACACTCGGGCGACTCGCCGGCGTCGATGAGATCCTGGGTCGTGTCGTCGGCATCCGCGGACGCACCGCTTTCCGCGGCGGCCGCGCCGCCGTCGGTCTTCGGACCGTCGTAGTCGGCGATCTCAGCGTCGGCCGACTCCTCTAGGGTCTGCTGTTTCGGGTACGGCTTGTCGATCTCGTTCTCCAGGTACCGGCGCATCGCGGTGCCGATGGCGTCCGGGATGGACTGGATCTGTTCGCCCTTGTCCCAGGCCACCTTCGGCGAGCGGGTACCACAGAGTTCGTCGACGATCTCTCCGGGGTCGACGCCCGAGCGCAGCGAGGTCGAGATGACCTTCGCCAGCGCCTCGGTAAAGGAGTTTGTGAAGCCGCCGGAGTGACCGATGTTGGCGAACAACTCGAACGGCTGGCCGGTATCGGGGTCTTCGTTGATCGTCACGTAGATCTTCCCGTAGCCGGTGTCGATGCGCTGGCTAACGCCCTGTAGGGCATCGGGCCGTTCGCGCTTCTCGGTGAAGTCGACCTGTACGGGCTCGGCGTCGTCCGCACCGTCGGCCGGCGAGCCGACGTCCGCCCCGAGGACCTCCTGTACGTCGTCGTTCTCGAGGAACTGCTCGAAGCCGCCGAAGATCTCCTCGATCTGCTCGGCGAGCGCTTCGGCGGCCTCGGTCTCGTCGGCGAAGTCGGTGTTCTTCGCGCGGGTCGTCAGCACCTGCTTGCTGCGGGTGCCGTCGCGATAGTAGGTGACGCCCTTGCCGCCGTGTTCGTAGATGTACTCGAAGACGTCCTTGGCGTCCTCGAGCGTCGAGTCGTTGGGTGCGTTGACGGTCTTCGAGATGGCGGAGTCGACGCCCGACTGACAGGCGACCTGCACGCCGGCGTGGTCCTTTGCCGAGAGGTCGCCGGTCGTGACAAACAGTTCGCCGATGGCGTCGGGCACGGTCGAGAGGCCCTCGACGCCGTTGAACTGGTTGGTCGCCATCTGCTCTTGGGCTTCCTCCTTGACGGCGTCGACGTCGATATCGTTGTCCTCCAGCACGCGGAGGAAGTAGTCGTCGAACTCGACCAGCATCTCGTCGCCCTGGACGTCGTCGGAGACGTTCTTGTAGTAGGCGACGTTGTAGATCGGTTCGCAGCCGCCGGTGGTGTTGCCGACCATCGAGGTCGTGCCCGTGGGAGCGATGGTCGTCGTGTTGTGGTTCCGGATAGGGAACCCGTCCTCCCAGTCGTCGGCGTCGAGGCCGGTCTGGTGCTCGAACCACTCGCGGTACTCGGTGGGATTCGCGTACTTGGACTTGTTCCACTCGTCGAAGCTCCCGCGCTGCTCGGCGAGTTCGTGAGAGGTCCACTTCGAAGTGTGGTTGATGTGGGTCATCAGCTGGCGCGCGACCTCGTTGGAGGCCTCGCTGCCGTACTCCATGCCGAGCTGGATGTACAGCTGGGCCAGACCCATGATGCCCAGACCGATCTTGCGCATCTCCCGGACCTTCTGCTCGATCTTCTCGACCGGGAAGTCGCTCATCGTGACGACGTTCTCGAGGAATCGCGTGCCCATCTCGATGCGGTGATCGAACTCCTCGAAGTCGACGGCGTCCGTGAGGAAGGCGTCGACGGCGTCCTCGAGCGAGTCGTACTCGTCGCCGTGCTCGTCGTACCAGACACGCCAGTCGGGCGCCTCGAGGTCCGCGAGCGTCGAGAGGTTGATGTGGCCGAGGTTACAGGCCTCGTACTCCTCTAAGGGCTGCTCGCCACAGGGGTTCGTCGCGAGGATGCGGTGGTCGGGGTGTTTCTCGACGTCGAAGGAATGTTGCTTGTTGACGCGCTCGAGGTAGATAACGCCGGGTTCGCCGTTCTCGTGAGCGCCCTCGACGATGTCGTCCCAGAGTTCTGCGGCCGGGATCGACAGCTCCTCGCCGACTTCGACGTGCTCGCCGAGGCCGAACATGTCGTACAGCTCCTTCGTTTCCTCGGTGGCAATGTGGGGCTCGCCCGTACGCGGGTTCGTGAAGGTGAATTCCTCGCCGTTTTGCAGCGCCTCCATGAAGTCGTCGGTGATGCCGACGGAGATATTGAAGTTCGAGAGGTGGCCCTCGACGGCGTTCCGGAGGTATTTGGGGACCTTCCCCTCGTCGTCGATGAGTTCGCGGGCCTCCTCGAGTGCCTCTTGGAAGGAGGTGTGCGTAAAGTCGTCGGGATCGTTCAGGCGCAGCGTCTCGGCCAGCGAGACGTCCTTGTTCTTGGCGTGGATGAACTGGATGACGTCCGGGTGGGAGACGCGCATGACGCCCATTTGGGCACCGCGGCGAGCGCCGCCCTGGGCGATCGTCTCGCACATCTGGTCGTACGTGCGCATGAACGTGATCGGCCCCGACGCGATGCCGCCGGTCGAGCCGACTGCGTCGCCGTAGGGGCGCAGGCGCCAGAAGGCATAGCCCATGCCGCCGCCGCTCTGGAAGACCTGCGCGGCCTCCTTGGCGGTCTGGTGGATGTCGTCGATGTCGTCCTCGGGGGAGTCGACGAAACACGCCGAAAGCTGCTGGAGTTCGTCGCCCGCGTTCATCAGGGTCGGCGAGTTCGGCATGAAGTCCAGATTCTCCATCATGCCCTGGAACTCGTCGGCGACGTCTTCGACGTGGGTGCGGATCTCGTCGGGGAGTTCGGGGACGACGGTGTCGTAGGCGAACTTGTTGACGTTGTAGATAGAAAGCGTGGTCTCGGCGTCGTCCTCCGTGGTGGTTCCCGATCCGAATACGTCCTCGGCCAACTCGTCTCGCCGCGGATGGTCGGGCTTGAGTTGGTCGGGTGTGACGGTGATCTCGCGGTCGCGCTTCTCGGCCTCGTAGACGGCTTCGGCTAGGGCGATGTTCTTGCCGACGCGGTCGAAGAGGTCCGTTTGGTCCTCGATGAGATCGCCGTCGGCGTTCTTTCGGAGGTAGCGAGCGGGGAGAATGTTGTGGTAGGCGTTGCCGGTCAGGCGCTCCTCGAGGGTGTCGCCCTCGGTGCGCTTGATCGGAAGCGTGAGATCCGCCGCGGAGAGTTCGGCGTCGCTCATGTGTAAGCCACCTCGTCGCTACCCCGTTGTTGCACGGTGATTCCGGTGTACATTCGAGTCCTTGCTCTCATCATTCGTGACGAAGGTCCGGTATTCATGCATCCATCATAAAACGTGGTGTTGTTGTCCCACTTTTATTGTAGTAGTACAAGTCTGGTTTCATAGATGTCTCTGTACCTTATCGTTTCTCGTTTTCCCGCGACCGGCGAGACGGCCGCCTGAGCGGTCATTGAGTCCTACGTCGCCGACCGCCTTAACGATTTTCAGACCGAATTGAAAGTGACCGAAAGAGACGGAACCCACGTCGCACGCCGGCGGTTTTCTCGTTTCCTCCCTCACGTTCCCGCTGTGAACACTAACCAGTCGTCGCGTCAGTAGCCGCTGATTGAAAGTCACGCTATCCAGAAAGATTACGGCCGTGCGGTGCGGAACAAGACATATGATCGATGCAATACTGTCGGCACCGCCGATCCTGCTGGCCCTGGCCGCCCTCGCCGCCTTCGCGGTCGCCGTCATCGCGATCCGGATCGCGATCAAACTGGCCGTTCGCGTTGGTATCGTCGCAGCAGTTGTCCTCGCGGCCCTCTATGCGGTCGGAAAGCTCGAGTTGATTCCCGGCGTCTGAGGACGGTCCCGGTCGAGAAGACGACCCAAGAGGTCCCAAAACGACACCCGGTTTCGATTCGAATGGCGCTCACTCGAGCGCCGCGAGGAAATTTTCGATCACGTCGTGACCGACTGCCGTGAGCACGCTCTCGGGGTGAAATTGGACGCACTCGAGGGGATACTCCCGGTGGCGGACGCCCATGACGAGCGTTTCGTCGCCGTGTTCTGCGGTCGCGGTCACGTCGAGGCAATCAGGGACCTCGGTCGCGATAAGCGAGTGGTATCGCCCCACCCGAACGCCCTGTTCGAGGCCGGCAAAGACGCCCTCGTCGTCATGGTCGACCGACGAGGCCTTGCCGTGGACCGGCTCGGGTGCCCGGCCGACCGTGCCGCCGTACTCGTAGACGGCGGCCTCGAGACCGAGACAGACGCCGAGCGTCGGCACGTCTGGCGTGATCTCCCGGAGGACGTCCATCGTGACGCCGACGTCGCGGTCGTTCTTCGGGTGGCCGGGGCCGGGACTGATGACGATCACGTCGGGGTCGACCGCTCGAATATCCGCGAGCGAGGCGGTGTTCTTCAGGACCTCGGTCTCGGTGCCCGACAGTTGGCTGACGTACTCGACGAGGTTGTATGTAAAGGAGTCATAGTTATCGACGAACAGGACGGTGAGTGGCTCCGCGTCGCCGTCGTCGGCCCTGTCGAGTCCGTCACTGCGCTCCTCGCCGACGGTCGCGGGCTTGCTCATCGGCTCACCTCCGGGGTCGCTTCGGTTTCCCGGTCGGGCGTCGCCCCGTCGGCGGGGAGTTCGATCTCCTCGAGCGCCGCGAAGACGCCGCCCATCTTCTGTTCGGTCTCAGCGTACTCGGCAGTGGGATCGCTGTCGGCGACCAGCCCCGCGCCGGCTTGGACTGTGATCCGCTGTCGATCTGCTTCGGTTTCGACGGTCGCGGTCCGGATCACGATCGCGAAATCCGCGTCGCCGGTCCACGAGTAGTAGCCGACACCGCCGCCATAGAGGCCGCGGGGTTCGGACTCGAGGTCGTCGATGATCTCCATCGCGCGGATCTTCGGCGCGCCCGAGAGCGTGCCGGCGGGGAACGATGCGCGGGTCGCGTCGAAGGCGTCTGCGTCCGCGGCCAGTTCGCCGGTCACCGTCGACTCGATGTGCTGGACGTGGCTGTACTTGAGGACGTTCATGAACTCGTCGACGCGGACCGATCCTGGCTCCGAGACGCGGCGCACGTCGTTGCGCGCCAGATCGACCAGCATCGTGTGCTCGGCGCGTTCCTTGCTGTCGGCCAGCATCTCGCCCGCAAGCCGGCGGTCCTCAACGGGGCTCGAGCCCCGGTCACAGGTGCCGGCGATCGGATTCGACATGACTTCGCGTCCGCGCACGGAAATCAGGGTTTCGGGGCTCGCTCCGACGACGGTCACGTCGTCGTGGTCGAGCAGGTACATGTACGGCGAGGGATTTACATCCCGCATCGCCTCGTAGAAGCCGAGAGGGTCGACGTCGCCGTAGAGTTCTCGCGTCCGCGAGACGACGCCCTGATAGATGTCACCGTCGAGGACGTGTTCTTTGGCCCGGCGGACGCTCTCCTCGTACGCCGCTTTCGGACCCGCGACTTCGTCCTCACGGACGAATCCACCGGTTTCGGGCCGGTCGGCTCCGGAGAGCGTCGCCGCGACCGAGGCGGCCTCCTCTCGAAGCGCGTCGTACACCACATCAGGATCGTCGTCGGCCTCGAGCACCGGCGTGAAGATCAGCGAGACGGTGCCGTCGCGCTCGTCGAACGCCAGCGTCTTCGTCGTCAGGAGAAACTGCGCGTCCGGGAACCGCGAGTCGGGCCGCTCGCGGCCGACTTCCTCGAGCCAGAGGTCGTAGACCGCGTCGTAGGCCAGGAAGCCGACCAGCCCGCCCTCGAGGTGCTGGCGGTCGTGATCGGGCATATTCTCGAGGCGCACCTCGGGCATCGCGGCCCGTAGCGCGTCGACGGTGTCGCCGTCGTCGGCGTGCGGTTCCGCGCTCATTTCTGCCAGCGGCGCGTCGTCGGACAGCGCTTCGACGGTGGCCTCGCCCGATTCGACCGTCACGACGGCCTCGGGGTCGTACCCCACGTACGAGTAGCGCGCATGGCGCTCGGCGTCTGCGGTACTCGGCCGGAAGGCACCGTCGGGGTCGCTCGAGGCGGTTTTCTCGGCGCTCTCGAGCAGAAAGGCATACGGCGCTCGTTCGCGATCGCTCGCCTCCGCCCGGCCGGTGAGTGCGGCGTAAGCGGCCAGCGGCGTCGTCTCGACCTCGAGCGTCGCGACGGTTCGGACGACGGCCGACCGGTCTTTGCGGTCCGAGCTCGTGCCCGCGTACTCGCCGAACGTTTCGCCGTCGATATCGAACGTCGGCGGCTCGGCGTCAGATCCTGTCATGGCGGTCAGAGTTCCGCCTCCGCGGGTCGACGGGTGCGCTTGGCTCGGTCGACGAACGAGCGGACGGCGTCGACGTCCTTGACGCCGCCGCGCTCCTCGACGCCGCTGGCGGCATCGACGGCGAACGGCTCGACGGTCTCCACCGCGTCGGCGACGTTCTCGGGCGTGAGCCCGCCGGCAAGGATCAGCGGCGACTCGAGATCCGCGGCGACCGTCCGGGTCCGGTCCCAGTCGTGGGTTCGGCCGGTCCCGCCGCCGCCGTCCTCGCTCGCCGTATCGACGACGAGCCCGTCGATCACGTCGTCGTAGGTTTCGGCGGTGGTCGCGTCGTCGGCGTCGACCGCGAGCAGGAGTTCGACGTCCAGTTTCGCGCGCAGATCGGCGAGGTCGCCGGGCCGAATGTCGCCGTGAATTTGGACGGCGTCGGGGTCGACCGTCTCGACCAGTTCGAGCACCGCCTCGGGTTCGTCGGACATCGTCACGAGGACGCTCGTCACGAACGGCGGCGTGGCCGCTGCCAGCGACGCAGCCCGCTCTTTCGAGACCTCTCGCGGCGTATCGACCGGGACATCGCAGATAATTCCCACTGCGTCCGCGCCGGCGTCGACGGCCGCTCGAAGGTCCGCTTCGGCGGTGAGCCCGCAGATCTTGACGCGGGTCATCGTCCCTCTGCCGGTTTCGCCGCCGTATCGCAGAGTCGCTCGAGTTTCGTCGCCGCCGCGCCGGAATCGATGGCCTCCCGTGCGACGTCGACACCGGCCTCGAGCGAGTCTGCTTCGCCGGCGACGTAGATCGCTGCGCCCGCGTTCGCGAGGATGACGTCGCGTTTCGCGCCGGTCACGTCGCCCGCGACGATGCCGCGCATGTCGGCCGCGTTCTCCTCGGGCGCACCGCCCGCGATGTCGGCGATATCGTGTTTGGTGAGGCCGAGTTCCGCCGGCTCGAGCGCGTACTCCTCGACCGAGTCGCCATCGACTTCCGCGACCTGCGTCTCACCGTGGATCGCGATCTCGTCGGTGCCCGCCCCGTGGACGACCAGCGCGCGCTCGATGTCCATTCGAGACATCGCGTCCGCGAGGACGGGGACGAGAGCCGGGTCGTAGACGCCGACGACCTGCGCGTCCGCTCCGGCCGGGTTCGTCAGTGGGCCGAGTACGTTGAAGATCGTCCGCATGCCAAGTTCCTTTCGCGGCCCGATAACGGCCTTCATCGCCGGGTGGAACACCGGTGCGAGCATGAACCCGATGCCGTCGTCTTCGATCGCCTCCTCGACGGCCGGCGGCTCGGCTTTGACGTTTACGCCGACCTCCGCTAAGACGTCCGCGCTGCCCGACGACGACGACACCGAGTAGTTACCGTGTTTGGCGACCGGGACGCCGGCCCCGGCGGTCACGATCGCGCTCGTCGTCGAGACGTTGATCGTGTTGTAGTCGTCCCCGCCGGTGCCGCAGGTGTCGACCAGCGGCTCTCGGTCGGGCGAGATCGTCCGCGCCGCTGCGCGCATCCCTTCGGCGAAGCCGGCGATCTCGGCCTCCGTCTCGCCTTTCGCGCGCAGCGCCGCCAGTAAGGCCCCGATCTGTGCCTCCGTTGCGCCCTCGAAGACGGCCGTCGAAGCCGCTCGAGCGTCTTCCTGTGTGAGATCCCGTCCCTCCGTGACTCGTTCGACGTACTCCTTCATTGCGGACACCAATGTACGTTGTTGTCTTGTAATGCTCAAATCCGTACATCACCTTAAGCGTATCGACCGCCCGCGTGGGGGCGACTCGCGTACGGCACTCGATTCGAAACCTTCAATTATGGTGGCGGGCAACGAACGAGTGCAGGCAGCGTGACGGTGTGAGTCAGGCTGTGTGAACGAGAAACCAGGCGGGTTGGTGGTCTAGTCTGGTTATGACACCTCCTTGACATGGAGGAGGCCGGCAGTTCAAATCTGCCCCAACCCACTACTTCTGTCGCGATCAAGTCCGTGAGCGACAGGATTGCGATGTTGGACAAATTTGAGCTAGACGAGTCGCAGCGCCCGAACGAAGTGCGGGTGACCGTCCCGGCGTGGTTCAAATCTGCCCCAACCCACTGCGTTTGTGCCGATACAAAATCGACAGTGACGGAAAACGCGTCTCGTCAGCGCGACGCGGTGCTCACTCGAGCGACCTCCAGGTCGCGGACGCGGTCACGCGGCCGTCTTCGATTTCGACCGAACTCTCGGCCGCGGAGGAGCCGAGCGACTCCTCGAGCGCGCTCGCGTCCCCGTCTCCGACGATCGCCGCGAACTTCCCGGTCGCTCCCGTGTCGTTTTCGTCGAGGGTGAGCGACCCGACGCCGCCGTCGACTCCCTCGAGTTCGGGGTACTCCGTACCGAACTCGGCTTGACTCTCGTTTCCACCGTCGGAGCCGCCGTCGCCGCTGTCCGATTCCGGTTCGAACTCGTCGCCGTAGCCGCCGAACACGAAGTCGCCGCGACCGGCGGTCGAGACGAGCCATCCGAACTCGGTGATTTCGTCGGTCGCTCGCGTCGCGTCGCCCGCGGCGGCGTCGATCGGGGTTCGAATCGTCCCGACCGGATCGTCGACGTCCCCGTTGGCGGGAAAAACGAGCGCGCTCTCGCCGACGGCGATCGCGTCGCTGCCGGCGTCTTCGACCGGAGTGTAGACACCGTAATCTCCGATTTCGTCGGTCTGTTCGTACTGTTTGGAAATCGAGAACCCCTCGGGCTCGGCCGTCAGCGTCTCGGTGACCGCGGCGGTATCTATGTCGCCGAGCAACACGATGGCCTCGTTCGTCGAGAGCACCGCTTCGATACTCGAGTGCTGGCTTTCGGTGCTGTCGGTGTCCGACCCGCCGCTGCTGATCAGTCCGTCGAGTCCGTACGAGCCGAGTCCGAAGCCGACGACGAGCGCCACGGCCACCGCGCCGCTCATCGGCAGTCCAAGCATCGGATCCGTCGTCGTCAGCGCACCGGAATCACCGCCGGTGCTTTCGTTCTCGGTTCCGGTTTCAGTCTCTTCGAAGGCGGACCAACCGACGTAGATGTAACCGGCAGCGCCGCTATCGTCGGTTGTGAGCCACCGGTGATAGCTGGGGTAGTCGGTATCGCTTCCGTCACCGTTGCCATTACCGCTCTCTCCGCCAGAGCCGAGGCAGCCGGCGGCACCGGTCGCTATCGAAACGCCGGCCATTTTCAGTGTCGTACGACGGTCGATTCCCATGACACCGAACGATACTGATAACCCATGATGAATCTTTCCGAAGCGGACAGGTAGGCACATTTCGATCGAACCGAACGGTACAAACCGTCGAGTCGACTCGAGCGTGATATGAGCGTTGTCGGTCGGCTGTTGGCGCTGCTCGCCGTGCTCCTGCTCGGTGCGGGACTGCGGGCGACCGGCGTCCTCGACGGCCGGCGGACGGAACTGCTGAACGCCGTCGCCTACTACGTCGCGCTGCCGGCGCTGATCTTCATTTCGACGTACAACCGTTCGATCGGCGACCTCCTCTCGCTCGCGTTACTCGGCGGGCTCGTCTTCGTCGTGATCGCGACCGCGGGGCTCGCGTGGCTTGTCCACTGGGACCGTGACTCGAGTGCGCGCCGGAGCGTCGCGATCGTTCAGTCCTACCACTCGAACCTAGGGTATCTCGGCCTGCCGCTGGTCGCCGCGACGTTCGATCAGTCGGTGACGGCGATCGCGAGCGTCGTGTTAGGCGTCGTGACGCTGACCCAGTTGCCGGTGACGATCCTCGTCCTCTCGCGGCTCAACGGGGCCGACGCCTCGGTCGCGACCGAACTCCGCGGTCTGGCGACCAACCCTGTTCTCGTGACGCTGCTCGCTGGGCTCGCGGTCGGCTCGGCCGGCCTCGCGGTCCCGTCGCCGGTTGCGACCGGCCTCGAGGGCGTCGGATCGCTGGCGCTTCCCGTCGCGTTGCTCTGTGTCGGGGCTTCTCTCGAGGTCGATCTTCCGGACATCGACGTGGGCGCGACCGCCGCCGTCGTCGGGCTCAAGACCGGCGTGATGCCGGCGCTGGCGTGGCTCGTCTTCTCGATGCTCCCCGTTAGCTCGGCGGCGTTTACCGCCGCCGTGGTGATGCTTGGGACACCGACCGCGGTCTCCACGTTCGTCTTTGCAAACGAGCTCGGCGGCGACCGGGAGTTCGCGTCGTTGAACGTTTTCGTCACGACGCTCGCCTCCGTCGCGACGCTGTTCGTCCTGATCTCGCTCGTCGGTTGATCGAGCGTCCCACGATGACCTCGAGCGACGAACGCGTCGAAAACACCCCCGGCGTCGAGTGTCTACCGGGAGAAAAGCCGTTTGATCCGGCCGAACAGGCCAGGACCGTCATCCTTGGGCTCGCCGCCGTCCGATCCGCCGGTATCGCCGTCGATCGAGCCGGCGAGCGGGCCGGCGTCGTCCGGCCAGTCGTCATCGGTGGCGCTGGTTCCCGATTCCCCCGTCTCGAGATCGTCCATCGAGAGATCGACATCGTCGATCTCGGGGGTCGAGTCGCGTCCCTCGCCGGCCTCGGCCGCCCGAACGTCCGCGCCCGTGACGGTGCCGTCTTCGACGCGGGCGGCCAGGTCCTCAAGCGAGGCGTCGGCGGGGTCCTCGGGGGGCGACGATGCGCTCGCGTTGACCGACGGCGCGTCGGCTGATGGCGAGTCGTTCTCGGCCGGATCGTCGGTCGCGGCGGCGCGATCGGTATCGGCGGTAGTAGTCTCGACGTCGTCAGCGTCGAGACCGTCGTCCCCGTCGAACTCGGCCGTGACGGCGTCGCTCGTCTCGGTCGGTTCGGACGCTGGTTGGGTCGCGTCGTTCGACGACGCTGACTCCGATTTCGTCGCGTCGAGCGAGTTGAGAATATCGTCGACGCTCTGCTCGGAGACGACGCGCTGGGGGCCGCCACCAGGCTCGGAATCGTCGCTCGAGTCGCTCGGCCCTGCCGCATCGAGGTCGTCGGCCGCGCTCTCGTCGTCGGGCGCGGCGGAGGGTGATCGCTCGTCGCTCATGGTGGTGGTCTGTCGCTGCCGGGGACATAGTCTTTCCCCTGTACGACCGTCTCAGAAACGGGTTCGCGGCTCGCGTCCGGCCGTGACTCGGGTCCGAAGCAGAGGTTATTCCGCGATCGACGGGTGGGCTCGGACGACGTTGAGGACGGCACCGACGAGGATGATGATCCCGGCGAAATAGAGCCAGGTGACGAACAGAAGCACCGCACCGACGGCTCCGTACGCCTGATACTGGGCGGCGTTGGACGCGTAGAGCTGGAACCCGGCCTGAAGGACCGTCCAGCCGACGGCGGCGAAGATCGCACCGGGGACGATTTCGCTCAGTTCGACCGGAATCGGCGGCAGGACGTAATATATCGGGAGGAACACGAGGACGAGCCCGATTAGCAGCGCGAGCCAGCCCAGCGCCCCGACGAACGGGAGTGTGTCGGCGACGATCGCGAGCAGCGCACCGATCACGACCATGAGCGCGAGCGCGCCCGCGCCGGCGGCGATGACCGCGAGTCCGTCCGTGATCTGATCGACGAGCGAGTCCTCGGCGACTTCGTCGTAGACCTTATCAAACGCCAGGCTCAGCCCGCGAAAGACCTTGAGCGCACCCCAAGCGGCGACGACGACCGCGACGACGGTCGCCTCGGCGCGGCCGGACTCGGTTGTCATCGCCTGCGTGACCAACGTTTCGCCCGCCGACGGGAGGTAGTCACCGGCGACCGTAATCAGGCGCTGGGCGACCTGCTCGCCGCCCACCAGCGAGCCGATGACCAGTGCAAGCAGGATCAACGGGATCAGCGAGACGAACCCGTAGTAGGCGAACGCGGCCGCGAGGAAGGTCAGATCGCGATCACGCGCCGTCCGATAGATCGCCACGATCGTCCCGGAAACGTTCATAGGGGACGTACGACCTTCGGGACCAAGAACCTGTAAGTCGTCTGCAGTCGCTGGTCCCGATCCTGTGCGGTCGTTCTCGATGCGACTGTCACCGGCCGTGATGGACCCGGAGAGACCGAATCCGATGAGCCGCGAGCGGGCATCAAACCAGACAGAAGTTCTGACCCGCATAGACCGCACCGTCCTCCGCGATATAGACGCCAACGCCGGCCCGATCCCAGTGGGGCGTGTCGCCCTTCTCAAGGATCGCTCGTCGATGGGGCGTGGAGTTCATCCACTGGTTGACGAGGCCGGTCGCCAGCCCCTCGGCAGTTCGGTGCCGGACGACGCCGTCGCCGCCGGGGCGATTGACCGGTCGGCCGATCCACGTCTTGGCGATGTTCTCCCCGTATCCGCGGCAGTAGCTGTCCACGTCTCGGAACCGGTCGTAGGGACCCTCGCCGTCGGGGTTCGTGTGAGCGAAGTATCGGCGCTGCGCCATATCGTAGCTGTGAGCGCGCGCGACGGATGCGATCGTTCCGTCGCACCCAATCGGCTCGAGGCCGTGTTCGGCCCGCCGCTCGTTGACCTCGGCGTGGACGAAGGTTTCGACGGTCGCGGAGTCGACGACTTCGACGCTGGTCTCGTAGCTCGAGGTCCCCGGATCGTCGGGGTCGGTCGCCACGGGAGTGCAGTTGCCGATCGGCGGCGGGTCGGAACTGGGCGAGACGTCGCCCTCGAGGACCGGACCGTCGATGAACTGCGGTGCGAACAGCGCCGCTCCGAGTACGAGCGAACAGACGAGGGCAACGGCGACGAGGAAGTTAAGCAGGCCCCGCACCAGCGCACGGTCGGTGCTCCCGTCCGCGTCCGTCCGCACCGTCCTCGGCCGCTGGCTACCCATTTAGTCGTCTGTTGGACCGGCGGTACAAATCAGTCGCGGACGATCACAGTCAGTGAGACGCGAGCGTGTGACCCGCGAGAGGTATGCGGTCGCATTCGCTCCGCCATCGTCGCCGAAGATCGTCTCGTGAATGCCGATGACGAGGCCAGGAACGACCGCCATGAAGAGATGCTCTTCGAGCGGGATGCCGGCGATATCGATCCCGGTCCGGAGCTTAATATCGAAGACGCCGACGGCGAGGGTGTAGCGGTCCCAGACGTAGGCGATCGGATACAGTACGAGGATAGTGACCGCCGCCTTCCGACAGGCGTTTGCCCGCCGAAGGAGGGCGACGGCGACGGTTCCCCAGAGGAGTTCCGTGACGAGATAGGTATACCGACCGAAGACGGTTATGTCGCGCATCGGTGCTGGGCTTCAACGGCCCGTACAAAAATCCCGTTGCTGGAGCCACCCGGACAAAACGGGCAGTACGTTAAATACCTCGGCGACAGTACGTCCGACTAGAAGAATGAATATCGCTGATATCGCCACCACGGACTTCATCGAAGTCAACGTCGGGACGCGCATGGGGAAGGTCCGTTCCATGTTCGAGGACGGCAACCCCAAGGGTATCATCGTCACCAACGACGGGGAGTACGAGGGCGTCATCAGCGAACGGGAGGTGCTCCAGTCCCACGTCGAGGACGACGCCAAGGTGGCGGCACTCACCAAACCCAGCCGGAACGCACCGGCACCGAAGGTCGACCGCCAAGAGGACGTCCGGGAGACCGCACGCGTGCTCGTCGAGAGCAACGAGAAGGTCGCACCGGTGTTCGAAAACGGCGAGCTCTGGGGCGTCATCACCGACGACGCCATCCTCGAGGCGGTCCTCGAAAACCTCGACGCGCTCACCGTCGAAGACATCTACACGGCGGATCCGGTCACCGTCGACGAGGACGACGGGATCGGCAAGGCGATCAACCTCCTGCGGGAACACGGCATCTCCCGGTTGCCGATCATGAACGAGAACGGCTACCTCTCCGGCGTCGTGACGACCCACGACATCGCCGACTTCGTCATCCGGAAGAGCGACTCGACGACGACCGGCGACCGGGTCGGCGACACCCAGCGGATGCTCGATATGCCGGTCTACGACATCATGAACAGTCCCGTCGAGACGACCACTCTCGACGCCACCGCGAAAGAGGCCGTCGAAGCGATGCTCGAGCAGGACTTCGCGGGGCTGATGGTCACGCCGGCGGACGACGATCGGATCGTCATCGGCGTCATCACGAAGACGGACGTCCTGCGTGCGCTGACGTTCACCGAAGAGGAGCACATGGATGTCCAAATCACGAACATCTCGATGCTCGACACCATCAGCCGGGAATCCATCGTCCAGAGCGTCGAGGAGGTCGCGGACAAGTACGCCGACATGCAGGTGATGCACGCCCACGTCCGCTTTCACGAACACAACGAGAAGCTCCGTGGCACCCCGCTGGTCCAGTGTCAGACCCGCCTGCGCACCAACCAGGGCCAGATCGCTGGCACCGGTGAAGGCTACGGCGCTGAGAACTCGTTTCGCGTCGCGCTGGACAAACTCGAGCGCAACGTCTTAGAGCTCAAGGGCGTCACCAGCGACGAGGAGTACCGCGGTCAGCTCTTGCGGAAACTGAACGAAATATAGTCCGGCCGTCGACGCGCCGCCGTCGATTTGCTCCGTTTTTCGCTCGTCTCGTCAGGGACGAGCCGTCTCGTCCCCGCCCTCGAGTCCCGTGTCCGTGATCCGGAACTGTACCGATTCGCCGGCGGGCTTCGAGCGGTGTTTCTCGAGGGTCGCGCGCCGGTTGCCGCCCCGGAAGCGCTCGAGGCGGACGATCGTACCGGTCCAGTGTTCCAAGGTGTTTCCGCCGAGTCCTCTCGTTCGATCGGAGTCCGGATCGGCGAAGACCTGATTCGTCAGGACGACGGCGAGGTCGTGTTTGCGAGCCAGCGAGAGGAGGTGGGTCACCTGCCGAGTGACGCTGCGCAGCGCCTCTCCCTCGTCGCCGTCGCCGGTTCGCTCGAGCCGGTAGAAGCCGGTCGCGCTGTCCAAGACGATCAAGTCCGCGCGCTCGGCGAACTCTTCGGCGTCGCGGACGGCTTCCGCCTGCTCCTCGAAGTCCAGCGCGTCCTCGATAACGATCCGCGAGGCGACGGCCTCGACGTCGTCGGCCTCGTCGTCGCTGTCCGCCGCGGCCTCGTCGTCGACGGCGGCCTCGAGTAACTGCTGGAAGCGGTCGACCGAGACGCCCTCGGTGTCGATGTAGACGACGGTGTCGCCGTCGACGGCCGTTTCCACGGCCGCAGACAGCGCGACGTTCGTCTTGCCGGCGGCCGGCGGGCCGTACAACTGCGTGACGGTGCCGCGTTCGAACCCCCCACCGAGTAACTCGTCGACCGGGCCACAGCCGGTGTGAATCGCCTCGTCGGTCACGATTCGAGTTGGCAGGGTACGCGCAAAAAGGCCCCGGAACGGGTCCGGGAATCGACGGCGATCCCGGACCGGGGTGAACGCGGGTCTCGCGGCCGGCTTCGGGCGGTTTCGATCCGACTCCCGCGCTTTGCGCGGGCGGTTCGCGTACGTTTATAGACCGCGGGAGCGAAGCGGCGATGTGATCGTCGTCGCGACGGCAGACTTCGAAGTGTATCACGGCGTCGTCAACGAACTCCGCGACCGCGGGACGACGTTTACGACTATCGAGCCCGACGAGGAACTTCCAGAGCGGACGACCGTCGTCGTCACCGGAGCCGATCACGCCGACGGCTTCGATGCCGTGTCGACGATCGTCGCCGACCCCGACGAGCCCCGGCGCGCGGTCGATCAAGCGCTGGCCGCGGTCCGCGGCGACGGCGGCCGGACGATCATCGGCGTTGACCCCGGTCGCAAGCCCGGCATCGCTGTCCTCACCGGCGAGACGATTGTCGCCGCCTTTCAGGTACCACTGGGCGACGCCGTCGACGTGATTCAGCGCGAAGTCGCCGAGGCCCCGTCCCCGATCGTCCGCATCGGCGACGGCTCCCGCCTCGAGAGCGCGAAACTCGTCACTGACCTCGACGACGTGCAGGTCGAACTCGTCGACGAGACCGGGACGACGCCCTACCTCGGCACGGGCGCGCGGGGAATGGGCGACGTGCTGGCCGCGGTCAACATCGCCCAACTCGAGGGTGAGGTCGTCGACGCGCGTGAGATCGAACCGACGGAGGGTGAGATACAGGTCATCAAGGATCGGTCGCGCGAGCAAAGTGAGCGCAATCGAGCGATCGACGAGGTCCTCGCGCGTCGGGTCGCCGCTGGTGAGTTGACGATCGACGAGGCGCTCGCCGAGCATCGAGACGACGAGACGTAAGATACTGTCGTAGGAAAGCAACAACGCGCCTTCGACGTTCGCGTTCGAATGCCGGCGCTCTCGAGTCGCGAGACCGAAAGAAACGAAAATTGGCTGTCACGTCGGTCGAAAATCGACCGTGTGACCGAATGCCGTTATGCGCCGGCCCAGACGTTCGTCGCAGAGACGGACGTGAACTGGATGTTCTCGTTTTCCTGCATGGTGATCTGCGAGCTACTGGCACTCCCGCCGTTTTCGGCGACCGCGACGGAGGTGTGTTGCTTGTTCAGATTCGCCTGCGTGACGAACTGTTGCTGTTCGATTGCCGCGCTGGCCTGCTGGTCGGCGTCGTTCGTCTGCGTGGCGTTGGCGGCGTAGTCGTACGACATACCGGGGTTTTCCGTGCCCGAGTTGCCGTCAACGGTGAGCGTCGTACTCGAGGTGCGGGTGACGTCGTCGGAGACGTAGCCCGGGCTCGCATAGACGTTCAGCGCGTTGGCGTACCCGACCTGGGCGTTGTAGTTCTGCTGGTAGGCCAGCTGGATGGCGGTGGCCTGACTGCCGTTCAGTGCGATGGCCATGGCGTTGTTTTGCAGGTTGACGTTCGCCTGTTCGACGCCCTGCTCTTGGACCACGCCGGCAGTCGCGGTCTGCTCGCCGCCGTTCTTGTTCTTCTTGTCGGGCTTGTTCGGCTGGGTCTCGGTCGAGAGAATGTCGTCGCTGACGTCACCTGCGGTCGCGACGTTCATCCCGGGAGACGAGGCCAGCAGGTTGGTGGCACTGGCCTTGCCGAGTTGCGTGTTGAGGTTGCTCTGGTCGGTGAACTGGATCGCCGTGGCGGTGCTGTTCTGGCCGACCGCGATGGCAACGGAACCGCGCTGTTCGTTGACGTTCGCCTGTTCGACGTCCTGTTGTTGTGTGACCAGCGCGTTCGCGTCCTGGCCGGTAGACGGTCCGTTGTCGCCCGTCTTGTCTTTCTTGTGCCCGAACTTACCGTCACCGAGGTAGACGTTTGACGCGTTCGCGACGCCCTCCTGGAGGTTCTCGTTTCGCTGGTAGGACTGCTGGACGGCGGTCGCGTCGCTGTCGTTGACCGCGAGCGCGAACGCGGTGCTCTGGTTGTTGTAGTTGGCCTGCGCGACCTCCTGAGACTGGTTCACGGAGGCGATCGCTTCCTGCGTGACCGTCTCGTCGCCGCCCTTCTTGTCTTTGACCGCCCAGCCGTCGAACATCTGGTCGCCGCCGTCACCGATGATGATGTTGACGTTACCGACGTTCTCGAACTGGGTTTTCGCGCTCTGCAGGCGGTTCTCCGCGATGGCCGCCCCGCGCTGCTCGTTGTCGTTGAACTGGTTCGCCTCCTGGACGGCCGTCGCTTCGCCGCCGTCGATCGAGATCGACACCGCCGAGCCCTGCTCGTTGATGTTGACCTGATCGACGTCCTGGTACTGGATGACTTCGGCCGTCGCGTTGGCCGAGCCGTCCGCGTGTTGATCGACGTACTCCTCGAGTGACTGCCCGCTGAGGTCCGCGCCGAAGACCAGATACAGCTCTTCGCCGCTCTCGAGTGCATGTATCGCTCCGTTTTGGAGATTCTCGTCGCCGCCCGCGGTGGCCGCCGGAACGCCGGCGGCCAGTACGGACAGGACGACCATACATGCCATAATGGATTTCGTAGCCTGTGACCGTCTCGTCGTGTCGTTTGTCATTGATCGCGTGATTTTCGTCGTGATGGTCTTTCGTTTCTGAGTCTGTTCGCCGCGAACCATCCTATCCGAAAGAGTGACTTTGTTATCGATAGATTGGAAAACGGATGAAACTCCCTAGTGGTTAGAAGGATAACCCTTACTGCGAGAAACCACCTACTTCGCTCGGACCGGCGGCAGTGCGGGCCGCCCGCGATTCGATCGAACGGGCGCAGCGAACACCCGGATCGAACCGCCGCTCGGTTTGCATCGAATCGGACAGGTTCCGAACCGTTTCGAGAATCGAATCCGGCGATTTGCGTTCGAGAACGACGTGACAACCAGTTACCACTGGCTGTTTCCGAGGCGGTACGGCGGGATACTGCCCGTCGAATCTCCGGTCAATCACTCAATAGGTCCTCGTTTCGAGGATAATTTCGAGGCTGTCGATTCTGAACGATCTCGTCGTGAAGAGACGAGCCGAGACCGGGAGCGCTAATCGTCTATTCGATGCCGAAACCGTTTGCGGGGTTCAAAGGACTCTTTGCCGATAGCTCCGCTCGGGTAACGCGTCACACGCGGGGGTGTCGGGAGGTGAGTACGCTCTCGTGACGAACGCAGCACCGTCACTTGAGGAGCGGTCTCCTCACGCGCGACCTCTAGTGTGGTTCGTACGCGTTTGCCCGATGACGAAAACGGTGACCACCAATGAAACGCACGCTCACGCTCGCACTGACAGTAGCGCTCATCTGCGGCCTCGCGTTCGCGGGGTTCGCGGGAACAGCAGCGGCACAGGACTCTGAAGCCGACGCCGAGTCCGAAAGCGAAGTCGAAGACGTAAACCAAACTGCGAACGCCGAGACCAGTATTAGCGTCGACCAGAGCAACAGTAACTCGCAGAAGCAGGTCGCGTCGTCCTACGCGGACAAAGGCAAGGCGACGACGAACGCCTACCAGCAACAGAACGTCAACCAGAGCAACGATGCCACCGTCGAGGACACGACCACGGTCGCCTCGAACGACATCGAGTCCGAGTCCGAAGCCGAGGCCGAAGCCAGTAACGACGATACCACTGGCATCACCGGCGATGACCTGAACAGTATCATCGAAACGCTCCTCGGAAACCTCGGGGTCAACGCCTAAGCGCAAGACCGAACCGTTCGCTTCGACCCTCGTTTTCTTTCTCGGCAGTGGTCGATGCGTCGTCGATGAGTCGACCGACTACCGTTCTCGAGCCGCTCCTGATATCGTCGCTCGGACGGCGGACATCCGTACTGCTTCTGTATCGCGCGACCGAGACGCGTGGCTTCGCGTGACTTTCCGAGCTGCGTGTCGATGGCGACAGTCGACCGACTACCGCTCTCGAGCGGGGTATCGATTGCCCAGATCATCGAGCGAGTCCGATCGAAACGCGGGCTTCGCACAGCACCAGTTGCAACGCCACCGTCGCAACTCCCGGGCGGCAGGAGGCCACGCGTCAGAGAGCCTCGTTCGGTTCGGCTACAGGTATCGTACACGGGCGCGCTACACGGAAGACAAGAAGCGACCGCGATCTGATCAAAGTGTGATGAGGACGCCATCACGATAGTATAACTGAAGTGAAATTCATCTCAAAGAGAAACCCTAACCAATTTTGAGAGAGTCTATCTCGATTCAAACCGCGAATAGTCACCGAAACTGTCGTCTGGTTTAATACAACAGATTATAGACACTGTTGCTTGGGCAATGCGCCGGGCAGTCGCTCGGATCGATCGGACGGACTGCAACGCTGTCGGACGGCCGATCGAGACGCCGAGTCGGTCCAGCGGCCCGCGCGTGTCTGCCTACGACCAGCCATGACGAGAGTAATTCGATCCACGATTGCGGTCGCATTGGCCCTCAGCCTACTGCTTACGATGGGGGCTGGGGCCGTAGCGGCATCGAGTAGCAGCGTCACTCAGATCAACTCCGCGAAAGCGACGACCGTCGCCGACGCGTCTGGAGGGAACGCCGACGCCAGCGGCGGTGACGGCGTCGGCGTCGGCGTCGGCGGAGCCGGTGGTGCCGGTGGTGACGGCGGTAGTTCCTTGTTGAGCATCCTGTCGGACTACTTCGGCGGTGACGGCGGTGACGGCGGTGACGGTACCGGCATCGGTGCCGGTGGCGACGGCGGTAACGCGACCGCTGGTGACGGCGGTACCGCGCATGCGACGACCGTCATCAACCAGCAGAACACGAACTGAGCCACCGTCGGTGCGCCGTCGGCTCCCGACTCCGATATTTTGCTTCCGTTTTTCGGCGGCAGTTTCTCGGCGGAACGACCACCGTAATACCGATCCGCGGCCAGTAGCCGACGGTGATAGCGATGGATACGGGAAGTCACTCCCGGTACCACTGTTGCACTCGAGCGAAGCCGACACAGCGAACGTAGCACCGCACTACCGCTGTTCGTTCACCGTCCGTTTCCGGGACGTGACGCGGTTTGACCCGTTAGAACTGCGAAACCGGTATGTGGTACTGGTACCCCCGTACGTAGGACCACCGTTTCATCGATTCTGTGGGGACGCCGACGAATAATCCGAGATAATGTAACTGGAACAATATTTTAGTTATAAGCGGGTCTCCGTCACGAGAGGGAAATGGGTGACGCGCTCGAGGTCGGACGTGTACACCGCGGAACGGGTGTACCTGAAGGGGAGGTTCCTGACCCATGCGCGTGCCTACAAACAACCATGAAACGAACGATCACGATCATGCTCACAGTTGCGATGGCTGTGGGGATGTTGACCATGGCAGCAGGCGCAGTAGCAGCACAGCCAACCTCAGACGCTTCGGGAGGAGACGCCGAAGCTAACGGCGGCGACGGCGTCGGCGTCGGTGTCGGCGGCGACGGCGGCGACGGCGGCGACGGCGGTAACTCACTGATCCCCATCGCCAGTGACCAGAGCGGCGGTGACGGCGGTGACGGTGGCGCTGGCGTCGGCATCGGTGTCGGCGGCGACGGCGGTACTGCGACGGGCGGTGACGGAGGCCTTTCCTTCCTCCTCGACCTTCTGTAAGACCGTCGACTAACTACACGAGCAGCGGAGCACTCGATTTTTTCCGTTTCCCGCCGACGAGCACACGAGCAGTGTATCAGTGCGTCTCGCCGCTCGTTCGGCCCACACGTACCGGTGACCGGGTTCCAGATTGGTACCGGTCTCTCTCGAGTCGGCGCTTCGTTCACCGTCTGCACGGCCGTCGACCCACGATCGTGTCGGTCGCGTCAGCGTCGGTATTCGAAACAGCGCCGACGCCGTCGACCGGCATATTGGTAACAGAACGGACCGCCGACCCGAGCGACGAACGGGCTCACCGCAGTTCGTCCGCCGGCGTTCGCTCGGCCCGTCGGACGATCTCCCTGACCGCGAGACCGCTCTCACGTGCGACCGCCGCCGCGTCGTCGTACTCAGCGCTTACGTCGTAGACCTCACCGTCCGCATCGCTCGCGATCTTGACGGTGACCGCGTACTCCTCGCCGTCGATCTCGAGCGTCACCGTCTCGAACTCCCGCTCGGCGATCCACCGATGCGTGACGCCGGCGTCCCGCACGCCGAGCGTGCCCGTCTCTTCGGCCAGCGCTCGGGCGACGCGTTCCCGGTCCGCGGGCTTGCAGATGACCTTCACGAGGTGACCGGGCCGAGACTTCTTCATCGTCGCGGGGAGGATCGATACGTCTCTCGCGCCCGCACGCGAGAGCGTCTCCTGTAATCCGCCCAGTACCTCGGGCGTCGCGTCATCCAGATTCGTCTCGAGCACCGCGATATCGTCCTTTGCGAGTTCGCCGTCCCCAGTCCCGATCAGCGCGCGAAGCACGTTCGGATGGGGGTCGAGATCGTAGCCGCCAGCGCCGTAGCCCGACGCCTCGAGAGAAAGTGCGGGCAAAGAGTCGATGCCGTCGGCGACGTGGCCCAGTATCGCCGCGCCGGTGGGCGTCAGCAGTTCGGCGTCGACCGGCCCACCGCGCAGCGACCAGTCGGCCCGCTGGGCGATCTCGACGACCGCCGGCGTCGGCACGGGGTACTCGCCGTGGCTCATCGACACCGTCCCGCCGCCGGTCGCGAGCGGGGTCGTGACAATCCGATCCGGATCCACGTCGTGTATCAGCGCCGCAGCACCCACCACGTCCGCGATGGCATCGTCAGCTCCGACCTCGTGGAAGTGGATCGACTCGAGGTCCGCGCCGTGGACGCCGGCCTCGGCCTCGCCGAGCAGTTCGAAGATCGCGAGCGCGTCGCGCTCGACCGCCGGCTCGAGGCCCATGTCGGCGACGATCTCGCGGACCTCGACGTAACTGCGGTGGGGGCCGTGGCCCTCGGCGCGGACGCCGCCGTGATCGCCGTGTCCGTGCCCGTGATTGTGTCCCTCGCCGTCGTGGCCATCGTCATCGTGCTGATGGCCGTTCCCACCGTCGCCGTGGTCGTGTCCGCCGTGATCGTGTTCGCCGTGATCGTGCTCACCTCCGTCCGCTTCGTCGGCCCCGTGGTCGTGTGCACTGTCGCTCGAGCGGTCGTCCGTCAGGAACACGTCGACCGTCGTCGCGGCGATACTGCTCTTTTCCGCGTCGTCGATCCGATACTCGAGGTCGAGAGTGTCCGCGATCGGCTCGAGGACATCGGGATCGGCACCGGCGTCGATGAGGGCGGCCAGAAGCATGTCGCCGCTTGCACCCATCCGGCCGTCGAAGGCCAAGACTTGCATACGTACGACGGGGCGTGGAAGCCGCAAAAGCCCTCCCCTCTCGGTCGCTCGGCTGGCCGTCGATGGGGCCAAATACCTCCGAGTTCGGCACATCTTTGTACCGTCCCGACTTACGTCCCCATGGTACGAGTTAGCACAGAAATGTGGGCTAACACAAAACATATCCGCTCGCGAATCGGAGTGAAAGACATCGCCGTCCATCCCTAATCATGAACGAAGTCCAACTGGAGGTTGCCAAGGCGTACCCGAACGACTCGGGTCGTGGTATCGCCCGACTCGACCCGGACACGCTCTTACATCTAAAGCTTAGTCCGGGCGATATCATCGAAATCGAGGGGGCAGACACCACTGCCGCGAAGGTCTGGCGTGCAGACCGACAGGACTGGAACACGGACACCGTCCGCATCGACGGCTTCACCCGCCAAAACGCCGACGTCGGCATCGGCGAGCGAGTGACGATCCGCAAGGCCGAAGCGACGAAAGCCGACAAACTCACCCTCGCACCGCCGGAGGAGGCATCGGTGCAGTTCGGCTCCGACGCCGCCGGCATGGTGAAACGACAGATCTTGAAGCGGCCGGTCGTCGGCCGCGACATCGTCCCGGTCATGAGCTCGACGAACCATCCGTTCATGCGGTCGCCGGGGCAGGCGATTCCGCTGATCGCCGTCGAGACCGAACCCGAAGGCGTCGTCCTCATCACCGAGGACACCGACGTCGAACTCCGCGAGGAACCCATCTCCGGCTTCGAGAAGACTGGCGGCGGGATCACCTACGAGGACATCGGCGGCTTACAAAACGAGATCCAGCGGGTCCGGGAGATGGTCGAGCTCCCGATGAAGCACCCACAGATCTTCAAGAAGCTCGGCATCGAGCCGCCACAGGGCGTCCTCTTACATGGTCCGCCGGGTACCGGGAAGACCCTGCTCGCAAAAGCCGTCGCTAACGAAACCTCCGCCAGTTTCTTCTCTATCGCCGGGCCGGAGATCATCTCGAAGTACTACGGCGAGTCCGAACAGCAACTCAGGGAAATCTTCGAGGACGCCACCGAAGAGTCACCCTCCATCATCTTCATCGACGAACTCGACTCGATCGCACCGAAACGCGAGGACGTCACCGGCGAGGTCGAACGCCGTGTCGTCGCCCAGCTCCTGACGATGATGGACGGCCTTGAGTCCCGCGGACAGGTCATCGTCATCGCGGCGACCAACCGCGTCGATAGCGTCGACCCCGCGCTGCGCCGCCCCGGCCGGTTCGACCGCGAGATCGAGATCGGCGTCCCCGACGAGACGGGCCGCGAGGAGATCCTCCAGATCCACACCCGCGGCATGCCGCTGTCCGACGACGTGAGCCTCGGCCACCTGGCCGACGAGACCCACGGCTTCGTCGGGGCCGACATCGAGAGCCTCACCAAGGAGGCCGCGATGAAGGCGCTCCGGCGCTACCTCCCCGAGATCGATCTCGACGAGGAGGACATCCCGCCGAGCCTGATCGACCGGATGATCGTCAAGCGCGAGGACTTCCGCGGCGCGCTCAACGAGGTCGAGCCCTCGGCGATGCGCGAGGTTCTCGTCGAACTGCCGAAGATCTCCTGGGACGACGTGGGCGGCCTCCACGACGCCAAAGAGCAGGTCCAGGAGTCCGTCGAGTGGCCCCTCTCGAGCCCCGAGCGCTTCGAACGGCTGGGGATCGATCCGCCGGCCGGCGTGTTGCTCTACGGCCCACCGGGCACCGGGAAGACGCTGATGGCCAAAGCCGTCGCCAACGAGACCAACGCGAACTTCATCTCGGTGCGCGGCCCGCAGCTGCTCTCGAAATGGGTCGGCGAATCGGAGAAGGCCATCCGGCAGACCTTCCGCAAGGCCCGCCAGGTCTCGCCAACGGTCATCTTCTTCGACGAGCTCGACGCGCTCGCGCCCGGCCGAGGCGGTGAAACTGGCTCGAACGTCTCCGAGCGGGTCGTCAACCAGCTGCTGACCGAGCTCGACGGTCTCGAGGAGATGGGCAACGTGATGGTCATCGGCGCGACCAACCGGCCGGACATGATCGACCCCGCGCTCTTGCGCTCCGGTCGCTTCGACCGGCTGGTCATGATCGGCGAGCCCGATGTCGACGGCCGCGAGCGGATCCTCGAGATCCACACCCAGGACACGCCCCTGGCCGCGGACGTCACGCTTCGCGAAATCGCCGAGATCACGGACGGCTACGTCGGTAGCGACCTTGAGTCGATCGCCCGCGAAGCGGCCATTGAGGCCCTGCGTGAAGACAAGGAAGCAGACGTTGTCGAGATGCGTCACTTCCGGCAGGCCATGGAGAACGTCCGGCCGACGATCACGGACGACATCCTCGACTACTACGAGCAGATCGAAGAGGAGTTCCAGGGCGGCACGAGCGGCCCCGATCCGACCGGCCGTCGCGGCAGCCGGATCGGCTTCCAGTAGCGCGAGCGTTTCTCGCCGTTCCCGTTCCGTTCGCGGTTCGTTTTCAAATCGCTGGTTCACCGCCGTCATGCTCGATCGGATACCGTCCCACGTACCACTATTCGGCTCACGGTCGAACGGCGAGACGTGAATCACGACACCTGGTCTGCGTCACAGACCGAGACGACTGTCACCGTCGACGGCCACGACTTGTCGCTGGCGTACCGCGACGCGGGCGACGGCGTTCCCGTCCTGTTCCTCCACGGAATCCCGACGTGGTCGTACCTGTGGCGACGAATTGCCCCCTCGCTCAAGGGGCGGTTTCGAACGATCGTTCCGGACTTCGTCGGATACGGAAACAGCGATCGACGCGACGGTTTCGACCGCTCGATCCGCGCCCAGGAGCAGGTCGTCGCCGACCTCGTCGACCAGCTCGGCCTCACGGAGTTCCACCTCGTCGGCCACGATATCGGAGGCGGCGTCGCACTGCGATACGCGGCTCATACGGACGATGGGGTCGACAAACTGGTCCTCTCGAACGCAACGGCGTACGGCTCCTGGCCGGTCGAGTACATCACCTCGCTCGGCCTCCCTCGAACGCTCGAGCTGGAGCGCGACGCGTTCCGCGAGCGACTCGATCGCGCGTTCGTCGACGGGCTCGAACGAGACGACGTGGATTCGGCGTGGACCGACGGGATGACCGAGCCCTGGCTCCGCGCGGACGGGCAGCGAGCGTTCGCCCGCGCCGCCGTCGCGACGAACACGAACCACACGACCGAAATCGACTACGGAGCTATCGACGCCGACCTGTTGTGCCTGTGGGGGGCAGCGGACGCGGAACAACCCGTCGACGACGGGCACCGACTCGTCGAGGATATCGGGGGCGACGTCGTCGCACTCGAGGACGCCGGCCATTGGGTCGTCGAGGATCGGCCGACAGCGTACCGCGACCACCTCGAAGCGTTCCTCACCAGGTAGCACGTCTGGTGAGAGGCGTCCGGACGCGAAGAATTCGGCAGGATCGTTACGAACCGTCAGTCGCCTCTCGAGCCCCCTCCAGATGCCGCCGTTCGATCCGGACCTCTGAGGCCTTCTCGTTCGCCGTCTCGGGGCCGTATTCGTCGGCGACCTCTCGAATCGCGCGCATGGAGGCGTCCCTGACCAGCGCCTCGAGGTCGGCCCCGGTGTAGCCCTCGAGGTCGGCCGCGAGGTCGGCGATGTCGATGTCGTCGGATAGCGGTTTGCCTTCGGCGTGGACCGCGAGGATCTTCTCGCGAGCCGCCTGATCGGGTTCGCCGACGAAGACGTGGGTATCGAGTCGGCCGGGGCGCAAGAGCGCGGGGTCGATCTGGTCTTTGCGGTTGGTCGCGGCCAGGACGACGAGGTTCGGGTTCTCCCGCATTCCGTCGAGTTCGGTCAGCAGTTGCGAGACGACGCGTTCGGTGACCTCGTGGCCCTCGCCGCGGGCGGCCGTGATGGCGTCGATCTCGTCGAAGAAGACGATCGAGGGTGCCGACTGGCGGGCGCGCTCGAACACCTCGCGGATCGCCTTCTCCGATTCGCCGACGTAGCGGTCGACGATCTCGGGGCCGTCGACGCGGACGAAGTTCACGTCGGTCTCGCCCGCCAGCGCGCGTGCGAGCAACGTCTTGCCGGTCCCCGGCGGGCCGTGTAAGAGGACCCCCGACGGCGGCTCGGTGTTCGTCTCCTCGAAGAGGCGATCGTAGACCAGCGGCCACTCGACGGACTCCCGGAGGGTGTCCTTCGCCTCCTCGAGCCCGCCCACGTCCGAAAAGTCGATCGTCGGCGACTCGGCGACGTACTCGCGCATCGCCGAAGGCTCGACGGACGCCAGCGCCGCGTCGAAGTGGGTCTTCCGGACCGTCGGGTTCCGGCTCCACTCGCGGCGCGCGTCGGTCTCGGTCGGGCGGTCGCGAATAGCGGCCATCGCGGCCTCGCTCGCGACGGCGTCTAAGTCAGCTCCGACGAAGCCGTGGGTCCGCCGGGCGATGGCGTCGACGTCGACGTCGTCTGCGAGGGGCATGCCACGCGTGTGGACCTCGAGAATCTCGCGGCGGCCTTCCTCGTCGGGGACGCCAATCCCGATCTCGCGGTCGAAGCGGCCGCCACGGCGGAGCGCGGGATCGATCGCGTCGACGCGGTTGGTCGCGCCGATGACGATCACTTCGCCGCGGGCGTCGAGCCCGTCCATCAGGGTCAAAAGTTGGCCGACGATCCGGTTTTCGGCGTCGCCCTCGTCGTCGCGCGCCCCGGCGATCGAATCGATTTCGTCGAAGAAGATTATCGTCGGCGCGTTCGCTTCGGCCGTTTCGAACACCTCACGGAGTCGCTCCTCGCTTTCGCCTTTGTACTTCGACATGATCTCCGGCCCGGAGATCGTCTCGAAGTGGGCGTCGACCTCGTTGGCGACGGCGCGCGCGATCAGCGTCTTCCCGGTCCCCGGCGGGCCGTGTAAAAGGACCCCCGACGGCGGCTCGACGCCCAGTCGTCGGAACAGCTCCGGCTCCGACAGCGGGAGCTCGATCATCTCACGGACGAGTTCGAGTTCCTCGTCCAGCCCCCCGATGTCCTCGTAAGTGACGCCGGAGTTCAGTGCAGCGTCGTCTCCCTCGGACTCGAGGGCGGCATCGGCGGTGGCCGGCGTACGCGGTGATCCATCGGACTGCCGGCCGCGGCCGTCGGAGCCGGTGGCACTCGAGTTTGGAGCGGTGTTCGACCCACCGTTCGGGTCGACGAGCCGGACCGTCGTCGAACTCGTGATTCGAACGTCACCGCCGGGGGCCGTGTCGGTGACCCGGAACGGCTGCTTATCGATGCCTTCGATCCGGACCTGTTCGCCGGTGCGTACCGGTCGATTGCGAAGGTTCTCCGCCGCACTATTCTCGACGGCCCGCCGCTGGCTCTCGGTGAGTCCCGGCGGCGCGACCACTGTGATCCGATCGGCGTCGACGATGCTCGATTTGTCCTTCGGTCGGACGGTCACCGTATCGCCGACGTGCACGCCGGCGTTGGCGCGGGTGTCCCCGTCGATCTGGATCACGTCGTCGGGGACCGACGGATCGGCCGGCCAGAGCTTGGTGATCGTCGTCTCGTCGCCCTCGATTACGACGGCGTCGCCACTGAGGATGCCGAGCCGGCGTCGCGCCGACTCCGGTATCCGCGCGACGCCCCGTCCCGCATCTCCCTTCTCTGCGGCGCGCACCGACAGCGTGACGCCGCCCGATTCCGACGAACTCATGTCGGTTCCTTTCGGGTGGATCGCCTTGAGAATTGTCCCATCGCCGGCCGGCGAACGCTCGTGGATACGGGACAGGGACAGCGTCCCGACGGCCTGCCTGAGTCCCAGGGGGCACGATCACAGCGCGTTCTCGAGCAGCCGATCGATGCCGCGGCGAAGTCGCTCGGACGCGGAGGGGGCCGAGATACCGAGTTGATCGCCGAGTTCCTCGGTCGAAGCCTCCCGTGGGACCGTGAAATAACCCGCGTCGCGGGCCGCGACCAGTGCCTCGTACTGCTCGCGGGTCAGCCCGAACGGCGGATCGTCGGCCGACGACTCGCGAGTGAGTCGCTCGAGTTTGAACGTGCCGCCGCGATCGGTAACGAACGCCCGATACTCCGCGAGCGCCTCCCGATCGGGAAACCGTGCTCGGCCCCACCAGCCGTCGACGGTCACGATCCCGCCCAGCGGCGTGGTGCCGAGTTCGACGTATTTCCGATAGATCGGCAGTGGCGGATTGCGCAGCCGAATTCGGTACGTCGACCCGCCGCTTGCGTTTTCCATCGTCGCGTACGTCTCAGCGGTGGGATCGGCCTCGAGTGCTGCCGCAAACTCGTCACCGGGGTCGTCGACCGCCCGGCAGAGGACGACCGGCCGATCGGGATCGTCGACGAGGATGCGGTCGATGTAGACGGTGATCTCTGGGACGGCCGCCACCGCGTCCGTCAGCGGTAGATCGTCGGAGTTGACCTGAAATTCGGCGATGAGTCCCATGCCGCCCGTTCGGTTCGTCGTTACTTAAACACCCTACTGAGTGAGATACAAGGTCATCGGCCGCCAGCGCATATATTCGGCTGAGAATGACCACCAACGAACCGGCGATGCAACTCGAGACCGGAACCCGATCGCACAACTACTACCGAAACGCGGTCGAGAAACACTGGGATCCCCACGAGATCGACCTCGAGGCGGACCGCGAGGGAGTCGCCGAACTCCACGACCTGGCGTTCGAGGGGCTCAAACAGTCGCTCGCACTGTTCGGCGCGGGCGAGGAGTCGGTGACGGAGGACCTCTCGCCGCTGGCGGTCGTCCTCGAGGACATCGAGGACCAGCTGTTCATCACGACGCAGCTCTACGAGGAGTCGAAACACACCGACTTCTTCGATCGCTACTGGCGCGACGTGATCCGCGCAGAAGAGAAGCGGCGTGGACAGGAGCCGTCGTCGCCGACCGACGAGAAGTGGTTCAACGAGCCCTACGACGAACTGTTCGAGCGCAACGAGCAGGCGATGGCGCTGCTGCTCGAGGAGGACACGCCCGAAAACCGCGCGAAGGCTCACTGTCACTACCACCTGACGATCGAGGGGATCTTGGCCCAGACCGGCTACTACGGGCTCACGCTGGCCTACGGCGAGAACGAGCCCGAACTGCCTGATTTGCCAGGGTTGGTTGAGGGACTCAAGCTGGTTCGCAGCGACGAGGGTCGCCACGTCGGCTTCGGGATGGCGAAACTCAAGGAACTCGTCTCCAGCGGCGAGGTCGACGCCGACCTCCTCCACGAGACGGTCGACGAACTGGTCCCGCTCGTCCAGGCGAGTTTGGCTGGCGATGAGGGTGCCAGCACCGAGGGCGGTCCCGGTCCGAGTCCGTCCGATCTGGCCGACTACGCGTACACGAAGCACGAACAGCGGATGCAACAGATCACCAGCGCGAGCGAACGGATTCCGGACGTCGAGGAACTGACCGAGCTCGACGCCTGAAACGCCGTTCACTGCGCTTCTCAATTCTCGGCGCGCGATACGCGCGGAGAAACGCCTTTTGTCGTTCGTCACCCATCGAACGCTATGGTAGTCCAGACCGAACGCGACGACGCCATCTGGTACGAGTGTGAGACCTGTGGGCTACTCTTCGACGAGAAATCGGACGCGACGGAACACGAATCGCGGTGTGACGGGGATGATCCGTCCTACATCCAGTGAGCCATCGCTCGAGTCACTCGAGCCGTTCGCGGTGCTCGGCCGCCAGTTCGCGCGCCGCCTCGAGCGTGTGGGTCTCCGTCCAGCGGACACGGTCGCCGTCGCCGTAGGCCAGCACGCTCTTGAGTTCGTCACGGAGGACGCCGTGGTCGACCGCCAGCACGGTCCCCGACCCGTCGCCGAGTTCGTAGACGCCGGGGCGATCCGGCGCGCTGGCGATCGCCTCGCGCTCGAGATCGCGCCAGGGCTTTTGCAGCGGCATTAGTCCTCGCCGCCCTCGTCACTCCCGTCGATGTCGTTCCTGTCGCCCTCGACGAGTTCGTAGGCGTGTTCGCTCATCTCGTCTTCTGCGAAGACGAAGACACGGCCGTCGACGAGATCGAGGTCCGCCTTGACGCGGACCGAGTAGCCCTCCGTCGACACGGTGACGCCCGGGAACAGGTCCTCTTCGTCGTCACGGTCTAGCATCACGCGGCCGACGCCAGTCGTCTCGAGGATATCGTCGTGGGTGTTTCGGTCGTTGACGTAGGTCATGACGCCCTCGACGCCGTCGGGGTCGGTGACGAGGACGTGGACCTCCTTGCCCGGCGGGGTCGTGACCGCCCCTTCGACGGGGTCGGGCGGGCCGTGATAGAACACGTCTCGGCCGTCCAGATACTCGACGACGACGCCGCCGTCGACGAGGTCGACCCCGATCGTACTGGGGGCGACGTTGTTCCGTGCGCTCATACGCCCACATTCGGTCGGATCGGGGAAAAGGCGTCCGTTCTCCGAGGGGCGTGGGCGATGCGTGTCTCGCTACTGTGTCCCGTGGATCGTCAGCCGTAAGTACGCCCTCTGAGAGTACTCCCGTATGGACGGCCGTGCTGTCGCCCCCGCAGCCGGGACGGTGCTCAACGCGCTCGCAACCGGGACCGGGTCGGCGTTCGCGATCGACCTCGAGACGACGGCGACCGTCGATCTCACTGACGACGGCGAGATCGTCGGCGAGGTCGCCGGCCAGCCCGAGGCTGACACGACGCTCGTGGAACGCTGTGCCGCGATGACGATCGACGAGTACGCCGATCGGGCCGGACTCGACGCATCGACGGTCGGTGCCCGCGTTCGAACCGAGAGCGAGGTCCCGATGGCTTCCGGCCTGAAGAGTTCCAGCGCCGCAGCCAACGCAACGGTCCTCGCGACCCTCGACGCCCTCGAGATCGCCGACGCGGTCGAGCGGATCGAGGCCTGTCGGCTCGGCGTCCGAGCCGCCCGTGACGCCGGCGTGACGGTGACGGGCGCGTTCGACGACGCCAGCGCGAGCATGCTCGGCGGCGTGACGGTGACCGACAACACCGCCGACGCCCTGCTCGCTCGCGAGGAGATCGACTGGCACGCACTGGTCTACACCCCGCCCGAACAGTCCTACAGCGCCGACGCCGACGTCTCGGCCTGCGAACGGGTCGCCCCGATGGCCGATCTCGTCGAAGAACTCGCGCTCGATGGCCGCTACGGCGAGGCGATGACCGTCAACGGCTTCGCCTTCTGTGGCGCACTCGAGTTCTCGACCGGTCCGATAATCGACGCCCTCCCCGACGTGACCGGCGTCTCGCTGTCAGGCACCGGACCAAGCTACGTCGCCGTCGGCGACCGCGAGACGCTCGAGACGGTCCAGAAGCGGTGGGGCGAACACGATGGAACGACACGATTACTGCGAACGCGAACGGACGGAACACGAACGACATGACTCGAGAGCCACAGCACGCGGCGACGGACGGCGGCACAGACGAGAACCGAACACCGGACGAGATGGACCTCGACGAACTCCGCGAGGAGATCCGGACGATCGATCAAGAGATCGTCGAACTGATCGCCCAGCGGACCTACGTCGCGGACACGATCGCGGCGGTCAAAGACGAACAGGGACTGCCGACGACCGACGAGAAGCAAGAACAGCAGGTCATGGAACGGGCCGGCGATAACGCTGAACAGTTCGACGTCGACGCGAATCTGGTCAAAGCGATCTTCCGGCTATTGATCGAGTTGAACAAGGTCGAGCAGCGCGAGAATCGATAGCACGCTAAACAGGCAGTCTCCCGTCAAGATTCGGTCCTCTACGACGCTGGCCCTCGAGACGGTGCTCCGACGGATCCGTGAACTGGGACGGAACGCGTCCTCGACATCGCGGCGGTGTTCGGTCTCAGCCGAGAACCGCACCGTACGAATTGACCGTCTACAGTGCGGGACCGTTCGGTTTGCGACACGGTCTCATCCTATGTTTCTTCCATCCGCGGCCCGTAGTGAGGGATATGATCCGACTCGGGAAACACCGCACTGCAATCGCGGCACGGGACGGAGGATAGCGTGACTGACTCGGATCCCGAGCCGGCCGTGGCCAGTAAGCAGACCCCAGCACCGACGATCCTCGAATCGGTAATTGAATCCGGCCAACACGAGATGGAGCGCGAAACCGAGGGCCTCCTCCTTTCGGGGTTTTCCGCCGGACTCGACATCGGGTTCGGCCCCCTGCTGATGGCGGTCTTGCTCACGCTCTCCGACGGCGGGTACGGCGATCTCGGCACGGAACTGCTCCTCGCGAGCGCCTACGCCGTCGGATTTATTTTCGTCATTATCGCGCGCTCGGAGCTGTTTACCGAGCATACGACCCTCGCCGTGATGCCCGTTCTCGCCGGCCGGGCGTCGATCGCGAATCTGGCTCGCGTCTGGGGATTGGTATGGATTAGCAACGTCATCGGCGGCGCAGTGTTTACGATCTTCGTCGTCGTGCTGGTGCCGGACTTCGGGGTCGCCTCGGCCGACGCGTTCGGGATCATCGCCCACGAACTCGTCGATCACAGCGTTCGGTGGCTGTTCGTGGCCGGAATCCTCGCGGGCTGGCTCATGGGGCTAGTCGCGTGGCTGCTCGCCGCCGCACAGGAGACGACCAGTCGGTTGGTCATCATCTGGCTCGTCACCGCTTCGATCGGCATGCTCCACCTCCCACACTCGATCGCGGGCAACGTCGAGGTGCTGTTCGGACTGGTCGTTTCGACCGACGTCACCGTTTTCGACTATGCGAAATTTCTCCTGCTTTCAACCGTCGGTAACGCTATCGGCGGTGGCGTCTTCGTCGCGCTCCTCAAATACGGCCACGTCGTCCGCGGCGGCGGGTAAACAGTACTTACCAGTCAGAAAACGAATCGAACGATAAAATCAAACGGTGGGGACGCGGCGACTCAGTACTCCCAGCGACGGTCGATTCGCGACGCGATCCCCGGATGCGCTTCTCTAAGCGCGTCGGTATCGGTTTCTCCGTTCACGTTGATCACGTGGACTTCACCCCGACGACCGTCGTACACGTCCTGAAAGTCGTACACGGCACCGACGACATCGACAGCCCCGGGAACGTCGTCGCTCTCCTCAAGGAATTCGACCTGTCGATCGACGTTATACTCGACGAGCCGATTGATCGCGTCCGCCCGATCTACGTCGTCGGGGAGGCGTTCGACGCCCGACTCGAGACGTGGGCTCAAGAGGTCGAGACAGTAGGCGATCCCCGCCGGTTCGGAAAGACCGTCAGTCAGTTCGTCGTAGGTGGCCGTTACGGCCCCACAGCCGGTGTGGCCGACGACGACGACCGTTTCCGTTCCGGTATGTTCGACCGGGTAAAGAACGTCACCAGAAACCACCGGTCCCGATTCGGTTCGTTGCACGACGCGGTTTCCGATATTCCCGCACGTGAAGATCCGTCCCGGCTCATCGTTGCCCCACATCGCGTCCTGAAGAACTCGAGAGTCCGAACAGCAGACGGTGACGACGGCCGGTCGCTGGGCGTCCTGAACGTCGTCAAACGCCGACTGGGAGACTTCGGCGTGGGCCCTATTGCCCTCGAGTAGGTCGATGAATTCCTGGCGCATAGGCGAATGGGTGAGACCTCCAGATATAATTCCACGTGTCCCACGGACTTCTTACGCCGGATCGACGGTCGTCCCGATGTCGACCAGCCGATTATCATCGACCGCCGCCCTCATGTGCTGGCTCGAGGGCATCGCTCGAGCGGCCAGTCACCCGATCCGTTATTCGGTATCGCGAACACATCTCGAGAAAGTATCTGTTAACGTGGATTTCAGCCGAAGGGGGACGAGACGCGGACACAGCCTCGTGTCGCGCTCTCCGGGCGATAATTCCACGTTTCCATCTATCATAGAGACGATATTTGATACAGAAAGCTTATTACGAACTTGTGTAAAGAGGCAGTTACCCCTACCCGGTGTGAGCCCACTCCGTCAGCTTGGGAGTTCGACGCTGGCGGTCGGCTCGCTCTCCAGGTGAATCGCGTGCTAACCAATCGAAACACAACACTAACACACAACACATGACAAACGAAACGACCTATCGCGAAAAGGGACGTGCAGTCGTCCTGGCAGCGCTTATGGTCCTCTCCGTTGTGGCAATGGCAGCTTCCTTCTCGGGAGCCGTTGCAGCAGACAGCCACAAGGACAAAGATCTTACGAAAAACAACCGATATTGGCAGGGCCAGACCATCGTTGTCCAGCCTGACGATGTCGGTAATGGTGATGGTAACGAATCGTTCGCTTCAGCTGAAACGTACGAAGTGATCAACAACGAAACGGGTGGACTGGAGCGCCAGATTTCCGTTTCTGATGGTGACTCGAACTTCTCGATCGTCACTGACCGACTCACGACGGGTCAGTACGACATCGTAAACTCGTCCGGCGTCCTCAAGAGTCAGTTCCGCGTCGACGTCCAGACTCTCGACGCCTCCGCTGACAGTTCGTCCTCGACGCTCGGCGAGAACGTCACAGTCACCCTCAACTCGCAGCGTAGTGGGTACAACGTCACTGTCTCGTCCGACGACCTCTCCAGTAGCGAACTGCAGACGGTCTTCGACGCCTACAGTGGCAATGTGAACACGTCGGGTGACACTGGATTCGGCTACCTCGGCAGCGACGAGATCTCGCTGAGCAACGTCAATAGTATTCAGGACCTGACGGTCAACTTCCCGAAGGCCGACTTCAGCGCAGGAAACTACTCGCTTCAGTTCGACGCTGCCGACACGACGGCAAACGGTAGTGTTGAACTCGAACTCACCAGCCCGGCTTCCTCCCAGGCTAACTTCGCCAAGAATACCTACGAAGAGGAAATCGGCGACATGGCTGAGTTCACCCTCGAGCCGACGAACACCGGCGACAGTATGTGGGTGAACCTCAGCGAATCGAACAATTACTACAACGCTTCGTTCAAGGTCACCGGCTACGGTGACGCGGACGAAGTGACGATCGGCTTCGACACGTTCAACGCAACGTCTGAGGCTAACGCGTTCAAGGTCACGGGCGACAGCGGCGCAACGATCACCTCGCCCGAAGACGTGAACATCGATGCGAACCTTGGAGGCAGTAAGCTTCTGAGCGGCGACCTCGAGATGGAAGCGTACGCTCAGAACCCGTCTAGCCACGAGGAGACGGACGCAGCAGTCCTCCTCCTGAGCAAGCGCTCGGTCAAAAGCGTCAATACGTGGGTCGTTCCCTCGAGCTACAGCACCACCGACAACATTGACGAGCTCCGCGGTGCTGCTACGCAGACCGACACTGTCGCATCCGGCGACCTCGTCATCACTGAGGTTCAGGCCTCGGGCATCTACCCGTACCTGACCGAGGGAGAGAACCTGACCACGAGCGCAGGCCTCGAACTCAACTACACTAACACGCACAACCCGCGCTACGGCTCTGCTGAGCAGATTCAGGTTAACGACCTCATCAAGAACGGTAGCGCTCACATCGTTCCTGACGCCGAGAACAACACGTTCTACGTCGTTTCCGATCTCACGAACTACAACAGTGGTCCGACCGTTGACAGTGACGAGACCTGGAAAGCGACGTTCGAGGTCAACTCTGACAATCCGTACATCGAAACGTCTGACGACGTGCAGTCTGCGTCACAGACCTTCGACGTCGAGAAGCGAACGCTCGAGTTCGCTACGGATCTCAACGAGGACGATCAGCTTCCGATCGCCAACAGCGCGAACTCGAAACTGACGGTCAACACCAACGTCGCACCTGGTACGGAACTCAACTTCCGTCTCCGCTTCCCGACGTCGGTCTCGACCGGCTCCGCTGTTGTCGCCGATGACGGTACGGCTACCGCATCGTGGGACTTCAGCAACCGTGAAGTCGGAACCACCCTTGACACCGTCAGTGCAACCGGTCCCTCCGAGTCCATCTCGGCTAAGGGCATCATCGTCGAAGGCGAGAGCTCCCAGACGGGCGGTCTCGAGTACACCGTCACCACCAGTCCGTCCGACCCAGTCGTGGGTGACAGCGTGACTGGTACGGTCACGGCCGAGAACCCCGCCGACACGACGACCTCCGAGAACGTCGTGTTCACCTTCGACAGTGAGACGGTCTATGACTCCACCGTTGAACTCGAGAGTGGCGCTTCCAGCACGCTTGTTGACGGTAGCACCCTACTCGAGAACGCCTCCGCTGGCAACTACGAGTGGACGCTGACCGTTGGCGGCGAGCAAGTCGACTCCGGTACGGTGACTGTCAGCGAGGAGACTGGCGGCAACGAAAGCGATAGTGGCTCCGGCTCTGGCAGTTCCGGCAGTTCCGGCAGCTCCGACTCCGGCAGCTCCGACTCCGGCAGTTCCGGCAGCTCCGACTCCGGCAGTTCCGGCAGCTCCGACTCCGGTAGCTCCGACTCCGGTAGCTCCGGCACGCCCGGCTTCGGTGTCGGCGTTGCCCTCGTCGCCCTGCTCGGCGCGGCCATGCTGGCCCTGCGCCGTCAGGACTAAGCTGTAGAACTACCGGCCTTCGGCCGGCTTCAATTTCCGCGGTTTCTTTTATCGGACGCTACACCGGCTAGCGACAGCTCTCGCTGATCGAGAGCAAACTGACGACCTACGACGTGATCGGACCGACCGTCTCGGCGACGATGGTTCGCCAAGAATCAACTAGCTTGATCGAAGACGATACCTGTCGATCCGATCTCTGCCGAGACGGGCTTGAGCGTCGAAAGGCGACACTGGTGGTGTGACTCGCTGCGCATACGATTGGTCGCCCTCGAGCAGTCGCGAGCCGAGCGCTACATTCTGTGTTCCAAACGGTGATCTCCAGTGCTTCGAGCGAACTGCAACATCGAACGAGGAACCGGCAAAACAATCTCACGAACGGACCGTGAAGCGCACAGAACGCCTCGAGGAGACCTGGTTGGCGTTACTCGAGAATCGCTGTCGTCAGTCGTCGGCTGCGGCCGGCTCGGCTTCCTCCGCACTCGAGTCGGCGCGTTCGAGGTCCTCGAGGTACTCATCGGCGTCGAGGGCGGCTTTCGAGCCCATTCCCGCCGCAGTCACGGCCTGCTGGTAGTGGTAGTCGACGACGTCGCCGGCACCGAAGATACCGGGGACGTGGGTTTCGGTCTGGCCGCCGCCGTCACCGCCCGTGGTCTTCAGGTAGCCCTCGTCGTCCATCTGAACGCCGGTAGCCTCGAGGTAGTCCGTGTTGGGCGTGTGGCCGATCGCGAAGAAGACCGCGCCGACGTCGAAGTCGAACTCCTCGGTTTCGGGGTCGTCGAGGCGGTCGGTCGGGTGGCCCTTGTCGTTCTCGACGAGCGTGACGTGGTCGACGCCCTCCTCCTGAGAGCCGTGAATCTCGGTCAGTTCGGTGTTTTTCATGATCTCGATCTCGCCCGCTTCGACCTTTTCGCGGACGCGATCGACCCAGTAGTCCTCCGCGCGGAACTCCTCGCGGCGGTGGACGAGGTAGACGGTGTCGGCGAATTTCGTGAGGAAGGTCGCTTCCTCCATGGCGGCGTCGCCGCCACCGACGACGAGCATGTCCTCGCCGCGGAAGAACGCGCCGTCACAGGTCGCACACGTCGAGAGACCGTAGCCCATCAGCTCGTCTTCACCGGGGATATCGAGCGTGCGAGCGCTGGCACCTGAGGCGGCGATGACGGCGTCGGCGGTGTAGACGTCGCCGTTGGTGAGTTCGACTCGGAACGGCCGGCTCGAGTCGTCGACGGATTCGATGATACCGTTTTTGAGTTCCGCGCCGAACTGTTTAGCTTGCTCTTTCATTCGGTTGACGAGCTCCGGGCCGCCGATGCCGTCGGGGAAGCCGGGGTAGTTGGCGACGTCGGTCGTCAGGGTGAGCTGACCGCCAGGTTCGTCGCCCTCGATGACTAGCGGCTCGTTGTTCGACCGGCCGGCGTAGATCGCTGCAGTGAGCCCGGCGATGCCGGTACCGGCGATGATGAGTGTGCGGTGTTCAGCATCGTCGGTTTCGCTCTCTATGCCGAGCTTTTCGTCGAGTTCGCCCGTCTCGTCGAGGGCGCTGGTGTCGTCCCAGCCGCCGATCAGTTCGTCGTCGATGAAGACTTCTGGCGCGGTCTTGCGGCCGTCTGCGCGTTCGACCATCTCCTCGAAGCGGTCGTCGTCGCCGGTGACGTTGTACGTCTCGTACTCGACGCCCTTGCTGTCGAAGAGGTCTTTGGCCTTCTCGCAGTAGGGACAGTCCTCCTTGGTATAGATCTCGACGCGTGGCTGGTCGCTCATATATCAGGTTTGGGATAGAGCGCCTAAACCGATTGCGTTCTCAGCAACGACTCCCTCTTGCTGTGACAAGCCAGTGTCGTCCGTCGTCGCTCCTTCGGCGGACGCGGCGGCGGATACCGCATCGAGACGACGCACTTACGAGTTCGAGCGCCGAGCTAGAACCATGGCTGCTGACCTCGGGGAGAAGACGGACCGCTACGGGAACCTGCTCGCAGAGGCGCTCGAGGAGGCAGTGATCGCACCTCCCGAAGGGACGCCGATGGCCGAGGCGGCCGCAGACTGCTACGAGATGGCGGCGTCGTATCTCGAGGACGGAAACCACTTCCGAGAGCAGGACGATCTCGTCAACGCGCTGGCGTCGTTTTCGTACGGTCACGCATGGCTCGACGCGGGAGCCCGTGTGGGACTGTTCGATGTGCCGACCGAGGGGCACCTATTTACCGTCGAGTAGCGAATTATCCGCGGATCAGTGTCGACATCTTAACTCGCCCACCCCAAGTAATTAATGGCTATATAATCGGAAGCTATATAAACAAACCGCACTACGTTTATAACGTAGGCGAAACATTTATATGGCTTACGGCCTTACCCTATGTTAGCTGAGGCGACCGGGTTTCTTCTGGTTACCCCCACCCGGAAGCCCCGAGTAACCCACCCGATCCACAATGACAGATACCAGCATCCGGACGTATACGAACGAACAAGAGACCGAAACTGAGGAGGAAACCACGGCGGTATCTGATGAGCGCGAGCGCTGCCCGGAGTGTGGCGGCCGGCTGGTCTCTGACGACGAACACGCCGAAACGGTCTGTGAGGACTGCGGTCTCGTCGTCGAGGAAGACGAGATCGACCGCGGCCCCGAATGGCGTGCGTTTGACGCCGCCGAGAAAGACGAGAAGTCCCGCGTCGGTGCACCTACCACGAACATGATGCACGACCAGGGGCTCTCGACGAACATCGGCTGGCAGGACAAAGACGCCTACGGCCGCGCGCTCTCGAGCCGCCAGCGCCAGAAGATGCAACGCCTTCGCACCTGGAACGAGCGGTTCCGTACCCGCGACTCGAAGGAACGCAACCTCAAGCAGGCGCTGGGCGAGATCGACCGAATGGCCTCCGCGCTCGGCCTCCCCGAGAACGTCCGCGAGACCGCAAGCGTCATTTACCGACGCGCGCTCGAGGAGGACCTCCTGCCCGGCCGGTCGATCGAGGGCGTCGCGACGGCGTCGCTGTACGCCGCCGCTCGCCAGGCCGGTACTCCGCGCAGCCTCGACGAGATTTCGGCCGTCTCCCGCGTCGAGAAGATGGAGCTGACCCGCACGTACCGGTACATCATCCGGGAACTCGGCCTCGAGGTCAAACCGGCCGATCCCGAGCACTACGTGCCGCGGTTCGTCAGCGACCTCGACCTCTCTGACGAGACCGAGCGGATGGCCCGCGAACTGCTCGAGTCGGCCCGTCAGGAAGGCGTTCACAGCGGGAAGTCGCCGGTCGGCCTCGCCGCGGCCGCAGTGTACGCCGCTGCGCTGTTGACCAACGAGAAGGTCACCCAAAACGAGGTCAGCGAGGTCGCCAGCATCTCTGAGGTCACCATCCGCAACCGCTACAAGGAACTGCTCGAGGCCTCGGATACTGCCGCGCCCGCGTAAACGCGGTCGGTAAGCTGTGTCCGACGGTGGCGTCTGTCCCCGTCGACACGGGTGGTGTTTTTAGCCGGTTGGAACTGCGGCAACGTTTTTCAGCTCCCGTGTGAATGAGAGTAGCATGGATAAAACGACTGTTCAGCTATTGTGTCCTGAATGTACGAAAGACTGGCAGACAGCGCCGGATGAGCTGCCAACGCCGTCCGAAATGTTTCACTGTCCGAACTGTCACGCCTCTCGGCGCACCGCCGAATTCATGCGAACGGATCGCGATCTGCAGACGTTAAAGCAGCTCGGATAGACCGGTACCGAGGTAAGTACTGAACCGGTCGTTTCGACCCCATCGTTCTAGCAGTAATCACCATTTAACTCTCCGAAGAGATGGTGTCGGAACCTGGAAAGAAAGAACTGATTACGGTAGTAAATAAGATCATACGAACTCCCTGTCTCTCGGTTCTGTCGGAGTAGGGACCGAATTCGAACTATTCGGTATCGTGATAGACAACGCAGCTAATACGGGCTGCGTGTTAACGCAACTCAAGATAATAATATAACCCTGCAGTGGGTAGGAGTGGATGGTTATGAAGAAGCAGGAGCTCATTCACCTTCACGGCCTTCTCGCGGAGGTATCCAACCAGTGCGCCGCGTGGGACAACTGTCAGATCGATCTCGAGGAGTACGAATCGCTCGGCATCCGACCGACATCGATCCACAAATCGAAGACCGACCACAAGGCTGCTGTTTTCGCGCTCGCCGGGGGCATCACGACCAACATGCGTGAAGGAGAGCAGGAAGCAGTCGCAGCAACAGCGGACTGAGAAAATCGTCGCATCCTCGGATCGCAAACTGTCTAGTCACAACGTTATCCAGCGTTCCGGTATCTTCGCTCGCGTTGTGTCCCCGAAATTTCGTCTTGCCGACCGCGCCCCTCGGCGAAAACTGATCTGAATTCGGCCGCACTCGCTCGAAGCCGTTGCGTCGATCTGCTGCGTCGATCTATTCGACGAGGTCTTCGAACTCCGGGAGAATCTCTTCGTCCTCGTCGTCTTCGCTTCCGTCGTCGTCGATTTCCGAGCCGTGTGAGTCGTCCGTCTGCTCGTCGTCCGATTCGTCTTCGTCTTCTTCTTCGTCTTCCAGCACCTCGATGCGCTCGACCTCGAGTGGAATGTTCTCGAGGCGCTGGCCGATTTCCTTTCGGGCGATCCGCGAGGCGTGTTCCTCGCGCTCGACGTTGAAGACGGTCATTTCTAACTCGAGCGCGACGAGGGCTTCGTCGGCCGCGATGAACGCGGGCGGAAGCTCCTCCCCGGATTCGGAGGTCCGCTCGCCCATGTTGATCTCGACGTAATTGAGGTCAGGGTTCAGCATCTCGCCCGTCTTCGAGATGGCGATACGGATCGCCTCGTCTTCCGTTTCCACGTCGAATACCGGCACAGCAGCTTCGACGACGACCCTGCAATTCATATCGAGACGTAGTATCGCCTCCAGTAAGAAGGTTCGCCTCGAAACGGTGTTAGTCGGTCGCCTCCCGCATCGTGGCTCGCCGCTGTGCCCCCCGTTTCGCTCGCCGCCCGGCGAAGTCAACAGCGGGGTCCGAAAGGCAAAAGCCCGCGCCCCCGAAGGGCCGAACGAATGGAGACCGGGACGATCCCAGTCGACGATCTCGCCGGTGGATTCGATCTGTACCGAACCGTAGAGAGCGGGCAGAGCTACCTCTGGCGGCGCGAGGACGACGAGATGTATACCGGAACGCCGGCTCCAAACGCCTGGTACTCGACTGTCGTCGACGGTACCGTGGTTCGCGTTCGAACCCGCGACGGCGTCCTCGAGTGGGAGTCGACGACCGACGCGGAACCGCTCGTCCGCCGACTGTTACGCCTCGACGACGACCTCGAGGCGATCGTCGCGGCCGCACCGGACGATCCGTTGCTCCACGAAGCCTACAAGGCACACCGCGGGATGCGGCTGGTCGACGATCCGCCCTTCGGCTGTCTGATCTCGTTTATCTGCTCGGCCCAGATGCGGGTGAGCCGGATCCACTCGATGGTCTCGACGCTGGCTCGAGAATACGGCAGTCCGATCGAATTCGACGGCGAGACCTATTATGCGTTCCCGACGCCGAGCCAACTCGCGACCGCGACCGAGGCCGAACTGCGCGATCTCGGGCTCGGGTACCGCGCCCCGTACGTCGTCCGGACGGCGGAGATGGTCGTCGACGGCGAGGGTCACCCGGCCGAGGCACGGGGCCGTGCGTACGAGGACGCGCGAGAGTACCTGAAGCGGTTCGTCGGCGTCGGGGATAAGGTGGCCGACTGCGTCCTTCTCTTTTCGTTGGGGTTCGACGAGGCCGTTCCGCTGGATACGTGGATTAAATCGGCGATCGAAGAGCATTACCCCGACTGCGACCGCGGCTCGTACGCGGAGACGTCGCGGGCGCTACGCGAACGGCTCGGCGGTGAGTACGCCGGCTACGCCCAGACGTACGTCTTTCACCACCTCCGAACGGGAGAGTGAGCACGTCGGCAGGTCGAGTCGAACCGCATCGACAGCCCCCTCGAGCGTCGTCTGAAACGTGTAGTCGACGCGGGGCCGCTCCTGTGCTCGAGCTGAATGCCGGCTCGGCGCTATCCGGTCTTTGGATCGGGTGTGGACTCGAGACACGTCCCGTAGTCGCTTCCCGGTCACATGGGCCGGATTTTTGCCGGTCGCGGCCGAGGGCACGCACATGGCTGGTCGAACCCGCGCACACGTGTTCGTCTCCGGCACGGTCCAGGGCGTCTACTACCGCGCGAATACTCGCGACACGGCTCGCGAGAAGGGCGTCGACGGCTGGGTGAAGAATAGAGATGACGGTCGCGTCGAGGCGGTCTTCGAAGGGCCAGAGGACGCCGTCGACGCGATGATCGAGTGGTGTCATACGGGCAGCCCCGCGGCCGAGGTCGAGGACGTCGAGGCCGAGTACGAGGAGCCGCAGGGCGAAGATGGGTTCGAGATCCGATACTGACCGAGAACGAGGCATGATCGGGGATTGTTCGCTGCCGTCGGCCGACCGTCCGGACCGCTGTGTCAACGCAAGAGCGTGTCAACGAGCAACTCGCCGTACTCGACGAACGCGACGGTCGGCGTTCCGGGCAGATAGACCGAGACGTCAGGCTGGTCGAGCGGGTCGGCAAACGCTTCGGATTCAGTTGAGTCCATGTCTCCCGTTCGAACCGCCCACGGTTATACATTCGTAACGATAGCTGCGGAATCAAGAACGAACGATCGTTATAGAGCAACCGTCTCGCGGCTACCGGGTCACGGTCAGCCGGTCACCGGCCGACGACTACGGCAAACCGTATCGGTGCCGGCCGGTGAGCCGTCCGCAATCTTCAACGGTCGGCCGGTCGAACTCACGTCCATGATTACAGGCGAGCGAATGGCCGCCGTCGACGAGAACGCCGCCGCGCTCGGCGTACCGCGAAAGCAGTTGATGGAGTCGAGCGGACACGCGGTCGCCCGCGAAATTCGGGAGATCGCCGATCCCGGAGACCGGGTCGCCGTCGTCGCCGGTCGGGGGAACAACGGCGGCGACGCGTTCGTCGCCGCTCGCTTTCTGGACGAATACGAGGTGACGACGCTCTTGCTGGGCCGAGCGGAACTGATCGGCACGGAGATCGGTCGCGAGAACTGGGCGGCCTTACAGCGCGCCGGCTACGAGACGCGCGAGGTGACCGACTCGAGCGCGTTCGCCCTCCCCGAGGCCGACGTGGTCGTCGACGCGATGCTCGGGACGGGGATCAGCGGCGACCTCCGCGAACCGGCAGCGACCGCCGCGAGGGCGATCGACGAGGCCGACGCGACCGTCGTGGCGGTCGACGTGCCGTCAGGATTCGACGCCGACGGCGGCGATTACGCCGACAACGGCGTCGAGGCGGACCGCGTCGTCACCTTCCACGATTCGAAACCGGGGCTGGACGACCTCGAGGCCACAGTCACCGTGGCGGACATCGGCATCCCCGCGGCCGCAGAGCGGTTCGTCGGCCCCGGCGACGTTGACCTCGCGCGGCCGAATGGCCGAGACGGACGGCCCTACGTCATCGGCGGCGGTCCATACACCGGCGCGCCGGCGCTGGCCGCACAGGCCGCGCTGCGGGCCGGCGCGGAACTCTCCTTCGTCGCCGCTCCCGACGCCGTCGCCGGCGAGATTCAGGGCTACGCCGAGGATCTCATCGTCCAGCCCTACGAGAGCGACCGGCTTGCGCCGGACCGGGTCGACGACCTCCTCGAGACCGCCGAACGGTACGAGGACGTGGTCGTCCTCGGCCCCGGACTCGGCTCCGCCGACGAAACGCTCGCGGCCGTCCGGCAGTTCCTCTCCTCCTATACGGGGCCGGCGGTCGTCGACGCCGACGCGCTCGCGGTCGTCCCCGAGATCGAGACCGAGGCCACGCTGGTCTGTACGCCAAACCGCCGGGAACTCGCTCGGATGGGTGGCCCCGATACCGACTCGCTGCGCGACGCGGCCGACGAGATCGAGGACTTCGCCGCGGAACTGGGCCACGTCGTCCTCGCGAAGGGCGTCGACGACGTGGCGACCGACGGCGAGCGAACCCGAGTCTGCCGGACCGGCGCGCCCGGCATGAAAGTCGGCGGCACCGGCGACCTGCTGGCCGGCATCGTCGCGGCGCTGCTCGAGCACGCCGACCCGCTCGACGCCGCGGCCGCGGCCGCGTACGTCAACGGCCGCGCCGGCGAGCGACTCGCCGACGACGGCTCGATGGGCTTTCTCGCCTCCGAGATGCTCGCGGAGATCCCCGCGGCTCTGTGGGGTGGGGCCGATGAGTGACGACGGTGCAGCCGATGGATCTGCCGATCCAGACGGGCTGACCCACACCACTGCTGAGGGCGACGTCCAGATGGTCGACGTCGGCGACAAGCCCGACAGCGAGCGCCGCGCGGTCGCGGCCGGGGAGATCCGGCTTCAGGGGTCGACGATCGAGGCGATCCGGGCCGACGAGATCGGCAAGGGCGACGTCCTCGCGACCGCCCGCGTCGGCGCGGTCCAGGCCGTCAAACACACCTGGGAGACGATCCCGATGTGCCATCAGATTCCGATCACCAACGTCGACACCGACTTCTCACTCGCCGACGACCGGCTCGAACTCGAGGTTGCCGTCGAGACGACCGGCAAGACGGGCTGTGAGATGGAGGCCCTCGAGGGCGTCACGACCGGGCTCAACGTCGTCTGGGACATGGTCAAGGCCGTCGAGAAAGACGACGCAGGACAGTATCCCGACACCGGGATCGAGAACGTACGCGTCGTCCGCAAGGAGAAGCGGCGGGCGTAGCCCAGCGGGATGACGCTTCGCACGCCGCTCTGTGACCTGCTCGAGATCGACTATCCGATCGTTCAGGCCCCGATCGGGAGCGCGACCGGCCCCGAACTGGCGGCTGCCGTGTCGAACGCCGGCGGTCTGGGACAGCTCGCGGTGACGTGGCGCGACCGCGAGGCGACGCGCCGGGCGATTCGCGCGACGCAGGCCCTGACCGACGCGCCGTTCGCGGTCAACCTCGTCCTCGACGAGGCGACGACGACCGTCGATACCGACGACCACCTCGAGACGATCCTCGAGGCGGGTGCGCCGATCGTCACCCTCTCGTTCGGCGAGGCCGCCCCCTACGTCGACCGAATTCACGACGCAGGTGCGGTCGTCGCCCAGACCGTCGGCAGCGCCGACGAAGCACGCGCGGCGGTCACCGCTGGCGTCGATATAGTCGTTACCCAGGGGCTCGAGGCCGGCGGCCATGTCCAGAGCGAGGTCGCAACGACGGTCCTGGTTCCCCGGGTCGCGGACGCGGTCGGCGACGAGGTGCCGATCGTCGCGGCCGGCGGGATCGCCGACGGACGCGGCATCGCCGCCGTACTCGCGCTGGGAGCCGACGGCGCGTGGCTCGGCACGCGATTCGTCGCGACCGAGGAGGCGCGCGTCCACGACCGGTATCAAGAGCGCCTTCGAGAGAGCGACGAGACCGAGACCGCGCTCACGACCCTCTTTGACAAGGGCTGGCCCGGCACGGCCCACCGAGTACTGCGAAACGAGACGCTCGAGCACTGGGAGTCAGCAGATCGACCGCCCGCTGGCGAGCGGCCGGGCGAGAACGACACCGTCGCTCGGTCCGGCGACGGTGACCCGATCGAGCGGTACGACGAGGCGCTCGCCACGCCGGACGTCGACGGTGCTATCGACGAAATGGCGCTGTTCGCCGGACAGAGCGTCGGGCTAACCGACGACGTTCGACCCGCGTGTGCTCTACTCGAGGCTCTCGCCGCGGAAACGCGCGAGGCGATTTCGGAGTTGCCGGGTCGGGAGACACGCGAACGATAGCGCTCGGCCGGCAAAACGTGAATCGCCCCTCGAGTCGTCTCCGCACGGCGATGTCGCTCTAGAGGTCCATCCCGCCGTTGACGTCGATCACTTCTCCAGTTACGTACGAGGAGTCCTCGCTCGCGAGGAATCGAACCACGGCCGCGATGTCCTCGACCTCCGCGAGTCGTTCGAGCGGGATGCCCGAGACGATCCGATCGAGGACCTTGTCGGGGACGCTCTCGAGCATGTCGGTTCGGGTGAAGCCGGGGGCGACGCAGTTGGCCGTCGAGCCGCCCTGGGCGAGCTCGAGGGCGATCGTCCGCGTGAAGCCGAACATGCCGCTTTTGGCGGCGGCGTAGTTGGCCTGCCCGAAGTTGCCCTGTTTGCCGACGACGCTCGAGATGTTGATGAGCCGCCCCTCGTGGGCGTTCCAGATGTCGTCGTAGAAGGTCTGGGTGCAGTTGAACATGCCACCGAGGTTGACGTCCATCACGCGGTCCCATTCCTCGGGGGACATCTCGGTGAACTGCTTGTCGGCGGTGATGCCGGCGTTGTTCACCAGCACGTCGCACTGTCCGAAGGCCTCGTGGCAGACCTCGCGCATGTGTTCGACGTCGGCGCGGTCGGTGACATCGGCCTTGGCCGTGACGGCATCACCGCCGGCGGATTCGATGGCCTCGACGGCCTCGTGTGCCGGTCCCTCCGACGAGCGGTAGTTGACGACGACGTTCGCACCCTCCCGGCCGAGGTACTCGGCGATGCCCCGACCGATACCCCGTGCCGAGCCCGTGATTACGCACGTACGACCATCCATGGACATGCTTCTCGCCTTCAACGGCCGATGGTAAATAACGACCCGTTAGGTCACAATCACGTAGACTCGGCGACCCCGAACGGACCGTTCGACGGAAAATTCGCCGGGAGCGCACTACTGGTCTCGAGCCTGCTCGGCCCAGTCTTCGATGCGACGCGGCGAGATGCCCGTCTCGGCGGCGAGGTCTGCAACGTCCGCGTCGGCGAGATCGTCGAACGTCTCGATGCCGGCGGCGGCGAGGTCGTCCGCGTAGGCCCGGCCGACGCCGATCAGGTCGGTGAGGTCGTCGGGTTCCGACTCGATCGCGTCGGCCGTCTCCTCGTCGGCGACCTCTTCGACGACGTCCTCGTCGACGACCATCTCGCCCGGCTCCGCGGGGTCTTCCGTCACATCTTCCTCGCCGCGCTCGACGATCTCCTCGCTCGAGCGCGCTTCGCCGGGGAGATCGTCGGTCTCGGCCTCGGCGTCGGCCTCTGATTCGGTACTCGAGGTTGTTTCTACACTCGAGTTGCCGTCCGCAAGGTCCGCCGTCCCCGACTCGTCGCCGGCCACGTCCTCGGCGAGGGCGGCGTCGGCCCTCGGTTCCGATTCGGCGGGCGGTTCCGGTTCGCCTTCGGCCCCGTTCGACCGGGCCTCGAACCAGTCACAGACCTGCGGCCAGAGCTCCGCGTGGCTCCGCGAGGAGACGGACATGCCGATGTGGCCCGTCGCGAACTCGAGGATTTCCGTGTCTTCAGAGGAGATAACGTCGTTGAACGGTTTGGAGGCTTCCGGCGGAATGAGGTGGTCGTACTCGGCGACAATCTGGAGGACGGGCATGTCGATGTTCGAGAGGTCGACGTGGTCACCGTCCAGCGAGAGTTCGTTCTCGTGGAGCTTGTTTTCTTGATAGATGTCGCGGATGAACTCCTCGTAGGCCTCACCGGCGACGTCGATCCCCTCGTCGAGCCAGCGTTCCATCCGGGCGAAGTTCTCGACGAAGTCCTCGTCCTCGACGTTGTCGTAAAACCGGACGTATTTCGTCACGTTGTTCGCGACGGGGTCCATCAGCGCGAAGCCGATGTCCAAAAATTCCGCCGGGACGTTGTCGAAGGTCTCGGTGACCGTCTCGGGATCGTAGTAGTCTTCGGACCCCCAGAGCTCTAAGACGCCGCCCTCGCCGGCGAAACAGAGGCCGGCAGCCATCAGTGCGAGGTTCTTCACCTTTTCGGGGTACAGCGAAGCGTACATGGCCGACTTCGTGCCGCCCATACAGTAGCCGAGGATGTTGATCGCGTCCTGGCCGGAGCGCTCGCGAACTTCGTCGACGCAGTTGTCGATGTAGCGGTTGACGTAGTCGGAAAGCGACAGCGAACGGTCGAGCTTCGAGGGCTCGCCCCAGTCGATGAGGTAGACGTCGAAGCCGGCCTCGAGCAGCGTCTGAACCACGGAGCGGTCGGGCTGGAGATCGAGGATGTACGGCTTGTTGATCAGCGCGTAGACGACGAGGATCGGCACGTCGTGTTGCTCCTCGGTCATCGGCTCGTAGTGGAGGAGCCGCAGCTTGTTCTCCTCGTAGACGACTTCGCTGGGGGTCTGGCCCACGTCGACGGTCTCGACCGTTTCGGTGCGCTCCGGCGCGATCCGCGTCTTGTCGGCCAGATCGGCGGTCGCCTCCCAGGCCTGTCGTTGCATGTCCAGTGCGATCGAATACGGGTTCTTCATTCTTCTAGGTGCTCGAGGACGCGGTCGAGTTTCTCCTCGACGGCGTGCTGTCGGCGCTCGAGTTCGACGAGGCGGTCGCCGACTTCGACGATGTCGTCCGCGGTCGCGAAGCCGAGCGATCGGAGCGTCTCTTGAGAGGCCTCGTCGGCCTGTTGCTGGAGTTCGAGGACGTCGCCAACTGTCTCGCCGGTCATCTTCGCGAACGCGGTCGTCGACATGACGTCTTTGAACGCCTCGTTGGCCGTGTTGAGCCAGATATCGCGGAACTCTTCGACGTCTACGTCCTCGCCCTCGAACTGGTCGTTCATCCGTTCGACCATCTGCCGGGAGGCGTTCATCCACGTTTCGTAGGCGCGGGCGTAGCCCTCGATACCGTCGGAGATCTCGGCGTCGTCGCTGAGTTCACCGACGGTCTCGGACCAGCTCTCGACGAATCGGGCCTGGGCCTCCATGTTATCCTCGAGCGCCTCGAGGAACTGCTCGTTCCACTGTTCGACGAACGCGTTCCAGTTTTGCGCCTGGGGTCGTGAATCTGCCATGGCTGAAAATTGACGGGTACTGTAAAAAGCGATACCCCGACTACGCCGAAACGTCGAGGTCCTCGGCGGCCTCCTCGACGTTCTCGGCGACGGCAGTGACGTTCTGTTCGACCTGTTCGTGGGCGTCGAGGTAGGCGTCGAACGACGTGTCGATGACGTCGGCGTAGCTGCGAGCGAACTCCTCGTAGGCGACCTCCGACTCCTCGACGGCCTCGAGGACGGCCTCGAGCGACTGGGACTGGGCCTCGGTGGCGGAGTCAAAGCCCTCGTCGACGAGTTCGCGGAGTTCGTCGAACTCGGCGCTGCCTTCGGGCATCGACGCTTCGACGGCGTCGAAGTAGGCGTGGATCGCACCCTTAGTCAGTTCGGCGTTAGACTCGACCATCGCGCCCGACGTCTCGACGGCGTCGGCGAAGGCACCGAGTGAGGTCTGCTGGGCCTCGAGGGCGTCGTGGGTCATGCGCTGGCTCTGTTCGATCGCGGTACGCTGTGCGTCGAAGATGGCGGTGAACGGGTTCTGGGTCATGATTGGTCCTCTCGGTTTCGTTTGACGGGGACGACGATCGTCTGGACGATATCGCCCTCTTCGATATCGAGGGCGTCCCGCTCGGGTTCGGGAACGCTGATACGACCGCCGCTCTGGACGCGGGCCTTGAACGTCGCCGTGCCCATGTTCATCGGGCCGAAGGCCGACGCGTTTTCGAACGGATTCGCCGAGGTAGCCTGCAGCAACCGGTTCATCATCTCCCGCTGGGATTCGGCGACCTGCTCGCCGGCTTCTTGCATCTCCTGCATTCCCTCGGTAAACATCGCAGGCGGGAACCAGAGCGATCGGTCGGAGTCGTCCGTCATCGTCAGTTCGTTGGATCGCAGACACAATAAGCCTTTCCGCTAGATACCATCTAATGCCACGAGATGGTTTTCTAATCCATTCAGTGGCTCAATGAGCCATCCACTGTTCTGGGACGAAACTACAACTGAATTCGAGTATCGAGAGAAAACTGCCCCGAGACGCCCTGTAAGGCGTTGTTACGCTTCTAAACAGTAAGAATAATGGCAGTAAAACAGCCAAAGAAGTCATATGTACCCCACACCTAGCCGCTCGTAGATGGCATACGAGAACACGCGAGACGAGAACCTCGCCGCGATGACGAGCGCGTGGTCGGCGATGACGCGAGGGTTTCTCCGAACCGCGACCGCGGCGAATCGTGCGGCCGTCTCCGCGATGCTTCCGTCGGCCGACGGCGAGAGCGATCGAGATACCGAGCGCGTCAGTCCGCCGATCCCGTCGATCGACTACTCTGATCTCGACTGGCAGTTCGACCGCACCGTCGACGATCCAGACCACATCAGCGTCGGCGATACCGTCACGTTCGAAAAGGCGCTCTCCGACGAGGACGTTCGAGCGTTCGCCGCGGTCAGCGGCGACACGAACCGCCTCCATCTCGACGAGGCGTTCGCGTCCGACACCCGATTCGGCGAACGCATCGTTCATGGTACCCTCGCTTCCGGACTCATCAGCGCCGCCCTCGCTCGGCTCCCCGGACTCACGATCTATCTCTCTCAGGACCTCGAGTTCAGCGGTCCCGTCGGCATCGGCGACCGAGTCTCGGCCCGCGTCGAGATCGTCGAGAACCTCGGCAACGACCAGTACCGACTCGAGACGGTCGTCCGCGACGAGGATGACGACGCGACGGTCATCGACGGCGAGGCGGTCGTCCTAATCGACGACCTGCCCGCCGAGTGAGCGGCCGACGCGACCGACGGCGCTCGCATCGACGGTCACCGGGGAAACCGGTGCAGTGTTGCTAAGTACCTCCTCGCGGAACGCATCCGTATGACACTTTTCGGGACGGCAGGAATCCGCGGTCCGGTCGAGGAGGTGTCGCCGTCGCTTGCGCTATCCGTCGGCCAAGCGGCGGCCGAACCCGGGGAAACGTTCGTCGTCGGCCGCGACGGTCGGGAGACGGGGCCGGCGCTCGCAGCGGCGATGGAGGCCGGCCTCGAGAGTGCCGGAGCCGACGTTCGCCGCATCGGACAGGTCCCGACGCCCGCGCTCGCCTTCGCCTCGCAGGGCCGACGGGGCGTCATGCTCACTGCGAGTCACAACCCGCCCGCGGACAACGGGATCAAGCTCTTCGTCGACGGCGTCGAGTACGACAGCGACGCCGAGCAGACCGTCGACGGCCGCGTGGCGAGCGGGCAGTCTCGCCTCGCTCCGTGGCACGACTGGGGCGACGTCGAACGGCTCGCCGTCCTCGAGCAGTACCGCGACGCCGTCGTCTCCTACGTTCGAGAGCGATTCGGGGCTCTGGCCGAACGGACCGAAACAGCGCCGTCCGACCCGCTCGCAGGGCTTCGGATCGCCGTCGACTGCGGCAACGGGATGGGGGCGCTCGCGACGCCGCAGGTCCTCGAGCGACTCGGCGCATCGGTCGTCGCGGTCAACGCCTCGGTCGACGGCCACTTCCCCGGCCGGGGAAGCAAACCGACCCCCGAGACGCTCTCGGCGTTCAGCGACTTCCTCGCGGACGGAAGCGAGACGAGACGCACCGCGGACCGTCCGAGCGGTGACCCCGTGAGTGCCGGCTTCGACCTCGGCCTCGCACACGACGGCGACGCTGACCGACTCGTCGTCCTCGGGCCCGACGGCGACGTGATCCACGAGGATACGATCCTCGCAGTGGTTGCAGCCCACTACACCGCAGCCAGCGACGCGGACGACCCCGTCGTCGTCACGACGCCAAACGCCTCCGCCCGCATCGACGAGCGAGTCCGTGCGGCCGGCGGACGCGTCGAACGCACTCGGCTGGGCGTGCTCCACGAAGGGATCGCTCGAGAGCGCGCTCGCGGGGCCGGGGGCACCGAGATCGTCTTCGCGGCCGAACCGTGGAAACACATCCACACCGCCTTCGGCGGCTGGATCGACGGCGTCGTCAGCGCCGCGGCCGTCGCCGCGCTCGTCGCCGAGGCCGGCGACACCGAAACGCTCCGGGCTCCCGTCACCGAACGCCCCTACCGGAAGGTCAGCGTCGAGTGCCCGGACGACGCGAAAGCCGAAACCATGGTCACCCTCGAGACTGCACTCCCCGAGGCTTTCCCGGAGGCGACAGTTGAGACGGAGTACGGCGTCCGCCTCGAGTTCGCCGACGCATCGTGGCTACTGGTCCGACCCAGCGGAACGGAGCCGTACGTGCGCCTCTACGCGGAGAGCGACAGTGTCGACGAACTCGTCGCCGAGGCCCGTACGGTCATCGAGACGGCGGTCGCGGACGAGCGATAGGGAGCCGACATCCTTTGGTAGCCGGTGGTCGAACCGCACCCCATGGACGACCTGATCGAGGCCGCTCGCGACGTCCAGCAGCGTTCGCACGTTCCCTATTCCGAGTACCGGGTCGGTGCCGCCCTCGAGACCGACGACGGCGAGGTCTTCGTCGGCTGTAACTTAGAGAACGCGAACTTCAGCAACAGTCTCCACGCCGAGGAGGTCGCGGTCGCCGAGGCGGTGAAGAAGGGCCACCGCGACTTCGCGCGCCTCGCCGTGAGTTCGAGCCGCCGCGACGGCGTCACCCCCTGCGGGATGTGCCGACAGACCCTCGCCGAGTTCTGCGACGACGACCTGCTCGTGATCTGCGACGAGGGCGACGACGAGACACCGACCGAGTACACGCTCGGCGACCTGCTGCCGAACACGATCAGTCAGGAGACGCTCGAGTAACGACCGTCGCTTTCCGGCCGCTCGCTCGGTCGCCGCCACGCGCCCCGCGGCGATGAACGCTCGCGCGTGGGGCGTCCCCTCGTCGCCTCGTTACTCATCTCGTCGCCGTCGATCGCGTCCTCTCTCGGCGCGGTCATGGATTTATTTTCGGTCGCTGCGAGAGTCGGCCGACTTACGGCTCGCTCTTCTCGAGATAGTCGCGCAGGACCGTCCGGTGACACCGCTTCTTCTCGGTGTTTTCATAACAGACCAGGGCCAGCGACTCGCCCGAGGCCAGGCGCTCCTCGAGCGCGTCGAGCGCCGCCCGCGCGTCGTCGTCCGTCTCGAGGTACTCCCGATACGCCTCGTCGAACCCGACCTGGTCCCACGCGGCGTTGTGCGCACCTTCCTCGCAGAGCCCCTGCATCTTCATGTCCTCTTCGGCGTCGCGCATCGACTCGAGCAGGTCGGCCGGCGGCCCGAGCGCGGGCCGGTTCTCGTCGACGGCCCCGTGGAACCACGACGTGGGCCGGCGAACGACGCCGACGCGCGTCGCGTCCGCCGGCAGCTCGGCGAGATCGTGCTGGATCGCGGCGACGTAGGTGTCCGTAAGCGTGCCCCGTGCCATATGATCCCTTACTCCCGTCCCGCATTTATATACGGTGGCGGATCGAACCGCCGGCAATCGATGGCTCGCGACAGCGAAGACCCCAACACGGACGTCCAGTACCACCTCGCGGTCGGCCCCGACGACGTCGCCGACACCGTCCTCCTGCCAGGGAACCCCGAACGCCTCGAGAAAATCGTCGCGTTCTGGGACGACCACGAGATGCGGGGCCACCATCGCGAGTATCGGACGGCGACTGGCGCGTACGAGGGGACGCCGATCTCGGTCACCTCGACGGGCATCGGAAGTCCTTCGGCCGCGATCGCGGTCGAGGAACTGGCGCGAGTGGGAGTGGAGACGTTCATCCGGGTGGGCTCTTGCGGGGCGATCCAACCCGACATGGCCGTGGGAGACCTGGTGATCACGACCGGCGCGGTTCGCCAGGAGGGGACCAGCGACGAGTACGTCCGCGAGGACTATCCGGCCGCGGCGGATCAGGAGGTCGTCTCCGCGCTCGTCGCCGCCGCCGAACGGCTCGGGTATGACTACCACACGGGGGTGACGATGAGTTCGGACTCCTTCTACGCAGGTCAGGGCCGACCCGGGTTCGACGGCTTCGAGGCCGCCGGGGCAGACGATCTGATCGACGAACTCAAAGCGGCGAACGTCAAAAACATCGAGATGGAGGCGAGCGCCATCCTCACGCTCGCGAATCTCTACGGGCTTCGCGCCGGGGCGGTCTGTACCGTCTACGCTAATCGCGAGACCGGCGCGTTCAGGACCGAAGGCGAGTCACGAGCCGCCGAGACCGCGACGCTTGCAACCCACCTCCTGGCGAAGATGGACGCCGTCAAACGCGAGGCCGGTGCCGACCGCTGGCACGCCGGACTTTCACTCGAGTAGGGTCACGCCGGCAGTCCGATGCCGGAACCCGCGTCAGTCCCGGACGCGGACGATCCCGTCCTCGAGGACCTTCCGGTTGGGGACGATGTACTCCTCGGAGTCGTCCTCGATCTTGGTGACGAACAGATCGACCTCCTGGACGATGCCCGTCTGGTCGCCGATCCGGATCTCGTCGCCGATCCCGTAGGGCTGGTTGAGCAAGAGGTAGATGCCGGCTGCGCTCGAGACGAGGAAGTCCTTGAACGCGACGGTGCCGACGATGACGACGCCGACGGCGTACACCGTCAGAAGGATGAGCAGGGCTGTGACGTGGACGCCGACCTGACCCAGCGCGATGATGAAGGTAACGTACAGGACGGAGTACTTGACCAGCTTCGGGATGACCGACACCTCGGGGAGCTTGACGCCCCGCAGGTACTCGCTGACGATGAGTTCGGACTTGTCCGCGACGATAAAGCCGAGGATGAGCACGAGGACGGCGATGAATAGCTGGGGGATGAACTCCGTGACCCGGAGCCAGAAGGCGTCCGTGTCAAGCAGCTGGGCGATGTGAATCGCCGTGAGGACCGCGATACCGTAGATGAACCACGAACTCAGCCGCGCGACGATCTTGACCGTCGACGTGCCGATCGATTGGGCGGTTCGCTCGAACGGCGTCCCCTCGACGGCCTCGGGCACGCCGGAGGCGGCCAGCAGCTCCTCGTTGAGCCGGCCGACGAGATAGCCGACGACGAGGCCCAGCGCCAGCACCGCCGCCGCTATGACGGCCGGTTCGTTGACGAACGGCTGCCACTCTACCATATCAGTACGCCTCCGGATCGACCTCCAAAATGAGTTCACCGCCCTTGAACGCCCGGACGAGCCCGTCGCTCTCGGAGAGCACGATCGTGATCGAGTTGGTATCGCGCGTGATCGCACCGCCCGCCATGTGTCGCGCACCCAACCCCTTCGGGATGTCGACTCCTTCCGCTGACGGCTCGAGGTAGCGATACGCCGAGACGATCTTGCCGGCGTCCGAGATGACGAACGCGCCGTCGAGGCGTGAGAACTCCTTTAACATGACGTTCACGATCGGGTCACCGACGTGGACGTGAGACTTCTCGAAGGGGTTGTAGGAAAGCGGTCGCGACTTGTTCATCACCTTCCCCGCATCGCCGACGACGAACAGCGCGCCGACCGGCTTCCCCTTCTGGCCTTTCTGTCCCAGTTCGATCGCCAACTCGAGAACAGCCTTGATGACCTCCGGATCGGCCCGGGACTTGACGAACAGGTCGTAGATCCCGGTGTGGGTCTCCGCATCGGCGCGGACCCGGGAGACCGTGTCGATCCCGTCGCTGAAGACGCTCGTCGCGCAGGCGAGTTCGTCGCCGTCCTCGACCACGCCCTGTTCTAAGGCCCCCTCGAGGCCGAAGCGAATTCGGTCGGTGATCTCCTCGAAGGCGAGCGGAAGCTCGACGAACGTCTCGGCTCCGACCGCGTTTTCCGTTCCGACGACGATCGCGTCGACGTCGTCGACGGCCGAGAACCGTTCGTAGTACGAGCCACTGGGAGAGAAGAGCATAACGGCATCGACATTCGCAAAGAGATCCCCGAACACATCGTCTAACCCGGCCATTGCTCATACAAGTCCGTCCCGCGTGAATAAGCGTTTTGGAGCGTCTGACGCGCGTCTTTCGCCCTCGCTTAGCGCCGGGTTCCCCGCCGCTCGGGACGTGTCTGTCCCGTCCCGGTATCGGGGATGGCTACTGACGGCTCGAGTTGCGCCAGTGCCCGCCGGGCACACGCGGCTTCGGCCCGAACCTCCCGCAGGTGTCGGAGCGCGTCGCGTCGTTCGGGCTCGAGACCGTCTTCACCGGCCGGTCGCCACGCGTCGGCAAGAGTGCTGTCGCTCGCGAAATTGCTCGCGACAGCAATGCGCGGGACCGGATTCGAACCGCGAGAACTTCGCTTCCCTCGTCCTCTGGGCCGCGAATCCGTTCCTGCTTCCTCACTCCGAACTGCTCGCTACGCTCGCAGTTCTCCGCTCAGTGCGCGGGACCGGATTCGAACCGGCGGACCCCTACGGGACAGCGTCCTAAGCGCTGCGCCGTTGGCCTAGCTTGGCTACCCGCGCGCATTTTCGCATTTTCACGATTCGAGTAAGAACCTGTCGGTCCGCGTCAGCTGTATTTCACCGGTTCCTCGGGCGACCAGTCCGGCGGGACGATGAACGTCACGTGTTCCGGGTCCCGAAGCTGGTGCAGTTCCGCGGCCTGTTCGGCCAGCGATCGCTCTCGATACGGCATCTCGAGCCCGCAACCGGTACAGACGAGTTTGCAGGTTGGCTCTTTCATATCGAGGGTGCTGGACCGACAGCGAACGACGACATCGCGTTTCCCTTCGGGCGACGGCGGGTTTAGTAGTCGTCTCCTATCGAAATCGACCGAGAACGGCCGTCCGTCCGAGTCACCCGTATCGAGCCGTTGCCCGTCGTAGTACGTCATTGGTGGCCTCGGCGTGCTGGCCGCGCCCGGACCGATGTCGTGACCGTACGTTTATGCCGACCGATCCGATACCGAGACGTATGCACAGCGCCCGGGATCGCGTCGAATACGAACCGTGGCTCGAGGAACTCGAGGCCGTCGCCGACCGGCTGGCGCTCTCGTCGGAGGCGCGGTCGTGTGCGGTCGATCTCTTCCTCGCCGACGTTCCCGCGTCCGATCGGTCGAAGCGAGCGGTACTGGCCGCGAGTCTCTACGCCGGCTCGCTCGTCGCCGGCGACGGCCGCACGCAGGGGGCCGTCGCCGACGCCGCGGACGTCTCCCGACTGTCGATCCAGTCTCGCTGGAAGGACCTCCTCGAGTCGGCGGGCCTCGAGCCGCCGCGCTGGTAGCGAGGCCGTACGGCCGACCGTTTCACGGGACAGTGGCTCGCTTCGATCCCGTAAGACGATGCTATTCGAAGCATCGCCGAATCGACAGCAACAAGAAGTAACACTGTAGCGGTCGACCGTTCGGAACCACTCTCGCGGCGACCGACCGGCCGCGTTCTTAGACCTGCGCCGGTTACTCGTCGATGACGTTCCCGTGTTCGTCGATTTCGCCGTTGACGATACGCGTACTCGAGATGATGTCGTCGTCCTCTGCCAGGAGGTGGGGGACGACCACGACCTCCAGCGGATCGTGACCGTGTTCGCGGCGAATCTCGTTGATTCGGTTCCCGCCCTCGCGGGTCTCCGGTGAGACGACGAGGTAGTCAAACGTCGGTTCGGTGGCGATCCCCGTCGGCTTCGTCAGCTTTCGAACCTCGAACTCGCGGTCGTAGTCGGCCGCGATCGACTCGAGTTCCTCCTCGAGGTCCGCCTTTCGGTCGTCGAACGATCTGACGCGCCGTTCGACGGCGCGTGTCTTCGGCGCGAGTTCGTCGCTAGTCAGGCCGACGGTCACGTCTCCAAGTTCGAATGCCCGTTCGAACAGCCGCCGGTGGCCGTCATGAACGGGGTCGAAGGTCCCACCAAGCGCGACGTCCATACCCCACGTCACATGCGCGGTGCGTATAAAAGGGTCGAATCGACATGTTTTCTCATCCCGCGGCGCTGCACGCTATTCGAATTAAAAGTCGACGATCGTCGAAACTCCCCTTCACATTGTTTTTAGTAGTCGCCCGCAGTGTCCCCGATATGGGACTCGACGAGGACGCACTGGAGTACCACCGGACCGATCCACCGGGCAAGATCGAGATATCGACGACGAAACCGACGAACACGCAACGCGACCTCTCACTGGCGTACTCGCCGGGTGTCGCCGCGCCGTGTCTCGAGATCGACGAAGACGCGACCGACGCGTACAGCTACACGGCCAAGGGCAATCTCGTGGGCGTGGTTTCGAACGGGTCGGCCGTCCTCGGCCTCGGCGACATCGGTGCGCAGGCCTCAAAGCCCGTCATGGAGGGCAAAGGCGTGCTATTCAAGCGCTTCGCCGATATCGACGTCTTCGACATCGAACTCGACGATTCCGATCCCGACAAACTCGTCGAGGCCATCAAGATGATGGAGCCCACCTTCGGCGGCATCAACTTAGAGGACATCAAAGCGCCCGGCTGTTTCACCGTCGAGGAGCGCCTGCGCGAGGAGATCGACATTCCCGTCTTCCACGACGACCAGCACGGGACCGCCATCATCTCCGGAGCCGCGCTGTTAAACGCCGCCGACATCGCCGGCAAGAGTCTGGAAGAACTCGAGATCACCTTCTCGGGAGCCGGCGCGAGCGCCATTGCGACGGCGCAGTTCTACGTCTCGCTTGGCTGTCGGCGGGAGAACATTACGATGTGTGACTCCTCGGGGATCATCACCGAGGCCCGTGCCGAAGAGGGTGATGTCAACGAGTACAAACGGCAGTTCGCCCGCGACGTGCCCGAGGGCGGCCTCGCAGACGCGATGGAGGGTGCCGACGTGTTCGTCGGCCTCTCGATCGGCGATATCGTCAGCCAGGACATGGTGCGCTCGATGGCCGAGAACCCGATCATCTTCGCGATGGCCAACCCCGACCCCGAAATCGGCTACGAGGCGGCCAAGGCGGCCCGCGACGATACGGTCATCATGGCGACGGGGCGGTCTGACTATCCGAATCAGGTCAACAACGTCCTCGGGTTCCCCTTTATCTTCCGTGGCGCACTCGACGTCCGTGCTACCGAGATCAACGAGGAAATGAAGGTCGCCTGCGCCGAGGCGCTGGCCGAACTCGCCCGTCAGGACGTGCCAGACGCGGTCGTCAAAGCCTACGGCGACGACCCGATCCAGTACGGCCCCGACTATATCATCCCCAAGCCCGTCGACCCCCGCGTCCTCTTCCGCGTCGCACCGTCGATCGCCGAGGCCGCGATGGAGTCCGGTGCCGCACGCGCCGAACTCGATCTCGAGGCCTACGAGGAGGAACTCGAGGCTCGACTGGGCAAGTCCCGCGAGATGATGCGCGTCGTCCTCAACAAGGCGAAAAGCGATCCCAAGACGGTCGCACTCGCAGAGGGCGAAAACGAGAAGATGATCCGCGCGGCCTACCAGATCCAAGAGCAGGGGATCGCCTTGCCGATCCTCATCGGCGACGAGGACGAAATCAAGCGGACGTCGGCGAACCTCGGGCTGGACTTCGACCCGACCGTCGCCGACCCCTCGGTCGGCGATTACGATGAGTACGCCGACCGGCTTCACGAACTCCGCGCCCGGAAAGGGATCACGCGAAGCGAGGCCGGCGAACTCATCGAGCACGACACGAACTACTTCGGGAGCGTCATGGTCGAACAGGGCGACGCCGACGCGCTCCTGACGGGACTGTCCCATCACTACCCCTCGGCGCTACGACCCCCGCTGCAGGTGGTCGGCACCGCCGATGACGTCGACTACGCGGCGGGCGTCTACATGCTGACGTTCAAAAACCGCGTGATCTTCGTCGCCGACGCGACGGTCAATCAGGACCCCGACGAGGAGGTCCTCGCGGAGGTCACCAAACAGACCGGCAAGCTCGCCCGCCGATTCAACATCGAACCGCGCGCCGCCTTGCTCTCGTACTCGAACTTCGGCAGCGTCGACAACGAGGGCACCCGCAAACCGCGTAGGGCGGCCGCCACGCTCCAGGACGACCCCGAGGTCGACTTCCCCGTCGACGGCGAGATGCAGGCCGACACCGCCGTCGTCGAGGACATCCTCGAGGGCACCTACGGCTTCTCCGACCTCGAGGACCCCGCCAACGTGTTGGTCTTCCCGAACCTCGAGTCGGGCAACATCGGCTACAAGCTGCTCCAGCGACTCGGCGGGGCCGACGCCATCGGACCCATGCTGGTCGGGATGGACGAACCTGTTCACGTCCTCCAGCGCGGCGACGAGGTCAAAGACATCGTCAACCTCGCTGGCGTCGCGGTCGTCGACGCCCAACAAGAGTAACGCGTGAGCGAGCACGCCGGCCCTCGAGACGGAGACGCCGATCGGGACGCGAAATCGGTCCGCACCGCCGACGACGCGGAGTCCCAGCGCGGTGTCTCCGACGCCGGCGGTGCTCGAGTCACCAGACGGACGCTTCTCAGCACCGCGGGAACGGCCGGTGCCGTCGGGCTCGCCGGCTGCACCGCGCGCCAGTACCGAGCGCCGCCGGACTGCGGCCCCGTCGCGACCGCCGCGGAGAACGCGGACGGCTATGTTCCGCTACCGGCCGACGACGAGATATCGATGTTCCGGCGCGGACTCCGCCGATACGGCTACTATCCCGACGAAACTGTTCCCAACGCGGTCCACAAAGCGTGGTCGTTCCCGGTCAACCGCATCGGCCACACCGCGGCCAAGTCGACACCCCGGCCGACGCCCGATGGCGAGACGGTCCTCGTCGCCGGCGATACCGGGACGATCCACGCCGTCACGCCGACCGGTGAGCACAGGTGGCGACTCGAGACCGGTGCCGGTCGAAGCCTCGGCTTCCACGGGACGCCGGCGATCGTCGGCGATACGGCCTACATCGGCGGCTACGATGGCGAACTCTACGCCGTCGATATTCCGACCGGCGATATCGTCTGGCACACGCGGACCCGCGACTTCGGCGACGCGATCGCAATCGGCTCGAGTCCCGCCTACATCGACGGCTCGCTGTACGTGCTCACCGAACACAAAAACCCCGCCAGTGGCACGCTGTGGGAGATCAACGCCGCCACCGGGAATCCGACATGGAGCGACGACCGCCTCTGGGGGATGCCCCACCCCTCGCCCGCGATCGACTGCGAGGCCGGCCGGCTCGTCACCGGCTCGAACGACGGCGTCGTCTACTGCTGGGAGTTCCCCAGCCTCGAGTTCGCGTGGTCGTTTCGGGCGGGCGGCGAGGGTGGCCCCGACGGCGAGGCCGTAGCTGACGGGCGCTTTCACCTCGGCGCACAGATCAAGGGGACGATCCCGGTCTCCGACGGCGCGGCGTTCGTCGGCTCCTGGGACGGTCAATTCTACCGACTCGACCTCGAAGACGGCAGCGAAGAGTGGTCGATCGACACAGGGCAGGTCGTCATGTCAAATCCGGCGATCGATCCCGATGCGGGGATCGTCTATCTGGGCGGCGACGACCACTACGTCCGCGCGCTCGACGCCGAAACCGGCGACGTGCTGTGGGCGACCGACGTCGGCGGCCGGGTCATCGGCTCGATCACGGCCACCGCCGAGTCGATCCTCGTCGGCTCCTACGACGCCCATCTTTACGCCCTCGACAGGGCGACCGGCGATCGGCGCTGGCGGATCAAAAACCGTGGCCACGTTACTAGCGGCGCGATTCCGAGAGGTGACCGGATCTATTACGCCGAGCGCGGCGTCTTCTCGAACTACTACGACGAGGACGCGGAGACCGTGTTCGAGGAACCCGGTCAGGCCTACTGTCTGGTTCCCGACGAGTGAGGGCCGTTTCGGGCGGCCGACGCGGCTCGAGTGCGACCCGAACCCACGGCGAGTCGCGCAAAGCGGCCGGCACAAAAGCGTGGATTCAAGTATGCGCCGAGACTGGTCTCGCGTATGCAAGATCAGGGACGCTCTACGCGCAAGCGAACCGGCGGCCGACTGAAGAACGTTCGAAAGCGCCGCAAGGACGAGCTCGGTCGCCTGCCGACGGAGACGGAGGTCGGCGAGCCCCGATTCCGAACGGTCGACGTTCGGGGCAACGGCACGAAGACCCGCGCGCTCTCGACGAACGTCGCGAGCGTCAACAAGGGCGGCGAAACGGTCTCCGCGGAGATCGAAGACGTCGTCGAGAACGACGCCAACCCGAACTACGTCCGACGGAACATCATCACGAAAGGCGCCGTCATCGAGACGTCGGAAGGACAGGCCCGTGTCACGTCCCGTCCCGGCCAGACCGGGCAGGTCAACGCCGTTCTCGTCGAGTAACGCCTTTTGACTGCGGTCTCGTACTCGATCGCCGCGAGTTACTGCTCTGCGAGCGCGACGATGTTGCCGTAATCGTCGCCGTAGACGAGTGTGCCGTCAGCCACTGCGACTGACCCCGAGATGCCGTACTCGGCGTCGTAGGTCCAGCGTCTCGAGCCGTCTGAGACGTCGAGCGCGTAGAGGATTTTGTCCCAGGTACCGACGTAGAGGACCCCGTCCGCGACAGTGGATTCGTCGGAACCGGGTGCCCCGTTTCCCGAACCATCACCGTCGTCGGGGCCCGGCAACGTCGTACAACCGGCGACCGTCGTCGCGATACTCCCCGATAGAAGCTCTAACACGGAACGTCTACGCGTTCTCTCGACACCCATAACCCGTATCGGAAAGAAATTGTTTTGAATTTTTACCAGTTCGGTCGTCGGTTACGGCCGCGGTGCGGCCTTTTGTAACGCTGTCTCGGCGACGTTGCCGCCGTAGTCGGCGCTTCGGGACAGTGAGTCGACGATCAATCCCAGCGACTGGGCCTGTGCGGGCTCTAAGTCCCGGAGCATATCGTCGATTTGCCTGGTGTATTCGTCGATCTCGAGGACGGCCTCGTGGGCGTCGTGGCCGAGCTGATTGGCCTCGTCGGTGTCGTCGGCGAACAGCGCGTCCATCGATTGCTCGAAGACGGTCGCGACTTCGGCGTGCAGTCCGTGGAGGGCATCGGCGACGTCGGCGGGAAGGGCGTCGAGTTTGAGCGCGATATCGCTGATCTTGACGGCGTGATCGGCGATCCGCTCGAGTTGGCGGGCACTGGAGTGGAAGTCGAAGCAGTCCTCGCGGGAGACGCCGAGTTCCTCGACTGCACGCGGGGACCGAAGGGTCGCACGGAAGATTCGGGAGACGACAAGCCAGAGGCGGTCGACGTCGTCGTCGCGTTCGATCACGTCGTAGGCGATGTCGTCGTCGTTCTCGATCAGCGCCGCCACCGCGTCCTCGAGCATCGATTGGGCGATCAGGCGCATCCGAGTGACGGCGTTGACGATCGACAGCTCCGAGGAGTCGAGTAAGTCCTGAATCACCACGCTATCGCTCGTCTCCTCGAGGACTTCGACGCCGACGAGTCGCTGGGTCGCGTTGCGGATCGCGCTTCGCTGGTCGGTCGTGATGCGGCCGGCCTCGAGGCGGATGATGTCGAACCCGCTGACGTACATCGTCATCACGGCCCGCTTTAGTTGCTCGTCCGCGAGACCCGAAATGTCGAGAGACCCTTTCTGACGGTCCGTCTCGCTGTGCGGCGTCAGGAGGAGTTCGTCCCCCTCGGGATAGAACTCGACCGTCGTCCCGCTGCTCACGTCGTTTTCGGTCGCCCACGTCTTCGGGAGCGAAACCGTGAACGTCGACCCGCCAGTCACCTGCACCTTTCGCGTCTCCATGTGCCTCGATTCCCACTACAACAATATAAATCCACTAGACTATAGAGAGGTACGAATTCCTCGTCTGATGGCGCGATTGTCGGTGTATCGGGCATTTTTGGTACCTAGTCATTCGTACTACTCCATCGCTAACCGTTATCGTATATATCAATATATAGAAAACATGTAGCTATGGACTGGGAGGACCGCCGGCCGATGTCCACCGGACGCACTGATCGACCGAAAGCGACTATCGACTATCTTCGAGATCGACGAACGCGTCGGCGTCCGCCGATAGCCAGGTGGTCACCAGGTCCGTCTCGGAACACTCTCGGGGAACGACCGTACATCGGTTTGCTCGGTTTTCGTACCGGACCACGACCGACTCGAGGTCGAACTCGTCGCTCGCGTACTGCGTGGCCGTAGCCAGTCGCTGTTGGATGGAGCGATCGTCGTAACCGCCGGTGGATCCGTTCATGGGTTTCAAGCCGTCTACCCGGATCCAACGACGATACGTACAAAGCCACTGCTAATTGTAATATTGAGCGATCCATACCGGTGCTAGGGCCTCCGTACGGACGCAGTATCGGTCGACCGAATCATCCGAGAAGGAAGCGGGTATCGATCGAACCGCCGGCCGAAACGTCTCATTTCGGCGGCTCGCCACCGAAGCGGACCGATCGAAATTCACGTCTCCGTTCGGCGACCGCATCGTGGGCACGTCATCGGCGGCGTGGGCCAACAGTGGCCGGGTCGGATCGACGCCACCGTGGACGACGAGCCCGCCGTCCCAGACGATCGCGGTCGGTAACGACTCGAGGGACTGCGAGTCCACCGCGTCGAGCGCCGGGAGCGGACCGAGATCGAGTCGGTCCAGCAGCGCCTCGAGCGCGTCGGAACAGCCGTGAACGTCGCCCCGGTTCTCGAGGTCGATGTGCCGGCTGTCGAACGGTACCGTCTCGTCGGACGCGGTGGTATCGATCGTCACGCGGTATACGTCCGGATACGTCGGAAAAGTCGGATAAGTCGTTTATATGTTCAGTACGGGACACTATATAGCAGCGTGTAGTCGAGCGCAGTACACACCGGCGCACCCGGGCCGCGAGACACCGAATTTCTTTAGGGTCGACCACGCAGCGGGCGTATGCACGTCGTCGTCAACGCCGCCGTAAGCGCGGACGGCAAACTCTCCTCGCGCCGGCGCGAACAGCTCGCTATCAGCGGCGCGGACGACTTCGCGCGGGTCGACCGTCTTCGAGCCGACAGCGACGCCGTCGTCGTCGGCGTCGGCACCGTCCTCGCTGACGATCCGCACCTGACGGTCAAAGACGAGACGCTGCGCGCCCGGCGTCGAGAGAACGGCCGGCCGGCGAATCCCGCGCGGGTCGTCGTCGACTCTAGCGGGCGTACGCCGACCGACGCCGCGATTCTCGACGACGCGGCGGCGACCTACGTCTGCCTGAGCGAGGCCGCACCCGTCGACCGACGGATGGATCTCGCCGACAGCGCCGAGTTGATTACGGCGGGCGACGAGCGGGTCGACCTTCTGCCGGCGTTCGCGGCGCTGCAGGAGGCCGGCCTCGAGCAGGTCATGGTCGAAGGCGGCGGCGAACTCATCTTCTCGCTGTTCGAGGCCGGGCTGGTCGACGAGCTACGGGCGTTCGTCGGCCCGAAACTCATCGGCGGCCGCGACGCGCCGACGCTCGCCGACGGCGACGGATTCGTCGCGGACTTTCCGTCGCTCGAACTCGAGGCGGTCGACCGACTCGACGACGGGGTCGTGCTCACGTGGCGCGTCGCCGACCGATAAGCGATCGCCGGTCCGACGGCGGACTCGAGCGTCTGCCTACTCGAACTCGGGCTCCCGATCCTCGACAAACGCCGCCATCCCCTCGCGCTGGTCGTGCGTGCCGAAGAGGCTCGCGAAGGCGCGTTTCTCGTACGCGAGGCCGCTTTCCTGTGATCCCTCGAGCCCCTGGTTGATCGCCTGCTTCGCCGTTTGCATCGCGAAGGCCGGCTTCGCAGCGAGCCGGTCGGCCAACTCGGCGGCGACCGTCTCGAGTTCGTCGTCTGCCACGACCTCGCCGAACAGGCCCGCCTCGGCGGCCGAGTCGGCGTCGAGCCGTTCGCCGAGGAAGATCATCCGGCGCGCGGTCTCATCGCCGACCAGCCGCGGCAGCCGCTGGGTGGCCCCCCAGCCGGGGATGATCCCGAGATCGATCTCCGTGTTACCGATCAGCGCCGACTCGCCGGCGACGCGGAGATCGCAGGCCAGCGCCATCTCGCAGCCGCCGCCGAAGGCGTAGCCGTTGACCGCGGCGATCGTCGGCGCGGGAAAGGCCTCGAGCGCGTCGGCCACGTCGTGGCCGAGTTCCCCCCATTCCTGGGCCGCTTCCGGCGAGAGATTCCGCATGTACGTGATGTCCGCGCCGGCGATGAACGCGTCGCCGGCCCCCGTCAGGACGAGCGCCCGCGCGTCGTTCTCGGCCGCCTCCTCGAGCGCTTCGCCCATCGCCTCGAGCGTTTCGACGTTCAACGCGTTGAGCGCGTCGGGGCGGTCGATCGTCAGCGTCGCTACGTCGTCGTCCCACTCGAGTCGGACTGTGTCCCAGGACATGTGCCGGCGTTCAGCGGCCATCGTCAAATCAGTTCGGACGCCGGAGACCGGCCGCGGTAGTCCTTCGACAGTCGTCCACCCGTCACATCTTTCCTCGCAGACGTTCTACGTGTGGCTATGGAACGCGCAACGTTTGGCGGCGGCTGTTTCTGGTGCGTCGAGGCGGCCTTCGAGGAACTCGCGGGCGTCGAATCGGTGACCTCCGGCTACGCCGGCGGTCACACGGACAATCCGAGCTACCGCGAGGTCTGTTCGGGCAAGACCGGCCACGCTGAGGTCGTCCAACTCGAGTACGATTCCGACGAAATCGCCTACGCGGACCTCCTCGAGGTGTTCTTTACGATCCACGACCCGACCACGAAAGACCGCGAGGGGCCCGACGTGGGCTCGCAGTATCGGTCCGCGATCTACACCCACAGCGACGACCAACTCGAGACCGCCCGAGCGTTCGCCGCGGAACTCGAGGCAGAGGGGCTCTACGACGGGATCGTCACCGAGATCGAGCCGCTCGAGGCGTTCTACGAAGCCGAGGCGTCCCACCAGAACTACTTCGAGAAGAATCCCAACGACGCCTATTGTACGATGCACGCGGCCCCGAAAGTCGAAAAAGTCCGCGAGAAATTCGGCGAGAACGTCGCCACGCAGTAGTCTCGAGGGACGACAAACTGCAAGCGCCGCTCGTCCGACCCGAGCGGCGTCCGAGCGATCGAGCGTCGGTTCGCAACACCTGACGTTTCACCGTGGCATCTGCGGAATGTGGCACGCATTGCCGGCCGAAGCGATGCGGCGAGCCGTCGTTTCGAAGAGGTGCAATTGGGTGCTAAACACCTGTGCGTCGGCTTTGAACACGTAGCACGCGCCGGGTTCGAGCGACCCGCGCGTGAACACGATCGTCATCGAGTGGACGCGATCCGTCTCGGGTTCGCTGCGAACGACGTAGCCGGTGTACTCATCGGGGCGTGTCAGCTCCGAGATCGTTCTGCCGTTCGGTAGCCGCAGGAGTCGAACGGTGGTCGGTGCCGGCAGCCGGTCGACGACTCGAACGGTCATCCTCGGCCGATAGTCGTCCATGGGAACCAGTACTAGCTGCCCCGAGTTTCCGCCCCCGTTCGACGCCATCCCGGAGAGTATCGTCCGCCGGTCTATCGACGCGGTCACGGAGTCGGATTCGGGCGCGGCCGAGTCACTCGCCGCGTCAGATCTCCGGTCGGTCTGTGTCACGCGATGTGGCATTGGAGGTCACCGTCGCCGACGTTCGCACGACGTCCGCGGACGCGCGGTCCGGCACTGGGTCCGATCCGCCGACATCCGCAAACGAAGTCGTCGACGGTGGAGATGCGTAAAAATGGGGTCAGAGACCTACTCTAACGTCGTCGCGATGAGATTCAGCGTCGAACTGAACATCGACGCGTCTTCCCCGAGCGTGGCACTGTCACCGCTACTGAAGGTTTGATCGCGCACGAACAGGAACGTCGTGGGTGATATTGGACCGTCCTGTGCCTGATACCGGATAACGTAGCCGTTGTACTCGTCCGGTTGAGAGATCTCCGGAACGGTCTCTCCCTCAGTGGTCTGGAGAATCCGCACCGTCGTTCCCGTCTCGAGTTGCGAGACGACATCGAACGACTCTCCGGCTTCGTAATCGTACGTGAACAGTATTACTTGCCCATCGTCATCTTGCACCATTGTTATTCACCTCCGTTGCCGGCGGTCTCGTTCTGACCTGCCGTCTCGTTTCCGCCGTTCGTCTCCGTGTCGCCACCGCCGCCACCGCCACCGCCGCCCAGCGTCGTGTTGAGGAGGTTCAACTGCGAACTCAGCACCGACGCGTCCTCGCCGATCGTCCCGCTGTCACCGCGGCTGAGACTGGCACCGCGCACGAACAGGAACGTCGTGATTCCCGACTGTTGGCCGATGTCGTACCGGATGATGTGCCCGTTCCATTCGTCGGGTTGCGAGATCTCCTCGACCGTTTCTCCGTCTAACTGCAACACCTCGACCGTCGTGCTCGTCTGGAGCGGGGCGACGACGTCGAAGTTTGCCCCGGGGTAGTAACTGTCCGCGAAGATCGCTACCTGGTCTTCTTGGGCACCGACCGTGGCCGTGCCGAACGCGCCCGTTCCGAGCGTGAGTGCGCCCGTCGCCAGGGCACCCTTCGCCATGAACGACCGCCTCGAGTCGCCTGTCGTTTCTCGTTCACTCATTGTTCTCTCTGTCCCATCAGGGACACCGAGACGTTGGCCGAGTTGTCGAATAAACGCCAGCGACCGTTTCTTTCCGTATCAGTTAATTTAACCAGACCGGAGTGGTCCGCGAGTCGTTGCTTTCGAGAGAGGTTGTGGATGCGCTAGTTACGGCTCAGCGGGGAACTCGGTTACGAATAGTTTCGTTCATAAAAGAGCCGATTTGCGGTGACCTGACACGACGGTCGCACTACCGGCGACCGTGTCAGTCCAATCCCTCGATAGAAGTTCAGCATTGAGTTCCGCGACCGGGGAGATAATAACTGGGGCGGGTGACAGCCGCGTACTGCGATCGGTAGCCGCGACGGGCCGCCGAAAGGATGCAGTTAGTGTCGATATGGCGACGGTACCCGTCTACAACAGTCAGTAATCGCGACCGATCGACCGGGATGAATCGGTGCATCGATACCGCTCGTCTCGTCGAACGGACCGATCGCCATGACCGCTCGTAACTCGCGCGAAAACACCGCCTTGTAGGCGCTCGGCCGGCGCGTGAACGAACGGAAACGCGTTTCGACCGGAGCGTGCGTTTCGACGACAGTCAGGCAAGTAGAGAGATGACGGACGGATGACCGGCAACGAGTCATCTCCTGTTCGACGGACACGCAACGCGAAAGCCAGTGTCGCGCTACTCGGTCGCTTCGGACTCGAGTTCGAACTGGTTGTGTTCGGAGACCGTGTTGAGGACGATGCTCGTGTTCGACTGGTTGATGTCCGGATCGGTGATCAGGCTCTTGATCTGCTCGTTCATATCGTCCGTGTCCGTGAACTTCCCGATGGCGATCACGTCATAATCGCCGGTCACCTCGTAGACCGAGATCATCTGGCTGTGATCTTGCAGCGTCTCGGTGATCTCGGGCAGCGCGTTCCCTTCGGCTTTGAGTTGGATAACCGCAGTGACGTCGTAGCCGACGGCGTCGTAGTCGACCTTCGGCGTATAGCCGTTGATCACGCCCGATTCCTCGAGGTTGGAGAGGTGATTTGAGACGGTGGTGACCGAGACATCGAGTTCTTCGGCGAGGCTGCGAAGGCTCGTTCGGCCGTTGTCGAGGAGTTCGTTTACGAGATCTTCGTCCAAGTTTTCGTAGGTCATTGTGTGCTATATATGTCCCTTCGTATTAGGGACTTACGCATATCCAGTTCTGGCTGATTCCACTGTGGGAGTTTCCACCGTGCGGCGACTCGAATCGGTCGGCCAGTGCTCCCGCGTTGACCTGTTTCGGACTACGAACGAGCAGTTATCCCGCTGAGGACTGTACCCTGCCAATGGGAGCCGCGTTCACGACCGACGACGAGATCCGGTTGCGCGACGACTGTTGAGCGCGGTTCACTGATCGTTCGCCGACCAGTATTCGAGGCCCGTGCCGAACCGATACGGCTGATCTATGTCCGACCACCCGTTCCCACACGACGTCGTCGAAGCGGTCACCGACGAACACGAGACGGATCGAGCGCGACTCGAGGCCCTCCTCGAGCGAATTCAGGAGGCCCTCGAGCGCGGCGACGAGAACTACGAGTACTCGTCACAGCACACCTTCGCCTGGAACGACGCGGATGCGTTCTACCTATACGGTGACGGGATCTGGGAGACGCTGGCGGACGAGCTCTCGCTGGAGCGACAGGCGGCGGCCGCGGCTCGCGCCGTGCACCGGCGGGACATGCTCGAGTCCGCGAGACGGCGAGGAGACGTCGATACCGTTACCGAACAGTTCGATGACGGGGCCGAGGCACTCGTCGTCGCTAACACCGCAGACGGAGCGCCGCTGTTCGGACAGGACGTGTAGCCGTCCGCGGCGCTCCGGCCGGCCCAGCGGGGTGCGACGGTCTCTCGAGTGGCTCACGGAGGCGTTCGGTCGACGCGGTACCAGCAGTAGCCGTAGCCCGCCAGCTCGATGGCGACGGAGTCGCCTCCGGTCAGTTCCGTCCGGCCATCGCCGAAGATTTCGACGAGGTCGGCGTCGACGTCGAGCGTCACCTGCCGAGGGTCGTCGGTCAGATTGTGGACGGCGATCACGTCTCGGTATCGGTCACTAGCCATCCGGTGGCAGACGACGCTGTCCGGTTCCGTCTCGAGGAGCGCTATCGTCCCGCGGCCGAACGCGGCGTGCTCTTGACGGACACTGATCGCCCGGCGCATCCACCAGAGCAGGGAGTCGGGATCGGCCCGCTGCTCGTCGACGTTGACCCGCTCGTAGCCGAACTCGCCTTCGGAAACGACCGGTCGGATCAGCTCCTCGGGCGGAGCCGAGGAAAACCCCGCGCTCTCCTCGTCGGCCCACTGCATCGGCGTCCGCACGGCGGTTCGTCCCTCGAGCGAGAGGTCATCGCCCATCCCGATTTCGTCGCCGTAGGGGATGACCGGCGTTCCGGGCATCGAAAAGAGGAGGCTGGCGGCCAGTTCGAGCAGCCGGCGGTCGCCGAGCATCGGTGCGAGCCGTCTCCGGCTGCCGCGTCCGTAGATCCGCATCTCCTCGTCGGGTGCGAACCGATCGAGCACAGTCTGACACTCGTCCGCCGAGAGCCACTCGAGGTTGAGTTCGTCGAGGTTCCGCAGGAAGTTCGCCCACTGGCCGTTCTCCGGGGGGACAGGGATCGATCGGAGGCCATCGGTCAGCGGCTCCGCACGCTCCGCGGCGAGCGCGGCGAAGAGGTAGTCGGTAAGCATGAAGTCAAACAGCAGGTGCATCTCGTCGCCCGTGCCATCGCCGAAGTACGGCGCAACCTCCTCCGGCGTGCCGCCCGTTTCGCCGAGGAGGATCGCGTCCTCGTTCCGCCGGGAGACGAAGGCCCGGTACGCCTTGAGAATGCGGTGGGGCTCATCGAGTTCGGTCGAGTCGAGCCCCTTTCGCTGGATCAGAATCGGCGTGGCGTCGATGCGGAACCCGTCGATGCCGAGCTGTAACCAGAAGTCCATGATGGTACGGATTTCGTCGCGAACATCGGGATTCGAATGGTCCAGCCCGGGCTCGAAGTCGTAGAACCGGTGATAGTAGTACGCGCCCGCCTCGTCATCGTAGCTCCAGACGCTATCCTCGCTCGGGAAGATCGGCGCTTTCTCCGGCTCGGGCGGATCGTCGGCCCAGACGTAGTAGTCGCGGTACCTCGAGTCGGGATCTTCCCGCGCGCGTTGAAACCATGGGTGTTCGCTCGACGTGTGATTGACGACGAGATCGACCACCACCTTGATCCCTCGCTGGTGGGCCTGTCGGACGAACCGGACGAAATCGCCGAGCGTACCGAGTCGCCCGTCGATGGCGTAGTAGTCCGCGACGTCGTAGCCGTTGTCCCGGTCCGGAGACGGGTAAAACGGCAGCAGCCAGAGGCAGGTCACCCCTAGCCGATCGAGGTACTCGAGGCGGTTCGTCAGCCCCTCGAAATCGCCGACGCCGTCCCCGTCCGAATCCGCGAACGTCTTCACGTCGATCGCGTAGACGAGGCCGTTCTCGTACCACTGTTCGCCGGTCTGGTTCCGAAGCTCGGTGAGCGCGTCGGACGTCTCCGATCCGTCGTCGGCGTCGACCCGCTCGGGGCTCATCGCCGGCTCCTCCGTCTCGCAGTAGTCGACTCGAGGTCGGCCGTCAAATCGCGGTCGTCCGACGCGTGGCAGCCAGAATCAGCCATTCGTAGGCCGTTCACGGAACCGTTCGATAGAGGTCGTGCATGCACTTGCCGCGCTGTCGGTCTCGAGTGGACCGCGAGCTCGCCGTCCGGTCAGGAAATCCCACACGACGCCTAAGGAACTCAAGAGCTTACCGCGCGCATGGACGGTGACTGTGCTTGGCGAGAGGCGGTCGTCTACCAGATCTATCCGCGGAGCTTCAACGACTCGGACAGCGACGGGATCGGCGATCTCCGCGGCATCGTCGAACGAGTCGACTACCTCGCGGCTCTCGGCGTCGACGTGGTGTGGCTGACCCCGGTGTACGATTCGCCGCAGGTCGACAACGGTTACGACATCCGCGACTACCGATCGATCCACGACGCATACGGCACGATGGCCGACTGGACGGCGCTGCGCGACGCCCTCCACGAGCGGGACATCCATCTCGTCATGGACCTCGCGGTCAACCACACCTCCGACGAGCACGAGTGGTTCTGTCGGTCGCGACGCGGCGACGAGGCGTACCGGGATTACTACGTCTGGGAGCCGGGCGAGCCGGACGAGCCACCGAACAACTGGGAGTCGTTGTTCGGCGGGTCGGCGTGGACGTACGACGAGACGCGAGCGGCGTGGTATCTCCACCTCTTCGACGAGCGCATGCCCGATCTGAACTGGCGGACGCCCGCCGTCCGCGATGACGTCTCCGAGCTGATGAACTGGTGGCTCGAGCGGGGGATCGACGGTTTCCGCCTCGACGTGATCAACCTCCTCTCGAAGCCGGCCGGCCTCCCGGACGGCGATCCGGCCGCGTCGATTACGGGGGCGGGCCACTTCGTCGACGGACCGCGGATCCACGAGTACGTCCGCGAGCTGCGCGACCGCGTCTTCGCGGCGGACGACGTGATGACGGTCGGCGAGACGTTCGACGTCACGCCGGCAGAGGCCCGGCGGTACGTCGTCGAGGACGGCCTGGACATGGTCTTCCCGTTCGAGCACATGGATATCGACGCCGGCGGGAGCGGCCCGTGGGACATTGCCGACTGGGAGCTGGCGGACCTGAAGGCGGTCACCGAGCGGTGGCAGACGGCCGTCGGCGACGGCTGGATCGGCCTCTACCTGAGCAACCACGACCAGCCGCGGCTCGTCTCGCGATTCGGAGACGAGGCGTACCGGACCGAATCGGCGACGATGCTCGCCACGTACCTGTTTACGCTCCGCGGGACGCCGTTCGTCTATCAGGGACAGGAACTCGGTATGACGAACCCCCGGTTCGAGAGCATCGACGAGTACCGCGACCCGGCGACGGTCCTGCGCGTCGAGCGGGCCGTGCAGACGGGCGATATCGACGCCTTCGCAGAGATCCGGGACGCGGTGAACTACTGGAGTCGGGACAACGCACGCACCCCGATGCAGTGGAGCGACGCCGAGCACACGGGGTTCACCGATGGGACGCCGTGGATCAAGGTCAACGCGAACTACCCCGAGGTAAATGTCGAGCGCGAGTCAGCGTCCGAGGACTCGGTGCTCTCCTACTACCGCCGACTGATCGACGTTCGGGCGGCCCACCCCGTGCTGGTCCACGGTCGGTACGAACCGATCGCGCCGGACGATCCGAACGTCTTCGCGTACCGTCGGCTGGCCGACGACGCCGACGAGCAGGTGCTGGTCGCGCTGAACTTCACCGACGGCCGACGGGACCTGCTCGAGATCGACGGCGAACGGCAGCGATCGTCGCGTACCGAAACTGGCGGCGCCTCGATGGCAGCGTTCGGGGCGCTCGAGCGCGAGGACGCCGAACTCCTGCTCAGAAATTACGGACCGACCGCGAGCGACGAGCCAGGGTCGGTTGCCCTCCGGCCGTACGAGGCCCGGATCTACCGGCTCGCTACGGAGTGACCGGCGGTCGGCCAGACGGGCCTGGCCGACACCCGCGGCCTCGAGGTGGAGAGCAGGGGCTCGAGGACGCCGCTCGACGGCTGTGAAAAGATTCAGTCGATCGATACCGACGTAATCGGTGCGGTTAGCGGATTCGCGAGCCGATCAGTCCGTCTGGTTTCCGGTCTCGTTCGTCGTTCCAGTCTCGTTGCCCGTCTCGTTCATCGCCTCGGTCTCGTTGCCGGTCTGGGTCTGGTTACCCATGCCCTGGCCGCCGGCCGGCTGGCCCTGGAACTCCTCTCCCTGATCCGGGGGCACGAGCTGCAAGACGGCACCCGTGTCGCCCTCGGGGACGCCCCGCTTGCTCACGAGGACGTAGATTTCCCCGTCGGCACCGCGGCCGAACATGCGGACGAAGTACGGGAGGCGGCCGTTCTGCGTCCCGGCGAACATCAGTTCTCGCATGGTCCAGAGCTCGTCCAGCGGGATTTCCGTGGGTGCAGCCTGGTCACCGCCCTCGGCTTGCGTGGCGTTGCCAGCTTGCGTTTCGTTCATCGCCTGCGTGGCGTTGCCGGCTTGCGTTTCGTTCATCATCTCCGACTCGTTCATCATCTCCGACTCGTTCATCATCTCCGACTCGTTCATCATCTCCGACTCGTTCATCATCTCCGACTCGTTCATCATCTCGGTCTCGTTCATGCCTTGGCCGGCTCCCTGCTGACCGAATTCGGCCGGCGGCTCCGCCGTGAAGACGCGACCCTGGGGCTTCTGCCGCGCGGGGTCTTTCGTCCACGTTCCGAAGACGTACTTCCCCTGAAGGTCGGCGACGGTGCTCTGTTCGTAGCGGTGACCGCCGATGACTGTGATCCCGACGGACTGGCCCTGATACGTGTGTGGGTACTCGGCGATCGGATCCAGCAGCGGCGACCCGTCGTACGGTGCCTGCTGCGGTTCAGAACTGGGGCAGTCGATTATCGCCGTCGGATCGGCCGCGCTCTCGGTACTGAAACAGAGGGTTCCCTCCTTGACGTTCCAGCCGTAGTTGCCGCCCGACTCGACGATGTCGACCTCCTCACGGAGGTTCTGCCCGGCGTCCCCGAGGAAGAAGTTCCCCTCGCTGTCGAAGGAGACGCCGAACGGGTTCCGGAAGCCGTAGGCGTAGATCTCGGACAGCGCCTCCTCCGTGTCGACGAACGGGTTGTCCTCGGGGATGCCGTAGGGCTTGTCGCCCTCCGTGCTGTCTACGTCGATGCGGAGCACGCTCCCCATGAGGTTGTCGGTGATGTCCTGGCCGTTGCCGCCACCGTTCTGTTCGTACCAGTCCGGCACGTGGCCGTACATATTGTCGTTGGCCCCGCCGCCGTCGCCAATCGGGAAGTAGAGGTAGCCGTCGGGACCGAAGGCGAACGGCCCGGAGTCGTGGTTGTACTGCGGCGAGGGGATCTCGAGCAGTCGCCGCTCGGTGTCGGGCTGGCCCTGTGAGAGGTCCTCGCTCGCCCTGAATTCCGAGAGGATCTCCCAATGGTCCCAGTTGTCCTGCGGAAGTTCCTGATCGACGCCATCCGGCGGTGCGCTGTAGTGGAGGTAGAACTTCCGATTGTTCTGGAAGTCCGGATGGAACGCGATGCCGAGTAGGCCACGCTCATCGTAGTTCTGCTGGGCGTCCGCGTAGTCACCCCAGAAACGCCCCAGCTCGACCATCCGATCGGAGATGTTGATGAACGGCTCCTCTTGGCGACCGTCGTCCGTGACGACCCACACCTCGCCGGTCTGGTCGGTCACGAACTGCCGGTCGTCGTCGGTGGTCGCCACTGCGAAGTCCGTCGGCGCGGTCATGCCCTCTGCGACGACCTGTGCGCCCACGCGCGCCCCCTGCTCGAAGAAGGTGGGCTGTGGGGCGGTCTGTTGCTGTCCTTCGCCGGCCGCACCGCCGAACTGGACGTCCCCGCGCATCGAGGCCGGGTGGACGTCACAGAGGTATTCGGCCATGCTCTCCTCCGCGGTGAAGGTGACCGTCTGGCTCGCGCCCTCCTCGCTGATGATCTCCGACTGTACGAGGTGCTCGCCGTCGGCGTTGACGATCGCGAAGTTGTGCGGCAGCCCGTCGAGGTTCTCCCAGTACACCTCGTACTGGCGTCCCGTCTCGAGGTTCAGCGTCGGGTTCGGCCCTTCGCCGAGGAAATCCGCCTGAAAGCCGCCGAGTATCGTCCATCCGGACGTCTCGCCGCCGAGTCGGATCTCGGTCGGCTGGTCCTGTGCGAGGCCGACGCCGCTCATGCCGGCCAGCAGGCCGGTTGCCCCCGCGGATCGGAGGAGATGACGGCGCGACGTCTTCCACGATCGGTTGGCGGTGCTACGTGATTCATCGGTTCGGTGCTCATCGGGCGTGTCTCGTACCATGTGCGTTTCCAGAGACCGGAAATACGCCAAAGAACCCACCCAGCCGTTCCGTCTCTTCCAGCGTCTAACCCCAATTTTCTCGCTGTCAGCCGCAAATCACTCGAGAGCGGGGGTACGACGGAGGTTCGTCCCTGCGACGTCGTTCCCATACGCTGTCAGCGAATAATCTCTTTCCTGGGTAATAGCGTACTACTCATCGTGACGGCCGCGGATAGCCGACGGAACGGCTCTCACCGATCGAGAAGGCGGAGCCGTCCGACGCGATCGGACCTCGGCCCATATCGGTGCGTGATCTGGCAGGCTGCTCGGGCAGGCTCGAGGATTCAAAAGAGGAGATCGTTGATCTCTTCCTCGTCGTTGAGCCCCTCCTGTGCGAAGGTGTAGTTCTGGGCACCCACCTCGACGGAAAACGCGTACGCCGTGACGAGCCGGTCGGTCCCCTCGTAGCGGTTGTACTGATTCGACAGCTGATACAACGCCGGCGCATTGAAGCCGTCGCCCTCCGTCTGCCCGGTGACGAACCAGCCCTCGTCCTCGTCGTAGGTCGCGCCGAGGTTCGCCGTCTGGGAGACGAAGAGCAGGAACCGTTCGCCGGTGTTCAAGTACGCGGCTACGTAGGTGTCGTACCCGGTGAGATTGCCGCCCACGTCCGCCGGGACGTCGGGGGAATAATCGATCGGGCGGGACACGAGCAGAAACTCCGCCTGATTGTGGAAGGCGTTCTGGAACGTCGCGACCCGAAACCGGGTACCGTTCTGGACGTCGTCGGCGTCGCCTTCGTCCCCTCCATCTTGGGCGGTCGCCGTCCCGGTCGCAGTGAGGCCAGCGCTCGCGGCGAGGGTCCCGGTCGCCAGCGAAGCGCGGCGCGTCGAGTCGTCTCGACCGCGTTCGGTCGGCTTCGACGGATTATCGGATGGCATACCAATAGCGTTCGAGCCCAGCATCGGTCCCGACAAAAGCAGCCGTTTCTGTTCCACGTAAACGTTCAGTTTGGCCGGGGAAGAACCCGGTCGTCGCGGACCGTCGCCGTCGCGCTTCCGCGGTGCGTGCGCGGCTCTCGAGGTGCTGGCTCGCGCTTGGGACCGCGTCGAAGCCCGGACTGTAGTCCATCGGATCGGGGAGTGAAGCCGGTCGCAGCCAACAGCGTGGTGGTCTCGTCGGTGTCGTCGCTGGACGGCGTCAGGGCTCGCAGTCGTCTTCTATCGCGGCGACACCCTCGACAGTCACCGCACGCCGGCCGCAGTCCCCTCGGCGTGCGCCGATCGGTCGCTCCTCGATCGTGTCGGTCGCAGACCCTGACACATCCCGGTCGGCCGCTTGCGGAAAAGAGACGGGGACACCGCGGCGCGCGACGGTCTCGCTCGTGGCGATGAGCGTGCCCGCGTGTCTCAGAAGAGGAAGTCGTTGACGTCCTCTTCCGTGTTGAACCCTTCCTGGTTGAAGACCTGATCCTCGACGTCCTGCTCGAGAGGGTACGCGTATGTGATAATCAACCGATCAGTGTCGGCGTAGTTGCTGTACTCGTTCGCCAGTTCGTACAGCGCCGGCTGATTGAAGCCGTCGCCTTCTTGCTCTTCGTCGTCAACGAACCAGCCCTCGTCCTCGTCGTAGGTCGCGCCGAGGTCCGCCTCCTGCGAGACGAAGATGTTAATTCGAGTCGAGGAGTTCAGGTACGTGGCGACGTGCGTATTGAATCCGGTAAACGGACCGCCAATGTTCTCCGGGACGTTGGGCGAATACTCGACGACGCCTGACGTGATCAGAAACCGTGAGCCGCCCCGGTAGTCGTCGTGGAACATAGCGACCGGGATGCGCTGGTTGTTCACGATAGCGTCAGCGTCATCTTCACCACCATCTTGGGCGGTCACTGTGCCCGACGCTGCTAATCCGATCGCAGCGGAGGCTAATGCGCTTTGCTTCAGAAATGACCGGCGCGATTCATCGTCAACGATTCGGTCGAGGTGATGTGTATGATCGTCAGCCATTGTTTTTCTCAATCTGTGCTCCGTTCTTCCTCGGACCACGTCAAGAAGGACCGTCTCCGTTGTCGGAGAAATGGTTTGTTGGACTGTCGTAATAGGGAATCAATTCACAGAATCAGCGTCTTTTAGGAGTTCGCGGTCTCGAGCGCCGTTGGGTTCCTCGGCCAACGGCACGCGCCCTCGTCTTCCGTCGGTCACGAAACGCCGTGAGCAGTCGTACGATCGTCCTCGAGATTAGTCGCCCGATTGACGTGCGTTCACTTGAAAGCTCTACGTTGATTACCGATCCGATGTTGCGTTCGAGTGGCTATGTCCGTAGGTAAACTCGGTCCCGAGAACGTGATCACTACCGGCCGAGACAGCGATCTGGCCGAACTAACCGAAACGCTGGCCGACGAGAACGTCGGCGCGATCGTCGTCACGGAGGACGACGAACCCGTCGGCATGGTCACCGACCGCGACGCCGCGCTCGCGATCCACGAACACGACGACGTCGGCTCGGTCTCTGTCGAGGACGTGATGACCGACGATCCCGCGACGGTCCACGAGGACGACGATCCGATCGCGATCTCGGAAGCGATCGAGGAACACAACGTCCGTCGGTTCCCCATCGTCGACGACGACGGCAAGCTGGCAGGCATCGCGTCGCTCGACGATCTGGTCGCGACCATCGGCGAAGAACTCGAGAACGTCTCGGAGACGATCGAAGCCCAGTCGCCGGCGTACCGTCCGTAAGCGCCGTTTTACGCCGCGTTCTCGACACTTGCGACCGCGTGACCGAGCGGTCGCCGCTTGCGTCGCGGTGTCGTCCCCGCGGTCCATCGAACCTAACACGTCGGGCGGCCAACGGTCCCCATGGACAGTCGACCGGACGTGCTCGTAATCGGTGGCGGTGCGACCGGCGCGGGGATCGCAAGGGACCTCGCGCTCAGGGGAGTAGACGCGACGCTCGTCGACCGAGACGGGCTCTCGGCCGGGACGTCGGGACGCTCGCACGGCCTCCTCCACAGCGGAGCGCGGTACGCCGAGGCCGACGGCCCGGAGGCCCGCGAGTGCCTCAAAGAGAACCAGATTTTGCGCCGGATCGCGGGCGCGTGCGTTCGGGAGACCCGGGGCCTGTTCGTTCAACTGGCCGGCGACGATCCGGCGTACTTCGCGGCGAAGCGCGACGCCTGCGACGACGCCGGGATTCCGACCGAGATCGTCGACGCCGACGCGGTTCGCGAGGCGGTGCCGGGCCTCGCTGCCGACGTAGAGCGGGCGATGTGGGTCCCCGACGGCGTGGTCTCCCCGTCGCGGCTGGTCGCGGCTAACGCCGCGGACGCGAGAGACCACGGCGCGCAGATCCGAACCCACGCGCCGGTCGAGTCGATGACCCGCGAGGACGGGCGGATCGAAAGCGTCACACTCGACGGCGACGCCGACGAGACGGTCCGGCCGCGCTACGTCGTCAACGCGACCGGCCCCCATGCCGGTCGGATCGCCGACATGGCCGGCGTCACCGTCTCGATGCGACCCACGCGGGGCGTCATGGTCTCGGTCGCGTACGACGGCCTCGAGCCGGTGCTCAATCGCTGTCGGGAGCCTGCCGACGGGGACATCGTGGTGCCCCACGAGGGCGAGGTCGTCCTCGGCACGACGAGCGTGACCGTCGACGATCCCGACGACTACGAACGGGCCGACTGGGAGGTCGAACGGACCGTCGAGGAGTGTGCTGCGATGCTGCCAGCGGTCGCCGACGCCGACCGCGTGCGAACGTGGTGGGGCGTCCGCCCGCTGTACGAACCCGACGAGGCCGCCAGGGGCGGCCGCGGTATTTCGCGCGGCTTCCACCTGCTCGACCACGACGCCGAGGGGCTCGCAAACTGCTGTAGTATCGTCGGCGGGAAGCTGACGACCTACCGGAAGATGGCCGAGGCGACGGCGGATCTCGTCTGCGATCGGCTCGGCGTCGACGCCGACTGCGCCACCGCAGATCGCGACCTTCCGGGCGCGTCGGAGCCGGATCGCCTCGATGCGTTCGTCCGGGAATTCGACGGTCAGGGGCCAACGGACGCGGACATCGTCGGCCGATAGCGCGGTAACTCGAGCGGGAGAGCGCCGTCACTGTCGGGTTCGAAAACCGGAGAACATGGCCGCACGGAGACGGCCAGTCAGAACTCCTGTGTGACGTCCGACCAGAGGGGCAGGTCCGACGAGTGGTCGACGTCGACGCGCAACTCGTTGTCGTCGTCGAAGCCGATCGAGATCCGTTCGAGGTTTGCAACGTACCGTGTCTTCTGATGACGGCCCCGGCGGACGCCGCCGGCCTCCTCGACTAGCCCGGCCTCCGACAGGGCGTCGAGTTTGCGGTAGATCGTCGAGAGCGGCCGGTCAGTCGCCTCGGCGACCTCGTGGACCGTCATCGGCTCCTCGAGCACCGCGATGATCTCCCGACAGTCGCCGTCGTCGAGCGCGTCGATGACGCACTCGAGGTCGGGAGTATCGTCAGACGAGGAGAACTCGAGTGACATAGGGTGCAGCGACATTGGGAGCGAGGCCTAAAGACACGTTTGGTTATGGGTGTCACCGTACTAACACCGCGCACTCGGGACGGCCACGCGAGGCCGATCGAGTGGGGCAACTACATGTGCGGTCGGCCCAACTGGCCGCGTATGAGCGACGATCGGACGCCAGAGTCCGCGATCGAGAACACGCCCGGCCAGGGACGAACGCCGGACGCCGAGCGCATCGAACCGGCCGCACCCGAGGAGTTCGGCCTCGTCCAGGTCTGGTGGGGTGACGGCAAAGGGAAGACGACGGCCACGCTCGGCATGGGACTGCGCGCCGCCGGCCACGGCTACCGCGTCCACATGCTTCAGTTCATGAAAGGCGGGGCCTCGAGCGTCGAGGCCGTCCGCGGCGAGTACAACGCGATCGCCGCCCTGCCGGGGATCAGCTACGAAAATCTCGGCCACTACGGCTGGCACGGCATGGCCGACGGCAGCGACGAGGCCGACCACGAAGCCCAGGCCCAGGCCGGCCTCGAGCGCGCACGGGACCTGCTCGAAGCGGCCGGGGAGGCCGACCTCGAGGAGCCGATCGACCTCGACGCCGACCCCGAGGACGGCGTCCACATGCTGCTCCTCGACGAGATCCTCTACGCCGCCGACCGCGACCTGATCTCGGAGGCGGACGTACTCGAACTCGTCGACGCGAAACCCAACGGCCTCGAACTCATCCTCTGTGGCAGCCACACCGAACCGGAGTATCTCACGGACCGCGCCGACCTGATTACAAACGTCCGAAAGGTGAAACATCCGATCGACGACGGCCAGCGAGCGCGACGCGGGACCGAGTTCTGATCGGCGCTGCCGTCGTGGCCGCCGAGCGCTTCCATCGGAAGTCGATGACGGGCTGTCACTACTATCCTACCAACACAGTTATTATCAATTCGTCAGAATTGACTGGCGTTCAATGGGAGCAATTCGGGTAGACGGACTGCACAAGTCCTACGGAGCCGTCGATGCGGTGGCGGGGATGACGTTCACCGTCGAACGGGGAGAGCTGTACGGCTTCCTCGGGCCGAACGGGGCCGGGAAGACTACGACGATCCGGACGCTGACCGGCCAGATCCGGCCGGACGCGGGCGAGGTGCGCGTCCTCGAGACCGATCCGGTCGCAGAGCCGATCGAGACGCGGCGGCGGGTCGGTATCCTGCCGGAACAGGGGTCGCCGCCGAGCTTCCTTACGCCGCGGGAGTATTTCGAATTCGTCGGGGAAGTACGGGATCTCCCGGCGGAGCGAGTGGCCGATCAGACCGCCGACTGGGCACAACGTCTCGGCTTCGAGAGCAAACTGGACACCTTACACACCGATCTCTCCCGCGGCCAGCAACAGAAGGTGATGATCACGCAGGCGTTCCTCCACAAGCCGGACGTGGTCTTCATCGACGAGCCGCTGGCGAACCTCGACCCGCTCGTCCAGGAGCAAGTCAAGCAGTTCCTCGTTTCCTACGCGGCCGGCGATAACGCCGTCTTCGTCTCGACGCACAACATCGACGTCGCCGAGGAGATCTGTACCCGCGTAGGGATCGTCGCCGACGGCCAACTCGTGACCGAACGGTCGCTGACGGACGGGGCCGACCGCGACGACGAATCGTTACTCGACCTGTTCCTCGAGCGCGTCGAGGGCGAGGCCGAACGAGATATGCCGACGCTCGAGGCGACCGGCGGGGCGAACGGATGACCGGAACCGGTACGTCAGACTCGGCGAGTCCGGCCGGCCCGACCCGAAACGGGTCAGGAGCCGGACTCTCGACGCCGCGGCTGCTCGCGATCCTCTTTCGCGAGGAGTGGCGGATGCACACCGAACTGTTCGGTGGCTGGCGTTTCGCTACCTTCCCAGTCGTCATCGCCGTCCTCACCGTCGGCGCAACGGTCGCGCTGCTCGAGACCGGCACCGACCCGGGGACGGTCGTCGGCGGCCTCCACGTGCTGGCGCTTGGCTTCGGGCTCTACAGCGGCACCGCGGGCTTTGCCGGCTCGGACATGCTCGAGAACGTGTTCGGAGAGCTCTCCTTGCTGCTTTCCTCCTCGACGATGCTGCCGCTTTCGCGACGGCGCTTGCTCGGCGTCTTCCTCCTGAAGGATGCGCTGTTCTACGGCGTCGCGTTCGTCCTGCCGATGGCGCTGTCGAGTGCGGTCCTCGAGGGGCTCTCCGCGTCGGCACTGCCGTCGGTCGCGCTGTTCTGGCTGTCGCTGTGTCTGGTCTTCGCGGCCGGGATGGCAACCACCGTCGCGCTGATCGCCGTCCGAACCCAGGGTGTGCCGCCGTGGGCTATTGGACTGGCGATCGGGGTCGCCGTCATCGGTGGCTGGGTGACCGGGAGCCTCGGTTCCGTTCGGGCCGTCTTCGTTCCGATCGACGGGTCTGCGATCGCCGCCGGGGGACTGGCCGTCGGGACGGTCGCCGTCGCGACGGTGGCGCTTGCGGTCTACGACCCGACGTACGGCCGGCCGTCGCGGACCGCGACGGATCGATTCGCCCGGCTCAGCGGGACGCTTCCGCTCGAGAACGACGCGCTCGTCACGAAGACGCTGCTAGATCTCGCCCGGTCCTCGGGCGGCGTCTGGAAGCCGTTCGTCTCGTCGACGATCCTGCTCGCGCTGGTGGCCGCGCTCGTCGGCGTCGTCGACTCGATCACCGGCATCGCGCCCGCATCCGGGATCTTCTTCGGCGGCGTCCTCGGGCTCTCGGCGTTTACGACCTACAACTGGCTGACCCAGTTCGATTCACTCGAGGCCTACCTCACCTACCCCGTCTCGGTCGAGGACGTCTTTCGGGCGAAACGGATCGCGTTCGTCCTCGTCGGCGCGCCGGCGGTCGCGGTCCCCTACCTCGCGGCCGTCCTCTGGTTCGACGCGACGGTCGTCGACGCCGTTGTCGGTGCCGTCCTGCTGGCCGGCTACGCGCTGTACTACTACGGGCTGACGGTCTATATCGCCGGCTTCGATCCCAACGAGTTCCTCTTCGACGCGGTCCGCTTTGCGACCTTCACCGTCGGCGTCGCCGTCGCGCTCGTCCCGACGCTGGTCGCCGGCTTCGTCGTGGTGCCACCCTCGCTCGAGCTCGCCGCCGCACTCGGATTCGGCGGCGTCGTCATGGGAATCGTCGGCATCGTCCTCTCGAGTCGCGCCGGACCGCGCTGGGACGCGCGATACAGAACGGAGTAGCCGACCGAGATCTCGAGGCACGCTCCGAACTCAGCGTTCGGGCCGTGGTGCAGCCTCGTACCGCTCGATCTCGTCCGTCTTCTCGACTCGGTCGTAGATCGAGCGCAGCGTCTCTTCGGCTCGCAGGAGGTCGTGCGCTTCGAGGAACCGTCGCCCGTCGTCGCTGATCCCGTAGAACTTGTACGGGAGATCGTTCCGCCGACGATCTCTCGGGAGCGTTACCTCCTCGACGATCCCGGCCTCGATGAGCCGTTGGAGGTGCTGCCGAATCGTCGTCTGACTCTTACTCGGGTTCACGTAGTCCAGTTCCTTCAGTGTCGGAAGCCCCTCGGGATGGCCGAGGAGGTCCTGTACGAGGGCGAACCGCGTCTCCTGGGTGACGACGTTCAATCGCTCGCGGACCCGCTCGAGGTCGGTCGACGTTCGATCCGGCGTGCTCATACCTACCGGTTCGTCCGATTCGTGCAAAAGCGTTTCGCCCGAATGCGAATCGCCTACGAACGAATTATCGACATAATGATATCGAAGTCACAGTCGGTGAATTGAAGCGGCTCCCCCGTGTCTGCCCGTTCGATGAGCGAGAAGCCGGTGTCCGTCGACGAACTGGCAGCGAAAGCGGAATCGTACCTCCACGATTCGTCGTTGACGCCCGAAGAGTACGAAGCGCTCAAGCACAGCGTGACCGAGCTCTCGCCGCTTTTCACGACCGGAAGCACGTACTTCGTTCTCGGCAATTACGGTCGGCCAGAGATCCATCGCCTCCAGCTCGTCAAGGACAGGCTCAATCGCCGGACGGACAGCTACGCGTTTCTGATGGTCGATATCCGAAGCGAGTGGACGAACACGTATCTCAAATTCCGCCTCCTCGCCGACTACGCCGACTACATCGTCGGCGTGGCCGAACACGACCGCGGCGGATTCCTCGTCGAACAGGGATATTTCACCGCTCTCGAGCAGTACTTCGCGAAGACGCACGTTCTCAAACGAGCCTACGACGACGTGGCGGACGCGGATCTCCAGACGGCCGTCGATATCGAGAACCCGTACAGCGGGATGCAGACGGCGATTTTCGACATGCTGGCGGACGCGGATCGACTGTGCGTCTGGCAGACGGAGGACGACCTCCGTGACTGCGTCAGTACGCTACCGTGACGGCGACGTGCAGGTCCCGCGAACCGATGGACGACTCGTCCGAGACCGAACCGATAGGACGATACCACCGGCCGTGCGAACACTCTCTCAACGCGGATGACCAGAACCCTTCTCGTCGCCGGCACCGCGAGTCACGTCGGCAAATCGACGGTCGCGGCCGGCCTCTGCCGGCTGCTCGCCGATCGCGGGATCGACGTCGCCCCGTTCAAGGGCCAGAACATGAGCAACAACGCCCGCGTGGTCGTCCGGCCGGACGCAGACGGCCGCCGGCGTGGCGACGCCGACGACGCCACTGAAACGGCCGATACGGGCGATCAGTGGGGTGAGATCGGCGTCTCTCAGTTCGTGCAGGCTCGAGCGGCCCGCACGACTCCGACAACGGACTGCAATCCCGTCCTTCTTAAGCCCCGCGGCGACGGCGAGAGCCAGCTGGTGTTGCAGGGCAAAGCGCACGATCACGTGCCCGCTGGCACCTACTACGAGGAGTACTGGGAGCGAGCGCGCGAGGCCGCCGAGGAATCGTACCGCAGGCTGGCCGCGGCCAACGACGTGATCGTCGCCGAGGGCGCGGGGAGCATCGGCGAGATCAACCTGCACGATCGGGACCTCGCGAACGTCGAGACCGCCGCATTCGCCGACGCGGATATCCTCCTGCTGGTCGACATCGAGCGCGGCGGGGCCTTCGCCAGCCTCTACGGCACCATCGAACTCGTCCCCGACGCGGTGCGCGAGCGGATCGTCGGCGCGCTCATCACAAAGTTCCGGGGCGATCCCGCCCTGCTCGAGCCCGGTATCGAGGAGATCGAATCCCGGACGGGCGTGCCGATTCTGGGCGTGGTTCCCTACGACGATCCCGGCCTCCCCGAGGAGGACAGCGTCGGGCTTCCCGACAGCGAGGAGCGGGGCGTTGTCGGCGACGACGACGGCGTTCCCGCCGACCGACGGATTCGGATCGCCGTGCCCCGGCTCCCCCGACTCTCGAACGCGACCGACCTCGAGGCGCTGGCCGCCACACCCGGCGTCTCGGTCGTCTACGTGCCGGTCGATCGCGGAACGGAGGCAGGCGGACCCACGGCCGGCGATCCGCTCGCGGGCGTCGACGCCGACGCGGTCGTCCTGCCGGGGACGAAGAACACGGTCGACGACTTGCTGGCGCTACACGAGGCCGGCTTCGCCGAGGCGCTCGCGGCCTTCGACGGGCCGATCGTCGGCGTCTGCGGCGGCTACCAACTGCTCGGCGAGCGGATCACCAACGCCGCGCTCGAGGGTACCGGCGACGACGATGTCATCGAGGGGCTGGGACTGCTGCCGGTCGAGACCCGATTCGAGGGGGACAAGCACCTCGAGCAGACGACCGTCCCCGTCGACGGCTCGGCCTCGCCGCTGCTTTCGGGAGCCAGCGGAACCGCGTCGGGCTACGAGATCCACGCCGGCCGGACCGTCGCGCTCGATGACGTGACGCGACCGCTCGGGGACTCGAGCGCGGCCAGCGGGCGGGTTCTGGGGACGTACCTGCATGGTCTCTTCGACAACGAGTCGGTGCGGACGGCGTTTCTCGACGCCGTCGCGGCGAGTGCGGGGGTCGACCGACCGGCGGCGGACGACTCCGAGCGCTCGGCGGCAGCCAAAGCGGGCGACGACGGCTCGACGCCGTCCGATCGCGCGGCGCGACTGATTCGCGAGAACGTCGATCTGGAAGCGCTTGGCGAGCCGTTCGCGAAGATTGGGTGATCGAACCGATACAGCGCCGTTATACCGGCCCGTCGCGGTAGGTTCCTAGCAGTTCCTCGAGAATAATACACTCCTGATCGGTTTCGTCGTAGTGCGTGTCGATGAAGCGTTCGGCGGCCTCGTAGTTGCCGCGCAGGCCGTGTTTGCGGACGTTGATCACCGCGTCGAGAAAGAGGGTGCCACCGTCGGCCCCGAGCGCTTTGGCGTGGTCGCGCTCACTGATGTCGAGTTCGGCTTTGATCTCGTCGAAGTTGAACGTCTTCACCTCGTGATCCGAATCGAGCAGTGTGAGAACGTACTCCGCGGAGAACCGATAAAACTCGGATTTACTCTCGAACATACCGTCTTCGACGAGCGCGTCGATCTCCTCGACCACGTCGTCGGGGTACCTGACGGTATCCTTCGCCATGTCCCGCTATTTTTCGCCACTCGCTAATTACTGTTACGGAGACCAGTCAGGCGCGGTACGCGTCCGGTGGTGCATCTGCCAGTCCACGGTGCGGGGCAGTCGTCTCGGTCCGTATCGAGTCTCGAAACGGAACGAACGTTAAAGGGACCGGCACGGGTTCTGTCACACGAGTAGGTGTGATCGACGTGTACCCCGGTGTCGTCCTCAGTTCCCTCCCGTGGTGGATCGCAGCACCGCTGGTCCAGCTCGCGATCCTCATCGCCGGGATGGCGCTCGACGAGACCTATGTCAACCGAACGACGGTGTTTACCGGTGCGATCGCGGCGCACGTCCACGTGCTCGTGGCCGGCGATGTCGGTCTGCTGGTGGGCCTCTACGCCGATATCGGCCTGGTTGTCGGCGCGTACGGGCTCTACACCTACGTCGTCGACGCCTACGTCGGTGCGGCCTTCCGACTCGCCGCGTTTTTCGTCTATTCGCCGCTGGCGGCCTTTCTCGTGATCTTGACGGCCGGCCCGACGCTGTTCGGGGTCGAACCGCTGTTCGTTCCGGCGCTCGCACTGGCCGGCTACGCGAACCTGCGGCTTCGGGAGTACCTCTCGCCGAACGACCCCTACTACTTCGGTCCCGAGTCCGAGGCGGCGTTCGAAGCGGCCGTCGATGCGGCCGCTGCAAGCGGCGCGGACGCAGACGGTGATGGAGAGCGCGAAACCGACGGAACGATCGCGGAGGAGGCCACGAATACCGGCGGTTCGGCCGACGAGTCGGCCGCCGACTCGTACGACGGTCACGACGGCGGGGAAATCGATCCGCCGGGTGCCGAACCGGCCGCGGCCGGCGACTCGAGCGAGCGGGGTATCTTGCCTGAGTTCATGCGGCGGTTGTAGCGGGCGGTCGCGCCGTCTGACCGCCCGAGCGACGATCGGGAAGGAATTGGACGGCTTGCTCGAGCGCCGCGCATCGCCAACGCCCTGCAGATTTATTGTTTCTGCTGTCGAATTGATGACCGGTATGGTCGACGAAGCTGACCTCCGCGAGCAGCTGACCGACGCGTTCGAAGATGCCGAGTATCCGGTCTCGGGCCCGATGGAACTCGTTCCGGCACTGCCGAACGGTCCGGGCACGACGTTCGAATCCGGCGAGTTCTCGATGACGGCGATGGAGCTAAACGCCAAGACCTCCGGCGGCGATTTCCCCTACGACGGCGTCGACGCCCTCGTCGACGACCTGCTCGCGGAACTGCGAGAACGCGGCGAATTGTGACGCGGCGGTCGCTGTCGGTGAAATGCGGATGTGAGATGCCTCGAGGTGCTCGAGCCGCTCGAGTCGGTCTGAACGGTCATCGAACTGAAACCGCCGATCGACGGGCAATCGCTTCGTCTCTCGACCGGTCGGCCGGTCCCAACGGCCCACGGAAGCGATCGATCGCGCACCGATGTGTCAGCTTTCGACCAGCAAGCTTTTATTCTACGACTGTGTTACGAGACAAAAGAAGAGGGTTGCGGGCGGTTTCGACGGGATTTCAGTTAGGGGGACGTAGACCGATGACCACACTACAACGAGCGAAACCGATCGTCATCGTGACCGACACCGAGGCCGACGAGAGCCGTCTGCGGTCACGACTCGAGAGGGCGACCGATCGAGACGTTCGAACGGTCTCCGCGCCCGAAGCGCTCACGGCGTCGACGGACGCGGACGACCGCTCGCCGGCCGACGAGACGCCGCCGGCGATTGCCGGCGAATCGGATATGGCCGTGCCAAGCGCCGTCATCGTCGAACTCGAGTGTCCCGGCGAAATTCAGACGATCCTGCAGCGCGTCCACGCTCGGTTTCCGACCGCGCCGACGGTCGTCGCGCCGGCGGAGGGCAGCGAGCACCTCGCGACCGTCGCGCTACGAGCTGACGCGACCGAATACGTCCCGACGGAACGCGACGAGGACCCGGTCGATCGCATCGTCTCGACGATCCAGTCGCGGCCGGTATCGGGCGGCGATGGCGATCTGGACCACCGGATCCTCGCAAACGAGTTACCGGATGAGGCCTTCGTGATCGGCGAAGACGGCACCTATCTCGAGGTGAAGGCGCGGTCCGATTCGGCCGATCTCTCCTCCGTCTCCGCCGATGAGTTAGCCGGAACGACGCTGGCAGACGCGTTTCCCGATCAGGTGGCCGCGAAGTTACAGGACTGTATCGACCGCGCAATCCGGACCGACGGCGTGCAGTCCGTCGAATACGAGGTGGAAACGGTCGACGGCTACCGGCAATTCGAGGGCCGCGTCGTCCCGATCGACCAACGGATCCGCGGTCGACGCGCGGTCGTCTGGCTCGCCCGCGATATCACCGAACGGGTCAAGCGCGAACGCAGGCTCCGGTCGCGCCAGGACCAACTCGAGACGCTCAATCGGATCAACGCGGTCGTCCGGCAGGTGATCGAAACGCTGGTCGAAGCACCGGCGCGAGACGCCGTCGAGCGCGAGGTCTGCGAGCAGCTCGTCGACTCCGACCTGTACTGTGGCTCCTGGATCGCCGAACAAACCACCGACGACCGACTCTCCTATCGGACCGGGACGGGTGAGGCGACTGCGTCCCTCGATCTCGTGCGTAATCGGAGCGTCGACCTCGAGTGTTCGGCGACCGAGGTGATACAGACCGGCGAACTGCGGACCGTCAATCACATTTTCGACGACGAGTCGATTCCCGACCCGGTGCGGGCGGCAGCCCGCGAGGACGACGTGCGATCGGCGATCGCCGTCCCCATCACACACGAGGACGCGACCTACGGCGTGCTCACCGTCCTCGCGAGCCGCGACGACGCCTTCAGCGAGCGCGAGCGAGCCGGGTTCCGCCTGCTCGGCGAGACCATCGGCTTCACCATCATGGCGGTGAAAAACCGGCAACTGCTCTTTGCCGACACCGTCGTCGAACTCAAATTCCGAATCGACGGGGGCGATACGTTCTCGTTCGATCTCTCGGCGGAGTACGGCTGTACCTGCGCGCTCGAGTGGGCCGGGACCACCGCGGACGGGCGCACCTTCCAGTACGTGACGATCGACGGGCTGGACGGCGAAACGGTGCTCGAGGAGGCGACGGCCCACGATTCCGTCGAGGAATGTCGGCTCATCCACGACGGGGACGAGGGCTGTACGATTGAGATGCGGCTCTCGGAGTCGGGCGTGCGGACGCTCGCGAACCACGGCGCGACGATCCGCGACGTGACGGTCGAGGACGGCGTCGGGACCTGTCTGGTCGAGGTGTCACAGGATGCCGACGTTCGGGAGGTCGCGGAGGCGCTGACCCTCGTCTACGAGAACACGCAGTTGATCGCGCGCCGGGAAGTCGATCGTCCGGCCCGGACGGCCGCCGAGCGCCGAAACCAGATTCTCGACCGGCTTACGGACCGTCAGCTCACGACGTTGCGACTCGCTTACTACGGCGGCTTCTTCGACTGGCCGCGTAAGAGCACCGGCGAGGAGATCGCCGACGCGATGGACATCTCGCCGCCGACGATGCACCAGCACCTCCGAAAGGGGCACAAAGCCGTGCTCAGTGCGTTCTTCGAGGGCGACGAATACTGAGAGCGAGACGGAGACGACGCCGGCGTTGATGCGGTCTCGATCGCCACCGGTCGTCGGTGCTATAGCCGCTAAATCGATTTACACACTGATCCAATGCCGTCCAGCGATCAGGTGTGCGGTGACTTTCGGCGGCTACTCTAGACCGAATGCGGCGTTCACGTGCGACGTTCACGTCTGGCGAACGGTCACGATAGCTTAAAAGTAGCTCATATGAATCCGAGCGGCGATGACCGTGTCGCGTCGTCGTTCAACGAAGATGACGACGATCGGTCGGACGATATCGTCCCTCGGCCGGGGACCGAACCCGGACTTCGCATGGTAGCGCGTCCGTTCGAGACCCTCTTCGAGGGGTCGGACGGCCGGTATTACACGGACTGGCAGGTCCGGCAGCGCCGTCGGACGGGCGAGTGGCGGCTCTGCGTTCGGCAGCGAACGCCGGACCGGCGACTGGTCGAGACCGAGGACGGTGCGTTGTTGCTGCTCGCGCCGACGGCTGCCGACGAACTGCCGGCCGGCGTCGAGATTCGCGTGGCGGATGGCCGTGCGCGCGTCGTCGATACCCGCCGTCGGCCCTCGGAGTGACGGTTTACGGTTTAACGCGTGCGTATGTTCACCCGCAGAAACTGGGGCCGGCCGTGAGACGCCCCGCGTATGAAGCGTCGCGTGTTTCTCGGGACGCTCGGATCGGCGGCCTCGATCGGGACGATAGCGTACGCTTCCCGTGACCCCGCCGATACGCTCGCGGTTCGCGTCTGGCTCTCGGAGCAAGCGGCGAGCTACGATGGAGTCGGCGATCGCATCCTCGAGTATCTCGAGGCGATGCTCTCGCTCGAGCACTGGTCGCTCGAGGCCTCGATCGGCGGCACCGTCGCCGTCTCGACCGAGGACGCCGCACGCGTCACCCGCGGCGGCGAGTGGCCGATGGCCGTCGCATCGGGGGCGCTCGGCCGGCGCGACATAGAACCCGTCTCCGACGTCAACCTGCTGGTGACAGACGACGGGATGGAACGCGCGCCGACGGGGTACGGACTGCCGCACATCGCATCGGTCGGTGGGGCGCGACACATCGCCGCCCTCGAGTCGTTCGACGACCTGATCACCGACCGCGATCGCTCGCTCGCTCCGAACACGACGCCCGCGCGGACCGTCCAAGTGCTCGTCCACGAGGTCGGACACGCGCTCGGCTTGACACACGAACACGGGGTCGCCTTCCTGTACGACGGTGACATCGTCGCGACGCCGATGCTCAGCGCCTACGCGTGGGATCCGACTTACGACGCCGCCCGTTCGCAGTGCGGGACAGCGATACCGTCGGCGAGCGATCGAACGCGGATGCTCAGCCTCGCCTTTTCGTCGTGTGTACGCCGCGAACTGGCAACCTACGACGGCGGTCTCTCTGTGTAGGGTGGGCCACCCGGTTCGTCGGGGAAGCAGTGTTCGTCGACGATTGGAGGAGGAATTCGAGAGCAGCCGCTACCGGGCGGTCGCGACGGAGGGAAATTAGATCGAGTCGCGTCGGCGCGAATCGACGTGGGACGAACGCGAGCGGGCGGTAGCCGTTCTCGTCTATGTCGTTATTCCGTGTCTTCGGTGTCGTCCTCACCGCGGGCGAAACTCGCCTGTGCCTCCCCCTCCTGATCGGCAGCGGCGGTCGGCCCTTCGATGAGCGACTCGAAGTCGTCGGCCTCGTCGTACTGATCGCGGTACACCAGTGCCGCCTTCCCCGTCGAGGTGATCTCGTAGAGGCCGGACCGCTCGGCGGGTCCGATCTTTCGGACGAGTCCGTAATCTTCGAGAACCGGCAGTCTGGTGTTGATGTTCTTTCGACTCTTCCCCGTGTGTGCCGCTAGATTGGTCGCGACGTTTCGTCCCTTGTCCTCGAGCGCCTCGAGTATCAGGAAATCAGTTGGTTGTCTGAGTTTCACTCTCGTTCACTCTCGTACCGGACTATATTTCCAGTGGTAACTAATACTTTCGGCTCAGCACAGTATGTATCCTTTGGAAATTTCCAAAAGCAATCTCGGCCGACAAAGCGTCGCATCGTCACCGTTCGTTCGCGGACGTCAGATCGCTCGCTCCGATCAGGCGGCTGACTCGGCTCCGTTCGCGTCGAGCCACGAGAGGAAGGAGGCGACCTCGGCCGGAGAGTCTAGCCGACAGGACGCCGCCGAGGGATCGTCACCCCCGACACGGACGCCGATGCCGTCAGGTTCGACGACCCGAAACGCCGACTCGTCGGTGACGTCGTCCCCGACGTAGATGACGGCTGTCTCCGGCGGCTCGTCGGCGGCGATCAACTCGACCGCGTTGCCTTTCCCCCACGGGAAGTCCGGGCCGAACTCGAGGATCCGTTTCCCCGCCGAGAGCTCGAGATCGCCGCCGCCGAACCGGTCAACGACGCCGTGTGTAATCCGCCGGACGACGGGTTCGGCGGCCGGCGGCACGGACCGGAAGTGGACCGTCCCGGTCAGTCGTTTGTTCTCGACGCGGGCGTTCGGCACGCTCGCGAGCGCCGTCTCGAGGATCGAGCAGAGGCGTTCGACCCGAGCAGCGCGCTTGCGCGCCACTGGATGGACGGCGATCGACCCGTTTCGGGCGAGTTCGAGCCCGTGGTTTCCCGCGTAAATCTTGGGGCCGTCGATCCGCTCGCGGACGTCGGTCAGGGCGCGACCGCTGATCACCGCCGTCGTCACCGCGTCCGTCCGCGTCAAGGCGGCCACTGCCTCCCGATTCCGGTCGGTCGGCGCTGCCGCGTCCGGGTCCTCGACGATCGGCGCGAGCGTGCCGTCGAAGTCCAGACAGACGAGTAGGCCGTCGGCGCGCTCGAGCGTCGTTCTGACGGCTGGCAAGCGCTCCTCGAGCGGGTCAGGGGGAGATTCGGCGTTCGCCATCGGTCACACCGGCGGGGTCGGCTCCGTGGAATCCGAGCCGGTGCTCGTTTCGCCCTCCCCGGAACCGTCGTGAACGCGGCGGATCCAGTCGAACTGGGTGTCCATCCACGTCTCGATGTCACCGGCGAAGACGCGCTGTCGGAGCGTGTTCAGCCGCCGCCGGCGCTCGTACGGCGGCATCGCGAGCGCGTGCTCGAGTTGCGCGACGAACCCGTCGGTGTCGGTCGGATCGATCGTCAACGCGTGCGAGCCCAGCCGCTCGTGTGCGCCCGTCCGGTCGCTCAGTACCAGCGTGCCGTCGCCATCGACACTCGCGGCGACGTACTCCTGGGCGACCAGATTCATCCCGTCGACCAGCGGGCTCACGACCATGACGTCGGCGTGACGGTAGAGCGCGCAGATATCTTCGCGAGGCAAGACGTCCTCGGTGTAAACGATCGGCCGCCAGTCGGCGGTCGCGAACCGTCGATTGATTCGCTCGACCTCGCCGCGGACGTGGTCACCGTAGCGCTCGTAGGTCTCGATCTCCGTCCGCGAGGGGGTCGCTTTCTGGACGAAGGTAAAGTCGCCGTGCCAGTCCGGATTCCGCTCGAAGAACCGCTCGATTGCCGTCAGCCGCTCCGGAATTCCCTTGGTGTAATCGAGCCGGTCGAGACCCAGACCGAGCTTCGTTCCTCGAGGGATGCCGTACTCCCCGAACAGCGACGAAACTTGCTCCTGTTCCGTGGATCGGGCGTCCCGGTCGTACGACTTCGCGTCGACACCCATCGGCGTCGCGACGACGCGGGTCGTCCGTCCGTCGTACCGTACCGTCCGATCGGCTCGGTCGACGGTCGCGTTCGGGAGGAAGCGATCGACGCAGTCGAGGAAGCGATCGGCGTATCCCTCGACGTGGAACCCGAGCAGGTCGTTGCCGAGCAGCCCCTCGAGAAGCCGGCCGGCGGCGGGGCAGTGCCGATACGTCGCCGGCGTCGGCCATGGGATGTGCCAGAAGTGGGCGACGGTCGCGCTGTCGGGGACCGACTCCCGGATCAGCCGCGGCGCGAGCGCGAGGTGGTAGTCCTGTACCCAGATCACCGAATCGTCGTCGGCGTGCTCGCCGACGCGGTCGGCGAACCGCTCGTTGATCCGCTGGTACCACTCGAAGTCCGTCGGCCGGTCCTCGATCAGATCGGGAAAGCCATGACAGAGCGGCCAGAGAACGCGGTTGCTGAAGCCGTAATAGTAGCCATCGACCGCCTCCTCGGAGAGATCGAGCCGGCAGAGAGTGTAGGCCTCCTCGTCGGGCGGGACGGCCACGCAGTTTCGCTCGTCCGCCACGTCAAAGTCCGCGTCGCCGTCGCCCCAGGCGATCCAGGTCCCGTCGGTCGCCTGCACCACCGGATCGAGGCCGGCGGTCAGGCCTCCGGTCGGTTCATCGACGGTGATCGACCGCTGCGACGCGGTCGACCGGGCACCGCCGTCGGATTCGGTCGGCCGCCCGCCGTCGGCGCTGTCACCGGCGTCCGCGGACCCGCCGTCCTCGTACTCGTGACGGTAGGGCTCCCGGTTCGAGACCACGATCAGCGACCCGGGGCAGTCAGAGCCCTCGACCGCGGCACTGTCGTCCGTCCGGCCGCGACCGTCGCCTCGCCGTTGTCGGTCGTGCACAGTCGTCGACGACAACCGCTTAGTATCTCGCATTCGCTGAAAAAACACAGCCTCCCTACTGGTTGCTTCGCGGCCTGCGCTTGCTGGGCGTCTAATATGCTCCCACTGGCGGCCTCGAAACCCGAACGGTTCGAACGATCGATGTGTGAGACGACGCGAGAAGCGAGGCAACGCTGGTGGTGAAGAAGACGGATGCCGGCGGGACGGATACCGACGCGCTCCACACAAACGCTGCGGCTTCCGACAAGGCCTACCCAAACGCTGATTGCTCGGTCGAGCGACCCTCCGACCATGGACGACCTGTTCGAGCGCCGGATCGCGGCCTGCCAGCGGCGGCTCGCGGATATGGGAGCCGACCTGGCCGTCTGCTTTCCGAGCCCGAACCTGACCTATCTGACCGGTTTCGCGGAATCGCCGTCCGAACGCCACCTGTTGTTGTTCGTCCCTCAGCGCGGCGATCCCGCGCTCGTCGCGCCGTCGATGTACGGCGACCGGCTGTCCGAACTGCCGATCTCGGACCTCGAAGTCCGTCTCTGGTCCGACGTGGACGATCCGCTCGAGGTCGTCAGGAACGTACTCGATGGCTATTCGCTCGGCGAGTCCGAGCCGGCGACCGTTCTGGTCGACGACCGAATGTGGGCGACGTTCACGCAGGACCTGCAAGACCGACTGCCAGCGGCCGAGTTCGGGCTCGCGAGCGCCGTCCTCGAGCCGCTGCGCGTTCGGAAAGACGAGATCGAACTCGCGGCGCTCCGGCGGGCCGGCAAGATCGCGGATCGGGTCGCACTCGAGATTCGCGGGCGCGGGAACGACCTCATCGGAACGACCGAGGCGGACCTGGCGAGCGACATCGATCGACTGCTCGCCGCGGGCGGCGGTCTAGAGCCCGCGTTCGAGACGATCGTCGCCGCTGGCCCGAACGGTGCCCGACCGCACCACCACCCCGGTTCGCGCGAGATCGAGGCCGGCGATCCGATCGTCCTCGATTTCGGCGCGTTCGTCGCGGCCGACCTCGAGGCCGGAACGGGGCTGTATCCCGGCGACCAGACCCGGACGATCGTCGTCGGCGAACCGTCTGCCGAGTACGAGCGCGTCCACGAGATCGTCAGAGAAGCACAGCAGGCGGCGATCGATGCCGTCCAACCAGGCGCGACGGCCGGCACGGTCGACCGCGCCGCCAGGTCGGTCATCGAGGACGCCGGGTACGGCGATGCGTTCGTCCACCGGACCGGCCACGGCGTCGGCCTCGAGGTCCATGAACCGCCCTACATCGTCGACGGCAACGACCGCGAACTCGAGCCGGGGATGGTCTGCAGCGTCGAGCCGGGGATTTACCTCGAGGGAAAGTTCGGCGTCAGGATCGAGGATCTCGTCGCGGTGACCGAGGACGGTGCCGAGCGACTGAACGACACGCCGCGGGGCTGGGAGACGGGAGGGTGACTCGGACTCGAGATTGACTGCTTTGTCGGCTCGAACATCACGTGTCGGCTCGAACACCTCCCTGTGTCAGCTCGAATATCACCATGCCGACTATATGTCGGCTCGAATCCCACCATAACAAGACACCCCGTTTCGACGAACCGCCACGTTTTACCGAGACACCACGTTTCCGGTGAAATTCCGCCGACAGCTACGGTGTGACTGCGACTGTCACAGGGGGCGAACACCGACACAGAGATCAGAGGCGACGATCCGCCGACGGTCAGGTCTCGTCTGTCTCTACAAGCACTTTTCGGACGACATCGGCATCCTCGAGCAACTGGTGTTCGGTATAGCTCCCCTCCGCGCTGCCGCCGCTCCGGCGCGTCTGCTCCAAGATATCGAGGAAGGCGTGTTCTTTCAACAGGTCTCGAACGCGGCGTAGGGAGAGCGGGTCGGACCGCTCTTGACGGCAGATCTCCTCGTAGACGTCGTAAATCCGCGTCGTCCGGAAGCCGTCTTCGTTGGGCGTGTTCAGCGAGAGGACCGCGAGGGCCTGCAGGACGTACCGCGAGTGCGGCGTCGAGCCGCGGATGAGTTCCCGGAAGCGGTCGGTCTCGGCCCGCTCGCGGGCCTGCACGACGAACTCCTCCTGGACCGTTTCGTTGCCCTTCGACTGGGCAATCTCGCCGGCGTACCGCAAGATGTCGATCGCCTTCCGAGCGTCGCCGTGCTCGCGCGCCGCCAGCGCCGCGGCGCGCGGAATAACCGACGGCTCGAGCACACCGTCCTTGAACGCGTCGCTGCGGGCCTCCATGATGTTCCGGAGCTGGTTTGCGTCGTACGGCGGGAAGACGAACTCGCGCTCACAAAGGCTTGACTTGACCCGCTCGTCGAGCCGTTCTTTGTACTTGATCTTGTTACTGATCCCGATGACGCCGATCTTGCACGACTCGAGTTTGCCGGCCTCGCCCGCACGTGAGAGTTGCATGAGGATGTCGTCGTCGTCGAGTTTGTCGACCTCGTCTAAGATAACGAGGGCGACGTCGAACTGCGTGTCGAGGACGGTCCAGAGGCGCTTGTAGTACGTCGAGGTGCTGAGTCCCTTGTCGGGGATTCGCACGTCGGTGGCCGCCGGCTCGTTCAGCGCGTGGGCGATCGTCTGGACGGCCTGGGTCTCCGTGCTATCCTGTGCGCAGTCGACGTAGGCAAACGCCGAGGTGATCCCCTCGTCGTCTGCGACGCGGACGAGTCGCTCGGAGATGTACTTCGCACAGAGGGACTTGCCCGTTCCCGTTTTCCCGTAGATGAGCAGATTACTCGGGCTCTGGCCGAAGATAGCTGGATTGACCGCGTTCGCGAGTTCCGAAATCTCGTCGTCCCGGCCGACGATCCGACCCTCCTCGGGGAGGTGATTGATCTCGAGTAGTTCCTTGTTCTCGAAGATCGGATCGTCGCGAGTGAACAGGTCGTCACCGGGAGTCGACATATCTCGAACACCGAGTTTCCGGTGAAAGAGTGTTGCTATTCGATCGCGGTGATCGCGTGACCTCGTGATCGTGATCGGGAAGCGAGGGGATGCGTTCGCAGCATTCGCACACTCGAAAGCAATATGCCGGTCCGAAAGCGGTATGATGTCGGTCTGAAAGCGGTGTGACGGCTGTGTGAGGAGACGGGCACACCGCGTTTCCGGTGAAACGCGGACAGCGGACTACTCGTGTCGAGGGCGGACTGGGAGGGGATTAGTCGAAGAGTGGGAGCAGACGGTCGGAATACGAAAGCAACGAGACACACACCATGTTTCCGGTGAAACGGTGGTGAACACACAGTGGGTGGGGAGATGTGTGTGATGAGCGACGTGTGTGCAACGGGCGACGTATGAAACGGTGACGGCTGAGGATCGAGTCGCTTCCGGAGATCACCACGGGCACACCGCATTTCCAGTGAAACACATGTAAGGCGGATCTCCAGCGCGGCGACAGCTACCACTGGTAGTTCCGTTTTGATGACACTTCCATTGTGATGACACGGTTGTTTCTATCGCGTCACCACGGTTTGTCGTGTGCCGTCATGTCCTTTCGTTCTCGAGTTCCGTTCGGAATGATCTCCGGTGGAACTAGTAACTAGGGTAGAGTTAGAAATACCTAAATAACTCTCGTGAGTATAGTCCATTGAGTGAATCAAACTATATATTCGACGAGAGTCGAATATGGTCGGCGGCCACGTCCGACGACCACGTCCGGACCGGCAGGCGTCTATTGAATGGCGGGTTTCGATCGTGAGTCATTTCGGTGTCTACTCCGTTCGTACCCGACCACACCGCGTTTCCAGTGAACGGTCTTCCTTTCTCTGATCGGGATCGATCTCCTCACTTCGGGCGTCGGATCACACTTCCCCCAGTTCACCGGAAACACGGTGTGCCAGTCCGTTGCCCTCGTTACCCGACACCCGGTCTTTCTGTGTCGCTGTAACGTCACTATCGTCGATTTGTCGCATTTTACCGCTATCACTGTACTGTCTGTCCCTCGAGCAACGGCTCGGCGATCATGATTTGCTCTCGGAGACGCAATTCGCTCCGCGTCACTCACCGCCGGTCGTCACTCTCATCGGACGGCGATCAGACGGCGCTTTCATCAGACGGCACTTTCACCGGAAACCCGGTGTGTGTCACCGGCAGGTCCCCCTATCGTTTCCGGTCGTGCTTCGAACCGGTTTCACCGGAAACTCGGTGTGTGTGTCTCGAGCACTCAAACAGCAACCGACGTTCGGTCGGTGAATCGGTGACTCACTCCGACGGGGCCTCAGTAGTAATAGAGCTCGAGTTCGTGGCCGCAGTTCCGACACTGGGTTTCCTTTCCGAGGAGGCGATTCGAGTCGCTTTCCGCGCAGATGCCGGGTCCGGGAGGGACGGATGCGGCGATCGTCGCCTTGCACTCCGGGCAACCGATCTGCATACGCGATTGACCTGTACTGGACATGGGCGCGAACGTAGTCGCCGGTCCCCGATAGTTATCGGAACCGTACGGGGCCACGAGTCGTCGTTTCAAATCGTTCGATCCGGTACGATCGGGTTTACACGGTGGAACGGACAGCGCTACCGGGCCGTGGTGGCGCTCACGCTCGAGGTCAGACCGTATAGGTCACGGGTTCGAACTCGAAGAACGCCGTTTCGTAGCCGTCGTGCCGGGCCACCTGCGGCGGGGTGTCGACCGTGATCGTAATCTGATCGCCCGCGGCGAGGTCGTCGACAGCGAGCCCGTAGTGGTGGCCGTACGTGCCGTCAAGCGTCTCCGTGAGCGTCCCCTCGTGGACGACTGAGCCGTCGCGTTCGACGGTCGCGGACAGCGATGTAAACGGGACGATGAGGTCGTTATACGGCGTTCGGGGACAGACCGCCAGGTAGGTGCCGCCGTCGGTAAACCGGGCGATGTCGGCGGTGAGCACGGGAAGCACCACGTCGCCGCTGCGTTCAGTCCCGAGCAGTTCGCCGGGAAGGTCCTCGATCGGGGTGGCTTGTCCCATTGGTCGCCCCCCAGAGCCACTCGTTTCGGAGCCGTCTCCTCCCCCGCCGGTCTTACTGCTTCCGCCACTTCCACCGTTGTCCTTGCTTCCACCGCTGTCCTCACTGCCTCCGTGGCCCATCAGCGGTAATGCATCGCGGCTTCCCCGCTTGCTCTCGTCGATCGTCGAGAACGAGAGTCCGTTGATGTCCGACCGCGCGTACTCGAAGTCGATCTCGAGCGTCGCCCGCGACCCCAATCGGCCCTCGAACGCGCCGGTTCGCTCGAGAGTGACGGGGCCGGCCCGGATGCGGGCCGTGTACTCGCCTTCGCCCGGCAACTGGACGTTGTCGCCGTAGTGAAAGCCCATCCGCTGGGAGAGCATCGGCCACAGCGAGGAGACGCCGATGTCGACCGGAGAGCCGTCTTGGAGGATCTCGATACGGGTGTTGACCGGTAGGACGGTCCCCGTCTGGCGATCCCAGAGAGAGAACATGAGGTGGTGGCTGTCGTCGGCGTTGACGCCGACCCGTTCTTTTCCGCCGCTGACGACCCAGAACCGGTGTGGAAAGGTGTAGGTGAGGGCAGCAGCATAGTCGCCGTCGGTCGCCGTGCCGTACATGCCCATCTCCTCGCGAGAGGCGGGAAGGTAGACGGCGTCGGGCCGGTTCTCGACGAGCGGCGGGTTCGCCCAGGCGGACTGTTCTTTGAAGCCGAGTCGCTCGAGACAGCCGGCGAGCCCGGCGGTGCCGACGGCTCCGACTGCGGCCGTACCACGGAGGAAACACCGGCGGTTCATCGGCGGAGGTTGGGAGCGGGCGATAAAACGCCTGTTGGTTCGAGAATCGAACAGGTCCGACCCGTTGGCCCGAAGTCTCGGTTTTGTCGGCCTGAACATCCGGCTCCGTCGGCCTGAACGTCCGGCTCCGCGGCCCGAAATAGGCTCACGGCCAAGCGACGAGTTCGCCCCGTGACCTGACCAACAAGCCCGCTCCGTGACTCGACCAACGAGTGCGAGCCCGCTTCGTGAATTGAACCAACGAGCATTTGATCGGGGACTCCCTCGAGTCGTACATGGACCGGCGGACATATCTCGGCTCGCTCGGGGTAGTGGGAGTGACGAGCGTAGCTGGCTGTCTCGGCGACGCGCTCGGCGGAAACGGCGATGACGGTGCCGGTGCGGACGAGACGAACACCGTTCTCGAGCCGCCGACGATCGAGCGGGGCGACCCCTCGTATCCGATTCACGGCGAGGAGTTCCCGTCGTTTTCGATTCGGGACCCGCTCAAAGACGAGACCGTCACCCTCGATGATTTCGTCGGTGAGCGGCCGTTCGTCATGACGTACATCTACACCTCGTGTCCGGACGGGGCCTGTCCCATGTTGCTCCAGCACCTCAAGCGAATACAGAAAGACGCCGTCAAACGGGGCTACGAGGACGACGTCGCGTTGCTCGCGATGACGTTCGATCCGAACCGCGATACGCCGGACGCCCTCCGGTCGTTCGCTGCACAGATCGGGATCGATTACGAGGCGGAGACCTGGCACTTCCTCCGGCCCGAGAACAACGAGACCGCCAAGACGATCATGACAGACACGTTCGGCCTTCCGCTCCAACGGCGCGAGGAGATGCCAAACGGCAACTCGTCGACGACGAACGGCTCGACGACCAACTCGTCGTCGGGCACCGGGTCGAGTCACGATCACGGCGGCTACATGTTCACACACTCGTCGCTGGTCGAACTCGTCAACGACCGCGGGATCGTCGAGCGCGCGTATCCGAAGGCGGCGTATCCGCGTGAAGGGATCAACGGACAGGTGATCCTCGAGGATACGAGAACGGTCGTCGGGGTCGATAGCTAACGATGCGACGACGCGAGATCCTCGCCGGACTCGGCGGTGCTGGCATCGTCGCCGGTGCCGGTGCGCTCGCGGCCACCGGCGGGAATCTCAGATCCGGCGGCTCTGGCGACGAGTCCGACGACGACTCGTCCGGGCTCGTCGGCCAGCAGTTCGACCCACTTGAGATCGAGACGGTCGACGCGCGCGGTAGCGAGGCCGGCACGGTCAAGGTACCGACACCGGGGCGACCAACGTTCGTCGATTTCTTCGCGACGTGGTGTGCGCCCTGTAAGAAGCAGATGGACGCGCTCGCGAAAGCGAACGCCCGAGTGTCGGACGACGTCGTCTTTCTGTCGGTGACCACCGAACCGTTCGGCCAGTCGATCAAGCTGTCGGAACTCTCCTCCTGGTGGCGCGACCACGGCGGCAACTGGACGGTCGGTCTCGATCCGACCACGAAGCTCACATCCCGATACTGGGGGAGCCGGTATCCGACTGCCGTGGCGATCGACGCCGGGGGGACCCTCCGATGGCGCGAAACCGGTATCAAGTCGGCGGACGAACTCGTCGCCGGCATCGAGCGAGCGGTCGAGGGTGGAGGCACGTAGGATGGTCGACGCGGCGGTTACCACGTCGGTACTCTTCGGTCTAACCTCCGGGATCACGACCTTCTTCTCGCCCTGTGCGTATCCGCTCTTGCCCGGATACGTGGGATTCTACGCGAGTCAGACCGACGGCGAGCGGGCGTCGCTCGGCGGCGCACTGAGCCGGGGACTGACCGCCGGTTTCGGCGTCCTTCTGACCTTCGCTGCGCTGCTCGGAGCGGCGTTTTGGATCGGTTACTCGGCGCTGTCGTCCGTCACCCTGTTCGAGGTGGTCGCCGGCGTCGTGCTGATCGGATTCGGCCTCCTGGTCGTCACCGGCCGTGCCCCGTCGCTGACGGTCCCGCTCCCGAAGCGACGCTCGAGCGTGCTCGGCTTCGCGGTCTTCGGCGTCGGCTACGCGCTGGCGGCGGCGGGCTGTGTCGCGCCGGTGTTTCTGAGCGTGATCACGCGCGCGTTGTCGCTGCCGGCGTCCTCGGCGATCGTCCTCCTCGGGACGTACGTCGGGAGCCTCGTCGTGCTCATGATCTCGTTGACCGTCGCGACCGGGATGGGCCTCATCGCCGGGGCGGGTCGGCTCGCGGCCTATTCCGGGCTGCTCGAGCGTCTCGCGGGCGCGGTCATGATCGTCGCCGGCGTCGGCCAGCTCTACCTCGCCGTCGTCGTGCTCGAGGTAATCTCCGTCCCTTATCTGTAGGCGACTCCCATCTCCTCCACACTGTCGGAGCGGGCGGTTATCGCTGATCGACACCGAATTCGAACTGGAACGGCGGTCTGGGTGTCAAAACTGCGGTCAGACGTGGACGGTCGCCTTGTGAATGGGTCTCTCAGATGGATAGTCACAAGTCGGCCGGCAATGGCAGGTCCGAGATGTATGCGACTGCCGCTCGAACGAGCAGAAGGACGATGTATCAGGATCTCCTGCTCGCGACGGACGGTAGCGATCCGGCCCGTCGGGCGACGGATCACGCGGTGGAGCTCGCGGCTCAACTCGATGCGACGCTCCACGTCGTATCGGTATCGGAATCGGGACCGCAGGCCGAGGACAAGGAGGATCGGCTGCGCCACGACCCGGATGACGAGGCCGCGACGGCCGCCGAGGAGGCCGCTGAGGCGGCGGATCGCGAGGGCGTCGAGGTAACGACGGACATCCGTCACGGGGTTCCACAGGAGCAGATCGTCGATTTCGCTGAGACGAACCCGGTCGACATGATCGTCGTCGGAACGGCCGGCCGGTCGGGGCTCGATCATCTGATTTCGGGCAGCGTCGCCGAGGAGATCGTCCGGAACGCACCGGTGCCGGTCGTCACGGTTCGCGACCAGTCCTGACGCTTTCCCGGTCCCGGTGACTCGTACCACCGTCTTGCGTGCAGAGACTGAATCGATACGTGCGCCGAGGGGATGTGTGTCGGCCGCTATCGCGACTCTCCCCCTCGAGCGCGGCTCGAGCCGCCGAGTGCGTAGTCCATCGAACCGGCGCTGGCAGGACGGAGTCTCGGCCGAACGCACGGCCGCGTCGAGCAAGGCCGCTCGACCGCGCAAGACCAGCAGACCGGAGGTGGCCGTCCGATGAACGACAATGCGACGACGGTTACCGGCGACGCACCGTGCGTTCTGATCGTTGGTGACTCAGAATCGGCCGATGATGCGATGACCGCTCTCGAGGCGGAATTCGGCGCTGCCTCGCTGCTCAGAGAACGGACGGTCGAGGGCGCTACGGAGCGCCTCGCCGACCGAGAGATCCACTGTTTCGTCTGTCCGTACGCGGCCGCAAGCCGTCCGTCAGCGTCGGAATCGATCCTCGAGCGCCTCGCCGATCGAACCGACGGCCGGCCGATCGTCGCCGTCGCCGACGAGGCCGACGCCGGCCGGGCGCTCGAGGCCGGTGCGAGCGATGTCGTCGACCGCGATGCGTCCGAGACGGTGTTCGCCGCGCGTATCAGGACCGCCGCCGAGCGCGAGCGCTATCGCCTCGCGGCGGCGGGCGCGGACCGACGCTCCCGACCGATCCTCGAGTCCGCCGACGCCGTCGTCTGGGTGGTCAACGCCGACGGTGCGGTCGCGTACGCGACGCCCGCAGTCGAGTCACGGTTCGGGTACACGCCGGCCGAACTCGAGCGGACGTCGCTCACACGGATTGTGCATCCGGACGACCGGGAGGCGGTGCGCGAGACGATCGCCTCCGTCGCGGCGGCCCCCGTCGGGACGACCGAGCGCGTCACCTGTCGGGTCGGCCGCGCCGACGGCACGTGGCGCGTCGCGGCGCTTTCTTGTACGAATCGGCTCGCGGATCCGGCCGTCGAGGGGATCGTCGTCACGGACACGGGCGCTCCGGAGATCGACTCGGACACCGGCGATGCCGCGACGACGGCCGTCGACCGGCTCGAGGACGCCGTGTTCGGGCTCGGTCCGCGGGACGAACTGCAGTACGCGAACGCGGCCGCGATGGAGCTGTTTGCGGCCGGCGAGGGACACGACGGGGACGCCCGTCCCGACCGCGGATCCGATCGCGAGAGTCCGACCGGCATGGTCGTCTGGGACCTGCTGCCCGACGACCTCGCCGGGACGCTCGCCGATCGGGTCCGCGAGTCTCGGGCGACGGACGCGGTCGTCACATTCGAGGCGGCCCCGTCCGCGTTCGAACGGCCGCTCACCGTCGCCGTCCACCCGGGCGATGACGGCGTCTCGATCCACGCCAGCGACCGATTGCCAGACGAAGCGACCGCGACGGACCGGGACCGGCTCGCCCTCCTCGAGTCCGTCGTCGACGCGCTGGACGACGGCGTCGCCGTCCTTGAGGGGTCGACGGTGCGACTGGCCAATCCGGCCCTGCGGGACCTCGCCGGAACGGCCGACCTCGTCGGCCGCGACCTCACGGCGCTGTTCGACGACGCCCTCGCGTCGGCGGTCCGAGAGCGGGCGCGCTCGCCGGCCGTCAGGTGGATGGAGCCGGTCACGGGCGACCTCATGACCGACGCGTCCCGCCCGGTCGACGTGTTCGTGGCCCAGCTGTCCGAGCCCGAGCGGACGCTCTGTGTGGTTCGTGATCGGCGTGGCTCCGCAGCCGCCGCACTCGAGACGGTCCGCCGAACCGCGACCGCCCTCCGCGAGGCCGAGACGCCGTCGGCCGTCCGGTCGGCGGTCGTCGACGCCGTTCGGGAGTACGCGGACGCCGACATCGCTGCCTGGTATCTCGCCGACGCGGACGGCTTCCGACCGGCGGCGGTGACCGCGGCCGATCGAGTCTCGGGGAGCCACGACGGGTCGATCGACCCGCCGTCGATCGATCCCGACGGGACGCCGCTGGCCGATGTGCTCGAGGACGGGTCTCCGACCGTCTCCGAGCGGGGCGCGTTTCGGGGGCTGTTCGGTGCGGCGGTCGGCCGCGCCGAGCAACTTCTGATCGTTCCGATCTCGTCCGGCGATGTCGTCCTCGCGACCGGTGCGGAACCGCTGGCGTTCGAAGGAGTTGATTTCGCTCCGCTCGAGACCCTCTCGGATACCGCACGCGTCGCGCTCGCGCGTCTCGAAGCCGCCGCCGACTTGCGGACGTGTCGGCGCGAACGGACCCACCTCGAGACCGTCGCGACCCGGACCGAGCGGCTTCGGGACGCCGAACGATCGATGCTAGACGCCGAGACGCGCGAGGACGTCGAACGACTGCTCTGCGAAGCCGCCGTCTCGCTGACACCGCTCGAGTCGGGCGGCGAACTCGACCTCGCCTGGGTCGGCCGTGCAGATGACGGCCGCGAGGTGATCGTCCCGGCGACGTGGGCCGGTCGGGACGGTGACTTCCTCGAGTCGTCGTCGGTGCCGACGGACCGAGAGCACGGCGATCCGACGGCGACCGCGGCGACGACCCTGACGCCGGCGGTGCTCGAGGACCTCGCTCCCGACGGGGCTCGCCGGTCCGATGCCTCCGCTCGTCGGTCCGAGACGGACGGAGACCGATCGTGGCGACACCGCCTCCTCGAGCGAGGCTTTCGGTCCGCGCTGAGCGTCCCGATCACCGCGGGCGAGGTTCGGTACGGAACGCTCACCGCGTACGCGGATCGGCCGTCTGCCTTCGACGACCGCACAAAACGGGCCTGCGATCATCTCGCCGGAATCGCCGGCGAGGCGATCGCCGCGATTGAGACGACGCGAGCGCTGCTCGCCGACCGGAGCACCGAACTCGAGGTCGAGCTCCGGGACGACGCGGAGCCGCTGTCGGCGATCGCCCATCGACTCGGCCGGCGGATCGACGTGCGAGCCGCCGTTCCGCGGTCGTCCGGCGGTTCGACGGTCTTCTGTGCGGTCGCGGCGTCCGATCCGGACGCGGCGCGCGAGGCGGTTGCGTCGTTGTCGACGGTCGATTCGGTTTCGCTCATCGGAAGCAACACCGGCGATATCGTCCTCGAGGTCGCGCTGCCAGACGCGACCGTCGCTCGGACGATCGCCGACCGCGGCGGCGTCCTCCGATCGGTGTCGCCGGTCGACGGCCGAACCCGGCTGGTGATCGAACTCGGAGGGCCGATCGCCGTTCGGCCGTTCGTCCGGGCGCTCGAGCGGACGTACTCGGAAGCAGAACTGGTCGCGCGCCGGGAACGGGATCGACCGCCGCAACCGACTCGTCCGTTCGATCGACTGCACGAGCACCTGTCGGAGCGCCAGCGGCGGACGCTCGAGGCGGCCTACTACGGCGGCTTCTTCGAGTGGCCCCGCGAGCACACTGGCGAGGAGGTCGCCGAGTCCCTCGGCGTCTCGCAGCCGACGTTCAGCCGTCACCTCCGACTGGCCCAGCGGAAACTGTTCGCGCTGTTGCTCGACGATACGACCGGCGACTGAGTCGCTTTCTCCCACCACGCTTCGTCCGGTCTCGGTAGCACGTGTCACAGGCTGTCGAGGCGACTCTCCGGGGTTTGTTCTGCGGGGATCATCGGAGCAGCCCGCCGGTATTGACGGCTTTCGGCGGGGTAACACGTTATTTCCGCTCGTCGAAAGACCAGTCAGATAGTTGGCCGATGAATATGTATTGACGGCGGTGCACGATCCGGTTCGGTATCTAGCGCGCACGGTCATATCCCCGGCACCTAATGGGCAATTCAATGAGTGCGTTCGAGGTAAGAAGATGTTACGACGGTCGGTCGGCCGGACCGCGGGTGGTTCGATGAGCATCGACAGCGCCGATGCCGACGAACTGCCCGATGCGGTCACGGAGATCGACGGTGACCGCGCGGAGATTCGATCGATGGCCGAGGGCGGGATCGTCGCCCAACTCCGACTCGATCACCCAAACCTGTTCCTGCGCCCGACGCTTCGGCGCACCGCCGACGTGACCGTCGAGCCCGACTACTGGACCGCCGTCGACGCCGACCGGACGATCGTGTTCATTACCGTCTACGGCACCGCCTTCGAGGAGTTCGAGGCCGCCCTCAGGACGGACTCGACCGTCACCGAGCCGGTCCTCGTCGATCGCTATCCGGACAGACGGATCTACCGCGTCGCGCTCGCCGACCACACGCTCACGTTCACCGCCGCAACCGCCGACGTCGGCGGCCGCCTGCTCGAGCTCTCGAGTTCGCGCGACGGCTGGCTGGTCCAGCTGCGGTTCCCCGACCGCGATCGTCTCGTCGCTTTCAACGACTACTGTCGCGAGCGAGACATCTCCGTCACGGTCGACCACCTCCGGGTGTCTGACGACGGTGACGACGGCGTCGTCGCCCTGACCGAGAAACAACGAGAGTTACTCGCCGTCGCCCACGAGGAGGGGTACTTCGACGTACCGCGTGGCATCTCACAGGACGAACTCGCGGACAGACTCGAGGTGTCGAAATCGGCCGTCTCTCAGCGGCTGCGGCGGGCGATCGGCGAACTCTGCGAATCGACGCTCTCCTGACCCACGGCCGGCTAGTCGGTTTCGGCGGGCGATTCGTCGCTCGAGTGGCCGTCTTCCGTCCGCTCATAGATCGGACGGCGTTCAGAAAGCAGAACAAACGTGTGACCGCGTCGTCCCAGTCGCGGTCGATCAGTGCGGCGAGCGTATCGACGCGCCTGCGGATGCGTTATTCGTTCGACTCGTCGTCTTCGTCTTTCATCGAGCCGAGCTGGGAGACCAACTCGTCCGTCGAGACGTCGGACTCGAACGACATCTCGCCGTGATGTTCGTGCTCGTGGACGTTGACGGCTTCTACGTCCTCGTCATCGGTCGTCTGCTCTTGCTGTTCGGACTCGTCGTAGCTACCAAAACCCATACTCTGTGTGTCCCTACGCACTGCAAAAGGTGTGGCGATTCGTTCCGTCTGCGGGTGTGTTCCCTGTCCGCACGCGGGGATAGAACGGTCCTCGGCGGTCGCCGACGAGCGTTCGCGCGGTGATCCCCGTTCGATTCCGTTCCGTCGAATCCCACGTCGATCTTTTCGCTCCGTACCGTCGATTTCGCCGTCGCTACCGACCGTTCATCTGTCCGTACTCCGGCCAGAATTCCCTGTTCGGTCGGCGTACGGTTGCTACGGGCACGATAGGTTCTGCGACGGACAGCGATCGGGGGGTACGACCGCCAGTCCGTGTTTCGGTGGCGTTCTTTCGCCCCGTCGCTCGCAGGGCTGGCGCTCGCGATAGCCGGTGCCCGGTGGCCGAGTACACGGTGACTACAGGGCTCAGTAGTCCGTCTATAGTAATGGGTTCGGGAGGTTTGAACTTCGCTCATGGTTGCGTACCGTCTGCCGTCTGGAACAACCGCCACGTACCACCAGTCCGCTCCACCAGCGTTCGCATCGCTTTCGGGAGACAGCCGCGTCGATACCGCACCCGCGCCGGAAACGGACGCCGCGGACGGACGAGACGACCGTCCCGAGCGACCCATCGGGCGGTGATTCCACGATGTGTGGCATTATCGGCCGCGTGGGCGACGGCAACGCCCTCGAGCCGCTACTGACCGGACTCGAGAACCTCGAGTACCGCGGCTACGATTCGGCCGGCGTCGCGGTCCAGAACGGGTCCGGCATCAACGTCGAGAAGCGCTGTGGGAAGGTCGAGGAGCTGAAGGAATCGATCGGCGAACCGCTCAACGGCGAGGTCGGCATCGGGCACACTCGCTGGAGCACCCACGGGCCGCCGACCGACGCGAACGCCCACCCCCACACCGACGAGAGCGAGGACGTCGCCGTCGTCCACAACGGAATCATCGAGAACTACGCGGCGCTCAGAGAGCGCCTGGCGGCGAGCGGCTACGAGTTTACAAGCGACACCGACACAGAGGTCATCCCCCACCTCGTCCAGTACTACCTCGACGCCGGCTACGACAGCGAGACGGCGTTCCGCCGGGCGGTCGACGAACTCGAGGGGAGCTACGCCGTCACCGCGATGGTGTCGGGCGAACACGTCCTCTACGCGGCCCGGCAGGGCTCCCCGCTCGTGGTCGGTATGGAAGACGGCGAGTACTTCCTCGCCAGCGACGTGCCGGCGTTTCTCGAGTACACCGACAGCGTGGTCTACCTCGAGGACGGCGATGTCGTCGTCGTCGACGGGGACGGCGTCGAATTCACCGACCTCGAGGGGAACGCGGTCACGCGCACCCCCGAGACGGTCGACTGGGACCCCGAACAGGCCGGGAAAGGCGAGTACGATCACTTCATGCTCAAGGAGATCTGCGAGCAGCCGACGTCGCTGGCCCAGGCGATCGAGGGCCGGATCGATCCGACGAACGGTCGGATCGCGCTCTCAGACTTCGAACCGGGAACCTTCGACGGGATCGACAGCGTTCAGTTCGTCGCCTGTGGGACCTCCTACCACGCCGCGCTGTACGGGTCGGTCGCGCTGAATCGGGCGGGCGTGCGGTCGACTGCGCTGCTGGCCAACGAGTACAGCGCCGCGGCCCCGCCGATCGACGACGACACCCTGGTGATCGCGGTCACCCAGAGCGGTGAGACCGCGGACACCCTGAACGCCCTCCAGCGGGCCACCGCCGCGGGCGCGCGGACGGTGACGGTGACCAACGTCGTCGGCTCGACGGCCGCCCGCGAGGCCGACGACGCCCTCTTCATTCGAGCCGGGCCGGAGATCGGCGTCGCCGCGACGAAGACGTTCTCCTCGCAGGCCGTGATGCTCACGCTGCTCGCCCAGCGTATCGCCGCCGACCGGTACGGCGAGCCGCCGGCGGATCTCGAGTCGCTGCTACCCGAACTCGCGTCGATACCCGGTGCGATCGACGACCTGCTCGAGACCTCCGATGCGGAGACGATCGCCGAGCACTACGAGGACAGCCGGTCGTACTTCTTCATCGGCCGCGGACTCGGCTTCCCCGTGGCCCTCGAGGGCGCGCTGAAGTTCAAGGAGATCACCTACGAGCACGCCGAGGGCTTTGCCTCCGGCGAACTCAAACACGGCCCGTTGGCGCTGGTCACGCCGGAGACGCCGGTGTTCGCGGTCTTCACCGGCGAGGAAGACGAGAAGACGCTGAAAAACGCCGAGGAGGCCCAGACCCGCGGCGCGCCCGTTATCGCGATCTGTCCCGACGGTCACTCGGCCGTCGAGGCCGCGGACGAACACCTCGCGATTCCCGACACGGACGCCGATCTGGCGGGGCTGCTCGCGAACGTCCAGTTGCAACTGGTCTCGTACTACGCCGCCGACCTCCTCGATCGGCCGATCGACAAACCGCGGAACCTCGCGAAGAGCGTCACGGTCGAGTAGGCCGGCCGTCCTCCCCGTTCGCCTCGACTCTCGAGAGACGGCTCTCCGCTCGAGTACCGTCGGCTTCGATCGGACTCGAGTAAGGGTCTCGAGGCCGCAGGACGCGAGACCACCCCCGTAGTCTCGGGGTCCGCACGGCATCGTCAGAGAGCGACCCGTACTCGAACGATGTCGGAATCGAACGTGGAGGGATGCTGTGGCGATCGAGATTCCGGTATCGACGTGACCGGAGTCAGTAGTATCGACCGATACCCTCCAGTTCGACTAGGGGTTCGCCGTAATATAAAGGGTTCACTTGCTAGTTACGGGGTGCATTCGGTCGGCCGCTCAGCGGGAGCATCCGGTGCGTTACCGATCTCGGTCGACCGTCTCGCCGGGCGCAGTCGTCGCGCCGGTAGTGAGTTTCAGTCCGGGTGAGAGGCTCGCGTTGATGCCCGTCTTAACCTCGTCACCGGCGATGACGCCGAATTTCCGTCGGCCGGTCGAGACGCGCTCGCCTTTGACCGTGAACCGAATATCGGCGTCGTCGTGGCGGAGGTTGGCGACGTTGGTCCCCGCGCCGAAGTTGACGTTGCGACCCAGCACACTATCGCCGACGTAGGAGAGGTGACTGACCGAGGTGCCCCGCGAAATCACGCTGTTTTTGATCTCGACGGCGTGGCCGACCTCGGCGTCTGGGCCGATCAGCGTCGCGCCGCGGACGTAGGCGTTGGGTCCGACCTCGGCTCCCTTGCGGATCAGCGCCGGCCCCTCGATCACGACGCCGGGCTCGACAGTCGCGCCCGCCTCGACGACCACGTCGCCCTCGAGGTGGGCCGCGTCGCTCACATCGCCGTCGATCCGGCGCTCGAGCTCGCCGAGCTTCCACTCGTTGGCCTCGAGTAGCTCCCAGGGACGGCCCACGTCGAGCCACCGCTCGAGCGTGATGGGGCTGACCGCGTACTGGTCGATGACGCGCGCGAGGACGTCCGTGATCTCGTGTTCGCCCCGTTCGCTCGCGGGCACCTCGAGCCACTCGCGGGCGTCTTCGGGGAAGGCGTACGCGCCGGCGTTGGCGAGGTTTGTCGGCGGCTCGGCGGGCTTTTCGACGATGTCGGTTACGGTTCCGTCGGTCGTACTCACGACGCCGTAGTTGCTCGGTTCGGCGACCTCGACGGCACACACGGCCGGGCATTCGGTGAACAGTCGGTCGATCGCGGCCGGATCGTAGAGGTTGTCGCCGTTCAGGACGGCGAAGGGACCGTCGATGTGGTCGCGGGCGGCGTTGACCGCGTCGGCCGTCCCCGCCTGTTCCGTCTGGACGGCATAGGAGACCGGGAGGTCGCGATACTCGTCGCCGAAATACTCTCGGACCGTCTCGGCCTCGTAGCCGACGACGAGGACGATCTCGTCGGCCCCCGCGTCGACGGCCGCGTCGACTGTGTGGGCGGCGAGCGGTCGGTCCGCGACCGGTAGCATCGGTTTCGGCCGAGCCACAGAGAGTGGTCTGATTCGCGTGCCTTCGCCTGCCGCGAGAACGATCGCTTTCATCACCGCCACGTACCCCGATCCGGTGAATAATTATACGGCTGTTACACCAGTAGGATTCGCAACGACCGTCTCGAGCAACACCGGTTGTCGTTGGTCGTTTCCGAAAGAGACACGAGATGTATTTCGATTCTGATATGATTGGGACGGGGCGTTCCGTTCGAACAGTCGTTTCTGGTATCTATCACAAACTAGATATATACCCCGCATTCCCCCCGCGAAATATCATATTACGCCCCCTAAATATCGTATTTCTCCTGAGCGAGACCGTGACACTCTCGATATGTGGAGTGTAAGAGCCCGATGGTATTTCCTGCTTGAACCAGCAACTACCGCTCACGGTGTCGATTATGCTGTCTATAGTAAATACCCTTCTGTGGTTACGGGTTGTTGATGTCGACGGATCCATCCGCGAAGTGGACGCCAATGTCGTCCCGGAAACAGACGAGCGCCCCTCGATGTGTCAACTGCGGTAACCAGGTGACCCGCCAGTTCGCCCGCGTCTTCGGTGACAATCGTGACGTGGTTCACGCCTGTCCCGATTGTGCGACGTACCGCGAAATGAAGACTTCGGATTTCATCCCCAAGGAAGCGAGATAGCCGGCATCGGTTCGCCGTCGATCCCGCGGTACACACCGTCGTCCTTCGCGACCTCGGTCGCTCGATCCCCCCTCTCGGCTCTCCTCAGACGTTCGGCGTGATGGCGTCGGCGATCACGGCCCGTGCCTCCTCGAACAGCGCATCGGCGTCGGCCGCTGATCGCGCTTCCGCCGTCACCCGGATCAACGGCTGGGTACCGCTCGCCCGGAGCAGAAACCAGCCGTCTTCCGTTTCGACCCGAACGCCGTCGAGCGTGTCGACCTCCGCGTATCGCTCGCACACTCGGTCGTCCACTTCGGCCATTACCGCCGCTTTCTCCTCGACCTCGATCGACGTTCGCCGGATCGGATACTGCTCGAGCTCGTCGATGAGCGCAGACAGCGGCCCCCGTTTTGCGACCAGTTCGGCCAGCTTACAGGCCGCGAGTGGGCCATCCGGACACAGAGTTTCGCTCGGCCAGATCCAGGCCCCGCTCGGTTCGCCGCCGAAGACCACGTCGTCCGCCGTCGTTCGCTCCGCGACGTAGACGTCCCCGACTCGAGTGCGGGTCAGCGACGCGCCGACGGCCGCCAGCGCGTCGTCGACGGCGAGGCTGGTGTCGACCGGGGCGGCGACGCGGTCACCCTCTCCCGCCGCTTCTCGAGCGAATAGCGCGAGCAGCGCGTCCTTGGGCACGAACGTTCCCGTCTCGTCGACCGCCAGCATGCGATCGGCGTCGCCGTCGTGGGCGATTCCCAACTCGGCGTCCGTCGACGCGACAAGCGTCGACAGCGTCTCGAGCGTGTCCGCGGTAGGCTCGCTCGGCCGCCCGGGGAACGAGCCGTCTTCCTGCCCGTTAAGCGTGTGGACGTGACAGCCGAGATCGTCGAGTACCGATGCTGTCACGCCGCCGGCTCCGTTGCCGATATCGACGGCGACGCTGAGGTCTCGCTCGAGGTCGACGGCCGATCGGAGCGCTCCGGCGTGGTGGTCGCTGACCCCCTCGCGGTGACGACGGTCACCGACGCCGTTCCAGTCGGCCAGTTCGTATGCGTCCTCGCGGCACCGGCGCTCGATCGCGTCGCGCTGGTCGGGGCCGAACGCCTTCCCCGACGGGGTCCAGAGTTTGATCCCGTTGTCTTCGGCGGGGTTGTGCGAGGCCGTCACCACGATCCCCGCGTCGGCCTCGAGGTGCTCGATCGCTCGCGCGATCGTCGGCGTCGCCGCGACGCCGACCGTGAGCGCGTCCGCGCCGCACTCACACAGTCCCGCGACGACCGCGTCGACGAGCATCGAGCCGCTCTCCCGCACGTCGCGACCGACGACGACCCGATCGTGGCCCTCAGAGGCGACCGCACGGCCGACCGACAGCGCCAGCTCGGCCGTCACGTCGCGCCCGACCCGTCCGCGAATACCGCTGGTTCCGAACATGGTGTGCTGTGAGGGGGCCGCTCGCCTTACTATGCACGGGTTACTGCCGGCACGAGCCGGCCGCATTTCGGTTCCTGCGGTCGCTCCCGTGTCGGCCCCTCGAGCATCGATCGGCGGTCGTCCGCCGTCGCTGCCGCCCCGGATTCGATCGCGCCGCTCCCCTCGTTAGCTTCCGCCTGTATTTCTGAACTGTCGGTGCCGTATATGTGAGTCACCGCGGTAGTCTCGACCGAGAATGCTACTCGCACCGCCTGCGTTCCGATCTCGATCGATGTCGGCTCTGGAGGGTCGTGACGCATGAGCGCGACCGACTCGGACACCGAGGTCGACGGCACCGCCGACGCCGCGGCCGACGAGAGCGGCGACTCGACCACTACCGACGCCGCGCTCACTGATCTCCCGCCGAGTGCCAAACTCGTCTACAAGGTCCTCGAGTACGAGCAACCGCTGACCCAGGAGGACGTCGTCGCCGAGTCGCGGCTCTGTCCGCGGACTGCCCGCTACGCGTTGGGAAAACTCGAGGACAGCGGACTGGTCACCAGACGTGCCTGTCTCGAAGACGCCCGGCAGTCGAAGTACCGGACCGAGGACTAAGCTCGCCCGTCTCGCGAAACGGCGGGGAGACGCGCTACCGGTGTTTCCGGTATCGATCGACCAGCAGGTCGATCCCGAACGCACCGGCCGTGATCTCGTAGTGGGTCTCGAGGCGCGGGTTGAACTTCGCCTTGTATCGATTGATGCTCGGGACGCCAGCGCCGACGAGGTCGTACTCCGCGATCCCGTCCCGGAGGCCGTCTCGCATGACGTGCCAGTCGAGCAGGTCGTTGATCGCGATGTCGACGTCGGCATTCGGTTTAACGCCGCCCTGCCACCGGTATCGGGTCCGGTCTGATTCGATGACCAGAATGCCGCCGAGGAACTCGCCGCCGACGCGACAGACGTACGGGCGGAGCGCGCCGTCGGGGAGTTCTTCGTGCAGCGATCGGGCGAAATTCGGGTTCAGTTGGAACGACTGCCCCTGATTCTCGTAGCGCTGGCGGACCTGGTCGACGATTCGCCCGACATCGTCGGTCGTCCCCTCTTTGATATCGTATCTGTCTTCGTCGGCGTTGCGGACGTTGCTGCGCGCGTCACTGCTGAACCGCTTCAGTAGCTCCGCTTCAGTCCCGTCGAGGTCGACGACGTACGTGTGACCCGGCTTGACGTCGTACTCGTTCCAGACGAACGGGCGGACGTCGTCGAACTCCGCGGTGACGAACTTGCTGTACAGCGGCGAGATCGCCTCGTCGATCCACTCGAGGCAGCCCTCGAGAAACCGTTTGACTCGGCGGTCGGCCTTGCGCTGTTTGAGCTTGTCGACGTTCAGCAGGGAGGGGCCGAGGTAACACGCCCACGAGTAGGGGGCCGGAGAGAACGCGCCGGTGATCGGTCCCTTGGCGTACTCGAAGACGGGGAAGATGCCGACGGGTTCCTGCCCTTTGAACCCGGCGAGCAAGTGGGGGGTCGTCCCCGTGTCAGCGGCCTGTAACCGGATCGCTTCGGCCCGGAAGAAGGGGTTCGACCCCGCCGATCGTTCGACGTAGCTGTTCCACTCGTCGGCGTCCGTTCGCGGATCGAGCGTGCGTATGTCGATACTCATAGATAGCCGAGGTCCGAGAGCCGATCCTCGACGGTGCCGTCGTCGGTCGCCGTGATCGGGGTCGGCTCATAAGCCGGATACGGTTCCGTTGTGCTCCCGTCGACGACCGGGAGCGGGTCGCCGTCCATCGCAGTGTCGATCGGGACATCGAATAGCGAGCAGATCGTCGGCGTGACGTCGAAGATCGTCGCGTCCCCGAGTCGGGCGGACTCGTCGAACGCCGGGCCGGCGGCCGCGACGACGCCGGTCCGCTTGTGGTTCCACGGGTCCATCGGCTCGCCGAACCGCCCCGTCCCGAGGTCGGCGGAGATCGCGTTGTCGAACGCCGCCGGGACTGTCACCACGTCGGGGGCCAACTCGACGTGGGGCCCCTCGAAGTACGTCTCCCGGGGCTCGACAGCGTCGAACATCGGCTCACCGTCGGGCGTTCGGACCGCCGAGAGCGTCTCGATGAGGTCGTCGCGGACGGTCTCGTACGCCGACTCAGGGACCTGCCCGTTCGGCTCGCGCCCCTCGAGATTGATCCGGACGCCGAGTTCGCTCTTCGAGCGGACGTAGGCCCGTGACGCGGGGAACTCGACCTGTTCGCTCGCTGCACGGATCATATCGTTCGGTATCCGCCGGCCGATCGGTTCTTTGAGCCCGATGTGATCGAGCGCGCTTGCGACGCGCTGGGTCGTGATCCCGACGTTCGCCGCGACGCTCATCGCTCGCTCGAGCGCGCTCGGCTCGTGGTCGCGGGCCTCGTCTCCGTAGAGCAAGTCGTTCTCCCAGGCCTTCGACCAGGTTGGCATCCCCTCGCCGCCGCTCGTGGCGCTGACGTAGCCCTCGTCTCGGAGGCACTCGTTGACTCGGAACTCGGTGCCGGTCACCTTGCCCATGCCGTGGTCGCTAACGACGAGGACGTTCTCGGGATCGGTCCGCTCGATCGTCTCGCAGACCTGTCGGTCGACTTCGCGGTAGACCGCCTCGATGGCCCGCTTGTCGCCGGATCGCTCGTGAAACACCGAATCGGTCTGCTGGAACTGGAGGAATCCGAAGTCGGGATCGAACCGTCGGGCGAGATACCGGAACGCTTTCCCTCGGAGTTCGACCGTCCGTTCGTACCCCTCGATCGATCGATCCGGCTCCGGGCTGCGCTGTGGGTAGAGCCAGTAGTCGCCGCCACAGGCCAGCTTCACGTCCGCCAAGATCCCCTCGGGGTGACAGTCGGGGTCCTCAGGAGCCGTCAGCCCCGGTATCAGTGCGCCGTCGAACTCCCGCGCCGGATGGGTGACGGGCACGTTGACGACGACGCTCGCAAAGCCGTGGTCGCTCAACAGCTCCCAGATCGGTCGCGCCCGGACATGCGAGGCGTTGACGACGTCCCAGTCGTAGCCGTCGAACGAGAGGAAGTCGTAGACGCCGTGCTTGCCCGGGTTCGTTCCGGTGTACAGCGACGGCCAAGCGCTTGCGGTCCACGGTGGGATCTGCGACTCGAGCGGTCCCGCGGCCCCCGTTTCGAACAGCCGCTCGAGGGTAGGTAGGTCGCCCGACTCGAACAACGGCTCGAGTATCGGCCGACAGCCGGCGTCGAGCCCCACAACGAGCAGACGAAGGTCTTCTTCGTCGGTCGAACCTGCCATGGACGCGGTGTCCGTTCGCCCGTGCTTTGTTATGCGACTGCTGGCCGGCCGTATGCTCGTACTGCCGACGCTACGCTCGGGATAGCGATTCCGAGGAGGTCCTCGCCCGTCCGTGTAAGTACTGATTGCGGGGCCAGTACCGACCCTATCACTAAGTCGTCGCTCGTCCCCGTTGTACGCCGATGATCGTCGCGACTGCCACCTGCTCTCGACGCCACTTCGACGTATGATCGGTGCCACCCCTTCCGTGTTCGACGCGTCGCTCTCGCGGTCGGGGGGCCCGGGAATCGGCTCGTTTGTCGACCGACACGCTCCGGATGTTGCGTTCACATACTACGGGGCCGGGAAAGTCGCCCTCCGTGACGGCCTCGCCGGCCTCGTCGAGCCCGGCGAAACCGTCCTTGTCCCCGCCTACCTCTCGCCCGCCGTCGTCGAACCGTTTCACGAACTCGGCCTCGAGTCGCAGTGTTACGCGATCGAACGCTCGCTCGCCCCCGATTTCGACGACCTCGAGCGCCGGCTCGACGACGAGACGGCCGCGATCGTCTCGGTCAACTACTTCGGTTTCCCCCAGCCCGGCCTCGAGCGGCTCGCGTCGCTGGCCGACGAATACGACTGTTACCACGTCGACGACAACGCACACGGCGCGCTCAGCGTCGACGAGGGGACGCTACTCGGCACCGTCGGCGACCTCGGGATCACGACGCTGCGGAAACTGCTTCCGGTGCCGGACGGTGCCGTCCTCTATCGTGCCGACGACGAGGTCCGCGAGGCGTTCGAGCCGTCACCGCTTGCCGGTCCCGCCGACAGGGTCGCAGCCACTGACTGCCGATACGTCGCTTCCTCGGTCGCCGAAACCATCCTCGGGGCGACCCCGTCGCTACATCGTTCGGTCGAGACGTTCTTCGCGGACGGCACAGACGACCCCACAACCGTCGACCCCGAAGCGCGGTACGAGGCCGCCAAAGTCCCGATGTCGCGGTTCTCGAAGGCCGTCACCGACGCCGCGGATCCCAACGCGATTCGGGCGACTCGCCGGAAGAACTTCCGGGCCTGGCGGCGGGTCCTGACCGACCGCGACGACGTGACCCCACTCTACGAACGGCTTCCCGAGGGAATCAGTCCCTACGAGTTCCCCGTCCGCGCCGACGAGCCGGCCGCGTTCCGATCGGAACTCACAGATTGCGCCGTCGTCGGTGCTCACTCCTGGCCCGTTCTCCGCAAGTGCGTCCACGGAAACGAGGCCTACGAGACCGCGAATCGGCTCGCGACGGACCTCGTCGCGTTGCCCGTCCACCAGGGGATCGAGCCCTCCGCTATCGAGGCCGTCGGCGACCGACTCGTGGATTGACCACGCTCGAACCGCGTGAACCGCGACGCCGCCGACGTCACTCGGCCGCGGCGGCTTCGGTCAGCTTCGCGAGCACGTCGTCGCTGAGGCCGTACGTCCGTTCGCCCGTCCGCTCGAGGACCCCTTCCGTCCGAAGCTCCGAGAGGAGACTCTGGACCGCGACCGGCGATCGATCGACCGCGGCGGCGACTGGGTCCGTCTCTCGCGGTCCCTCCCGTGCGAACACGGCGAGTACGTCACTGGCCGTCTCGACCGAGCACCGCGACCCCTCGCAGGCGCGGTGTACGCGAGCGCTGATCCGGGTGTCCTCGAGGAGGTCGTCGAGGTCTCGCTCCTCAGTCGCGACGACGAACTCTGGCTCACCGGCCGCGTCCGCGTCTCCGTCAGCGTCCGCCGACGCGTCCGTGTCGGCCTCCTCGTTGACCGGCGTGTACCCGTACTCGTGGGCCTCGCCGCCGGCCTGAACGATCTCCGACTCGTCGGCATCGTCGTCCGCGTTATCTTCCTCAACCTCGCTGGCATCGTCGTCCGCATTGCCTTCCTCAGCCTCGCCGGCATCGAGATACGGCCGCTCGCGCTCGAGGTCACGGACGACCGACCGGAGCTGCTCGTTCTCTCGTTTGAGCTGATTCAGGTTCTCGGCCCGCGCCTCGAGTTCGGCCGTCAGGTCCGCGATCCGCTCGTCGCGGGCCGCGAGCGTCTCCCGAAGGTCGTCGCGTTCGGTCTCGAGGTCGGCGATCTCCTCGTGGAGCCGGCGCAGGTCCTCGCCGCCACCAGGCAGTTGCGACTGAACCGTCTCCGTGTTCTGGAGGGCGTCGGCCATCTGCTTGGCCGCGCTCGAGACGTCCCGCGCGGAGGCCAACTCGTCCTCTAAGGTCTCGATCCGTTTTTCCTTCTTCTCGAGTTCGGTCTCGAGTTCGTTGATCCGGTCCTGCTCGCGGTCCTTGCGCTCGGAAATCTCCTGGAGATCCCCCACGAGCGCGTCGGAGACCGACTTGAGTTCGGGCCGCTCGAAGTCGTCGAGGCCGGGCGTCGCGCCGGCGTCGAAGGTCCGCTTGCGGCGGAACTGGATCTTCCGCACGTCGACTTCGGTCCAGTCGGTCTGGACGAACGCCTGCCCGTCGTTGAGGTCGGCGACGAGTTCGGAGTACTCGGTGTCGATGATTCGGCCGACGACCTTGGTGTCGTTGTCCCAGGTCAGCCGGTGCCAGACGAGCCAGTTCGCCTGTGTGATGAAGTCCTTTTTCACGTCGGCCGGGCGCTGGCTGATCCCCAGAATGCCCAACCCGTGTTTCCGGCCGCGCTTGCTGATCTTGATCAGCAGGTTCCCCGTCTCGCCGACGCCGCCGCCCTCCGGGATGTATTCGTGGACCTCCTCGACGACCAGCAGGAACGGCTTTTTGAGCTTCTTCTCCTTGACGAACAGCTGGCGGGCGACCTCCCGAAGCAGTTCGTCGGCCACGTCCTCGTCCAGATAGCCCGAGACGTCGAGGATGACGGGGACGTTCTCCTCGAGCGCGATCGTCGCCATCTGTTCTGCGTGTTCCGGGCCGATCTGGATATCACACTCCTCGTCGGCCCCGGCGTGGAGCATCTCGTACTCCTCTTTGAGCCCGTAGTACTCGCCGTCGGTGTCGACGATCAGGAGGGGGTAGCCGGCCTCGAGCAACTCTTCGGCGATGACCGACGCGGTATTTGATTTCCCCGAGCCCGATTTGCCGGTGACGAACCCGCGCCCGGTGAGCAGTTCGACGACCGGCAGCTTCAGGTTCGCACCGTCGGCCGTCTCGCCGACGAGGATCTGGCGCTGCGTCGGTTCGTCGCTCACCGCCGCACCACCTCGAGTACGCGCGACTCGTTCATGCTATCAGTACAGTCCGAACACGTGACCTTGAATATTGGCCTCGGCTCAGGGTCGGAGTCCTCCGGGCCTCGGAATCGATCAGCGCTCGTCGCGTTCGACCGTCTGCTCGCGGACTGTCATCCCCTTCCGGCCGAGGTGCTGGAGCTGTTTGCGCGCGAAGTCCTCCTCTCGCGTCCCTCGCGTCGCCAGCACGTAGACCAGCGCGCCGCCAGCGGGGCGCATCGTTCGACCCGCTCGCTGTGTGCCCTGCCGGCGGCTCCCGCCGAGGCCCGAGGCGACGATCGCCAGATCGGCCGTCGGCAGATCGATCCCCTCGTCGCCGACTCGAGAGACGAGTAGCAAGTCGCGCTCGTTCCGGCGGAACTCCTCGAGCAGCCGACGGCGCTCGTGATGGGGCGTCTCCCCGCTGAGGAAGGGCGCGTCGAGTGCGTCCGAGAGGTCCCGCCCCTGCTCGAGATAGTCGACGAAGACCAGCGCCTTCGAGTCGGGGTGGGCCGACAGCAAGTAGCGGACCTCGTCGACTTTCCCCCGATTTTTCGCGGCGATGCGGTACTTCTCGCGGCCGTCGGCCGAGCCGTAGGCGTTTGCCTGCTCGTCGTCGCCCCACGGCACGTAGCGGATCTCGAGTTCGGGTTCGGCGACGAAGCCGGCCTCGAACAGCGCCTCCCAGTCGGTGCCGATCGGCGGGCCGACGAGGGTGAAGATCTCTGTCTGGCGGTCGTCCTCCCGGATCGGACTCGCGGAGAGCCCGAGGCGGTGTTTGGACTGTAAGTGCGTGCTCCGCCGGTAGACGTCCGAGGGGACGTGCTGGCACTCGTCGAAGATCACCAGCCCCCACTCGCGGTCGTCGAACAACGAGCGGTGGCGGTCCATCCCGGCGATCTGGTAGGTCGCGATCGTCACCGGCCGCACGTTCTTCTGCCCGCCGTGGTACTGCCCGATCTGGTCGGGCTCGAGCGAGGTGTACTCGAGGACGGCGTCGGCCCACTGGCGCGCGAGGTCGCGGCTGGGCACCAGTATCAGCGTCTCGCCCTCGACGTGGGCCATCGCGCCCATCGCCGCGACGGTCTTCCCGCTGCCCGGCGGGCCGACGAAGACTCCTTCGCCGGCCTCGGCGAAGCGGTCGACCCACGTCTGCTGGTAGTCCCGGAGCTGAACGCCGAGTTCGATCGGCAGCGCTTCGCCCGAGGCGAGTTCGCGGTGGTCCTGCACCGGGTAGCCGGCCTCGTAGAGAATCCGTTTGATCGCGGCCTCTGCCCCCTCGCGGACCCAGTCTTCGGTCTCGGAGATCGGCGCGTGGACGTGCTCCTCGTCTAACTTCTGTCGGGCGACGTTGCCCATGATCTCGGGGCTCTGGGCCTCGAGCACCGTATAGCCCTCTTCGTGAGTTACGAGCCGGAACTGGTGGGCGCGGTCCCACTGACTCTCGATCCACTCCTCGAGCTCTTCGGAGCGCTGGCCGAGCGCCTGACGCATCGTCCGAGACAGTTCGTCGAAGCTGTCGTGGGGCGTTCCCCAGACGTCCTCCGGGCGGACGACGTAGCGATAGCCCTGCTCGCCGTTAGCGTCGGCCAAATGGGCGAACTGCGAGAGTTGCGCGCGCGTAAACTGGTCGGGCCGATCGACGATTATCTCCCGGCGCTTCGGAAAGACGACGGTCCGCTCTCGGTCCGTGAGGTCCTCGAGTTCGCTGGGGTACCAGACGACGGGATCGGTCGACACCGAGTGACGCTCGAGCTCCCCGCGCTCGGCGAGGGCCTCGAGTCGGTCGCTGGCTTCCTCGTGGGGGAGCTCGAGGGCGCGGGAGACGGCCGCGGCCGTGAGGACGGGACGGCCCTCCCGCTGGCTGGCGTCATGGAAGTCGGCGATAGTGAACGCGTCGGCGTCGTTCTCGTCGGCCTCTCTGTCGGCGTCGGTCGCCGCCTCGTCGGGCCGGTCCGAGAGGTCGCTTCGCTGTTCGTCGGAGGGCGTCGAAGAACCTTCGTCAGTCACTGCCGAGTCGTAGCGGCGGTGGGGGGAAACCAATTTCGCTCGGGGGACTGGAACGCGCAGGCATCGATGAGAGACGTCACGTACCGTTCTTCGCCTGGTTGTCCACTCCATCGCCGGCTCTGTTGCTGTCGATCTATTCCGGACGGTACCGCATTCGTAAGCGAGACAGCACGAAATCCACTCACCCAAACCACCGGCTACCTATATTTGATTGGACGGCGTTCATCCGCGTATGTATCGCGCGATCCTCCCCGAAGGACAGATCGTCTGTGACCGTTACGAGCACACCGACGACGGCCTCGAGCTCTACGACGAGGACGACCACTTCCTCGCGTTCGTTCCGTACAGTAATTTACACGCGCTGCTCGACGAGGAGGTCTACGACGAAGACGACCGATCGATCATGTAGCGGGCTGCTGGTCGATCGCCTCGAGTTGCTCACGGTACCGGTTGCGGACGGTGACGACGGTCGTCTGGGCGGTGTCGGCAACGGCGCGTTGCGGGATGGTCTCGTCACAGAGGAGGCCGGCGGCGTAGATCGCGGCCGCGGCGAAGCCGGTCGGCGACTTGCCCGAGTGTAGCCCCTGTTCGGTGGTCCGGTCGATGATCTCGATGGCCTTGGTTTCCACGTCCTTGTCGACGTCTAACTCCGAGCAGAATCGGGGGACGAACTGGCGAGGATTCGTCGGCTCCAAGTTGATATCGAGCTCGTCCGCGATGTACCGGTAGGTGCGACCGATCTCACGCTGGTCGACACGTGAAACGGCCGTTACCTCCTCGAGGCTTCGCGGTATGTCCTCTTTACGACACGCGGTGTAGAGGGCGCTGGTCGCGACGCCCTCGATCGAACGCCCGCGAATGAGGTCTCGCTCGAGCGCCTGGCGGTAGATGACGCTCGCCGTTTCCTTGACGGGCTTGGGGACGCCTAACGCGCTGACCATTCGATCGATCTCGGAGAGGGCGTACTTGAGGTTTCGTTCGCCCGCGTTCTTCGTTCGAATGCGTTCCTGCCAGACACGGAGTCGATGGAGTTGCCCGTGTTTGTCGGCGGACATCGAGTGCCCGTTGGCGTCTTTGTTCCGCCAGTCGATGGTTGTCGTCAGCCCTCGGTCGTGCATCGACTGGGTCAGCGGGGCACCGACGCGAGAGAGTTCGTCGTGCTCTTGGGCGTTGAACGCTCGCCACTCCGGGCCGTAATCGATGGGGTCTTCGCTCAAGACCAGGCCACAGTCCGCACAGACCTGCTCGCCGCGGTCCGGATCGTGGACGATCGTGTCGGTCTCGCAGTCGGGACACAGACCAGTCTCGCCCTCCTCTGACTGTGATTCGCTGCTGTGTTGATCGATGATAGACCGCGTCATCAGTACCGGACGAAACCGTGCCGGCACTGTAAGGGGTTCACATGGTTTCGCGGGAAACACCGACTTACTGTGGCGTTCCCAGCGTCGAAGAAAGAGAGAGAAAAATCGAACGACGTGGCCGCCGCGTGCTTCGAGCGAGAACCCGCGACGGCCGTGCCAAGACCGTGTCCCATCGGTCGCGTCGGGGTGAAGCGACCGTTGCCCGGCCACTTCGACCCACCATGGACAATGCCCACATGCCACATGAATGGTGGCGATCGTTGTAGCGCCTCGGCGACGTAAACCCCCTGTTCATCGGGTAAATAGCTCTTTCGCGTGTGAACTGTCGTTCGACTTTATATCGGTTGCACCGAACGGTCGGTACCAGTGCCGTGTTGTCACGCAGCCCTTCGACCCCCGACGGCGTCCGGTCGCCGGGGAGTGGAATCGACGTACGCCATCGATACGTTCGCACAATCGACCGATACCGCGCGACGGTTCGGACGGCGAGGAGCGATCGAGAGGACGGCGAAACGCCCTCGCAGTCCTGCGGTTGGGAAGTCGCCCCGTACCTCCTTTGCAGACGGTGCGAAACGTGGTCGTGTTTAAGAGTATCTCTGTTGGTGTACAACCTGGTGTGTCAATCGTGACTTCGACTCGCCGTTCGAACGTACAGCGGTCGCCGTCGTGCCGAGATTCCGGTGATTCAGGCTATCGGGTCCTGGGGTTGGCGAACTCGGATCGCGTCGCTCTGACCGGAGGAACAAAGTGATGTCCTCGATCGATACGTCCCTCCCGGACGAGATTGCGTCGGTCGCCGACAGCGACGAAGACGAACGTCTCTCGAAGGACGTTATTTTTGAACTCCTGAAGAACCGCCGCCGTCGGGAGGTCCTCGCGTACTTGCTAGAAGCCGACGAAACCGTCACGCTCGGTGAACTCGCCGAACAGATCGCCGCCTGGGAGAACGACACCGAGGTCAACGCGCTCAGTTCCGATCAGCGAAAACGCGTCTACGTCGCCCTCTACCAGACCCACCTCCCGAAGATGGACGACGCCGGTATCGTCGAGTACGATCAGGACCGCGGGTTGATCTCGCTGTCCGACAATGCCGACCTGCTGATGATGTACCTCGATACGGATACCCACCGTCGGGATCGATGGGACCAGTGGTACGCCGGACTCAGCGTCGCCGGTGCTGCCCTCCTCGGCGCGGCGTTTCTCGGTGTACCCGTGCTCTCGACACTCCCGATGGTCGCCCTCGCCGGCACCGTCATCGTCGCGTTTCTCCTCCTCTCCACCGCTCACGTCGTGACGAACCACCGACGCGAACAGAACGTCGACGGGAAACTGTCCCGAATCGAGTGAGTCGAGCCGGTACTGCCGCCGCTTCAGTCCCGTTCTCGCTGCCGTCTCTCTCGAGCAGGCCGTTGTTTCGATCGTCATGTCTTCGACGTCCGTCTCCGTGACTGGCTCCGACCGGCCGTCGTCCCCTCTGCGACCGATGCAGCGCCATCGGACGACCAAGGACGACCGGCGTTGGCCGCCGCCGTTCGATTGCTCGTCCGGTCACTGAGAAGGGTTTTTATTACCTGCATTCGTACCGTCGAACGGCTCCCGACGACCGTCATCCAGTACCGGAACAGTCGCGTGCCAGCAGCTGTTCTAGGCACGGGAGCCACTCTACTACTCGCGTCTTCCGAGCGTCATCGTCTCCGGTCGGAGACGGCATCGCGGCCGCAGGCTCGGTCGCCACCGACCGAAAACAACCGTCGATAGTACAGTGGGACTCGCTTGCGTACCGACGCGGTTGGTGTCTCGAGTCGTTCTACGGGGCTTTCGAGCCCGGCGCTCGAGATGCCGGTCCGGCGATGCACGATGCGTAGCGAACGGAGCCGGTTCGGCTGAGCGCCGCCGCTCGTGCCGTTCGAACGGGAAATGAGAGGACCGTGCTGCGTCTTACTGATCGCGAGCGTTGTACTGAACGTCGATCGCGGCGTTGCCACGCAGGTGGAAGTCGACGATGTCGCCGTCGAACCAGTAGGCGTCGAGCCAGTTTCCGACCGTACCGCGGACGGCGGTGTCCTCGATCAGGTCTGCATCGTTGATCGACGCGCCCTCGTAGTCCGACTTCGCGACCGCCCCGTCGACGGTAAAGGAGTACGCGCTCGCCCCGTCGGCGTCGACGCCGTCGATGACGATCGCGTGGGGGAGCATCTCGTAGTCGCCGTACTCGCTTGGATCGATCGCCTCGCCGTCGACGGTGACGTCTGCCGCGCCGTCGGTGAACGTCACGTCCGTCAGCGCGCCCGAGAAGCGGAACGTCTGGCTCCCGTCGGTGAGCGAACTCTGGACGGTCGACCCCGAGACGGTCGTCGCCTCGGCCGCCGGCGCGTCGTCGGAGACGAGTTCGATCGCGCCGTCGACCGTAATCTCGTAGCTCGTGGGCGTGCCCCGTCCCGTGACCTTGAGCACGTGGGGGAGCCGCTGGCCGTAATCGGCGGGATCGACCCGCTCGCCGTTGACCCGGACCGATCCGGGTCCGTCGACGGTGAGATCAGTTACCTCCCCGCTGAATCGGAACGCGTCCTTCCAGTCGGCGACGCTTCCCCGCACGGTCGAGCCGTCGATGGTGTCTCCGTCGTCGATCGATGCGCCCTCGTAGTTTGCGTGTTCGAGCGAGCCGTCGACGCTGAACTCGTAGCGGGTCGCGTCCGCCGGACTGCCGTCGACGAGGAGGACGTTGGGCAACTGGTCGCTCCCACCGTCGTTCGACTGGCCGGTACCAGAACCGCTCGAGTCGCCCGAGCCGCCCGACGCGGCCTCCTCCGGCGAGGTCGGAACCCCGTCGGGGATCGAGAGGTCAGGATCGCTCGAGACCTCGTCCGCGACGGTCACCGTCGAGCCGCTCGCTCGCTTGATCTGGCCGCGGATGCCGCCGCTCTGGAAGTCAACGCTGCCAGGCGATCCGTTCGCGCCGGCGACGAGCGCGTACGAGTAGGGGCCGTCGGCGAAGTGCGAGTTGCGGATCGTCACGGTGCCGCCGTTCCAGACCCAGACGGGACGGCCGTGGGCCTCGACGTAGCCGCCATAGCCGTCGCCGTAGTCGGTGTTGTCGTTGTAGGCGACGCAGTTGACGATCTCGTCGTCCGCGCTGCCACACCGGAACGTGGTGACGCCGTTGTTCTTGCCGAAACAGCTCTCGAAGCGGACGCTTCCGCCGTAGGGCGTGTTGGAACAGTAAAATCCGTTATTCGGGTAGCCTTGAACGTTGCAGTGACGGAAGGTCATATCCGCCTCACTGCCTCGGTGCATGAAAACGGCACCCGGGCCGTGAACGAAGTCGGCTCCTTCCTTCGTCGCCCCGTCGCCGAGGTAGACGTTCTCGACGAGGACGTCGCCCTTCCCGGTATTGATCGAGATCATGAACGAGCCCCCGCGGTAGAGGCCCTTAAAACCGATATTTCGGAGCACTGAGTTCGCTCCTTCGACGTAAATCAGGAAGCTCTCGCCCGTCGTCAGGTCGATGAGTTTGTTCTCGAATGTTTCGCCGCGGCCGATGCGGATCGTCTGTCCTCGGGCTTCGATCACGTCGTAGCCCTTGTCTGCGGCGCTCGCCGCTCCCGTCAGCGTCGCCGCCGCGGTCGTTCCGCCGGCCAGCTTCATGTACGAGCGTCGATGTAGTAATCCGCTGTTACCGTCGTCGGCCGCCTCCGCGTCGTCGGGGGCGGTCAACTCGTCGTCCGGTACCGAAGAGTCGCGTGCCATGCAATACGGGTAATGAGATACTACCGGCATAAACTTTCCGTATCAGTGGCTCTAAAATTTACAGAATGTACCTATAGCCAGTACGAATGATATAACATTGAGTGCCTATATTCGGAATAATAAACTGATCGCCTCATTTCGGTCGACTATTCGAAATCTTCGCAATCGATGAGAATAAGATATGATTACCGAGAGCAAGCTGGTGAGAGCCAGTGAGAGACTGATTTTCTGGGGCCTGTCTCTCGAGTAAAACGCTATTATTCGGTGCAGCACCGATACGATTCCCAGCCGTCGGCCGACTGCACGACTCGCGGAAGGCTGACGGAAGCGGTACCCGATGAACAATCGCGGTTAGAAACGGAATCCGTCGAGCGAGAGGTTGGGTGGGCCGGCGGTGGGCGACACCGCGGCAGGTGCGTCAACGGGAGTCGGCGGCGTCGTTCGCGGGAGGTGATCGGCGGAACGCGTCAGGGAACCCGCGTTCGGGTGGAGGTGTTCGTCAGTGGAGACCGAACGCGGAGCGGGGGCTGTCAGCAGAACGTTACTTCGAACCGCCCGACGCGGCCTCCTCCGGCGAAGTCGGAACGCCGTCCGGCATCACGGCCTTGGGGTTCGTGCCGACGTTGTCGCCGAGTTTGACGTTCGAGCCGGCGTGTTCGACGATGCCGGCTTTGTCGTCGTAGTCGCCTTTCGTAACGGTAACTTCGGTCGGCTTCCCGTTCGCACCGGCGACGATGGCGTTGTTATTGCCGTTCATCTCAATCTGGCAGTTTGAGACCTCGATCGGCCCGGGAGCCCACGCCCAGATGCCGCGGCCGACGTAGCCGTCCTTGCTGTCGACGTAGACGCTCGAGTTCGTGACCTTGCTGCCCTCGGTGGCCAGTCGGAAGTGGGAGACATAACAGTTGGCGGCGAAGCTGCTGTCGATGTGGATGGTGCCACCGCCGTTGGTCCCGGGTGCGGAGCCGTAGATCGCATTGTCCGCGAAGTTCTGGATGTTGACGTTTTTGAAGTCGATGTGCCCGGAGTGGTCGGGGGCGACCCAGAAGGCGGTCTGGCCGTGCCCGTTCGGGTTGGTGTTGCCCGTGCTCGAGCCGTCGCCGAGGTAGATGTTTTCGACGGTGCTCGTCCCGCCGCTTACGTCGGCGACGCCGAAGGTGGCGGTGCCGGTGCCGGAGGTGTTCTTGCCTTTGAAACCGATGTTTCGGATCGTCCAGTCGGTGTCGCGGGCGGTGATAACGATGTCTTGACCGGACGTCATGTCGATGAGCTTGTTCTCCCAGGTCTCACCTGCGCCGATGGTGATCGTCTGTCCCTGGGCTTCGATGACCTCGTAATCGTCCTGGGCCGAGACTGCGCCGGCCCCGCCGAGTGCAGTCGTCGCGGTCGCCACCGCGGCGAACGAGCGAACGTAGTTACGGCGGGTAAATCCGGAATTACGGCCTGTAGTCGGATCGGAATCCGTCTCGGACGTACGGGGGTTCTGCGCCATACATCACTGTAACACCGTCTTACACTCATAAACTTTTTCTTGCCGATATGTCTTAAATTTACAGACTTTGTTTATATCTCTGCATATTGTCGGGCAATACACCGGTATTTTGTATAGAAAATACGACTGTCTCGACCGGCTACTCACCCGAGCGTAAGATCCTCTTTTCGTCGGTAATACGGTCATACCGACGCGAGGGAGCTGAAGAAGACGGGTTTTCGAGAACGTAATGAGCGCGATTTGTGTCTCGACTGGCTACTGTTTCGTCGTCTGGTGGCGTCGTTTCCGCCGGTAACAAGCGATTTCCGTTCGGTTTCGGCCGGCAAGAGCAGCTGGTCGCCGCGGCTCTCGAGCGGTGTTCCGATCATCGCCGTGTAGAGCGGCGAGTCTCATCGCACGGACGCGATCGACCGACGCCCGTGTGACCGAGGCGATGGCCGACCGCTACGGCTCGCTGTCGACCGCGTACATCGTGAACTCGTCGTTCGAGATCACCTTGTTCACGTGCTGTTCGGTCGCGATCCCCTCGACCGCAGCTCGGTCGTAGTTGAGCTCCTCGTAGACCTGCAACTCCCTCGTTTTGTCCCACTTCGTGACGGTGAAGTAGTACTCGTCGGTGGGATAGGCACCGGAGTAGTTGCCGGCCGAAAAGACGGTCGCGTTGACCGTGCCGGTGGCCGCCGACGCGCTACTGAGGGTGTCGCCGCCCGAGAGGCCGTTGATACCGTGATCGAAGCGGTAAGGATCGTACCCCATTCCGGCGTACGAAACGTTCTCGGCCCCGTGATTCAGTCCGTTCTCGTAGCCGCTCATCATCCCTTCGGTCACGTGCTGGCCCGACCTGTATATCATCGGCGACGAGAACATGGTCAGCAGGCCGAGGACGAGGCAGGCACCTAGTACCAGCGCCGCCACTGCGTTCGCGCCGGGAGTCGTGATCACGCTCGCGAGGCCGCCGACGAGCTGGGCCAGGGCGATGCCCGCGAGAATCGTCAGCAGAACGTAGATAAATCCCATCTGCCGGAACGCCATCTTCGGCGTCCCGAGGAAGTAGACCAGAAACATGCCGAACAGCGGGAACAACGCGAGTGCGAAGTAGTTGACGTGGGATCTGGCCTCGCCGTCGAGGCTCGAGCGACCGAGCCAGACGACCAGAATGAACAGGCCCACGAGAAGGCCGATGATCGCTTTATTGAGGAACATCTTCACGAAGACTTCGGAGAGGCTGCCGCCGATCTCCGTGAGTGAGGACCCCTGTTGATTGACCTCTGTCCCGCCGCCGATATTCTGCGAGAACAAGCCGGTAGTGAGGCCGAGGACGGCTTGTCTGAACCGCTCATTGCCGAGCGCCCAGAGGCCGAACAGCCCACCCAGCGAGATCGTGTGGACGTAGGTCGTCGAATGCTCGAGCATCGGATGGTCGTCGAAGCGCCAACGCGCGAGGAACTGGACCGCGCCGATCGCGCCGATGAAGATGACGACGTTGAACATCTGTTGGGGGTGGATCAACAGGAGTGCGAGCCCGGTGAGGAAGATGAGCGCGCTAAACGGGGAGACGCCGAGCGGGAGTCGTTCGACCGTCGACCGTCGCCGGAGGTACGCGACGATTGCGAAGATGACCGCGGGAACCACGAACAGGGAGTTCGAGTTCGTGTGAACGGCCATGAACGTCGCGATATTGTTGATGGGCAACACCATCCAAGAGGTGATCGCGGCGAGGCCGACTGCGAGCCCGCCGCCGGCGATATCGCGGACGACGAGCGGAACGAAGAGCACGAACGGGATGAACAAAACGACTATTCCGATGAGGAGCCCGCGTTCGATCGATATCCCGCCGAGGAAATGCAGGGTCGACGCGATCGTGTGGAGTCCCGGATAGAACAGCTCGTGTGGGGCGGTGTTGCCGGCGACGATGTCTCGAGTCCAGCCCAGGTGACTGAGCGCATCACCCATTCCGCCGAAGTAGTAGTTCCGAACCACCGGCAGGCTCACGATGGCCGTGACGGTGAGCCCGCCGAGACCGATGCCGAGCCCCTGCTGACGGCCGCGACAGGTAAGGGACGTGCCGACGGCGATCGCGAGCGCGAGTGCGAACCCGATCCAGACGGTCGTCGGCGTGCCCGTGTAGACGGACGACTCGTAGGTCGTCGCCGGGTTCGCCCGCGCGACGAGAACGCCGATCGCAACCGCGAAAAAACCGACCGCGACCAGCACGTTCAGCGTCGATCGTTTCATGTCCGCTCACCGGATTTTTCCGGGCCAATCCCGACACGCATGTGTTAGCCCAATCGTCGGTGCTGATGCCGTTTGTTATACGTCTCCTACCCCCGAACGCGGACCGTAGCGAACTGCTCTCGGACGTATGTCGTACCTACCCGAACTACAGAATCAGCTATCGATCGATTTCTCGATTCGAGACCGATCAACGGTTCTGGTGATTTTTGTAGCAGGTCGTGCTCCGACCGAGCGAGACACCGATACGCCACCTATGTCATCGATCCTCATCGACAATCTTTCCACCGACGGCGAACTCCTCGAGTGCTCGATTCGGGCCTCGAGCGACCTCGAGCGGTTCGTCACCGACGAACGGTTCCGAACCGAGTACGACGTCTCGATCGAGGACGTGCCCGACGGTGTCCTCGCGATTCCGGTCCTCGCGCAGGTCTGTCCGGTCGCGTGGGCCAACGGGGCCGACGTTTACGTCGACGAGGTCGACGCGACGTTCGCCCGCGCGCTCGAGGACGTGAAGGCGTCGCTGTGTGCGATGCACGACTTCCTCGAGGGCGGCACCCTCTATGCCCGCCGGACGATCGAGGTCGAGCCCGAACACAGCGGCGAGAGCGGCCTGCTGTTCACCGGCGGCGTCGACTCGACGTGTTCGTACGTCCGCCACCGCGAGGAATCGCCGACGCTGATCAGCGTTCGAGGCTGGACGATCACGCCCGACGCAGCCGACGACGGGAAGTGGGACGCGCTCCGCGCACGCGTCTCGAACTTCGCCGACGACCACGGCTGCGAGACCGCCTTCGTCGAGTCGAACATGCTCTCGTTCCTCGACCATCCCATGCTGTTGGCCCACTACAAGCGCTACGTCGACGGCGGCTGGTACAGCTCCGTCGGCCACGGGCTCGGTCTCCTCGGCCTTTGCGCGCCGATGGCCTACGCGCGGGGCATGGCGGACCTCTACGTCGCCGCGACTCACTGGGACGGGATTGACCTCGAGTGGGGCTCCCGGCCAGATATCGACGATCACGTCCGGTGGGCCGGCACGCAGTGTCACCACGATTCCTACGCTCTCACCCGACAGGAGCGCCTCGACGTCATCGCCGACTACATCCGCAGCGAGGACCCCGACCTGCAGTTACAGACCTGCAACGACCGGATGGACGGCAACTGCGGCGAGTGCGAGAAGTGCTATCGCACCGCTGTCGGTCTCCGGCTGACCGGCCTCGAGCCGTCACAGCACGGCTACCCCTTCTCGGACGCCGACTACCGGGACCTCCGGCGTTCCCTCGAGCGCGGCGACTGGGTGCTGGGCCAGGACGAGCGCCACATGTGGGCAGATATTCGTGACCGCGCACGTGAGACCGAGCCGGCGTCGCCGGCCGAACGGACGTTCTTCGAGTGGCTCGAGAACGCGGATGTAGACGCGCTGATCTCGACGTCCGGCTCGCCGCTCACCCATCGGCTCCTCAGAGCCGGGGCGAGGAACGCGCCCGCCAGTGTCTACAACACCGCCTATCCGGCCTGGAAGACGGCGAAGGCGGGGCTGCGACTCGTCCGATCCGACCGATAGGTCCGGCCGTCGTCTCGATCTTCGCGCTTACTGAATCCCGGCGTCGCCAGCTCCGGACGCTCTCGACTTCAGTTGAATGAGATCTCAATCACCTCTCCCGAGCGAACGAGCACAACGCACGAGAGATCGTGATACGAGGGTGCAAGCCGATATCGAGTGTCGATCGATACTTATACTTGAGTGAAATCGAAACTGGGCGGCGATGGCCCAAGCCACGGACCGGTTGCGCCGGTACCTCGAGGACGAACTCGAGGCCTGCCGCGACGAGGACGTCGATCGGCGACTCGACGAACTGAACGCGCTCGAAGCGACGATCGGACGCGAGCGGATCGACGCCGAACTCGAGGTACTGTCGGCGCTGGCCAACGAGACGCGGTACACGCTCGTCCGCGCCCTCGTGGCGGCGGGTGAGGAGCTCTGTGTCTGCGAACTCCACGCGGTCGTCGACGCGAGCGAGAGCGGGCTCAGCCACGCCCTCTCGGCACTGGTCGACGCGGGGCTCGCCGAGGGACGGAAGGACGGCCGCTGGAAGAAGTACCGGGCGACCAACCGCGCGATCGCGCTCGTGACCGTCCTCGAGGGGAGCGTGACCGATGTCTGACCTCGAGGCCCACGAGCACGGCTCCGCTTGCAGCTGCGAGAGCTGTGGCGATCCGCGGTCGATGGACGTGCTGGACAAGTATCTCACCGTGTGGATCTTCGCCGCGATGGTCGTCGGCGTCGGGCTCGGCCACGTCGCGCCGTCGGTGACCGGGCCGATCCGGGACCTCCACCTCGTGGAGATCGGACTCGTGGCGATGATGTACCCGCCGCTGGCGAAGGCCGACTACTCGCGGCTCCCGACGGTCTTTCGGAACTGGCGAGTGCTCGGACTGAGCCTCGTCCAGAACTGGCTCGTCGGGCCGACGCTGATGTTCGGGCTCGCGGTGGTCTTCTTCAGCGGGCTCGTCCCCGGCCTGCCGGCTCGTCCGGAGTACTTCCTCGGGCTCGTCTTCATCGGGATGGCCCGGTGTATCGCCATGGTGTTGGTCTGGAACGAACTCGCGGAGGGGTCGACCGAGTACGTCACCGGACTCGTCGCGTTCAACAGCCTCTTCCAGATCCTCACCTACGGGGTGTACGTCTGGTTCTTCGCGCTCGTCCTCCCGCCGCTGCTCGGCATGGAGGCCCTCGCCGCCGAGATCACGACGTTCAACGTCTCGCCCACGCAGGTGTTCGTCGCCATCGCGGTCTTCCTCGGCCTCCCCTTCACGGGCGGAATCCTCACCCGCTACGTCGGCATCCGGACCAAAGGCGAAGCGTGGTACGACGACGAGTTCGTCCCGACAATCGAGCCGCTGACGCTCGTGGCCCTGCTGTTTACGGTGATCGTGATGTTCGCCACGCAGGGTGAGACCATCATCGCCGCGCCGGGCGACGTACTCTTGATCGCCGTCCCGCTGACGATCTACTTCGTCGTCATGTTCTTCGTCAGCTTCGGGATGGGGCGGGGGATCGGTGCCGACTACGCGACGACGACCGCGATCGGCTTTACCGCCGCCTCGAACAACTTCGAACTCGCCATCGCCGTCGCTGTGGCGGTGTTCGGCGTCGGCTCCGGCGTGGCGTTTGCGACCGTCGTCGGCCCGCTCATCGAGGTTCCCGTCCTGCTCGCACTCGTCAACGTCGCGCTGTTCTTCCAGCGGCGATTCGACTGGCGGGGCCGGGCGGCCGGCGGCCTCGAGCGAGCGACCGGCGGCCCGACGACTGACGACTAACGAAACGAGAAACCATGAGTTCCGAACCCAGCCACTGGACGACGACAGATCGAACCGATACTACCCCCGGAACCGGCGAGCACACTACCGACAGCGTTCGAGCACCGAGCGGGATGTCGCCATGAGTGACGCGGACAGCGACAGCGACGAGCGCATCCGGCTCGCGTTCGTCTGCGTCCAAAACGCCGGCCGCTCGCAGATGGCGACCGCGTTCGCCGAGCGCGAGCGCGACCGCCGCGGTCTCGAGGACCGCGTCGAGATCCTGACCGGCGGCACGCACCCGGCCGAGGCGGTCCACGACGAAGTGATCGCGGTCATGCGCGAGGCGGGGATCGACCTCGCCGATCGCACGCCCCGCGAAATCTCGCCAGCGGAACTCCGGTCCTGTGACGCCGTCGCGACGATGGGCTGTTCGACCCTCGAGCTCGGCGATGCGGCGACGGCCGTCGACATCCGAGAGTGGGCGCTTCCGGACCCCGACGGCGAGGACAGAGCACGCGTCCGCGAGATCCGGGACGAGGTCGACCGCCGAGTCGTCGCGCTGTTCGACGACCTGTATCCGAGCGACTGACCGCGACGAGACGGCTCGCGGCCGGGGCGGGTCGCGAACGGTCTGCTCGCGTCTCCGCCGATCGCGCCGCCTTCGGACCCCGAACCGCGAGACGGAGACGCCGCCACGCTTTTCTCCGCCCCTCGAGAACGACTATCACTGTCTATCGATGGATTCCGATCCCGGCGATCTGGCTCCCGTCCTGCTCGAGTACGCACAGGACAAGCTTGCCGTCGTCGACGAGACGGGGACGTACGTCTACGTCAACGAGGCGAGCGCGTCCATTCTCGGATTCGAGCCCGAGCAACTCGTCGACGAGCGTGCACTCGAGTACGTCCACCCGGACGACAGGCGGGCGGTCACGGAGCGGTTCGGCCGGGTCAACGCGTCGGCGCAGTCCTCGGCGTCGGTCCGGTACCGCCACGCGACGCGAAGCGACGAGTGGGTGTGGCTCGAGAGCCGGTTCACCGATCCGCCGGACGATGCCCTCGACGGCTACGTCGTCAGTTCGCGCGATATCACCGAACGGGTCACCGCCGAGCGGGAACGCCGCGACGCCGAGAGTCAACTGCAGACGATCGCCGGCACGGTCGGCGACGTCCTGTGGATGGTCGACGGCGACTGGACCGAGCTGCTGTTCGTCAATTCGGCCTACGAAGAGATCTTCGGCCAGTCCGTCGAGGCGCTCAAGGAGAACCCGCATCACTTTCTCGAGGCCGTCCATCCCGACGACGTCGACTGCGTTCAGGAGGCGATGGCCCGCGCGTCGGCGGGCGAATCGGTCGACATCGAGTATCGCGTCGACCCGGAGACCGACTACAGCCGCTGGGTCTGGGTGCGCGCGGTCCCGATCCGCGACGACGGTGATGTCGCCGAAATCGTCGGCTTCTCCCGCGACATCACGGACCGTCGACGGCGGGAGCGCCAGCTCGCGGTCATGGACACCCATCTCCGGCACACCCTGCGAAACGATATGGCCGTCATCATGGGCAACGCCGAATGTATCGCCCGGGACGCCGACGCTCCTTCGAACGGGCGCGCGGAGGTCATCCGCCAGCAGGGCCGAGAGCTACTCGAGAGCACCGCCAAACAGCGCGAGATCATCGACCTGCTCACGGAGCGGTCGACACCGGAGCCGGTCGATCTCGTCCGGGTCGCGTCGAACGCGATCGAGACGATTCGCGACCAACGTCCGTCGGCGACGATCGAGCTGACGGCCCCCGACTCGGCGGTCGCCCGTGTGCTCTCCGAGGTGGAACTGGCGGTGATCGAACTTCTCGAGAACGCCGTTCAGCACGACCCGGACGGGGTACCGGCGCTGTCGGTCTCCGTCCGCGCCCGCGAGGAGACCATCACAGTCACCGTCGAGGACGGCTGCCCGCCGATTCCGGAGGTCGAGTTCCGCGTGTTGACCGGCGATTGGGAGATGACCGACGTCTACCACACGTCCGGGCTGGGACTGTGGCTCGTCTACTGGATCGTCGATCTCTCGGGCGGCCACGTCTCGTTCGACCGCACCGAGACGGGCAACGCGATCACCGTCTCGCTGCCGTGCCCGTCATCGTAGCCGGTCGTCGCCGCGGCGGTGCCGAAATCGGTGTGCCGATCGTCTCCGCGGGCGTATCGACGGATACCGCAGTCGCCGCGGGCGTACCGCGACTCACTCGATATAGCCGAGATCCGCGAGTCGTTGCTCGACGTGTTCGTCCGACGTGTCGACCGACCGATTCTCGTCGAGCCGCGGATACCGTCGGGTTCCGGCCGGGTCGACGCACGGGAGGGGATTGCCGTCCATTCGTTCGTCGATCGGCACGTCGAGCGTTGACAGCACGGTCGGGGCGATATCGAAGAGATGTGCCCGGCCGACGCCGGCAGCGTGATCGATATCGGCACCGCGAGCGGCGACCGTTCCCTCGAGTTTGTGGTTCCAGGGTTCGCTCGGCGGGCCAAACGCCTCGTCTCGTACCGTCGCCGAGAGGAAGTGGTCGAACTCCGCCGGCACGGTCACGACGTCGACGGCGTGTTCGATCTCGGGGCCGTGGAAGAACTCTTCTCGAGGCCCGACGGACTCGAAAACGGGATCGCCGTCGGGCGTGGTGACCGATCGTAAGACGTCGATGAGCCTCGTTCGCACCGCCTCGTATTTTGCCGGCGGAACGACACCGTTTGGCTCGCGTCCCTCGAGGTTGATTCGGACGCCGAGTTCGATCCGCGAGCGGACGTACGCGGTCGATTCTGGGAAGTTCACCTGCGCGGCCCCCGCACTGACGAGGCTGGCTGGTGCATAGGCCGCGGCGAGATCGGCGACACCGAGTCGCTCGAGGACGGCGTTGATCCGCTGGCTCGTGAGCCCGAACCCCGCAGCAGTCGCCATCGCTTGCTCGGCGATGCCGGGACCGTCCCTTCCGGCGTCTGTTCCCTCCTTGAGGCTCCCGTCGCGAACGGTCGCCCACGTCGGCATTCCCCGTCCGCCGCGCTCGGTCTCGACGAACCCCGACTCGCGGAGGAATTCGTTGGCCCGGAACTCGTGGCCGTCGTACGGTCCCATCCCGTGATCGCTCGCGACGATCACGTTCGCCGGTTCGTGGGCCTCGAGGATCTCGCGGAGCTGGCGATCGACCGCACGGTAGATCGTCCGAATCGCCTCGTCGTCTGCCGGTCGCTCGTGGAAGATCGAGTCCGTCGCCTGGAACTCGATGAATCCGAACTCGGGGTCGAACCGTTCGACGAGGTAGCGAAAGGCGTCCCCGCGCATCCGCACACAGTCGCTGTACGCGCGGCCGACGTCGTCCGCATCGTCGTCCGGGTAGACGCGGTACTCCCCGATCGCGTTCCGGACGTCCTCGAGCAGTCCGTCGGGGTGGCAGTCCGGGTCCTCCGGCGCGGTGTAGCCCGGGATCAGCGCCCCGTCGAATTCCCGCGGCGGATACGTCACCGGGACGTTGACCACCGCGCTCGTCACGCCGTGGCGATCGAGCAGTTCCCAGAGCGTCCGCTCGCGAACGTCGGTCGCGTTGACGACGTCCCAGTCGTAGCCGTCGAACGAGAGGAAGCCGTAGACGCCGTGCTTGCCCGGGTTCGTTCCGGTGTACAGCGACGGCCAGGCACTTGCGGTCCACGGTGGGATCTGCGACTCGAGCGCCCCGCTCGTTCCGGTCTCGTATATCGACTCGAGAGTCGGCACCTCGTCGTCCTCGAACAGCGGCGCGAGCACCCGGTCACAGGCCGCGTCGATGCCGACGAGTAGCGTTCGAAGGGAGGTATCGGCGTCCATCGCCGACACGTCCGTTTCGATGACGCTTCGTTAAGTGCGAAATTACGGCACACTGATCGACCGACGATGGTGGCCCGAAATCGACAGTCCACGTTGCTCACCGAACCCGGCCGCGATACGTCGGGGAAGGAAGGGCATACCGTTCGACTCGTTCGGCCGCGTCGCGGCGACGCTCGACACCGAACCACGACCGATCGAAAAACGCTGCGACCGCTTTCCGTTCGGTCGAGACTCACTTGACGCTATCGTACAACGAGGCGATCGTCCGCATCCCCCAGTTCCCGTACTCGAGCCCGTAATACGTCCGTAACTCGGGGTTGAACTTCGCCTTGTACCGATTGATCCGGCGCGTGTCGGCACCGACGAGATCGTACGTCTCGAGCCCCCTCTCGAGGCCATCTTTCATGATCGCCCAGTCGAGTAGATCGTTCGTCGGGACGTCGACGTCCGCGTCGGTACGGACACCGCCGATCCAGCGGCCGGTCGTATCGCCGTACTCGAGGGCCAGAATCCCGCCGATGAACTCGCCGTCGACGCGGAGGGTGTACGGCCGGACGCGTCCGTTCGGCGACTCGTCGGCGAGATCGAGGACGAAGTCGACGGGAACGCCGAAGCTGATATCCTGCGATTCGTAGCGGGTCCTGACCTGGTCGTGGATCAGGCGGATCTCCTCCGGGCCCCCGACATCGATCTCGAACACCTCGTCGTCGGCGTTTCGGATGTTGCTTCGCGCGTCGCTGCTGAACGTCATCAGGAGGTCCGCTTCGGAGAGCGTCAGATCGACTGCGTAAGTGTACTCCGGCGTCGCGTCGTACGCGTTCCACTTGAACGGGCGCGAGTCCTCGAACGCCGTCGACGTGCGAACGTGGCCGTATTTCGGGTTCAGTTCCTCGTCGATCCACTCGAAGCAGCCGTCCATGAACCGCTGTCGCCGCCGCTCGCGCTTGCGCTGTTTCAGTTTCCCCATGTTCAAGAACGCCGGTCCGAGGTACGGGACCCGGAGGTGTGGCGGCGGCGAAAACGCCGTCGTCACGAACTGCTTGCTGATCTCGAAGACCGGAAAGAGGCCGACCGGTTCCTGTCCCTTGAATCCGATCAGCGGGTGTACCGTCGCATCGGCGTGGTCGGCCTGTACCCGGAGGGCCTCGAGTTCGTGCCACAGCGTCCCCTGGGGCGACCGCTCGACGTACCCGTTCCACCGCTCGAGGTCGTCTGGCGTCGCGATGCGGACGTCGATACTCATGCGCTTGATCCCTCGAGACTGCACCGCGGACTCCGTTCGATAGCCGTTCGGCGTTCCATACGGAACGGGTCCCGTCAGCGCTACTTTGTAAGCATCTTATTTCCGTCGTCGTAGGCGGCTCGTTCGACTCCGTCGCCGGTCTCGGAGGCCGTGATCGCGGCTTTCGCGTTGTCGGTCGGGATGGTGCGCTCACGGCATCGACGACCGACGAGCGTCGGTGCCGTGACCGACGAGACGTGAGTCGGCTGCGGATCGCGGAGCGCCGACGAATGCTCGAAACGGGCGCGTCCGCGGATTGTGTATCTGCCCGCCCAGCGATTTCACACTCGGTAACGGTGCTCCTACGCGAACCGACGTTCTCGGTACGCGATAAGTAACAATGGCTAGCGGACTCGAGCGACCGACAACCGGCAAGTACAATGAAAGGACTCCCGATTCAGCCGTTCGAAGCCGTCAGACGGCGAAGCAAGGCTGTCGTCGCGGGACTTCCGGTCGACCTGCTCGGCGTCATCGGATTCGTCGTCACCGCGACCAGCCTCTTGGCAGTCGCAGACGTTTCGTCGTCACTGATACGGGCCGGGATCGGAGTTCCGTTATTGTTTTTCGCTCCCGGATACGTGACCGTGTCCGCGCTATATCCCCGGAAACCGTCTTCGACGGCGTCTCCCAGCGACGGTGCGTTACTGATACGACAATCGTGTAATGTCGCGGGGGTCGAGCGCGTGGCGCTCTCGTTCGGACTGAGTTTCGCGCTTCTGCCGTTGCTCGGGTTGGCCATCGCCGCCACGCCGTGGGGGTATACCGGCCCGGGCGTCGTCGGTACCGTCGCTGGGTTCGCCGTCGTCGGTGCCGTCCTCGCGACCGTTCGCCGGGCGTCCGTTCCGCCGGCCGACCGCTACGGTGTCGAACTCGGCCGACGCCTCGAGACGGCTCGCGCGTCGCTATTCGGCGCTGAGTCGTCGATTCACGTCGCCGTCAACGTCGCCCTCGTACTCGCCGTCGCGCTCGCGCTGACGACCGTCGGATACGCGTTCGTTTCCCCGCAAGACGGCGAGCAGTACACGAGCCTTCGACTGCTCAGCGAAACCGACTCGGGCGACCTCGTTGCGTCGGACTACCCGGCGGAAATCGAGCCGGGCGAATCGGTTCCGCTCGTCGTCGCCATCGAGAACCGCGAAGAGACGGCGATGAACTACACGGCCGTCGTCCAGCAACAGCGCCTCGAGGACGGCGACGTGGTCGAACGAACGGAACTACAGCGGTTCGAGAAACGAGTCGGTGCTGGGTCGACCGAGTACGACGAGCGAAACGTGACGCCGACGGCGGACGAGGGACCCGTTCGGATTTCGGTGTTGCTGTATACTGACGACGTGCCGGAGACACCGACTCACGAGAACGCCTATCGCTACACGCACGTCTGGACGAACGTCACCGAGACGGACGCTGGGGACGACACTGGTGGCGGTGGAAGCGACACCGGTGCCAGCGGGGTCGGTACCGGCGACGGTGGAAGCGGTACCAGCGGCGGTGGAAGCGCCACGGGCGACGCTGGCGGCGATGGCGAGGACGCGGAGGATGGAGACCTGTTCGATGACCTGTTCGGCGACGAGGGCGGACCGATCGCCGGAAGCACCGATGGCGGGACGGGCGGCGGGACCGATGCCGGAGCCGAAAACGGTACCGAAACCGAGGGCTGAGACGGACTGGTATACCTGAGTACCGGCACACCCCGAAAGCGCGTCCCGGGGACGCCGGAACTGGCGTCCAGTGGACCGTCTGAGCGGTTCGATCGACGCCCTCGAGAGAAGAGGGAGTCGCCGTCAGCGACGGTCCGCTCGCCGATTAATCACCTGCATAACAATATCCATGTACGTGAGTGCGTCGAACAGGAGACGTTCGAACTAATCAGAACGACAGCATATATGATACGTGATAGCGCCTCTCTAACCGGAACGTATGCAACCGTCGTCGCGGTCGCGGTGGTCACCGCGGCCGTGATCGGAGCAACGGTCGGCGTCGGAACGGTCGCCGCTCAATCTGCCCCGTCAGAGACCGGCGGTGAGTACGCCGTCATACAGGGTGACAAGTGTTACACCGTCGACCTGTTCGGGAACAGTTCACAGTCCATCGAAACGTTCTACGATTATCGAACGCCGAACACCAGTCCGAGTTCCCATTCCTATAGCTCGTATGGGACGACACACCTCCAGGAAGACGATACGAGCAATCTCTTCCTCTACGAGGGCAGCGACGGTGTCAGTCTCGTCCTGTTGCACGAACGGTACGACGGCAACACGTCCGGCGGTGCAGTGACGATGCAGTTCGACGGGTTGCCCGAAAACGGCGAGTGGGTCGTCGAAGACGACAGCTACGACGGACGCGACGACGAATTCAGCCACCGCGGCTCCTCGAGTCGTATTACCTGGGTGTACACCGACGGCCGGAACGACGGTGCCGCCTTCCGCGGCGGCCTCGAGGGCGAATTCGAGATCACGATCACGCCCGCGTTCAACGATGCGGCCGATTTCCGCCTGTACGAGGGGCAGATAGCCGACTGGCAGGCGCTCTCGGCGACCGAGAGCGGCCGCGATCGGATCTCACTGGACATGTCCAAACCGGTCACGATCACGTCCGGCGGCTGTCCCTCGTCTTCGGTCACCGATCTGCAGACCGGTGGGACGGTGACGCCGGGCGAGTCCGTCGACATCACTGCGACGGTTACGAACGATGGGGAGCGAACGGTGACGACGGACGTTCCGATCACCGTCGACGGCGACCTCGTCGACGAGCGAGAAGTGACTCTCGAACCCGGTGAAACGACCACGCTATCGACGACGATGACGTTCGACGATGCGGGGACCTACACCGTCGCGGCGGGCGACCGAACCGCGGCGGTGACCGTCGGCGAGACGAGTGACGGACTGAGCGGCTTCGGCGTCGCCGCGGTGATTGTAATGGCGCTTCTGGGCGGTCTGGCCGTGTGGCACCGACGGTAGCCATTTACTGGTCTCACCGACTCGATCCGGACGCCGCTAGCCGGTCGCGAGTCGCCGTCCGTCGCCGGCCGATAACTGAACGGAACGAGCCATCGGGAGCCGCAGGAGCTATTGGGAGCAGCGAGAGCCGTCGGGGGCCAGCGTCGGCCGTCCGGCGTCGCATTTCCGTCTCGGAAACGATGACATAACAATTGCTACGAACGCCATCGACGAAGCCGAGACGAATTATGATACGGCGAAAGGCGTTCTCGAGTCACGTCTCGTACGCGACGGTCGCGACGGTCGCGGCGGTGGTCGCGCTCGTCGTCAGTGCGACGGTCGGCGTCGGTGTGGCCGGTGCGGTCGCACCACCGGAGTCGAACGGCCCGGACGAATACGCGGTCGCGCAGGGCGGTGCGTGTTGGACCGTCCAGCCCGTTGGTGACGGTCACCGGACGGTCACAGAGTTCTATGACTACCGAACGCCGAACACCAGCCCGAGTTCGTACTCCTATAGCTCTCACGGGACGACCCACCTCCAGTCCGAGGACACGAGCACGCTCTTCTTACACGACGGTAGCGACGGTCTCAGTCTCGTCGTCGTCCATGGGCAGTACGACGGTAACACGTCAGGCGGCGCAGCGACGATGCTGTTCGACGGCTTGCCCCAAGACGGCGAGTGGGTCGTCGAGGACGACAATTACGACGGGGCCGACGACGAATTCAGCCACCGCAACTCCTCGAGTCGCATCACGTGGGGCTGGGGCGAAAACCGGACCGACGGCGCGGCGTTCAACGGCGGGCTGGACGGCGAGTTCTCGATCACCATCGACCCCGCGTTCAACGATCGGGCCGACTTTCGGACGTACGACGGCCGGGTCACCGACTGGCAGCTGCTCTCGGCAACCGACGGCGGCCACGAGCGGACGTCACTGAACATGTCCGATCCGGTGACGATCCAGTCGGGCGGTTGCACCTCGCACGCGGTCACCAAACTGGACGTGTCCGACTCCGTCGCGGCGGGTGAGTCGGTGGCCGTCTCGGCGACCGTCGAGAACGACGGCGCACTCGCCGGCAATTTCACCGTGCCGGTTACCGTCGACGGCGAATCCGTCGACGAACGGGCAGTGAACCTCGAGCCCGGCGAGACGACGACCGTCTCGGCGACCGTGAGCTTCAACGACACGGGAACGCACATCGTCGGGATGGGCGATACGACGACAGAGGTCACCGTCGGCGATAACGACGAAAGCGGTGGCGGTGGCAGTGAAATGCCCGGGTTCGACGTTACTGCGGCGGCAGTCGCGGCGCTTCTCGCGGCGCTGGTCGCACGCCGTCGTCTCGGATCGTAATCGCCACCGGCCCCTCTCAGCGGTAGCTGACTGTGGCCGATCGCGATGCGGGAGCATCCTATGCGCTTCGATCGACCACGTCACGATACACGTCGTGAATCCGCGCGGCCATCCGGTCCGTGCTGATCGCCTCGGCCTGTTTGCGTCCGTTCGAACGGCCTCCGCCATCGAGTATCGAGGCCAGCGCGAGTCGGAGCTCGCGATCGGTCCGACAGACCTCGGAGGGCGTGACACCCTCGAGACGCTCCCGGACGTCCCCGACGTCGACGGTGACGACGGGGAGGTTACAGGCCACGGCCTCCTTGACCACGTTCGGCGAGCCTTCGCGGTCGGAGGTCAACAGCAGACAGTCGGCGGCGTTCATGTACGCCGGCATTTCCGAGTGCGGTACCTCGCGGGCCGTCTGGAGACGGATCCGGTTCGGTACGTCATCGCGAACTGCGTCGACGATCCGTTCTGCCCGCGGGTAGTTCTTCACCTCCCGCTCGGCTTTGTACGGAAAGAGCACGTGCTTTGCGTCCGGATCCCAGCCGAGTCGATCGATCGCGTCCGACCGCGGTATCGGCTCGAACAGATCGAAATCGACCCCATGTGGGATAACGTGGCAGTCCTGCCCCAACTCGCGTTTCATCCGCTCTGACATGACGATCGTCGCATCGCAGTAGTTCGCACAGCGTTTGCTGACCCAGCCGAGTTCGCCGTCGAGATCCGTTCCCCAGAGCGACAGCACGGTCGGTAACCGCGGTTGAGACAGCGCGAACGGTGCCGTCAGTCCGTAATTCGCGTGAACGAGATCGTACGAACCGAACGACTCCCGCAGTACCGTCGGGTGAAACCGCAGGTAATCGAAGACGGAGCGACCCGAATCCGCCGTCACCGTGCCCGGAACTGCAATCGTCGTACAATCGATACCGCGCTCCTCGAGGGCCCGCACTTGGAGTTCGAACGGCGGTGAGGTCTCCTTCGACGTGAGATTCAGGACGTTCATCTTCGTATAGACGTCGTTGCGCAGGCGTTCAGGGGTCGGACGCTTTGTTATGGAGCGTTTGCGACCGGTGTTCGACCGGGTCCGTCTCTCCCGGCCGAAGGGCGATCGGTCCCGCTCGCTCCTCGACTGCTATCCGGACACTCGTATACGCACAAATTACGGTCAGTCACGCGTGTCATAACAAGGAACGGCACTGTGGACGACCTGCCAATGTCACACGCACGGTCACGTTCGACGCTGGCAGAGAGCAGCCTCCTCGCGATCGGATTTCTCGCTCTCGCCGGCGCCGTGCTGGCGGCTCACTCGGCGCCAGCGACCGGCTACGAAGTGTCTCTCTACTCGAGCACGCCGCTTTCGTTCTGGGCGCTGTTCGGGTGTGCGCTGTTCGTTTCGCTGCTCGTCGCTCTTCGGGCGACCACCGACTGGTATCGCCGCCTCGCGCTCGGACTGGGTGGCGGTTCGATGGCGGCGTTCGTCGGCCTGCCCGTCTTGCGGGGGTACCGATTTTACGGTGCCGGTGACGCGCTCACTCATCTCGGGTGGATGCACAGCATTCAGTCGGGCGCGTTCTCGCCGATCGAATTGCGGTATCCCGCGTTGCATCTGGTTACGACGTTTCTCTCCGTGACGGTCGGGATCGATCTCGCCCAGGCTGCGTTGCTGGTGATCGTCGCCTTGTCGTGTTTGTTCTTTGCCTTCGTCGCACTGTCGACGTCGCTCGTGTTCCAAAGCCGGTTCAGTACGGTTGCCGGTGCCTTCTCTGCGTTTCTGTTCCTTCCAATCACGACGATTCACACGTTCATCGTCCCTCACGCCATGTCGCAAGCGATCCTCTTCTCGTCGATCTCGATCTTCATATTGCTGAAATACCTCCGCAGTCCCGCCTCACTGCGATCCCCGTCCGGCATGGGCGTGCTCTTTGCGCTCACGTCGATCGCGCTCGTCGTCTATCACCCGCAACTCGCGGCACACGTTCTCGTGATGTTTCTCGGTATCATCGCTTTGCAGCTCCTGTATCGTCGTTTTCGAGGCGACCATCCGATTGCGACTCACCGACCGATCGTCGGACAGACCGCCCTGTTGGTTGCCATCTTTCTCGTCTGGATATCGAAACACGGCTTCTTCGGTGACGTGTTCAAGTACGCGCTCTCGAGTGCGGCATCGTACTTCGTCGGCGGTGGAGCAGCAGCGGAGGCCGTCAGCTCGCAGGGGTCGTCACTCAGCGAAATCGGTGTCAGCCTTTTCGAACTGGTTTTGAAGCTGTTAGGTCCGAGCTTGCTCTTCTTGGTTTTCGCTGGCGTCCTCGTCCTCTGGTCGGTCCGAAACCGCGACCTCGCGGAGCGAACTGATGGCCTGCTTCCGTATTTCGTCGTTAGTCTACTCGGGTTGTCTGGCCTGTTTGCAGTGTATTTCTTCGGCTCGTATTCAGCGATGTACTTCCGTGTCTTCGGATTGATGATGGTGCTGGTGACGATCATGGGGGCGGTCGCTATCGCCTACGGAACGACCGCTCTTGCACGGAATTACCGCTCGTCTGCGGTTTACAGCGCTTCTATCGTCGGGTTCGGCGTCGTGCTCCTTGTTTCACTACTCGTCGTCTTTCCGTCGCCGTACATCTATCAGGCATCACCTCATGTCACAGATATGTCCATGGAAGGTCACCAGACCACGTTCGAGAACAAGGACGACAACGTCACGTTCGCCGTGATCCGCGGAGGCCCGAGCCGTTACGAGGACGCGATGTACGGAAACCTCGATCGGACGCGAAAGTACGAGGCGATATACGGCGAGGCGATCGCGGACGGAATCGCTTCCCAATACGCCGACGATAGGTACCTCGTCGTAACGCACGCAGACCGAAAACGAGAGGTGACCGCGTATCAGGGGCTGCGATACTCGCAGTCGCAACTCGAGTCGATCCCCTCACAGCGGGGCGTCAGTCGAGTCCACTCAAACGGCGAATTCAACTTGTACTACGTTCGCGGCGCGGCCGACAGCGAGGAGACGGCGGCCTAAAACGAACGGCCCACCGCCGCGCTCACCGCCCGGTCTCGAGCCGTCGGATCACGATCGTACACGGCGACGATACTGCGTTCGAAATCGGCGTTCGACGCTCGAGGAGGGTTCTCGGTCGTAATCATTGCCGTCACGCCGAGCGCATTCGGCTCGATCGTCGCGCTCTACGGTCCGCTCGGTTGTCGATGGACGACGTTCGAAAGCCGAGACCGAGACGGACTGTCGGTCACTCTTCGTGTTTTTACTCCTCAAGCAAGCGGTTTACCTGGTGAGAACGCGCTGGGCGGGCGGGAACTCGCGGCGGTCGCCAGCGCGGGAGCCGTTCCCTGAAGCCATCTGCGGTCTCACCGGCTCGCGCTCGAGTTTGATCCGACGGCCGTCGCTGCGTCCCGCGGTCGAGCGTCCGAACACGATATCGACTGCCGCTCGCGGAACTCAGGACACCGTTTCTCGATGGATATGCCGTCCGGACGAGTGGTCGAACCCGACCGGGGACGAACGTCCGTTTTGACCTGTGTTCCAGCGCCCGCTATGACAGAAAAGAGCCATTTATCGATACAAGATGCTTGAGTTATATTGTTGGGTGAGATAGAAACGATTTAACTATATTCTTATATTCGTTCACTATATGGCGGCAATAGTACTGCATTCCTGAATATATACCCACAGAATTTTATATTTCGCCGATAAGACTACAAAAAGACTATATCGGTTACGTTCGGGTTACCGGACGTATGTCACGAGAACCAGAATGTAAGAATAGAGAGAAAAATTCCGTACCGGGAAATACAGACGGTCGTGATGGTGGTAAGCGGTCGTTACTGGACCGGCGGTCGTACCTCAAACTGACCAGCGCGGCCGCCGCGTCGGCGGTCGCGTCGGCCGGTGTGACGAGCGCGGCGACCGATCACGACGTCATCGAAGTGAGCGCGGGTGAGACCTTCCAAAAACGTCTCTCTCGAGGCGAAACGTGGGAAAACGTCTTGATCGACATCACGGCGCAGGGTGCCAGCTACCGGATTACGGCGACGACGGACGACTGGACGATCCGCAACGTTGGCGTTCGCGGCCAGTTGGACTCGACACCCGGTAGCCAGAACTTCGTCGTGCAGGTGCCCAGCAGCGGCGCAACGGGAGTCATCGAGAACGTCTATCTACCGGGAACGTCGTACGCACGGAGCACGTCGGCGTTTCCGTCGGGAATATACGTTCACTTCGACCACGCGGGGGACCTCGAGATCAGGAACCTCTACGTCGAAAACATGCCCTCACACGGGGTCTACGGAAGCGACCCCGGGAATCGCTCCAACAACGGGAACGGTGGAACGGTCCGCATTCACGACTCGTACGCTTCCGACCTGGAGAATTCGGGATTCCGGATCGGCACGAACGGCTCGTACGTCGACAACTGCGTGTCGTTCAGAACCGTACGCGGGCTCTGGTCGCGATGGGCGAACACCGAGGCTCGCGGTTGCGATTTCGGCGATAACAGCACCGACATCGTCGTCGGCCAGTCGGGATACAGTCGCTCGTCGACGGTCACGCTCGACGGAACCACTCGTTTCGAAACGGTCCGCGAGGCGAACGGCACCCTGAACGGGAGTTCCGCGGGTACGCCGCGAGAGCGCATCCCCGAGGGCTGTCCCAAAACCGCATCGGAGGCTGCTGGCGGTACCCCCGCCCCCAGGTCTGACTCACCCTCAAGTGGCGACGGCGGGACGGACCTCCCTGGGAACACCCTCACGGTCACGGGCACCGGCGAGCCGACGGAGTACTACGTCGAGACCACCGACGAACTCGTCGACGATCCAAACGCCGGCTCGCTCGAGAGTTACGATTCGGTCGACGGCACGAGCGCCACTGGCTGGGTGACGGACGCCTCCCACGTCGACGGATACCGCTTCGCCGGCGACCTCCGCGAGGTCGCGTTCCGCCAGGGCTCGGCTCGCGTCACGGTCAACGGGGACGTGATCGATCCCGATCAGTACAACGGCAACCAACCGGCCCTCGAGAACACGCTGCTGGTCGACGGCGTCGGCACGTCCGGCGGGACGCGCTACGAGTTCGCGGTCTCCGGGGCCGCCGAGAAGGCGACGGTCAAGGGTGCCACGATCGACGGTGAGGACACCGTCGACGGCGGCCGTATCACCGGCTCGGTCGCCGGCTGGCGCGACGGCTTCCGGTTTGGCGGCGAACTGACCGATCTCACGCTCGATGGCGATGCCCGCGTCTACGTCAATGGCGAGCAGGTCGACCCCGCCGACTACGGCGACGAACAACCCCACGTCCTGACGCTGGTCGGCAACGGCTCGAGCGCCGAGTACGAGATCACGGTCGACGGCACGATCGATACGATCGACGGCGACGCCTCCGAAGACCACGCCACGGTGCGGTCAGACACCACTGTCGAGGGATCGATCGACCGCGGTGCCCAGCGGTTCCGATTCTCCGGGGCACTCTCCGCAGTCACCTTCCACGCCGGCTCAGCACACGTTTACCTCGACGACCAGCGGATCGACCCCGACGAGTACAACGGCCAGGAACGCCTCGCGAACGCCATCGTCATCGACGGTGCCGGCACCGACGGCAAGTCGTCGTACTCCTTTACCGTCGACGGCGACGTCGTCACCTCAAACTACCGGGACGCCTCGGTCGACCCCGGCGACGCGGTCGACGGAACGTCCGTCAGCGGCAGCGTCGACGAGGAACTCGACGCCTACTGGTTCGACGGCGATATCGTCGACTTCCGCCTGAGCGGTGATGCGACCGTTGACCTCGAGTATAACGCACGAAATCGGTAACGCCACGCCGAATTCGGTCGAGTCCTGACGGTCGAGTACCCCCCGGGGCGCTCTCAAGCGGCAACGCCCTACTCGGGCCGGGTATTCGTCCGTCTGGTCGCTCGAGGAACGCCTCGCTGGCCGTCGGTAGTCTATTTCTCCCCCGGATCGCCGTTATGCGTTGGATTCTGCGGTCGTCGTTCGGTAATAGAGTTCATTACAATAATTTCGATCCGTGCTACGTCTGCCAATGACCGGTATTGTCGGCGGAACCGCCGGGAGACCGACCATCGACGCAATGATCGACTCGCTCTACCAGGAGGACTGGTATGAGACCGAGCGTCGCTCGCTGGGACGGTACGGGGTGGGGTGTGCCCACCACGGCGAGAAAGATTCGCAGAGTGGCACGATCTGGTGTGGCGATCGCGTTCTCGGTGCGATCCACGGCGTTGTCTCGAACGCGGGCGAGCTCCCGTGGTCGACGGGGGAACTATTCCGGGCCATCGTGGACACTCCCGACGCCGTTCTGCCGACGTTAGAGGGGCCGTTCTCGATTGCGGTGATGGACCGCGACACGGGAACGATCCGCGTCGCGACCGACAAGGTCGGCAGCCGCCCTTGTTACTATGCCGCGCAGAACGGCTTTTACTTCGGGTCCGAGCTGACGCCGCTCCTCGAACGCATCTCGTCGCAGACGGTCGATCGTCGAGCGGTGAGTGATCTGTTGCTGGTCGGAGCGGTCGTCGGCGAAAAGACGCTCATCGAGGAGATCAGCAATCTCCCCCCAGCGACGTATCTCACGTATACCGATGGGACGGTCGAGACGACGCGCTACTGGTACCCCGACTTTCGAGCCAGTGCCGGCGAGAGCTACGTCGACGGCTGGGTTCGACGCTACGAGGATGCGATGGAGGACGTAGCCGACTCCGTCGATGGCCGCCTCGGACTCTGGCTATCCGGTGGTATCGACAGTCGCGTCGCCGGTGCGACGTTCCGTCGAATCGGCGCTGACTTCGCGACGCTCTCCTACGAAAACGGACTGCCAGGAGACAACACCATCGCACCCCGCGTCGCGGACGGCCTCGGCGTTCACCACCGGCACATCGCGGACGTGACCGGCTCGCCCGATGCGTTCGTCGAGAGCCTCGAGCGCTGCGTCGACTGCAACGATGCGATGCAGTCATGGGCGTACGTGCCGGCGCTGTCGTTCATGTTTCAGGAGCTCGCGGACACCGTCGACGTCGTAATGGAGGGCGGGACGTTTCTCGGAGAGGGCGTCTGGTCGTACTACATCGAACACGACGTACCACCGGCGGAGACGCTGTACCGCAAGCGCAAGGTGCTCTCGGTCGACGAAGTTGCCTCGCTCGTCCCGTCGGTCGACGATCCCCGCCGGTCGCTCCGCGAGGAGGTCGCGGATCTCGGCGGAGACAGTAACGCACGCCGATCGTGCGACGCGATCCAGCGGATGTACTCGTATCTCCATATGCGGAGCAACGTCGTCCAGCGGAGCCAGGTCGGGACGCGAACGATCAGCGACGGTGCGTTTCTGAACCACTTTCTCGCGATGCCCGCCGAACAGCGGATGCAGACCGTCCCGTGGTCGGACGGGAAGATTCCGCTCGGCGTCCCGCCGATCAAACTCCGAGTGGTCAGGGAACTCGGCATGGGTCTCGACGAGATTCCGTACCAGCGGACCGGCGTCGCGCCGTCGCGGTCGTACTGGACGCATGCCGTCGCCTTCGTCGGAAAGCAACTCGCAGGCCGTCTCACGGACGATTCGGCCGGACCGTATCTCACCCACTACCGGGAAGACGACCACGTCAGGTCGTTCATCGACGGTCTCGTCGATGACGCTCGCCGCCGTCCGTTCCTCGACGGGGACGCAATCCTCGCGATGCGCGATCGAGTCCGCTCCGGTGACTCCGGCAACCTGATCCCGCTGGCGTCGATTACCGGTCTCGAACTCTGGCTCCAGCGCCACGTCGATCCGCTTCGGGGGACCCCGAACCCGCGGCCGGCGAGTGCATCCGTCCAGTGATGACACGTAGCGAGCGGTCGCCACCACAGCAGCGTCGAGCGTCGGCGACTGTCGCTCTCGAGGGCACGCCTCGAGCGGTCTCCGTCTCGCTCGAACCGTCGCCGATCGTAGGACGCCGTTATAGCGTCAGACTGGGTCCATATCGAACGCACAGCGATCGAACGTTCTTCATAACAAGGGGTCGTGCGGTCGTCGACACCGCCAGACTATGAGACAGTTGCAACGCCGGCGGTTCCCGGACCGGTTTTCGTTCGCCGACGGCCGTCGATCGAACACGCTCGCTGCCTTCCGCACTCCGAGATCGAATGTCCGTCTCTGATCGAATCGCCGCCGGGATCAAGGCGACGTTCGTCGCCCGCGCGGTGAACATAAGCGTCAACGGACTTCTGATGGTTCTCCTCTCGAGTGTGCTGTTGAGTCCGGGCGAGTACGGACTCCTCTTTCTCGCTATCTCGATCATCGGCGTCGCCCAACTGTTTGGCGACCTCGGGATCGCACGATCCGCGGCGCGGTACGTAGCGGAGTTCAAAGAAGCGGACTCGAGTCAAGTCCCCCACATCCTCTCGATCGCGCTGAAATACCGGTTCCTGCTCGTTGTCACGACCGTCCTGCTGATCGTGCTCGTCCGCGAGACGGTCGCGACCGCACTCGGCGAACCCGGCCTCGGTGTCTTGTTGCTCGTCGGCGCGGGGCTGCTCGCGTCGCGGTCGCTGCACACGTTCAACACCGTCGCGTTTCAGGGATTCAACGCGGTCGAACTGAGCGCGATCGTAAACGTCGTTAACTACCTCGCTCGGATCGCGCTCGTCGTCGGCTTCGTGACGCTTGGCTGGGGCGTCGTCGGTGCGCTCCTCGGGTACGCGGTCGCCGCGGCCGTCGCTGCCGTCATCGGGCTCGGCCTCCTCTATACGCGGTTCTACCGCACGTTCGATACCGCCGACGCGCCCGAGGCGGGGCTTCGACGGCGCATCCTCGAGTACAGCGTGCCGCTGACGGTTTCGCGGAGCGCGGGCGTGATCGCCGCGCGCATCGATACCGTCCTGATCGGGGTCTTCATGACTCCGGTCGCCGTCGGGTTTTACACGCTCGGCAAGCAGATATCGGAGTTCGTTCTGGCACCGGCCGGCTCGATCGGATTCGCCGTCTCCCCGACGTTCGGCGAGGATAAGGCCAACGACGAATTGGACCGCGCCGCACGGCTCTACGAATCGACCGTCGAGTACGTGCTTTTGCTGTACGTGCCGGCGACAGTCGGACTCCTCGTGATCGCGAAACCGGCGGTACTGCTGGTGTTTGGACGCGAGTACGCCGGCGCAGTTCCGGTGGTCCGGGTATTCAGTTTCTTCGTCCTCGTGCAATCGGTGACGCTCGTCACGACCAACGTACTCGATTTCCTCGGCCGGGCTCGCGTTCGGGCGATCGCAAAGGGAGTGAGCTCGATCGCCAATTTCGGATTGAACATCGTGTTCATCCCGATGTACGGCGTCGTCGGCGCGGCCGCGGTGACGGTCGTGACGTACAGCGCGTACTCGTTGGCCAACCTCTATATCGTCCACACCGAGCTCGACCTGCACACGACCCGCCTCCTTCGGACCGCGCTCGGAACGACCGGCATCTCCGCCGTAATGGGATTGTGCGTTCTGGGACTGATGCCGTATGCCGCCAACATCGTCTCGTTGCTCGGCGTGACCGTGCTCGGAGCCGCGATCTGGGCGAGCATGGCGACGATCAGCGGCCTCTTCGATCCGCGAGAAACGGTATCGCTGCTGACGTGAGCGGTCGGCATCGACGATTCCACCGGCTCCTACGGGGTCGGTGCGACGTGCTGTCTTACCCCTTGGACAGAGAGCCAGCGAGCCGTTGGTACGTCGTCTTCGCGAGTTGCATCTCGAGTCCCGACGATTCGACTACGTAGTACGGCCGGAGTTCGCCGTTGAACTTCCCTTTGTACTCACAGAGTCGCTCGGTGTTTGCACCGACGAGGTCGTATCCCGTCACCGACTCGAGTTCGGGATCGGTGACCAGATCTTCGAGAATAACGCGGTGGAGGAGGTTGTTGACGCTCACGTGGTCGTAGGTGGCGGTGACGCCGCCGTGCCAGTAGTAGGCCAGATCGCCGGAAAAAAGCGTGATGATGCCGCTTTTGTACGTCCCGTCGGGCGTCCGCGCTGCGTATACGCGCCACCGGTCGTCGTCCAGGCTCGAGAGGAGTGCACGGAGGAACGAACGCGACATCGGCGCGGAATCGTCGTGCTGTTCGTAGCGGTCGACGACGTCATCGTAGATCCGAAGGGCGGTATCGATGCCCTCGGTCTCGATTGAGAGATCGACCTCGTCGTACCGACGCATCTCGTTTCGGAGGCTCTTACTGAACCCCGTCATGGCGTCTTCGATATCGTCGGCATCCTTGAGATCGACGACGTACGTAAACTCCGGCTCCACCGAGAGATCGTTCCATCGGAACGGTCGCGGGTCAGCGTAGTCGACCGGACACGTCATTCGGAACAGGGTCGATCGCTTCGCGACCTCGAGATCGTCGATGACAGCCTCTATCAGCGCGTTGTTGATCCGCTCTCGTTTCCGTCGTTTCGGACTATTCGGGTCGACGATCGGCCCGAGTCGCGGGACGCTGAGCGAAACCGGCGGCGAGAGGACCGTTCGGCCGATCGAGCGATCGGTGATGAACACCGGCAGCAATCCGACCGCTTGCTGTCCCTTGTACGCCCCGTACAGTTGCAACTCCGCGTTCGTGTAGTCCTCGAGCACGGAGAGCGCAGCCGGCTCGTGAAACACTTCGGATCCGGATGCCGGGAGCGCGTCGCGCCAGTCCTCGAGACCGATTCGTTTGACGTCCATACTGTGCCGATCGTATCCGTACGACGGACCTTGTTATTCGCTCAGTAATCGGATACAGAGGGTCATCGACTGTGACTCGATGAGTGCCCCTCGAGCCGGTCGGCTGCGAGCGGACCCGCGACGAAACGGGGTACAGCGACACTACCGATCGGTACCGACCGCGTGATTCCCGCGGCGACTCTCACTCGCTCCAGACACTATCGGTACGAGCGAGATAACAAACACGGAGAATTGATATCGTTCATCCAGAAGAAGGTGGGTTTCAACATGAGATACCTGTTCTTTACGAACACACCGGCACACGTTCACCTGTACAAACACGCCGTCCAGACGCTGCAAGACCGGGGACACGAGGTGCTCGTCCTCGCTCGCGATTACACCTGCACGGTCGAGTTACTCGAGTGGCACGACCTGCCGTACGAGGTCTACGGCTACTGCGATACGTCGAAAGGATCGCTGCTGAGTCGCTTGCCCGCCCACTACGTCCGGGCCATACGACACGCCCGGCGGTTCGATCCGGACCTCGTCTTCGGAATGGGCGGCTACGCGGCACACACCGCGGCGGTGACCAGAACGCCGGCCGTTCTGCTTATTGATTCCGAACCGGCGTCGTTCGACCACGCCGTCTCGACGCCGTTCGCTCGAGCCGTGCTCACGCCGAATACGTTCCAGAAGGATCTCGGCGCGAAGCACTACGTGTTCGCCGGGTTCAAAGAGTGCGCGTACCTCCATCCGGAGATCTACACGCCGAACCCGTCGGTCCGAGAGCGACTCGGACTCGACGACGACGAGCCGTACGCCATCCTCCGGCTCAACGCGTTCGGCTCGCAACACGACGTCGGCGAGAACGGGATCACGAGCGAGCAGTGTCGCCGCCTCATCGAACGGCTCAGCGACGACGCGACGATTCTGGTCTCCGACGAAGGAAACGGCGTAGACCTCGCGGGGCTCCCAGCACGGCCGTTCGATTTCCACCCCGCCTTACTACACGACGCGCTCGCCGAGGCGGCGCTTCTCGTCGCCGATACGCAGACGATGGTCACCGAAGCCGCCCTGCTCGGAACCCCGGCAATTCGGTCGAACTCGTTCGTCGGCGAGTCGGACATGGGCAACTTCCTCGAGCTCGAGAACGAGGGGCTGATTCACAACGTGTCTCGGTTCGACGACGTGCTCGAGCTGTCGACGACCCTGCTTTGTGACGAGGGAATCGACGACACGTGGCAGCGGCGGCGAAACGCGTTCCTCTCGGACACGGTAAATCTCACCGACGTGATCGTCGAGACTGCGATCACACGCGGAGCGGTCAACGGAATCGAGTCGGTCAGTCGATTCGACTCCCCGCACCGCTCGCACTCGAAGCCACCGATCAGTGTCGGCAGCGATTGACTGACCGCGTCGCCGGCGCGGTCGCACCGATACCCGACGAGGGCCGTCCGCTTCCGACCGACGCTTCGTTCCCACGCGTTCCGCCGTCCGACACCCGCTTCGTCGTTCGACATCGTTCCGCCGTTCGATATCGTTCCGCCGTCCGAGGTCGATCCGCCGGTGGCGGTTCGAACGACCTGCAATCGTCCGATAGACGGCCCCGTCACCGTCGCCGCTCGTGGGACTCGTCGCCCGATCAGATGCTCGACTTCGAACGGCGAGAGCGACCGGTTCCGTCGCGACCGATCGCCTCACAGAGCCCGCGAGGCGAGCCGATCCACGCGCCGCGCTCCCGCGCTCGTTCGACGAGCCATCGATACAGCGATTGGAAGCCGGGAAACTCCCGTTCGTTGAAGTATCGGGGATGCCAGAGAACAGTCATGACGGCGCTGTGCTCCGCCGCTTCCGTGAGTATCCGTTCGCAGACGTCGCGAGCGGCCTCGATGTCTGTCCCCGGGTCCGGCAGCGCCTGCTCCATGATCGTCAGCGGGAAGACGAGGAAGTCGTCGTCGAAGGGCCGCAGGGGACGGTATCCGGCCTGAAACCCACACTCCGTGCTCGAGCCGAGCGTCGCGTCGTACTCGAGGCCGATCGCTCGGTGGTGTCGCCACGTGTCCGGGACGGAAAGCCGGAGATAGTGCTGTCGACCGCCGGCGACGGGCCGGCCGAGGACGTCCTCGAGTGCCGCCTTTTCTTCGCGCAACCGCTCTCGGTCGTCGGCGGAGTGATACGAGCCGTGAAGGCCGACCTCCCAGCCGCCGTCGTCGAGGGCGCAGACGACATCGACGATTTCGGACGCGGTGATATCGTACCGACCCAGGTGCTGGACCCAGTTCGACGGCGAGAGCCACTCGTCGATCGGCCGGTCGGCGAGCAGGTGCTGTTCGTTCAGGAAGTAAAACGCCGAGCGGACGTCTAACTCGTCCTCGAGCGCCATGATGTCTTCGAACTGCCAGTACGGGTTCGTCGACGAGAGCGCGGTCCGCAGGTGATACCCCGGCCGCTCTCGAGTCGCGTAGTAGAGCGATCGAAACCCCTTGTACGGCCGATCGACGTCGTGCGTCAGACAGAGCGCGAACGCCGCGTCTCCCGGGAGTGAGGACCGATCGCGCGGCACGTCAGCGACGTTCCAGTCCGACGAGGACGGGGCTGTGGATCGAGCGCGCCCGCCGTCCGCAACCGTCAAGCCGAGGCGGGGTCGGCGGTCAGTATCGCCGGTCATCTCAGTGTACGCGCTTCTCGAGGCGGTCGACGATACGTGCCGCCGCGTTCCCGTTCCCGTAGAGATCGGGCTTTACTGGCGGATCGGCAGCGTCCCGCACGGCGTCGACGATCGCGGCCGAGTCCGCGCCGACGAGGGTGTTCCAGCCGGCGTCGACCGTCTCGATCCACTCCGTCGTTTCGCGGAGCGTCACGCACGGCGTGTCGAGGTAGAACGCTTCCTTCTGGACCCCGCCGGAATCCGTCGCGACGCAGGTCGCGCCCTCGACGAGTCCGATGAACCGCCCGTAACTGACTGGATCGATGACGCGGATATCTTCCGTCGCTCGTTCCCAGAGCCCGTACTCTCGCAACGCCGCGACCGTGCGCGGATGCGCGGGGAAGACGACGGGAACGCGCACCCGCGAAAACGCGTCGACGATCGCTGCGAGTCGGTCCTGATCGTCCGTGTTCTTCGCGCGGTGGACCGTCGCGAGAACGTACTCGTCGGGGACGGTGTCCTCGGTGGCGTCGCGGTCCCGAATTCGGTCGCGAATCTGCAACAGCGTATCGTACATCACGTCGCCGGGGACGAACACGTCCTCCGAGATGCCCTCTTGCTCGAGGGTCTCCTTTGCGTGCGGGCCCGGTGCGAAGAGGAAGTCGGAGCAGTGATCGGTCAGCCGTCGGTTGATCTCTTCGGGCATCGACCGGTCGTAAGACCGCAACCCGGCTTCGACGTGGGCGAGCGACGCCGGCGATTTCGCCGCGACGAGCGCGGCCGCCAGCGTCGAATTGGTATCGCCGTAGACGAGAACGACGTCGGGGGACTCGTCGTCGACGATCCGTTCTAGCTTGCTCATCATTTCGGCTGTCTGTTGGGCGTGAGATCCAGATCCGACGCCAAGCTGAAATTCCGGCTCGGGGAGCGCGAGTTCCTCGAAAAACACGTCTGAGAGCTCGGGATCATAGTGTTGGCCGGTGTGGACGAGCGACTCGTCGTGCTCGGGTCGAAGTCGCTGTGAAACGGCGGCCGCCTTGACGAACTGCGGTCTCGCACCGACGACCGACAGGACGTTCATCGGCCGGACACCTCACTCGGCTGTTCGGCTCTGGGTCGGCCGGTCGTCGCTACTTCGCGTGAGTCGGTCGCGAATGCGAGTCGCTCGGTGGGAGCGATCGGGTCGCGACTCGTCTGTGCCGTGTACATAGTCACCGTGAACTATTTCGCCTGTGGAACAGGTACAGTGTTAGTAAATACTCCCGTAACGGAGTCTCAGGGGCGGAGACACGGATTCCATCGAAACGGCTGCGGGGAATCCGACGCGCGGAGCGGCGACCGGAACCTACGGCGGGCGAAATAGCTGATCGACGTGTCGTTTCGCCACGCGCCATCGCGTTCGCACTCGACGCAGTCGATCTCGTCCAGTGGACGCCCCGTCGCTACGAGAGAGCCGGGCGGACACGCCGGTATCGGGTCGATCGGAACGCTCGCGATCGGTCGAGGCGAACGCGCTCGAGCCGATGAGCGCGCTCGCACCGAGCGCTGCGCTCGCTATACCGAGTAGCACGTTATGTCTATTCATGATCTCTATCGTCAACTCCCATGCTCGAGAGCGCCACTGCGGTTCGGCTGTCGTCCGACCCACAGCGGCGGGCACCTCGGCATGTGTACGAAAAGAGCAGTTTACGCATCTCCGTAATTATACGCTGGATTATATGCGACGGGAGTAGACTACCGACGTGTAAGCACCCGTCTACAGTGACGGTAGCCATCGCCTACCGGGTAACCGGGGCGGCTCTCGGCTCGACAGCCCGCCGATCGGCGGACGGTGAGTCACTCCATATACCCGAGTCCTTTCAGCCGATCTTCGACGTCGTCGAAATTCTCGTCGACTTCCTCGCCGGCGTCGACCCGGGTCGCTGTCGAGCGCTCGACTTTCGTCTTCGCTGGCGGGGCCGCTTCGGCGAACGCATCGAACAGCACCCGACCGTCGGCGGTTTCCGGAACCGGTTCGCCGATTCCGTGGAGCAGTGTCGGTGCGATGTCGACGACGCGCGCACCGCGTACCGTCGCGTCGGCCGCGATCGACGGCCCCCGGCAGAGCATGATCCCCTCGCTGCGGTGGCTCGCGTCGTAGGTACCGGTGTCGCCGAGCACCTCGTCTGACACCGTGCTCCGCGATTCGTACGTCCCCCGACCACAGACCACCAGATCGGGTGCCTCGTCGTCCGTCGGAAACAGTTCGTCGCCGTCGAACACCTCGAGCAGCGCCTCGCCATCCGCGTCGGTCGCCGACTCGAGGACGGCTTTGATGTCGGCTTTCACCCGTGGGACCTCGTTCGGCGAGACGATGCCGCGGTCGAAGCGCTCGCTGTCGTTGATATAGCAGTTGCCAGTGTCGTGGACGAACGCGACGGTCTGGTCGAAGTCGACGTCGTAGAGGGCGTGATCGCCGGGGATCTGCTCGGCGACGGAGTCGACGAGCCGCCGGGGGAGCGACTGGACCAGCGTCTCCTCGGTGATCCCCACTCGGTTCAGCGCGCCCGTAATGGCGTCTCTGGAGATGCCGAGGCTCGCGAGCGCCCCGCGCGTACCCTCGTCGTCGCGCCGGACGAGGTAGCCGTCGTTCTCGAGGATGCGGTTGACGTAGACGAGGTTCTCGATCGGGCCGAAGCCGTGGTCGGAGACGACGTAGAGGTCGGCCGCGTGGTCGTCGGTGTACTCGATGACCTCGCCGACAATCTCGTCGAGGTTCTTGTAGTGGGCCAGCAGCTTGTCCGTGTCCCAGACGAGGTGCTGGAACCGGTCGGGCGCGGTGTAGACGAAGAAAAACAGCTGCCAGTCGTCGCCGGCGCGGTCCATCTGGAGCTCCATCAGCGCACGCCGCTTCGCCAGCATGTCGTCGACGGCGACCTGGAAGTCGTCGAGCCGGTCGGCGTATTCGGGATAGTCGAGACTGATTTCGTACTCGGGAATCCGCGCGTCGATTTCGTCTTGCAGGGCCGGCGGCTGCGTGAACTGCCGGTCGGTCGAGGGCGTCATCATCCCCGTAACCATGGTGCCGTCGATCTCTCGAGCCGGATACGTCATCGGGACGTTTCCGACGTGTGCCGGCCCGAGCAGGTCCCAGAGGGCCGGCTGTGCGAGGTCCCGGCTCGTGTACATCTCGTGGCTGTACTCGGACGACAGATTCTGGAACCCATAGAGGCCGTGTTTGTCCGGCCAGACGCCGGTGGCGATCGACGGCCACGCGAGCGGCGTCGTCGGCGGGCGGGTGCTGTCGAGTGGGCCCGATGCGCCCTCCTCACGCAGCCGAGCGAAATTCGGGAGGTCGCCCTCGTCGCTCCATTGCTCGATGAGTCTCCACGGCACGCCGTCGAGTCCGAGCACGAACGCTCGCTCGGACGGGGTTGTAGATCCGCTCATGATTACGTTTTGAGGCGTCGAAGACGCCTGCTACCCTGCCTGTTGACCGAGATTCGCTTTGTTATAGAGATGATTCAGCCATCAGTCGAACTGATATGTCCCTGTTCGGTCGTATTACCACGCTTCGTGCGCGACATACACCCGTAATTCGTGCATATCGGCCGTCCGCGCGGTGCTGAACGGATCTGGCCGCGGCAGGAAATTCATAACAAAGACTTCCGATCAAGACGGCCCCGGATATGGCACAGGTCCAAAGAAGGTGGTCGCTGTGGGCAGCGTAATCATCTCGCTCGATGCGGAACTCGGCTGGGGCTTTCACGATCTCTCGAATCCGCCGGCCGAACGGGTCACGTCGGGGCGCCGCGGCTGGTCTGTCATGCTCGACCTGCTGGACGAGTACGATATTCCGGCGACGTGGGCGGTCGTCGGCCATCTCATGCTTGAGACCTGCGACGGGAGACACGCCGACCATCCGGCACCGGACGGCTGGTTCGAACGCGAACGAACCGAGTGGGCGGACCGCGACGAGTTACGCTTCGGGCCCGACCTCGTGCAAGCGCTTCTCGAGTCGGACGTCGACCACGAGTTTGCTAGCCATTCCTTTTCGCACGTGCTCTTCGGTCAGTCCGAGACGGATCACGAACTCGCAGACGCCGAACTCGAACGCAGTATCGAAATCGCCGCTGACTGGAATCAGTCGGTCGACTCCTTCATCTATCCGCGCAACGACATCGGTCACCGCGACGTGCTGGCAGAGCGGGGGATCAAAGCGTACCGTAGCAGATCGCCGACTCGATACGGTGTTCGGTGTATGGTCGATCTGACGGTGCTCAATCGCTCGTTGCTCGTCGAACCGACGATCGACGAACACGGACTCGTCGATATCCCGGCCTCGCTGTTTCTCTTCGGATTCGAAGGGACTGCACGGACGTTCGCCGAGTCGGTCTGGGAGGATCCGATGGTCGCACTCGCCCGCTACGGCATCAACGAAGCGACGAAACGAGACGGGATCTTCCACATGTGGCTCCATCCGAACAACCTGACACACGAGCGAGACGACCACCGGATGCGGGCGATTCTCGCCTATCTCGCTCGGCGTCGCGCCGAGACGGATCTCACCGTCGAGACGATGGCCGACGTCGCGCATCGAGTCACCGGCGTCCCGAACGAAGACGGCGACCGACCGATAGTAAGTCAGTGATACTCCCGAGACCGGGCTATGCGCGACTCGCTGAATGAAACCACTACACGAGTCGCCCGAACGGATACGACGACGATAACAAAGCCCGCTGCCGGCCCGGTTTCGGGCAGATGGCACTGACGCTTCTCAATCGATGGACCGACTCGAGTGCGCTCTCGCTTGGCGTCCTCGGCGTCGGGAACATCGGCATGGTACACCTGAAGTCGGCGCTCGCGATGCCGGACGTCGAGGTCGTCGCGGCCGCGGACGCCGTCGCCGAGAACCGCGATCGGGCCGAACGCGCCGGCGTCTCCCGAACGTACGACGACTACGCGGCGCTACTCGAGTCCGAGGACCTCGACGCGGCAGTCGTCGCTCTCCCGCCGTTCCTCCACGCCGAAGCCGTCGAGCGAGCGGCCGCGGCCGGCGTCGACGTCTTCGTCGAGAAGCCGCTGGCCCGCTCGACCGAGGAGGCAGACGCGATGCTCGAGACCGCCCGCGAGGCCGGCATCGCCGTCGGCGTCGATCACACGCTGCGCTATCAGCCAGACATGATCGGCGTCAAGGAGGCCTACGACGAAGGCGGCGTCGGCCACGTCCCCTACGCCTCGATCACGCGGCTCAACGACGGGCCGCTCGGCCGGCCGCCGGCCCGGGAGGCCCCGCCGTCGTGGCCGCTCGATCCCGACGCGGCCGGGGGCGGCTCCCTGTTCGAACTCGGCGTTCACTGCTTCGATGTCCTCGAGTGGCTGTTCGGCGACCTCGAGGTTCGAGACGCTGCGACGGGTACCTCCCTCGAGACCGACGTCGAGGACGCCGCGACCGTGCTCATGGAGGCACCAGAGACGGAAACGACGGTCACGCTCCACTGTGGCTCCTACCAGTGGGAACAGCTGCCGGCGGTCAACACCCGGCTGCGCCTCGAGGGCGTGACGGGGACGATCAGCAACGAGGACCACTTGCCGGCGAACTTCTACGCCGACGCGGCGAAGTCGGCCCTCTCGAACGTCGCCAGCCGATTCACCCGCGATGAGCCCAACGTCTTCGGTCCGACGTTTTACCTGCAGGCCCACTACGACGCGCTGGCGGACTTCTGTGATGCGATTCGCACGGACGACCGGCCGCCGGTCGACGGCGCGGCCGGCCGACGGACGCTTGACCTCGCCGAGACGGCCTACGAACTGGCCGCGGCGGACGACGAAAGCGAGCTCGAGGCCCCGGAGGTGACGCTATGAGCGCGACGGACGACGCCACAGACGCGACGCGGGTCCGTGCGGTCGACGTCGACGCCGACCGCTGTGGCGGGTGGACGCCCGATACCGACACGCGCATGGCCGCACTCGAGGAGCCCGTTCGCGAACTTCTCGCACCCTCCCTCGAGTCGCTCGCCGCGGCCGACCGGATCACGCTGGTCCCTGACGCCCACTACCCGTTCCATCCCTCCGCCGGGACGGTGACCGATCCCGCCGTGATCGGGGCGCTCGTCGCCCAACTCGAGCGCGAGACCGACGCCGCCATCGCCATCGCCGGCGCGAGCGACGATCGGATGGCGTTCGACCGGACGGCCGGCTATCTCGGCTACGCGAGTCTGTGCGACCGATTCGATGCCGATCTCGTCGATCTGGCGACCGAATCGCGGACCGAGGCGGTCAACACGGTTGACGGCCATCCAGTCGCGCTTTCGATTCCAGACCGCCTCACCGACAGCACCGTGGTCGCCGTCCCGTCGCTGCGCCCCACCGAGGCCGGCCCGGTCGCGGGCGCGATGCGAACCCTCGCCGGACTCGTCGATCGCGATGGCGACCCCGATCGAACTCCCGTCGCGATGACGCGCACCGTCGCGCCCGAACTCGCCGTCCTCGACGCGACCACCGCCTACGACGGCGATCCGGTGGCGGCGAATACGCTCTTCGCCGGTGCGGTCCCCACCGTCGACGCCGTTGCGACCTTCCTGCTCGGCCGCTCGCCCGAAGCCGACGCGGCGCTCGAGGCGGTTCGCGGCCCCGAGGCCGAGCCGGTCACCGTCGAGGGAGACGTCGACTTCGATCGGCTTCGAGCGCGAATCGGCGACGGCGACTTGCCGCCGGCCGACGAGACCCATCCGGCCGTCACGACCGCCTACAGGGTCTACGCGGCGGTGGCCGGCGACGCCGTCCCGCCGCAACTCGAGGGCGATCGATGACCGAGACGCGCACCGCGGCGGTCACCGGCGCGACCGGCTTCCTCGGCAGCCGGCTCTGCGACCGCCTACTTGCGGACGACTGGGAGGTCCGCGGCCTCAGCCGACCGACCTCGGACCGGGGCGACCTCGAGGGCGTCGACTGGTACGTCGGCGATCTCTTCGCCGGCGAGACCCTGCGCGAACTCGTCGACGGAGCCGACGCCATCTTCCACCTCGCAGGGATCGGTCTCTGGAGCGCCGGCCCCGAAACGGTCTGGGACGTGAACCGCGACGGCACCGAACGCGTACTCGAGGCCTGCCGCGATGCCGACGTGGGACGGGTCGTCTTCACCAGCACATCGGGAACGCGCCGACCGCGGGGCAACGCGGCTTTCGCCGACGAGACGGACGTGGCAGAGCCGATCGGTGCCTACCAGGCCTCGAAAGCCGAGGCCGAGGACCTGGTCGACCGATACGCCGAGACCGATGGCGACGCCGTCACCGTCCACCCGACCTCGATCTTCGGTCCCGGCGACGAGGAGTTCACCGCTCAGTTGCTCGCGATGGGCGTCGAACCGACGATGCCCGCCCATCTCCCCGGTGGCCTGAGCATCGTCGGCCTCTCGGACGTCGTCGACGGGCTGCTGGCAGCCTACGAGCGCGGCGACACAGGAGCGCACTATATCCTCGGCGGCGAGAACCTCACGTACGACCGCGCGGTCTCGCGGATCGCCGACGCCGTCGACGGCTCGCCGGCGCGGATCCGCGTCCCCGCGACCGCGATTCGCGCCGCCGGCCCGGTCGCCGAGGTCGTCGACGCCGTCGCCGATCGCCGGCTGTTCCCCTTCGATCGGCAGATGGCCGACCTCGCGACCCAACGGCTGTTCTACACGTCGCGGAAGGCCAGCGAGGAGTTGGGATACGAATACCGGCCGCTCGAGGCCCACCTGCCCGAGACGATGGCGTGGTACCGGGAGGACGTACGGTAGTCGCCGATCGTCGGCGCTTCGATCCGTAACAGCGGTACTAGGGGCTCCTAATTCGGTCTCTCCGGTATCTCGAGCGTCGCACTCTCGCTACGGTCGTGGTGCGTCTCTACCGATACAGGGCGTTGAGTAACGAGTGGGAACGAGGAGCGCACAGAACGGTCAGCCATCGGCATCAGCGTCGGCATCGGCACCGTCAGCGTCTGCGTCAGCGTCAGAGCCATCCGTATCAGTGTCCCCGTCATCACTATCGGAGTCGCTGTCTCCGTCATCGCCGTCGGAATCGCTGTCTCCGTCATCGCTGTCGGAATCACTGTCCCCGTCGTCGCCGTCGGAGTCGCTATCGAAATCGTTGTCCGAACTCGTTCTCGAATCTGCCCGCATAGGCGGCGCTGTCGACCGGTCTGACGTCATCCCCGCGCCAGAGCCGATACTATAGAGGATGATAGGAGGACAAACGTACGCGGCAATCGCCAGTACCACAAAGAGTCGGTTGATGAAGATCAACAGTCCAAGTGCGGTGAGTGCTGCGGCTGAAACTGCGTGAACTGCGGTGTGAGTGTATTCCCGGTAATACTCCCACAGTCCGTGTAGCCACCGTGTCGTTGCTGATGCTGACCAGATTTCGGTTGCAGTCAGAGACATACGTACTAAGTTCGGGATGCATTACCAAGAACCCTCAGCTAACGCTTGTTGATAGGTTTCCTCTCTGTCCGTGGTGGCGATTTCGGGCTCCGTTCCGAACGAGAAAGCGGGCGACAGTCTCCTGTCAATCGAGCCGTGGTGATTCCCGTACGCGCCGTTTTGTCCAGCTGTCCTCGGTCTCGATTGCCTTCCCCGCCACCCGCTCGTAGACCGCGAGCATCCGTTCGGCCGTTCGGTCGATGCTCACCTCGCGGGCCGCCTCGCGGCCGTTCGATCGCTCGCCGCGCGTCAACACCTTGAGCAGCCCGCGGACGAGTTCCTCGTCGTTCGCGGCCACGACGGACGGATCGACGCCGGCGAGTCGCTCGTGAACGTCACCGACGTCGACGGCGACGACAGGGAGGGTACAGGCCAGCGCCTCCTTGACCGAATTCGGCGACCCCTCGCTGTGGGATGTCAACAGGAGAGCGTCGGCGGCGTTCATGTAGTCGGAGACGGCGTCGTGATCGACACCTGAGACCGTCCGCAGTCGGACCGGGCACTCGAGGAGGTTGTCGACGACCGTTGTGACGCGCTTGGCCCGGGGGTAGTTCTTCACGTCGCGGGCGGGGGAGTACGGAAACAGCACGTCGTACCCGTCACCGTCGTCCCAACCGACCCGGTTTCGGGCGCAGTCTTGCGGTTCCGGCCGGAACTTCGTTAAGTCGACGCCGTCGGGGATCACCGTACAGTCCCGGCCCAGCGACTCGCGCATCCTCTCTGACATGACCACCACTTCGTCACAGAACGGCGCTGACGCCCGGCTGACGGGGGCGACGGGGCCGTGAACGTCGGAACCCCACAGCGAAAGCACGACCGGCTTGCGAAGCTGTGCGAGGGCCATCGGCGCGGTCAGGCCGTACTGGGCGTGTATCAGGTCGTAGCCGTTCCCGGCCTCCCTGACGACCTCGGGGATCGTCCGCAGATAGTCCGTCGGCCCTCGGGAGATGTCGGCGTCGACCTCGCCCGCCACCGACACCGTCGTAAAGGAAACGCCGCGGTCCTCGAGCGCGGCCATCTGTTGGGTCATGAACGGAGCGTCGGCGTACGTCGTGACTGTGAGGACGTGCATCTCGAGTACGCAAGCGAACGGCCCGGGCGCGTTTTGTTATCCACTCGGTCCTGTGAGTTTTCTTCACGTACAGTTGACCGTCTCGGCCATATCCGGCGATTTTCGGCCGAAAGAGCCCGTAGCGATGGGATTACAAAGGGTTGACGGCGGGTAGCCGCGGGCGATGCGGATCCTCGTCTTGGCGAACACACCCGCACACGTCCACCTGTATCGAAACGCCGTCGACCGACTCGAGGCGGCGGGACACGACGTGCTCGTGCTCACCCGAGAGTACGCCTGTACGACTGACTTACTCGACTACTTCGACGTGCCCTACCGGGTCTACGGCCACCACGGAACGGAGCGGTTCTCGAGGCTCCGGCTCGCCCGCGAACTGGGCGGCCAGTTTCTCTCGATCGGGACGCAGGCGGTCCGGTTCGATCCCGACGTGGTCTTCGGTCGCGGTCCCTACGCGGCCGCTGCCGGAACGCTCACGCGGACGCCGGTCGTCCTCGTCTTAGACGACGAGCCGGGCGATTTCAACCACACCGTCTCGCGGCCCTTCGCCGACTGCATCATCTCGCCGGCGGTGACGCGTCGCGAGCTGGGCGACGATCACTACACCTTCGACGGCTTCAAAGAGTGCGCCTATCTCCACCCCGACGTTTTCGAGCCGAGAGACGACATCCGCGAGTTCCTCGATGTCGATCCGGACGAGCCGTACGTCCTCGTTCGGTTCAACGCCCTCGACGCCCTCCACGACGCCGACCTCGAGGGGTTCCGGCCCGAGCAGCGACGGGACGTAATCGAACGCCTGAGCGAGGCGGCGACGGTCTTCGTCTCCGACGAGGGCGGCGAGATGGACCTGCGCGAGCTCCCGGCGCGGCCCTACGATCTCCATCCCGCGCTGATCCACGACGCCATGGCCGAGGCCTCGCTGCTGGTCGCCGACACCGGGACGATGGCCACCGAGGCCGCGCTGCTCGGCACGCCCGCCTTCCGCTATCGCGGCACCGACGACCACGAGTACGGCGAGTTCAGAGCGCTCGAGCGCGCCGGCCTCGCCGAGCAGTTCGACGCCTACGAGGCGGTCCGCGACCGCTCGCTCGAGATCCTCACCGACGAGGGCACCGACGAACGGTGGCAGCGCCGGCGACGAGAGTACGTCGGCGACCTCGCGAACCTGACCGACCTCCTCGTCGACGTCGCTCGCTCCCGCGGGGCGGTTGAGCGACTCGACCGATCGACGAAACGAGCGCTGCAACCGCGGTCGCGGTCGATGTAGCCCGCGTCGGTCGCTGGCAACCGATCGCGGAGGGATAAAACATAATTAATAATGAGGTACTTGTAACGTTCACGAAATACTTATACCCATCTCCGGAAAAGGGTCGGTTAGCCCCGTTCTATGAGTCTCTCCACACTGCTCAGTGAACTGTTCACCGGATCCGAGTCCGAGTCGGGGACGGAATCCCCCGCGCCAGCGCCCGACCGCGGTGACGGTGCGCGGTCGGTCACGGTCCTCCACGAGTGTCGCGACTGCGGGACGAACGTCTCGGCCGATACGGTCCGATGTCCGGCCTGCGAAAGCGAGGATATCGTGACTTACTCGATCGACTGACGCGGCGATCGGTCGTCAGCCGCCGCGTCGCGACGGCGTTCGGGTTCGACGGCCTCGCGCTCGTCGCAGGGCACCTCGAGGTCCTCGTTCGCCTCGGCGTCGAGTCGGATCGCGGTTCCAAGCGAGAGCAGCCCCAGCAGTGTGGCGACGAACGAGGCGATTCCGCCGGTGAACGCCTCCTCTCCCCGCACCGCCCGGACCGCTGTGCCGACCAGTCCCAACGAGCCCCCGACCAGGCCCGCGGCCCCGACCCCGTAGTAGAGGACCGCCGGATTGAACGACCGAACCAGATATCGCGTCTTCAGCCGCCAGCAGAAGCTCTCGAGCAACAGGAGGGAGACGAACCGGACGAACGACGTGTATCTGATACTGCTCTCCTCGTCGCCGTAGACCGCCGTCATCGGCACGTCGGCGACCCGACAGCCCGCGACGTTGAGGTGGGTCAGGAGGTGGTTGAGAAAGCCGTACTGATTGGTGATTGCCGCGAGGTCGAGCCGTTCGATCGTCTCCCGCGAGATGGCGGTGTAGCCGTTTTGCGGGTCGCCGATCGACCAGTAGCCGGTGGCGAACTTCGAGAGCCCGGTGAGCATGGCGTTCCCGACGAACCGGAACGTCGACATCGCCGCGCGGTGGTCGGGACTGAGCAGTCGGTTCCCCTTGGCGTAGTCGGCCTCGCCCTCGACGACCGGATCGATGATCCGATCGAGGATCTCGGGGTCCATCTGACCGTCGCCGTTCATCACCGCGACGACGTCCATGCCGTCCTCGGCGGCGCGTCGGTAGCCGGTCTTGACCGCCGCACCGTAGCCCTGATTTTCCTCGTGGCGGATCGGGACGACCCGCCGGTCGCCGCCGTCGGCCACCGCGAGCGCCGATTCGGTTCCGTCGTCCGCCGCTTCGGCGTTGATTCGGTCGGCGACCCGGCGGATCACGTCCCAGCTATCGTCGGGAGACCGGTCGTCGACGGCGTAGATGCGGTCGACGAACGCCGGCACCGTCTCGATGACGCGGCCGACGAACGCCGACTCGTCGTAGGCCGTCACGACGACGGCGATCCGTTCGCCCTTATACATCCGCTCCTCCGTCGGTGGTCGCGTTTACGGTCTCCGGTCCGCCGCGGTCGCCACCCGCCTCGCCGTCGCGGTCGCCCCGCGGCGGCCGCCCGTCACTCGAGCCTGCGAGGTCGTACTCCCGGTGGGGCGTCCCCGCCAGATCGACCGCGTCGCGGCCGTCGACGACGACCATCGGCTCGAGGGCGGGCCACTCGATCGAGTCGAACGCCTCGTGTGGCGTGACGACCACGGCCGCGTCGAACGTCTCGTCGGCCAGGTCGTCGACTGCGACCGGCCGCGCGCCGTACTCGGCCGGGTCGACGAGCGGATCGACGCCCGCGACGGCCGCGTCCCGTTCGCGCAGTTCGTCGATGACGCCCAGCGCGGGCGAGGCGCGAGTCTCCTCGACGCCGGGGCGGTACGTGATTCCGAGGACGACGACCGATGCGTCAGCGAGGGCGGTCCCCTCGCGCTCAAGTTCGCCCTCGAGACGGTCGACGACGGCCGCGGGCATCTCGTCGTTGACCCGTCTGGCCGTCTCCGTAACGGCCATCGGCTCGTCGGTCCGCTCGAGCAGGAAGTGCGGGTAGTACGGGATGCAGTGGCCGCCGACACCGGGGCCCGGATCGTGGAGCTGGCACATCGGCAGGTCGTTGGCCGTCTCGATCGCCTCGCGGACCGAGACCTGGAACTCGTCGGCGAGCCGACCCAGTTCGTTCGCGAGCGCGATGTTTACGTCGCGGTAGATCCCCTCGAACACCTTGACCGCCTCCGCGGTCGTCGCGTCCGAGACGGGATGGACTTCGTTGCTCGAGAGTTCGTCGTACACGATCTCGGCGGCCCGGGTGCTCTCGTCGTCGACGCCGCCGACGACCTTCGGATAGTGGCCTCGAATGTCTCGCAACGCCGTTCCCGACGAGGTCCGCTCCGGGCAGAACGCGAGCCCGAACTCGTCGGGCGCGAGGCCGCTCTCGCTCGCGAGGTGTGGTCGCAACACGTCGCGGCAGGTCCCCGGCGGCAGCGTCGACTCGGCGATCACCAGGTCGCCGGGAGCCAGCCCGGCCGCGATGTCGTCGGCGACCGACTCGACGGTCGTCAGATCCGGCTCGTTCTCGTCGTCTAGCAGCGTCGGGACGATGATCACATGGATCCGCGCTGCGTCGGCCGCCGCCGGCCCGTCGGTCGTCGCCGCGAGCCGGCCGGCGTCGACCTGTTCGGCGACGAGGTCCGTGAGGCCGGGCTCGCCGACGACGTGGCTCTCGCCCTCTTCGATCGTCTCGACGACGCCCGGATCGACGTCGACGCCGGTCACGTTCCCCGTCGTCTCGGCGTAGACCGCCGCGAGCGGGAGCCCCATCTTGCCGAGCCCGTAGACCGCGACCGGCAGCTCGCCCGCGGTCAGGCGCTCGCGCTGCCGGTCGGAAGCGAGGGTCGAGCCGTAGAGCCCCGCTGAATCCGTCTCGCGGTCCTCGCTCGAGGCCGCCGACATCAGGCCTCCACCTCCCGTTCCGCGGCGTCGTCGTCGGCCCCGTCGTCTTGCTGATCCGGTGGCCCCGACGCGAGCCGGTCGATCAACTGCACCGTCTCGAGGGCCCGGATCCCGTCTTCGGCGGTGACCTCCGGCTCTGCGCCGGTGCGAGCGGCCTCGACGAACGACGCGAGCTCGTTGCGCAGCGGCTCGCCCGTGTCGACGCGCGGGCGCTCGACGACGCTCTCGTGGCGGTAGCGCGACTGGCCGTCGTCGGTGAGATACTCGGGGTAGGAATCGCGGTGGATCAGCACCGACTGCTCCAGATAGTCGACCTCGACGAGACACTCGCGGGCGGTGACGGTGAGCTTGCGCACCTTCTTTTGGGTGACGCGGCTCGCGGTCACCGTCGCGACGACGTCGTCGTACTCGATCGTCGCGGTGGCGTACTGGCCGTTTTCGGTCCCGGTCGCGGCGATCGATCGAGGAGACTCGCCGAGTATTGACCCGACGACGTCGACGTCGTGGACCATCAGATCGAAGACGACGTTGCCGGGTGCCATCCGGTCGATCGGCGGGCCGAGCCGTTCGGCCTCGACGCCGATCACGTCCAGTTCGTCGATCACCTCCGCGACCGTCTGTACCGCGGGGTTGAACCGCTCGATGTGACCGACCTGTAAGACGAGCCCCTCCGCGCGGGCCTGATCGGCCAACTGTTCGCCCTGCGCGACCGTCTCGGCGATCGGCTTCTCGACCAGGACGTGGACGCCTGCCTCGAGACAGGTCGACACCGTCTCGTAGTGGGCGTGGGTCGGGACGGCCACCGTCACGGCGTCACAGCGCTCAAGCAGCGTCTCGAGGGCGACCGGTTCGGTGTCGTACTCGGCGGCGACTCGCGAGGCGACCTCGTCGTCGCGGTCGGTGACGCCGACGAGGTCGACGCCGGGCAGTTCGGCGTAGACCCGCGCGTGGTTTTCCCCCATGGAGCCGACGCCGATGACGCCGGCCCGCAGCTGTTCGTCGGTCGTCTCGTCCGTCGTGGTGTCCGTGGTCATTGGCTGGTGAAGTGGTCTCGAACCGCTCGGACGACGGCTCGTCGGTCGCGCTCCGTGAGCCCCGGATGGACGGGCAGGGAGAGGACTTCGTCGGCCGCTCGCTCGGCTCGCGGGAGCCGTGCCGCGGCCGTGCTAACCGTCTCGTAGGCCGGCTGGCGGTGAATCGGCGTGTCGTAGTAGATCCCGGTTCCGACCTCGCGCTCGGCGAGAGTCGCCTGGAGGCCGTCCCGATCGTCAGTCCGGATCGTGTACTGGTGGTAGACGTGTCTGGAGCCGGTTGGATCCGCCGGCGTCTCGAGTGGCAACTCCGCGAGCCGCTCGTCGTAGAACGCGGCGTTCTCCCGGCGCGTGCGGTTAAACGCGGGCAAGCGCTCGAGTTGGGCGCGGCCGATGGCCGCTTCGATGCTCGTCATCCGGTAGTTGTGCCCGAGATCGGCGTGATCGTAGCCGCCGGTCCCGTCGGCGTCGCGACCGTGGTTGACGTAGCCCGCGGCGCGGTCGGCGACGTCCTCGCGGTCGGTGACGACGATGCCACCTTCGCCGGTGGTCATGTTCTTCGTCGGATAGAACGAGAAGCAGGCCGCGTCGCCGAAGCCGCCGACTCGCTCCCCGTCGATCCTCGCGCCGTGAGCCTGACAGGCGTCTTCGACGACGAACAGGTCGTGTTCGTCGGCGAGCGCACACAGCGCCGGCATGTCCGCGGGCAGGCCGTAGAGGTGAACCGGGAGGAGTCCGACGATGTCGTCGCGCTCCGCGAGGACCCGCTCTACGTCGGCCGGGTCCAGCGTGTAAGTCGCAGGGTCGATGTCCGCGAAAACCGGTGTCCCGCCGGCCAGTCGGATCGCGTTCGCGCTCGCGACGAACGAAAACGGCGAGGTGATCACCGCGTCGCCGTCCTCGAGGCCGACCGCCTCGAGCGCGGCGTGGAGTGCGGTCGTCCCGTTGGCCGTCGCGACCGCCTCGTCGGTGCCACAGTAGGCCGCGAATTCGTCCTCGAAGGCTCTGACTTCGGGTCCGTCTGCGAGCCGGCCGTCCTCGAGGATCGATTCGACGCGTTCGACGACGTCGGCGCTGAGTTCGGGGTCGGCGATGGGAATCGGCCCCGTCGCGTCCGCGTCGGGGTCCGTGTCGGCTGTCGCGGTCTCGGTCCCCGTCCCGCCGTCCGCGCTCGGTTCCGTTCCACCGTCGGTCTCGGGGTCTCGTCCGGCGTCCGTCATGCGAGTTGGTTCTCCCCCTCCAACGGATCCGGGAGCGGCTGGACGGTCGCGGGCGTACCGACGGCCAGACTGTCCGCCGGGACGTCGTCGGTGACGACGGCACCGGCGGCGACGAACGCGTTCTCGCCGATCGTCACACCCGGCAGTAGCGTCGCGTTCGCGCCGACCGACGCGCCGTCCTCGATCGTCGGTCCCTCGAGTCCGTCGTCGGTCCGAATCGGATACTCGTCGTTGGTCAGAACGGCACTCGGACCCACGAAGACGTTGTCCCCGATCGTCGTCTGGGTCGGCACGTAGACGTTCGTCTGGAGGCTGACGTGGGAACCGATCGCCGTCTGGCCGTCGATGACCGTCTTGGTCCCGACGAGCACGTCATCGCCGATCGTTGTCCCTTCGCGGACCAACACGTCGTGGCCCGTCGCGAAGTCGTCACCGATCGTCACGTCGCCGTAGACGATCGACCCGGCCCTGATCGTCGCGTCGTCGCCGATTCTAGTCGGCTCGTCGAACGCGCCGTATCCGAGCGTAGCGTCGTCGTCGACCGTACAGCCGTCACCCCGGACGACTTCCCGCACCGCTTCGCTCATCGCGGTTCACCTCCGCCGCGGTCGCTCCGCTCCGTCCTCGAGCGAACGCGACGCTGGTGAGCCGTAGCTCGCGTTTGAACCCCTGAATGCCGCCGTAGTCGGTCGCGTATTCGTTTCATAGTGTGAATCGATACCCGCGTGGGCAGTCGTGCAGATACAGCCGGTAACGAGGCTTTGTTATCCCCGCCTTGAGAGATCCGTAGTCCCGAACTACAGAATCGCCGAGACCGAGCGGCTCCGACTGCCGCGAACGGCCCCCTCGGGGATATCTCCGTGCGATCAATCTATTGGCTCCGCTGAAACGTCGAATTCGGCGTCTATCACGCGTCCGAACAGGTATAACGCCCTTTCGGATGGGTAGCCGAGCGATAGTAAAGGGCCACAGGCTGGCATTCGGTGCTGTGAGGTATCCGACCACACCCGGCAGACGGGAACGGGACCAGATACGACACGACGAGGGCAGCCATGGCTGACAGCGAACTCACGCAAGCGGAGCTATTCGACGTGTTCAGCAACGCACGGAGACGGCAGGCGGTCAGATACCTCAAACGACAGGGCGGCAGCTGTGATCTTGCGCCGCTCGTCGAGCAGGTCGCCGCCTGGGAGAACGATACCGATCCCGACGACGTGACCCGAACCCAGCGCCGACGGGTCTACATCTCCCTCTATCAGACCCACCTGCCGATGCTCGAGGATCACGGCATCGTCGATTGGGATCCGGACGGCCACGAGATCGACCTCCTCCCCAGCGAGGACCGGTTCGAACCCTACCTCGATCGGCACCTCGAGGAGCAACGGTCGTGGCACCGCCTCTACGCGGGGCTGACGGCGGTCGGCGTCGTCGCCTTCGCGCTCTCGTCGCTCGCCATCGGCCCGCTCTCGACGGGCCTCGCGCCGGTCGTCGCCGTCGTGCTCTGTCTTCTCGTTCTCGTCCTCGCGTCGGCACAGCACCTCTCACGTCGCCACGGCACGACCGTGTCACTCGGCTTTGCGAGCCGATAGGCCGTCGCCCTTTGCTCCCCGTCCGTCCTGTCGCCAGTTCGCGCCGAGTGCCGCTCTCCGACGCTCACGGAAGGGCACGACCGGCCGCTATCAATCGAACGAGAGGAAGCCAATCGGTACTAGCGATCGGCTTCCACGGCAACCGGCGACTCGAGCGATGAAACAGCGTCGGCGACGAGACGTGAAACGAAGACTCGAGCGCCGTCGCGAACGGTTGAACCGTTACCCGCCCGTCACCGACACCCAGAAGTGGGTCTCCTCGGCAGCGTTATCGACCGTCGGATCGGCCGGCGGTTCGCCGTGGTAGAGCAAGACGGCGATCCGGACGGTCTCACCGGGTTCCGCCGTGGGTGTGACCGACTGTCGCCCGGTTTCCGTGGCTCCGTCGCCGACGCTCACCTCGAGCTGTCGCAGCTCCGTCCGCTCGACGACTTCGCCGTCGGACACGATCTGCTGTTGGGCGACAACCGTGTAGTCCTGCCGTTCGCCCTCCTGATTCTCGATCGAGAGGACAAACGGCACCGACTCGCCCGTCGCGACCTCGCTTGGGAGCTGGCCGGCGACCATCTCGCCGTCCTCGTTCTCGCTGTAGAGCGCGAGCTCGGTGAACCCGCCCGCCGACACGGGAAACAGAAAGCCGACGAACAACGCGCTGACCGCCGTCCCGATCGCCAGAACGAGCACGATCGACGAGACGGTCGCGCCGCCGGTGTCGTCGCCGCGGAGCCGCTCGAGGCCCGCGATCGGGGAGACGGAAAACCGCTCCCCGTCTGGAACGCGAAGCCGCCTGATGGCTCCGAGCTGTGCGGTCACGACCGTCACCACCGTCAGTGCGGCTGCGATCGACGTGGTGGTCAGGCCCCACTCGGTAAAGGGCAACGCGATGGCGACTACCGGGACGGCCGCCAGCGATAGGACGAATGCCAAGCCCGCGCGTTCGACCGCGTCGATCCCCCGCGGGCGGGCGGCGGCGGTCGTCGCCGTCGCCGTCTCCTGTGCGGCCCGCTTGTCGGCGGGAAAGAGGACTGAGACGCCCGCATATCCCGGGAAGAACAGAGCGAGCGGGAACGTTACGAACAGCCGCAGGCTACTGTCGCTGCCAAACCTCATCACGACTGCATACGCCAATAGCGCGCCGATCGAGACGGCCGCGAGGTCGAAGGGGTACCGACGAACGATCCCAACGCCGGTCCGGGTGTTCGTTCGATGACTCATCGACGATCCACCGGCGCTCGCTGCGCGGTGCTCCGTCTCCGTGCGAATGATACGGCTGCCATTCTCGTTGGGTCGATGCACTCATCGATGCTTTGTTATGGGCCGTGTTACCGACACGATCACTCGATTTGCGGCCGTGACGGACGATGCGAGTGACGGCCACAGCCCGGTTCCGGACCGTCTTGGGACCGGTTGACGTTAGAAATCGACGTACTGGGATTCCCATTCGCGCCGCTCCTCGATCTGCTGTCGCCCGGCATCGGTGATCGCGTAGTAATTCGTTCGCCTGTCGAGTTGCCCCTTCTCGACCAGCTCCTTGTTGACAAGCGTATCCAGGTTGGGATACAGCCGTCCGTGATTGATCTCAGAGCTGTAATACTTTTCGACCTCGTCTTTGACGGTCTGTCCCGACGGTCGGTCCGCGCCTGCGATCACGTACAGCAGATCGCGCTGGAAGCCGGTCAGATCGTGCATTGCTCAATCACACAGACCGTTCCATTGAGCGGATATTTGTTATCCGTATCATACAGCGACCGTCCCTTCTGTTTAAACGGTATTACCCACAGGAAACACTCCGTTCGGCGGACAGTCGCTCGTAACCGGCCTTGCTGTGCTGATCAGCCCCTCCTCCCTCCTCGATTCGGTCTCCGCCAGCGCTCACCGGCTCGAGCGCTCCCGTGACCGTTTCGTGACACGCTCGGAGCAGGTCACCCGTCGGTATTCGAGACGATGACCTCGATTCCGTCCGCGCCGATCCGAACGCGAAGGACGTCGGCGGTCGCTTCGTAGGCGGTCGTATGCGAACCGTCGTCTTCGAACCGAACACACTCGGCCAAGAGCTCGCTCTCGAGGAGATTGTTGATTCGTCGGTAGACCGTCGCCGACGAGCTGTCGGTTCGGTTCGTCAGTTCCTTCGCCGTCTTCGGTCCCTCGCTCGTGGCGACGAGGATCGTGCGGGCGCAGTCGTCCCCGAGGACGTCGAGTTGGGCGGCGGGGTTGGCAGTCGATTCCGATCGCGTGTTACTCGCTTGCGTTGACATGGTCATAGTCGCTCGTCCGTGACGGTCGGGATCCGTTCGCTCTCCGAGAGAGGTGTCGATGCGAGAGAGTCGGCAGTGAGGCCACCACCGTTGCGAGTTCCACCGTACATTCGCGCACACCGATCGGTAAGCGACAGTGGTATTTTATAACGATGTACCTTATTCTCCGTCTCCGCGCCGTTCCACGTCGTAAGATCGTATTTCGCTCGAGAAACAACTGCTTTCGACGGTTTGCAATAGCGATCAATTCACTGTTAGAACGCTGACTGTGGTGGAACGCGACTGAATTCGGATTGACGGCCACCGTCGATCGATCCCTCGCTCCCGTCGGCGCAGCGCTTCTCTCCGCACTTCTCCGCCGGAAAGTGGCTGTTTCCCGGTTCTCATACCCGCTCTCCGACTAAACAGTCGGCGTCCTTTATTCGCGCTTGCTCCCCTTGATACGACGATACCCGGTCGAGTGCCTGCCGCGATGGCATCGCGTCCCACCGAACCGTCACAGCGGCCGATGGCTTCGGTCGGTCGGCAGCGCGCGAGACTCGGCCGAGTACACCCCCTCAAACCATGAACTCCCATCAACACGACTGGAAACCCATGGAATCGTCGACAGCCGGCCCACGGTGTCGAAACTGCGGGACCCACGTCACGCAGCAGTTCGCTCGCGTCTTCGGTGACAACGGCGATGTCGTCCACGGTTGCCCGTCCTGTACGACGTATCGCGAGATGCAGTCCGGCGGTCACCTCCCCGGTGACTGACGCTCCGTTTGTCCGTCAGCCGCGACAGTCGATACCCATTTTCGCTCGAGTCCAGATCGTCCGACGAGTCGCCGGTAGGCCACCTCGGTGACCGGCGATGCACGCTCTAGGTCGGCACTCGTCCGCTTCCGACAGCTTGTCGCGGCGGACGCTCGAGCGACAGAAACCCCGGTACTGTACCTTCCGCTTACGATCGTTCGAGGACACACCGAGGTCGCCGGCCGAAGCAGATGAGAGCGTAACCTGCAAAAGTTAAAGTTCGTGGTTGGAGAAGTGTGGTGACATGGTCGTTGGTGGTGGACTGTCACTCGAGAATCGGTGCCCTCTCTCTCTGATCGATGTCAGTTCAAACGAACAGAACTGAGCCGCTCGAAGAGAGCGAGGTGTTTCACATCCTCGGTAACGATAGACGTCGGGCTATCGTCCAGTTACTCGCGGACGAAGGCAGCAAGGTCGACGTCTCCGACATAGCGAACGAGATCGCCGCGACGGAATCGGACACCTCTCCGGTGCCGAACAACCTGTACAAGAGCGTTTACGTCTCTCTCCAACAGACGCACCTCCCCCAGCTTCAAGAGGACGCCGTGATCGAGTACGACTCCGATGCCAAAACGATCCGGCCAGGCCGTCACTTCGACGACGTGCTCCGGTACGTCGACGGCCACAACGACGATCACTCGCGAGTCCTGCAGGTTCACCTCGCCCTCTGTCTCCTCGGTCTCGCCGTCATCGCACTAGCCGGACTCGGCCTCCCGGTGCTCTCGACTATCGATCCGGTCCTCGCGAGCGTGCTCATCTTCCTCGCGATCGCCGCGAGCGCCCTCTATCGGCTCCTCGGTTGACAGGGGTCGGTAACGGGCCGTGTCGAGCGTTCGAAAACCGCCATCACAACACTGTCGCGATACGGCGGCGAGAAAAGACGCGCTGTCCGTGGTGTCTCCCGCTCAGCCCAGTAACCCGAGCGCGGCCGAGCTCTCGTTGAGCCCGTTGGTTTCGTTGAGACCGTCAGTCTCGTTGAGTCCGTCAGTTTCGTTGAGCCCGTCCTCTGTCTCATTGAGACCGTCAGTTTCGTTGAGCCCGTCCTCTGTCTCATTGAGACCGTCAGTTTCGTTGAGGCCGTCGGTCTCGCCGATGTCGTCCGACTCGGTCAGTTCGATCATCGCGACTTCGCCGGATCTGTCAGTTAGAACCATGTGAACGTATTCGCCGGTCTGGAGGCCAGCCGTACTGACCTCGAACTCGACGTCCTCGCTCGCATTGGCCTCGAGCGTCACGTTCTGCTCGGTGACGAGGTCACCGTCGAGACGGAACTGGACGGCTTCGGTCCGCTCCTGGTCCGTCGGGTTCGTGACGGTCGCCGTCACGGTGATGTTCTCACCGATAGTGGCGCTGTCGGGTGCCTCGAGGTTAGTGACGTTGAAGGTTTCGGCTGCTTCCGGTTCCTCCTCGGTCACGTTGTCCTCGGTGATGTTGTCTTCGGCCGGCTCCTCCTCAGTGACGTTGTCTCCGATTGGTTCGTCGTCGGTGACGTTATCTTCGGTGATGTTGTCTTCAACCGGCTCTTCCTCAGTGACGTTGTCTCCGATCGGTTCGTCGTCGGTGACGTTGTCTTCGGCCGGCTCCTCCTCAGTGAGGTTGTCCTCAGTGAGGTTGTCCTCGGTGATGTTTTCCTCTACCGAAGGCGGCTCTTCGGTAACGTTCTCTTCGAACGGCTCTTCAGTAACGTTCTCTTCGAACGGCTCTTCGTCCGTCACGTTGTCGGTCGGCTCTTCTTCGGTGATGTTATCGACCGGTTCCTCCTCCGTCACGTTGTCTTCCGTGACGTTATCCTCGGTCGGCATTCCATCGGTGATGCCGTCGATTTGATCTGGCAGATCGTCGGCACTGATGTCCGGACTGATGACGAGAACGTAAACGCTCACGTTCTCGACGTTCAGCTCTTCTATCGTCGTGTTCTCCACGGTGACGAAGATCGGCCGATCCTCAGCGTCGGCCGGCATTTCGCCGATCGGCATTTCGTCGACCGGTATCTCGTCCGTGACGTTGTCTTCGGCCGGCTCTTCTTCCGTCACGTTATCTTCGATCGGTTCGTCGTCGGTGACGTTGTCTTCGGCCGGTTCGTCGTCAGTGACGTTGTCACCAATCGGTTCATCGTCGGTGACGTTGTCTCCGATCGGTTCATCGTCAGTGACGTTGTCACCAATCGGTTCATCGTCGGTGACGTTGTCTTCGGCCGGTTCGTCGTCAGTGACGTTATCGGTCGGCTCTTCCTCAGTGACGTTGTCTCCGATCGGTTCGTCGTCGGTGACGTTATCGGTCGGCTCCTCGTCAGCGGCCTGTTCGACGGTGACGACCGCCTGGTCGGTCACCGGTTCGCCGTCGGACGTGAGAAACGGTCCGTCCGCCTGCCCGTCCGTCTCGACGAAGTCGTACGTCTGATTCTGATTGGTGTCGCGATGCGGCATCGCGATCAGCGTCTCGTCTTCCTCGAGTGGCTCGTCGAGCGTGATCGTGATGTTCTCGTGCGTGCCCGCCTCGAGGTAGTCCGAGGTGCCGACGACGCTCCCGACGACGTTACCCACGAGGAGGCTGCTATCGTGGATCGTCACGAAACCGGGACTCGCCAGCGTGGCGTTCGCGACGACGACCGTCTCGCCCTCGGTCGTCTGATCGTCGAACGTCACGTACGCGCTCTGCGTTTCATTGGTCTCGTTCTCCAGTGCGGCGTCGTCGTCGGAGACGGTTTCGTTATCCGTCGCGTTCTGTTCTCCCGTATCGTTTGTCGAATCGTTTGTCGGTTCGTACTCGTCTTCGCTGACCTGTGCGCTCTCGTCGACGGTCCCGCCGCCCGACGCAGCGGCGACCATCGCCCCGCTCGAGCCCACGAGCATCAGCGCGGTGATTACGACGAGTAACTGTTTGCGTGCGTTCATGGTTGCCCTGAAGGCATCAGTCTCGTCGTCGTTTCGGCGGATAAACCGGCGGAACCATTACGGTGAGAAATTGGATACTACGGCCCAGCGGCGGCGTATTTAGTGGTCCGTTCGTTCGCGGAAAACAACGGTTGTTGAGAGGAACGGTCTCGCGCTAATCGTCGGTTGCCTGTTCGGGCGACTTCGACGCTGTCGGTTCGTGTCCCGGCAGACAGACCAGATTCTCCCGTCCGAGCCGGAGCTTCGTGACCTGGTCGTCGTCCTCGAGGTCGGCGAGCAACCGGCTGACTTTCGCTTTGGACCAGTCGACGGAGTCGACGATTCTCGATTGCTTCATTCGGCCCCCGTTTTCCCTGAGCAGTTGACGAACGCGTTCCTGATCGGTCATGAACTCCTCGTAGTCCGAGTCCGTCTCGTTCGCCAGCGTCGGCGGGTCCTCGTATCGGTTGCGGACGATGAGTATCACACCGAGGAGCGCCAGCGCGACCATTCCGGCGAGTGCCGCCAGGTGCGCATTGCCGTCTAACTGGAGCGGGCGGACGAACGCCGAGACGAGCTCCGGCCGCGGACCCGCGACGATCGAAGCGGCGGCCGCTCCGCTGGTCGACGGACTGAACGTATCGGTGGCCGTGGAAACTCGTCGGCGGATGCTCATGGCTGTTTGGGGGCTGTGTCTACGTGATTCATGTCCTGTACCGTCGTGACCGCCTTACAAATTGTTTTTTATAACCCATCTGCTGTTATGATTTCGACTGTCATTCAACGCACCCTCACTGTCAGTTTCTCAAACGAATTCGACGCAGAGGTGATCGTATACGGGCGTTCCTTCGGCGGTGGAACCGCGTCAACGAGACCTGTGCCAGTAAGAGACGTCTCAGTCATGGTATGGGGGGCCTTTGTTCGACGAACCGAATAAACTCGACCGTACGTTTGGAACGGTTAGCACGGATTCGCCCCGGATTCAGTCAGTAAGCAAACGATTCGATGACCCTCATCGAATCGAACACGGGCGACCGTACCCCGTCGGGACGCGTGTCGCCGACCGGTTTCGAGAGCCCACAGCGGCCCACGAACGAAGAGCACGCCGGATTCGAGGACGGTCCGATGCGAACCGTTAGCTGTGCGACTCGGGTTCGCTGTGTGGCTCTCGGACAGTGCCGGCGTCCTGCCCGGCCGGTTCCGACGCACCGACCAGCGATCGAATCCCCGACTCGAGGCCGATGCGGGCGTCGAATCCGAGTTCACGGCTCGCCTTGGACACGTCCGCACCGCTGTGTCTAATATCGCCGACTCGAGGCTCGCGGTGGACGACTGGCGAGGTGGAACCGGTCGCGTCGCGGATCGTCTCGGCGAGGTCCGCGATCGCCGTCCGCGTTCCCGTTCCGATGTTGTACGCCTCGCCGACGGCGTCGGTCGTCGCTGCCCGCAGGTTCGCCCGGACGACGTCGCGGACGTGGACGAAGTCGCGGCTCTGCTGGCCGTCGCCCTCGATCGTGATCGGCTTGTCGGCTCGCGCCTGCTCTATGAACGTCGAGATGACGCCGCTGTAGGGACCCCGCTGGCGCGGGCCGTAGACGTTGAAGTAGCGCAGAGCGACAGTCGGCAGGCCGTACAGTTCCTCGTAGAGACGGGTGTATCGATCGAGCGCCCCCTTCTGTACGCCGTAGGGCGACGTCGGCTCGATCCCTGCCGTCTCGGAGACCGGCAGTTCGTCGGGATGGCCGTAGACGGCCGCGCTCGAGGCGACGACGACCCGGGCGTCCTCTTGACGGGCCTGTTCGAGGACGAGCAGGCTGGCCTCGAGGTTCGTCCGATTGCTCTGCCGAGGTTCGTCGACGCTCTGTGCGACGCTGACGAGCGCGGCGTGATGAAAGATGAGGTCGACGCCGCGGGCCGCCCGCTGGAGGGCGATCGGGTCGCGAATATCGCCCTCGATCACCGTCGCGTCGTCGGAGAGGTGAGTCCGGTCGCCCGTCGTGAAGTCGTCGAGCACCCGAACCTCGTTCTGTGGCGTCAGGGCGTCGACGAGGTGGCTGCCGATGAACCCGGCACCGCCGGTCACGAGTATCGTTCTATCGCGGATCGCTGGCGTGTCCATCGCTCGGCGCTACCAGCACCGCGCTGTTTAGTATCCGATTCGTACCCCCTGCGAATTCACGCTCGAGCCGGCGGAAGGCGCTGCTTACAGCCTCTCTGTCTCGGGCTCGATCGAGATCGCAGCAGGCGGTGACACGACCGGCTTCCGTCGACGCCGGCGAACTCCGGCGGGCGGGGCGTGGCGTGCACTCGAGCAGTTTGGGGAAGCTATATGCGCCGCCCTCGGCAACTCCACGGCAATGACCGTCGATCTCGTCGTGCGCAACTGTACCGTCGTCACGCCCGCGGGGCGGACCCCCGACGCGGGCGTCGCCGTCGAGGACGGAACCATCGTCGCCGTCGGTCGGAGCGACCGGCTTCCCGACGCGGATCGCGTCCTCGAGGGCGAGGGGAACGTCCTCGTGCCGGGCATCGTCGACTGCCACATCCACAACCGCGAGCCCGGCCTCGAGTACAAGGAAGACTGGGAGTCCGCGACACGGGCGGCCGCCGCCGGCGGCGTCACGACCGTCGTCGGGATGCCGAACACGGACCCGGTCATCGACCGGCCCGAGCACCTCGAGTTGAAGTTCGAGCGCGGCGAGGCCGCGGCCCACGTCGACTTCCAGAGCTACGCCGTGGTCACGAGCGAGAATCTCGATCTCATTCCCGAGATCGACGCGGTCGGCCCGCTCGGGTTCAAGATCTTCCTCGGGTCGACGGTCGGCGACGTGCCGCCGCCGAACGACGGCGAAATTCTCGAGGCGATGGAGCAAATCCGCGAGACGGGCAAGCGCCTGGGCTTCCACGAGGAGAACGGCGAAATCATCGACCACTACACGGAGCAGTTCAAGGCCGAAGGACGGAACGACCCCATCGATCACTCCCACTCCCGGCCCGTCATCGCCGAGCGGGAGGCCGTCGAGCGGATGATCACCTTCGCCGAGGAGACCGGCGCGAAGGTCCACATGTTCCACGTCTCGTCGGGCTCTGCGGCCGAGGCCGTCGCCCGCGGCAAGGATCGCGGTGTCGACGTGACCGCGGAGACGACGCCCCACTACCTCTGGTTCACCGAGGACGTCATGCGCGAGAAGGGCAACGTCGCGCGGGTCCAGCCGCCCATTCGGGACGCCGAGGAACGCGACCGGCTCTGGGAAGTCGGCATCGACGACGGCGCGATCGACTGCATCGCCACCGACCACGCGCCCCACACCCCCGAAGAGAAGAAGGTCGACGACCCCTTCGGAAACACGTGGGACGCAATTTCGGGCTTCGTCGGCCTCGAGACCGAGGTGCCAACCATGCTCACCTTCGTCGACCGAGGACGGCTCTCGCTCGAGGAATGGGTGCATCGGCACTCGACGAACCCGGCGCAGGTCTGGGGGATGTATCCGGAGAAGGGCTCGTTGCAGGTCGGCACCGACGCCGACTTCACGATCGTCGATCCCGACCTCGAGTGGACGGCCGATAGCGCCGACCTCCACTCGAAGAACTGCGTGACGCCGTTCGACGGCGAGTCGTTCCGAGGGAAAGCGGTCGCGACGGTCGTCCGCGGCGAGGTCGTCGCCGAGGACGGCGAGGTGGTCGGCGAGTCCGGCTACGGAACGCGCGTCGACATCGACGCCGACTGATCGGGCGAACGGAACCGTCATGTCGTTATGCATGACAGTTCTCAACTCATGAGAGAAGCAGTCGGTATATATTCGTCACCCCTTCCATCGGATCCGATACGGGAAACGAGTATGACCGACGCAGACGCCGCCGCCGACGACTGCCAGACGGACAAGACCAAACGGCTCCGATCGGTGTATCTCTCCGTGACCGACGGCGACACTGATCCGGTCGTCGAACCACAGGAGGACGACTCCACGACGCGCGAGATTCACGAGGAACGCGCCGACGAGGCCGTCGGTCCCGCAGAGCACCACGGCCTCGACGACGCGATCGGCGATCCGGAACCGGCCGATTGAATCACCCGCCGAGCCGGTCGTAACGGGCTATCTGCCCTCGCACTCCTAGCCGTTTTCACCGCGATTACCGATCGCTGCTGCGGTTCGCTCGGTACTCAGCGGCCGGCGAGAGCGAGACGCGACTCTCCCTGTTTTCTCAAGTCTACGTATCATTATTTAACACTGCTAGAAGGTTTTAATATTACACAACTATATCAACTTGATCGCGATGTCCGATAGAGCAAGCGGCGTAGACGACAGTTCGAATCGATTGCGACGAACCGTGCTAAAGGCCGTCGGCGGTACTGGCCTCGCAGCGACGGCGCTCCCCGGACTCAGTTCCGCCGCGACCGGTGACGGGTTCCTCTGCTCGGTGGGCGTTCCGACCCTATTCCAGAAGGACGAGACACCGCTCGATCCGGAGCAGGTCGGTGTCGTCAACGGTCAGTGGAACGCGCACGGAATTTTCATGCACCAAAACGAGTCCTTGCGAGGTTGTGGCCTGTTCGGTGGCAACTGCGACTCCTATACGGTCGATTTCCCCTTCGTCATCAGTTGGGCGACCGATGCGGACCCAAGCGACGTCGGCGAAGTCTACGCCAGACTCGCCCTCGAGACCCCTGGCACCTCCTATGATGGCGGCGGCTGGAGCACGACGATCCGAAGCACCGAAACGACGGTCGAGAGCCAGAACGCCGTCGGCTCGCTCAGCACCGAGTATCACACCGAGACCGGAATGTCAGGGAATCTGTTCCGACCCACGTCCCTCGAGCTCGAGGTCGACTTCCGGGATTCCAACATCGCCGACGGTGTCGAGCGACACACCGTCGAGTTCGCGACCCCGAACGAGGGCCTCCTCGAGGCGGCGAACTTGATCGAGACGACGGACACCATCTACGATAACGGCGTGAGGATCGCGAATCAGCTCGTGAATATCAATTTGAACACACTTCGAAAGGCGGTCCGACTCTGGGCGTACTCGTCGACGGCCGGCAGCATCGACATGATCGACCCGGACGGCCTCCCCGAGCAAGCGGTCGTGTCGGGAGTTTCGGCGTTCAAGGAGCCGATCGAGGACCAACAGGAGCGCAACGCCTGGGGCGCAGACGCGGTTGCGACCCTCTCGGGCCCGACGGTCGTTCGCCGTTCGTAGATCCGCTGCGGATCAGTACCGGGTCTATATTAGTACTCGAGGTCCGCGCCGACCGCGTCCTCGACCGACGAAAAGCCGTCACGCTCGAGCAGCGCCACGAGCCCCCGGTTGATCCGCTTTGCCGTCGACGGCCCTTCGTAGACGAAGCCGGTGTAGAGCTGGACGAGTGAGGCACCGGCCCTGATCTTCCGATAGGCGCTCGCAGCGGAATCGACGCCGCCGACGCCGATAATCGGAAGATCGCCGTCGGTGTAGTCGGCGATCGTCCGGATCACGTCGGTCGAGCGACCCGCGATCGGTTTCCCGCTGAGCCCACCCCACTCCTCGCGGCGGGGCGACGCGAGACCCTCGCGGCTGGTCGAGGTGTTGGTCGCGACGATGCCGTCGAGGTCGAACTCCCGGACGATGTCGACGAGATCGAAGATCGACTCGTCGGGTTCGTCGGGGCCGATCTTGACGAGGATCGGCACGTCGCGGTCGTTTTCGGCCTCGAGCGTCTCGAAGATCGCCCGGAGGTGGTCGGGCGAGGCCTCGTCGAACTCGTCGGGCGTGTTCGGACAGGAGACGTTGACGACGACGTAGTCGGCAAACGGCGAGAGCCGATCGAAGACGCGCCGGTAGTCCTCGATCGCCTCGCGCTCGCTCGAGGAGTTCATCTTCCCGACGTTCACGCCGAGGGGGATATTTGGCGTCCCATCGGCCTCGAGTCGGGATTTGACGCGCTCCATCCCCTGGCCGTTGAAGCCCATTCGGTTGACCATCGCCTCGTCCTCGCGCAGGCGGAACAGCCGAGGGCGGTCGTTGCCGTCTTGCGGGTAGGGTGTGACGGTGCCGATCTCGACGGAGCCAAAGCCCAGCGCCGCGAGGGCGTGGGTCACTTCGGCGTTCTTGTCGAAGCCGGCGGCGACGCCGACCGGGTTCGGAAACGTGGTATCGAACAGGTCGACCTCGAGGGCCGGATCGTCGTACCGATAGGCGTACGAAAGCGCCGCCCGCGTCGGTCGCGTCGACTGGGCCGCCCGGAGCGTCCGCTTGCCGAGGTCGTGGGCCGTTTCGGCCGGCAGTTTGAACGCGAGGGGGCGAATCCGCGAATACAGCGTCATTATTGGCAGTCCGAACGGCTACCAGGTAAACGTCCCGAAATGCCGGGCGCAAGGGCCACGCGGTCGGTTTTCATTCCCGAAAGCGATCCGCGACCCGCTCACGAAGCACCGTCTTCTGGACCTTCTCCCCGTTGGGTCCCTCCGTCGTCGGGAACTCGTCGACGAACTCGAACGCGTCGGGGACCTTGTAGTCGGCCACGCGGGAATCGAGAAACGCCTCGAGCTCCCCCGCGATCAGCCCGTCGTTTTCGGGGACGACGAACGCGACCGCGACTTCGCCGTGGCGCGGATGGGGCGCGCCGACAACCTCACAGGAGCGCACGTCGGGGTGAGCTTCGACCGCCGACTGGATCTCCCGCGGTGCGACGAGAAAGCCCCGGATCCGCAGGGCGTCGTCGAGCCGCGAGCGGTAGTAAACGTAGCCGTCATCGTCGATCGCGGCGAGATCGCCGGTGTAGAACCACCCCGAGTCGTCGAAGGCCGCGGCGGTCGCCTCGGGTTTCCCGAGGTAGCCATCGGCCAGGGGGTAGCCCCGGATCGCGAGTTCGCCTTCCTCGCCGGCCGGCAGTTCCTCGCGGGTCTCGGGATCGACGATCGTCGCCTCGATAGCTGGATGGATCGGCGGCCCGCCGACGCGCTTGCGCCGCTCGATCGGATCGGCGGGATCGCCGACGAAGAGCTGGCTGTTGGCCTCCGAGAGGCCGTAGGGCTGGACGACCGGGAAGCCGAACCTCGACTCGATGCGCTCGAACAGGTCCGCGTCGAACCCCTTGCTGATGAACCCCACGACGCCCTTGTCGACGGTCTCGACGCGCGAGGGCTCGAAGGCGTCGTGCTCGAGCATTCGTTCGAACATCACGCCCAGCCCGGTGAGATAGGTGGCGTCGTACTCGTCGATCAGTCGGATCGTCTCGCCGGGATCGAAGTGGGTCTGTGCGACGAGCGTACCGCCCGTTGCGAGGACGCTAAACAGCGTGTTGTAGCCCCAGATGCCACAGAACGGCAGCGTCGCGACGGCGACGTCCTCGTCGGTCACGCCGAGGTGGTCGGCGACGTGCGCCGAGTGGTTCAACAGCGACCGACTCGACTGGAGACACCCTTTCGGATCGCTCGTCGTCCCGCTCGTGTAGAAAATCGCCGCCGGGGCCTCGGGATCGGTCGCGGGCTCGAGCTCGCCCCGATCACGCGCTCGCCCCGTCTCGCACACGTCGTCGTAGGCTCGCAGCGCCGGGAGGTCGGCCGCCGACTCGAGGCTCACGACCGCCTCGAGCGCGGAGATCGAGTCGGGAGCGAACTCGTCGGGCGACTGCTCGGCGACCTCGGGAACCGCGGTCGCGAGCATCTCGTGGTACTCCCGGCCGAGCAGCTCGTCTTCGGTGACCAGAACGCGCACACCGGCGTCCGCGAGCATGTACTCGAGCTCGCGGGTCCGGTAGCGGGTGTTGACCGCGACCATCGTCGCGCCCAGAGCGGAGGCCGCGAGTTGACAGGCGATCCACTCGGGCCGGTTGCCCAGCCAGACCGCGATGACGTCGCCCTCCGAAACGCCCAGTCCGGCGAGTCCGCGGGCGAGCGCCCGACTCTCTGCGAGCAGGTCCTCGTAGGTCCACGTCGTTTCCTCGAAGACGACGGCCCGTCGGTTTGGGGCGGTCGCCGCGACCGCTGCGATCCCCTCGTAGATGGTCTCGGTTGGCCACGTGCGCATTGATACCACGCGTGGTATCGGAGACCAGGGGTAAAACGGTTGTGCGCCCGGAGACTCGCGTGCGAAGCGCAGACCGGCAACGCGACGGCCTGCCGGCCCGCAACTCAGTTTCCGTCGCGGATCCGCTCTGCGTCCGGGCCGAACTCCGAGGCGAGCAGATCGGGAACGTCGGCCGGCGTCACGTCCGAGTACCAGGTGTTTCGCGGCTGGATCGTGATCGCCGTTCCGTCCTCGCTGCACAGCCCCAGACACGACGTCGTGCTGACGGAGACCGCCGTCCAGAAGGCGTCTCGCTCGCGTAGCCAGTCTTTGACCGCCGCAACCGTCTCCTCGGCACCGGCCGCGCCGCAACTCGCGTACTCGGAATCGCGGTCATTGGTACAGACGAAGACGTGCGCCGAGAGGCGCTCGCGGTGCTGTTCGGTCCGTTCGTTCATGGATTGATTAACAGCTCCTCGCGTCGCTCTGTCGCCGGTCGCACGCCGGATCGCGTCTGGAGCCAGCCGAAACAGCCGGCGACGAGCGCCCAGAGGGCGGCCTGGCTCAGGACGGTCAGTCCACGAAAGGCAGCAACGAGAGCGGTCGGCATCGCGCCGGCGGTCACGATCGTCGGCGCGCCGAGCGCGGTGACGGCTGCGAGCGCGACGGCCGGGACTGCGGCCGCGACTACCCCGAGCGTGCGGCCCCGGGGAGCGACGCGAGCGTAGCCTCGAACCGACGCCGCGGCGACGACCGCGCCGACGGCCATCATCCCGACGTAGATCGCGATCCGCAGCGTCGGTGTGTAGGCCTGTTCGGCACCCGGCGTCGTCGGCGGGAGGACGAGCCAGGGGGCGACCGAGACGCTGAAAAAGCCCGCGCCGGCCAGGACGTAGGCCTTCGCGTTCCCGCGACCGGGCAGGGCCGGCTCGAGGAAGTAGAACGCCAGCGCGAAGACGCCGCCGAGCAAGATTCCCCAGAGGACGCCGCCGCCGACGCTGACCGCTGCGGTCGTCGCCTCGCTTACGACGTGACCGCCGGTGTGGGCGTGCTCGCCGGCAGCGTGAGCATGGCTACCGTGGTGGCCGCCCTCGGCCACGGTCTCCATGTAGCCGATCAACGGGTTCGCGACGAGCGCCACGTAGGCCCCGTAAGCGAGACCCGCGATCGAACCGGCGAGGACGCCTCGCTCGAGGTAGTCGACGAGCATTAGTGACAGATGACGCCGGCCGCGTGCCGGAAATTATGCATCGCGTCGTGGGCCAGCGGTTCCTGAAGGAACAACAGTGTGAACGCAAGCGCCGCGGCGAACGCGAAGACGGCCAGCAGTTGGCCGGTGGTGAGTTCGTCGCGCGCCGTTCCAATCCGATCGTGAACGCTATCAGTCGCAGTCATACAACTCAGATTTCAATACTGAAACTACGATTGTAAAGCTACCGATCGGCCGAGACCGGCCCTCAACTCGTCCCTCGTCGACTACGCGGCGGAAACGGGGCAAAACATCACGAATATCTCGGATGAATTCGCCAAAACGGACGACTGCTGTCGGATAACGAAATCGTTTTCCTACGGCTGCCGCTTCACTCGACTAACAACGAGAGCCATGTACATCCACCAACGGTCACCCGGGGGGAGACGCCGTGGCGGTTGAACGCCTACTCGTTCCGCTGTCGGACACGGTGACCGTTCGGCAGACGGTCGGCTACGCCGTCCAGGCAGGCCTCGAGGCCGCCGACTCCCTCGAGTGCCACCTCGTCGTTGCACTTCCCTACGACGCCGACGTCCCAGAAAGCGATCGCTACCGCGAAGACGCGGCGGAACTGCTCTCGCGGGCGCGAAACTGGGCCGAGGAGGACGCGGGCGACGCGGACGTGACGATCGAGACGGCGACCCTCGGAGCCGACGAGTACCTCTTCGGCCCGCGAGATTACGCCGAGATCTTCGACGCCTACGCCGACGACCACGCCATCGACCGCGTGGTCATCGACCCCGAGTACCAGCCCGGCGTCACCGCCCAAATCCTCCAGCCCTTGGAGCGCGAACTCGAGCGTATCGGGCTGGCCTACGACGAGGCACCGGTCGAGCGATCGGCTCGACGCGGCCGGCTCGTCGGCGGGACCGAGGACTTCGACCGGCTATTCGCGACGTTCTGGATCTCGTATGGCTTCTATCTCGTCCTGGGTGATCCAACCTACTGGTTCGATCTCGTCACCGGCGCGGCGGTCGCCGCTATCGCCGCGGTCTCGCTCGCGCAGGTGACGTTCTCGGTGCCGCTGGACCGGGTCCAGTCGCCGATCCGGACCGTGCGGTTCGTCCTGTATATCCCGTACCTACTCTGGGAAATCCTCAAGGCCAACATCGCGGTCTCGGCCGCAGTGCTTCGGCCATCGATGCCGATCGAGCCCACGCTGACGCGGGTCAACGCCCGCGTTCGAAGCGGCCTGCCCCTGACCGCGCTGGCCAACAGCATCACGCTCACGCCCGGTACCCTCACCGTTCGGGCCACCAACCAGGAGTTGCTCGTCCACACGCTGATCCCAGACGCCCAGGAGGACCTGTTCGACGGCGGCTTAGAGCGTGGCATCCGCTTCGTCTTCTACGGCCGGGAGTCGGCGGCGATCCCCTCACCCGAGGAGCGCGACGACGCCGAGATCGTTGGGGGTGACGAGCTATGACGCCCCCGCTCGCGGACGTCTTCCTCTCCGCGGCCGCGGCGTTCGTCGTCCTCGCGATCGTATTGCTATATCGCGCCGTCGTCGGACCGACGACCCAAGACCGGCTACTGGCGGTGAACGTCCTCGGGACGAACACGGTCGTCATCCTCGCGTTGCTGACCGTGGCTCTCGGCGAGCCGTGGTTCCTCGATATCGCGCTGATCTACGCCCTGCTGAACTTCCTGATGTCGATCGCGATTTCGAAGTTCACCGTCGAGCGAGGTGGGGTGCTATGATCGAAGCCCTTCGCTTCTGGGTTGCCGTCGTCTTCGTCGGACTGGGCGTGTTCTTTACGTTCGTCGCGACGGTCGGCGTCATCCGGCTTCCCGACGTCTACGCCCGCACGCACACGGCTTCGCAGGCGGACACCCTCGGGGCCGGGCTGACCCTCGCCGGCGTCGCGGTGGCGCTGGGCTGGCAGCACGCGACGGTGTACACCGTCTTGTTGCTGTTTTTCGTCTTTATCACGAACCCGACGGCGGCCCACGCGATCGCACGTTCGGCGGCCGAGACGGGCGTCGAGCCGCGACTCGCCGACGACGAGAGCGAGCCGGAGCACGACCCCGAGCCGGCACCCTCCGGACGAGGTTCGGAGCCGACGGACCACGACGCGGGAACGGGAGGTGACCCGCAGTGAGCGCCTTCGCGTACGCACTTGCGATCTTCATACTCGCGACTGCGGTCGCGACCGTGCTGTTTCGCGACGTGCTGTCGGTTATCATCGTCTTCGGAGCCTACAGTCTCGGTATGGCGATCCTCTATACCTTCCTGTTGGCCCCCGACGTGGCGATGACCGAAGCCGCAATCGGGGCCGGCGTCACGACGCTGTTGCTGTTGCTGACGATCGCGCGGACGACACGCCCCTCGACCGACGGACTCAGAGAACGGATCCACGTCCCGGGAGCCGTCGCCGTCGGCGCGTTCGTTCTCCTGCTTTGTACCGTCGTCCTCCCCGAGATGTACCCGGTCGGTATCACCGACACGCCGGTCTGGACGGATCCCCAGGTGACCCAACACTACATCACGGAGACGTACGAAGAGACCGGCGTCGAGAACGCGGTCACGGCCGTGCTGGCCGCCTACCGTGGATTCGACACGTTCGGCGAGGCGGTCGTCGTCTTCGCCGCCGGCGTCTCAACGCTGCTCGTGTTGAAACGTGAGGTGTTCGCCTGAATGGCAGACTCTTACGACGATACGTACACCGAAAGCCAAGTGATCATGACCGCCGTGAAGATCATCGCACCGTTTACGCTCACCTACGGGCTGTTCATGACCTTCCACGGAGGCGACGCCCCCGGCGGCGGGTTCCAGGGCGGCACCATCGTCGGCGTCACGGTCCTCATGCTCGCCTTTGCCTTCGGGATTGAGCCGACCCGTCAGTGGCTCCGCAACTCCTTGCTCGTCGGCCTCGTCACCGGCGGCGTCGTCATCTTCGGCGCGATCGGCCTCGCGATGGTCGCGCTGGGCGGAGAGTTCCTCGAGTTCTATCAGCTCAAGGAAACCTTCCACGTCAAACCGAAATGGGGACTCGAGGCCGTCGAGATCCTCGGCATCGCGCTGATCGTCTCGGGGACCATGGTCGGCCTGTTCTTCTCGATGGCGGCGGGGTTCGAGCCCGAACGCCCGAGCGGGACCGGCGGGACCGGCCGGTCGGACGACCGGGAGGTGAGCGACGATGATTGAGTTCCTCTCGAACTACTACCTGTACGCGCTGGTGTTCGTGGTGCTCGGTATCGGGATTTACATGGTGATCGCCAGCGAGAACCTCGTGAAGAAGCTGATCGGGGTGAACCTCTTCCAGACGGCCATCTTCCTGTTTTTCGTCGCGATGGCCTACGTCGAGGGCGGTTCTGCGCCGATCGTGCCCGCCGAGAAGAACCCCGGCGAACTGCTCGTCGCGAGCCCGCTTCCCCAAGTCATCGTCCTGACCGCAATCGTCGTCGGGATCGCGCTGACGGCGGTCGGGCTGGCTCTGATCATCCGCATCTACGCGGAGTACGGGACGCTCCGCGAGGACACGCTTCGGGAGGTGCGTGCCGATGAGTAGCGTCGACCTGCTCCTCCCGCTGCTGATCGTCGTCCCGCTGCTCGCGGCGACGCTGCCGATCGCGCTCGGCCTGCGCTACGACCGGACCGGCTGGGGCGTCGCCGCGCTCGCGACGACCGGCCTGTTCGCCGCCGCGGTCGCCCTCGCAAGCGTCGTCTTCGCGGACGGGGAGGTGACCCACGAGCTCGGCGGCTACGAGCCGGCGTTCGGCATCCAGCTCGTCGCCGACGAGTTCTCGGTGCTGATCGTCCTGCTCGTGACGGCCGTCGCCGCCGGCGTCCTCGCGTACACGCGCCGGGGCGGCCCGCGCGGGAACACGTTCTACACCGCCTACCTGCTGCTGGTCGGCGGCCTGCTGGGCATCTCGCTGACCGGCGACGTGTTCAACCTCTTCGTCTTCCTCGAGATCACGAGCATCGCGACCTATGCGCTGGTCGCCAGCGGCGACGGCCCTGAGTCGGCGGTCGCCGCGCTGAAGTACCTGATTCTGGGTACCGTCGCCGCGTCGATGTACCTGATCGGCGTCGCCTTCCTGTTGATGGCCACGGGGACGCTCAACATGGTGGCACTCGCGACCCAGATTCCGGCTGCCGAACGGCCGCTGTTGATTCGGGCCGGCTTCGGGTTCATCACCGTCGGCTTCGCCACCAAAGTCGCCCAGTGGCCATTGCACACGTGGCAGCCAAGCGCCTACCAGCAGGCTCCCGACGGCGCGACGCCGTTGATCGCCGCGCTCGTCTCGACGGCCTCTGCCTACGCCTTCGGCCGGCTGATCGTGACCGTCTTCGGCGTCGATTACCTGGCCGGGATGGGGAACGCGGCCGCGATCGTCCTCACCATCGGCTGCGTGAGCGTCCTCGCGGGCACCGTCCTCGCCGTGATCCAGACCAGAGTCAAGCGGATGCTCGCCTACTCGTCGGTCTCGCAGTTCGGGCTCGTCATCGCCGCCTACGGGGTCGTCATCGCCGGCGGCTCCGAGACGGCGTTCGTCGGTGCGACGATCCACCTGCTCGGCCACGGCCTGTTGAAAGCCGGCCTCTTCCTGTCGGCCGCGCTCGTCGCGACGAGCCACGGCGCACGGACCGTCGACGAGTACGCCGGCCTCGCAAAGCGCCGACCGATCGTCGCCGGCGCGATGGCCGTCCTCCTGCTGGCACTGGTCGGCGTCCCACCGGGCGTCGGCTTCGTCGGTAAGTGGTACATCGCCCTGGGTGCCGTCCAGTCGCAGCTGTGGCCCGTCGCCGCCGTAATCTTCCTCAGTACCATGCTCACCCTCGCCTACGCCGCCCGCCTGCTCGAGAAGATGTACTTCACGCCGCCGACGGTCGAGACGTCCCGTTCGAGGCCCGCCGCGACCGACGGCGGAACGACCGCCGCCGCCGCGATCCGCGGCGAGGGGTCGGCTGACGCCGTCTCCGTCGGTATGATCGCCGTCGTCGTGATCGCCGCGGTCGGGGCCGTTGCGCTCGGCTTCGCGGGCGGCACGATTGCCGACTTACTCGAGCCGTTCCTTACAGAGGTGTTCAACTGATGGTCGCAGACATTCGACCGTTGGCCGCCGTCCTTGTGTCGGCGGTCGCGATCGTCCTGATCGTCGCGTCGCATCGCCGTCCGAACCTACGCGAGGGCTGGTCCGTTCTGGCCGCCCTCGCGAAGTTCGGGATCGTCGTCAGCATGCTTCCCGCCGTCATGGACGGGACCGTCTTCCGGTGGAGCCTCGCGGAGTCGACCGGGATCCAGTTCCTCGAGGGGATCGACTTCGCCCTACGCGCCGATCCGCTGGGGATCTTCTTCGCCCTGCTCGCGAGCTTTCTCTGGATCTTCACGTCCTTTTATGCGGTGGGCTACATGCGCGGCCTCGACGAGCACGCCCAAACGCGCTTTTTCGCGTCGTTCGCGGCCAGCCTCTCGGCCGCCGTCGGGATCGCATTCGCGGCAAACCTCGTGACGATCTTCGTCTTCTACGAACTCCTCTCGCTGGTCACGTATCCGTTAGTCGCCCATAACGAGGACAGCGAGGCCCGCATCGCCGGCCGGAAATACGTCACGTACACGTTCTTCGGCGGCGGTGTCTTCCTGCTTGCCGGCACCGTCATGATCTACTGGCTCACCAGCCTGACGATCGCGGGACCGACGCTCGCTTTCGAAGCCGGCGGTATGGACGCGCTGGCCGCGGCCGCCCAGACCGACCCGGTCTACGCACAGGCCGCGTTCTTCCTGCTCATCGCCGGGTTCGGCGTCAAAGCTGCGCTGATGCCGCTGCACTCTTGGCTCGCCGACGCGATGGTCGCGCCGACGCCCGTCTCCGGACTGCTCCATGCCGTGGCGGTCGTCAAGTCCGGCGCGTTCGGTATCGCGCGAGTAATTCTCGAGGTCTACGGCCCCGGCCTCATTCACGATCTCCCGCTCGACGTACCGGGGATCGGTGAGGTCGGATTGAACGTTCCCGTCGCGATCGTGGCCGCGTTCACGCTGACCGCGGCGAGTATCATCGCGATGCGGAAGGACCACCTCAAGCGCCGGCTCGCCTACTCGACGACGGCACAGCTCTCCTATATCGTGCTCGGGCTCTCGATGTTGCACCCCTACGCGATTGTCGGCGCGCTGTTCCATATTCCCGCACACGCGTTCGCGAAGCTCACGCTGTTTTTCTGTGCCGGCTCGATCCACGTCGAGACCCACACCGACTACATCAGCGAGATGGCCGGTATCGGAAAGCGGATGCCGCTGACGATGGCCGCCTTCACCGTCGGCGCGGCCGGCATGGCCGGCCTGCCGCCGATCGCCGGCTTCGTCAGTAAGTTCTACATGCTCATCGGGGCCGGCTCCATGGGCGGCGAGTACTGGCTGTTCGCCGGCGCGTTGCTGCTGTCGGCCGTCCTCAACATCGCCTACTTCTGGCCGGTCGTCTACACCGCCTTCTTCGAGAGCGAAGACTACCACGACGCCAAACCGCTGCTCGAGTTCCCACGAGGCGGTCTCTTCGAGTCCTATACGGCCGAGTCCGATGACGGCGTCGCGACGGACGGCGGTGAGGCGAGTAGCGAGGAGCACCACGCCGACGGCGAGGAGACGGACAGCGAAGGAACCGATACGGCGGCGGACCGATCGGCCGAGACAGCCGCGTCGGCCGACGGCGAGGAAGACTACGAGTACGCCGTCGATGAGTATCCAAGCGACCACACGGTTCCCGACGATGTCGACCCCGAGTCGCGAGGCGAACGCGTCGGTACCGTCGACCATCACGGCGACTACGACGACCATCTCACCGGCGGGCCGCCGGCCGACGGCTGGCCGCGTCGCTCGCCGTTCGCGGAAAGCACGTGGCTCATGCTCGCCCCGATTGCCGTCATCGCGACCGGTGCGATCGTCCTCGGCGTCGCCCCCGACTACGCCGTCTTCCTCGAGCTAGCGACCCAGATTGTCGAGGAGGTCTTCGGGCTGCCGCTCGAAGAGCTGGGGACCGTTCCGTTCGCGGAGCTTGCGACGGAGGTGAGCGCCTGATGGAACTCGAGTTCCTCTCGCTGGCCTATCCGCCGCTGTTGGTCTTCGCGGCGGCGCTGCTCGTGTTCGTCCTGCCGCGGATCGCCGGCTTCACCCTCGGCGCGCTCAGCCTCGCAGCCGTGTTGGCGATTTCGCTATTCGTCCCCGAAGGTCACTACCTGACCGGCACATTCCTCGGATTCGAGGTGGTCCCGTTCTACGTCGACGAATTCTCCCGAATGATCGGGATCGGGCTCGGCTTCCTCGGGATCTGTAGCGTCATCTACGCCTACTCGAGCGAGGCCAGCAAGGCGCTGACCGCCCTCGCGTTGGTGTACGTTTCCTCGTCGATCGGGGCGGCGTTCGCGGGCGACTGGCTCGTGCTCCTCTTCATGTGGGAGCTCATGGCCGTGACGAGCACGCTGGTGGTCTGGCACTACGGTGGGGACGCGGTTCGGGCCGGTTTCCGGTACGCGCTCTTCCACGGCACCGGCGGCGTGCTCGTGATGCTCGCGGTCGCGGCTCACTACATTCAGGTCGGGACGTTCGTCTACAGCGACGGGGGTATCGCCGACGGACTCCCGGCACTGCTCGCCGTGTTGGGAATGGGCGTCAACGTCGCGTTCATCGGCCTCCACACGTGGCTGCCCGACACCTACCCGCGACCGCACTTTGCGGCGTCGGTGTTTCTCTCGGTCTATACGACCAAGACGAGCGCGTTCGTCCTCTACCGGGCGTTTCCCGAGGGCGAAGGAACGCTGTTCCTCGCGTACATGGGTGGATTAATGGCCGTCTACGGCGCGGCCTTCGCCCTGCTACAACACGACATGCGAGCGCTGCTGTCCTACCACATTCAGGCTCAGCTCGGCTACATCATCGCCGGAATCGGGATGACATCCGGCATCGCCGTCGCCGGCGCGATGACGCACCTGCTCAACAACATCCTCTTCAAGAGCCTGCTGTTCATGGCCGTCGGCGTCGTCATCTACCGTACCGGCGAGGAGGATCTCTACGAACTCGGCGGCCTCTGGCGTGAGATGCCGCTGACCGCCATCGGATACGGCCTCGGTGCGTTCTCGATCACCGCCATCCCGGGCTTCAACGGTTACGTCAGTAAGGGGATGCTCTTCAACGCTGCCGATCCTCACTACTACGGCGAGCCCCAGTATCAGGCGCTGTACTGGCTGCTCTATCTCGGCGCGATCGGGACCCTGCTCTCGTTTATCAAGCTCGGCTACTACGTCTTCTTCCACGGCGAGAGCGATTTCGAGGTCGCCGACGCCAAACCCGGCCAAACCGTCGCGATGCTGGGTCTCGGCGGGGCCTGTCTCCTGCTCGGTGTCTGGTGGCAGGGGCTTGCCGACCTCGCACCGACGGTTCACCACCTCGAGTTCTCGTACGCCGGCGGGGCCGAACACGGCCACCTTCACCCGTACAGTCTTGGTCACCTGCAGACCTCGGGGATACTGATCGCGATCGCGGTCGTCGCGTTCGCCGTCGTCCGCAAGCCGCTTTCGAAGCTCGATCTCGAGGACCCGGTGATGGTCGTCTATCCCGCGACCTACTACGTCAGCCGGTGGTCGATGCTCGCGGTCACCGAGACCTACGCCGCCGTCGACGCCACGGTCGTCGGCGTCGTCAAACGCTGTTACTGGGTCGGGAACAATCCCGTCCTGGCGGTCGACGCGGCCGCGCGCCGGCTCCCGCTGGTCGACGTCGACGAGCGTCGACCGACCGACGGCGGCCGGCCGTCGACGATCCACCTCCGGGCGGGCATTGGCACCACCGTCTTGGTGCTGACGGTCGTCTTGACCGTGGTCCTGTGGCTGCTCGTGGTCTAAGCCGTCGGACCAGAAACGATCGACGAACCTCGCTACGAAGTCGGGGCGTGATCGACTGACCTACTTACTGAATGCCGTCGGCTCGCACTCGGTCAGTCCGTGTCCGGGGGGTCGTTCCCGTCGCGCGGGGCAATATCCGCGCTCGACGGTCGATCCGCCGGTACGGCGATCGCCTGCTCGAGGACCGACGCGCGCAGCGTCGGCTTCGAGGCCGTCGCCTCCTGCCGGTAGGGCTCGTCCGTTCGGTCCCGGCGGACGCCCCGCGGGGTCAGGTAGTCGCCGTCGACGTCGATCCCGGCCGCGTCACAGCGTCGGCGCAGCACCGACCGCGCGCCTTCCGTCGTGATCGCCGGCGGCGCGATCGACCGCTCACGGGCGAGTTCCATCGCTGTCGCGTCCTCGAGCATTGTCTCGATCGTCGCGTCCTCGTATCCCCGTTCGCGCAGGACCGACCGCACTCGCGCGGCGATCGAGGGCGCGTGGCCGGTCGGAAACAGCGGCCAGTCGGTCGATGGCGGATCGAGGACGACCCGATACCGGCGCAGCGGGGTCCGCGCGCGAGCCGGCAGCGGAACGTCCTCGAGGCGCTGGGACTTCCCGAGGACGCGGATCGTTCCCGTATAGAAATCGACGTCCTGCCAGGTCGCACCCGTCCGCCGGTCGTCGTCGGGGACGCGAAATAATTCCGCCCCACGGACTGTCGAGTGGGCGAGGACGGCCACCATCGCGTACTCGCGTAACCGAGTTCGTCGCTCGCTCGCCGAGTGAGCGGCCGTTTCGAGCGCCCGGTCGCGGACGTGGCGCTCGAGTTCGCGGCGCTGTTGGGCCGTCCAGGAGTCGCTCGTCGGCCGCTCCTCGGTGGTCGGTAGTGCGGTTTCGGCGCGGTCGGTCGCGGCGGGATTCGCTTCGAGGATGCCGCCGCGGACACACCACGAGCAGAACGCTCGGACCACTGCGTAGTAGGTGCCGGCGGTCGAGGCCGTGTACTCTCCGCGTTCAGTTCGCCGGTGGAGTTCCGTAGCGTAGGCGCGCATGTGGTCGACCTCCAGGGCGTCGATCGCCGTGAGGTCGTGGTCGTGCTTGAGCCACTCAGCCCATCGCCGGAGGATCGATTCGGCGTTCGAGGCGTAGGTACCTGCCCCCGACCCGTTGGGATCGCCGACGGCCTTTCGCTGGAGGTACGCGTCGACGGCGTCCGCGATCGCGACGTCGGTCACGGTTCGATCACCCGTTCGGGAATCGCGTCGGCGGCCGGGTCGAGTCGCTGCCGCCGGGGTTCGAACCGTCCGCCGCCGGCTCGCTCGATGCGGTCGCCGCGGCCACCGCGGTCACGGATCACGAGGGAGACGCCACGATTCATCGCTTCGGTCAATACTGTCTTGCGGAGCTAAATCCGTGTTTCGGTGTCACGGGGTCGGAAAAAACGACGGTCGGATACGGTGGGTCTATCGCCGATCGGACGGCGACTCAGTAGCTCGCGCCGAATCGAAGGACATCGGCGTGATCGCTGATGAGCCCGTCAACGCCGGCCGCCGCAAGCCGTTCTGCTTGATACCACGTATCGAGCGTAAACACGTTCACGTCCCTGTTCTCCTCGTGTGCGACCGCGAGGAGATCGAGCTCCGCCCAGTCAGCGCCCTCCTCGTGATGGCGGTCGGCGTAGAACGGCGTCCCCCGGATCATGTGATACGGTGGATGGACTGCCTCGGCGTCGTACCGCCGCGCGATCTCGACGCCGTCGCGAACGGAATTCCAGAGTAACGGTGCAACCGGGTATTCCGATGCGTCGCGGGTCGTCGCCAGCGCCGCCTCGTAGAACGACGAGAAGAGAACCTCGTGATCGACGTCGTCGACGACGTTCAAGACCCTCGCGACGAAGGGCTGCCAAAGCGACTTCTGGGCCTCGAGTTCATCCCCCGACAGCGATTCAGCGAAGGCCACGTCGAACGAGCCCGGATTCTTCAATTCGACGTTCACGCCGACGTCCGTCGGAATTGCCTCAAAGACGGTTCGCAACAGCGGCACCGTCTCACCGCTCTCGAGGACCTCGGCGCTCGTGACCGTCTCGGTGTCGGTCTCCCAGACAACGCCTTCGGCGTCCGTCAGTCCGCGCTCGCCGCCATCGCGTCCGGCGAGTCGATCATCGTGGAAGACGACGATATCGGAATCCGCTGTTGGGACGACGTCGATCTCGATCATGTCGGCGCTACGAGACGGCGCGAACGACGCCGGGACGCCGCGGGATGCGCTCTCAACAGCACCGACGGTGTTCTCCGGATAGAGGCCGGCGAAACCGCGGTGTGCGATCAGATTCGGGTCTCCGCTTTGGCTGCCGGGTCCGCGCGTCTCCTCACCGTCATCCCGTCCCGTATCGACATCCCCGTGGTCGTTACCGCGACCGGGCGTCGCGCTCACAGCGCCAGCGAATCCGGTCGCCGATGCGCCCGCCGCGGCGATGAACGCTCGTCGACGCAAGGCGCTCCCGGTCGTGTCTGGATGGGCGGTCCGCCGCTCCGTCTCGGTGTTGTCAGTCATTTCCGGATCGGTCAACCTCGTTCGCCGATAAAGCCGATTATAATTCCGTGCTATATGACTTCGATCCCGTCACTATGCGAAAACCTATCATTCGATGGCCGTTACGCGATTGCTTTTCCCTCGAGCGAACACGACCGTCTACCCGACGGCGACCGGCCAATTTGATATAGCGATATTTAGTTTAGGAGTCCGCGGGGTGACGACGACTACCAGACGGCTTTCACACCACGTCAAGATCAGCCGACGGAAACAACGGATCGGCAGTAGCGGTCGACGGACGGACACGCGGATAATCGAACGGCAGTTTCCTCCTCGAATGGAACCAAAGCGGGAGATCAGGACGGATCCTGATGGCTAATCTTCTCGGCGGTCATCCCCGGCACCGGCGTTCCGCAGTCTCGGCACTTCCAGGTCGGCGTCGGCGTCCCGGGCTCTTTCTCGAGGTCCTGCTTGAACTCGAGGCGCGCGCCACACTGACACTGGTGGGTCGTGCGAGTCATGGTCGTTTTAACCCGGCGGAAAGCGATAAACGACGCGCCGACAAGTACCAAAGCGACGTGATCGCTTCTTCGAATCGCTTGGCTCAAATCCGCGGACACGGTCACCCGTCCGTTCGTGGACCGGTCTTTCGTCACTCCGCCGTCTCCGTGTCGAAGCGGTGACATTGGTGTCAAGACGACCGAACGCGTCCGTCAATATATGCCCGACCGACATTGCGTTCCGATCGAGGGAGAGACGACTGAGGCGGCGGAGGTTCCGGAGATCGCCGCCGTCCACCACGAGGCCGATACCGACGACTGGCTGTTTTTCTGCCACGGCCTGCGGAGCGATAAATCCGGCAGTTACGAGCACCGCTGTCAGCGAGCGGTCACGGCGGGGTACAACGCTGTCCGGTTCGACGCCCGGGGCTGTGGCGACTCCGACGGCGCGTTCGTCGACTCGACCCTCGAGGCACGCCTCGCCGATCTCCGCGGCGTCGTCGATTTCTTCGATCCGGGATCGTACGCCCTGTTCGGCTCGAGTTTCGGCGGGAAAGTCGCGCTCCACGCCGCCACAGCGGACGACCGGGTTCGTGCGGTCGCGACGCGTGCGCCCGTGACGTTCAACGGGGCCTTCGACGACTACCGGGCGACGGTCGATCGAACGGGTGCGGCGACGTTCGACACCGGCGAGCGAATCGACGATCGATTCTTCGACGCGCTCGATCGACACCCCTTCGACGAAGTCGCGGGGAGCCTCGCAGTCCCCGTCGCGATCTTCCACGGCGGCGACGACGAATCCGTCGCTCCGGCGGACAGCTTCGCGGCCGCTCGACGACTCGAGACGGACGTCCTCGTCGAGCGATTCTCAGGGGAAGGCCACCGGTTTTCACGGGCCGGCGAGAAACGGCTGCTCGAGCGGTTGTTCGGCTGGCTCGAGTGGGCAGGCGCTCAAGCGTGATCGGCCGCTCGAACGCTGCGTTGCTGTCCCTTTGATGACCACGTGACGGGGGAGGGAACGAATAAATCCTATTCCGATATATGAAACAAACACGTCCGTGCGGGGCGGTTTGCCTTTCGGAGACTTCGGAGCGGGTTCGGTGTAAGATGAGAATGTACGGTTTCGGGCGTGATGATTGTCGTTCTGACGGCCTCGCCGAACGGACTGGCCACGAACGTTCAGATGATGGTCAATACTAAGCGCTACTATTCGGGTGGCTCACCTGTGCAATCCGAATCGCGGTCGTCGACGATCGGTTCGAGTTCCGAGGTACCTTCGGTCGATGCTTTTGAACTCGAAGCCCGATCCGACAGCCGCTTAGTGACACAATGGCTGTGCCCGACGAGCCAACGGCGTGTGAGCCCCAACTCCGTTAATTATCGATCGCGTGTATCCGTGTATGGAGCGAACGGAGTATGCAATTCTCGTGAGCATCGCGCTCGCAACTGTGGGCTTCGGTGCCGTCACGACCACCGCACCGCTCGCGACGTTCGTCGTCGAGAGTACACGGCAGTTCGTCACGACAACCGTCGCGATGGCGTGGATCACGTGGTGGGCACTGGTCGTCGGCTTTGCGATCGCCGGCGGCGTCGAAGCGTGGACCTCCGACGAGGAAGTCGCGGACCTGCTTGAGGGACACGGGTTCCGCGAAATCGGCTACGGATCGCTGTTTGGCTTCATCTCCTCGTCGTGTTCGTACAGCGCGATCGCCACCGCGAAGAACCTCTTCAAAAAGGGCGGGTCCGCGGCGGCGACCATCGGCGCGTTCATGTTCGCTTCGACGAACCTCGTCATCGAGATCGGCGCGGTCATCTGGATCCTGCTCGGCTGGCAGTTCCTCCTGGCGGACATCATCGGCGGATTCATGCTCATCGGACTGATGGCGTTTGGCTTCGTCTTCCTCGTACCCGACGAGATCGTCGACCGGGCTCGAGAGAACGTCCTCGAAGACGGCTCCACGACGGTACGAGATCCCGTCTGTGGTATGGAGGTCGATCCGACGGAGACCGACTACTCGCTCGAGCACGACGGCCACACCTATTACTTCTGTTCGCAGTCTTGCACGGAGAGCTTCGATCCCGAAGCGGCCGAGACGACCATCCGCGAACAGGCGACGTCGCTCTCCGGGTGGCGAGAACTGGCCGACAAACAGTGGAAAGAGTGGGGAATGCTCTGGGACGAGATCGCCATCGGGTTCGTTTTCGCCGGTCTCATCGCCGGGTTCGTTCCCGAACAGGTCTGGACGTCCGTGTTCTCGGGGCCGGTCTTCGGCGTTCCGGTGTACATCTTCTGGACGGCGGCGGTCGGAGCACTCATCGGCGTCGCCACGTTCGTCTGCTCGGTCGGCAACGTCCCGTTCGGTGCAGTCCTGTTCTCGAATGGCCTGCCGTTCGGGAGCGTCCTGAGTTACATCTACGCGGACCTGATCGTCCCGCCGATCGTAGATGCCTACCGCGAGTACTACGGGACGACATTCGCGGCCGTCCTTTCGCTGATGATCTTCGTCTCGGCGGTCCTGACCGGCGTCGTCGTCCACTTCGTGTTCCTCGGCCTCGGTCTGATTCCCGACCCCTCGAGCGTCCGGGTCGCCGAGGTACAAATCGAGATGAACTACAAGCTAGTGCTCAACGCGCTGGCAACGGCGCTTTTCGTCGCTCTCTACTGGCTTCACCGCTCTGATCCGTCCGAAGGCGAAGGCGGCCACGGAGACCACGTACACACTGCGGATTGACGCCGCCCGGCCGCTAAAATGGATCGTAAGCGCTGCCGATCGATCACCGTCTTTCGACGATCGTATTTTCTCACTCAGAAAAATCGGGTAGCTTTTCATAATAACACCGGAACGAACAGTTATACCAGTGAGTGAGGAATCCGACTTGTCGACATTACTTGCAGTTCTCGACGACGAGTACGCGCGAGATATCCTCACCCATACCAGCGTCGAACCCATGTCTGCCAGTACCCTGAGCGAACGGTGTGACGCCTCCCTCCCGACGATCTATCGACGACTCGACCGCCTCGAGGAGTGCAATCTCGTCACCGAAGAGACGGAACTTGCATCGGACGGCAATCACTACAGCGTCTACAGCGCGAACCTCGATCGGCTCGAGCTCTCGCTCGACGACGGTTCGTTTTCCCTCGAATTGGCGTATCGCGAGGAAGACGTCGCCGACAAGTTCACTCGCATGTGGGAGGGGATGCGATGAGTCGGAACGTCGTGCGCCTCGATCAGGCGTCGCTGTTCGAACTGCTGACCGTCGCGAGTCTCTTCCTCGTCGCGCTGTTCGGGACGGTCATCGCCTATCAGGCCTATCGGGGCTACCGTCGCAACGACGCCCCGTCGATGTTCTACCTCGCACTCGGGCTCCTCTTGCTGACGCTGTGTCCGTTCTTGCTCAACGTCTCGGTGACATCGTTACTCAGCCCGGACCGAGTCGTCATCGCACTGCTCGAGAACGTGAGTCGGTTGGTTGGGCTGGTCGCGATCACCTATTCGCTGTACGGGCACCACTGAAAATCGATTCACGACCGTGAGGGCCGAAGCGATTGGATTCGGACGATCGGTTTACCGAGTGATGCGATGGGGTCGATCGACGGCGCACGTCCCTGCCGAGGGGGAGCGCACGGACGTGCGATGGGGCAGTGTCGCGACCCCCAGATGATCGGTCGTCGGGAAGGACGGGGAGCGCCAAGGCGTGCGGGGATATGGCCTTTCTCGCCCCCGACCGTCCATTTCCGACGGAGTGTATTAGTCACAGGAGCGTATTTTCTGGCTCAGAAAACTCGACTATCGACGTCGAGCGCTCCGAGCCGGCCGCGTCCACAGGGTTCTTCGAGACCGTCGCCTTCCGTCCACTATGGACTATCTCATCGGGACCGACTCCGTTCACACGACGGCGGCGATCTGTGATTACCTCGACGACCGGGCCACCGCCGACGACACCGTCACCGTGATCGCGGTCGCACCATCCGGCGAGTCGATGGTGCGACGCGACTGCGAGGAGGCACTGAACGTCGCAGCCGTTCGACTTGCGACCGTCGGCGACGTCGAGACCGAGGTTCGCGCGGGCACGCCGGCCGACGAACTCCGAACTGCGGCGGCTGACGCTGACGAAATCGTTATCGGAGCCCACAGCGGCGACCCCGATGCGACGCGCACACTTGGCTCGACCGCACGAACCCTCCTCGAGTCGTCGACCCGTCCGGTCGTCGTCGTGCCGATTCCAGAGTGATAGCGGCGGCGTGACACGTGAGCCACTACCGGCCCTCGGCCGGCGGTGACTGCGATCGGTGGGGGACGCCTCGAGCCCGGTAGCGATTAGAAGGGGAATAACGAGTCGGCCTCGAGGTCGCGCTCGATGAGTTCGATCTCGTGGCCGTCCTGATCGTTCGTGAAAGCGTACATGTTATCGCAACTCTCCGGGTCGCGGTAGTCTGTGGCCTCTCGCTCCATGAGGTGGTCCCAATCGTCTTCGAGGTCGTCGATGCGAACACAGAGGTGACCCCAGGCGTCGCCCATGTCGTAGCTGCGACCGTCGTAGTTGTAGGTAAGTTCGACGGACATTGCCTCGGGGGCGGCGTCTCTGGGTTCGACGAAGTAGTTTGCGAAGGTGTCGGACTCCCAGCGCCCGACTTCGTCGTACTCGAACTTGCGGGTCCAGAAGCCAAGCGCCTCGTCGGCGTCCTCGACGCGGATCATGGTGTGATCGAGGGACCACAGCGCACCCTGATCGCGCTGGACGATCTCGATCTCGTGGCCGTCGGGGTCTTTGACGAACGCATAGCGGCCGCCACAGGATTCGGGATCGCGGTAGTCATCGACGCCCTCGTCCATGAGCTGTTGGTAGTAGTCCTCGAGTTCGCCCTCGGGAACACGGACCGCAACGTGCCCCCAGGCGTCGCCTACCTCGGGTTCCTCGCCTTCGTTGTGGGTGAGCTCGAGCATCGCACTGTCCTCGTGCATGTCTTCGGGCCCGAGATAGACGATGGTGAAGCCGTCTCCCTCGTAGCGATCTTTCTCCTCGTACTCGAGGTGGGTCTGGTACCACTCGAGGGACTCCGCAAGGTCGGCGACGCGAATCATCGTATGGTCGAGCGTTCCGTCCATATGTGTGTGGTTGGCTGCGGGAAGCAAAAAATTGGCGAAGGCGGCGGTTTAGCTGGTTCCTTCGGGCGAATCGGTATCGCGGTCGGCGAGGTCGGCCGCCGGTTCGGTCGGGGTCGGTTCGACCCCTTTCCGATCGGCGTCGAACCTCGAGAGGCCGACCACGAGGCCGACGAGCAGGAGGACGCCAAGCGGCAAGAAGACGATCGGTGGGACGCCGAGATAGCCGTTAAGGAGGTAACAGAGCACGACGACGAGGAAGACGGTCAGGGCGTAGGGCAGTTGCGTGCGCACGTGGTCAATCAGGTCTGCGCCGCTGAACGTTGCCGACAGCACCGTCGTATCGGAGATCGGCGATGCATGGTCGCCGAAGATCGCCCCGGAGAAGACGGCCCCGACGGCGACCGGGACGAGTTCGAACCCTGTGCCGAACTCGTATGCGACTCGGATTGCGATCGGGGTGACGAGCCCCATGGTCGCCCACGACGAACCCATGGTGAACGCGACGAAGGCGGAGACGAACAGGATGAGGACGGGCAGTAACTCCGACGAGAGGTACGGTTCGGCTATGTTGGCGACGTACTGGCCGGTTCCGAGCGTCTCCGCGACGCTGCTGATCGTCCACGCGAGAACGAGGATCGTCACCGCCGTCAACATGATACCGAAGCCGTCGATGACGGTGTCGACGCCGTCGCCGATATCGAACAGGCCGTAGGCGAGCCCGATCGCGATCGCCGAGACGACCATGGCAAACGAACCCCAGGTCAGCGCCGACGCGAAGGCGGCCTCGCCGACGATGTCGATTAGCACCTGCAGGGTCGAGAACAGCACGTCGACGGCCCCGTCGCCCTCGATAGCGGCCCCTATCGACGTCGGCGCGCCCGCTTCGGCCTGATTCGAGACCCACGTTTGATAGCCGGTCCAGAACGCGCTTCCGAGCGTCACCGCGACGAGGACGACGACGGGCGCGAAGAAGGTCCGGAGCATCGGCCGGTCGTCGATCGGTTTCCCGAGGTCTTCCTCGACCTTCTGGAGCGGCTGTGCGCCCTCGCGGTTGACCGCCCCGGTCGTCCGCGCGCGGTGTTCGGCGTCGAGCATCTCGCCGTAGTCCCGCCCGGTGTAGACCACAATACCGACCATGACGATCGCGAGTATCGCGTAGGTGTTGTACGGAATCGACCCGAAGAACGTCGCGAACGCCGTCGGTGCCTCGCTCGCGACACCCATGTCCTCGTAGGCGCTACTGATCAGCGACAGCTGGAACGCCACCCAACTCGAGATGCCCAGCGTCGCGACGGGTGCGGCCGTCGAGTCGACGATGTACGCGAGCTTCTCGCGGGAGACGCGCAGCTCGTCGGAAATCTCGCGCATCGTGCTGCCGACGATGGCCGTGTTCGCGTAGTCGTCGAAGAACATCGCGATCCCCAGCAGCCACGTTGTCACACCGACGGTTCGCTGGCTCTCGAGACGGTCCATCGCCCATTGGCGGACGGCGATCGCACCGCCGAGCCGCCAGATGAGTGCGACGCCGGACCCCAGTAAAAGCGTGAAGACGAGGATCTGTGCGTGAAACCCGGGAACGTCCTGCGGGCCGATGATCGCCGCGACGATCCAATCGAAAGTCTGTGCGATGCCCAGACTCTCGGTGTAGATGACCGCTCCCGACCAGATACCCAGAAACAGCGAGAGCATCGGCCGGCGGGTCGCGACCGCGAGAACGATCGCAAGCAGCGGCGGCGCGATCGAAAGAACCCCAAACTCAGACATATTTGCTCGGTAGTTCGAGGACCAGATAATGCTATTGATTGCGGTACCACTGGGTTATAGTATTCGGTTTTGACGGGTCACTAGTTCCAGTCTGTACTCGACTTGCCTCGAGCGACCAAATTCGCTCCGGCAGAACTCGCTTGCATCGCCCGTGGATGCTGGTCCGTCCAGACGCCCGCGACGTTCACAGACGGGCGACTACCGTCGCAGAATCAGCTTCAGCACGTCTTCGTCCTCGAGGACGTGGTCTTTCCCGACCTGCTGTTCGTCGTGGGTCGCGCTGGGGCCGGTCACTCGGGCAAAGCGGAATCGGTCTTCCATCTCGCCGCCGAGTTTCTCGATGGCCTCGCCGACGGTGGCACCGTCCTCGATCACGAGCGGCTCCTCCCAGTCGACGCCGCGGCCGGGTTTATCCATATAGACCCGAATAAGACCGAGCGTCTCCCAGATGCGGTCTTTGAGCGCCTCGAGCCCCTTCTCCTTCTCGGCACTGATGAAGGTGACCGCATTGGGATTGAGGTCGCGCTCGCGCAACTGCTCGTCGACCGTTTCCTTGTAGTCGGGTTCGATCAGATCGACCTTGTTGACGCAGGTGATCGACGGGATGTATTCGCGGTTCTCCATCAGACCGTCGACCAGCCTGTCGATGGTGACGTTCTCCTGCAAATTGAGATCGGCGTTGACGTACCCCTGATCGCGGAGGACGTCCTGGATCGTCTGCTCGTCTAGGTCCTGCTCGGTGCTCGAGGTAATCTTGATGCCGTCTTTAATCTTCGGCCGAACCGTGACTTTCGGGGGCTTCTGGTCGACGCGGATGTTAATGTCGTACAGTTCCTCTTGCAGCCGATCGTACTGATCGATCTCGAACACTGAGAGGACGAAGACGATCAAGTCGGCGTTGCGCACGACGGCGAGGACCTGCTGGCCGTCGCCTTTCCCCGACGCTGCGCCCTCGATCAACCCCGGGACGTCGAGCAACTGAATGTTCGCGCCGCGGTGATTGAGCATGCCCGGATTGACGTCGAGCGTCGTGAACTCGTAGGAGCCGGTCTCGCTCTCGGCGTTGGTCATCGAGTTTAGCAGCGACGATTTGCCGACGCTCGGAAAGCCAACGAGCGCGACGGTCGCGTCGCCGTGTTTCTCGACGGAATAGCCGCCACCGCCGCCCGAGCCGGATTGCTGGTTCTCGAGTTTCTCTTTTTTCTCCGCGAGCTTCGACTTCAGCCGGCCGATGTGGGCCTCCGTCGACTTGTTGTAGGGCGTATTGGCGATTTCCTCCTCGATCTCCTCGATCTCCTCCTCGAGCCCCATTTGCCCGTACACAACCGGCCGCGCCGAAAAACCCTTTCGAGACGCACGGTGGAGATCGAACCGCCGACGGTTCGACGTACGTTTACCCTTCCTCATCTCTGACGGGGACTCGAGAGCGCTTTGGCCGCGTTTCTCGCTCAATGCGCCGTATCATCGAGGCAGACACTCGTTTCGTCGGCCGTGTTCGTATCGCAAACGTTCTGTTAGCTATACCGTCCGATAGATCGAATGACAGCGTATGCGACGGCGGGACTACATTACCACGGTGGGAAGTGGCGTGGGGGTGCTCGCGACGACGGGAGTCGGGCAGGCGCAGACGGAGCGCTTGGATCGCGTCTGTCCAGAGACCGACGCGACGGCCGTCCGTCCGGGGAACAACGTGGTGTTCGAAGCGGTGGCATCGTCGGCCGTCGATCCGTCGACGACCGAGTGGCGAGTCGAGGGTGCGGGCGCGGGGGAGATCGAGGGCGGTGCACCCTTCTGGAGTTACACGCATCGGACGGGGAACCCGGCGGCGTACGCTCGGTTCGATGACTCTGGAACCTACCGGGTCACCGCGACCGTTGGCGAGGCGTCCGTCGCTTGGCGGGTCGCGGTCTCCGAAGACGCGCCGGCGGCACCGAGCGGAACGCTAACGTGTGATCCCGGGCCAGGTACCACGGTCACGACCCGCGATGAGATTGCGGTGACCGCGACGGCCAGCGACGGCGGTGGCGCGCTCGAGCGGGTCATCTGGCAGGAAGGGCGCAACGCGACGTACGTCGATACGACCGGGATGTCGGGAGCCGACGCGACGGTCACGTATACGATGGCCGCGGGGAACGCGATCTGGTTCATCGGCGGCTATCCGATGATGGCGTGGGTCGTCTGCGACGACGGCCGCGTCTCGGTCGCTCGCACCGACGGCCCGTCGATCGCCGCGTTTCGCGACGTCAGGATCACCGGCACGAACGCGCCGGTCCGCGCGGGCGAGGAACTCGTCGTCGACGCCGACCTGGACGTCGAAGGGAGCTCCACCTACCACGCGTTCGTCGACGTCGAAACGGCTCTCATCGTCGGTCACGACCCGACGACCGTCGACAGCGAGACGGTCGAGGTGTTCACCGGACAGACCGAGACCGTGCGACTCGAGTTCACCACGGCTACAGTCCGGAACACGCAGACGTTCCCCGTCCGCGTCGAGACTCGCCACGCCGCTTCGGAGACGGACGTCACCGTTATCGGGACCGAGGACAGTGGCGCTCACGGGACCCTCGCGGTGACCGGCCTCGAGACGAACACGCCGGTGACCGGCGGCCAGCGCCTCACGGTGACCGCGACGCTTTCGAACACTGGCGACGGGCCGGCCAGCCGCGAGGTCACGCTCGTCGTCGGTCACGACCCGACGACTGTCGATAGCCGACAGGTGACCGTCGGCGCGGGCGAGTCGACGACGGTCTCGCTCGGTTACGAGACCTACCCCGTTCGAAACGACGACGAGTTCCCCGTGCGCGTCCGGACCGGCGACGATTCCGCCTCGCGCTCGGTGCTCGTCCGTGGACGCGGCGGCGATGGCGATGGCGACGACGACGGCGGTGCCGGTGACGGTGACGGCGACGACGGTGATGCCGGAACGGCATCGTTTGCGGTGTCGATCACTGGTACGAACGCGCCCGTGACCGGTGGACAGCGCCTCACCGTGAACGCCACCGTCGAGAACGCGGGCGGTGCCGCGGGTGCCCACACGGTCGAACTCGTCGTCGGCCGCACGCCCGACGTGGTCGACTCGGCGACCGTGAGCCTCGGTCCGGGCGAGTCTGCGTCGGTCTCGCTCGGCTACGAGACCTATCCCGTGCGAAATGACGACACGTTCCCGGTGACGGTGCGGTCGCCACACACGAGCGACACGCGGACCGTGACCGTCCACGGGACGAACTGAACTCCGTCTGCGAGCCGATACTGGGACGCGGTACCAATCGGAGTCCGCGCTTCGTCGGCCGTCGCCGTTTGGCACGTCTCGACCGACTCGACTCGAGCGACGGGACGGCGCGAGCGGGGCCGACGATGTCTTTCGTTGCGTCGTCTGTACACACGTCGGTTCGAGGCAGCGCCACGTTCGCAGGAGTAAACACTCTCGAACAGCGATACGTACTGGGGTCGAATTCGGCGCGACCCCAATTTCTTTGGAGGATAATTCAAGCCCACTGCCGCTGAACCGTGTATCATGGCGACGAACGAAACGCGCTCAACGCGGACGGGGCCGAAGCGGTTCCTCGTGCAGTGCGACGGCTGTTCCTTCGAGCGGCCGGCGGACGGGCGAGAGGAAGCGACGCAGGTCGGTACCGACCATCGGCGGGAGACGGGACACGAACTCGTCGCCGTCGAACTTCCGCCGTCGTCGGTAGACTCCGCGTAACCGAACCGGATCCGGTCGTTTCATGACCGATGTCCGCCGACTCTCAGCGACCGGTCCGTAACGCCCTGTTTACGGTCCGAAGACCGGCTCTACGCGCCTCAACCCTCCTATTACCAATACCAACCCGACTTCGACACACATAAACGATGGGCGCAGAATCGGTTACGCATGCCGGACGCGTCGCAGCTGCGTGACAGCACCCAGATCGTCCTCTCGCGCGAGATTCTCGAGGGGCTGGAGCCGCGGCTCGACGACGAGTTCACCGTCTCCGTCGTTTCGGAAGGTGACGACCGCTGCCGAATCATTGGCAGCCCCGTCGAGATCAAGGCGGCGAGCGAGTACCTCGCCCGCAACGGAGTTAGCGTTCGCTAAATCAGCTGTACGCCACACGGACGATCCGTCCACCGCTACCGCTCCGGATGCGTCGGCGCATCGAACCCGCCGCGGACGAGCGGCTTCGCGACGTGCCGTCGCGCACACGGAGGCACCTCGTACCAGCCCGGTTCGAGGTCGCGCTCGAGTCGTCGCCGCGCTTTCTTGGCCGCCCGCGTATCGCAATCTCGGCAGCGATAGCCCTGCCCGCGGCCCGCACTCTCCATCGTCCGGCCGCAGTCGGAACAGGTCGGCGTGACCCGCTCGTGTCGGACGAGGTCACGGACGGCGAATTTCTCGAGTTTCAGCGTCCCGCGACTTACCTCGCCGCAGGCGGTGATCCGGTCGCCGACACGGAGCGCGCGCACGCGGTCACGGAAGCGCTTCGTCGGTTCGAAGGCAGCACATACGAGCCGCTCGCCCGATTCCGGCTCATCGTCCGCCGGCCCACCGTCCGCCGGCGCGTCGGTCGGCGACGCGAGATCGACGAAGACGTGTCCGCCGCGGCGGGTCTCGGGCTCGCTTACGACTCGACCCTCGAGTCGATAGGCGCGACCGTCTTCGACGGTCTCGAGCGAGCCGTCCCGCAGGTGGACGTCCGTTCCCTGATTGGTGACGAACAGTCGACCGTCGGCGACGGGTTCGCTCTCGATCCGCTCGGCGACCGTCCGGACTGCGTCGGGATCGTCACCGCGGATGCCGTGCAGAATTGGGCCGGGAGTATGGGGCACGCAGACGGTCTCGCCCTCGCCGCGATCGGCCGTATCCCACACCGCAGGGTAGGCCTCGTCGGCCGCGGCGAAGACGCTCTCGCGGTCGACCTCTCGAGGCGTCCCCCAGCGGTCGGACTCGCGGTAGGAGATATACTCGTACGTCCACTCAGACAGCGCCGACCGGGCTCCGATCGCCGCCAGCGCGCCGATCCGGCCGCGGCCGTTACCGGCGTGCCACGACCGATAGCCGTGACGCTCGAGGAGGGCAGCGGCGTCCGCGATCTCGAGGCGGTCGCGGATCGCCGCGCTCGCGAATCGGCTTACATCGTCTGGAACCCCCGATTCGCTGGGGTCTCCGTCCGCCACGACCAGCCCGGGGTTCGTCCGCTCATCGCCAGTTTCGGACAATATTTCGAGTTGTTCGCGCGCGAGCGCGAACGCGCGATCAGGAGCGCAGTTGGTGTGGATCGCCAGCGCGGCGTTTCCCCGCGTCTTGTACTCGACGGCGGGGTTGAGTCGAACGAGCAGGAGCCGCGAAACCGTCGCGGACTCGTCAGTTCGCAGCCGTTGGGCGATCCGCGCGGCGACGTAGGTCGTACACATCCCCCGCTCACGTGAGTCGGTATCGTCGATCCCGACGACGGTCATCGGCGGTGCTTGTCGACCGGTCGAGTAACCCCTTTCGGGATCGCCCGTCCGTCGAAGCCAACTATATAAGTATACCTCCGATACAGCCCCGAATCGCGACACGGCACGCGGACATCTCGGGGAAAACGTCTTATAGGAGGAATCGCTTACGTCCCCGTATGTCCCGTTCCGCACTGGTCGGCAACATAACCGCGATGTTAGAGGACGCGGGATTCGTGGTCAGCGACCGGTGTGCGATTCGGCCGAAGAGTTTCGATATCGCCGCACGCCGCGGTGATGACCTGATTCTCGTGAAGATCCTCGCGAACATCGACGCGTTCAACGAGGCGACCGGTCACGAAATGCGCCGTCTGGGGACCTATCTCCGGGCGACGCCGCTCGTCATCGGTCTACGTAGTCGCGACGAAGATCTCAAACCCGACGTCGTCTACTTCCGCCACGGCGTTCCCGTCTTCAGTCCCGACACGGCGTACAACATGTTTATCGAGGATGTTCCGCCGCTGATCTACGCCGCCCCCGGCGGCCTCTACGTCAGCATCGACGGCGATCTGCTGGCCGACGAGCGCCAGGACCGCGACTGGAGTCTGGGTCAGTTGGCCAGCGAACTCGGCGTCTCTCGGCGGACCGTCTCGAAATACGAGGACGGCATGAACGCCTCAGTCGAGGTCGCGATGGACTTAGAGGAGATGTTCGACGCACCGCTGACCAGTCCCGTCGACGTCCTCGAGGGGGCCGACGAGGTCCATAAGAGCGAATCGACGCCGGACGATCCGGCGGCGGATCCCGACGACGAACGGGTGGTCGCGGTCCTCACGCGGGCCGGCTATCGCGTCCACCCGACGGCCCGTTCGCCGTTTACGGCGGTCAGCGAGGACGAAGACGACAGCGATATCGTCTTGACCGGCCACTCCAAGTTCACCAAGGCCGCGGAGAAACGTGCTCGCATCATGAGTTCGATCGGTCACGTCACTCGCACGCGCTCGGTCTACGTCGTCGACCGGGCGAACCAGGAGTCCGTCGACGGCACGGCGCTGGTCGAACGCGACGAACTCGCGGAACTTCGCGATGCCGACGAACTCAGAGACGTCATTCGAGAACGCTCCGAACGCGAGGAAGCCGCCTGAGCCGGTCGCTGCTGCTCTTTTGCGCTGCTTGATCCTTTCGCCCCGCTCGAGAGGGCGAGGTGTCCCGCTCTCGTCGCGGACTGGTTGGCAGCGTCGCTACTCGTCGCGGACGGATTACGCCGCGCCGTCGCCGTAGGTCTTCTCGAGGTATGCGACGATGTCGTCGCTCTCGTGCATTCCGTCCACGCCGTTGGCCTCGTCGACGATGACCGGCACGCCCGTTTGACCGCTGACTTTCTCGACTTCGGTGCGGTCCTCGTGGGAGCGGGGAACTTCGATGATGTCGTACTCGAGCTCGAGTTCGTCGAGCTTCGACCGGACCTTCGCACAGTACGGACAACCGGGGAGTTCGTACATGGTGATAGCAGCCATGCATCGATGTTGCTGCGGACGCGGTATGAGCCCACCGGTCGTCCGGACGGTTGCCGGAACTACGGCCGTCACACGGTCAAACGAGCGACCGGCAGAGAACGGACGGAAAACGGTTGTTAGAAGGAGACCATACCGGCATCGACGGCGAAGTAGACGACGAAGTAGACGATAAACGCGAGCGCGAGCGCCCACTGTCCGACTGGAACGTCGTCTGCCTCGCCCATCGCCCCTTTGACGAGCGGATAACTCATGATGCCGGCGGCGAGCCCGTTCGAGATCGAGGCGGTCATCGGCATGACAGTGATCGTCAGTCCGGCCGCGATCGCCCACGCGGGATCCTGCCACTCGATGTCAGTGACGCCCTGTAGCATGATGATGCCGACGACGACCAGCGCGAGATAGGACGCATACTGCGGGATGGCGCTGATCAGTGGTACGATGAGCAAGGAGAGCACGAAGAGGAGGCCGACGACGAGCGCAGTGAAGCCGGTTCGACCACCCTCTTCGACGCCGGTCGAGGATTCGATGAACGTCGTCACCGTCGAGGTTCCGATCATCGCACCGACGGTGGTCCCGATCGCGTCGGCCATTAGCGGCTTTTCGACCTCGGGTAGATCGCCGTTCTCGTCGAGGAAGCCACCGATCTGGGAGACGCCGATGAGCGTGCCGGCCGTATCGAAGAAGTCGACGAAGAAGAACGTGAAAACGACCAGCACGAAAACGAGCGGATCGTCGGTGATCATTCCGAGGCCGTCGACGAACCCGGCGACGAGCGGCGTGAAGTCGTACTGGACGTTCGCGATCAGGCTCACGACGCCCTCGCTGGTGACCTGCTCGTAGCTCCCCGGCGGCGTGAGCGTGCCTGGCGAGACGACACCGAGGGCCGTCAGCACCCAGCCAGCGACGGCAGTAGCGACGATTCCGATCACGATCGCACCTCGAGTGCCACGGGCGTGGAGGATGAGCATCACTGCAAGTCCCACGACCGAAAGCGCCGCGACGGCACTCGTCGCGACGTTACCTAACCCGACGAGCGTCGCCGAATCGTCGACGACGAGTTGCATCTCCTGTAGTCCGAGAAAGAGCAGGTACACACCGATCCCGGCCCCGACGGCAAACTTGACGGGCTCGGGAAACAGTTCGATGATGTATCGGCGCGCACCGATCGCGGTCAACGCGATGAAGATCACGCCCTCGACGAAGACCGCCGCGAGCGCGACTTGCCACGGAACGCCCAGCCCGAGGACGACCGTGTACGCGAAGAACGCGTTCAGGCCCATGCCCGGGGCGAGGCCGAACGGCCGATTCGCCCAGAACGCCATCACGAAGATGGCGACTGCCGACGCGAGGATTGTCGCGACGGTGATCATCTGTTGAACCTCGCCGGAACTGTATCCCTCGAGCGTGATCGCCTCGCTGAGGATCGCCGGGTTAACGACGATGATGTACGACATCGCCAGGAACGTTGTCAGTCCCGCGATCGTTTCCGTTTCGAGGTCGGTATCGCGTTCATCGATCTCGAAATACGCTGCGAGTGAGTCGAGTGCCCCCATCAGATGCTCGAGCGTAGCCACACCGGTTAGTTAAATATTCTTGTCTGCAACGGCGTGTGAGCCGCTACGCGCCCGAATGTGTCGGCGAGCCGTCTCGATCGGTTGCTCGCCATTTCGAGGCCGGCGTAGCCGGCGTCGCCCCCTGAGCGGACCAACGTATTTGGCAGCCGAGCGCGTACCGACATACCATGAGGTTTGTTATCGTTGGATACGGTCGGGTCGGCTCGCGGACGGCGACGATCCTCGCCGAGGAGGGTCACAAGGTCGTCATCGTCGACGACGACATCGATCGCATCGAACGCGCCACCGGCGACGGCTTCGAGACGGTGCAGGGTGACGGTGCCGACAAGGAGGTCCTCGTCACGGCAGGAATTGAAGCCGCCGACGCGATCGGCGCGTTCACGCCCGACCTCAACGTCAACTTCGCGGCCTGCATGGTCGGAACTCACCACGGCTGTCGGACCGTCCTGCGGATCGACGAGGACTACCGCGAAGACATCTACGAGAAATACGCCGAAGAGGTCGACGAGATCGTCTACCCCGAACGGCTCGGCGCTGCGGGCGCGAAGACGGCCCTGCTCGGCGGCGATTTCAACGTCGTCGCCGACCTCGCAACGAACCTCCAGTTGACGGTCCTCGAGATCAAAGACGGCTCCCCCGCGGTCGGCAAACGGATGAGCGAGCTCGAGCTACCCGAGTCCGCACGGATTTACGCCCACGGCCGCGCTCGAGAGCCGCTGACGATTCCGCTACCGGGGACCGAACTCGCGGTCGGCGACGAGGTCGCGGTCATCACCGAGACCGACCGCGCAGATGCGGTTCGGGCGGCGCTGTTGCCCGCAAGCGCCTAACTCACAAGGGAGAGGAACGGGAGCAGGCGCGCGACGGATGGGGAGGGGGTGGGGAAGCCGTCGGCGCGCCTATTCGTTTCGTCTCGGCGACCCCCAATAAAACCGCGTCAGACGGTCGTCACGCGTTCGCGTTGGCCTCGTCATCGAGCCGGAAGACAAGGATGTTCTGGTGGACCATCGACGGAACGAACGAGAACGGGTAGCCGTAGACGTGGAGGTCCTTCGTCGGGTCGTACCAGATCAGGGTGGCCGCGAGCGTCACGGGGGCGGCGTCTTCGATGGCACGCGCGAGATCGGCCGAGAGGAACTCGTAGGACTGCTCGCGGTACATGTCACCGATGAAGACGACGAGGTGGCCCTCGGGCGCGACCGCGTCGGCGAAGCGATCGAACTTCGCGGCCATGTCATCGAGCCAGTCGGCTTTCGTCTCCCACTCGCCGTCGGACGCGGACGGGTTCGCGCCGGCAGCGGCCTCCTCGTCCGCGTCGTCGCCGTCCGGACCGTCGAACGATCCCAGCTTGCTCTCGCGCGTGCGGCGTTCGTTGCGCGTCTGCTCGAGTTCGTCCATGTGCCAGTACGGAACGTCGGTCAGCAGGAGGTCGACCGAGTCGTCGGGCACCTCGTTGATCAACTCGGCGCAGTCGCCGTGGTGCACGTCCTGTTCGGCCAGCGGCGGCTCACCGCGCTTGCGACGGTCTTCGTTCTCTCGCTCGAGGACCGTGTGGTAGATATCGATCCACCGCTGCGTGCGCTCGAAGCCGATAGCCTCGCGGCGGCCAGTTCCCTCGTGTTCGCAGAAGCTGGCCCCCAGTAAGGTGCCGCCGACGCCGGCGAAGGGATCGAGGACGGTGTCGCCGGCCGTGCTGAACCGGCCGATTAACTCGGCACAGAGCCGCGGCGGCTTCTGGCCGCCGTGCTCGCTGCGAAGGTCGTGTTGGACGGCGGGCGGATAGCCCTCGGCGATCACCGACTTCGTGGCGTATTTCCACTCCTTGCCGGTGAGGTCGTTCACCCGGTTGCGCTCGTCGTAGATTCCGCGACCCTCGACGTAGCGCTGGTGGTCGGCCAGTTCGTCGGTGTCGATCACCTCGCCGTCTTCGACCGGCAGCGACTCCTCGCGGGCGCGCTCGGTGTCGAACTCGCCGTCGTCGTTCGTGAATAGCCGGCTCTGTCGATGCCGGTCCCCGTCGTCTGCCATGGCCTCAAGTGCTCACGCGGACCGCTTAAACGCTTACGGCTCCAGTCGGCCGCGGTGTCGCGTACCCGCCGTGTCCCAGTTGGCGTCTCGCTCTGCGCAGCAGCGCGGAACACTGAATCCCAGCGTCGTGGGTTGACTCGAGAGCAGTTCCCCGCAGTTGGCAACGCGATGCGAGCCAGTGACGCGAGTGTTAGCGAGATCATTTATGCGCTGCTCCCCCAGATCGTCGTATGAACATGCTCGTCGACGGTGAGTGGCGAACCGACGCGTACGAGTCGACCGGCGACGACGGCTCGTTCGAGCGCCAGGAGACGACGTTCCGAGACGAGATCCGCGACGATCCAGATGCGCGGTTTCAGCCCGAATCGGGTCGGTACCACCTCTACGTTTCATACGCCTGTCCGTGGGCCCACCGAACGCTCGTAACGCGGGCGCTGAAGGGCCTCGAGGACGCGATTTCGATCTCGGTGGTCGACCCCTATCGAGACGAGGACGGCTGGCAGTTCACGCCCGAGAAGGCGGGCTGTACGCCGGATCACGTCCACGGCGCTGACTACCTCCGCGAACTGTACGTGCGGGCCGATCCGGACGCAACCTGCCGCGTGACGGTGCCGGTCCTCTGGGACACCGAGGAGGAGACCATCGTCAACAACGAGTCCGCGGAGATCATGCGTATGCTCGATACGGAGTTCGACGAGTACGCCACGCGGGACGTCGATCTCTATCCCGAGGGCTACCGGGACGAGGTCGACCGGGTCATCGATGAGATCTACGAGCCGATCAACAACGGTGTCTACCGCGCCGGCTTCGCGACGGAGCAAGCGCCCTACGACGAGGCGGTCGACGACCTCTTTTCCGCGCTCGACCACTGGGACGAGGTGCTGGCAGAGCAGCGCTACCTCGCAGGCGATCGGCTGACCGAGGCCGACATCGCGATGTTCACGACGCTCGTCCGGTTTGATAACGTTTACCACACGCACTTCATGTGTAACGTCCAGTATATCCGTGAGTACGACAACCTCTGGCCATACCTGCGCGACCTGTACCAGACCCCCGGTGTGGCACGGACGGTCAACATGGACCACATCAAAGAACACTACTACACGACTCATCCGGACGTGAACCCCCACCTGATCGTCGCCCGCGGCCCCGATCTAAACTTCGAGGCACCGCACGACCGTGACGACCTGCCGGGCAGTCCGCCGTCGGATCTCGTCACCACCGCGAGCGCTGACGACTAAGGACCAACGCACTCGAGCAAAGAGGTGACGTTACGACTCTGCCGCCGTCTGATCGGCCTCGGGCTGGTCTGATTCGGCATCGGCGGCTTCGGTCTCGTCCGGCTTAGTTTCGCCGGGCCCTGTCTCGTCGGCCTCGAGCCGACCGGAGCCGGTATGGCCGGTCTCGCGTCGCCAGTTCTCGAAGCTGTGCTCGATATCCTCGTCCGAGACGAACACTTTCCAGAGGAGCCACGCGAGGACGAGGACCGGAAGTAGCGGGAGCAACACGATGACCATGATTGCGGCCATCACGTATCCGAACAGCGACATCTGCGTGTTCGGCCCGTAGCCCGTCGACTCGGACACCTTGACTGACATGTGTGGCGCTACGAACGTGTCGCTATTCCCTCTTTCGAATCCGCGGGTCGCTCACCCTATCTTTCGACCCGATTGCGATCCTCTCATGCTCGAGAGCGGTGGGAACGTGCGGCCAGTTTCGGAAACACGTGCCCACGCACCGTGCACCGAACGGAGAACGCGTTGATACCCTAACTGCTAACACACCCAAGTTGTTGATGAGTATCTATCAGGTGGTCTCGGTCGTTTCTGTGTTCGTCTCGTGGAGCGCGCCGATTCGCTCGAGTTCGTCGAGGAGATGCGCTCGCGTGATCTCGTATGGCAGTTCGATAATGTCAGATCAACGCAGTAGCTGTCGATAAATTTTGTTCGAATGTAACAGTAAGCACTAATATGCGTGGGTTGGAACGCTGCGAGTAATATATCGATGGGACGATATTCGTCACGCTCGCAGCGGTCATCCGACGAGTCCGACTCGTCGTCGTCGTCCTCGCTCTCGATTCGGCAATCGGTGGACGTAGACGGGGCGGTCCAGCGGACCAGCGACACGGCCGACCAAGCACCGATGCCCGACTCGGTCGGTGGCCTCGGTGCCGCCGAACGCCTCGAGCGGGTCAGAGAGCGAACGGATTCCTCGGGACCGAGCAGTGGCATTTCTACGCCGGGCGGGTTGGGTGCCGCCGAACGGCTGCAACGAGACACAACTCAAACTGAAACGGCCACCGAACGGACACAGAGCGGCTTCCAGTCCGACACTCACTGGAGCCCCGGCCCGAACGCGCCAACGTCGCTCTAGCGAAGCACCGCGGCGGCACGCGATACGGATTCGGCCGGCGAGACGCAGGTGCCCGAGTCGGTTCGGAACGTCATTTCCTCGTCTGGCCGGTCGCTGGACACTTCGATTCAGCGCGCGATGGAAGACCGAATGGGAGACTCGCTTGGAGACGTGCGGATCCACACCGGACCGAAAGCCGCTCAAGCCTGCCAGCAGATCAACGCGCGTGCGTTCACCGTCGGGAATCACGTCGCCTTTAATTCCGGCGAGTACGATCCGCAGAGTCCGGAGGGTCAACACGTCCTCGCTCACGAACTCGCACACGTGAGACAGCAAACCGGCGGGGTGGTGTCGATGCTGCCTCAAGACGATCCCGGCCTCGAGATCGATCCTGATCCTGCACTCGAGCGGGAGGCCGAGGAGACGGCCCAGCGGATGATGAGCGGCGGTGAGTTAGGCATCCAGCGGCTGGCTCAGACCGAGGTTTACGTTCAGCGACTGGAGGAGTCGAAGGTCTTCGACGCACTGGCGATGTTCGAGGGCGAACTGGAGGAGGGCGACCTCAGTGACGTTCGGGAGCGACACAATCGAAATCAGCTCGGACACCTCCACGACATAGCAAACGAGGTCATCGACAAGAACGACGAGCAGGTCAAGGTCGACATTAAACAGGACGTCCAGCAGTCGGCCAATCCGGATGCGGTAGCCCAAGAGCTGGCCCAGCGCTGGGAGTCGATGGCGGATTTGAAGTCCCAAATTCAAGCTCTCAAGAATAGCATCGACGCCGACCTTGAAGACGTCGCGTTGACCGAGGATCAGCGCCAAGAACTCAGCGGTAACGTCGAGACTGACGGCTGGGACAACGTGGCTTGGGGTACCGTCAAGAAGATCCTCGGCGGGACAACTCTGCCGAATCTGCTGTTCTTGGCGACTCAGGGATCGAGGCTCGCGTCAGCAGATATCGACACACGTGGTGTTCAGACTGTCGCACAGGTACGCCGCGGTAAGATTACGAGTCTCGACGACCTGCGGGACATCTGGAAACAGACCAATGGCTCCCTAGAGGATCGTGCAGCGCAGATCGAACAGGAGATCCGTGAGGGGACGTGGCTGGAAGAAGGCCAGGCACCTGATGATATTCCCTCTCCGGAGGCGATTGAATAATGAAAGCGGTACTTGGTGATGGAGACGCTGATGGGACTGGTATCCGAGTTGTCGATAACGTCGGCGTGAGTCACGGAATCCATGTCGCATTTGATGGCGAAATCACCTACCACAAATGCGACAAGATAGCGAACAACCCAGCACTCCGAACGCGCGAAGAATGCGAACGTGTCGACCAAACTCGTCGCTACGCACGATGGCACATCTATCGCGAGCGCGGCTACGACACGGTGCCACCACGGAAGAACCCCGACCGCTTGATGGCGGCACTGCTGGCGGTCGCCGACCTCTCCCCAACCGCCTTTGAGGAATACTTCGGTGACCTCGAAACACGGCTCCAAGCCCACTACGACGACTCCGAGGTGGACCTCCCGTTCCCGGACGCCGACCCGGACGACGCCATCGTCTACCAACAAGACCTCTCCCTCCAGCCCAATCCCGTCGAGTTCGACCCGCCAGTCCTCGAACAGTTCATGGCGCGCTTCGAGGGCGATCCGGACTCGCCAGCGATCGGCGCACTCGACGAGCTCCAATTTGAGGAGATGGACGTATTGAACTTCGAGATCGAGGCGGTTTCCGGGATTCACGTCTTGCACAATGACGGCCAGGGCACCCAACAGGTCGCGGAGAGTGAACAGCCTCTCGAACGTGAGCCAGACGCACGAATTGAACTGTTGGCGTTCGATCCGGCGTCGGTCGACTCCTTCCAGCACTATCTCGTCTCACATCTCGCCTACCAGATCCGGGATCGCTTCCTATTGATGGGCGTCAAACCGCCGGTTCCGTTCCGTGCGCAGGGCTGGGGCACCTACGAGGGGTTCCAGTGCCAGAGGTTCTGTGACCTGTACGAGAACTACTGGTCGTCAGACGCTGAAATCACGTCCTGGAAACCGTGGGAGAGAACCCATGACTCCCTGCAAGGCGAGTAACGGGCGCGACTTCACCGCTGACAATCATATCAACGGCGAGTTCGCCCCATCGAATGCAGACGGCCAGCATGTGCTGGCTCACGAGTTAGTACATACGAGACAACAAACCGGCGGTGCAGTGTCGATGCTGCCCCAAGACGATCTCGGCCTCGAGATCGATCCTGATCCACGCTTGGAGCAGGAAGCCGAGGAGACGGCCCAACGGGTGATGAGCGGCGGAGAACTGGGCGTTCAGCGGTTGGCTCAGACGGAGGTCCACATCCAGCAGCTGCCAGGAGACGAATTGGTGAGCAAGACCAAAGATCTCGTTGGGACTAGTGTGGAGAAAGTCGACGAATCGACGACCAAGAGGTACCGACTGACGAAAGACCAGTTGGTAGATTTAGTGCAGTCGGTTGAAACGCCGAAGGGACTCGCCAAGTACATCGAATATCACGACATCGACGTGACTAGTCGCGTCCAGGACGCGTCCAGTAGCGCAGTCAAAGGCGCGACGAAAGGCTGGACAGCAGGTTCGATGCTCGGGTCCGCCTTCGGCCCAGTTGGTGCTGTCGCCGGTGGGCTCGCTGGTATACCACTCGGAGCGTTCCTCACGACCAAGTTCGGTGAGCAGGCAGCCGGCGAAATTCAAAAAGTCGTGCGTGACGTACTCGGTTTAAACACCAATCAGGAGTTCGGTTCTGAGGACCGGACTGGATCGGATACCGAGAAGGTGGACTTCTGACCGTGCAGGCAGAGATAAAAAAAGAGACCAATGATGGGTTTGGCTTGCTCATCATCGACGACAATAATGTTGAGCATAAGATAGGTGTCCGCTACAACGGTGAAATTGATGGTCACCTACAAGACAGTTATCCCGACGATCCGAACGAACGCACATACAGTGAGGGCGAACACGTCAGCCAGTCGCGCCGATACGCGAAATACTACGTCGACCAAGAAACAGCGTACGACACGCTGACGTGGGATCTCAATGCAGACCGCTTCGAGACAGTCCGGAAGGCATTGCAGGCCCTCTCGAGCAAGGAGATAGAGACGTATTTCGGTGACCTCCTCGAGCAGAGCCTGAGCCACTACGCGGACGATCCTGATGTCGACATCGGGGATACTACGCGCCCGGAAGCGCTGCCGGCGGAGATGATCGGCGGCGAGGACGCGGTTATCTACAAACAGGAGATCTACCTCAAGGATGGCACGATCGAGGCAGTGTCGGGAATCGGGATTACCTACTACGTTGCCAGAGGGGAACGCAAGACAGTATGGCGTGGTGACGCGCCAGATCGGGAGCCGGATGCCCGAATCGAACTGTTCCCAGCACCGTTGGGTGATCCCGCGCCGTTCCGAGACTCCCTCGTGTACAATCTGCGGTGTCAGATCCGGGACTGCTATCTCATGATGGGACTGGAACCGCCCGAGGAGTACCGGGTGCTGGGACACGGCCAGTATCGCTTTACTGGGAAGTACGATAACTTCGACATCTATCCGCCGTATCACAGCTTCGACGCGGATATCCCCGGCTATAGTCACGAGTTCCGCCCTGATCTCCCGATTACCTGGGGCGAACTCGGTGGACTGGTCGATTCAGGGAGCAATCAGTCGTTGTACGACCAAATCAAGGGCACGCTCTTTTCCCGGTGATCGTCCGACCGATTTCGGCGTGGAAGCGCCCACCGGCATGTCGAAGTGGGGAGCCGTGTGATAGCCGAGACACAGCCGTGTCTGTGAACGAAGTAGTACGTTATAAACCGCAACGGTTGTAGCAGACTGCCGGTCAGCTCAGTGATGTGAGCCCGTCTCGGCCGTCCGAGTCGTCGCTCAGCACGTCCTCGGAGTCGTCCCGGGGCCGGTAGCCAAGTGCTTGCATGGTCTCGGACAGCGAGAGAAATCGTTCCGAATTGTCGGAGATACCGTGAGCGATCAACGGCGACTCGTCGAGCGTCGCCGTCGCGGCCCCGTTGAGCAGCCGCTGGCAGTCGTCGGGGCTGAGCCACATCGCGCGGGCGTAGCGCTCGCCGGCCCCGTCTCGATCCGCACACTCCTGGCGGAGTTCGTCGCGGGTGAGCAGCCAGCCGATCCGTAGATTCACCACCTCGAACCCGTGGCGCTTCGCGTAGTAGGACCCCATCGCCTCGCCGAAGACCTTCGTGACCCCGTAGTAGGTATCCGGATCCGTCGGATCTTCGGGCCGGACGATTTCGGGGGTGCCGACCGTCGACTCCGGCCGGATCGGCGAGGCGGTGTTTCGCATGTTGACCGCGTGGTTCGAGCTGGCAAAGACTACTCGCTCGAGGTCGTTCTCCACTGCGGCCTCGAAGGCGTTGTAGAGCCCGTCGACGTTCGGCCCGCGTACCTCGTCCCACTCGGCCCGCGGCGAGGCGTTGGCCGCGAGGTGGATCAGCACGTCCTGGTCCTCGAGCGCGCCGATGAAGGCGTCTTCGTCGGTGATCTCGAGCGGCGTCGCATCCAGGTCCTCGGCCTCGCTGTGGGAGAACAGGGTCAGTTCGTGGTCGTCGTCCGGAAAGGCGTCGATGGCCTCGCGGCCGACGTTCCCCGCCGCGCCGGTGATCGCGATGTTCGTCATACGGAACGGACAGCGAACGCGCTGAAATAGGTCGGGCCGGCGTCTTCTTGCCGAGTCACCCGTGGTTGAAACGAGAATAGCGTCGACAACTCTCAGAAAGCCCCTCCCGCTATCGACTCCCAGAACTCGCTGCGCGCCTCGGTCGTTCGCTCCGCTCGCTCCCTGCAGTGCTTACTTCGTTCGGGTTCGTCGATAGCAGGAGCCCCTTTCATTCCCACCCGGTGGTGGAAAAGTCGGTCAGCAGAAATGCGGCGGCAGACAGGGTGCGAACCTACGGTTCGACGACGATCTTGCCCACGCTGTCGCGGTTCTGCATGGCCGCGAAGGCCGCGTCAGTCTCCTCGAGCGGGTACGTCTCGTCGATCTCGGGGGTGAGTTCGCCGTCGGCGGTGAGTTCGACGAGTCGTCGGAGGTCGTCCTGGGTGCCCATCGTGGAGCCGATGACGCGCTTATGGCCGAGGAAGAGGTTCGCAACGCGAATCGTCGACTCGCCGCCGGCCGTGCGACCGCAGATGACCATCCGACCGCCGCGGCGCATGACGGTCTGGCCGAGGTCGGTGAACTCGCCGCCGAGGTGATTGATCACCGCGTCGGGCGCGCCAATTTCGTCGACCGCCTCGCGGAGCTCGTCGATATCCGTCGACTGGATGCCGTGGTCGAGGCCGAGTTCGCGAACGCGCTCGAGTTTCGCCGCGGACGAGGAGGAGCCGATCGTCTCGGCACCGAGGGTGTCGGCCAGCTGGATCGCGGCGACGCCGACACCGCCGGTCGCGCCGGGGACGAAGACGAGATCGGCGGGGCCGACCTCGGCCCGCCGGAGCATGTGATAGGCGGTCATGTACGCCGTCGGGATCGCGGCGGCGGTCGTCGCATCTACGCCGTCGGACAGCGGGACGAGCCGATCGGCCTCGACGCGAGCGGTTTCGGCGAGTCCGCCGTGGTACAGTGAGAAACGCTCGCACATGTTCTCCGGGCCCTCGCGGCAGAACCGACAGGAGCCACACGTCTGGTTCGGACAGAGGACGACCTTGTCGCCGGGCGCGACGCCACGTACGTCGTCACCGACGTCGCTGACGACGCCGGCCACGTCCAGCCCCGTGACGAACGGCAGGTCGTCGGCGTCGACCATTGCCGAGTCCCCCTCGAGGATCCAGAGGTCGTGGCGGTTGATCGCGCAGGCCTCGACGTCAACCAGCGCCTCGCCGGGGCCGGGCTCGGGCTCGTCTCGTTCGATCACACTCACTCCCTCCGGGCCGGTCAGTTCGGTGAAGGCTGCGGCTCGCATCGGTTCCGCAGTCGCTCTCGAGGGCAAAGATCCTAGGGAAGGCGGAACCGTCGGTGATCGCCCGGAGCGTGGCTCGCAGCGGCTCTCGCCGCGTCACCGGGTCCACTCGTCGAGTCTGTCTTCGACGGTCGAAATCGGGACGTGGTGGGCGTAGGTGTAACCGGAGAGCTCCTCGTGAACCGTGTCACCGTCCGGTTCTGGGTCGTCGGACGGACTGCCGGTACGATCGCGGGGGACGGCACCGGTCGTGAGCCCGACGACGTCTCCCTCGAGCGTGGCCAGCGGCGAGCCGCTGTACCCCCGTTTCGAGGGAACGTCGGTGAGGACGCCGAACGGGCCGTTCTCGACGAACCGTCCCATGCTGATCACCCACTCCCCGACGAGAGCGGGATGCCCGACGTGGAGCACCGGCTGCTCCGACTCGAGGGACGATTCGTCACCGGTCGTGACGGCGGGCACGGACGGTGCATCGGTCCGGAGAACGGCGACATCGGGGTCCATGGAGTTCTCGACGACGTCGGCGGCGACGGTCCGGTCGTCGAGCGTGTGGAGGTCGATATCGGTCACCTGTCGGACGACGTGGCCGTTCGTGACGAAGTAGCCGTCGCCGATATGCCAGGCGGTGCCGCCGCCGGTACCGTTTCCGCCCCGGCGTTGGCCACTGAGAACGGCGACCGATTCCCGTACGCGCTTCCCGGTCGTGAGCGCTCGGCTCCGCTCTTCGTCAGTGAATCGGCTCTCGGCCGAATGATAGTGGTGGTGGTGTTCGTCGTTCGATTCGTTCCCGGCGCTCTCGTTCGTCTCGAGACCGTTCGTACAGCCGGCGAGTACCCCCGTGAAGGAAACGCTGCACGCGGCGAGAACGCCACGGCGAGTGGCCGTTCGTCCGTCCGGATTTGCATCAACCACGGTTACGGTAGCTACGTCTGATCGAACATACTATAAAACGAACCGCCGTCCGAGACGCTACGCGACGGGCACGATCCAGTCCCCCTGCTTGCGGTCGGCCGGCGCAGGCCTTTTTCGCGATCGGCCGTACGTACGCCTGTGACAGCCCCCACGACGTGGGACATCGAACTGGTGATCCCCGAGGACGCCGAGCTGGACGCCGCCGGCGAGTCGCGGACGATCGCGGTCGACGAGGACGAGTCGATTCTCGCGGCGGCCCGCGCCGCCGATATCTGGCTCTCCGCGGACTGCCAGCAGGGCTGGTGTATCACCTGCGGCGCGAAGTTACTCGAGGGCGAAGTCGACCACAGTCAGGCAAAGCGGTACTACCCGGAAGACGAGGCGGCGAACTTCGTCCTCACTTGCGTCGCTCGCCCCCGCTCGGACTGCGTGATCCGAGTCGAGCAGTACGACGAACTGCTCCAGCACCGCGCCGACAACGATCAGCCCCCGGGTCGGTCGAAACTCGGCTAACCGGTAGCTGACGGGGCGAGGCCGGCAACTGCCCCATCGAACGTTTTCCGCTCGTCCGACGTACGGACTGATATGACGGAGTCGACGGAGCCGCGGTTCACTGGTGTCTTGCTCTACGACGGCGACTGTCCGTTCTGCTCGGCGGCCTCGAGCGCGATGCGCCGACTCGAGTCGGTCGGCGTCGTCCCCTGGGACGACCCGGCCGCACAGGCGTTCCTCGAGGCCCAGTTCGGCGAGAACCCCTTTGCGCTCTTTTTCGTGGACATCGAAGCCGAAACAGTCTGGGCTGGCCGAGTCGCCGCGACGGAACTGTGCGACCGCGCCGGAATGCCCGTGCTCGTCCAGGACATCGTCGACGAGAGCTACGAACGGTTCGCTGACGCCGTCCAAACCGTCTCGGGGACCGATCGCGAGATCGATCCCTACCACGACGCGTACCCGATGGCCGACGACGCCACGGCACTGTTCGACGACCTGGCGGCGGCCGGCAGCCGGACGCACGTGCCGACCGGGTGAATCCGATCGCTCGAGTTCGCGCTCGGCGCACTCGGATTCGAAGCGACGAGGTGCCGCGCCGTTACTGCACTTCGATCGCTCCTCGCATGGTACGCGGGTGGATCTGGCAGTAGTACTCGGCCATTTCGGCCGACGCGGTGAACCGGACCGTCTGGGTCGCCCCCTGTTCGCCCAGCAGTTCCGTCGCGAGCAGGTCCTCGCCGTTCCCGTTTTGGATCGCGAAGTTATGCTGGAGTCCGTCGCCGTTCTCCTAGATGAGGGCGTACTCGGTCCCCGCCTCGAGCGTCAGCGTCGGGTTCTCCGTCTCCGCGATGGCTTCGGGCGCGACGCCTCGCCACCCAGACGCGTCGGCGAGGAGCCGGTAGTCGGCTTGCACGTCGGCGGCGCCTCCGCCATCGCCCTCCTGCTGGCCGTCACCGCCGGGGTACTCCCAGTCGGCGAACGGTCCCTCGACGAGCGTGTCCTGCTCCCACATCGCGTGGATGAACGGCTGCGTCTCGCCGTTTGGTAGCTCGAACGCGGTCGGGACCGGCGCGTACACCGGGCCGTCAGGCGTCGGCTTGATCGGCAGGACGACGCCGTGGGTATGGTGGATCTGCCCCGCGATGGTGTTCTCCGGCTCGAGGGGCATCTCCTCGTCCAGGGCCATCCGGTAGCGTTCGTCACGGACCGTCTGGGTCGTCATGAAGTGGATGACGCGCATCCCGTCGTCGGTGGCTAGCTCGCCGTTGACGTGGACGTTACCGACGCCCCACGACGCGCCGTAGGTGTACACCCGCGGGAATAGCGGCGAGCCGGTGCCCGTGATCCCATGGAGGAAGCCGTCCGTGAACACCCCGCCGCCGGTCTGGTACCCGGGGATCGGCGGCTGGACGACGTGATCGTGCTCGAGGACGTACTCGTTGCCCGCCGGATCGGTGAACTGCGTCTCGAGGTCGATCCTGTCGGGCGTGTCGCCCGGCGCGCCGGGGAGGTCGTACGGCCGGTAATCCCGATAGCTGATCTCGAACGAGCCGCTGGTCACCTCGGCGTTGTTGCTGTACAGCGTCGGCTCGGTGAGCACCTGCTGGGAGATCCCGTCCGACTCCTCGATCGGCTCGCGGGCCTCGTCGGGCGCGGCCACGAGGAACGGAAGCTCTGCGAGCAGTTGCGCCACGGCCTCGTCCAGCGGCGACGGGAGGGAACTCGCCTGTTCGATCCGCAGTTGGAGGAGGTCGGTTCCGCGGAGTGTGTTCTCGGCGGTGCCGAACACGAATGGGCTGAGCGGCCGCGAACCGGGAAGCACCCAGTAGACTGCCTTCCCCGGCTCCTGTCTGGCCGTGACCGTCACCGCCGGTTCCTCGCCGTTCCCGTTGCCACCGGTTCCGTGGTCGCGTCTCGCCGCGCCGATGCCGGACGCGCTCGCGACGCCGCCGACCCCTGCCAGTGCCCCCAGTTCGAGAAACCGTCGTCGTGATGACGCCATAATGAGTGGCCACTGACGAGACCGATAAAAGCCGACCCGGTGGTGTATCTCGCTCGAATAGCCGTCCCTCGAGAACGTTCGATCGAGGCGAACCCTTCTCGAGCGAGACAGTCGAACCGACCAACGAGGTCGCGTCAGGCGGTCACTGCGGGGTCGGCGCTGGCAGGGATCGCAACCCCCGTGGCGGGACGAGGTAGTTCGCCCGGTTGTGGACAGTGAGATACTGGAGGATGCCGTTGTTCATCCGGGGCCCGACGGCCCCCTCGGTGAGGTCGGAGCCGGTCATCGCCTCGCGGGTCGTCACGAAGTCGGCGATCGAGCGCTGCAGGGCGAGGAAGTGGGTGCTCGCCGTGTCGTTGTCGGTCGAGTCGAAGTCCCGCCGGAGGATGATCGGCTCGCCGTTTTCGCGGGCGCGGACGGCCTTCTGGGCGTGGCCGACCGTCCCCTCGGTCCGGGCGTCTTCGGCCGCACTGCCCGGTATCTCGGTGATGCCGCTCGAGTCGCCGAGGTTCTCGCCGACCCCCTCGACGAGATCCTTGTCGGCGTGGGTCGGCGAGAACATCTTGGCGACGCGCTGGCTACGACTGTCCTGTTCGTACCACTGGTGGAGGTGCAACTGGAGCTTCGAGAGGTGGATTGTCGTGCCGCCCGCGAACAGGCCGTCCTGAATCGTCACGCGGTCCTCGCTCGCCTGATTCTGTCTGAAGCCCGTTTTGAAGCCCATGAACATCGGCGCGTTCTCGGGGACGGGCTCGCTATCCGGGATACCACTGATGCCGGACTGGCGCTCGGCCGGCATTCCGGGGCCGATGAAGCCGGTCCGGCGTTCGGCCACCTCAAACACGCCGTCGAATGATCCCTCGACCGTGATGCCGTTTAGTTCCTTGAGGTCGCCCTTCAGGGCTTCCTCGGCGCTCAGCGTGACGTGGCCGTAGTCACTGGCCAGGTGAAGCAAGGCGTCGTACTCGTCGAGCGTGGGGTCCTCGATCGGCGCGAGCGGTCGCGGGTCGGGGAGCTCGACTCCCCGGAGGTCGGCGTCGAACCGGTCGAAGTACGCCGGGCCGTAGCCCATCGCAAACACCAGCCCCTCGTTCCCGCGCTTGTAGGCCTGCTCGAGCGTCCGGAACGCGGCCTCGAGCTGGTCGCGTTCGCCGGTCGCACCGGCGGGGCCGTCGCCGGCGTACTCCAGGCCGAGGAGGAGGTGGTGTTCAGGCGGTCGGACGTTTCCGGCATCGTCGGTCGAGAGGAACTCGTTCCAGGCGTGCTGGCGGCGGGGGAGTTCATCGGGCGAGAGGGCGGCCTGGGGCACGTCCTCGGTCTCCTCGCGCTGGAGGCAGGCGGAGAGCGCGCTCGCGCCGCCGATGGCGACCGCGCTGCGAACGAACGCGCGACGCGAGAGCCCGCGATCCGATTCGTGCATAGGCGAGTCTGGGTGCCCGTCGCAAAAGGGGGTTGCGGTCACAGCGGTCCGAACCGACGGTCGCAGAGACCGTCAACGAGGTCGAAAATCGGCTCGAGACGGATGTTTCGGCCGGTTCAACGCCAAGCTCTAAGTAGCGACTTATGGGAGTCCACCGTTGCGATGTCCGATGAGAAACCACACGCGTCCGGGAACATCGAGGAGGGAGACACGAGCGAACGCGTCGGAAAGGCGGTTCTTCGCGAACGCGGGCTCGAGCCCGAGGAGCTTCGCGAGAAGCTGCTCGACGCGATCGGTGCCGAGTTTACCACCTACTACTACTATACGAACCTGCGGATGCATCTGGCCGGCCACGAGGACTACAAGGAAATCACCGAGGACGCCCGGCTCGAGGACCGGGCGCACTTCGAACTCGTCGCGCCGCGGGTGTACGAACTGGGCGGCCATCTGCCAAACGACATCCGCGATTTCGCCGACCGGGCGTCCTGCCCGGACGCCGAACTGCCCGTCCCGTACGACGACGAGGGCGGCCGCTTAGACGTCACCGAACTCACGGCCGAGGACGTACTCGAGGTGTTACTCGAGGCCGAGCGCTGTGCCATCCGCACGTGGTCGGAGATCTGCGATCTGACCAACGGGAAAGATCCCCGGACCTACGACATGGCATCGCGTATCCTCCAGGAAGAGATCGAACACGAGGCCTGGTTCGTCGAACTCCTCTCGATGGAGCGCGACGGCGAGATCAATCCGGCGGGCCACTTCATTCGCGGCGAACCGGGCGAGGCGCCCTACTCGACGAACCGTCGGTTCAACGACAGCGCGTAGCGACGTGACGCCGGTAGCGCGACCCGTCTCGAGCAGCGACCGACACCCCCATGTCACTCGCCACCATGAGATAGGACATGGACGAAGTCGAGGTGTTCGTCGAGATCGACGCGCCGCCCGCGGTCGTCTGGGATGCCCTGCTCTCGTTCGCGACGTATCCGGAATGGGATCCGATCGGCCGGACGATCGAGGGCGTTACCGTCGAGAGCGGCGACCCACGGCGGCCGCGCTTTGCGTCCGGTCGCGGCCGCCGAGCCGCGGAGCCGTCGGTAGTCGCGGTCGAACCGGGCAGACGGCTCGCCTGGCGCGACCGGTTCCTCGTCCCGTTCGCGCTCGATCGCTACCACGAGTTCCGCCTCGAGCCGATCGAGAGCGGTCGACGCACGCGCCTGCTCCAGCGGGAGACGGTTCGTGGCGCGCTCGCCCCGCTGGTGTTCGACCGCGCTCGCGTCGAACGGGCGTTCGTCGCGATGAACGAGGCGATCGCGGCCCGAGCGGAACGACCGGCGAGCGCGGCCGCCTGATGCGGTCTGCCTCGATCTGCTTCCCGCCAGGTGTGGACGACTCCGTCAGATCAGGTCGGAAAGCGCCGCGAGCGACTCGAGTTCGTGGGCTGGCTCGGTCGATAACTCGTAGTCGGTCCGGTGATCGCGCCGGAGAAAGGCCGCGTCGATCCCCGCCGCGTCCGCCGCGCCGATATCGGCCCGACTGTCGCCGACGAACAGCGGATTGTCGGGCTCGAGGGCCGCGAGCGCTCGCTCGAGGTAATGTGGCGTCGGCTTCTTGCGTTCGATCCCCTCGAGCGTCGGTTCGCGGCCGTACCAGACATCAAACGGCGCGAGTTCGCAGTGCTCGATGACGTTTCCGATCGTCTCGTGTTGGTTGTTGCTGACGATTCCGGTCGGGACTGACAGCGACTCGAGCGTCGCCACGTCGTCGTAGGGCGCTTTTCGGCCGGCTCGAAGCTCCGCGAGCTGAGCCTCGATCGCTGCCGTTTCCCGGGCTTGCCAGAGCCGGTCGGGATCGATATCGTGTCCGTCGGCGACTCGATGGAGCGAGTCGACGGTGGGGCCGAGCAGCGTCTCGACGTGGTCCGCGGGCGGGTCGGCTACGCCGATCGCTTCGAAGGCGTCGTACATTGCGTCGACCAGTACGGACCGCTCCGTCGGCGTCGTCAACACGCCGTCGTTGTCGAAGATGACCGCGTCGTACGGCGTCCGCAGTACCATGTGATAGACAGTAGGGTCTGGCGGGATTTCGATGTTGTGCTGCGTCGGAGGGCGACCCTAATGTTCGACCGCAAATAGGAGGGAGAAAACACTTATACCGCTACTGACAATCCGGGAGTGGCTCCACTGGTCTCCTATGTCACCTCCGTCCCGCGAAATAGCGGTCGCGGATCACACCGAGACGCCGACACGTTCGCTACGAGCGGCCGCTCGGTCGCGCCTCGGGATCGATCCGCGGGCGATAGCCGCGTTCCGCATCGGCCTCGCGCTCGTCGTCCTCTTCGACCTGCTCGTCGTTCGAGCGCCGGGGCTGCGTACGTTTTATACGGACGACGGCGTCTTCCCCCGATCCGCCCTCGCGGAGGCGTCTCCGAAACTCGCGCGGTGGTCGCTTCACACCCTTTCGGGAGCGGCGTGGGTACAGGCCCTGCTGTTTGCGATCACCGCTGCGATCGCCGTCTGCCTGCTCGCCGGCTACCGGTCCCGACTCGCGGCGCTCGGCTCGGCGCTACTCCTCGCGTCGCTGTACGCCCGCAACCCGTACCTGGTCAACGGCGGCGATACGATCCTCGTCTCGCTGCTGCTCCTCGCCGCGTTCCTGCCGCTCGAGTCGCGGTGGGCGCTGCGCCGTCGCCCGCTCGAGCGCCGTGATTCGGCCGGGGACGCGCCGGCGGACCCTCGTGTGATCTCGGTAGCGACCGCGACGGTCCTCCTCCACGTCGCGGTCATCTACGCGCTCAACGCGGCACTCAAGTTCCGGAGCGACGCTTGGATGCGCGGCGTCGCGGTCCAGCGCATTTTCCACCTCGAGGACGTCGTCTCCGTGCTCGGACCGGCTGTGGCCGAGCACGCCGCGGTTCTCACCGCGATCAACTGGCTCTGGACCGGGGTGCTGTCGGCGTCGATACTCCTCGTCTTCGCGACCGGTCGGCTTCGGATCGCGACCGTCGGGGCGTTCGTCTGTGCCCACCTCGGCATGGCCGCGACGATGCGGTTGGGCGTCTTTCCGTTCGTCATGATCGCCGTACTGCTGTTGTACCTGCCGCCGCGGGTCTGGGACCGCCTCGACCGGCTCGTTTCGGAGAGTCCGCTCGAGCGTCGTCTCGAGGCAGTCGCCGCGAGTCGGGACAGCGGTGTCGAATCGCCGCTCTGGCGTCGCTTTTCGCCGTCCGTTCGGCGTGGGAGTCGACTCCTCGCGGCGGTCTTCCTCGCCGGCTTCCTCCTCGCGGTGGTGGGCTGGCAACTGGCCGCGATGGGATTCGTCGACGTGCCGTCGGACGACGACGGGAGCGTCCTCGAGCGCTCGAGTTGGGGCTTTTTCGCACCGAACCCGCCGGACTCGTATAGCTGGTACGTCGTCGCAGCCGAGCGCGAATCCGGACCGGCAATCGATCTCGTCGACGGGGAAGCGGTGGACTTCGACCGCCCGCCGAACGCCATGGACCGGTACCCGACGACGCTCTGGAAGCGGTACGGAACGAAGGGACAGGGCGTCGGCGACGCCCTCCTCGAGCCGGCGGCCGCGTACTTCTGTGAGCGCGCCCCGAATGATGTCAGTGCAGTGACTATCTACCGTCTCGAGCAGCCGGTCGACGCTGACGGGCCGGTCGGGGCACCGATCCGGCACGAACTGTACACCGCCGCGTGTGGCTGACCGGCCGGGTCCGATCAGGGCATTCGAGCCCGACCGGGGCACCGTCCGCAGGTTCAAGTACGGACGGGCGGCCAGCCCCGCCGTGATTCGCGACATCGACTCTCGCTCGAGCGTCGAACCGACCGATTCGGACAAGCCAGATCTGGTGGACGATGGGCCATAGGGCGCTGGTCGCCTACCGGCGACCGAACGGACGCTACGACCTGCGGTACAGCCACTGGGGCGGCGAGGACCTCTCGCTCGCCGCCGAGATAACCGCCACGACGCCGCTCGCCGATGGCGCTGTCGAGGGCGAACTGCTGGCCGATTCGGTCGCCCGCGATCGGATTCTGACCGACCATCTCGACCCCTGCGTCCACGAGGCGCTCTATCTCGTCGCGCCGGCGGCGAACTACCGGGTCGATCCCTACCGCGTCTGCTGGCTCGAGTGGGGAACCGGGCAGAATCCCGGCCGAGGTACGATCGTCGCGGTCGATCCCGCGGCCGATAGCGCGGTCAGGCGCTGGGTTCGCGCCACCAAGACCGCGCTGGCGGACATCGTCGAGATGGGGGCGCTCTCCCGGCGGGCAGCGCGGACGTATCTCGAGGCTCGCGTGTGCGAGGAATACGACGGCATCGTCTACACCTACGGAGACTCGTCGGCGGCCGACTCGGGGATACCGGACGCACCGCCGTCAACGCGCTGGCCCGAGGGGCGAGCGAACGGCGGTGAAAACCGGACGGAGAACGCGAACGAGACGGACGACGAGAGCGAAAGCGGCGACGGGAACGCGTTCCGCTGATCACTCGCCGGTGGTCCAGCGGGCGTCCGCGAGCGTCCGCTGAACGACTTCGTTACCGACGGCTTCCCCAAGCAGTTCGAACCCGGCGCGCTCGCTTCGGTCGCTCGCGTTCGCGACGAGTCGCGAGACGATGAACTCCGGCGTCGACCGACCCACGGTGCCAAAGCGGGGCTGATAATCGACGAGCAACTCGAGATCGGGGTTCAACCCCTCCGCGAAGATGCCGTCGACCCGCGCTTCGGGCGGCAGCGGCTCTAAGTCGTCCGCGAGGTGGGTGACGAACACGCCCAGCGCCTCGCGGTCGACGGAGAGGGTGACCAGCCCGTGGAGCAGGTCGGCCGCGCTGCCCGGCTCCGTGATCGCCTCGAACTCGTCGACCAGCATCAGCGTGCGCCCGCCCGATGACAGCGGGGGGACGATCGACCGCAGCGTCGACTCGAGGACGCCGGCGTTGAAACTCGCGTGTCGGCGATGGAAGACCAGCGAGTCGACCGGCGTCACTTCGGCCCGGTCTGCGGGGACCGGCAGCCCCATCGTCGCCAACAGGACGACCTGACACAGCGTCTCGAGCAAGGTCGTCTTCCCGCCGCTGTTGGCTCCGGTCAGGACGGCGACGCGCTCCGCGCCGGGGACCGCGTTCACGCCGTCGGGAACGCTCGTTACGTCGTGCTCGCCGAGCGCGTAGGTGACCGGCTGGACCGACTCGTCGTCGCGCGCCGCGAGCGTAAGATTACGCGCGTTGACGACCGAGACGGCGGCTTCCTCGTCGGTTTGCACACTTCGTGCACTCGTTTCTCTCGAGGCGCTTTGCGCTTCGCCCTCGATGAACTTGGGGCGCGTGCAGTCGTACTCGAGGGCAAACCGGGCCAGCGAGAGGTGCAGTGCGATGTCGTCGACCGCCGATACGGCTCGATCGACGGCGTCGCGGTTCTCCGCGAGCGTCCCCTTGAGGTCGCTCGCGACGAGCACCTCCCGCTCGTCGAGCGCGGCGGTGAGATCGCTCCGAAGGGTTCGCAGCGTGGCACCGACGAAGTCCGTCGCATCGGTCGCATCGGTCGGCATCGCGTCACGAACGCGGTCGATCGTCACGTCCGCCTCGCTCAGCAGACGGTCCTCGAAAGACTGGCGAAAGCCCTCCACGTCGCGGACGCCCGCCGATCGGAGGTCGTCGATCAGTTCGAGCGCGTCGGCGTCCATGTCCTCGATTGCACCCAGCGCGTCCCGGAGGCGGTCGAGTTCCTCGTCGGCCCCGTCGCGGACCCTCCCCCCGCGGCCGTCCAGCGCCGACAGCGCTTCGGCGGCGTCCTCGAGCCGATCAGCGTCGAGGTCGGCGATCGCGGCGAACGGCCCGGAATCAACACCGGCCTCGAGCAGCGCCAGCGCGGCTTCGACGGCCGCGTGCTCGCTACCGTCGCGTTCGTCGTAGCGCTCGTAGGCCTCGAGGACGGTTTCGCGATCGTCTTCGGCGAGGTCGGCCCAGGCATCCCGCGCGGCGAGGACGTCCTCGAGCCGATCCTCCATCGCACCGCGGTCGGCAAGCGGTGTGAGCACCCGGATCCGGTCGGCCGCACGCTGGGTGACCGCGTGGTCGACCGCCAGATCGAGCAGTTCGTTGTATGCCGAGCGGGCGTCGCTCGTCGCCAAAACGTCGATTCCAGCGCCGCCGGTCGCGCGACGCAGGATCCGCGTCGCTCGCCCGCGAGCGAGTCCGGCGTCGGCCAGCGCCCGTACATCGCCGCTCTCGATTGCCCGGATCGCTTCCTCCCGCCCCAGCTCGTCGACCAGCGTCTCCCGCGTTTTCGGGCCGACACCCCAGTACTCCTCGAGTCGCATACCCCTTGCACTCGAGGCGATGCTCTTGAACGCTGTGTCATCCGTGGTACACTGTCCGAGCACCGCGACCGTCTCGATTCGATCGGCCGTCCGCTCACAGCCGCCGGTCTGGATCCGGACTCGAGCGCCGTCGCGCGATCTTCCGAACGATATGCACGAACGTGGGTAACGATAGGGAATGGAAGGGACTGGAGAGGCACAAACACGGGGATTTTTATCGGCTCGATACCCTACTGCCTCCCATGACTGATGGGCGGGGCGAGACTCCCCGGCGAACAGGAATGACCGAAAAGTGCGGCGTCGTCGGCGTCTCACTCGACGGTCGGGACGCGGCACGACCGTTGTACTACGCGCTCTATGCACTCCAGCACCGCGGCCAGGAATCCGCGGGGATCGTCACCCACGACGGCTTCCAACAGCACAGCCACGTCGATATGGGGCTCGTGGGCGACGCCTTCGGCGAGGGCGACCTCGACGCGCTCAACGGGGCAGCGGGGATCGGTCACGTCCGGTATCCGACGGCCGGCTCGGTCGACTCCTCGTGTGCACAGCCCTTCTCCGTCTCGTTCAAGAGCGGTTCGCTGGGCCTCAGCCACAACGGCAACCTCGTCAACGCCGACGAGATCCGCGACGAACTCGCCGCCGCCGGCCACGCGTTCACCAGCGACGGTGACACCGAGGTTATCGCCCACGACCTCGCGCGGAATCTCTTAGAGGAGGATCTAGTCCGGGCCGTCAAGCACACGATGGGCCGCATCCACGGCTCCTACTCGCTGACGATCACCCACGACGACACGGTCCTTGGCGTGCGCGATCCACAGGGGAATCGCCCGCTCTGTATCGGCGAACTCGAGGACGGCTACATTCTGGCCTCCGAATCGGCCGCGATCGACACGTTAGACGGCGACCTCGTCCGCGACGTGCGGCCGGGCGAACTGGTCGTCCTCCGAGACGACGGGCAGGGCTTCGACACCTACCAGCTCGTCGAGAACGAACACACCGCCCACTGCTTTTTCGAACACGTCTACTTCGCGCGACCGGACAGCGTCATCGACGACACGCTGGTCTACGAGGCTCGGCGCGAACTCGGGCGCAAGCTCTGGGAGGAAAGCGGCGTCGAGACCGACGTCGTGATGCCGGTGCCCGACTCCGGGCGCGCGTTCGCGTCGGGCTACGCTGACGCGGCCGGCGAGACGACCGCCGACGGCGAACCCCGCGATGCCGACGACGAGGGCGTCGAGTTCGCCGAGGGGCTGATGAAAAACCGGTACGTCGGCCGGACGTTTATCATGCCGACCCAGGACGAGCGCGAGCGCGCGGTCCGGCTGAAACTCAACCCGATCAAGTCCACCATCGAGGGCAAAACGGTCACCGTCATCGACGACTCGATCGTCCGCGGGACGACCTCGACCCAGCTCGTCCAGCTCCTCAAAGACTGCGGAGCCGAGGAGGTTCACGTCCGTATCGGCGCGCCCGCGATCGTCGCCCCCTGTTACATGGGAATCGACATGGCCACCCGCGAGGAACTCATCGCCTCGGACAAGACGACCGCCGAGATCCGCGACGAGATCGCCGCCGACAGCCTCGCGTACCTCTCGACCGACGCCGTCGCCGACGTCCTCGAGCAAGAACGGATCGACCTCTGTCTCGGCTGCGTCACCGGCGAGTACCCCTACGACATCGAGGGTGAGGAGACCGATCGCGACGTGAGTCGACCCGATATCGGCGGGCCGCGACTGTCCGCGGACGACTAACAAACGTTTGCGCTGCGGGTGCAAGCGGTGTCCTGGCCGCTACTCAGATGGAGACTCCCTGAAGCGCGTCGGCGGACTCGATCAGGACTGTTCCGACCGCGTCGGCAGCGAGTGGGACGGCGATCGCGACGGCGGTGCGTGATCGCCGAGTACGCGGTAGCAGCCGAGCGCCGACTACCGCAGACAGGCCGCCACGACCTCGAGCATCCCCTCGCCGCGGACCTCGTCGGCGAACAGGGGGACGCGCCGGACGTCGGTGCCCCGGAAGAGGTCCTGCGCCTCGGCGAGGGCGCTCTGCTGGACGTCCCAGCGTCGCTGACAGAACGCGCAGTCCTCGAGGTTCGGCTGCAGGAACTCGCCCTCCACGTCGTCGGTGACGTTCGACAGCGGCTCCATCACTCGGTTAACGACGACGGTGCCGACCGGGATCTCGAACTCGTCGAGTTGCTGTCTGAGCCGTTTGGATTCGAAGACGCTCATCTCCTCGGGAACCATGACGATCCGGAAATCCGTCCGCGCGGGATCGCGCAGGGCCGCTCGCAGGCGTTCGATGCGCTCGCGCAGCACTTCCAGGTCCTCGAGTTCGTTCTCGTCCGCCGACGGGTCTCCGCCACCGAACATGTCCTTGACTCCGTCGAGCATCCCGCCGATGCGTTGGCGGAATTTCATCAGTCGGCCCATCATCGTGTCCATGATCTCGGGCAACCGCAACAGCCGGAGAGTGTGGCCGGTCGGGGCCGTGTCGATGACGACGCGCTCGAAACGCGGATCGTCCATGTACTCGAGCAAGAGCTGCATCGCGGCGGCCTCGTCGGCCCCGGGCATCGCGCCGCCGAAGAGGGCGTCCATCGGCGACTCGCCGCCGAGCATCTCACCGAGGCCGCCGAGGGGGCCGCCCTGCCCGTCCTCGCCGCCGGGGAAGGGGGAGCCGCCGGCACCGCCTTCGCCGCCAGCGAGCGGATCGTCGCCGCCATCACCCGTGCCGCCGAAAGGCGTCTCGCCCCGTTCGATCGCCGCCTCCGGATCGATCTCGGCCGCATAGAGGGGGACATCGTCGCGGATGCGGCCGGGCTCGGACGGGATGTCCGTTTCGTACGTGTCGGACAGCGAGTGAGCCGGGTCGGTCGAGACGACCAGCGTCGGCGTCCCGCCGCGAGCGCTGTCTAGCGCGGTCGCGGCCGCCATCGTCGTCTTCCCGACGCCGCCTTTCCCGCCGTAGAGGACGTATTCGGGACCGCTGATCGGCTCATCGGAGGGCTCGACGTCGACGGTCTCGCGCTCCCCGGTCTCCTCGTCGACCGAGTCGGTCGGTGTCACCTCGATGGTCGAGACACCCTCGTCGCTGTCCGTCGCTCCGTCCCCGTCCTCGTCGACCGGTTCGACGTCGATGCCGCTCATACCTCACGGTTCCCGGTCCTCTCACGAGTATTCGTCGGTCTCCGCTCGCCGAAGACGAGCCGCGATCTCACTCGAGCGAGGGCACGTACTCGTCAGCCGACCGAGCCGACGTTAGCGCTTCGACGTCACGGCGTCCGTCGGAGCGACGCCGCGGACGACGTCGGCGACGGCCAGCGCGATGGAAACGGCCCACAGCATCGTGTAGACGGCTTGCGTAACCGGGTTCGACAGCACCGAGTAGCCGAGCCATTTCCACCGGCTCTCAAAGCCGACGCCGTCCCAGGCGGCGCGGTAGGACCGCCAGCCGTAGTAGGCCCAGACGGCGGCGTTGAACAGCACGATCGGCACCACTGGGCCGGGGACGACCGTCGTAGCGGGGTTCGAAACGCATAGGGCGAGGACGACGACCCCGATCGGAACCCCCACAACGTTCGTCACCGACAGCAGCTGCGTCAGCACCGTTCCCGCCCAGAACCGACCGCGTTCGAATCCCAACCGGCCGGGCGTCGGTGAGTGGTGGTACCAATCGCGAACCCACCGACGCTTCTGTCGCACCCACGCGTCGACCCTCGTCGGGCAGCGGTTCTGGGCGTATCGATCCACGACGCCGACCGCATACCCCCGCCGGTGGGCCGCGACCCAGAGCGCCGTGTCATCGCTCGCCGCGTCGCGCCACCAGCACTCGAGGTCGGAGAGCACCCGCGCCTCGGTGAAACACGCCGTCCCCGGGAACCGATACGGTCCGCCGGCCGAGTTACCGGAGACGATGTCGGACCAGGCCGCGATCCCCATCGACTCGAGCACGGGGAGCACGCCCTCGTCGACGTTGCAAACCGTCTGTTTGGTTCGGACGATGTCGTCCTCCGCGAGGCCGGCGACGGCGAGTTCGAACGTATCGAGCGGGACCCGCGTGCCCGAGTCGAAGACGGTGACGAGATCGTCGCTCGCGAACGACCGCGACGAGAACGCGTCGGTGAGGGCGACGGCCGTCGTCAGCGGGTCGCCGAGACCGTCGAACCACCGGTCGTCCGGCGCGCCGGTCGCGAGCGCGTTGCGATCGACCGCGACGAATTTGACGTCCAGCGCATCGGTCCGAGCCGCCGCGAGCTCCCCGCGCAGTTCGGTGGCGGTCGTCTGTGCCGGTTCGTAGGCCACGACGACGGAGACGTACTCGGTCGGGTACCGCTGGGCTGCGATGGTCTCGAGCGTGTCCGACAGCGTCGTCCAGCGGTCGCGGTAGATCGGAACGAGGACATTGACCCGACGGACGCGTGACGGTGGAAGTCGACAGCCCGAACTCGGAGACGGCACATGCTCGCGGCTCGAGGCGGTCGGGGCCGGCGTAGTAGCGGCCGCCGGGTCACCGCCGACTTCGCCTCGACGTGATCGACCGTCGCGCTCGGCCTCGCCCGCCGCGACGACGCGGGCGAGCGTCGCCTCGTCGACTTCGTCGGCAGGTCGGCGGACGAACAGCGTCAGCAGGCCGCAGTTAACGACGAAATAGCACGCCTGCGTCAGGGCGAACGCGACGACGACCGCCTCGAGCAGCATCTCCCGTTACGTGCGGAATCGCCGCACATCTGTATTGTGGCCGGTCGGCGAGCGATCACCGAGAGGCGGCGACTACCCGCCGCGCTCAATCGAAGTAGTCCGCCAGCCGGTCGGCGGCCTCCTCGACCCGCGGCGTGACGAGCGCGAACCGCAGCCAGTCGGTCCGCGAGTCGCCGAAGGCCTCGCCGGGCATCCCCGCAACGCCGGCCTCGTCGATCAGCCGCTCGACGTTCTCGAGCGTCCCCGGATAGCCGTCGAACCGGGCCATCACGTAAAACGAGCCGTTCGGCGTGGTGTACTCAGCGCCCGCGTCCTCGAGCGCGTCGGTGAACGTCACGACGCGCTCGCGGAGTCGCTCGCGGTTGCGCTCGTGGTACTCGGGCGGCGTCTCGCGGAGCGCCTTCAGGACGGCGTGCTGACCGGGCCGGGTGGTCGCGACGTTGACCAGCATGTGGCGACTCTTGGCGGCGTCGACCAGTTCCGGCGGAACGATCGCGTAGCCCACGCGGACGCCGGTGATCGCCATCGACTTCGAGAACGCGTTGGTGACGATTCGATGCGCGGAGTCAGTCTCGAGCGCGCTCGCGAACCGCCCGGAGAGGTCGTAGTGGTCGTACACCTCGTCGCTGATCAGGATCGCGTCGTGGTCCTCGGCGATCGCGACGAGTTCCCGCATCGTCTCCGCGGGATAGACCGCGCCCGTGGGGTTATTGGGCGTGTTCACCACGATCGCGGCCGTCTCCGCGCCGGCGGCCGCGCGGACGGCCTCAGGGTCGAGTTGCCCCGTGTCGTCGGTCGCGACGTACGACTGCGTGCCGCGGAGCATCGTCGTCTTTCCAGGGTAGTAGGGGTAGACGGGATCTGTCAGCAGGATCTCGTCGCCGCGGTCGCGCTCGAGTGCCCGCGCCATCGCGAGGTAGTTCGCCTCGCCCGCGCCGTTGGTGACGATGACTTGGTCGGGATCGACGCCGCGGCGAGCGGCGATCTCCTCGCGTAACTCGAGCAGCCCCTCGCTGGGCGGGTACTGGAACCGATCTGGCTCGAGGTCGGCGTACTCGCGAAGCCCCTCTCGAAGCGCCTCGGGTGGCTCCCAGTCGGGGTTGCCGCTGACCATGTCGACGACATCGCGGTCCGCCGCGTCCGCGTACTCCATCACGCGAAAGAACAGCGGCGTCTCGTAGTTCATGGGTGACGGTATGGGACGGCGATCCTTTCGCTCTTCCCATCTCCTCTTCGATCGAAATGGGGCTGTACCGTACCCCACTCCGACACGGCGAGTGCCGAGTGAGCGTCCCTAGAGCCGATCCGAGATGCGATCGAGTGCAGCGGATGCGTCGATCCGGCCGGCTCCGAGCCCATCGGTGTACTTGCCCGAAAGCGAAACGGCGCTCTGCGTGATCGCCTGTCGCACGCGCCGTGGGTGCAGGTCGGGCGCGAGTTCGCGGAGCAGACAGGCGAGTCCAGCGACCTGTGGTGCCGCCATCGACGTGCCCGGCTTGTACAAGTACCGGTTTCCGTAGATTGACTCCGGAACTGTCGAGAGAACGTAGTTCGTCGGGGACGGATATTTAACCACAGCGGGATCGGACGTCCGTGTCTTCGCTCGCGTCTCGTAACCCCCACCAGGGGCAGCGATATCGATTGTTCCATCGCCGTAGTTCGAATAGAAGCTGCGTGTGTCGGTCGGACCAGTCGCTCCGACGGTCACCGTTCCAGGTGTTTCGGCCGGGAGTACGTAAGCGGATTCTCTGTCCACGTTGACTCCTCTGTTACCCGCAGCAGCCACGACTACGACCCCCCGCCGCATCGCATACTGTACGACGCGGCGGACCGCAGCGAATGCGCGGCTATTGTTTGGTCGGATCCCCCGAACGCTGACGTTGATAACGTCGACACCGAGGTCGGCGGCGTAGTCGATCGCGATGAGGATATCGGCGAGCGTCCCAATCAGTTGGCTGTAGGTGGTACCGCCGACGGAGTAGACGGGTTCGAAAAACATCGTGCGAAGCGAGACGATCGACGTATTGGGAGCCATTCCGACGATACCGGTGCTGTTTCGCGGTGCAGCGGCGATGCCGGCGACGTGAGATCCGTGGCCGTCGACGTCCGCTGCGACGGATTGCGTGACTTGGCCAGTTGGCTTCAGGATCTTTCCTGGTTTCGTGGCCGTCCGCACTTCACCCGTTCCGGCGTGTACGTGTGCGTTCCGAACGAGTCGACTTCGGTCGGTGTCAACCTGTGATGTGAGATCCGGATGGCCGAAACTAACTCCGGAGTCGATAATTGCCATCGTCGTTCCCTCGCCCGTCGCCTGGTCGTGCGCCGCGTCTGCGCGAACGAGCTGTTTGTCCCATTGTTTGTTGGACAACGGCTCGTCTTTTCGTACCGCCTCACCCTCGCTCTGCTCGATATCGTCGAAAACGTACGTTTCGTTCGCGATGGCGGCCGTGACGGTTGCCACTGATCGAAGCTCATCGGACTTTGATTTCGGCCCGTAGACGATGAAGACCGCCCCATCTGCTAACTCGTGTCGAACGTCGAATCCGACACTCGCAAGTCGAGAACGAAGCCCAGTGCCCCCTCCCAGAACGATGTATACCTCGTGATCGTCCGGTGCTGCCCGGTCGCTTGCACTGGCGGTTCCGATGCCGCCGACGATACTGCTTCCAGCGATTCTTTTGATCACTGACCGTCTCGAGGGACTGCTGATGCGTTCCATGATGGCAGAGCAATATACATTCCCATTTGTTAAATAACTTATTAATTTCATATTTTAAATACTATCACAGGAATTGTATAATATGCTCGTGCAACTCCCGACGATTTGACAACCCGGCGGCCCCTCACTCGAGCCATGGAACAGAACGACGACGTCGACCGCGATCTGCCGATGGACGTCGGCGATACCCTGCGAGACACCGGGGAGACGCTGGCCATCGCCGAATCCTGTACCGGTGGCCTGATCGGCGCGGCGATCACCGCTATACCCGGCGCGAGTGACTACTTCGACGCCGGGCTGACGACCTACGCCTACGACGCCAAGCGCCGCCACCTCGGGGTCAGTCGCGAGGCACTGGACGAACACGGTGCCGTCTCCGAGCCGGTCGCCCGCGAGATGGCCCAGGGAATTCGTGACGTCGCGGATGTGACCTGGGGCGTCTCGGCGACCGGCGTTGCCGGTCCCACTGGCGGAAGCGACGAAATCCCCGTCGGCACCGTCTACATCGGCGTCGCGTACGCGGCTCCCTGGGGGAGCGAAGAGTCGTACGCGACCGTCTCCCGCTACGAGTTCGACGGCGACCGCGCCGACGTTCGTGCCAAAACCGTCGACCGGGCCCTCGAGGACCTGCTCGTCGAACTCGAGTCGCGCTGACGGTCGCGTTCTTGAACACGTTCCGTTCGTCTCTCGTTTTCGTCTGGTGTTGTGATAGTGACAGGAAAGCGAGTTTCACGAGAGAAAACTATTCCCCGTCTGCCGCCTCAGGGGCGAGTAGATGAACAAGAAGGGACATGTACTCAATGCCGTCCTGTTGAGCATCGGGCTTGGCTACCTGCTCGAGCCGACGGGGGACCTCGAGACGTTCAGGACGATCGTGATGATCGGCGTACCAGTGACGCTGGGGGCGCTCTTTCCGGACGTCGACACGGCCTTCGGCAGGCACCGGAAGACCTTGCATAACCTGCCGATTCTGGCCGCTTTCGTCGCCTTTCCCTACGTGTTCGGGAACCTCGAGTACGTCTGGATCGGCGTATTGACCCATTACGTCCTCGACGTCGCGGGGAGCAAGCGCGGGATCGCGCTCTTCTATCCGGTCTGGGAGGAGGAGTTCGGACTACCGATCGGCGTCGCGGTCAGCAGCGAACGCGCCGATCTCATGATGGTCGCCGTTACCGGCGGCGAACTGCTGCTGGCCGGCATCGTCGCGTTCGAACTTCCACAGCAGGGCTTCGAACTGGGCCGACAGTTCCTCGGGATCTGACGGCCACGGCCGCTGTCGCTCGTCCGCATCGCGTCTGACAGCGAGCAACGAGCGAACGGTACCCCCGTTAGCGATCGCCAGAAAGCGTGATCGATAGCTGGTTTCCGTCGATCTCGACGCGATAGTCGCCGACGACGAAGGATAGTTCGGGATCTGAACTGGTCGTGACGAGCGTATCGAGCGCTTCCGGATCCACGTGATCGTACAGGTGCGTATCGAGCACCGCCGGGAGATCGGTCGACTCGACGTTCTCGATGCCGGCGATCGCGTTGACGATGGCGACGGTCGGCGTCGTACTCGACCAGACGTATCGACCGCGGAAGAGTTCGTTCCCCATCTCTCGGTCCCATGTTACTCGGAACCGAGATTCCACTTAGGTATGCTGTGATTATTTCGTTCCAGAGCGTCGGGCAAAATCAAAACCGACGTTCCCCTCGAGATGAGCGCGACCGTTACCGGCGGTTCGGCGTCCACTCCTCGCAGGCGTCCATGTCGTCCATCGCCGTCTCGTGGCGGGCACAGTAGGGCACCATTCCGTCCGAGGAGCGGACGTACTCGAAGTGTTCGCAGTTCCCGCAGTAGCGATCCGTCGGGGCGGCCGGCCGCTCGGTCGACGATGTGACGACCTCCGCGTCGTGATCGTCGCCGGAATCGAGCGGCGAGGTGATGTCTGTGTTGGCGGACCCGCCGTCACTGGTCGCAGCGCCGACGCGTCGACCGGGGGCGGAGCCGGTGGGTCGGTTGCCGGTCGACCGCGATGACCGGCGATTGCTCGAGTCCTTGCCGGACGAGAGCGTCGCGGCCTCGCCACCGTTCTGCCCCGCGCCGGCGTCTGCGTTAGTCTGTGTTTCCACGTCTCCGTCGGGGGTGCCACCGAGGAAGCCGATACCGCCGAGTCCACTCGGCTCCTCAGCGTCGTCGACCTCGAGAACGGTCTTGTTGTGGCGAGTGACGTTCATCTCGAGGTTGCCACCGGGGTCGTTGCGTCGCTTGAACGTCGCGACGGCGGCGAACAGACACCAGACCGCGGCCAGGAGCCCGAGCAGGTAAACCGCGGAGACCTCGAGGGTCAGTTGTTGGCCGTAGCCCCGCCAGTGATACGGGTAGGCGTACCAGAAGAGGGCGACCCCGAGCAGACAGAGACTCGCGCTAATCGCGGCGGCGGCCCGAACGCGACGGCCGGTCGGTAGAACGATGAAAACGCCGACGAGGGCGGTCGGGATACTGAGGCCGGCGAGTGCACCGCCGACACGGATGGGAGCGAGGGCGTCGGCGATCGACGGCGCAAGTTCGACCGCGTAGCCGCCGAAGAGGTCCGTCGTCGCGACGAGAACGGCCACGACGGCCAGAAGCGCGCCGAGCAAGACGAGCGTCGTTCCCGCGTACAGTCGACGACTCGTCACCCCCCGCGCGGTCCCGTCGTAGACCTCCGTCAGGCTTGTCATACGGAGCCGTTTGGCGGCCCGCCACAAAACGATACGTCAGACACAGTTCAGATATCAGAGAGGTACAGCGCCAACCAGACGGGGCGGAGCCGGTCGATGCTGTACGGAAGAACGAGCGGATCGGCCGAAACGAAAGCTTGAATCGCTGCCCTCACAAACGACGGCCTATGAGCGACGAGGACGAGGATGCGGAGCCGGCCGTCACGCTCGGAGAGCACACCCCCGTCGAGGGCGCACCGCTCGCCCGCGTGAGCTCGCGACTGACCTGGCCGAAAGAGAAGAGCGAAGTCGACCGCCTCGAGGGTGATTCCGTCATCCGGACGCCCGACGGCCCCCGCGAACTTGGTGGCGTCCTCGAGTCGGTCGAGGAGACGTACTTCCAGCGCCACCAGGAGTTCGAGCGCCACGTTCGAGACGTGATCGGGACCGGACCGGTTCCGACGGCGGACAAGTAACACCGTGGCCTCCGAGTCGGATCACCGCGACAGCCGCTGGTATCGACGGCTGACGGGCCTGACCTGGGTTCAGAAGTCGTTGCTCCTTGGGGCCGTCATCGCGGTGCTCTGGACCCACCTCGTCCCGAACGGGTTCGACCGGCGGGTCGTCATCGATAGCGTGTTGTTGATCGCCGGCCCGCTCGTGCTCGGATTCACCCACGGCCGTCGCATCGGCTGGCGCGTCGATCGGATCGCGCTCCGAAACACCGTCTTGTTAGCGCTATTCGTGCTCCCGTTCTATCTCGTCGGTTCGACGTTCCCGACGATCCGCGCGTTTTACCCGATCTGGGAGACATCCACTGCGCCGGGTGCGTTCATCCCGCACGCGCTCAAACTGCTGACCCTCGCGCTGGCCGCCGAGACCTACTACCGCGGGCTGCTCTGTGTCGGTGTCCGGGAACTCGGCTTCGGTGCGGTGTTCATCAGCCCCGTAGTCTACATGCTGCATCACTCCTCGAAGCCGCCGGTCGAATTCCTGCTGTCGGGGCCGACGGACGTCCTGTTCGGTGCCGTCGACTACAAATCGGACTCCATCCTCCCGTCGGTGCTGGCCCACGGCGGCGGCCTCGTCCTCCTCGACTGGCTGGTGTTACACGAACCGCTGTTCGATCCGACGGTCGTCTTGCGGTACCTCGAGTGGCTGCCGATTCCCCTCTGACGAGTCTCGCGATCGGGGCACCCGGCAGCGACCTATAAGAGGCGAGGCGACCAACCATCACGTATGACGCTGCCCATCGACCCGACGCAGATCGACCCCGAAGATTATGGCGAACACCGCGCGGTTCTCGAGATGGACCACGAGGAGGCCATCGAGCACACGCGCGAAGTATTCACGAACGTCGGCTTCGGCGTTCCGGCCGAGTTCTCGCCCTCAGACCTGCTCAACGAGAAGGTCGACGCCGACCGCGATCCCTACTACGTGCTGGGCGCATGCAATCCGGCGATCGCGGATCGAGTTCTCGACGTGACCGAGGAGATGGGAGCGCTGTTCCCCTGTAACGTCGTTATCTGGGAAGCGGAACCCGGCCGACAGGTCGTCTACCACGTCTCGATCATGAAGATCGCGCGGCTGCTCGGCATCGCGCCCGACGATGAGAACTGGCAGGAAATCGTCGACGAAACCAGCGCGATGGTCTCCGAGGCGTACGAGAACCTCTAGTACGCGACGAACGCCGTTTCGGCAGTGCTCGCCGACCGTTCGATCGAGAATACAGTCACGCATATCAACACTTATGCGTTCGAATAGAGAGAATGACATATGGACGCGCGGACGGCGGTTTTCGCCCTCCTCGTCTGCGTACTCGGCGGACTCGCCGGCGTCGTGGTCCTCCCGCTGCTCGAGTACGTGCTGGCGGCGTGCCTGCTCGCGGTCGTCCTCCGACCGGCCTACGAGCGGTTAGCACCGCGTATCGGCGCACGGACCGCCGGCCTCGCGCTGGCTGGGGTTACCGTCGTCGCCGGCGTCGTTCCGCTGTTGCTCGCGTCGCTGGTCGTGCTCCGGACGACGGCCTCGACCCTCGAGTCGTTCGACGGTGAGCGGATCGCCGCATATGGCAGCGAGCTCGCACGGACCGAACTCGGGATGGGCGAAGAGGCGACCGCCGCCCTCGAGACTGTCGTACAGTCGGAACTCGAGGGCGCGGTCTCGAACGCAACGGAACTGACGTTGGCTCGGATCGTCGAAATCGCCTCGGTCGGCATCGACGCGGCGGTCGGCGTGATCGCCGCCGCTTTCCTGCTCTACTACCTGCTCGTCGACGGTCCGGCCGTCGTCGACTGGCTCCGAACGGTCGCGCCGCTCGAGCCACGCGTATTCGATGAGTTGCTCACGGCGATCCACACCGTCATCTGGGCGGTTCTCCGAAGCCACGTGTTCGTCGCGGTCGTACAGGGGATCCTGGGCGGCCTGGGGCTCGCGCTCTTCGGTGTCCCGTATGCGACCACGTTGACAGTGATCCTCGTTCTCGTCTCGTTTCTGCCCACGATCGGCGTCTGGCTCGTCTGGGCCCCGGTCACGGTCGCGCACGCAACCTCGAGTGGGCTCGTTCGTGGATCGTTCCTGCTGGGGTACGGACTCGTCGTTCTGACGGTCGCCGCCAACTATCTGCGGGCCATCCTCGTCGATCGGGGTTCCGACCTTCATCCGGCGATGGCCCTGCTCGGCGTCGTCGGCGGCAGCTACGCGTTCGGAATCGTGGGGCTGTTCGTCGGCCCCGTCGTCCTCGCGGTGTTCAAGGGCGTACTGACGGTCACGAACGACCTCGTGTCGCCCGCGGTGGCGGCGGGAGGTGACTCGTGTACGGACGAAAACCGAGACCGGCCACGGCCCGCCCAGAAGTGACGCTGCTCAGTCGGCGTACTGCGCTCGTTCGGTCGCTCTGTCCGTCGTCGGAATGCCGAACCCGGTCAGGGTCATCCCGAACAACACGAGCGGCGACAGGAATCCGAACAGGTAGAACGGCGCGTACTCGAGGGTTGCGACGTTGGTCGTAGTGGCCATGAAGACGCCGCCGGCGTGCCACGGAATGAGCGCGCCGGTCGGCGTCCCGGCGGCCTCGACGGCCCGCGAGAGTTCGTCGCTGTCCAGCCCGAACTCCTCGTAGAGGTTCCGCAGCGTCATCCCGGGGAGAAGGATGCTCATGTACTGCTGGGCCGTCAACACGTTGATTGCGATCGCGGAGATGCCAGTGCCGGCGATCAGGCCGCCGGAACTCCGGACGCCCTGGGAGAGGCGATGTGCGAGCACCGCGAGCACGCCGGTCTTCTCGAGCAGGCCCCCGAGCGTGAGCGCAGCGACGACGACCGTGATGGTCCAGGCCGAGCCGGTGAGCCCGTCGGTCTTGAGGAGATTGTTTACGAGAGTAGCGCCGGTCTCGGGTTCGGTGCCGCTCATGAAGACCTCCCAGGCGGTGACGAAGCCGGTTCCCTGAATGAGGATCGAGGTTCCGACGCCGGCGAAGACGCCGGCGACGAGCGTCGGGAGCGCGGGGTAGCCGTAGAGCGCGAGGCCGAAGGTGACGATCAGGGGCACGAAGACGAGCACGGAGAGGTCGTACGTACCCGCGAGCGCGGTCTGAATCTCGGCGACCCGACCGACGGGAATCTCACCGCCCGCTCGGAGGCCGAGCACGGCGAACCCGGCCACCGTGAGGCCGAACGCAATGGCCGTCCCCGTCCGCATGCGGCGGATGTGGTCGTACAGCGGCGTGTTCGTCACGCCGGCAGCGAGGTTGGTCGTGTCAGACAGCGGCGACTGCTTGTCGCCGGCGTAGGCCCCTGAGATGACCGCACCGACGGTCATCGGCGCGGGAATGCCGAGCCCCGCACCGATCCCGACGAAGGCGACGCCGAGCGTTCCGACCGTCGTCCATGAGGAGCCGATCGAGAACGCGACGACGGCGGCGAAAATCACCGTGACGGGCAGGAAGACCGTCGGGTTCAGCAATTCGAGGCCGTAGTACATCAGCGCCGGAATCGTCCCGGCGTCGACCCAAGTCGCGATCAGCGCGTAGATCGTGAAGATGATCAGCAGCGCCTGGAGCCCCATCAGGAGGCTGTCGGCGATTCCGTCGTAGAGGTCCTCCCACGAATAGCCCAGATAGTAGCCGAAGGCGCCCGTGAAGGCGATACTCCACAGCAGCGGAACGTGGGGAGCCATCCCGAGGACGGCAGAGCCCACGCCGAGAAAGACGACGACGGCGAGCACCGGCACGAGCGCGAGCGCGACAGACGGCCGTCGCTCCGGCTCGAGATCCTCGATCGTCGTCGGAGTGAAATCGAGTGACATCACCCGGCGTATGCGGCTGAGGAATAAAAGATGCGCGCCTTATTATCAATGATAATCTATCGGAGAATGTTGACGGACGGTTCACAGGTATTCACAGTGACGTTTTCGGGCGATACAGTGGCGGACAACGGTGAATATCGACGGCTAGTGGTGAACAGAAACGTCCAGTCTCGATCGGTACCGATCGATGGTCAGTATCGACCGCGATACCGAGCGAATGGAATGGTCGATGCGACTCGAGGCAATGTGATGTGGCTCGAGACGGTACAAGACGACTCGCAGTACTCGAAGACGATTGGTCGATCGGATCGGTCGTTAACGGCGGTCGTCAGCCAACTCGCTGCCGTCGGCGGCTTCCACGCCCTCGGCGGTCTCGAGTTCCTCGAGATACTGCTCGGTGTCGTGCTGGATGTATCCGGTGACGACGGCGATGACCGCGAGAACGAACAGCGGGACGCCGACGAGAACGACGAGCAGTCCCACCGCGGTAAGGAATTCGGTGCTGACGAGCGCCAGGGCCATACCGGCCGAAGACGCTCGAGCGATTTAGGCATGGGGTCGGACCCACATGGCTCGTTGAATAGTGCGCTCGAGGAGGAAACGGTCAGTAAATAGCGTGCTCGAGGAGGAGAACGTTGAATAGTGTGTTCGGGAAGTGATGGACCGAAGCGAGGCGTCCTGCTATCGTGGGTTGATCGGCCGAGCGGTACGTAGATCGCCTGTATCGAACACGACCGTAGCCCACTACTCTCGAGCGGAGAATGCGCTGAGATTCGACTGCAGTCCAGCCGCGAGTTCGGACTTCCGACGGAGGCGATCGTGGGTGACCGGCAACTGCGTCGCGACCTCGGCGACCGCCTGGTGGAAGGTCTCGGACTCGCCGTACTCTCCCTCGAAGGCGTTGCGAACGCTCTCGCGAACTTGCCAGACGCCGACGGGCGCCCAGTAGTCGTCGCTCACCTCGCGCAGCACCAGACACTTCGCCTGCCGGCCGATCGACTCGAGGTGCTCTAAGACGGCCAGTCGGGCGGCGTAGTAGGCCCCTGCGGTCTCCTCGACGTAGCTCGAGCGTCCCTCGTATCCTTCCGCGGCGCTGGCCATCCAGACGTTGTCCTCGGGATCGGGGTTCCAGATGCTGCCGGGCGCTTTCATCTCGACGAGTTCGAACTCCCAGTTGCCGGGCGCGAGGATGATCCAGTAGCGGTTGCCCATGTACTCGTTGGCCCAGACCTGAACGTCGTCGATGCTTGGTGCGTTCCGAATGCGCCCGCGCAGGTACTTCCCGACGGTGTCGTCGACGGCCGTGATCGACCACCGCGTCGGGACCAGCCGGCGCTGTTCGGTCTGGCCAAGCGCGCCGGCAGAGAGGATCGAGTTGATGTCGTAGACGTCAAAGCCCCGGCGATAGAGGTAGGTCATCGCTCCTTCTGCCTGCCAGTCGTCATCTTCGAGGGTCTTCTTGACCGGTCGGGGAACGTACGGATTCTCCCGCAGCTCCGCGTTCCGGGCGTTGGCACGCGGGCCGCGCGGCGTCGCCACGTCCGTGCCGGTATCGAGGCCGAGATCCGGCGTGTCGTTCAGTCCGATCTCGAGGTCGACCGGCCGGTCGGCGATCGCGACCTCTCGCTGGACGCCGACGAACCCGCTCCAGGCGTCGTGGACGTTCGGCGTCAGTCGACTCGCGATCGAGGGCGAATCGACGTTCGCGCGCTTGCTCGAGTTCAACAGCCCGGTCCGACGCTGGAGTACGTCGTCGATGGCGTACCCCTGGCGGTACCAGTCGCCGTCGGTGACGTACTCCGCGGCGTCGTCCTCGTCGCCGACCGGCGAGAGCAGCCCGACGGGGATGTCGGGGTAGTTCGACCGCCCGACGAAGATCGACGGCGAGGTCGAGCCGACGAGGGTGTCGCCGCTCAGCGCGTCGTCGAACCGCTGTTCGAACTCCGCTAAATGGTCCGTGATCGCGTAGGACTTTTCCTTGGCGAGGTGGCGGCGCTTTGCCTCCTCGTCTGGCTCTAACTCCTCGATGTACTCGTCGAGGCGCATTCGCTCGAGATAGGGACCACACGGTGTTGAATGTTGAGTTCCGGGAAGGATGTCAGAGGCAGAGGTTCGGTCGGGCGTCGACCACCGAACCTCGTTTCCACTGTTGGCCCCGATCAATAAGTACCCAGCAGCGCATTTTCAGAGTCGGAAAACGCGTCGATAGATCGACCCACACCGATATGCGCGCGGCGTCTCGCATCGCACTCCGGCCGGCGGCCGGGAGCCGTCGAAAGACAACCGTTAAAAACGGCGGGCGGAAAAAGAGGTGTATGAGTACGACCGACGATCGAGAGACGCGCACCTGTGTCTCCTGTGGGCTCAACATCGCGGGCACGAACGCCGCCGCGTTCAAGTGTCCCGACTGCGGCCAGCAGATCTACCGCTGTGCCAAATGTCGCAAGCAGAGCAACCTCTATGAGTGTCCCGACTGCGGATTCACCGGCCCATAAGGTGTTCTTCGATGGGAAAAGTTGCTGCCAAAATCAAGGTCATGCCGGACAGCCCCGATATCGATCTCGACGCACTCCAAGAGCGCCTCGAGAGCGCTCTCCCCGAGGGTGCAAAGATTAACGGCGTCGAACGTGACGAGGTCGCGTTCGGACTCGTCGCCCTCTACCCGACCGTGATCGTTCCCGACGATGCGGGCGGAACCGAGACCGTCGAGGAGAACTTCGCTGATGTCGACGGCGTCGAAAGCGTCGGCGTCGAGAACGTCGGCCGGATCTAACGCCGGCGCGGACTGTTTCGTCGTTTCGATCCTGTCACGATCGACTAGTCCCGACTCCGGCATTGCCACCCCGAACGCCTTTCGTCGCGGGAGCGTTCGGAACGGCTGATGGACGCCCGAACGGTGTTCGCCTGGGCACTGGTGGCCGTGTCGGTCGCGATCCTCTGGGTTCTCGTACAGCCGTTTCTGTCGTGGCTGCTCGTGACGGGCCTGCTCGCGTTCGTTCTCACACCCGTCCACCGGCGACTTGAGGACCGCGTCGGAACGCGCATTTCCGCCGGCGTGCTCGCACTGCTCGTCGTGGTCGTCATCATCGGCTCGCTGATACTTAGCGTAACAGTGATACTCGAACAGGCCAGCACGCTGCTCGAGAACGTGTCGCGGTCGCAGGTACTTGGGCAGGTAAATCAGGTTCTCGAACAGCGGTTCGGGATGACCGTTCCGATTCGGCCCCTCGCCCAGCGCGCGACCGATCGGATTACGGCGTACGCAAGTGGCAGCGTCTCTTCGGTCGTGAGCGTCGGCTTTCACTCGTTTCTTGGCTTTCTGTTGCTCGTATTCGTCCTCTACTACCTCCTCAAGGACGGCGACCGGGCCGTCGAGTGGGTCAGGCGGATAACGCCGCTTCCGCCGGGGGTGAACGACGAACTGATCGCCGCGACGAACCGCATGACGTGGGCGATCCTCAAGGGGCACGTCCTCGTCGCGTTCATTCAGGGGGCCGTCGCGGGCGTTGCCCTCTTCGTTACCGGCGTTCCCGAGGCCGCGATCCTGACGGTCGCGATGATGGTGTTGGCGCTCGTTCCTATCGTCGGCGTCGCACCGATCCTTGGCGGTGCAGTGCTCTATCTCCTTTTCAACGGTCGCGCACTGTCGGCGGCGTTCGTCGTTATCTGGGGGCTTACGTCCGTCGCCGTGACGGACGACTATCTCCGAGCGGTGTTGATCGATCGCGGTTCCGAGCTCCACTCGGCGGTGATCTTCGTCGGCATCTTAGGCGGAACCTATCTCCTCGGCCCAGTCGGCCTGTTTATCGGCCCGCTGCTCATCGGGTTCGCCCTGACGGCGATCGAAGTACTGGGGGACTACTACGGCGTAATCCACCGACCTGTGAGGTGATCGACGCCTGACGACTCATACGATCTGCCGTACCTGGGTATCGGCGTCCCTCGGAAGCGGGTCCCGGAGACGCCGAAACTGAGTACGTCCAGTGGTCCGTATCAGTTCGGGTTTCGATCCCGGTTCGCGCCCAGATCGGCCTGAGAAACGATCTCCGCACCGACGGGCGAGAGATCGACGGTCACGTCTTCGGCGACGGCCTTGTTGATCTCGTCTAGGTTACCGGCGAGTACCGTCAGTACGTCGTCGGGGTTGGCGTACAGAAGCATGTTCCCGTCTTGCCCCTCCGCGACGAGTTGTGTGTCGTTCAGCACGACCTGGTCGTTCTGAATCGTCGCCGAGACGACCGGTAGTGCCTCCGGCTTTCCGGGTTCGTCGTCTCTCACTCTGCGGATGTGCACCTCATCGAGGTCGATGACTTCCCTGTGTTCTTTGATCTGCTCGGCGCAGTTGACCATATCGTTAAGAAGGGCCGTCCGCTGTTCGTTGCCGTGATCGCCCTCGAGACAGTGCTGACAGACGCGGAGTTCGAGACGCATTGCCCGTCGATTGGTGTTCGAGACCGATGAGAATTCCGCTTCGATCCGTCCGTCGCTCACTCGCGCCGTCGGTCGTAGATCTCCCCGATCCGTTTGCTTCCCCGGTCGACGTATCCCCCGTGATAACACAGCGTGTGGTCGACCTCGAGTGCGGCCAACGAGCCGACAGACTCCATCGCGCGGTCCATGTCGGGTGTGAAACGTGGTTTCGGACCGGCAAGTTTACCCTCGCTGCCGTCCGCGACGAGGGCGTCGCCGGCAATAAGGAGGTTCCCGTCGGGGAAGTACAGCGAGACGTGACCCGGCGCGTGACCGGGCGTCGCCACGACTGCCATCGGTCCGCCGAGCGTCGGGATTCGAACCCCGTCGGCCAACTCGAGGTCGACGTCGACTGGCGGATAGCGATCCCCATCGCCCGCGATCGGGTCGCGCTCGCCCGAGACGTACGGCGCTTCCTCGCGGTGGGTCGCGACGACCGCGTCGACCCGCTCTACTAATTCCGCTAGCCCGCCCGCGTGGTCCCCGTCGTGGTGCGTGAGGACCACCAGCCAGATGTCCGCGAGTTCGTACCCGAGACTCGTCAAGTGGGTCTCGAGGGGGCCGACGGCACCCTCGGGACCGACGTCGAGTAGAACGAGTCCGCGGTTAGTTTCGACGACTGCGGGGGTGATCGTAATCGATCGGCCGTCGTACTCGACTGTGATCGGCAGTGCGTGGATTCCGGTGTTCTCCGCCATATGGGCCACATTCGCCGCCACCACGATATGTGTGGGTGGCCGCGGCGAGCGGCCGATTCGGAGCAGAGTCTAGTCGGAAACTTCATAGACCTATTCATATGAATACATAACTTTATCACATGTGAATTTCATCATGTAGGTGATGCGGAACGAGTCTCCAGTCCCCATCCCTGACATCGACGGAAATCCGGTTGCGGCCGTTCGACGACAGGACCTCCCCGATACCGCCCTTCCGCTGCTCGACTCGTACGACGATATCGCCGCCGACAGAGATCGGTTCCTCTGGCGCTGGCTCTATCACCTCTTTCCGACGTTTCGGCTCTCGTGTGTCGACGACGACCGCGCGTGTCCCGTCCGCGACGCGAAGTTAGTCGCGTCGGTTTTCGCCGTCGTTGCGGACGATGTCGCCGAACGGCACGGCGATCGAGCGACCTTCGACGAACTGACGAAGATTCCGTATAGCGACCGGCGGCCCGTCCCCTCACGCCGCGACGTCGACGGCGACGTCGTCCGATTTCTGACGGACGTCTGGGAGGAGTTTGCGACGCTGTACGAGTCTGGGCCCCGCACCGCAGAGTTCACGGAACTTCTGCAGTTCGACCTCCGACAGGTCTTTCGAGCGGTCGAGTACTCGTATCTCGCGAACGACAACCCGGGGCTCGTCTCGGAGCGCGAGCTCTGGGCACACGACGTCCACAACATGATGATATACGTGTACGCGGATATCGATCTCGCGAACGCACAAGCGTTCGATTCCGACGAATTGTCGCTGCTGCGCCGAGTCTGCGATCGAACCCAGCGGATGGCCCGCATCGGCAACTGGATCTCGACCTGGAAGCGAGAACTCGCCGAGGGCGACTGCAGTTCCGGCGTCGTCGTCCACGCGCTCGAAAACGACATCGTATCGCGGGACCGAATTCGGACGCTCCGACGCAATCCGACCGATGCGGTCGTCTGTTCGACCATCGATACGATCGCTGAGTCTGATGTCGAAGACCACTTTCTGGCGCGCTGGCGCGCCGAATACGAGAACGCGACGCGGTTCGCATCCGAAATCGACAGCGTTGATATCGAGGCCTACCTCGAGGGATTCGAGCGGATACTGGGCTATCACGTCACGAGCGAAGGCCTCAAGTAAGCGCCAGATTTCGGGCCGCGAACGCGGGCCGACTCGAGGCTTGCGTTACGACGAGAGGGCCGCGTCGATTGCCGTCTCGAGATCCGAGATCAGGTCGTCGACGTGCTCGATGCCGACCGAGACGCGAATCAGGCTGTCCGAGAGCCCGGCCGCGAGCCGTTCCTCGCGGGGAATCGCAGCGTGGGTCATCGGCGCGGGCTGTTCGATCAGGCTTTCCACCCCGCCAAGACTCTCCGCGAGCGTGAAGATCTCGGTGTTCGAGACGACCGCGCTGGCCTCCTCCGGACTCGCGTCGAGTTCGAAGCTCAACATCCCGCCGAAGTCGTCCATCTGATCGGCGGCGATCTCGTGGCCGGGGTGGGACTCGAGACCGGGGTAGTAGACCCGGTCGACATCAGGGTGGTCCTCGAGCCACGTGGCGACGGCCCGCGCGTTCTCGCAGTGGCGATCCATGCGGACGGGGAGGGTCTTCGTTCCACGGAGCACGAGGAAACACTCGAAGGGGCCGGGCGTCGCCCCGACAGAGTTCTGGAAGAAGCCAAGCCGTTCGTCCAGTTCCTCGTCGTCGGTCATCAGCGCGCCGCCGACCACGTCGGAGTGACCGCCGAGGTACTTGGTCAGTGAGTGCGAGACGATATCCGCGCCAAGGTCGAGTGGTCGCTGGAGGTACGGCGTTGCGAACGTGTTGTCGATCGCACAGAGCACATCGTTGTCGTGGGCGATCTCGGCCGCCCCCTCGATATCCACGATCGACATGAGCGGATTAGTGGGGGTCTCGAGCCACAGTAGCGCCGTCTCCTCGCGGAACGCAGCCGCGATCTCGTCGAGATCGGTCATATCGACGAAGGAAAACTCGAGGTCGTAGTCCTCGTAGACCTGCGTGAAGATGCGGTGGGTGCCGCCGTAGACGTCGTTGCCCGTCACGACGTGGTCGCCGGCCTCGAGGAGGTTCAGGACCGTATTGATCGAGGCCATCCCGCTGGCGAACGCACGGCCGTACTCGGCGTTCTCGAGGCTTGCGAGGTTTTCCTCGAGGTCCGTCCGCGTCGGGTTCCCGGTGCGGGAGTACTCGTAGCCGCGGTGATCGCCGGGCGCGTCCTGCTCGTACGTCGAGTTGGCGTGAATTGGCGTCATCAGCGCGCCGGTCTCGGGGTCAGGCGCTTGGCCGGCGTGGATCGATCTGGTCTCGATCCGGCGGTCGTGATCGTCGTCCATACGGAAACGGGCAACCCGCGGTCGGATCACTGTTTGGGACGGGGAGGCTGAAATGGTCAGCGGCGGCGAGACGGCTCGCGGAGTCGTAAGGGAGTACCGCGCGAGCGGAGCGAGCGCGGCCTTTTTGGTCCAGATTTTTGCTCCGAGCGGTTCCTCGCGCAGCGAGGAATCCCGAGGAGCAAAAGGTGGGCGTAATACGTGTGTTTTATAACCGTCACCGGACAACCCGGTCGTACGACTATGCCGAAATCTAATGGCCCTCGTCAGGGAACCCGGCGAAAGCTCGCGAACGACCCCCGAGATCGCGGTACGTCGCCGCCACAGCGCGCGATCCAGGAGTACGAAGCAGGCGAAAAGGTCCACCTGAAGATCGACCCCAGCGTTCCGGACGGACGTTTCCACCCGCGATTCGACGGTCGCACCGGCGAAGTCATCGGGAAACAGGGCAGTGCGTTCAAAGTCCAGATCAACGACGGCGGCTCGGACAAGACGCTGCTCGTCACCGCGGCCCACCTGCGCGCGCAAAATCAGGAGAAGAGCCGAATCTAACCGCAGGATGACGATCTTCAAAGAGATCGTCGACGAGGAGTTCCTGACGGTCTCGGAAACGAAGGAGCTGCTCGCCGACATCGAAGCCGAACGCGCGATGGACGAGGATCGCGAGCTACGCTACGAGCTCGCGCGGGCGATCGAACACGCGAACCGGTTCGCCGTCTTGGAGCCCGAGGAAGCTCAAGCGCTCGTCGACGACCTGCAGGACCTCGAGAAGGTCGACGAGCCGACGGCCTATAAGATCGCGAACCTCCTGCCACGAGACCGAGACGAGCTCCGGTCGGTCTACGCACAGCAGCGCTACTCGTTGTCGGGGGACGAACTCGACGAGATTCTCAACGTCGTCGCGCAGTACGCCTGACTCACGCTCGAACCGGTTTTCGTATCCGATAGCGGTGAGACGTGAGTCTCGCAGACGAATCTCCGTGATCGGCCACCGAGCTGGAGCCGGAAAGCGGGGCGACTCTTTAAGTACGCCGTTACCGTACCGTAAACCAATGAGCGAAGCTGATCGCGATGAGAGAGACGTTCGGCGCGCGGTCGTGTTGGACTACCTCGCACACGGGCTGTCGGATGACGGCCGACCGCAGTACGCGAAGTCGCCGGCGGGCTACGCCGTCGGGATCGAGGACTTTCAGCTCTATCAGGTCGCCTTCGACGAGGACGAGCGGCTCACGATCGGCAGCGAGGTCGTCGTCGAACCGGCCGCCGAGCGCGATGTCGTCACCGAAGCCCACCGCGTCGAATACGAGGATCTCTCCTCGGGCGCGCAGTCGGAACTCGAGTACGTCGTCGCTGATCTCGTCGAGGAAAACGAAGAGCGGTTCGTCGACTTCTACAACGACGCCCAGCCGATCACGCTGCGACTTCACCAGTTGAACCTGCTGCCGGGGATCGGGAAGAAGCTCCGTAACAGCATCTTAGACGAGCGAAAGCGAAAGCCCTTCGAGAGCTTCGAGGAACTTTCGGAGCGCGTCTCGGGGTTACACGATCCCGACGAGATCCTCGTCGAGCGCATCTTAGAGGAGTTGCGCGACGACGATCTCAAATATCAGACGTTCGTCGGTCGCCGGGAACAGGAACAGAACACGGACTGAGTCCGCTCTTCTGCGGGTCGAACGATCGCGACCGCCGGACGAGGATCGCCGATCGAATTCGAGACGGTGCGTTTACACCGTCCCCATCCGTAACGCCGGCAATGAGAGACCCAGACGGACTGATCGCTCGGGCGGGCGTCCGCGGCGATCCGGACCGCGACCAGCACTTCCTCGTCGACGATCGCGTGCTGGACCGGTTGCCGACCTATCTCACGGATCGCGAGGCGCAACGCGCCATAGATACCGCGGGCGGTGATCCCTCGCAGGCAGTGGAGAGCGACGGCGAGACGAGCCACCTGCTCGAGATCGGGGGTGGCACGGGCGCGCTGACGGACCGGCTACTCGCGGTCGGTGACGAGGTGACCGTCGTCGAGCGCGACCACGAACTCGCCGCATTTCTGCGCGAGGAGTTCGCCGACGAGATCGCAGCCGATCGGCTGACCGTGATCGAGGGCGACGCGCTCGAGGTCGAGTTGCCCGACTTCTCGGCGTCGGTATCGAACCTCCCCTACGGCGTCTCGAGCGAGATCGCATTCCGGCTCTTTCCAGCCGAAAAGCCGCTCGTCTTGATGTTTCAACGGGAGTTCGCCGAGCGGATGGTCGCCGAGCCCGGAACGAGCGAGTACGGCCGGCTCTCGGTCTCGAGTCAGCACTTCGCCGACGTGGAACTCGTCGAATCGATTCCGAAAGAGGCGTTCGAGCCACAGCCGGCGGTTCAGAGCGCGGTGGTGCGGGCGGTGCCGCGCGAACCCGACTACGAAGTCGACGACGAGGAGTTTTTCCTACGATTCGTCAAAGCGCTGTTCACGCAGCGCCGGAAGACGATCCGCAATGCGATTCGGAACACGGCACACATCTCCGGACTCGGCGAGCCGGAAGCGGTCGTCGAGGCGGCCGACGAGGATGTCCTTCGAAAGCGTGCGGGCGCGATGGCCCCGGCCGAGTTCGCCGCGCTGGCACGGCTCGCGATGGACGTGGGCGATCTCGAGGAGTAAATCGGGCTCACTCCTCGAGTCAAAACGGGCTGCTTGCGTCACGCGGGAGTGCCTTAACCAACGGATACTCAAAGCTGCACGGTCGACAGATCGGAGAGACGAACGCATGTCCGGACTACTGACGAGGGCCGGTTGGCTATCGGAGCTGTTCCCGACGATGCCGCTCAAACTCGCGGTGTCGGCCGCGGCCGTCGGGCTCGTACTCGCCGTGCTCCTCTCCTATCGGCGGGTACACGCGTGGCTGACTGACCGGGCGAGGCCGCTGTACGCCGACATCGTTTCGATGACGCTGCTCATCGGAACGTGTGCGCTGAGTCTCGCCGTCGTGACCGGCGTCTGGGGGCAGACGGATGATATCCAGCAGCTTTCTGCGGAGCTCAATCTGGGCGGCAGAGCCGTTCCGCACGCGATACTTTCGTTTATACTGTTCGTCGTGACGGTCATCGTCACGCGGTTCGTTCGACGAGTGATCGAAGAGGTCTTAGACTCGACGGCGGCCGTCACCGAACACCAACGACAGATCACCCATCGACTCACTCAGGTGGTCATCTGGTCTGTTTCCCTCGTCGTCATCCTCGGCATCTGGATCAAAGATCTGGGCAGTCTGCTCGTCGGGGCCGGCTTCCTCGGGATCGTCCTCGGTATGGCCGCCCGCCAGACGCTCGGAACGATGCTCGCCGGCTTCGTCCTGATGTTCGCCCGGCCGTTCGAAATCGGCGATTGGATCGAGGTCGACGGCGACGAGGGCGTCGTCACCGACATCTCGATCGTCAACACCCAGGTCCGGTCGTTCGACGGCGAGTACATCATGATCCCGAACGACGCCATCGCCTCGAGCACCGTGACCAACCGCTCGAAGCGCGGCCGCCTGCGCCTCGAGGTCGACGTCGGCGTCGACTACGCGACCGACGTGGACCGCGCGATCGACCTCGCGACGGAGGCGGTCACGGAGATCGACGAGACGCTGTCCGCGCCGTCGCCACAGGTCGTCGCCAAGTCGTTCGGCGATTCGGCGGTCGTTCTCGCCGTCCGATTCTGGATCGACAAACCGAGCGCCAGACGCTACTGGCGGGCGCGAACGGCCGCGATCAACGCGATCAAGGAGGCGTTCGAGGCCGAGGATATCAAGATTCCGTACCCACAGCGAGAACTCTCCGGACGAGACGAGACCGGCGGCTTTCGAGTCGCCGACGAACGGGCGACCGAACCGAGTACTCGGGTCGGCGACGGAACCACACGGGAACATCGGATGACGACACCGGAGGAGAACTGATGGGACTCGAGGACCGACGCGACGAGGAACCGGATGTCTACCAGCCCGCCGAGGACTCGCAGCTGCTGGCCGAGGCCGTCTGCGAGCGCCTCGCGGGCGACGCCCTCGTCCTCGAGGTGGGTACTGGCTCGGGGTACGTCGCCGGACAGATTGCCGACGAGACGGACGCTCGCGTGATTGCCTCGGATCTGAACCCTCACGCCGTCCGTCAGGCCCGCAGCGAGGACGTCGAGACGGTGCGAGCGGATCTCGTCGCGCCGTTCCGGGACGGCACGTTCGACGCCGTCGTCTTCAACCCGCCGTACCTGCCGACAGACCCCGAAAACGAGTGGGACGACTGGATGGAGCGCGCGCTGTCGGGCGGCGAGGACGGCCGCGCCGTCATCGACCCGTTCCTCGAGACGGTCGGCCGCGTGCTCGCGCCCGACGGCGTCAGCTACCTGCTCGTCAGCAGCCTCACCGGCGTCGACGATGTCGTCGAACGAGCCGGTGAGGAGGGCTTCAGCGCCGTCGCCGTCGCCGACGAGTCGTTCCCCTTTGAAACGCTGACCATCCTCGAGTTGCTTCGGTAAGGGCCGAACGCGACCTGGTGGTCGTCAAACTACGGCGACCACTCGTCAGCCGATTCAGCCGGCCACTGGTCTTCAGGCCTCCGTTCGAAACGTCATAGAAATATACATTATAGGTGGTTGAGTTCTACGGTGCAATGCCCGCTACTCGACGAAGCCTGCTGACCGCTGTCGGAGCCAGCGCCGCAAGCGCCGTGCTCGCAGGGTGTTCGCTACTCTCGAGCGATCCCCAGCCCGATGAGCCGCCGGCATCGGGTGTCAGTCGGCAACCGGCTCCCAAGAACAACATCCACGGAGCGAACGGTGACTGGTCGAGTTTCGGTTGCAACGCGGCCAACACCCGTGCCGTCGCCGACGGAAAGGCCCCCGTGGACGGCGTCACCGAGCGCTGGCGGGTCGACGTCGCACCGTTCTCATCTCACGCACCCGTCGTCGCCGACGGGCGCGTGTATCAACCTGACGCCAGAACTCTGCGGGTCTTCGACGCCGCGGACGGAACGGAACGATGGACCGTCGAAGAGAGGACAACGGCACCGCTGGTCCGCGGCGGCGTCGCGTACGTCGCGACGGCGAACGCGATCCGTGCGTTCGAGGCCGAGACGGGCGAGCAGTTGTGGGAGCGATCGTTCGAGACTCACGGCGGCGTGACAACACCGACGATGTACTACGACCGACTACTGGTCTGCGGTGCAGGTGATCGAGTCGTCGGTCTCGATCCGGGAAACGGCGAAATACGCTGGGAAAAGACCGTGTTTGGCCAGATACTCGACCACCTCGCCGTCTTTCAGGGCTACGGTTTCGTCGTCGCGACTGAAGCGGGCGAGGTGTCGCTGCTCGCGGAGGACGGGACGGGGTGGTGGCGATGGGAACTGCCCGCCAAACCGAGCGGTCCGCCGACCGCGGGCTCGGACTCGGTGTACATATCCTGCCAAGACGGAAAGACGTACGCGTTGATGGACGACGGCCTCTCGAGTCCGACGATCAACTGGACGGCCGACACTGGTAGGACGCAACGCGGCATCGGTGTCGTAGATAATCTCGTCCTCGCTGCGACCGGCCGTGGTCTCTCCGCCATCGACGCCGAGTCCGGCAAGCGCCACTGGACACACGACATCGGCGACTGGCAACACACGGCCCCGGCGTACGGCCGCGACACCGTCTTCGTCGGCGGCGACCGCCTCTGGGCACTGGATCCGACGCCGGGCGACAGTCCAGACGGCGGACCGGCGGTCCGATTCGAGCGCGAGTTCGCGGGTCGCGTCGGTCCAGGACCCATCCTCGACGACGGCACGATTTACGTCGTCGCACAGGTCGATACGGGGACATACGCGCCGGGGACGTACGCGCTGCTGGCACTCGAGTAACGTCGGCGAGACATCGCGTCAACCCCGTCGACGCTCTCTCGAGTGCCGAAACGATTACTACTGCGTATTAGTGCGGATGGAAAATATTAAGCGTCGGTATAGCCTAGCCGGCCCTACGATGACTGAGTACGTGTCGACCACGCCGGGACTGTATCCGCTCCCGGATTGGGCGAAAGACGACCTCTCGGACCTCAAAGGACATCAGAAACACGACCTCGTCAGCGGCGACGAGGGCGAGGCGATCACCGCGGCCTACGAGGAGGCCCGCGAGGACGTAATCGAGGTACAGCAGAACGCAGGTCTCGACCGCATCGTCGAGGGGCAACTGCGCTGGGACGATATGCTCGCTCACCCGCTCGCGGTCCACGACGCCGTCGAGACGCGGGGGATCGTCCGCTACTACGATAATAACAACTTCTACCGCGAGCCCGTCGTCCAGGACGACCTCGGCTTCTCCGGCGACGTCGCCTCGGAGCTCGAGACGGCCGCCGAACTCGCAAGCGGCGACGATCTGCAGGCCGTCCTCCCCGGACCGTACTCGCTTGCGGACCTCGCAACCGACGAACACTACGACGACGAGGCCGAGTTCCTCGGTGGCATCGCGGAGTTCCTCGCAGGCGAGGTCGACGCCTTCCCCGACGTCGAGACGCTGTTCCTGCTCGAGCCCTCGCTGGTCGAGAACGCACCCGGCGACGGCGAAGACGAGCGCGCGAGCGAGGCGATCGATCGCGTCGCAGCGGCGACCGACGCCGACGTCGTCGTCCAGCCCTACTGGGGTGCGTTAGAGGAGAAGGTCTACGCACACCTGCTCGACGCCGATATCGACGCGGTCGGCTTCGACTTCGTCGCGAACCAGGACGACAATCTTTACAACATTCAGGAGTACGGCGCAACCGACGACGTCGCGCTCGGTCTCGCCGACGGCCAGAACACGCTCGTCGAGGACCCCGAAGCGATCCGCGACCGCGTCGACTGGGTCGAAGGCCAGCTCGGCGTGACCGCGTTCGAGACGATCTATCTGACGACCAACACCGAGACGTTCTACCTGCCCTACGGCAAGTACGTGGAGAAACTCGACGTCCTTGCAGAAGCCGCGGACCTCGCGGAGGTGCAAACAGCATGAGTGAAAACGAGAACAAAGATCAGTTCCGACCGGACGACCACGAGAACGACCACTTCCTGCTGACGACCGTCGTCGGCTCCTACCCGAAGCCCAAGTGGCTCAACCGCGCGAAGGAGCTCTATCAGGACGAGGACCACGACTTCGACGCAGACGACTGGCAGGAAGCCAAAGACGACGCCGCCCGACTCATCACGAACGAACACGAACGCGCCGGCTTAGATGCCGTCGTCGACGGCGAGATGCGGCGCAACGAGATGGTCGAGTTCTTCGCCGACCGCATCGAGGGCTACGAGTTCAACGGCCCTGTCAAGGTCTGGGGGCACAACTACTTCGACAAACCAAGCGTCGTTAGCGAGGTCGAGTACGACGACAGTTGGCTCGTCGACGAGTACAAATTCACCGCCAGCGCCACCGACCGCCCCGTGAAAGTCCCGATCACGGGTCCGTACACGCTCGCGAGCTGGGCGTTCAACGAGGCCTACGAGGACGACGAGGAACTCGCCTACGCCCTCGCGGACCTCGTCAACGAGGAGATCGAGAAGCTCGTCGACGCCGGTGCACAGTATATCCAGATCGACGAACCCGCGCTCGCAACGACTCCTGACGACCACGCCATCGTCGGTGAGGCCTTAGAGCACATCGTGGCCGACATCCCCGAGGAGGTCCGCATCGGCCTCCACGTCTGTTACGGCGACTACTCCCGAATCTACCCCGAAATTCTGGAGTTCCCGGTCGACGAGTTCGACCTCGAGCTCACGAACGGCGACTACGAGCAACTGGACGTCTTCAAAGACCCCGAGTTCACGAAGGATCTCGCACTCGGCGTCACCGACGTCCACGTTGCCGAGGCCGAGTCCGTCGAACAGATCGAGGAAAACATCAAAAAGGGTCTCGAGGTCGTCCCGCCGGAGCAGCTAGTCGTCTCGCCGGATTGCGGCGTGAAGCTGCTGCCCCGCGAGGTCGCCTACGGCAAGATGGAGAACATGGTGCAGGCGGCCCGCAACGTCGAGGCGGACCTCGACGCAGGTAACATCGATATCGAGCGCGGCACGCCGACGCCCGCCGACGACTGATCGGTTCCGAGACGCTCTCATTTTCGCTCCTCGCTTCGCCGGTTCAGCCGTCGAGCGCTGCTATCCGTTCGCCGACGCCATATCGATGCCGCATTCGGCGTGTTCGCTGACCGTTCTCTGAGAACCCATCACATACACAGTACGTCCGAATCCAATATCGAACCGAGAGCCGCGACGGGACACAGATGTTACCTGGTAACTCTATTGTCCGATAACGTATATGTTCGTCGCGCTCTTATCGGTGATCGATGTCAGACTCTCTCGAGACTCGACGCGAGCTGCGCGACGATGTCGCCGAGCACCGCGACGCCGACCACGATATCGACTCGCTGTTCGTCAATCGCTGGTCGCCGCGCGCGATGACCGGTGCGTCACTCGACGAAGACGAGTACCTCCCCCTGTTCGAGGCCGCGCGCTGGGCACCCTCCGCATTCAACAACCAGCACTGGCGCTTCCTCATCGCGGCACGCGAGGACGACGAGTGGGAGGACTTCGTGGATCTCATGAACGAGATGAACCAGTCGTGGGCGACCGACGCCGCCGTACTCGCGGTCATCGTCTCGAAGACGACGTTCGACCACAACGGCGAACCGGCCCCCGTCCACTCCTTCGATACCGGTGCAGCCTGGGAAAACCTCGCGCTCGAGGGCGCGCGCCGCGGGTTGGCCGTCCACGGGATGGCCGGCTTCGATTACGAGCGCGCGGCCGAGGAACTCGACGTTCCCGAGGAGTACGCGGTCGAGGCGATGGTCGCCATCGGCGAGCGCGCACCGCCCGAAACGCTTCCCGAAGAACTACAAGAGCGCGAACAACCGAGCGACCGCAAGCCGCTTGCGGAAATCGTCCACCGCGGCGGCTTCGAGTAATCGAATCGAGCCTCGAGTCGCCCCGTTCCGCCGTCCGATCGGTCGTGATTCCGTTTCCGACGCCGAGTTCGGTAGTTCCGACTGATTCGAAGCAGCGACTGGTCTTCGGAAGTGGCTGTATCTCTCGATGAACTCTCAATAGAGTGAATATTACTATAAATAGATTTCCCTAGTAGGATACGATGTGATTATGACACAACTCTTAGAGAGAGAATAGTTATCATATCCCGAGTTGCCAATCGGTATCGCATGTCAGACGATCAACCAGCGAAGCGCGAATCGGAGACAGTCGACGAATCACGGCGAACGTTCATGCAAGCGACCGGTGCGGCGACGGCGGCGTCTGCCGTCGGCGTCGGTACGGCCGCTGCTACGGGCGAGCGACACGAATCGGAGATCGACGCGCTCGTCGACCGTCTGAGCCTTGAGCAGAAGGTAGGCCAGATGACGCAGGTCGCGATTGACGATCTCGGCGAGGGGTTTGGTCCCGAGACTGCGTTCAACGACCACGACGATGCGGACACGCTCGGCGAGTTGTTTTCGAAGCTTCACGTCGGCTCGATCATCAACGGCGGGGCGACGGGACCGACGTTTGACGGCGAGGAGTTCGTCGCGGGGCTCAACCGGCTCCAGCAGTATACGGTCGAGGACACGGACCACGGAATTCCGTTCCTCTGGGGCTGTGACGCCCTTCACGGGAACACGCTGCTCGACGGCTGTACGAGCTTTCCACAGCGGCTCAACATGGGTGCGACCCGTGACGTCGAACTAGTCGAGGCGGCGGCGACCCACACTGGGAACGAGATCGCGGCGATGGGCGGCCACTGGATCTTCGGCCCGACGGTCGACGTGCTCCGCGATATGCGCTGGGGGCGATACTTCGAGGGCCACAGCGAGGACGCGATGATGGTCGGCAAACTGGGACGAGCGCGAGCGCGCGGATTCGAGCAGAGTGGCCGCGTCGCCGCGACGGTCAAACATTTCGCCGGCTACGGGGCACCGAACACCGGCAAGGACCGCGCACACGCACGGACATCGATGCGCGATCTCCGGACCAGACAGCTCCCGGCCTACGAACGCGCACTCGAGGAGGCCGAGACGGTGATGGTCAACAGCGGCGCGGTCAACGGGAAACCCGCCCACGCCTCGCGGTGGCTGCTGACGGAGGTGCTCCGGGAGCGGTTCGAGTTCGACGGTATCATCCTCACCGACTGGGACGATTTCAAGCGACTGCTATCGAATCACGAGTACCTCCCCGATACGGACGAGGGGTGGCGCGAGGCCGTCAAACAGGGACTTGAGGCCGGTATCGACATGCACATGTGCGGCGGGGAGACAGCGCCGACGGAGTTTATCGACACGACGATCGACCTTGTCGAGAGCGGCGAGCTCGCCGAGGAGTACATCGACGAGTCGGTCCGGCGTATCCTCGAGCTCAAGCGCGATCTCGGCCTGTTCGACCGACCATCCGTCCCCGAAGACGAGATCGGCGACCTCGTCGGCGGTGCGCGAGGCGTTTCCGAGCGCCTCGCCAAGGAGTCGCTGGTCCTCTTGAAGAACGACGGGGACGTTCTGCCGCTCGAGGGCACCGAGGACGTGCTGCTGACCGGCCCCGGCGTCTCGGCGGGAACGTCAAACCGGTTCCTGATGCAACACGGCGGCTGGACGCTCGGGTGGCAGGGGATCGAGAACGGCGACCTGACCGAGGACGGCCCGCGGCCGCGTCAGAACACGATCGCGGGCGAGCTGTCCGACCGACTCGGTGACCGGCTCACGCACGTTCCGACCGAGTTCGACGCCGCGCCATACGAGAGCATCTTCGAGAACTTCGATAACGGGTTCTTCGACGTCACCGACGAGCAGGAAGCGGCGATCGCGGACGCCGCCGGAGCGGCCGACGCCGTCGTCGTGGTGCTCGGCGAAGGGCCGCACAACGAGGGCTACGGCGATCGCGATCAGATGCGGTTTCCCGAGGCACAACGGGAGCTCGTGGAACTGGTCGACGCGGAGACCGACGATATCCCGCTCGTCGGCGTGGTCATCGCCGGAAGCCCGCGCGGGACCGACGAAACGTTCGATCACCTCGACGCCGTCCTGTTTGCCGGCCAACCCGGCAGCGATACCGGCGTCGCGGTCACCGACACGCTGTTCGGCGAGTACAATCCTTCCGGACGGCTCCCGTTCACCTGGGAGGCCAACGTCGGCCACGTCCCTCTCATCTACGACGACTATCCGCCGCGCCAGTCGGTCGGCGCGGCGGACCAGACGGTCCAGTACGAGTTCGGTCACGGACTCTCTTACACCGAGTGGGAGTACTCGGGGCTATCACTGTCCCGAGACACCGTCGGCAACCCCGCCCGAAACCCGACCGTTACGGCACAGGTAACCGTCTCGAACGTCGGTGACACGGCCGGCGAACACATCGTCGAAGCGTACAACACCGAGCGCTACGGGTCCGTGCTTCAGCCTCATCGACGACTGATGGGCTTCGAGCGGGTCGCCCTCCAACCCGGCGAGTCCGCGACCGTCGACCTCGAGCTCGACCTCTCGACGCTCGAGGTCGTCCCCGGCGACATGCCCGGTGACCGGGCGAAAGTCGTCGAAGCGGGTGCGTACGAACTCTCGGTTGGTGACGCGACGGCGACGCTGACGGTCGAGAACGCCGGCTCGATCACGGATCCCGAGCCGGTCCCGGGGCGGTACGATATCGACAACGACGGTAACGAGGACTTCGGGGATGCGATGGCGCTCTACCGCCGGCTCAAGCGACGCGGCGACGTCGGATGGCGATCCTCCCATCGGACGTGATTCGCTGGCCGTCGTGGAACGCCGCGGGTCGCTGCTGTCAGTAAGCGTCCCGCTTTCGGTCCCGATGGGAAGCGATCATGCGCGACCCTATCGGCGCCACGCGGTCCGTCTCACGGCAAAGCGCTAACTACCGGGCCGGTGAACGACCGTCCATGACCCTAGAGGTCGGCGTTCTCGGCTATCGATTCATGGGGAAAGCGCACGCGAACGCGATGGCGCGGCTTCCGATGTTCTTCCCGGACGCGCCCGAAATCGAACGCAGCGTCCTCGTCGGTCGCGACGAGGCGGCGTTGGAAGATGCCGCCGATAGGTTCGGCTTCGAGTCGATCTCGACGGACTGGGAGGCGGTCATCGACGACGTAGATGCCTTCTACAACCTCGGGCCGAACCACGTCCACCCCGAGCCGTCGATCGCGGCACTCGAGGCCGGCACGCCGGTCTTCTGCGAAAAGCCGCTCGCACCGACGCTCGAGGAGGCGGACGTGATGGCCGAGACGGCGCGTGCGGCGGGCGACGACGTTCCGGCCGGCTGCGCGTTCAACTACCGGTTCGTGCCCGCGATCCGGTACGCGAAGGCGCTGCTCGAGGCGGGCGAACTAGGTGAGATCCGTCACGTCCGCGGGCGGTATCTGCAAGACTGGTTGGTCGATCCCGAGGCCCCGTGGTCGTGGCGCAACGACGAGGAGCTAGCGGGGTCAGGTACGCTCGGTGACCTCGGCTCGCACTCGGTCGACCTCCTGCGATTTTTGGTCGGCTCGGATGACCTCGCCGGCGAGATCGAGCGGGTTAGCGGCCACTTGCAGACGTTCGTCGAGGAGCGCCCGGTGGCCGGCAGTGATGAGCGTCGCGCGGTCACCGTCGACGACGCCTACACCGCGCAACTCGAGTTCGCTAACGGTGCGATGGGCACCCTCGAGGGGTCGCGCTTCGCGACGGGCCACAAGAACGACCACACCGTCGAGGTCCACGGCTCCGAGGGGAGCCTGAAGTTCTCGCTCGAGCGGCTGAACGAACTCGAATTGCTCCGTGACGGCAATCGGGGCTACGAGACCATCCTCGTCACCGACGAGGACGACCCGTACGTCGACCACTGGTGGCCGCCGGGTCACGTGCTGGGCTGGGAGCACACCTTCGTCCACGAGAACTACGAGTTCTTAAGCGCGGTCGCGGACGGCCGCGAGTTCGCACCCAGTTTTGCGGACGGACTCGCCGCCCAGCAGGTCCTCGATGCCATCGCGGAGAGCGACGACGAGGGCAGGTGGATCGCGCTCGAGTGAAAACGAACGTTTCGACGCGATCCGCCGGCCGGGTCGATCGCGTCGGTCGCGGCCGTCCTACCGGTCGGTCGTCAGAACGACTTTGTACGATCGGGACGACGTGACAACTGAATGCCGAGTCGACTGCAGCGGTTCATCGCCGAAGATGGCTGGCTGCTGATCGCGATCGTCACCCTCGCACTGACGAGTGTCGTCGCGATTTCCGGACTCGGAGTCCTCGCAGCCGCGATTTCGATCATCGGCTGGTTTCTGCTTATGCCGATCCTGCTGTTCTGGGGCGAGGAGATCGCAACGGCCCTCGAGAACGACGACGCGCCGACGGCGACAGCTAGCGATCCCACATCCGAGGCCGATCCGCTCGACGAACTCAAACGCCGCTACGCAGCGGGAGAGATCGACGATGCAGAGTTCGAGCGTCGCCTCGAGCGACTCGTCGCAGTCGACGATCTCCCCGACGACGTCCTCGGCGGATCGGACGCTGACGACGGTCCGTCGGCGTCCGGCGTCGACGTCGATCGGGTCAATCGAGGCGATCCGCTGGCCGACTCGACCGGCGACGATTCCGACGAGCGCGACCGCGAGCGGGAGACCGAGCGATAGCTGTGACCGGGGCCGTCGAGCGCCGCGACGGCGAGCGCGTCGCCGGCATCGCTGCCGGCCGCTCAGGACTCGATCCGACTGACCGTGTGGATCTCGTCGTACCTGACGCCCTTGTCGGCGGGCGATTGGCCGTCGATTTCGACGTAGTCGGCCTCGAGGCCGGTCACCTCGCCGGTGACGTCGAGTTGGTGGTCTTCGGTCCGTTCCGAGTTTCGGATCTCGACGGTGTCGCCGATTTCGACGTGGCTCTGTACCAACTCCGCGGCTCGTCGCTCGTCGGCGTCCGGTGGAATGGTCAGATCGGTCATGGCGAGTGGGCCATAACGTGGCGATGCGGGTAGCCCTTTAGCCGGAATTCGCAACTCGAGGCGTCGTTCGGACGACCGTTTTTGTAGGAACCGGCCCAAAGACGACCCATGAAGACCATCAAGGACAGCGTCCACGACCACATTCAGGTCGACGGCGTCGCCCGCGACCTGCTGGACGCCCCGGAACTCCAGCGGCTCCGGTCGATCAGCCAGCTGGGCACCGTCTCGCTGGTCTACCCCTCGGCCAACCACACGCGGTTCGAACACAGCCTCGGCGTCTACCATCTCGCCTGTGAGGCCTTAGAGCATCTCGCGGTCGAGGGCCAACGAGCCGAGCGGGTTCGCGCCGCGGCCATCCTCCACGACGTGGGTCACGGGCCGTTCAGCCACAATCTCGAGTCGCTCACCTATCGGCGAACGGGCCGGTACCACGACGACGTCCACGGGCTGCTCGCAAACGGGGCGGTCGGGGACGTACTACGCGACCACGACCTCGAGCCGGACCGGGTGGCGGATCTCGTCGCCGGCGAGGGCCGGTTCGGCCAGCTGGTCTCGGGGGAACTCGACGTCGACCGGATGGACTATCTGGTGCGGGACGCCCATCACACGGGGGTCCCCTACGGAACGATCGATCACGGCCGGCTCGTCCGGGAACTGACCTTCGTCGACGGTGAACTCGTTTTGGACGAGGGGAACGTCCAGACCGCGGAGAGCCTGCTGGTCGCCCGGGCGCTGATGAATCCGACCGTCTACAGCCACGGCGTCGCTCGGATCAGCAAGGCGATGCTCCGGCGAGCGGGAGAGCGGCTGCTGAACGCGCCGGCCGCCGACGTGGACGCCGAGGTGCTCCAGCGGATGGACGACCACGATCTGATCGCGGCGCTCAGGTCCTGCGAGGCGACCGCCGAGTTCTCCCGGCGGCTGGATCAGCGCGACCTGTTCAAACGGGCGGTGTGGGCCGAGATCGACGACGTGCCGGGCGGGATCATCGAGGCCGACCATGGGACGATCCGCGAGTTCGAGCGAGAGATTGCCGATCGCGCGAGCGCCGATCCGGCGCGCGTCATCCTCGACGTGCCGAGTCGGCCGTCGATGGCCGAATCGACGACGCGCGTGATGGTCACCGGCGACGTTCGCCGACTCGGCCAGCAGTCGCCACTGGTCGGGGCGCTGCGAGCGGCCCAGTACTCCCAGTGGCGCCTCGGTGTCTACTCGCCGCCGGCGCTGCGCGACCGGGTCGGCCGGGCCGCTGTGGACGTCCTCGGTCTCGATATCGACGGCGCACTGGTCAGTGAGGTTCGGGATGGCCCCGACACGACGCTGGACCAGTTCGTCGATCGATGACGACCGATGCTCCGGCGTATCGCCCGTACTGGGACCTCTCTCCCTCGAGCACTCCCACCGACGGAACGGTCGGACTTCCGTCGCCCGATACCGAATGTCGGATGGAGGGTGTATCGGAGACGGCTCCGTTCGGGGCCGCGGCCGTCGCGGTTCGTCGACGAGACCCTCGAAGCTGATCCGCGCGTCCCCTTCGCCCCGATGGTCGTCAGCGCGCCCGCGTTCGTCTGCTGCCGACTCGAGTGTTGCCAACTCAAGTCGTCGACCGGCCGACGGCGAATCGTTGAAGGGACTGACCGCGAACGGTCTCGTATGGAACGAACGGGAACGATTCTCCGCGGCCCCGACTTCGACCCCGTCGAGGGGCGCATCGTCGTCGACGAGGACGGTTGCATCGAGGCCATCGAGGAGGCGTCCGTCGAGAGCGACGATATCATCCTGCCGGCGTTCGTCAACGCTCACACCCACATCGGCGACTCGATCGCCAAGGAGGCCGGCGGTGGCCTCTCGCTCGAGGAACTGGTCGCGCCGCCGGACGGGCTGAAACACCGGCTGCTCCGGGCGGCCGATCGCGAGGAACTCGTGGGCGCGATGGCGCGGTCGCTGTCGTTTATGCAGCGAGCCGGGACGGCCGCCTGCCTCGATTTCCGCGAGGGCGACGTGGCGGGCGTTCGGCTACTTGAGGACGCGGCCGAGGGCCTCGAGATCGACGCGATCTCGTTCGCGCGCGGGTCCGTCGACGCAATGGGCGCGGGCGACGGCTTCGGCGCGAGCGGAGCCAACGATTCCGAGTTCGACGAGGAGCGCGCGGCGACCCGCGAGGCGGGCAAGCCCTTCGGTATCCACGCCGGCGAGGTCGACAAAAGCGACATCGATCCGGCGCTGGATCTCGAGCCCGACTTTCTGGTCCATATGGTCCACCCCGAACCGCGCCATCTCGAGCGGGTCGCCGATCAGGAGGTGCCGATCGTCGTCTGCCCGCGCTCGAACCTGGTGACCGACGTGGGGCTGTCGCCCTACGAGGAACTCAACGAGCGGACGACGCTCGCGCTCGGGACGGACAACGTGTTTCTCAACTCACCGTCGATGTTTCGCGAGATGGAGTTCCTCGCGAAGCTCTCCGCGCTGCCGGCGGACGAAATCCTTCGAATGGCGACCGTCAATGGGGCCGAGATCGCCGACCTCGAGTACGGTCTCCTCGAGCCGGGCCGCGAGGCGCGGCTGCTGGTGCTCGACGGCGACTCGGACAACCTCGCCGGTGCTCGCGATCCGGTCCGGGCCGTGGTTCGCCGGGCCGGCGTCGACGACGTTCGGGAGGTCGTCTATGGGGCCGACGGCGAGCGCGTCGACTGACGTTCAGTCGAGCCGTTCGGACGTCTCGGCGTGTTCGCTCGAGAGCTCGACGTACCGGTCGGCCGTCGCCCCGAGGTGCGGATCGTCGATCTCCGTCTTCGGTTCCGCGGGCGTGCCGACGACGAGCGTCGATTCGGGGACCTCGGTGCCCTCGGTGACGACGCTGCCGGCGGCGACGACCGCTCCCTCGCCGACGTGAGCGCCGTCGAGGACGACCGCGTTCATCCCGACCAGCGCGCGTTCGGCGACGGTCGCATCGTGGACGATGGCGCTGTGCCCGACGGTCGCGAAGGGCTCGAGTACGGCCTCCTCGTGGAGGACGGCATTGTCCTGGACGTTTGCGCCCTCGCCGACGACGATCGTGCCGTGGTCGCCCCGAAGCGTGGTGTTCGGCCAGACGCTGGCCTCGTCTTCGATGACGACGTCGCCGATGACGACCGCGGCCTCGTCGACGTACGCGGAGTCTGCGACCCGTGGTTCGATTCCGTCGAACGAACGTAGCATGTCTGCCTCTGTCTCGAGCGCCGTCTTGAAGCTGCTCATCGGAGACTGACCGTCGAGAGCCGATCGGTGGGTCGCCGCGCTCTCAGAACGCGTCGCCTTCGAAGCTGGTCTCCGCGTGTAGACTCTCTTTGAGCGCGTCGTGGACCTTACAGAGTTCGAACGCACGCTCGATGATCCCCTCGCCGGTGTCGTCGTCGACGTCGGCCTCGACGCTGATATCGAACCGGACCGACTCGAGTTTATCGTCGTCGTTGAGTTCGCCCGTCGTTTCGATCTCGATTCGCCCGAGATCGTCGGCCCCGCGCTGTTGCCCGCCGACCCGGAGCGCCGGGACGTAACAGGAGCCGTAGGCCGCCAGCAGCGACTCGAGCGTATCGGGGGCGTCCTCGCCGTTAGCGTCGATCGTGGTCTCGAAGTCGCGGATCTCGTTCGTGGCGCTGTACCCCTCGTCGGAGACGGTGGTGACCTGTTTCGCCATCGCACTCGAGCGATCCACGAGCGGTGCTGTAAACGTTGGTGCTGACGAGACGACCGGTTGATGTCGGGGCCGCACCGCCGCGTCGATGGTCGCCCACGAGCGACTCGCGCTCGTCTCGGCGGCCCGTCACGTCCGGTTTCCGGAGCGTCGCGTTTGCAGCGATAGGCCCTGCGTTTGCAGTGGTGGTCGGTTTGCCCGCTGCGCACGAACGCGAAACACAGATTATGAGCGGTTTCAACGCGCGATCGGCGAACAAGCTCAGTATCGTCTCGACGGTAATCGACAGCGTGCTGGCGTTCCGGCGTGGCCGGACGAAGAGCGGCCTCCTGCTCCTCGGTGCGGCGGCGCTCTCGTCCCGGGTTCCGGGCATCGGCACGATCACGTCCCTGGTCCTCCGGCTCGCTCGGCGGCTCCGATAACTCGAGCGATCGCATGGTCGACGTGACCGGCCACCTCGGAATGGCGCTGTTGTTCGCCGCGCCGGCGTGGATCATCTGGGGCCGACGAGCCGCGCTCGGATTTACGGCGTTCGCGCTCGTGACGGCGATGCTCCCCGATACCGATCTGGTGCTTCGGGGGGTTCTCCCCGTCACCCACCATGGCGTGACCCATACCGTGTCGTTCGTCGTCCTGGTGAGTATCCTCGTCGGCGTCTTCGCCGCGCGGTGGCTCACCGCCTGGCTCAACTCACACCGCTGGATCCGAAGCACCGAGATCGCGACCGAGACGGTCTTCGTCTTCGCGACGGCAGGGCTGATCGTCGGCGGTGTTAGTCACCTGTTCGCTGACGTGCTCTCCGCACCTGACATCGCGGCCCCGCTCGAGCCGCTCTGGCCGTTCTATCGCGAGCCGATCATCGTCGACGTCATCTACTACGATTCGCCGATCTGGAATTTCGGGCTGATCGCTGTTGCCATCGTCCTCCATCTGATACTCGCCCGATACAGAAGCTACCCGCTCGAGACGCGCTATCGGATCGGTGACCGGAGCGAGAGCGGCGACGGCGCTCCTGGGCATCCCGCGGCGGGCGACCGGTTCGAGTGACCACCCTCTCGCGTCCGGACGCTGGTCTTCGGCGGGCGAACCGCGAAAACGGCCGGGCGAACCGCGGCGCTCGTGCCGATCAGGGCTCGAGTTCGAACGGCTCGTCGGCCTCGAGCGCGTGGACCTCGGCGTCGCTTCCCGTCGCTTTGACTTCGCTCTCGAAGTCTTCGGGGTCCTGCTCGATCGGCGGGAACGTATCGTAGTGCTCCGGGAAGGCGTAGTCGACGTCGAGCCAGTCGACGGCGACGGCGGCCTGCCACGGCCCCATCGTGAAGTGATCGCCGATCGGCACCGCCGCGGCGTCGGGCTCTAAATACGGGCCGATGACCTCGCGCATCTCGGTCATAAGGCTGGTATCGCCGGCGTTGTAGAACGTCGTCGACTCCTCGTCGCTCACCTGCGTCGGCTTGGTGTCGGAAACGACGAAGCCGGCGGGCATTCCGCCGCTCTCGTCGTTCTCAGTCATGATCCCGTTCGTGTGGTCGGCCCGGACCATGGTGACGTAGGCGTCGCCGCACTCGACGGTCCCGCCGAGGTTCATTCCCATCCCGCCGACGGCGTCCTCGTACCCGAACTCCGCTTGGCAGTGCGACGTCAACTCCGGCGTCGCGACCAGCGTCGCATTCGAGAACGCGCCGGCGTCGGCAATGTGGTCGGCGTGGCCGTGGGTCAGCAACACATAGTCAGGCGTCTCGAGGTCGTCGGGCTCGAGGTCCGTTTGCGGATTGTCGAAGAACGGATCCATCAGCAGTTCCGTCTCCCCTACGGTGACGTGCCACGTCGAGTGGCCGTGCCAAGTGAGCTCCATAGCGGGTGAACGATTCGGGCGAAACCAACTTAAAACGGCCGGGGTCGGCAACCCGGACGCCGACCATCGATCGTTGCGTCGGAAGTTCGTGCTCTCTTGCGATCTGTAATTAGCGATTGACGGGCTGAGACGGCGTGTACTATCACCAATGTTTATACGTGCTCTCGGTCGACGATAGAAAGCCGCACGCGAACTGACACACCACGCATGCGGTCCGGGATCACATCCCGGCTGATCGTCGCACGTCCCACTCCGTCGGCGGCGGCGTCGTTCGGCCTTCCACGCGGCCGACGCTCGTTCGAGCGCTATCGGCCGCGAACACCACGTTCTTCACGGATCGTACGTCACAGTGAGCCGCAATGCCTGCCGTTTTTTATCCGGGGACCGTAGCGGCGACTATGCTTGCACTGACGCTCGAGGAATTCATGGTGGAGCTAAACGACGGAGCGATCAAAAACGTCGGCCCGAACAACAAGGCAGCCACGGTCAAACTGTTCGACGTCGAGTCGACCGAGGCCCGGGAGTTCGGCGACAAGCGCGTCAAACTCGTCTTCGAGGACGAGGACGACAACGAGATCCAGGTCTCGCTGTTCCCGGAAGACGTTCGGGCGCTCGCCGACGATATCGAGACGCTCGAGGAGGAGTCGCCTGCATTCGACTGATCGGGACGCGGCGTCGGACCCGCACCTCGCTCGGAGTGCGGACGCATTTCGACAACCGTTTTAGGGCGAAACTGCTTGGTCAGAGTAGATGGGTAACTGTATCATCTGTGGCACACCCGTTGACGGCGAGATCTGCCAGAGTCACGAGGAGGATGCCGTATTCGAATTCCGCGGCACCGCCGCCTCACAGCTCACGCCCGGTCGCTACTACCGGGGAACCGTCGACGGCTACGCCGACTTCGGTGTCTTCGTCGACATCGGAGATCACGTCACCGGTCTGTTGCACAGAAGCGAACTTGACCGACGACTCGAGAGTCTCGACTGGGAACCCGGCGACGACGTCTTCGTCCAGGTACTCGACGTTCGAGACAACGGTAACGTCGACCTCGGCTGGTCGATCCGCCAGCGCGAACGCGAGTTCCGCGGCGAGTTGATCGAGACGGCCGACGGCGAGTACAAGCCCGAGGATCTCGAGGACGACACCGACCAAGCCGCTGAGAACGCCGACGAAGACGTTCAGGAATCGGCCGACGAAGGGGCCGTTCAGGCCGGCGAGTTGCAAGCCGCCGCCGACGAAGACGAGTCGGAATCGAACGCGGATTCTATCGACGACCAGCAGCCGGCAGCCGCGGAGACGGCCGGCACCGTCGCGGGAAGCGGCTCCGTCGCGACCGAGTCCGCCGCCGCATCGACGCCGACGACCGAGGACGCGGCCGACGCCGAGTCCGAACCGGAGCCCGCGCTCAACCGAACGACCGTCGACGCCATCGAGAACCAGGTCGGCAGCGTCGTCCGCCTCGAGGGCGAGATCACCGGCGTTCGCCAGACCAGCGGCCCCACGGTCTTCGAGCTCAGCGACGAGACAGGCACCGTCGAATGTGCGGCCTTCGAGGAGGCCGGCGTTCGCGCCTACCCCGACGTCGACGTCGACGACGTCGTCGCTCTGGAGGGCGAGGTCGAGCACCACCACGGCGACCTCCAGGTCGAAACCGAGACCCTCGACGTCCTCACCGACGAGGACCGCGAGACGGTCAAAGACCGCCTCGAAAGCGCAATTGAGGAGGAGGCCCGTCCGGCCGACGTCGCGCCGCTGGCCGACCACGAGGCCGTCACAGCCGTCGAAGACGGTATCGCCGACGCGGCGACCGAGATCCGCCGAGCCGTCATGGAGGCGCGCCCGATCGTCGTCCGCCACGGCGCGACCGCCGACGGTTACGTCGCCGGGGCCGCCATCGAGCGCGCCGTCCTCCCGCTGATCCGGGAGAAACACACCCGCGATGACGCGGAGTACCACTACTTCGAGCGCCGCCCGCTCGACGGTCGCGTCTACGACATGGACGCCGCCACCAGCGACGTCACCTCGATGCTCGAGGCCCGCGACCGTCACGGCGAGCAGCTTCCGCTCGTCGTCCTGGTCGACGCTGGCTCGACCGTCGAATCCGTCGACGGTTACGAACTGCTCTCGCTGTACGACGCCGACGCGCTCGTCATCGACGACAGCCGCGCAGACGACCAGATCACCGACGCGGTCGACGTGGCCGTCGCACCGTCGCTGGCCGGGGTCGACATCGCCGACACGACCTCGACCGCCCTCGCAGCGAACGTCGCTGCCCACGTCAACGACGATGTCCGCGCCGACTTAGTGCACCTCCCCGCGGTCAGCTACTGGGAGAACACCCCCGACGAATACCTCGAGCTCGCGACCGAGGCCGGCTACGACGAGACCGGCATCTCCGAACGCCGCGAAGCGGTCGCCCTCGAGGCCTACTACCAGTCGTACAAGGACAAGCGCGAACTCGTCATCGACCTGCTGTTCGGCGACGACGAGGGGTCGGAGCGACCCCGAGACGGCGACCTCGCCGCCCACGTCTCCGAGCAGTTCCGCGACAAACTCGAGGCCGAACTCGAGACGGCCCGTGAGAACCTCACCGTTCGCGGCGTCGATGACGTCACCGTCTCCGTCCTCGACACCGATGCCTTCACGCACCGGTATAACTTCCCGACGACGATCCTGCTGCTCGATGCGCTCCACCGCAGCGAACGTGACCGGACGGATCCGCCGTACGTCACGCTCGGCGTCGGCGACGACGAACTCCACGTCCGTGCGACCGAGCCCGTGAACGTGCGCGACCTCGGCGACGCGATCGCCGAGGCCGTGCCTAACGGCGGCGTCAGCGTCGTCGGCGGCCGCGACGGCCACGTCGAGTTCCTGCCCGGCGAACGCGATGCAGTGCGCGAGGCTGCCCTCGAGGCCCTCGGCGAGACGCTCGCGTAAGGCCCGTCTTCTCCGTCGTCCGCTCGATCGACCAGCGATAGCGCTGCAAATCGATCGCCACGGCGACGGCGTCGCGGTCCGGTGCCTATTCCCTTCGTGGCTCCAATCCGAACGCATGGACGTCGACGTCGTCGGCCTCGCCGAATCGCTTCGCGCGGACGCAACGCGGACGAACGAGCGCCGTCTGCTGGTGCTTGCCGGCCCCCGAGAGCGCGGCTACGACGCCCTCGAGTCGATTCTGGACGCACTTTCCATCCCGATTACCGAGACCACGCTCGTCGGGCCCGACGATCGACTTCGCTGCGAGCAGCTTCTGCAGGCCAACGCGGGGGACCTCCTCGGCACGACGCGGGCGGCGGTCGCGATCGACGCCCACGACGAACTTCGGCCGAACGCGATCGGAAAACTCGTCGGAACGGTCGACGGCGGCGGTCTGCTGGTTCTCCTGACGCCGCCACTCGAGTCGTGGCCGGAGCGCCGTGACGGGTTCGACGCTTCGCTTGCCGTTCCACCGTTCGAACTCGCGGACGTGACCGGCCGTTTTCGTCGCCGTCTCGTCCAGACGCTGCGAGCCCACCGCGGGATCGCGATCGTCGACCTCGAGCGCGACCGACTCGAGGCCGACGGGCTCATCGAGTCGGCCCCGAGGCCGCCGACGGAGACGCCGAGTGCACCCGCCGACCGCCGGTTTCCGGCCGCCGCCTACGAGGCCTGCCTCACGGCCGATCAGGCCGACGCCGTCGCCGCCCTCGAGTCGCTGTTCGCGGCCGATCGGGCCGTCGTGCTTGAGGCCGACCGCGGCCGGGGCAAGTCCAGCGCGGCGGGGCTGGCTGCGGGCGCGTTCGCCGCCGCCGGCGAGGACGTCCTCGTGACCGCTCCTAACGCGCGGAACGCGACCGAACTGTTCGACCGTGCGGGCGAGCTCTGTCGGACGCTTGCGGGCGAGCGCGACGAACGCGAGCCGACGGTCGAGTCGCGGCGGATCGACACCGCTGCCGGTGGTGTCGTTCGATTCCTTGAGCCAAGCGCGGCCGCCGACGGCTGCGAAGCGGCCGATATCGTCATCGTCGACGAGGCCGCCGCACTCCCGGTCGCGACGCTCGAGGCGCTGCTTTCTGCCGACCGCGTCGCGTTCGCGACGACGATTCACGGCTACGAGGGGGCCGGCCGCGGCTTCTCGGTCCGGTTTCGGGACCGACTCGACGAGGACGGACGCGAGGTGACCGAGCGCACGCTCGTCGAGCCGATCCGATACGCGGCGGGCGATCCCGTCGAAGTATGGGCGTTTCGCGCGCTCCTGCTCGACGCTCGCCCGCCGGTCGAACCGCTCGTGGCCGACGCCGATCCCGGAACGGTCGCATATCAGTCCCTCGAGCCCGACGACCTCCTCGCCGACGATACCCTGCTCCGGGAGGCCTTCGGCCTGCTCGTCCTCGCTCACTACCGGACCGAGCCAAACGACCTCGCGCGCTTGCTCGACGCACCGAACCTCGAGGCGCGTGCGCTGATCCACGACGGCCACGTCGTCAGCGTCGCTTTGCTTGCACGGGAGGGGAACCTCTCGGCCGAAACCCGTTCGATGATGTACGAGGGCGGCCGCGTCCGCGGGAACATGCTGCCCGACGTACTGACGAGTCAGTTGCGCGACGAGCCGGCGGGCGAGCCGGCCGGCATCCGCGTCGTCCGTATCGCGACCCATCACGCCGTCCGGTCGCGCGGACTCGGCTCACGCTTGCTCGAGCGGATCGAAGCGGAGGTCTCGGACTCGGTCGACTGGCTCGGCACCGGCTTCGGCGCGACGCCCGGCCTCCTCGCGTTCTGGCGCGCGAACGGGTATCGAACGGTGCACGTTTCGACGACGCGCAACGACGCCAGCGGGGAACACTCCGCGCTCATGCTCGCGCCGACGAGCGACGCGGGGCGGGCGCTCCACGATCGCCACGCGGACTGGTTCGCCCGCCGGTTCGCTGCCCTCTGTTCAGACGCGCTCGACGATCTCGAGTCCGATATCGTCCGCGCAGTGCTCCGAAGCGTCGACGACGGGGCAGGACCGCCGCTCGCGCTCTCAGCACACGAGTGGCGCGTCGTCGCTGGGGCCGCCTACGGGCCGGGGCTGTTCGACGTCGATCCCGGCCCGTTCCGCGACCTCGTCGTGCGGTACTTCGTCGACGACCCCGACGACGTCGATCTGACCGCCCGCGAAGAGCGGCTACTCGTTTTACGGGCGTTACAGGCACGGGATTGGGACACCGTCGCCGACCGCCTCGAGTATCCCTCTACCGGACAGTGCATGCGGGCGCTCGGCGATGCGATCTGCCCGCTCGTGGACCGCTACGGTGGGGACGCAGCGCTCGCGGTCCGCAATCGGTTCGCCGACGAGTGATCGATTCGTCCCTCGCCGCTGGTCGAGCCGGACTGACTGCTCGAGAGAGACCAGACGTATCGTTTCGGGCCAGCCACGTGAGCAGCCCAAATCGTCAACAACCCCGCTCTCGAAATCGGATGGTCGATTCGCGAACCGTATCGAACGAGCGAACCGAACTCAGAACAGCCGCCGAAGCAGCCACTCCGGAGCCAGATCGAGGACCCCCGCAATCAGCCGCCAGCGCCGGGTGACGTAGGCGTGATTCCGTTTTTTGCGTATCGCGCGAGCGATCTGCTCCGCGGCCGTCTCTGGCGAACACTCCCAGAAGCCACCCAGCGAGAGCTTCGTGTCGACGAATCCCGGCTCGACGGTCGTGATCGTCACGTCCGCGTCCCGCTGGTTCTGTCGGTAGCGCAGCCCCTTGAGGTACGTCGAGACGTAGGCTTTCGATGCGTGGTACGCCGGCGCGTCGCCGTTGCCGACGTGGGCCGCGACGGAAGAGATTCCCACGAGGTGACCGTCGGTCGCGCTGGCGTGATCCGGCGTCTCCTCGAAGTACTCCATCGTCGCCGTCGCGATGGCCGCGAAACCGCGGACGTTGACGTCGATCGTTTCACGTTCGGGCTCCCACTCGAGGTCGCGATTGACGTGGGCGACGCCGGCGCTGATGACGACGACGTCGACCGAGGACATGGCCGCGGCGAGTTCGAACAGCCCCTCGCGGGCGTCTTCGGTGTCGGTGACGTCCATCGTCGCGACGTACGTCTTGGTCGGCAGCTCCGAGCCGATCCGGCGCATCCGATCCGTTCGGCGAGCCGCCATGCCGATCTCGTAGCCGGCGGCGGCGAGCCGGCGGACCAGCGCTTCGCCGATGCCCGACGACGCGCCGACGACGATCGCACCGCGCTGTTGGGTCATACCCACTCGTTCGGTGCATGATACCTAACAGTACTGAAGGCGGTACGCCTTTGCCGTCGTCAGCCGTCCGTACGCGTATGGTCGACGTCGTCACCGTCCTCGCGGTCGCGTTGCTCCTCGGTGGAATCGCCGGAGCGGTCGTCCCGATGGTTCCAAGCGGCCTCCTCTCGCTCGCCGGACTCGGCCTCTACTGGTGGGGGGCCGGATTCGGCGAACTTGGCCTCTTCACCTTCCTCGTCCTCGCGCTTATCGGCGTGACGGCAATGCTTCTCGAGTTCTTCGGCGGCTCGATCGCCGCTCGAGCCGGCGGCGCGTCCTGGCTGACCACCGCTGCCGCGGCCGTTGTCGGTATCATACTCATGCTCGTCACCGGCCCAGTGGGCCTGCTCGTCGGTCTCTTTGGGACAGTCTTCGCACTCGAGTACGTCCGGAAGGGGGAGATCGAGGGGAGCACGCGCTCGGCCGTCTACACGACGATCGGCGTCCTCGCATCGACCGCGGTTCAGGTGCTGCTGACGGCGTCAATCCTCTTTGGGTTCCTCGTGGGCGTCTTCCTGCTCTGAGGGAAACGCTGAAGTCGTGGGTGTCGTCCACACGGTTAATGGAGTGTTCCGAGGGCGACTGCGAGCGCCCCGCCGCGGTCGAGTTACACATCCCCTGGGACGAGAATCGGCTCGTCTGTGCCGCCCACGCCCGCGTGCTGGGGCGTCAGAACGGCGTCGTGGCCGATCCCGATCCCGACCGGGGAGACGCGTTGCTCGAGTGATACCTCGCGGAGAAGCGGCCGGCTCGACGGGGGATGGCCCTGCTCGAGTCAGGGATGTGCGTAGTACACGACCGTCTCCTCCTCGTCGCGGTGGTCTATTCTCGCGAAGCCGACGCGCTCGAACTGGACCATCTCGTCTGGCTCGAGGTCGCCGACGCCCGGTTCTGCGCGGCCGGTCACGTCGCCGTCCATCGTCCGCATGCGGACGGGGACGCTCTCGCTCGCGGGCACCCAGTGGACGACGTCGACGTCGCCCTCGCGGACCACGTCGATATCGTCGGCCGTGTACTCGAGTGCGCCCTCGGCGTAGCGGAAGCAGCCGAGTCCCTTGAGCCAGATGCGCTCGCCTGACTCTGGCACGTCTTCGGGCTCGAGCATGACCGAATCGCCGACGGGGATTTCGCGGACGCCGCGGTCTTCGTGGTTCGGATGGAGCGGCGGGTTCGCCTCGTCCGGCGGGCTCCCGTCGAGGGGGATCTGGTTGCCGTCGCGGACGAGGAAGCGCCGATCGGTCTCCTCGTCGATCAGGTCGCGGTTGGCCGCGTAGATCGAACTCATCGCGAGGTCGACGTCGCTGGTCGAGGTGCCCAGCCCGGTCATCGCCTCGACGATGGCCTCGCCGCGGATGCCACGCCGGCGCAGGCTCTTCAGCGTCGGCGCTCGCGAGTCGTCCCAGCCGTCGAGTTCCCCATCCTCGATCAGCCCGGCGATAGTCGAGGTGCTCACTTTCACGTCGTAGTCGTCGAGTTGGACGTGGCCCCAGTGGATCACCTCGGGGTACTCCCAATCGAAGTAGTCGTAGACGAACCGCTGGCGCTTCGCCGAATCTTGCAGGTCGATCCCGCGGATGATGTGGGAGATCTCGAGTAAGTGGTCGTCGACGCCCGACTGAAAGTCGAGCATGGGCCAGCAGCGGTAGTCGCTGGCTTCCTCGCGCGGGTGGGGCGTGTCGATCATCCGGAAGGCCACCCAGTCGCGCAGCGCGGGGTTCTTGTGCTCGATGTCGGTCTTCACTCGGAGGACCATCTCGCCGCTTTCGTACTCGCCGTCGATCATGGCCTCGAACTCCTCGAGGACGGTCTCGACTCCCTTGTCGCGGTGGGGGCAGGGCTCGCCCGAGTTCTTTAGTTCGGAGAACGCCTCGCCCGAACACGAGCAGGTGTAGGCCCCGCCCAGTTCGATCAGGTCGCGGGCGTGGTCGTAGTAGGTCTCGAGGCGGTCGCTGGCCCTGTAGATCGCGTCGGGCTCGAACCCGAGGTAGTCTAAGTCCTCGAGAATCGCATCGTAGGCCTCGAGATCCGGCCGCTTGGTCTCGGGGTCGGTGTCGTCGAACCGGACGCAAAACCAGCCGTCGTAGCGCTCGCGGTAGGTGCCGATGACCGCCGGCATTCGGGCGTGGCCGACGTGCCACGGACCGTTCGGGTTCGGTGCACACCGCATCCGGATCTCGTCGTAGTCGTCCGCGTTCGGCAGGTCGGGCAGGTCGTGTTCATCCTCCTCGTCCTCGGCCTCGATCTCGGCGAGTTCCTCGGGGGCCAGTTCCTCGAGCCGTTCGCGTTTGTCCTCGTAATCGAGGTCATTGACCCGACTTACGACCCCGCCAACGACGCCCGGGATCTGATCACCGTGTTCGCGGAAGTCGGGGTTGTCGCCCATCAGCGGCCCCATGATCGCGCCCACGTCGGCGTCGCTCTCGTGTTTCACGGCGTTTAACAGCGCGTGCTTCTCGGCCTCGCGCTCGATGCGCTCGCGTAACTCGTCGTTCATTACCGAGCGGTATTCGCGCCCGGCCCAAAACCCTCGCGATTCGCGGCCTCTTCCGTCGCGTCAGCCCTCGAGATCCTCCTTGTAGACCCGCGTATTGAGGACGTTGCTCATGAGGATCATTGCGGCCGAGTCCGCGGCGGACATACGCTCGGATTCGTTGGTGCTGTTGCCGCTCTCGGTCCCGTTGCCACCGTCGGTACCGTCGGCGCTGTCCGTCTCGGCCGTTTCGTTGCCACCGTCGCCCGAACTCCCCGTAACGGCCGCGTTGTATCGCTTGCACCACTCCGTTTTGACGCCCCAGCCGCGGGCCTGGCCGTCGAACGGGTCCACGACTTCCGCATAGAGCATGCCGACGTCCGCGTCGTTTTTCACGAGGTTTGCATTGTAGACCGTCGTGATGATCTCGATCTCGGTCGTCGAATCGGACTCGCTCTCCGCGCTCGAGCGGTATCGCAACACCAGATCCGAACCGTCCCAGCGGAGCGATTCGACCGGAATGTCGTTCCGTTCGACGAGCGTGTAGAACTCGCCGGGCGTGCCCTTGCGCGGCCGGCTCGGCTCTACGGGTTCGATCTCGTTCGACGGCGACGTTCCGAGCAGCGAGCCGACACAGCCCGCGGTCGCGGCCGTTCCGGCCGCCGCGGCCGTCCTGAGGAACCGCCGCCGGGAGCGACCCGCGGCCGGGTCTCCGGAGGAGTCGTCAGTCATGTCCACCGCTCGGGACGGTATCGGCAAAAAGACCCGGACGATATCGAACAGTGAGTTCGCCCGCTACTCGCAGACGGCTCGCGAGAACCGACAGCGCGACCGCTCGAGCAGGATCGACCGAAAAACGAAACGAACCGGCTCGTCGGCCGCTCGAGCGTCAGTAGCCGCGCTCGATCAGGTAGTGGCCGATCTCACAGAGGAGGTCGCGGGCCTCGTTGTCCGGCAGGACTTCGAGTCGCTCTTTCCCCCGTTCGACGAGGTCGCGAGCGGTGTCGTTAGCGTAGGAGATCGAGCCGGCCGCCTCGAGTTCGGCGACCGCGTCGTCGATCTCGGCCTCGGTGACCGCGTCGACGTCGTCGGTGTCGACCAGGTTCTCGACGTCGACGCCCTGCTCGCGGGCGTGGACGGTGATCAGTGTCTGTTTGTTCTCGACGAGGTCGCTGCCTCGCTGCTTGCCGAGTTGCTCGCTGGGGACGGTGAGATCCAGCACGTCGTCCTGGATCTGGAACGCGCGGCCGATGTCGAGGCCGTAGCCGTAGAGCGCGTCGATCGTGTCGTCGTCGGCTCCCAGCAAGATCGCAGGGAGACACGCGGAGGCGGCGTACAACACGGCGGTCTTTTGCTCGACCATCTCGAGGTACTCATCAGGCGAGACGTCGGTGCGCTCCTCGAAGGTGACGTCCAGCGACTGGCCCTCGCAGATCTTCGTGCAGGTCGTCGCGAGGACGTCGAGCGCTTCGACGATCCGATCGGGGTCGGCTCCCGTCTCGAGCATGATCTCGAAGGCCTTCGAGTAGAGCGTGTCGCCGGCAAGAATCGCCGTCTCGACATCGTATTCCTTGTGAACGGCGGGGACGCCGCGCCGGAGGTCGTCGTCGTCCATGATGTCGTCGTGGATCAGGGTGAACGACTGGATGACCTCGACGCTGACGGCTGCGGCCATCACGTCGACCGCGTGTCCGTCGTCGAGCGACGTAAACGACCGATACGCCGTCGACAGCGGCTCGACGTCGGTCAGTGCCTCCGCGGTCGTCAGTAAGACGGCGGGTCGCAGCCGCTTGCCGCCCGCGTCGAGCAGGTACCGCGAGGCTTCATAGAGCCGCTCGGGCCGCTTGATCGGCAGCTCCTCGGGGATCGCTTCGTTGACTTGCTCGCGGCGCTGCCGGACCGCCTCGAGCACCGCCTCTTCGCGTGCCTCGGGGCTCGTCATATCAGTCGACTAGCTGGATGAGGTTCCCGTTGCGCGTGACGTGGAGGTCACGCCCCATCTTGTAGCCCTCGCTCTCGCAGAGGTTGACGTAGCTCGAGAAGCCGCTCATGTCCTGGTGGGCCGGAATGACGTGCTGGGGCTGGAGCGCGTCCAACATCTCGTAGTGGCCTTCCTGGTTGAGGTGACCGGAGACGTGGATGTCGTCGTAGACCCGCGCGCCCTGCATGCCGAGTAGCTTCTCGGCCTGGTAGCGCTGGCCTTCGTTGGTCGGTTCCGGAATGACGCGGGCAGAGAAGACGACCTTGTCGCCGTCGTCCAGTTCGTAAGGCGTCTCGCCGCGGGCCATCCGGGTGAGCATCGCGCGGGGCTCGCCCTGGTGGCCGGTGACGACGGGCAGGTAGTCGCCTTTGCCCTCGTTCATGATCCGCTTGAACGTGCGGTCGACGGACTTGCGGTGGCCGAACATTCCCAGATCGGTGGGGAAGTCGATGAAGTCGAGCCGTTCGGCGGTGCCTGAGTACTTCTCCATCGAGCGGCCGAGCAAGACCGGCTGGCGACCGATGTCATCGGCGAACTCGACGAGTGACTTCACGCGAGCGATGTGGCTCGAGAAGGTGGTGGCGACGATGCCGCCGTCGTAGTCCTCGAGGCTATAGAGGACGTCGCGGAGGTGTTCGCGGGCGACCTTCTCGGAGGGGGTGCGCCCCTTCTTATTCGCGTTGGTACAGTCCTCGATGTAACAGAGGACGCCGTTACCCTCGCGGCCGATCTCGCGGAACCGCTCCATGTCGATCGGGTCGCCGATGACCGGCGTGTGGTCCATGCGCTTGTCCAGCCCGTAAACGACCGCGCCTTCGGGCGTGTGCAGGACGGGATTGATCGCGTCGATGATCGAGTGCGTGACGTTGACGAACTCGAGGTCGACCTTGCCGGAGTCGCCGATCGACATCGTCTCGCCGGCGTCCATCTTGACGAGGTCGTTTTCGACGCCGAACTTCTGTTCGCCCTCGATCTGCTGTTTGACCAGTTCGATCGTAAACGGCGTCGCGACGATCGGCGCGTCGTACCGGTGGGCCAGTTTCGAGATGGCACCGATGTGGTCTAAGTGACCGTGGGTGGGGACGATCGCCTGCACGTCGCCCTCGAGGTCGCTCATGACCCGGTCGTCGGGGATCGCGCCCATGTCGATCAGGTCTAAGCTGTGCATCCGTTCGGTTTCGACGTTGTCGTGGATCAGGACCTGCGAGAGGTTCAGACCCATGTCAAAGATGACGACGTCGTCGCCGGCGCGGACGGCGGTCATCTGCCGTCCGACTTCTTCGTAGCCGCCAATGGTTGCGATTTCGATTTCCATGGTTCGTAGCACTGAAAGCCGCGTTATGGACTCTCATTGAAACGGTCCGCGGACTCCCGGTTGTGCGGCCCCGGCGTCTTACAGCGCGTCGGCCATCCCGCTATGCGTTCGGACGACGGCCGACCCGTCGACGGCCCACGACATCGTGGACCCCGAACGCACTTGCCCGCGGGTTTCGCTATCTCAGTGTACACGTCCGGGTGTTAAAAACGCAGCGGGTTGGTCGTCGGGACAACAGCTTTGCTCGTGAGTCACTTGAGCGCGTGAGGACTGCCGACTCACACCGTCATGACCGCTTTCGGCATCGTAATTCATTTCCCGGTCGCCTCGAAACCGGTGGGCAGCAACCATGCTTTCGGAGGGCTCGCCGTGTACGTAATCATCGTCGGGGCCGGCGAGGTCGGCCGATCGATCGCCGCTAATTTAGAAGACACCCACGACGTCGTCATCGTCGACCGCGACGCCGCCGTCACCGAGGAACTCACCTACTCGCTTGACGTACTGACGATCCACGGAGACGGGACCGATCTCGAGGTGTTGCGCGAGGCCGGTCTAGCGGAGGCGGGGCTCGTCATCGCCTGTACGGACAACGACGAGACGAACGCGGTCGTCTGCGGCGCGGCGAAGGCCGTCACCGACGTGTTCACCGTGGCACGGGTTCGACGACGGACGCTGCTCGAGACCTGGCAGGGGTCACAGGGCGCGTTCGGCGTCGACTTCATGGTCTGTACCGATCTGCTGGCCGCTCGGACGATCTTTCGCATTTCGGGCCTGCCAAGCGCCCACGACGTCGACACGTTCGCCGGCGGCCTCATCCGGATGGCCGAGTTCGACATCCCTGCTGACAGCCCGATCGCGGATCAGACCGTCAGGAAGGCCGACTGCTATGACTCGCTTACCTTCGCCGCGATCTTCCGCGACGACGAGATGATCGTGACCCGCGGCGATACGATCATCCGAGGCGGCGACCGGATCGTCGTGATCGGCAGCCCCGATTCGATCAACGACTTCGCCGACGAGGTCGCCACGATGCCGGACGACGCGGAGGAGGTCGTTGTCGTCGGTGCCAGCGAGATCGGCTTCCAGGCCGCCCGCGAGTTCGAAGACCACGGCTTTCGCCCGCGGCTGATCGAACGAGATCCCGACCGGGCCCGCGAAGTCGCCGAAGCGCTTCCGAACACGATGGTCATGCAGAGCGACGCGACCGACGCCGACTTCCTCGCCCGCGAGCGCGTCGACGAGGCCGACGTTGTCATCGCCGCCCTCGACAGCGACGAGAAGAATCTGCTGGTCTCCCTGCTCGCCGAGCGCCTCGGCGTCGACCGTACCGTGGCCGTCATCGAGACCGCCGAGTACGCCGACCTCTTCGAAACCGTCGGCATCGACGTGGCGATCAACCCCCGCGAGGAGACCGCAGAAGAGATCGTCCGCTTTACCCGGACCGATCACACCGAGAAGGTGGCGATGCTCGAGCACGACCGCGCGGAGGTCATCGAGATCGAGGTCGGCGTCGACAGCGCCCTCGTCGGCGGGAACATCGCCGCTGCGACGAACGACCTCCCCGCAGGCGTCGTCATCGGCGCGATCTCTCGCGGCGGCGACCACATCACGCCCCGCGGGTCGACGACTGTCCAGCCCGGCGATCACGTGATCGTCTTCGTCGACGCGGCGGTACTCGACGAGGTCATCGAACTGATCTGATTCTCGAGCGGTTCGACCGGGCGTTTGTCGCCGGCTGTGAGCCGTTACGACCGCCTTCGAACGCCCCGGTACAGGACGTACGCGACGAAACAGAGCAGGTACGCGACCGCGATCACGGTCGTAAGCGGCGACCGACCGTCGACCGCGATGAGGGCGATGAGCACCGGACCGACGAGCAAGAGCCCGTCGAAGACTCGATCTTCGGCACCTGCTTCGAGGAGGTCACCGACGATCGGCACGTCGCTCAGGGTCATCGGTACAGTCCCCCGCGACTGAAGACTGTCCGAAGCGTCACCAGAATGGGGATGATCTCGAGACGGCCGATCCACATGTTAAAGAGGAACATGATTTTTCCGACCGCCGGCAGCGAGTCAGGACCGGTGATGCCGGTCGAGAGGCCGACGTTCCCCTGTGCGCTTGCGATTTCGAAGATGACGTTCTCGAGCGTGTACTCGCCCTGTGGTAGTATGACGAGGAGGACGAACGTACCGACGGCGAGAAACAGCAGCCAGAGGACGGCGATGATCGCCGCCTCCTCGAACTCCCGGCGCATCTCGCGCTCGTTGAGGCGGCGACCGTTGATTCGCAGCCGGCGGACGGCCGTTTCGGGGTAAAAGACGTCCGCAATTCGGAACCGGATTCCTTTCAGCAGTGTGAGCACTCGGATGAGTTTGATTCCGCCGACCGTCGAGCCGGCTGCACCGCCGACGATCATCCCGATCGTCACGGTGAGCTGTGCCTGGGCCGGCCACCGGCCAAGCGCCACGTTGGTCGTGTCGACGGCGGTCTGGAAGCCGGCGCAGGTCGCCGCAGAGACGAACTGGAATGAGCTGTACCGGAACGCCGTGAACAGGGAGTCGTACGTATCACTGACGTACACGAACGCGGTGAGCGCGAGCGTGCCGAGGGTCATATAGAGGAACACCCAGCGCGTCTGCAGGTCCGCATAGAAGTTTCGCAACTCGCCTTGCAGGATGAGGTAGTGGACCGGGAACGCGATACTGCCGAGCAACATGATCGGGAGGAGCGCGAAGTCGATGGCCGCACTGTCGTAGGTGGCGATTGAGTTGTCGGTAATCGAGAAGCCGCCGGTCGACAGGCCTGTCATCGCGTGGTTGATCGCCCCCCAGAGCGGCATGCCGGCGACCCACAGCAGGAGGATCGAGACGAACGTAAAGAGGATGAAGATCCACCAGATCGTCTGGACCGTCGAGACGATGCTCGGGTGGATCCGCTCGGATCGCGCCTCGCTCTCGTAGAGGGTCAACGAGCCGCTGCCGGGACGTGCGAGGATCGCCGTCGTGAGGACGATTACGCCGACGCCGCCGACCCATTCGATGAACGACCGCCACCACTGTAAGGTGCGTGGCAAGACTTCCTCGTTGTCGGTCATCGTCAGTCCGGTTCCCGTAAAGCCGCTCATGCTCTCGAAGAGCGCGTTTAGCGGGTCCATAAACGCCGCGAGCGTCTCCGTCTGCGGCGGGGTCTCGACGATCGGGAGTCCGAACTCGGCCGTCCACGCGATGAGGACGAACGGGAGCGCGCCGAAGATTGCGACGCAGAACCATCCTATCGCGGCGATGATCATCCCGTGTAGCTTCCCGGGCTGGGCCGCGTTCCGAAATCGGGCAGTCAGACCGTAGCCGATACCAAACGGAATCAGCCCGGAGACTGCCACTGCCGGCATCGTCCAGTATTCGCCCCAGACGAGTGGGACGAGCAACGAGACGAACAGCAACCCGGCCAGCGCCTGAAAGATCCGCCCCAGGTCCCTGCTGATCGTCTTCGTCGCCTCGTTCATAGATCGCTCCCCGTCGGTCGAGCGTTCGACGGCGCGGCGGTGTCCCGGCGGCCGACTCGAGTCCGTATGCTGGCCGAGATTCGACGGGTTCGGATCGGCGGCCCGTTCACAGCGATCATCATCTCGCTCGGTCTTCCTCGTGGCCGAACACGTCGGTGAGTTTCGGCGTCGCCCCGAACGCCGAATACACGGTCAACAGATCGCCGGCTTCGATCCGCGTGTTCCCTCGCGGTGTGATTGGCGGATCGTCCTGGTCGCGTTCGATCGCAACGACGAGTACGTCTTCGGGGAGTAAGTCCTCCTCGGCCGCTTGGGTGAGGGTCTCCCCGGCGATCGGCGCGTTCTCGGCGACGTGAATCTCGAACACCTCCGCCTGCTCGCCAATTCGCATGTAGTCGACGATCGCCGGACGGGCGACCGCCCGGTAGAGGTACTCGGCGATGAGTTCCTGTGGGTTCTCCATCGTGTTGACGCCGATCTGGCGGAACACGTTCATGTGCTCTGGGTCGTGGACGACCGAGACGATCGACGGAACGTCGTGTTCCTGTGCGAGCAGGCAGACCATGATATTGGTCGCGTCACGGTCGGTCGTGCTGATCAGCGCGTCCGCTCGCTCGATGCCGGCATCCGTAAGCGCCTCGTTGGCCGTCGCATCGTCGTTGAGTACCAGACAATCGTATTCGCCGGCGACCCGATCCGCCCGCTCGGCGTCGTTCTCGATGACGACGACTTCGTTTCCCGAACGGGTCGCGATATCGATCAGCGGCATCCCGATATCGCCCGCTCCGACGACGATGATATACATTCTGGTCGATGTTCTCACCTGATCGTTGAAAAAATACCGTTTCGAGGACACCGACATCGGTCGGGATCGTCGTTCGTGTAGGCAGCGGATACTCGTAGTCGGATGCTCACGAGTACCGATACCCGTTTCGTCGACAGGCGTCGGAGCTCGACTCCGAGTCAGTTGACCGAATGCAACTCCGTTTCAGGGCTGCTCCGGACCACTCTCGGCTCAAGACGCCCTCGAGCGGAAGTCATGATGGATTAATACGACCCGACGGAAATGGCGAGACAGACCGTGTCCCGACGTGCCTACACAGATGAGGTGTCGCCATGAGGCTCCGGACCGACTGGCGCGCCAGCGTGGCGCTGGTCGGAACCCTCCTAAAGTATCTCGCCGTACCGCTTGTGGTTCCGATCGTCGTGGCACTCATCTACGGGGACCCCCTGGTTCCGTTCGTCGCGACGATCGCGCTCACGATCTCCGTCGGCTACGCCCTCGAGCGACTCGAGCCCGATCCCGACTTACAGGTCCGCGAAGCGATGCTGTTCGTCGCAATTTCGTGGCTCGCGGTCGCCATCGTCGGCGCAGTGCCGTACGTCATCGCCGGATGGGGAACCGAATCGACGCTCGTCAACCCCGTCAACGCCCTCTTCGAGTCGATGTCCGGCTTCACGACGACGGGGGCGACCGTCCTTGGTGAAATCTCACTTGAGCGCCACTCTCACGCCGTGATGATGTGGCGACAGCTCACGCAGTGGCTCGGCGGCATGGGAATCATCGTGCTGATGGTCGCGATCCTCCCGGAGATCGCCGTGAGCGGCGCACAGCTCGTCGAGTCGGAAGCGCCGGGCCCGGAGTTACAGAAGCTCACGCCGCGAATCGCCGAAACGGCACGCATCCTCTGGCTCGTCTACTTTGCGTTCACCCTCGTCTACATTGCGATCCTCTATGGCTTCCATCTCGCGGGGATGGCCCCCGAAATGGGTCTCTACAACGCCATCGCACACGGATTTACGACGCTGCCGACCGGCGGGTTCTCGCCAGAGGCTGAAAGCGTCGCGGCCTTTTCGGCGGCCGTACAGTGGACCGCCGTCCCCTTCATGATCATCGCCGGGACGAACTTCGCCCTGTTCTGGCACGTCTTCAGCGGCGAGGGACACCGCTTCGTCCAGAACTCCGAATTTCGCGCGTACGTCAGTGCGATCGCCGCGCTGACGGTGTTACTCGCAGGAATCCTCTACGCTGGTGCGGCACCGGCGCTTGGCGACCTCGGCGGCGTGACGGAGGGGATCCTCGAGAACTCGCTGCGACAGAGCGCGTTCCAGATCGCGTCGCTGTTGACCTCGACCGGCTACGCGACCAGCGACTTCATCGATTGGAGTTCGACGGGCAAGATCGTCCTCCTGTTCGCCATGCTCGTCGGCGGCTGTGCGGGCTCGACCGGCGGGGGCGTCAAAGTCGTCCGATGGCTGATCATCTTCAAGGTGTTGCGACGGGAGCTGTTTACCGCCTCTCATCCCGAGGTCGTCCGGCCGATTCGGCTCGGTGGCAACATCGTCGATGAGGACGCCGTCCGCGGCGTGCTCGGGTTCTCGTTCATGTATCTGATCATCTTTGCCCTCGCGACATTCGCCATCGCACTCGACGTCAGCCGGGCCAACGCAATTCCGCATTTCTCGTCGCTCGAGGCGTTCAGCGCGAGCCTGGCGACGCTTGGCAACATCGGTCCCGGGTTCGGTCACCTCGGCCCGTTCGGTAGTTACACGGACTTTCCGATCCCCTCGAAGCTCCTGATGATCTTCCTCATGTGGATCGGCCGGCTCGAGATCATCCCCGTCCTCGTCCTGTTCACCGGCGGGTTCTGGACCCGCTAAGGGGTCGCCGCGTCGGTCGTTCTCTCGGGATCAGTCGATCGTCGTTCCCGGCTCTGCACCTTCGAGAAACGCGTCCAGCGACTCGAGCCCGAAGATCGACGCCTCTGCCTCGAGGTCAAGCAGCGTCTGCACTTTCCCGGCCATTCCGCCGGTCACGTCGGTCGCGTCGCTCGCTCCGAGTACGTCGGTGACGGCGGCGAACTCGTCGATCCGATCGATCACCGCGTCGTCTGCGTCCAGTACGCCGGGCACCGTCGAACAGAGACCGACGCGGTCCGCCTCGAGTGCACGGGCGAGGGTCGCGACGAGCTCGTCGCCGCTGATCACCGTTGCACCCGCGCCGGCGTGGGCGATCACGTCGCCGTGGAGGACGGGCACGAACCCCTCCGCGAGCATCGTCTCGATCTGTGCGATCGGCAGCTCGAGCCGCCCCTCGGCGTCGCGGTGGGCCGCCGAAAAGGGGTGGACCGGGACCGCCTCTACGTCGCGCTCGAGCAGCCGGCTCAGTACGAACCGGTTCAACGTCTGCATCGCACCGTGGATGTCGAGCACCGCGTTCGCGTCGCGGGTCCCCGCGGTCGTACTGACGCCGTGTTCGCTGGCGTTATGATGACCGAAACTGCCGCCGCCGTGGACGATCACGAGATCCTCGCGCCCGTCCTCGAGTGCCGCTGCGATCCCGTCGGCCGCCCGTTCGAGGGCGTCGCCATCGAGCGTCTCCGCGCGATCCTTCTCGGTGATGACGCTGCCGCCGAGTTTGAGGACGATCATTCGAGGCGACACACCCCCTCGTCGGCGAGTTCGGCGCGAAAGGTGTCCTCACAGCCGGGCGTAAAGGACAGAGCCGTTTCGGTCTCCTCGGTCGGGTCCAGCGCGACGATACAGCCGCCCCCGCCGGCTCCGGTCAGCTTCGCGCCGCGTGCGCCGGCGTCGCGGGCCGCCCAGACCATCGTATCCAGCGAGCGAGAAGAGACACCGAGTGCCGACAGCAGGCCGTGATTGAAATCCATCAGTCGCCCTAGTTCTTCGATGTCGCCGTCCGCGAGCGCGTCCTCGCCGTTTCGAACGACATCGCCGATTGCTTCGACCGTGCTCGCGGCGAAGTCGTATTCCTCGCGCAGGTCGCGGACGCCCGCGACCAGCCGGCCGGTGTCGCCCGCACCGCCGTCGAACCCGATCACGATCGGCAGATCGGGGGCCTCGATCGAGCGGCAGTCGTCGCCCTCGACGCGGACCGCGCCGCCGGTCGCCGAACAGAACGTGTCCGCTCGCGACGCTTGTCCCTCCTGTACCTGGTGTTCCGTCCGATAGGCTCGCTCGGCGAGTTCGTCGGTCTCGAGGGTGACGCCGAGTTCGCGGGCCGCGGCGTCGATGGCGGCGACGACGACCGCTGCTGACGATCCCAGGCCGGCACCCAGCGGAATGTCGCTCTCGATCGTCACGTCGAAGCCGACGTCGTCTGCGCCGGTTACGTCGCGGACCTGCTCGATCGCGCCGTCGACGTAACCCATGGCGGCGCTGATCAACGACTCCGAGACGTCGACGTCCGGTCCGTTCCCCGCCACCCCGTCGTACTCGACCGTAAAGCCGTCCAGACTGAGATCTTCGGCGTGAACGCGGAGCTTGCCGTCGTCACGTCGCTGTACCTCGACTCGCGCGCGCCGCTCGATCGCACACGGCACGGCGGGTTCACCGTAGACCACCGCGTGCTCCCCGAACAGATACACCTTGCCGGGAGCGCTCGAGAGTGTCATGGCGGGCCGTTCGAACGACGACGATTAATAGCTGTCTGTGTCGCCGCTGGCGCGGGCCATCGTCCCGGCCCGGGCTGTGGTCGGACTTTAAGGCGTTGTGCTCGAACGTCGCTCGTATGTCACTCATCTTGCCAAGCGAACTCGTCGTCGACCGGTTTCTGCCGACGGTGCGGGCGATGCTGGCGACTCGTCTCGCCGAGCGAGGGCTGACCCAGCAGGAGATCGCCGCGGAGCTCGGCGTCACACAGGCCGCCGTCAGCAAGTACGTCGCCGGCGAAGGCGGCGGCGACGACCGATTTCGGGACGATCCCGAGACCGTCGCGACCGTCGACCGCATCGCCGACGGGCTCGCAGGCGGCGAGATGGACGGCTACGACGCGCTCGCGGAACTCCTCTCGCTCGTCCGCAGTCTCGAGGACCGCGGCCCTATCTGCGAGCTGCACGAAGAGGTCATGCCGGAGCTACGCGGGCTCGGCTGTGATCTCTGCGTTCGCGGCCTCGATCCCGACGTGCGCGCCGAACGAGACGTGCTCGCGAACGTCCGCACCGCCGCACGGACCCTCGCGTCGATCCCCGGCATGGCCGAGGTCATCCCGAACGTCGGCACCAACGTCGGCATGTGCTTGCCCAGTCCCGACGACGAGACCGACGTGGCCGCGGTGCCCGGCCGCATCTACGCTATGGGCGGTCGGATCGAGATCCCAGCCAACCCCGAGTTCGGCGCGTCGAAACACGTCGCAACCGCCGTCCTCGCCGCCAACGCCGTCGACCCGGCCGTTCGCGGGGCGACGAATATCGCCACCGACGACGAACTGCTCGCGGCCGCACGTGAGCGGGGGATCGAACCACTCGAGTTCGACGCCGACTACGAGGACCGCGCCGACCACCTCCGAACCCGGTTCGAGGAACGCAGAACGGTTCCCCGGATCGCGTACCACAGCGGCGCGTTCGGCATCGAGCCCGCCACGTACGTCTTCGGCTCGACGGCCGCCGACGCAGCCGATCTGGTCGCAGAGTTACGCTCGAAGCACCGACGCGCCGATCGGTGAGTTCGCCCTCAAGGAGCCACATCTGACCGCCGAGTCGAAGTCCAGGCCGGGCTCGTGTGCGCCCGATCCGGCAATAACTGCCGACCGATTACGGCGAGCGCAATTCCGTCCGCCGTACAGGGGTTTCGAATCTGTCAACTGACAAACTTCCGGGTCAAAACAGTTGTGCGCACCGCTACTGTGTGGCGGCCGGTGGTCCGATCCCTGCTCTCGTCGGTATTCCCCCACAACTGAGAGCGAGGGTGCGTCCGGACGCGATAGCACGGCGGTCCGTCGTTACAAAACCGGTAATAATGCGCCGTCACTCGCTTTGTTCGCCCGATGGACGTAATCGTCACGATCCAACACGGGGGAAACGTTCACTTTTTCAAACACCTCATACGAACGCTTCGGGGCGCAGGTCACGATGTCCACGTTTTCGCTCGAGAGGCCGAAGTCGTGAGTTCTCTCCTAGAGTCTTACGACATCGATCACGAACTCCTCTGTAAAGAACCGGAGACGCTGTTCGACCTCGGACTGACTCAGATCCGATACGAACTGCGTATCTTCAACCGAGCGCGCGCGATCGACCCGGACTACATCATCAGCAGCCACGGGATCGCCGCCTCTCACGTCGCCACGCTCGTCGGCGCAGAGAGCCTCGTCTATATCGACACTGAGACGAGCATCAACCACGGAAACGCCCTCACAACTCCGTTCGCAGACCGCATCTATACACCCTCGAGTTTCAACGAGGACATCGGCGACGACCACGTTCGGTACCCCGGCTACCACGAACTCGCGTACCTCCATCCCGACCGGTTCGAACCGGATCCGGACCTCCTTCGTCGAAACGGGGTCGAGCCCGACGATCGGTACGCCGTCGTTCGCCGCGGCGCGTTCAACAGCAACCACGACATCGGCAAAAGCGGGATTTCCGCAACGGGGTGTCAGCGGATCGTCGACGATCTCGCGCAAGACGGGACGGTGTACGTATCCGACGAGAGCGGCCGTCCGCTCCCGGCAAACGCCGATCCGATTCCCGTCGAACCGGCGAACTTCCACCAGTTGCTCGCCTTCGCCGACCTCGTCGTCGGTGACGTCGCCACGACGACGATGGAGGCCGGCGTCCTCGGCACGCCCACCGTTCGCATCAGCCCATTCGCCGGTTCCGCGGACATGGGGAAGTTCCTCGAACTCGAGGAGTACGGCCTCATCGAATCGTTCCCGGTAGACCGCGAAGACGAGGCGATCGAAACCGTCGAGCGCCTCTACCGCGATCCCGCTGCAGCTACCGTCTGGGCGGAGCGCCGAGAGCGGCTCCTCGAGGCCAAAGTCGATGTCACCGAGTACGTCCTCGAAGAACTCCTCGACGAGGCGGACCTCGAGGAACTGCGCGAGACGGAGCCCGAACCGGTCACGCTCGAGCGACGGCCAGCCGATGACCGACAGCCCGACGAGCCAATTCCAAACTCATGACCTCTCTCCGCGTACTAAGCCTCACGACGACCGACTGGCGAAGCTTCTACGAAACCCAGGTCGCGGCACTCGAGTCCGAGGGGATCGAGGTGACGACGCTCCCCGTCCCCGGCGACCACCGGGCACTCGATGACGACGTTCGTCGCCGAACCCCGGCCGACTACCTCCGATACCTCCCACAGGTACTTCGCGAGGCCGCCACCGGCTACGACCTCGTCCACGCAAACTACGGCCTCACCGCGCCGTTTGCCGCCGCGGCATCGGCACTCCCGACGACCGAGTTGCCGTTCGTCTGCACCCTCTGGGGCGGCGAGTACGTTGGCAATCGGTACACACCGGTAATGGAGCCGTTCGTGTCGCGTGCGGACCGTCTCGTCGTCCCGTCGAACGTCATGGTCGACCGCATCGACCATCGCTGTGACGTGATCCCATTCCCGATCGATACGGCGCTGTTCCGACCGATTCCCACGGACGAAGCACGCGGGTACGTCGGCTGGGACACCGACGAGCGAATCGTCCTCTTCCCGTACGCGCCCTCGCGCGAGGAGAAAGACTATCCGCTGGCGAAACGCGTCGTCGACGGACTCGAGTGCGACGTTACCCTCCAGACCGTCGCTAATCGGCCCTACGAGGACGTTCCGTACTATCTGAACGCCGCCGATGCCGTCCTGATCACGTCTCGGTTCGAAAGCGGACCGATGACGATCAAGGAAGCCACCGCCTGTAACGTTCCGGTCGTCTCGCGCGATGTCGGCTTCGCTCGAGACGTGCTCGACGGCGTTTCGAACTCCCACGTCGTCGACGACGAACACGCCCTCCGAGCGCGGCTGGCCGACGTCCTCGCGACCGACGAGCCCGCGGACGGACGCGAACGGATCACCGGCTATACCGCCGCCGAGATGGGGGCGCGCCTGCGTGGCGTCTACGAGCACTGTCTCGAGGCCGGAGCCGCATAGCTCGCGCCGGACCCGATCACGTCGGCTCGAAACCCGTCGCTACAGTCGATGGCAGCGAGAAAACGAACAGTGCAGCGTCGAATCGAACGCGTTAGACCGTGCTCTCGAAGTCCTCGAGCGAGTAGGACGGCTCGGCACCGCGGCGGTCGAGGACTTCGTTGGCGAGCAGCCAGTAGACGACCGAGAGGGCCTTGCGACCCTTGTTGTTCGTCGGGACGACGAGGTCGACGTTACTGAGCTGGTTGTTCGAGTCACACATCGCGATGACCGGGATACCGACCGTGATGGCCTCCTTGACGGCCTGCGCGTCGCCGATCGGGTCGGTGACGACGAGCACGTCCGGCTCGATGTAGCCGTCGTACTTCGGGTTCGTCAGGGTGCCCGGGATGAAGCGGCCGGTGCGGGCGCGTGCGCCCACGGCTTCGGCGAACTTCTCGGCCGGGAACCGACCGTACTGGCGACTCGAGGTGACCAGAATCTGCTCGGGGTCGTAGTTCGAGAGGAAGTCCGCGGCCGTGCGGATGCGGCCGTCGGTCTTCGAGACGTCGAGCACGTAGAGACCGTCGGTTCGGACGCGGTGGATGAACCGCTCCATGTCCGCGGTCTTTTGCTGGGTCCCGATGTGGACGCCAGCGCCGAGGTAGTCCTCGACGGGGATCAGCAGGTCCGCCTCTTCGTCGGACATGACGTCGTCGTCGAGGGTCGGACCGGTATCCTCGGCGTCGTCGGCTGGTTCGGCGTCGGCCGCGGGTGCTCCCTCGGCGTCTGCGGGCTGTTCGTCAACTGGCTCGACGTCCTCCTCGGCGGCGGGGCCGGCCCCTTCGGCCGGCTCCTCGTCGATGTCTTCCTCGGCGGCGTCGAGCCCTTCCTGGGTTGCGTCGTTGTCTGTCATGTCGCGTCGTCTGCGATTCGAATGAGCTCGTTGAGCTTTGCGGTTCGCTCGCCGCCGACGGCACCCGTTTTGATGTAGGGCGCGTCGGTCGCGACGGCGAGGTGTGCGATCGTCGTGTCCTCGGTCTCGCCCGACCGGTGAGAAACGACTGAGTCGTAGCCGTGCTCGGTCGCGAGTTCGATCGCGTCGAACGCGTCCGTTAGCGTCCCGATCTGATTCGGCTTGATCAGGATGCTGTTGGCCGCGTCGCGGTCGATCCCCTCGCGGAGTCGGTCGGTGTTGGTGACGAACAGGTCGTCACCGCAGATCAGCGTCTGATCGCCGACTCGATCGGTGAGGTCGGCGAAGGCGTCGTAGTCGTCCTCGTCGAGGGGATCCTCGACGTAGACGAGGTCGTACTCGTCGACTAACTCGGCGATGTACGCGATCTGCTCGTCGGTGTCGCGCTCACCGTCGCTGTACTCGTACGTGCCGGAATCGGCGTCGTACAGCTCCGCGCCGGCGACGTCGAGCCCGAACTTGATCTCGAAGCCGACCTCGTCTTCGACTTGCGAGACGGCCTCGTCGACGATCTCGAAGGCCTCGCCGTCGTCGATCGACGGTGCCCACGCGCCCTCGTCGCCCTTGCCACAGGGGTGGCCGCGCTCGGAGAGCAGATCGGACACGGCGGCGTGGACGGCCGCGTTGGCGAAGACTGCGTCCGTGACGCTGGGTGCGCCGACGGGTGCCGCGAGGAACTCCTGAATGTCGGTCGCGTCGGCGGCGTGTTCGCCGCCACCGACGACGTTGCCGAGCGGGACCGGGAAGCTCTCGCCGCGGAACGTCCCGCCGAGGTGCTGAAACAGCGGAGCACCGAGCACGTCGGCACCGGCCTTCGCGGCGGCCATCGAGATGGCGACCGCGCTGTTGGCACCGATCTCCGAGAAGTCGTCGGTGCCGTCGGCGGCGTGGAGCGCCGCGTCGACGTCGCGCTGGTTGCCAGCGTAGACCTCACCGACGAGTCGGGGGACGGCGCGCTCTCGAGCCGCGGCGATCGCCTCGGACGGTGGGCGCTCGACGGCCTCGTACTCGCCGGTGCTGGCACCGCTGGGTGCCGCGGCGCGTCCGAAACCGCCGCTTTCGGTCACCACGTCGGCCTCGACCGTCGGGTTGCCCCGCGAGTCGAGAATCCGGCGCAGTCGGACGTCGGTAATGAGCGTCATTTACGGTCGTACCCCCGCTTGACCGTGAACGGAAGCACGCCCGCGTCGTACTCCTCTGCGGCGATGAGGATCGGCTGGGTCTGATCGGTCTCGATCAGCACCGGTGCGCCGTAGGAGACCTGTAGCGCTCGCGCGCCGAGGATGCGTGCTTTCTCGTAGCGGTTGTGTTGTTGCTGTTGCATTGGTTACTGGTACGGAGAGACGATGTCGACGAGGTCGGTGTGACTGACGAGCATGCGCCGGCAGCAGTAGCGATCGACGCCGAGTTCGTCGAGGACCTCCTCGGGATCCTCGTCGCCCTCGTTTGCCCGCTCGTCGAACTCTTCCCAGTGTTCGGCGACCACGTTGCCACAGGTGAAACACCGGACCGGTACCATCATGATTGAATCACCTTAGCGGTAGGACTTCTGGTAGCGCGCCCGAGCGCCCGGGCCGCCCCACTTCTTCGGTTCGGACTGGCGGACGTCGTTGACCAGCAACGAGCGGTCGAACTCCATGAACGCGTCCCGGAGCTCGGCGTCGTTGGTGTGCTGGACGATGCCACGCGCGATGGCGGTGCGGACGGCATCGGCCTGCCCGCTGATGCCGCCGCCCTCGACGCGGACGTCGATATCCATCTCGCCGCGCAGGTCCTCGCCGACGATGCGGAACGGCTCGAGCATTTTGAGCCGGGACATCTCCGGTTCGACCAGCTCGACAGGCTGGGAGTTGATTCGAACGCGACCCTCGCCCTCGCGAACCGTGGCGCGGGCGACGGCCGTCTTCTTCTTGCCGCTCGTGTTGGTTACCATGTGACGTTAGCACCTAACTGTTCGGACACTTCGTGCAGGTGGACGAAGCGGATGTTCGACAGCCGATCCAGCGACGTCCCCTCGAGCACCTCGGACTCGCGGTCGTCGTCGTTCTCGTAGGGGTTGCCGACGTAGACGCGGACGCCGTCAAGCGCCTCGCGACCGCGCGGTTTCTTGTACGGCAACATTCCGCGAACGGACCGCTTGAAGATCGTGTCCGGTCGCTTGGGGTAGTATGGGCCGCTGTCCGAACCCATCTGCAGCCGCGTGCGGTACGTCTCGAAGATGTCTTCTTTGTCGCCGGTGATGACCGCGTCCTCGGCGTTGACGATCGCGACGCGATCGCCGTCCAGCGCGCGCTGGGCGACTTCGCTGGCGACGCGACCGAGGATGCAGTCTTGGGCATCGACGACGAGATCTGCGTCGAACTCTGCGATACTCATCGGATCACCCGGACGTTGGATCCGTCGGGGTTCGCTTCGAGCGCCTGCTCGAGCGATACCGGCTCGCCGACCTGTTCGATCTTCGTCTCGGCGGACGAAGAGAAGTTGACGGCGGCGACGGTGACGTTTTTCTGTAGTGCGCCCGATCCCAGCACCTTGCCGGGAACGACGACGGTCTCTTCTTCACGCGCGTACCGCTCGATGCGGCCCAGGTTCACCTCTGCGTGGGTGCGCCGGGGCTTCTCGAGTCGATCCGCGACGTCTCGCCAGACATCGGCGTCCGTCTCGCGGGACGTCGACTTCAACTCGGCGATGAGATCGTTGAGCCTCGGATTAGTCTTGCTACTCATTGGTTTCCTCCAAATACTGCAACCGCCCGCCGAGACGAGGAATTGTCTCTGCGAGCGCGGTCGGAATCGATCTGTAAGAAGTGATGCAGGGAGCAGGATTTGAACCTGCGGACTCCTACGAGACAGCGCCCTGAACGCTGCGCCGTTGGCCTGACTTGGCTATCCCTGCTCGCACTTCCGTCTATCCGTCGCCCCTTCAAACCCCTTTCGATTCCGATGGACGTGCGATCGCCGACCTCGTCGCTCACGGCGTCGGCGAGCGGCGCGTCCTGTTCGGGTCGGGGGCGTCGGTGCATTGCTATAGCTGTACTGCCTCTTCGAGTTCAGTCGCACGCGCCGCGATCGTTTCCGCGGCTCGCGTGACTAGGTCCTCGACGGTAAAGGAGCCGTCCGTCTCCACGTGGAAGACGAAGGCGTTTGGCACGTCCTCGACCCGGACCTGCTTGCCCGGATAGCGGTTCGAGAGGTCGTGATCGAACTCGCTTGTCGGAACGAGCTCGCCGTCGTCTTCTACCACACCGCGGATGATCCGGGTCTCTTGCTCCTCGAACTCGGGGAGGTCACCGTCGACCTCCACGCGCTGGAGATGACGGTAGCCGACCGCGACCCCGCCTTGGTGTTTGGCGTGGTCCTTGCCGCGGTCGAGAACGGCGTCGGCCTCGGCCTCGAGGCGCTGGCCGTCTTTGAGTTCGATGATCGGGACGTTCTCGTCCGCGGGACGGACGAGGTCGTCGCTAGAGACGAGATCCCCGGAATAAGCGGTGGCCGGCCCTTCGACGTCGATCGAGAGCGTGACGGTGTCGTCCTCGTCGAACTCGCCAACTGGTGGCGTCGTTAGCGGAACGAGTCCGAGCCGTAAGGCGAGTTGCTCGTCGAACATGACCGACGAGTTCTCGACGAACCGGACGGTGTCGACCGCCATCGTTGGCACGTCGGCGACCATCGCGCGACGGATGCCGTTGGCGAACGCGGGCGTCACGCCGCGAACGAGGAATCGTGCTTCCCGATCCTCGCGTTCGACGAACTCGACGTCGTACGCTGCAGTCATAATCTAGTAGCCGCCCTTACCTTTCGGAGCGCGCGATCCGTCGTGTGGGATCGGCGTGACGTCTTCGATGCGCCCGATCTCGATGCCCGAGCGGGCGAGTGCGCGGATCGTCGCCTGCGCGCCGGGACCGGGGGACTTCTGGAGGTTGCCGCCGGGGCCGCGCACGCGAACGTGCAGACCCGTAATGCCGGCAGCCTTGACCTCCTCGGCGACGGACTCGGCCATCTGCATGGCCGCGTACGGCGACGCCTCGTCGCGGTTTTGCTTGACCGCCGTCCCGCCGGAGGACTTGGCGATCGTCTCCGCGCCCGTGAGGTCAGTCACGGTCATGACGGTGTTGTTGAACGATGCGTGCACGTGGGCGATGCCCCATTTCTCGTCGTCTTGGCTCATGTTACTGACCCTCCGCGCGTTCGGGGTGGAGTTCGTCCGCGAGCGGGCTGTTCTCGTCGAAGGTCACCAGGTCCTCCTCGTCGACGTCGACGACGTAGGACGGGACGCGGTGGCGCTGGTCGCCGATCACGACGTGGCCGTGCGTGATGAACTGGCGTGCCTGCTCGGTCGTGTTCGCCAGTCCGTTCCGGTAGACGATCGTCTGCAGCCGGCGCTCTAAGATGTCCTCGATCTCGAGCGACAGAATGTCGCCGAGCTCGTCGGTTTCGTCGAGAATGCCGACGCGCTTGAGTCGTCCGAGGAACTCCTCGGAGCGGCGGACGACGGTCTCGTCGTCCTGGGCCTGGCCGAGCAGGTCGCGGGCCTCGCGCCGGTAGGAGCGAAGCTCGGACTGGGCGCGCCAGAGTTCTTCCTTGTTCTTGAGCCCGTAGCGGTCGATGAGGGAGTGTTCGGAGGCGATGCGCTCACCCTGATAAGGGTGGTTCGGCGTCTCGTACTGCTTGGTGTCGGTGCCGAGTGGCATTATTCGCCCTCACCCTCTTCGCCGGCTTCTTCGGCCTGTTCTTCGCGGATCTCTTCGACGTTGACCCCGATGGTGCCCTCCGTACGACCGGTGGACTTCGTTCGCTGGCCGCGGACCTTCTGGCCGCGCTTGTGGCGAACGCCCTTGTAGGAGTCGATCATCTTCATCCGGTTGATGTCGTGCTGACGGGTCAACTGGAGATCGTTGCCGATCTCGTGAGTCGTCTCGCCGGTGTAGAAGTCCTCGCGGCGGTTGTTGAGCCAGTCGGGGACTTGGTCGGCGTAGTTCTCGACGACCTCGACGACCTCGTCGATGACGTCGTCGTCGAGTCGACCGAACGTCGCCGTCCGGTCGACGCCCGCTTCTTCGGCGATGAGACGGGCGGTTCGGCGGCCGATCCCGTTCATCTCCGTGAGCGAGCGCTCGACGGACTTCGTCCCATCGAGGTCGGTCTGCCCGATGCGGACGAAGTACTGGAGATCTTCGTCGTCCTGTTGTTCTTGAGGTTCTTCCGCGCTCATGTGTCGTGTATTTGTGTCTGGTCTGCGTGCGTTGCAAATCGACTGGCGGGAAAACGCCAGCGGAGTATCCGACGTTGTGGCGGGGATTCGAACCCCGGAGGCTTGACGCCACATGGTTAGCAACCATGCGCCTTGGGCCGCTTGGCTACCACAACACGGTCGGTTTATCATCGCCCTCGCGGACTCGGGGATCGCTCCCCTACACGTATTGCACCCGGACCTACCCCCGTCGACTACTTAAGCGCAACGAAAGGTGGCGACGGTCCCGGAGCGATAGGCCAGGTACCAATTCGCATTCGATGCGAAAGCTGCACCCGAACACGGTCGGAGTGTGCGGTCAAGCCAGGTCCGATCGGCCGACGCTACGCGCCGGCGTATTCCTCGATGTACTTTTCGTTTACCTCCCACTCGCCCTCGTCGTTTTGGACCATGTACTCGCCGTAATAGGGAACACGGTTCGCGACGACCTCGCGGAACGCTTCGCGGATTTCGGGGTTCGTCATCTCGCCCATCGGCCTGAGGTCGTCGTTGCGGTTGAGACACCCCTTCAGGTAGCCCTCGTGGGTGACCCGAACGCGGTGGCAGTTCGCACAGAACGTGGGGTTCTCGACGGGATCGACGATTTCGACCATTCCGCGGTCGCCGTCCTCGTTCCCGCTGATCCAGTACCGCTTCCGGTCGTGCATCTCTCGGTGCTCGATCTCGTCGGCCTGCTCGGCCAACCAGTCGTGAACCCGCTGGATGTCGATATTCCACTCGGGCTTGCCCGTTAGCTCGGGCATGTACTCGATCAGCTGGAGCTGAAGCCCGTCGTTTTCCGCGACGTGATCGACCATCTCCGGTACGTATCCCGCTGTGTGCTCGAAGACGACCATGTTGAGTTTGACCGGGTCGAGGCCCGCCTCGAGCGCCGCGTCGACCCCTTCGATGACCCGCTCGTAGGCTCCGCTCTTGGTGATCTCGGCGAAATCTGCAGGGTCGAGCGCGTCCTGGGAGACGTTGACTCGCTCGAGGCCGGCGTCGACCAGCCCCTCGGCGCGGCCGGGAAGGAACGTGCCGTTGGTCGTCAGCGAGACCTCCATCTCGTCGGGCGTGCGTGCGATGATCTCCTCGAGATCGTCTCGGAGCATCGGCTCGCCGCCGGTGAACTTCACCGCGTCGACGTCGAACTCGGCGGCGACCTCGAGAAAGCGAACGACGTCGTCGGTCGACATCTCGTCGTCCTGCGGGTCCATCGGCCCGCGAGTATCGCCTAACCCCTCGTTGTGACAGTAGACGCAGTCGAAGTTACACCGATCGGTCAGCGAGACGCGGACCCCGGTCACCTCGCGCCCGAACTTGTCGGTGAGCATGCTATCGAATTACAGTCGGACCTGCTTAAACGCGCCGGGGAATTCACCGTTTCGTAACCGGTTTGGGTTTCGTTTGCTGTCAGCGATCAACGACTATCAGGTCCGCTGGTCGGTCGGCGAGCAGGCAGTCGCTATCGGTGAATCGGGCGAGAGCGTAAGCGGTGTTGTCCCTCGAACCGTTTCCGCCAACGGCAGAAGACCTACCCCACTCACGCCCGAACGGGGGCGTATGGACGAGGACATGCTCGCGGACCAGCGCCGCCTCGTAGAACTCATCGAAGACGAGGGATGGGACGTGACCGACCTCGAGATTTCGGCCTACGACAGCCCGTGGGCCGACGAGGACGATCCAGAGGCGACCGTGACGATCACTGCGCGAAAGCCCTACGAGAGCGACCACGACGGCGGCGACGAGGACGACGAGAGCCCGTTTCGAGTGAAGTAGGGAGCGCGACGCAGGTTCTCGAACGATATCCGTTCGACGTAGCCGTCGTGATCCGCCTCGCTCGAGCTGATCGCCTCGATCGAGAAATTCGAAGTCTCTCCGTCACCGAATTCCGCTCACAGCGAGCGAGTAGATCGGGGACCTATAGGCGTTCGTTCCGAGTCAGCCCTTGATGTTACACACGGGGAACGTCCGCGCCACCTTGTCGCCGATGCCGAGTTCGTCTGAGACGCGGACGACTTCGTCGACGTCCTTGTAGACGCCCGGCGCTTCCTCGGCCACGGTCGCACCCGACTGGGCCTTGACGTAGATCTGGTTTTGCTCCTGGAGTTGCTGTTGTACGTCGCCGCCCCAGTACTCGTTTTTGGCCTGCGTACGGCTCATCAGCCGACCTGCACCGTGGGCCGTCGAGCCGAAGGTGAGATCCATCGAGTTGTCGCCGCCTCGGAGGACGTAGCTTCCGGCACCCATGCTGCCGGGGATGATCACCGGCTGGCCGACATCGCGGTACGCGTTCGGAATTTCGGGGTGGCCGGCGGGAAACGCCCGCGTCGCCCCCTTGCGGTGGACGTAGAGGTCGCGTTCGTCCCCGTCGTCGCCGACGGTATGCGTCTCCTTTTTCGCGATGTTGTGGGCCACGTCGTACAGCAGATCCATCTCCATCTCCTCCCACGAGCGGCCGAAGACGCGCTCGAAGACCTGCCGCGTGCGGTGCATGATCAGCTGGCGGTTGACCCACGCGAAGTTGATCGCCGCGTTCATCGCGCCGTAGTAGTCCTCGGCAAGTTGGGATCCGGCCGGAGCCGCGGCCAGTTCCTTGTCCGGCAACTGGTTCAACAGCCCCTGATGTTGCTGTTCGATCTTCCGAAGATAGTCGTTGCACGTCTGGTGGCCCAGCCCGCGCGAACCGCAGTGGATCAACACGACGATCTGGTCTTCCGTCAATCCGAACGCCTCGCCGACCTCGTCGTCGAAGACGTCGGTCACGCGTTGGACCTCGAGGAAGTGGTTCCCCGAGCCCAGCGAGCCGATCTGGTTCTTCCCGCGGTCCTTGGCCTTCTGACTGACCTTGTCGGGATCCGCACCCTCGCGCATCCCCTCGTCCTCGCAGTGCAGCAGGTCGTCCTCGACGGCGTGGCCGTTCTCGAGCGCCCAGTCGACGCCGCGGGCGAGGATCTCGTCGACGGTGTCGACGCCGGCCTCGACGATACCGCCGCCACCAAGACCTGACGGAATATTGGTGAACAGCGAGTCGACAAGCTCCTCCTCGCGGCCCTGCAGGTCGTCGTAGGTCAGGTTCGTCCGCATCATGCGGACGCCGCAATTGATGTCGTAGCCGACCGCTCCCGGCGAAATGCAGCCGTTCTCGGCGTCGAGCGCGCCGACCCCGCCGACAGGGAAGCCATAGCCCTGATGGCCGTCGGGCATACAGATCGCGTGAGTGGTGATTCCGGGGAGATGGGTCGTATTCGTGATCTGCTCGAGCGTCTTGTCGTCTTTGATCTCCTCGAGCAGCGCTTCGCTGGCCAGTACGCGTGCAGGGGCGCGCATCCCGTCGGTCTGGGGAATCTCCCAGACGTACTCACGCACCCGCTCGAGCGTGATGCCATTGGCGTCGAACGTGGTCATACTCGAACGTCGGGTCGCATCGAAGAAAGATGTTCGTCTCTCGACTCGCGGTCAGCGAGTGCGGCGGCGGAATCGAGTCCGATCGGCTCGCTCAGACGTCGAACACGACGTACGCGTCCCAGCCCTCGTCGGTCCCGCTCGCACCATCGACGCGCTCGAGTCGCATTTCAGAATAGGTCACGGCCTTTACCTCGCGAGCGTCGACGTCGGTCAGCGGGATGCCGCGTGCGCTTCCCTCGAGAGACCACATCTCGGACCCGTCGGCGGATTCGTCGACGGTGATCGAGTCGACGCAGTGGTCGACGGGCAGTTCCGCGCGCACGTCCCGCAGGTAGATCAGTTCGTCGAGGGAGTCAAAGAGCAGCGCCTCGCGATTCTCGGCGGTGACGGAGAAGGAAAATCGATCGCCACTCCCGCCCGCATCTGCAGCCGGAATGTCGTCGCACGACGCGGCCGCGAGGCCGTCGGCCACCGCCGCGAAAACCGCCTCGAGCGACTCGCCGGTCGCCGACACCGCGACGTCGGCCGTGTGGTCGCGCAGTTCGAACCCCATTCGGACCTCGCTTCGGCGGTCGGGGTCCTATGTCCGTCGGTTCGAGCGTGTCTCGCGGTCGGACGCGGACATGTATCACCGCGACGTATCGATACCCTCTGACCTTCCGGAGGACCGACTGCCGGTGGAATTATATTGGCGACGCTGGTAGTATGGACTAGTGAGCGTCAACATCGACAGTCGCGTCGTCGCCCCGGGGAGCGACGATTTCGTCGACGAAGCCTGGCAGCTAAAAGAGGCGATCAACCGTCAGGAAGGTGTGCTCAAGCAGCGATACGACTTCTTCACCGACGCGTATCGCCGGTCGAAAGTACACTGTTACGTCCAAGACGGAGAGCTAATTGGGTTCGCTGCCGTTCGCCGCGACGGATATATTCTCTTTCTGGCGGTCTCGCCTGAGTACCGCGGCGAAGGGATCGGCAAACGGCTCGTCGCCCACGTGGCCGACGACCACGACACGATCACGTGTCACGCCCGCACAAGCAACGAGAACGCCCTCCAGTTTTACGAGCATCTCGGCTTCGAGATCAAACGCCGGATCGATAACTATTACGAGGACGGCGGCGACGCCTATTACCTGAAACTCGGGGCCGACGTCGGGATTGCCGACCGAATAACGGACCTGATTCGTCGGTAACGGGCCGATCGAACACGACAGCGCTCGCGTTCGACGCTCACAACGGGGACCGACGACGGCACTCGCGTTCGCACTATTCGGCAGGATTATAGCCCCCCATCCACGACTACCCAAGTCGTATGGAGGAGCGAACGAGGGCCTATCTTCGGGGGCGATTCCGCGATCACTACCGGCGCACGGAGATCACACCGCCGCCCGCCGCGAACGAGCGCGAGTGGGGCTTTATCCCCTGGACAGAAGGCCCGGACACGACGATGGTCCGCCACCGATCGCTCCTCGAGTTGGGCGATCTCTCGGAGTTCCTCGTCCGAAAGCGCCCGCGACACGTCTACTTCTCCGCGGGACGCTTTCGGGATCCCGGTGCGAGTTCGATGCACGCCAAAGATTGGCAGTCGGCGGATCTCGTCTTCGATCTCGACGCCGACCATCTGCCGAGTGTTACCCTCGGCGAGGACAGCTATGCCGAGATGCTCGCGAAATGTAAAGACGCTCTCCGCCGACTGCTCGAGTTCCTCATCGATGACTTCGCCTTCGAGGACCTCGAGATCGTCTTCTCGGGCGGCCGGGGCTATCACGTCCACGTCCGCGACGAGAACGTCTTGCACCTCGAGCGGGAGCACCGCCGCGAGATCGTCGATTACGTCCGCGGCATCGGCCTCGAGTACGACGAACTGATCGAGACCGAGACCGTCGCGGGGCTGGGCCGAAAGACGCCGACGGAGCGTCGGACGCTCCAGATCGAAGGCGGGTGGGGAGCCAGAACGCACGAGCACTTCATGGCCTTCGTGGACGAACTGCTCGAGTTAGACGACGACGCGGCCCTCGAGCGCTTACAGGCGTTCGACGGCATCGGCGAAGGCAAAGCCGAGGCCACGTTGAACGCGGCCCGAACCAACCGCGACGGGCTCGAGGCGGGCAACGTCACCGTCCACACCGCGATCGCCCAGTTGGCCGAACGGTTCGCCGAGAGGGCCGTCGAGCGAGATAACGCGCCGATCGACGAACCGGTCACCACGGACACGAACCGGCTCATCCGTCTCCCGGGAAGTCTCCACGGCGGCAGCGGTCTGCAGACGGTGCGCCTCGAGCGCGACGAACTCGACGGATTCGATCCGATCGTCGACGCCGTCCCCGAAACGTTCACGGGTCACGAAATCGCCGTCGACGTGACCGACGGCGGCGAGGTCGAACTGGGAGGAGACAGCTTTACGGTCCGGGAAGGCGACCAGTCACTACCGGAGTACGTCGCCGTGTTCCTGATGGCACGCGGCCGAGCCGAGAAGGAAAAAGAATGAATTTAGACGAGTTGCGGTCGGTCCAGAGCAAGGAGCGCCAGAAGGACAGCCTCCAGAACCTGCGCCCCTCGTTCTATCAGGAAGTCGGCGAGTACATCGCCGAGCTGGAGGACGAACGCGACCGCGTCGCCGAGCGAGTCGACGATCCGTTTGCCTCCCCCGAAGTGGGCCGCCTGACCGACGAGATCGAGACTGCCAAGGACGTCGTCGAGGCGATCTACGAACGGCGGATGGGCAAACTCGTCAAACAGGCCAGCCTCGCCGCGGCCGGGATGCCGGCCGACGACGAGGGGTTGACCGCCGAGGAAGTCGACCTGTTCGACGATCTCGTCGATCGCATCGGATCGAATAAGTCTCGCGTGCTCGACGTCCTCGAGGGCGCTGAGGCATCGCCGGCCGAGTCCGACGCTGCGAACGACACGGCGGCTGCGCCCGATCCGACCCACACCGAGGAAACACGTGACCCACAGTCCGCCTCGGTCGAGTCGGCTCCTGAGGACGCATCGACGGCATCGACGGATGATTCCCCACCAGTTCCGCCGGAAGAACCGCCGGTGAGCGCCGACCCGGCATCCGAGACGGAGACGGGAACCGGAACGGCGGACTCGAGTGGCGTCTCCGCCGCCGATGTCATGGGCGGTGACGGGCCACCGACGCAGTCGTCCGGACCGCGACGCGAGGCCGAATCCGACGAACCGGCTGCGGATCCCGCTTCCGAACCCGACACCGAGGTCGGCTCCACGATGTCCGAGGCCGACGACGAGACGGCGGACGCAGGTGCGGACGGATCGACCGCTCCCGAGTCCGCCGACGTCGACCGGACGACCGTCCGAATCACCAGCGATATCGGCTCGATCCTCGGCGTAGACGACCGTGAGTACACGCTGACGAGCGACGACGTGGTGACGTTGCCGGAACAAAATGCCGCTCCGCTGGTCGATCGGGAGGCGGCCGAACGGCTCGAGTAACTGCGTCACCGCGATCGGCAATATATCCCCGCTCGCTGCCGCTTCTGTAGGCGTTTGTACGAAAAAGAGAGTTCCGTGTGGAACCGTAACGTATACGGGAGCCGTCGCTAACTCCCGTGCATGCTCGACGTCGGCGATCAAGCACCGGAGTTCGAACTGCGGAACCAACACGGCGAGACGGTCCGCCGCTCGGATTTCGAGGGTCAATGGCTGGTCGTCTACTTCTATCCGCGGGCGAACACTGAGGGCTGCACCACCGAAGCCTGTGGATTCAACGACGCGCTCTCCCGATTTACAGACCGCGACGCCGCGGTCGTCGGGATCAGCGACGATTCCGTCGACGATATCGCCGACTTCGCGGCCGAGTACGAACTCGAGTTCGATCTCCTCTCGGACGAGTTCGGCGAAGTCGCGACGCTCTACGAGTCCTACGGCGAAAAGCGGCTGTTCGGAAACACCTTCGACGGCGTCTTCCGCAACACGTATCTCGTCGGACCGGACGGTCGTATCGAGACGGTCTACGAGGGCGTCTCGCCCGACGGCCACGCCGACGAGGTTCTCGCGGACCTCGAGGCGGTCGATATCGCCCACTGAGGTATCGGTCGCACGGGACTCGGCTTACCGGTCCGATTCCGGGGACGGGTCGGCCGCCCCCAGAACGCGGACGCGGCCCGTGTCCGTGACCCGGAGCAGGTACTCCTCGAGCGATAGCTCGATGGTGACGGTGCCCTCGCGTTGGTTGTGTGTGACGAGCGCATCGAGGGCCTCGGGGTCGACGTGATCGTACAGCGTGAAGCCGAGTTCTGTCGAACACTCGATCGGGTCGGTGTCGAGCGCGGTTGCGATCGCGTAGACGGCGGCGATACTGGCCGGCGTCGTCTCGTCGTACGTCCGCTCGGCGAGTATCGGCCGCCCGTTTGGCGGATCGCGGTCGGAGTCGGTCATGCTCCGTCTTCCCTCCCCCGACGTTCTCGTGACACGGCGATTCGCTGACACCGGTCGGTCGGTATTCCGCCCATTACCGGCTGGTACCAGCTTCTCCCCCACGAAGCTTCGGCTTGAATGGTGAGTTTGATCGACGTGACGATATCAGTACTTCGATCTCAGTACACATGGAGACCGTGTCTCTTCCCCTTTCGCGGTGGACGAGTCGACTCGTCCGGCCTAGTTTCGCGGGGCTGAAGATATGGAATAGACTTTTGTCGACACAAGTACACTTTCTGGACGCCATGACTTCCCTGATGAACGCTCCCACTGACCATGTCTAAAGCGGACGCCATCGAAGCGCTGGAAGAACTCGGGCTTCGTAAATACGAGGCGCAGTGTTTCGTCGCGTTGACGCAGCTTTCGGAGGGGACTGCCAACGAGATCAGTCAGGTCGCCGACGTTCCGCAGTCGCGGGTCTACGATGTCGTCGATCAACTCCACCGTCTCGGCCTCGTCGACGTACAGGAATCCGATCCGCGCCGATACACCGTCGTCCCCGTAGAGGCCGCTCGAGAGCGACTCCGACGGGAGTACCGCGACCACCTCGAGACCGCGACGGCCCATTTGCAGGAACTCGAACAGCGGACGATCGACGAAGACGGCGTCTGGCAAGTCGCAGGTCCCCGCGACGTCGACAATCGGACCCGGACGGCCCTCGCGGACGCGACGAGCGAGGCCTATCTCCTCGCGGCCGACGGGAGCGTCCTCGAGGAGCCGCTACTCGAGGCACTCGACGCGGCGCGCGACCGAAACGTCACCGTATTCGTTGAAGTCCCCTCGGAGGCCGACCGGCGACGCGTTCACGACATCGTGCCGACGGCCGCGGTCGCCGTCTCCGACTTCGCGTTCGATTCGCACGTTCGAGTCGAGCGATCGCTCGGCCGCCTGCTGCTGGTCGACCGGCGGACAGTCGTCCTGAGCGCGCTGACGGCGGGTCTCATTCCGGACGAGCGGACGGAGTCCGGGATCTGGGCCAGCGAGCGCGGCCACGGGCTCGTCGGCTGGTTCCGGTACGCCCTCGAGTGGCGACTGGCGCGCCTCGAGTTCGTCACCGGTGACGGCTCACTGACGGGCGATGTCGCTGCCGACTGTGAAACATGCGAAGAATGAATCGCCGTCACCCGAGCCGCGGTCGGCGGCCTTACTGGAAGGTCCGCCCGACCTGCTCTTCCTGTGCGGGCTCGGCCTGCTGGAACTCCTCTTCGAGTTCCTCGTACTGCTCTCGGGCTTCGGGAGTCACGCTCGGGCTAACCTCGTCGAGCGCGTGCTCGAAGTGTTCACGGCTGATGCGGACGTTACCGATGGTGTCGTCCATCTCTTCGGGATCGACCGAGTTGATGAACTCGCGGCTGGCGGCCATCGACGCTTCGCGACAGACCGCTTCGATGTCGGCACCGACGTAGCCCTCCGTCTCGCTCGCGAGCCACTCGAGGTCGACCGCGTCGGCCAGGGGCTTGCTACGGGTGTGGACCTCGAAGATCCTCTTGCGACCGTCTTCGTCGGGGACCGGGACGTGGACATGGCGGTCGAGCCGGCCCGGCCGGAGCAGGGCGCTGTCGATCAGGTCCGGCCGGTTGGTCGTCGCGATGACGACGACGTCCTCGAGTTCCTCGAGACCGTCGAGTTCGGTCAGCAGCTGGGAGACGACACGCTCGCCGACGCCGGAGTCACCCTGACGCTGGCCGCGTTCGCCCGCGATCGAGTCGATCTCGTCGAAGAAGATCACGGTCGGGGCGTTCTCGCGGGCCTTCTCGAAGACCTCGCGGACGCCCTTCTCGGACTCCCCGACGTACTTATTCAGCAGTTCGGGGCCTTTGATCGAGATGAAGTTCGACTGGGCCTCGTTGGCGACGGCCTTCGCGAGCAGCGTCTTCCCGGTGCCCGGCGGGCCGTACATGAGGACGCCCTTGGCGGCCTCCATGTCCATCTGCTCGAACACCTCGGGGTAGTCGAGCGGCCACTGGATCGTCTCGCGGAGGCGCTCTTTGGTGTCGCCGAGGCCGCCGACGTCGTTCCACGTGACGTCGGGCACCTCGACGAAGACCTCGCGCAGCGCCGAGGGCTGGATGCCCTTGAGTGCCTCCTTGACGTCGCCCTCGCTGACCTCGAGCGACTCGAGGACGTCGGCGTCGATCTCTTCGGACTCTAAGTCGAGTTCGGGACGGATGCGCCGCAACGCGTTCATCGCGCTCTCGCGAGCCAGCGACTCGAGGTCGGCCCCGACGAAGCCGTGGGTGTTCTCGGCGTACTGCTCGAGGTCGACCCCTTCGTCGAGGGGCATCCCGCGGGTGTGGACCTGCAGGATCTCCTTGCGGCCCTCCTTGTCGGGGACGCCGATCTCGATTTCGCGGTCGAAGCGACCGCCGCGGCGGAGCGCGGGATCGATTGCGTCGACGCGGTTGGTCGCAGCGATGACCGTGACGCGACCACGTTCCTCGAGGCCATCCATCAGGCTGAGCAGTTGCGCGACGACGCGCCGTTCGACGTCACCGCCGGCCTCCTCGCGCTTGGCGGCGATGGAATCGAGTTCGTCGATGAAGACGATCGCGGGCGCGTTCTCCTCGGCCTCCTCGAAGACCTCGCGGAGCTGCTCTTCGCTCTCGCCGTAGTACTTCGACATGATCTCCGGCCCGGAAATCGTCTCGAAGTGGGCGTCGATCTCGTTGGCGACGGCTTTGGCCATCAGGGTCTTCCCGGTCCCCGGCGGGCCGTGTAGCAGGACGCCCTTCGGCGGTTCGATGCCGAGCTGTTGGAACAGCTCGGGGTGGCGCATCGGCAACTCGATCATCTCGCGAACCTGGTCGAGTTCGTCGTCTAACCCGCCGATGTCCTCGTAGGTGACGTTCGGGACACCCTCGGCGGATGCGCCGCTCCCGGAGCTGACCTGTTCGGCCGGCGTCTCGGAGATTTCGATGCTCGTCGAATCGGTGATGACGACCGTTCCGGACGGCGAGGTGCTCGCAATCTTCAGCGGCACCGATTGGCCAGAGCTGGCCATCGGGCCGAACGACAACGAGAACGGAACCGTCTGGCCTTCGGTGACGGCCTGACCGGAAAGCTTGTCGCGGACGAGCGGGCCGATGTCGCCGCGGATCCGCAGGTTCTGTGGCAGCGCCACGGTGACGGACTTCGCGGGCTTGACGTCGGCCGATTCGACGGTAACGCTGTCGTCGATCCCGACGTCGGCCTCCTGACGGAGGCGGCCGTCGATCCGGACGATTCCGCGTCCCTCATCTTCTGGGTAACCGGGCCAGACGCGCGCGACGGCCTGTCCGTCGCCCTTGCCCTCGATAACGATGTAGTCTCCGTTCTCGAGGCCGAGCTCGTTCATCGAGACGCGATCGATCGCGGCCAATCCGCGGCCCGCGTCCTTCTGCTTCAGGGGTTTGACGGTGAGCTTCATAGTTCCTCCTCCAGTTCGACAGTGAGGACCCCATTTTTGATAAACGTGTGCGCGTCGTCGACCGCCACGGGAAGATCGATCTCGTACTGCTCATCGTCAACGACGACGATGACCGTGTCATCGACGAAATCGACGGAGGCGTCGGCTCCGTCGGTGCCGAAGTCGACGGCCAGCACCGTGCCGTCGTCGTAGTCGTACCGACGGGCTAACTGCCCCTCTTCACGAGTGAATTGTTCGAGAGTCATGCTTCAACTAACCCGAGGTAAGCACCGGAGACATATAAGTGTTTCTCCGCGAATCGCAGTACGGCAATGCGTCCGGGAGAAAAGTGATTGTTCGCAGTTCACAGCTGCGGCCGTCCGTGGAACGCTCGATCGAGTCAATCACGTTCGTTTCGTTCGCCGCGTGTATAGCCCCGCTGCTGGCGTTTTCCGGTCGCCCGGCTCGTGACTTTATACTGGTCCCGATCGTTTCACCACGCATGGAAACGGTATCACACAACGGTCGGGAGACGGCGTACGAGATCGTCGATCGGGGCGGTAGCGGTCCACCGATCTGCTGTCTCCACGGAAGCGGCGGCTCGCGCGACGTCTGGACCGGTCAGCACCCGCTCGCGGATCGGTATCCACTCGTCGCAGTCGATCTCAGCGGCCACGGCGATTCGGACGACGTCGATGCGAGTGCCGGCTACACGGCGCTGTCGGCCTACGCGGACGACGTGCTGGCCGTCGCCGAGGCGACCGACGCCCGGGTCCTACTGGGAAACTCGCTCGGCGGAGCCATCGTCTTGCACGTCCTGCTCGAGCGGTCGTTCGACCCCGACGCGGTCGTCTTGACGGGCACCGGCGCTCGCCTCGGCGTCCTCGATGACCTCCTCGAGTGGCTCGACGACGATTTCGAGCGAGCGGTCGAGTTCCTCCACGAGCCGGATCGGCTCTTTCACGATCCCGCTCCCGACCAGCGAGAGCGGTCGATGGAGCGAATGTACGACTGCGGACGGGCGGTGACGCGCCGTGACTTCCTGACCTGCCACGAGTTCGACGTTCGCAATCGGCTCGGCGACATCGAGACGCCCGCGCTCGCGGCGTACGGCGAGTACGACCAATTGACCCCGCCGTGGTTCCACGAGTATCTCGCCGACGAGATCGAACGTGGCGAACTGGCCGAAATCGAGAACGCGGGCCATCTGTCGATGCTCGAGCGGCCGGCGGCGTTCAACGCGGTCGTCGACGAGTTTCTGACGGGCGTCGACGGGTGAGCGAGCGACACGGCCCATCGTGCGTGCGGTCGATCGTTCGCGGAAACACCGCATGGGCTACGATGCGATCCGCTTGCCGGTGACGCATTGTGACGATGAGATCGGCCCCTATCTGGTCGATATTGTCAACCGCGGTTCAATGGCGCTCAGTAGAGATCGTCGAGGTCGGCCTCCTCGTGGGCGTGTTCCTCGGCGGGGAACGCGCCCGACGTGACGGCCGAGACGTAGTCGTCGATCGCCGACTCCATCTCGGCGCGGACGTTCCCGAACTGCTTCGAAAACGAGGGCGTCCACTCGCTCAACCCGACGGCGTCGTCGACCACGAGGACCTGCCCGTCGCAGTCGGGACCCGCTCCGATCCCGATCGTCGGGATGTCGATCGCGTCGGTGACCTCGGCCGCGAGGTTCGACGGCACGTGTTCGAGGACGAGCGAAAACGCGCCCGCCTTCTCGTGAGCCTCCGCCAGTTCGAGGATGCGCTCGGCCGCCTCCCGATCCGTCCCCTGCCGGGGATAGCCGCCGTACTGGTTGACGTGCTGGGGCGTTAACCCGAGGTGGGCCATCACGGGAATCCCGAGTTGGACCAGCTTCTCGGTCAGTTCGACGGTGTGTGGCCCGCACTCGAGTTTGACCGCGTGGGCATCTTCCTCTTTGAGCATTCGGCCGGCGTTCTCGAGGCTCGCCGACTCGTCGACGCCGATCGAGAGGAATGGCATGTCGGCGACGATGAGGGCGTCCTCGGTCGCGCGCGCGACCGCGCCGGTGTGGCGCGCCATATCGTCGACGGTCACCGGAAGCGTCGTCTCGTAGCCCATGCTCGTGTTTCCGAGGCTGTCCCCGACGAGGATGATGTCGACGCCGGCCTCGTCGACGATTGCCGCCGTCGGCGCGTCGTAGGCCGTCAGCATCGTGATCGGCTCCTCGCCCGCCTTCGCTCGTACGTCCCGCACGGTAGGCATACCCACAGGTTGGTCTCCCGCGATTAAACGTCGTTGTTCTGCCGCGGCTCGCGACCACACCCGCGACGCTTAAGAGGACTGGATCGCGATTTTCAACCGTGCCAGAACGCGTCGAAACGACCTCGCCCGACGGCGTCGACTACGGCTGGGTGATGCAGACGACGTTCGTCGCCACCATCATGGTCGGCGCGCCCGTCGTCGCCGGCCTGTCGACGACCGCCTCGCTGCCAACCTGGAACTCGCGCGCCGAGTTCGCGATCCGGATCGGAGCCGTCGTCTGGTTGCTCACGGCGATTACGGTCTTTACCTACGCGAAGCGTAAACAGGAATAGCCGATCCGACCGCCCGAAACGGACTTCAGACGCCGGACGGACTGTCGCCGACGAACTCGAAGGCGACGCCCGCTCGATCCGCCGTTTTCCGATCGCGCACCGAATCGCCGACGAACAGCGCCTGCTCGGGATCAGCGTCCAGTTTGCTGACGGTCGCGAGCAGCGGCTCTGGATCTGGTTTCCACGTCCCGACCGTGTCGCGCCCGACGACCGCGTCGACCGCCGGCTCGAGTGCGTGTTCCTCGAGCGCGATCCGGCAGGCTTGCTCGCAGTTCAACGAGCAGACGCCGGCGGGCACCGACCGCTCGAGCAACTCCTCGGCGTGGGCGAGCCGGTCCGACGTTCGCGCGCCGTCGTGTTCGTGGGCCGCGATGGCCGACTCCACCTCGGCGGCCAGCCCCGCATCGCTCGCCGTCTCGAGCATTCCCCAGAGCCCGTTGCCCGGCGGCTCGCGGTTCGCGTCGCGGTACACTTCGCGGACGTCGACGGCGACGGCGTTCCAGTCGACGTCAAGATCGACGAGCGTTCCGTCCAGGTCGTAGACGATGGCCTCGTATCCGGTCACGGCCCACCGTAGGTGCGGACGCCGAATATACTGTTCGGCGTCTCGTCGCTCCATCTCCGCTTCGCCGTTTCGGCCCCGTCTCGTTCTGACCCCGTCTCGCGTTCCGATCCCGTCTCGTTCTGACCCCGTCTCGCGTTCCGATCCCGTCTCGTTCCGACCCCCGCCGTACTCACTCGCGCTCACTCGAGCAGTTCCCGCGCGATGACCGTCTTCTGGATCTCTGTCGTTCCCTCGTAGATCTCGGTGATCTTCGCGTCGCGGTAGAGGCGCTCGACCTCGCCTTCGGTGACGTAGCCGTAGCCGCCGTGGATCTGGACGGCCTCGTTCGTGACGAACGTCGCCGCCTCGCTCGCGAAGTACTTCGCCATGCTGGCCTCAAGTGCCGCGCTGCCCGGGCTCAAGTCGGCCTCTCGTGTCCGGGCGGCGTCCCGCGTTAGTAGTCGTGCGGCTCGAATGCGGGTCGCCATCTCGGCGAGCTTGTGGCGGATGGTCTGAATGTCCGCGATCGGACCGCCGAACTGGTCGCGTTCCTTGCTATACGCCAGCGCCTCGTCGAGCGCACATCGGGCGAGGCCGACCGACTGGGCGGCGATGGCGATCCGACCGCCGGTGAGGATGTGAAACGCTGCGGACAGTCCCGCTCCCTCCTCGGTTAGCCGGTTTTCGGCGGGAATTCGGACGCCGTCGAAGGTCAGGCTCGTGGTGTCGCTCGCGCGTAGACCGAGTTTCGCCTCGGGCTCGCCGACGGCCAGCCCGTCGACATCGCCGGGGACGAGAAACTGCGTGATCGTCGACGGATCGTCGCGGTCGGTCTTCGCGAAGACGATGTACACGCCCGCGCGCTCGCCGTTCGTGATCCACTGCTTCTCGCCGTCGATGACGTATTCGTCACCCTCCCGTCGCGCTTCGGTGGCCATCTCAGCGGGGTTCGATCCCGCGTGGGGCTCCGAGAGCGCAAAGGCTCCGACGGGACGACCCTCGGCCATCTCGGGTAACCAGCGCTCCTGCTGGGCTTTGCTGCCGAACGCCGCGAGACAAGAGGTCGCGAGCGAGTGAACTGAGAGGGCAGTCGCCACGGCCAACATCCCGTAGGCCACCTCCTCGTTGACCACGGCTGCAGTGACCGGGTCCGCGTCGTAGCCACCGTACGCTTCGGGGACCGTCAGCCCGGTCAGGTCGAGGTCGGCGAGGCCGTCCCAGACGTCTTCCGGGAACGCCGATTCCCTGTCGGCCTCGAGCGCGGTCGGCCTGATCTCCTCGCGGGCGAACTCCCGGACGGTCTCGCGGACCGCCTCCTGTTCCGGGGTGAGTTCCATACCGACCGTTCGACGGCCGCGACAAAAGGTTCCGCGTCGAGATCGGTCGCGGCGCGGACCGATCTCAGAGCCCCTCGAGGTCGAGTTCCCGGAGCCCTTCGCGCATCTCCGCGGCCGATTCGTCGTCTTTCCGGCGCAGCGGGCTCCGCAGCGGGCCGGCGTCGAACCCCCGCATGCGGAGCGCGGTCTTGACGCCGGACATGTACGCGCCGCCGGTCTTGAACGCGTCTCGCACCCGGAACATATCGCTCTGGAGGTCGCGTGCGCGGTCCTCGTCGCCGTCGTCGTACGCCTCGTAACAGTCGACCACGAGTTCTGGGAAAACGTTCGCGACGGCGCTGACCGCGCCCGAACAGCCGATCTCGAGCCCGGTGAAAATCAGCGAGTCCGACCCCGCGAGGAACGTCAGTTCGGGGTGGGCGTCGATCGCCTGGGCGAGCCACGGCACGTCCTTGCTCGAGTCCTTGACGCCCACGAGGTTGTCGATTTCGGCGAGATCGGCGAGGGTCTCGAGCGAGAGTTCGTTGCCGGTCTTGCTCGGGATGTGGTAGACGTAGACCGGGAGGTCGACGGCCTCGGCGACCCGGCGGTAGTGCTCGAGTGCGCCCTCGTGGTCCAGCGGGTAGTAGTAGGGCGTGACGACGACGACGCCGTCTGCACCGACCGATTCGGCATGTTCGGCGCGAGCGACCGTCCGATAGGTACTCGGCGCACCGACACCGGCGATGACTGGCACCTCGTCGCCGACTTCCTCGACGACGGCCTCGACGACGCGGTCGCGTTCCACGTCCGAGAGCAGCGGAAACTCTCCGTTCGTTCCGAGCGGGAAGACACCGTGCGCACCCCGATCGACAACGAACCGGGCGTGGGCGGCCGTCGCCTCGTAATCGACGGACTCGTCTCTCCGAAACGCGGTGACGGTCGGCGGCACGACGCCGTGCAGCGACAGCGGGTCGGCGGTACCGGGGTCGTGATACGACATGCACGACCGTCCGGCGGGCACGGTCAAAAAACGTCTGCCGTCTGTACTCGACACCGGCGGAATCGGTTGCTCTCCCCGCTTTAGCTTACTCCGGCGTCGCCATCTCGCCGGCCGGCTCGTCTAACTGCTCGCCGGCGAGGACGCGATTCGCCCGCCGAAGCCGCTCGGAGAGCGCCTGATGAGAGATATCGAGTTCGTTCGCAAGTTCCTCGAGCGAGATTTCGCGAGGGACGTCGTAGTATCCCTGTCGGTAGGCCTCGGCGATGGCTTCCTGCTGTGGTTCGGTCAGCGCCGCCGCCGTCGTCTCGAGGTCCTCGTCCTGCCCGGCTTCGACCATGCGTTTGACGTCGATTCGGACGCCGCGCTCTTCGATGTCCGAGACGGCGCTCGAGAGGTCCTCGCGGTGCGGGAAGAGGAGTCTGAGCGTCCACTGCCCGTCCGTGACGTGAGCGTCGAGCACCGTCCCGCCGTGCGTATAGACGCAGCGGCAGATTGAGCCGACCTCCTCGGTGTACTGGAGCCGGTAGAATAGTTCGCCGTCCTCGGTGTCCTCGAGTAACTGCCGGTATTCGGCGACGGTCGGATCTGACCGAAGCGTTTCCTCGATCTCGCTGGACTCGACGTTGGAGAACCAGACGAGCGGCGTGGTCCGGACCGGCCCTTCCGCGACGACACTCTCGACGCGGACCTCGAGGGCCGGTAGTTGCTGGAAGGTCTCTGCGAGCGCGAACCCGTCCGTCGAAAGCGAAAGTTCTGCGATCGTCGTCATTGGGAGGTCACCTTGTAGCGCTGACTCGAGTCCGATCGGCGAACGACGCCGCTGTCGTGGGGAACGGGACTCGATGCGTTTCGTCCGCACTCGAACGATCCGCTCGGTCCGAAACGGGCCGCCACAACGGTCACGAGACCGCCGCGAGCGACCGCGTTCGTGCGAATCGTGCTGATGAGAAAGAGGACTCCGAGACGGTTGATGAGCGGGCTTTCCCCTTCAGGCCTTTTACGTAGTCGTCACCTCCGGCGACGAGCGGAATCGCGTGACATAGCAGTGACAAGGGGTTTCCGAATGGGGCCGTCACCCCAGCCGAGCGAGCCGATTGAGCGCATACACCGTCCGCAGCACGTCGACGCTCTTCCCGCGATCGAAGACGAGTTCGTCCGTCTCGAGGACGTGCTCTAACGTGTCCTGCGAGGCGTGTTCCGGCGCGGCAGCGATGCCGGCGTCGGTTTCGGCGGCCCACTCCATTACGCGCAGATCGCTCTTGGAATCGCCCATCACGAGCGCGAACGGATCGTCGACCCCGAGGACGGCCAGTGCGCGCTCGACGCCGACGACCTTGTTCAGCTCGAGACTGCCGATCTCGGCCGCGTCGGCCTCGTAGTAGGCTACGTCGATGCGCTCTAAGATCGCCGTGAGCGGGTCCGGGATTGCGGCGGTATCGAGGTCGGGGTAGGCCCCTTCGCCCTCGAGGACGGCCCTGATCTCGGGGTCTTGTGCGGCGTAGTAAGCGCGCGTCCAGTCGACGACGGTCTCGCCGGACAGGGACGGTTCGCCGTTGGCGTCGTCCGACGCGGCCGCTGACCGGCCGGCGTCGGTTTCGGCGGGAGCGTCGTCTCGCGATTCCCCCTCGAGCGCCGTGCCGACGGCGTCGGCGAGCAGGTCGATGAGGTAGACCAGCGCCTCGTCGATGACCTCGCGGGCGTCCGTCGAGCCGGTCTCGTAGTTGGGTTTCATCGTGACGTTGAACTCGTTGCCCTGAAGGTGACAGCCTCGCCGGAGGTCCTCGGGAGCCTCCGGCAACACTCGCGAGCGGACGTCGTCGAAGACCGTCCGAATCTCCTCCCCCAGATCCTCGTAGAGCAACTGCTTCGTGTCCGCGCCATGGCCCGGCGCGAACACCCCCGTCCCCGCCTCGTAGACGATCGAGAGGTCGCCGGAGTGGACGATCTCGCTGCCCAGCCCCTGAATCGCGAACCCCTTGACGTTCTCTAAGGTCTGGCCTGTGCAGATGACGATCGGGACGCCGGCATCGTGGAACTCGGTCAGCATGTGCAGCGTGTCCCGCGGGATCTCGTTGTCGGTCCCGCCGGCCGAGCGCAGCGTCTCGTCGACGTCGAGCACGAGGACGTTCACTGCCCGGCCGTACTTCGCCTCGAGGTCCAGCGCGGTAAAGGCCTGATCGCGGGTCGCCCGTGCGGCGATCTCCGCGAACGTCTCACCGGCCGCGAACGACGAACGGATCTCGTCTTTGCGCTCCTCGAGTTCCTCCGTCGCGCCCTGCCAGTGCTCGAGGGCGACCCGGGAGTCGACGGCCGGGAACACGTCGACGAACTCCTGATACTCGCGTAGCGTCTTCGTGTCGTACTCGTCGTACAGCTGGTAGACGAGGTCGTACCGTTCCATGGTGGACACAGGTAGGGGCAGCCGGATAATCGTTTGCAGTGGGAAGTCGGTCGTCGTCTCAGCGGTGAAGCGGAAATCGGCGTTCGGCCGACCCGCCGATACACGTATTTACTCGAATAGGAATAAATATTTAAGATGTCGGTTCCTCCCCCTCTAGCATGAAAGCCATCGCAGTCCAGCCCGGAGCGGGTATCCCAGAGATCGTCGAGCGACCCGTTCCAGAACCAGCCCCCGGCGAGGCGCTCGTTCGTATCCACCGCGTTGGCGTCGACGGCACCGACTACGAGGTCATCGAGGGGAGCCACGGCGGCGTCCCCGACGGCGACGAGCGACTCGTTCTCGGCCACGAGGCCGTCGGTATCGTCGAGGATGCGAACGGAACGGCCCTCGAGGAGGGCCAATACGTGGTGCCGACGGTTCGTCGACCGCCCGCGGACGTCGAGACCAACGACTACTTCGAGCGCGGCGAACCCGACATGGCTCCCGAGGGCGAATACGTCGAACGCGGCATCGTCGGGGCCCACGGCTACATGGCCGAGTACATCACGAGCCCGGCCGACACCCTCGTCCCGATCCCCGCCGACCTCGCGGAGTGGGGCTTCCTCGTCGAACCGATCAGCATCACCGAGAAGGCCCTCGAGCACATGTACGCAACCCGCTCGGCGTTCGACTGGCAGCCGGAGTCCGCACTAGTTCTCGGTAACGGCTCGCTTGGACTGCTGACCGTCGCGATGTTCACGACGACGCTCGACTACGATCGTGTCTACTGTCTCGGCCAGCGCGACCGACCCGACCCGTCGATCGACATCATCGAACGGCTGGGCGCGACCTACATCGACTCCCGCGAAACACCACTCTCCGAGATACCGGCCGCCTACGAACCGATGGACATCGTCTACGAGGCGACCGGGTACGCGAAACACGCCTTCGAGTCGGTCGACGCGCTCGCACCCAACGGCGTCGCCGCCTTGCTCGGCGTCCCCGCCGACTGGTCGTTCGAGATCGACGGCGGCCGCCTTCACCGCGAACTCGTCCTCCACAACAAGGCGATCGTCGGCAGCGTCAACTCCAACCGCGACCACTTCGAGGCGGCCGTCGACACGCTCGCGGCGCTTCCCAAGGAGGTCTTCGAGACGATCACGACGGGAATCTACGGCCTCGAGGCGGTCGACCACGCCTTCCCGAAGGCGACTACGACCGTCCCGGCCGGACACGGATCGACCACGGTCCCGGATGACGACACGACTATAAAAACGGCGGTCGAATTCACGGGCATATGAAAAACGTCGACGACCTGATCGAGAGCGCGGCCGAACTCGCGGCTCGAGGTCTCTCCAAGGGTGAGATCGCAGACGAACTGAACGTCTCGCGGGAGACCGCGAGCTGGCTCGTCGAGCGCAGCGGGACGACGCCGACGGCGACCGACCAGTCGCCACAGCGACCGGACAACGGTGCCAGCAGGCCACAGGACATCCACGTCGACTGGTCGGCGATCGGCCGGGACAGCAAGCGCATGAGCGACGTCGCCTCGGCGATGGCCGACATGCTCGCCAAACACGGCGAAGACGTCGATCTGACGATCGGCATCGAGAAGGCCGGCGGCCCTATCGCGACGCTGGTCGCCCGTGAACTCGAGACCGACCTCGGGACCTACACCCCTGCGAAACATCAGTGGGAAGAAGGCGACATCGAGGAACTGGGCGGCACCTTCTCACGGAACTTCGCCGGTATCCGCGACCGCGAATGTTACATCGTCGACGACACCATCACCAGCGGCACCACCATGCGCGAGACAATCGAAGCGATCCGCGCCGAGGGCGGTAAACCCCTGGCCTGCATCGTCCTCGCGGACAAGCAGGGCCTCGAGGAACTCGAGGGAGTCCCCGTCTACTCGCTGTTGCAGGTCATCAGCGTCGGCAAGAACGAGTGAACGGCCGCCCGGACGATCGGATCCGGGTCGACACGCTGTCATCGTCCTTTCCCGTTCCACTAAGGCTATAGCCTTCGGTAAGAAAGGACGTTTGAGTCATCCGACCATGATCGATACCGACCGCGCGGCGGTGTTGCGACAGCAATCCCTGCAAACGACTGGCTCGTTCGGCACGCTCGAGACCGCGGGCCGTTCGCAGTCGACCGCGGACGAGGAATCGGACGCGGATTTCTCGAAGGAGTCGGACGACGGGACGGCGGACGACCGGGCGACCTCCGTCTCGGTTCGCGAAGACGTTACGTACACTGTCCGCGAGGCGGGCGAGATGAAACTCGACCTGTACGTCCCTGAGGGATCGGCGACGGACGGGGATCCGCCGCTGGTCGTGTACGTTCACGGCGGCGGTTGGGTCTTCGAAACTCGGAAGAACGCGCCGGATCTGAAGCGATACGCCGCAGAATGGGGGTGTGCGATGGCGAGCGTAAGCTACCGGCTGGCACCGGTCCCGGACGATACGGAGCTACCGGCCGACCGCATCGCGGCGAACCCGACGCCGCGGGGCGTCTTCCCGGCCCAGATCGTCGACGTGAAGGCGGCCATCAGGTGGCTCCGGGCGAACGCCGACGAGTTCGGGTTCGATCCGGACCGCGTGGCAACGTGGGGCGCGTCGGCCGGCGGGCATCTGGCAGCCCTCGCAGGGACGCTCGACGATATCGAAACCCTCCCCGGCGACGCCTATCCCGACGACGCCGTCACGAAAGTAGTCGCCCCCGACCGATCGGGGGCCGTACAGGCGGTGATCGACTGGTACGGTATCAGCAACCTGCTCGAACTCCCCGGCCGGCCGAGCGGCCTCGAATCGGTCCTCCTCGGCGGTGACGTCTCCAAGAACCAGGATAAAGCCAGGCGTGCGAGTCCGACGACGTACGCGGGGCCCGAAACACCGCCGTGTCTATTCATGCACGGCCGCGATGATCAGGTCGTTCCTATCGACCAGAGTCAACTGCTGTTCGAGGCGCTGCAAGCGTCCGGCGTCGGCGCGACCATGTACGAACTCCACGAACTGGGTCACGTCTTCGGGGCGGAGTCAGAACGGACAGCGATGGCCCAGCTGACGGCAGCGTCCCGGCCCGCACAGACGGTCACGGCGACCGCCTGCCTCGAGGCGGGAGCCTCCGCCGACGGCCTGCTCGAGAGCGTCCCGCCGGCGGGACCGGACGCGATCGAACGGTTCCTCGATCGAACGCTCGCGTGAGCCGCCGATCCGCCTCGCCGTCGCTGGGAACGGCCCGCGACACGGTCGGTGAGCAGCAAGTAACGACTGGACGGACGCGTGATAAAAAGACGGGTACCGAACGATATCGGTGAGCGGGCGGGTTACCCGTGGATGCCCATCGCTTCGATCTGTTCCTGGTACCGATTCCGGATCGTCACCTCGGTCACCTGTGCGACGTCGGCGACCTCGCGTTGGGTCTTCTTCTCGTTACACAGCAGCGAGGCGGCGTATATCGCGGCCGCGGCGTAGCCCGTTGGCGACTTGCCGGAGAGTAGTCCTTCCTCGGCCGTCTTCTCGATGATCTCGTTGGCCTTGGTCTGGACCTCTTCGGAGAGTTCGAGTTCCGAACAGAAGCGCGGGACGTACTTTTTCGGGTCGACGGGACGCATCTCGAGGCCGAGTTCCTGCGAGATGTATCGATACGTGCGACCGATCTCTTTGCGTTCGACGCGGGAGACTTCCGAGATTTCCTCTAAGCTTCGCGGGATCCCTTCCTTTCGACACGCGGCGTACAGCGCCGAGGTCGCGACCCCTTCGATCGAGCGACCGCGGATGAGGTCTTCCTTGAGCGCGCGCCGGTAGATCACCGAGGCGACCTCCCGAACCGAGCGCGGCACGCCCAGCGCGGATGCCATCCGATCGATCTCGCTCAACGCGAACTGGAGGTTCCGCTCGCCGGCGTCTTTGGTGCGGATCCGTTCTTGCCACTTGCGCAGTCGATGCATCTGACTGCGCTTTTTCGAGGAAATAGAGCGTCCGTAGGCGTCCTTGTCCTTCCAGTCGATCGTCGTCGTCAGCCCCTTGTCGTGCATCGTCTGAGTCGTCGGCGCGCCGACGCGGGACTTTTCCTGCCGTTCCTGGTGGTTGAACGCCCGCCACTCCGGGCCGGGGTCGATCTGTTCTTCCTCCACGACGAGCCCACAGTCTTCGCAGATGAGCTCTCCCCGGTCAGAATCCTTAACGAGATTGTCCGATTCACACTCGGGGCAGGCACGTACCCCTTCCTGATCCTCGGTCTCGTCCGTCTCGCGCGTTCGCTCCCGCTGGCGGGTGGACCGTGTCATCGCACTTTTATAGTAGTATCACCACGGTATATAAGTATTTGGTAAGCGTTTCGTCCCTCAGATCTGTATCTCCGGAAAATTGGCCCTACAACGGTTCACGATCGTGGTTTACGATTTGGAACCGGAAAACCTTTATCTGGATCCCCCGGATCACGGAGACGAATGCCGGTCATCGAGTGCGATGTTGAGGCGGCTCGCGAGCGGCTCGAGGCGGCAAACGTTGCCGTCGAGTCGGGCAACACCGACCACGAACGCTGGCGTGCGAGCCGCGGTGACGCGACCGCCGTCGCCTACGACGACAAAGTCGTGATTCAGGGTGCCGACCCGCGGGACCTCGAGGCGCTGCTGCGCGAGGGCGGTGGGCGCGCCCACGTCTACTTCGACGGGGGTTCCCGTGGAAATCCCGGCCCTGCCGCCATCGGCTGGGTGATCGTCACCGGCGACGGCATCGTCGCCGAGGATGGCGAGACGATCGGCACTGCGACGAACAACCAGGCCGAGTACGAGGCCCTGATCGCCGGCCTCGAGGCCGCCCGCGACTACGGCTACGACGAGGTCCACGTCCGCGGCGACTCGGAACTCATCGTCAAACAGGTCCGTGGCGAGTACGACACCAACAACCCCGAACTCCGCGAGAAGCGCGTGACCGTCCACGAACTGCTGGCCGCGTTCGACGAGTGGACGCTCGAGTACGTCCCGCGGGAAGTCAACGAGCGCGCTGACGGTCACGTCAACGAGGCGCTGGATCAGGCCTGAACGCGTTCGAAAGTGGGGATTCTCGGAGCGGGTCAGTCAGTTAGCAGCAGTAGCACATGCTGGTGAGTGGTGTGCGCTGGCGACCGACAATACCCGTGCAAGCGCTGGCACAGACCCGAGTTCCGCGCACCGTCCAAGCGGGGAACGGGACTTTGCTCCGTGCGGAGAAATCGGCTGAAGAGGGCGTGAAAACCCCGTATCACTACGCGACCGAGACCGCTTTGGTTCGTCTCGTCTGTCGCGAGCCCGGTAGTCGAGACGTCGACTCGATCTGACCGGCAGTCGACGCGAGCGAGACCGGATCGGCAAGGGCAAAACCGCTCGAGTACGTATAACCGAACATGCCGAATTCGAACGCGGTGGACGGCGACGAGCGCTCGGACGACGGTGCGAACGATAGTAACAGTGGGGAACTCCCCAGAGGCGTCGTCGACGAAGTCGAGCGGCTGACCCGCCTTGAGCGCGCCGCGGTCGACGAGAACGAGACCGACGCGTACGAGACGCGGCGGGCCGACCTGCTCGACGACCACGACTTCACGTCGCGGATTCGTGACGACGACGGTGACGACGTGCTCGTCTGCCACCCTGCGGAGTGGCACGAGGACGGCGTCATCCGGACTGACCGCATCGAAGACATCGATCGCGCAGTGGAAATCCCACTCGAGGGAACGGGCGATCCGGATGACTGGGGCGAAGTCGACGCGCGCAACCGCGAGCTCGTCGCGGCGGTCAGGGAGGCCAACGGCGAGGTTCACGGCGACAACGCGGCGCTACTCGCCGATTTCGCGGGTAACCACTACGCGAAGCCGATCACGTCGTTGACGAGCGAGGAACTCGCAGAGTTTCGGACCGAGTACTTCGTGCGGAACGCCTGGCCATCGGACAAACAACAGGAGATGATCGGGGAGTCGATCGAGCTCGTTTTTGACGCGGCCGGAGAAACGGTTCCGGAGCGTCAGTAGCTGTTCTCGACGATCTCAGCGATCTCGTCGGCGCGGTCATCGCCGGTGACGACCTTCGAGAGCGTCCACTGAATCCCGTCGAGGACGGCGTCGTAGCCGTCGTCGGTCAGCGAGTACTGGTTGGTTCGCTTGTCGAGTTCGCTCTTCTCGACTAGACCCAGATCGACGAGCTCGTCGAGGTTGGGGTAGAGCCGCCCGTGGTTTACCTCCGTGCCGTAGTAATCCTCGAGCTCTCGCTTGATCGCGAGCCCGTACATGGGCTCTTTGGCGAGGATAACGAGGATGTTGTTCTGGAAGGCGGTGAGTTCGCGTGCGATGCCCTGTTCGCCGGTGATTGATTGTGCCTCTGACATACGTGTGCAAATGTCACCAGACTATTTAAGACTTGTCAACTACCCCTTCGTATCAGTCGGTCAGACAGCCTGCTACTGACCGCTATGCGGCTGGACACCGGTGGCACGTGTCCGAATCGCGTCTGTCGGGGATCTGGCAACCGTCACCTCGTTATTGAGACTCGATTACGAAAGTACTTTTTGATCCACGGTGGAGTTTCCGGTACATGGTCAACCTCTGGGAAGACCTCGAAACTGGACCGAACCCGCCAGAAGAGATCTACGCCGTTGTCGAGTGTCTCAAAGGCGAGCGGAACAAGTACGAGTACGACAAGGACGTTCCGGGCGTCGTCCTCGACCGCGTGCTCCACAGTAACGTCCATTACCCGAGTGACTACGGATTTATCCCGCAGTCGTACTACGACGACGAGGACCCCTTCGACGTGCTCGTCCTCGTCGAGGACCAGACGTTCCCCGGCTGCGTCATCGAGGCCCGTCCCGTCGCGCTGATGAAGATGGATGACGACGGCGAACAGGACGACAAGGTCATCGCCGTCCCGAGCGAGGATCCCCGATACGACCACATCGAGGACCTCGAGGACATCCCCCAACAACAACTCGACGAGATCGACGAGTTCTTCGCGACCTACAAGAACCTCGAAGCGGGCAAGGAAGTCGAGACGCAGGGCTGGGAGGACAAGCAGGCCGCCTACGACGCGATCGAACACGCACAGGAGCTCTACGAAGAGCACTTCCAATAGCGGCCCGCAGCGCGATTTCTTCTGCCTCCGTCACTGAGCCGATTCCCGAGAGTTATCCACGCCCGTCCGGTGCATGCATTATGATCATGGGTAATTTTATCTCTACGCTTGCCGTATCACGTTCTGTATGGCAGCATCCGACTCATCCGCACGACGACCGTCTTCGTCCGCCGACGACGCGACCGACGCCAGTGTCGGTATGGCCCATCTCACCGTCGTGCCGACCAACTTCGATCCCGAGGACGCGAGCGCCCGAGACAGCTAATTCAATTTCCGACAACTCACCGGTTTCCCGTTCCGACTACGACCCAGACGGCGTCGTTGACTATCGATCGGCGTGGGAAAGCGTGTCAGACATTCGCAAAACACTATCTCGAAACGAACCTTCTTGTATGCGGTCGGACTACGTCCGCCCATGGGTCTGTTCGATCGATTGCGGGGCGACGGCGATCCCCGGGTCGCATTTATCGGAGTTGACGGCGTGCCGTATAGTCTCCTCGCGGAGAACGAGGAACTGTTTCCCAACTTCGCCGCGATCGCCGACGAGGGCACGGCGAGCGAGATTTCGAGCATCGTGCCGCCCGAATCCAGCGCCTGCTGGCCGTCACTGACCACCGGCGTCAATCCCGGCGAAACCGGCGTCTACGGCTTTCAGGATCGGGAAGTCGGCACCTACGACACCTACGTCCCGATGGGCCGGGAGGTCCAGGCCGACCGCGTCTGGGACCGCGTTCAGGAGGAGGGCCGCCAGGCCACCGTGCTGAACGTCCCCGTCACGTTCCCGCCCCAGCGCAACGTCCAGCGGATGGTCTCGGGCTTTCTCTCGCCCGGCCTTGAGAAGGCCGCCTACCCCGACGACGTCCGCGAGTACTTAGAGACGCTCGACTACCGAATCGACGTCAATCCGAAACTCGGCCACCAGGAAGACAAATCCGAGTTCATCGAGGACGCCCACGCTACGGTCGACGCTCAGTTCGAAGCCTTCAAACACTATATCGAAGAGGACGACTGGGACCTGTTCTTCGGCGTCTTCATGACGACCGATCGGGTCAATCACTTCCTGTTCAAAGACTACGAGCGCGACGGTGAGTACAAAGAGGAGTTCATCGAGTTCTATCGGAAGGTCGACGACTACATCGGCCGACTGCGCGAGGCGCTGCCCGATGACGTCACCATGATCGTCGCCTCCGACCACGGCTTTACGAGCCTCGATTACGAGGTCCACTTCAACGAGTGGCTCCGCGAGGAGGGCTGGCTCTCCTTCCGGACCGACGAGCCCGAAGAACTGGGCGACATCGCCGACGAGACGACGGCCTACTCCTTTATCCCCGGTCGCTTCTACATCAACCTCGAGGGCCGCGAGCCCCGTGGCTCCGTTCCTCAGGACGAGTACGACGCGGTCCGCGACGAGTTGAAGGCCGACCTCGAGGCGCTCGAGGGGCCAAACGGCAACAACGTCGTCGAGCGCGTCGTCGAGAAAGAAAAGGCGTTCCGCGGCGATCACGACGATATCGCACCGGATCTGGTCGCGATTCCGAACAAGGGCTTCGACCTCAAGTCCGGCTTCAAGGCCGATTCCGATATCTTCACGTCCGGGCCGCGAAACGGGATGCATAGCTTCGATAACACGTCGCTGTACATCGACAATCCCGACGCGACGATCGAGGACGCCGACCTGTTCGACATCACGCCGACGATCCTCGAACTGATGGACATCGACTACGGTCGCGGCGAGTTCGACGGCGCGAGTCTCATCTGAGCAGCGTCTCCGCCGGTTCGCTCGGATCTCCAGAAGCTATATTTTCACTGACGTGCGATCGCTCAGTATGCGAGACGCCCGACTCGTCGGTATCAGTTTCACCCTGGCGTTTCTGTTCGCCGGCATCGTCAGTGTACTCACCGAGAGTCCAGCCGTGCTCGGTACCACGCCGGTCGGGATCGCCGTCTATCTGGCCGTCGGAATTGGATTCCCGCAGTTCCTGCTCTCGCGTCGCGACGAGTCGGCGCTCCAGTTCGGTCTGGCCGCGCTCGCGGTCGTCGGCGCGGCGGTCGCGGTGATCGCTGGCGTCGTAACGGGGTCCCCGAACGCAGAATGGAGCGGCGGACTCGTCGCAATCCTGCTCGTCGTCGTTCTCGGAACCACCCTCGGAACGGCCGTCCGCGAGTTCCGTGCCGGCTATCGGTCGCCGTAATCCCAGCGACGGAGACGTGCCGATTCGATCCCGTTTTCCGGCCGGCACCGAACCGCAACGCATGGAAGAAGTAATTCACGCTCGCGGCCACGAGAACGTCTCCGCCGAGCATGCAAGCACGTTCGAAGTGACGACCGACGACTACCTCACCCCCGCCGGCGACTGCATCCTCGCGATCGACGCCGACCGTGCGCCCGCAGACTTCGACCCGGAGTTCGTCGCGGCCTGTCGGGAGCCGGACGCGACGATCACGTTCGAGATCGAGGCCGACGGCCACCGCGAGTCGGTGACCGGTCGGGGGGGCACCGCCCTCGAGTTCACGAACGAGCGCAGCGCCGTCGGCCGGACTAGCGACTACGTCGACGACCGGACGATCATGAACGACGCCGCGTTCGCGGCCGAGGGATTCGACCGCGATCTCGTAGCGGCGCTGGCCGACGGTGCCGAGGCGACGGTGACGCTTCGCGTCGAGCCATAGCGGCATGCCCTCCGTCCCGCCGCTCGAGCGGTTGGCTTCCCATCGGACCACTGCGGGTCGATCGCGAGCGTAGATTACTGCGGGCGCTCAAACTACTAGTCAGTTGGAATGATAGCCCCGGGTACGGGAATGGTCGATCCGATCACGTCACTGGCACTCGTCCTGCTGGCGTATTTGACAGTCGTGCCGCTGCTCGTCCTCGCTCACGAACTCGCCCACGCCGCGATGGGCTTTGCGTTACTTCCGGGACCGATACGGGTCACGGTCGGCACCGACCCCCGCTGGGAAGTGACCCGTGGGCGACTCGAGCTCGGTATCGACCCTGGCGGTTGGCGGTCGTGGTGGCCCGGTTTCTATCGATCGGCGGCGACGCCCAAGGGATACAGGGGCGTGGCGATCGTGCTGATCGGACCGATCAGTTCGCTCGGCTTCGGAGTAGGCTTGCTCGGTGCCGCGTCGATAGCGACCGACGCGGTCGCGGTCGTCTGTCGGACCGGGGCGTACTGGGCGTTCGTTCAGGGTCTGGCGACGGTCGTTCCAGTGACCTATCCAGACTGGCTGCCGGCCTACGGCGGCCATCCCAGTGACGGAAAGCGGGCGATTCGTTATGTACAGGAGTGAGCTGACCACCGATCGATCTCGAGCGCCGCGAATCCGGTATGCACACGTATCGCCGGGGCGTACCCGCGCGCATGAGCGATGATCTGGAGCCGGCCGTCAACATCAGCGGCGGCCGGGCGGGCGGTGGCGCGGCCGCCGAATTCGACCCCGCGACGGCCGACACCCGCGCGGAGGAGGTCGTCGACCGGCTGGGCGAACTGTACTGGCAGAAGACCTACGGCGGGCAGGATGCCTTCACCTGTCTCGTCCGCACCGTTTTGAGCCAGAACACCAGCGACAAGGCGAGCCAACCGGCTCACGACGCGCTGATCGAACGGTACGGCGGAGACGAGACCGACCTCGCCGAGTCCCTCGCGAACGCCGAGCAGTCACGACTCGCGGAGACGATCAGCTCCGCGGGGCTGTACAACCGGAAATCCGACGTTCTCATCGGCACGGCCGAGTGGGTCATGGCGGAGTTCGGCTCGGCCGCAGCGTTCGACGCCTTCATCAGCGACGAGGAGCCGTCGACGGTCCGAGAGACGCTGCTCGAGATCCGCGGCGTCGGTCCGAAAACGGCGGACTGTGTGTTGCTCTTCGCCGGCGGTCGCAGCGGCGTCTTCCCCGTCGACACCCACGTCCATCGGATCTATCGACGCATGGGGATCGCACCGCCGGACGCCGACCACGAAGCGGTACGCGAGATCCTCGAACGGGACGTGCCCGCGACCAAGTGCGGCTTCGGCCACACGGCGACGATCCAGTTCGGTCGGGAGTACTGCACGGCTCGGAAGCCGGTCTGTCTCGAGGGTCCCGACGCCTGTCCGATGGCCGACCGCTGCGAACGGGTCGGCGTCTCCCCCGCGACCGGCGATGTCGTCGATCCGGCCGAAGCCGCCGAGGCGGCTGAGGGCGCTGTGAACGACGACTAAGTGCCGATCGATCCGATTAGCCCGTGGCGCTCGATCGTCGCTGCACGTCCTCGAGGCCGTGTCGCCCCACCACGAGGACTTCGTAGCGCTCGTGTAAAGCGAACACGCTGATGGGTGCCAGCGATCCCGGTCGCTGGTCTCATAGTCTCGAACTGAACTCACGCCACCACGGAAGATGGGACGAGAAACGTGAGGGAGGGAAAGTAGACGACGAGATTGGTAAGTAACTGAAACGTTCTGGTGAGTCCACAACTACTTTATGTCACCACAAGTGATGCCCGGGGTACCAATGCCTGCAGACCCTGATCGGGTTGCAGAGACGAGCGAAAGTACGACTACCTCAGCAACTGACGCCGCGGCTGTTTCTGCGTCACGCCGCCAACTGTTGACGACGACAGCGGTCGGTTCGGTGACCGCGCTCGCAGGCTGTGCGAAACTGCTTGGGAGCGACCCGGGACTGCGCGTCGCAGTCTGGAGCGGGAACTACTCCGATCGCTTCGAGAAAGGCGTCGTCTCCCAGTGGGAGGAGGAACACGATATCGAGATCCAACTCCAGCCTGAGTGGGCCGGAATCCTCAACAAGATCCGGTCGGCGCCGAAGGACAACCCGCCGTTCGACCTCACCGTCGCGGAGGGGAACTTCTACTACTACGGCCGGCAGGACGATCTCTTCGAGCCGATCCGCACTAAGAACGTTCCTAACGCCGAGGAAATCATGGACTTTTACACGGAGATCCGCGAGCCCAAGTACGGGATGCCCGTCGACGGGGCGCCGTGTACGATCATCCACCGCGACGCCGCCGACGTCCAACCCGGTACTTGGAGCGAGTTCAACACCGCCGCAACGGACACCGCCGTCGGCATCGACACCGGCTTCTGGTGGTATCCGCTCTACGCCGCGGCGATCGCGATGGACGCGAAACCCAGCGCCGAAGAGATGTACGACGCGTCCCTCCACGAGGACGTCCTCTCGACGATCGAGGGCTGGAACATCGAGAGCTGGGCGAGCTCCGGCGCGGATATCTGGCAGGCTTTCGACAACGGCGTCATCGACGCCGCTCAGTGGTACTACGACCAGACGGCCTACGACATCGACGACTACGACGGACTGAGTCACACGATGCCCGAACAGACGACCGGCTGGCTCAACAACTGGTGCGTCGTCAGAGGTACCGACAAGCGAGACGAGGCCGAGAAATTCATCAATTTCCTGCTCGATTCAGAGGTCCAGTCGGAGTGGTCCCAACATCACCCCATGATGTTCAGCAACCGGAACATCGAGTACGCGAAGGGCCTCGAGGAAGACCTCCCGACCACCACCGAGGAAGCCGAAAACATCGCGTTCCCCGACTGGAGCTACCTCGCAGACTACAGCAGCGACCTCTCGGACGCGTTCACCAGCATGCAACAGCAGTCCTAATCACCGAGACAATGTCTGAAATCACACTGGAAGGGCTCGAGAAGCGCTACGGAGAGACGACCGCCGTCGAGGACGTGTCGGTCGATATCGACGACGGCGAGTTGCTCTGTCTGCTCGGCCCCAGCGGCAGCGGGAAGTCGACGACGCTGCGGATGATCGCCGGCCTCGAGACGCCGACCGACGGGACGATTCGGATCGGCGACGACGACGTCACCGACCAACCGGCCTACGACCGAACGACCTCGACGGTGTTTCAGGACTGGGCGCTGTTCCCCCATAAGACGGTTCTGGAGAACGTCACCTTCGGGCTCAAGATGCAAGGCGTCTCGAAGGACGAACGCCGCGACCGCGCCCGAGAGATGCTCGAGCGCGTTCAGATGGCCGGCTACGGCGACGATGATCCGACCACGCTGAGCGGCGGGCAGAAACAACGGGTCGCGCTCGCCCGCTCGCTCGCGGTCAATCCCGACGTCCTCCTGCTCGACGAACCCTTGTCGAACCTCGACAAGCGGCTCCGCGAGGACATGCAGATCGAACTCCGCGAGATCCACGACGACTTGGAGAAGACGTTCGTCCACGTCACGCACGATCAGGACGAGGCGTTCACGCTGGCCGATCGGATCGGGATTATGAACGAGGGCGAACTGATCCAGATCGGCGACCCACACGAGGTCTACGAGAACCCGAAAAACCGCTTCATCGAGGCGTTCCTCGGCGATACGAACTTCGTCGATGCGACGGTCTCGCGGACGACCGCGGAGGCAGCGTACGTCGACACCGAACTCGGCGCCGAACTCGTCCTCCCGACCGACCGTGAGCCCGCCGTCGACGAGGGGACCGACCTCACGATCTCGCTGCGGCCCGAAATTCTCTCGATCGATCGGGCGGCCGACGCTACCGGCGACGGCACCACCAAGCAGCGAGCCGTCGCCGACGGGAGCACGGCAAACGCCGTCACCGGAACGATCAGGAACGTCGTCTATCGCGGCTCGACCGTTCGCTACTCCGTCTCGATCGACGGTGCGTCGCTCTTCGTCGAACGATCGGACGCGGGCGTGGAAACGCTGGCCGCCGGCGACGAGGTCCGCATTGAGTGGAACGGGGCCGACGCGCTCGCGTTCCGCACTGACGGAACGCGGGTCGAACTGTGACGACCATGACGAGAGTGAAATCGAACCTCCCGCGGCCGATCGCGTCTTACTGGGCCTCGATCACTGAGCGGTCGCCTTCGAACCGGGCCTTGCTGATCATGGCGCCGCTGCTCGCCTTCGAGCTGCTGATCTTCGTGATCCCCTTCGTCATCCTGCTGCGTATCAGCGTCGCCGAGGGCTCGAGCGACCTCGTCTACGCCAAGGGCACGTGGTCGCTCGACGCGTACGCGACGGTACTGACCGACGACCTCCTCTTGAGCGTCATCAGTTACTCGTTCCGGCTCGGCGCGGTCGTGACGGTTCTGTCCGTCGCGATTGGCCTGTTTTACGCGTACGCGATCTGGCAGTCGACCGGCCTCGTAAAGTCGCTCCTGCTGTTCTCGGTCGTCATGCCGCTGCTGACGACGCTGGTCATCAGGGCGTACGCGTTCAATCCGTTGCTGGCACCGACCGGGACGCTCAACAAGGTGTTGCTGTCGCTAAATCTCGTCTCGAGCCCGATCCAGTTCGTCCCCGCCACCGTCGGTGCGGTGGTCGGACAGCTGTATATCGTCCTCCCGTACGCTGTGTTGGCGATCTACAGCGTCATGGCGACGATGGATCAGCGGGTCGTCGAGGCCGCCCGCGACCTCGGTGCGAGCCGGCCGCGTGCGGTCCTTGAGGTAGTTATCCCGCAGGCGATGCCGGGGATAATCGTCGCGACGGTGATCTCGTTCGCGTGGAGTGTCGGGGGCTACGCCGCGCCGGAACTCCTCTCAAACGGCGTCACGTTCGCCATCCATATCGAGGACCTGATGCTGTCCGATCTGCGCTATCCGATCGCCGCCGCGCTGGCGGTCGTCATGCTCGTCTCGATGTTCGGATGTATCGCCGTCCTCGTAACCGCTCTCAATCGCCTCGGAGGTGAGTTTGAACTTGCATAGGGAAACGTTCGAGACCGTGGCGTTCCGCGCGGGCTACCTCCTGTTGCTCGCGTTCATGTTGTTCCCGCTGTTCGTCATCGTCGCGACGTCGTTCTCGGCGTCCGGCCAGATCGCGTTCCCGCCCAAGGGTCTCTCGCTGACCTGGTATACCGAGTTCCTCGATAGCACGCGCTGGCTCAGAGCGTTCACGAACAGCATCGTCATCGGCGTCGGGACGGCGATCCTCGCGACGGGACTCGGCGTCGCGGGTGCCTTTGGACAGGAGATCGACGACGGATCGCTCGGCTCGCTGGTGACGCCGCTCGTCCTCGTCCCGCTGCTGATTCCGCCGGTCATCCTCGGGATCACGCTCCTGATGTACTTCAACGAGGTCGGCCTGCGCGGCTCCTACCTGAGCATTATCCTCGCGCACACGCTCTGGGCGATGCCGCTGGTCTACTTCGTGATGCGGTCGGTGTTCAGTCGGTTCGACTGGCAGCAACTAGACGCCGCACACGACCTCGGCGCTGGACCGCTACAGTCGTTTCGACACGTTGTCTTGCCGAACGTGAGACACGGCATCTTCGTCGGGACGCTGCTCGCGTTCATCATTAGCCTCCAGGAGTTCGTGATGGCGATGTTCCTCTCGACGCCCGCCACCGAGACCATTCCGGTCCTTGCTTGGACCGAGATCCGGCAGGCGCTGGATCCGCTTGTGAGCGTCGTCTCGACGTTCCTGATCCTCTTCTCGCTGGGCGCGCTCGCGCTCGCGGTTCTCGCGACGAACCTCGAGTGGGTCTCGAAGCAACTCTCCTGATGGCACCTGGGACGAGGGGCGTCACCGACCGGCGCCTGGTCTCCGTTCTAAACCGCGGTCGGTTTTCACGCAGGGTCGTCCGGACCCGGACTGGCGCATTTGCACGTATTGTGATCGTAACAGGACCAGTCAAAACGAGTCGCACACGACGTTTCCCGCTTGATATAACCGTCGGAGAGGCCGTAGTGCGCGTCGCTACAGGGCCGGTCGGTACAGCGGTGACAATCCTCCCCTTGCCACTCGCCCGTCGAGAACTGTTGGCACGGAACCCAGCTCAAATCGTGGGATGCGACGCTCACGCCGGAGCGATCTGTTGCGTCGCGTTTCTCGGCCTCGTTCTCTCCCCCAATAGCGACGCTCCCATCCGGCCTGATACCGCCGTCGCTCGTGGCAGCGGCGGGGCTCGCGTTCGACCCGCCAGTGAGACGCTGTAGCTTCGGATCGTAGGCGTACTTCGACTCGGTGTCGTCCGGATCGTAGATCGCGTAGCTCCGCCCCTCGTCAATCTCGGCAACGAGTGTGAGCGTTCCGTCGTTGGTCCGGGTCGCGGTCTCGACCGTCGCTTTCGAGATGCCGTTCATATCGGGGGTCAGAACGGTCGTTCCCTCGCCGCGTTCGAACTGTTCGTGCATCGGAACGTGCACGTCGGTTGGAAATCCGTCGAGAGACGGCGTCTCAAGGAGGCTGGCGTCGGCGAGCAGCTCGACCGTCTCGGTCGCGTGTGCCTCAAGAGTTTCGTCGATAACCGTCTGATCGTACTCGACGGACGACCCCTCTTCGGCCGCCCCGACGGCCGTGAACGTGCTCACCGAAACCGCGCTCGCGACGCCGAGAGATTTGAGAACGTCCCGACGGTTCGGGGAATCGGTACCACTGTCATCATGCGGATCTTCTTGCATCGCAATTGGCACACCAATAAACTAGTAAATAAAACTTTATATCGGTTATATCAAATCGAAAATAGCGGCGGTTCGGTCACGCGGCGACGACGGTTCCAACGGGGGCCGAATCGACCGACCGTGGCTCCTCCTCACGACTGAGAGCTCGGTCGCTGTCGACGGACCGACGATGCCGTGCCCGCGTTATGGGGAAGTTTCCCGAGGGGTCTCACAGGAAGCGGAAGGTCTCGAGGTTCTTCGGCGCGAAGGTGCGCATGTCGTAGTTGTGATAGAGCGCCGAGGAGAGGTCCTGCGTGGAGCGCTCGTCGCCGTGGACACAGAGCACCTTCTCGGGACGGGGATTCATCGTCTTGACGAAGTTCTCGAGGCCGGCGCGGTCGGCGTGGCCGGAGAAGCCGTCGACCGTCTCGACGTCCATGTTTAGCGAGAGGGTGCCGCGGCCGCCGCCGTTGCCCATGGCACCGACTTCGCTGGTGGGGATTTCGTCCCATCCGTTCTGGATGCGGCGACCGAGCGTCCCCTGGGCCTGGTAGCCGACGAAGACGAGCGTCGAGTCCGGGTCGGGACCGATGTGAGAGAGCCAGGACATGATCGGCCCGCCGGTGACCATCCCCGAGGTCGAGAGGATGATACAGGGCTCCCCGTCGGAGACGTCCTGTCGTTCCTCCTCACCGCCGTCGATGTGGTTGAACTCCTCGGCGAGGAATGGGTTCTCGTCGTCGTGGAAGATCCGGTCGCGCAGATCGTCGCGGAGGTACTCGGGATAGGTGGTGTGAATCGCCGTCGCTTCCCAGATCATCCCGTCCAAGTGAACCGGCATCGACGGAATGTCGCCGTTTCGCATTGCTTCTTCTAGGACGAGCATGATCTCCTGGGAGCGACCCACCGCGAACGCGGGGATGACGACCTTGCCGCCGCGCTCGTAGGTGTCGTTGATGATCTCCTTTAGGCTGCGCTCTGAGTCTTCCTGGTCGGTCTGGTAGTCGTTGCGACCGCCGTAGGTCGACTCGAGGACGAGCGTCTCGACGCGCGGGAAGTCGTTGACTGCGCCGTTGAACAGGCGGGTGTCCTCGTAGTGAATGTCGCCGGAGAAGGCGACGTTGTAGAGGCCGTCGCCGATGTGGAAATGCGAGACGGCCGAGCCGAGGATGTGGCCGGCGTTGTGGAAGGTGAGTTTGACGTCCGGCGCGATGTCGGTGACGTCGCCGTACTCGAGCGGGATGCAGTGTTTGATCGCCTCGCGGACTTGCTCGCTCTCGTAGGGCGGGGCGCGGCCTTCTTTGGCGGCGACGTCGAGATAGTCCAGCGTCAACAGCCCCATCATGTCCCGGGTCGGCTCGGTACAGTAGATCGGGCCGTCGTAGCCGTATTTGAACAGGAGTGGGATCAGCGCGGAGTGGTCGAGGTGGGCGTGGGTAAGCACCACCGCGTCGATGGTCTGTGGGCCCGCGCCGAGGGCCTCGGGTGCGTGGAGATACGGCACCTCGTCTTCGGCACCGGGTTTGTCGCCGCAGTCGATGAGGATCCGTGTCTCGGGCGTCGAGAGGATGAAGGAGGCCCGACCGACCTCGCGACAGCAGCCTAGCGTGGAGATGCGGACGTACTCGTCGTCGGACATCTCCTCGCGGTGGATCTGGCGGCCGACCTTCTCGAGGATGTCGCGTCGGTCGTCGCGCTCTTGCTTGAGGAAGCTGCGAACGTTCGAGACGGTCGAGGACTCGATCGGCGGCGTGCGGACGACTTCGGGCGTCCAGCCGACGTTTTTGGTGATCTCGCGGAGCGTCGAGCCGTGGCGGCCGATCACCATACCGGGCTTTTCGGCCTCGATGACGACCTCGCCGGTGTCGGCGTGGAAGTCGAGGTCGGTCACGCCCGCGTCCTCGGGGACGACGTTCATGATCTCCTCGCGGGCCTGCTCGGGCCGCGAGAGGACGCTTGGGTCCGGTCGGACGGTGATCCGTTTGCGGAGCTTGCTTGCGAGCTGGCGGATGAGATCGCCCTGTTGGGCGAACTTCTTCGGATCGCGAGTATAGACCACCAGTTCGGGGCCCTCGTATTTCACTGACGAGACCGAGATATCGCTCGGTAGCTCGCTCGTGATCTGTGCTTTCAAATCGTCGAGTTGCTGCTCTACAGTGCTCATAATCGCCGAATGTGGCTTGCGTGAACTCGCCGCCCGGGGTCCGCGACGGCAGGCGACGGATCATCAATCGGTGACTGAGATCGGAACCCGGTTCCGCAGCGGCCGCCGTTCAGTGACCACCGCGTCGGAACCGGGTGTGAGCGCGAGCACCGTCGCCCGCGTGGGACAACGTAGCTCACACTCCGTCTCGCCTTCCGGATCATCGTATCCTCTTCCGTGCCTGACGAACACGCTCCCGGATCGGTTATCCTGGTCCGTGCGGGACAATTCCAGGGAGAACCCGCTTACCCGAGGCTATTCTTTGCGTGGTATAAAAGCCTTCGCAAAAATCGGGGCCAATTGGACGGAGACCGTCGAACGACGGTTAACGGCCGGTCGAGAATCGGTTTACGAGCGGTGAGCAAAGCGTTTTGGCGGACAGAACCGTCGGTCATCGCACATGCGTCTCACGCCAGCCCGCGTCAGCGAGGAACGGTCCTGGGTCGCCGATCGAGCCGAGACGGTCGTCCCGCTCATCAACGACGTCCGCGACGACCTTGGCGAGCGCTTCGATACCGAGGTCGACGCGGTCACCGAAGCGCAGTATCGCGGGGAAGTCGATACCGTCTTCGCGGACGGCGACCTGGCCGTTAACGTCGCCGCCATGGTCGCGCTCCTCAGAGAACTCGATGTCGAGGGAGACTATCCGGGGTTCGTCGTCGACGAACTCCTCGGTCGCGAACTGGCCGCGACGATCGCCGGCACCCAGCCCCTGCGGACGCTCGGCGAAGCCACGTTTCACTACGTCGACGTCGGTCACCACGGTGACGAGAGCGAAAACGCCGGCGTCGACGACTGCGAGGCCGCACTGGCCGCCGGCTTCCAGGAACGGCTGCCAGGGTGGGACTGGGTCGATCGCGACAGCCCGTTCGCCGTCGAGTGAACGGCGCTCGCGCGCTCGAGGTGAGCGACTCGAGGCGGGCTACGTCCCGGACTCGGTACTGTTCCCGTACTCGTTCGCGGGAGACTGGTTTCCACCGGTCGTCGTGCCGTTCCCGTCTTGCTGGCCGCGCATCGTCGCGCGCTGTCGCTCGAACCGATCCCGTTGCTTGGCGAACTGCTCGTACTGGGATTGGGGATAGATCGCGGCGATCTCGCCACGGCGGAGCGCGTCGACGAGCGCCGATCCCGACGCGTTGACGAGGAAGAAGCCATACGACGGGGCCGACTTCGTGATCGAGATATCGTCGCTGCTCGCGGCCGTTTCCTCGAACGTCGACGCCGCCTCCTCGGTCAGGCTCCGCTGTTTCTCTCGAAACCGCCGCCGGGCCTCCTGCTGGCTGATGTTGCCGCTTTCAAGACCGGCACGGAGCTCCTCCTCGAGAGCCGATAGCGGCTCTTGATCGGGCTGGACCGTGACCGTCAGCGCCTCGTCGGAGCCGGAGCCGCCCCCGGTGATCGACTCGAGTTGCGAACAGCCGGCGAGCGACGCGGCCGCGCCGGTGCCGGTCAGCGCGAGGAATCCGCGACGAGTGGGTATATTCGACATCGCGTTTCGAGCGCGGAGACGAGTGCAGAAGTACCTTCTGCGTTGGGTCTGACGGCGCGATGCAGACGACCGAGCCGGCCCGCCGTCGGGCACCTTTTATCCGTCCCACTCCTACTCGATTCCAGTGAGCGATCCAGCGGACGAACGGCGGACGGAGACCCTCCAGCATCCGACGGCGGCGGCCGCGCGCGATACGGTCGCTCGCGGGATCGACCGCGACGCGATCGTGACCGTCTACGGCCGCTGTACCGTCGACTACGACGGTCGGGCGACGAGCTACCTCGAGGCGGGGGACCGTCACGTCATGCTCAAGCCCGACGGCGCGGCGCTGGTCCACACCGACGAGGGACAACAGCCGGTCAACTGGCAGCCGCCGGGCTGTGACCACGAGGCGGTCTGCGACGACGGCGCGCTCGTCATCGAGAGCCTGCGGTCGACGCCGGACGAGCGCCTACGGGTCCGCTTTCGGGAGGTGGTACAGGTGTCGGCGTTTTCGGGCTCCGACGAGACGGAACTTGCCCTCGTCGGCACCGAGGAGGACCTCCGCCAGCGGATTTTAGAGGAGCCCGACCTGCTCGAGGCCGGCTTCACACCGTTGGCTACTGAACGCGACACGCCGGCGGGTGCGGTCGACATCTACGGCGAGGATGACGCCGGCCGGGCCGTCGTGGTCGAACTGAAGCGTCGTCGGGTGGGTCCCGACGCGGTGAGTCAGCTCCGGCGCTACGTCGACGCTCTCGAGCGAGATTTACACGCTGACGCCGCCGTCCGCGGAATTCTGGTCGCACCGTCGGTGACCGGCCGCGCGGAGCGGCTGCTCGCCGAACACGACCTCGAGTTCGTCGCGCTCGAGCCGCCAGCGGAGTGATTTCGTCCCGTTCTTGGTCGAATCGTCGGTCCGTCAGGGCGGGTACGTCCCGTCGAGGCTCGCCTCCGCGAGGACGTGGCCCTCGATCGCCGATTCAAGGGCGTCCGCGTCGGTGTCGGAGTCGAGTTCGAGCGTGGTGTCGAGTGCGAACAGCCGGAATCGGTAGGTGTGTTCTCTGTCCGGCGGGTTCGGGCCGCCGTAGCCGCGGCCGCCGAAGTCGTTCGTTCCTTCGACCGCCTCGTCGGGGTCCCACTCCTCCGGAATCGTCGTCCGCTCGGGCGACACGTTCCAGACGATCCAGTGGTCCCACACCTTCCCTGCCGGCTCCCGCGCGTCGGGGTCGTCTACGAGCAGCGCGAGCGACTCGGCGTCGTCGGGAACGCCATCGATCTCGAGCGGCGGGTTGACGTTCGTCTCTGTATAGCCGTACTCCTCGGGGATCCGTTCGCCGTCGTCGAATGTCGGACTCTCGAGTGTGAGTGGTGCCACGGTTCGTACCTCCGTGTGCCGTCACGTCGGCCGTTCACCGCCACCGTAAAAGAACCTTACAGCCGATCGGTGAGCTCGACTCCACGTTGGCCGGTACCGTCGGGCGACTCGAGTTCTGGCGGACAGCTACCGGCGAACGGTGAAGATCACGATTCCCAGAGCGAGGAGCCCGACGCCCCACCACCACGACTTCCCCGGCAGATACGCGAGCAGCAGTGTGACGATGCCCGAGGAGATGAGCGACCAGCCGATCGTCGTTCGATATGTCATATGAGTGTGTTGATGGCCAAATAGTTGTGTGTTCTGCAGGTCCTCGCAATCTCTGCAACTATCATCCCGTCAACTATTCATTATCCGTCTCGTTCGTTCGGCCGTGACTCCAGCAGTGACGATCCGACGGTACCAGCCGGCAGACGGTTCGCGGGTTCGCGAACTCCACGAAGCGGCCATGCGCGATGTCGGGGCCTACGTCGAGTCGGTCTCGGACGACGACCTCGAGCGAGTCCGCGAGACCTACGTCGACGCTGGCGGCGAGTTCCTCGTCGGTGAACGCGACGATACAATCGTCGCGATGGGTGCGTTCCGCCCGGTCGACGGGTCGGAGTCCGTCGCGACGGTCGTTTCCGACCTCGCGCCATCGGCGGTCGAACTCACGCGGCTGCGCGTCGCTCCCGACCACCAGCGACGCGGCTACGGCCGACGACTGTACGAGGCTCTCGAGCGCCGCGCCCGATCAACGGGAGCCGACGAGCTCGTCCTCGATACGATGGCGAGACAGACCGCGGCCTGCAGTCTGTACGAGTCCCAGGGCTTCGAAGAAGTACACCGCGAACGAATCGACGGGTTCGACGAGCCGTTCGAGTTGCTTATCTACCGAAAATCGCTGGCCGAGATGTGACGGCCGACGGGGGATCAGTCCTCGAGTGACCGCTTCAGGCGGTCGAGTTCCGTCAGCGCCTCGACGGGGGTGAGTCGGGCCAGATCGAGCGCACGGAGTTCCGCGGCCACGTCGGTCGGCACGTCGCCACCATCTGCGGTGGCCGTCGACGCCGATTCGTCGGCCGACTTGATCGTCGTCTCTTTGGCTGCTTCGCCGCCTGCATCGATTTCGCCGCCTGCCTCGAGGTCGCCGTCCTCCGCGTCCGCGACCAGTGTCCGCGCTCGGTCGACGACGGGTTCGGGAACTCCCGCGGCGGTCGCGACCTGCACTCCGTAGGACCCCGTCGCTGCGCCGGGGGCGATCTCGTGGTGGAAGACGACCTCGCCGTCGCGCTGGTCGACCTCGAAGTGGAGCGTAAACGCGGCCGCGAGGTCGTCGGCGAGTTCGGTCAGCGGGTGGTGGTGAGTCGCGAACAGCGTCGTCGCGCCGACGGCGTCGTGGAGGTGTTCGGTGATCGCCTGCGCGATGGCCATCCCGTCGGCTGTGGAAGTGCCTCGGCCCACCTCGTCTAACAACACGAGCGAGTGCTCATCGGCCTCGCGCAGGATCGTCGCGAGTTCGTCCATCTCGACCATGAACGTCGAGCGCCCGCCGGCGATGTCGTCGCTGGCCCCGACGCGGGTGAAGATGCGATCGACGGGCGTGATCCGGGCGGCGCTGGCAGGGACGAAGCTGCCGACCTGCGCCAAGAGAACGATCTGGGCGACCTGCCGCATGTACGTCGATTTGCCCGACATGTTCGGTCCCGTGATCACCGCTAACCGCCGGTCGTCGGTAAAGCGGGCGTCGTTCGGGACGAATGACTCCTGCGTGCGCTCGACGACGGGGTGACGGCCGCCCTCGATCTCGAGGGTCTGACCCCCATCTCGCTCGAGAATGTCGGGCCGGCAGTAGTCGTACTGGGCAGCGGCCGTCGCGAGCGAGACGAGCGCGTCGAGCGTCGCAAGCGCCTCGGCGAGCCCTTGGACGCGTTCGACCTCGTCTGCGATCTCACGGCGCACCGCACGGAAGAGTTCGTACTCGCGCTCGTCCGCGCGTTCCTCTGCGCCGACGATCTGGTCTTCGCGCTCTTTGAGGTCCGGCGTGACGAACCGCTCGGAGTTTTTCAGCGTCTGGCGGCGCTGGTAGTCTTCTGGCACCGACTCGAGGTTCGGATTCGTCACCTCGATGTAGTAGCCGTGGACCGAGTTGTAGCCGACCTTCAGCGAGTCGATCCCGGTCCGCTCGCGTTCGCGTTCCTCTAGGTCGTCGATCCACTGCTTCCCGTCGCGGGCGGTCCCGCGCAGGTCATCCAAGTCCTCGTCGTACCCCTCGGCGATGATCCCACCCTCGGTGATCTCGATGGGCGGGTCCGAAACGATCGCATCCTCGATCAGTTCGCGGACGTCGGTCAGCGGATCGAGGCGGTCGTACAGCCGCTGTAAGCGCTCGCAGTCCGCGTCTTTGAGTTGCTCGCGGACCTCGGGGACGACGGCCAGCGTGTCCCGCAGCGAGCGCAGATCTCGCGCGTTCGCCCGCTCGCGGGAGATCCGGCCGATCAGCCGCTCGAGGTCGTAGACATCCCGCAGCCGGTCGTGGAGCCGCTCTCGCGTCTGGACCGCGCTCGTGAGTTCCTCGACGGCGTCGAGTCGCGCCTCGATCCGGTCGGGCTCGAGCAGCGGTCGCCGGAGCCAGTCTCTGAGCTTGCGACCGCCCAGCGCGCTGGCGGTCTCGTCTAAGACGCCGACGAGCGTCGCGTCGTCCCGGCCGTGGACCGCGCGCGGTTCGAACAGCTCGAGGCTCCGGAGGGCAACTGCGTCGAGTAGCAGGTACTCACGCGGGTCGTACCGCGTGAGGTGGGTGAGATACTCGAGGCGAGTATCGTCGCCCTCAACGGGGGCGGCATCGGCGGCTTCGTCTGCGCTGCTATCGTCCGTCTCGCCGCGCTCGCCCTCGTGTGTGCCGCCGCGGACGTACTCGGCGTAGGAGAGGAGCGCACCGCAGGCCCGAATTTCGACGTCGCTGGCGAGCAGGGCGTCGGGATTGCGAAAGTACGCGGCGACCTTCTCGCCGGCCCGCTCGCGGTCGAACGCCGACGCGTCGTAGGGCGAAACCATGCAGCCATCGGGAACCAAGTCGGTGGGCGCGTCGGGGCCGACGACGGCTTCCGCGGGATCGAACCGACTCACCTCGTCGGCGATCGCCTCCCGCGAGGTCGAACTCGTCGCGAGGAAGTCCCCCGTCGAGACGTCGAGCAGGGCGAGCGCGAGGGCGCGATCCTCGGCGCTCGAGCCGCGGTCGCAGGCGATCGCCGCGACGAAATTGTTGTCGTCGCTCGCGAGCAGTTCGTCCTCGGTGAGCGTTCCGGGCGTGATCACGCGCGTCACGGCGCGCTCGACGACGCCCGACGTTTCACCGGGTTCCTCGACCTGATCGGCGACGGCGACCCGGTAGCCGGCCTCGAGTAACTCCTCGATGTACGACTCGGCGTTGTCGATCGGGATGCCGGCCATCGGGTACTCGCCGGTACTATCCTCTCGACTCGTCAAGGCGATCTCGAGCAGGCGCGCGGTGCGTTCGGCCGCGCCACAGAAGGTTTCATAGAAGTCCCCTACCTGAAAGAGGACGATCGCGTCGTCGTACCGCGCACAGAGGTCGTGGTACTGCGCCATCATGGGCGTCAGCTCGTCGCGCTTTGCGGCCATCGCCTCGGGCGGGCCGAGCGCCGGATCCATACCCGAATTCGGCCGCCCGACGCTGAAATACCTTGCTGGATCGATTCTACGACGGCCCCGAATCTCGCTGCTCAGATCGGCCGACCGTCACGGAACGGAAAAAGCGTATTACGGTCGATCACCCATAGCCGAGCAACCGATATGGCATCGACCCCATCGGTCGCGACGCGCGTAGTCGCGATCATCGTCGCTGCGGCGCTCCTCGGTGGGGGCGTCGCGGGTATCGCTGCGGGCACCTCGAGCGGCGGCTCGGAGCTTGCGGATTCGAGCGCCCTTTCGGTCGGCGACTCGCTCAATACCACCGATGGAACAACGGGGACCATTGAGAACACCACCAACGAGACCACGGATACGCTTCGAGAGACCACCGACACCGTGACCAACGGGGTCGAGAACACCACCGGAGCGGTGGTCGGATCGAACGGGTCGGTCGGCACGGCCGTCAACGAGACGACCGCCGTCATCGATGACACCGTCTCGACCACGACCGACACCGTCGACGCGACGGTCGACGAGACGACGGGCACCGTCGGCGAACCCAGTAACGGAACGGCGGTCGACGCCTCGCTCGAGACCGAGACCGCGGTCGGCGGCCAGCGTTCGGACGCAGGCGGCGACTCGAGCGATGGCGCGGCGACGGCCGACAGCACGAGCGACGGTGACGGTGGCGACGGGAGCGACGCCGGCGTGGCCGGGACATCGGGTCCGACGGAGACGGCGACCGACGCGGTGCTCGTCGGGGCCCTGGGTGCGATCACCGCCTCCGGCGCGGCGGCTGGCGCTGCCGGCGGCTCGGGGGCCACGAGCGGCGCGAGCACCGCGACGGCCAACTGGCTGGGACAGTTCCGAACCCTCCGCGACCTGCAGCGGGCCGGCTCGGCCCTCCCGTGGAAGATCCTCCCGCTGTTTCGATACAGTACGTACGACGATTCGGACCCGCTCGAGCACGACCGCCGGCGGGCGGTCTACGAGGTGATCGAGCGCGAGCCCGGTTCGTACCTCTCAGAGGTCAGCAACCGGACCAACATCCCGCTTTCGACGGTCCGCCACCACGTTCGGGTGCTCGAGGACGAGGGCCTGGTGACTGGGATCAAGATCAACGGCAAGCGGCGGTACTTCCGCGATGCTGACGACGCCGAACTGCGGGCCGCCCTCGCGGAGCCGGCAAAGCGCGCGGTCCTCGAAACGCTCGCAGACCTCGGTCGCGCTCCCAACGGCCGGCTCGCGGACGAACTCGGGCGAGATCCGAGTACGGTCTCGCACCATCTCAGCGCGCTCGCGGACGACGGGCTGGTCGTCCGCGAGAAGGACGGCCGGTCGATGGTCAACGAACTACCGGCACGCGTCGCGGCGGCACTGGTCGACGAGACCGCGTCAGCGGCCGACTCAGCGCCAGCACCGGCCGACGACTGAGCGTCGTGACCGTCCACTTGCCAGTCGAGTTACGCATCGGTCTCGAAGTACAGCGCCGCGTGGTTCGCACAGCCGGGATTGAACGCCGCGTCGCAGGCCGGGCAGCGGTAGTCGGCCTCGAGATAGTCCGGAACGGTGAGGTCCGTCCCACAGACCCCACACAGCACCGACGGCTCGTCGAACCGGTCGCGGGGCCACGGGACGGCCTCGTGGTCCGTGCGCTCCTCGTGACACCGGAAGCAGGGATAGTAGCGCTCGCAGCAGGCGAACTTGAACGCGACGACATCGCGGTCGGTGTGGTAATGGGCACACCGCGTTTCCGGACCGACATCGACACCGCGGACGGTCTGTTTCCCGATCGATTGCACGCGCGGATCGACGGCCGGCGGACGCTTCGGTGTTGCGATCGCACGGGAACGGTCTGGCCCTCGGGTCACTCGGTTTCTGGCACACCGGGAGAGGATACCGCTAGGACGGCGGCTGCTCCGGGAGTGTGGGTGCTGGGGCGTCTTGAGGGCGGGATCGTCGACCGTGACCGTCGTCCAGCGCCTCGAGTCGTGGTTCGTTCGATTCGCGAACGGTCGCGTAGCCGTGCCACAGAGAACTACGGTGTGCAGGGTGCACCGCGTTGCTGGACCGATGAATCGGCCGCTATCAGGGTCACGAGACGAGGCGTAGCGAATAAATAAAGAGCAACAGTCCGACCGCGATGAATATCGCTTCCGCAGTCCGGAGCAGATAGAGTTCCCGTCCGAACGCCGTGATGCCGCCGTTAACGCCGAACTCGTACAACGCTTCCGTGACGGTTCCTAGCGTGAGAATCGCGAAGCCGACGGTCACGACCAAGAGGGAGGGAAGCCCCTCGCGCTTGTACGCCTTGTAGGCGATGACGGTGAGGACCACCCCCAGACCGAACGTGACGACGTTCGAGAGCAGGAACAGCCACGAACTCGCCGATTGGGTCATCCAATCCCCCTCATGGAACTCACCCGGGTGATCTCACCCTCCTAACGATCGCCACAGCTGGCCGAATCGGTCGATCGTATCGTTTCGAAACTGGATGTCGACGCGAAACTCCCCATGTTCGACGGTGAACTCGATGTGCCTGACTGCGGTCTTGAAACTAGTGTAATTGTCCCCCGTTGGAGAGATTTCGGTCTCCTCCTCGAGAAACGAGGCCTCGACTAAGTCGTTCGTCTGCCTGTAGACCGTCGTGAGCGAGACGTCGAGCGCCTGCTCGAGTTCGCTGGCGGTCATCGGTTCGCGACTCGCCGCTGCAAGAATTCGTCGCGACGATTCGCTGTCGATTGCCTCGATGACCTCCTGGGGATCGATAGCCATTTGACTATAGCGTGCTAGTACTCGCCGCTACTTTACCTTGCGGGGGCCCGTTTGCGAGGGCTGCAAACGCCGCTCGAGTTTATCAGTGGCACGCCCCTACCGGGGAACGGAGGCACGTTCCATGAAGAATGACTGGGATCGACTCGTGTGGGGAGTCGAACCATCTCTCGAAGAGAACGAAATCCGAATTAGCATCGAGGGCGTGATTGACGACGTTGACGAGCAGCTAGTGCGGCAGTTTCAAGAGAACAACGCCCGTCTCGATCAAGTTACACTCGTGCCGGTAGACGACGGGGACGCTAAGCGCGTTTCTTCGTCCGAGAACGCGGATTAAACTGACGGAGACAGGTCGAAGGAGGCGAAAAGCGGGCTCGACCGCTTCTCTTCGGACTCGACCGATAGCCCCCCTTGCGGCGAGGAGAGACGGCAACAGCGGAGACGGCGACAGCGACGACGGATGGCGTTGCCACTCACGCCGGGACCGATCCCGATTCGAATCCGCGCTCGAGCGTCACTCGAACTCGGCGGTGTCGCCGCGGCGGTAGCGATCGAGTCGGCGGTAGCCGTGAACGGTGGTGTCGGTATCGAGTTCGATCTCGTAACGACCGACGATGTCCTGGGTGTCCGGGACGGCTCGCCGCTCGACGACCTCGACGACGGCGCGCCAGCCGTCGTCGGTCGGGGTAATCTCGCTGACGCCGTCGAACTCGTGGCCGATGAGTTCGCTCGCGGTCGATTGGACGGTCTTTCGGACCGCAAGAATACCGGCGATCTCCTCGCGGTCGGCGTCGGACTCCGCGTCCGTCTCTTCGGGGTCAGTCTCCTCCTCGGCGGTCATGTCGACCGTTTCGCGCGATTCGGTCTCGTTCGATTCGGAGTCCCCCGTCTCGCGCTCGGCCGCCTCGTCCGTCTGTTCGGTTTGTTCTTCCCGATCGGTTTGCTGACTGTCGCTCACTGTTGGATCACTCTCGTCGTGCTGGAAGCAGAAGCCGCCGTCTCGAGCCCGCCGTGAGCAGCGCTCGCCATCCTCGGTTATAGCCCTGCATTGCTCGTGTGATTGCACGTCGGCTTCGGCCATTGGTCTGGATTCAGTTCGATATGGATCGTCCGGGTCGATCGATCCCGCTCTCGGTCAGATCGTCTCCGCGATTCGCGATCGCAACTCGTCGATATCACCGCCGCCCTCGCCCGCGATCTTCGGCGCGAGAACGTCCGTGAAGACGTTCGACAGCGTCTCGTCGTCGAATTCACCGTCGGCGTCGTGGCCGTCGAAGACCGCCAGCCCCGCCGCGGCGGTGATCGCCGTCCGCGTACCCACGGCGATCTCGAGTTCGTCGCGAAGCGCCCGCGTCGTCGCCACGACGGTGTCGATATCGTCCGCCGGGAGGTCGACGTGGGACGCGACGATCTCGCGTTCCGTCTCGTCGTCGTAGAAGCCAACGTGAACGCCGACGAACCGATCGAGCAGCGCATCTTGCTGTTCGTGGACGCCGGCGTACTCCACGTCATTTGACGTGAGAATCGCCCGAAATTCGGGGTGGACGTCGATCGTCCGATCCTCGCCGCGCTTGCCCGGCCGCTCCAAGACGCCCTCCTCGAAGACCGAGAGCAGGACGTTGTGGGCGGTGGGGTCGCTGCGCGAGAACTCGTTGTAAACGAGCGTCGCACCCTCGCGAACGGCGACCGAGAGGGGGTTGTCCACCCACTGCTCGCGGACGATCTCCGTCTTCTTGCTGACGCCGCTGACGAACTGATCGCTCTCTTCGTAGCGCTCGCCGCCGGCGTGGGTGCCGACGAGCGAGGCCGTATCGATCGCCTCGTCGCCGTTGAGCCGGACGACCGGCCGACCGCGGTTCGCCGCAGCCGACAGCGCGAGTGCCGTCTTGCCCGACCCCGTCGGCCCGATCAGGTGGACCGGCTGGTCGGCCTCGAGCCAACCCGTGATCCGCTCTTGAAGGGATTCGACGGCGTCCGTTTCCACGAACGGCTCGGGGACGACCGCCTTGGGGTCGGAGAGCAGGCTGTCGCCGTTGCGGTCGCCACTCGGCGACTTCCGGGCGAGATCCTTCTTCGATTTTCGGGTCGCTTTCTGCTCGCGGCTGGCCGTGATCTTCCGGCCACGGACCGTACGCTTTCGCGAGGCGTCGTCGGCCATATGAAGGGTTACGACGGTTCGGCGCGGGGCTCGACCTCGAGTTCCTCGAGTTCTTCGACGTCGCCCTCGGCGGTGGCCTGCTCGATTTTCGCTATTTCCTCTGCGTAGTGCAGGAAGGTGTCGACTGAGGCGACGACGACGCGGGCCTCGACCGTCAGCAACTCGATTCCGACGACTGAGATCCGCGCCCAGACGTCGATGACGACGCCCTTATCGAGGACGCGGTCCAGTACTTCCGCCAGACTCGAGGAATTCGGAGTTCGTTGTGTCATAACGGCTGCTTCTTGGCCGCCTCCTCGTAATTCGACTCGGTCTGCACTTGCAAGTCTCACTATCTTTGGTCGCCGTTCTCGGATCGGCGTCGCTTTTAGCGCATTCGGGGTTGCGACTGCAAGCACCACGATAACTGGCGGGCGCGACGAACAGTTCGTGACGATACTCGATCCGAGGCTCGTTACGGGCCAGACCGCGAAAACCGCGGCGCTTACACTCTGCCACATACCTCATGCTACCGATCCGTCCCATCGCTGACCGAGACGAAGCACGCACGCGTTTATCGACCCATAGGTATCGTCGATCGGCTCGTAACGGGCGTCAACTCCCAGACGGTGATCCCGTGTCCGTCGGAAGACGATCGCCGTCTTCAGCCGGCGCTCCGCCGCGGTCGGCGGGTGATCCGCGATGAGCAACCGATACGTCTACGGCGTCGTCGAGTCGGACGACGTCGCGTTCGAAACCGATGCGGTCGCGGGCGCAGACAGCGTCTACACGGTCTCCCATCGTCGACTCGGCGCGGTCGTCTCCGACATCGACACCACCGATCCCGAAGAGACCGACGAGGACGCCCAACTCCACGACGATGTGCTTCGAGAGATCATGGCCTACGACGGCGGGACGACCGTCGTTCCCATGCAGTTCGGGATGGCCTTCGAGGGCGACCGAGAACTGAAGAACGTCTTACGCGGGGCGCGACCGGCGTTCCGACGCGCGATGAACGACATCGAAGGGAAGATCGAACTCGGCCTCAAACTCGTCCGCGAGGACGACGCAGATGTCGACCGTGAGGCGCTCGAGGACGACGTCGAAGCCCGGTTCGATTCCATCGCCACGCAGGCCGTCGAAAACGACCTGTTCAGCGATCGGCTTGTCTTGAACCGCTCGTATCTCGTCGACGAGGATGAGCGCGAGGCGTTCGACGAGGCGGTCGCCGAGTTCGAAGCCGACCGCGACGACCTGCTGGTCCAGTATACCGGACCGTTTGCGCCGTATAGCTTCGTCGACGTGAAAATCGGAGCCAAACAGTAACCATGTTCGTCCTCGACGACCTCCTGTTCCGGCCCTTCATGGGTATCGTCAACGCGCTTCACTCTATCGCGCTCGACGAACTGTACGACGTGGAGGCCATCGAGGACGAACTCAAGGAGAACCAGCTGCTGTACGAACTCGGCGAACGGCCCGAAGCAGAGTACCGGCGACGGAAAGAGGAACTCGAGGCGGAACTCGAGACCGCTCGCGACGTCCACGAGCGACTCTCGAGCGGCCGCGTGGAGGTGAAACGATAATGAGCGAACACCCACCGACAGACGACCGCGACGAATCGGACGATGACCGGGCCGACGAACAGAGCACCGACGAGAGCGATCACTGGCTCTCGAGCCTGTTCGCCGCATTGGAATCGCTCGAGAACGGCTCGACATCGCGGTCGGGTCGCCGTCGCGGCGATCGAACGGTCTTCGACTACGACATCTCGATTCGGACCGCCGACGGGCTCTCGGCGGACGAATCGCCGCCTGCTCGCCGCCCCAGCGACGCCGAGCGAGACCGCGGCCGACCGCGAACGCGTCGAGTTCGGTCGTCGGGGCCGTCGAGCGATCACCACGTGGCGATCCGAACGCACGACGACGAGTTGCTCGTCACCGCGGACATCGCCGGCGTCGATCCCGAGGACGTCACCGTGGGCTTCGACGAGTCGACGCTCGTCATCGCCGTCGAGGAGCGCGAACTCGATCGTATCGACGTTCCCTGGGACGAGACCGCGTCCGAGGCGACGATCAAAAACGGCGTGCTCACGGTCGAGATCGTGCCGGAGACGGAGGGTGAGAGATGACCGAGACCGAGCCGTTCGACGCGTTGCTCGAGGACGCGACCGAGAGCCTCCAGCATCTCGACGCGGTCGTCGACGACGTCGAGGCGATCGACGAACTCGACGACGAGACCGTCGAATCGGTGATCGGCGACCTCGACGCGCTCGCGCGTGTCGCCAAAGAGGTCGGCGAACTGCTCGAAGAGATCGATCTCACCGATCTCCCGGACGCGGTCAACGAGGACGAACTCCTCGATGCGATCGAGGCCGGCGAGCTTCCCGCCGTTCTGGCCGACGAGGACGCGGACGCGACCGATCTGATCTCGTTTCGGGAACTGTTCGACGCGATCGATCTCCTTGAGACGTGGGATGCCGCGGACCTGACCGGGCTCTGGCAGGAGAAACGCGAACTGGACGCCGCCCTCGAGGAACTGGAGGACAGCGCCGACGCCGGCACGGTCGAAAAGGCCGTTGCAGAGATCGCGTCCAGCGACGAACGGCTGTTCGGCGAAGAGGGCGAACTCCTCGAGACGGACGTCGACGCGACCGAGGCCGCAACGGAGGCGCTCGGCGACATCGACATCACGGACGATCCCGAAGCCTATCAGGCGGCCATTCAGCGCCAGGCCATCGACGGCATCGACGCCTTCCGTGCAGCGTTACTCGAGACACACGCGAAATTCGAACGGCTGTACGAGTACAACCGCGAGAAGATGCGCCGAGAGGACACGAGTACGAACTCGCGAAATCCGACGGCCGCGGCGACGATCCCGACCCAGCGGCGCGACCTCGGCGGCGCTCGGTACTCGACCGTACCGCAAGCGGTGAAGCTGTCGACCGCGCCGACGCGACGACGGATCTACGGCCGCCGGTTCGAACTCGAGCGGGAACGACGACGGAGAGACTCCAATGACTGACCGACCACTGCGGCGACCGAACGGCTGTGTGGGATCGACGATCGAACAGCGGTCACGCCGCCTCCGGGGTGATGGAGATGGTCGATGAGTTCCAGCCGAGTCGCCAGAAGGCCGACCTCGCCGAGGTCGTCGAGATGCTGCTCGACAAGGGCATCGTTATCAACGCCGATATCGCCGTCTCGATCGGCGACACGCAACTGCTCGGCGTCCAGCTTCGGGCCGCGATCGCCTCCTTCGAGACCGCGGCGAAGTACGGCCTCGAGTTTCCCGAGGGAACGGACATGCAGCGAGTCGCGGAGGCGGTCGACGACCCCGAGGTCGCGACGGCCGATCGGCCGAATCCGGTGATCGATCCGGCTCGAGGCGTCTCCACCACCGCTGAGGGCGACGCGGACGACGAGCGGAGCGCCGACAGCGACGGACGCGACGAGACGGAACCGGCCGGCGAGACCGGCGAGGAGGCCGAAACCGAGGAGGCTGCCCCGGAAGCGGAGTCAGAATCAGGAGGTGACGGACCGTGACAGCGATCGACGTCGGCGACGGCGAGGACGCGCGCGACGGACTGATGACGCTGGTCGTCACCGTCGTCGAACTCCTGATCGAGGCGCTCGAGCGGGAGGCGGTCCGCCGCATGGAGTCGGGGACCCTCTCGGACGAGGAGGTCGAACGGCTGGGGAGCCAGCTCGCGACGATCGAAGCCGAAATCGAGCGGCTCAAAGCCGACGAGGGGATCGAAGCGGGCGTCGACGATCTCCGGGGCGATCTGGACGGGCTGGTCGACGACGCGATCGAACAGTTCCGCGGCGAGCCGACGGCTACCCGGAAACCCGGCTACTCCGTGTTCGGAGGTGAGGGCGAATGAGCGACCGCGGAGCCGACGGGCCGGCGGACGCCCTCGAGATGCCTCAGGGAGAGGCGACCGCGGACCCGGCCGATGCGCCGGCGATCGACGAGGGTCGGTACCTCTACTGTATCGTCCCGGCCGACGCGGACGGCGATTTCGAGACGACCGGCGTCGACGGCGAACCCGTTTCGGTCATCGTCGAACGCGGAATCGGAGCCGTTGTCCACGCCTGCGACGGTATCTACGATTCGGCGAATCTCGCTCAGATCCGCCGCTGGCTCGTCCGGCATCAGACGGTTGTCGACGAGGCCGGACGAGCGTTTGGCACGCCGATCCCGTTTCAGTTCGACACGATCCTCCGAGGCGATGACGACCGCGTCCGCGAGTGGCTCCACGAGGAGGAAGCCACCCTCAAGCGCGCCCTCTCCGGGCTAGCCGGTCACTGGGAGTACCGCGTCGAAGTCGTCGAGGTCGACCGCGTCAGCGACGAGGCGCTGATCGAGCGCGACGACCAGTTGCGCGAACTCGACGAACGGATCGGCGACTCGGCGGAGGGAACCGCGTTCCTGCTCGAGAAGCGGTTCGACCAGCGGTTGACCGAACTGCGGGCCGCCCGCCGCGACTCGCTGACCGCCGATCTCGAGGAGCGGTTGGCCGCCGAGGCGCGGGAGGTACACGCGCTCGAGCGCTCGCCGAGCGCGCAACTCTCCGACGAGTTGACCGGTGGCTCCGCTGGCGGTGACGACGCGAGCGATGGCGAAACTCTCTGTCGGCTCACGTTGTTGGCCCACGAGGACGACGAGGGGGCGATCGGCTCGATCCTCGACGACGTGGCCGCGACCGACGGCCTCGAGGTCCGGTTCACGGGGCCGTGGCCGCCGTATACGTTCGCGCCGGAACTGGGCGGTGGCGACGGAACTCCCGCGGCGAACGACCGCGAAAACCCACAGCCATGAGACCGCAAAAGGACGACGACGCGCTCGTCGACGTACTCGACGTGTTGCTCAGAGACGGCGCGGTCGTCCGGGCCGACGTGATCGTTTCGGTGGCCGAGATTCCGCTCGTGGGAATTAAGTTGACGGCCGCGATCGCCGGGATGGAGACGATGACCGAATACGGCCTCTTCGAGGAGTGGGACGCGACTCGTCGGTCGGCCGCGGTACGGAGACGGCAGTACGACGATCCCGATTCGAACGCGGACCCCAAAGCGGTGACCGAACTCGGCGTCGGTAGTTCCCACGACGGCTCGCGAGACCAAAACCACGCGGAGGAGTAAACGAGAAGAGAGCACTGGCCGTCGTCCGACGGGTCGTGGCTCTGGCAGAGCGCCTGTCAGGCGTATTTCGGGCGTTCGGTGGTGTGTTCGACCTCGCCGGTGACGGTCTCCTCGTCGGAGTCGTCGTCGTAAATGTACTTGCCAGTCGCCCCACAGAGGGTGCACTCGTACGTCTCGGAGATTTCGTTGATCATCTCCCCGTCCTCGAAGTAGACGCGACTCTGCGTGATCTGCAGGAACTGGGCGGTCTCGCAGTTAGTGCAGGTGATCATATCGGTTCGATAGCCAGCACCGACCGTAGTTATCCGGCTTGTAACCAGGCGGGATGAGTGACTATGGAAGTCTTACCTGATTTCACCCCACATTAGGTCGTCGGCAGACAGGTGTGCCGCTTTACCCGTCACTCCCACCCACTCGAACGATGTAGTACGTGCGTAATTCCATTGAAATCGAGTGACGGCGTCGGGATCATCGGTGGTCGATTGCAGTCTGAACGGTTGTCGAAAACGATCTTTTCCGACGGAGCGAACGGAGAAATCCGCGTGTTATCGCCGTGGATCACGGGATGGGGCCCCGTGAACGATACCAGGCCACACCGCTGCGACGATGGGCCGTGATTGCCGCCGCCGAGTCACGTCTCAACCGGGATTCGATCGCCCGTCCGTGCCGCCTCATATGCCGCTTCGGTCAGCGCCGTTACTCGACGGGCATCCGCAACCGTCGCCGGGGGGTTTGTCCCCGCAGTGACGCTCTCGAGAAAGGCATCGGCTCGCGACTGCTCGTCGCGCGGATCGATGTACGGCGCGTACTCGCCGGCATCGGAATCAATCTCGATGACCTCGCGGGATCCCCACTGGGTTCCCTCGAGATAGACCGCGCCCTTGTCGTCCCACAGGTGGAGGTGTTCGCGGACGGAGGGCGCGTCGCCGTGGAAGGAGAACGTTCCGGTCGCGCCGTTTTCGAACCGCACGTCGAGGTGGGCGCGACGGTCGATTCGCGCCGCTTCGTCGTGGAAGTCCATGCTCGCGGCGACCGACGCCGGCTCGAGACCGGTCGTCCACAGGACGCCGTCGAGGACGTGGCTGCCCGTATCGTACAGGAACCCCCCACCGGATAGCTCGGGATCGAGCCGCCACGTCCCCCGAGAGTCGTCGATCCAGTCCTGCGTTATCGCGGCGGTCAGCCAGGTCGGCTCCCGGTCGGCGAACCGTTCGCGGGCCGTTCGGAACGCCGTCTGCAGGTGGCGCTGGTAGCCGACCATCACGGTCCGGTCGCTTCGCTCAGCTAGCGAAGCGAGTTCCCGCGCCCGCTCGAGGTCGGTCGTCAGCGGCTTGTCACAGTAGACGTGCCAATTCCGGTCGAGGGCGGCGAGAACCTGCTCGTAGTGCAGCGTATGCGGCGTCCCGATGAGGACTGCGTCGATGGTCGACTCCTCGAGCATCGCGGCGTATTCGGCGTACCGCCGCTCGGCGGGGACGGCGAAGTCGCGGCCCACCGCCTCGCGTTGCTCGGCGTCGAGATCGCAGATCGCGTGAACGGTCGCGTCCGGGTGGCGGTGGAACCCGCCGCCCACAGTGGTTCCGATGTATCCCAGTCCGACGATACCGACGCGAATCGAGCGCGACGTGGCGCTATCGCTCATACCGTCTCGAACGGCCCCCATCCCTATTCCTCTGGAGGCGTCGCAGGCAAGCACCCCGTTCCACTCGAGGACGGCACCGATGGCCGGGCCACCCCAGCGTTTCCCGTCTGCGACGCTACGCCAACGTCACGATAGCGGAGTCCGAACCCCGTCCTCGAGGACGTCGGTCGGCCGCTCGCCCGAGAGCGTCGAGCGATGCAGGTCGGGACGAGAGTCTCCATCGCGAGTGCGACACGCGGTCTGACCGTAAACTGCCACGCCGAACCGACCGTAGCGGACCGCTACCGGTCAATTATACGCCGCCTGTGTCCGGTTCGGGGCCGCTACCGGTGCCAAGCTTCCGCATAACAATAGGCGAGCCGTGCATCAGCCGACCTGCGGGGCTGAACGACCCCGTCGGGTACGCACCTGACCCAACTCATACGCCGACCGCGTGCGTTCGTGCCCGGATCGCTCGGACGTGGACTCGCCCCACTTCGAGTACGCTCATGTCTCTCACGCCCAGGGCGGTTCCCGCCCGCCCGGGGTTCACGATTCGTCGATAGCGGCAGTTCACGGCGGATAGCAGCTCGAAACCGACGTAGTAGCGTTCTAACAACGGTCGCCGACTTCGCCTCGCCAGACTCCGGTCGCCGCTTAGAACTCGGTAATGACTGGAATGCCGACCGTCTCGTACTCGTCCATCGCGGCCAGCGTTTCGGGAGCCTCCTCGAGCGAAAGCGTCTCGCCGATGATCTTGTCGGGCTCGAGGGTGCCCTGAGCGATCAAGTTGAACAGCTCCTCGTAGCGGACCAGCGGCATCCCGAAGGAGCCGTGAAAGTCGATCTCCTGCATCGTCATGATATCGACGGGAAGGTCGATCTGTCCCTGTTCCTCGCCGGTCGTCAGGCCAACCTGTACGTGGCTGCCCCGCGTACCGAGGCTGTTGACCGAGTTCTGGCAGGTCTCAGCGATGCCCAGCGCGTCGATCGAGACGTCGGCACCGCCGTCGGTGATCGCCTTCACTTCCTGGGGTGCGCTGTCGACCTCGGCACCGTTGATCGTCTCGACGGCACCTAGCTCCTCGGCGCGCTCGAGTTTGCTGTCGAGGACGTCGATCGCGATCGGGTGTGCGCCGAGTGCCTGCGCGATATGGATCGCCGAGAGACCAACGCCGCCACAGCCGTGAACGGCGACCCAGTCGCCGGGTCGGAGGTCGGCGCGGTCGGCCAGCGCGTGATAGGCCGTCATAAAGCGACAGCCGAGGCCGGCCATCTCGGTAAAGCCGACGTCGTCGGGCATCGCCACGCAGTTGAAATCGGCTTCGCGGACGGGGAACGCCTCCGCGAACGCTCCCTGGGAGTACTCCGAGAGACCCAGCGGGAGCACCGTCTCGCAGTTATTCGCCCGTCCCTCCTGACAGTGAGGACAGGCCCCGTCGCCGAGGTGGAACGGCACCGCCACGCGGTCGCCCTCCTCGAACGTCTCAACGTCGCTTCCGACCGCCGAGACGACGCCGGCGGGCTCGTGGCCGAGGATCTGGCCTTCCGGCACGCCCGCGCCGATCCAGTTCCAGTCGCCCTGCCACGCGTGCCAATCGCTACGACAGATGCCACACGCCTCGGTCTCGACGATGACCTGGTCCGGAGCCGGCTCTGGATAGTCGACGTCTTTGACCGCCAGCGGTTCCCCGTGCTCTTCGAGTACGGCTGCTCGCATATCTCAACAATAGGGATAGTCAGTATAAAAGTGTATGAGGTACGTTCGTAACGTATCACAAACTTTTCTCGAGTTTTACATCGTTGGTAACGGTATTAGCGGTGTAGGCCCGCTATGCCGGCTGCTTTCTTCGTTGTTCGGGATTAAAACCAGAAACGCATGAACGATGTGTCGTAGTCAAAGAATGTGTGGATAGCTAATTAGGAACAATCTCCGCGTCACTCCCTCGGTTAGTCGGACGGCCGAAGGAATCGATGCTATCACCGTGTTATCGAACATTTGATTCTATATCTGATACTAGCTCAGATATATTGGAAAGCAGGTAATATAGTTGAGGGGCGAGCGAATCGGTGAGTAAATCGAGCGAAATGATCTAAATCCATCAGTGTGGCTCTCGAGGAGAGTCTAGAAGCGGTTCGGAGATCGGACGGATAGCGCGCCCATTGGGGCGTTTGACGTTGTGAGTCGTTGCGGATATAACTGCAGTTTCTTGTGTGTATTCTACAATATTATCGGGATAGGGGCGATTTTCGACGTCGGGCTGGTCAGCCGGTGCTGACCCAGTCTAACAGCCGTATTCTGCGTTAAATTCACAAGAGAACGCGATTTCGGGCGCTATGGTCACGTCGATCCGGTCGACCACCGAACTGTCTCGATCAATTCGAAATGAGCGACTGTCTGGCCTGAGAAGACCGAAATACCTGTCGCCAATAGAGTTTGTGTTGGATGGTCCATCTCAGTCGTTCTATAATCGGGGCCTGTGTCGTCACTGAGCCGACCACACGAGTATTGACACTGCCGAGAATTACTACGAGCTAATGGCCACACCGTCTCTCGCCAAAACTCGAGCCGCCGCGAGACCACTAGTACGCTCTTCTGTCGAGAATCTATGATATATCGATAACCGAAAGGTAGGGATAGAAACCAGCTCAGGGCCGTTCGCAATCTCATTTGTGTCACGTCGGTCGGCCTCGGGGATGATCCGCTGAAAGAGGGTTCAATCGGCACTCACATCTCGGTCCTCCTGCCGGAAGATTACAACCATATGTGTGTAATGGATGGCGCAGTTGAGGCCGTGCTGAACCGTTCGCCTCGATAGTCCGGTGATGTCCGGCCGGTCGGACGCTGTTGGGGTCGGCGGAGAGCGTCATTAGCTCGGATGAGTTGTTCGTTATCTAATAACGAACAGCGTCGGAAGCGTCGTTACTACAACGATCGACCGTCATAATCCAAGACGGCGATACGACTATCGGTGATCCGATCGATAGTCGTCTCAACGGACAATAGCGAGATTAGCTCGCTTATCGGCGCTGCTCCCGAAAGACGACCGAATCTAGAATAGTAAACAATTGTTTGTCATTGGGGAACATAGTCGATGTAGCGAACTGAGGTGTGTGAACGATAAACTTTACTCACTACCGAGTAGCGGTCTCCACTCGGCAACCCCTCGTCTGAAAGCGTGGTTCACATTGTAGACAGCCTGTTCGGAAATGATGAACGCATAGATATTTATACCAAACGCTAACTAGGCAATGTATGGGCAAGCGAGCGAACAATCCCGTCAAATCGGTCGTCACGACGTTCGACATTCTCCAGACGTTGCGTCGACTCGACGGTGCTGGCGTTACTGAATTGTCAAATGAACTCGAATTGCCGAAAAGCAGCGTTTACAACTACCTCAGCACTCTCGAGCAAGAAGAGTACGTCGTCAAAATGGACGGCACGTACTATCTCGGGCTCCGTTTTCTCGATCTCGGTCGGTACGTGCGCCAGCGCAACGACCTTTACGAGACGGCTCGTCCCGAAATGGAGTCGATCGCAGACGAAACGGGGGAGCTGGTTAACCTCCTGGTCGAGGAGCACGGACAGGGCGTCTACGTCTGTCGAGTGCGAGGAGACCAGGCCGTCAACGTCGCGGCAAGTACCGGACACCGCGTGTCGCTGCACAACACCGGATTGGGAAAAGCGGTCCTGGCGTACCTTCCGGAGGACCGTGTCGACACGATCATAGACGAGCACGGGATGACAGCCGACACCGAGCGCTCGATCACCGACCGCGACGAGCTCAAGGCCGAACTCGAGACGATTCGAGACCGCGGAGTAGCGTTCGACCGCGAAGAGCGAATCGGCGGCCTCTGTTGCGTCGCCGTCCCGATTTTAGACCGCGACGACCGGCCGATCGGCGCGCTCAGCGTCGCTGGGCCGACGAGTCGCATGCGGGGCGATCGGTTCGAGACCGAACTCCCCGACCTACTCGAGAGTGCCGCAAACGTGATCGAACTCAACATGACGTATTCATGACCATTTTGCAGAGATGGTGATTACCAATTGATCTACCGAATGCGTGTTCACTAATGACGAACGGCCGTCTCACGACCAACGCCACGCGACGACGCCGTCCGCCGTCGTCCGCTTGAGGGTTCCGCGGTCGACGTAGGCGGCGAAGTGCCCGGAGAGCGGATACGCGAGGTCGACGTCGAGTCCGTAGCTGCCGCGACGGTCGACGATGGCGTCGATCGCCTCGCGCAGGGTTACCGTGCCGTGCTCGTCTACGATTGCAGGAATCAGCGCGTCGAGTTCCGACGCGAAGGCCAGCGATTCGTCGAGGAAGTCACCGACGTCGGCACCCTCGAAGAGTTCGTAGTGGGTCAGCGACAGCGCGTCTGCGTCGAGAGCCCGAAGCAGTTCGATCGTCCGCTCGTACTCGGGATAGCGGTAGTACGGCGGCGGTTGGATGTAGTCGCCGTCGACGGTGAAGACGCCCCGTCCGAAGACCGCGTCACCACCGATCACGAGGTCAGTGGCGGGATCGTAGAGCGCGAGGTGACCGCGCGTATGTCCGGGCGTATGGAGGACTTGGAGCTCTCGGTCCGCAAGCGCCACACGCTCTCCGCCCCGGAGTCGGAGATCGATCTGTTCGCCGGGCCCCATCATCCCCTCGAGCCACTCGGTCGTGTCGTCGTCGTACGTGATTCCGTGCTCGTCGGCGAACATGCCGTAGCGCTCGCGCATGACGCGGTCGGTGCTCTCCATCAGGTCCGCGTCGGCGTCGTGGGCCGCGAGCGTGACCGACGGCGCGTGGTCGCGGAGTTCGCGGCTGCCGCCGTGGTGATCGGCGTCAGCGTGAGTGATGACGGCGAGCGAAACGTCCTCGAGCGACCAGCCTCGATCCTCGAGAAAGGGGCGGTAGACCGTCGTCGGCGCGTCGACGACGCCGGGGTCGACGATGATCGGTCCCTCTGTGCCCTCGAGGACGTGGTAGCCGTGCAGTTTGTCGTCGATGACGGTCTCGATCCGGTGGATGCCGGGCGCTACCGTCTGCGTCGTGAGCTCTCGCATTCGGTGACTGGATAGTCTCGCGGAGACCACAAAAACGTTGGTCCGAGTAGAACCGTTGGTCCGGTCAGAACGCGCTGTCTGCGAACCCGCCGTCGATCGTAACGACCTCGCCGGTGACGAACGAGGCGGCGTCGCTGCCGAGGTAGACCGCCGCGCCGACGATTTCCTCGCGCTCGGCGACTCGCTCGAGCGGGGTCCGTTCATCGATGCGCGTTCGCTTCTCGGTCCCTTCGGCGTACGTTTCGGCGTTCTGTGGGGTGATGACGAAGCCCGGCGCGATCGCGTTGACCCTAACGTCGGGCGCGAGTTCCTTTGCGGACGCGCGGGTGAACGCTTCGACGCCTCCCTTCGCGGTGCTGTAGGCCGGCAGGTTCGCCATCGAGAGCCGGGCCGACAGCGAGGAGATGTTGATGATCGAGCCGCCGTCATCCATCGCGGGCGCGAACGCCTGCGTGACGCGGCGAACGCCGTCGAGCGCGACGTCGGTGACGAACTCCCACTCCTCGTCGGAGATACCCTCGACGGTCGCTCGGGAAATCGCCCCCTGCGACGCGACGACGATGTCGATGCCGCCGAACTCGTCGACGGCCGTCTCGCGGACGGCCTCGAGCGAGTCGGGGTCGGTCACGTCGCAGGTGACCTGCGCCGTCTCGACGCCGCGGTCCTCGATCGCCGCCGCGGTCTCTGCGACCTTCGATTCGTCGCGACTCGTCGCGATGACGTCGGCACCCTCTTCGGCGAAGCCGAGAGCGATCGCCTGTCCGATACCGCTGGTCCCACCGACGACGACGGCTCGTTTGCCGTCGACAGTCACTGGACTGTGATCGTAGTCGACCATACGGATATCGTAACCGTCCGCCCCTATTACGTTTACCGTCCCGGCCCGCTCCGGATCGGGAAACCCCACAGAATTATAACTGCTCGCGAACGACCCGACACCATGCGCGGATTAGCCAAGACCAGTCGCAGTCACGGAGCCATGGAACTCGTCGACCTCGAGCGGCCCGAACCCGGGCCGGACGAGGCGCTGATTGAGGTCGACTACGCGGGCCTCTGTGGCAGTGATGCGGGTATCTACGAGTTCGAATCGGCCTTCGAGCGAATGGAGTTGCCGACCGTCATCGGTCACGAGTACACCGGTCGAATCGTCGAGGTCGGTGACGACGTCACGAAATTCTCGGTCGGCGACCGCGTCGTCGAGCGACCCATTCGGGGCTGTGGCGACTGCTATCAGTGCGAGATGGGCCAAGAGAACGTCTGCCAGAACGCCGTGATCACCGGCGTCGACCACGACGGCGCGTACGAGGGATACGTCGCCGTGCCGGAGACGGCGCTCCATCCCGTTCCCGAGGGCATGGACCCGAAACACGCCGCGCTCGTCGAACCGACGAGCATCGGCGCTCGAGCGGTCATCCAGAACTCGCGCGTAAGCCCCGGCGATCGCGTCATGGTCGCCGGTCCCGGCCCCATCGGCCAGCTGACCGCCCAGATCGCGCGGGCGCAAGGTGGCGAGGTCGTCGTCGCCGGCGTCGGACAGGACGCCGACTACCGACTGCCGCTGGCCGAGGACCTCGGCTTCCAGACGGTCAACGTCGCGGACGACGACCTCGAGGCGCGTCGGGACGAACTGACCGACGGCGTCGGCTACGACGTGGTCTTCGACACGACCGGCCATCCCTCCGGACTGACGATGGCGGTCGACGAGGTCCGGAAGGGCGGCCAGATCGTCCTCGTCGGGCAGACCGGCGAGACGACGATGCCCTACTCCCCGCTTGTGCGCGCAGAGATCGACCTCCAGTGTTCCTACGCCTCGATGTACGAGGACTTCGAGCGCTCGCTCCGGCTGATCGCCTCGGGCGACGTCGATCACGCGACGTTCCTCGACGATCGCTTCAGCCTCCTTGAGGCCGACGAGGCGTTCGAGACGTTCCTCGAGGGCGGGACCTGCAAGCCCGTCTTCGACGTATCGGTCCTCCGAGACTGAGACGGGCCACTGGTCGTCAGTTCCGGCGTTCCGGGACCCCTGCCGACGGACGCCGGTAACAGGGACTCCAGACCGTATGCGGCCCTCGCCCAGCGTTGTTATGCGGTACCGTTTCAGACGGAAGTTTTAGTAGTACCTACCGTAATTCACGACTGTCGATGGACTACAGACAGCTGTCCGACCCGAACGCAGAGTATACGATGCGCGACCTCTCCGCGGAGACGATGGGCGTCTCCGCCGACCGCGGCCCGCGCGACGTCGAGATCACGGACGTTCAGACGACCATCGTCGACGGCAACTATCCGTGGACGCTGGTCCGCGTCTACACCGATGCAGGACTCGTCGGTAACGGCGAGTCTTACTGGGGCGCCGGCGAACGAGAGATCATCGAGCGGATGGCCCCCTTCATCGAGGGCGAGAACCCGCTGGACATCGATCGGCTCTACGAACATCTCGTCCAGAAGCTCTCGGGCGAGGGATCGATCTCCGGGAAAGCGATCTCGGCGATCTCCGGCATCGAACTCGCCTTGCACGACGTCGCCGGCAAGATCCTCGAGGTGCCGGCTTACCAGCTTCTCGGCGGCAAGTACCGCGACGAGATGCGGGTCTACTGTGACTGCCACACCGAGGAGGAGGCCGACCCCGACGCCTGCGCTGACGAGGCCGAACGCGTCGTTGAGGACCTGGGCTACGACTCCCTGAAGTTCGACCTCGACGTTCCCTCGGGCCACGAGAAGGATCGGGCGAACCGCCATCTGCGGAACCCGGAGATCGAACACAAGGCCGAGATCGTCGAGAAGGTCACCGAGCGCGTTGGCGACCGTGCCGACGTTGCCTTCGACTGCCACTGGTCGTTCAGCGCCGGCAGCGCACACCGCCTCGCCGAGCGCTTAGAAGAGTACGACGTCTGGTGGCTCGAGGACCCGATCCCGCCGGAGAACCACGACGTCCAGGAGGAGGTCACCAAGCGGACCTCGACCCCGATCACCGTCGGCGAGAACGTCTACCGCAACCACGGCAACCGTCGGCTGCTCGAGAATCAGGCCGCCGACATCGTCGCGCCGGACGTGCCCCGCGTCGGCGGGATGCGACAGACGCGGAAGATCGCGGATCTCGCCGACATGTACTACGTGCCGGTCGCGATGCACAACGTCTCCTCGCCGATCGGGACGATGGCCAGTATCCATGTCGGCTCGGCGATCCCGAACGCGCTGGCGGTCGAGTACCACTCCTACGAACTCGGCTGGTGGTCGGACTTAGTCGAGGAAGACATCATCAGCGAAGGGTACGCCGAGGTTCCCGAGAGGCCGGGGCTCGGCGTGACGTTGGATCTCGATGCGGTCGAGGAGCACCTGGCCGAGGGTGCAGAGATGTTCGACGAAGCGTGAGCCAAACTCGAGTACGTATCGTCCCGACCCGCGTCGAGCAACGAGGATCGTCGGACACGTCGTATCACCCGTTCGGTCGACGAAGCTGCTATCCGTTCGACTGACACCGCGAGTCGCGCCGACGGACCGATGCCGACCGGCTGCCGAACCAAGCGAGAGTCTGCTCCCAACGCACTTCTCGTCCCACTTCTCGAGACGCACACGGCCGCGTTCGTTCAGTGACCGCTAATCTGGGCTGCTATCGGCCTAACACACGCGTATTAGTTGCCTCCTCGATGGTGTCTCGAACGGCCTGACTGCTCCCAACCGGTAAATTTATAAATATATGGGGGTATTTCACAACCCGTATGGTTGACAATGACAATTCGGACACGAGTATAGATCGGCGAACGTACCTCGGTGGCGTCGCGGCGGGCGCTGCGCTCGGAATGGCGGGTTGTATGGGCGGTGGCAGCGGATCAGGCGAACTCGAGGTGATGCACGGCTGGACGGGCGGCGACGGCGCGGACGCCATCAACGAGCTGACGAGTGCGTTCAAAGATGCACACCCGGACGCACCGACGAACTTTCGGGCAGTCGGGGGTGGCGGGAACGTCAGTCTGAACGCCACCGTGCTCCGTCGGTTGGCCAACTCGAACCCGATGAGTTCCTTCGCGAACTGGCCGGGGAAAAATCTGAACCGATACGACGGTGCCCTGATGGACCTCGAAGAGGACGTCTGGGAAGCCGAGGGGTACAAAGACACCATGCAGGAGCGGGTCATCGACATCTGCAAGTTCAACGATAAGATGCCGGTGGTGCCGATCGGATCGCACCGGATGAACAACCTGTTTTACAATACGACGGCCTTCGACGAGGCGGGCGTCGACGCCGAAAGCCTCGGCAGTGTTTCCGACCTCATGGACGCACTCGAGACGATCGATCAGGACACCGACTACACGCCCTTTTCACACGGGATGAAAGCGTCGTTCCTCGGTCTCCAGACGTGGGCGCAGATCCTCACGAGCCAGAGCGGCGTCGACGCGTACACGAACTTCATCGAGGGCAACGGCGACCGCGGGAAGATAATCGACGCGCTCGAGACGCTACAGGAGATTCAGCAGAACTACATCCCCGCCGACGCGTCCTCGATCGGGTACACCGAGGCCGGCCAGAAGATCATCGGCGATAGCGAGAATCCGGCGGACGCAGCGTGTATCCACGGCGGCAACTGGCTCTACGGCATGTTTCGTGACGACGACAAGTTTAACTACGGCGAGGAGTGGGACTGGATCCCCTTCCCCGGCACCGAGGGGCTCTACTTCTACCACGTCGACTCGTTTGTCGCAACGTCGAACAACCCGAGTCAGGAGGAGACGATCACGTGGCAGAAGTTCGTCGGGACGAAGGAAGCGCAGATCACGTTCAACAACCTCAAGGGATCGGTGCCGCTCCGAACTGACATCGATCCGAACGAGTTATCGGACTTCCTCGCGATGAACTACGAGGACCTCACCAGCTCCGAGGCGTATCCGCCGACGATCGCACACGGCCTTGCCGTCAAGCCCAAAACTCTCGGCGACTGCAAGAGCACGTTCGGGGACAACTTCTCGGACCCGTACGACGCTCAAGCGGCGGCAGACGGTCTGCTCAACGCGGTCTCGCAGTAGTATCGTCACGCGAGCGCTCGACGGCACAGACGAGCCGCGTCGTATCATAACTCAATTTTTATTACGGTGGCGAGTATTGGCTAGTTCGATGGCAACAGGAGACACGACCGAATCGACGACAGCACCGACAGAGGAGGTGGTCGGTTGGGAGACGAAGCTCAGGTATTTCCTGAACAGCGACTTCGTCCGGTCGTCACCGTATTGGGGGATTCCATTTGTTCTGATGGGGATCGCCGTCTATGGTGGCATCGGATACAACGTCGTGATTTCGCTTACCGACTACTCTGGCATCGATCCACCGACGTTTTCAAATCTCGACTTCGAGATGTACAGGACTGCCCTCTCTAGCGCCGCGTTTCGAGAGGCCGCGATAAACAACCTCATCTTACTCGTCGCCTTTACGACGATATCACTCGCGTTGGGCCTCTTCCTCGCGGTCCTCCTCGATCACGGGATCCGCTACAAGGACAAGATTCAGACGGTCTATCTCCTCCCGATGGCCCTTTCGTTCGTCGTGACGGCCCAACTCTGGTTGTGGATGTACAACCAAGATAACGGGGTGTTGACAATCCTCGTGACGACGTTTGGACTCGACCCGATCGACTGGCTCGGAAATCCCCAGATCGCGCTCGCGTCGGTCATTTTCGCGTTGGTCTGGCAGTTCAGCGGATATGCGATGGTCGTCTATCTGGCGGGACTTCAGTCGATCCCGTCCGACCAGTTCGAGGCGGCGAAAGTCGACGGGGCGAGTACGATCCGAACGTACTTGCGGATCATCATCCCACAGCTAAAGGAATCGTCGGTCAGCGCCGCCGTCGTCCTGATGGTGTTCGCCCTCAAGGCGTTTACCTTCCTCTACGCGCTCGTCGGTCAGTACCGGCCGCCAAACGGTACTGACATTCTGGCCACGTTGATGGTCCGACAGGCGTTCAAGTTCGGAGAGTGGGCCTACGCGGCCGCGATCGCAACGATGTTACTGCTACTCGCGCTCGGCGTCATCGCACCGTATCTCGTCTATCAGCATCGACAGGGGAGTCTCTGACAATGTCACGATCCACTTCGGATACGAACGTCGACGTCGCATCGCTCGTCGAGGACGTCGACCTCAGACGCGTCGGCCAGTACACGCTGGTCGTGCTCTTTCTGGGGTTCTTCCTCGTCCCACTCGAGACCGGAATCATGACCGCACTGAAGACTAACGGGTCCGTCGCCCGTTCGCTGCCGTTTGCCCCGCCGGTTGGGGAAGGGTTCACGTTCGGGAACATTCAGTACGCGTTCAACCAACTCTCGAATTCGTTCGTGAACTCACTGCTCATGGCGGTTCCGGCGACGATACTCAACGTGTTGCTGGCGAGCATGGCCGCCTACGGCCTCACGATGGTCAACTGGCGCGGCCAGGTAGTGGTGCTCTCGCTGTTCTTGGTCGGAGTCTTTGTCCCGTATCAGGCAGTGTTAGTGCCACTGGCACGGTTCTGGAACAACCTCTTCCCGCTCGCGCGGATGCTCGCACCGATGTTCGGGGCCATGCCGCTCTTCCAACGCCACCACTCAGAGCTTATCCCGTTGATAATCACTCACGCCGCATACGGGATTCCGATCTGTACGGTCCTCTTTCGCTCGTATTATATGAGCCTCCCCAACTCGCTGGTTGAGGCGGCCAAAATCGACGGGGCGAGCATCACGAAGATCTACCGTCGTATCGTGTTGCCGCTTTCGAAGCCGATGTTCGCCGTGGTGTTCATCTACCAGTTCACCCAGATCTACAACGAATTCCTGTTCTCATTTACCCTCATCACGGGAGCGAATCACCCGGCAGCGCCGGTGACGCTGATTCTTCCGGCGATCGGTGCGTCGACCTCCGGTATCGACTTCGGGATCCGGATGTCGGCCGCGTTCCTCGCCGCCTTGCCGACGATTATCATATACGTTGCGTTCGCCGAACAGTTCGCGGAAGGACTGCGCACGGAGAGTGGATAACGATGGGACAAATTCAACTCGATCACCTGACGAAGCGGTTCGGAGACACGGTCGCCGTCGAGGACGTGACCATCGACGTCGAGGACAGCGAGTTCCTCGTCCTAGTCGGCCCCTCGGGCTGTGGTAAGTCGACGACGCTGCGGATGATCGCCGGCCTCGAGACGCCCAGCGATGGGAATCTCTACATCGACGGCGATCACATGAACTACCGCGTCCCGCAGAACAGAGACATCGCGATGGTCTTTCAGGACTACGCCCTCTATCCGCACATGACCGTCCGCGAGAACGTCCGATTCGGACTGGAAGAGGAAACGGGATACACCGCCGACGAGATGGACAAACAAGTTGAGGAGGTCGCCGCCGACCTCGGCATCGAGGACCTGCTAGATCGTAAACCGGACGCGCTCTCGGGCGGCCAGCAACAGCGGGTCGCGCTGGGCCGAGCAATCGTCCGCGATCCCGAAGCGTTCCTGATGGACGAGCCGCTGGCGAACTTAGACGCGAAGCTCCGATCACAGATGCGGACGGAGCTCCAGAACCTGCAGACCGAACTCGACGTAACGACGGTCTACGTCACGCATAACCAGACCGAGGCGATGACGATGGGCGATCGGATCGCAGTGCTCAACGACGGTCAACTCCAACAGGTCGGCGAACCGCTGGAGCTCTACCACGAGCCCGCAAACCAGTTCGTCGCGGGCTTCATCGGCGAACCGATGATGAACTTCATCCAGGGCCGGCGGTCCGAAACCAGCTTCGAGGGCGATTTCCTCGAGTACCCGTTCGACGACCGGCTGGCCGATGCCGTCGGCGACACGGACGAACTCGTCCTCGGGATCCGTCCGGAGGCGGTCGATGTCCAGCAAGCCGAGGATGCGTCGGCGACGCTTGGCGACCACGAGTTCCGGATGACGGTCACTGTCACGGAGACTCACGGTGACCAGAACGTCGTCCACCTCACGCACGCCGACGCAGCGGACGACCACGACGCCCTACAGGCGGTAACCGACGGGATGCACGTCGTGAACGCGGGCGAGTCGGTCGTGGTGACGCTTGATCCCGAGCGGATCCACCTCTTCGACGGAACCAGCGGCGACGCGCTCTGTAACCGTCGCTTCGAAACCGAACGCGAACTCACACAGGTGTAACATGGCGGGCTTAGAACTCAACGACGTAACGAAGGTGTACGGAGACGGAGATTCCGGTGTCGTTGCGGTCGAAGACGTCTCGGTCGAGGTCCCCGACGGTGACTTCCTCGTCCTGGTCGGCCCCTCGGGCTGTGGTAAGTCGACGACGCTGCGGATGATCGCCGGCCTCGAGACGATCACGGACGGCGAGATCGGGCTCGGCGATCGGACGATCAACGAGGTCTCGGCACAGGATCGCGACATCGCGATGGTCTTCCAGTCGTACGCGCTGTACCCGCACAAGACCGTCCGCGATAATATGGGCTTCGGGCTCGAGGAGTCGACGGAGCTCTCCAGCGCAGAGATTGCTGAGACGGTCGAAGATACGGCGGCGCTGATGGGCATCGACGATCTGTTGGATCGCAAGCCAGGCGAGCTCTCGGGCGGTCAGCAACAGCGGGTCGCGCTGGGCCGGGCGATCGTCCGCGACCCCGACGTGTTCCTGATGGACGAGCCGCTATCGAACCTCGACGCGAAACTGCGGGCGGAGATGCGGACGGAGCTCCAGCACCTGCAAGAACGGCTGGGCGTAACGACGGTCTACGTCACGCACGATCAGACGGAGGCGATGACGATGGGCGATCAGATCGCCGTATTGAACGAGGGAGAACTTCAGCAGGTTGGCACGCCGCTGGAGTGTTATCACGAGCCAAACAACCTGTTCGTCGCGGGCTTCATCGGCGAGCCGTCGATGAACTTCTTCGACGGGCACCTCGAGGGAGATCGAATCGCAACCGACGCGTTCGACTACTCGCTCGATCCGGCGACGAGCGACGACCTCGAGGACGAGAGCGACCTCGTCCTCGGGGTTCGGCCAGAGGACATTCGAGTCGACGAGGCGGCCGCGGGCGAACAGCGCTTTTCGGCCACAGTAGATGTTATCGAGCCAATGGGTAACGAAAACCTCGTCCATCTTCGGTTCGACGACGGAACTGAGTTCACCGCGACCACCGAGGGGATCCCGAACGTCAGCGACGGTGACCGCGTCGACGTTGCGTTCCCTACGAACGCGATTCACCTCTTCGACGCCGAATCGGGGGCGGCAGTGAAGAACCGACAGTTGTCCTTCACGGAGTCGACCACCGAAATACGGCCGTAAGCGCCGATCACCGTTTTCGGCGGAGTGGTTCAAGACGGTCTCCGAGCAGCCGCCGGGCCGTTTTCGCTCGGCATCGTAACGACCGGAATCGAAGGTGAGCCTCAACTGAGCGGCAGGATCGTCGAGAAAATGAGCGTGCTCAGCAGACCCGTAAGGCCAATAAGGATGGTCGCGACCGTCCACGTTTTCAGCGTCTCCGCCTGAGTGAGGCCGCCGATTTCCTTGACGATCCAGAACCCGCTATCGTTGTACCACGAACAGAAGGACGCGCCCGCGCCGATCGACATGACGAGGTACGCGACGTTGACCTCGAGTCCGCTCGCCAGCGGTGCCATAATGCCCGCCGTGGTGACGATCGCGACCGTCGCCGACCCCTGAACGACGCGGACGCCGGCGGCGATCACCCACGCCGTCACGAGCAGGCCGAGACCGATCCCCTCGAGGCTGCCCGCGATGTACTCGCCCGCGCCGGCCGCCTGGAGCATGACACCGAACGCGCCCCCGGCAGCGGTGATGGCAGCGATGTTGCCGCCGCTTTTGAGCGCCTCGGTGAGTTCGTCGGAGAACGTCTCATTCTCGAGGTCGCTCATCCGGTAGTACGTAAGCGCCGCCGCGAGCGCGGCGGCCGTGAGGGCGACGTTCGGATCGCCGAAGAACCCCGTAACGCCGCCGACCGCCAGGTCCGAGCCGAACACCGTCTGCACGGTCGTGTCGGCTGTCACGAGCAGGATAGCAAGTAGGATCGGGAGCAGCGACTCGAGTACGCCCGGTAGTCGCCTCGTCGGAATTTGGTTTTGTGACTCGAGTTCATCGACCGTCGTCCCCATCGCGTCTCGGAGTGGGATCTCTAAGCGCCGATTGATCCAGTAGCCATAGCCTAGCCCCGAGACGAGCGCCGTCGGCAGGCCGACGAGAACGCCGACGAGGATGGTGCTGCCGAGATTCGCGCCCAACTCCTTGACGGCGAGCAGCGGTCCGGGAGTCGGCGGCACGAAGCCGTGGGTAACGACGCCGGCAGCGCCGACGGCGACGATGTAGAGGGCGTAGTTCTGTCCGTCGCGCGACCGGGCGGCCCGCGCAAGCGGCGCGAGCAGGTAGAAGACGTTGTCGAAGAACACGGGGATCGACATGACGAAGCTGCTGCTGAACAGCGAGATTTCCGTGTTTTCATCCCCGAAAATACTTGTGAAGGCCCGAACGATCCGGTTTGCCGCACCGCTCTCGACCATTGCCTTGCCGATGATCGCGGCCATCAGAATGGGGATACCGATATCGGCCATCTTCTCACCGAACGCCGTCGCGAACTCGCCGGGAACGTCGGCGAACACGACTGACGGGGTGACGATACCGACCGTGAACCCGGCGATGACGAGCGATACGAACGCCGGGAGATCGAGGACGACCAGCAGGAGTATGATCGCGAGAACGCCTGCGACGAGCGATACGAGCGGTGCTTGTCCGCTTACCTGTAGTATTTGCCCAAACATCGTTCCCGCATATTCTATTACCATATTTAATTTTCATTAATAATTGCCATCAGATGTAGAGGGATAGAAACGGTAGGTGGGACGGTCGGCGATACGGCACTCATGAAACCATAAAAACGGCACCGAGACCGGCCACGGCAGTGAATCTCGAGCGATCGACCGTGAACGGAATACTCGCAGGCTACGTATTCGACTCGTTCGGTCTGATGGTTCTACGGGGCGTCCGACGGCGTCGCTGGGACACGAATTCGATCAGACTTCGACGACTGGGTTTACGAGTTCGCCGATTTCGTCGATCTCGATGCGGACCTCGTCGTCGGGTTGGAGGGTGAAGCCGTCGTCCGGTACCAGCGAGGTGCCGGTGAGCAGGACGCCGAGTTCGGGCACGACATCGTGGTCCCGCCAGTACTCGACCAGTTCGTCGCAGGTGCGAGCCATGTTGCCGATCGAGGTCTGATCGTCGTAGAGGGTCTCGCCGTCTCGAGTGATCGCCATCGACATCGTCAGTTCGTGGGGGTCGCCGACGTCGTCGGCGGAGACGATACAGGGGCCGATCGAACAGCAGCGCTCGTACATCTTCGCCTGCGGCAGGTACAGCGGGTTTTCGCCCTCGATCTCACGACTGCTCATATCGTTGCCGATCGTGTAGCCGACGACCGAGCCGTCATAGAGGACGATACCGAGTTCGGGCTCGGGGACGTCCCACGAGGAGTCCGCGCGGATGCCGACCGACTCGCCGGGACCTACCGTTCGGCTCGGCGTCGCCTTGAAAAAGATCTCCGGTCGCTCGGCCTCGTAAGCGTGGAGGTACATCTCCGGCATCCCGCTTTCGGCCTTCCGCGCCTCCTCGCTGATCTCGTAGGTGACACCCGCCGCCCAGACTTCCTCCGGCACGACCGGTAGGGGTCCGTCGGTGAGCGAATCGAGCGAGACCGTCGGCGCCTCGTCGGAGAGGTCACTCGCCATCTCGTCGATCCCGACTCCCGCGATGTCCGCCGCCGCAGCGAGCTCTCCGAACCCGTCTAACCGCGGTTTAACGGCCGTCAGATCGTACGCCGTCTCGTCGTCGACAGCGATGAGTCTATACTGGTCGCCAGTGGATTGGCGCTGATACCGCATGCGATTATGAACTCCCTAATCCGTTATAAATGTCTCGTCCGCGGACGGATCGGCCGAGGGAAGCGTCGGAACGGCAAGAATTATGAGCGAACGGAACAACCTTCTCCTGTATGCCAGACCAGCGGCTGAACTACGTGAGCGGCGAGTGGACCGAATCACATACCGGCGAGACGTTCGAAACGATCGATCCGGCAAACCCCGACGAGGTCGTCGCGACCTACCCGCAATCCGACGCCGAGGACGCCGAGCAGGCGATCGAGGCGGCCCGCGATGCGAGCGACGAGTGGGGGTCGACGCCCGGCCCCGAGCGCGGGCGAGTCCTCACGACGGCCGGCTCACTGCTGGACCAGCGAAAGGACGACCTCACCGAACTCCTCGTCCGCGAGGAAGGGAAGACCCGAAGCGAGGCCGGCGGTGAAGTACAACGCGCGATCGACATCTTCCACTACTACGGCGCGAAAGCCAGCGACCTCGGCGGCACGGTCAAGGGCTCGAGCGCACAGGAGACGAACCTCTACACGAAAAACGAGCCCCTCGGCGTCGCGGGACTGATCACGCCGTGGAACTACCCCATCGCCATCCCGGCCTGGAAGATCGCCCCCGCGCTCGCGGCGGGTAACGCGGTCGTCATCAAGCCCGCCTCGCTCGCGCCGGGCGTCGTCCACGAAATGGCAGCGGTGCTCGCCGAAGCGGGGCTCCCCGACGGCGTGCTCAACGTCGTCACCGGGCCCGGAAGCGAAGTCGGCGATACGATCGCGAGCCACGAGGCAGTCGACGCCGTCTCCTTTACCGGCAGCACGGCGGTCGGAAACACCGTCTACGACACTGCGACCGCCGACGGCAAGCGCGTCCAACTCGAGATGGGCGGGAAGAACCCGACGGTCGTCAGCGATAGCGCGGACGTCGAGGAGGCGGCCCAGATCGTCGCCGACGGCGCGTTCGGCGTCACCGGTCAGGCCTGTACCGCTGCCTCCCGTGCCATCGTCCACGAGGACATCTACGACGAGTTCGTCGATGCCGTCGTCGACCGCGCCGCGGCAATCGACCACGGCCACGGGCTCGACGACCCCGGCATGGGGCCCCACGTCAGCGACTCCGAACTCGAGGGCACACTCGAGTACGTCGATATCGCCCAGAACGAGGGCGCGACCCTCGAGTACGGCGGTGAGCCACTCGACCGCGACGGCTACTTCGTCGAGCCCGCGGTCTTCTCGGACGTCGATTCCGAGATGCGCATCGCCCAAGAGGAGGTCTTCGGACCGGTACTCGCCATTATTCCCGTCGGCGACTTCGACGAGGGGCTTGCCGTCGCCAACGACGTCGATTACGGTCTCTCGGCCAGCGTCGTCACCGACGATCACACCGAGGCCAACCGGTTCGTCGACGAAATCGAAGCCGGCGTCGTCAAGGTCAACGAGAAGACGACCGGTCTCGAACTCCACGTCCCCTTCGGCGGAATGAAAGACTCCTCGAGCGAGACCTACCGCGAACAGGGCGACGCTGGACTGGACTTCTACACCATCAGCAAGACGGTCTACGACAACTACTGACGACCCGCGATCGACGACTCGAACCGTCTTCGGAAGCGATTTTCGACGAGTTCGGTCGACCGGACTCGCCCGACGAGGACGCCGATGAGTTACGACGCTCGAGTCCGCTGCGACGGATACCTATCGGCATGCGAGACGGCTAACCTACCGGATGCCGAGCGCCTCCGCCGTTATCGTCTCCGGGACACAGCTCTATCCCACAATAACGAACATCGTGTTCAGATATCCCACGAGTTCGGACCGGGATTACATGCATATGCGCGTAACGAGATGCGGTACGAGACGAATCCAGACATCGACTCGTATCGGCAGTAAGGGAGCGCTCTGCGGGACGTTCTCCGCTCGTTTCGCAGATTGCAGCGTATCGTGTCGATTATTCGATTGTTCGCCAATCGCGGACGGATCAGGGAGCTTCTCGAGTCCAAAACGGAGGTTCTCGCATACGGGAGTTGGTTCAGCGTCCTGCGGTCTTCCCCTCGACGGACGGGGCGAACGGCCACTACGCAAAAGCGAACCGCTGTTCATCATTGGCGAACCAAATCACGTTCCTACTGCCCCGCAAGCCGCTTCGATCGGTGTGTCGCGACCGCAGAGAGCGCGGTCGCCACACGTTGGCATCGGTCGTTTTTTATCAGATCGGAATATAGAACCGCGTATGCGCGACTGGATCGACAGCTACGAGGAGCGAGCATGGCAGACAACCGAGAGCGGGACCGTCAAATATGCGCTGATCGGTCTGGGGTGGTGGACAATCGACGTCGCTCTTCCGGCGATCGAATCGTCCGATCTAGGCGAGGTGACGGTCCTCATCAGTAGTTCGACCGACAAAGCGACGCGACTCGCCGACGAGAACGACGTTGCACGCGGAATTAGTTACGACGAGTTCCACGACGGCGCGGCCGCCGACGAGTACGACGCCGTCTACGTCGGCACGCCGAACGCCTACCACCTCGAGTACGCCGAGACCGCGGCCGAACTGGACAAGGCGATTCTCTGTGAGAAACCGATGGAGGCGACCGTCGACCGGGCCGAGGCGATGGTCGAGACCTGTGACGCCGCCGACGTACCGTTGATGATCGCCTACCGCATGCATACCGATCCGGCGATCCAGCGAGCGCGCGAACTGATCGCCGACGGCTTCCTCGGGGAGCCGGTGTCGGTCTACGGCCACAACAGTCAACCCCTACTCGAGATGATCCCCGATCCCGACCAGTGGCGGCTCGACGCCGACCTGAGCGGCTACGGAACCTCGGTGATGGATCTGGGTATCTACTCGATCAATACGACTCGGTTCCTGCTCCGGCGCGACCCCGTTAGCGTACAGACCGAGATGGTCTCGAACCACGAGGCGTTCGGCGACGTGCCCGACGAGCGATCTTCGTCGCTTTTAGTCTTCGAGGACGACGTCCAGATGACCTCGACCTCGAGCCAGCACGCCCACGAAGACACCCATCTCAAACTCACGGGGACCGAGGGCCAGATCGAACTCCGGCCGGCGTTCCACGGGGAGTGTTCGCTGCACCTCTCGCGTGGCGATGTATCCGTCACCGTCGAACACGGAAGCTTCGACGCCGAGCGCGAGATGGAAGAAGAGTTCGACTACTTCGCGGATCGGCTCCTCGGCGACGGCGAGATTTATCCGGACGGCCAGCACGGCCTGCGGGACATGCGGATCATCGAGGCGATCCACGACTCCGCGGAGCGAGGCGACCCGGTCGCACTCGAGTAACGCACGACGGGCCGTTGCGGACGCGATATTCGGCATAGGAGTCCAGACCGATTGAGATGGTTTGGTTTGTCCTTGAACACGAGTTGTGTTTGCTGATACCATTCAACAAAAGATATAAGTTCGATAGTAGCAATTTACCAGCCGCCATGACGGATGGTCACAAGGTCGATTTCGATCGACGGACAGTCCTGCAAACGATCGGTATCGGTGCGCTTACGACGGCTGGCACGGCGAGCATAAGCGGCTCCGTCGCCGCCGACGAGAGTGCGACACACTATCATAATCCACAGTACGAGCCCCATTTCCCCGATCCGACGATCCACCGGGCACCCGACGGCACTTACTACGCCTACGGTACCAACATGAACCGGGACGACGGGTCCAACGATTCCGAGGAATTGCTGATTCCGATCCTCTCGTCGACGGACCTGGTCAATTGGACGTACGAGGGAGAAGCGTTCGAGTCCCGGCCGGGGTGGACCTACGGCTCGATCTGGGCACCCGACATCCACTATTATGACGGCGAGTGGAAGATGTTCTACTCGCTGTCGCCCCGGCCGTGGGAAAGCGGCGAGTTCGGCATCGGGCTGGCCACCTCGAGTTCGCCGACCGGACCGTTTACCGACCACGGGCAGATCATCGGCGACAACGAGACGGGCGGCGGCACCATCGACGCGTACTTCGCCGAGCACAACGGCACGCCGTACCTGTTCTGGGGGAGCTTCCAGGGCATCTATGTCGGCGAACTGAGTTCGGACCTGCAGCGCTACGATATGTCGACGCAGACGCAGGTGGCCGGCAACGCCTACGAGGGGACGACACACTTCGAGGCGAACGGCTACCACTACCTCATCGTCTCGACCGGTGGTTGTTGTGACGGCCTCTCCAGTACGTACGAGTACGAGGTCGGGCGGTCGACGTCGTTTTTTGGCCCGTACTACAATCAGAACGGGACGGACCTGCTCGATCGCGATGTCAACAACAAGGGGGTGCCAATCCTGACCGGAAACCGGCGCTTCCCGGGGCCGGGGCACGGCGACGTCATCACGTACGACGACGGATCATTGTGGACGATCTACCACGCCTACGACCGACAAGATGGCGGCTCCGTCGACGGCGTCCCGCGGCGCGTCCTCATGACCGACCGAATCACGTGGGAGAACGATTGGCCGGTCGTCGGGTGTACGAACACGCCGAGCACGACGGCCCAAGCGCCCGGCAACGCGACCGACTGCAGCGGACCGGTATCCGGCCCCCTCGCCGAAGGAACCTACCACATCGCGAACGTCAACAGCGGGAAGTTGCTGGAGGTCGCCAACGCCGGCACTGCAAACGGCGATAACGTCCGCCAGTACGCAGATACCGGCAGTACCTGCCAGCAGTGGACTCTCTCGCAGAACCGGGACGGAACCTACGACATCACGAACGTCAACAGCGGCCTGTACCTCGAGGTCGCCAACGCCGACTACGGCAACGGGGCGAACGTCCAGCAGTGGGAACGCTCCGGTCACCCGTGCCAGCGCTGGAACGTCGTAGACAACGGCGACGGCACGTACCGGCTGGTGGCCGAACACAGCGGGCGGGTCGCCGACGTCGAGAACTCCTCGACGGCCGACGGCGCGAACGTACTTCAGTACGACTGGTTGGGCGGCAACAACCAGAAGTGGACGTTCGATCCGGTGTAGCGGCGGTCTCCCTCCACGTGCCGTTTCCTCGCGAGACGACGTGATTCGGGCGACGCCGACCGGTGCTGCGAGCCAGCGACGGACGGTCATCCCACAATAGACGCGAGCGATCCGAGCGACTACTCGATGACCGCTGCCTGCCGTCCCGCTCCTCGAGTGGGCCGATATCGCTGGAATCGGCCCGGGTCGAATAGCTACGGCGTCCCAGTGCCGTCGACGACTGATCAATATATCCAAAAACATTTATTATAGATCTGGTTGACTATCATCACGCATGCCATTCGATAGCAACGATCGCAGCAGACGCGACGTTCTCAAAACGATCGGAGCCGGCTCGATCGCCGCCAGTGCACTCGGAGCGACCGGGACCGTCGCGGCCGACGATAGCCCCGGCCACTACCACAACCCGACGTACCCGAATCGCGTCTTCCCCGATCCGACTGTCGTTCGAACCGCCGACGGGACGTACTACGCGTACGCATCCAACATGGAGAAGGACTCGGAGTCCCAAGAGGAGATGGTTCCGATCCTCCGTTCGACGGATCTCGTCGACTGGACTTACGTCGGCGAGGCCTTCGAGAGCTACCCCGACTGGCGCAGCGACGACGCGTCACTGTGGGCACCCGACATCAACTACTACAACGGCCAATACTACCTGTACTACTCGTACTCGGTGTGGGGAAGCAACAACGATCCCGGTATCGGCCTGGCGACGGCCAATTCGCCGGAGGGGCCGTTCACGGATCAGGGGCCGGTCTTCCGCGAGAGCGACCTCGGGATGACCAACGCCATCGACTCGGAGTTTCGCGTCGTCGACGGCACGCCGTATATCGTCTGGGGGAGCTGGTACGGGCTCTACGGCGTCGAACTGACCGCCGACGGCACGGACTACATCCCCGGGACGACGTTCCACCTCGCCGGCGACCATCGGGAAGCGCCGTTCCTCCTCGAGCGGAACGGCTACTACTACCTGTTCTATTCGACCGGCTACTGCTGTGAGGGGTACGACAGCACGTATTCAGTCGAAGTTGGCCGGTCGACGTCGTTTACCGGGCCCTACTACAACCAGAACGGAACGGATCTCCGCGATTTGAACGAGCACAACAGCGGCGTCGCGGTGCTCTCCGGAAACGACCGGTTCACAGCTCCGGGGCATAACACCGCCATACGAGACGACGCCGGCGACTGGTGGATGCTCTACCACGCCTACGACGATCAGGAGCCGGAGTTCGTCGACGGCACGTGGAACCGCATCCTCATGACCGACCGCATCGAGTGGGACGACGGCTGGCCGGTCGTGGCCGGCGATGGGACGCCCAGTTACCAGAGCCGGATGCCCCATACCGCCGACGCGGGCCCCGTTTCGGACGGCATCTACCGAATCGAGAACGCGGCGACGGGAAAGGCACTCGAGGTCTATGAGTCGTCGACAGCCGACGGCGCAAACGTCGTCCAGTGGGCCTGGAACGGCGGCGCGAACCAGCGGTGGTGGGTCGAGTACCTCGGGAGCGGCCAGTATCGGCTGATAAATGAGAACAGCGATAAAGCGGCCGACGTTCCCGACGGATCGACGGTGGCCGGCGAGAGCATCCACCAGTGGGGCTGGTGGGGTGGTCCGATGCAGAAGTGGACGCTCAGCGCACTGGGCGACGGCACCTACACAATCGAGAACGTCAACAGCGGCCTCGCTCTCGACGTCGCGTCGTCAGGCGACGGCGCGGACGTGATTCAGGCGACGCCGAACGACTCTGCAAGCCAGCGCTGGAGCCTCGAACCGCTGTGATCGGCCGGCCCTGCTACGGACGACGAGCGCCGGCGGCAGCCAAAGCGCCGATCAGACCCCGTCGTCCTGTGCGTCGACGGTCGCGACGGCCGCGAGGTTGACGATGTCTTTGACCTCGTCGCCGCGCTGGAGGACGTGGACCGGCTCGTCCATCCCGACGAGCATCGGGCCGATAGCGTCGGCCCCGCCGAGTCGCTGGAGCAGCTTGTAGCCGATGTTGCCGGCCTCGAGGTTCGGGAAGACCAATACGTTCGCCGGCTGCTCCAGATCGGCGAACTCGTAGGTGCCAGTCAGCATCTCCTCGACGACGGCGGTGTCGGCCTGCATCTCGCCGTCGACGGGGAAGTCGATTTCGGGGTCTTCGCGCAGGCTTTGGGCCGCTTTGCGCGGTTTTCGCGTCCCCTCGTTGTCGACGCTGCCGAAGTCCGAGTACGAGAGCAAGGCGGCGCGGGGCTCGACGTCGAACCGGCGGGCCAGGTCGGCGGTGTGACGGGTGACCTCCTCGAGGACGTCCTCGTCGGGGGCCTGATTGACCGTCGCGTCGGCGACGAAGATGACGCGGTTCTTGAACGTCAGCAGGTAGACGCCCGCCGCGTACTCGGCGTCGTCGGCCGTCCCGATCACTTGCAGCGGGGGTCGCAGGGCCGACGGATAGTGGTTCGTCAGTCCCGTGAGCATCGCGTCGGCGTCGCCGCGGTCGACCATGACGCTCCCGAAGTAGTCGGTGTCGTCGCGGACCATCGACGCGGCCTCGCGTCGAGTAACGCCGTTTCGGTTCCGGCGCTCGTAGAGGTGGTCGGCGTAGGCCTCGTACTCGCCGTGTTCCGGGTCGACGACCTCGGGATCGAACTCGAGGCCGAGGTTCGCGACCGTCGACAGAATGTCGTCCTCGTCGCCGATCAGGACCGGCTCTGCGATCCCTCGGTCAGCCATCTGTGCCGCCGCTCGCACGATGGTCTCGTCGGTCCCTTCGGCCAGCGCGATCCGCTTTGGATCGGACTTGGCCTTGTTGATCACGACGCGCATCATCTCGCGGGATTTCCCGAGTCGGGCCTCGAGTCGTTCGACGTATTCGTCGGCCTCGAGTTCGGCGCGGGCCGCGCCCGACTCGATGGCTGCGCGCGCGACGGCCGGCGCGACCTCGAAGAGCACGCGGGCGTCAAGGGGTTTCGGAATGATGTAGTCAGGGCCGAACTGCAGCGGTTCGTCGCCGTAGGCTTTGACGACCGCGTCTGGCACGTCCTGCTTGGCGAGGTCCGCGAGCGCGCTGGCCGCCGCCACCTTCATTTCCTCGTTGATCTCGGTAGCGCGGACGTCGAGTGCGCCACGGAAGATAAAGGGGAACCCGAGGACGTTGTTGACCTGGTTTGGATAGTCCGACCGCCCCGTTGCCATGATGACCGTGTCATCGCGGGCCGCTTTGGCCGCCTTGTAGCCGATTTCGGGGTCGGGGTTGGCCATCGCGAAGATGATCGGATCGTCGGCCATCGAACGCACCATGTCCTGTGAAACGATACCGCCGGCCGAGAGACCGACGAACGCGTCGGCTCCCGCCATCGCGTCCGCGAGGTCGCCCTCGGGACGGTCCTGTGCAAACGCGCGGTTGTACTCGTTCAGCTCACCGGATTCCGCCCGTCCGGTCGTCAGGATGCCGTCGATATCGCACATCGTGATGTTTTCTCTGGGAACGCCAAGCGAGACGTAGAACTTCGCGGTCGCAACCGCGGCCGCGCCCGCGCCGGCGAAGGTGACCTCGAGGTCGGTGAGGTCTTTGCCGGAAATCTCGACGGCATTAAGCAGTGCCGCACCGCTGATGATGGCTGTTCCGTGTTGATCGTCGTGGAACACGGGAATCGAGAGGCGCTCGCGAAGCCGTTCCTCGATTTCGAAGCACTCCGGTGCCGCGATATCCTCTACGTTGATCCCGCCGAAGGTCGACTCCATCGCGGCGACCGACTCGACGAACGCGTCCGGGTCGTCGTGGTCGAGTTCGATATCGAAGACGTCGATGTCGGCGAAGCGCTTGAACAGCACGCCTTTACCCTCCATGACGGGCTTTGAGGCCTGCGCGCCGATGTCGCCGAGGCCGAGGACGGCCGACCCGTTCGAAATTACGCCGACGAGGTTGCCCTTGGCCGTGTAGCTGTACGCGTCGGTCGCGTCCTCGTCGATCTCGAGACACGGCGCGGCGACACCCGGCGAGTACGCAAGCGAAAGGTCGCGTTGCGTGTTCGTCGGTTTCGTCGTCGATATCTCGATCTTGCCTGGTGGATCGGTCCGGTGATACTCGAGCGCATCTTCGTCCATTGTGTGCCCGTACGTCTCGAGCGGATCAACAAAAGCGTGCGGTCGCGTTCGATCGGTACCCGGCAACGCGTCCCGCGGTCGGAAGCGGTCAGTCCGCCGCGTGGCGAGGAACGTGCCCGCAGTCGACACACTGCCACGATTGTCCCTCGAACGTGAGTGTTCCCGTACAGTCCGGACATCGATACGACTGACCGACTAGCTGCTGGGCTGCCATATTCCCGGTTGAACGGGGCTGCTCTTAAGCCTTCTCCCCGGGACGGGGCCGCTCAGAATCGCCATCGCCGAACGGCGATCGGTGGGGCCGATCCGGTATCGATGTACCGATCCGCCGAATCCGGACCCGATCCCTCTCTCGATCTCGGCCTCGAACCGAGCCGTCGTCGGTCGTCACTCGGCCAGTATGCGACGAGAAATGCGTTCCGTAATGAAAAACGGAGAATCGAGACTCGAAGCCCAAGTACGGGCGTTCCAATCGAGAAACAGCATGAAATCGGTCGAACGACGGCGAATCGGCCGCTCGAGCGGGCCGGTCGATTGGCCCGCCGCCGAAACGAGATCGGGAACCAGTTCAGGGATCGGAAACGGACGGTGTCAGAGGAAAAAGCGCACACACGACCGCGAAGCCGAGTTCTGAGACTGGAACTGGACGACTGAATCGGATGATTTACAGACATAGATTTGTAACTATGAGCGCGCTTCCGTCGGAGCCACGAAACGTTTCGGAATGCAGACAACATAATACGTATGGTTGAACAGGTTCCATGGCACAGATCTCTCGGCAAATGTTCACTTTCTTTCGCGTCTGATTGGGCCTATACCCCCCTCTCCTCCGCTTTCCGCCCGCTGTACGATCTCTCCCTATTGTATTGTCAGACGGATTTTAATTCCGGCCAGTTTCATGATATCTGTCATTAGATCGATTCGATCGTCGGCGACTGAACAGCGCCAGCGCGAGTTTCGACCGCGTCCAACCATAACACTTGTACCGTCGGCATCGGAGATATCCGATATGACAGCCGACTCGAGCGGCGGGCGACGGACCAAGGTCGAGCGCGTGATCGACGAGTACGGGCTTGAGGAGTGGGGTGACCGGTTGGAGGCCGAGTGGACCGGGGATGGGACGGAACGAACGAGCCTTCGGGACCTTGCGACCGAGTTCAACCAGGCCGTGCTCCGCGCCGCCGTTCGCGATGCGGGGGCGTCCGTGATCGATACCGATATCGAATCCCTCTACCGAACGCTGACGGATGACGGCGACGTGTCGCGATCCGATGCGGTCCGGAAACGACGCGAACTCGAGCGCTCGGGCGTCGACATCGACGGCGTTCGGTCCGACTTCGTCACGCATCAGACAATATATACGTACCTCACGAACGTTCGCGAGGCGTCCCTGCCGGAAGAGAGCCCCGAGGACAGAGTCGACCGTAAGAAAGAGACGGTCCAGCGACTTGCCGGCCGAACACAGGTCGTCACCGAGTCGACGCTTACGGAGTTAAGCAACGCGGGCGAAATCACGGACCGCGACTACGAGGTGTTCGTCGATGTCCGGACGATCTGTGGCAACTGCGGGGCCGACTATCCGATTGCCGAACTGCTCGATCAGGGCGGCTGTGACTGCGACGTGGACGCCACGTGACGACCGTGAACGGACCCCGCCGTAACCAAATAGTTTTATAACCAGCGGGGAGAAGTAACCGTCGTGTCATCTCCAGAGTCAGTCACCTCTTCGATCACCGTCTTAGCGGAGAATATCGGCGGCATCGACAGTACCGAGGTAACGCTCGAGCCCGGCGTGAACGTTCTGACTGGCCGGAACGCGACGAACCGAACCTCGTTTCTACAGACGATCATGGCAGCGCTTGGCAGCCGCCGATCGTCACTGAAAGGCGATGCGGACGCCGGCCACGTCGAACTCGCGTTCGACGGCGAGCAGTATACCCGCTATCTCGAGCGCCGCAACGGCGAGATCGTCTTCGAGGGCGACCCGTACCTCGAGGATTCCGAACTCGCGGATCTCTTCGCGTTCCTGCTCGAGTCCAATGAGGCCCGGCGGGCCGTCAGACGCGGCGATGACCTCCGCGAACTCATTATGCAGCCGATCGACACCGACGAGATCGAGGCCGAAATCAGCACACTCGAGGCCGAGAAACGCGACCTCGACGATCGGCTCGACCACCTCTCGCAACTCGGGAACGACCTCCCCGAGCTCGAGGCCGAACGGACCTCGCTCGAAGACGAGATCGAGACGACGAGCGAGCGGATCGCCGACCTCAAGGACGACCTCGAGGAGTTCGATCTCGGCGTCGAGGCGAGTCGCGCCCGAAAAGAGGAAATCGAGTCGGCCTTCGCCGACCTGCAAAACGCACGAACGGAACTCGAGTCCATCGAGTACGACCTTGAGACCGAACGGGAGAGCCACGCCGAACTCGAGGCCGAACGCGACGACCTCGAGGCCGAACTCGACGGCCTCGACGACGACCTCGAGTCGCCCGATCGCCTCGAGGGCCGCGTCCAGGAGCTTCGCGCTCGAAAGCGCTCGCTGGATACGACGGTGAGCGAATTACAGAGCGTGATTCGGTTCAACGAGGAGCGCCTCGCTGACGACGGTTTCGATCTCGAACTCGGCGATTCGATCGACAGCGACAGTGACGGCGATACTGACACCGGCGGCGACATCACCGACCAGTTGCTCGCCGACTCGTCTGACGTCGTCTGCTGGACGTGCGGGTCACAGGTCGACCGCGAGCGGATCGAAACGACCCTCGACCAACTGCGGTCGCTCCGTCAGTCGAAGCTCACGGAGCGAAGCGATCTGCAGGATCAAATAGACGAGCTCTCTACCCGACAGAAGGACCTCCGCGAGCAACGCGAGCAACGCGAGGCGACCGAAACGCGACTCGAGGCGATCGACGACGAACTCGAGCGCCGGTCTCAGCGCATCGAGGAACTGGAAGCGGAACTCGAGGCCCAGCAGGCCCGCGTCGACGAACTCGAGGACGACGCCGGCACCGTCGAGAACGCGGCCTACGACGAGGTCATCGAGACCCACCGGGAGCTGAACCGTCTCGAACTCGAGCGCGACGACCTCGAAGCCGAACGCGACGACGTCGACGCCCGAATCGAGGAAATCGAAGCGAAACTCGACGAACGAGACGAGCTCGAGGATCGCCGTGAGACCGTCGAGGCAGAACTGACCGACCTCCGAACGCGCGTTGACCGGATCGAGGAAAACGCCGTCGACGCGTTCAACGATCACATGGAATCGATCCTCTCGATCCTCGAGTACCGAAATATCGACCGAATCTGGATCGAACGCCGCGAGAAGACAGTCCGGGAGGGGCGTCGGAAGGTGACCCGCCCCGCGTTCGACCTCCATATCGTCCGGACGACCGAGGACGGAGCGACCTACGAGGACACCGTCGACCACCTCTCGGAGAGCGAACGCGAAGTCACGGGTCTGGTCTTCGCACTCGCCGGCTATCTGGTTCACGACGTCTACGAAATCGTCCCGTTCATGCTGTTGGACTCCCTCGAGGCGATCGATTCGGATCGAATCGCCGAACTCGTCGATTACTTCGAGGAGTACGTCGACTGTCTCGTCGTCGCGTTGCTGCGGGAAGACGCCGAGGCGCTTTCCGACGACCACGCGTACGTTCGTGAGATCTAATCTCGATTCACAGTCGATGGCGTCCGCGAGCCGATACCCGTTTCGAAATGAGCGACGGAATAGTTGCCCTCGATCGCCGCTCTGAAAACCCATCAAACACCACTCACATTCGTATTACGATCAGATATAATTTTCCACCACCACACAACTATAAATAGGAATCTAATGATGGGGCAGCTATAGACAAACATTCATGCGTATATTTCCTCTTAATGTGTATTCTATAAAACTATATTAGTGAAACTATATCCTCGTCGTTCTAAGCAAATGAAACATAAGAATACAATAATAGTAAGAAGGCAGGTTCGAACGGATAGTTCCTGTACTCTTTGCTCGGTAATGTGTGAGAACGTAGTCGCCGGCTGAGTATCAGTGGCGCGACCACTGGCGCGGTGACTCGACCGATCGACATCGAACTGAAAGGCCATACCTTTGAGGCGACCGGCATCAAACACCGACGTGATGACTCGAGACGAGCGGTACAAACTGTTCGGCGTCTACGTCTCGGCTGACGTCTTCGACGCGCTCGCCGCTGTCCTCTACGCAGAGGCCGGCGTCGTCGACTACGACGGATACTTCGATCCGTCCGCGTCGACGGTTCCCGTGGGCGACCCGGGTGCCGACGCGACCGCCGAGCACGTTTCGACGATCGTCACTGAGTTTGCCGACTGGTACGATGCGGCGGATTTCGACGCCGCTCGAGATGTCGCTCCCGACGCCTTCGTCCTTGCCCATCTCGCCGCCGATCCGCAAACGATCGCGGACGCCCGTGAGCTGTTTCAGGCGGCCGCAACGATCCAGGACGCGGACCTCCGGACGGTGCAGACAGGAATTCTGTCGGCCTACCTCTCTGAATCGGCCGCTCGCGAAGTGCAGTGAGTCTCCCGTTTCGGTCACGTAGCCGGTCGGACGAATCGGAAATGGCGGGGCAACCGTCATTGCAGTGATTCGCAGGCGATGCCATCGTCGTCAGCGTCGAGACGATGCGGATCGATCGGGTCCCGCTTGAGAACCGTTTGCGCCTGCTCGTGGGTATCGAAGTGTTCACAGTCGTACTCGCCGTCCGCTGGCAGTGGCGGGCGTGAACCGCTCCGGTCAGCGCTGTTTCGCTGGTCCAAACCGACCGCTCGCGCCCCTGTGAACCCCCAGAGCCCGGTGGCGTTCGCTCGAGCGTTCCGTTCCGCGGCTTCGAACGCGTCTCGTTTTGAGATGGGGCTCTCGTATAGCCGCGCGTAGCCTTTACTGAGTAGCCGCTCGTTGAAATTCTCGCCGTCGTGTGTGACGTAGACGAGGAGTCGACCGAACGTCCCCCGGCGATCGGCCTGCGGGTCGACCGCGATTTGAACGGTCTCGCCGTGAAGTGTCTCGGTCGCGTAAGCCGTCGCGTTCCGACCCCAGTCGTAGAGGTGCTCTCGCCCCACGGCCGTGTTCGGAATCCCCTCGAATTCATCTGGCGATACCCTGCTCAGCGTCGTCTCCGGCGTATCGACGCCCAGGAGGCGAAGCGTCTCGATCGTTCCGTTCGGGAATCGGACCTCGAGCGTATCTCCGTCGATCACTCGAGTAACGGTCACGTTCCACGTCTGCCCGTTGCGTTCGTCGTCCGACCGGAGCGCCGAATCGCCAGTGATTCCACTGTCGTCTCCTACTGATCCACACCCTGCGAGGAGGACGAGCGCGATCACGAGCGCTGTGACGAGACGGTTCGACGGCGGCATTGGCTCGTCGTTCGGTGAGACGTCGGAATAAACTATTCGCTAGTCGGGTAGGTACCTTCGCGATAGCATTCGTGTAGGCTGGAAGAGTCCGCCGAAAGCCAATGAAATGGGGACTACTTCTATCGATGCCGACTCGAGAAGTGATGGGTTGGGGCGGATTTGAACCTCGCCGAGACTCGCTATGTTCGTCTCGTCTGCTTCAAATCCTTGGTAACCATTTCGCGATGCTGACCGCTCGCTTCGCTCGAGTGTTACGTCGCGAAAATGGGTTGGGGCGGATTTGAACCGCCGGCTTCCTCCGTGTGAAGGAGGTATCATAACCGGACTAGATCACCAACCCGCACGAGGCGATAGCCGTGCGTTCGACTTAAGGCTTCCTTTCAGCGATCGTCACTGACCTCGCCCGATCGGTGTGCCCGTTCGGCCGCGTACAGTTTCGACGGCCGCACGGACCGACGGTTCGGCCCGGCGCTCGAGCGCGGTCACGACCTCGTGGACGCGGTCAGCCGGACTCACCGCCGACTCGAGGGCGGCGTTGTGGCCGAATCACGAGCGACAAGGCCGTTAGTACTCGGGAGCGTCCTCCGGTTCCCCGTCTCGAGCGTTGACGACGCGTGCAAGCGTGAACAGGCCGTCCGAGAGTCGGTTGAGGTACTGGACCGCGTCCTCGTTGATTTCCTCCTCGCGGGCGAGCGCGACGGCGCGTCGCTCGGCGCGTCGACAGACCGTTCGGGCGTGGTGCAGCGCCGCCCCGCGGTCGCTGCCGGTCGGCAGGATAAAGGAGGTCAGCGGCTCGAGTTCCTCGTCGTACTCGTCGATCCAGTCCTCGACGGTCTCGACGTGGTCGTCCTCGATCGCGGGGTCGCCCTCGTCGGGATCGGGGTTCGCGAAGTCGGCCTGGACGACGTGGAGGTGATTCTGGATATCAGCGAGCCGGTTATCGATGTCGTCGTAGTCGGTCGGCCGAACAGTGCCGATGAGGGCATTGAGTTCGTCGACGGTGCCGTAGGCCTCGATGCGGGTGCTGGCCTTCGAGACCCGGGTCATATCTCGGAGGTCCGTCTCTCCCTCGTCGCCGCGACCGGTATAGATTGACATGGCCGACCCGACGGACGGCGTTTACTTAACTTCCGCGTCGCTCGAGACGCGAGGGGGCCGTCGCCGACGGTGAGCGGACCCCGTCTCGCGGCCACCGCAATCAGTACGTTAAACTCGCTTCGCTCGCTACCGTCGCGTATGGCTATGGAACTCGACCACGAGTGTCCCAACTGTGGTGGCGAACAGACGTTCTACCGCGCTGCCAGCACGACGCTTCACCTCGGCGAGAAGATCAAGTGGCACTGCCCCGACTGCGACTACGGTTTCGTTCAGATCCGCGACAACGGGACCGTCCTCGACTCGAGCGCCGCCTAACCCACATTTTCGAGACCTGATGCTCGTGAGCGGGCGTGATCGGGCGATAACCGACGCTCGCTCGCGAGAGTCGTGTTCACTACAGCGAGAGATTGATCGTCTTCGTCTGCCGGTAGTGATCCAGCGTGTCGGCGCTCAGTTCCCGACCGATCCCGGACTGTTTGTAGCCGCCGAACGGGAGCCCCGGCGCGAGGTCGTGGTAGCTGTTGATCCAGATATACCCCGCCTCGATATCCCTCGCGGCTCGGTTGGCCTGCGTGATATCGTCGGTGATGACGCCGCCGGCGAGTCCGTAGTCGACGTCGTTCGCCAGTTCCATCATCGCTTCGTACTCGTCCCAACGGAACACCTCGAGTACAGGGCCGAAGATCTCGTCTTGGACGGCGTCGTGGTCGTGATCGAGCCCGTCGATGAGTGTCGGTTCGACGTAACAGCCCTCCGAAAGGACGTCGTCGTCGGGGCGATCGCCACCGGCGAGGAACCGGCCGCCGGCGTCTTGGGCCGCCTCGAGATACTCGAGCGTGCGATCAACCTGCTCCGCGGAGACCTTCGGCCCGAGGTCCGTCTCCTCGCGGAGCGGGTCCCCGATTTCCATCGCGTCGATCGCGTCGACGAGCCCGTTGAGGACGTCGTCGGCGACGTCCTCGTGGACGAACAGCCGCGAGCCGGCTTCGCAGCACTCGCCGGTGTTATAGAAGATCGCGGCCGTGATGAGTTGGACGGCGTTCGGTACGTCGACGTCGGGGAAGACGACGACGGGGCTCTTGCCGCCGAGTTCGAGCGTCACGTCGGTGACGGTCTCGGCCGCGTTTTTCATGACCTGTTTACCGACGGCGGTCGAGCCGGTGAACGCGACCTTCCGAATGTCGGGATGTCGGGTAAGCGGATCGCCGGCTTCCTCGCCGAACCCGGTAACAACGTTGACGACGCCGTCGGGGACGATCTCATCAATCAGTTCGGCGAGCCGAAGCGCCGACAGCGGCGTCTGTTCGGCGGGTTTCAACACCGTGCAGTTGCCGGCGGCGAGCGCGGGTGCGAGCTTCCACGACGCCATTAACAGCGGAAAGTTCCACAGGATGACCTGTCCGACGACGCCGTAGGGCTCCGAAATGACCTGCCCGTACCTCGAGCCCTCTGCCATCGTCTCGCCGCCGTTCTCGCGGACGATCCCCGCGAAATAGCGGAACTGTGCTGCGGCGGAGTGGACGTCGACCGTCGCCTCCGTGATCGGTTTGCCGTTATCGAGCGTCTCGAGCCGAGCGAGTTCGTCGGCGTTGGTCTTGATCACGTCGGCGATCTCGGTCAGTACGCGCTGGCGATCGCCGGCCGAGTATCCCGACCACTCCGTTTCGAACGCCTCCCACGCGGCGTCTACCGCGCGATTCACGTCCGCTTTACGACCGCGGGCGACGGACGCGAGCGCTCGGTTCGTCGTCGGATCGGTCGTCGCGAACGTTTCGCCGCCCGCTGCATCCGTGAACTCGCCGCCGATATACAGCGACGTCCGTTCCGGGACGACCGCATCGGCCGTCTCGCGGTGGCGCTGCAGTACGTCGTTCTGGCGATCGTCGGCTGCATCTGGCTGGCTGGCCATAAGCGATACTACTGGTCAATCACGTGGAAAGTCTTTGCCTATCGGCGATCTGGGCGTACCTAAATGCGGTTACCACGTAAGCTGTAACGCCCGTAACGTTGGACCGAAGCCGTGTTCGTCGAAACCAAAATCAGTTACTCCGTAGGCGGTCGTCCCCACGGCCGCACTCGACGATGGATTCGTCGGTTCCGTGTGCTCTCGGTTCACGCTGGTCGGCGAGACGGGACTGCGAGCAGTGAACGCGCCCTCGAGCGACGGCGCTGGGTGATCAGGAATCGTCCTCGAGCGCCTGCCACGACAGCCGCGGGGTTCGCGCGGCGCTCGTCTGGTCGATCCGGCGCGCGGTGGTTCGCTCGGGGGCGGCCGCTATGGTCTCTGCATCCTCGCTCGCGACGGCGTCGAACGCGGCGGCGAGCCGGTCTAAGGTGGCCTTGCTCTCGACTTCGGTCGGCTCGGTCATCAGGGCCTCGGGGACGATCTCGGGCCACTTGGTCGTCGGCGGGTGAACGCCGTGGTCGAGCATCCGCTTTGCCACGTCGGCGGCGTCTCGATCGCCGGCGCTGGCGACGAACTCGTGGTGGAACGGGCCGTAGGGCACGTCGTACTCGATCTGCTCGGCGAGGTAGTTCGCGTTCAAGACCGCCGAGGCGCTGGCGTCCGCGAGCCCCTCGTCGCCCAGTCGGGCGATGTAGGCGAAGGCCTTGACGAGCACCAGCCAGTTGCCGTCGAAGCCGTGGACTTTGCCGATGGTGTGGTCGGGCTCGAAGCGCTCGTAGAGCGATTCGCCCGCCTTCGACCGCTCGTCGCGCTCGCGGACGCGCGGCGCGGGCAAGAAGGGTGCCAGCTCCTCGACGACGCCGACCGGCCCGGCCCCCGGTCCGCCGCCGCCGTGGGGCGTCGCGAACGTCTTGTGGACGTTGTAGTGCATCACGTCGAAGCCCATGTCGCCCGGCCGTGCACGGCCGAGTAGCGCGTTCAGGTTCGCCCCGTCGTAGTAGAGCAACCCGCCCGCGTCGTGGACCATCTCGGCGATCTCCGTGATGTCGCGCTCGAACAGCCCCAGCGTGTTCGGGTTGGTTAGCATGAGTGCCGCGGTGTTCTCGGAGAGGGCGGCCTCGAGTGCCTCGAGGTCGACCCGGCCCTCGTCGTTGCTTGGCAGCGAGACCACGTCATAGCCGCCGAGCGCGGCGCTGGCGAAGTTCGTCCCGTGGGCGCTCTCGGGGACGATGACCTCGTCGCGGTGACCCTCGCCGTTGTGCTCGTGGTAGGCCGCGGCGACGCGGATGCCGACGAATTCGCCGGCCGCGCCGGCGGGCGGTTGGAGCGTCACCGCGTCCATCCCGCCGATTCGCGCGAGGTAGTCCTGCAGCCGATACAAGAGCTCGAGCGTCCCCTGTACCGACTCCTCGGACCGGTCGGGGTGGACGGCCGCCGACGGCAGCGCCGCCACGTCCTCGGTGAACTTGGGGTTGTACTTCATCGTACAGGAGCCCAGCGGATAGGGGCCGCTATCGATTCCGTAGATCATCTGCGAGAGCCGCGTGTAGTGGCGTGCGAGTTCCGGCTCGGAGAGGGCGGGCAACTCGAGTGAGTCTCGCGTCAGGTCGTCGGGCAGCGGCGGCTCACCATTGCCGTCGTCTGCGCCGCCGTCGCCGTCGGCACCGTCGTCTCCATCGTTGCCGCCTCCCCCGTCGCTGCCGCCGATCTCGACCCGCGTCAGGTCCTTCTCCGAGAGCAGCGGTTCGTACTCGCCGTTTTCGACGTACCGGGCCTGATCGTACCGCGATGACGGCGTATCGCCGTCCGCGGCGCGATCGTCGGTCATCGGGCCACCTCCTCGAGGGCGGCGACGAACCGATCGAGGCGGTCGTCGGGGACGCCGGCGACGCAGACCTGGATCTCGTGGTCGCCGACGACGTGGACCGCGAAGCCGCGTTTCTCGAGGTCGTCGGCGACGGGGCGGGCGGGCTGGTCGATATGAACGACGAACTCGCGGAAGTGGTGTCGGTCGTGGACCGGCGCGTTCACGCCGACGAGGTCATCGACCCGCTGGGCGAGGTCCGCTGCGCGCGTGACGCCGCGTTCCGCGAGGTCGACCATCCCGCTCGGGCCGAGGGCGGCGGCGTGTATCGTGGTCCGGAGCGCGACCCAGGCCTGATTCGTACAGATATTGCTCGTTGCGCGCTCTCGTCGAATGTGCTGTTCGCGCGTCTGGAGAGTGAGGGTGAACGCGCGCCGGTCGGTCGCGTCCTCGCTGGCCCCGACTAACCGGCCGGGAACCTGCCGGAGGTAGTCCTCGCGCGTCGCGAAGAGGCCGAGGCCCATCCCGTAGCTCGTCGGAAGCCCGAGGACGCTTGCGTCTCCGACGACGACGTCGGCACCGACGTCGACGGGTCGCTCGAGCAGAGACAGCGCAATCGGGTCCGAGCCGAGCACGAACAGCGCGTCGTTGTCGTCGGCGAGGTTGCCGACCGCCGTCAGGCTCTCTTCGATCGTCCCGCGAACGGTTGGGTTCTCTGCGTAACACATGACGACGTCCTCGTCGACGCACTCCTCGAGCCCCGCCAGATCGACGTTGCCGTCGTCGACCGGGTACGACTCGACGGTGAGATCGGTGCCGGCGACGTAGTTCTCGAGCGTGCTCCGGCGCTCCTCGCGCAGCAGTTCGGGGACGAGCACGCGATGGCCCGTCGTGTCGCGGACACGATCGGCCAGCGTGGCGGCCTCGCCGAGCGCCGTCGCGGCGTCGTACATCGAGCAGTTCGCGACCTCGAGGCCGGTCAGTTCGGCCAACAGCGACTGGTACTCGAACAGCGCCTGCAGGAACCCTTGCGAAATTTCGGGTTGGTACTGCGTATAGGACGTGAGAAACTCCGATCGGTCGGCGAGGTGGTCGACCACCGACGGCACGTAGTAGCCGTAGTGGCCCCGGCCGAGCAGTTCGGTCACGTCGTCGTTGCGCCCGAGTATCGAGCGGACCAGTCGGCGCGTCTCCCGCTCTGTTCGGGCGTCGATATCGAAGCGGCCGTCGAACCGAACGTCGGCCGGAATGTCGAAGAGTGCTTCGACGCTGTCCGCACCGACCGCCTCGAGCATCGCCGTGCGGTCCTCCTCCGTGTGGGGAGCGTACGGACTCCCCGAGGTGTGTGATCCGTGCATGACTAGACGTGGTCCCGGCCGATCGATCCGTGTGGTCCCCACCGCCGACCGCGGCGTTCGGTCCGAGACACGATACACACTTCTAACGGGCACGGGATTATGAACGCACCCGTTTCGGACCTCCGTCGGCGGCCCCGCCGCCGCGTCCGATTATTCGTCAGAGCCCGCGCCGGTATCGTCGACGTCGGCCGCCGACTCCGTGTCGCCGTTCGCATCGGTCGTCGACTCCGCGTCGGCGTCCGTCTCGCCCGCCGGCTCCGATTCGTCGGGCGCGTCCGACGGCACGGAGTCAGTCACAGTCCCTTCGGAGTCGGTCTCGGCCGGCAGATCACCGCTGCGCTCTCGAGCGAAGCAGTCGAGGGTGAGCTTCGCGCCGCCGAGGACGACCGGGCCGATGAACAGCCCAACGGCCCCGAAGACGACGAGCCCGCCGAAGATGCCGACGACGACGATTGCGGAGTTGAACGCGCTCGTCCGGCCGATCATGGCGGGGCGGAGATACGAGTCCGAGAAGCTAACGACCAGCCCGTAGACGGTGACCGCCGCGGCGGCGGTGGGCCGACTGATTGCAACGAGATAGACCGCCACGGGAATCCAGACGCCGAACGCACCGACCAGCGGGAGCAGCGTGAGGACGAACGTCGCCACGGTGAGGAAGATCACGGCGGGGACGCCAGCGATCGCCAACCCGACGCCGAGCAACACCGCCTGCACGGCCGCAACGGCGACGTTCCCCATCACCGAGGCCCACATGAGCTGATCCAAGCCGACGCGGAGCTCCTCGATGACGTCGTCCTCGATCGGCAACACCCACTGGAACCACGCGACGAGCTGATCGCCGTCCCGCAACAGCGCAAAGAGGACGAACAACGTGACGGTCAGACCGATGAAAATTCCCGGGAGGCCGCCCACGATGTCGATCGCACCACTCGAGAGTCCCTGTAGGCCTGTCGCGATTCGGTCCTGATTCGACGCGTACAGATCGGCGAGATCGACGGCATAGCCGTTCGTCGCCAGCACCTGTTCGATCGTCTCGACGTCGAGTTCGCCCTGTCTGATGGCGCGGACGACGCGAAGCGACTGCCGAAACGCGATCATGGCGACGTAGACGAGCGGGAGCAAGACCACGAGTATCGTTCCGATGACGATGCCGATCGCAGCGACCGTCGGTCTGACGAACGCCTCGAGGCGTCGCTGGACGGGCATGAGAATGTAGGCGAGAACGACGCCGAAGAGGACATACTGGAGATACGGCAGGACGACAAAAAGCGCGAGGACGCCGCTCAACAGCGCGAGCGTGGTCAATCCGGGTTGCTCGACGAGCCAATCCGGTGGCCCAGAGCGGTCTGCCATGTCCCGTACTGAGAACGCCCTATAAATTAGTCCACTGATATGACCGCGCTATAAGACCGCCAAAAACCGCTACTCGACGTATCGATACGTCCGCTCGACCATACCAGCGGACCTTTTTCCTCGCTCGCGCCGACGCGCTCGCTCGCAAAAATCTCCACCAAAAAACCGCTACTCGACGTATCGATACTTCCGCTCGCCCATTCGGCCCCAGCCGTCGAAAACGAACTCCTCGCTCGGCGTCGTAAATTCCTCGACGTCGACATCCATCTCGTGATTGTGGGCGTCGTGGATCTCCTCGTAGTCCGCCCACGCCATCTCGTATCGCTCGGCGAGCTGTTCGTCGACGTTCAGAGCCTCGATCTCGTCCTCCCAGCCCTCTTGAACCGTCTCGGCGTGGATCTCCGCCTGCGCGCCGCTGCCATAGGAGCCGATGAGCAGGTTCTCGCCGGTCAGATCACGATCGTTCTCGAGGGCGTGTTTGAGCGCGCTCGCGCGGGCCACGTGGACGGAGCCGGTGTACCAGTTGCCGACCTCGCGAGAGACCGTCAGCGTCGGGTCGATCGTCGCGTCGTACCACTCGGCGTAGCGATCGGTGTCCTTGAGCGCGTCCATGTACTCTCGGAGGGCCTCCCGGTAGGCCTCGTCATCGTCGAACGCCTCGGAACGGGGCTGGCGGCCGATTTCGTCGGCGAGGTCGTCTTCGATCTGCGTGTCACGGATGACGTGGCGGTAGGCTAGCAAGGCGGCCTTCCGGACCATCCCGGGGAACGGCGTGTGAAACGGCGCGTAGACGAAGTCGTCCTCGTGGACCTCGCCCGCGACGCTCTCGAAGTCCTCGAGCGCTTCGCGCATTCGCGCGAGATAGACCTGCACGGAGCGCTTGCCGTCGACGGAGGGGAACTGCTGGTTGGGTTTGAGGAAGTCCGTCTCGTCGGCCGAACCGTAGCCCTGCTCGGCGGAGAGTTCGACCAGGCTCGGATCCTCGCTGATGAGCATCGCGACGGCACCGGCACCCTGGGTCGCCTCGCCGTCGTCACCGCGCGCGTAGAGCGCGGTGTCGGTCGCGATGACCAGCGCCGAGCGGCCGCGGTTGCGGCCCGCGCGGATCCAGTTGTACGCATCGTCAAGACTCTGCGTCCCGGCGATGCAGGCGAACTTCCGCTCGCCCTTGTTGGCATGGTGGAAGTCGCCGTCGTAGACCTGCTCGAGACAACCAGCGACGTACGTCGAAACCGGTTTCGAGTTGTCGAACGCGCTCTCGGTCGCGACGTCGATCCGGCCGATATCGTCAGGCTCGAGACCTTTGCGCTCCATCAGTCGGTGGGCGGCGTTTGCCCCCATCGTGACGATGTCCTCGTAGCTGTCGGGGAACGAACTGGCGTTGAGACCGAGTCCCTTCGTGTACTTTTCCGGGTCTTCGCCCTTCTCCGGGGCGAACGTTCCCGGAAGATCGAGTTTGAGATGTCCGGTCCAGATCTCGACGGCGTCGATGCCGACTGCAGTCATACCTGCCCAATACGGGTGATAGTACAAGGTATTGTCGTTCGATGTTTCGACGATCGTCTAGTAGCGGACTCACGGTGGTATTCCCCGATACCGCCGATTCTCGACCGGTTACCCGGTTCGAGTGACCGTCTCGGAGCGATCGTTCCCGTTACTGTCAGAGACGGTGAGTCTGATGTCGTAGTCGTTGCCAGCACCGTGTTTGTCCTCGAGGGAGATTCCCGTTTCAGTGACGGAGGATGCGCCACTATACGTCGATTGCCACGAATCGACGACGGTGCCGGACGAATCGATCAATTCGAGGCGCCCCCGAGTAATGCCGGCGTCACCGGCCGTCGCCTTCCAGTCCACGGTGAACCTCGCGTGCGTGCCCTGATTCTGACTCGTCACATCGAACCGATCGATCGACGGCGGGAGTTCGTCGTGTTCAACCCGCACAGTGATCGTATCGCTGTTGCCGCCGCTCGAGACGAAGAGATCGACGAGCCCCGACCCGTCGGCCTGAAAGTCCACTGACTGATTTCGCTCGTCGAAGGTGGAAACCGTCACCTCTGCGGAGTCGTTTGGCCGGTACGCGAAGTCGAGATCGGCCGACTCGGCAGACGAATTGGTGTTGAATGTGGCTGTTTCCCCCGAGTAGACCGCGTAGTCACAGGGATCACTATCGGCACATTGACGGACGGTATCGTGACTCGAGGCCCAGTAGACGTCGTACGCACCGCCCCCGGTCTCGCTGGTCGTGATATCGAACTCGTCGCTCGACTCACTGGAATCGCCGATACCGACCCGCGCCAGCTGCAGGTCGTAGGGCTCGCCCTGGTCCGCGAATTCGATCCGAAGCGTTCCGTCCGCGTACCCGACGACTCGAGTGTTTTCCTCGCCGGTATCGAACGCGGTTCCGATCGTCTCGTTCCACGCGCTGGGTGCTTGCGTCGGTATCGCGAGCGTGATGTTCCCGCTGCCTTCGGTGCCGGTGATCGGAACGGGATCGCTCGGACCGCTCAGGATAGTGGGATCGAGCGAGACGGCCTCCTGTCCGGATGTCGAGAGGCTGCCGTTTAACAGGATCAGCCTGATCGTTCCGTCGTTGATGAGCCCCTGATCGGTCAGCGAGACGGTCGCGTTCGCAAACTCGTTGTACGCGAAGCCGTGTTCGATTCGGGTCGTCGGTGCGCTCCGATACTCGTTGTAGTCGGGCCGATAGACGAGCGAGGTCGTCGTGTAATTTTCCCGAACGAGGCTCGACGGGTCGCCGTCGTACGCGGCGCGGTCGCCCGAGAAGGTCGCGTTCTCGAGGGTCACGTTCGCCGTGCCCGTCGTCTCGAGCGACCCCGTCGGGTCGGGCGGGTTCGTCAGGAACGTCCGAGTGGGGTACTGGGTGCCGAGCGTGACGGACACCGATGCGGAGCCACCGTTGATGCCTACGTTTCGAATCGCGTTTCGTACCTCCTGTAGCTCGTTGTGGACCTGCCGGTTATGTTCGCTCTCGATCGCTTGGTTTTCCGCCGGAACGGCGTTGACCTGATACAGCGCGAGTGCGGCGAAGACGATCGCAAGCAGGAGCACCGCCCCGATCTGGACGGTCACCGCTCGGTCGTCTCGCCACCGTGACATACGCGAGGATAGTCGCCGTCGCTTAAACGTTTGATGGCTCTCGAGGTGCGGACTTCCGGAATAGAGCCACAACGGTCGTTACTCGTCCTCTTCGACGACTTCTGGATCGCTCATCGCGCTCTGGAGGCTGTCGAGGCCGTTGATCCACTCGGTGACCAGTCCGTACTCTAAGTCCTCGGCGACGGTCATGTCGAGTTCTTCCTCGTCGATGATGAGCGTCCCGGCCTGGGCCGCATATCCCAGCGCGGCATCTAAGTCTTCTTCGGCCTCGGCATCGGCGGCAGCACCGAGATAGTCGGCGATGCTGCCGTCCGCGGCCGCTCCGTTGGCGATGTACTCCTCGGCGGCAAAGAAGACGCAGACCAGACTGGTCTGGACGCCGTCGACGAGGATCAGCTTCTCCTCGTCCTCGATGTCGACCTCGCCGAGTACGATCTCGCGGACGTCATTGATCTTCTCGAGCGCCGCTTCTTGATCGAGTTCCCCGTCGTCGTAGGCGGCGACGATCTTCGCGATCGCGATCGCCGTGTCGTCCTGTAGATTAAGCAGTAGCCGCGCCGACGACTCGTCCTCCGGATCGATGTCTTCGTCTTTGATGCGATCGATCCAGTTCTGCCAGCGTTCCTCCGAGTAGAACTCGGTCGGGGGATTGCTCATACAGACACCTACACCGGCCGCTTGAAATGCCTTTCTCTACATGAGCCGGTTTCGATGACCGTTCTATTCCCCATACAGTAGCGAATCAGGCGCTCAGACGCCGATTGAGGGGTGCGTCGCACACGGGTTCTCGGAGCCGCCTCGAGTACCGATCGGCGAGGCGCGCGCAATTCGCGCCCTCGCCGGTCGGGTTGCCTGCCGTTACTGCTCCGACTCGAGCGTCGCCTCGGTGTCGATCCCGTAGACGTCCGCCGGCGTCTCGATATGCGCCAGTTCGACTGCTTCCTCGTGACCGTTCTCGAGCAGCCAGCGAACGCGTCGCGGAACCGTCTTTGGGCCAAGCACCGCCCCCGGTCGGTCGGGGTCGTCGATGTAGTCGGTCTCCATCAGGAACGGCTCGCCGCGTTCGGCCGCCGTCTCGAGGCGGTCCTTGTCGCTCATCACGCTCGGGGTCGGCCCCTCAAGGCGGCCGCTCGCGTAGTGTTTAACGACGCGGTGGGCCGGCATGCCGGCGTCCTCGGCCCAGTCGGCGACCGCGGTCATGTCCTCACTAGCCTCGGCGTGCAACTGGACGGCACACTCGAGGTCGGCCCCGTGCTCGAACGCCCGGCGCATGACCGCGTTCGAGGCCGCCCAGACGTCGTCGTCGACCTCGTAGTGAGGGCGGCCGGATTTCAGCGCCAGCGCCTCGCCCGCGCTGACGTACTCGGCCGCCACGTCGATTCCGGCCTGCATGAGGTCGCGGGCCTCCTCGGGCGAAAAATCCCGGTCGTCGACCAGTCGCGAGATCAGCCCCGGGTGGACGCCGAGGACGGGCCAGGCCTGCCCCTCGAGTTCGCTCGAGGCCTCCTCGACGATTTCGATCGTGCGTTCGAAAACTGTATGGAAGTCGTCGCCGGTCTCGGCCTTGACGCCGAGGTGCCAGGAGGGTTTGTTCACCACGAGCAAGTGGGTGCCGCCGACGCGGGCGAAGTCCCTGACGGCGTCGATGCCGCGGTGGTGGTCCGGATCGAGGTGGAGATGATCGTCCAGTACCGGCCGATCGTCGATCATACCGGTACTGAGTGGGCCGCGCTCGAAAAGTCACTGATTTCGGCGCGAAGGAGAACCAGCGTCGGAGACTATCCGTTACGAGCAGACCGGTCGATTGGCCGAGCGAGTCCCACTCGACAGCGGACAGCCCGAGAGCCGAATTTTGCCACCCCGGTCTCTGGGCCGCTTCGGACCGTCTCGAACTGAACTCTCGAGCGCTCTTCCGTCTCGGCGTTTCACACGGGCCGGTCCGTTCCGTCGTCTGAACAGGATACAGCCGCCGTGACGAGGTTCGAGACGGTGAGATTTCCGCGATCTCAGGACGCCTCTGGAGAGAACAGATCCTCCGAGATGACTCCGATCTTCGTAAGCATCGGGAGCATGCCGACTTCCTGCCACGTCTCGACGAGTTGTCCGTCCTCGAAGCGGTCTATTTCGATACCCGTGACGGTCACCTCCTCGTTCGTGGGTTCGATCCCCTCCATCTCTCCGACGTGCGTGCCCGTTTGTTTCCAGCGGACTACTACGTGATCGCCTGCCGGAACGATCTGTTCGATCTCGAGCGATCCGTCGATGATTTCGGCCCCCATTTCGGCCATCTGGCGGTAGCCATCGCGGCCAGTGGGTTGCTCAGCCGCTTCCGGCATCGAGGGATCATGGAGAACGTACTCTTCGGCGATGAGTTCGTCGATGACGTCGTAGTCGTGGTTTTGCCAGATCTCCTCGAATATCCGCCGAGCGATCGTCTCAGTGTCTTCTTGTGTGCTCATACTATTCACGTACCCGGTGACGGGCGTTCCGGAGTACGGCTAGCAATTGCTTATAACTAATAGTATGCCACCCAACTCCGCTCACTTTCCGTTTGGGATACCTGTAAGCCGACCGAAGTAGACCGGCAAGGGGCGCTGAAGAGATGGGTGGTGGCGATCTTCTCAGCATCCGCTCGACGATCAGATCGGTAAGTCCGCCGGAGCCAGCCAGTTCCACCCGACGGGCCGATACCCACCTCCCGGTCAGCGGATGCTTTCCTGGGCTCTTCGAAGAGAGGGGTACCCGCCGAGGAACGTAAAGTCGCCAGCGGCTAACCGAATCTTGCCCTTCGTTTCGTTCGGTTTGAGTGGCTCGAGCGTCGGGGGTGTCGGTACGCCCGTTCGTCATAGAGGGGCGTCTCGGACCGACGACCCTCTCGAGGTTCGCAGTCCGTCGAATGACGGGGCTTTCGCCGGCGGTATCACCGACGAACGCGCACAGAGATGGACGACGACCGAGTGCGGCTCAAGGGACCCTCTTGTCATATGTGGCAGTGGGAGGTTTCCATCGCAGAGCGACGCGATATTTGGTCGTGGCTATTACGGCCGGTTAGAACGATTGTATCTCGAGAGAATGGCTGCCAGAACGGTTTTGGAATCCGAGGCGAGTATAGTGGTAATGGAAGATACCGTCCGAATCCTCCTCGTCGATGATCCTGATTTTGCCGATCTAGCTGCGACTTCCCTCGAACGCGAAGACGATAGATTTGCCGTCGAAACGACGACCGATGCCGGTGGAGCGATCGACCGACTCACCGAGTCCGCCGTCGATTGTATCGTCTCGGACTACGATCTGCCCGGCCGGAACGGAATCGAGTTTCTCGAAGCCGTCCGTAGTGACCGCCCTGACCTCCCATTTATCCTGTTTACGGGCAAGGGAAGCGAAAAGATCGCTAGCGATGCCATTTCGGCCGGCATCACAGACTACCTTCAAAAGGAGTCGAGCGCCGACCAGTATACGGCGCTCGCGAGCCGGATCGATGACGCAGTAGAACAGCATCACGCGAGGCGAGCCGTTCGAACCGCCGAACAGAAACTGTCTCAACTCTCAGAACACACGGACGATGTCTTCTTCATGTTCGACGCCGACTGGACCGAACTCCTGTTCGTCAATTCCGCGTACGAAGAGGTCTGGGGAGGGTCAATCACTGCGCTTCGAGAGAACCCCCAGTCCTTCTTGGAACGGATTCATCACCGAGACCGGGAGCAAGTGCGCCGATCGATGGACCGAGTTTCGAACGGTAACGCGGACGAGATCGAATACCGCATACTTCGCCCCGATGGAGAACGACGGTGGATTCGCGCCGAGACTAGACCGGTCTTCGATGACGCCGATACCGTTTCCCGTATCGTCGGATTTGCCCGGGACATCACCGACCGGAAACGGCGCGAACGCGAACTGAAGCGGGCACGCGAGGAGTACGAGGAGTTGATCAACGGGATGAACGATACGGCCTGGGTAATCGATACCGATAGTACGTTTCTCGCAGTCAACGACGCTGCCGTAGAGACAATGGGCTATTCGCGAGAGGAACTGCTCTCGATGACTCCGCACGCGATTGACGGGGATCTCGACGACGACAAAATCACGGAACTCGTCCAAGAGATGCCGGAAGACGAGATACAAGTTTTCGAGACGGTCCACGAGACGAAGGAGGGTGAACGGATCCCTGTCGAAATCAGCTCTAGTTTGGTGTCCTATCAGGGCGAGACAGCAATCTTGAGCATCGGACGAGATATATCGAATCGCAAGGAACGCGAGGAACGGCTGGAGCAGTTCGCTTCGATCGTCAGTCACGATTTGCGGAACCCGTTAACCGTTGCCCAAGGTCGATTGGAACTCGCCCGCGAAGAGTGTGAGAGTGACCATCTCGACGAAATCTCCTGGGCACACGATCGGATGAGCGTCTTGATCAATAATTTGCTGGCGCTGGCGTCCGAAGGCGAGGGGAAACGGAACGTGGAAGTAGTCGACCTCGGAGACGTCGTCCAGAACAGTTGGAACCACGTCGCGACCGGTGAGGCGACCCTCGCTGACGACCTCGACCAAACGATCCACGCTGATCGAAGCCGCCTCCAGCAACTGTTAGAAAACCTCATGCGAAACGCAGTCGAACACGGCGGTACGGATGTGACGGTCGCCGTTGGCGGACTCGACGATGGTTTCTACATCGAAGACGACGGGTCCGGTATTTCCGAATCCGACCGTGAAAACATGTTCAAATCCGGCTACTCGACTGCCAAGGGAGGGACGGGGCTCGGACTTTCAATCGTCAAACAGGTAGTCGATGCCCACGGGTGGGACATCAGCGTGACGGCAAGTAGCGATGGTGGCACGAGATTCGAGATCACCGACGTTGCACACGGATAGCGAGTCGGCCTCCGACCCGAATCGAGGTTCGAAGCTATGTCCGGACGTATCGAGGGTGCCCGGTATCCGCGTCCCGCCGCGGGGAGGGAAGAGGCTGCCGAGTCGGCGTAAGCGAAGCAGGCGAAACGACGCTCGCGAAGCGATCGATGGCCTCCGGAGCGTCGCAAGTCCGTCTCGGGCGCTCTGTTCGGAACAGGGCCCGTTACCGTCTTCTCTGTACGACTGTCCCTGTCTCCTAGAAAGATTTTTATTCCAATCTGTAAGGACAAAATTTGGTCGCAATGAGATCAAACGGATACGCGTTCGATCGGCGCAGCTTCCTCAAGAAAGCGACGGCCGCCGGTGCGGTCGGCACCGGACTCGTTGCGGGCGCTGGTACGGCCTCGGCGAGCCAGTGTCATTACATTACCGTGGAGGGGAAACAGGATGGAACCAGCTACTCGATCGAACTCGAGTCGTGGGACGACCCCTCGCTCGGTTACAACGCCGAATCGTCCGGCGACAGCGCGAGCGGCAGCACGGTCTCGGGGAACGTCAACGCGGATAAACGCGACTCGTTTAGCTACGACGGCTCGACGTTCCAGTCGGTCCAGGTCGACGGCGAGGCGGTGATCAAGGCGACGAGCGACTGTGGGAATCAAGTGTCCGCCGTCCCGCCGACCGTCCAACTCGATATCAGCGGGAACGGTAGCTACACCGTCGGGTACTGGAACAGCCTCTCCGGGTCGAACCTCGAGAGCGGCGACGTCGAGACGTGTTATCCGACGTATTCGATGACCGGCGATCCACAGCTCACGTGCGAGTTCGATACGGAAGGTGTCGTCACCGGAGAGGTGACGTACAGCGACGGTACTACGCGCGAGTACAAGTTCGGGACGGGTGAGGTGAGCGGTCACCAGTATACGGACACGTACGAAGCGGCATACGAGGAAGGCGGTCCCGCGTACCTGCACCTAGACGGTGACGTGCACGTCGACGTAACCGAGATCTGAGTTCGCAGGCCGAACTCGATCGGTCTTGTTTTTTCACCCGTAAGCGCCCGATCGTGTTCCGATGTGAGGTCAGAGCAGCGCCAGAAGCACGGACGAGATGCCCTCGATGATCGTCTCCCAGACCGAGAAGCCGGTCAGGAGTTGCAGGATCGTATCGAGTCCGAAAAACAGGAAGAGACCCGCGCCAGCGAAGTGGGCTCGTCTGGCGTCGAACCGGTGGGAGAAGTAGTGAAAGAAGAGGGCGTTCGCGATGCTCACGGGAATGATCGCGAGCATCTCGCCGGCCCAGATGGCGGGGCGCGCCCCGTACTGGACGGCGAGCCCGATAGTAACGAGTTGGGTCTTATCGCCGAACTCTCCGGCCGTCATCAGAAAAAAGATCGGCACGAACCCGCGGAGATACGTTGGAATCTCGTACCCGCGGATCGAGACGTCGATCGACTCGGTCGCCGGCACGCCGCCGTTAGTCGCGACGGCCCGTTCGTTTCGCTCGGGAGCCGACCGGACGAGCAGCACCGCGAAGATCAGAAACAACGCGGCCGTAATCGCGTCGAGGTAGACCGGCGCGAGCACGCCCTTGATCGCCGCGCCAAAGAGGATCTCGAGGGCCGTCCACCCGGCGAAGGCGCTTCCCGCGGCAGCGACTACGATCCAGGGATTGTAGCGGGTCGCCAGCCCCGCGATGATGAACTGCACCTTCTCGCCGGGCAACACCGAGAGTTGGAGGACAAACGCGATAATCAGGAGTTCGAGCCAGCCGGTCATATTTCGTCAATCCCGGCGAGCGCGCGTCGGTCGACGACACTACTCATGCCATGTTTTAGATGCGTCTAACTTATAATATTTGCGGGGCGAAACGGTGTGCGGTTGACGATTGCTGACCGTGACCCGACATGCGCTATTCGTTCGTCCGCTGTGTCAAACACGGCACCGTATTCGGAACGGGACTCTCGATCTCGCTCTCGAACGGCGTGTGCACCGTCAGGTGCGAGCGCTTTCGAGACGGATACCGCACTTCTCAGCGGTCGAGGCTGTCCAGTCACCCATACTGGATCGCTCACACCGTCCGCCGATACCTGCATTCCGGACAGTACAGCGTCCGATCGCGAACCAACAACAGGCTCTCCCCGCATGAACAGGGACCGCCGATCGACACGTCGTCCGCGGTTCTGACCGCTTCGCGCAGCGTGTTCTCGAGCCGTCGGACGCGCTCTCTCGTCGTCTCGAGTTCGCTCTCGAGAGCAGCGAGCCGTCGCTGGATACGCAGGCATTGTTTCGTTCTGATCGACCGCCCTCCAGCGGGCATACCGGGACACACCGGTGGTTCGGGGATAAACGTGAGGAGGGTGACTTGCAAGGGACTGACGATCGGCGAGCCGTACCGTCGATAGATCAGCCGCTCGCGCCCAAGTTGCCGTCGGTATCTGGGCGTGTACTCAGTCGATCTGATTCTGTTCCGTGTCGGTGGTATTAAACTCGTGCCAGATGCCGACGAGAACGCCCACGAAGAGCAAGACGAGGACGGCAAGACCGACGTTTTCTATCCAACCGGCCGTTCCGGAGACGATGAAGCCGCCGAACCACGCGATGATCAGGCTTCCGAGGCCTGCAACGGCGATCAGCAGTATCATGAGGCGGTCAGTGAACTCTCCCATAGTCGAGCGGAGGTTTCTGAATACGATAAGCGGCCAGCCTGAATTGGCTTGATTCGAGTCCCCGGACGTGTCGTCCGCGATCAGCCGCTTGCCGTTCTCTTCTTGCGCAGTAGCCCGCTGTTGACCCCTCTCCGGCCGCATTCGGTCGACTCGAGGGTTCGCGAACATATAAAAATATATACACTGTCGACACTCTCAAATATCTGGCGCTCACTATTGTCGGAGTATGAGCGGGACACGATCCGCCGACGGTGCAGCAGTGCTGGTCGAACGTGCGGCCGGACTCACTGCCGTGATCGGTTCGTTTATCATGATCTCGACGCCGATCTTCACGATCACGGATTTCATGGGAATTCAGAACGTGATCGTCGGTGCCGTGACTGCGTTTGTCGCCGCGTTCCACGCATATCGGACCAGCGAGACGTCTCCGAGTATCGTCCTCGCGGTGATCCTCCTGTTGCTCGGGGTCTGGATCGCGGCGGCACCATACGTCCTCGGTATTGACCGTGCGCTGGTGGTCGGGATCAACAGCCTCGGTGGCGCTATCATCGCGATCCTATCGCTTGCCAGCGCTTACGGTAGCGTCCGCACGTCCGGTAATGCAACGCCCTTGAGCGCGTAACGCTTCTCGCCGTTTTTTGCGATCCCGTTTTCCGGGCTCGTCGGTGGCGCTGCAACCGACGGAGCGCCGCCGATCTCGATTCGAACGCCGCTCGTTTTTCAAACCGTTCGACCGATGTCTCGTCTCGGCTGCCGTGCTCTTCGGATGGCTTTTCCCGCTTCCGGCCGTTCAAACGGCCATGAGCGACGACGATGTCCGCGTTGCTGCACTCTGTGGGAGCCTCCGCGACGGTAGCCATACCCGGGTCGCACTCGAGCGCGCGCTCTCGGCCGCCGAACGGGCCGGGGCGACCACGGAACTGCTCGACCTCCGGGAGTACGAACTGCCGATCTTCGACGCGGACCGCGACCGCGAGGACGCGGGCGACGCCGACGAGTTGGCGGCCCGCGTTCGCGCGGCCGATACGATCCTCCTCGGCTCGCCGATGTACCACGGCTCGTACGCCTCACCGCTGAAGACCGCGTTAGACTACTGCGGGTTCGACGAGTTCGAGGACAAGACCGTCGGTCTGCTCGCGGTCTCGGGCGGGGCGTTCCCCGTGACGGCCCTCGAGCACATGCGGTCGGTCTGTCGAGCGCTGAACGCGTGGGTGCTCCCTCACGAGGCCGCGATTCCAAACGCCAGCGCCGCCCTCGAGGACGGCGAGTTCGTGGATCCGAAACTCGAGAAACGAGTCGCGACACTGGGTCGGCGGGCGGTGCAGTACGCCGCCATCGAACCGGATCCGGACTCCTTCGAGAGCGATCAGAACGTCGGGGCACAGGGACGATAACCGGCGGCTGATCGCGACTCGGTCGCGGATCAGGGGTCGAAATTAGGGGTCGAGGATCCGCTGAAACCGGCGCTGGTGCGCGAGGAAGACGGAGAGGCCGAAGACGAGAACGGCGATCTGTAGGGCCTCGATTCGGAGGACAATCGTCGTCACGCCGAGCGGGAGCGGCGGTGAAGAGAGCCCCCAATCGATGAACCGGGTCGCGACGAGCAGCGTCGATGCGCCCGCGGCCAGTAACAGTCCCGGAGCGATCGGCGTGAACGTGATCCGATGGTTGGCCGGCCGTCTAAAGACGCGTCGCTCAAGGATGAACTGACCGGTGAGGACGCACGTCAGAACGGCGGTCGCAACGCCGACGCCGAGGACGCCGCCGAGCAGTTCGGCCACGAGCAACCAGACGACCCAGCCGGCGGTGAGCACGAGCGCGACGCCGAGTCGACGCGGCTGCAGGAGATCGCCGAGAGTGCTGACCGTCGCACCGACGATGCCCGTTCTGAGCAGCGAGCCACAGAAGAGCAGGCCGAGTCCGGCGAGTGCGGTCGACGATGTCGGCGAGCCGACGACCAGGCCGAACCAGAGGCCGACCGCGACCGTTTCGACGACCGCGGCCGACAGTGCGGCCGTGACGCCCACGACGCGACGGTGGGCCGTTCGACCGAGCACTCCTGGCTGGCGGAGCACGCTCATAACCGATCCCGTTTCGGCGGCACCCTTTTCGTTATGGAACGCATTCCGTGCCGACGAGAAGCGCTCGTTCCGCCGCTGAATCCTTATAAGACGGAAACGGCCCGTTCGTATCGCCGCTGCTCTGTGCCGATCACCGCCGACGGCGAGTGACGGTCGGGCCGATCGCCCCGGTATCCGTGTTCGTCTATCTGTATGAACGCGGCGATCACGGCGAACGGTCACGCCTCGAGTAGCAGCCGATTGAAACGACGAAGTAGGTCGGGTTCAGCCTCGTCGACCCGTTCAGCAGTGCGTGACGTGCTCCCCATCAGATCGAGCGTCGCGTCGCGCAATCGGCTTCGGTTCCGGCGGCCGCCGAGTAAACGACTCGTTTTGACGGACAGCCGATAGATTAGTACTCCGATAACGCCCGTCGAGCGGGGGCCGTGGCCGAAACGGTGAATAGAACTATGTATGGCGGTGTGGTCGTGGCGGATTATGCCCGAGATGGAACAACAGGACAAGACGCTGTCCGAGCTCATCGTGAAAGAAGCGGTCGAACGCGGCATGGACTCCCCGATGCGCGATTCGATCCTCGAGGCCGTCGAGGAGTCGGGCGAATCGCGATCGGGCGGCCGGTTCCCGCTCGCCGGGGCGCTGTTCGGTCTCGGTGCGGCCGTCGGGTACCTCGTAGGACGACAGTCCGAACTCGAGGAGACATCGATCGAGGACATCGAGGAGCCTGAGATCATCGAGAACGTTCGGGAGACGGCCGAGGAGGCCACCGAGACCGAGACGGTCGAAGTCGACGTCGAAACGGACTCCGGCTCGCGGCTGCCGAAAGCGCTGCTCGCGCTGGGCGTCCTCGCGGGGGCCGTCTTCCTCCGGCGTCGCCTCTCGAGTGGCGACGAGGAGGAGTGGGAGCCGATCGAGGAGTTCGAACCGGCGACGAGCACTGAACCCGACGAACACGTCGACGAGACGGACGAGGAAGACGTCGAGGACGTCGGGGAGATGGAGGGCGAACCCGAGGAACCTGAGGAACTCGGAGACGAGTCCGAGGAGTAGCGACCGGTTTCGATCGAGCCGCTGACGCGATCCGCTCCATTTTGCAGGGTTCGTCCCAGTGATCCGTGTGGTTCGCAGTAATGGGTGTGCGTCGCGACGCTGACGAAGGAGCTAAGGGCGCTACGCTGACAGTATCTATTCAATGGAGACGACCCACCGCGCGTTCGTCGGCGACGCTCGCGACCTCTCGTGCGTTGCTGACAGCTCCGTCGAACTCGTCGTCACGTCCCCACCGTATCCGATGATCGAGATGTGGGACGACCTCTTCGCGGAGCTCGATCCCGCCATCGGCGACGCGCTGGCGTCCGGTGACGGTCGCGGCGCGTTCGAGGGGATGCACGCCCAGCTCGAGGCCGTCTGGGACGAACTCGAGCGGGTGCTGGTCGACGGCGGGATCGCCTGCATCAACGTGGGCGACGCGACTCGCTCGATCGACGGCAGTTTTCGGGTCTACCAGAACCACGCTCGCGTTCTCGAGGCGTTCGAGGAACGGGGATTCGAGCCGTTGCCGGACGTCCTCTGGCGCAAACCGGCCAACAGCGCGGCCAAGTTCATGGGCAGCGGGATGATCCCGCCGAACGCCTACGTCACGCTAGAACACGAGTACGTCCTGATCTTTCGGAAGGGCGAAACGAGCCGCACGTTCGAGCCACGCGCCGACCGGCGGTACGAGGCGGCCTACTTCTGGGAGGAGCGCAACCGTTGGTTCTCGGACGTCTGGACCGACGTGACGGGAGAGCTACAGTCGATCGATATCGTCGACGACGAGCTCCGGGAGCGGTCGGCAGCCTACCCGCTCGAAATCCCCTATCGGTTGATCTGTATGTACTCCGCCTACGGCGATACCGTCCTCGACCCCTTCTGGGGGACCGGCACGACCACGCTCGCGGCCATGTGCGCCGGCCGGCACTCGGTCGGCGTCGAACTCGAGGACGCCTTCCTCGAGCTGTTCGACGAGCGAGTCGACGAGGTGCCCGCGCTGTCGCGATCGGTCGGCCGCGCGCGCCTCGAACGCCACCGGTCGTTCGTCGAGCAGCGCCAAGCGGAGGGCGAGTCCCTGGAGTACGAGGCCGACCATTACGAGATGCCGGTCGTGACGAAGATGGAACGCGGGATCCGACTCCGCGAAGTGCGGTCGATCGACCGAACTGACGACGGCTACCAGGTCGGGCACGCGCCGCTGGCGCGCGAGTAACGGGGCTCGATCGCCGCGACGCCGGCCGACACGCTCACGATCGGTAATCAGTTTCACCCACTGAAACTGAAACCGACGCGAACTTTTTACTCGTGCCGACCGCAGCAGGGGGTATGGTTCGCGGTCTCGAGGAATCCGAAGCGATTCCAGTATCTACACTCGCCGTCGGCTCGTCGGAGTGGATCCGAACGGTGACGGCGGGGCTCGCAGACGAGTCGGTGACCGTACTCGAAGCCGTCTCGACTGCGGCCGAACTGACGGCGGACCGACTCGACGCGGCCGATTGCGTCCTGACGGACGATCGGGACGTGCTCACGGCCGTCGACGGAATCTGTCCGGTCATCTACGCCGTCGATCCGGCAGCTGACGAATCGATCGACCGGCTCCAAAACGACGGTGCCGACGAAGTGGTCGCCAAGACGTCCATTCGGGAACCCCCGCTGTTAGCCCACCGGCTCCGGCGGACGGTCCAGCTCGCGTCGGTGCGGCCGCCGACCGACCGCGAGGCGGCGTGGTATCGAACGGTGATCGAACAGTCGTCAGATCTGTTGGTCGTCATCGACGATACCGGCGAAATAACGTATGTCAGCCCGGACATTGAACGCGTCGGCGGATTCGACCGGGACGAGCTGCGCGGCTCGGACATTCTCGAGTACGTCCATCCCGACGACCAGCAGACGGTAACCGACGAGTTCGAGGCCGTTACATCGAGCGACCTCGGTACGACGCGGACCGTCGAATACACGTGCCGGCACGGGGACGGCTCCTGGTACGTTCACAAGGCCGCCCTCACGAACCGCCTCGATGACGGCCTCGTCGACGGCGTCATCGCGTCCGTTCGAGACATCACCGAGTACCACCGCATCGAACGAGAGCTGACCGAGTCTTTCAAGCGAGTGACCGACGCGTTTTACGCCCTCGATCGCGACTGGCGCTTTACGTACGTCAACGACCGCGCCCTCGAGCGACTCGATCTCGAGCGATCAGACCTGCTCGGTCGAGAGATACTCGACGTCTTCCCGGAGATGGACGGCACGGTGTTCCAGCGCGAAGCCCTCGAGGCGATGGACAGCCAGGAATCGCGCACGATCGAGGCATACCTCGAATCATACGACGCGTGGGTCGAGGCGCGGCTCTATCCGTCGCCCTCGGGGCTCTCCGTCTACTGGCGAGACGTGACCGAGCGCGTCGAGCGCAAGCGGGATCTGGCCGAGCGGACGGAGCGGTTGCAGACGCTGGTCGAGAACGTGCCCGTCGTCCTGTTCGTCCTCGACGAGGACGGCACTGTCATGTTGCTAGAGGGACGCGGGCTCGAGAACGTCGCCGTCGACTCGGCGGACGTCGTCGGCGCGTCGTTTTTCGATCTGTTCGACGACTATCCCGACGTCCGTACAAACGCGAAGACGGCGCTCGACGGGGAGCGGGTCCATGCCCAGAGCCGCATTGACGACCGTGTCTTCGAGATCTGGTACCGCCCGATCGTCGACGGCGGCGACGTCGATCGCGTGATCGGAGTCGCCAGCGACGTTACCGAACGCGTCCAGTACCAGAACGCGCTCAACGCGTTACACGAGGCGACCGGGCACCTGCTGACCGTCGAGTCCGAGCAAGCGGCCTGCGAATACATCGTCGACGTCGCGACCGATGTCCTCGACCTCGACAGCGTTGTCTACCGGTTCGACGATCAGAACAACGAACTCGAGCCGGCGGCGCACTCACCGGCCCTCAAATCGACGTTCGGCTCGCCGCCGCTGTTGGGGCCGAACGACAGCATCGCCTGGGAGACGTTCGTCACCGGCGAGGCGGCCGTCTTCGACGACGTCCAGACCGAAGATGCCGTCTATAACGGTGAGACAGCCGCCCAAAGCGGTCTCTATGTTCCGCTTGGCGAACACGGCGTTCTCGTCGCGCTCTCGACCGACGCCGGGCGGTACGACACCGACACCGTCGAACTCGCACGGCTGTTCGCGACGGCGGCCGAAGCTGCACTGGATCGGATCGGTCGGACCCGCCGGCTCCACGACCGCGAGCGCGAACTGAAACGGCAGAACCGCCATCTCGAGCGCCTCAACGACGCAAACGAGATGCGACAGGAGATCGAGCAGCTCCTCCTGATGGCCGATTCCCGGGCCGAGATCGAGCGCGGGGTCCCCGAGCGCCTCGCCGACCTCGAGGCGTGTTCGATGGCCTGGATCGGCGAGCCCGATCCGAGCGGTAACCGACTGCAGCCGCGGTCTCACGCCGGATCCGACCGCGGCTATCTCGACGCGGTGACGGTGACGACGGTCGACGAATCGGCCGCCGAGCCCACCGGTCGGGCAGCCCGCACGCGAGCGCCGGTCTCTGTCGAGAACGTCGCGGAGTCGGTCCGCGACGGCGAGTGGCGCGGGACGGCGCTCTCGCAGAACTTCCAGTCGGTGTACGCGGTGCCGCTCATCTACGACGGCTTCCTCTACGGTGTCCTCTCGATCTATGGCGAGGAGCGCAACGCGTTCGACGAGACGTTCCGCGAAATTCTGGCGGAACTCGGCGAAACGATCGCCTACGCGATCGACGCCGTCAAGCGCAAGAACGCGTTGCTGGGCGACACCCGAACCGAAGTGGAACTCGAGGTCGCGGCCGACGCGACGCTGTGTCGGCTCGCCGCCTCCCTCGGCGAACCCGTGACCTACGAGGGTGCGACGGCGCAGGCCGACGGCTCTCAGCTCGTCTTCGCCGCCGTCGAAGGACCGGTCGACGATGCGGCCGAGATCGGTGATCACTCGACGGTCGAGGGAATCAGCGACCTATCGACGATCGCCAACTACGAGGGCGAAACGTTACTTCAGCTTCGACTGAGCGGCCCCTTCTTGGGGTCGCTCGTCGGTACGCACGGCGCGCGGTTACGAGAGTTCGCCGCCCACGAATCGGGCGGTCGTGCGATTATCGACGTGCCAGACGCGATCGAGATCCGGGAAGTCCTCGCCGGCATCAACCGGAGCGGGCCGTCGGTCTCGATGGTCGCTCGTCGCGAGCAGGCCACGTCGGACCGCTCGACGCTCGGCGGCCCCGCGCGCAACGCGTTACTCGAGACGTTCACTGACCGCCAACGCGAGGTCGTGCAGACGGCGTATCACGGCGGCTTCTTCGAGTGGCCGCGACGGGCGACCGGCGAGGAGATCGCCGACTCGCTGGCGATTTCCTCGCCCGCCTTTCACAAACACGTTCGGTCCGCCGAGCGGAAGCTGTTTGCGGCGCTGTTCGAGGGGTCGGCCGCCGGTGACGTTAACTGATTAACCATCGTCTGAATCGGCTGTTACACAGTTAACGATCAGGCTCTTTGCAACGAACCATGAAGGAAGGGATGACTTCCCACTGAACGTACTGGGGGTACGTACGATATATGACAGAGATGACTTCACGATCACCGTCGACCGCGATGGGGGACCACTATTCCGTGCAGTACGATCGACTCAACGACGAACCGCTCAGCGTTGCCGTGGCAGACGCCGTCGCAACGTTTCAAAACGAGGACGTGACCGACCTCGAACCGCTCCACCACTCGATCAACGCCGACGCGCTCGAGCGGCTGTTCGAACCGCGGCCAAACGGCCTCCGCTCGAGCGGCTCGATAACGTTCGAGTACAGCGACTGTCTAGTGACGATCACCGCCGACGGCGAGATCCGCATCGAATCGGCCTGAAGACGCTACTGCCAGCGCATCACTCGCCACGTTCATTTTTGACCCGGCTTCCGAGAGAGCCGCGGCGCTCGGTCGGCGGTTCGCACCGTCCCATAGACGTAAGCGCCTCGGGGTTGAACGCCGGGGCATGTTCGCACGGATCCTCGTTCCGACCGACGGGAGCGACCCCGCGACGGCGGCGCTAGAACACGCACTGGACGTCGCCGCCGACGTGGGAGCGACGGTCCACTTGCTCACCGTCGCCGACACGAACGAGCCCAGCCTCACGCGACTCGGCGGCGACGTCGTCGACGTTCTCGAGCGAGAGAGCAACGAAATCGTATCGGATGCCGCCGAACTGGCCGAGCAACGGAACGTCTCGGTCGTAACGGACGTCGTCCAGGGCGATCCCCGCTCGGCACTCGTCGAGTACACCACGACCGACGAGTTCGATCTGGTCGTAATGGGTGCGCACGGTCGACGTGGGCTCGGCGAGTACGTCCTCGGGAGCGTCACTGACCACGTCGTGAACCGAAGCGATGTGCCGGTGCTGACGGTTCGACCGGTCGACGACGCGCCGTCGACGTACCCCTATGCAGATATCCTGGTTCCGACCGACGGCAGCGACCACGCCACGGCGGCGCTGGAACTGGGTGCGACAGTTGCCGCCGACCACGGCGCACGGCTGCATCTCCTCTCCGTCGTCGACGAACTCCCCGAGGTGGTCGAGGCCGAGACGGCACAGCTCTCTGCACAACTCGAGGCGAACGTTCAAGAGATCTTAGACGAGGCGGAGGCGGCCGCCAGAGAGGCCGGCGTCGAAGACGTGACGACCACGCTCGCGGCCGGCTCGACGCCGCGGGAAGTGACGTCCTACGCCGAGGAGAACGGAATCGACCTCGTCGTCATGGGGACACACGGCCACACCGGTCTCGACCGATATCTGCTCGGGGGCTTTACCGAGCGCGTGATCCGGACGTCTCCGGTTCCCGTTCTCACGACGACGCGAGCCGACAGCGACCGGTTCGACTGAAACAAGTCGACCACATCGATTGTCTCAATCTGTCGATGACGTTAGAAAAAGTACTAATATTGCGATCCGAAATCGATATAAGATGACTGCCCAGACGGTGTTTTCGCGTTCGATGGTGATCGACCCGTGACCGCAGAATCGCTTCCGTCGATCGATCGGGTTCGCTCCGAGATCACGAGGACCCGACTCCGAGCCGCGTTCGTCGTTCTCATTCTCCTCTCGGCCGCGGTCGTCGCCAGTGCGGCGGCGTCGGGCGGTCTCTCGACGGCGTCGAAGGAGGACGTTCCGAACGCGCCGACGACGACAAACCACACGGTCGTCACCGAATCGGGGCGAGCGGGAACGATCACCGCCTACGCGCCCGACGGCGACGTGGCCTATTACAACAACACGCGCACGAAGTACTTCGACGTCGACCCCGTGGAGGGCCAGCCTCTGACCGTCGAATACGCCGCGACGGACACGATCCACACGGAGGGGCCGACCTGTGGCTCGCCGCCGTGTACTCGCAACGTCATCGAGCGCGCTAACCTCTCGACCGGCGAGGTCGAGGTGCTCTATAAGCGCTACGACCCGAACGAACTCGCCGCCGAGTGGCACGACGTAGACCGCATCAACGAGACTCACTTCGCCGTCGCCGACATGGTCTCGGATCAGGTGTTCATCGTCAACACCGAGACGGAGATCGTCGACTGGCTCTGGGACGCCCAGAGCGACTTCCCGCTCGAGGGCGGCCACTCCTACCCCCGCGACTGGGCCCACATCAACGACGTCGAGTACATCGAGAGCGGGCAGATGGAAGGACGGATCATGGTCAGTCTGCGCAATCAGGACCAGGTCGTCTTTCTCGACCGACAGAAGGGGCTGCTTGAAAACTGGACGGTCGGAGGCGAAAACGAACACGACATCCTGAACGAACAGCACAACCCGGACTACATCCCCGAGAGTCAGGGCGGCCCCGCCGTCATCGTCGCCGACTCGGAGAACGCCCAGATCAAAGAATTCCAGCGTGAGAACGGGGAGTGGAACCGAACCTGGACCTGGGAGGACGATCAGATCCAGTGGCCCCGCGACGCCGATCGTCTGCCCAACGGCAACACGCTCATCGCCGACACCCACGGTAACCGCGTGCTGGAGGTCAACGAGTCCGGCGACATCGTCTGGCAGGTTGCGTCGTCGCTGCCCTACGAGGCCGAGCGCCTCGAGACCGGCGACGAGAGCACCGGCGGACAAAGCGCGGCCGCATTGGGCCTCGAGTCGAACACGGCGGCCGAGAGCGGTGGCGAGGGAAGTGACGGACTGTTCGGCTTCAAGCCGCTCAAGTTCCTCGGCGGGCTCGTCGAGACGGTCCTCCCGCATCGGATTTACAACGCCCTCCTCTTCGTGAGTCCGGTCTGGATGGGGGCCTCGGAGTTCGCCGCCGTCGGCATCGCGTTGCTGACCGGGCTGGCGTGGGCCGGCTCGGAACTCAAGTGGCGACTCCACGACGCCGGTATCAGACTTCGCCTTCCAGTCTACCGACAGGGAGACTGATCGCCGCGAGAACGCGTCCCGTCTGGTTTGAGTTGCTCTTTTCCGCCGTCTCGTTGCCGTTCCTCATGCCAGTAGATGGCCGCCGAACAGATAGAGCCCGGCGAGGATCGACTCGAACGAGAGCGAGCCGGCGGCCGACAGGGCGACGAACGTCCGGGCGTCCATCTCCGAGAGCCCGGCGGGAACGGTCAGTAGGCCGCGAACGAACAACATCGTATTGCTCACCGGAATGGCGATCGCACCCCACCGATCGAACCAGCCGTCGAACCGCTCGAGGCGTGACTCGGTGACCGGGAACCAGCGCTTTTGCAGGACGTACTCTCGACCCCCGCGACGGACGAGACAGAAGAGACAGAACTGGCCGATCGTCGTGCCGACGACCGCGAGGACGACGATCACGAGCGCCTGGGTGATCGTCGAGCCGATCAGCGCCAGCGCGGCCGGCACGACGAGTTCGCTCGGCATAAATCGCAGGAGCATCGCACCCTCGAGGATACAGATCCCGAAGAACACCGCGAACGCGACCTCTGACGCGAACATCGACTCGAGCCAGGGCGGCGTCCCCTCGAGTTGCAACGGACTCATGCCCCGTTCGTAATTCGCCCCGCTTGTAATTATTGTTGGTTCGACGGGCTGAACTGCGGTTCGAGGGGCGCGTCGACGGGCGACGATCGCGGTCGACCGCTACCGCTCGAGGACCGGACCGTTTGGACCGCTCGAGCCGAACCGCAAGGTATGTCAGGTAGTTGGCCGAACGGTCGGTCGATGGAGACGGGCCGAATCTTGTTTCTCACGGGCGCGTTCGCGACCCACGCCGTCGTCGGCTACGCGCTGGTCTCTGGCTTTACCGATGCCGATCCCCGGCTCGGACTCGCCTTCGGTCTCCTCCCCGACGCGGACTTCCTCTTTCCGGGAGCGCTGGACTGGCCGTTCGTCCACCGCGGGATCACGCACACGCCGCTGTTCGCGCTGGCGGTCGTCGCCGGAATCTACGCGGCCGCTCGCGACCGAGACCTCGCGGCCGCCGTCTCGCTGGCGATCGGCTCACACCTCGCGATCGATTCGCTCTCACCGAAGGGGATCGACTGGCTGTTCCCAGAGCGGACAGGATGGAGCCCCGGTCTGGCGGTTCATAGCCCCGAAGCGACCGCGCTGCTCTGGACGGCGGCGATCGCGATTCTCGTCTGGCGGGCCGACGATTACCCGTTGGTTGGGTGAGGATCGCCGCGAATCCGCGCGCCTCAGTGGATCGCTCCCGGCCAGACGGTCGCTATGCCCAACGACGTAGCCAGCGCGCTCGAGCCGACGAGCAAGACGGCGCGGTTGATCCGCGAGTTCTTGGATTTGAACCAGTCGAGCGTCACGTGTCGCCGCCAAACGGGTGCGAACGGAGTGATTCCCATCGGCGTCACGACGTCGCCCGCGAGATGGGCGAGGATGCCGCCGGTCCCGACGAGGAAGCCGAATCGAAACGCCCCCGGAATCGCGGGGAACGCGAGTGCGGTCCCGACGCCGACGGCGAGTCCGACGAGCACGGCGAACCAGACGGTATGCGTCGGCCCTCGGTGGTCGATCAGCGGTAGCCGCTGATCGACGTCCGGGACGTTGGCGACGCCAACGGCGATCAGCGCCCCCAGCAGCGCCACCTCGATCGACGCGGCACCGGCGACGACCGGCAGAAACGGTGCGTACAGCAGGGCGTTGAACCCCGAGTGTCCCTCCTGATACATACGGTAGCCGATCGCTCGTCCGGTTCGAATGGGGATTACGTTGTCGGATGATCGAGGCGTTCGTCGCGACGGAACGGCCTCGTCGCCGTGACGGCGCTTACCGTACTGCGCGGACGCCGAACGCGGACACCGAGATGCCGCCGATCAGTACCGGCATCCAGTAGATCGCGCCGCGGAAGATGAGGACGGCCGCGGTGACCGCCGACGCCGGAATTCCGGTCGTCGGCACGAGCAGCGTGACGAACGCGGCCTCGATCCCGCCGAGCCCGCCGGGTAACGGGGCCGCACCCGCGAGGTTCGCGAGGGGAATCGCGAACAGGAGGACGTACGGCGGCACGCTGTGGCCGAGCGCGGCGAACGCGACCATGAGTGCTGCCGTCTGAAAGAGCCAGCCACACAGCGACAGACCGACGACGGCGGTGAGCCGCCACCGATCGGTCGCCACGCGCTCGATGTTCTCGAAGAACCGCCCCAGCCGATCCCGGAGGTCTTCCTCGAGCGTCTCGGACTCGAAGCGCTCGAGCCCGAGCTTACCGAGTCGGGGCGCGATGATGCCGGGAAGCCGGTCGATGATCCGCTGGTGGTACCGCCACACTAGCACCATGGCGATGACGATCGCCGCGATCAGCACGACCGCCGAGCCGACGGCCGTTGCGAGGCGGTCGCCGAGCGCGGCGGTGGTCGCGTAGTAGCCGACGCCGATGAGAATGAGCGAAATGGACGGGACGACGTTGAGGACGTCGACGCTGGCGATGCCGACGAGGCCGGTCTCGTAGCGGGCGTCGGACGTCTTCGAGATGAGCAGCGCCGCGACCGGTTCGCCGCCGGCCTGCCCGAACGGGGTGACGTTGTTCGCGAAGACGGCACCGGCGTAGACGAAAAACGACCTGACGAGCGGTACGTGGACGCCCAGGGCCGCGAGAACGGTTCGGAGCATCAGGCTCCAAGCGGCCAGCCAGCAGAGCGCGAGAGCGAACGTGCCGGCGATCAGCGACGGATCGGCGGACAGCAGCGAGTTGAGTATCCGGCGGGCACCGACGGCGAAGAACAGGACGGCAAAAACCGCAATCGTCCCGACGCCCCCGATGATAAATGCGCGCCGATTTCGCTCGTCCATAACCGATATCGATCACCAGCAAACTTGAAACGTCTGATCGACGCTTGCAAGTAGCAGCGTCCGGTACCGCTGCGTCCGCCACCGTTCAATCGATTTATTGGCGTGGAGCCGAGTGTCGTCAGTAATGGACAGGGCTTGTCAGTCGAACGTCCTCTTTGTCGTTCTGGACACAGTCCGGAAGGGCCATCTCGGCCCGTACGGCTACGAGCGGGGGACGACGCCCGAACTCTCGCGGTTTGCCGAGGAGGCGACCGTCTTCGAGTCGGCGGTCGCCCCAGCGCCGTGGACGCTGCCGGTACACGCCTCGCTGTTTACCGGCCGCTATCCCAGCCAACACGGGGCCGACCAGGGGAGTCCGTATCTCGAGGGCGAGACGACCCTCGCGTCGACCCTGGCGGCGGCCGGCTACGACACGGCGTGTTACTCTTCGAACGCTTGGATCACCCCCTACACCGGGCTCACCGACGGCTTCGACGAGCAGGACTCGTTTTTCGAGGTGCTCCCGGGTGACGTCCTCTCGGGGCCGCTGGCCAGCGCATGGCAGGCGGTCAACGACAACGACTACCTCCACAGCCTAGCATCGAAGCTCGTCCACCTCGGTGCGATGGCCCACTCTAAACTCGCAAGCGGTGAGGGTGCTGACTCGAAGACGCCGTCGGTCATCAACCGCACGAAGTCCTTTATCGACGACAGCGACAGCGACGACGGCTGGTTCGCCTTCGTCAACCTGATGGACGCCCACCTGCCGTACTACCCGCCCGCGGAGTACCGCGAGGAGTTTGCCCCCGGCGTCGATCCGGACGAGGTCTGCCAGAACTCCAAAGAGTTCAATTCGGGCGCACGGGACATCGACGACGAGGAATGGGAAGCCATCCGTAGCCTGTACGACGCCGAGATCGCCCACATGGACGCCGAACTCGGCCGCCTGTTTGCGTGGCTGCGCGAGACCGGCCAGTGGGACGATACGACCGTCGTCGTTGCGGCCGACCACGGCGAACTCCACGGCGAACACGACCTCTACGGCCACGAGTTCGCCCTCTACGACCAGCTAATCAACGTCCCGCTGCTGGTCAAACACCCCGATCTCGAGGCCGATCGGCGCGACGACCTCGTCGAACTGCTCGACTGCTACCACACGGTGCTTGATGCGACCGGCGTCGACCCCGGTGCGGTCGGTGCGACCGCCGGCGCAGACGGTGCCGTCGACCGCGATCCGACGCGCTCGCTGCTCTCAAGCGAGTATCGATCGTTCGACGGTGCGAGCGAGGCCGATCCCGGTCAGCGGGCCGTTCTCGGAAACGAGGCCGAGGACACGAGTGACGTCGACGGCGACTACGCGTTCGTCGAGTACGCCCAGCCGGTCATCGAACTCCACCACCTAGAGGAGAAAGCAAGCGAGGCCGGGATCGACCTCCCCGACGACCACCGGGCGTACTCCCGGCTGCGGGCCGCCCGTCGTACCGACGCGAAGTACGTCCGTGCAGACCGCATCCCCGACGAGGGCTATCGGCTCGACGAGGACCCGGCCGAGACGTCGCCGATCGATCCGGCCGACGACGAGACCGTCGCCGCGACCGAACGGGCACTCGCCCGATTCGAAGAGGCCGTCGGCGGCGCATGGGACAACCCCGACGAGCGAGTCGCCGACGCCAACGATGCGCTGGCCGACGCCGACGAGGAGACCCGCGACCGACTGCGCGAACTCGGCTACCTCGAGTAACGAAACGGGTAGTACCGACCGCTGCAAATTCGGTGTCACTGCCGGCGTATCGGCACAACAAACCGGATAACGTGACTTTCCGGGAACCAATAAGAATACGTAGGTCGACTCGAAAGAGAGCCACAACTAATGCAGGACCAGCACTTCCTCGAATCGGACTGGGACTACTGTCTGGTGCTGGATGCGTGTCGGTACGACGTGTTCAGCGAGGTGTACGACGAGTACCTTGACGGGACGTTGGAGAAGCGCCGAAGTGTCGGATCGTCGACGCCGGAGTGGGCCTACCGGACGTTTACCGAGGAGCACGATATCGCGTATTTCTCTGGAAATCCCTTTATCAACGATCTGGGCATCCCGCTGAACGAACTCAAGTGGGGCGCCAGTTGCGACTACGAGTGGTCTGCATCCAACCACATCAGCAACGTCTTCGACGTTTGGAAATCGGGCTGGGACGACGACCTCGGTACCGTTCCGCCGGACAGCCTCGGAGAGGCGTTCCGCGAGCATCGGGACGCCGTCGAGGCGGCCGATCGGACGGTGCTACACTACATGCAGCCACATGCACCCTACCTCGCCCGGGGGAAAGGCCAGAAGCTCAAGCAGATCCAGAAGGGGATCCGAAAGCAAGAGGAGGCCGAAAAGGACGGCGACGGCGGTGGCGGTGCGCTCTCGTCGCTCGGTGATGCGATCCGGCCCAAAGTCGAGAACAAACTCGAGGGGAGCGAACTCGCCCAGAAGGCCGGCCTCTGGCTCGAACTCGATCCGGCGGATCTCGTCAAGAACGGCACCCGCGACGCCGCGATGGCCCTTTACGAAGAGAACCTCCGAATCGCTCTCGAGTCCGTCGCCGATGTCGTGGCGGAACTCGACGGAGACGTCATCGTAACGGCCGACCACGGAGAAGCCTTCGGCGAGGAGGGCGTCTGGGAACATCACATCGAGACCTACATCCCGGCGCTCATGGAGGTGCCGTGGCTCGAAGTCGAGTAACGCCGCGAGCGAGCGAGAGCGCAACCGAAACAGAGACCGAGACGAGCGATGATGGTCGCCGACCGCGGTCGGCGACTCGGTACGTCAGACGGTAACGACGCGACGGTGTCCGAAATGAAGATCAGCCACTACTTCGAACTCGAGGATCACGTCACCGGCGGCATTCACGAGTCCGTCGTCCACCAGCGGAAGATGCTGGACCGACTCGACCTCTCGTATACGACCGAGCCGACTCTCGAGGCCGACATCGTTCACTGTAACCTCATGGGGCCGCGGTCGATCTGGTACGCGATGCGAGCGCGACGACGAGGTATCCCCGTTATCGCGCACACCCACGTGACCGCAGAGGACTTCGGCGAGAGTTTTCGGTTCACGAACGCCCTTGCGAAGCCGCTCAAGCCGTATCTCGAGCGGGCGTACGGACTGGCCGACGCCCTAGTCTGTCCTTCGGAGTACAACCGACGGCTGATCGAGACGTACACCGACGCGCCGACGACGGTCATCTCGAACGGTGTCGACCGCGAGAAACTCGAGGGGTTCGAATCGCTCGAGGACGAATATCGCGAACGCTACGATCTCAGCCCGCCGACCGTCTTTCTCGTCGGTCACGTCATCAAACGCAAGGGCCTCGAGACGTTCGTCAAACTGGCCCGGCGGCTGCCCGATATAGACTTCGCGTGGTTCGGCCCGCTCGACCTCTCGCTGAAGGGGCGGGAGACGACGGCGCTGATCGAGAACTCGCCCGACAACTGCACGTTCACCGGCTACGTCGACGACGTCCGCGGCGCGTACGCGGCGGGCGATATCTTCTGTTTTCCCACGCACGAGGAAAACGAAGGAATCGCGCTACTCGAGGCGATGGCCGCCGGCAAACCCGTCCTCGTCCGCGATATCGACACGTTCTCGTGGCTCGAGGACGGTACGGACTGTCTGAAGGCGTCGGGATCGAGCGTCGACGCGTTCGAGGACGCTCTCGAGCGACTCATGGACCCCGATCTCCGGGAGCGGCTCGGATCGAACGCGGCCGAACGAAGCGAAGCGTTCTCGCTCGAGACGGTCGCGAACCGCTATCAGTCGCTGTACGACGAGGTGAGCTGAATGAGGATTGGATTCTTCACGGACAGTTTCTTCCCGGAGATAGACGGCGTAACGTACACGATCAAGCTCTGGCGCGAAGAGCTAGAACGAATGGGCCACGAGGTGTACGTGATCTACCCCGACGGCGACTACGAACCCGGCGACCGCGAGATTCCCGTCCGATCGCTGCCGAACCCGTTCTACGCCGGCTACCGCATACCACTCATCCGCCGGCCGTCGACGCTCCCGGACCTCGACGTCGTCCACTGCCACGGCCCCGCGACGATCGGCCTGCTCGGCCGATACTACGCCCGGAAACACGATCTACCATCGATCTACACCCATCACACGCCCCTCGAGGAGTATTTCCACCAGAACGTCAGATTCGAGTCCGTCGCCGCCGCCCTTTCGAGGCTGTACGTACCCCTCGAGAACGCGTTTCTCGAGAGCTTCGACATCGTCACTGCTTCGACCGAACGGATCGAGCGGGACGTCGACCACGTCCAGCTCCCCGTCGGGATCGACATGGACTTCTTCCGGCCGACCGACGAGAACTGGTACCCCGACCGAACGGTGATCGGCTACAGCGGCCGGCTCAGCATGGAGAAAAACGTCAGCGAAATTCTGCGGGCCGCGGCGGAGCGTCCCGAGTACGACTTCGTCGTCGTCGGCGACGGCCCCTATCGAGACTGTCTTGAACGAAACGCCCCCGAGAACGTCGAACTCCGGGGGTTCCTCCCCCGCGAGGAGCTGCCGATTTTCTACTCCTCGATCGATACCTTCTTGACCGCCTCGACTGCCGACACGCTCGGGCTGTCGACGCTTGAGGCAAACGCCTGTGGCACCCCCGTCGCCGCCGCCGACGTGCCGCCGTTCGACCGGACGATCGGCCCCGGCAACGGCGAGCGGTTCGAATACGGCGACCTCGAGTCGATGGTCGACGCCATCGAGACCTGTTTGGCCACCGAGCGCGAGACCCGAGCGGCCGTCGAGCGCTACTCCGTCGAACACACGATGGACTACTTGGAGCAACTGTATCACGACGTACCGCTCTCGAGGGAGGAAGCGGCCGTCACGGCCGATAGTCCGTGGCGCTTCTCCGAGGAAGAGGGGAGCTAAGGAAGACACACTTGATGACAGCACGTAGTCGCTCGAGATATCGTCAGTAAGAACGCCGTTCGCGTCGAGTACTCGCGACCGAACTTGGCGAATCGCTCGAGTTCGTCATCGAGGAGCTGCGCGACTGCGGGCGTTCGCGCTTCGCGGCCGCGTCGGACGAGCGAAGTTCGGTCACCTGAGACGGCTCTCGGGTAATCGGATGCCAAAGCGTAACCCGCACGCTACGTGACTAGACGTATAATGACTGTCGACGAGGGGACCGACTCCGAGGGGAAATCGCCCGCAGCTGACGGTCGTCTGTCGCGGATCAGAAACCGTGTCGAATCGAGGATTCGAAATCGGCTCGAGCGACTTCGCTGGTGGTACGCGCTGCGAATCGGCGGCGCACCTCGCTGTGCGGTCTGTGGGGACGAAGCGGCGTGGGTCGCTATCACGGAGGACGAGCCGCGCTGTTTCAAACATATCCCGAGCGAGGGGATGGACGCGATTCGTGACGTCGAACCCGCGGATTGCTTCACAGACTGGGGTGAGACGAGCGACGACGTCTGACCAGTTCGTCATCGATCGCGGTCGACCTTGACCGACCTCGCGGTCATACCTGTGGAGTGTCTGGAGGAGTTATCGGCGGTGGTGTCGCTCTAGTCGGCTGACTGGCTTCGTATACATCGTATGTAACCTCCCCAATTTGTCCCAAACCGCCAAGAAGGCGCATCACGGATATTGATCGGTTTCGGTCTCTCGCTGACTCCTCGAACATCGATCATTCGTGAGAACGTACTGGTAGGTATACTTCAAAAACGTCTATAGAAACAGGCGGTGGTACCGTTCTTCATGAACCAAAAGCCCGCGTTTCGGGTTTCGATGCCGGACAAATCACCGAACAGTACGCTTCTCATCGGGGTATCAACTATCGGGCTCTCCAGCCTCACCGCCGTCGATTATCTGGTGAAACAGCATGACTCCGACCCGATCGGCCATATCACTACGACCAATCTCCCGGATATAACGCCGTTCGAAGAGGGAAAGCCCCGTTTACCGCTACGGCTCTATAACCTCCCGGACTTCGAATTAACAGTTCTAGTCGGTGAGATGTTCATTCCAGTCTGGGCTGCGGATCCGTTTGTAAACGCCATCGTCGAATGGGCATCGTCGTCCGAGATCGAGGAGATCACGTTTCTTCACGGCGTGCCGTTTTCACACGGACCGGACGAACACGACGTCTTTTATGTCGCTTCCTCGTCTTATCGCGATCGGCTGACCGACACCGAACTCAAGCCGCTGACCGGTGGGTATCTTGACGGTGTTGCTGGCGAACTCATGACTCGAACCCTTACCCAGTCTGCGCCACCGGTCGGTACGCTCGTTACTCCGACTCACCCACCCGGGCCTGATTTCGATGCGGCTCTCCGATTCCTCGAGGCTCTGGAAGAAAATCACGGTCTCACAATCGAGGAGACGGAACTGCAGGAACGTGCACAAGAGGTACAACAATACTACGACGAGCTCGCAACGCGGATGGAGCAACTTCACGGCGGCGAGCAATCACTGCAAAATCGTGACTTTCCCGAAGACCGTATGTTTATGTGACCGCCGAAGATCACGCAAGGCCCTCCGAGGTGGCGAACGACTGCTAAGATACCAGAGTGTGATTCAAGCTAACGGTAGCCACGAGAATAGTTCCGTGCGGCAGTCGTACCGAGTCACGAGAGAACGGGAATCCCATGCTATGTCACCGTCTGAAATTATGGTTTCAGACGTCCCTTCTAGATACTTATGGCTGACCCCATGGCTACGCTAGCGGAAGTCAACGTTTACGACGAACTCCGAGTGACGCTTCTCAACGGAACCTCGGTTGAAGGGAGGGCCAGTCCTGTCGACTATGTACCTGAAGATCACCTCCGGATCGAGATCAAAGAGGAGGACGACGACACGGAAACGACTCGATATGAGATCAGTGCAGCGTACGTCAACGGAGAGTGGGAACACCCTCGAGTTCGAAGATACAAGTACGGTGTTGAAGAAGATAAATGGGTATCCGTAGGAAAAGTTGGAGAAGCGAAGATCGCTGAACGTGATCACGGTAGCGATCACGCCTGATGCGATGGAAACGGTAGCCGCCGTCTGTCTGACCTCCCGAGAAAATGAACATGGCAGCAGCGGAGAACGGATTGGACGCTAGCGAGAGTGATGAGCAACCGGAAGCGACCGACCAACCAGAGGCGACCGAACGTCTCGCCCGGTTTCAGTTAGTCACCGATCGAGCGAACGAGTGACGGTGGCGGCTCGTTCATCGAAACGGGAACACCATCGCTACAGGAGTAACGGATACGCGACGAAACGAAACGCGAAGCAGGATAGCGACCAATCAATTAGGAAACGCGCGGGAGACACTGGCTATCCCTCGCTACCCGCCGTCCCTTCACGCCAGCGCTCGAGGATGTCCATTGCTGGGCTCGAGCTTATACCGTGAACGACGATCGACAGCAGGACAACAAACCCTATGATGGCCCAGAGTTCTTCTGCGGCGATCAGAAGCTCTACTTCTTCAAATGCCGCTTCGGCGAGAGCATGGGAGAGATAATAAAATGATCCGATTCCTCGAATGCCGAAGAAAGCGATAACGGCACGCTCTGGCCACGACGCGTCGGTTCCAACGAAGCTCAGAATACCCGCGATCGGTCTGATAACGACGATGAGCGCTATCCCAAGCAGTCCCTGGACCCACGTTAACGGTGTGAGCAACCCACCAGCGATGGCACCACCGAACAAGACGAGAACTGCCGCCATCAACAATCGCTCGACGATAACGGCGAAGTCGTGTAATTCTACGTAGTAATCGTGTTCCCATTCGAAGTGACGTAGCGTCAGCGCGGCCACGAAAACGGCGATGAATCCGTATCCAGCCAGTTGTTCGGTAATTCCGTACGCAATGAACGTCGTGGCTAGCGCTTCGACGCCCGCCATCACCTCCTCCCCGCGCCCCATCATGTCGGCTACGCTCTCCGAAGGTGGGAGTCGAAAGAGGACGCGAGCCATGGCGAGGCCGATTATATATCCGAGTCCCGTTCCAACTCCGATCTTATAGAGAACGTCGACGAGAAACCAGTCGAGGAGCCAGACCCCGCTTTCTGCGACCGTCGCCCCAGCAACGGCGATTGCCAGATTCGTGAGTGGAAAGGCCAGTCCGTCGTTGAAACCGGCTTCCGACGTGAGTGAGAACCGGACCGTCCCCCACTGATACCGCGGATCCATTTCCTCCTCGAGTTCGGTCAGCGGTGCGCCCGCGTCGATTCCAGATGCGAGTACTGGATCGGTCGGCGCGAGTACGGCCCCAAGCAGAATGGCCGTCGCTGGCAATAGTCCGAGGACCCTCCACGCGAGGATCGCCGTTAGTCCGGCCGTAAGAGGCAACGCGATACCGAGTAGTCGCCACGTGGCGGACCAATTTTGTAGGGTAAACCGACGGTCGAGCTTCAGACCCGCCCCCATGAGCGAGACGATGACGACGAGTTCGGTGATCCGCTCGGTGAGATCGGCATTCTCGATCGGATTGAGGGCAGGAGCTCCGGGCACGGATGCAAAGAGGAAGAATCCGAGTGTGACGTATATGATCGGAAATGAGAGCGGGCGGTGTTCCAGCAGCCGGGGTAAGACAGCCGTCCCTAAGAGCGCGAGGGCAATAATCACTAACCCGATTTCGTAGGCGCCCATGACTACCGATATTCACATAGACGGTCCGCTGGTGGAGTCTAGTAGCGTTGCGTATCAGGATCGATTACGACGGCGACAGTCGGTCCCATAGCAACTCGAGGTCGCGGAACCTGGACTTCGCCTCGTCGTACGTCGAATCGAGCGGGTGCTGGACATCGCCGCCGAGATCGACCAGCGCTGCGATGGTTGTTAGTCCTTCGTAGGCCGTCATCTCCACGCGCTCGGTCATCAGCCCCGGGTTGAGAGAGGCCGCGTTTAACAGGTCGTCGTCCACGATTTGGGCCTCGAGTTCTCGCCGATTGTTCTCGAGACCGGCGGGGGTTAGCGACCTCTGGCCTTCCGCGGGTTGGTCCAGCGCCGCGAAGACATCCTTGAGGCGCTGGATCTGTGTCCGTGTCTCGTCGCGGTGATCGGCGAATCCCTCGCTCATCCGGTCGTTGATCGTGTAGCGGGCCATCTCGTCGAGCGTTTCAATGGGGTTTTGCCGACGTAGTGCTGTTGGGCCAGTTCGTGATGAACAGATCCTGACGGTCGGTTATTGCCATGTAGATGATATCGCGCCAACCAGTCGCATAGCCACTCCCCTCGAATACGCAGGCTCGTCGCGGTTGTCCGTTTCGTTCGATCGGATCGGCGATCAACGGAAAACGACCGCCGAACGGCTGCGGTAGGTCCAATTGTGCTTGCTACGTGAGCCGTATGCCAGTATTGGCTCTGGCTTCTATAGAGTGGTTCAGCGCTGTCTGACACCTGTTTTCAGCCTACGAGAGTACACGACGGTCCGGTCGATGCCGCCCGCATACTGACTGCATGGTACGTTCTTATGCTCACTCGTCGATATTGAGGCAGTTGAGTTCGATCGTGTCACGCTTACCGGATTCGTCGACCGAGCCGAAATCGGTGGAGACGACATCGATTGAGTAACGTTCGGAGATCTCCCCGTAGAACCATCCACTGGAACGTGGAAAGACGTAGAGGGTCTACAGAAGCGAAAACGGAGTGTGTGGTGACTGAACCATCTGCGTACACCATCCCAGAGAACCAACTCACTCGGAACTGTCTTCTTCCATGGCAACCGCCTCAGTGGCGACGAACGTGGCCAGTTCTTTCTTTGGATGGTTACGAAGCAGGTGGTCTTCGAGTTGCTCGCCATACTCGAGCTCATTACGGCACACGGGACACTCGAGAGCTGGTTTCGTTGCCATACTGTGGTCAGATCGCTCGCCTCCAAAAGGAAATGGCCGGCAGTCGCACGCTCAGATATCGGGAACCGCAGCGAGATTGTCGGTTGGAACCAGCTCCCGCTGACCGAACTCGATACCGTAACCGGATACGGGGCATTGTCGATTACGCATCCAATGACTTGATAAGTGGCCGAGCTCCGACCCTCCGGAAGAGCTTCGCTCTTCTGTGTCCGCAATCGTCACTCCATTCACTCTCGAGGACTACGGGTCGTCGCCCCATTCTGGGCGGTTCCTTTCAGACTCGTCGCTCACTCCGTTTGTGACGTCGCGTAGAAAGCCAGTGCCCGGGGAGGGCTCCGAACCCTCGATCTCCGCATGTCCCAGGTCCGAGGCTCGGCAGTCCTCTGTGGGACACGGAGGCTTCCAAGGCGAAACCGCACCGAATCTCTGAACCCTATGAGTGCGGCGCTATGTCCAGCTAAGCCACCCGGGCTCAGTTACGGATAGTGCAGTCTGTTTCTTTAACCTTCCCATTCGGGATTGCCGTGTAATGTGGACCCACGGATTTATCACACGGTGATACGAAGAGCGCCTATGAGCGTTCCCGGCATCGTCCACTCTACTCTCGATGGCGAGGAGATCGCGGCGCGGGTCTCTCTGGGCAGCGACGACGAGCTCTTCATCACCCCGACGCGAACCATCGTCTACCGCGCTGACGGTCTCCTGAGCGACGAATCGGCCGACAAATACCCCCACGACGCCGACCGACTCACCCTCTCGGAGGGCCGACGCAAGACCAAGTTCTCCCTCGAGTACGCCCTCGATGGGCCCCGTGAATTCACGATTCCGGCGGGAAAGACCGACGCCGTCCTCCATCCCGTCCTCGCGGGCGTCCTGAACGGCAACGAAATTACCGATTCAGGCGAGACGGTTGCCAAGACCTATCGCTTCAGCGAACTCACGCTGATCATCACGAGCGATCGGCTCGTCAAGCACATCGGCGGCGCGGTCTGGGACGACGACTACGAGGAGTATCACTTCGACGACGTAACTAACCTCTCGTTCGAGGACGGCAGCGTCGCAACCCAGATCGTCCTCACGGTCGATGGCCGACCGCAGCGGATCAAAGCGCCCAACGAGGAGGCCAACGACCTCCGCGAGCGACTCCAGCGGGCGCTGTTCGACTACCACGGCGTCGGCTCGCTCGAGGAACTCAACGACACTCTCGGCGGCGACGGTGACGAGGCGGCCGACAGCAACGGAGCGGTCGATTTCGGCGGCGGCGTCGATCCGCTCGATGCCGATCCGCCGGAGCCGGAAGGCGACGAGCGTCGTGACGAGGCGAGTGCTGCGGGCAAGTCAGACGCCGCGGATCCGCTCGCGGACATCGGGGCGGACGACTCGGCGGCCGCGACGCCCTCGGCCGCCGAGAGCGACGACCAATCGGCTGCCACGCCGTCGCAGTCCGTCTCGGCGACGGGAGGAGACTACGACGCCGAGGAGGTGGCGACGGAGACCGAAGCGATCCTCGCAGACGCCGCTGCCGACGCAGCGGCCTCGAGCAGCGCCGGTGACGAAGTTCCCACCGCCGCGGAGACCGGTCAAGGCGCGGCCGCGCCTGCACCGGAGACCGATCCCGAACTGCTCGAGCGCATCGAGGCGCTCGAGGAGACGGTCGAGCGCCAGAGCGAGCTCATCGAGCAACAGGGAGAGACGATCGACCGGCTCATCGAGGAACTCCGGCAGGGCCGTTAGTCGTCCCGGCCGGTCACTTTTCGGATACACGAGGAGCCAAACGGACCGAGTTCGCCTGCCTCGAGATCGATGAAGTAACCGGTCGAGAGCCCGGAGCCACAGCGCCGGCAAGAGAAGTCGCCTTCTTTCGTAATCACGTCTTGCTCGAAGCGGACGTACTGGCGGCTCTTCGGGCGGACGATCCCGTCTTCGCGCTCGATGATGCCGCGGAGTGCCGCCTGATCGAGGATCGTCCGCGTCACCGTTGGATCGGTCGTGACCGTCTCGATCCGGTCGACGGCGTCGGCAAGCGACAGCGACTCGTGCTCGAGGCGAGCGAGGAGTGCGAGGCCGAGTTCGACGCGGTCGTCTTCGGCGCGCAGGTCCGGCTCTCGGTCGCGGTCTGGTTCGCCGCCGGTTCGATCACCGTCGCGGGTCATTGATTCGTGATGTCGGACTAAAGCGAATAAACGTTGTTCCTCCCGGCGAACGATCACCGTCAGGCGGGGCGACCTCGATCGTTCCACCGCGGCCCCGTCGGGACGGCAAGAACGCGGCCGCCGGTTCTCACGCGCTGGGAATCCGCCTGTTGTTGATACAGGTCGTCTGCCGTAGTTCGAGCGAGAACAGGACTGACCGGAGCGAGCTCCGGTAACTACCCACCATGACTCGGACGACCGTTCACACGGCTGACGAGGGATCGACCCGGAACGACGCGACCGCGCTCGAGCCCGAGCGACAGCGGTCGGCGTGTCCGGAGTGCGAGGGTCGGATTCGTCACGACGAGGAACGCGGCGAGCGAACGTGTCAAGAGTGTGGACTCGTCCTCGATACCGACGAGATCGATTATGGACCGGAGTGGCGGACGTTCGACGACGAGACGGAGGACCGACGGCGAGTCGGCGCACCGGTAACGGCGCGCCGACACGACAAGGGGCTCAGCACGACGATCGGGTGGCGCGACGAGGACGCCCACGGCAACCGTCTCTCGTCTCGAAAGCGCGACCAACTTCGCCGGCTGCGGACGTGGAACGAGCGATTTACCTCGAAGAACGCCAAGGAGCGGAACCTGAAACAGGCATTTGGCGAACTCGAGCGCATGGCGTCGGCGCTCGGCCTCCCGGAACCGTGCCGCGAGACGGCCGGCGTACTGTATCGCCGCGCCGTCGACGAAGACCTGCTGCCCGGTCGGTCGATCGAAGCGATGACGACTGCGTGCCTGTACGCCGCCGCTCGCCAGCACGGCACGCCGCGGACGCTCGTCGCGCTCGCATCGGTGAGCCGCGTCGAGAAGCTGCCCGTCCAGCGGGCCTATCGGTACCTCTCGAGCGAACTGGGGCTCGAAATCGAACCCGCCGATCCGATTCACTACCTCCCGCAGTATGCCTCGAGACTCGAGGTTAGCGACGACGCCGAACGGCTCGCCCGAGAGATCCTCGAAGCGGCAAAGGCCCGCGACCTCCACAGCGGCCGGAGTCCGGCGGGATTGGCGGCCGCGGCGATCTACGGCGCGGCGCGGCTGACCAACGAACGGTTGACCCAGAAGACGATCGGTGAGGAGACCGGCGTGAGTTCGGTGACGGTCCGAAACCGGTATCGAGAGCTGCTTAAGGCGTACGACGAGGCTGGTTCTCGATGACGTCTCGGATCGCTATCGAACGCGAGATTCTCGAGGCGCTCGCCGACGTGGGCCCGCTGTACGTCGTCGACCTCGCCGCCGAGATCGACGAACATCCGCTCACGGTCGACGACGCGTGCGACCACCTCCGGCGGGCGAACGAGGTCCGTTCGATCGGCTGCCGGCGGTACGAGATTACCGGCACCGGCCACGCTCGACTTGCCGAGACGAATCAGCTGGCCGGCGAGTCGGACGGTCGCTCGAGACGAGAAGGCTGGACGTAGGCCGAGATCGTCGCTGGCATCGCTACGGTCGTCCCGTCTGCTGTCCTGTGTAAATCGCTACCGCAGGATTCGGTTCGAGCCGACTACTCCGTGTAGCCGGCGTACTCCATCAGGTTCGCGAAGACGTCGGTGGCCATCGCCTCGCGGTAGACGATGCCGTTGACCATCCCGCCGGGGTAGACATTGCCGTTCATGGCGTGGTTGACTTTGTGGCAGTGCATGAGGTAGATACCGGGGTCCGCGTCGGCCTCGAACTCGACGGTGTGGCGCTCTGCGGGAGCAATGTTCGTGACGTCCTGTTCGTACTGGGCGGCTTCGGGGACCTGACCGCCATCTTTCTCGACGAGGCGAAACCGGTGGTTGTGCGTGTGCATCGGGTGAGACATGTACCCCGCGTTGACCATGTGGAGGCGGACGGTGTCGCCGCGGTCGACGATGATCGGCGAGCCGTCCTCGGGGTGGAGCGTCCGCGGGAGGCTCTTGCCGTTTATCGTGAACATGTCAGGGTTCCGACTGCGCGGGCTATAATCGACATCCTCGCCGGCAGACTGCCGGTTCAACCGGGAGTCCCAGTCTTTGAGCGTGAAGAAGTACTCCTTGTCGGCGGGCTCGTACCCCTTCGGATCGACGCGGAAGATGCCGTACATTCCCATATCGATGTGGCGGTGGGTCTGGTAGTGGCAGTGGTAGAGGTGCGTTCCCGGGACGTTCGCGGGAATGGTGTAGGTGTGTTTCTCGCCGGGGTTGACCGTGATGCCCGTCGTCGTCGGGACGCCGTCGTTCTTCCACGTCTTGCGTACACCGTGAAAGTGTAGCGTGTGAGGCATATTGACGTCAGTATTGTCGAGAGTCACCTCGATGTCGTTGCCCTCGGTCGTCCGGAGGATCGGCCCCGGAACGCTCGGCTGGCCGTCATCTGCCGTGAACGCCCAGACTTTCGGGAGTTCGACCGGGCCGCCCAACGAGTCCATCGGGTGAACGGCGTGACGGGAACTCACCGACGACAGCGTCACGCTGCCGCCTTGCTCGTCGACGTTGACGACCGCCGGGGGACTCGTCCACGGCAGACTCGAGTCCGACGACGTCGTTTCGGGTTCGTCTGACTGTGCCGGCTGGGCGTCCGACTCGGAACGCTGGCCCGTACAGCCGGCCAACCCGGTCAGCGCCGCGACACCGCCGGTCGCCGCAACGAATTCGCGCCGCGATATCCCCAGTCCGGGTGCACCGATTCGATCGCTCATGACAACTGAGTCTAAGAAGGGGCGGTGTATAATGGGCAAAGTAAGTTCTTGAAGGGTGGGAACACCCGAGAACATGTTCTCCGAAAGTATATAACGGATCGACGGCGACCGGCGTGAGTGGACGGCTGTCAGTTCGCCGTAGAGCCATCGACGGCCGGCTCTTACCGGAACGGGCCGCGCCGTGTCGGCCGCGTCCCGAGTTCGACCGTCACTGTCCGCTCTGACCCGTCACGTAAGACCGTGAGCTCGACGGTATCTCCCGGCCGCGTCTCGAGTGCCAGATAGCTCCCGAGGTCCTCCTCGGTGGTCAGTTCGGTCCCGTCGACGGCGAGCAGGACGTCACCGCCGACGGGCACTCCGCCCCGGCCGGTGTAGCGAACGTCGTCGCTCGGCTCGAGGACGCCCTCGGCCGGTCCGCCGTCGACGACTTCGACGACGAGCAGTCCCTCGGGTTCCTCGAGGTCGTTCGCCGTCGCGACGTCGGGCGTCACGGTGGTAAACGAGACGCCGAGAAACGAGTGATCGTAGTCACCGGTCTCGATGAGCCGCGGGACGACGCGTTCTGTCAGGGCGGCGGAGATGCCGAAAGCGATGTTGTCCCCACCGCCGGAGTTGATGACGGCCGCGACGCGACCCTCGAGTGTCATCAGGGGACCGCCGCTGTTACCGGGGTTGGCCGCGGCGTCGGTCTGGATCGCGTCGGGGATGCTGTAGCCTGTCGGGGCCGGAATCGAGCGGTCGGTGCCGCTGACGATCCCCGTCGTGACCGTCCCGTTCAGGTTGAACGGGTTACCGATCGCGACCACTTTCTGGCCGACACTCGGCTGTTCGTCGACGAACGGAAGCGGCGTCGCCGACGACGGCACATCGTTGACGTCGATTGCGGCCAGATCACTGTGCGGGTCGGTCCCGGCGACCGTTCCCGAACTCCACCGGCCGTCGGTAAATCGCACGTCGACCGCGGTCGATCGGCCGACGACGTGGGCGTTCGTGACGACGTGTGAATCGTCGAAGACGAATCCGGAACCCTGTCCCTGTGCCGTCCGAACCATGACGACCGAATCGACCGTCTGCTGATATACGTCCGCGTACGCGCTGTCTGCCGTCGCCGGGGACGCCGTCTCGTTCGGCGCGCCGGATTCGGACTCCGGGTTCGACGGATTCGCCGTACAGCCGGCGAGTCCGGCAAGTAACGCGCCGCCGCTGTACGTGAGCAGTCGCCTGCGGGTCGGCGTTGGTACCATGGCGTACTCTACTTCTTTCGACTCGCTCCCCGTATACGTTACCGATCCGAGGGTCCGGACGACCGCCGATCGGTCCGGCGGGTCGTCACTCGACCCAGACCGTCTTCCGGTTGACGAACTCGAGCATGCCCTCGCGTGCGAGTTCGCGGCCGTAGCCGGAGTCGCCGACGCCGCCGAAGGGCACGCGGGGGTCGGACGTGACCAGTTGATTGACGTAGACGCAGCCGGCGTCGATGTCGCGGGCGAGGCGTCGGCCGCGCTCGCGGTCGTCGGTCCAGACGCTCGCGCCGAGACCGAACTCGGTGTCGTTGGCCTTCGCGATAAGCGCGTCCTCGTCGTCGATCTCGTAGACGGCGGCGACGGGTCCGAACGTCTCCTCGCTGTCGACCGGACAGCCCTCAGGGACGTCGGCGAGGACGGTCGGGGGGTAGTACGCGCCGTCGTGATCTATCGGCTCCCCGCCGGTGAGCACCTCGGCACCGGCCTCGGTGCTCGCTTCGACCTGTTCGTGCAACTCCGACATGAGGTCCGCGCGGGCCTGTGGTCCCACGTCGGTCTCCTCGTCCAGCGGATCGCCGACGGTGAGCGCTTCGACCTCGTCGACGAACCGATCGAGGAACTCGTCGTAGACGTCGGTGTGGACGAGGAACCGCTTGCCGGCGATACAGGACTGACCGCCGTTCTGGTTGCGCGCCCATGCGCCCGCCTCGGCGGCGTCCTCGATATCGGCGTCGTCAAGGACGACGAACGGGTCGCTCCCGCCCAGTTCGAGGACCGACTTCTTGAGATGGTCGCCCGCCGTCGAGGCCACGGCCCGGCCGGCCGGCCCGCTGCCGGTGACGGTCGTGGCTTTCACGCGCTCGTCCGCGATGAGATCGTCGACCAGATCAGAGGGTATCAACAGCGTCTGAAAGACGCCTTCGGGGTACCCGGCCTCTCGGAAGACGTCCTCAATGGCTTGGGCACAACCGGGGACGTTCGAGGCGTGTTTCAACAGCCCGACGTTGCCCGAGGTGAGATGCGGGGCGGCAAACCGAAACACCTGCCAGAACGGGAAGTTCCACGGCATCACCGCCAGGATCGGCCCGAGCGGCTCGTAGACCGTCTCGACCGCCGACCCCGGCGGGCTCGGGTGGCCGTCGGCTGAGAGGTAGGCGCTGCTATGTTCCGCGTAATGGTCACAGACCCACGCGCACTTCTCGATCTCGGCGATCGACTGGGAGATCGGTTTCCCCATTTCCCGGGTCATCGTCTCGGCGTACTCGCGTTTGTTCTCGCGAAGCACGTCCCCCGCGGCTGCGAGCAGTTCCTCGCGCTCGCGGATCGGCCGATCGCGCCACTCCTCGCTGGCCGCCGTCGCCCGCTCGAGGGCCTCCTCGACGTCGGCTTCGGTGTGCTCCTCGACCGTTTCCTCTCGCTCGCCGGTGGCCGGATTGATGACCTCCATACGGACACTCGTACAATGATGGACCTAATCTAACTTTCGGATAGTGTTTAGAACTACATCCGATATATGTCCAAGGTTGTTGTTTGGGCGGCGAGTATACTCGCGTCGACGGTAGTTGCCGACCGGCGTTCATATCGGTACACGCCCACTGCACACTCACACCGCTGGATGCACTCACGCCATTGGGCACACTCGAGTCGGGCGGCACCGTCCAATTCGATGGCGGTCAAGACGTCTCTCTACACGCGACCGTGGTACGTACGGCGCGTGTGTGGTGGTGTGTCGAAAACGGCCGTTAGCCGACCGTCGTCGCCACGCCTTTCGTCTGTCGGTAATCGCTCGCCAGCAGCGCCTCGAGTCGGGCGACGATCGCCGCGCGGTCGCCATCGGTCCACGACTCGGGGTCCGCGATCGGAACGACCAGAAAGCCGCGTCCGCGGACTTCACTCGCGTGAAGCGCGTCCATGTCGAGTTCGAGTCGGTCCCGCTGTGTCGTGTATTCCCGGAGCACGTGGTCCGTCGCGTGGCGGCCGACCGGCAACAGGACGTGGGCACCGATCGCGCGGAGTTCGGCGTCGAAGAACCGCTCAAGGTCGGCGTAGTCGTCCGGGGTCGGCGTTTCGCCGTCCGGGAGGCTGCACATGTGGACGTAACTCAGGAAGCAGTTCTCGAGGACGGGCGCGTCCGACGGCCCGCTCGCGAAGTCGACTTCACGGAAGACGGTCTGAATCGCGGCTCCGCCGTCAGTTTCGGTGAAGGGCACGCCAGTGGTTTCGCCGCCGTGAACGCCGGGATAGTCGCCGATGACGTGAAAATCGGCGTTGGCGTCACCGTAGCCGAAGACGGCCGTCCGATCACCGGGGTCAGAGCGGTCCCACGGCGGGCGCATTCCGAACGGGTTGCTCGTCCTGTCAGTGATGTTTTCCACGGTACCCGGAAGGGAACGAACAGTCAAAACGGCAGTGGTCGGCCCAGATCGATTCGCCGTCGGTGGCTCGGCCCTGCCCTCGTCGCTGCCGGCGACGGCAGCTACCGGGGATGAGCAGTGGTCGAAACGGCCAACGGCGACTACGGGGGCCGAGCGGCGGTCGCGACCGACTGGAGGACGGTGGATTTATAGCCCGGTTGCTCGTTTCGCGTTACGAATGTATCAGGTGGGCCACTACGGCAGTGCACTACTGGCGTACGCGCCGCTTGGCACCGTCGTCTCCCTCGGCGGACGCGGGGACATCGCGATCGTCGGCGGCCTCGTCTGTGTGGCGCTGTCGACGCTGCCCGACTACGATCACCGGCTGCCGCTGATCGAGCACCGCGGTCCGACACACACGGTCGCGTTCGCGCTGTTAGTCGGGGCCGGTCTCGCCGCCCTGACCGCCGTCGTCGTCGACGCCGCATCGGCGTTCGTCGGTGCCAGCGTGGCCTCCTTTGCGTTTCTTGTCGGCGTCGTTTCGATCGGGTCGCACCTTCTCGCGGACGCGCTGACGCCGATGGGAATTCAACCACTCTGGCCACTTTCGCGCCGTCGGTACTCCCTCGAGCTAACGACCGCGGCGAATCCGATCGCGAATTACGGACTGTTTGGCCTGGGTATCGGTGCCGTGCTCGCAGGACTGTCGCTCGTTTTCGCACTCGGCTGATTCGCAGAGATGAGTGGTCGCTTACGGCGAGTGCGCGTCGGCTCTCCCGCTCGCGGACTCGTCGTGGCGGGTGAACACCAGTCCGACGACGAACGTCACGAACAACGCGACGACGGTGACGAGGTAGGGCACCTCGACCGTCGGGTTCACCGCCCGTCGACCGAAGAACAGAACGAGGATCGCGATCGGCGGCGCAGCGAGTAACGTGGTAACGGCACGGCCGGCGAAGCGCCGGCGACCGACCATCGCGGCGACGATGGCCGCGCCGAGCAGCGTGAGGCTGACGGCGTACATCGTCAGTTGCATGGTCGGCGAGTACGTCGCGATCCCGGCCTCGATGGCCGGGCTGAGGACGAGATGGGCCGGCAGCGCGACGATCCCGAGTGCGAGCGCGGCAGTGACGTGAGTGGCCGTCAGTCGCGATGACCACACGAGGACGGTCGCGATCAGGAACAGCGTGAAGATGGTGACCGCCGTCCAGAAGTGTAGCGAGAGGATGTTTATCGTGTACTGCTTGACCGTCTGCCGGCCGAGTGCGACTTGCACCGGCGTCAGGAGCATGCCGAGGACGACCAGGCCGGTGATGCGGCGGTCGACATCGGGAAGCCGCCAGGCGGCGAGCGCGGAGCCGATGATGGCGAACCCGGCGAACATCGACACGAAGCGGTGGAACCACTCGTAGAAACTGGGGAGATTCGCCGGAAATAGGTTGAACGGTCCGCCGTCACACCGGGGCCAGTTGGCCTCGCAGGCCAGCCCGGATCCTGTCGCCTTCGCCGCGACGCCCAGCAGGATCGTCGCCGCGACCAGCGCGAGCGTGGCGGTCAGCAGGTGCGGATAACCGAATCGGCCGATCAGCGATCGAAACCTCGAGTCGGGCGCGTGATTGTCGTACGACACGGTCGTTCAGCGGGAGTTGGGACGGGCCGTACTTAGGTTGCCCGAGTCGTCCACTCTGGCGGGAATCGTCGACCCCGACTCCGTCCCCGTAATCGAACGCGACGATCGTCGGCCAGTGTCGGCGCTCGTCCAGTGGCTCGACGCCCTCGGTCGTCGGATTCAAGGACCACCCCCGCCAGCACCCGATATGGACAAACGCGCGCGACTCGAGGCCTCCCTCGAGTCCCACGATCTCGAGTCGGTCTGGTTCGCCCGGCCGAACTCGTTCGCCTGGCTTACGGGCGGAAGTAACGTCATCGACCGCGAGACCGACGCCGGCGTCGCCGCGATTGGCTACGACGGGAGCGACGCGATCATCCTGACAGACTCCATCGAGGCCGACCGTATCGCCGCCGAAGAGCTGCCGGATATCGAAGCGAGCGCGGTCGAGATCGAGCAGTTCCCCTGGTACGCATCGTCACTGTCCGACGCCATTGCCGAACACGTCGGCGACGAGCGAGCGGCGGCCGATATCGACGTCCCCGGCCTCGAGCGCGTCGATCCGACGCCGCTGCGCCAGCCGCTGACAGAGCGCGACCGCGAGCGATACCGCGAACTCGGTCGGGAGACGGCGGCCGCCGTCGAGTCGGTCTGTCGGGAGCTACAGGCCGAGGACACGGAACATGAGGTCGCCTCGGCCCTGCGCGTCGCGCTCTCGGCGCGAGAGATCGAAGCCCCGGTCGTCCTCGTCGGCGGTGCAACGCGAGCCCAGACGTATCGACACTACACGCCGACGCGGGCCGAACTCGGCGACTACGCGCTGGTCTCCGTCACCGCCGAGCGGAACGGCCTCCACGCGAGTTGTACCCGAACCGTCGCCTTCGACCCGCCGGAATGGCTCCTCGAGCGCCACGAAGCCGCGGCACGCGTCGAGACGACGGCGCTGGCGGCGACTCGCGACGAAGCGACGAGCGGCGGCACGGCGGGCGACGTGTTCGCGGCCGTACAGGACGCCTACGCCGCAGTTGGGTACGAGGGCGAGTGGGAACACCACCATCAGGGAGGGGCCGCCGGCTTCGCCGGCCGGGAGTGGATCGCCACGCCGGACCACGACGCGCCGGTCGAAGCGCCGATGGCCTACGCATGGAATCCGACCGTACAGGGCGCGAAAAGCGAAGACACCGTGTTGGTCACTGACGACGAGATCGAACCTCTGACGGCGACGGGCCGCTGGCCGACGGTCGCCGTCGACGCGGTCGACGGAGATCTCGAACTCGAGCGGCCCGCTGTGCTCGAACCTGAGGAGTAACGGCGCTTCGACGGCACCTGATTACTCGTCGGTCGCTTCCGTCTCGGAATCGCCGGGTTCGTCGTCAGCGGGGTCGTCCGCCTCCGTCTCGACGGTGTCGATCTGCATGTCGTCTTCGAACTCGATGACGTCGGCGTCGGCATCGACGTCGGGATCGGCCTCGGCGTCGGCCTCGGACTCCGGCTCGGCGTCTGCGTCCGGCCCATCGCCCGGCGTCGGCGCGGTGTCGTCGACGGTGATCTTGACCGGTTCGACCTCCTCCTCGAGTTCGGCGCGTGACTCGCGGTCGTCCTCCCTGTCGAGGACGCGATCGAGCGTGAAGATCGTGTTGAGTTCGCGCTGGACCTGATCGACGACGCCACCGACGAGGTCACTGGGCTGGATCGCCGTGTACTCGTAGGGGTTGTTACCGGCACCCTCGCTGGCGCGCTTTTCGCGCGTAACGCGGTCCTCGTCGTGGAGTTCTGCGAGCGCTTCGCGGACGGTGCTCGGATAGAGACCGGTCCCCTTCGCGACCTCCTCGGAGGTGCTTCCGGGGTTCGCCAGCAGATACACGTAGATCTTCGCGCGGGTTTCCGTATCGAGGATCCACGAGAGCAGGTCGACGATCCGCTGGTCGAGTTCCTCAACGGCCGGGCTTCGGCCGGAGTCGCCCGCGTCGCTCTCGACGAAGTCGGCCGATCCCTCGAGCGATTCGTCTCGGTCGTCTGTGCCGTCGACCGGGTGCTCGTCAGTGTCGTCGGAGCTCATGTGGCTTCTCGTACAGGATGAGGCCTTGCGCGGAGTTAAACCTTTGCGGGGCAGTCACTCCGTCTGCAGAATCAGCGACTCACAAAGCGCGTCGGGCCCCTCTTCCTCGAGCAGACGCCGCTGGCGGTCAGCTCCGCTCTCGCGCTCGTAGACGGCTTTGATGCCGTCGATGCCCAGCCGCTCGCACTCGCGGTCGACGAGTTCGCCCAGCTCGACGGTGCCCTCGAGGTCGCGGTCGATGAAGGCGGCGTTTTGACCGTACCGGATGGCTCGCCACTTGTTCTCGTCGAGTAGCTCGCGGCGGTGCTCGTGGCCGCTGGCGCCGTCCTCGTACTCCTCGGCGAGCGCCTCGACCAGCGCGTGGGCGTACTCGACGAACGCCAGCACGATTTCGGGGTCGGCCTGTCCGTCCGGCGTCCGGAGTTCGACCGTTCCGTGGGCGGTGTGGGGTCGGACGTCGTACCAGAGCTCACCCCGATCGTTGATCGAGTCGGTCTCGAGCATTCGACGCTCGAATCGGTCGAACGCCTCGAAGTCTTCGAAGTGGGTCGGCATCCCGGTGTTTGGCAGCGCCTCGAAAATCTTCGCGCGCGCTGACTGGAGGCCGGTGTCGAACCCGTTCCAGTACGGCGAGTTCGCGGAGAGTGCGAGCATAACCGGGACGTACCACCGTAGCTCGTTGGCGATCCAGACCGCCTTATCGGCGTCGTCGACGCCGACGTGAACGTGGACGCCAGCGGTCGTATTGCGGTGCTGGGGGTACTGGATGCGATCGAGTTGCGCGCGGTAGCGCGGTTTCTCTGCGTGCTCGAGTTCTTGCCACTTCGCGAGCGGGTGGAGACCGGCGGCGGCGATCCGAAAGCCGTGGGTCTCGGCGTGGTCGACCAACGCCCGGCGGATCGCAAGTAGCGACTCGCGGGCATCGCCGAGGTCCTCGATCAGCGGCGTCTGGGTCTCGATGACGAACTTGAACAGTTCGTGATCGAGTCGCCCCTCGAGGATCTCGGGCGGGTCGTATTCGTAGACGAGTTCGTCGGTCCCGCTGGTGGGACGGCCGTCCTCGCCGACGACGAAACACTCCTCCTCGATTCCCAGCGTTCCCATGCGCGTAAACGATTCTCGCGACCCGCGGTCCATTATACCGTGTTTTCGGCCCCGATAGTAAATACGGTTTGGAGTCGATGTGGACGACCGGAGTCCCGGCCGAGACGAGACTCGCTGTCTCCGCCACGCTATGACGAGACCGTCTCGGCCTCGGGCTCGACGGCCGCCTCGCCCTCGCGGAGCTTGAACTTCTGGATCTTGCCGCTAGGATTCTTCGGGAGTTCGTCGACGAAGTAGTACGTCCGCGGGCGCTTGAAGTCGGCCAGCCGGTCGCTCTCGAGGGCGAACGCGTCCAGATCCGCTCCGTCAACGCCGTCGGCGACTACGTACGCGACGATCCGTTCGCCCCACTCCTCGTCGGGTTCGCCAACGACGGCCGCCTCCGCGACGGCGTCGTGTGCGAATAGCACGTCTTCGACTTCGGCCGGATAGACGTTCTCGCCGCCGGAGACGATCATGTCGTCCTTGCGGTCGACGACGTAGAGGTAGCCGTCGTCGTCCCGATAGCCCAGATCGCCGGTGTAGTACCACGTCGTCCCGTCGGCCTCGCGCAGTGACTCCGCGGTCGCCTCCGGCCGGTTCCAGTACTCGCGCATCGTACACGGACTCGAGAGCAGAATCTCGCCGATCTCGCCCTCGTCGACCGCTCGATCGGGGTCGGCATCGGGTTCGACGATCCGCAGCCGGTGGTTGAGCGCGGGGAGGCCGGCCGAGCCCTGTTTCGAGAGCTGATCTTCCGGCGGCTGGAAGACGCCCGCGGGGCCGATTTCGGTCATGCCGTAGGCCTGCAGGTAGTCCTCACAGAGGTGCTCCCGGCAGTTCTCGAGGACCTGTTCGGGCATCGGAGCCGCGCCGTAGAGACCGAGTCGAAGCGAGGAAACGTCGGCGTCCATCTCGGCGGCGGCCATCGAGAGCGCGTTCCAGGCGGTCGGCGCGGCGAAAACGAGCGTAACGCCATGGTCTTCGATCGCCTCGAGCACAGCGTCGGGTTCGAACTCGTGGTGGATCACGGTAGCCGCGCCGCGGTGAATCCGCGGAAAGAGGTTGCAGTGGAGTTCGGCGCAGTGGTACAGTGGCATCATCGACAGGCCGACGTCGTCGCGCGTTATCTGTCCCTCCGCGATGCACAGGAGGTTGTGCTCGACCATGTCTCGGTGTTCGTGGACGACACCCTTCGGCCGGCCCGTCGTCCCCGACGTGTAGATGAAGGCGTACACGTCGTCCTCCGTGACGTAGGCGTCGGGTTTCTCGGAGGTGCCCGACTCGAGCATGTCGTAAAAGCCGGTCGCGTACTCGGGGACCTCCTCGCGGTCGTCGTCGATGTAGACGTACGCCTCGACGGTTTCGAGGCTCGGGCGCGCACCCTCGACCGCTTCCCGCGTCTCGGATTCGAAGAGGACCAGCTTCGCTTCGGCGTCGTTGACGATGTACTCGATCTCGCCGGCCGGCAGGCGGAAGTTCAGCGGGGTGAAGACGGCCCCGATCTTCGCGCAGGCGTAGACGGTGAGCGCGATTTCCGAGCCGTTGTACAGCACGGTCGCGACCCTGTCTCCCTTCTCGATGCCGGCCTCAAGCAACGCGTTCGCGAGCCGGTTTACGCGCTCGTCGAATTCCGCGTAGGTCCAGCGCTGGTCCTTGCGCGGGTAGACGATCGCGTCGCGGTCGGGATGGCGCTCGATGGCCCCCTCGAGGGTGTCGCAGATCGTGGGGTGTGATGTCATACCACAATAATGTACCACGAACGGCCTTATTATTCTTATCGCGCGAAACGTCTCTCAACGTGCACTCGAGACGGTCGTCTCACGCTCGAACCCAGCCTGATAGGGCTGGGCATCACGACCTCGAATTTTTGGCCGTCTGCTCCGGGTCGAACAGCGCGCAGTTCGGGCACCAGACCGACCCGTCTGCTCGAACGATCTTTTTTCCGCTGCAGTCGGCGCAGCGCTCGTCGGCATAGCGGACCATCTAGCGTGTGGATGGGAGAGAATGGGTTATGGATATTCCGGTGAGAGCATCCGCTGTGTCCCTTAGTTCTCACGGCCATTGGCCGCGAGTCGATACGACTGAAAACCGAGTCAGAACTCGAGCCAACGACGATCGAGAAGACCCATCGATCGCGACAGGACCGGGAACAGCCGACGGCTCTCCACGTTAGTCGACTACAACCTCGTCAATCGAGTTGACGAAGGATACCACTGTGTTTTCGGTGCGAGCCGTCGCTCGGCACCGACTGCCTTATGCTATCACACGCCTTACCCTCGAGTGAATGCGGCGGCGCAGCACTGCCGCTGACGAAACCGAATGAGCATACCAACCACGTTCGAGCAGTTGTATCACGAAACGATTCCCTCGGTGGTTTCGATCTACGTCGACTCGGATCACCGACGGCCGGGCGGGGCCGGCTCCGGGTTCGTCTACGACGCCGAGCACGTGATCACAAATCAGCACGTCGTCGGGACCGTCGAGGAGGTCGACCTCCGGTTCAGCGACGACTCGTGGAGCGTTGGCCGAGTCATCGGCACCGATCCCCACACGGACCTCGCGGCGATCCGCGTCGACGACCTCCCGGCGGACGCGGTTCCCCTGCCAACCGCGGAAAACCCTCCGAATCCGGGCGAACCAGTCGCGGCGCTCGGTAATCCGATGGGACTGGACGGAACGATCACGACGGGAATCGTCAGCGGCGTGAACCGGTCATCGCCGACGGGGAGCGGCTTCACCATCCCGGATACGGTCCAGACCGACGCACCGATTAATCCCGGCAACAGCGGCGGCCCGCTCGTCACGCTCGAGCGGGACGTGGTCGGCGTCAACCGAGCGAAGGCCGGCGAGAACATCGGGTTCGCCATCTCCGCCGCCGTCGTCGCTTGAGTCGTTCCGGAACTCATCGAACGCGGTCGATTCCGCCATCCGTATCTGCGGGTTCGGACGGTTGACGTCTCGCCGACCGTCGCCGAAGCCAACGATCTGGCGAGTCCGCAAGGCGTCCTTGTCGTGGACGCTCCGCTCGGACCTGCGAGCGCCGCGTTACACGGATGTCGCGCAATCCGACGAGTTCGCGGCCGGGAAATCCCCGTTGGCGGCGACGTAATCGTTGGAATCGATGACCACGAGATCGACTCTCACGAAGAACTACAACGGTATCTGCTGACGGAAACGCGTCCGGGTCAAACGATCGAGATCGACGTACTTCGGAAGGACCAACGGGCGACTGAGCCGGTCGTGCTCGCCGAACGCCCTCGCCGCGCTACCGACCCAGCTAAAACGCGGCAAGGAATCGGATAATCCCGTCTCTTCGCGCTCGATAGACGCCCTCAGACGAGAGAACGGGCTCGTCTGGCCGCAGTGAACTCACCGCGGTCGTGCGATAATTCCGAGGTGGTCCGCATGATACGCCTCGAGCCCCCTACTCTCCACAATCTCGTACCCCTCAGCTAACTCCTCGCGAACGTCCTCGAACACTGCTGCCGGCTCTCGAGTCACGTCTTCGCTCCGCGCTTTCACGGCCAACAGCAACTGCCCGTCCTCGGCCAAGAAGCGCCGGTTCTCGAGCGCCACCCGCGCCTGCCCGCGCGTCGCCACGTCCTGCACGATTACGTCGACGTCGGACTCCACGACGTGGGCGTAGGTCTCCGGCTTCCGGGCGTCTTTCAGCAGCGGAAAGAGCCGGTCGCGCGATTCCGCGGCCTCGAGCAGGTCGCGCGCCGGCCGCGCGGCGAACTCGACGGCGTAGGTCGGCCCGGCGAAATCGGCCACGTGGCTCACCGTCGTCCCGCTGGCGGCACCCAGATAGAGGACGGTCTCGCCGCCTGCGAGGCCGGTGTCCATCCCCAACTCGAGCATCGCGCCGAGCTTCGATCGGTTGGGGTTCCACGCGCGCCACTCCCCCTCGGTCGGTTCGCCGTAGACGGGCTCCCCTCGAGTCGCGAGTCGCTCGGTGCCGTCGAACTCGCGGCGCTCGACGCCCGCCGGCAGGTCACTCATCGTCGGCACCCCCGTCGGTCGCGGCGTCGTCGCCGTCGCCTGCGTTCCGGGCCTGAATCGTCTCGATCCGCTCGGCGAGTTCGGCCTCGAGTTCGGGCTTTACCTCTCCCGAGTAGTGATCCACGCGCGCGGCGATGGCCAATTTGCCGGCGACCGCTCGCGCCGCGGAGCCGCGGTTCTCGGGATGGGTCCCCCGCACCGCGTCGTGTGTGTAGATGATTCCGTGTTTGGGCGACGGGGCGTGGCCCCGTAAGTGGGCAAACAGGGCGTCTTCCGCGCCTAGCACCTGAATCGTGCCGCTGGGTTTCTTCGCCAGTTCCTCCAAGCCGCCAGCCAGCGAGAGCAGCCGGGCCACCAGGACGGGATCGGCCAGCGTCGAGAGGTTCGGCGCGACGGCCGGGGTCTGTTGCTCGAGGAACGACCGCAGGTCGTCGGCCTCGTCCGCGAGGTCGGCCACCCGTTCGGCGAGCGATCGGATGGCGGGCTCCTCGAGCGCGTCGCCGGCCTCGCCGCGGGCCAGTTCCCGCGCGTATTCGACGCCGGTCCCTGCCTCGGGGTCGACGGTGCCGGCCCACTCGGCGAGTCGCTCGGCGAGTTCGTTCGCGGTCCGGCTGCAGTCGTCCATCGCCCGCACCGCGTGAACTACCTGGCGGTCGTCGGCCCGCTCGCGTTCGGTCACCGCCGCTCGCGTCGCGGCCGTCGTCGCTTCCGTGAGCGCATCGTAGTAATCGTCCTCGTCGCTCGCAAAGCCCGTCTCGACGGCGACGGTGGGCCAGTCACGAGGCTCGTTGGCGCGGCCCTCGCGGACCGCCGTCGCCAAAGCGTCGGGGTCGTCGCGGTCGCCGTCCGCGAACCACCCGTCCGTGTCAGTCATGGTCGCCCGTTCCCGCCGGGTGCGATTAAAGCCCCCGTTCCGGTCGCTGCCGGTCGCGGGCAACTCGAGTCGAAAAGAGGGACTTCAGACGCCGAACGTCGCCCGCAGCATGTCGCGGGTGCCGGGGCCGAGGCCGACGGCGACGACGGTGATCATCAGGAGGACGGCGTAGCGGGGGTTCTCCTCGAAGACGGTGTCGTCGAAGATCCAGATGATGAAGATGGCGGCAGCGACTTTCACGAGGAGGAACGGCCAGGCAGAGCCGGTTGCCGAAACGACGCTCGCGGGGAGGATATCGGCCGTCGTGTTCGCGATCGCCCGGTTGATCGGGTGCTTGGGGACGAGATTGGCGGGCAGGCCGAGCGTCGTCGCCCAGTCGAGGCCGACCACGTTCGCGACGCCGTCGACCGCGTGAGCCCAGATGACGACGATCCCCATGTAGCGAGTGCCGCGGTTCAGTTCCGGCGCGAAGCGGTCGATCGCGACCCAGGTGATCGCCGTCGTCAGCGTCGCACCGACGAGGATGACCAGCGGGATCAGCGGATAGAATTCCGCATACGGCTCCGTCGCCGCCGTGTACGCGAGATAGATGATCGAAGCCGTCAGTAGGGTCGTGCCGATCGCGGCCAGCGGGTACTCGTAGCCCGAGACGTAGTCCTCACGCTCGAGCCAGACCGAACTCACGACCGCGAGCAGGGTGATGGCGAAGACGGTGAAGTAGATCAGCGGACTGATGATAAAGCCCGACCACGGGAGGTGGATAGCCATCTCGCCGGTCGCCTCGAAGGCGGCCGCGTTGGCGTCCTCGACGACCCGGAGCGCGCCGCCAAAGAGCATGAACGGGAACAGTGCGAAAAAGCCCGCGCGGTAGCGCTCGATCTCGAGCCGGCGGACGAGGAAGATGATCCCGATCAGCAACAGGACCAGGGTGGGGATGTAGCCCGCATAGGAGACGAACGTGTACCCGGGTTCGGCCGTCGGGCCGGCGTTTGCGGGTACCTGGCTACATTTGACCGTCTGGCCGTCGGCCCACGCGGCGCAGCGCCAGCTGTGGGCGTCGGCGACGACGGGACCCCAGAAGTACTGCCAGATGATATCAACGTATACGCGCTGGGGGAACAGGACGGCGCCGAGGACCACGGCGGCTGCAAGACTTGCGACGGTCGCGGCCCAGACGCGCTCGGCCCCGTACCGGTCGATGAAGTCATCCATATCCGAACCCCGTAGGAGGGAGCGCTTACCGTTTCCGATTTCAGCGCGGTTGACTGTCCCATCGGCCGCCCGATCCGCGCCGCGATTCAGCCCTCGATCGCCCGGGCCGCTGCGAGCAGTTCGTCGTGAATCGCGCCGTTCGAGGCCACCAGCCCCGTGCTATCGTGTCGCCAGCGGTCTCCCTCGAGGTCGGTCACGACGCCGCCGGCCGCGCGAATCAACTGGACGCCGGCGACTGAATCCCACGAGTTGATCGCCATGTCGGTCATCGCTCCCTCGAGCGCGCCGGTGGCGACCATCGCCAACTCGAGTTGGGCACAGCCAAAGCGTCGCATGTCACCGAACCGCTTGACGACCTCGCGGGTGGCCGCGGCGTACCGGTCGCGCTGGTCGAAGTCCCACCAGAAGGTCGGACAGACGGTCGCGACCTCGGGATCGTTGCAGTCGCTGACCGACAGCGGTTCGTCGTTTCGGAACGGCCCCTTAGGACCGACGCGGTACGTGTCACTGAGGGCCGGACAGTCGAACGCTGCGCCGACGGGTTCGCCGTCAACGACGGCCGCGACAGCGGTCCCGAACGCGCGGGTGCCGTCGACGTAGTTGTTCGTTCCGTCGATCGGGTCGACGATCCAGGCCGGCCCCGATTCCGGGACCTCCTTCAGCGCGCCCTCCTCCTCGCCGACGATCGGATCCTCCGGGTACGCGTCGCGGACCGTCTCGATGACTGTCTGCTGGGCGTCCCGGTCGACCTGCGTTACGACATCCGTCTTGCCGTTTTTCGCTTCCACCGTGAGGTCCGTTCGGAACGAGTCAGCCGCGACGGCGGCACCGTTCTTGGCTGCCCGAAGGGCGACTGTCGCCCGGTCGGCGTCGACTTCAGCGTCGCTCATTGGTCCACTTCGGTGGCACGGACGGAAAAGTGGTCCTGCCGGCGGTCGCCGAGGCGGCGGCCCGAGTACCGCGCCGAGCCACGTCAACCACCGACTTACAGATGGTCACCCAGATGTCACGGAAAGCAGGGGAGTCGACCGAGCCGTCGACATCGTGAGGCGAACCTCGGTATACAGACCTACGCAGGGCGGTTCATGACTCGGACTCGATCCCGGTCGCGGCCACACCGCTTACCAGTTTTCTTCGGGGACGTACGGGTAACTCCAGAGAGTCACCTGCAGTACGACCGACTTAAACCAGGCGTGATACATCTCGTCGACCTCCGCGTCGGAGTGATCGCCGTTCGCGAGGAACTCTCGAATCGTCGCCGTGATCGGATAGATGAACGCGACGAGATATCGCATGTCGATGTGATCGACCGCGTCGGCGTCGTCGGCCTGGTTTTTCTTCTCACGGGTGTGACGGCGGCCGATCTCGAACTGGTAGTTCAGCCACTCCTCGTCGTACGGCGTATCGCAGGTGTCGCGAATCCACTGGCCAAATCGCTCGCGCACTCGTTCCAGGTAGTCCTCGTCCGGGTTCCCCTCGCCGTCCGTGAAGTAGTACAGCAGGAACTCGTGATCGCCGACGAAGCCGTACCACAACTCGAGCACGTCGTCGATCTGGTCCTCGAGGACATCGCCGGCCCGCTCGAGGGCTTGCTCATCGTCTTCGTCGAACAACACGGTCTGCTTGAGCCGGTCGAATTCCGCCGTACTGATCGGCGCATCGGGAACGTCGTCCGCTCCGTACGCGTAGCCGGGAATCTGATCGTTGCTCATGAGTCCGGGGCGACCTCCACCACGGGAGGGGATAAACGTGACAGGGAAGTCAATTAAATCTGACTGGTTCGAGGAACACACGCGCAGTCTCCTCATCGAGCCAGACCTACTTCTCGAGTACGCGCCGCTACTCGGGCATCGTCGGCAGAAGGTTGCGAGGGAAGATCGCTTCGTGCTGATCTTCCGCATCTCGTTTGGCGCGCATGCGCCTCACTGCGATGCGAGGGGAGGGAATCGAACCCACGAACGTCTACACGAGCGGATCTTGAGTCCGCCGCCGTTGACCGCTTGGCTACCCTCGCACGCATCTCCGACTGAGGTCCTCCCGGTGGTTAAATCGACCGATCCGCGTTCGGCGACGAACCGACAGAGAAAAGCGTTGTATCAGGCGACGGCCGGCGGTACGATTGAGCTACCGCTCGCTTGAGCCCCGTGCTCCGTGAGTAGTCGATCCCTGTTCGACTGTTCAGGCCGCCTGCGTCCTGAAGTCTCGCTCGGAGTAGCGGCGGTCGCAGTTTAGGCACTGGTACCCGCCCTCGATGTGGGCATAGAGGCGTTCCCCGCAGTGTTGACACCGGCCGTACGGCTGCGTCATACGAGACTGTAGGGAGTCGTATCGGGATAAAGGCGGTGCTTACACGCTCCACATTCTCCCGTACCGACGGGTGTTCCGCGCGGTCGTCGCTGCTCGAGCACGATCGATCGTTTCGAAACCGGTTGAAAGGCACTACTGGATTCGACCGGTCACTCGAGTTGTGCCGCATACTCGCGGTCCGCCTCGCTCGCGGTCGGATACGCCCCGTCGAGTTCGATCTCCCACCCGTGCAGCACCGTCGGGTCGGTGAGCGCGTTAGTGAGCGTGGTCCGTACGTCGAGCAGGGCCACGCCGTAGTAATCCCGCGGCACGTCCTGCAAGTACTGGAGTGCGGTCTCGAAGAGCGATCGCATCCCGGCGTCGTCCTCGAAGTCGAAGTGCTTGTACGCGCCAGCGGCTACTTGGACCATGCCGTGCAGAAAGGCGCTCTCCGTGGTTCCGTTCCCGTAGTTGTACCACTCTGCTTCGAAGCAATCGTGGGCCTCGTGAAACGCACCGGCATTGTAGAGTCGCACGCCGTGAATCACGGCCCGCCGGAGCGTCCCGTGCTCCCACCCGTTCGACGGCCCGCGGTCGGCGTCCCACCCGGTCGGAGTACCGGACGTCGGCGGACCGACGGAGTCGTCTCGGGTGTGGTCGTCCATACGGCTCTGTAGCGTTCCCAGTCACGTAACCGCGTCGGACGGGCCTGCCTACCGGACGATTATGCGCCGCCTTCGCAGACGACGGCGAGCCGAAAGACCGTGCAAATCGGGCTCACGGGCGCTCGTTCCGCCCGCTCAGGAGTGCTCCGTCGGCTTCTGAACGGCCGGATCGCCCTCGTACGTCACGGAGCCGAGTTCGGTGGTTTCGCCCGTCTCGGGATCCTTGATATACAACACGAACTCCGTCCCCGCCTCGAGGTCACCGCTCGAGCCGAGAACGACGTACTCCGTCTCCGACTGGTCGTTCTCGAATTCGGACTTCGCGAACATCCAGCTCTCCGACGTCGTCCAGTTGCCGTAATCGCTCTTGTAGAGTATCGATACGTCCTCGACGTTGCCGTCCGCCCCTTCGGAGATCTTCGGACGGTAGCCGCGGTAGGTCGTTCCGAGGACGGTAAACTCTGGCCACGTATTCGGGTTCCCCTCGAGCGTGAGGGTGACGTATACGAGGTTGTCCTGGTAGTCCCGCTCGAAGAGCGCCGTCGAGGAGAGTGTCGCGGAGAACGGCCCGCTGTTGCCGCCATCACCTCCGTTATTGGTGTCGGTTCCGCCGCTACCGGTACAGCCGGCGAGCGCAGCGGTAGTGCCGATAGAGAGTCCGATTCCCGTTCGCTTCAGAATCGTTCGACGTTGCATAGTACCCATCTCTATAGAGACATGTACCAAGTATTTACTGGCCCTATATAACATTCTCGAGAGGATCTAATTCGCACAAGGGAGCCGGGAAGAGATATTATATGATGATTCGAGACAGTGTACGAGGCTGCGTTCTTTGTCACGTGCGTGGTGACTGGTACGTGTGACGGTGCTCGCGGACTTCCGACAGCGAGCCAAAACTGATGCCGATCTACTAAGCGGAGCACAGACGCGGTTCGCACGGAACGAGAGCCGACTCGGTCGAGAAGCGGTTCGTCGGAACGCCAGAAGGAGACGCCCGTTCACGTGTGACCTGTTCCCGGCCCTCCTGGGCCGCGAAAGACCGAATCGCCTTTGCCGCCCCAACCCAACTGTCACGTAATGAGAGTTGCACAGCTCGGGTCGGGAACGCCGGAAATCGCGGTCGTCGCGGGCATCCACGGAGACGAACCCTGTGGCGTCAGAGCCGTCCAGCGACTGCTCGACGAACGCCCGACCGTCGAGCGCCCCGTCAAGCTCGTCGTCGCCAACGAGGCGGCCCTCGAGCGACAGGTACGGTTCGTCGACGAAGACCTGAACCGCGCGTTCCCGGGTGATCCGGATGCGATGACCCACGAAGGCCAACTCGCTCACGAACTCATCACCGAACTTGAGGACTGTCTGACCTTCTCGATGCACTCGACGCAGAGTCACGCGGACCCGTTTGCCATCGTCAAGGGTGTCACCGAGACGGCCGAAGAGATCGTTCCGCAACTCCCCGTCACGGCGATGGTCGAGACGAGCAACTTCGCCGAGGGACGACTCTTCTCGGCGATCAATACCGTCGAAGTCGAGTGTGGACTCCAGGGATCGGAGACGGCCGCGGAGAACGCCGACCGATTGACGCGGGCGTTTCTTACCGCGGTCGGCGTCCTCCCCGGTGACACCGTCCGCCGGAAGCTACCCGTCTATCGACTCACTGATGTCATCTGGAAGGAGCAGGCTGACACCTACGAGGTGTTCGTCGACAACTTCACCGAGGTCGAGGCCGGTTCGCCGTTTGCCGCGGCCGACGGCGACGAACAGATCGCCGAGGAGTCGTTCTATCCGGTCCTCATGTCGCCCAACGGGTATCAGGATGTCTTCGGTTACACCGCCGAGAAACTCGACGTGCTCGAGACTCCGGCGACGGCCGATTAGCGGACACGAGAGCGCCGAGGCTGTCGTATATGAACGTTCATTGAACCTAACGAGTGGCTTCTCGGCTCGAGATCTCGTCCTCTCAGTTCCATCTTCGGAACGCTGGAGGTTCGGCAGACGATTCTTCGCGCCTGCAGGGTCTGTATTCGGCATCGGTCGTTCTACTACGACCGAGAGTCGGAGCCGCTGGTGGATACACTGGCGCGAGTAATCGAGGTTCCGCTGCAAGCGAACTCGGTTTTGGACATCGGTCCCGAGAGTGCAGAGACACTTATCCGCGCGGGTAACTCATGTGGTGATTCGGTAACACGATTTTCCTCCCCCGCCCTGGTCCATACACTAGACTATCAGAAAAATACAACTAGAAATGTATTTATAGAATAGATTACCATCTGGTAATAGAGGGTTTAAAATGGCAGACGGAAAGGAAGCGGATAGCCGACTGCGGGACGCCGACTATCCGAACGGATTGACGGTGGGACTATGAGTGCGACGGACGACCTCGACGTGGAAGTGTCCCGCGTGAAGATCGCGGCCTTCGGACTACTGGTACTCGTCGTTGCCGTTCTCGCTTTACCGCTGATTCAGGGCGTTCTCTACTCGGTGGTTTTCGGTAATCCGAGTATTCTTCAGTGGGGATTCGTGTCGCTACTGATCGCTGGAGTCGCGATAAAGCGACAGAGCTATGCGTTGTTCATCCTCGCCGGTGCCGTGTTTCTCTTCCTTGGCCTTCTCATCGGCCCGGTAGTCGGTGGCACGTATGCGCACACTGATATGGCAAATCAGCTGCAGACCGACGCCAAGGAGGTAGACACGCTCCCCAATACCTCAACGGAGCACGTGAGAGTTCTCCCGCGGAGCGTAGCAGACAACTACGCCCAATCGTCAATGCAATACCCCCAGTACACGCTCAGTTCCTCAGATATCGCTTATCGGAACGGATCATATGCGTGGTCATATGCTCTCGAACCTGATAACCCGATGGTGTCTCTGTTGGGGCAGCAGAAAGGCGCGCTGTACGTGAACATGACCGGTACCGAAAAGCAAGTCAACGTCGAAGAGACCGAGTTCTCGAACGGCCGCGGCCAGCGATTCTTCGACTCGTATCGGTATCGCAGTATCCTCAAGTCTCCGTTTAAAAAACACAACTGGGATACGACGTTCAACGCTCGAGCGGACGGCGAATCGTATATCGTCCACTCGACGACCACGTATAAATGGAAGTTCAGACTGGGCCCGATCCCCCAGTTCTATGCCATCCCGGAGCACGGGTCAGTTGAGGTGATGTCTCCAAATGATGGAATCAAAAGTCTGACTCCAACGGAAGCACAGCAGTCGAGTCTCCTTCGGGGTCAAAATTTCTACCCATACGATATTGCGATGTTTAAGGTAAAGTCAATGCAGTATATTAACGGCCCCCTCAATAAGTGGTTCTGGAAAGAAGGCGTTTTGCAGGTCGCTGACCTTCCAGAAGACGGGAACGATTGGCCGATTGCCGTTCCGACGGACGGTGACTCTCCCGGCCTCACGTACTTTATCGCAACCGAGCCAACGGGATCTGGCAACGGAGTTTACGAGATCTGGACGATCGATGGACAGAGCGGGGAAGCCGCCGTTCGAACGTATAGTGAATCACAGATCGGACCACAGAAAGCGGTTGACTTCACTGAACGACGGTCGGAGGTGAATCGATTGTCGAACGCCGAAGCGATCGCACCGGTACCGGTTGTGAAAAATAAAACACTCTACTGGCACGTCAAGGTAGTCTCTCAGAGTCGGTCCGGAGTGATCTATACCGCGTTCGTGAACGCCGGAAGTGGTGATGTGACGCTTCTAGAGGGTACTGAACCGATCTATGCGTTCCTAACAGAATCGGAGGTCGAAGATATACAGAACGAAACCGAGGGCGGAGATGGAGGCGGTGGCATGGCGGTAACGGTGGTTGTCACCGATGCAGACGGTGAGATCGTCGGGACACGAAATATTACGGTTCCGAAAGGAGGCAACTTCGAAGTGAATGTAAACGACGAAACGACGACCAACTCGTCTACATAGTCCCACATTTCCCTTCTATCGATCCGTGGCGTGGCATGGAACAGCACGTCCATATCGAGGCAGTGCGGAAATCGTCCGCGAAAAAGGGTAGGTCGATATAGACTGCCAATCCGGTTATCCGCTCTCACCACGACCTTCTTTCACCGGAAAGGACATCTAACAGTGCTCGCGGTTCTCGTATGCTGGTAGTACAGTTTCCGGCCGAGTTCGCAAAACACCGACTTGCCTCGCGGTTCGTCTCTGACTGTTCCGTGTTCGGAGTCGAGTGCCGATGACGCAAAGCATATCCCCGTCACTGCCGTATGTGTGGGCATGGAATTCCCACCGAATCAGGGTCTCGATCAGGAGGAGGTCAACGAACGGGTCGCCGAGGCGATCGAGGAAAACGAGGTCGTCCTCTTTATGAAGGGGACGGAGCTCATGCCCCAGTGTGGCTACTCTCGCAAGGCGCTCGGCCTGCTCGACCACCACCGCGACGAGTTCGAGACCGTCGACGTCCTCGACTCGCTTGACGAGTTCCGACAGGCGCTGTCGGAACGCAGCGACTGGGAGACGATTCCACAGACGTTCGTCGACGGCGAGTTCGTCGGCGGTTCCGACGTGCTCGAGGAACTCGAGGAACGCGACGAACTCGCAGAAACGCTCAACACGGCCTGATCAGCCGCGTACGGTCGTCTCGGTTCCGACGACGCACGGTCGAAACCGCTCCCATATTTATATCGGCTGATATTTCACGGATCTAATAGCAGGTCATATAAGTCACGCCCTCGTACTAGGTGACCACGACTGTCGCCGTAGACACCTCCCCACTATGTCAACAGAGGAATCCAGACACGTATATCGGTTGCACTCGACGCTCGAACTGCCCCTCGAGGACCTCCGCGACCACATCGACGACGCGACGTTTCCTGATGGCGTCGACGATGTCGAGATTACTCGACGCAACAACACGCTCATCCTGAAGGCCGTCGCAGAGGACCAATCCGTCAGCAAGTATACGCCGACGGCCCAGCTCAAAGCCAGCGTCACGGAGAATCGAGTCTACGAGGAAGACCCCGACGAGCGGCGACAGAAGTCCTTCAGCTGGGACGAAGAGGAGGAAGAGGAAATCGAATCCGAACTCGTCGAGTTCGCCGCGTTCAAAGGCGACCGCGAGACCGTCCTCCAGAACTCGCTGTTACAGTATCAGATGTTTCTCGTCCTCTGTGGCATCGCCGAAGCCGCCGAGAAAGGAACTCTGACGGCGATTTCGGAACACGACGGTGACCTCGAGGCGACTCGTATCGTCGACGGTGAGGCCCGTCCCGCCGACATCGAAGTCGTCGAAGGGCCGCGTGACCGCGGCTCCGGACAGGGCGGCGTCAACTGGCGGGACAACAAGTTCATCTCGGACTGACGGATAGACGGACCGCCGGCGGAGCCACGGCCGGGCCGCTCCCGTGACGAATCGCGTGTCCGTTCTCCGGAGTCTGAACCCCTACCACTATCACGACCGGCGTTGACGCGGTCGGTTATGCCGACCGATGCCGATGCCGGCGATTCCACTCGTGTCGCGATTGCCTGTCAGGGAGGCGGTAGCCACACCGCGTTCACCGCAGGCGTGCTCAAACGTCTCCTTCGAGAGTGCGATACGAACGCATACGAACTCGTCGGCTTGAGTGGAACGTCCGGCGGGGCCGTCTGTGCCACCGCCGCCTGGTACGGACTGGCCGCAGACGGGACCGAACGCGCCATCACGACGCTCGATGCGGTGTGGCGCGACATCTCGGCACGGTCACCGTTCGAACAAGTCACCAACGCCTGGCTCGTCGCGGTCGCGCGATTCGCCGCACGCGGTGGGCCGCTACCGGTATTTAGCCCCTACGAACTCCCGGTTACCGACGTCGGCCGCGATCAATTTGTCGACACGCTCGAGGCGCACATCGAGTTCGAACAGTTTGCCACACTCGCGGACGTCGCGTCGGTGGATCTGATCCTCGGGGCGGCGGACGTGACCGGAGGCGAGTTCGACACCTTTCGTAACGAGGCGGTCACCGCGGAGACTGTCCTCGCGTCGGCGGCGATTCCGACGCTGTTCGAGGCGGTCGGAATCGACGACCGCTGGTACTGGGACGGGTTGTTCTCACAGAATCCGCCGATCCGGGATTTCCTAACGACGCCGCGGCGAGCGGCCGAGAAACCGGACGAAATCTGGATCGTCCAGATTAATCCCAGGCACCGCGAGGAGGTCCCGAAATCGCTGGAGGAGATCGCCGACCGGCGCAACGAACTGGCGGGCAATCTTTCGCTGTATCAGGAGGTCTACTTCATCGAGACGATCAATAAACTGATCGAGGCCGGGAGCCTCCCCGACGAGTACAAACCGATCACCGTCGAGTTCATCGATCTCGGAAGCGACTTGAGCGCATCGTCGAAAGTCGACCGCGATCCGGCGTTTATCGACCGGCTGATGCAACGCGGTCAGCGCCGCGCCGAGCAGTTTTGTGCAGGACGAAAATGAGGACGTGGTCCCGCTCCAATGCCGGATTCCCGCTGTCTATCCGCCATCTCTCTGAGCGGGAAGTGCTCGCATCGGTCTCGTCAGCGTCAATCGTCGGACGGGGCGTCGCTTCGTGACGTCGTGACGTAGACGCTCGGTTTTTGAACGATGAATTCCTCGATGAACGCGGTCACGAACACCGCCGTCTGGAACGATAGATAGAACCAGAGCGTCCCCGCTGCGAGGTATTCCCGGGGAGCGTGGGAAAAGCCGTCCCGCCAGTCCTGAAGGAAGACGAGTCCCGAGATAGACAGCGGCGCGATGGCGAGGAGTATCCAGAACAGCCACGCGTTCGGGACATACGGTGCCGTCTCGATTTCGGAAACGAACCGGAGTGCGGCCAGCGGAATGCCGACGACGACGAATACGGGAATGATCGCGTATGCGAACGTGTACGCGGCATCGATCTTGGCGCGCGTCGAGACTGCCGAGTTTCGGGGGAGTCGTGCGATGTACCGGACCGCGACCTGCATCCAACCTCGAGCCCACCGTTTGCGTTGGCTCCACCACGCGTCGAGCGTCGCCGGGTTTTCCTCGTACGTGATGATGCTTGGATCGACCACGAGTCGTTTTCCCGCCGCGTGGATCTTCGACGACATATCGATGTCTTCGACGAGGACCTCCTCGTCGAACTCGCCGAGTTCGTCGAACACGTCACGCCGGAAGAACGCCTGCCCGCCGCCGAAGATGGTGAATCCGCCGGCGACATGGCGCGCGAAGAGGTCCGCTTTCTCCGCGATGTGGCGCTCGACGGTCGCGTGGAGCGCGAGCAGCGAATCGTTGGGGTTGTCGCCGTAGCACCGCCCTTTCACGCACCAGATCTCGTCGTCGGATTCGAACCAAGCGACGGCACGGCGGATCGCGCCCGGATCGAAGCAGTGGTCGGCGTCGATACTCGAGATGATATCGTGGGACGCGTATCGAAGCGCGTAGTTGGTTGCCTTTGCCTTTCCGCCGCCGGGTTCGTCGCGTTCGACGGCCTTGAATCGGGGGTCGTCGGCCGCCGCCGTACGGCAGATCTCGCCCGTTCTGTCCGTCGACGCCGATTCGTAACAGAGGACCACCTCGAGTTTCTCGGCGGGATAGTCGAGGTTCTTGCAGGCCTCGATTGTCGCCGGCAAGACCGGTTCCTCGTTGTAGGCCGGAATAACGACGCTCACCGGCGGCAATTCGTCGTCGGTAAGCGACAGTGACGGCGTATCCGGCTGTCGAAACGAGAGCACGGCCGAGACGAGCGTTCGCCCGACGAGTCCGAGCAGCCCGAGCAACAAGAGCGTATTCAACAGCCGGGGAAACCTCCGATAGACGAGCGTCGGCGATAATACCACGGCCACGAGCAGCAGGGTGATCGACGCATAGAGCGTGATCATCCCGGCAGAAACGCTCGAGTCCTCGACGGTTTTCACGTCCATACCGTTGATGGTGTCGCTTTCCCACAAAAGCATACTGATATAAACGCGATGGTTCGGCCGCGGACTCGGGGGGTACAGGAGAGAAATAAGGAGGCGGAAGGACCGTGGTTTATTTTATCGAAATTAGTAAGCATACTATATTATAAGATACTATCCTGTCATATGGGCCTATATATAGCTCCCTGATCGCTCGACAAGAAATGCGCTCTCCGCATAAATGCTGTATTTATTACATCGAATGAGTACCGATCGATAGGGATGTCGAAGCGATCCGGGTGAGATCCGGTTAGATATCGACTCAGTCACGCTGAGTCCGATTGACATATTTCTCCCTCGAGACCGTACGAGCCGTCTATGGAAACCCCTCACAGTCGGCGGCGGTTCCTCGCGACCGCGGCCGTTGGTACGGCGGGGATCGTTGGATCCGCACTTCGATCGGCTGCGGTCGACCCGGAGTCTCGCGGCCGATCGAGCGCGACCGACCGATTGCCGGAGGTAGTCGAACTCGAGTCGGTGATCGACGGGGTCCAGTTTCCGGTGGCCATCGACTTCGACGCCGGTGCAGAGCGGCGGTACGTCGCCGAGCGCGACGGTCGGGTTCTCGTTCACGAGTCGAACGGACTCCGGGATGAGCCGCTCCTCGATCTGCGCGAGATCGTACTGACCGGCGGTGAACGCGGACTGCTGGGCATGGCGTTGCACCCCGAATTCGCCGAGAGCCGCAGACTGTTCGTCCATTTCAGCACGGCGCGTCGTCCCGATACGCCCGTCGATTTCGACCATACAGGCATCCTCGCGGCGTTCGAGGTGGCCGAGGACGGCTGGCAAGTGATCCGCGACTCCGGCCGCATCGTCCTCGAGATCCCCCAGCCGGCGGAGTTCCACAACGGCGGCGGACTCGCGTTCGGGCCGGATGGCGCTCTCTACGTCGGCGTCGGCGCGGGCGGTGGTGGCGGCGGCGGTGGTCAAGACGTTACGACGGACTTTCTGGGGAGCGTCCTCCGTCTCGACGTCGACGAGCGGACGACGGACCTGGCCTACGCCGTTCCCGAGGACAACCCCCTTGTCGGCCGCGAAGGGCTTGACGAGTACTACGCGTGGGGCTTTCGAAACCCCTGGCGGCTGTCGTTCGACGGTGACGACTGCTTCGTCGCCGACGTCGGCGAGAGCGACTACGAAGAGGTGAATCTCGTCGAGAAAGGCGGAAACTACGGCTGGAACGCGTGGGAAGGACGACACTGCCGTCGGTCTGACGGGTGTTCGGCGGTCCCCGCTGAGCATGGTTGGATCGGCGAACGGTTCCGTGATCCGATCATCGAATATCCACATGCGCCGGCCGACGCCGCCGTAAGCGGTGTCTCCGTCATCGGCGGCCACGTCTATCGGGGCACGGCACTGCCAGCCCTCGAGAGCGCATACGTGTTCGGCGACCTCGCGCCGGCGGGGCGACTGTTCGCCGCCGTCCGCCCTGACGACGGTGGGCGATGGCCGACGACGACCCTCGAAATTGCCGACGAAGCGCGCCTCGAGAATCTGTTTTCGTTCGGCCGCGACGACGACGGCGAACTGTACGCGCTCGGAGCCGGACCCGACGGAGGCGGTGTCTTTCGCGTCGCCCCCGCGTGAGCGCCGCTCGTCCGCCTTCCGCCGTCGCGCTCTCTGATTCGCTCACGAGACACCGTCGCCGACGGGTGTTGGATCGTGCCGATTCCGACCGATCCAGCCGTCGATAGACGTTTGCTCCCCGACGCCGAACGACGGTCATGACCGATCCAGGACCGTACGCGCTCGTCGGCCGCCTCGCCGTCGCGGCCTTCGTGATGATTGCCCCGACGCTGTGTTTTCTGGGGCTGGTTCGGGGCCTCGAGCGCCTGCGCGACGACGACCTCGTCAACGAGTGGGCGCGAAAACGGGGGTACGACGGCGACCGCGAAATCACGGCCTCAGACGACGTGTACTCTGCGCTCGCGACCGAACTTGGCGTCGAGGCCGACGGCTCGTCGACCGTCCGGTGTTCGGCCTGTGGAACGGTAAACCGGCCCAGTGTGAGTCACTGTCACGGGTGTCAGTCCCGACTCTCGTCGCCGTAGATTGATCCGGGCGTTGGTCCTCGACTCGCGGACGCACTCGAAAACAGACGGACGCCGTTGACGTCCGTGCTTCGATCTCGCGCCCTTCTCCGTCTCGACCGGCGACCGACCGATAGATTCGAATACGATGCCGTCGTCGGTCGTCTCACGGTCGGGTACACGTCCGTCCGAATTCCCTTCGTGCTCTCCGATCTCGCGCGGCGTCCGAACTCTCGACAGTCCTTTCCGGCGACCCAAAGAATTTACATCCCCTAATTATATCTAATTACGAGATGGCCGAGAACTTCCCCGACTACATCGACGTCGACTACGAGGACGGCGACGGCGAAGACCCCGAAGACTATCCGCACATCCAGGACAAGATCGAAAAGGCGATCGAGGTCACCCGCGAGGGCCTAGAGGAGTACGAGAACCCGGCGGTCATGTGGACCGGCGGCAAGGACTCGACGCTCACGCTGTACTTCATCAAAGAGGTCGCCGACCGCTTCGACCTCGAGGTACCGCCCGCGGTGTTCATCGACCACTACCAGCACTTCGACGAAATCCACGACTTCGTCGACCACTGGGCCGACGAGTGGGACCTCGAGGTCATCTACGCGCGCAACGAGGACGTCGGCGGCTACGCCGAGGAACACGACTTAGAGCCCGGCGACGACATCGACATTTCCGAACTCTCTGAACACAACCAGCACCACGTCCGCGACATCCTCGAGTACGAGGAAGACGAGTTCCCGTTCCTGCTCGACACCTACGTCGGCAACCACCTGCTGAAGACGGTCGCGCTCAACGACGCGCTCGAGGAGTACGACATCGACGGCGTCATCTCCGGCGTCCGCTGGGACGAGCAGGAGGCCCGCGCCGACGAGACGTTCTTCTCGCCGCGTCACGACCCCGACATCTACCCGCCCCACGACCGCATCCAGCCCATCCTGCAGTTCGACGAGGCCGCCGTCTGGGAGGCCTTCTGGAACTTCGTGGTGCCGGACACCGTCGAGAACTTCCCCGAGGAGGGCTACGTCCCCGAGAGCGACGACGACCTCCCCGAGGGCGTCGCACAGGACGACATTCCGATCTCGCCGAAGTACTTCGCCGGCTTCCGCTCGCTGGGCAGCGAAGTGAGTACCGAAAAGAGCGACGAAGACCCCGCGTGGCTCCAGGACCTCGAGGGGACGACCGAGCGCGCGGGCCGCGCCCAGGACAAGGAGGACCTGATGGAGCGCCTGCGCGATCTGGGTTACATGTAGGCCGCCCGTAGACGAGGATCGCTCGATAGCTACCCCGGTTTTCTCGGTTCGACCGACTCGAGAGCCACGGCTCCGTCGCTCATCGACTATCATCTGACCGTAAGCGCTGTGACCGTTGGTCCTGAACCCGATCCGTCGTTACCGGCCCACTGCGCGGTACTCTCCGTGTTTGAGTCCGAGTCCGAACATGATAAGTGCGAAGACGATCATCGACGGCGCGACCATCATCAACACGGTGTTCGTGCTCATACCCATTGGTGCGGCGATTAGACCGACGACACCGATCGCGATAATGGCGACGAACGCAGCGGCCGTCGTGGGAAGGTCGAATTCCATAGCCGACAGTTCGGAGTCGGAGGCCTAATGATATCGGGAATCGGCAGGCCGTTCCAACGCTGGGGCAAAACTAAAGGGGGAGTTACTCCGACGGCCGAACGAGATTCGCCAGCGCGACCATCGTCCCGAGGAACCAGCCCAACGGGAACGAGATGCCGAGCCACATCGCGGCGTAGGCCGGCCCCTCGAGGCTGAAGTTGCCCCGGAGGTAGTCGTTGACGCCGCCGACGACGAGTACGTTGTCGAGGGCCCAGGCCGCAAAGTCGTAGCTGGGATCGAGGACGTACGGGTGGAGCGACGGCGTCATGAGCGCGGCGACGACCGGCGGCAGGAATAGCGCCGTCATCGCGAAGGGGTAGGCGAAGGTGACCGTCACCGCGCGGCCGCCTTTCTTGGCACACGTCGCGGCGAGTGCGGTCGACACCGTCGCAACGCCGCTGGCCGCGGCGACCGCGATGACGGCCTTAAGGGGGATGTCGACTTGACTCATGTACGACATCGCGCCCCAGGCGATCGTCAGCAGGCCCCAGCCGAGCAGCGCGACGGCCGTGACACCGACGATGCCGAGGCGGGTTCGGGTCGAATCGAGCTTCGCCGCGTAAAAGCGGGTCGCGAGGCCGAGAACGGTCAGCGGATAGAGGACGAGCAAGCCGATGAGTCCGAGCGTACTCCAGCCGTGATAGCCGATCTTCTGCGGGAGAGTCTCGGGCTTCCACTTGCCCATGACGGAGTGGCCGCGGCCGCGTTGCCTGGGGAAGACGATCTCCATCCAAGCACCGTGTAACCGCTGAACGTCGGCCCTGATCGCGCCGACGAACCCACCACTGCCACCTCGTTGTGAGCGGGTAGACATACGCGAGCCAAACGGCCGGTGTACCGTAAACTTTCCTGCTTTTTCTTCGCAACCGACAGGTAGGTAGCCAATCGAAAAACGAGCGTCTCGATCGCCGAGCGACGGCGAAGTATCAGTTCCAGGGGGCGAAGTCGGGGTCGACTTCGCGGTTCGTTTCGTCGATCGCGTCGATCGCGTTGATGTCCTCCCGGTCGAGTTCGACGGTCAGCGACTCCCAGTTGTCGCGGATGTGTTCCGCGCCGGTCGCCTTCGGGATCGTCGTGACGCCCGTTTCGCGTGCCCAGGCGAGGCTGACCTGCGCCTCGGTGACGTCGTGTTTCTCCGCGATCTCCTGAATCTCGGGCTGGTTGAACACCTGCCCGCGGGCCAGCGGCGAGTAGCCGACGACCTCGATATCGTAGGTGTCGCAGGTTTCGCGGATCTCCTCCTGGGGAAGCATCGGGTGGAGTTCGACCTGATTCGCGAAGATCGGCGCGTCGCAGACGTCGACGGCGACCTCGAGGTCCTCGGGGAGGAAGTTGCTGACCCCGACGTTCTCGATCAGCCCCTCGTTGTACAGTTCAGAGAGGGCCGATAGCGTCTCTTCGGGGTCGTACTCGCCGGACGGCCAGTGGACGTACAGCAGATCGAGGTACTCGACGCCGAGGCGGTCGAGGCTGGCACGGGCCGTCTCGAGGACATCGTCGTGGGAGAGATTCGAAATCCAGAGCTTGGTCGCGAGGAAGATATCCTCGCGGTCGACGTCCGCCGCCGCGATGCCCTCGCCGACGGCCTCCTCGTTGCCGTAAGCCTGCGCGGTGTCGATGTGGCGGTAGCCCGTCTCGAGGGCCGTTCGGACGCTCTCGGCGCACTGTTCAGCGTCGTCGTTCTGCCAGGTGCCGAGTCCGAGCATCGGCATGCCGCCGGCGGTCGGACACGTCCCTGGAGCGATCGCATCAGCGTCTTCAGTTGCCATGTGCGACCGGAGGGGGAGAGCGTGAAAATGGGTTTGGGTACCGGTCAGGGGTTCGGGTTACGACACCGAAATCCCGGAATAGACGTTTCGTGGTGGCTGGTAACGCCACTCAACGGGGATGGCCGTCACTCGTACAGGTGGTCCCAGGGTCGTTCGCGCTCGAGGGCCGCGCTCGCCGCGAGGACGTCGTCATCGTCGAATCGGCGACCGACGAGCTGGAGGCCGACGGGGTGGCCGCGATCGGTCAGCCCCGCGGGGGCGGAGGCGACGGGATGGCCGGTCCAGTTGAACGGCCAGGTCATCGGCCACTCCCAGGCCTCGGCCCCGAGGTCGGCGTGGAGTCCCACGTCGGCACGCGAGAGCGTCGGCGTCACGAGCAGATCGTAGTCGGTCAACACGTTCTGGACGGCGTCGTAGACGCCCGTCCTGACGATTCCGGAGCGAGCGACGTCCGCGGGGCCGTGCTCGTCGGCGACGTGGAGCATCGCGAGCAGGCTGTCGGAGGCCTCGTCGGATCGCTCACGGAAATCGACCTCGTGGGCCTCCTCGACGACCGTCGCGCTCTCGAGGACGGAAGTCGTGTACGCCGGCATCGCGGCCTCGCTCAGGTCGGCCATCGAGTAGCCGTGGTCGACCGAAATCTCCTCGACCGTCGCGCCGGCTGCGTCGAGCGCGTCGACCGCCTCATCGACGACCGCTTGCACCTCCTCGGCGACCGGAAAAGCGTCGAGATCGGGACTGTACGCGATCCGGTAGTCGTCGATCGGTCGCTCGAGCGCGCCGCGGTAATCGATCTCGATCGGAACGCTGTTCGGATCGGCGGGATGCGGACCGTCCATCACCGACAGCATGAGCGCGGCGTCTTCGACGGTGCGGGTCATCGGCCCCTTCGTCGTGTGCTGGAGTTCCCGGCCGAACGCGCTCGGCCGGCCGTCGTCGGGGACCAGCCCGAACGTCGGCTTGAAGCCGTAGACGCCGCAGGCCGCGGCCGGAATGCGAAGCGAGCCGCCTGCGTCGCTGCCCGTCGCGATGGGTGTCATACGGGCACCGATGGCCGCCGCCGAGCCGCCGGAGGAGCCGCCCGCGTTCAGGTCGGTGTCGATCGGCGACGCCGTCGCACCGATCACTTCGTTGTCGGTCGTCCCCTTGTGGCCCAGCGCCGGCGTGTTCGTCTTCCCGATCACGATCGCGCCGGCATCCTCGAGTCGCTCGACGATCGCCGCCGTCCGATCGGCGACGTGATCCGACAACAGCGCCGAGCCGTACGTGTGGCGGATCCCCTCCTTCTCTGCGCCGAGGTCCTTCAGCGCCAGCGGGACGCCGTGGAGTGGCCCCACGTCGTCGCCGTCTTCCAGTTTTCTGTCGGCCTCGGCCGCGGCCTCGAGCGCGTGGTCTTCACAGACCGTAACGTAGGCGTTGATCTCGTTGTCGCGCTCGTCGATCCGCTCGAGGTGGGCCTCGACGGCTTCGGTGGCCGTCGTGTCCCCGGCTCGGATTCGGTCGGCGAGCGTCGCTGCGGAGAGTCGCGTGAGGTCCGTTTCGCGTGACATACCGCTAGGACCACCCGATGTCGTGATATACGTTAGCTTGACTTTCGGGATGACGTGGCGTGAATCGTAGCTCGTCGTCGGTCGACGTTCGAGCGCGACATCGAGCGTTCGGCGATAGATCGAAGCGGAACCCGCTTCCAGCAGAGAAGAGCACGGCTTCGTTATGCAACAGTAGGTGTGAAACCGAATTAGCGAGCTTGGTAATTATACGTGCGCACTGAACAATCGTCTCTAGTTCAAGAATCGAGTCACCCTTTTACAGATTACTAATGTAGACCACCTATGGCGCTTGACGATGCCCTTGCCCAATTTAGTAAACTCCTCGAAGGAGACAGGATAACCGGAAAGCAGGCGGGGCTCATAATCCTCGTCTGGATGGGGCCGTCGCCCTCTTTGGATTAATATCCTATATTATAGTATTCATGCTAATTGGATTTTGACCGTTTCTATTTCATGTTTGTCACCTATACCGAGCGCGAACTTCGCAGCACGCTCTAAAGAAAGCGTATTACCGACTACTGGTACATTCGGAGCGGCTGAGCCTGCGAACTCTCGTCCCGATCGATCGCCTGCATCTGCTGGGCCAGTTGCTCCCGTTTCGTGCGGATTTCCTCGGCGTGATCGATCAGGTCACCCACGTCCACCTCGAGGTCGGCGAGCGGCCCAATCCCGTCCTCGAGCAGGACGCTCGCGGCCTCGGGGTCGGGGAACTGCGGGTCACATTGGACGACGAGCGCGAGCGAGTCGTGGTCCTCGCGGGCGGCGGCATTGATGAGCGCACCGGTCGGACCGGTGATGATGCCGTCCTCCGGCGGGATCGAAATCTCGCCGGCCTCGAGTCGGTCGCCGCCGTCGCCGGTCGCGACGCCGTAGAGGGTGGGTCGGTCGTCGTCGCGCTCGGCGGGGAGGCCGCTGAGATAGATCGGCGTGGCTCCCTGAGAGACGATCCAGCCGGTCAGACAGTCGGCGACGCGCTCGACCGCCGCAGACGCGATCGGCACGTCGCTCTGGAGTGCGAGCAGGCCATGTTCCTCGCTGACGTAGAGGCGGACCGGCGGCCGCGCCGTCCGGTCGCCGCCGCGGTAGACTCCTACCTTGGCCAGTCCCTCGCAGTGGACGCTGGCGTAGTAGCGCATCTCGAGTTCGTCGACGAGGTGGTCGGTCGCGATCTTCCCGACGAGGCCCACCCCCGGGAATCCCTCGACGAGCATCGGGTTCTCGAGGTCGACGTCCGGCCCCTGCAGGCGAACTTCTGCCATGCTTCGAGAGAGGAGCGTGGGACGCATAAGCTCGAGGGCAGGTGATAACACGAGTCATACTCGGTTATCTAAATCGCGATTTTACGAATTCGAGACCTGTAGACCGATTTGCGATGAGGATCCCGTGCCGACCGCTTCGAAACCCACAAACACCGGCCGCCCGAATCCGCGGTCAATGGAGCCACTCGAGCGGTATCGATCGATCATCGGCGACTTCGACGCCTTTCTCGCGGCCTGCGAGCGGCCGCTTGGCAACGCCGTCCGCGTGAACACGATCAAGGCCTCGGTCGAACGGACGCTCGAGGCCCTCGAGCGGGAGGGTGTCGGCTACGAGCAGGCCGACTGGAACCCCCGCGTACTCGACCTCGAGACCGACTCGCCGGGGTCGACGTGGACCTCCTTCCACGGCTTCACCCACGGCCAGGAGGAGGTCTCCGCGGTGCCGCCGGTCGTCCTCGATCCCGAGCCCGACGAGCGGGTCTGGGACTGCTGTGCGGCTCCCGGCGGGAAGGCGACCCAGCTCGCGGCGCTGATGGACGACCGCGGGACGGTCGTCGCGAACGACAACAACCTCGGGCGCATCTCGGCGCTCCGATTTAACGCCGAGCGCCTCGGCGCGACCAGTCTCGCCGTGACCAACGCGGACGCGCGCAACTACTCGCTCGGGCGGTTCGACTTCGACGAATTCGACCGCACCCTCGTCGATGCGCCCTGTTCGTGCGAGGGGACGATCCGGAAGAATCCCGATGCGCTGGACAACTGGTCCGAGGGCCACATCTCCTCGGTCGCGGGCATTCAGAAGGGAATCATCCGGCGAGCGATCCAGGCCACCCGCGAGGGCGGCACGGTCGTCTACTCGACGTGTACCTTCGCGCCCGAGGAGAACGAGGCCGTCGTCCAGCACGCACTGGACGAGGAGGACTGTCGCGTCGTCGATTTCGATCTGGGGCTCGAGCACGCCCCTGGACTGACCGCGTGGGACGGCGAAGAGTTCGACTCGAGTCTCGAACGGGCCGCCCGAATCTACCCGCACCAGAACGACACCGGCGGCTTCTTCGTCGCGAAACTGGAGGTGACCGCCGAATGAGCGGCGGACGCGACGGGGACGGCGGCTCCGAGCCGGAGACGAACGACGGCCAGCGGTTCGATCGACTGCCCGCGACCGCGGCCGAGCGGACCGTCGAAGGCCGGGCCACGCGCGAAGCGGTCGTCGACTACTTCGCGGATCGGTTCGCCATTCCGCCGGAAACGTTCGACGACTACACCTTCTGGGAGAAGGGCGCGGGCAAAATCTGGATTTACGCGGGCGATGCCCCGACGCCGATCGAGATCGAAGCGATCGGAATGACCTGTCTCCGTACCAGACAGGAACACTGGAAGCCCACGACCGACTTCGCCCAGCGTTTCGGCCGGGCTGCCACCGAGTGCGTGATCGACCTCGAGCGCGAGGAGGCCCGCCGGTTCGCCGCGGGCGAAGATCAGGAACTCGAGCGGTGGGACGGCGACTGGGGGTATCTCGTCGCGGCTCACAGCGTTGCAGGAGAACGCGAACCCCTCGGTATCGGCCTCTACGTCCATGGCGAACTGCGCTCGATGGTGCCAAAGGGCCGACAGCGCGACCTCGAGGCGTAACGACGCGACGAGGTCGGTATCGATCCCGGCCGCGGATCACCGGCAACCGACGCGTCAGGACGCCTGCATCATCTCGCGACACGATTCGGCGCACTCTTCGACGACGTCGGCACAGACCTGACAGTGGTCGTGGTCGTGGCGCTGACACTCCTCGGCGCACTCCTCTGCGGCGCCGGCGGTCGCTTCGGTGAGTTCGTCGCTGTAGTTGGAGTTGCGTGCCATGAAGCGAGCGTGGTCGCTGGCGAGGTCGGCCACGTCCCGACAGAGGCGGATACACCGGGACATGTCCATGTCCTCGTCGAGACACTGATCGGCACACCATTCGCAGGCCTGCACGGCTTCGAAGCAGTTGTCGATACACTCTCGCTCGGTGTCAGTCAGTTCGAGTTCGGCTAGTGCCATCGCACGAACGCCACAGTAGCTACGAGAAAGGGTGTTGTGCCTTCGATTTCACCCTCGATCAGATTGGCGTTAGGCCCCCATCTCGGAGCCCATCTTCGCGGGATTCATCATCCCTTCCTTGACGCCGGCGTAGATGAGTAGGAGGTTGACCGGATACGCCGCGATCAGCCCCATCGTGAGCGAGAAGACGAGACCGGTCCAGAACAGCACCTCTCCCATCCCGGCCTCGCCGGCAAGCCAGATGTCGACGCTGATGGCGACGATTTCCATTACGGTGATACTCGCCGTCTCCGAGTAAAACGCGTCCCAGATCGCCTCGCGCAGGCCGACGCCTTCCTGCATCAGCGGCCCGACCGTCAGCGCGTAGCCGAACAGATACGCCAGCGCGAACGTGAGGACGACGGTGCCGGTCGTCTTGAACGCCAGTAACCCGACCGCGATAGAGACGCCGAGGACTTCCCCGGTGCCACAGCCCGAGTAGCAGTGGCTGACCGACCGGAACCCTTTCCGCCAGAACGAGTCGTGGTCGATCTGCGTCCGCCCCGACCACCAGTAGCCGGCGAGACCGATCGGCCCGGAGTACAACACGGTAAAGCCCCAGACGAACATCATCAGGCTCTTGAGCTCCGAGTTGTTCGTCCGAAGGTCCCACGCGAGAACGGCTACCGAAACGGCGACGATGACTCCCCACGCTACGAGATACGTGGGGTTCGTCAGGAGGTTCTGTAGCGTCTGCTGGAGCGCCATGTTCGTCACCAGGCACTCGAGCGGGACGGCGATTCGGCTTGCGTGATTCGGCTTTCGCAAGCAGTGCAGGTGGGGGACCGACCGCCAAGTGTGTCCGCTTAGAACGGAGGCGACAACCGGAAGCGAAGACGACCGACAGAGGTGCCGCTGAAACGATTTGTACACTGCTCGCAATGCCGTTCAGCGATCAGCTGTACAGTGACGTTCAGTGGCTCTCCATTACGACGGCACAGGTGGCAGCGTTACCTCGTCGATCCAGAACGCTTCGACGGCACGGCCGATGTCGGCGAACTCGTCGGGGTCGGTCGGCTTCGTGAGGTACGCGTTCGCACAGAGATCGTAACTCTTGACGATGTCCTCCGTCGCCTCCGAACTCGTGAGGACGAGGACGGGCAGCGATGCCAGTTTCGGATCGTCCTTGATCGCCTCGAGTACGTCGAACCCGCTCGTTCGTGGGAGGTTCAGATCGAGCAACATCAGGTCGAGATCCGGCCCCGAATCGGCGGCGACCTGATTCTGCAGAAACTCGAGGGCAGTGTCGCCGTCGGTCATCGTATGAAACGTCACTGTGAATTCCACTGATTCGAACGCTTCTCGTATCAGGCGAACGTCGCCGGGGTTGTCTTCGACGAGTAGAACGTCGACCGAATCGCGAGCAGACTGTTGGGACACGATACGTTTTATCAGTGGGACGTCGGGCCAATAAGGCCGGTTGCAAAGCACGTTGGGTGACATCCTCCTACGACGCACGCCGTGGGCTTCCCGAGGTTCGTCTGTCACTCCCGCAGTCCAGATGGGGGAGAATCAGCGGGTTGCGTGTTGTCACCCACTGGCCCTGTCACGAGGCCGATACTCGTACCCGTCGTAGGCTTCAAGTTGTCTGGGCGGTTTACGACAGCCGGAACGGACGGCTCACTGTTCGATGAGGCAGACACCGGGTCAACTGCCAGGTATCCTTTCAAACCACCAACAGTGGCACTAATACAATCACTTTGCGGTGCGTATCCCACGACTGAAGACGTGGGAGTTGGGCCTGCTACACGATCACCGGAACCGGGGCTCGAGGCCGAGCCAAAATCGATCGCCGAGTCACCACCCCGCCGGCGGGAGACGCCCGGTTAGTCCCGTTTTGCGATCGTTCCGCCGGCGAGCCCGTCCCAGTCGACCCGGTAGCCCAGTCGGGAGAGGACCGCACTCGAGTCGGCGATGCCGTACTCGTCGAACGCGGCGTCAGCGTCGGCGAGGTCCATCCCGGGTTCGATCGCGGCGGCCAGCGACTCGAGGATGGCGGGTCGGATTAGCGTCCGGCCGACGCGTTCGTGCTCGGGGAAGGATTTGTCCGCGAGCGCGTCCGCGCTCACGCCGTAGCGCTCGGCCAGCGCGTCGAGCGCGATCGCGTTTTCGTCCGGTCGCAACGCGTCGGGGATCCGAGCCGCGCTCTCGGCGACCAGTTGGCGCTCGTACTCCCGGAGGACGTCCGCGACGTCTTTGACTCGGACCGACTTCGAGTAGGGAATCGCCCGGTGGTCGCGGGCGGTGATCTCCTCGCCGACACCCAGTGATTCGTCGACGGCGACCAGCATATCCACGTCCTCGAGATCGGCCAGTTGAGAGAGCTTCTTCTCGACGTACTCGGGCGTCCAAAAGCCCATGATTTCGAAGTAGACCCGGAAGTCACGGTCGCGCGTCGCGCTCCCTGCTCCCGCGTCGGCACCGTCGATATCGGGAACGCCGTGTGCGTACTCGAAGGCGAAGTCCGGGATCATCACCCGCGTCCCCGTCGCGAGCGGCTCCGGTTCGCGCACGAGGTCCCAGTCGAGGTCCAGCCGCGAGAATCGACCGGCGAAGTCGGCCTCGACGCCGCTGTCGAACGACACGTCCGCAACCGGCTCGGCGTCGGGCACCCGGATCGGATCCCCGTCGGACAGTTCGAGCGTCCGTTCGGTGCCCCGATCGTCGATCGTCGCCTCGAGCCGCCACTCGTCGGCGCTCGCGACCGTCCGCAGGAGCCGCGCGAAGCGGGTGCCGTATCGTCGGCTGGCGCGAAAGAGACGCGTCGGCCCGGTGACGACGACGTCGCGCTCCGGGATGCGATCGTTTCCGGCCGCAGAACCGTCCTCGAGTCGCCGGATCTCGTACATTAGCTGCAGGCGCTTGATCGCCGAGATCAGCGCTTTCGGATCGCTCGATCGAACGCGCACCTCGGTGGCGTCGAACAGCGCCGTTTGCGCCAGCGAGAGGTTGTACTGCGCGATGAGTCCGTCGGGGTCCCAGCGCGGCTCGACCGCCGTCAGGACCTGCCGTTCCTCGAGATCGGCGTAGAGCGCGGTCTCGAGGTCGTCCACCGGGACACCCAGTGACTCGGCCGCGCGAACGAGCGCCATCGCCCGCTCATCCTCGGAGACGACGCCGACCGCCTCGGCGGCCTCGAATACGGCCTTTCGAGCCCGCTCGGGCTCGAGTTCGGCGTCCGTCTCGACGGTCGCTTCTCGCTCGAGCAGGGCCGCGAGCCCGCGCGCAAGCTTGAAATCGTCCGCGTCGCGCTCGAGGTCGGTCAGCGCCGCCTCGAGAGTTGCGCGCGGTTCGCCGACGTGGCCCTGATACGTGCCGATGACGCGGGCCGCGAGCGGGCGGTGTTCGCGGGCGGCGAACTGCGGGTGGTACCCCCCGCCGGCCCGCGAGACGCGCAACAGGTCCTTCGTCAGCATCTATCTCGAGTCGGCGCGCCGTCGGCAAAAGTAGCCCGGACGGCGGTGGAGGCTCGGATGTGACGGGTCGATCGAACGCGGCCGCGTCGGAATCCCGTCGTTCAGGCAACGCGGTTACGGCCGACCAGCCCCGAACGACTTTATGGACGATTCGGAGCTCCGAATCGCGTACGAAACCCACGACGGCGTTCGGGAACTGATCGACTGCATCCGGTACACCCTCGAGGGGATCAGCCTCGATTTCGACCGGTGGGACGACCGGTACGTCAAGGGGCCCGGGATGTACGTCGCCGTCGTCACCGGGCCGACGGTCGCGGACTTCGCGGATCCGATGGGCCACAATAAGTGGCCGACGGACCGCTGTCGGGCGGTCTGTCTCGATCTCGAGACCTTCTTTCGGACGGCCCAGGACGTTGCGATGACGCGAGACGGCGCGATCGTCGTCAGCGTCGACGGCGTCGTTCAGGAGCAGATGGTTCGGTTTCGTGATCTCGTTTTCGGCGACCTCGAGGACGAAGACAGCGGACGCACCGAGTACGAAGATTGGATGGGGTCGCGACACATGAGCGCGTTAGACACCTCCCAACGAGCGAACGTGATCGCGACGGTGACGCTGAGCGAGGAGACCGGCCGCGTGACGATTTTCAAGCGCGGCTCGTTCGACACCGCCGAGCGGTCGGAACTCGGCGGCGAGTGGAACCCCCGTACGTACTCGTGATTGGTGGGGAAACCGCTGCCGGAGACTCTCACCTCCTCGAGGGTCGGCTGTGTACACGCTCGTCTGCTTGGCGACCGACAAGTCGGCGTTCCGTCACGACGAGTCTTGTCCCGGTGCCTCGCCGTTCTCGCAGTCCGTGATATACCCCTGTGCCTGCGGATGGTCGGGATAGAGGTTCAAGACGGTCTCCATCTTCGCTGTGGCCGTCTCGCAGTCGCCTCGCCAGTAGGCTTCGAGGCCGGCCTCGTAGGCGGCCTGCATCTCGCCGGTCTCGTTTTTGATACCGCGTTCGGATAGGAACCCCTTGGCGATCTCGATTGGAAGCCCGAACTGAATGTCTTGGATCTGTACGTCGGTCGGGCTGAACGTCGCGACGCCGACGACTTCGCCGTCACTGTTGTACATCGGACCGCCGCTGTTGCCGCCGTTGATCGCCGCGTCGGTCTGAATCGAGTTGACGCCGGTGTTGAGCGTCCGTCGTGCGCTGACGATCCCGGTCGTCATCGTCGGCTCGAGAGTGGTGCTCTTATCGGCGAAGAATTCGTCGATGCCGATGTCGGGATATCCGACGACGTAGAGTTCCTCACCGGTGTTGAGATCGTTTGCGCTTCCGAGCGTCACCGTCGGGAGGTTTTCGCCGTCGATATCCAGAATCGCGATGTCACGACCCATAGACGGCTCGCCACTGACCTCCTTGTAGACGGTCCCCTCGGTCGCGACGTCTGCGGACCAGCTTTCGACCTTGAGATCGTCGTCGGTCGTCGCCCGTCCGTTCAGGACAGACACCGATTCGGAGACGGTGCCCAGACTGCCGTTCTCTCGATAGTACTCCATGATCTCTTCATAGAGTTTCTGTCTCGCTTTCTCCCGCTGATCTGCGGACAGGTTCTCACTCGCGGCCAGTTCTTGCTTGATCGCTTCGCTCTGGCTCACTGCGAATCGTTCGAAAACCGTTTCTTTGGGGTTTTGATGCGTTCCGACGACGTGTGCGTTCGTCACAACGATGCCATCAGGCGAGACGATAAAGCCGGAGCCCACCGCCCCGCTCTTGACGGATTCGCGTTTCGTCGTACCGTTCTGTTTGGAAACCGCGATCATGCTATCGGCCACCGCAACGGGGCCGCGCTGATCGGATTCTGCTTTCGTCTGTTGATAGGTGATTTGGCGCTCTCCGCCCTCGTAAAACTCCAGAGCCGGCGGTGATCTCCCGCTCTGGATCGCGTACTGCATCCTCGCTGAGGACCCCGAGTCGTACTCGAGAAAGAGCATGTTATCCCGCGTCGCGTAGCCGCCGCGGTAGGTCGTCCCCGAGTTCTCCAGAACGAACCGTCGATCGTACGAGAAGTGGACCCGTCTGTTCGTCGTTTCCCAGACGCCGAGGAGGGCCGGGTCGACAACGTCGATCCATCGGACCGACGGCCACGTGACCGTCCCGTCGACGACGTGGCGAACGTTCGTTATCGCGGCCTCGTCGCGCTGAATGATCCGGCTCTCAACGTTCGGTAGGTCCGGCACTGCGTCGGACGCCGACTCACCGTTGGTCGTTTCGTTCCCGGTCTCCGGATCAGACTCGGTATCTGATGATCCGCTACAGCCTGCGATGGCAGCCGTTCCGACAGCCGACGCGGCTCGCAATAGCCGACGCCGGGCGATCGGCCCGTCCTCCGTATACATAAGATACGGCCACTTTCGAAGTAAGGGATAAGTTACCTTCGGCCGCTTCACGGTTATCGTCCGACCTTCGAATGCCTCGAGCCGGTCGTAGTTCGATGCGGACGCCCGCTACATGCCAGCGAGCCGATCGCACGATTCGCGTTCGGCAACTCGAACCGCGTAGACGTGACCGACCGGACGCAAAGCGGCAACCGGCACGTGGTTCGGTCAGTCGTCAGTCTCGACGACGATCCGCGATTCCCTCTTCGCTCGTCTCCGCCGCGACGATCTCGTAGAGGATCGCGCGACTGCCGTCGGACTTCGGCCGTAAAATTCGGCCGAGGCGCTGCGTGAACTCCCGTTCGCTACCGCTGCCCGAGAGGACGACGGCGACGGAGGCGTCGGGCACGTCGACGCCTTCGTCGAGCACGTTCGAGGTCGCGATCCGCGTGTAGGTCCCCTCGCGGAACCGCTCTAAGATCTCCCGGCGCTCTGTGGCTCCGGTCTGGTGGGTGATCGTCGGGATCAGAAACCGCTCGCTGACGTCGTACGCGAGGTCGTTGTGGGCCGTGAAGGCGATGAGCCGCTCGTCGCGGTGGTCGTCCAGCACCTCGGCGAGGGCCTCGAGTTTGGTCTCGCTGCCGAGCATGAGTTCGCGTGCGCGCTGGCGTGCGAGCAGCGCCTCGCGCGCTTCGGGATCGGAGCCCGAACGCTTGACCAGTTCCTGGTAGTCCGAGCCGCTTTGCATATCGATGTTCGAGCGCGCGAGGTAGGTCGTGAACACCTCCTGGTTTCGTTCGTATTCCTCGCGTTCCTCGGGGGTGAGCGAGACCTCGAGGCGCTTCACGTCGTAGTTTGCGAGGTGGTCGCCCGCGAGTTCGTCCACGTCGACGCGGTGGACCAGCGGTCCGACGATCTCCTCGATGACCTCGTGTGCGCCGTCGGGGCGCTCGAAGGTCGCGGTGAGCCCCAGCCGCGCCGGGGCGGCCAGGAGGCGCGCGATCTCGCGGTAGCCCTCGCCGCCGAGGTGGTGAACCTCGTCGAAGACGACGCAGCCGAACCGGTCGCCGACCGAATCGGCTTTCAGATACGCCGAATCGTACGTCGAGACGGTGATCGGCTCGAGGCGCTGCTCGCCGCCGCCGAAGCGACCGATCGGCTCACCGAACTCGCGCTCAAGTTCGCGTTGCCACTGCTCAAGCAGATCGATGGTCGGGACGACGACGAGCGTCGGGACCGCGAGCCGCTCGATCGCTTTCAGCGCGATGACGGTCTTGCCGCTGCCGGTCGGGAGTTCGAGGACGCCGGCGGGCGCTCGGCCGACCGATTCGAGCACTGAGCCGTCGCCGTCGGCCCGGCGATCGGTCTCGAGCCACGCCTCGAGCGCCGTTTCCTGATAGTCGCGAAGGTCGTACGCCGACTCGAGGGACGACGAGGAGGCGAGATCGAGGACGCGGTCGTCGACCGCGGCGTCCGTTTCCGACAGCGCCGCGCGCAACTCGGCGTACCGATAGGCGGGAGTGCGCCAACCGTCGGTTCGCCGGTCAGGCTCGAAGTCGGAAAGCCGCTGCCGGAGCGACGACGGGGAGACGGGGGATCGTTCGAGGCCGTCGAGACGAACCGTTCCGTCTTCGTACCGGAGTTTGATCGCCGTCGATTCGTCTGCCGGCGTCTGTGTCACAGCTAGCTGTCAGGGGTGGCCATACATATACGGTGGGATGCTCGCCGACCGGAGAGACGGTGTCCGTGTCGGGATCGGCTACTCCGTCGGCTCGGAGCCGGTGACGTTGCGATAGTCCGACTCGATCTCCTGCCGGCCGAGATGGGTGATTTCGTAGAACGTCTGTCGGCCGTCGGCGTCTTCGGGTGCCCCGGTTCGAGCGACGAGTCCGACGTCGACGAGCGTTCCGAGGTGGTGGCTGAGATCGAAGCTCTCGTCGTCGATCGCGGCGGCGAGGTCCGCGCGGGCGAGTTCGTCTCGTTCCCAGAGCAGGAACAAGATCGCGTATCGGCGTTCGTCGCCGAGTGCAGCTTTGCGGGCGGCGTGGTCGGCGAGCGTCCCCATACTGTCGTCGAAGAGCCGCTGATCGACGTACTGTTCGAGTTCTCCGTCGTCGGGAGCGGGCGGCGCGTGCGGGCTTTCAGCGGCCATCGGTGACTGGCCGTAGGACGCGCACCTACATCAGGATGGCGATTACAGAGATATTTTTCTTTGTTTTTGGCTGACGATATTCGTGAGTCGTTCGTGACCGATGGACATTTCTTTGCTGCTCGAGTCGAATGCGTGAGATAATGTTTGACGGTGAGACGAGGTTTCGGTACGACGGCCGTCCTATCGCGGATATTCTCTCAGAACAGGCGCCCGAGCCGCCGAAGTTCGACGCTCACAACGATTTCACGGTTTACGTGATGGGGCCGTACACCGCGTTTAACGCCGAACGAGCGTACGACGACGCCGACGAACTTCGCACGCCGTTTCAGGCGGATCCGCTTTTCGACCCGGACAGCCACGTCACCGACGATGGGACGGGCGACATGGAACGAGCCCTTCGGGATTTCTGTGCTGAACTCCGTGCCGAACACGACTGCCGGGCATTCATTGCGACTGATATCGATATCCCGACGCACGAACAGGCGGCTCCCGGGACCAAGCCCCGTCGCAACGGCGGTGATTTCACAACAGGAATGGATCCGCTCGCCCAATCGGTCGCGTTCGCTGCCCACAGCGACGCCGTCCTCTTCCTGTTTACGCGAGGGGGCCTCACGACCGGCGTCGGCGCTGAAACCGGCGGAATTCTCGGCGAGTTCCACCTCCGTCGCGGAAACCCCGCGCTCACTCACAAGCCCGGCCAGCGAATCGGCCTCTACCTGGACGACGACTTCAGCAGCGCAACGATCGACGAACTGCCGAAGGGCTACGACGTCCGCTACGATCGCTTTCGCTCGAAGCGTGACCTCCACGGAAAGGTCCGCAACTGGTTCGACGGCCTCGAGCGCGAGGCCCGCGATACAGATCTCCCCGTTTTCGTTCCCGGCGACACCTATTCGGCCGGTTCGGACGGCTATAGTAGCCGCTGAAACGAATCACACACTGGTCCTCCCAGCGATCAGGTGAGCAGTGACGTTCAATGGCTGCGATACCGCTCGACCAATTCTCTCGGGTCCATCGTATCACCGACCGCTCGTCCGTCCGGCCGACCCGCCGTACCTCAACCCTTTTATTACCGCTGTTCGTTGACTGGCACATGAGCGAAGACGAGGGCACGAACGCGTCCGCCCAGGGTGTCCCGTCCGAGGAGGAATCCGACGACGGCGAGACGGTCGACGTCGAGCCCGACCAGCGACACGACGGAGACTCGGCCGCAGACGCCGAGCCGTCAGCCGCTGACTCGGAGCCGACTGAAACCGCCGACTCGAGCCCGGACGAGACCGAGGGGGAGTCCGACACGACCGCTGAGGCGGCGTCCGGTACCGAGACGGGCGACGCAACTGATGCGGCGCCGGAAACGAGCGACGATATCCAACAGTTGCTCGACCAGGTGACCGAATACGACGACGAACTCGCGCGGCAGGTCAGCTCGATCGTCGAGGAGGCCCGCGACCTCAACGGGACCGTCACCGACCAGCGCGAGGAACTCGAGGATCTCGAGGAACGCGTCGAGTCACAGGCCGAGACCATCGGCGAACTACAGGACGAACGCGAGGAGTACGAGCAGGCGCTGGCCGAACGCGACGAGGAGATCGAGGACCTCAAAAGTCGGCTCAAGCGCAAACAGGCCGACTTCCAGAACTACAAGAAGCGGGCGAAAAAGCGCCAGCAGCAGATCAAAGACCGCGCGACAGAGGACTTAGTCGAACGGCTCATCGGCGTCCGCGACAACCTCAAACGCGCGCTCGAAGAGGAAAACGGCGACGCCGAGAGCTTACGAGACGGCGTCGAGATGACGCTCCGGGAGTTCGACCGCATCCTCGAGGACGAGAACGTCTCCGAGGTCGATCCCGAGCCGGGCACCGAGACCGATCCCCAGCGCCACGAGGTCATGATGCAGGTCGACAGCGCACAGCCTGAAGGGACGGTCGCCGACGTCTACACGCCCGGCTACGAAATGGGTGACAAGGTCATCCAGAACGCGCAGGTGACCGTCTCGAACGGCGAACTCGAGGCCGACGAGGAGGAGGAGACGGGAGACGCGGAGAGCGCAGACGAGGGCGACTCCGCGGATGCCACCGCCGGTGATGAGCCGTCGGGAGGGGACGAAACGGCTGAGACAGCAGCCGAAGACGGCGACGAAGATGGCGACGGAGACGACGGTGAGGCGATCGAACTCGGCGGTGAGGTCGCCGGCGACGACGCCCCGGCTGACGAGGCCGACGAGTGAGGAACTGGAGCCACTGATCGCCCGAACTTTTCCGTCGAGAGTCCATCGACGTGAGCTGATGCAGACCCGTTTTTACTCGCACACAACTGCCGTGAACGCGGGCGTACACCGCCCGAACGGCGTTTTATCCGGATTGTCCTCGAGCCAGTAACCTTTAAAACAAAGTGCGCACAATACCCGTCCACGATGGCGAGCAACAAGATTCTCGGAATTGACCTCGGAACGACGAACAGCGCGTTCGCGGTGATGGAAGGTGGCGATCCGGAGATCATCGTCAACGCGGAAGGCGAACGGACGACGCCCTCCGTCGTCGCGTTTACCGACGACGACGAACGGCTCGTCGGTAAACCCGCGAAGAATCAAGCGATCCAGAACCCCGAAAAGACGATCTCCTCGATCAAGCGCCACATCGGCGAGGAGGACTATACGGTCGAGATCGAGGACGAGGAGTATACGCCCGAACAGATCTCGGCGATGACCCTCCAGAAGATCAAACGCGACGCCGAGGACTACCTCGGCGACGAGATCGAAAAAGCCGTTATTACGGTCCCCGCGTACTTCTCCGACCGACAGCGCCAGGCGACCAAAGACGCCGGCGAGATCGCCGGCTTCGAGGTCGAGCGCATTATCAACGAGCCGACCGCCGCGTCGATGGCCTACGGTCTCGACGACGATTCCGACCAGACCGTGCTCGTCTACGACCTCGGTGGCGGCACGTTCGACGTTTCCATTCTCGATCTGGGCGGCGGCGTCTACGAGGTCGTCGCGACCAACGGTGACAACGACCTCGGCGGCGACGACTGGGACGAGGCCATTATCGACTGGCTCGCCGACGAGTTCGAGGACGAACACGGCATCGACCTCCGCGAGGACCGCCAGGCCCTCCAGCGGCTCAAAGACGCCGCCGAAGAGGCCAAGATCGAGCTCTCCTCGCGCAAGGAAACGGAGATCAACCTCCCGTTCATTACCGCGACCGACGACGGCCCGATCCACCTCGAGGAATCGCTGACCCGCGCGAAGTTCGAATCGCTGACCCAGGACCTCATCGACCGCACCGTCGATCCGACCGAGCAGGCCCTCGAGGACGCGGGCTACGACGAGGACGACATCGACGAGGTCCTCCTCGTTGGCGGCTCGACCCGGATGCCACAGGTCGCAGAGAAGGTCGAGGAGCTGACCGGGAAGGAGCCCCAGAAGAACGTCAACCCCGACGAGGCCGTCGCGCTGGGCGCGGCGATTCAGGGCGGCGTTCTCGGCGGCGAGGTCGACGACATCGTCCTGCTCGACGTGACGCCGCTCTCGCTCGGTATCGAGGTCAAGGGCGGCCTCTTCGAGCGACTCATCGAGAAGAACACGACGATCCCGACCGAGGAGTCGAAGATCTTCACCACCGCGGCGGATAACCAGACCACGGTGCAGGTCCGGGTCTTCCAGGGCGAGCGCGAACTGGCCGAGGAAAACGAACTGCTCGGCGAGTTCCACCTGACCGGCATTCCGCCGGCCCCCGCGGGAACCCCACAGATCGAAGTCACCTTCTCGATCGACGAGAACGGCATCGTCAACGTCTCCGCCGAGGACAAAGGCAGCGGCACCACCGAAGAGATCACCATCGAGGGCGGTGCCGGCCTCTCCGATTCGGAGATCGAGAAGATGCAGCGCGAGGCCGAGAAACACGCCGAAGAAGACCAGCAAAAGCGCCAGCGCATCGAGGCTCGTAATACCGCCGAGGCCACGATCCAGCGCGCCGAGACCCTGCTCGAGGAGAACGACGAGCAGGTCGACGACGACCTCCGGGCCGACATCGAGGGCGCGATCGATGAGCTCGAGGAGACGATCGACGACGACGATGCGGACGCGGAGGACATCGAGGCCGCGACCGAGACCCTGAGCGAGGAACTGCAGGAGATCGGCAAGCAGGTCTATCAACAGGAGGCCGGTGCCGGTGCGGCCGGCGGTGCCGCTGGCGGTGCGGCCGGCGGCGCAGCGGGTGCCGGCGGTGCCGGTATGGGCGGCATGGGCGGCGGTCCGAACCCCGGCCCCGACGCCGGCGCGGGCGCTGCCGGCGGCGAGGACGAGGAGTACGTCGACGCCGACTTCGAGGACGTCGACTTCGACGAGGACGAAGACGACGAGTAACGGGTCTTCGTCAATTCACGGACGGAGATTCGATTTTCGCTATCGACAAAGACGAGTAACCGGTCGATGTTGTCTTCTGCGATCGGAAGACGAACGCGGTATTTCGAAATGCGGAGGGAAAAGCGTACTCACCGCGAGTGAACGGAGTGAGCGAGCGGGCCGACGACCGATGTGAAGGCTCGCTACGCGAGCCGAAACGGAGGGAGGAGTGCTTTTGATCAACCTTTTACCGAAGGACGTCGCAGGCGCGCCGATGTCGCGCCTGCGACAGACTGCAGAGTAAAAGGTTGGGGTGGAACGGTCGTTTCAAGTGGCTCAACCGACTATCGGGGACACAACGAATGAGCGAGGACTTCTACGACGTTCTCGGCGTGAGCTCCGACGCGTCTACCGAGGAGATCAAACAGGCGTATCGGACGAAGGCCACGGAGTACCATCCGGACGTCAGCGACGACCCCGACGCCGAGGAGAAGTTCAAGAAGATCCAGAAGGCAAAACAGGTCCTGACCGACGAGGAGAAGCGGCAGGCCTACGACCAGATGGGTCACGACCGCTACGAGCAGGCCGAAAAGCACGGCTTCGACGCCGGTGACGCGGGCGGTGCCGGCGGCATGGGCGGCGGTCCGTTCGGCGGCATGGGCGGCGGAATGGGCGGTGGCGGCATGGGCGGCGGTGGCGGACTCGGCGACCTCTTCGAACAGGTCTTCGGCGGTGGCGGGGGTCGCGGTCGCCGCCGGCCCCGGAAGGGCCGGGATATGCGAACCGAACTCGAGATCGACTTAGCGGAGGCCTACGAGGGGGCCGAAAAGCAGTTCACCGTCCAGCGCCCCGAGGAGTGTGACGTCTGTGAGGGTGCGGGCCACCCACCGGAGGCGGACGCAGAAACGTGTCCCCAGTGTCAGGGCCGCGGGCAGGTGACGCAGGTCCAGCAGACGCCGCTGGGGCGGGTCCAGCAGACGACGACCTGTCCCCGCTGTGAGGGTGAGGGGACGCTCTACTCCGAGACCTGCGACGAGTGTCGCGGCGAGGGCTACGTCCGCGAGGAGGCGACGCTGACCGTCGAAGTCCCGGCCGGTATCCAGGATGGCCAGACGCTGCGAATGGAAGGAGAGGGCGCGCCCAGCCCGGAAGGCGGCCCGCACGGTGACCTGCTGATCGACGTAACCGTCAGCGAGCACGACGAGTTCGAGCGCGAGGGCGACGACCTCCACTATCGACTCCCGGTCTCGTTCCCGCAGGCGACCTTCGGCGACACCGTCGAAGTCCCGACCCTCGACGGGGCCGCCGAGTTCGAAATCCCCGACGGAACCCAGAGCGGCGAGACCTTCCGTCTCGAGGGGAAGGGGATGCCCCGACTGCGCGGGCGCGGCCACGGCGACCTCTACGTGCAGGTGCAGGTCGTCACCCCCGAGAGTCTCAACGAGGAACAACGCGAGGCACTCGAGGCGTTCGCCGAGGCCGGCGGCGACGAGATCGAGGTGAAAGACGGGTTCTTCGAGAAGATCAAACGGGCGTTCTAGCGAGCGGGACTGTCCGCCCTAATGGACGCAATTGTTATCGCACCGGTAAATATGGGTCGCACCCTGTCAGTCGTCGGTGATGGATATCGTTGGAACCTATCGGTCGGCAAATCAGGTGCGGAAGCTACTCCGGGTGGAACGACGAACCGGGTCGTCGTTTGATCTCTCGCCCGGTCGCCGACTCCAACTTTATCGGCGCGGTTTTCTGAGCAAGTCCGGCGTGATCTATGACTTCGAGTCGAACGATCCCGCCGCGTACCTCACTGACTACCAGCGCTTCGTCGGGACGAAGCGGATCAACGGTCACTGGAACGCGTTGATCGACAACAAGCTCGCCTTCCACCGAGTCCTCGGAGAGTTCCCGGCTCACCGTCCGACCGTGTATGGGTTACTCGTAAACGGGCGTCTTCACGCGTTCGACCCCGCCCAACAGTTGGCACTGACCGATGGCGGCATCGAATGCAAGCGGTCGCCCGGCTCGGCAACGACACAGCCGACCGAGGAGCCGATCGACTGGCTCGACGACATCCTCTCGGACGGGGACCGGCTCGTGTTGAAGTGGTTCAGCGGCGGCGGTGGGAACAACGTCCACTTCCTCGAGCGAGTGGACGGCAAGTACCGGTTCGACGGCGAGTGGACGAGCGAGTCCGACCTCGTCGAGACGCTCGCGGGCCTCGAGGACTACCTCGTCTGCGAGTTCGTCGAACAAGCCGACTACGCGGACGAGTTGTTCCCCGACACGGCGAACACGCTTCGAGTCCTGACGATGTACGACGACCGAGCGAGAGAGGCGTTCGTCCCGATCGCAATTCACCGGATCGGAACGCGGGACTCCGTCCCCGTCGACAACTTTTCTAACGGAGGGTTAAGTGCGCAGATCGACCGCGAGACGGGCGCTCTCAGTGCCGGAGCCGAGTATCCGCATGACGGAACCGTCGGCTGGCACGAGACGCATCCCGAGACCGACGCTCGTATCAAGGGGACGACGATTCCCGGCTGGGCTGACATTCGCGACCGATTGCTCGAGATCGCGGAGACGCTCTCTCACGTCCCCTACGTCGGCTGGGATCTGGTCGTCACCGACGAGGGCGAGTTTCGGATTATCGAGGCCAATAGCTACCCGGGCGTCACCTCGCTACAGGTTCACCGACCGCTGTTGACCGACGACCGAACGCGACGGTTTTACCGGGATCACGGCGTCGTCTGACCCGCCTGACGGCGCTCGAGATCTGGCTTGAGCGGACTTCCGCGAGCAGTCGACGGAGCGGTTCGGCCACTTCGGTGAGTGTCACGATATCGTACAACATAGATTATGGCCGCTGCGACCGAACGGTCAGCCCGGGATAACCATGCCAGCGAAACAGATCCTGCTCCTCGCGGGCGATTTCGTCGAGGACTACGAGGTAATGGTACCGTTTCAGACGCTCCAGACAGTCGGCCACGAGGTCCACGCCGTCTGTCCTGAAAAGGAGGCCGGCGACACCTGTCCGACGGCCGTCCACGACTTCGAGGGCGACCAGACCTACACCGAGAAGCCGGGCCACCAGTTCGAAGTGAACCACGACTTCGACGCCGTCGATTCGGCCGACTACGACGCGCTCGTCGTTCCCGGCGGCCGCGCGCCCGAGTACCTCCGGACCTACGACGAGGTCCTCAAGTTCACCCGCCACTTCTTCGAGGAAGACAAACCCGTCGCGGCGCTGTGTCACGGCGTCCAGATCCTCGCGGCCGCGGACGTGCTCGAGGGCCGGACCTGCACCGGCTACCCGGCGCTCGAGGCCGACGTGGCGATCGCGGGCGGAGAGTGGGAGGACGGCGTCACGCGCGACGGCAATCTCGTGACCGGACAGGCGTGGCCGGACCACCCCGAGTGGCTCGCCGAATTCCTCGATGTCCTCGGGACCGACGTCGACCACGCAGAGCCGGCGGCCGCCGACGACTGAGGGCCGGCAGTTGCGGCTATACGGCAGCGAATCCCGCCGTATGGCGGGTGAGAAAAAGGAGTCCGCCGCCGCGAGTCGGCGCGCTTTTTCCGCCCGGGGTCCCACGCTCGAGTATGAACGCTGGGACGGTCGACGACCTGCTCACCCGGGAGCGTCGCGACGATCGGACTGGGCTCGTCGATGCGACGGGCCGGGAGTACGACTATCACTGGCTGTGTACCTCGTCTTGGAAGGCCGGGAACTTCCTACGCCACGCGGGCGTCCGCGAGGACGTCACCGTCGGCGTCGTCGGCGACAGTCCGCTGGCACTGCTCGCCTTCCTCGGGACGACGCTACTTGAGGGGACGACCCGATTCGACCCGCCGACCGACCTCGCGGACGACGACGAGTTCCGGGCGCTCGTCGCACCCGTCGAAACCCTCGACGAGTATGACCTGCCACGCGGCGCACAGCGCGTCGGCTACGGCGACGCGCCCGACGCGCCGGACGTCCACCACTTCGACGCGGGACTATGGAGCGAGAACCCGTCGTTCCCGCCGCTGTCGATCGATCCTGAAACCGCGATTCTGACCGACGGCGAGCGAACGGTGAGCCACGGGCAGGTTCTCGAGGCCGCACGCGGCGTCGTCGAAGAGACGGGGCTCGAGGCGGACGACCGCGTCGTCGTCCGCGCCCCGCTGTCGGATCTCCGGGCCGTCGCTGCGGGCGTGCTCGCGCCGCTGCTGGCGCGAGGCGTGACCGTGCTCCCGGGCGACGAGGACGCGGCCGAGGGCGAACGCGGGACCTACGCCGTCTCGAGCGAGGGAGTCGAGTCCGTGCCCGAACCGAACCGGATCGACCTCGACGCGGTTTCGCTCTGAAATCAGCAGTCTCGTTCGCTCGAGTCGGTCAGAGCTCTCGGTACAATAGCCCCTCGAGCGCGGGCCCCGACAGCACGTCGCCGTCGTAGGTGAACCGCGAGCCGTGACAGGGGCAGTCCCAGGTCCGCTCGGCGTCGTTCCACCGGACGAGACAGCCCATGTGCGGACAGGTCGCCGACACGGCGTGGGTCGCACCGTTCTCGTCGCGGTAGAGCCCCACCGGCTGACTCGTACGCCGGACGACGCGTGCGTCGCCCCGGGCGAGATCTGCAGTGCTTCCCTGCTCGAGGCCGGCGAGCAGCGACTTGATCCGGTCGCCGACGAAGCTGCCGCCGACTTTCGCATTCTCCCCGAGGAAGCTCTTCGCCGAGGCACCGGGTGTGAGCCGCTGCGGGTCGAAGACGTCGGCCCAGGGGCTCGAGCCCTCGACGATCAGATCGGCGAGGATCATCCCCGCGGCGGTGCCGGTGGTCATTCCCCAGCCGCCAAACCCGGTGCCGACGTAGACGTTGCTGGCCAGCGGATCGATCGTCCCGATAAAGGGCACCTGATCGACCGGTTCGTAGTCCATCGTCGACCAGCGATACTCGATCGACTCGACGGTGAAGTGCTCGCGGGCGAAGGTTTCACAGCGCCGGTACCGCTCTGAGGTCGGCACCCCGCTGACGCTTGGCTTGTGACTCTGGCCGCCGACGAGCAGCAGCTCGCCGTCTTCGCCAGCACCGCCGTTCTCGCCATCCGCGCCGTCCGCCGCGTCCGGCGCGTACGTTCGCATCGTCGCCGGCGGCGATTCGGTGCTGTAGAACATCCCCTCGAGCGGCGTCTCGTCGATTCTGACGGCGAGCAGATACGCCCGATGGGGGTGCATCCGTGCGAAGTAGCCCGCACGATCGAGGACGGGAAAGTGCGTCGCGACGACCACGTCGTCCGCGGTCACGTCGCCGTGCTCCGTCTCGATGCGAGACGGTGAGTTGGGCTCGACCTCGAGCGCACGCGTCTCCTCGAAGACGTGACTGCCGTCGCCGTGGACCGCCTCGGCGATCGCGAGCAGGTATTTCCGCGGGTGGAACTCGGCCTGCTCGTCGAAGCGGACCGCGCCGTGGGTGTCGAACGGCAGCGGCGTCGCCTCGGCGTACGAGGCGGGGAGGCCGACCCGCTGGGCGGCCGCCACCTCGTCGCGGATCGTCTCCCGGTCGTCCGCCGAGGCGGCGTAGGTGTAGGCCTGCGTCCGGTGGAAGTCACAGTCGATGTCGCCGTCCTCGACGCGCTGCTGGACCTCGTCGATCGCCACCTCGTTCGCGTCGGCGTACTGCCGCGCTCGTTCCTCGCCAAATTCGGAGACGAGCGTGTCGTAGATCAGCCCGTGCTGGGAGGTGAGTTTGGCCGTCGTGTGTCCGGTGGTGCTCTCGACGATCCGATCCGCCTCGAGCACGGCGACGGTCCGACCGGCTTCTTTCAGGTTGATCGCCGTGCTCAGGCCGGTGATGCCGCCGCCGATGACAGCCACGTCGACATCGAGGCCGTCCTCGAGCGGGCCGTAGTCGGTCGTCGGCGTCGTGGCGAGCCACAGCGACTCCTCGCGCGGGGATTCGGGTGCGTTCTGGTTCGACATGGGGAACAGTGAGTCGGGCTATCCACACCCGGGGAAAAGGACTCGCGGGGTGCGCTCGCCTGCACTCGGACCGATTTCTCGCACGGACGAGGGTCGACGGGCCGTGACTGTCACGATAACCGTCGGAATGTTTATCTGGTCGTTCGTGGTCGGCCCGTTCATGGTAGACGTCATCGTCGTCGGCGGCGGCCCCGCCGGCCTGAGCGCGGCGCTGTTCACCGGAAAGAACGGCCTCGAGACGATCGTCTTTGACACGGACGAGACGTGGATGCACAAGGCCCACCTCTTTAATTACCCCGGCATTCGCAGCATCGGCGGCGGTGAGTTCATGGAACTCACGCGCGGGCAGGTCCGCGACCGCGGCGCGGAGATCCGCGAGGGCGAGGCGGTCACCGACGTCGAGTCCGGAGACGACGGGTTCCGGGTTGAGACCGACGGTGGCGAGTACGAGGCCGACTACGTCGTGCTCGCGACCGGTGCCGACCGCTCGATCGCCGAGGATCTCGCGGTCGCGTTCGACGACGAAGACACCGTCGACGTCGACATCGACATGGAGACCAGCGTCGAGGGCCTGTACGCGACGGGCGCGATGGTTCGGGCCGAGGAGTGGCAGGCAGTCATCGCCGCGGGCGACGGCGCGTCGGCGGCGCTGAACATCTTGAGCGAGGAGAAAGGCGAACACTACCACGACTTCGACGTGCCCGACGACGTGCCCGGGCTCGAGTCGAAGTAGGCCGGCCGCTCGGCCGACGCCGAGACTCGACGCCGAAACCGGGAGCCGTAGCCGCGCCTGCGAGTTCGGGCCACGCGACTAAGCGACTGGTCGCTGTCGATACGTTCGTATGCCAATGAACGACCTCCACGAGCTGTTCGTCCATAAACTCGCACAGCAGTATTACGTCGAACAGGAGCTCGTCGAAACGCTCGACGAGATGGCCCGCAACACGACCAACGACCGGATGAGTCAGGGCTTTGCCGATCACCGCGACGAGACGCGGACGCAGGTCCAGCGCCTCGAGGACGTCTTTGCGGCGATGGACCGGCCCGCGGAGGCACAAGACGCCCCGATCCTCGACGGCCTCGAGGAGGACCGTCGGCAACTCGAGGCCGAGATCGAGGACGACGAGTTGCTGAACATGGTCTATCTCAACGCCGGGATGATGACCGAGCGTATCGAGATGACCGCCTACGAGGGACTGACGACGATTGCGGAGCAACTCGAACTCGGAAACGATGTCCAGACACCTCTCGAGTCGAACTACGACGAGGAGAAGTCCACGTTCCGCGAGCTCGAGGCGCTGGCGACGGCGAAGGACATGAAATCACTGTGGGACCGCTTGACCCCGTCCTGAACGGCCGCGAGTGTCGGTGAGATCGGGCGGCTCTCGGCGGCCGCGCGGCCGTCCGGTCCGCGGGCGATCGCCCGTGACCGCCGGCTACAAGAGCCGTCGCATCGACTATCGACGCGTGCAACTCGAGTGCGTCTTCTTCGGGCCGTTTCGCGACGCCGTCGGCGAAAAGACGGTCGTCCGCGAGACGGACGCCGAGACCGTCGGCGAGTTGCTGGCCGAGCTCGAGGCGGGGTATCCGGATCTCGAGGGACGGTTGCTGGCAGACGACGGCGGCGGGCTCGCGGGGGAGACGGTCGTCACGAAGGACACGATACACGTCACGCATCTGGAGGGGCTCGAGACGAGCGTGTCGGCGGAGAACGTGATCCGACTCGTGCCGTCGGTCTACGGCGGCTAACGGGCGGATCGAACGGCCGAACCGTGCCCGTCAGTCGTCGGCAGACTGTGCCGGCGGCGCGATGGGGTCGATCGCGGCCTCGGGAACGGTCCCATCGTCGTTCAAGCCCCGCGCCGCGTAGTATTCGGCGATCGCGTCCTCGAGGTCGGGAATCTCGTATGGCAGTCCGTCGTCGCCGCCGTCGAATCCCCGTCGGTTGTTGAAGTGGCGCTCGAGGCGGACCGTTTTCGCGCCAATCTCCATGAGATCCTCGTAGTCGGCGTCGAACAGTGCCTCGAGACGGGCTGCTGTCAGGTAGTCGCTGCCGAACGCGCAGACGATTCCCGTATCGCGGAACGCGGCCGCGTTCTCCTCGTGGACGAGGGTCTCAGCCTTGCCGAGTGTCCCCTCGGGGTCGAGTTCGCCGCTGTACTCGAGGGAGAGCATCCCGGCGTACATGTGGTCTGCGCCGCGGTTCGCGACGGCGTAGGAGAGGCCCTGCCCGTGGAGGACGCGCCCGTCGTGGGCGGCAAACTCCATGCCCTTGACGGTGTAGTTATCGACGCCGAGGTCGTCGTGACAGCGGGCGACGCCCTCGGCGAGCATATCGCCGACCCCCTCCCGATAGGCAATCTGCTCGGTCACCTCTCGGGCGAGTTCCGCGTTGCCGAACGCCTCTTCGCTCGCGAGGTAAGCCGCGACGGTGACGCCCGCCGAGATCGTGTCCATCCCGAGCGTGTCACAAAGGTCGTTCGCCTTCATCACGTCGACGATGTCGCCGACGCCCTGGCTCGAGCCGAAGGCGTAGACGGTCTCGAACTCCGGCCCCTCGGTCTCGACGCCGGTCTCCTCGTCCCGCGTCGGGAGCTTGCAGGCGTACGCACAGGCCGAGCACGCGCCCTTCTTGTACTTCTTTTCCTCGACGGCGTCGCCGCCGATGTCCGCGGCGTGCTCGAAGCCGTACTCCCGAAAGTACCGGGTCGGCAGCGAGAAGTTGTCGTTGATGAACTCGGTGCTGCCGGTCGTCCCCTGCCGGCGCATGAGGTCGTCGGACTGGGCCGCCTCGCGGTGGACGTCCATCTCGGGCGGGTTCGGGATGTCGACCGGTGGCGCTGTGTCGCCCTCGAAGGTGACGCACTTGACGTTCTTCGAACCGAGGACAGCACCGAGCCCGCCGCGGCCGAACGCCCGCGAGTCGAAGGTCATCACCGAGGCGAACCGGACCCGATTCTCGCCCGCCGGGCCGATGGCGATGCAGTTGTCGGGGCCGAGGCCGTGGCGATCGTCCATATAGGCGGACACCTCCGGTACCGTCGCGCCCTCGAGTTCCGGCACTGCCTCGAATTCGACGCCGCGGTCCGTGACGTGGACGGTCAGTAGCTCGTCGCTCGCGCCGGCGATCTCGAGGACGCTGATTCCCGTCCCAACGACGTTGCGCGAGAGATAGCCGCCGGCGTTCGTCGAGACGAGGCCGTCGGTCAGCGGCGATAGACTGGTCATGTTCGTCCGACCGGTAAAGGACATCCGCGATTGCTGTAACGGCCCTGTCGAGAGATACGCCCGGTTCTCCGGCCCGAAGGGCTCCGCGTCGAACGGAATGCGGTCGTGTGCCAGCGCCGTCGCCGCGGCCCGCCCGCCGACGTACTCCGCGAGCACGTCGTCGATGGTCGTCTCGGTCGCCGTTCGCTCGCCGACGTCGACGGTGAGCAGAGGCCCTTCCGCGTGGAGCATGGCATACAATACCTATCGAAGGAACTTAGCTGTGGTACCCGCCGAACGGCGAGTCGACGCTGCAACCGCCAAATAGAGTTATTATCCTTCGGACGAGACGACCGAGCGATGCAGTACGATGCGGTCCTGTTCGACTTCGACGGGGTCGTGGTCGAGACTCCCTCCGCCGAACGGCTCTCGAACGCGCTCGCCCGAACGTACGAGACCCTCGAGCGCTCGGGGCCGACGGCGGAGACGCTCCAGGCGTTTTTGCGTGGTGACTTCGACTCGATCGCCCGGCGGTGTCGCAGTCTCGACGTCGAGGCGGACGTGTTCTGTGCTCGAGCGGCGCGAGAGATGGTCCGCGCTCAGCGCGAGGAGGTCGAGCGCGGGCTGCGATCGGCCTACGACGACGTAGCCGCGGTGGGCTCGCTCGAGGTCCCGCTCGGGATCGTCAGCGACAACCATCCGACCGTCGTCTCCACACTGCTCGACCGGTTCGGGCTCCGATCGCTGTTCGAGACCGTCTTCGGGTGCCCGCTGACTCCCGACGGGCTGGCCCGGCGCAAGCCCGATCCGACGAACATCAAGGCCGCGATGGACGCCCTCGCGGTGGACGACGCGTTGTACGTCGGCGATCGGGCCGTCGACGTGCGAGCGGCCGATAACGCGGGGATCGACTCGGCGCTGCTCGCTCGCGATGAGGACGACACACCGGTAGACGCCGACCCGACCTACCGGCTCGCGTCGCTGTCGGGACTCCCCACGATCCTCGCGTAGCTCGAGCCGGTGGCAGATTCGTGGGCGCGGTTTTTTGCGCATCCCGCCGTAACGGGCGTATGGATCCCGACAACACCTGGACTACGCTGCGACGGCAGTGCGAGGCCCTCGAGCCGGGCGCGGAACTGCTCACGCCCGTCTCAGAGCGACCGTTCGGAATCGCGCAGACCGCCGACGATCGGATCGTCGTCCGGTTCGGCGACAGCGGCGAGCGGCGGCCGCTCTGGCGCGAGCAGTTCGTCGTCTTCTTGGAGCGACTCGCAGCGGGGTCAGTCCCGACCGACGACCTCCCGCCGGGCGTCGAACCCTACGCGACCGTCGTTACGCTCACGGACGAGTACGCGGCCGACGACGGCGAGATTCGATACGACCCCGACGCGGCCACCGCCGGCGAGAGCCCGTTTCTGGTCTCCGCGGCCGCGGCTCGCTCGACGCCCGAACGAGTCCACGACGACGCCCTGTTACTCGCCGAGCAACTCGAGCGGGCCGACGCCGACGACCCCTCGGCGCTCGAGACAGAGGACGCGACCGATCTCTACGTCCTCGCGTCGGACGTCCAACGCGGCGCAAACCGCGTCCGCCGCTCGGTCTGTGACGCGCTGCTCGAACGGCTCGGTCCGGACCAGCGGCTCCACGGCCGATACGGCACCGTCCGGCGGACGACGCGAGAGCGCCGTCAACCCGAAGACGAGGAGACCGTCTTCGCCGCCCTCGACGACCGTGGCATCCCCCGGGAGTGGGTCACCGGCATCGACCGGGACAAACTGGACGTCGTCCTCGCGGTGACCGATCTCGAGGAAGACGAGGTCTACGACGTCGACGAAGACGTCTACGTCCAGAAGGTCGGCACCGACGAGGACGAGAAATACTCCCGGCTCGAGGGGATCGCCGACCGGATCGACGAACTCGAGGGAGCCGAGGGCGAGGACCTGCGCGCCGAACTGGACGACATCGAAAGCCGACTCGAGGAGGCGCTGTCGGCGGATTGAACGTCCACAGTGGGGAAGAACCGGGAGCTCGGACGCCGCCTTTCTGTTGAAGCCCCGTCCGTAATGGGGCTCTACGGCGACGTCCCGTTATGGTGTCCGTCGATCGGAAGTGGATCGTGTTGGGGGGCGTCGTCGTAGCAACGTACGCCGCGAGCCTCGCATTCTGGGGGCTCTGGGCGACACAAGGTGCCGCGTTCACGGCGGCTGCCGTCGGCGTGATCCTTGGGTCGCTGTTGTGGCTCGGCGAGCGGGCCGCCTCGAGGACGGACTGGTCCGTTGGCGCTCTACAGGACTCGTGACTGGTGTAGGCCCTCACGACCGAATTCGAGATCGCCACGGAACGCCCGCTCGAGTCTTGCTTCCGGATCGGCCGCTTGGCGTGACACCGAGGGACAGTAGAGGGTTCGAACGGCAACGCCGAGTGACCGACTGTCCGTCACGGCTCGAACGAGTTATCGTTCTCCTTCGATTCCGCGCTCGCGCTCGAACTGTGCGAAGAAGTCGTTCATGAACTCCCATCGGGACTCGCCGAGACGGCGACCGGGCGAGGTATACAGTTCGTCCAGCCGCTCCCGCGCCCACTCCTGAAGGAGCGTGACGTCCGGCCGGCCGGCCGACTCCATCGTCGAACTCGAGGCGTCGTCGATTAGCGCGTACTTCTCGCCCGCACGTCCCGACCGCTCGCCGACGATACAGGCCAACCGAACGAGACCGCGCGCGCCGGCGGCATCCAGTTTGTCCGCGTCGAAGAGCAACTGCGCCTCGATCGTCTCCGGTTCCGGCGAACTGGATCGAATACTGTGCGTCCGAATACAGCGCTCGACGGCGTCGATGCGGTCGGCCGCCACCCCTTCGGCTTCGAGCAGGGCCGCCGCTTCGCTCGCACCCCACTCGTCGTGCTCATCGATCTCGCCCGTTCGCTCCAGTGGCCGACCGATATCGTGTAGCCACGCCGCTGCCGACAGAACGTCCCTGTCGACGGGTTCGGCACATTCGTCCGCGAGACGAATCGAGACGTCGCGCACTCGCTTTGCATGGAACCGATCGTGTGCCGGGAGGGCGGCTTCGTAATACGGTAGTGACAGCGCTCGAGCGCGGGGACCTAACTCCTGCGTCATCTGACGTGTCAGGAGTCAGCTACCGAACATTATAGCGATTATGGAATATTCATCCGAATACCGACGTGGGCGGTCGAGGATGACGGTTTCGACGGTCCTGGGTTTCGGTCACGTCTCTCCCTCGGCGAGCCCGAGCAGCGCCAGCGCGGTCCCCAGCAGCGCCACGTTCTTGAGAAAGTGTGTCAGTTGCTGTTGTCGCTGCTCGGGATCGTCGACCGTCCAGAAGTCGTGCATCGCGGGCGTCACGCCGAGGAAGAACGTCGCAACGGCGCTCGCGGCGAGTGCGGGCGCGCGCCACAGGGTAATCCCGATACCGCCGCCGAGCAACAGCGCGTGGGAGGCGTTCGTCGCGAGTTCGGGCATCGGCACGTTCTTCGCCGCCGCGTACTCGGCGCGCTCGTCTGCGTTTCGAAGCCCGTCGACCGCCATCATGGTAAGTATCCCGCCGTACAGCAACCGGCCGACCAAAAACGCCGTCGAACCGAGCCCAGCGTCGCCGTTCGACCCATTGCCGGCGATCACGGACTCCGAAGCCGGTTCGCTCGTCGAATGTCTCTCGAGCGCCTCTAGCATACGCTACCGATCGATCGCTACGCACTTAGGGACCACACCGGCGAGTGCACTGCCCCGTCGAACGGGCGGCGACCGCCGCGTCCGATACCCGTTTCAGGCGACCGTCCCTATTTGAACCGAGTACGATGTCCGCACGTCGCACCGGAACCCGGCTCCTGATGGCGCTGGTCGGCTGTCTCCTCCTCCTGTGGTATCTCGGACTGGCCGCCGTCAGCTACTGGGCGGTGTCGGTCCTCCGGCGCTCCGCGCCCGACCTTCCGGCCACGCTGGTGCTGATCGCCGTCATCGCTCTCGTCACCGGCGTTCTGAGCTATCGGTTCGGGACGCGGCAGTTGCTCTCGCGCCTCGAGGCGGTCGAACTGCCGCAATCGCACGCGCCCGGGTTCTACCGCCGACTCGACGCCCTCGAGTCGCAGATGGGCGTCGACACCCCGACCGTCCTGATCGCCCGGCTGCCGATGCCCAACGCCTTCGCGCTGGGTAGCGCCCACAACGGCGTCATCGTCCTCGACCGCTCGCTCTTCCGGCTGCTGTCGCCCGACGAACTCGAGGCGCTGGTGGCCCACGAACTCGCCCACCTCGAGCGCCACGACGCGTTCGTTCAGACGCTCGCCTACAGCGGCTTTCGGACGGTGGCCGGACTCGTCTTTCTCGTCCTCGCGCCGCTTTTGTTGCCGATCGCGGGGATCGCTCGCGCGATCGCCTGGATGCGCGGCAATCCGGCGTCGTGGTCGCAGACGGCTTTCGGCCGGCTGCTGGCGCTGATCGAGGGCGGGGTGGTCGTCGGCTTCCTGCTCGTGACGCTGGTCGTCCGCGCCCACTCGCGCCGACGGGAGTACGCCGCCGACGACCGCGCCGCCGCAGTCACCGCAAAACCCATCGCGCTCGCTCGCGCGCTGCGGACGATCGAGCGCGCCGCGGAGCCACCCCGCGGGCTGCTCGCGACGCTGTACGTCCACTCCGAGACGGAAGAGACGCTGAATCGGCTGTTCTCCACCCATCCGTCGACCGATGAACGGATCGAGCGGTTGGTAGCGCAGGCGCGCGAGTCCGACGCGGTCCGATAATAGCACCTCACAAACGCTTTTGGCCGCACACGCCCTATCTCCACCCATGTACGTGCGGGACGCGAAAAACAGGGAGGAAGTCTGGTTGCTCGACCACATCGAGTCGATGGGGCTCGACGAGACGGCGTTCCGCTCGCGCGACTACGTCGTCGCGGTCGACGAGACATCCGGAGAGAAGGCCGGATTCGGTCGCATCCGCGTCCATAAACCCGACGACGCGGCGGACGTCTGTGAACTGACGAGCATCGGCGTCCTCGAGGGCTGGCGTGGACAGGGCGTGGGAGCACACGTTGTCGAGCGACTCGTGGAATACGCCGGCGACGAGGGGTTCGACACCGTCTATTCCCTGACCGGCGAAGGCGCGTACCTCGCGCAGTTTGGCTTCCAGCGGATCGACGAATCCGAACTGCCCGACGTGTTACGAGAGCGCCTCGAGGCCAAACGCGACGGCTCCGACCCGGATGCGGTGTCGCTGTCGATCGACGTCGCCGAGTTTCGGATGCCCGATCGATTCCGCGAGGCGTTCAAACGCGCCCCCGAGGGCCGCGACGAAGCCGGCGACGAGGAGTCGCCGGAGGACTTCGGGATCGATCCTGAATCGGCGACGTACAAGTACGATACCGGTCGGTGACGACGGAACGAGCCGGTACCGACGGAGTAGGCGCTCGAGTCCGCGTCACCGGTTCCGCCCAGGTTCGGACGGCCGCTCGTGGAAGCCGTGGCGGAACGCGATCCAGGCGATGCCGGAGAGAAACAGCATCGGCGGCAGGACGGCGAAGGCCCACAGCGGATCCAGCCCCCATCGAAGCAAGAGGCCGAGGTTCGCCAGCCCGACGACGAGAAACGGCGCGACGTAGCGGGCAGCGCGGCGACGATCAGCCCCGGTATCGCTCGTCACCGTCGACTCCGATGCCATACGCGGAGCGTCGACGGGACGAACCATAAGCGGTTGCGACGATCGACGTGATAGTCATGAACGCGAACGAATCCGATTCGACGGCCGGTAGTATCGATTCGACAGCCGGCGATACTGACGCGACGACGGAGCGCGGCACCGATAGCGACGCCGGCGGGTCGGACGGCGAAATTCCCGTCTGGCTCGTCGAACGAACCTACGGCGACGACGAACTCAACCTCATCATCCTCGTCTACGCCACCGAGGATGGGACGCGGTACCACCGCCGCGAGCGGGCGCTGACGAGCTTTACCGGCCCCGCTCGAGCGACTCGCGCCGGCCTGACCGTCTCCCCGGATCAGGTCGGCACCGTCGACGATCCGGAGACGCGGGCGCGCTACGCGGCAGAGGCCTCGCGGATGGCCGACCGACACGACCCGGCCGACAGCGTATGAGACGGCTCGCCGACGGAGTCGCGACGCGAACGCGCCGCCGGACACAACCGTGGCAGACCGTCACGCCGTTCATCAAAGTTCAAGCCCCGTCCCGTCTACGCTAATCATAATGTTCGATCCCGATGAACTCGAGGAGATCCGTGCCAGCAAGGAGGAGTGGCACGACGAGGAAGTCAAACCCGTCCTCGAGCGCTTTGGCGAGCGCAAGGAAACATTTACCACTGATACGGGCGGCCAGGAGGTCGATCGGCTCTACACGCCCGCCGACGTGGGTGACATCGACTACGAGGAGGACCTGGGCAATCCGGGCGAGCCGCCGTACACGCGCGGGGTGTACTCGACGGGGTATCGCGGGCGGCTGTGGACGATGCGTCAGTACGCCGGCTTCTCGACGCCCGAAGACACCAACGAACGGTATCACTACCTGCTCGATCAAGGTCAGACGGGGCTCTCGATGGCCTTCGACCTGCCGACGCAGATGGGCTATGACTCCGACGCGGAGATGGCCGCCGGCGAAATCGGCAAGGCCGGCGTCGCGATCGACTCGTTGGCCGACATGGAGACCGTCTTCGACGGCATTCCGCTCGATGAGGTCTCGACCTCGATGACGATCAACGCGCCGGCGTCGGTGCTGTTGGCGATGTACATCGCTGTCGGCGACCAGCAAGGCGTCGACCGCGAGGAGCTTCGCGGGACGATCCAAAACGATCTCCTCAAGGAGTATATCGCGCGCAACACCTACATCTACCCGCCCGAGCCGTCGATGCGAATCATCACGGACATCTTCGACTTTTGCGCCTCTGAGACGCCGAAGTTCAACACCATCTCCATCTCGGGCTATCACATCCGCGAGGCCGGCTCGACGGCCGCCCAGGAACTCGCGTTCACGCTCGGGAACGGCATCGAGTACGTCGAGACGGCCATCGACGCCGGCCTCGACGTCGACGAGTTCGCGCCCCAGCTCTCCTTTTTCTTCAACGGCCACAACAACATCTTCGAGGAGGTCGCGAAGTTCCGCGCAGCCCGCCGGATGTGGCACGACATCATCGACGAGCGCTTCGACGCGGACGATCCCAAGTCCAAGCAACTCAAGTTCCACACCCAAACTGCCGGCTCGATGCTGACCGCCCAGCAGATCGAGAACAACGTCGTCCGCGTCGCCTACCAGGCGCTGGCGGCCGTCCTCGGGGGTACCCAGAGCCTTCACACCAACGGCAAGGACGAGGCGCTCGCGCTGCCGACTGAGGAATCGGTCCGCACCGCCTTGCGCACCCAGCAGATTCTCGCCCACGAGTCCGGTGCAGCCGACACCATCGACCCGCTGGCCGGCAGCTACTACGTCGAGTCGCTGACCGATCAGGTCGAGGAGGAGGCCTACGAGATCATGGACGAGGTCGAAGACCGCGGCGGCATGTTAGAGGCCGTCGAACAGCAGTGGGTCCAGCGCCAGATTCAGGACACCGCCTTCGACCGCCAGAAGGAGATCGAGGAGAAAGAGCGCGTCATCGTCGGCGTCAACGAGTTCGAAGTTGACGAGGACCCCGAGATGGACGTCCAAGAGATCACCGAGGAGGACCAGCAGCGCCAGATCGACAGCCTCGAGGAGACCCGCGAGGAGCGCGACGACGAGGCGGTCGACGCCGCCCTCGAGGCGCTGCGCGACGCCGCCCGGAGCGACCAGAACCTGATGCCGTACATCATCGACGCGGTCAAGGCCTACGCGACGGTCGGCGAGATCTGTAACGTCATGCGCGACGAGTTCGGCGAGTACCAGCCCGGCAGCGTGGTCTGATCGGCCGGGCTCGCTCCACGATATCGGTTCTCCGTCACTCATCGTCGTGTGATGGACCGCTCGTCACTCGCCGGGCCGGTCTTGATGACGGCCCGTCTCGAACGCACGGTCATGAGCACCGATTCGACGACCGGAACGGTCATCGCGCAGGGGGCGGACGTACCGGCGCTCGGTCTCGGCACCGCCCGCATAACCGGCGATGACTGCCAGCGGGCCGTCGAGACCGCGCTGTCGGTCGGCTATCGCCATGTCGACACCGCACAGATGTACGACAACGAGGCCGCGGTCGGCCGGGCAATCGCCGAGAGCGAGATCGACCGCGAGGAGGTCTTCGTTGTGACGAAGGTCCATCCGAGCAACGCCGCTCCCGCGGCCGTGCGCGAATCGACGCAGCGAAGCCTCGACCGACTCCAACTCCAGACCGTCGACCTCCTCCTGTTACACGCCCCGAGCGACGAGGCACCGCTCGAGGCGACGATTACCGCGTTGAACGACTGCCAGCACGACGGACTGGCCGAACACATCGGCGTCAGCAACTTCGGAAGCGACGGCCTCGAGGCGGCGATGACCTACTCCGAGACGCCGATCGTCACAAATCAGGTGAAGTACCACCCCTACCACCAGCCGGACGACCTCGTCGCCCACTGCATCGAAAACGAGGTGCTCCTGACGGCGTACAGCCCGCTCGCAGAGGGGAGCGTCGTCGGCGACGACCGGCTCGAAGCGATCGGGGAAGACTACGGGAAATCGGCAGCGCAGGTGGTGCTGCGCTGGCTCCTCCAGCACCCCTACGTCGCAGCGATCCCGAAGGCCTCGAGCCGAGAACACATCGAGGCGAACGCGGACGTGTTCGGCTTCCAGCTCACCGACGAAGAGATGCGCGCGGTGTTCGAACTCGACGGCGGGCTCTCGGACCGGCTGGCCGGCCATCTGGGTCTGTAACGGGCACGCCGGACCGGTCTCGTCAGCCGCGAACGCAAATCCTCGACGAAAAATCACAACAATAAGGCCGCCGGTCCGAGGAGTATCATCTGATGCACTTCGATCACGCCGGCATCGCGGTCGACGACGCACAGGACTTCGCGGAGCTGTACGGCGATCTCTTCGGCCTCGAGGTCGCCCACGAGGAAGTGTTCGACGGCATGCGCGTCGCCTTCCTCGACTGCGGCGACGGCTACTTCGAACTGCTCGAGCCCCTCGAGACCGACGGGACGATCGCCCGCTACCTCGAGGACACCGACGCGGGCATCCACCATCTCGCGCTCGCGACCGACGACATTGAGGCCGCACTCGAGACGGCCCGCGACCACGACGTGACGCTGATCGACGCGGAACCGCGGCCGGGCGCGTGGGGCCACTCGGTCGCGTTCCTGCATCCGAAAGACACCGGCGGGATTCTGGTCGAACTGGTCGAACACTGAGTCTGCGGTCGACGGCTCAACCGCTCGCTCGCTCCGTTTCCGACTGGTCGGACGGATACGCGACCGTCGCGACCCGCTGAGCCTCGCTACGCGATGCGTGGTGAACGACAACGCGGCCGGGATAGCGTCCCTCGAGTTCGATCCGGGCCTCGTAATCGACGACGCCGAGGCAATCGACACAGCCGGCGGCCGACTGTTCGCCGCTATCGACGGTGAGCACGAGGGCGTCGTCGGCCTCGTCGTAGGTCGCGTCGGCGATCGACGGCTCGTAACACGGCGTCGGCGTCGTGATCTGCCCTGCCACGGCCACCGCCTCGTTCGCGAATTCGACGGTCGCGCTGTCATCGTCGCGCTCGTCCGCACACCCCTGCGCTACGGCCTCGATCGATCGCGCCACGATCCGGAGGTCGGGGCACGCGATCGATTCCGAGACCGATCTCATCCCGATTCCGGACCCGCGTAGCGTTGCGGTCGTCGACGAGCGCGTACAGTCGAACGGCTCGCGATCGACCCCGACAGTCGCGCTCGACTCGCCACCGGAGCCGGCGGTCGTTACGGTGACCGCGTACGATCGCGGCTCGGCGAGGACGACCTCGAGCGACCGGCCCGCGGAGACGGTGACGTCACGCTCGAGCAGGGTGTCTTCGCCGGTCGTGACCGCGACCGTGACCGTTCGGTTCGCGTCGCTCTCGTTTCGGAGAACGAGCTCGTGGGGTGGATGTGCGGCCGGAAACGGGACCGACTCGAGATCGCCGACGACGATCGTCCGCCGCGACTCGCCAGTACGCTCGGTCGCAGCACCGTCGGGAGTCGAGTCATCGAACGCCGACCCGACGCAGCCGGTCAGGCCACAGAGCGCGCCGGTCGTGCCGCCGAGTAGGGTGCGCCGTCGCATACCGGAAGCCACGACGATGTGCCATAAACACCTTTATCAGCCGCGCTGACCGGTCACCTCGCGTGATTGTCGCGGAGCGAGACGCACGCGTCCGTCGCGGTCAGAACGAGGTCGGTCGGCGCGAACGCCGAGCGGCTGAATCGCTCTCACGGCGCGAACCCGACGCCAACGGGTCGAACCGTCGATCAGTGGTACGCTCGCAGATCCGTCGGTAAACAGCGAACGAGCGGGCGGTCGCCGAGAACACCACGGTTTGTCTCGCGCAGTTCGGTGTCAGTCTCGCCTTCACGCGACTCGAGCGGTCCCGTTAATCCGAGCCGAGCGATCGTCGTCACCCGTCCCAAAACCACGGTACAGAGAGACGGAGAATCGTCAGTGATCAGCGTCCGAGCCCCGCGAAATCAACCCCCAATTCGAAACGAGGAAGGGAGTGAGATAGTTGAGGAATATCTTGCTCACGAGCGCGGTGGGTAGTCTCCCGGCCAGCAGTACATCACCCTGATTGTAGAGGGTGAGCCACGTTCCAACGAGCACCGTGATCGTCATCGTTCGCTTCAGATGGTGAGGTCGGAGGCAGATTTCTACGGAAGATCGAAGCGACTCTTTCATTCGTTCAGTGCTCACATTTGTGAGTGAAATGCCGTTTGATCCGGTCCCTTGGCACATCCGTTCATCGAATACGTGGGTTCGAGTTCCAGTCAGGAACTCGAGAACGGACCCGTGGTTACCCGCTGGTTCCCTCGCTATCAGCCGAAGTTCTCGATCAGCGCGTCGTCCGGGTCGCCGCCGTCGGCCTCGATCGCCTCGGCGACGGCCGTGACGAAGTCGTCGAAGCCGAAGGCGTACAGTTGGCCCGCCTCGCGGTGGGTTGCGACCGCGTCGACCAGTTCGTCGTCGGCGTCCTCCTCGAGGATGACGACCGTCCCACCGGCGTCCTCGAGCGCCTCGAGCCGATCGACGTGGGCGGGCTCGGCGGCCTGATAGATCACCGTCGCGTCGTGGCCCGCCTCGTGGGCCGCTTCGGCGATCGCGACCGCCGCACCGACACCCGGTCCGCCGGCGGCCGCGACCACGTCGCCCTCGCCGTCGTAGGTGACCCGGCCGAAGGGCCCTTCGACGTTGACGGTTTCGCCGCCCTCGAGGTCGGCGAGCCACGGCGAAAGGTCACCGTCGGGGTCGATCCCGACCGTGAGTTCGAACGTCTCGCCGACCGCCGGCGAGGAGAGCGTGTAATGGCGAGCGAGCTCCTCGCCGTCGGGGCTGGCTCGGAGCAGGACGAACTGTCCCGGCAGGGCGTCGAACGCCGCAGGCGTCTCGAGCTCGAGCGCGACGGTGTCGGGACCGACGTCGGTGACCGATGCGACCGTGACTGGCGTCCCATCCATGTCGGACGGGTTCGCACGCCGACTGAAAAGGCGTTCCGTTCCGCCGTGATCGGTCAGCGACTTTCGGCTCCGACACGGCGTCGCGATAGAGGTTTAATAAATGTAGATGATAGCGCAACGTTTGCGGTTTCTTCACCTCGCATAGCGAGATCCCACAATTACTAACGATTAGCCTGAGCTGTCCTTTGATACCGAACGCATTGCCTCCTGTTGCGGTCGCTCGGTTGGGGTTTCAGAAGCCTTTTCATTTATGGGGGGCAAGGCTCAGCATAACATGGCTGAGGACCTTAACTGGGCGATCGGAGGCGAGGCCGGCGACGGTATCGACTCCACGGGTAAAATCTTCGCTCAGGCACTTTCCCGAGCCGGACGGCACGTATTCACGTCGAAAGACTTCGCGTCACGGATCCGCGGTGGCTACACCGCCTACAAGATCCGCACGTCGGTCGACCGCGTCCAAAGCGTCGTCGATCGACTCGACATCCTGGTCGCGCTCACCCAGCGGACCATCGACGAGAATCTCGACGAACTCCACGACGGCAGTGCCATCATCTACGACGGCGAGCGCTCGTGGGAGGCCGAGATTCCCGACGAGATAACCGCAGTCGACGTCCCCCTGAAGTCGCTGGCCGAAGACGCCGGCGGCGCGATCATGCGCAACATCGTCGCGCTCGGTGCCGCGTGTGAGATCACCGGCTTCGACGTCGAATACCTGGACGAGTCTCTCGAGAAGCGCTTTGGCGGCAAGGGTTCGAAGATCGTCGAGAACAACAAGGAAGCCGCGCGGCTGGGCCAGGAATACGTTCAAGACAACTACGACCTAGATCACCTCGGCTACAGCGTCGAAACGACCGACAACGACTACGTGCTGCTTAATGGCAACGAGGCGATCGGGATGGGGGCACTCGCGGCCGGCTGTCGGTTCTACGCCGGCTATCCGATCACGCCCGCGACGTCCATCATGGAGTACCTGACCGGGCGTATCGAAGACTACGGCGGCCACGTCGTTCAGGCCGAAGACGAGCTGTCGGCCGTTAATATGGCACTCGGTGCCGCACGTTCCGGTGCCCGATCGATGACCGCAACCTCGGGTGCCGGGATCGACCTCATGACCGAGACGTTCGGACTCGTTGCAACCAGCGAGACGCCGCTCGTCATCACCGACGTTCAGCGGTCCGGCCCCTCGACGGGGATGCCGACGAAACAGGAACAGGGCGACCTTAACATGGCGCTGTACGGCGGCCACGGCGAAGTGCCGCGGTTCGTCGTCGCCCCCACGTCGATCACTGAGTGTTTCTGGAAAACCGTCGAGGCGTTCAACCTCGCCGAAAAGTACCAGACGCCGGTCTTCCTCGTCTCCGACTTAGCGATGTCGGTCACCGAACAGACGTTCCCGCCGGAGGCCTTCGACATGGACGAGGTCGAGATCGACCGCGGCAAACTCGTCGACGAGGACGAGGTCGATGAGTGGCTCGACGCTCAGGGCCGGTTCCGCGCCCACGCCGTCACCGAGGACGGCGTCAGTCCGCGTGCCATCCCCGGTACGACCGACGGCGCTCATATGTCCACCGGCCTCGAGCACGACGAACTCGGCCGCCGGACGGAAGACGAAGACGAGCGTGTCCACCAGGTCGACAAGCGAAACCGAAAGGTCGAAACCGCACGGAACGAGGAAGACTGGGACTACCGCGAGTTCGGCGACGAAGACGCCGACAACCTCATCATCTCGTGGGGGTCCAACGAGGGTGCACTCGTCGAAGCCCTCGAGTACCTCGAGGACGACGGCATCGATGTCCGCGTCATCTCGGTTCCCTACATCTTCCCGCGGCCGGACCTGACCGAAGAGATCGAGGCCGCCGACGAGACGGTCGTCGTCGAGTGTAACGCGACCGGGCAGTTCGCCGATGTGATCGAACACGACGTGCTCAGCCGCGTCAAGCGCATTAACAAGTACACGGGCGTTCGATTCAAGGCCGACGAACTCGCAGAACAGATCACCGAGCGACTCTCCGAGGAGGTACCAGCATAATGAGCTCCGACGTACGATTCACCGACTTCAAATCCGACAAGCAACCAACGTGGTGTCCCGGCTGCGGTGACTTCGGGACAATGAACGGCATGATGAAAGCCCTCGCCGAGACCGGTAACGACCCCGATAACACGTTCGTGGTCGCCGGGATCGGCTGTTCCGGCAAGATCGGGACCTATATGCACAGCTACGCCCTCCACGGGGTCCACGGCCGTGCGCTCCCGGTCGGCACCGGCGTCAAGATGGCCCGGCCCGACATTGAAGTGATGGTCGCCGGCGGCGACGGTGACGGCTACTCGATCGGTGCCGGCCACTTCGTCCACGCCGTCCGCCGGAACGTCGACATGTCCTACGTCGTCATGGACAACCGCATTTACGGGCTGACGAAGGGACAGGCCTCGCCAACCTCGCGCTCCGACTTCGAGACCTCGACGACCCCCGAAGGGCCCAAACAGCCGCCGGTCAACCCGCTCGCGCTCGCACTGGCTTCGGGTGCTTCCTTCATCGCCCAGTCATTCGCATCGGACGCCCTGCGTCATCAGGAAATCGTCCAGAAAGCCGTCGAACACGACGGCTTTGGCTTCGTCAACGTCTTCAGCCCCTGTGTCACGTTCAACGACGTCGACACCTACGACTACTTCCGCGACAACCTCGTCGACCTGCAGGAAGACGAGGATCACGACCCCAACGACTACGAGGCCGCCAAGGAAGTCATCCTCGATAGCGAAAAGGAGTACCAGGGCGTCATGTACCAAGACGAGGACTCCGTACCGTACCACGAACAACACGGCGTTACAGAGGACATGTCCGAGATTCCCGAGGGCGCGCCCGAGGACGCGATGGACCTCGTCCGCGAGTTCTACTGACGACTCGGCCGTTCTCGTTCCTTTTTCGCGACGTATTCCGGTGAGCAACGCGCAACCCGGTCGTCGAGCCCGATCGGTTGGTGGTTCGTGACGGCCGCTCCGAAACCGACGTGTCTTCCGTCCGCACTCGCGACCGTCAGCCCTCGACCGGATGCTCGACGGACTCCATCAGCACTTCGACGTTCGCCGACTCCTCGGTGAGCATCTTCGGGTAGAGGCCGAGCAGGACGAGCAGGTCACCCTCGTGGTCAAACGACGTGAGCTTGATTTCGATGTCGATCGTCTGGCCCTCGACCTCGGACTTCCCGACGAAGGTATCGACCGTCCGCCCATCGCCGAGAATCCCGAGTTTGAACGTGCTCTCGTGTTTGATATCTCTAATCGCACCCTGATCGGTCTCGATCTGACTCATGAACCGCTCGAGCAACTTCTTGTTCGACAGATCGTCGATCGGGTTGACCGATCGGCCGGCGACCTTCATGCCGGGGATTGAGACGGCCGCAAAGGCCGCCCCGTCGCGCTTCTGACCCGCGTATTCGACCTCTTTGGTGTAGGCCGACGCCCAGATCGAGGCGCTGACGTCGCGTTCGATGCCGCCGGGGAGATTGATCGTCCGATCGAGGTCCTTTTCGCGGACCTTCTGTTTCTGGTAGCCGGTCTCCTCGAGTGCCCCGTCGGTCGGGGCGGCGCGGTCGGAGTTGAATTGGAGCGGCCCGTTCCCGAGGACGAAGTCGAGACAGCCGGCCGTCAGCGCGAGCGTGCCGGTCGCGCCCGCGGCGAGAACCGATCGTCGAGAGTGAGTCATTACTGGAGAGGTTCGTCAGGATCGTCATATTAGTTGCGGCTCCGTTCGTTGGGTCGTCAGTGCAGTTTGATCCATCGGAGCCGTAACGAGTCGCCGTTCCGTCTCGTTCGCGTCGGTCGCGGGCGCGGACGCGGCCGTCGCGTCGCCGACTCGACGACGGAGCCGGAGATGAGCAACGGCGATTCACGCGGCGATCGCCGATCGCTATCCCTCGTCGACGGCCGCTTCGACGGTCTCGATCTCCGTCTCGGTCAGTCCGTATCGGTCGTAGACGAGTTCGTCGATCCGCCGGTCGATCGCCGCAAGCCGGGCCTCGAGGTCCTCGGCGCGAGTCTGCGCTTCGAGATAGCGCTCGAGCCCCTCGCGGACGTCGTCGACGACGGGGACCACGAGGGCGCGAAGTCGGTCGAGGGGCGAGATCGTCTTCGTCGCGGTCTCGCGGAGGTTCGCGAAGCCGCCCGCTTCGTCGACGGCGACGGGGACGAACGCCTCGATCAGGTCGGCCTCGGGTTCGTCCAGCGCCGAGAGCCGGAGCGCCGGCAGAGCGTCGGTCTCCGTGTATCCCCACCGATCGGTGTCGCGGTCACTGTCGGCCGCGGGCTTGTACCGAGCGGTCGCGTTGATACGGACCGTTCCAGGTGCACAGCGGTCGACGGACGCGCGTCCGAGGCGGAGGCCGTGCAGTTCGTCACCGACCTTTCGAAGCGGTGAGTTGGACGGGGCCACCGGACGGCACGGTCCGATCTCTCCGAGGGCGTCGCCGTCACGGTAGTGTCCTAGCTGTGTTCGGAGATCGAGCGTCAGGTCGCGGCGCTTGCGGGTCAGCTCGATCCGTTCGCCGACGAGGTCGTCGAACTCGTGGGCGTCCGGGACGGCGATCGGATACGACTCGAGCGTCGCCTGGTTGATCTGGGGGAAGACGGACCGGTAGGCGGCGTGGTTCACCTCGTGATAGAACGCGAGCAGCGACGAATTGAGGACGCCCAGCAGCCGACAGAGCTCGGCCTCTGATCCGTTCGAGCGAACGTTGTACGCCGACTTGATCGTGATCCGACCGTCCGTATCCAGCGCGCCGATCGGTGTCGATGCCGTCTGCCGAAAGACGAGCTTCGGGCTCCGATAGCGTTCGCGATCTTTCTCGACCTCGTCGGCCGGAACGTACTTCGTCTCCGCGTCGTCGAACCCGTACGGCACGACCGCCGATCCGGAGACGATCTCGTCTAACCCGTCGCGCTCGTTCGTCTCGGCGAGGAACTCGGCGTGCTTCCCGATCTCCTCGCCCCGCGAGATATCGACGCGCTCGCCGAGCCGGGGGTGGCCCGCCAGCTTCGCGAGGATCGAGCGCGTGGGTCGATCCAGATGCAACAGGAAGCGACACGCGTCCTGTTCTCGAAAGACCGACTGGGGAATCTCCGCGTAGTCGATCGGTTCGATGCCCACCCTGTCCTCGAGCGTCCCGCATCTCGTCGGCCCCTCGTCGGCCCCGGTTACGACGATCGCCGCGCCGTTTTCGACGCCCTCGAACGCCGCGCCGATGTGGAGCACGGTCGTGAGGGTCGTCTGCTCGAGCAGATAGCGACGGATGTGGGCGTTTTGCTCCCGGGCGAGTATCGCGTCGGGGACGACGATCCCGATGCGGGCGTCCGCGGCAAGACGGACAAACCGCTCGCAGAAGGCGACGTAGAGGTCGAACTGCTGGCGAGTCGCGGTGTACCGGTCCTCGAGATACGCCCGCAGCGATCGGTCCATGGTCGCGCTGATCTCGGCTCGCCCCGCGGTCGCCACCCACGGCGGATTGCCGAGCACTGCGTCGAACCCGGCGTCCGGTCGCCGTCGCCCCCGCTCGTCGAGGAACGCCTCGGGAAACTCGAGCTCCCAGTGGAAGGCTCCCCGCTCGTCGCTCGTCGACTGCGCAGCCTGAAACCAGTCGGTGGCTCGAACTTCGGCCCACGCGTCGTCGTCATCGAGTGCGCGCTCCAGTCGTTCGAGGGCGTCGTCCGGAAGCTCGAGGCCGAACCGACGCGCCGTGTCGACGTTCGCCAGTTCGATTCGCCTGCGCGTAGACGGCGTCTCGGCGCTTCCCGCCGCACTCTCTCCTGAGCGGGCCGCCGTCGCGTCAGAGCCGACCAGCGCGTTGCCCGCCTTCAGATGTCGGTCGAGGCCGGTCGGCGGCCGGTCGGCCGCCAGCGTCTCGAGCCACAGCGAACTCGTCGCGAGTTCGACGGCCAGTTCGTCCCGGTCGACGCCGTAGAGACACGACGTGGCGATATCGCGGCGAATCCGCCGTTCGTCAAGCATCGCCTCGGACCCGGCCTCGCCCGCCGCGTCCGTCACCCGCGCGACGAGAAACTCGAGCGTCCGCTCGAGGAAGCGACCGCACCCCATCGCCGGGTCCAAGATCCGCAGCGTCGTCACCGTCCGGTGGAGCGCGGTCTGGTACGCATCGGTTCCCGGTTCGAGCCCCCGTGACTCGAGATCGGCCTCGATGTCGTCGATCAGCGGCCCGACCGTCTCCTCGACGACGTAATCCACCACGCTCTCGGGCGTGTAGTAAGACCCCGTCGCCTTTCGCTCGCCGTCGTCGGTGGCGGCGTAGGGCTCACCCGCGGCAACCGTGTCGAGGGGCTCCCCAGCGGCCACCGCCGTCGCCGGCTTCCAGACCGTCTCACCGTCGTCGGCGACCGCCGCGTACGCCTCGGGCGCGATCCGAAACCGGTGCTCGAGCAGCGTCTCGTAGACGCTTCCGAGCCGGCGCGTCTCGAGGGCTCCGAACTCGATCGATTCGATCCGATCGTCGTCGGCCGCGGTCGTCGAGAGCCGATGGATCGCCTCGGCGAGTTGCCGATTGTCGATCGGCTCGGCCGCCCAGACGTCGCGATTCGCGGAATCGAACAGATCGCCGCCGTACGGCGGTATGCCGAGCGATTCCGCCCCCTCGTCGAACAGGCGAAACAGTGTCTCGAGCCGCCGCCACATCCCCGTCGACCGCGTATCGTAGGCGTCCGCGAACCCCCCGTCGGCCGCGTCGAGTTCCGCTTGGATCTCCGTTTGGAGTTGCTCGAGGGAAGTGACGGTCTCGGCCGCGTCCCCTTCGTCGTCCACCTCGTCGGTCGCGACCGCATCGCCATCGGCCTGTGATATGTGGCCGCGAGATTCGGCGACGGAGACGACCAGCAACCGGAGGAGGACGACGGTTGCCTGTGCTTCGAGCGCGGCGAGTTCCTCGCGATCACCCGACTCGATCTCCCGGTCGGTCGCCGCGACGAGGCCGCGGCCGAGCACCTGCCACGCCGCCAGCGCGTTTTCCTCGAGGTCCCCGCCGGGGTCCATAGTATCAGTCCAGTCGGATTGCCGCCGTAAGAAACCACTGGTCAGACGGGTCTCGTCCGTTCGACCGAGCGCTGTCTCTCGGTTACGGCGAAGTCGCTATCCTTTTCGCAGCCACGCCCCCATTTGAGAGCGAAAGCCGTGTCCTCGCTCATCGTCACAGCGCTCGCCGGCAGCGTCTTCGGACTCGCCCTCGCGGCCCCGCCGGGACCGATGAACGCGATCATCGCCGAGGAGAGCGTCGTTCGCGGCTGGGCCGCCGGCTTTCGGGCCGGGCTTGGGGCCATGCTCGCGGACGCGATTTTCTTCGTCCTCACGCTGGCGGGCATCGTGGCCGTGATCGACCGCGTGCCCGTCGTTCGGCCGACGCTCTATCTGGCCGGCGGCTGTCTCATGCTCTACTTCGCGGTCGGTGCGCTCGAGGAATTCAGGACCGCCACGTCGTTCACCGATGGCGGCCAGAACGCCGTGTCGGGGTTTCGGAAGACGTTCGTCCTCTCACTGACCAACCCCTACCAGATCGGGTTCTGGCTCACGGTCGGCGTCGGGCTCCTCGAGCCGGGCACGCTCGACGTCCTCGCACATGCGCCGGCCGTCGGCGAGGCGCTTTCGGGAACGCTCGTCGTCCAGACCGGATCGCCGACGCTGCTGCTCGGGTTCTTCGCCGGGATCGCGTGCTGGGTCACGGTCTATCCCGCGGCGCTGGCCGCGGCCGGCCGCCGCGTCGACGCCTTCGCGCCGGTAGTCGCTGGGCTGAGCGCCGCCGTCCTCGCGGGGTTCGGCCTGCTCTTTCTGGCGATGGGGACGCTCCGAATCGTCTGAGGATCGACCTCAACACCGGAGGAGTTCGAACGGGCTGTCGTTCGACCGCGCGTGCCGACTCTCATCGCCGTCGCGTTCCCCACTGTCGTCGGCCGACTGATTGCTCGTCCCGCCGGCTGACAGGCTGTTCTCGGCCTGAGTCAGACCCGTGCCGATGTTTTCGAGCATCGGCAACTGGAAATCGAATCCTTTGACGAGTTCGAACGACGCCATCGGTTCCGAGAAGAGATCGAGGAGACCGTCGCCGACGAACTGAATGCCGGCGACGACTTCGATGACCGAGTTCCCGTTGGTCGAACCGACGAGTTCGGCACCGATCGCACCGCCGGACTCCGTCAGCATCGCTGCGTGCAGCCGAATCCAGATGTTGGTGCCGTTTTCGGCACCGATGGTGAACTCCGTTCCCGACCCCGCGAAACACGTCGAGACCCGCTGTTCGGGCGCGTCGCTTGCACCGCTGGTATCGCTTTCGTTCTGTACACTCGAGATCGACTGCGGCGTCGCCGTCGCGACCGGGATATGAGCGAAGAGAAGGAGACAACACAGCGCGATAGCGACGATTCTCGTCCGGCGAGCACGTTCCATCACATCCGTCTCGATCCCACACTGCTATGAACGCATTGGCCGTTCCACGACGGCCGGCCTGAGGACCGATCGGCGATAGCGGTGCGCTGCGGTCGCTCGAGAAGGACCGATTGGCCCTCACGACAGTCGCGGTCGTTGTGATGTCGGTGACGGTGATCGGTGCTGAGCTACTCGCCTAACGCGGCGATCTCGTCCTCGAGCCACTCGCTGAACCACTTGACGCGTTTCAGGCGCTGGTGGGCGATGCTCTCGGCGGTGTCGCTCCGGACGCGCGCTGCGGCGTCGTAGCCGCGCTCTAAGACGCGCTCAACCATCTCGTCGGCGTCCATGTGCGTGCGGGCCTCATAACCCATCCGGAGCAACATGAGCGCGGTGCCGTTGGCTCCGATCTTATCGAGGAGGTCGGCCTCGATGAGACACTGCGTCTCGAGGGCGAGGTCGGTCAGGTCGCCCTGATAGGAGTGATCTTCGATGGCGCGACATACCTGCTGGACGAACGACTCTGGGTACTCACCGCGAGACTCGAGGTACTCGCGGGCGACGCGAGCGCCGGCCTCAGCGTGGAGTTCCTGGTCGGTCTCGAGTTTGGCGACATCGTGAAAGAGAGCGGCGACGCGGGTAACGTCGACGTCAGCGCCCTCCTGTTCGGCGATCTCCGTCGCGAGGTCGACGACGTTGAGGATGTGGTTGTGCCGGTACTCGGCGGAGTGCCAGGGGTACCAGCGCATGCGGCCGCCTTCCTCTTCTTTCTCGACGCTGGCCGAGAGGTACTCGAAGACGAAGCCTTTCATCGCCTCGAACTCGGCGTCGGACACTCCGGTCTCTTTTATTTCAACGCCCACGATAGATCCCTCCGCAGCAGACGAACGATAGTCATTACCGGAATCTTCGGTCGTTTCGCTCTTTAGCCTTTGGTTCGGAACGGTTTCGGTGAGAAATGGCGGTTATATTATATTTGAACGCCGCGTCCAGTCGCTCGTCCCACGGTGGCGTGTCGCTCACGTCGAAAATCTCCTGCTCCGCGGAAACTACCACGGTCTTCCGTTAAAGTCAAACAGTCGGCTCGGGAAGGGGTGTGTATGAGTAGCGAACAGGAAGCGGAATCGATCCGATGTCTCGTCGCTAAAGTCGGCCTCGACGGTCACGATCGAGGTGCCCACGTTATCGCACGCGCGTTCCGCGACGCCGGGTTCGAAGTCATTTACTCCGGACTCCACAAGTCGCCGGACGAGATCGTTCAGGCCGCCGTCCAAGAGGACGTCGACGTCCTCGGTATCTCCATCCTCTCCGGTGCCCACGATACGCTCGTCCCGAAGATCATGGACGGACTCGAGGAGTACGGCGCAAAAGAGGACACGCTCGTCCTCGCCGGCGGCGTCATCCCCGACGAGGACCGCGCGGGGCTCAAAGACGAGGGCGTCGCGGCGATCTTCGGCCCCGGGACGTCGATCGAAGAGACCATCGACTTCGTCCGCGAGAACGCGCCCCAGCGATGAGCATGGACGCCGCCGACGAATCGCTACTCGAGGAACTGCTGGCGGGCAAACACCGTGCGCTCGCCCGGATCATCTCGAAGATCGAGAACCGGTCGCCGGGCTACCGCGAGCTGGTCTCCGAACTCTACGCGCACACGGGCGACGCCGACGTGATCGGCATCACCGGCTCGCCGGGCGCGGGCAAATCGACGCTGGTCGACAAGCTCGCCGAGGCCTACCGCGATCAGGGCGAGACCGTCGGAATCATCGCGATCGACCCCTCCTCACCCTTTACCGGCGGGGCCGTGTTGGGCGATCGAATTCGGATGGCCTCCACGGTGGGCGACATGGACGTCTTCGTCCGCTCGATGAGCGCCCGCGGCACGCTCGGCGGTCTCTCGACGGCCACGGCGGACGCCGTCAAGGCGATGGACGCGTTCGGCAAGGACAAGATCATCATCGAGACCGTCGGTGCCGGACAAAACGAGATCGACATCGTCCGGACCGCCGACAGCGTCGCCGTCCTCGTCCCGCCGGGCTCGGGCGACGACATCCAGACGCTGAAAGCCGGCATCCTCGAGATCGCCGATATCTTCGTCGTCAACAAAGCCGACCGTGAGGGGGCCGCTCGAACCGTCCAGGAGCTCCGAGATATGGTCCAACTCGGCGACGAGAGCGGCCTCGCCGGCGGCGGCCACCACAGCCAAGAGGTCATCGACGCCCACGACGACTGGGACGACGAGCCCGACGCGGACGGCGCGGCCGACGAGGGCTGGACGCCGCCGATCGTCGAGACCGTCGCCGTCCACGGCACCGGCGTCGACGAGTTCATCGACGAACTCGCCGCCCATCGGGAGTACCTCGTCGACTCCGGCGAACACGCAGAGCAGGCGCGCACGCGCTACGCCGAGGAGATTCGCACCCTGTTGCGCGAAGACGTCCACGCGATGCTCGAGGACGAACTCGCCGCCGCCGGCGGAGTCGACGACCTCGCCGAGGCCGTCCGACAGGGCGAGACCGATCCCTACTCGATCGCGACCGACGTACTCGAGCCCGTCGCGGCCTGTCTGTCGGACCTCGAGACCGATGCGGACGCCGACTCGCGATAGCGCCTCGCCGGCCCCACTGTTCGCAGCAGGTTCTGAACCCGAACCCGAGGTCTAAGGCCGGTGCCGTCCTACACTCCCGTATGAAGGCCCGAACAGTCCTCGGTGCAGCGCTCGGAACCGTCGGCGGCGCGGTCGTCGGCAACCGCCTCCTGAAACGGCGCGCGGGCGAGCTCGAGAATCCACTCCCCGGCATCGAACGTACTTACCGCTGGCGGGGGATCGAGACGACCTACACCGTCGCCGGCGATCCGAACGACCCCGACATGCTCTTGCTCCACGGGATTTATGCTGGGGCGAGCAGCAACGAGTTCGAACCGATCGTGGAGCAACTGGCCGAGAACTATCACGTCTACGCGGTCGACCTCCCCGGCTTCGCCCGCTCGGAGCGGCCGCCGCTGGTCTACTCGGCCTCCCTCTACGCCGAATTCGTCCGCGACTTCGTGGACGACGTCACTGACGACCCGATCGTCGTCGCCTCCTCGTTGACCGGTGCGTTCGCGGTCGACGCCGCCGACGAGACCGAGATCGAACGGCTGGTATTGATCTGTCCGACCGAGGAGACGACCGACGTGCGCCCGTGGGTCCGTACCCTCCTGCGGACGCCGATCGTCGGGACAACGCTGTACAACCTGCTCGCGAGCAAGCCGTCGATCCGACACTTCTACGACCGCGACGGCTACTACGACGCCGACCGCATTGATTCCGACGAGGTCCAGTACGCCTGGGACAGCGCCCACCAGCCCGGGTCGCGCTACGCGCCCGCCTCCTTCGCCGCGGGTACCCTCGACCCCGAGTTCGACCTCGCGACGGAACTGGCGGGCCTCGAGACGCCGACAACGCTCGTCTGGGGCCGCGACGCCGCCCTCGTCCCGCTCCGGGAGGGCCGTGACCTCGCGGAGGCGGCCGACTGCGATCTGGTCGTCATCGACTACGCGACGCAGTTGCCCCACGCCGAACACCCCGCTAAGTTCGTCGAATACCTGAGCGCGGAGCTACCGCGGGCGGGTACCGGCGAGTAAGTTAGTGCTGGACCTACTCGAACAGTTGCGGCGACACCGCCGCCTGCTCGCGTTCGTCGCCCATCCCCGTCGTGACCACCAGTCGCATTCCGCGGCGGACGCTCATGTCGATCTCGTGGACCTGCTCCTCGGGTAGTAAGACGAGTCGGCCGGCGGTCGGGTTCGGGCTGTTCGGCAGGAAGACGTTGTAGACGTCCTGTCCAGCCACGTCCTCGACCGGTCGCGGGCTCTCGCCGGTGACGAGGCCGATCATGTAGACGCCCTCACGGGGGTACTCGACCAGGACGACGCTCTCATAGCCGGTCTTGCGCTCGACCAGTGAGTCCGCAACCTGCCGGACGCTACCGTAGATCGTACTGACCAGCGGGACGACGTTTATGAGACGGCCGATGTTGCCGAACAGGTGCCGGCCGGCGCTCTGCTGGGCGAGAAAGCCGAGGACGACGACCGCCGCGACGATCAGGACGACGGCCAGCAGTTGGGCGACGACCTCGACGTTCCGCGTGTACTGTGCGAGTCCAACGGCGCGGACGACCGGCGTGACGAACTGCAGCGACCAGTTGACGAGAAACCGAAGAATGTACAGCGTGACGGCCAGCGGTGCGACCAGGATCAGCCCCGCCACGAAACTGCTCTTGATGCGAGACGAGAGCGTCATACCCCGTTGTATTCTCGAAAGTAAAAATACTCACTGCCAACTTGACGTGTCGTCAGAAGCTTCCGAACGGTATCGATTCTCGCCACGAGGATCAGGAGAACTCGTTTTTCCGGCGTCTTACGTCCTGATGAACTCCACCTCGCCCACGTCGACGTCTCGGAAGGATTCGTCGAAGAGGTGATGACTCGACTGAGGCTGATGGACGACTACCTTCCGCTCGACAGTCCCGTCGACCATGGTATCGTGAAATCACACTACTGTTATTGTCTCCAAGAGGAAGTGAGACGAATCACTCGAATTCCGCCGCTCTATGGCGATTCGAGAGAGCCAATTGGATAGCACTCAGCGTCGCTGATACTCGACGGGAGATATTCACTTTCGACGGTAGGATCAAATCCGTGTAATCGTGCAAGCACCATAGCCGTGCATGCGTCGAGAGCGAGACAATGCTCGAGAACAGCGTTTGGGTCGTTGGATAGGTCGGTGTACGGGTCCTCCACGTATACAGGTTCGTGATATTCGGTGAGCCTTTCGATCCCGCGTTCGATTTGACTGACATCCCCAGACGTGATTCCGGACAAGACGGTGTGATAGGAACGATAGAATACTTCCGAAAGCTCCTCGGAATCGTCTGCGTCTTCAGCTAACCACTCGATAACCCTGTGCTTGGGAAGACCCACCTCCTGATCGATTGAGAGAGCGTCCGCACTGAACGCTATCAAAGCGTGGCAAAAGTGGAAATGGGAAGCATTTCCACGAAGATCTTCGGGAATGGTATCAAGCACCTCCATCACGGTCGCACAGGTCTCGGACAGTCGTTCTTCCGATCCAGAGAGGAGTGCAGTTCTCAGTACCTTATGGCCGTGCCTCCATTTCACTCCACTAATCGTATCCCCTTTGTCTAGCGCCATATCTATCGCCGTCTCGAATTTCCATGTCCATCCATCGGCACTATCATCGTACCATACTTGCGCGCGGCTACACTCCCCCAATGTGAGATACCCATTGCCGATGAGCATTGCGTCACGCGCTGACGGAACCCCAACCTCGGCAATCGAGCTATACTCTCCTCGCTCGTACCGTGCTTCGTCAGTCAGTACCCTCGACTCGATGGCGTTGATGCGATCCGCTATCTTACATTCTCCCATCTTGATATGCTGGTCTAAACGGCACTGTCTAGTTAAGCACTTCTGGTGTCGATCGATGCTTTAACGGCTGTCGCAGCACTACTACTGAAGAATGAGATATGTACTCCTTGTGAGAAGTGTGCTGAAGTAGCTGAATGTTCGTTGCTCGTCGATTGAGTCCTATTTATGTCAGGGGATATATAACGATGTCACAGGATTCATCACGTCTTCACCGTTTCCACGTCTTGCAGTTTCCCTTATCTAGACAATGCCATCTAAACTATTGCCTCAACTTTCTTTCCGTTGTGTTTCAGCCGTTGGGTGACGTACTGATCTCCGTCTTTTTGAAGACGTTCACGCCCTGCGTGAATCCCGAAATCTCGGCAAATCAGGCGACGCCAGTGCCCTTCACAAATTTGCTCAGTATCGGGGTCTCCGCGATGCCTTCGGCGATCTTTCCGAACCGCCAATGGCCTGAGAGAAGAATTCCGGTTTCGTGCGACCGCTATCGGGGTCGGAAGCCGATCACGCGCTCGCCGGTCGTCTCGGAGACCGAAATCTCGAGTTCGACCTCGAGCCCGGTCTCGACGGCTGCGGGGTCGAGTCCGACGACCTGGCCGGTGACTCGGACGGGGCCGAAATCGGCGATGGCTGTCGCGTAGGGGGCGTCCTCCTCGAAGGCCGGCGTCGGGACGTGTGTGACGGTGAACGTCTGGATCTCGCCGGTGTCGGGGAGGGCGAGTTCCTCGAGGTCAGTCGAGCCACAGTCAGGACAGACCCGACGGGGTGGGAGGGAGCCGTGGCCGTTGTCGCAGTTGAGGTAGTAGGCCGCGCCCTCCTCGGCGTCGGCGAGCCACCCGTCGAAGCCGGCGTCCTCGACGTCGTTTGCGTCGCTCATTGCTCCATCACCTCCAAAACGTGAACCGTCGCACTGGCGACCGTGCCACCCGCGTTGTGGGCGACGCCGGTGGTCGCGTCCGCGACGCGGTCGCTGTTGGGGTGATTCCCCGAGAGCAGTTTCGTGACCTCGGCGATCTGGGATGCGCCGGTCGCGCCGACCGGGTGGCCCTTTGCCTTCAAGCCGCCCGAGAGGTTGATCGGCGTCTCGCCGTTCGCGGTGGTCCGTCCGTCACGGGCCGCCGAGATGCCCTCGCCGATCGGCTCGAGGTCGAGCGCCTCGAGCGCGAGCACTTCGGCGATGGTAAAGCAGTCGTGGACCTCCGCGAAGTCGACATCGTTCGCGTCGACGCCGGCGTCGGCGTAGGCTTCTTCGCCGGCCTCGCGGGCCGCGGGCGAGCGCGCGAGGTGCTCGCGATCGTGCAGCGCCATCCGGTCGCCGCCCTGGCCGGTGCCGGTGATCGCGACCGGAGCCTCGAGATCGTGGTCCTCGGCGTATTCCTCGCTCGTGAGGACGAGCGCCGACGCGCCGTCGGAGATCGGACAGGCGTCATAGAGGCCGAGCGGTTCGGAGACCGGCGGGGCCTCGAGGACGTCGGAAACCTCGATTGCACGCTGGTACTGTGCCTTGTCGTTGGTCAGGGCGTTCGCGTGGTTCTTGACGGCGATATGGGCCAGGTCCTCGCGCTCACCGCCGAACTCGTCGAAGTAGGCCTGCGCCATCAGCGCGTATGCGCCGGGGAAGGTCACGCCGGCCCGCACCTCCCAGAGGTCGTCGGCGGCGATTGCGAGCGCTTCGGTCGCGCCGACGGTGCCGAGGTTGGTCATCCGCTCTGCGCCGCCGACGAGGAGGACGTCGTTCTCGCCGGTACGGATCCGTTTGACCGCCTCGCGGACCGCTGTGCCACTCGAGGCACAGGCGGATTCGTAGCGAGTGGCGGGAGCCTGCACGCCGGCGGCTTCGGCCATCAGCGGACCCTGATGGCCCTGATGTTCGGAGAGATCACCCATGAAGTTACCGTAGAATAGGGCTTCGACGTCGTCTCGGGGGACGCCGCTATCTTCGAAGGCGGCGATGCTCGCTTCGGCGAAGAGATCACGGCCGGTCCGTTCGGGGCTGTTCCCGAACGGCGTCAGCCCTGTGCCTGCGACACGTACGTTACTCATATGCATGGTTGTAGTGGATGGACCCGTTAATACCTCGCGATTACGAATCCATACTAATTTTTAATTATATTTAATATCGAGTGATACGTTCGGACCGACCGTACCGGTGAGTGGGCGTGACGGCCTACTCTCCCTTTCCGCGTCCTTATATGATATCCCGCTTCATATAGGGGTATGACAGCCGTTCCGTTCGATCTGGAACTCCTGACGGAACTGACGGAGACGAGTGGCGTCCCCGGTTACGAGGACCGCGTTCGCGACCTCGTCGTCCGGGAACTCGAGGAGACCGTCGACCGCGTTCGCACCGACGCGATGGGCAACGTCGTCGGGACACTCGAGGGCGACAGCGACTATTCGGTCGCCGTCGCGGCCCATATGGATGAGATCGGGTTCATGGTCAGACACGTTCGCGGCGACGAAGACGGCTTCGGCTTCGTCGAACTCGACGCGCTCGGTGGCTGGGACGCACGGGTGCTCAAGGCCCAACGAGTGACAATCCACGCCGAAGACGAGGACGTACCGGCCGTCATCGGCTCGCCGCCGCCGCACACGATGGACGACGACGAGCGCGAAAAGCAGCCGAACGTCGAGGACGTGATCGTCGACCCCGGACTTCCCTACGAGGAACTCGAGGAGCGCGTCTCTCCCGGTGATCTCGTCACGACAGCCCAGACCACCGAGCGCGTCGGCGAGACGATCACCGGTAAGGCGCTTGACGATCGAGTCTGCCTCTTCGCCATGCTCGAGGCGGCCCGCCGACTCGCCGACCCCGACGTGACGATTCACTTCTGTGCGACCGTCCAGGAGGAAGTCGGGCTCCGCGGTGCTCGCACCCTCGGCGTCGACATCGACCCCGACCTCGCACTCGCCCTCGACGTCACCGTCGCCAACGATATCCCCGGTTTCGACGCCGGCGAACACGTCACCGAACTCGGCGACGGTACCGCGATCAAACTCAAAGACTCGAGCGTCATCACGAATCCTAAACTCCACGGCCGGCTCCAGTCGCTCGCCGAGGACGAGGAGATCGATTACCAACTCGAGATCCTCCCGTCGGGTGGCACCGACACCGCGGGATTTCAGCAGGCCGCCGGCGCAAAGCCCGTCGGCGCGATCTCGGTCCCGACGCGCTATCTCCACACCGTCACCGAGGCCGCCCACGTTGACGACGTTGCGGCGACGATCGACCTACTCCATGCCTTCCTCGAGACTGAAGACGGAGAGTACGACTACACGCTCTGAACGGACCCGTATCACGTGTGGCTAGCGCCTTCGCAAAACACTGCCGGCGTGTTCGGTAGCGAAGGTGAGTAGACGACCGCCCTCGGAGAGTGAAATTCAACAAAGCCTTTTATTCATCACGCTTCTTCCGGCATATGGCTCCTTCTGATATATACGATCCGAACGAGGTTTCCCCGCTCGCTTGGCGACTGCTCCGAGTGGCTGCCGGATACGAGCAGCGGACGGTCGAACGAGAGATAGACGATCTCATGCAGGCACATATCTCGATGCTCGAGAACGGAAACCGTTCGCTGTCCCAGTCTCGTCGACAAACCTTGTTCGACCTCTATAGCGCAGAGCTCACCGACGAACAGATCGAAGCCATCGTCACCCACTTTTGACATCGGATTTCAAGCGACGGTATGACACAGCAAGATTTAATAATGATAATGATTATCTCACGATGTATCAATGATACACAGCCGCTTAAGCCAGTCTGGAAGACGGATCGGCCTCTTTCTCATTGCGCTCGTCGGAATGGGTGTGATCGCCGCTGCGCCGTCTCCGTCGGGGCTCTCAGTGGCCGGCCAGTACGCCATCGCGACCATGTTCTTCGCCGGCTTCCTCTGGGTGACCGGCACGCTTCCGCTGGCGGTCACCGCGTTGACGATTCCCGTATTGCTGACCGCGACCGGCGTCTACGACGAGATGGACACGGCACTCGCCGCGTTCGCCGATCACCTCATTTTCCTGTTTCTGGCGGGCTTTATGCTCGCGAACGCGATTCAGAAGTACGATATCGACCGGCGGATCGCGCTCTGGGCGATGGCCAAGATGGGGAGCTCACCGCGGCGGCTCATTCTCGCAGTCATGCTCGTGACCGCCGGCCTGTCGATGTGGGTTTCGAACACCGCGACGACCGCGATGATGACGCCCATCGCGGTCGGCGTTCTCACGCAGGTCCTCGATCGCGACGAACTCGCGTCGGCACAACAGGAAGTCACAGATAGCGCCGCGGCCGAGACGGCGTCGGACGGCGGGACCGTAGCGACCGAGGACGCGTTCACGAATATACAGATCGCGATGCTGCTCGGGACCGCGTACGCGGCGAGCGTCGGCGGCGTCGGCACGATTATCGGAACGCCGCCCAACGCGATCCTCGTCGGACAGCTCAACGCCGTTCTAAACTACGAGGTTGGATTCACCGACTGGCTCTTCGTCGGGCTTCCGATCGTCGTCGTTACGCTCCCGCTTGTCTGGTTCCTGCTCACGTACGTGCTGTATCCACCCGAGGTTCCGGACGTCACCGAGGCCCGGAAGGCCGCACGCGAGCAACTCGAGGAAGAGGGCGAACTCGGCCCGCGCGGCAAGCGGGTCGCAGCTATTTTCGCCGCGACGGCTGGCCTATGGATACTCGGCGGCCTCGGCAAGTTCTTCGAGCCGTACCTCTCGAGCGTCTGGCATACGACGCTGTTCGGCGGCGATGGAATGACGGTCTTCGGCGTCGAGGGCCATCAGGGAGTGCTCTATTACGTGATGGTCGGCGTGGCCGCGGTGCCAGCACTCGTGTTGACCGACACGATGGAGTGGGACGAGATGGTCGACATCGACTGGGGAACGCTGTTGCTGTTTGGCGGTGGCATTTCGCTCGCGAACGGGCTCGCCGATACGGGCGCGACGAAGTGGATCGCGGACACCGTGTTTGCCGGACTTGTCGGCGCACCGATCGTGCTCGTCATCGGCGCGGTCGTCCTGTTGGTCATCTTCCTCACCGAGATGACGTCGAACGCCGCGACGACCAGTATCATCGTTCCCATCCTGATCAGCCTCGGCAGCGTCTTCTCAGCGACGCTTGGATTGAGCGACTTCTCGACGGCGTTGTTCCTCTCGGTCGCCGGGACGATCGCTGCGAGTTTCGCCTTCGCACTTCCGGTCGCAACGCCGCCAAACGCCATCGTCTTCGGGAGCGGCTACATCGAGCAGCGCCACATGCTTCGGACCGGGATGATCTTGAACGCCATCATGACCGCGGTGCTAACGGGGCTCATCTGGGCCCTCTTTACCTTCGTCTGGCCCCACCTCCTGTGGTGACTGAGCGCAGCTTGTAGTGCAGCCGTTTTCGATGGCTCGAGTCGCGTTCGAAAACCGACGGCGTCTCGTCCCCGAGTGTCGGCGCTGGGACGCGACCGTCGACGGCTGTGGGCGAGCCTGTGGCGAGTACGGTCTGCGAAGCGACGACCGCTCTCCTTTCGACCGCACGACCGGGACCACCGTCTCGCGTCGGACTCGAGTTACGCCGGTTCGGTCCGTAACTCGGACAGCGGCCTCGAGAACGCGTACGCGGTTCGGTCGCCAATAGCCACCGTCCTGTGCCGGCCGTAGCATCGGTCGACGGTTACCGATTCCGACGCAGCGACGTTCGACCTCACGCTGGCCGCAGTCGTGACTGACGACAGTAGAACAGCCGCCAGCGCGAGGTGAGATCAGTCAGAAGGCGAGCGCATCGACGAGGATCGCGACCAGTACCGCGCCGAGGAAGGCGTTCGAGGCGTGGAACGACCGGAACGCCGCGCGTTCGGTCTGCTCGAAGTGGAGTCGCACGGCGGCCCAGAGGAAGATGCCGCCGAAGACGACGACGGTGCCGGCGTACAACACGCCGAGGTCGGTGATCCAGGCCAGCGCGATCGTACTCGCAAGCGTCGCGGCGAGATAGTAAATGATGTGCTTGCGAGTGACGGTCTCGCCGCGGACGACCGGCATCATGGGGAAGCCGCCGCGGGCGTAGTCGTCCTTGTAGGCCAGCGCGAGGTTATAGAAGTGCGCCGGCGTCCAGAGGAAAATAACGCCGGCGAGTGCGAGTCCCGGCCCCCCGATTTCGTTCGTGACGGCGGCCCAGCCGATCAGGGCCGGCAACGCGCCCGCCGCGCCGCCGATGACCGTGTTCTGGACCGTGTTCGGCTTGAGCAATAGCGTGTAGACGACGCTGTAGAACACGATCGCGGCCAGTCCGAGCGCCGCCGCGAGCCGGTTGATCGTCAGGAAGGCGGCCAGCGAAAGCACGGTCAACGCGAGGCCAAACGCCAGTGCGTTCCGGACCGGGATTAGATCGACGGCGAGCGGCCGGTCGGCGGTGCGAGACATCTGCTGGTCGACGTCGCGCTCGAGGACGTGATTGAACGTTCCGCTCGCGCCGATCGCGAGGACGCCGCCGCCGAGCGTCGCGATGATAGTCCGGATCTCGAGGCCGGGGCCGGCGGCCAGCGCCATGCCGGCGGCGGCGACGAGACAGAGCAGCCACATCAGCCGCGGTTTCATCATCTGGAAGTAGGCGAACGCGGTCAGCTTGGCGCGGGCCAGCCGACTCGCAGGGAGCGTCCGTTCGGCCGCGGCCGGCGTGTCTCCTGCGAGGTCGTCGAGTGGGGCCGGCGAATCGATGGTGTCGTCTTCGCTGCCTGTCGCGAGCTCTAGGTCCCAGGCGAGCGCGAGGACAATCCCCGAAAAGATCGTGAGCCCGAGCGCGAGGTGGAGTCCGGGGAGGATCGCCACGGAGCCGGTCGTGGCGGTGGCGGCTCCGACGCCGATCTGGACGACGTAGAGGACGGCGGCGGCCGAAAGCGTCGCGCGGACGCGCCTCGAGACGTCGCCGAGGACAGCGGCGACGGTCGTCGCGGCGACCAGGAGGCCGACGACAGCGGCGGTGAGTCGGTGGGCCCACGCGATTGCGAGTTCGGTCTGGTTCAGCGGGTCGACCGGCGCGTGGCAGGTCGGCCACGTCGAACACGACGCAGCCGCGTTCGTCAGTGATGTCGTTGCACCGACGATCAGGAGAAGATAGACGCCCAGCGCAGTCGCTGCGAGCAGTGCGGAGAACCGTCGGCGGGTGCCGATCGGGCGGGGAAAGGACTCAGTTGCCACGGCTATTCTCGTCTCTAGCGTTCGACTCCGCGTATTTATGGCTCCCGCTTCGTCCCGTGTTTTTGAACTGTGACCCTGCGACGGCGACGGATCGCGGACGGTGACGGCCGGCCCTAACCGAGTCCAGTGTCGGCACCGCCACAGCGCTCGCGAGCCGACCGAAGAACAATCAGGCCGCTCGTCGTAGCCGACATCGTGTCCGGCGAATCGCACGGTCGCGGTCGCACGCCTCCCGCGGACGAGTGCACGATAACGGACGTGTCCACCGTCGAGTCTACGTTCGACGTTTGCGCGAACGACGCTCCCGACCGCTGTCCGTACTGCGAGCGGCCGTTCCGACGGGACCGGGCCGAGACGCTCCACCGCGGCCTCGCACACGTCGACCGTCTCTCCGACCGCGAGCGCGCCGCGTTCGAGCGGGCCGTCCGCGAAGAGCGCGTAGAGATTCGCCGGTTTCGGCTGTACGCGCTCGGCGTCCTCGTGTTGCTGTACTTCGGATTATTGATTATCGCCGCGTTCGTCGTCTGAGCGTCACATCCCCATGTCTCCCGCCGCTTCCGGTACCGGCAGGTCGTGGGGCGAGACGCCCAGCAACTCGCCGACGTGATCGAGCGCCATGTCGAACCCGTAGTAGCGCTCGAGTTCGTCACCGTCCGCGGACGGCCGCACCTTCAGCATCGCGTACCCCTCGATGTTCTGTGCGATCACGGCCGTTTTGCCGGACTCGGCCCCGTCCGCACCGCTGCGCTCGAACGTAAGGACGCGTTCCGTTTCGGTTTCGTCATAGGTCGCCCTGATGCCGTTTTCCTCGGCGGTCCGCTCGTCGGTCATAGACGGTACTCGCAGGTCGAGCACCGGGAAGCTGTCGGTTCCGGCCGAACGCGCCGGCCCGTCGCAGCCGGCTTCGGACGATCTCGCGAACGGCGAAACCGATACCGATTTTTCGGTCGCCTGTGAGGTCTGTCCGTGAGCCGTTCGGACCTCACTCGAGCCCGCCAGCCGCTCGCGACGGTTCGACTCACGCGAACCGTTGCCCTCCAGTGGCTCGTCGTCGCCGCCGTCGCCTTCTTCGGCTTCGCCTACTGCTTCGGGCGTGTCCTCGCGTGGATTCGCGGAGTCCCTCTCGAGCCGATCGTGATCGCGGCCCCATCGCCCCCGACGATCTCGGACGGGGTCGCGGTCTCGCTCGGCCTGCTCGTCTGCGTCATCGTCCCGCACGAACTGCTCCACGGCGCGGTCATGGCCCGATACGGCGGCTCCCCGTCGTACGGCGTGGGCGTCTCGCATTTCGTCGTTCCGTACGCGTACGCCGAAACTAGCGGGACGGAATACGCGCGAAACCAGTTGCTCGTCGCCCTGCTCGCGCCGTTCGTCGGAATCACGGCGATCGGGCTCGCCGCGATGATGATCGTTCCGTCGCCGCTGTTGGTCGTCCCGCTGGCGGCGAACGCGGCCGGCTCGATCGGCGACCTCTGGATGGCCGCCGTGCTCTGTCAGTACCCCGCCGACGTTCGGGTCGGCGGGCTCCCCGGTGACGACGGGAGAGGATTCGGTATCTACGGCTCGAGCGAGCGGACTACCGACCGACTGCCGGGAACGCCACTCGTCTCGCGGTTCGTGACCGGCAGCGTCGGGACCCTCGTCGCGATCGCGATGTACGCACTCGTCGCCGTCATGGTCTCGCTCGCGTTCGGCTCCGGCGACGTCGTCCTCGGCGATCCGGACGCCGGCTGGCTGCTCGTCCGCCACGACCGTCGGCCGGACGGCAGCGCCCTCCTCGAGATCGGCGACGGGGCGCTGCTTGCGCTCGCAGCGGTCGGCGGACTCGTGTGGACACTCGTCGCGACCGTCCGGCGGCGGCTCGAGCGCGAGTGAGCGCGAGACAGGGAAGCGTGGAAACCGTAACGCTCGAGGGCTGTCACGTCCACCTCGGCTCATGAGCAAGTGGCTCCGTAGCGGCCGCCGTCGGGATCTGTGTTTCCTGCTCGCCGCCGCCGAGGACGGCGAACTGCGCGGCCAGCGGCTGAAATCGCGCCTCGAGGCCCACTACGACGAGCGGCTCGAACCCAAATCGTTCTACGGCTCGCTGTCGGCGCTCGAGGACGCGGGCTTCGTCGAGAAACGGACGGAGGGACTGCACGACGTCTACGCGCTGACCGACGCGGGTGAACGGCGGACGCGGGAACACGGCGAGTGGGTTCGGGAGTGTCTGGAGGGAGACGTGGCGAGCGAATAGCACGAGCGCCTCGACGCTCGAGGCGGCGACCGATCGACTGCTGTCACGCGGATCAACGGACCGATACATTTAGCATCGGCACGATACCGATAAATTATACGACGGTGTTCAGGAACCCAGAGTGGGGTGATGATCGGTTCGAACTCTGGCTGGTAGCGATTGCCAATCTACTGCCGCTCGCCGGCTACGGGGTGCTCGATTGGGAATTTATTACCGTCGTGCAACTCTACTGTCTCGACGCGATAACGTTGCTCGTCGTATACGGTGGCTGTGCCATGTTCGCACAGCGAAACAGTCTCGTCGAGGAGCGAGAGGAAACCCTTCTTCCCGTCATCGGCGGCGGCACCAACCAGAGCGATGAGCCGTGGACAATTGATCTCCACCGGTCACTGCCCTCGATCTACCCGCGGAATCTGCGGATCGTCGTCCCCCCGGTGCTCTTCTGTGTCTTCCTCGTACTCTCGGCGGGAGTCGTTCTGACGGGGCAAGCGGACTGGTCTGGCGGAGGCCGGCCGGCCGTACCGATATCGCCGTTTCTGGCGGCGCTCTCGGAGTTTACCTCCCCCCTGGTACTCGGCGCGGCGCTGGCGATAGTTGCCGCTCACCTCGTCACCGTTCCTCGCGGTTACTTTCGGCGCCGTCGCCACGAAGCCCTGTCGGCGTACACCACGCTCGAACTCCCAGTTCGCTTCGTCTTGCTGTACGGCGGCTTCGTCACCCTGTATTTTTTCGTCGGGCTTTCGATTCTCCTGTTCGCGGAGTCGACCGTCGCCGAATCGAACGCCGAACGGGTCGGCACCATAACCGTCCTGAGCGGTTTTTTCGTGATGAGAATCGCCCTCGAACGGGAGCGATTCCGTGCGGAGCGGTCGACAGATCCCGACGGACTCGCAGCGTGGGTCGTGCCGACGGATCCGCGCTCAGAGCGCGGGTAATCGCAGTCTGCTTTTCAAACCACCGGCATCGGATACCAGATCAGATCGGATTCGGGAACGAAACCGACGTGGAAACGGACTGACTTTGGCAGTACGAACACGTGATCACCGGACAGGGATCTACGCACACGTCCAACGTCGGTCCGAAGCGGACTTCGAGTTCGTCCCCACCTACGCTCGTGAACCCGGCTTCTCCGCATATCTCGACCGTTAGTCCCGGAATCTGTCCGTAATCGATCTTGACAGGACCAATACAGAATCCCCGGTCCGAGATGCCGTATCCGACGGTGAAGCTGGAGAGGGAGAACGATGCCCCGCCGATGTAGACGTCGACCGAGAGCTCCGCTTCGAGACTTGCTGCGGTAGTGCCGTGTATCCTGACACCGAGACCGACACCCACGGAGAACTCGTAGCCGGCGAGGCTAACCGCCCCAATATCCTCCTTCAGGTAGAAGAAATCCATGGCGCCGGATGCACTAGTTGCCATGGCTTCCGTTCCGCTATTCGTGATTTCGGCTGACGCCTGCTGCGAGGCGTAGCGTCCGTGATAGGGGTCGAAGCCTGGCGGAGCATCGCGCTCGAGGTACTCCTCGTAACTCTCGATTGCAAAGGGCTTACCGGCTGGTGGTTCCGAGTTCCGGTATTTACCGACGTATATCTTGACATCGTCGAGAACGCTGGCCTGCTGAGCACTTCGTCCGGTCCCGGACTCGACGGCATCTGACTTACCGCCAGTCAGCCCCGTCTCTGGCCGTACCTCCATGTCGTCAAGCGCCGCTTCCACCTCCTCCCGCGTCAGGTTATTCGGTTCTGCATCGCCGTGCGTACTGCCTGCCGCAGTGCCGGAAACCCCGATTATACTACCACTAATCCCTGTGCTAGTCACCAGTACCTTTCTCCGTGAGATGTCATTATCTTTGGATATCAATACTAAATGTAATACTATACAGTATAAACCTTCTTGTATGAATTTTATATTAACTCCACAGGGGTTGGCAAGGGCTGGCAGATACGGTCACGGAGGCGGAATTCTGAGCCGAAGGTTCGACACACAGCTGTCTCCACAGTGTGCATCAATGCACCTCCCCCGTTTTCTTGGAGTGACTTTAGTAGGGAAGAGCGAAAGTCACGTTCCTGTCGTCGGCGTGATTGAGCGAGAAGAAGTCCGCGACTCGATTTCCGTCTGTGCTATTCCTCGAGCAGTTGGTCGCCGATCGTGTTCCGGAGCACCTCGCTGGTGCCCTCGTAGATCTCGTTGAGTTTGGCGTCGCGGTAGAACCGCTGGGCGGCGAAGTCCTTGGTGTAGCCGTAGCCGCCGTGGATCTGGATGCCCTCGTTGGCGACCTCGCGGCTCACTTCGGAGGCGTAGAGCTTCGCCTGGGAGGCGTCCTTGATGTAGTTCTCGCCGCGGATCTTCTTGTCCGCGGCCTTGTGCATGAGCATCCGGGCGGCCTGGATCTTCGTGTCCATGTCCGCCAGCTTGTGCTTGATCGACTGGAACTCGCCGATCGGCTGGCCGAACTGCTCGCGCTCGTTCGCATAGTCGCGGGCCTCCTCGAAGGCCGCGCGAGCGATACCGACCCCGCGGGCGGCGATCGTGATGCGGCCGCCATTTAAGGTCTTCAGCGCGTGGACGAAGCCTTCGCCCTCCTCGCCGAGCCGCCGCGACTCCGGAATCCGGAGGTCGTCGAACCGGAGTTCGGCCGTCGGACAGCCCTTATCGCCGAGTTTGTCCTCCGTTCCCTCGACGATGAACCCGTCGTCCTCCTCGGGACGGACGATAAACGAGGAGATGCCCTTGTTGCCCGCGTCGGGGTCGGTCTTCGCGAACAGCGTGACCGTATCGGCCACAGAGCCGTTGGAGATCCAGAGCTTGCCGCCGTTGATGACATACTCGTCGCCCTCTTTCTCTGCGGCTGCGCCGCTCCGTTCCGAGGCGCTTTGCGCCTCGCTCTTCTCCGCAGTGGTCTCCATCGCCGGTACGTCGCTTCCTGCACCCGCCTCCGAGAGCGCGAACGCGCCGATGTCCTCGCCGGCGGCCAGCGGCGTCAGGAACTCCTCCTTCTGGGCCTCGTCGCCGAACTCGTAGAGCATGTTTCCCGCCAGCGACGTGTGGGCGGCAACGATCGTTCCCAGCCCGCCCGAGCCGCGAGCGATCTCCTCGAGCCCGATCGCGTAGGAGTGATAATCCAGCCCGGCACCGCCGTACTCCTCGGGGAAGGGCATCCCCATCAGCCCGAGATCGGCCATCTCGCTCACGAGATCGGCGGGGAACTCGTCGTCGTGGTCGATCTCGTCGGCGACGGGGACGACCTCCTCGTCGACGAACTCCGACACCATGTCTCGAATCTGTCGTTGCTCGGCCGAGAGTGCAAAGTCCATACCACGGGGTTCGGTACCTCGTTCCTTTACTGTTCTCTCTTCGGGCGATCGTTCCGCGAGACGAGCCCGTGCTCGAGGACGCGACAGAACGGTATCGAGCGCAGTAGGACGGCAGATAAGCCGCGTCACAACGGCTCGGGTTCCACGCGCGGTGCCTCAGGGGGAACTGACGGCCTCGAGCGCGTCCTCGATAGCGTCGTCACCGGACAGGATCTCGAACGTCTCGCCGTAGACCGGCTCGCAGTCGATCGCCGTCACGAGCGTTCGGGCCACGTCTTCGCGGGGGATGTCACCCTCACCGAGCTCGAGCCCCTCGCTCGCTCGAATCGTTCCGGTTCCCTCTTCGTCGGTCAGTTCGCCCGGGCGAACGATCGTGTACGTCAGCCCGCTGTTCCGGAGGTACTCGTCGGCCTCGGCCTTGGCGATCAGGTAGTCTCGAAGCGGTTCGGGGCCGGATTCGGGGTCGTCGGCACCCATCGAACTCAACATGACGAACCGGTTGACGCCCGCTTCGACAGCCGCGTCGATGAGGTTGATCGCGCCGTCCCGGTCGACGCCGTAGACGTCGTCGCCGCTGGAGCCGGCCGCGAAGACGATCGCGTCGCAACCCTCGACCGCGTGGTCGACATCCGCGGTGAGGTCCGCGACGACCGGCTCCCCGCCCAGTGTTTCCATCTCGTCGACCTGGGACTCGTCGCGGACCATCGCTCGAGCGGTCCGGTCGCTGTCCCCGAGCAGTAACGTCACGTGCTGGCCGACGCCGCCGTGTGCGCCGGCGATGAGTACGGATTCGGTCATGAATGCCGGTTCGCCATACGCCGGGATACCAGTTTGGGTGGGGCGTGCGGCGTTACTCTCGATCCGTTGTGTCAACTCACCCGTAGACCGCTTTCGTTACTGGTCGGAAGATCACGCCGCGACCGCGGCGTTTTTCCCGGATGGTAACGAAACTAACTTGAGTAGATGACCACGGGCCAGCCCGAACCCCCCACCGACGCCGATCTCGAGTGGTGTTACGATGCGGTTCACGGCGTTTCGCGGACCTTTTCGATCACAATTGATCGGCTCGAAGAGCCGATGGCGAGACATATCTGTCTCGGCTATCTCCTATGTAGAATTGCTGATACGATTGAGGATGCGGGACACATTCCCCCGGACGAACAGACCGAACTGCTCGAGCAGTACGATCGGTTGCTCGATCCGGCCGTCTCGGAATCGGTCGGGACGTTCATGGACGATGTCGGGCCCTGGATCCCCGAGGATCGAGACGAGGACTGGGAGGTCGTCGCCGAGACGCCCCGCATCCTGCGCACGTTCGAGTCGCTCGACGAGGAGCCCCGCGAGATCATGCGCGAGCCGGTCCGGGAACTCGTCGACGGAATGGCGATGTTCACCAGCCGATACGCCACCGAGGGCGGACTGCGCCTCCAGACCGTCGAGGAACTCGAGGAGTACTGCTGGTACGCCGCCGGCACCGTCGGCACGCTGATCACCGGCTTGGTCGCCCGCGGCACCTCCCGAGAGCGGGCCGACGAGATGCGGGAGAACGCCCGGTCGTTCGCGTTGCTCCTCCAACTGGTCAACATCGCAAAGGACGTCGAGAACGACTACCACCAGGAGAACAACGTCTATCTCCCCGCCGAGTGGCTCGCGGCGGAGGACGTCGACGCCGAGTCCGTCACCGACGAGGCCCACCACTGCGGCGTCACCAACGTCATCAGACGAGTTACCGGCCGGGCCGAGCGCTACCTAGACGACGCCCAGCGGTACCTTGAGGTCGTGCCCGAACACCACGGCAATCGGCTCTCGGCGTGGGCGATCCCCTACCTGCTTGCGGTCGGTACCCTCCGGGAACTGCGCGAACGGCCCGAAGACGTCGTCCGCGAGGGCGACGTCAAGGTCTCCCGCGCGGAGGTGTACGCCCTCCTCCAGCAGTTCGAGGACGGCGTCCCGCGCTCGCGACTCGACGAACTCCGGCGAACGATGTCGAACCAGCCGCTGCACCAGTGAGCGATCGGTAAGTCTCGCCGGTCGGTCGCGGTAACGCGACCGGAACGCTGAATTACGGTCGGTCCCAACCGTCTCCGCACTGATGAGCGATGCGACCTCGGGCGACAACCCGGTCATCCTCTTCGACGGCGTCTGTAACCTCTGTAACGGGTTCGTCCAGTTTCTCCTCCCGCGGGACACGGACGGTATCTTCCGCTTCGCTTCGCTTCAGTCCGACGTCGGCAAGGAACTGCTCGCCGACCACGGGCTCCCGACCGACGAACTCGAGTCGATCGTCCTGATCGAGGGCGACGATTGGTACGTGAAATCGGGCGCGGTCATCCGCATCGCCCAGTTGCTCGGCGGCGTCTACGGTCTACTCGGCCCGTGCCGGTTTCTGCCGCGCGCGATTCGAGACCGCGCGTACGACTTCGTCGCCGCCCGGCGTTACCGCTGGTTCGGCGAGAAAGACCAGTGTGCAATGCCACCTGCCGACGTGGACGTGAACGCGCGGTTTCTCGAGTAGCGATCGATACGGCAGTCGCCGTCAGCCGCCTTCGGAAGCGAGTTCCCGGCCGAGCAACGCGAGCGGGAACCCGAATACGGCGACGACGGCGACCCACGAGAGCAGTTGCAAAACGGCGAGTGGGACGTAAAATCGATGTAATAGTCGCGAGACCGGGAACGCCATCGTCGCCGCAGCGATTGGGGTGATCGCGCCGATCGCGAGCGGAACGACCGGTGTTCGGCCGCGTTCGATGGCGTATCCGATCGGCAGAAAGAGCGCAGTAGCGAGGCCGAACAACAGCGGAGACGCGTAGATCGGCGGCCCGGCAAGCGCGACGGTGACGCCGCCGGTGACGATCGTCGCGAGCACTGCAAGCCCGGTCAGGCCGCCCGTCTCGAGTCGACCGCCGACTCGGCGGGCCGCGCTTCCCAGCGAGGCGTAGCCGAACCCGAGCATCGCCAGCGTGACAACGCCGGGCGGAACCCGTTGGGCCGACGTGAGCGTCCCGACGAGGACGAAGCCGAGGCCACCGACGACACCAATTACGGCGATGGCTCGCTCGAGCGCTGCGGTGTCGACATCAGCACGACCCCCAGCCACGAATCGGCCGATCCCGACGCCGACGATCCCGATCAGTAGTCCAGGGCCGGTGCCGGCGATCAGCCCCTGCCGCAACGCCGGCGGTCCGACAGTGAGTGCAATCGTCGCGTGGCCGCTCGCGGTGCCGAGAAGGCTGTCCTCGCCGTAGGTGACGTACACGGCTTCGTCGAAGTCGCGATCGCTTGCGCCCGTGCTGTCTCTGGTCCACGTCGCGGCGTTTCCGTCGACGCTTGCGTCGGTCGGACGATTCGTCACGACCGTCCCGTCTGGCGTGTGAAGCGTCACTCGTCGGGCCTGCTGGTCGTAATTGGTCGCCAGGTCCTTCTCGTGAAAGTAGTCGACGACCCACGACTCGCCGACGCCGCGTCGGGCGATGTCGTCGACGGTGTAGTTGACGACGACGGTTCCATCCTCGAGCGCCGTCTCGACCGTTCGAATATCGCCGTCGGCGACGTGATACCGGGGCCACGCACGTTCGACCGCGGCCTTGAGTGCGGTCGCGTTTGTCCGGTACCGTTCGGCGGCCGACTCGGTGACGGGAACGCGAGCGTGCCACAGCGAGTCGCCGGTCTCGTCGACGTAGATATCGAGTGTCCCGGAGCCGGTCGCGCCGGAAACGCTGACGTTTTCGACGCTGGAACCGCAGACGCCACAGACCGGTGCCGGCGGAGGGGCGGCGACGACGGCGGTGACGGCGGCGACACCGACGAGGCTACAACAGAGGGCGATCGCGGCGAGGCGGACAAGGCGGGTGGGGCGAGCGGGGCGCATCGTCCACGGGAACGGATGTCAGCGACAAATAAATTACGACGGTATGAAACGACGGGGTGCTACTCCTCGTAGTCGTAGAATCCGGCTCCCGTCTTCTTTCCGAGGTCGCCCGCCTCGACCTTTCGCTTGAGGAGGTAGGCTGGTTTATAGCGGTCGCCTAACTCCTCGTGAAGCGTCTCGGAGGCGTGTAGACACACGTCCAGCCCGATGTGATCGGCGAGCGTCAGCGGTCCCATCGGGACGTTCGTCCCGAGTTCCATTCCCGTATCGATGTCCTCCTTCGTGGCGACGCCCTCGTCGTAGGCCCGAATTCCCTCGTTGATCCACGGCATCAAGATGCGGTTCGTGACGAATCCGGGTTTGTCGTCGGCCTCCCAGGTCGTCTTCTCTAACTCCTCGGCGAGGCCGTGGGCCAGTTCGGTCGCCGCGTCGGCCGTCTTCTCGCCGACGACGACCTCGACGCCCTCCATGATCGGCACAGGGTTCATGAAGTGCAGTCCGATCACGCGCTCGGGGTGCTCGAGGTCGGCCGCGATCGACGTGATCGAGAGCGTGCTCGTGTTCGTCGCGAGCAGGATATCGTCGTCACAGACCCGCTCTAAGTCGGCGAACACCTCTCGTTTCACGTCCAGTTCCTCGAGGGCCGCCTCGACCACGAGGTCGCAGTCCGCGAGGTCGTCGAGGAGCGTCGTTCCCTCGATCCGGTCGCGGATTGTGTCGGGCTCTTCTGCGAGGCTCTCCCGGTTTGCGAGGCGTCCGAGGCTATCGTCGATGGTGTCGAACCCGTTTTCGACGAACTCGCGTTCGATGTCGCGCATCACCACGTCGTAGCCGGCGGTCGCCGCGACCTGTGCGATGCCGCTGCCCATCGTTCCCGCGCCGACAACGCCGATCTGGTCGATCTCGGTGCGAACCATACGGACGCTTTCGCCGTCTAAGCCGTAAGCGTGCTGGTGATTTTCGGATATTGTCCGACGGTTCGATCGGGTCGACCCCGTCGGAATGTCACCGACCGAAGAGGACAACTTTCAAGACGAGACAGTGAGAGCTATCGGCAACTGGTGAACTGTGTGAGCAAGAACGACGTCGCCCGCAACTCGAGCGAGACGGCGAGCGACACCGAACCCGGCGAGGGCCGCATCGTCGACATCGGGATCACCGTCGATGTCGGGACGGACGACGGCGATGCCGACACTGACGCCGATATCGAACTCGCGTTCGACGAGGCCGACCGTCTCGAGGCGGCCGACACCGAGTGCGACACCGACGGCATCCCCGACCGGCGGACTGAATCGACGATCGAGTCCGACGAACGCGAGGCCCTCGCAGACTGCGACATCGATCCCGAGGCCGTCGCCGAGAAGGAGTATTCCTACCGCTGCCTGTTGGACGAGGGCATCGACGAATCGGTCGCGGCCGCTCTCCGCAGACGGTTCTCGCTGCCGTGGTCGTTCGCGTCCGACGGCGATCTCGACCGGCGCTCGAGCGAGGTGCGCGGACTCGACGACGCCGAACGCGAGTGGATCGCCGTCAGCGAAGACGAAGACTGGCAGACCTTCGAGTACGAACACGCCGCCCCCGTCTCGACGGGGCGATCGCGCCCGTCGGAGCGCCCGTATCCGAAACCGACGCCGGCGACGGCGGTGACGGGCGTCGGTCCCGACGACGCCGACGCACTGGCAGACGCGGGGATTCAGTCGGCCGAGCGTCTGGCGACCATCGACGCAATGACCGTCGCTGACCTGCTCGATCTGAACGTCTTACACGTACGGATGTGGCGACACAACGCCCGCGAGTTACTCGAGTGAAGACCCGACCGCCGTCGCTCGACGCTCACGCAGCCGCTTTCTGCCGAATGTAATTACTACTCTTGTACGTAATATCGGTAATCAGGACCATCAGAGATATATAGCGCACTGTTGGACCGTCTAACAGATGATTCCGATCGACGACTCTCCGATCGTTCGCGACGGCAAGTCACTGATTCTGGCGATGGACCACGGACTTGAGCACGGTCCGGTCGACTTCGAAGACGTCCCGGAGAAACTCGATCCGTCGACGGTCTTCGAGACGGCGACCCACGATGCCGTCACCGCGATGGCCGTCCAGAAGGGGATTGCGGAGGGCTACTATCCTAGCTACGAGGACGACGTGAACCTCCTGTTGAAGCTAAACGGGACCTCGAATCTCTGGATGGGCGAGCCCGACTCGGCGGTCAACTGCTCGGTCGACTACGCGGCCGAAATCGGTGCCGACGCTCTCGGCTTTACCGTCTACGGCGGCTCGAACCACGAGATCGAGATGGTCGAGGAGTTCCGCGACGCCCAGGAGAAAGGCCGCGAATACGACCTCCCGATGGTCATGTGGTCGTACCCGCGCGGACAGGGGCTGAAAAACGACACCAAGCCCAGTACGATCTCCTACGCAACCCGATTGGCCCTCGAGCTGGGCGCTGACATCGCGAAGGTCAAGTACCCCGGCAGCAAGGACGCGATGGCCCACGCGGTGCAGTGTGCCGGCGACATGAACGTCGTCATGTCCGGCGGGTCGAAGACCTCCGACTACGAGTTCCTTTCGACCGTCGAGGCCGTCATCGACGCCGGCGCGACGGGGCTGGCCGTCGGCCGCAACGTCTGGCAGCGAGAGGATCCCACGCAACTGCTCGACGCACTCGAGAAGGTCATCTACGAGGAGGCAACTGCCGACGCCGCACTCGAGGCGACCGAATAGGGATGACGGTTTCGGACCCAGTCGTCGAGGAGGTCGTGTCGACGATCGGCCGCTCGGCGACCGAGATCCGGCAGGGGCTGATCGGCCGCCGGGGGACGGTCGACGAGGAGAACCCCAGCGGCGAGACCCAGGCCGAGGCCGACGTCTGGGCCGACGAGCTGCTCGCCGACCGACTCGCCGAGATTGACGGCGTCGGCGAGTACGCCAGCGAGGAGCGCGCCGACGTGATCGACTGCGGTGACGACCCCGCCGACGCGGACGCTTACGCCGTCGCGGTCGACCCACTCGACGGCTCGTCGAACCTCAAGTCCAACAACACGATGGGGACGATCTTCGGCGTCTACGACGACGCGCTACCCGCCCGCGGCGAGACCCTCGTCGCCGCCGGCTACGTCCTCTACGGGCCGATCACGACGATGGTGATCGCCACCGACGAGACCGTCGCCGAGTACGAACTCTCCGGCGGCGAGCGGGCGATCGTCGACGACGACGTGACCATCCCCGACGAACCGGTCGTCTACGGCTTCGGCGGCCGCGTCCCCGACTGGCCCGACGACTTCCGCGCGTACGCCCGCGAAATCGAGAGCGAACTCAAACTCCGCTATGGCGGCGCGCTGATCGGCGACGTACACCAGGTGCTTACGTACGGCGGAACGTTCGCCTATCCCGCCCTCGAGTCACACCCCGACGGGAAGCTCCGACTCCAGTTCGAGGGGAATCCGATCGGCTACGTCGTCGAGCAGGCCGGCGGTCACTCCTCGAACGGTGATCGATCGCTGCTGGCAGTCGATCCCGACGGACTCCACGGCCGGGCGCCGTTCCACGTCGGCAATGAGGAGTTGATCGAGCGCCTCGAGACGGCACTCGAGTAACCAGCGGTTCCGGGCCTGTTTTCGCAGTCAGTCCAGCCACTCCGCCGTCACGCTGACGTAGCCACCGACGCCGACCAGCAACAGCGCGTAGAACGCCCATCGCGGCCAGGCAGTCTCGAGAAAGAGCAGCGTCAGGAACAGGACCCATAGTGAAACGATGAGCAGGTCAGCGAGAAGGCGGAGGCTGCCGTTCGTGAACGCGGCGAGGACGCTGTAGTCGGACTCGGCGTCGGTTCGTGAGGGGTGGGCGGAATCGTTACTCATAGTGGTCGTGGTTTGAATTGTCGTCGAGTGCGGTTCGTGCGGTCAGAAGTGGTAGCCATATTCCTCGGTCAGTCGATACGCGCCGACGCCCCAGACGTAGCTCTGTCCGGGCCACCAGGTGCGGGCGTTGTTGAAGCCGGCGACGAGGACCTCGTCGTCTTCGCCCTGAGGATCGCGGTGGTAGCTCACGGAGCCGCTGTCGCCGTCGATCAGGTCCATTTCGCCGCCCCAGCGGATCTGTCCCCGGCGGCAGAACTCGTCAGTGAAACAGGTCACCGCGTCGATGCCCTGAATCTTCCCCGTTGTGTGACCGCTCAGCGCACCGACCTTCTCGAGGTCGCGGTCCCGTGCGATGAGATCGGCGAGGCCGAACCTGGTGAACTGGCCGCGAACGCGCGGCAGCGACGGCGCGTCGATCCTGCTGGCGGGTCCGAGCAAGCCGTTTGGTTCGATCACGGCGATGTCCAGAACGGGATGGTAGGTCGTCACCGTCCCGAGTTCGACGGCGTCTGCGTCTTCTCGCGGGAGCATCAGGGTGCCGTCGGTCGTCTCGCGATCCTCGGCGAAGGCGTGCTCGGCGGTCACGAAGAAGCGTCGCTCGCCGTCCGGCTGGTACAGCGCCGGTGCGAGCGTCGCCAGACTCGAGGGGGTCTCGCAGGCGACGCCGCTGGGAACGTTGCCGTCCGCGACGCCGGTTGCGAATCGCGGTTCTCTGGCCTCGGCACCGTCCTCGAAGTCCTCGATCTCGATAATCGTCTTGACGTCGATATCGATCCCCTCTGCGACGTCCGCGAGCAGTTCGCCGATGGAGTGGCCCTCGCTCGAGACGCCGACGGAGACGGCGGCGGTCCCGCTGTCGTAGTCGCCGGGGACGACGGCGCTGCCGAGATACCCGGTGAAGGCGATGTCGGCGAGGCGTTCGTTGATCTCGAAGGCGTTCGTGACGGCGGCGTACCATTCGGCGGGCACGTCTCGAGTCTGTTCGCGAACAGACCACGGGTCGTCGGGGTCGTCCCTGACGAGTGCGGTGACGACGGGGACCGTGCCGTCGTCGGCGGCGAGGAAGTCGTCGACGCCGAGCCACTGGGCCATGCCGAGCGCGTAGCCGCCACTGGCAAGAGTTCGGAGAAACCGTCGTCGATCCATTCCCGTCTCGACCCGGTCGCCGAGCGTTGCGAGTCGCTGGACGAGATGATCGATCTCTGACTCGTCTTCCATGCTGCGATATCGGTGTTCGGCCGCCACTATCCCCGGTCCGCCGACACACCCGTTTACGGACACGGGATCGGTTACCGTCGAATGGAACGGCGAAATTGATGAAAGCGGTTCTGCCTGCAATTGCCGCCGGGCGTCATCCCCGCCGGTACTGACGAGACAGACGACATGCTGTGGACGTGGTCTCGACCGGCTCGACGCGATCGAGTCGACCTCGTTCCAGCGTGACCCACGTCCCGATAGCAGTCAGAGATAAAGACTGTACGACTGAACGCGAGCGTTCGTGGTCCACGGTCGTCGACTGATAGCTGTCTCCGTGTTGGTGACCACGGAGGCAAAACGCACTCTCGATCGGCCCGCGCCGCGACCGCGATCCGCTCCCTCCTCATCCCTCGCGGCGAGCTCCAACGATCGGTGACGATCGATTCGGCGCGAGCCGATGTCTCCTCTTTCCCTGTGTCCGGCCGACCGCGACCGACCGCTCGAGCGACCGCGGCCGGCGACGAGCGGGGTACTCGAGGCCGTCCGTCGAGGTACGTTCCGATTACAGCCGGAGAGACGCACTGCATACGCCCGGACCGACGTCGCCCGGTCGACTCGTCGCCGACCGAGTTGGCGGCTATCTGGGACCGTTTCAGTCGGTTATAATGTCTTACCAGTAACGGAACGGTCTCTACGACTCCCATAACAATACCCGTGGTGGTTGAACCGACGCTCGCTCCCGATGGCACGGTGATCCGGTTCGACTCCGGTGGGGAGGGTATGAGTTCCGAGAGCGCGTTCCTGCACCGCCGATTGCCCGGCGACGTGACACCCGCCGGTCTCGAGCGATTGCTGTGGGTGCTCGTCGCCGTCGCCCTGCTCGCCGATATCGCGACGACGTTCGTTGGGCTTCGCCTGGGGCTGTCAGAATCCAATCCGGCCGCTCGCGGGGCGATCGAGGGGTTCGGCGTCGCCGGGATGGTCGGCTTGAAGGCGTTCGCGATCGGCGTCGGACTGATCTGTCGGCGCTTACTCGAGCAGGCGTATCGGTCGATCGTCCCGGCTGGACTTGCGGTACCGTGGCTGGTCGCCGCGCTGTTGAACCTCTATACGATCTCGTTGACGCTCTGATTTCGTGGCCGATTCATCAAACCGGCACTATTATTAATATTTTGTTAGAAGAACTGTGTATGGATGGCAACCGCACTGCAACGAGGCGACGGTGGCTTCGTGGCTGTGGCTCGCTGGGAGCCGTCGGGCTGGCCGGCTGTCTCGGCGATTCCACCGACGGGCCGGACGCTGACGAGACCGACGATCTCGAGTCGGGCTCGCTTACGTTTCCGGCGGGGGTGACCGCCGACGGCATCGGCGATCCGGCGGCGCTTTTCGAGGGCCACAGAAACGCGCTCACGGCGACATCGTTTACCGCCGACTATACGACACGGCGCCGCTGGACGAGCAGAGGTGGGCGATCGACGACGCAGCTGATGGCGGCGTTCGAGCTCTGGGCCGACCCCGACGCCGAACGCGTTGAGAAGGTCACGTACGACCACGACGGAAGCGGCGACCGCGAAATGGACCGCGGCATCTACATCGACGGTGACCGGGGTGCGACCAGCGGCAACGAACCCGTTACGCAACGGACCGCCGAGGGCGTGATCGAGACGGCCTTCGATCCGCTTAGCGACTGGCTCCGATGCGTCGAGAGCGAGTACGACGGTATCGGGACGATCGATGGCGAACGGATACATCGCATCCGCGTGACCGAGATCGACGCTGCGGGCGTCCCCGGTGACGGCGTCACCGACGAGGGAACGCTTCTCGTCGACGAGGACGGTCGACTCCGCAGCGTCAGACTGCGACAGTCGGAAACGCGTGCGGACACGCTCGTCACCTTCGAGGTTCGGTTCACGTGTCATGGCTTCGGGGAGACGACGGTCGACGAACCCGAGTGGGTGGACGAACTCGAGCGAGCCGGCGTCACGGCCGTCGAACTCGAGCCCGGAACGCGGATCGATCTGTCGGCACAGACATCGGCCTGGGTCGGACTCAAACCGGAGCCGATCGCGGGGCTCGAAAACCCGCCACTCGCCCTCGAGTCGGGTGAGTCGTACGCGATCGGCTGGTCCGAGGGCGACGGCGCTGTACACAATCTCGCGCTCAGAGATGAAACCGAGGAGGTCGTCGGCGGACTCGAGACAGAGCTAACGACCGATCCGGCGGGAGCACAGTGGCTCGAATTCGTCGCGAGCGACGAACTGGCGGGGTACGCCTGCGAACCGCACGCACCGACGATGAACGGCGATATCGAGATCAGGTAACCGAAATCCCGTCCGAAATCACTGCCGCTCGAGGTGCCGTCGCCACGCCCGAACCTCCTCGAGGACCGCCGTCCACTGCTCGCGCGATCCCGGTACCTCACCGCCGGTCAGGCGCTCGCGCTCGGCCTCAAGTCGGTCCCGAATCGTCGCGGGCTCCTCGACGTTCCAGAAGGTGATCTCGGTGCCGCTGGCCGTCTCGATCGTGACGGTGCCGTAGCCGACGAATCGACCGATCGGATCCTGCTCGACGGTCGTGTTCTGAATTCGGTCGAGCGAGACGGTCCGGACGGTCCGCCCGAGCACGCCGTGACGAGTCGCAGCCACCGCGTCCGTGATGACGAACGCCGTATTCGAGACGCGGGCGTACTGCCACAGCGCCGGCACGATGACGAGCAGAACACTGAGGCCGGCGACGACCGGCACTACCTTGAGAGCGATCGCGGCCAACAGCGCGACCGTCCCGATGACGGCGACCGCGGCCGACGGCAGCACGGTTTGGATGCGCGGGCCACCCTGCCAGCGGATCCCCTCGTCCTCGAGCGGGAGCCAGGCCGGACTCGGAGTCGCGGTCGATCGCTCGTCATCGGGGGCCGAGTCGCCGGTAGTCGCCCTCGAGTCGACTCCCGTCGCCGACTCGGATCCATCAGTTCTCGTCATGCTCATAGGCGGAGCCACCGGTGTCGTCGTCGGCCGCCTCGTCGGCGTGCGATCGAACACGGTCGTCGTCCTCGAGCGTGACGCGAATGGCTCGCAGTTCGGTGAGGATCTCGTCGAGCACGTCCTCGCTCGACTCGCCGGCCGTGGATCCACCTCGCTTGCGGTCGATCCGTTCGCTGATCCGCTGTTGGACGCCCTTCGGATCGGGCACCGCGTCGAAGGACAGCTCGACCCCGGAGCCGCCGGCGGTGCTGACCTCGACGTCCCCGTAGCCAAAGTGGGTGCCGAGCGCGCTCTGGCTGTAGGAGATGTCCTGGACCTTCTCGTGTTCGATCCGTTTGACGTCCCGTGAGAGGATGCCCGTTTTCTTGTACAGCGCCCGGTTCGTCACGACGTAGTGGGTGTTCGTCACCCGGAGGTACTCGCTCGCGATGATGACCAGCCCGATCAGGATGATCGAGAGCGGAATTCCAATCGCGATGCCAGGGATGAGCGCTCGCCGGTCCGGGCCGCCGGCCCAAAGAAGCTCCTCGTCATCCTCGAGCGAGAGCCATTCGTAGTCCGCGTCGACGGTGGGGTCCGTGCTCATCGCGAGATCACGCTCCGCCACCCGCGGCGTAGTCGCGTTTCAACGAGCGGACGGTCCGATTGAACTCGCAGACGAGTTGCTCGCCCGACTCGTTCGTTTTGAACGCCTCGACGCGCATGGTAACGGCCTCGCGCTCGCCGAGCCCGGTGTCGCCCGCGAACGCCTCGTAGTTCAGTTCGGTCACGGCTGTCCTGTCACAGAGCGACCACAAAAACACGTCGAGTGCTCGAGTCCCGCCGATCCGTTCCATCGAGACGCGGCGGACGCCGTTCGACCGACGCACGCAAGGGTCAATTCGAAATTGACTCGGGCGTGACCTCCGAGTAGGTGAGTCACGTGACCACACATCAATCCGAGACGGCCGACACCGGCCCGGACCGGGTAGCGGACGCGATCGCCGAGCGCGCGACCGGGCTCGAAGAGGGGTTCGACGGGCTCGTCGAAGGAGTCGCCGACGCGGACGTGGTCCTGTTAGGCGAAGCCTCTCACGGCACGTCCGAGTACTACCGGCTACGGGCGCGGCTGACGGCGCGCCTGCTCGAGCACCACGGGTTCGAGTTCGTTGCGGTCGAGGGCGACTGGACGGATTGTTTCGACGTAACCCGGTACGTCACCGGTCGGACCGACGCCGACAGCGCCGCCGACGCGCTCGCCGATTTCGAGCGCTGGCCGACGTGGATGTGGGCCAACTGGGAGGTCGCCGAGTTCGCGGACTGGCTGGCCGACTACAACGCGGACCGTCCCGTCGGCGAGCGTGCGGGGTTCTACGGCCTCGACGTCTACAGCCTCTACGAGTCGATGGCCGCCGTGATCGACTACCTGCAGGACCTCGATCCCGAACTGGCCGACCGCGCGCGGGACGCCTACCACTGCTTCGAACCGTACGGCGAGGACGCCCGCGAGTACGCCAGTTCGATCCGGCTGGTGCCAGAAGACTGCGAGGACGAGGTGCTCGAGGTGCTCCGCGGACTCCGCGAGGAAATGACAGACCGCTACGCGGACTACGACGGCGACGATCCGGTCGCCGATTTCGCCGCCGAGCAGAACGCACTCGTTGCGACAAACGCCGAGTCCTACTACCGCACGATGGCCCGCGGCGGAGACGAATCGTGGAACGTCCGGGATCGCCACATGAGCGAGACCCTCGAGCGATTGCTCGAGTTTCACGACGCGCCGGGGATCGTCTGGGCGCACAACACCCACGTCGGCGACGCCCGCGCGACGACCATGCAGGATCGGGGCAAGCTCAACCTCGGGCAGCTGGCCCGTGAGGAGGTCTGCGAGGACGACGCCGCCGTCGCCGTCATCGGCTTCGGCTCCCACCGCGGGAGCGTCGTTGCCGGCGACCAGTGGGGCGCGCCGATGGAGCAGATGCGGGTCCCTGAGGCCAAAGCCGACAGCTACGAGGACGCGTTTCATCGGGCCGGAATCGGAGACTGCGTCCTCGAGTTCGATCGCGGCTACGGCGCGGCAGGTGACCCGGATCACGACCCCCTGGCCGATCCTCGCGGCCACCGGGCGATCGGCGTGGTTTATGACCCTACGTACGAGGGCGGCAACTACGTCCGGACGGTGTTACCGGACCGCTACGACGCGTTCATCCACGTCGACGAAACCGAGGCGCTGCACCCGTTCGATATCGAGGGTGGCGAGACGCCGCCGGAGACGTATCCCTGGGGCGTCTGAAAGCCGTCGGTTTCGCGGTTCGACCGTCGCGAGTCCACGGCTCGGTGCTCCTTTCGAGCGAACTAGTCGTAAGTGTTCGTACAGCGCAACGGTTCGTAGGTACCCGTGCGACGGCCCGAATAGTTTCGTTTTCGAAACGTTTGATATTAGTCCCGCACTAAGACTCGTCATGATCTCTCGAGAATTGTCCGCCCAACTCGGTGCCGCGTCCGTCGCGGTCATCGTGTTGCTCGTCGCCGCGTACTTCGACATTGGAACCGGGACGGGACCGGCCGCGATCGCAGTGACCTTGCTCTTCAACGGCGTCCTTTTCGGCGGGGCGCACCTCTATCTCGCGCTTCGGGGCGACGACGGGATGGTTCCGGTCGCGGCGCGGTGGCGCTACGTGGCGATGCTCTGCGGGCTACTCGGTGGCGGTGCGCTCGTCTACGGCGGCGACCGAACGATCGCGACCGTCACGCTCGAGACGATCGGGTTCGCGGTGCTGGCGCTCGTCGTCAGCGGGTATCTCGTCACCGAAACGGTCGCCAGCTACCGCGACGCTCGGCGGAGTGACGGATAGGGCCGCATCTCTGCGCTCTTCCTCAAGTTCGACGCTGGCCGTCGAACTCCCGTTCTTATTCGACCATCCCTGTCTCCTCGCCGGCGTCTTGCTGGACCCAGATCGTCTTCGTGTTGACGAACTCCCGGATGCCGTGTCTCGAGAGTTCTCGACCGTAGCCCGAGTCCTTGACGCCGCCGAAGGGGAGTCGGGGATCGGACTTGACGAGTTCGTTGACGAACGCCAGCCCGGACTCGAACTCGCGGGCGACGCGCTCGCCGCGCTCTAGGTCTTCCGTCCAGACGCTCGCGCCGAGCCCGAAGCGGGTGTCGTTGGCCTTCTCGATCGCGGCATCTTCGTCGGGGACCCGGAAGACGGTCGCGACGGGGCCGAACAGTTCCTCCTGATCGGCGGGCGCATCTTCGGGCACGTCGGTCAGCACCGTCGGCGGATAGTACGCGCCTTCGCGGTCCATCGGCTCGCCGCCGAGTTCGATCTCGCCGCCTTTCTCGACGGTCTCCTCGACCTGCTTGTGGAGGTCTTCCATGAGGTCAGCGCGGGCCTGTGGCCCGATATCCGTGTCCTCGTCCATCGGATCGCCGACGGTCTGTGCGTCCATTGCCTCGACGAACCGGTCGACGAATTCGTCGTAGATCTCGTCGACCACGACGAACCGCTTGGCCGCGATACAAGACTGGCCGTTGTTGATCAGCCGTGCCTGCACCGCCGTCTCGACGGTTTCGTCCATCGGCGCGTCCTCGAGCACGACGAACGGGTCGCTCCCGCCGAGCTCGAGGACGGTCTTTTTGAGCCGGCTGCCAGCGCTCTCGGCGACCGCTCGGCCTGCACCGTCGCTGCCGGTGAGGGTGACGCCCGCGATGCGATCGTCCTCGATCACCGCGTCGATCTCGTCAGAGCCGATCAACAGCGTGGTAAACGCGCCCTCGGGGAAGCCGGCCTCCTCGAAGACGTCCTGAATGGCCCGCGCGCAGCCGGGGACGTTCGAGGCGTGTTTCAGCAGCCCGACGTTGCCCGCCGCGAGGTTGGGGGCGGCAAACCGGAACACCTGCCAGAACGGGAAGTTCCAGGGCATGATCGCCAGAATCGGTCCCAGGGGCTGGTAGGCCACGACCGTCCGCGCGTCTTCGTCGCTCGCGATCACCTCGTCCTGGAGATGTTCGGCGGCGGTTTCGGCGTAGTAGTCACAGAGCCACGCGCACTTCTCGACCTCGCTGTGGGCTTGTGCGATGGGTTTCCCCATCTCCTCGGTCATCAGTTCGGCGTATTCGTCGGCGTTCTCTCGAAGCACCTCGCCCGCCCTCGCGAGCAGCCGCTGGCGCGTCTCGATCGGCGTTTCGGCCCACTCTTCGAAGGTCTCGGCCGCCCGCGCAATATGGTCGTCTCGCTCGTCGGCCGACGTTTCCTCGAAGCGGTCGACTACGTCTCCCGTCGCCGGATTCGTACTCTCGATGGACATGCAGCGAGTGACCACGACGAACTGCTTAGTACGCGGGGCTGCCCACTCCGGGATGAGTCCGTTCGTCACGGTCGTTCGTGCCACACAACCACTAAATCCGCAGAATTCCTAGGAACTCCCATGCCAACGTACACGTACCGCGACGATTCGCAGCCGCCGCCCGAGCGGCGAAAGACCGTTCTCTTCTGTCCCGAGTGTGATCATCAGGGCCCGCTCACCGACGACTGGGACGCGACGACGGAACGTGGCGATCGACTGCTCGTCTGTCCCGCCTGCGGGACCGTTGTCGACCGCCGGTCTCGGACCCGGTGCGATCCGGCCGAAGCGGCGTAACTCGAGCGCGGTCCGCTCTTCCGATCGCGTTTCAGGTTCCATCGAGCCAACGGCTTTACTCCCGGACAAACGACCGTTTGTATGGCCCGCAGAAGTGTACTGTTCACACCCGGTGACCGGCCCGAGATGTGCCGCAAGGCTCCCGAGGCGGGGGCCGATGTAATTATTTTCGACCTCGAGGACGCCGTTGCCCCGCAGTCCAAGGGCGAGGCCCGCGGGGCCGTCCGTGACGTGCTGTCCGAGCCCGACTTCGACCCGGACTGTGAGGTCTGCGTTCGCGTCAACGCCGCCGACGATGGACGGGCCGACGACCTCGAGACGCTGTTCGCGGATGGAGTTCCCGACGCGCTCGAGAGCCTCATGCTGCCGAAGGTCGGCTCCGCCGACGACGTTCGCGACCTCGCGAGCGACCTCGAGGCCGCGGGTTCATCGCTGCCGATCTTGGCGCTGCTCGAGAACGCCGCCGGAATCCTTGCAGCGCCCGAAATCGCGGCCGTTCCCGCGACCGACGCGGTGGTGTTCGGCGCGGAGGATCTCGCGGCGGATATCGGCGCGACGCGGACCGCCGACGGAACCGAGGTGCTCTATGCACGCGAACGCGTCGTGCTCGCGGCGGCGGCCGCCGACTGTGCGGCGATCGACACCATCGTCTCCGATTTCGAAGACGAGACCGCGCTCCGTGAGGACGCCGAATTTGCCGTCGAACTCGGGTACGACGGGAAGTTGGCGATCCACCCGGCACAGGTCGGCCCGATAAACGAGGCGTTCACGCCCTCGGCCGACGACCGCGAATGGGCCGAGCGCGTTCTCGCGGCCAAGCGCGAGGCCGATGCCGAAGGACGCGGCGTCTTCGCGGTCGACGGCGAGATGATCGACGCACCGTTGATCGCCCGGGCCGAACGGATCCGCGACCGAGCCGATGCCGCTTCCGACGAAAACTGACCAAACAGTCAGTATAAATAGTGATTAAATCCGCATAGGTTGACACCCATACCCTTCCATGGTAGACATTCGCTACGCTTATCCCGAGTCGACGAAACCCCTATCGTATGAGCCAGGAAGCCAATCCGTTCGAGAGCCTGCAGTCGCAAATCGACGAGGCCGCGACCTACCTCGACATCGGCGACGACGTGATCGAGCGCCTCAAATATCCCGAGCGCGTCCTCGAGACGAACCTCACGATCGAACGCGACGACGGCACCCTCGAGCGATTCAAAGCCTTCCGATCGCAGTTCAACGGCGACCGCGGACCGTACAAGGGCGGCATCCGCTACCACCCGCAGGTCTCCCGCGACGAGGTCAGGGCGCTGTCCGGCTGGATGACCTACAAGACTGCGATCGTCGACATTCCGCTCGGCGGCGGCAAGGGCGGCATCATCCTCGATCCGGACGACTACTCAGAGAGCGAGCTCGAGCGCCTCACCCGCTCGTTCGCGAAGGAACTGCGACCGATGATCGGCGAGGACCGCGACGTGCCCGCGCCCGACGTGAACACGGGCCAGCGGGAGATGAACTGGATCAAAGACACCTACGAGACCTTAGAGAACACGACCGAACCGGGCGTCATCACGGGCAAGGCGCTCGACTCGGGCGGCAGTGAGGGCCGCGTCGAGGCCACCGGCCGCTCGACGGTCATCGCCGCGCGCGAGGCCTTCGACTACCTCGACAAGGACCTCGAGGGCGCGACCGTCGCCGTGCAGGGCTACGGCAACGCCGGCTGGATCGCTGCGAAACTGATCGACGAGATGGGCGCGACCGTCGTCGCCGCCAGCGACTCGAGTGGCGGCATCTACAACCCCGACGGCTTCGACCCGGTCGCGGCTAAAGACCACAAAAACGAGACCGGCAGCGTCGTCGGCTACGAGGAAAGCGAGGAGGAGATCACCAACGACGAGGTGCTCACGCTCGACGTCGACCTGCTGATCCCCGCGGCACTCGAGAACGCGGTCGACGAGGACCTCGCCGCGGACGTGTCGGCCGACGTCATCTCGGAGGCGGCAAACGGGCCGTTGACCCCCGCGGCCGACGAAGTCCTCAAGGAGAAGGACGTCTTCGTCATCCCGGACATCCTCGCGAACGCGGGCGGCGTCACCGTCTCCTACTTCGAGTGGGTCCAGAACCGCCAGCGCTTCTACTGGTCGGAAGAGCGCGTCAACGAGGAACTCGAGACGGTCATCGTCGACGCCTTCGACGCGCTGGTCGAGGCCTACGAGGAGAACGACCTCGACAACCCCCGAACGGCGGCCTACGTCGTCGCCATCCAGCGCGTCGCCGACGCCTTCGCGGAAGCCGGCAGCTGGCCCTGATCGCTCGTCCGCCCGTCGGTTCGCGGCACCGGCCGATTCCCGGCTGAGCGCCCGATTATTCTCGTATTGACAGACGGTCGCCGTTCCAATAAACACTTACCAACCGGACCGTCATTTACAGGGAAATGAATCGACGACGCGTCCTGGCAGGGATCGGGGCCGCCGGTCTCGCCAGCCTGTCCGGTTGTCTTGGACTGGTCGGCATGGCCAAACACGAGTCCGCACCCGCGGGCGTCAAGAGCAGTACCCGCGCGGAAACGGGCTACGAACAGACCGCCGTCGAGGAGATCGGCGTCAAGAAGGAGGTTCCCGGCGGAGGCATCACCGGAACGGTCTCGGTGACCAACCACATGACGAAACACGAGAAGACCGTCGACATGGGGCCGCTCGGGCGCAAGCGCGGGGCCGTCTTCAACGTCCTGACGACCCCGAAAGTCAAACTCCTCGGCAAACAGTTCAACCCCGTCGAGGAGATGTCGACCAAGGAACTCGTCGAACTCGTCGAGAACAACTACAACGGCATCGGAAACATCTCTCACGAGGAAGACACCGAGATCACGATCCTCGAGGAGACAACGACCCGCTCGCGGTTCACCGCCGACGCGAAATTCAACGGCCAGAGCGTCACGGTCGACCTCCACATCACGAAAGCGGTCGAGGCCAACGGCGACCTGATCGTGACGATCGGCGTCTATCCCGAACAGCTCCGGATGCAAGAGGAGCCAAACGTCACGGCGCTCGCTAAAGCGGTGACGACCGAGATCGACGAAAGCACCGCGGGCGGCGATGGCAGCGGAAACGAGAGCAGTGGCGATAGCGGTGGAAACGAGAGCAGTGGCGATAGCGGTGGAAACGAGAGCAGCAGTGAATCGAACAGTACGGACGAGCAAGACTCGGACGGCAATCAAAGCGACGGGAACGAAAGCGACGGCGGCGTCCTCGGCTGAGTTCGCGCGGTGCCGGAGCCGCCGTGAGCTGCGAGCCACGGGCCACGAGCGATCAGAGACCGAGTTCGCGCCCGATGACGTGGTGTTGAATCTCGCTCGTCCCCTCACCGATCTCCATGAGCTTCGCGTCGCGATAGAAGCGCTGGGGGGCGAAATCGGTGGTGTAGCCGTAGCCACCGAGCACCTGGACGGCGTCTTCTGCGACCTCGCGAGCGGCCTCGCTGGCGTCGAGTTTCGCGAGCGCGGACTCTCTAGTCACGGGCTCGCCCCGATCGTATGTCCGGGCGGCCTGCCGAGTGAGCAGCCGCGCGCGCTCGGTCTTGCGATACATGTCGACGATCGTGTCCCGGATCGCGTCGAACTCACAGATCGGCTGCCCGAACTGCTCGCGCTCTTTGCTGTAGGCTTTCGCGTGTTCGTACGCACCCTGTGCGAGCCCCGTCGAGAGCGCGGCGATCGAGATTCGGCCGCCGTCTAAGGTCGTCTTCGTCTGCTCCCAGCCGTCGCCTTCATCGCCGAGCAGGCGGTCTGCGGGCAGGCGCACGTCCTCGAGCGAGATTTCGCAGGTCGGCGAGGCGTTGAGCCCCATCTTGTCCCAGATCGTCGTCACCTCGAAGCCGTCGTCCTCGCGGGGGTCGACGATGAACGTCGAGATGCCGTCGGAGCCCGCGTCGGGGTCTGTGACGGCCTTGACGAGGACCGAGCCCGCCTCCGAGGCGTTCGTGATGAACTGCTTGGTCCCGTTGAGCACCCATTCGTCGCCGTCCCGTTTGGCTCGAGTATCCATATCGGAGGCGTCGGAGCCGCTGTCGGGTTCGGTCAGCGCCCAGCCGCCGACGTACTCGCCCTCGGCGAGCGGGCGCAGCCAGCGTTCTTTCTGGGCCTCGGTGCCGAACAGTTCGATCGGTTTCGACGCAAGAGACGTGTGTGCGACGTAGGAGAGCCCGATCGCGCCGGAGACACGGCCGAGTTCCTCGGCGACCAGCGCGTACATGAGCGTCTCGCCGCCGAGACCGCCGTACTCCTCGGCGATCGGCACGCCCATCATGTCGAGTTCGGCCAACTGGTCGAAGATTTCCGTGGGGAACCGGTGTTCGTCCTCGATCTCCTGGGCGATCGGCTCGATCTCCGTCTCGCAGAACTCCCTGACAGTCTCCCGGATCATCCGGTGTTCGTCGGGCAGATCGGCGGCCATACGTGATACTCGATCGTCTGTGAGATAAGCCCACTGCCGATACTCGGTCGCCGAGGTCGGGGCTATCGCCAGCCGCCGTTTTGGTCGTCGTCCTCGTCGTCAGTGTCGTCCCAGCCGCTCGAGCGACCCCAGTCCGTCTCGTCGTCAGGGTCGTCCCGACCGCGGTCATCGTCCCAGCCGGTTTCGTCATCGAACTCGTCGGGCCGACTCGTCGGATCGCGGTCGTTCGGACGGGCACGCCAGTTTGCCGCCCCCTCGCGGGCCGCCGCGCGCCGATCGGGAATCAGATCGAGGGCTGTGTTCGTGTCTCCGAGTAGCAACAGCGCGTAGTACTGGAAGTAGGCGGCGACCGGTGCCCAGACTGCGCCGAACAGGAGCAACCCGAGCAGCGCACCGAGCAGGCCAACGGGAATCGAGAGCAGCGCACCGAGCGAGCCCAGCGCGAACACGAGGAGCGCGATGACGATGACGAACGGGACCACGAGGACGAGCGCGGCGAGTCCGGCGACGATCCAGACCGCGCTCCCGGCGACCAGTTGGAGGATCCAGACCACCAGTAGATACACGAGGTACTCGGTCCAGTTCGGACGCAGCGTCCCCCAGAACCGACGCCAGGCTCCGAGGACGCCTCGATCCTTGAGCAGCATGATCGGCGCGACGAACGCGGAGGTGAACTGCGACAGGAGCCCGTAGAGCAATCCGACGATGATCGCGTACGGGAGAAACGCCAGAGCGGAGCCGACCAAGAGCGTGACCTGCCCGCCCATCGCGAAAAAGACGACGAGCAGAATCGGCACGCCAAGGAGGAGCAGCGCCGCGAGCCCGAGTCCAAGTCGAAATAGGAACAGCGACAGGCCGCGGCCGGTGTTGGTCCCGAAGTAGCGTCTGATGTGGACCTCGCCCGTCCGAAGCGACTCGAGGAAGACGAACGTCATGACGGCGGAGAGAAATTCGTAGCCGAGCCAGAGGACGAGGAAGATCGCGAGCACGACGAGCCCCCAGAGCAGTAGTTGCGACGTCGGAGCGGGCTCTTCGATCTCGGATGGCCCATCGTCTTGTACGGGGCCGTCGGTGACCGGGCCGACGTTCCCGCCGGACAACGCCGGTGCGCCGAACCCGAACGATGTCACGAACAGGACGACGATCGCGAGGCGCAACCACTGGGCCGCATCGATCGGTGCGAAAAACTCCCGCGTTACGTCGATCGCATCGCTCAGGGTATCGATCGCAAACATTTCCCTCAGATACCATGTCAGCGGTGATAGTAGTGTTGTATCGTCCCGCAAGTCGCTCGGCGGACGGCAGTTTCTCGCTCCAATATGTCACATGCTATGTCACATTCAGTCGATGTCACTTCGAGACGCATTTAACGCCGCCGGCCGTGATTCCGATGTATGGACATCCGCCGGCTCGCACGTGGCACCGTGGAGTGGAGCCGCATCGAGCGTGTCGTTCGCACGCTGGCGGATCGGTACGACCGCGACGGGGTCCGCGTGGAGTTCCTCGAGGCGGACAACTGGCTCTCGACACCCTGTGTCATCGACGACGAGTGGTTCGTCAAGATCGTCTCTCGACAGAACGCGCTGGTCCACGCCGTCCTGACGACGGGCCGGAATGTCGGCGCGTTCTCCTCGGGCACGGAGGGCTTTTTCGACCGGTTCGACACGCCACGCGAGATGGTCGAACACGAGTACGCGGCGACCGAGCGGATGCGCGAAATCGGCGTCAACGCGCCTCGGCCCATCGACGCCTTCGAAGTCAACGGGCTCGGCGTCCTCGTCCTCGAGTACCTCCCCGATTTCGAGTCGCTCGACGATGTCTCCGACGACGTGGTCGCCGAGCGCGCGCCGGAACTGTTCGAGATGCTCGCGACGCTGCACGATCACGGGCTGGCCCATGGCGACCTGCGGGCCGAGAACATCCTGCTCTGTGACGACGAGTTCTACTTCATCGATGCCACCAGCGTTCACGACGACCGCGTTCCAGAGACGACCGCATACGACCTGGCCTGCGCGCTGGCCGTCCTCGAGCCCCGGATCGGTCCGCGAGACGCCGTCGACGCGGCCGCGACCGTCTACGACGGCGATACGCTGCTCTCGGCGCGGGAGTTCCTCGATTTCGTCCGGCTCCGACCCGACCACGAGTTCGACTCGACGACGCTGCGTAGCGAACTCGAGAAGGCGGCGGACCTGACCGAGCAGTGACGTGGCCGCGACGCGCCGCCGAACGCCGTCCCACAGGCCACTGCAGGCACCAGCGGTTTTCGCGGACTGGCGCTACGCCGACGTATGTGCGCGACGTTCACCGACGACGACGTCGGCAAGCGGGTCGAGACAGAAAGCGGCGAGCCGATCGGCGCTGTCAGGATGACCGAGGGGGACACGGCGTACGTCGACACCGACGAGGACGCGGCGAGTGCGGTGCAGGCGATCCTCGAGTCCGACGCCGGCGAGAAGGTCGTTCCGATGGACGAGAGCGCGGTCAGCGAGATCACCGACGAGGCGATCCGACTGACGGACGAGCGCGCGTCGCCGGACGACGCCGTCGGGACCGAGCCGGTCATCGAGCGCGACGAGGGCACCGAGGGCCGGGTCGACAGCGACGAGCAGCGGACGCTTGGGACGGAGCCGGGCGATCCCGGCGAGCCGGCCGAGCGCGTGGAGGGGCGGTCCGGGCAGGACATGGAGCCGTCGACCGAGGAGATGGACGAGGCGGGAAAAGAGCGCCACGCCGACAAGGAGGACGCACCGCCGGAGGGAGACCGAACCGTCACGACGGAGCGTGGGGAGAAGGAGGATCAGTGAGACGCGTACCCACGGACTCGGTCGGACCGGCCCGATAGCGGGAGTGACAGACAGAAAACACTGCCACCGTCGTCGGAGTGACAGACAGGCGACACTGCCACCGCCGTCGGCCCGAAAGCGGCGGCTCGAGCGGGCGTTGCGCGACTGGAATCGAGAACCGTTCAACGAGAGCTGAGCCGCTATCTCGGTCATCGAATGACGCGTGTCGCGATCCGAACTGAAGACCGAAACCTGTCGGTCCGTTCGAAGGCGAGACGGCTCAGCCTCTTGTCGTCCAGCTGTGCCCACAGTTAACACACGTAAGTTCGACTTCGACGCCCGGTTCCAGAAGCCAGCTGGCGTTCTGTTCTCCGCAGTTCGGACACGAATCCTCCTCCATATCGATGACCTAAACAGGGATCGAAATAAGGCGAATCGCTAGCCAGATTGGCTGTGTGCGATGGAGTGACAGTTCAGCCCACGGTGTCCGATAGGCGACGGTCCGCTCGGTCCGCGTCGGTCACCTGTCGAACCCAGTTAGCCCTGATTCCGACCCCCGTTGGGCATCCATCTCCCGCCATTCGGCAGTGGCCGACTAGTCAGTCCCCGGTTCGACGCCCGAACCCCGCGACCGTATTCGTTCTATGTGAACTACCAGCAAGATTTTCAGCGCGCCGGCCCTTGTTCTCAGTATGAGCCAGCAAGTCACCGAACAGGGGCGCGGTCACTACATCGGCGGCGAGTGGACCGACACAGGACGGAGTCCCGCGGGCAGTCGGACGACGTCCGACGACAGCACGGGGGATACCTTCGAGAGCGAGAACCCCGCTACCGGGGAGGCGCTGGCGACGTTCGAGCGCGGCACGGAAGCGGACGTCGACGCCGCACTCGAGGCCGCCGATGACGCCTTCGAGGAATGGCGCGACCTGTCGTATATCGACCGCGCAGAGTATCTCTGGGAGATCTACCACGAACTCCGGGACCGCCACGAGGAACTCGGCGAGATCGTCTCGAAGGAGTGTGGCAAGGAGATTTCCGAGGGGAAGGCGGACGTGACCGAGGCCTGGCACATGGTCGAGTGGGCGGCGGGCAACGCGCGCCACCCCCACGGCGACGTGGTTCCCTCCGAAGTCGCGGGGAAAGACTCCTCCATGCGGCGCAAGCCGCGGGGCGTGGTCGGCTGCATCACGCCGTGGAACTTCCCGGTCGCGATCCCCTTCTGGCACATGGCCATCGCCCTGGTCGAGGGCAACACCGTCGTCTGGAAGCCCGCCGAGCAGACGCCGTGGTGTGGCCAGATCATCGCCGAGATGATGGACGACGCTGGGGTTCCCAAGGGCGTCTTCAACATGATTCAGGGCTTTGGCGACGCCGGCGCGGCCATCACCGACGACGGGCGCGTCGATACGGTGCTCTTTACCGGCTCCGCCGAAGTCGGCCACGAGATCGCGGGCAAAGTCGGCGGCGAACCCGGCAAGCTCGCGGCCTGCGAGATGGGCGGCAAGAACGGGATCGTCATCACCGAAGAGGCCGACATGGACACCGCGGTTCACGCGGCGATCATGTCGAGTTTCAAGACGACCGGCCAGCGCTGCGTCTCGAGCGAGCGCCTGATCGTCCACGAGGACATCTACGACGAGTTCAAAGCGCGATTCGTCGACATCGCCGCGGACATTTCGGTGGGCGACCCGCTCAAGGAAGACACCTTCATGGGACCGGCGATCGAGGCCGACCACGTCGAGAAGATCCGCCGGTACAACGAACTGGCCCGCGAGGAGGGCGCGACCGTCCTCGTCGACCGATTCGAACTCGAGGAGAGCGAGATTCCGGAGGGTCACGCCGAGGGCCACTGGGTCGGCCCGTTCGTTTACGAAATCGACTACGAACCGGACCTGCGTTGTCTGAACGAGGAGTGTTTCGGTCCCCATGTCGCCCTCATCGAGTACTCGGGCGACGTTGAGGACGCGGTCGAGATCCACGACGACACCCCCTACGGACTGGCGGGCGCGATCATCTCCGAAGAGTACCGGCAGCTCAACTACTTCCGGGACCACGCCGACGTGGGCTTGGCGTACGCGAATCTGCCGTGTATCGGCGCGGAGGTCCAACTTCCCTTCGGTGGTGTCAAGAAGTCGGGCAACGGCTATCCGAGCGCTCGCGAGGCCATCGAGGCCGTCACCGAGCGCACCGCCTGGACGCTGAACAACGCCGACGAGATCGAGATGGCCCAGGGCCTGTCGGCGGACATCAAGACGTCCGAGGACTGAGCGCGTTCGATCGAACCCGCCGCCGACCGCGTCGGCGACCCGTCGAACACATCAAGAGTTATCGGGGTCGACACCCCCCGTATAGCCATGACCGAGTTCGCAGAGCGAGTCGAGCAGGTGTCGATCAGCGGCATCCGTAAGGTGTTCGAGGCCGCCGGCGACGACGCGATCAACCTCGGGCTCGGCCAGCCCGACTTCCCGACGCCGGCCCACGCCCGCCGAGGGGCGATCGAAGCCATCGAGTCCGGACAGGTCGACGCCTACACCTCCAACAAAGGGACCCCGCAGCTTCGAGAGGCGATTGCGGCGAAGTACGACCGCGACTACGGCCTTGAGGTCGACCCCGTGGACGTGATCGCCACCTCGGGCGGCAGTGAGGCCTTACACATCGCGCTCGAGGCCCACGTCGACTCCGGCGAGGAAGTGATCTTCCCGGATCCCGGCTTCGTCTCCTACGACGCGCTGACCCGGCTCGCCGACGGGACGCCGAAGCCCGTCCCGCTGCGCGAGGATCTCACCCTCGACCCCGCGACGGTCGAGGACGCCATCACCGAGGAGACGGCGGCGTTCGTCGTCAACAGCCCCGCAAACCCGACGGGCGCGGTCCAGAGCGAGGCCGACATGCGCGAGTTCGCTCGTATCGCGGACGAACACGACGTGCTCTGTCTCTCCGATGAGGTGTACGAACACATCGTCTTCGATGGGAACCATCACTCTCCGCTCGAGTTCGCCGAGACCGATAACGTGGTCGTCATCAGCGCCTGCTCGAAGACCTACTCGATGACCGGCTGGCGGCTCGGCTGGGTCGTCGCATCAAATCGGCGTATCGAGCGCATGCTCCGGGTCCACCAGTACGGGCAGGCCTGTGCCTCCGCGCCCGCACAGTTCGCCGCCGAGGCCGCCCTGACGGGACCACAGGAACCGGTCCAAGAGATGGTCGAGACGTTCGAAGAGCGCCGCGATCTCGTGCTCGACGGGCTCACGGATGCGGGTCTCGAGGTGCCCACGCCAGAGGGAGCCTTCTACGCGATGCCGAAGGTCCCCGAGGGCTGGTGTGACGAAGTGATCGATCGCGGCGTCGTCGTCGTCCCCGGCGACGCATTCGGGTCAAACGGCGAGGGCTACGCCCGCCTCTCGTACGCGACCGGCACCGAGGAACTGAAGGAAGCGCTCGAGATCATCGACGACGCGACTCGAGCCGTTCAGTAGGCGTTTAGCTCTCACGTAATGTGCTATCGTTGTCGACTTTCTATTGTATCCGCGACAGATGGGACGACACATACTCTTGTACGTCTCCCAAATGCCACTGTCCTCTACGATCAACTTCGCTATGTCGACTGAAACTCCTATTCAGTGGCGAATACATCTATGATCGTCTCGCAGAACGCCTCGAGGTCGTCCGGGTTCCGGCTCGTCACCAGTCCATCGTCGACGACGACCTCCTCGTCGACCCACTCGCCGCCGGCGTTGCGGAGATCGGTCTGCAGGCTGTGATACGAGGTCAGCCGGCGGCCCTCGACGGCGTCGGCTTCGATCAGCGTCCACGGGCCGTGACAGATCACGCCCGCCGGCTTGCCGTCTGCGAGGTGCTCTCGTAGCAACTCGACGCCGTCCTCGTCGGTTCGGAGCGTGTCCGCACCGACGGTGCCGCCGGGGACGATCAGCGCGTCGTAGTCGTCTGCGGCGACCGCATCGAACGTTCGATCGATCTCGTAGCTCTCGCTCTCCTCGAGGTCGTTATTGACGGTTTGACCCTCGCCCGACTCGCTGCCGAGCACGTCGACCGTCGCTCCGGCGTCGGCGACGGCGTCTCTCGATTCGGTGAACTCGATCTCTTCGGTGCCCGCCGACGCGAGGAAGACGCCGACCGTCGCGCCCTCGAGTGGCTGGTTGTCGGAGTCACTCATGTCGAGTCGGACGGCCGGAGCGCCGACAAGGGTTCTACTTGCTGGTGCAACAGCGGCCGGCGTTCGCGGACGCGGCGAGCGACGAGACCGGGTCGACGGCGGCTCGTCTCCGGACCCGTCACGTGTACCCTTATGCCGCCCCGTTCCGTGGTCTCGAACGATATGCGCGCTGTACGCCTTCACGAACACGGTGACGCGGACGTGCTGCAGGTCGACGAGATCGATCGCCCCGAACCCGACGAGGACGAACTACTCGTTGAAATCGCCGCCGCGGGCGTCAACCCGGTCGACACCTACTTCCGGGACGGCTCGTACACGCCGGTCGACGTGCCGTTTACACCCGGTGTCGACTTCGCGGGTACCGTCACCGAGACGGGCACGGCCGTCGAGGAGTTCGACGAGGGCGACCGTGTCTTCGGGACCGGAATCGGCAACGGCGGCTTTCAGGGCTCCTACGCCGAGTACGCGACGGTCCCCACGGACCGCGTCGTCCACTTGCCCGATGGGGCCGACATGACCGAGGCGGGCGCGGCGGGCGTCGCCGCCGTCACCGCCTGGCGCGCGCTGATCGACCACGCCGACCTTGAGCCCGCGGAGTACTGTCTCGTCCACGGTGGCTCCGGCGGCGTCGGCCACGTCGCGGTCCAGATCGCGGCCGCGGTCAGCGCACGCGTGATCACCACTGCGGCCGAGGAGTACCACGACGCGCTGGCCGACTACGGAGCCGAGACGGTACTGGACTACGGCCGCGACGACCTGACAGACGCCGTGCTCGAGGCCTCGAGCGGCGGCGTTGACGCCGTGTTAGACCACCGGCTGGACGAGTATCTGCAGTTCGACGCCGAGGTCGCGGCGACTGGCGCGCGCGTCGTCGGCATCGGTGAGAACAGCCCCGATCCGGGCTTTACGAACGACGGTGTGGCCCGGTCGAAGGACGTCTCCTATCAGTTCATGAGTATGTTCAACACGCCGGATCTGCGTGTGCCGCTTCGCGGCGTCGCCCACCTGATGAACACGGGCGACCTCTCGATCGACGCGGCGCGGACGTACGACCTCGAGGAGGCCGCCGACGCCCAGCGCGCGGTCATGGAAGATAGCATCCTCGGGAAGTTAGTGGTAGTGCCATAATCCCTCGAACCCCGACTTCCGCGCTCCGCTGTGGGTGATGAAACGAAAACCGAGGCTACTGTGGCGTGTCGCAGACGGCCGGTTGGCGCGAGAGCAGCGTTCGACCGCGATCGGTGAGCGTGACCGTCTTCGTCGCAGACTCGAACTCGACTGCATCCGCTGCGGTCAGTTTCGGGATGTGGGTGTGGTGTAACGAAATCTGTACCTTACGGCGGTCTCGCGGCGACACGTCGCCGTGATCCGAGATTGCGTTCGGCTCCGAGGCCGCTTCCTCCGTCGCGATCACGACGGCCACCTCCGGAAGAGGGGCCGAGCCGCCGACATCCTCGAGATACTGCAACAGCGCGCGTCGTCGGCGATCTGCTAATAGATCCATCGCCGTGTCGATGTCGTCCGAGTCGCCGAATGCGGTGAGACGTTCGGGCGAGTTGAGTAGCGGGATCATACCATCAGTTGGGGTCGCGGAGTACTTATACGGCGTGTGAGTGCAATCGAAACACAAGCCGCTTCGTCGGCTGAGAGCCGCCGAGAGCGCCTGAAGGACCGTTTGAGGGTCGGCGTTCGATCCCCTACGCGAGGTCGGCGATCGCTTTCATCGTCGTCCGCTTGTCTTCTTCGGTCATCCCGTCGACGAAGCCGATTCGAACGGCGTCGACCCCGTCGATTTCGCCGTACTCCTCGAGCCATTCGCGGACCTCTGCTGGGGTGCCCGCGGGTGCCAGCTCGTCGAGCAGTTCGTCGGGCAGTGCCGCGGCCATCGCGTCAGTATCGCGGTCGTCCCAGGCGGCCCGAATCTCCTCAACGATGTCGGGGTAGCCCTGTTCGGCGACCGAGTCGCCGTAGTAGGGGCCGTAGGCTCCGAGCATGAACGCGACCGTACTGCGGGCTTTCGCACGGGCCTCCTCGCGGTCCTCGGCGGCGATACAGCGGACGATCGGGGCCACCCGCAGGTCAGCGAGGTCCTTGTCGGCCAGTCCGGCACCGCGCTCTAAGTCCTCGAGCCGAGTCCGAAGCCCGTCAGCGGTGAACAGCTGGGGAGCCCAGCCGTCGCCGAATCGACCGGCCATCTCGGTTGCCTTCGGGCCGAGGGTGCCCAGATCGATCGGCGGCGGATTCTCGGTCGGGCCGCGCTCGTAGCCCAGCCCCGGAATCTCGAAGATCTCACCCTCGTAGGCGGGGGAACCCTCCTCGAAGACCGCGCGCATGATCTCGATCACTTCGCGAGTCCGGCGCAGCGGACGGTCGAACTCCATACCGTGCCAGCGCTCGGTAATCGCGGGCGAACTCGGGCCGATCCCGAACCGATACCGGCCGTCGGCCGCGGCCTGCAACGTCAGCGCCGTCTGAGCGAGCATCGCCGGCGTCCGCCCGTACGGCGAGATCACGTCGGTGGAGATGCCGAGGTCGTCAGTTCGGTCGGCGGCCAGCGTCAGCGGCGGCACGATGTTCCAGCCGGTAGTCTCGCCGACCGTGAGCCGGTCGAACCCCAATTCCTCCGCTTGAACGGCACGGTCGCCGACGTCCTGAGGCCGGTCGTAGTCGCCGAGGCGAATCAGCAGGTCCAGTTCGGCGTTCATCGCGCTCCCCTCCGCGTCGGTATCGGTGTCGGTAGAATCGATCGATTCGCTGCCATCACCTGTTAGCGTGGCACGTATTCGCATAAAATGGTAGCGTTTCCGTCCAATCGCGCGCTCGAGCGGTCGCGGATCGATCGCAGGCCGTTCGCGGTAGCGCCGGTGCGACGCTCGAGCGGCCAATCAGAGGCTATACGTCCTCGAGTTGCGAGTCACCGTCGGGCGTGCGATAGCGCGCGACCGTCGTTCGGTCGGCATCGAGCGGATCCGCGTCCTTGTCGACGCCGCAGACGGTGTACGTGCAGTGATCTCGCGTGAACTCAACGACGGCGTAGCCGTGGCGGTGCCAGTCGACGTACTCGAGGTGGTCGTTGGCTGATTTGGCGAGTTCGCCCAGCGCGTCGGCCGCCCAGCCGCCGGGGAAGTCGACGACATCAGCGGCGTTAACACTCGTGATCGCGGGCGTCATCAGTTCGACGCCGATGCGGTCGGCCGTCTCGGACGGTTCGATTTCGCCGTAGCCCGCCTCGACGTAGCCGGCCAGCGACGCGTGGAGGTCGCCGGTCAACACGACGAAGTTCCGCGGCTCGGCGTCCGCGACGTGTTGCATGAGTTCCCAGCGTTCGTGCTGGAAGCCGTCCCACGAGTCGTGGAACAGTTCGGCCTGAGACCAGCCGTCGCCAACGGTCAGGGGCATCGTCAGCACCTCGTTGGCCCAGACCGTCCAGACGGCACTCGAGTCGTCGACCCAGTCTTTGAAGTAGCGCTTTTGCTCGTCGCCGAGCATCGTCCGTCCCTGTGCTTCCTCATCCGTACAGGTGAGTCGTGCGTTGCCACAGGGAGGGCCGTCGCGGAAGAGGCGTTCGTCGGTGACGGTCAGATCCACGAGGTCGCCAAACTGCAGGTCTCGCCACAGGCGGAGCTGGTCCTGTAAATCCGGCTCCGTCGAATCGAACTCGACGCGGGCCGGGATGTACTCGATCCAGGCCTGTATGCCGTCAGCCGTGATCTCCATCGCCGTCTCCGGCCGCTCGCCGCCGTCCTTATCGGGAAGTACCGGCGCGTCGGTGTCGGCGTCCCAGTAGCGATTGTTGCCGATCTCGTGATCGTCCCAGCCGTGGATAACGGTGTGTCGCTCGAGGGCCCGCTGGAGGTGCTCGTTGCCCTTGTAGATGCGGTAGAGCGTCCGGAAGTCGGCCAGCGATTCGGCCAGCTCGGCTCCGCTGGGGAGGTCGAAATCTCGTCCGTCTTTGACGTCCGTCGTCGGCGAGGTGTAGGCTCCGTTGGCGGACTCGTAGATGAAGTCCCCGAGGTGGACCACGAAGTCGACGTCTTCGGCCGCGATATGGCGGTAGGCTCCGTAATACCCGTTCTGGTAATCCTGACAGGTCAGGACCGCGACCGACAGCGAGTCGGGGCTGGCGTCGGCCGCCGGCAGCGTCTGACAGCGGCCGGTCCGCGTCGCAACGCCGTCGTAGACGAACCGATAGTAGTAGCGCCGAGCCGACTCGAGAGCCCCATCGAGGTCGACCTTGACGGTGTAATCGTGTGCGCTCGAGAGTCGGTCGGCGGGGACCGTTCCCTCGTAGACAACGGTCTCGAAGCCGTCGTCGACCGCGACCTGGACGCCGAGTGGCTCCCCGGCGATGACCGCGTCGGGAGCGACTCGCGTCCAGAGGATGACGCCGCTCTCGGTCGGGCCGCCGCTGGCCACCGACTGCGGGAAGATCGCGTCGGGATCGGCCGTCTCGTCGATCACGAAGCCGCGTCGATCGTCGGTCGTCTGTGCCGCCACCGGCTGGACGATGTGGCGCTGGGCGAGGATCGCTGCGAGGCCGCCAGCGACCGAGGTGGTGCCGATGCTCTCGAGTACTCCCCGTCGGTTCGTCCGTTGCCGTGTGCCATCTTGTCCGGGCATACGGTAGTACTCGCAGAAAACAGTGATGAAATATTATATTTCATATATTTAGGAGAATATATTTGTATTGTATAAGTTGTGTATATATACGCTTGCGTTCAGATGAACGTCTTGGGCGGAAGCGCAAAACGACGACTGGGCGACGTCACTCCTCGGAACAGTTCTGGCGGTAGTCTAGACAGCGCAGTCCAGCGCGAGCCTGGATCGTGACGAGTTTCCAAATTGGAATCGTCTCGTAGTCTAACTGGTCTCGTATCGCTCCAATTCGCTCGCGGAAAGTCCCCTCAAGCGATGCTTTCGTCTCCGTGAGCGTCTCGCGAGCGTCCTCGTCGGCGCTCATCGCGGCGTGGTCGATCGACCGCAACAACATGCCGAGGTAGGTCAGTAGATGATACTGTCTGAGGTAGCGTTCGTCGACGTGCTCGGCGACGGTTGCCGATCTGTCTGTCTCCACAGTCGATTCCACCCACTCGAGTTTCGACTCGAGTTCGTTCTCGAAGTGGGGGACGGCACCCTCCGCTTCTCGAGCCATCGGCGTGTCCGGCAGGTATGCAGCGACGGCCTCGACCCCGTCTCGCATCTCCTTGAGGAGCGCCTGCTGAGTTCGGACGCCCTCGCGAATGACATCCGTTCGGGTGCGGTCCAATTCGGTCCGGTCCTGAATCTGCGGGTCGTGGAAGTACGGTAGTTCGACGACGAATTCGACGACATCGTCGTTGAACCGCCTGGCGTAATCGAAGACGTTGCCGCCGAGGAGCGCTTCTTCGGGGTCGATATCGTCGTGATTTCTCACATCGTCGAACTGATCTGCAAAGGTCGGAAGCCGATAGATGGCGTCGTCGAACGACTCCATGGTGAACCACTCTGGTTCACCTCGATGTAGTGGGACATCGTACTCGTTTGGGAGCGACGAGAGCACGTCGGAGAGCGGTTCGAGAGGTTCGGAGAGGTAGTAATAACAGCCGCCGAACGCGGCGTTGTGGAAACTGTAGACGAACTCCGGGCGATGGGCCTCGATCAGATCCATCAGCACTCGCGTTTCCGGCGCTGGCTCGTCGAAGGAGTAACCCTCGTGGTCGACCGGGAACGTGGCCTCGACCTGCTCGTCCGGCGGCGTTCGGTAGAAGTTCAGCGCGTAGTTCGAGAGCGTGAACGGCCCGTCGAACCAGCCTTCGTTGAGCCGGACGCCGTCCGGATCGGCGACGGGCAGACAGTGAAACTCGTAGTCGAGCGACGCTCGCAACTCGTCGTTCGTCGCGAGTTCGTGAAGCAGAAAGTCGATCGTCATCGAACCGATCGGTTCGTTCGGATGGGGAGCGCCGAGCAGGAGCGCACTCCGGTCGCCGTCGCCGACGGTCACCGTCCAGATCGTCTCGCCGTTCGCACTCTCGCCGCGTTCTCGGTACTCGACGTGGTCGTGGGCGGCCGCAAGTGCTCGGTCGCGATCGCGGTGCTCGTCGACCGTGAGAAACGATTCGTAGCGGGGAATTGCGTCGTCGATCCATTCGAACGTGCGCGACGATGCCGACGAAGGACTTGTCATGCAGACTCGAGTTCGACGAGTCCCGACATAAGTGCTACCTGAAATTTATGAAAGAAAGGAATGCTGCGTCGTACGGTCGGATCGCGCCGGAATGGGACTGAATGCGACTACGGAGGCGTCGGCCCGTCGCCCTCGAGAATCGTCGCGCAGATTCCTTTGGCCGCCTCGAGGTGTTCGTCGGCTCCCTCGTGGCCGGTTACATCGATCTCCGCCAGCAGCCCGCGGATCTTCGCGACACGCTCGAGGGTAGTCTCCCGGTCGAGATCGTTGCTCGCGATGTCTCCCGCGATTGCTTCGGCCTCGCCGAGCCAGCGGTTCGCCGTCCGATCGATCGGCACCTCGGCGGTCGCCTCGAGGTGGCGATGGAGTCGCCGGGTCTGCGCTGGAAGCGAGTCGTCAGTCATAGGCGCTGGTACGGCGGCGGGCCCCGTAGTGGTTCCCGTCAGCAGCCGTCGAACCGGTGGGAAACGTTGATGCCGGTCCTGACCAACG